>JACKCG010000029.1 GCA_020634135.1 Anaerolineaceae bacterium | reverse complement strand
TGTGTACAGATAACGCCGCGATGATTGCCGCCGCCGCCCATTACCGTTTTCTGGCCGGACTCCGTGACGACATGGACATGGACGTTTCCCCCAACTGGCCGCTGACCAGCAGCACGTACCAGACGGGCAAGTGAGGGTTACATCTCCATCACTTTTTCGTAGACAGCCAGTGTCTCTTGGGCGGTTTTACGCCAGTTGAAGTGGGTCGCCCGGGCCAGCCCCTGGTTGATGAGGGCATCTCTCAGGGCTTCCTGCCCCAGCAGCGCGAGAATCGCCCCGGCCATCTCGCGGGCATTCCCGGCTTCCACCAGGTACGCACCATCCCCGACAATCTCCGGCAGGCAGGAAATCTCATTGGCGACCACCGGCGTACCGCAGGCCATTGCTTCCACGACGGGCAGGCCGAAGCCTTCGTACAGGCTGGGGAACACGAACACCGTCGCCAGCCGGTAGAGCGAGGGCATATCTTCCGGGTCAACATAGCCGATCCACTGAACCAGGTCGCTGATCTCCAGTTGGTCGGCGTACTTGCGCATGTTGGGGAACAGCGGGTCACGCCAGGCCGGTTCGCGCCCGGTCAGCACCAACGGGTAGACATCGCCTTCGGCCTGCGCGACGTAGGTATAGGCCAGCAATAGCTGGTTGATGTTCTTGCGGCGGTCAAACTGTCCCAGGCACAGCACAAACTCATCCGGCAGGCGGTATTTTTCGCGCACCGCCGCGTCGCGTTCCCTGCCCATTCTGGGGTGGTAGGCGCTATCCGCCGCCAGGTAAGTGGGAGTCACCCGGTCTTCCGGCAGGCCGAGGTACTGGATAATATCGGCTTTCGCGGCGTTGCTCAGGGTGAGGGTGTGCGCCGAACCGTTGGCCGCTGCCGCCACCAGCGACGTATACAGCCGCCCGGCCACGCCCCCCGCGTATTCCGGCATCACCAGCGGAATCACATCCAGAATCGAAGTGACCAGCCGCGCCGGGGAGGAGAGCGGCGGCGCCCAGTACGGCACATGGGCAATATCGGCGTTCACCCGCCGGACAAGCTGCGGGTAGGCCCGCTGCTCGAACAGCACTTTGCCCAGTTTGCCGCCCCGCCCGCTGGCGTTGACCACGCTCACGTTCTCCGGCAGGTTATCCAGGGAACGGTTATGCGGCGGCACGATGAGCGTCATATCCAGGTCGGGCGCGATGCGGCGCAGGGTGTGGAGCAGGTGGCGCAGGTACATCCCGCTGCCGTTGTTGGGCTGATCCCAGAACCAGCCGTTATACGCAATGTGCATGGTGATCGTCCTGAGTTCGGTGTCTGGTTCTCTGAGTCTGTCGCATTCACGGGCGAATGGCAAGGGCAGAGTAGTGGATAGGCGCAGGTCATGATATGATGTTGGGCGATTGTACTGTGATGGATAGAGACAAGTGGAGTCAAAGCGCCGATGCTGTTAAACCCTCGAACCGGACGTATTGTGATTGCCGTTGTGCTGGTGCTGGTCAGCCTGAACGCCGTCGTGGCGCAGGAAGCCACGCTCGAACCGCTCGCACCCACCGGCTACCTGTTCACCGAACCGGATGTATGTGCCTATGTCCCCGGCCAGCCAACCAGCGCCGACTGCCTGGCGCTGATGGCGGAGTCGCCACGCCCGGAACTGGAAAATATCAACCAGGATCGCTCGACCCTGGATTTATACAGTTTCTGGCAGGTCGGGCCGGATGCTGTCAACAAGTATGATGCGCCGGGCGGGGGCGTCACCGGGCAGATTCCCGCCGGGTATAACTTCGTCAATGCGATTGATGTGAGCGTGGATGGATGGCTGAAGATCGAGGGCGGCGAGTGGATTTCCCGCGAGCAGGCTAACGCCCGCTACGCCGAACCATCATT
Organism: Anaerolineaceae bacterium; assembly: GCA_020634135.1. GTDB lineage: Bacteria > Chloroflexota > Anaerolineae > Aggregatilineales > Phototrophicaceae > JACKCG01. The sequence continues at coordinate 1,187 of JACKCG010000029.1, read as the reverse complement.
TTTTACCGGCGTGGCGATCCCCGAGGACTGGACGCAGACTTTTGCCTGGGTGCTGGATACCACCGGAATTTACGCCTCGCTTGAGCCGGGCGGCCCCGGCGTGGCGGAGAGCGGCTACCTGACGAAGCGTTACGACCTGGTGACGGTTTTCGCGGAAGCCTATGACAGTGAAGGCTGGCGCTGGTACATGATCGGCCCGAACCAGTGGCTCAAGCAGACGTTTGTCGCCAAGGTCAAGCCGGTGGAACGCCCGGAAGGCGTAACGGGGCGCTGGGTGGGCGTTGATCTGTACGAGCAGACGCTGGTGGCGTATGAAGATGATCGCCCGGCATTCGCTACACTTATCGCCAGCGGTGTGAAAGAATTCCCCACCAATGAAGGGCTGTTCAGCATCTGGGCGAAAATGCCCCGCGATGCCATGTCCGGCGGCACAGGCGCGCCCAGCGCTTACGCCCTGCAAAGTGTGCCCTGGACGATGTATTTTGACGGCAGCATCAGCCTGCACGGGACGTACTGGCACAACCTGTTCGGCTACCGGCACAGTCACGGGTGTGTCAACCTGAGCATCAGCGACGCCCGCTTTGTGTTTGACTGGACAGCCGGCGCGCAACCGAACCTGAACGGCGACATTATCAATTACGTGTATGTCTACAGTTCCGGGGAGTACGGTACGCCACCCGGGACATAGGCGGCGACAAGCGACCTACCGGGGGTAAACGGCCAGTACCGCCGGGACGGCATCGAACGAACCAATTGTGTATTCCAGTACGCCTGGCACGTTGACGACCAGCAGGGTTGAGCCGCCACCATCCAGGTTGACCGCGTTCACCAGCGCCAGGTCCGTAGTCGGCAGGTAGGCGCTCAACTCCGCCAGGGTCAGCCCCAGCAGCGGTGTTGCCAGGGCGATGATGCGCCCGTCGCTGCTTTGCCCGATGATGGTACGCCGCGTGAAACGGTCTGTGCCGGCACTGGTATAGGCCGCTGTGCCGTTGACAACCAGCATCGGGAAGGCCTGAACTGCCTGTTGCAGCGGTTCGCCCTGATATGGTTCAGCCAGGAGTGACTGCACCCGCACCGCATCGTCGCGCACCGCCAACATGCCGCCCCTATCGGTGAATGACCGGCCATACGTCACGCCGTCCGCGACCAGCATCCCCAGGATATTATGGTTTGGATCGAAGAAATTC
>JACKCG010000028.1 GCA_020634135.1 Anaerolineaceae bacterium | reverse complement strand
GCTGGAGGCCACCGGCTACACAGCCTATGCCGTCAACGATGGGGAAACGGCACTGGCCTATCTGCAAGCCACACACACCCCGCCGGATGTTATCATCAGTGAGCTGGCGCTACCCGATTGGGATTATACGGAATTTCTGAATGTCTTGCGGCGGAACACTCGAACTGAGGCCATTCCGGTAATTATGATGGCCGTGCGCGACAATTCACCGGACCGTAAGTCTGCTATCCAGCACGGCGCGAATGCCTTTCTGGTCAGACCGTTCACGTTTGCTGACCTGAGTTCCATACTGGAGCGGTGGGGGCTGCTTCCTTATGGCGAGTACGCTTCATGCGCCGTATCCTGATCGAGTAGACACCGCTTATCCGTTTCACACTCCCCTCTCGAAATCACCTTAACGGTCGTATGCCTGGAAAGGTGTTTTTTGATTCCATTTTGGTTCCAGCGGAATCATGTTAATGGCCGGAGGATTCGTTAGAATATAGGCGGTTGGGCGGAAACCGTCTCAATCAGGTAGTAATCTGGCAGCAGAACAGGACAGAACAATGACCCGACAAACGCGACAATTTGGCACGTGGACAAGCCCGCTCTCCCCCAAAGTACTTTCCGGGACGCTGCGGCTGAGCGATGTACAGTGGGACGGGGCCAGCGGTGCGCTGGTATGGCTGGAAGGGCGTGGCGCCCAGGGGGTGCTGGTTATGCAGCAGGGAACACAAGCCCCGTGCGACCTGACCAGCGACCTTTCGGTGCGGGCACAGGTAGGTTATGGCGGTGGCGATTTTACCGTCTTCGGCGGAGTTGCTTACTTCTTTGGGCCGGGGGGCAGACTGTATAAGCAGGCGCTGACCGGCGGGGCGGCTCGCCCGATTACGCCAGCTTTTGGGGGCGGCGCTGCGCCCTGTGTCTCGCCTGATGGCAAATGGGTGGCATTTGTCCATACTGATGAGCGGGTAGATGGTCTGGCCGTGGTGGATGCAGATGGGGCTGCCTGGCCGCGCAAACTCGCTTATGGAACCGATTTCGTCATGCAGCCCACCTGGCACCCAGATGGGACATACCTCGCCTATATCGCCTGGAATCACCCGCAGATGCCCTGGGATGGCACTGAGCTACGGCTGCTCTCGCTGGCCTATGACGGTGATGGCTTCCCCAGAGTGGTGGAGACACAAACCCTGACGGGCGATACGACGACTGCGATTTTTCAGCCGGAATTTTCCCCCGATGGGCGTTGGCTGGCCTATGTGAGCGACCAATCCGGCATGAATCAGCTTTACCTGTATGACCTTCAAAACGGGACACACATACAGATCACCAACGCAGATGCCGATCACGGTGCGCCGGCCTGGGTGCAGGGCGTCCGTACCTATGGCTGGCAGCGGGACAGCCGAACACTCGTCTATATTCGGAGCGAAAAGGGATTCTATACCCTCTGGCGACAGGCAATCCCTGGCGGCAAACCGGTTCAGGTACAAGGCGTGAGTGCTTTCACACACTTGGGCCAGATAGCAGTTTCACCGATAGAAGATGTCGTCGCAGTCATCGCAGCATCCAGCACGACCCCGCCGCGCATTATAAGCTGCGCCCTGGATGACTCGCCTAACCTCGAAATGATTCACCGCCGCGCCACCAGCGAGCGGATTCCCCCGGAGCAATTGTCCGCCGCGCAACCCGTCACCTGGAAAGGCCACGATGGTGCGGAGGTGCATGGCCTGTATTATGCTCCGGTCAGCGAGCGCTTCCAGGGAACGGGCAGGCCGCCCCTCATCGTAGAGGCACATGGTGGGCCTACCGGCCATCGCTCGGCCACTTATGCCGATAATGTACAGTTTTTCACCACGCGCGGGTATGCCGTTCTGCAGGTGAACTACCGGGGCAGCAGCGGGCACGGCAAGGCCTATATGAATATGCTGCGCGGCGCGTGGGGCGTGTATGACGTGGAGGATTCGGCCAGCGGCGCAGCCTATCTGGTGGATCAAGGCCTGGTAGACGGGGACCGGTTGGTGATTTACGGTGGTAGCGCCGGAGGCTTCACCGTACTGCAATCGCTCATTGATAAACCGGGCTTTTACAAGGCTGGTATCTGCATGTACGGGGTGAGCAACCAGTTTGCCCTCGTCACCGATACTCACAAGTTCGAGGAGCGCTACACTGATTCGCTGCTCGGCCCGCTGCCAGAGTCCGCTGCGCTGTACCGGGCGCGTTCACCGCTGTTCCATGCTGAAAAAATCGTAGACCCGATCATCGTGTTTCAGGGCGAGGATGATAAGGTCGTGCCGCGCAACCAGTCGGATACGATTGTCGAATCGCTACAGGCACGGGGCGTGCCGCATGAATATCATGTTTATCCTGGCGAAGGACATGGCTGGCGCAAGCCGGAAACGATTGAGCATTTTTACAGCGCTTTACTCAAATTCCTGTCACAGCACGTCCTGTATAGCTGAACATTTGTTCCGTTTTCCGCTAATATCCCTTCACCTCCCTCGTTATTTCCCTTGTTTCACAACCGCCCCCTGAATGTTGGGGGGTGGTTTATTTTTATAAAACGTTTATATTGGGAATATGACGTGTGGCAGATTATCGCACGCTATCGGGAAGCCAGTTTTGCCGGGATAAAGTTAGAGTATTTTGACTGAATTCGCTATTCCGCAACACCGGCGCTGATAAGCCAGGTCACCAGACCTTCACCCAGTCCTGAAACTGTGGCAAACACAGTTTGGAGTGAACGGCACTTGAAGCGCGATGTCTACTGAAATACTTGAAATCAACCTATTGTCCCAGGGCGAGCCAGAACAACCGGGGCGGGCACGTTTCCTGGCAGAAAAATTAAGTGTGGTGACCAACCCGGTACGGGATGGGCGTATCGTCGCCTTTCATGACGAGGCTTTTTCTTACTCGAAGTCAGATGCAAAGCAGGCAGCGGCTACATTTGATTACGGGAATGCAACAGTTGAACACCAGATCGCTCGATTGGCGGACAACCGCCATGAAGGTATGATCCGGTTTTTCAGTGCCTGGCGACTGGGGAAAGCCAGCCGTGAGGATATTATCAGCCTGCTCATCTTCCTGCTGCGACGCGGCACCGAACATGAGCAAGTAATCGCGGCGATCCTCTTGAGCCGAATGGGGACATCAGTCGTTGCGCCCCTTTCGAAAATCATCTCTGATGAGAGTCCGGTTGTTCGCGGGCGAGTTGTGTGGATACTGGGGCTGGTTGGCGATCCTGAGAACCTGGAAATCGCAGAAATGCTGGTGAACGCGCTCCACGACCCCAACCAGTATGTCCGGTCATACGCCGCGACCTCATTGGGATATGTGCTTTGCCCCAGCACCATTCCGGCGCTGATTAACGCACTGGCGGACGAATCCGACAAAGTGTACTGGTACGCCGCCGCTGCGCTGGAGGCATTCCGGGAACAGGCGCTCAACCCGTTAATTGACGCGCTGGATGATGAACGCGAAGTCGTGCGGATTGGCGTGGCCTGGACATTGGGGCGTCTGATGTACCCTCAGGCAATCGCACATCTGGAAGACATGCTGCACGATCAATCGGCGATTGTGAGCAATACGGTTG
>JACKCG010000027.1 GCA_020634135.1 Anaerolineaceae bacterium | reverse complement strand
TCGCGACTGCATCTGAACTTGCAGACTTCCTGGCGTTGGCATTCCAGCAGGCGCGAGTGCTGGAAACCACGCGGGATGAAAATGTCCGTCTGGAATCGCTGCGGCAAGCCGGACTGCGCCTGACGGAATCGCTCAAACTGAATGATGTGTTTCATCAGGTTTTAGACAGCGCGTTAAATTTATCTGAGCGCATTGATTCGGTCTTTATCTACATCTACCAGAACGACACCTTAAGTCTGGGACGTGCCTTCTGGCGTTCCCGTGACGGGAATAGTAATGCTTATCCCCCCCGTGAAAATGGCGTGCATTATGCCGTTGCTCGGACGGGGGATGCTGTCGTGGTGGAAGATATTGCCCAAGACACACGTTTTCAGGACAATACACATGGCTATTCGGGGTCAATTGTCGCCCTGCCGCTTAAAATCGGTATACAGGTGATCGGCGTCATCAGTGTTTACAGCCTCCAACCGCGCTCCATTACCTCGAAGGAAATCAGCTTGATGGGCATGTTGAGCGACCAAGCGTCCCTGGCAGTACATAATGCGCTCCTGCACGAACAGATGCGACTGGATATGTCACAGCTCGACTCGTTGCGACAGGTCAGCCTGTATCTGACATCGCAGCTCGAACTCCAACCCGTTCTGGATGTGATTCTGGAATATACTCTTGCCCTGACCCTTGCCCAGAATGCCCACATTTTCCTCTACGATGGGGAGAAACTGTCATTTGGTGCGGCGATGTGGGAAGGCAAGCGAAAAGAGGAGGCTTTTAAGGCACTTCGTGAAGATGGACTCACGTATCAGGTTGCCCGCAGCGGCCAACGGGTGGTGGTTTCCGATATGAACGATCACGAGCTTTACGGTGGGACGGGGTATACCGGGGCGATTGTCGGGCTGCCCCTGCTGGTACAGGGAGAAGTTCGGGGCGTGATGAATGTGTCCTATAATCAGCCTCACCGCTTCACCGACCAGGAATTGAACCTGATGGAACTGATCAGCGATCACGCTGCGATTGCTATTCATAACGCCTGGTTGTACGAGCAGTTGCAGCACCATGCCGATGTCATGGAACAGCAAATTGCTGAACGTACCGCCGAACTCCGCTCAGCTAACGAACGGCTCAAGGAACTGGATCGGCTACGGGGAAAATTCGTTTCTGACCTTTCGCATGAACTGCGGACTCCAGTTTCCAGTCTTACTGTGCGGCTATACCTGCTGGAGCGTGCCTCGCCGGAGCAGTACCCGCAGCACATCGTCGTGCTGAAAAACCAGATTGGCTTACTCAACGACTTTATCCAGAATGCTTTTGATATATCTCGCCTAGATCTGGAAATGGCCGAGGCGACACTGCTGATGGTGTCGGTCAATCAGATCATTACCGCTGCGATTGCCGCTTACCGTGAAGTTGCGGATTCAAAAGGTATACAGCTTTTATGTGACCTGGATGACAATTTGCCGATGGTGCGGGGCGCGAGCAATCACCTGTCGCAAATGGTCGCTCACCTGATTAATAATGCCCTTCACTACACTACGAACGGGCATGTCAAAGTCAGTACCTTCCTGGACGAACCGCGAGAACATATTTGTATTGCCATCGAAGATACGGGAATAGGGATTGATGCCGAAGATCAGGAGTATATTTTTGACCGTTTCTACCGGGGCAAACGGGTCGCCCAGTTGATACCCGGGACAGGGTTGGGGTTGAGCATTGTCCAGGCGGTTGTCAAACTGCATAATGGATGGATTAAAGTGGAAAGCGATGTGGATAAGGGCAGCACATTTTCCGTCTGGCTGCCGGTTGATGTATTCAAGGTGAAAAAACCACAGACTGATGCCTGAATCCGAGTTGTATTTTCTGACACCTGCCGATATTTACGAAATCGCAGAGCATGTCCTGGGGCGCAAACCCGATGTGCGTGATCGACATCTGCTACGGGTCGCTGCTGCCCGCCCGCTACTGACCGCCTTCGGTGAAGAGGCGTACCCCACTCTGTTTGACAAAGCCGCCGCGCTGCTGCACGCCCTGGCCGCGCACCATTTATTTTATGATGGCAACAAACGCACTGCGACTCAGGCCGTCACACGTTTTCTGTTGGGGAACGGGTTAATGCCCATCTGGAATGATGAACAGATTGCTGCGTTTGTGTTGGAAATTGCTCAGAACCAGCATGATGTGTCAGCGGTGGCGGTATGGCTTTCCCGGCATACTGTCCTGATACAGGATGAATCTTGATACGTTACCCTACTATAGACGAACTTATCTATATCAATGAGCGGATTACGGTTCATTCCCCGATCCACACGATTGTCGAGGGTAAACGCAAAGTGCGGGATATGGACTTGCTGGAATCCGCCTGGGGACGCCCGATGCAGACAGTTTTCGGCCAGGATGCTTACCCGACACTGTCCGGTAAGGCTGTCGCGCTGCTGCACTCTCTGGCACGGAACCACCCCTTCGCTGATGGAAACAAGCGTACCGCTGTAGTTGCCATGGTCTTCATGCTGGCGGTTAATGGTCAGGAGGTGGCCTGGGATGCGGCGGTGGCGCTGAATAAGATTGTTCAGGTGGCAGAAGGCGGGCTGGACATCGCCGATTTCACGGACTGGTTGCCCACACAGCCCGGCAACCAACCGGCACTCGAAGCGGATGCAGACGCGGATATGGCGTTGTTAGCGCGTATCATGATCGAACACCGCTGGCTGCTGAAGGAACTCGCCGAGCAGTGAGTTAATCTTCCTCAGAAGGTTGCACCGGCCTGTAACGCATATACCCGGCCTGCTGGATATGCGCTAATACCCGACCATAATTCTCTTCCGGTGGGTTGATCGAGTCAATGAACAGGGCACTATCTTTCCAGGGTTGGTAATAGTTACGCATTCGCAGCACCACGTCCCACCCCACCGGTTCCCAGTTCGGAACATACTGCACCCGGCGTGTCATGCGCTCCTGCCAGACCGTATCATCGGAGCAATAACAGTATACCGCACAGAATTTGGCGTTATGGTGGGAGGCGATATCACTGGCGACCAGACGGAAGTGGTCAAGCGGGAAGGTGGCGTCCAGAATTGCGCTCTGGCCGAGGGAAAGCTGTTCATCAGCGAGGTCGAGGATGAAGAAATAACCATCCCCGGTAGAAGACTCCGCGAGGTTATGGTCGCGCAGGACGCGCTGCATCCGGTCTTTGGAGAAGATTGGGATACCCATTCGGCGGGCGGCAGTGCGTGCCAGCGTGGTTTTCCCGCTCCCCGGCATTCCAGCAAAGAGAATCAGTGTTGGATCCAATGCTCGTCCTCACATACGTTTCATCGAATGGTAACTTATCCCTATTATGCAATTAACGTTAGGGATATACCAAAACAATTCCGTACGAATGTTGTTTGATTCAGGCTGGTATTTGTGTATATGGTGGGTCGTTGCAAATTGGACAACGCTTGCCCTGTCCGCTGAATCGGACACACCGTTTGTCATGCGACTTAGCAAGAAACGAGGCAGTCTATGGCTGGAATCATGCATCTGGCAGTCCGGCCAGCCAGGTGTAAACCAGCGCCAGGTTACGCGCTTTGCCTTCGTCGCGCAGACTGTGGGCAGCATTCGTGAAATAGGCGTGTTTGGAGAGAAACTCCTGCTGGAAGATATACCATTCCCGGTCGGTATGGGAGATTCCGTTGACCACTTCCATCTCCTTCCGCAGCGCCCGGTTGCTCGTTACGTAGTCCTCCCGCCCCAGGACATCCAGGTCTGCGTCCACCATAATCTCTTCCAGGA
>JACKCG010000026.1 GCA_020634135.1 Anaerolineaceae bacterium | reverse complement strand
AGGCAAGCGCCTGTGTAAAGACGTAGACTATAGTGATGGCAGCCCGCACACTTCCATTCTGGTCGTACTGGTACGGGCCGATGGATTCGTAGATCAGTACGCCGAAAATCAGCAGCACAAACGCCCGCAGATACCAGGTGTGATCGAAGTTAAGGCCGGTGGGTTTGCCGCTGCGGTAGATGGCGGCGACGGCGATCAGCCAGGACGTGCCCATTGCACCCGGCGGCGTCAGCGCGATGAGTTCAAATCGTCCCCGCCCGACGTTAGTGGCGACGGCTTTGCTGATCCGCGCTGTAAGGATGCCCCCATAGATAAGCCCGTTGAACAACAGCATCCCGGCGACCAGCGGCAGGCCGAGCATCAGCACCAGAAACGCCGCCGAAATGATCGCTGAACCGATAGGCAACATTGTCAGCACACAGGCTAAAGCCGCCACTGACAGGGTTATCCAATAGCCGGCCTGTGAGGCCCTGTTTCCGCGCGGCCAGTACACATCACGCAACCGGGCGGCGGTCATATGTTGAAAGAGAACGTGGCGGTACGGTGGGTGACGCAGTGCGTACCACAGACGCCAGCTTATCATCCCGGCAGCAGTCCCCAGGCTATCGGGTCGGCGGTGCCGAGCGCCGGATAAATACCGTTGCTCAGTTCGGTGAAGACTCCGCTCTCAATGTCCAGCGCGAGCAGCAGATACCCCTTATCATCGCCAGGGATATTGCCGCCGAATGCCAGGTGCGTGCTATCTGGCGACCATAGCAGACGCGGCGGGTTGGGCGTATGTTCGATGGTTGTGTAACCGCAGTAGGCGCGGATGTCGCCGGTTTGCGTATCCAGTACGTGAATCATGGCGTTGCCGGTGTTGGCTTCCGGGTTCGGCCCTAGCAGTTCAATCACCCAGAAGGCGATGTAGCGCCCATCCGGCGACCAACTGAGTTCGCTGCTGGCATGGCCGTTGATACGCGCCGCGCCATAAACGCTGCTGAGGTCTGTCCACTGTACCGGAGTTCCGTCCGTCGGGTTAATCGCCCAGATTTCCCCTCCGGCAATCTGCGCCACCGGGTCATACGCCCCCGGCGTCACATACGCCAGCCATGCCCCATCCGGCGACCACGCCGCCGCGTTAAAATAAGTTGTATCCGCTCCTAAAGGAATATAGCCGCCAGAGATTCCCTGCAAGTCGCGGAGGTCCAGGTTGACCAGGGCGCGGGCGAAAGTGTCGCCGTCCTGTTCAACCAGCAGTCCCCATCGCCCACCAGGCTGGACGCTGGTCACGCCTTCCACGTTCAGATATTCACGGCTGCCACCGGCCTCCGGTTGCAGGTAGGCCTGGTGTCCGGGCGTCCAGACGAGCAGGGTATCCGCATCCCACCATTCGACATCCGAAGCATAGTCCAGCAGGGGCACACGCCCGGTGCCGTCCAGGTGCATCTTGCTGTAGGCCGAAGTCTCCGGGTCAATATATGTCACCCACTGGCTGTCCGGGGAGAGGCGGCAATTACGCCCGCAAGGGTGGGTATCCGGCAGCGGGTAGCGGCGATCCGATGTGATGTTGTAGACCCAGATATTTGCCCGGTCAAATGTTACCAGAATGATACCACCCGGTTCGAAAGTCGCGGGGCGCGGCTGGACACCCCCTGGCGGGCAGAGTTGGGTCACGCCTTGTGCGAGCAACGGTAAGGGCAGCGCCAGCAGGCAGACAACGACCACTCCTGGCACAACCGACCAGCGCAGCGCGTAAGGTATTCTGGAGGTTTTACTCAGGGCAATGATGAAAAGTTCATATAGCTCAATCAACACCTGTATTCTGCCTTTTTCTTCGTCTTCGGTGGAAAAGTGTTGTTAAAAGTTCTTTATTTAGATAAAAAATAGGTGAAAATGATAAAAATTATGGTAAACTTGAGAACTTGAAGTCATTATAGCGTGTTACAATAGATAAAACCTGTGTACAATACCAGCGTATCGCTGGAGGTACTTATGCACAATCAAACGCTAAGTGATGTTCCAGGTGTCCAGGATGAAATCGAAGGCACCGCCGAACGACGGGAATTACAGGAGCCACGCAGCCCACTGCATACAACCACTGTGCCGCATGTGGACTCAGGGATGATCCTGACGCCCAAAGCTGAAACCGGTACGGTGTCGCTGGTTGTCGCTGACCGTGCGGAAGGAAAAGACGAAAACGAGGGCCAGGATGCTTCGCGCACGACGGCGGAGAACGAAACATCGCCCGTGCCGGAAGCCGCTAAAGAAGCCGATTCCGAACGTGCGCCATCGGTGCTGATCCTGGAAGATACCACCGAACTGGCTGAGGTGATTCAGGCGACACTTGAACGCATGAATATGGTGACAGTCCACGAGACACATGGCACAAAGGCCCTGGAAAAATATAGAGAACTCCGGCCTGATGTGGTGCTGCTGGATATTAACCTGCCGGATATGACCGGTTGGAAATTCCTGGAGACCATTAAGGAGACTGTCGCCGCCCGACTGCCCGCGATTATTGTGATTTCGGCCTATGGTGACCCGGCGAACCGGCTGGTGGGTAAATTGCAGGGTGTTTACGATTACCTGATTAAGCCTTTCACCGCTGACGAGGTGGAGAAGGTTGTCACCAATGCATTGAAAGCCAAAAATACGACAACTACGTCCCCCATTTCATGAATAACCGTTTGATTATGTGGGCAGCGCCAGTCGTGGTGCTGCTCATTTTGCTTGTGCTGATCTTTGTTTTGCTACCTCTCTTCCGCTCCATCGGGCAGCCAACGCCTCCTATGGTACCGGAAGCCCCATCTATCGCACTGCTCAACAACAACATCGTGCAAGACCGTCCGATACAGGCGCTGTACCAGGCTTCAGTACGGGCGGAAGCTCTGGGCTGGTCGCCGGAATTGTTGGCTTCCGTTGGGGCAATCTGGTATGCCAACGGCGACCCCTGGCTGGCAGCGGATACCTGGTGGGCGGCATTCCAGGCCGCGCCAGATCACATCGAGACGGCCCGCCGGCTGGCTGAAACCCTGCTGGAAGTGCAGCGCTGGCCGGAAGCTCTGGATGTGCTGAATCGGTTGCTCACACTGCTGCCCGATGACCGCTGGGCGCATTATCAGATCGGACTGCTGCTGGCAGCCTCGAATCCTCCAGTGGCATGGCAGCATCTGGCCGTGGCCGGGCAGGAAGGCGCTTACCAGGATACTACGACGGCGCTTCTGCTGGTGATGTCGCCTGTCGCGGATGCGGCGGGCGCAATGCGCGTGGGGGCGGTGCTGGCTGAGCGCGAGTTGTGGCCGTATGCCGAAATCGCTTTCAGCTATGCGGCGGCGGCACGGCAGAACTACCCCGAAGCATTGGCCTACACCGGCCTGGCACGTGACAAACAGGGCAAAGATGGCAGCCAGCAGATCGCGGCAGCGTTGCAACAGTCTCCTGATAATCCCCAGATTCTCTATCTTTATGGACTGCACCTGCGGGCTATCGGGGACTACCTGGGCAGCCAGGTGATTCTGCTCCAGGCGGCCACCCTCGAACCGGAAAACCCGGCATTCGCGGCGGAAACCGGCACAGCGTACCACCTGAACGGTGATATGGCGCAGGCCGAGGCCTGGCTGAAAGTTGCCGTGCGTCTTTCTGGGAACGCCCCCGCTTTTACCGACCTGCTGGCAGCGTTTTACACTGAGACCGGGATTTCCGAGGGCGAAGATAATACAACTCCTTAAGGCGACTATTTTCGCACGATTCTCACTCGATAACAGATAATTGATTGTTTCCGCAAGAGAGTATTGATGGCGGGAAAAATCTTAACACTATTCTGTTCTGTTTCTGTATAAACTGAAGGATAGAGTGTTTGCCACTGCTTTTTTGACTTGGTTCTGAGGTAGGAATCCCACGATGAACAGGGTACTGGTTATTGAAGACGAAGACCATCTGCGGAACGACATTGTTGAAACACTTCGTTATGAAGGTTTCGATAGTTATGGCGCGGCGGATGGAACCATCGGTATTCAAAGAGTTAAGGAACTGAACCCGGACATCGTGATCTGTGATGTCATGATGCCGGGGCTGAACGGCTATCAGGTACTGGATAGGCTGCG
>JACKCG010000025.1 GCA_020634135.1 Anaerolineaceae bacterium | reverse complement strand
GTTTTCACCCATAAAAAGGCACTGTCCAGCGTAGCGTATTTTGGGGAGGCAGGCAAGTTTTGGGGTTACGTCTATCGGGGCGCATTCGATCAAGCTGGGCTGCTGGGGAAACACAAAACACGAATATGCCCCCACCCATTGTGATGCCAGTTGGTTGAGCAATCTCTTTAGCAATACCTCTACACGGGTTGGAAATGGTCAGTCTCCAGGCTAAACCACCGGCTACCCTCTAGAAGAGGTGCTCAAGCAGCCGGGATGGCACAACCTTTTCCATAATCCGGTAAATCAGAATGCTCGCCAAAACGCTCACCAGCGCGATTGGAATCAGAGACCAGAGATCATAGAGTCCCACTTGCGTAAAGACCTGTACAACCCCGGATGTGAGAAACGGACCATGAATGATGAAAATCGGAAACGTGAGCACGCCAAGCCGGTAAAGGACGTTTCGTTTCGACACAGTTTGAGGGATCAGATTCGCTGCCAGACTATAGAGAAACAGAGGCGTCACTACCATTGCGCTCACATAGAACATATCCGGGAGCGGGCCTGGCAGTGGGATAAAGCGCAGGATGGTGATACCCAGCCACGCAATGGACATCCCCTTCAAAGACAGCAGTCTGCCGCGCTCGTAGAATTCGCGGGCACACAGGATTCCAAATTCAAAATTGATGATGTAAATGAGCCATTCAGCTACCGGCTTCAGGTCTGTGAAAAGCTGTGGCGTCAGGAAGCGTAACCCCAGATACAGGGCAAACACGACATAACTCCATTCAGGTCGTTTGAGAACAAATCGAAACCACACCACAACCAGCATGACAAACAGCAGCATTGGTATAAACCAGAGCTGGTAGCCGACTAACCGTTGGTGCGTGAGCAATCTCAGAATAATCTCTGTTGGAGGTTGTACCGGCATTTGTGCCAGGGTCATGGATGAGCGCACCGAGTAGAGCCCGTAGTCCAGTATCAGGAAAACGAGAGTCCAAATTGCGTACGGAATCGCGAGCCGTTTAAATCGCTTTTGAGCATACTTACGATACCGAAAACGTCCGTCTTCGTCCTCGTAATTCTTGTAACGAAGCAGACTGTACTGGAAGCGAAAAGCAGAGATAAAAACAAAGCCGTTGACGGGATACATCCTGAGTGTTTCCAGAATGGCATACCACATGTTCACCTGATAGAAATTGCTGTGCTTTGAATATCCAGAGGATAAATCATAGTTGATACGGGCATGTAGCAGAACGACACCCACGATCAGGAAGCCCGACATCATCACAAGAAAATCGAGGCTATGCGTTTTTGCAGTGTCGCGTGCTTGAAACGTTGGTCGTGATGAAAACAACCATTTGGTACTATTAGATAAGAGCATTTTCTACCCCGTAAACAGATAGCATAGTGCTAAATGCCGGATAGCATTCGATTATCCTTCTTGCACCGGCAAACACCAGGTAAGCCTGATTAAATGAAGACTTCGATGGGCCGTGCTAAGGTGCTTCATCCGATCAATCAATTCAGTAACGAAGCAGGGGATTCGTAGGGACTTTCTTCTGGGTGTTCGCCGGACGGAAAAAATGCCGTCCCTACGCCTGTTCTTGCGAAACCTACCGGACACAGCACTAAGCGGGTTCATATTACATACAAGCGAACGCCATTCAGCGTAGTGTATTTTGGGAATAGTGGCAAGTCTTATGGGGAATTTTCCGGCCAGTACCGCCATTAATCACCCATATAGCCCCTGCATATATAACTCTAATGGGAAAAGTGGTATCATTTACCCTAAATAGGCATCAACCCGATTTCGTTCCCCCGCATAGATAAAGCAGGATAAATCCATGCAATTTCCGCAAAAGCCAAATGATGAGAAACCCGGCAACAAACCGGAACCGCCCCAGCCACAGTTTCGCATTCCGCGCTGGGTGTGGCCGCTGTTATGGGTCGTGTTAATTGCCTGGTCGTTTATGCGGCTGCCGGATATGGTCAACAATGCGACCAGCCAGACTATTAAAGTCTCTTATTCCTTCTTCTTCCAGCAAGTAAGCGCTGGAAACGTGCAGGAAATCACTATCCAGGAAGGCGCGGTACAGGGCGTCTTCAAGGCTGCGGTGACCTACCCGCCCGCTGGATCACCCGAACGGGCACAAGGTGTCACGCCAGAAACAGCCACTCAGTTTACAACCACCCTGTTACCACTGGATGACCCGGAACTCCTCAAGGCGCTGCATGACCAGGATGTTTCGATCACGTCGCAACCGGTAGAGTCTTCGGCTATCCTGTTGTTCCTGCTGAACTTCGGGCCGCTGCTGCTGCTGCTGGGTTTCTTCATCTGGTCAGCCCGCCGTACCCAGGGGCAGATGAGCGGCATTTTCGGCTTCGGGCGCACCCAGGCACGTGAGTACAATGTTGAAAAGCCGAAAGTCACGTTTAGTGATGTCGCCGGGCAGGACGCCGCCAAAGGTGAACTCATGGAAGTCGTGGACTTCCTCAAAGAGCCGGATAAGTATATCGCGCTTGGTGCGCGTATCCCGCGTGGTGTGTTGTTGATTGGCCCGCCAGGGACAGGTAAGACGCTGATGGCGCGGGCCGTGGCCGGGGAGGCCAGTGTCGCATTCTTCAGCATCGCTGCCTCAGAATTTGTCGAAATGTTCGTTGGTGTGGGTGCGTCCCGCGTGCGTGACCTGTTCAAACGGGCTAAAGACGCCGCACCCAGCATTGTGTTCATTGATGAGCTGGATGCTGTGGGACGGCAGCGTGGTGCCGGTCTGGGCGGCGGCCATGACGAGCGTGAGCAGACGTTAAATCAGATGCTGGCAGAAATGGACGGCTTCGACCAGAACGAAAGCGTTATTGTGATGGCGGCCACTAACCGTCCTGACGTGTTGGACCCGGCGCTGCTGCGACCTGGCCGTTTTGACCGGCAAGTGACAGTTGGGCTGCCGGATCGGATTGGACGGCTGGACATTCTGAAAATTCATACACGTGGCAAACCACTCAGCGCTGATACAGACCTGGATGATATCGCTAAAGCGACCATTGGCTTTTCCGGTGCAGATCTGGCGAATCTGGCGAACGAAGCGGCGCTCACCGCTGCCCGCCAGGCTGCCCGTAAAATCTCGATGCGCCACTTCCTGGAAGCCTTCGATCGGATTGTGTTGGGGACGGAAAGCCCGCCGCTTTCCAACCAGGAAGAGCGCCGGGTCGTCGCCTACCATGAATCCGGCCACGCCCTGGTCGCGCTGCTGACTTCCGGTGGTGACCAGGTGCTTAAGGTCACAATTATCCCGCGCGGGCAGGCGTTGGGTATTACTGCACAGCTCCCACAGGATGACCGGCGCAACTATTCAAAGACCTACCTGATGACACGGATTCACATGCTGCTCGGTGGACGAGCGGCGGAAGAAGTCGCCATTGGGGATATTACGACTGGCGCGGCCAACGATTTACAGCGTGCGACTGAATTGGTACGGCGCATGGTGGCTGAATTTGGGATGAGCGAGGACATCGGCCCGCTGAATTTCGGCGACCATGAACATCAGCCATTCCTGGGCTATTCGCTCTCGCAGGGCCGGCAATACAGCGAAGAAACGGCGGCGCGGATTGACGTTGAAGTGCGGCGCATCGTTGAAGCGGCGTATGACCATGTACTCAACTTGCTGCGTGAGAACCAGGATAAACTGGAAGCTCTGGCACAAGCACTGCTCACCCACGAAATCCTGGAACGTAAGCAAATCCTGGAGATTATAGGGCTTTCCACAGACGACACAGAATCTGCCGATAATCCTCCCCTGGCGCTTATCCCGGATGGTGCATAGCCCAGAGTCCTGAGTATCACGTATCGAGTAGAAAGTCGGGCAGCTCAGTATAGCTGCCCGATGTTTTTCCTAACCCGGTCCCTTCATAAAGTTATCCACCACGACCCGCACCGGCAGCGCCGGAATCGCGCCGTACTGTGTGGTCGCCAGCGCCCCCACCGCATTCGCAAAGCGCAGTATCTGCGGCAAGTTCTGGATATGGTCGCCCCAGTTTTCCAGAATACCCACCAGCAGCCCGGCGACAAAACCATCCCCAGCCCCGGTGGTATCCACTGTCGGCACACTAAAGCCCGGCACATTGTAACGCTGGGAGCGGGTGTAGACCTCTGAACCTTTCGAACCGCGCGTCACCACAATAATCTGAGTCTGTTCACGCCACAGAGGAGCTATATCCTGCCCACCGGTGAGGAATTCCAGTTCCTCATCGCTGATTTTAACGAGGTGCGCGTAGTTGATTCCGGTGAGCATCCCCTGCCGGGCAGTTTCCGCGTCCGGCCACAATGAGAGCCG
>JACKCG010000024.1 GCA_020634135.1 Anaerolineaceae bacterium | reverse complement strand
GACGGCAATACTGATAATCCATACACGATGCTTCATATTACAGTCTCCTCCTCAATTTGACTTATTTCTTGCATCAGTTCCAATATACTTGCCAAGTATGGAGAACTAATGGAGAGGGCGTGTAGGAGCCGTAAAATTCGTGCTTTTAAGTGAGAAATTCCTGAGAGGATTCAGGTTCAGGTAGGATGATCTACCGTTGTCGTTTCCCGAATTGTAAGGAAGAAGCCTGCCTTCTCCGTTGGGGGTGGATAGGGCAGGCACTATATTTCTGTTATTAATGCGCTGCAGTGATGGGTTCTGTCTGTGCTTCGCGTTGCAGCAGTTTGCGCAGTCCGATGAAGGCCGGAATCATGCCGATGCCGCACACAATCGCGCCCACCAAACCCAGTTCTGACAGCACTTGAACCGTGATGCGGGCATAAACATCCACGAACTCATGGGGGTCGGCCACGTTCGGGCCTAATACGGCGGAAGCCAGGACGGATACACGCTGTAAGGAGAGGGTTGTCAGCGCGGAGACGGCGATCGTCATCCCGATCAACCGCAGGATAATCACCAGCGCCGAGGCAATCCCCCGGTGATCTTCGTCCGCCGCATTAATGACCGCTGCGCTGATGGGCGAGAAGGTCAGCCCCAGGCCGATGCCAACCACGGCCATTTCCAGCGCGATAATGCCCTCGCTCAGGTCAACCGTCCAAGTTTGCCACACCAGGATGAACCCGACCAGTGCGATTCCTAATCCGGCCAGCGTCGCGCTCCGGTAGCCGAAACGGTCACTCAGCCAGCCACCAGGGACCGCCGCCAGCGCCATTGGCACGGTCAGCGCCGAGAGCAGAATGCCGACCCGCAGTGCCGCTTCCGTAAGATGTTCGGCGTCCTCGGCACGAATGTTGATGAGAATCGGCACGCTCACGAGGCCGATCATCAGCGAGAAGCCGACAAACAGGTTCACAATCGCCCCCGCCGATAGGTTACGGTGGCGGAACAGGCGTAAATCCAGCAGCGGGTCTTTCACCCGCGATTCCACCAGGACAAAGCCGGTGAATAACACCAATGAGAGCAATATCACCGGCACGGCATAGTCCGGCAGACGGGAGAGTTCCTCAAAGCTGGCGGTTGAGCCAGAAACCTCGATATTCGCGCCCAAGCCAATGACCAGCGCCACCATCGCCCCAACAATTAACGCCGCGCCCATGAAATCGAAGCGCCCTTTGCTGCGGTGAATCGGCACTGTGCGCAGCGCCCACAGCGTCAACCCCAGGGCGATTAGCGCCAGTGGGACATTAATCCAGAACAGGGTACGCCAGTCAGGGGGCGGCCAGTTCAGGCTGATACTGCTCAGAAACTGCTCGAACCCGGCTTTATGCTGCGCGAAGAAGTTGACCAGCACGCCACCATACAGATGTCCCAGCACCCAGCCCAGCGTATCCACCGCGCCAATGACTCCCAGCGGCTGTGCGCGGCGTTCCGGCGGGAACAGGTCGCCCACCAGCGCCAGACTGACCGGCACCAGCGCCCCCGCGCCGAGTGCCTGCACCACGCGCCCGATGATGATCGCCAGCAGGGTCACACTTTCGCGGTCAGGTCGCTCGCCCATGCGCCGCATGATTGTATAGATCAGGTCGGTTGGCCCCTGGTGCGCCGTCGCTACCAGAATCGACCCGGCGATGAAGATCAGCAGGCAAGCCACATACACCGCCCGCCGCCCGATGAGGTCGCTCACGCGCCCCATAAACGTCATGCTGACCGCGTAAGCCAGCAGATAGCCGCTGACGACCCAAGCGGCATCATCCAGTGAAGTTTGCAGCGGCAGTTCGAGCTGAATGATGATTTCCGGCAGAAAGGCCGAAACAATGGTTAAGTCCAGTGCGCCAATGAAAACTGGTAGTGCGATGAGCGCCAGCACCCACCAGGGGTTGACCGTGCGCGAGGTTGTTGTTGATGAACTCATTCAATTCCTTCCGGTGGTGCGTTTAATTTGGGTTCGGCGTTGACATCATACACATCCACCGTCCAGGTGGTGGGTTCTGGTTCTTCGTCCGTGATGGTTTCCGGTTGAACAATGATAAAGCGTACCGGCAGCAGCAGGTTGCGGTCAATAAAGACATCCACCAGCACATTGCCCGAAGCCTCAATCAGGCCGACCATCAGCGCGGTAATATCCTCGCCTTTGGCCGTACCGGTCAGGTGATAAACCGGCGTGCCGTCCTCTAACTCACCCAGGGTCGGGGTGCTGATGTTAATCAGAGCTTGCAGCGCAGCCTGGAAACCGGCTTCCTGTGAAATCAGCCTTTCGGGGTTGAAGCCGGGGGCAAACATGGCGTTCACCCAGATATTGGCCGTCCAGATACCCCGGAACCACTGATCTTCACCCTTTGAGAAAATATCCACATCAATCGGCAGCCCGGCGGCCAGCACCCGTACTGTTGCTTGTAGAACATCCGGTGCAATGTACTGTGCCACCGCTCGTTTGAAGTTCACACTACCATAATCGGTTTCAATTTCATAATCCGCGCCGGTTCGCTCCACATCCAGGCGTAAGGTTTGGCTGGCGCGAACATTTGTGGCTGCTTCGGTCAGCAGGTCTATCGAGTCGGGCAGCGCCTCCGGTGTTGGGTTTTCCCCACACCCGGCCAATAGCAGGACTATGAGCATCAAACTCACTAATCGGTACACAGATTAATCCTTCCACAGCGTGGACGGCACAGAGTCATCTCACCTGGCACGGGGAAACGGCCTGACCGTTCAATTCGGTTGCCTCTCACATTATACCCCTATACTGATTACGTGGAGTATAGGCGGGTGGTTGCAACCGGGGAGGATATAACGCTTTTTACAGCGTTTTTACGGGCGTGTAGAACTTCGGTTGGGGGGGGTTATTGCGCCAGCACGCGATACCACTGGCGTCCCACGAATATCCGGGGCTGAATCAGCACCGCCGCCATCACCCGCAGCAGCGCGCCAAACAGGATGATATGGGGCAGGTTGATGCCGGTTTTGCTCAACAGCATCCCAATCATGGGTGCCAGGAAAATTGCCAGATAGACGACCTGCATATAGGCGGTGGAAAACGTGTTGATGTCTTCCTGCGGGGTATTTTCGGTGAAGTAGCTGAACAGCCCGATCCCGGCAACTGTCCAGCACGCCCCCAGGATAGCGGACGCGGGCAGCGTCCAATACAGGTGTGGCGCTAACGCAATAATCACCGCGCCCGCCGCTGTGCCGACCATCGCCAGGGCGATCAGGTTTCGTGACCCAATCCGTCGAATCAATTGATTTGTGATGGTCGAAACCAATGCCCCTGCGCCGAGTTCAAACAGGGCGAAGATCGCCATGAAGCCTTCCGTTGCGCCCAGGTTATCTACCAGGTAGAGCGGGGAAAGCGGCAGCACCGAGAAAAAGGCCAGGTGCATGATGGCGGCAATGAAGCCAACCTGGAGAAACGGGCGGGTGCGCCAGGGATTCCGGCCTGAAATCGGCATGTCAGCCAGCTGGGTGACGACTGCCGGTTGGACATGGATCTGCATGACGTGCCACAGGCTAATCAGCGCCATCACAAACGCGACGATAAACATTGCCTGGTAATTCATGGGGAACGGCGCATGGTCGAGCCACAGCCCCAGCAGCAGGCCGCTCAACCCGACCGCGATATTCAGCGCCAGCGAACGGCGGCTTAACAGCGGCGTGATCTGCCGTTCGTCTACCGCTTCGCGCATCATGATGAGGAAAACCACTGAGGCAACGCCCTGAGGTAGTGCGGGGAGCGCCAGCGAGAGAATCAACCAGGCGGGCTGCCATTCTGCCGGGAAGAACGGGGTCAGCACCGGGAGTAGGAACGCCAGGCGGAAACCGAAGGCCGGCCAGAAGAGCGCCCGAGTCGAGGATGGGAAACGGCGCATCCACCATTTGCTCATCGCGGCGGTCAACAGCACCAGAATTGCCGGTAACGAGGTCAGCCACCCCAATTCGTCCGGCCCCGCGCCCACCCGCACCGCGTAGACCGACAGAAAGCGCGTCGTGGCCGGGAGCGCTAGCCCGAACCAGAGAATATCCTGTACCAGATGATGAAAATTCGGTTGGGCGATAGTTGGTT
This sequence comes from Anaerolineaceae bacterium, assembly GCA_020634135.1. Taxonomy (GTDB): domain Bacteria; phylum Chloroflexota; class Anaerolineae; order Aggregatilineales; family Phototrophicaceae; genus JACKCG01. Next base: position 941 of record JACKCG010000024.1, on the reverse strand, counting down.
TTTTGGGCGGGAATACGCGCATGATGGTTGTGATCCTGGCGGCCAAGCAGACCGGTATTGCGTTCATGTCTAAGTGTTCATTATTGGCTGTTTTGTCGGCGCGTAAATGTGACCATGTAAGGCCATTGGGAAGCCATTGGTATTCAGCCTAAAGCAAGGGGGTTTCAGTATATAAGACTACCTTTATAGCTGCCGTGTGTTATAAAGGAAGAAAGTATATCCGCAGCATGAAGGATGCACGATGCCAGAATATGATTACCGGTGTAAGTCGTGCCGGAGCGAGTTCACCCTGTTCTACAAGACGTATGCTGATTTCGATGCCGCTGCGCCGGTTTGCCCGCACTGCGGCAGTGTTGAGATGAGCCGCCTCATCCGGCGGGTGACGATTGCCCGCCCCGGACGCGATCTGTCGAAACTCTCCGCCCAGCAGATGATGTCGGTGCTGGATGGGGGCGATTCGCGGGAAATCGGCCAGCTTTTCGACCAGGTGGGGCAGACGGCAGGCGTGGAGAATATGAGCGAAACCTATCGGGAAACCACCGATAAGCTCCTCAGCGGCGAAAGTGTGGAGAAGGTCGAAAAAGGGCTGCAAGAACAGGCCACCGCCAGCCCGCCGCCGCAGGCCGAGCCGAAGTCGCCGCCCAAGAAAGCCAGTAGCTAGAGTCGCACCTCCCAGGGAAGGGAAATCGCCGATGTTCGCGCCATTGGAAACCGGATTGGGATTGGATGTTGTCCTGTGGTTGCAGGCGCATGGTAACGGCCTGTTCGACGGGCTGGCAATACTGCTCAGTGTTCTGGGGAGTACACTGGCCTATCTGGCGCTGCTGCCGCTGGTGTATTGGAGCGTGGATCGCCGGTTGGGGCGGCGTCTCCTGCTGGCGCTGGTGGTTGTAATGGGGGCGGTGGTGGCGCTCAAGCTCGCGTTTCATGCGCCGCGTCCG
>JACKCG010000023.1 GCA_020634135.1 Anaerolineaceae bacterium | reverse complement strand
AGGGCATCGAAACCTGGTTCGAGCCGGATAAGGAACTCATCATTGTGCATTCCGAGGAGGAAGCGATTGACCGCTACCGCTACCTGCTGGCGCATGAGAGCGAACGGCTGGCGATGGGGGCGGCGGCGCGGGAACGTGTCCTCAAGGAACACACCTTCCAGCACCGGGCACGACAGTTCGTGGAGATCATCGCCGGGTATTTGTAGAGGAAGTGAAAAAGTATGGCCGGACTCGTGATTCAGAATGTGACAGCGGTCTATGATGCGCCGGACGGGGGCCATCTCATGGCGCTTGACCCGATTTCCTGCACCATCCAACGCGGGTCGTTCACCTGTCTGGTCGGGCCGAGCGGCTGTGGCAAGAGTACTCTGATCCGTATCCTGGCCGGTCTGCAAAAGCCCACTCAGGGGCAGGTGCTGCTCGATAATGCCCCGGTTCTGTCTCCTATGCCACAGGTTGGGCTGATGTTCCAGGAAGCCAACCTGATGCCCTGGCGCACCGTAGTTGAAAATATCGCCCTGCCGCTGGAACTCGCAGGAGTCGCCCAGGCCGAACAGCGCCGCCGGGTTGAGGCGCTGCTGCCCGCGCTGGAACTGGCGGATTTCGCGGCGGCGTATCCGGGAGAGCTTTCCGGTGGGATGGCACAGCGGGTTGCGTTGGGGCGAGTCCTCATCCAGCGTCCGGCAGTGCTGCTGCTGGATGAGCCGTTTGGCGCACTCGATGCGATGACCCGCGAACAGATCAGCGTGGACTTACTCCGGTTGTGGGCGCGGGACCGGCAGACCGTTTTTATGGTGACACACAACATTCATGAGGCCGTGCTGCTGGCGGATCGCGTCCTGGTGATGAGCCGGCGTCCGGGGAAGATTATCGCGGATATCCCCGTTCCACTGGCCCGCCCGCGCAGTATCGAAGACACCTACCGTGACGAATTCGGCGTCATCGCCCGCCGCATCCGGGCCGCGCTGGAACTGTAGGCTCACTCCTCAAGCAGGCGCTGGTTCATCACCTTGTCTACCATCGCTCTGAAGGCATCCGGCCCTGGCAGCGGCTTGTAAAACAACAGGTCTGCGCCGGATTTTTTGATGGCATCTTTTTCCTGCCGGGGCGAGAGGTGAAAGGCGGTCATGAGGATGATGGCGATGTCGCCCAGTACCGGGCTGCGCCGCAGCCGCGCCCCCACTTTAACACCATCAATTTTCCCCGGCAGGCGAATATCAATGAGCGCCAGTTGGGGCAGTTGGCCCTGATACTCGCTCTCGTCTACCTGGCGAATCCAGGCGACAATTTCTTCACCGCTGGCAAACCCAGCCGACTGCACACCCATCATATCGCAGAGGGCTGAGACGACTTTATACAGATCAGGTTCATCTTCCACGACAATCCAGGTAGGCATGTTATCCCCTTTGCACCCAGGATTAGTATGTGGGTTTCTGGTTGTTTTAAGGTGCGCCGGCCATCAGCAAGGTAATGCCGAAGGTGCTCCCCTTCCCTTTCTGGCTGCGTACATACACACCGCCGCCATGCGCTTCGGCGACGGACTTCACGATTGCTAACCCCAGCCCGGTGCCGCGAATCTTTTCCGACCCGGTAACGCGGTAGAAACGCTCAAACAGGCGTGACTGTGCTTCTTTGGGGATGCCGGGGCCGTTATCCACGACTTCAATGTGCAGCAGCATATCGTTGGGGAATGCGCGGACGGTGATTGTGCCGCCCGATTGGGTATATTTGATAGCATTATCCACATAATTGACAATAGCCCGCCGTACCCATTTGCGGTCAACCTGGGGGATGGGCAGATCGTCCGGTAGCTCGGTAGTAAATGTGAGCGAGCGCTCTTGCAACAGTGGTCTGACTTCCGCGCCAATCTCGCGGATCATGTCCTTTATATCCACTTCCGACAGGTTGACATCATATCCGCTTTCAATCTGCTCCAGGTTGAGGACATCGTTAATCAGGTCTTGCAGCCGGTTCACTCCGTTGAGCGCCAGTCCAACGACTTCATTGGCCGGGTCAGCCACATCCTTGACGATATCCCGCAGCATATTCAATGAACTGATGGTTACGCCGAGCGGATTTCGCATGTCATGAGCGGCGGCACGGATGAACTCGGTGCGTGCCATTTCTTCTTCACGCATGTAGGTGAGGTCTTGTGTCACGATGACCCAGCCATCGGTCTGTTTCCCGTGGTCTACCTGGCTTTCCACATAGACTGGTGACACGCTCAATGCAACCACCTGGTCATTGTCGAGCGAGACCTTGATCGCCTTGCTGCTGCCTTTATCTGAAGAAAGCGCGAACAACAGTGAGTCGCGAACACGGGGGTGAATCGGGGATTCCCGCAGAGGCATCCCGATTAGCTTGCGGGCGCTGACATCGAACATCGACTCGGCTGCATGGTTGATGAGGTGGATGCGCCCATTATGGTCAGTGGCGATGATGCCATCGGCGGTGGACTGCAAGATGGCATCCAACCGCTGTTCATGCTCAACGGAGTTCTCATATAACCGGGCATTATCCAGCGCCACGCCGACAGTATCCGCAATCGCTTTCAGGACGGTGATGATTTCATCGTCAAAGGCTTCCGTCTTCTTGCTCATGATGCTCAGGATGCCGATGATTTTGCCGCGTGCGTGCATGGGCGCCATCGCAATCGCCCGGAAATGCTCATCGTGGAAGCGTGGCACGGCGAGTTCTTCGCTGCCATCCAGGTTATTATCCAATACCACGTTATCCGATGCGATCACCCGCCCGGACATACCACTGCTGACTGCGACCCGCATTGGCGGGTTGGTGAAGTCATGTTCCCAGCCGTGCTGGGCGCGTAAAACAACTTCCTGCGCCTCGTAGTCAATCAGGCTGATACCCCCGGCATCGGCACCAACCACATTCAGTACCGCCTGAAGTGCCGTTTTGAGGGTGCGGTTCAGGTCCAATGACTGGCTCACGCTGGTCGCTACCGTGTTGATCGCGGCGAGCTGGTCAATTCGGCGTTTCACCTCTTCCGTCAGCAGGCGATTCTGGTAAAGCAGACTCTCAATATCTTGCACAGAGTTAACCTTACTCCTATAAATGAAACACTAAAGCCAATAGATACAAACAATAATGGAGTGCTGAGCCGGGTATTCTGAAATGGCTGCATACACCCGATAGAATCCCTATTATGGCGAGTATACCCTAAACCCGGTGCGACAGCGATAAGAGAAATTCGTCCTATTTGCCCGATGGACTCGTGGGTTATCGCCGAGCGGCGGCGGATACGGTAGTATTGCAGAATCTTATGCATTGCAGGCAGCTATCAAATAAGGATAAAGCCCATGTCTTTTCATGCTGACGCGGTACGTTCCCTGTTCCCCGCGCTCAACCAGCCGGTTTCCGACAACACGTTCCCGGTGTTCTTCGATAATCCCGCCGGGACTCAGGTGCCACAGGCCGTTATTCAGGCGGTAGCAGACTATTACACCCACATGAACGCCAATTCCGGCGGCGCGTTCGCTACCAGCCAGCGCAGCGACGCCATGACCCAGGCAACCCGTGAAAAAGTCGCCGATTTCCTGAATGCGCCTCGTACAGATGAAATCGTGTTCGGGCCGAATATGACGACGCTGAATTTTAGCCTGAGCCGGGCGCTGGCGAAAACACTGCGCCCAGGAGATGAGATCGTGCTGACACGCATGGATCATGATGCCAATGTCGCGCCCTGGCTGCGGATTGCCGAGGATCATGGCCTGACAGTGCGCTGGGTGGATATTATCGAGCGCGACTGCACATTGGATATGGACAGCCTGGAAGCCGCCCTGACCGATAAGACACGGGTCGTGGCGACTGTCCACGCCTCGAACGCCGTCGGCACGATCAACCCGGTAGCGCAGATCGCGCAGATGGCACACGCGGCGGGGGCGCTCTACGTGGTGGATGCAGTGCAGAGTGCGCCGCATATCCCGCTGGATGTGCAGGCGATTGGCTGCGATTTCCTGCTGTGTTCGGCGTACAAATTCTATGGGCCACATATCGGGGTTCTGTGGGGGCGGCATGACCTGTTGAGCGACCTGCCGGTGTATAAGGTTCGCCCCTCGCACGACGAAGCGCCCTTCCGCTGGGAGACTGGCACACCTAGCTTCGAGACCATTGCCGCTGTGGGCGCAGCGGTGGATTATCTGGCAGGAATCGGGCGCGAATATGGCGCAGTGTTTGCCGAGTCATTCCCTGGGTTTGCCGGGCGGCGGTTGGCGCTCAAGACCGGTATGGCGACACTGCAAGCCTACGAACGTGACCTGGTGAGCCGGTTGATCGCTATGCTGCAAGGCATACCCGGTGTGCGCATCTATGGCATCACTGAACCGGCACGGTATCATGACCGCGTGCCGACGGTGGTTTTCACCCAGGCCGGCCACATTCCACTGGAGGTCGCGGAACACCTGGCAGAGCAGCATATCTACGTGTGGAATGGGAATTATTATGCCCAGGAAATCATGGAGCGGCTGGGGCATGGCGCGCATGGTATGGTGCGGGTTGGGCTGGCGCACTATAACACGCCTGCTGAAATCGCCCGGCTGGAAAACGCTTTGCGAAGTTTATAGGCCAGGTATGAGAGACAACTGTCCGTGCCTAATGCTGACGTGGAATCTCCCGCGTGAGGCAGTGGACAGCGCCGCCGCCATTGACGCTCAGTGAACAGTCCACCGGGATAATGGTGTAGTCCGGCAGCGCGTCCTGGTAAGTTGCTAACGCTTTTTCATCCTGCCGGATATTGAAGATTGGCACCAGCACACGCCCGTTGACAGTCAGGGCATTGGTATAGCTGCGCCAGATGGGGTAAACGAACCAGTTGAGATACAAGGGTGGGGCGGGCAGTTCCAGCACGCGGTAAGGCTGCCCGGCGGCATTCGTCTCGTGGCGAAACAGGTCAGCCGCCCGCCGCAGCTGCTCCCCGTTATAAATCACGTCCGGCGCGGTGACGAGGATGGTTTGGGCATCAGCCAGCTTGACGACCAGGTCAACATGCCCGGTTTCTTCGCGTTTCAAGCGCGGCGTGAGGATGACCTTCTGCACATCGAAGACAGTTTGCAGCGCGGCCAGCAGCCCCTGGCGGTTGAGGCCGGGATTTGCGTGCAGCACCTGCTCGGAGATG
>JACKCG010000022.1 GCA_020634135.1 Anaerolineaceae bacterium | reverse complement strand
TGAGGAAACGAAACGCCCGCGATTCACCCCATTCACTGGTGGCGAAATGTGGGCCGAGCATGTCCAGCGTCCAGACCACATCCACCGACAGATGGGCGACGTACCCCGCCAGAAAAGCGCGATGCGCTGGCGTGCGCGGGGGATTGATCGCCGGGAAATAGTCCAGCATGGCACGCCAGGGCGGGCGCGTGATCGGATTGGTATAGGTGTAAAAATGGGTATCTTCGCGGGATAAGCCGTTGACATGGGCATCCGCTGCGACACTGCCGAGCAGAAAGGCGGCGCGTTCCTGCGCCAGTTCCTCACGGAGTTCGGCTGGTAGCAGCGGGTCTGCCAACAGGCGTTGAGCAATTTCGAGGTGTGTGAATGGTGTCGGCATATTGCGCATTTTAGCGCCACACCTGCCACTGCGCGAGGGTGAATGCTGGCACAGCCGCCCCGATATGGGTATGCTTTTATCGAGTGTTTTTCACCTTTCAGCTTTCATGAGGAAACGAGCTTATGTCCGACCTGATTATGACCCGCCAGCGTGACCATATCTTCGAGATCATCCTCAACCGCCCCGAAAAACGTAATGCGCTCAACCGCGAGATGATGGATGCTTTAGCCGCCGCCATTGAACACGCCGAGACGATCTCCGGCATCCGGGCGGTACTGCTGCGCGGCGAAGGCGCGGGGTTTTCCGCCGGGATTGATGTCACCGACTTCATGAGCGCGGCAGAACGCTTCGGCGAAAACTGGCGCGATAATCTGTTTCCGCTGACGGCCTATTATCAGGGCATCGTCAACAAGTTTGAGGCGTCGTCGCTGCCGGTTATCGTCCTGATGCATGGCTTCTGCCTGGGAATGGGGATGGAACTGGCGCTGGCCGCTGATTTCCGTATCGTGGCGGAAGCTACCCGCATCGGTCTGCCCGAATCGCTGCTGGGGCTGATCCCGGATGTGGGCGGCACGACCCGTCTGGCGCGGCTGGTTGGCCCGGCGCGTGCCAAAGAATACATTATGACCGGGCGCAGCATGGACTTATACGATGCTGAACGCTGGGGCGTGGTCAATCATGTTGTCCCCGGCGATGACCTGCTGGCGCGGGGGGATGCCCTGGCAGACGAACTGGCGAAAGCCGCCCCACTGGCAGTCAGTTATGCCAAGCGCGTCATCAACGGCATGACCGATATGGAGCGCGGGCTGCAACTCGAAGGCTGGGCACAAAGTGTCCTCGTCCGCACCGAAGACTTCGTCAATGGGGTACAGGCCGTCCTCACCAAACAGCCGGTAAAATGGCAGGGAAAATAGCCCTACTGTCCGCTTGCCAATGGGATAGACCGGGGTGTATCATCGCTCTGGTCAGGTTTATGTGGAGTATTGCGAAAATGCTTAAACTACTTTTACGCTGGACTTTTGTATGCGGCCTGCTGGTCATACTGCTGCCGGGCGTTTCGCTGCTGGCACAGTTTGGTGACATGAACACCGATGCCCTGCTGCATGACAGCCGTTCAGACCTCTACCGGACGCCGGGTGGCGCGACGCCGTTTAATACCACTGTGACGCTGCGGCTGCGGGCGACTGCGGGCGATCTCGATTCGGCCTCTGTCCGTGTGTGGGACACCCGTAACCAGGAGCAGACTCTCCTGCCGATGCAGGTGGTTGCCACCACTGCGGATGGCTATGATTTCTGGGAAGCGACACTGGACACCGGGCGCAAGACAACCGTCTTGTGGTACCGCTTCATCGTCACCAAAGGGGCACGAACGGTCTACTATGAAGACGACACCCGCGTGAATAACGGCCCCTTCATCGCCGCCAAGGAAGGCGGCACGGGCGCAGCCTATGGCGAAAGCCCTGATCTGAGTTTCCAGATTACGGTGTATGACCCGGCTTTTGTCACCCCGGAATGGATGCAGAATGCTGTCCTTTACCAGATTTTCCCGGATCGCTTCCGGAATGGCGACACGAGCAATGACCCGGCAGATGGGTCAGAGACATTCTATAATGAACTCCCGCTGTATTTCCACGAAACCTGGAACGAACCGATGCTGGATGGTCGGGTGGACTTCCTGCCCAATGGTAACGGCTACTGGAACAGCGACTTTTACGGCGGTGACCTGGCGGGTATCACCGAGAAGCTGGACTACCTGCATGAACTGGGCGTAACCGGCATTTACCTCAACCCGATCTTCCTGGCGCGTTCCAACCACCGGTATGATACCGCCGACTTCCTGCAAATTGACCCGATGCTCGGCACGCTGGAAGATTTCCAGACCCTTATCAGCGAGGCCAGCGCACGCGGCATCCACATTATCCTTGACGGCGTGTTCAACCACATGTCGAGCGACAGCGCCATCTTTGATCGCTACCACCGCTTCGATACCGATGGTGCGTGCGAGAGCCTGGACTCCGCGTACCGCAGTTGGTTCTATTTCGCTGCACCACGCGCCAACCAACCAGCGCCCTGCGCCGGCGACCCCGACCCGCTGTATTATGTCTCCTGGGCCGGGTTCGACAGCATCCCGCGCATCAACAACACCATCATCGAAACACGCAAGTACGTCTTCCTCGATGAAAACAGTGTTGCCCGTACCTGGGGACGCGAGGGCATCGGCGGCTGGCGGCTGGATGTTGCCCCCGACATTGACAACGGCAGCGATCCGAACAACATCTACTGGGAAGCCTTCCGCACCGTCGTCAAAAATACCAACCCCGACGCCGTGATTATCGGTGAAGAATGGGCGGATTCATCCGAGTGGCTGCAAGGCGACGAGTGGGATTCGACCATGAACTACCGGCTGCGGGCGGGCATCCTCGGCTACGTGCGCGATAGCGACTACCAGGACAACGACTCAAACGGCGACCGGCTGATTTCAGCCTTAGCGCCCAGTGAATTCAACAGCGTGATCCGCGCCATAGAAGAAGACTACCCGGCGCAGGCCTATCACGCCCTGTTGAACCTGCTCGACAGCCACGACACCAGCCGCCTGTTCTTTGTGGTAAACAATGACCCACAGTTACAGCAATTAGCGGCGCTGGCACAGTTCACATTGCCCGGCGCGCCGACGATTTACTACGGCGATGAAATCGCCCTGGACGCCCCCAGCAGGAATGACGGCGGCACACTCCAGGATGACCCGTATAACCGTGCCCCATATCCCTGGGCCGATACCGAGGGCGATGCCTACCCCGCACCGGATGAGGCCATGCTGGCCTTCTACCAGCAGATTGCCGCGCTGCGTCATGCAAATCCGGCACTGCGAACCGGCGAAATGGTGACGCTTGTGACCGACGATGTTACCGGGGTATATGCTTTCCTGCGGCTGGATACGGCGGCGGGGAATATGGCACTGGTCGTTCTGAACAACGGCGACGCGGCGCAAACAGTATCGCTCGACTTTGGTGGTCGAGTTCCTTCTGGTCTGACGCTCGAACCGGCCTTTGGCGGGCAGACATTCGATAGTGGCACGGCCAATCCACAGGTGCGGGTAGGCGCGAACAGCGGCAACGTGTGGACGGTGACGGCTGAGAGCAGCGTGTTCACAGCAAATGAGGCACCAACCGGAGTCACTGTGACCGGGGGTAATAACCGTGTGACAGTGAGTTGGCAGCCAGTTGAAGGCGCCAGGGGCTATTTGTTGTATCGCAGCCCGGTTGCCACTGGCGGCTATGAACGGGCAACCGTTGGTGCAATCGCCGCGACCAGCTACGAACTCGAAGCGCCTAACGGCTTCCGGTACTATTATGCGGTTGCTCCGGTAACGGACACCCGGTTAATCGGCCCGATGAGCGCCGGAGTCGCCGGTACTGCCAGCGCCCCGATCAGCGCAGCGTACTATCTGGGCGATGCTGCTGCCGGGTCACGCACGATGGGGCTGGTGTTCGGCGTGACAGCCGACTTACAGGCGGCGGTGAAGGTGGATGGCGTCACCGAGGCCGAAGGGCAGGCAACCGGTGTGCAAGCACAGGCGGCGCTCGTCCCTGTTGGCGATGACCTGGAAACGGCGAACTGGGAGCCGATGGCCTACAGCGGCGAACAGGATGGCGCGGATGTGTACAGCTTCGCCTTTGCGCCGCAGGATGTGGGCGCATTCCAGACGGTGGCACGTTTCAGCACTGACGCCGGGCTGACCTGGACGGTTGTCACCCTGCCGGACGGCACCCTGCCGCTGCTGACCCTGGAATCCTCGGATGATACGACACCACCCGCCGCAACCGGGAGCGTAAGCATCCTGCGGGCATCGCTTTCCGGCGTATCGCTGGAATGGGAAACCGTCACTGATGACAACTTATTCGTCTACCGGGTTTATCGCACCAATTCGGCAGGGGATATCCTGCTGGTAGCGGAAGTCCCGGCAGCCGACGGCACGACTTACAAAGATACCGGTGTGGTGGAAGGCGAAACCTATATTTACGCGATCACGGCGGTGGATGGTGCGCTGAACGAGTCGGAACAGGTGCTGACCGATCCGGTGCTGATTGAGCGCCAGATGGTCCCGGTGACGTTCATCGTGACGGTGCCAGACTATACGACCCCGCCCCCCGTGTATATTGCCGGAGATTTCGCCGGGAACGGCTACCCGACCTGGGACCCGGCGGGTATCCCCATGACTCAAGTGGATGACACCCACTGGACGGTTACGCTCGACCTGCTGGAAGGCTCGGCTATCGAGTACAAGTATGTGCGTTCGGATTGGGTGGCGGTGGAAAAAGGGGATGCCTGTGATGAGATTGCCAACCGCCGCGTGACGGCCACACCCGACGAAAACGGCCTGATGCAGGTAGAGGATGTCATTGCCAAGTGGCGCGACCTGGACGGCTGCGGCTAACGACGTTAGGTTGCGTGCCGGGGGAGTGCGGCCTGCGCTCCCCCGGGGTTCTCTACATCACTTCGAGCATGTGCAGCAGTTCGCTGATCTTCGGCCACACCCGTTCGTCGGGCATCAGCCACTTGTGACGGATGACCCGGGTGCTATCCAGTATCACCAACCCCGGATTACGTGCCATGTTGAAGAGCGCATGTACTTTCGCATCTTTATCAGCCAGCAGAGGGAAGTCTGGTGTGGTAGGGCTGCTCACGTAAAACCCATAAACAGTGTATACGTCGTCGTGGATGAGCAGCGCCACATTCATTCCACGCTGGATGAATGTCTGTGCGTGCCGCTGCAACCATAGAATGCGGCGCATACTGGCCGGTTGCCAGATGTCACCCACAAA
>JACKCG010000021.1 GCA_020634135.1 Anaerolineaceae bacterium | reverse complement strand
AGCAACAGGTCGAACAGGGGCGGCTGCGTCCCCATGACCCGGCAACAGCGGCGCGGGGCTTCATCGGCGGGCTGGTGGCTTATATGCTGGCGCGGGACGTTATTCCCCGCCTGGGAACCGGGCTGCCCGATATGGAATTGTTTATCAGCGAGCATGTCAGGATTTTTCTGGATGGGCTGCGCGTGTAAGCAGACTCCATCCTCACAGGCGGGCCGATCCGCAAGGCAGGTTAACATGAATCCGGCAGTCACAGTCACCGAGCTTCACAAGCGTTACGGCGCTATCCATGCGCTGGATGGTCTTTCGCTCGAAATTGAGCGCGGGCAGATTTTTGGTCTGTTGGGAGCGAACGGCGCGGGCAAAACCACGCTCATTAAGTCGCTCATCGGTCTCACCCGCCCGAATAGCGGAACAATACAGGTACTCGACCTTGATCCGCAAGCGCAGAAACATGCCCTGCGCCGGCAGATCGGCTATATGCCACAAACCCCGGTGCTCTACGACGACCTGACCGCCTGGGAGAACCTTCTGTTCTGGGGGCGGGCGCACCCCATTCCCAACATTCAGCAGCGGGTGAGCGAGGTGCTGGCTTTCACCGGGCTGGCAGACCGCCAGCACGACCCGGTATACACGTTTTCCGGGGGGATGAAGCAGCGCCTTTCACTGGGCTGCGCGCTGGTACACCAGCCGGTACTGCTGCTGCTGGACGAGCCGACCACCGGCGTAGACCCCAAACTGCGCGAAACGTTCTGGGCACACTTCCGCGAGATGACGGATGCCGGAGCGACGATTATCCTCAGCACGCATCAGATGGATGAAGCGGTGTACTGTGACCGGCTGGCGGTCATGCGGGGCGGGCAGGTATTGGCGTGCGATACGCCTCCGGCACTGCTGCGGCGTGGGCGCACTACTGTGAAAGTGTGGAACGGCGCGGAACACCAGACCGAACAGATCGCGGATTACGCGGCGGAACTGCCACGTCTGCTCTCGCGCTACCACCTCGACCCGTCGGTGAGCCGGATTGAAGTTGAGCATGAACCGCTGGAAAAAGTCGTACTGGACTTAATCGCCAGCCAGGAGGTGAACCATGTTCGCTAACACGACAGCGGTGGCGGCGCGGGTGCTGCGCCAGCTCCGGCGTGACCGGCGTTTTGTGGCGATTTCGCTGGCGATGCCCGTCCTGATCGTCTATATGCTTTCCCTGTTCTTTGAGGGAGTAGAATCACCGATTGTTGACCCCAACAAGTTTGTACTGCCCATCGGGGCGTTCATCGTCCATTTCATCACCTATGCGCTGTGCGCGATTGTGCTGGTGCGCGAACGTACCGGGCAGACTTTAGGGCGTATGTTCATCAATGGCTACCGGCAGATCGAGATCATTGGCGGCTATCTGATCGCCTATTCACTGCTTTCCACCATGCAAAGCCTGATTGTGCTGGTTGGGCTGGAAGCACTGTTCCAGTTGGGTTACTCGCTGGGGGTTTACGCGGCCATATATGCCGTGATCTGGCTGCTGGCGGTGTTGAGTATCGCCCTGGGGATGTTTGTCTCAAACTTCGCCCGTAACGAGGGGCAGGTGTTCCCCATGATTCCGCTGGTCATCATGATCTCGGTGTTCTTCTCCGGCATGATCCTGCCTATAGACCGCCTGCCGGAAATCATCCAGTGGATGCGGTTTATCACGCCCATGTATTACGGCACCGAGGGGATTCAGGCGTTGATTAAAACGGGCAGCACGTTGTCTGATGCGCTGCCGGGTATCGTCGGGCTGCTGGTTTACGGGGTTGTACTGCTGGTGCTGGCAACCGCCACGCTGCGCGAGGAAGACTAGGCGATTGGAGCGGGATGTGCCGAAGGATTTCTACTGTGACGAAGTGCTCAGCGGGAAAACGCCCGTTGAAAAAGTGGTCGAAACCGATCTCGTTTTGGCATTCAAGCACACACGGCCTGCTTATCCGGTTCACATTGTCGTGATCCCGAAACAGCATATTGATTCGCTACTGCATCTGGAGGAAGCACATAATCCGTTGCTTTTAGAGATGGTGCGCGTGATTCAGCAGGTCGCGGAAACGGTGATGGCAGCGCATGGCTCGTGTCGCGTGGTGACGAACCTGGGTGCATATCAGGATTCAAAACATCTTCACTGGCACATTATATCGGGTGATTCTAAGCGGTAAGGGATACGGCAGAACCATAGCGGTGCATCCTGCCCCTCGCTCTGCGGCGCTCTGTGGAATGTCCCCTCCTCAGGGCAAGGCTTCACGACACGACACTTTTCCCTATTACTCCCTCAAATCGGTGGATGGTAGGGGCACACGGCGGTGCGCCCCTACGGGAGAAAGTACCATCTATTTTAAAAAGTGTCGTCCTCTCAAGGGCAAGGCTGAGGAGAGGACGTCACTGTGGGGTGAAAATCAAGCTCATAGAAACGCTGGACTGCCACCCCTCGGTAATTATTTTGTTCCGGAAACACCACCGCACTACAATTACAACCACCTGGGTGGCATCAGATCGGCCAGCGCCAGCGAGCGGCGGTTCGTTGCGATGGGTGGCTGCTGTGCCTGTTGCCAGACCTCGTCCACGATCTGCCAGACGGCATCCGGGTGCGCCAGTTTGCGGGCCATCTCCGAGCGGCGCTCGAGTTCCGCCTTGCCGCCCGCCAGCCATTCCGCCACTGCGTTCGCCACGTTTTCCGGGCCGGGCGCAAAAACGCCCGCCTCATTGTTGACGACGAGTTCGACATTGCCGGTCTCCTGTCCAGGGATAGCATCGCTCAGGATGAGCGGCAGCCCGGCGATACACGCTTCGCTGATTGTGGCGGGGCCGGCCTTCGTCACCAGGATGTCCGCCGCCGCCATCAGTGTTGGCATGTTGGTTACAAAAGGATAGATGTGGGTGAGTTGATTCCACTCATCCGCTTCCAGTTTTGCTTTCAGGGTTTCGTTGCGACCCGCGATAACCGCCATCTGATGGTTGAGATTGCGGTCATTGATGGCGCGGGCAGTCTTGTACAGGGGCCCCATGCCTTCGCCGCCGCCCACCAGCAGTACCGCCGGTAAGTCAGGGTCCCAGCCCAGGCTCTTACGGGCTTCAGCCTTGCTCACCAGCCGTTCGGCAAAACCAGGGTGTACCGGCAGCCCGGTAATGCGAAGCTGCGCCGGCTTTAAACCGGATTCGAGAGCGCGTTCATAGGCCGGTTCAGAAGGCACCAGGCAGCGTTCTACACGCGGGTCATACCAGAACATGTGGGTCGAAACCAGGTCGGTCACCACGGTGACGAACGGCGGGCGTTTCTCAAAACGCAGCAGCGCCTGAATCGCCGGGGTATTGATGACCGAATGCACACAGACAATCACATCAGCCGGATGTTCGCGCAGCAGTCGTTTAAGGCCTTTTTCCATCGAAACATACATCCCCCGCGACAGGAGTTTGGCGCGACGCTGGCTGTTGGTGAGTTTATAGCCCACATTCCAGGACGCCTTGCTGCGGTTGACAATCCAGGGGTACATTTCCGGCATATATTTGAAGGGAAAAGGGGAGTAAGAGCGAAACACATCCACCAGTTCAGTCGTCACCAGTCCCTGATACTTACGTTGCAAGGCATCTTGAATGGCCTCGGCAGCGGCCCGGTGTCCGCCGCCTGTATCCGACATCAAAAAAAGCACTCGCTTCATTCATAATCCTTTTGAATAGTGTTTTCAGAGGAAAGCACACGCTTAAGGCGTTTCGCCAACTCACTGCGGGCTAACAGAACCTGCCGCCCGCAGCCTACACAGCGCAGTCCAATATCCGCGCCCAGGCGGTAAACCACCCATTCATCGCTGCCGCAAGGGTGCGCTTTACGAAGCTGTACCCGGCTGCCTATGTCAACCTGCTGCATCATCACGGTATACCTTAATGCAGACCCTCAGGGCGGTATCTTACCACACTTTGGCGCTTCTCCCTATTTGTCTCTGCCATAATCAAAAACACATGAACCGGGATAAAGTGGCGTTTTGAAAGATGATTGACGTTAGTTTGCGTCCCATTCGACGGCATCCAGCGTGAAGGGCAAACTGGGTTGTGCCAGCTTCACCGCCAGCGAGTACGAGTCAAAGTTTGTCACAATCAGGCGGTTCGGGGCGCTGAAATCCACGTCACTCGGCCCCCGGAACAGCCCGGCAATGTAGGTGAGCGTGCCGTCGCTTTCCAGGCGGGCGATGCCCTTTTGCCCCAGCGCCGCCACGTAGATCGCGCCATCCGGCCCCAGTGTCAGGCCATCGAAGCCGGGGGCATTGGGGCGTTGGTTGTGTGAGTACAGGACTTCAGTCGCGCCATCGGCTGCCGCCACCCGATAAATTACGTCATTCAGGCCGTCTGTCACCAGGAGTGCGTCATGGGTTGGGTCAAATGTCAGGCCGGTTGGCTCGTACTGTTCAGCATTTTCGAGCGCCGGAGGAACCCACCAGACTGCGCCGCTGCCATCCGGGGCGAAGCGCCAGACTTCATCGCGCCCCCGGTCACTCACATAGATATTTCCGGCGGAATCCAGGGCTACATCGTCCGGGGCAACAAAACCGCGCTCATCATCAATGACCGCAAATACGCTGATTGTCCCGTCGGGAAGCAGGCGTTTGACATCGCCGCCGCTGGTGCGCGGGTCAGCATCGGCCTGATCCACGATGTAGACTGTGCCGTCGGGGGCGACGGCCAACCCGGTAACTGCGCCAATAGCATCCCGCGTGCCGGGGATTTCAGTGATTTCACCCGCCTCGTTGATCGCCCACAACGCCCCGGTGGCGTAACTGCCCGTATAGACTGTGCCATCCGGGGCGAGCGCCACTGCCGCCGGGTAAGAATCGCTGTCTGGCAGGACAGCGAATTCGCGTACCGTTATACCGGCTGTCAGGGACACTGGCTGCGAGCGTTCGCCGGAGCTGAGCGTTCCGACGACCAGCAGCGCCGTCACCGCAACGATGAGCATCAACCCACCACCAAAGATTATGATAAACAGAGACCAGCGGTAGGCCGGGCTGCGTTGGCCGAGGTTACGAAACACGTCTTATTGTCCCTTCTCAACAGGCTGTAATCAGGCCTTCATTATGCGGGCGGCAGGGGGAACAATCAAGGTGTGTTCATGCGCCAGAGCGGGGCGCTATTCCCCTGTTTTCACCGCGCCTGCCGCGATGAGGGCGTCAATCTCCGCGCCGCTGTATCCGGCCTCGCCGAGAACGGCGCGGGTATGCTGGCCGTAGCCCGGCACATCCCCCGGCTGGAAAGGGGCATCGCTCATGCGTACCGGACTGCGCATCCAGGGTGTGCCATCAGCCCCCACACCGAGCATCCCTCGTCCGGCAATGTGCGGGTCATCCGTGATGTCTGCCGGTGCGTTGACCAGCGCGAAACAGCAGTCCACCGGGGTGAGCAGCGCGTCCCAGTCAGCGGCGGGGCGCAGCGCGAACAGTTCAGTCAGTTCGACGCGCAGATAGGCCTGTCGTGCCGGGGCGGTGTAACCGGGAATCAGGTCGGGGCGCTCGACAGCGGTACAGAATCGCTCCCAGAACTTTGGCTCGATAGCGCCCAGCGTGACCGCCCGGCCATCACGGGCTTTATAGACGTTATAGCAGGCCA
>JACKCG010000020.1 GCA_020634135.1 Anaerolineaceae bacterium | reverse complement strand
CTGCCGCACCCAGTAGATGCGCCGCAGTGGCACGTCCATCTGCTCAGCGATCTGGCTGATGTGCAGTCCCCGCGCCAGCAGCCGCAGCACCGCCCGCGCTTCCGAGTCAAGCTGCCAGTTGCGCAGCGGCGACTGCATCGCCACCAGGTACTCGGCGTTGGCGGTCGGCGAGAGATACGGGCGGTTGTTCAGCACCGTCCCCAGCGCGGGCGGCAGACAGTCGCCCAGGTCGTCGCCCAGAAACAGATACCCCAGCACGCCACAGGCGAACAGATCACGCACCAGCAGGCCGTCCACCTGTCCACCCAGCACCACCAACCGGGACTGCGGCGCGGCGTTCTTCAACCGCTCCACCAGCGCCAGCACATCAATCAGCGGGTCGAGCCGTTCGTTGAACACGATCACGTCGGGCTGCGCTTCACGGGCAATCTCAATCAGTTCGCCGCCACTCCGCGCCGTGTAGATTGCATCCCAGTCCGTGCTGCCGTTCAGGATGGTCTGCACACCGATCAGCACCACGTCGGCCTCATCGCCCAGCAGGATTCGATACCCCATATTGCCCCTCTGTCGCACCGGATTCCGATGCCTCCAGCGTAACACAGAAGCGTCTTTGAGTGGGCGAGAAAATAGGACAATTGGCGCGGCAAAATGGGACAACCGCGCCGGGAATTTGCTCAGGTTTCTGGTAATTTTGCAGGTGGTTGGGTAAGGGGTAAGGAGAAAAGAGGCGCTTAGTCTTTGTTTTCGAGCAGTCCCTGCTTGCGGGCCGCATCCACCAGGTTCTCGTTGTTGCTCACCCCCAGCCGCTGCTTGAGCCGGGCCCGCACCCGGTAGACTGTCTTACGTGAAATCCCCAGGATGTCGCTGATGGCTTGCGCCCGCAATCCCTGTTCGGTCAGTCGCAGCACATCCCAGTCCTGTGGATCGAGCGCCGCTGGCGTGCCACAGTTCATGAGCCTGAAAGCGGCGGGTGAGATGAACGGGTACTTACTGCTGATGAGCTGCAAGGCACGGAGCAGCTGCTCCTGCACATCCCCATTCTTCAGGATGAAACTGGCATTCCCCCAGCGCATTACGTCCTGGATGTAGGCGCTCTGCCGCCGCTGGCTGAGGACGATCACGCCCAGGTCGGGGAAGTGGCGATGCCACAGCGCGACCAGGTTGGTCACTTCCTTCGGGTGGATGGTATAGTCATCCAGGATGACCACGTCAATGTCCTCTCCCTGTTCTTTAAAATACCGGTCGACCTCGCGCAGGCGGGCGAAGGCGGTGAGGACTTCAAACGGCGCCCCGGCATCGCCGATGATCGCTTCCACGCCTTTGCGGGTGATGTCATTGCGGTCGATCACGACCACGCGGATGGGTTTCATGATGATGGAGTGCCTCCTTGCTGGTATGAGCTTTCTATAACTACGAACTAATGTTCTATTCAGGGACTTCATAGCATATCACAATTTTCCAACGGTGGGGGGAACATATCTTTTGATTTCCCTACGAAGTGGGTAGGAATCTGGTTTGTCTTCGGGGCGTGTCCCATTTTCCCGCACCGCGTGTCCCATTTTCCCGCGCAAGTTGTCCCATTTTGCCAGCCAGTTTGTCCCATTTTCTCGCACACCTGTTCGATATTTTCCGGTATGCTGTGGTCATGGAATGGACAGCAGGAGGCTGTGATGTACGAGGAAGACATCTTATCAGAGCGCGTCGCTTTCCGCCTGACGGCAGCGACCCAGCACAAGCTCATCCAGTGGGCACGCCAGGAGCGCCGCCCGCTCGCCAACCTGATCTACGTCGTCGTCTGCCAGGCGCTGGCAGCGGAGGAAACCCGGCGCGGCGAATCGTTCGCCGCGTCACCTGACGAGGGGGAAGCCTGATGACCGTCACGCTCTCACCCCAGGATGCCTACGGGCTGGCGCGAGCGCTGGTCGGACTGTCATGGACGGACATCCAGTTCAGCCCGGCCCCCGCTCTGCTGTTGGCGCACCTCGACCCGACCGTGCCGGACGACCTGCGCTTCCTGCGCAAGGTGCTCGGTCCCGACCTGCTGCGGGCGGTACTGGCGGTCGATCCGACCGCCCCGCCGCCGGAGCTACCGGGACGTGCGGCTGACCTTACTCTCGTGCCGGAACTGCCTGCCAACGCGCAGCTATCTGAGGAACAAACAAGGGCAGCGAGTCAGGTCGGACACTGGCTGAATGACTACGTGCGCTGGGCGGGGGACGCTGCCAATGAGACGCCGCTGGCGTTCCACCTGGGCGCCGGGCTGTACCTGGCGGCCATCGCTGTCGGGCGGCGCGTCTACATCCAGACCCCCTGGCGCCAGCCGGTGTTCCCCAACCTCTACCTGATGATCGTGGCCGTCTCGACCTACTACCGCAAGTCAGCCGGGTTAAGCCTGGCCGCGGAGGTGGCGCGGTTGGCGATCCCACACATGCTGATGCCCCAGCCCGGTTCGCCGGAGAACTTCATGGCGATGCTGGGCAGCGTGCTGCCCCCCAACTTCGCCGACATCCCCCACGAGGATCGGACGCGGTTGGAGAAAGGCAACCGCTACGCGGCGCAGCGCGGGCTGCTGCGCGACGAGCTGTCCGGGCTGTTCAAGTCGCTCGGACGCGACTATATGGCGGGCATGAAAGAACTCATCATGACGCTCTACGACTGTCCGGCGTATCTCGACTCGAACACCAACAACAAGGGGCTGGTGGTCATTCGCGATGCCGCCCTCTCGATCCTCGGCGCGGCCACCCCGGCGGAATTGAGCAATGCGCTCTCGCCTGCCGACTGGTACAACGGCAACCTGGCGCGCTTCGGCCTGCTGACCCCCGAACCCGACTATGCCGAACGCCCCGCCCCGTCGGACAGTCCTATCCCAACTGATCTGGCAGCGCGTCTCCAGCATCTCCATGAGAAGCTGCCCGAACCGCCCGTGGCGGATGCCCTGGGGGAGAAGCGAGCTGCCGAAGCCTGGTCGCTGCCGGCGGACTTCTGGGGGGCGTGCCACGCCTACGAGCAGGCGCTGCGGGCCATGACTGCCCCTGACTCGTCCCTCGATGACCGGCTGCGGGCGATCTATGGACGGCTGCACGTCCAGGCCATCAAGGTGGCGATCCTGCTGGCGGCCCTCGACTGGGCCGATGCCAGTGATGAAAGCTCCCGCCTGACCGTCTCGGCTGCTCACTGGTACCGCGCTCAGCAAATCGTCGAGACCTGGCGGGCGTCGGCGCACCGGCTGCTGGCCGACCTCGGCGAGAATGAGGAAGGACGGCTCGAAAACCGTATCCTCGGTTTCCTGCGGGCTTGTGGCGGTACTGCTACCGTACGCGACATCTACCGCGCCCTGCGTTCCCCGCGCAAGCCGGTGATTGAGGCGCTCCGGGCGCTTGAAGAGGATGGCTGTGTCGGGCGGGTCGAACTCCCGCCGAAACCCGGTGTGAAGTCCGAAGCCTACCGTTTGCTTGATCCGGCATTTGGCACTGGCTCGTGACAATTGCCGCGAATTGTCAATTGTCAATTGTCCCATCCCGTGACAATTAGAGAAGCAGGGAAAGAAACCGTGAGTGATACCCACCGATTGAAGGAAGACTGTGATCTGCGCCGCCTGGTGGCACAGGATTTGGGGCCGGCGCCGCTGCACGGCGGACGGGCGCACCTGTGGAAGTGCCCGTTTCACCACGAACGCAAGGGCTACAGCCTGGCGGTGTGGCCCGATGGCTACCGCTGCTTCGGCTCCTGTGACACCCAGGGCGATGCGCTGGATTGGCTTCGTCAGTACCGTCACCTCTCGTTCGCCGATGCCCTGCTCGTGCTGGGTGAACCGCAGCCTGAACTGCCACCAGCGGAACACAGTCACTTGAAAGGGGCATCTGAGCCGCCGGAGTGGGAATGGCAGGAACGGGCGGCGCGGGTCGTCAGCCTGGCGGAAGATACCCTCTGGTCAGCCGAAGGCGAACCGGCGTTGAACTATCTCCTGGAACGCGGGTTGACGACCGCTACTATCCGCGCGGCGCGGCTGGGTTACATCCCCGGCGACTTCCGCGAATGGCGTGCGCTCGAAGGGTTGGATGTGCCCTGCGGCATCACGATCCCCTGGTTTGCGGCGGATGCCCTCTGGGCGGTCAAGGTGCGGCGGGCCTATGGCGATCCGAAGTACGTCCATATCCCTGGCGGCAGTGCACACGGATTGTTTAATGCCGATGCGCTAAACAATCACCGGGTTGCTCTGTTCTGTGAGGGGGAATTCGACACCCTGGTTGTCCAGCAGGAAGCCGGAAACCTGGTCGCACCGGTCACGCTGGGGAGCGCCACCGCCCGGATGACGGCACGTTGGTACAGTGCGCTGATTGGTCAGCAACGAATCTTCGTCGCCTACGACCGGGATGAAGCGGGAAAGAAGGCGACGGAGCGACTGCTGCGCCTCTCGCCCCGTTTCCGTGAGCTGCGTGTGCCAAACGGCAAGGACATCACCGAGTTCTATCTGAACGGCGGTGATGTGTATGCGTGGGTTGAGGAGGCGCTCTCCACGGAGACAAAAGGAAGATATATAAATGAGTATCGATAATCAACTTCCTCAATCTCGAAATGGCGAAGAAATGGTCAAGAGGGTCCTGGCTATCGCCAGTCTTCTCTCTAAAGGCATGAATCCACATTCAACGCCGACCAACCTTTCGCAAGGTGCACAGCCAAAAACACAAGACACCAAAGCTGGTGTATCGTCAGAGAGATAACTGTAATCAACCATTAGGACTGTCCTATGCCAAGCTATCGCCGTAAACCTAAGCCCCAGGTTGCACCCCAACCAGGTTGGGCAATCTACCTGAGAACAAGTAGTGATGAAAATCAAAAACCGGAACTATCGCGAGCACGCCAGCGATTTGCCATCGAGAACAATGTACTTAGTCATTCAGAGATGAAAATCTTTGATGAATACGTGGATGTGCTGAGTGGTAAAACACCGGAGAGAGCCGCCTATCAAAGAATGCTGGGAGATGCACGTCTTGGCAAATTCTCTCATGTGGTCGTCGAACGTGCAGATCGGTTTGGGCGCAATGATACCGAGGCCTTGCGTGCGATTGATGAACTTGATGAATTCGGAGTGAAGGTCGTATTCGCCAACCAGCCTGATCTCGACCCGATGGACCCTGATGATCGTGTTATTGTGGCATTGACATTCACACTTGCCCGGCGAGAAGCCGCCCTTCTTGGAATTCGTGTAAAGGGTGGCCTCCACGCCAAACGACTGGAAGGTGGCTTCATCGGGCGCGCACCGGATGGTTATCTCAATATCGAGGCACGCACCACTCAAGATGTCAAGAAACTTCAAGGCCGAGTCGCTCACTGGATTGAGTTGGATCCTGAACGAGCTTCCATCTGGCGACTGGCGTGGGATTTGCTGCTGGAAGACCGCCTTACGTTGGACGAAATCGCAGAAGTGCTGCACAGCAAAGGATACCGGCATCGGAGTGGTCGCCCGTTTGTGGAGATATCCACCGATGGAAGTCGCCGCCGTAATATCAGCACATTGTCCAATGTCTTTCACAACTGGACCTATGCAGGTTGGGTCGTCAGCAAGAAGAACAATATCCTGCCTAAGACCATACGCGGGAACTGGAAACCGCTAGTAACGACAGAGGAATTTGAGCGTGGGTTGGCAATCCTAGACCTACGCAATCAGTACCGCAGTGTGCGACGCAAACAGGACTACTTGCTACAGGGTATTGTGTTCTACCGAAACACAGGGCAAACCAGAATGGTCCGTCTTTCAGGCTCAACCTCAAACGCTGGTCGCTCCAAAGGTGGCACCGCCTATTATCGAGTAGCAAAGGCGGGCGGCGCAAGCTTCTTATGTCGCGATATTGATGCGCAAATCCCTAAGGAGTTAATGCGGATACAAGTAGACCCTGAGCTAGTTCCCCTGATTCGTGAGAGCTACACCCATGAACTAGCCGAAAAGTTGGGCTACTATCGTCCCGACAAAACACTCCAGTTGCGGGCAGCATTGAAATCTGTTGATGAAGAAGAAGCGCGTATGGCACGGCTTTTCGCATCCGGGAAAATTACGGAGTCAGTCTGGGATAATCTGTGGGCAGAATGGCAGGATCGCCGTCAGCAATTACGGCAAAACCTAGAGACAATCCAAGAGGAATGTACGGTTCACGTTGGAAATCTGGATACAGCGCTCGGAATTATCGCAAATATCGGAGTGTTGTATAATAGTCTGGAACGTAGTGATCAAAAGGAACTACTGCGTCAGTTAGTTCAACGAGTAATCGTGAATTCTAAGGGAACAATACATCTGGAACTGCGGACACCATTCGCGTATCTGAAGGACCTGATCGATGAGATACGCGATATGAACCACCGCAAAGAGGGCAGACCACAAACAAATATCGGCGGAGACATCTCCGCCGATCATCAGCCAACAAGTTCGTATTGGCTCCAAGAAAGCTGGGGGACCTGGATTCGAACCAAGATTAACAGGGCCAGAACCTGCCGTTCTGCCGTTGAACTATCCCCCAAAGGATGAAGTGCATTCTAGCACGCCCTTCATGGCATTTCAAGCCTTAAGCCGCACCAGAATCCAGAATATCTAAGGCAATCTGGATACGCCGCAGCGATTCGGGCTTGCCCAGGATTTCCATCGTCTCAAAGGTCGGGGTTGAAACCCGCTGCCCGGTAACGGCCACCCGCAGCCCGCCGAATAACTGACTGCGCGATACCCCTAAC
>JACKCG010000002.1 GCA_020634135.1 Anaerolineaceae bacterium | reverse complement strand
CCGGGCGCGCGACATCGCCGGCTATATGCTGGTCTGTGCGGTGGAGTTGGGGCCGGTAGGCGAATGTGATTTCGCGGATATGGCGAAAGCCTTCATGGCGGCTAACGCCGTCCTGGAAAAAGGGAAACATGAGGACGTGCTGGTGCGCGTGTTTGTGGAACGCGGTATTCTTTCCCAGGCGGAAGCTGAAGCTTTCTGCCGGTACTTGGACAGCCTGCCAGGCATCCAACTACCGGAGGTGATTAATTCCAGTCTGGCGGCGGCGCTTTTCCTGGAAGAAAAAGTGCGGCCTCACCTGGCGTTACCCGAAGGAATTGAATTCGTGCCGATGAGTGCCTACCGGAACGCGATGAACTACGCTTATCTGACATACTTCATCCACCGCCGTATCACACTGACCGGAGACGAGTTCCAGCAGTTTAACGGCACGCATATTGACATCTTCGGCGGATTAACGCTGATGTTCGATGAAACCGGCCAACTGCGAAGTGTGTTTTTCCGCCCGGTAACAGATGAGGATGTGCGCCAGATTCAGGTGCTGGTTGCTGACCTGATTCGGAATGGCAAAATCGCCGCTTCAAGCCCTGCCGGGTTACTGCCGCCAGGACAGAAAAACATGAACCCGGATTATCCGCAGGGACTCTGGCTGCACACACCGCCACTGACATCGGATTGGGCGGCGAAATCCGAGACGGGCAGCGCTAAACTGGTCAAATTCCCGGTGATGTTTGATGAAATCCCCCAGCCAGTACCGGCATTTGGGGAATTTCTGAAGGCCAGACAATCTGATACATGAGCGCCGTCCGATTTACGTTTTTCAGAAATGGGGTATATTATTAATGCAATAAACGATAGGTGGAGCTGGCGATTCCCACTCTATACTCGTTCGGCACTCTAAGCGTCTGCCGGAAAACCGTGCTGTTTGGTAGCGTTATCACGCCGATTTATTCGTTCTTTAACCGAGAGGGGAAATGAGCATGTCCATTAATCAAGTGTTCGAGGCCCAGCGGCGTTTTCAGCAATCCCTATTGAGCAAATCGAATGTCGTGGGTGTCGCGGTGGGCTTTAAAGAGTCCCAGGGTCAGGTGACTGACCAACTCGCCCTGGTTACATTGGTACAGGAGAAAAAGCCACTGGCGGCATTGTCCGCCGAGGACATGATTCCGCGCGAACTGGATGGTATCCGCACCGACGTTTTTGAAATCGGCTTTGTCCGCGCCTTCAACGCCCAGAACCCGCGAGGCCGCTTCCGCCCCACCATTCCCAGTGGCGTGAGCATCGGTCACTACAAGGTTACGGCAGGTACATTGGGGACAATTGTGACAGACCGGACAACCGGCGAGAAACTTGTCCTTTCTAACAACCATGTCCTGGCAAATTCCAATGATGCCCAGGTTGGCGATGCTATTCTGCAACCCGGCACAGCCGATGGCGGTCAGAACCCGTCAGACATGGTGGCCCGCCTGGAACGCTGGGTCAGAATCCGTTTCCCAGGTGATCCCGGCGATCCCCCTACCCCCACACCCACACCCGGACAATGCGATATTATGAGTCTTGTTGTCTCCGGGGCAAACCTTTTTGCTGCCCTGTTCGGTTCAAGCCAGCGGGTCACTACCGCGCCTAAGAGCCAGACAACAGCCCTGGCAGAAACACCGGACAATGAAGTGGATTGCGCCGTTGCCAGGCCGGTTGACCCCAACCAGTTCACCGGAGAAATTCTGAATATCGGCACCGTGAGCGGCACAAAACCGGCCACGCTGGGGATGGCGATTCGCAAAATGGGACGCACAACCGGATTCACCCAGAGTACCGTCAATCTGATTAACGCCACTGTCAATGTTGCCTATGGCCCTGGCACCGCCCGTTTCACCGGGCAGATCATCGCCGGTGCGATGAGCGCAGGCGGCGATTCTGGTTCGCTGATCGTGGATGGCACGGAGAACAAGGGGGTTGGCTTGTTATTTGCCGGGTCGAACGTCTCCACCATCATCAACCCGATTGACAAAGTATTGGATGCATTACAGGTCAACCTATGACACAGGAAGAACGCCTGGCGCAGGCTACTGTTGTCCAGGCGAAATACACTGACGAACTGATGCAAATGGCGAACGTGGTTGGCGTCGCGGTTGGGCTGATACAGCGCGGCGGCCAGCCAACCGGCAGCGTCGGGCTGGTGGTGCTGGTCGTGAAAAAAGTACCGCATGAGCAGTTGGCCGAAAATGACCGGATACCATCTGAACTGGACGGCGTTCCAGTGGATGTTCAGGAAATCGGTGAAATCAAAGCTTTCTAAACAGACGGCCCAGCCTGCCCGCTGTTAATCGTCGTCCCACCATACGAAGCCCGGTGGCAGGTTCTCCATACCGGGTGCGCGGGATGTTGTCGTGATGATTGGCGGCGGGTAATGGCGGGCTTCTTCCGGGTGACGCGGCAGTGGCGGCGGTTCCGCCAGGAAAGGCGGCATGAGCGCGGTTTCGCGGCGGGTTGCGTTACGCTGATAAATCGTTGCGACAATAGCGCCCAGCCCGAGCAAGACTGCCCCCCAGTTGAACACCCACCCCACAACCGGCAGTGCTGCCAGGGCGGTCAATAAAATGATGCCTACAATCAGACTGATTGCGGTGACGCGCATACTGCCATCATCACCTACAGCAATCCGCACGATCCAGCGCCCAATAAACAGCGCGGCAATCACGCGGGCAATGAACAGCACGACCAGGTAAAACAAACTGGCCGCGCCCAGATATGCGACGCTCAGAATGACGCCCGTCCCCAATGCAAGGTCAGCCAGTTGCAGCGCCGCCAATATCAGGATGACGGCCACAACAACAATCAGCGCCCCCAGGGCAGCAAGCAGACCGCCCAGAATACTACCCAGGCCAATCGCCAGGTTCAGTGGAGAGCGCACTCCCACCTGATGCGCCGGCACTTTGATCCATCCAGGAGTGAAGCGCAGCGAAACCAGGCCGATGACAGCCAGAATCAGGAATTCACGCAGCATCTGCGATAAATACGCCCCCAGCCCCGGCACACTGGCATCTTCTTCGGAAATAATCTGAGTCAGATCAGGTTGGGCGACCACCGGTGTATAGACCGTCCCGCCGATGACAGTTCCTAATACATCGCCGGTATGCGTGCCGGCATAATGCAGCGCTCCCCCAACCTGCCCACCTTCATTGACATACAAACCGGGAGTAATCAAATCAATATTCAGCAGCGTTTGAATAATAAAAGCGCTCACCTGAGGCACGTTTGCAGACTGTGGATCGCCCACAGTGGCGTCCACATCGCCACCTACCTGCCCGGATATTTGCAGTGATTCGCCCCAGAAGCGCACTTCATCGCCAACTTCACCATTGAGCAACAGTTGATAACCCACTGAGACAATACTGCCAGGAACTATCACATGGTCAGCCACCGTTGTACTGACCGCCGCCGCGAGCAGATCAGCATGATTGTCCAGGAAACGGGTATCCGATTCGATTTGCAGCACCGGGCCGACGAAATGTACGTCTTCGCCCAATGTACCGCCAATCGTCAGTGTCCCGGCCAGCAGGTAAACATCCCCATTGACTGCGCCATTGATATTCACACTGGTCGCCGCGCCGAGAAGATCGCCATTAACGACACCATCAATCGTCAAGGTACGGCACAGGATAAACACATTTCCCTCAATTGTTTCGTCCGCAGAAATGACACATTGGTCGCCCTGCCGGATTTCCCGCGCCGCTGCCCCACTGGGGAACAGCCCCACTATCACAACCAGGACACTCACCAGGGTGAACACCATGCGTTGCTTTCGCATGAACACTTCTCCTTGAACACGCCTGATTGTACTCGGACTTGCGCCCCGAACAAAGGGCTTACCCGACTTGCAGGGATGCTGCGATTACGGGCCAACAGCCGTTTCCCGGCTCATTCAGATAACGGGGAGATGACAAAGACCGGGAATCTGCACAAATCTTCTTGCAGCGCTTAGCATTCTTCTGTACCATGACTTCTAATGTTCACTATTGTCTACCTTGAAAATTGGAGGCCGATCTTTCATGAAGGCTGTGATTCTGGCAGCGGGCAAAGCGACCCGCCTGCGCCCTGTTACCCTGACGATGCCAAAGGCACTGGTTCCGGTCGCCAATAAAACACTCATCGGATATGCATTTGATGTGCTGAAACGCGCCGGGCTGCGCGACATCGGCATTGTCGTCAATGATCTGGACTCCGCTATTCCACAGACGCTTGGGAATGGCGCAGGTCTGGGTATCAATCTGGAGTATATTGTCCAGGAAGAGCAGTTAGGATTGGCTCACGCAGTCAGTCTGTGCAAGGATTTTATCGGCGATGACCCGTTCTGTCTGTTCCTGGGCGACAATATCTTCCAGGATAAGATGGAGCAGATGTTCGCTGACTTTCTCGAATCCGGGGCGGAGTCAACTGTTGCACTGGGCGAAGTTTCCGACCCTACCCGCTACGGTATTGCCGAACTGGAAGATGGCCGGATAGCGCGGGTGGTAGAAAAGCCTAAAGAACCAAAATCCAATCTGGCAATTGCCGGGGTATACTTGTTCCGCCCCTCCATTTTTGACGCGATTTCCCGCATTAAACCATCCTGGCGCAACGAACTGGAAATCACCGACGCGATTCAGACCCTGATTAATGACGGACAGACAGTGAAATCCTACATCCTGCACGGCTGGTGGATTGACGCCGGCAAGCCGGATGCTATCGTACTGGCGAACCAGTTGGTGCTGGAGGAACTGCCCTACACCCCGGCGCTGGAAGATAAAATCCGTATTATCGGCAATTCTGAAGTCTCCCACCGCGTCCTGGTCGGCGAAAACAGCCAGATTATTGACAGCGTGATTCGCGGCCCGGTGATTATCGGGGAAAACACAGTTGTACGAAACAGCTATATCGGCCCGTATACCTCTGTTGGCGACAATGTCCTCATTGAGGGCAGCGAAATTGAAGCCAGTATCGTCATGAAAAACTGCATCATCCGCAATATTCCCGGACGCATTGACTCCAGCCTGCTGGCGGATAACGCCCAGGTGACAGCAGCGCAGCAGATGCCCGCTGTGCGCCGCTTCGTTCTGGCGGAAAACAGCTACGTGCAGTTGTAATCTTCGGCAATATACGCTACCCAAAAACAAAAAGGGGGCGGTGTCTGAACATCGTCCCCAACCACTCCATGGTAAACCAGCTCTGTAAATTTAACGAAATCGTGCGGTAGATATGCTATACTTTTCCCCATTGAACAGGATAAGCATTCATATCAGGACGTTATGACCGCACTAACCGAACTCACACTCTCGCAGGCGCTCCAGCAAATGCGTGAAGGCGCTCTCACCTCCGTCGCGCTCACCCAGGCCTATTTAGACCGTATTGACCAACTGGATGACACATTGCACGCATACCTGACCATAACGCGGGAAAGTGCCCTGGCAGCGGCTAAAGCGGCTGACCAGGCGCGGGCAAACGGTGATGACAGACCGCTGCTCGGCGTCCCGCTGGCGCTCAAAGACATTTTTTCAACCCGGGATGTTGAAACCACCTGCGGGTCGAAGATTCTACAGGGATACAAACCGGTTTTCTCCGCCACCATTGTTGAGCGTTTAGAGGCCGCCGGGATGGTACTGCTCGGAAAACTCAATATGGATGAGTTTGCGATGGGGTCATCCACCGAAAATTCGGCCTATAGCATCACGCGCAACCCCTGGGACGCCGGGCGTGTCCCCGGTGGGAGCAGCGGCGGCAGTGCGGCGGCGGTCAGCGCGGGGATGGCAGCCGGGGCATTCGGTACAGACACCGGCGGCAGCATCCGCCAACCGGGTGCAATGTGTGGCATTGCGGCGCTCAAACCGAGTTATGGACGGGTGTCGCGTTATGGGGTGGTCGCCTTCGGTTCATCGCTGGACTGTCCCGGCCCAATGGCACGAACCGTGACCGACGTTGCCCGCTTGCTTCAGGTCGTGGCCGGCTACGACCCCCTCGATTCTACCAGCATGACCCTTGATGTACCGGATTACGTCGCTGGATTGACCGGGGATATCCGGGGGCTGCGGGTCGGTATTCCCAAAGAATACTTCATTGAGGGAATCCAGCCTGAAGTCGAGCAAGCTGTGCGTATGGCGATTACCCAGTTTGAACGGCTCGGGGCGGAACTGATCGAAATCAGCCTGCCCCATACCGAGTACAGCCTGCCAACGTATTACCTGATCGCCCCGGCAGAAGCCAGTGCCAACCTCGCCCGCTATGATGGGATTCGGTTTGGCCCACGCCAGGAATTGGGGGAAATGTGGCCGACCTACAAAGCCACACGCGGCCAGGGCTTCGGCGCGGAAGTCAAGCGACGCATTATGCTCGGCACTTATGCCCTTTCCGCCGGGTACTATGATGCCTACTACGGCAAGGCACAGGCTGTCCGCACCCTCATCAAGCGGGACTTCGACAAAGCCTTCCAGGATGTGGATGTGATCGTCACGCCCACCGCTCCAACGACTGCTTTCAGGATTGGCGAGAACACGGCTGACCCGCTGCAAATGTACCTGGCCGATATTTTCACACTCCCGGCCAGCCTTGCCGGTATCTGCGGGTTAAATGTGCCGTGTGGTTTTGACTCGGAGGGGCTACCGATTGGCTTGCAGATTCTGGGGGCAGCCTTTGACGAAGCGACGGTACTGCGCGCCGGTCACGCATACGAGCAGGCCACCGACTGGCACAGCCGCCGCCCAATGCTCTAGTGTTTCCTGGAGCGGCTCCGGCCCCGCCGGGGTGCATCATCCTGTCTTAATACCCGTTTTGCCATTTCCAGCCTATAATAAAAAACGGGTTACGTCATGGAGGTGTATGGTATGAATACTGGAAAAACACCTTTAAGCTGGGTGTTGGGTTATGACCGGCGTGAGGCCGGGCCGCAGGAAAATACCTGGGTAGCCCATTACAGACTGAGCGCACTGGTCAACCAGGGCTATATCAGCACCGACGAGGGGCGCGGCCTCCTGATGGAATCCGGGCTGGTCGATATGGTCTGGCAGATAATGTGGGCGGAGGGCTTCGAAACACCCGATGAAATGCTGGAAAAACGCCTGGATGAGGTCGAGGGGTATGCCGTTTTCGTGCATGGGTGGACTGGCAACCATAGCATCTGGGAAGATCTACCCGGCATGGTCGTCAAGGCGAATCGCCAGTTGGTCGCCCTGGCCGTTGACCATAATGGATTCGGCGGTTCAGTATTTGTGGATGATACCCCATCGCTCGAAAGCTGCTGCCCTCCCGCAGCAATGACTACCCTTGAAAAGCTGGTGAATCTGCTCAAGCTACGTCGCCAACCAGGGCAAACTCGGCCCAAAGTGATTAACTTTGTCGGCCACAGTATGGGCGGCGCGGCACTGTTCTACCTGAATCCGATTAACTGGCGGATCGGTGAAGAAACTCGCTATGCCGTAGCTCCGGCGCTGCTGCTCAATGACAGTCTGCACAAAGCCTTCTACACAACGCTGGGAGTAGGGATCGGTCTGGTAGATCGGTTACGGATTTTTGAGCCGATTGAGCGCCTCATTAAACCCAACATGATTGATGTCCTGTGCGGCGGGTCAAGCGAATTTGTGAGAGACACGCATTCGGTTCAGTACGACGAAACACCCCGGGGTATCACATCGTCCACCTTCCAGGCGATGGGACTCCTGCAAAATCGAGAAATCGCACATAAGTGGGATACATTCCGCGTCCTGTTAGGCCACCGGGATGCACTTGTGGGGCTTTCCTCAATGATGGACTTATTGAGTCTGATGGAAGTCCCGGCAGGAAACGTGCGTGTCGTAGCCGGGTCGCATTATATGTTCAGTGTGGGGCAGGATACCGCATTCCAGCACGCCCAAAACCGTGACCTCGCGCTGCAAGACATCCTCAACCTGCATTCGCAGGCCCTCACGCTGCAAAAAACGGGTCAATGGGTAGGGGGTGACGGCAGTCGGGGATTCGGGTAGAGATACATGCTCTGGCTTAACCCGGCAGAGGCGTTTTGGGCAGTTTACACTAGGCCGTAATGCGGATCATATAGCTTGATGGAAACCGGTTAGCATGGTACTTTAGTAATGTATGTGGTGTCACAATTCTGGCGAGATATTTTGCACTCAAGGTGACATCACTTACCAGTTCGTTTAGTTTTGCACCTGATGATAATCAGGTTGAGGGCCGTAGTATGGATAAACAATTAGCTGAAACAACCTGGCGTGATTGGGCGCATTTCGGCTTACGCTGGTTATTCCTGGCGTTTATAGCGTCATTGATATATATCTCTCGCACCCAGGCTGGAATAGCCGTCAATGGTGATCTGGCGATTGCATTTGTAATCAGTGCGGTGATGAATATCTTCTTTGCGATATTTGTTCTGTATCCGACAATGCACCGGGCACTACCTCACATCATCATCCTGGGGGATTGGCTCACCGTCGGCGTTTTCGTATATCTGAGCGAGGGGCAGCCACTGCTGGTTGTCGCCATCGGTGGCCTGGTGATGCTGTCCGGCCTGCTCCGTCTGGGACTTATCGCCGGTATCATACAATCGGTCGGTATTATGGGGGTGACCGGGATTGCGCTGGGCCTGTACTTCGGCTTTGGGGAGCTTCAGACGGAACTTGCCAATCTGGTAACGTCATTCATGCTGCTGTTGGTTATCGGTATAACTACGGGTATCTGGTCTGCTGTCCTCAACCGTCAGATCGAAAAGTACCGTACCCAGAGTACGAAAATTCACGCTAGTCAGGATCGGAGAATCTCCCAGATACAGGAAAGCACCCGCGCTATCTATGATATGGCAGCGGCGCTGGGGATGGCGAACAACTATCAGAAAGTGATGGATGCCGTGCTCCAGGCCGGTTGGGTGGCGCTGCGTGAGCCGGAGCGACGCGGTCATGAGCGGTTGGTTAGTGCGATCCTGCTCTACCGAGATAACGGCAAAGAACTTCAGGTGATTGGCGGGCGCGGGTTGACTCGTACCGATGACGGGCGCACATTGGAAGCCGATTCGGGCATCATAGGCAAAACGATGAAAGACTGCGTGCCAACCTTCGGCGGTATGGCGCGGAAAGACCCCGAACTGCAATATGTGGTCGCTTTCCAGGACACACGCTCGATTCTCAGCATTCCACTGCGGGCTGGCTTTGATAACTACGGTGTGCTGTTATATGGCAGCAGCAAACCCGACGCTTTTTCAGACGAACACACCGAACTGCTGACGGTGATTGGCACGCAGGCCACGATTGCCCTGCAAAACGCATCGTTGTACCGGAACCTCCAGGAAGAACGCGATCGGATTGTAGAAATCGAAGAAGATGCGCGTAAAAAACTGGCTCGAGACCTGCACGACGGCCCAACGCAGAGTATCGCCGCGATTGCGATGCGAATGGCGATTATCCAGCGAATGCTCGAAAAGACCCCTGATGAAGTGCCGCAAGAACTGCAAAAAGTGGAGGACCTGGCGCGTAAGACCACCAAAGAGATCCGCCACATGCTCTTCACGTTACGCCCACTCGTCCTGGAAAACCAGGGGCTGGAAGCGGCGCTGCACCAGTTTGCTGAGAAAATGCAGGAAACACACAACCAGAATGTTAAAATCCAGGTTGGACCGAATACCGAGAAGATGCTCGATAGCAATCAGCAAGGCGTGATCTTTTACATTATTGAGGAAGCGGTGGGCAACGCCCGCAAGCACGCCCAGGCAGAAACTATCCGCGTGATGCTCCAGCAACAGGAAGACGTGGTGGTAGTGCAGATCGCCGATAACGGCGTCGGGTTTGATACCGCAGCCGTACAATCCAATTATGACAGCCGGGGCAGCCTGGGGATGGTCAATATGCGGGAACGCACCCAACTCCTGGATGGGTCGCTAAAAATAAACAGTGCCCGTGGCCGGGGAACGACCATCACTGTATTGGTGCCGATTAAAGACCCATCAGAGCGCCGTTCGGTAGATCGGACAGCCCGGCACGCCCGCACCAAGCTGGACATCAAAGCCCAGGAACAGCTCCGGAATGAACCCGAGCAGTCCTATTTTTAATCGTACCCTATGACCCACTCCTCACTGGCCGCCGAGCGCGGTGAACCGAGTTATGTGTGGCGTGCCGGGCAGGAACGTCGCCTGGAAATGATCGCCCATTGGACAAAGCTGCATGATGCACAGGTGCTGGTCGCGGGCTGTGGCGTCGGGATGTATGCTGCACAGTTTCGCCAGCGCTACACACCCCATGTAGAAGCCTTCGACATTGAAGCGGATCGAGTCTTGCAGGCGCAAGCCAACACGCCACATGCCCTGGTCGCCGCCGCTGAGCATCTGCCCTATCCATCCCACACCTTTGACACAATTCTCTCCCACGAAGTGCTAGAGCATGTAACTGATGACCGCCAGTCCATTGCAGAAATGGCTCGCGTGTTGAAACCGGGCGGGCGCATCGTGATCTTCGTTCCCAACCGCTGGTATCCCTTCGAAACACATGGGCATTACTGGCGCGGGACATACCACTTTGGCAATACCCCCCTGATTAACTATTTGCCGGACGGCCTGCGCAACAGTCTCGCCCCGCATGTACGTGCCTACACTAAGCGCAAGCTGCGCCGCCTATACGCCGGGCTACCGCTGCGTGTTATCAAGCACCGCAGAATTTACGGGGGATATGACAATATTATCGCCCGGCTGGGAGCGCCCGCCCGCCTCATTCGTGACACACTCTATCTATTTGAAGGCACACCGCTGGACACATTCGGCCTCTCACATCTGCTCATTCTGGAGAAAACATCCTGACAACGCCGCTCCGCAGCCTTTATCTTCTTGACCCAGACATCGTATTCTTGAATCATGGTTCATTCGGCGCATGTCCGCTCCCGGTATTCGAAACCTATCAGGCGTGGCAGCGTGAACTGGAACGCCAACCAGTCGAGTTCCTGGGACGGCGATTTGATGGCCTGCTGAGTACAGCGCGGGAAAGCCTGGGGAAGTATCTCCATGCCGATCCCGATGATCTGGTCTATGTCACCAACGCCAGCGAGGGAATCAACCGGGTTGCCCGGTCACTCCCCTTGCGACCTGGCGATGAAATTCTGACCACAAACCACGAATACGGCGCGATGAACTTCACCTGGGAGTATGTCTGCCAGAAGACCGGGGCGCACTATATCCAGCACCCGGTCCCACTGCCCGTGACGGATGCCGCCGCCCTGGTCGAGTCGCTGTGGAGCGCCGTCACACCGCGCACGCGGGTGATCTTCATCAGCCATATCACCTCACCCACTGCGCTGATTCTGCCGGTGGCCGAAGTATGCCGCCGGGCACGAGAGGCCGGAATCTGGACGGTGATTGACGGGGCACATGTGCCAGGGCAAATTCCGCTGGACTTAACCGCCCTCGACGCCGATTTTTACAGCGGCAACTGCCATAAGTGGCTGGGCGCTCCCAAAGGGGCGGGCTTCCTGTATGCCCGGCGTGACCTGCAAAGCATGATCGAACCCTCAGTAGTGAGTTGGGGCTGGCAGGAGCAGTACGGCTTTGTAGATCGTCACCAATGGCAGGGGACGCGCGACATCGCCGCCTATCTTTCCGTCCCAGCAGCGATTGCATTCCAGCAGGAACACGGCTGGGACACGGTGCGGGCGGAATGCCATGCCCTCGCCAGCGAAGCGCGCAGCCGTATGGCCGAACTGACGGGGATTGAACCGATTGCCCCGGATTCGCCGGACTGGTTCGCGCAGATGGTGACAGTCCCCTTACCAGAGGGTGACGCAGCGGTGGTGAAACAGCGATTGTACGATGAATTCTGTGTCGAAGTGCCAGCCGTCACCTGGCAGAATCACCCGTTTATCCGGGTATCTTTCCAGGGGTATAATACGGTCAGCGACTTAGAGAAATTCATCAACGCTGTGCGGCAAGTCCTGTAGTTCGTCTTGCAGTGATTGAATGTTTGCACAGCAGTCTGACACAGATTCTCTCCTACCTGCTGCTGAAATAGAGTGCCAACATTGATCCTCCTCGTCGCTGCTCAGTGAGATTTGCTTAGGTGGGCGGCAGTCCTCAGCCGCCATAACCTTACACGGAATCCGGTAATTCCCCTCACTCTCCAATCAACACCAGCGTCACCAGCAGCGGACGGTGATCCGAGCCGCCCGACTCCGGCCAGACGCGGGTGGCTACCGGCAGGAAATAGTCATTGTAGAACAGGTAATCATAACGCTGGTACAGCGGTATCCACCCCGGCCCTTCCGCCGAGTTTTCGTGACTCCAATCCGGCCCGGTGAACCCGAATCCCCACCCCACATCCCGGAACGCATCATGGTATTCGGCGATCAACTGGGCGTAATTTTCGTCCAGAACATGCGTATTGAAATCCCCTAGCAGTACCACCGCCCCCGCATCCTGGCAGGCGAGGTCGAGCAAATCGCGGGTCTGCGCCTTACGTGGCCGCACATCAAACGGCCCCTGGTAAATGGGACGGGACGGCGGCGCGTGAAAGTTGTAGACGACCACCAGAGTCCCGTCAATGTCCACGACAGCACGCTGTAGCCGCACCGGAATCGGGTATTCCTCCGGCCAGCTTGTTTCGGCCACAATCGGGTAACGACTGAGCAGCCCACGTCCATGATACGGGCTGGATACCGGGAACAAAGCACGATACGGGTACATATCCGCTAAGATCGTATCCAAATGGGCGGCAGCGGCGGCGCTCATTTCCTGGACGGCAACTAGATCGGCATCCGCCTCACGGATAATATCCGACATTGGCATGAGGAGTCGTTCTTCAGCGTGCAGATTGTACGTGAGAAAGCGGATTTCCAGCGCACCGGGCGGGATGTTGACTTGCTGGGGCAGGAAGAACGGCAGAAACGTCACGACAAACAGCAGGGCCGGGGGCGTCAGCAGCAGCGCCAACCGCCAGCGCCGGAAAACCAGGCACAACGGCAGAAACAGCAAAGCCGGGAGGAGGAACAAGTGCAGCCCGGTATCGGCCAGCGCAATCACCGCCCACTGTTCCCCCACCAGCCAGCGGGCAACCATAACCGTCAGTATCCCCACGCCGTAGGTCGCAACCAGGATAATCCCCAGGCGACCTGACCACATCCGGCGGTTACGGACTGCCATTATCATCCGTGACCAGTGCCAGTGTTGCCAGCAGTGGACGATGATCCGAACCGCCTGAGTCCGGCCAAACACGGGCGTTCAGCGGTTGAAACGCAGCGTTATGGAAGATGTAGTCCAGTCGTGCCAGCGGAAAAATATTCAGTCGAACTATATCCGAAAGTGCCTGAAACTGTGGAATACCAGCCGGAAATGTGAATCCCATACCCGCACCAACCTGGCGATAGGTATCTTCGAACAATGCCGTAACTTCCTGATACGGTTCAGATTGGTCACTCATGTTGAAGTCACCAACGAACAACAGCGGCCCGGTTTCCGTGCGCACCCGGTCTAACACTGCGGTAATTTCTCCCTCACGCAAGGCAAATCCGCCACGCACAAGGGGCTGTAGCAGGTGTATGTTATACAGTGTGACCGTTTCCCCATTAACATCCAGGCTGACACGTTGGTGCCCCAGGTAGATACGCCAGTACTCGTCGCTGGTGATGGGATAACGACTCAGAATGCCCTGCCCAGGGACCGGGTAGTCCTCCTGGGGATGCAGAGCGCGGTAGGGATACAGGTCGGCAAACATAGCATCAAGATAAGTGGTGGCGTTATTACCCAATTCTTGCAGCGCCACCACATCGGCGTTTGCCTCCCGGAT
This sequence comes from Anaerolineaceae bacterium, assembly GCA_020634135.1. Lineage (GTDB taxonomy): Bacteria > Chloroflexota > Anaerolineae > Aggregatilineales > Phototrophicaceae > JACKCG01. The sequence continues at coordinate 713,783 of JACKCG010000002.1, read as the reverse complement.
GACGTTGGCTATGGGTTCGAGATTCCCCGCTTGCGACTTCAGGTTATACGTGAGGATAGTCAGGCGCGTGGCAGTTTCCGGCGCAGCCGCAGCCGGGCGCGGCAGGAATGCGGGAACATAGATACTCAAGCAGACCAGCAAGGGCAAGACCAGCAGGGCAATCACTATCCTGCGGCGCAGCAGCAGGCCCAACGGAAACAGAACAACTGACGGCACCACCAGCAGATGCATAAAACTGTTGAACCACCCCACAACTTCCCATTGTTCGCCTACCATGAGGCGCAGGATGAAAAAGAAGCTCACATTCAGGCCGTAGGCCCCAGCAATAACCGCACCCATATTGAGCAGTACCCGACGAAACACAGCAAAGCCGGGTCGCAGTGTGGACGGCGTAGCAATCGTTGTGATTTCAGACATCAGCACTTCCTCGAAAATGACACCACTCAATATACACCGAGAACCATCCTTTGCCTTAGCCATCCAAACCGGTTTTCGCATGTTTTCGACAGGACACACCGCCCACGCCCCTGCAAAACCTGTCCATTTGGGTGGATTATCTTCGGCCACTGGCCTGGCTCCAGAAGCAAGTATGTTTAGAACCAATCCCATGCGGCCAGACAGGCGAGGCGTGGCGGAAACAGCAGCTCCAGCAGCCAGACTGCTTCTTGTGTGAGCAGGTATTCGCCCCGCAATGCCAGCGCATCCGGGCGCAGCGAGCCAAACAGGAGCTGTGTAAAATCGGGATATGATAGCTGGGAGTACGTTGATTTTTGCCCCCGCAGCCCGACAGCAATTCCCGCCGCATTCGCTTCAACCATAAGTTCCGCCGGGTTAAAATCGGGGCGCACTGCAGTAGCCTGTGCAACCAGTTCCGGCAGGATCGCCTCTACCAGCGCATAGCCATCCATGACCCGCCCCTGCCACCCCCCGGTAGGATGATATCCAGCCTTGACTGTCACACCGACCCACTGCCGGGCGTAAGTAACCAGGGCATCATCTGGCGGCATAAGCCACTGGATGGTTGCTTTACCTACAGCCAGCAGCGTCTGACCGACTTCCGCCAGCAGCGCCCGCGCCGCATGAGGGGTATCTACAACCACCTCCGCCATGACATGCGCCGAGTCATACGCTGCCAGATACCCGACAATCTGGCCGTGCTCATCCTCTGCCACCCGGAAGTATTCATGGGAACCATCCCACACCCGCCATGCCCACATAGCCCGGCTGCGAAGCAACGAAACGCGCCCACCCCAGTGTTTTTCATAAAGTGCGGCCAGATGCGGGATATCTTCCATCTGACCGGGGCGCACTACCAGCGAACTATCCAGGAGGGCGGCATCGGCGGCGGCAATTTCGACGTAGTAATGCGGCCAGACCGGGTGAAAGCCGAAGCGATTATAATAATTGGCGATGCCATTCAAGAGGCTCAGATGCGTCCGGTATTCGGCGGTCACCAGGAGCGCATCCTGAATAACGGCAGCGGCATACCCCAGGCGGCGATAGGCCGGAGCAGTACACACGGCGGACAGCCCCATCACATGCAACCGCGCCTGACCATAGTGCAATACACCGGGCACGAGACGTACATGCGCGACGATCTCCCCGTCAATCAACCCAACGCGGTGCAGCCGATAGGCGAAATCCGGGGCTTTACCCTCCCGATAGTTGAACCAGCGCCGCAGCATCCGCCGTTCGAGGTCAGCATCCCCTCGTCCGAATACCTGGGACGCTAACCGGATCATCTGCTCATATTCGGAAGGATGCACCTCACGCACGACCAAGGCGCTCATGAGGATTCCACCCAACCCAGGCCGATACGACCGCGCTCTTTTTCGACGCTGAGAATCTCGACTTCGATAATGTCACCTACCGACAGCACCACACCACGCGGTATCTGACTACGGTGCAGCAGGCCGTCCTGTTTGACGCCGATATCTATGAACGCGCCAAAATCCACCATGTTGCGCACCGTGCCGGAAAGCACCATGCCTTTGAGCAGGTCGTCCATTGACAGTACATCACTGCGGAGAATGGGGGGCGGCAGGTCTTCACGGGGGTCGCGCCCTGGGCGGAGCAGTTGTTCCAGGATGTCGGTCAACGTGGGAACACCGGTACCGAGTTCGGCGGCCAACGCCCCTAATTCCGGGCTGGCCTGCAACTTGATGATAGCCGGGGCGCGCTTATCCAGTGGCGTTTCCGGCCTGAGACCTGTAGTTTTCAGCACGGCTTTCGTTACGCCATAGCTTTCCGGGTGGATGGCGCTGGCGTCCAGCGGGTTATCACCATCCCGAACCCGCAAGAACCCGGCGGCTTGTTCGAAGGCCTTTGGCCCCAGCCCGGCTACTTCGCGCAGCGCCTTACGGTTGGCAAAACGTCCCTCCTCATCACGGTGGGCGACGATGCGCTCCGCCAGCTTGGGGCCTATCCCGGCCACGTAGCGCAGCAGCGCGGCGGAGGCAGTGTTCACGTCCACACCGACGCGGTTTACCACCGATTCGACCACGCTGTCGAGCATGTCGGCTAACTGCTTCTGGTTCACGTCATGCTGGTAGAGGCCAACACCGATGGATTTCGGGTCAATCTTCACGAGTTCGGCCAACGGGTCCTGCACCCGGCGGGCAATCGAGACTGCCCCACGCAGTGAGACATCCAGTTCCGGCAGTTCAGCGCGGGCTAAGGGACTGGCGCTGTAGACACTTGCTCCGGCCTCGTTGACCATCAGGTAATGTACGTCATCCAGGTTGCGCGTAAGTTCAGCGACAAGCTGCTCGGTTTCGCGGGAAGCTGTGCCATTGCCGATGGCAATGAGCGTGATGTGATATTTTTTGATAAGCGTCGCCAATGTCGCCAGCGAGTCGTTCCATTCGCGCTGCGGTTGGTGCGGGTAGATCGTCCCGGTTTCCAGCACCTTGCCGGTGCTATCCAGCACAGCCAGCTTGCAACCGGTACGGTAGGCCGGGTCTACCCCCAACACCGTATGCCCGGCCAGCGGTGGCTGGTTGAGCAGCCCGCGCAAATTAGAAGCGAACACCTGAATGGCGTGGAGTTCAGCCTGTTCGGACAGTGCCGCCCGCACATCACGCTCAATCGCCGGGAGCAGCAGCCGCTTGGCCGCGTCATCTATCGCCATTTCCAACTGCCCCGCCAGCGGTGAACGGCGGTCTGCCCGGAAGATGTCCTCTACCGCCAGCCGCCAGTCGCGTTCGGCCACGTCCAGCCGGACGCGCAGCACTTTTTCGGCCTCACCGCGATTGATCGCCAGCACCTGGTAGGGCTTGAGGCGGTCTACCCGGTACTCAAATTCATAGTAAAGCTGATAAACGCCCTTTTCATCCGGCGCGTCGTCAATTTTGCTGGCCTGCAACAGGCCGAAACGTAATGCCTTCTGGCGGGTTGTGCCGCGCACCCCGGCATGATCGCTGATGGTTTCCGCCACGATGTCCCGCGCCCCGGCCAGCGCGTCCTCGACGGTTGGCACGTCCTCCGTGATGAATCCGGCTGCAAGCTGTTCGGCGGTCTGGTTGCTCCGTTCCTGGCGCAGCATCAGGTCGGCCAGGGGTTGCAAGCCTTTTTCACGGGCGATCCCGGCGCGGGTGCGGCGCTTGGGTTTATACGGCTGGTACAGGTCTTCCAGCGCGGTCATACTCTCCGCCGCCAGAATCTCCGCCTGGAGTTCCGGCGTCAACTGCCCCTGCTCCTCGATAGACGCCAGGATGGTGTCGCGCCGTTCGTCCAGGTTGCGCAGCCGGGTGACCGATTCGAGCAGTTGGCGAATCTGTTCTTCGTCCAGCCCGCCTGTCGCTTCCTTGCGGTAGCGGGCGATAAACGGCAGCGTATTGCCGGAGTCGAGCAGGTCAATCGCCGCTGAAACCTGCCGGGGTTGGAGAGACAGTTGGGCGGCGATCTTGGTATCGTAGGGAGTCGTCATGTGGGTGTTCCTCGTGATCGGCAGCAAACACACCTATGATAACGGGTGTTCCCGGCGCGGCCTATGGTGAGATGGCCTGAATCAGTCTTGCTTCAGTAGGGGTGAACCGTTATAATGCTGGGGTATGGCGACGTGGCCAAGTGGTAAGGCAAGGCTCTGCAAAAGCCTGATTCACCGGTTCGAATCCGGTCGTCGCCTCAAGGCAGGTATCCCGGTGATACCTGCTTTTTTGTTGCCCCGTTTCCCATCCATCGGCAGAGCGTAGAGCACCCGTAGAGCAGCCATCTCTGTACCGGGAAGACGATTACATCTATGATTACAACTGGCCTGACAACTAAGAAGGAGAAAAGACAATAATGTCCCCCAAAAGGCTGATGACACTCATGATGCTGGCACTGACGATGGTGATGGCTTTCCCCCTGATGGCACAGGATTACGACAGCCTGCCGCTGGCGGCGGTACAGGATCACAACATCTGGCTGTTCGGCTTTGACAATGCGCCCCGGCAGATCACCGATGGTTCAGCCCGGGATTACAGTAACCTGGTATGGAGTGCGGACGGCAACACCCTGGCGTTTGTCGCCCACGATCAGGACTTCAACCCCAACCTGATGCTATATGACCGGAGCAGCAACACCACGACACTGGTCGCTAGTGATATTGCCGATGGCTTCCCGGTCAGCTTTGCCTTCGACAGCAGCCAGCTTTTCTTTGTGAAGGAAGCGGCTGGCAATGGCGCTTCCCCTCAGTTCAAGATGGATTTTTACGTCTATGATGTGGGCTCCGGCGCTCAAGCGACTCCGACGGCAACCTTCGACTTCGGTGTGGGCTGCGGCGGCGGGTCACCGTTCCCTGCGGACTGGCGCTATTGGGCTGAAACTAGCGGTCTGGGCGGTTTCCATCTGGTGCTGGAAGTGACACCCTACGGACTGGTGCACAGCAAGGACTGTGGTGGCGGTGAAACCAGCTTGCTGAACCTGCAAACCGGGGAAGATGTATCGCTCGGCCAGTTGAGCCGTCCCGCCGTCTCCGGTGACCGGACGAAAGTGGCGGGAATTATAGACCTGGCCGGAACACGCGAAAATGAGCGGCTGGTGGTGGTTGACCTGCAAAGCGGCCAGCGCACCGAACTCGCCACCACCCAGACGCCCGACCAGGTGGCCTGGGCTGCTGATGGTTCCAGCGTCCTGTTCTATTCTACACGCCAGCCATCCGGTGAGCCGCTGCCCCTCACTGGAGAAGAAATACAGCGCGTCGTGGCCGTAGTTGGTGAAGGGACAATCCTGAGCTATAACGAGGTGAGCCTCCACCGCTTTGACCTGAACACCAATACCGATACAGAACTGTACCGGGATTTCGGGTATGCTATCGGCCAGATGACGGCACTCTTCGGTGATAAAACGCTGGTCTTCAGCCAGGTGCCCAATATGGTGGACTGGTATCGCGCCATCGCCGATGGCACAATTAGCAACCAGGGCGACTCGAATTACATGGAAGATTCCGAGCAGTTGGTACAGGTCGAACTGCGGAGTCTGCCGCTGGATGGTGGCCCGGTCAGCCTGCTCGGCGCCGGTCTGAATATGGCAGCCATCAACCCGGCGTCTAGTTAAGCCCCGACGCAGAATCCCCTCTTCATTCGTGGAGAGGGGATTTTTTTATTGCTGCGGAGAAGTCCTACACGATACCCATCTCAGACAGGGTGACTTCAATATAGGCGACGGTTTCCCCGCTAGTGCCATACGTCCTCTGGCGGTCAGGCGCGGCCTGCGCTAGACTGATGCCGGTTTACCGGTTAGAACGAGAGTATATCAACATGCGAATCCCGATTGGATTAGTCCTGGTCGCCGCTGTGGCCGCGGTGATATTGGTCGTCATCGGCGGGCAACTGCTCATCCAGCCCGACGTGCGGCTGCTGCCCCAGGCCGGTTTTCTGCTCGACACCATCACCCCCAACGCGGACGGCGCGGACGACATTACAGTATTCACTTACAGCCTGTCACGCAACGCGACTATCACCATGCAGTTTGAAGCCACCGATGGCACGGTGTACGGCTTCCGCGAGAATCAACCACGCATCCCTGGCGATTACCAGGTGGAGTTCAGCGGCGTGGTGGACGGCTACATCCTGCCCGGCGAACAGATACGCGGCGAAGTGCTGCGTCGCCTGATGCCGGATGGCGCGTATACCTGGCGGCTGGACGCGGCGGGTGAAGACGGCGAAAGCGACTCATGGACAGGCGTCTTCACAATTCAGGATGGCGACCCCGTGCTGCCGGAACTGGTGGATTTCAGCATATCGCCAACGGTTTTTACGCCCAATCAGGATGGCATCTATGACCGGTCACAGATCAATGTGTACCTGACGAAAGACGCCGATCTTTCAGTATACCTGGAGGATGAAACCGGCGTGCGTTTGTATGTGCCGGAGCGCGAAGAAGGGCGGCAGCCGGGCGAGGCCGGGCGCCACACCTATGACTATGAGGGCGGGGTTGACCTGGGCGCAGACCCGCCAGCCGATGGCACGTACACGGTGTACGCTGTTGCCCAGGACGCGGTAGGGCAGATCATCCAGCATACAGCGACCCTCACCATCGAAACCGGCGGGAAACCGCTGGCGGAAATCGTGCCGCAGCCGGTGGGGGCGAGCGTCGTATTCGATACCGCTACCTATAATGAACGCTATTTCACTGACGCCGAACAAAAGGGCAGCCTGGTCGCGCCACCGGATGACCCACAGGCATTGAGTCTGACAGCTATTACGCTTCCGGTGGGCGATCTGCTGGTATTCAAGCTCACCATTGAGAATTACGGGGACGTCCCAATCCGCACGACTGGCCCCGAACCCGGCACGGTCTACCAGCAGGAACAGCGGGCGGCTACCCTGGGCTGGCTGGACGAATCGGGCGCGTGGCGCGTGGGCGTGGATTGCGATAACGCTGTCAGCGACTATCCCTGGCGCTGGGCTATCGGCACTCGCGGCGATAATCTGGTCGAAGTCGCAGACCCAGTGACCGGCAATACCTACTACTACCTGCCCGCCGGGGCGCAAAGCGTGATCTGGGGCGCGGTGCGTATGACCGACCTCGTGGAAGCCCGTAACCCGCAAAACTGCTGGGCGGGGTTAATTCACGAAGATGTCGAGATCAGCGAAGTCAACTCACGAGTCGGGGCGCGGGAAATCGAACTGGTGGAAATGAAGTAGGTCAAGCTGAGTAAAAAGCAGTAAAAAGTGCCGAGTAAAAAGCTGAAAGTCAGTAGCCAGTTAGCCCAATAGCTCCGCAAACAGCTAAATTACTAACTGGCTATACAGCTAATCCCCTATTCCCCGGATGCCCAGGCGGCGATGCGACGGGCGGCGGCACGCCCCTGCTCCACAAGGCCAACGAGATCCGTCTGCCGGTAGTCACTGCCAATGAGCGCCACGCCGGGCGGGAGCAGCGTCTCGATTGTCGCCATGTTCGCCTCATATCCTGCCGAGAGATGCGCCAGTGGGTCGGCTTCCGGCCAGTGGGTGACAACGCTCGTCACGATTTCCGGCAGATTCAATCGGCTTTGCAGCATGGTAATGAGTTCATCCGGTGTGGGAATCTGCCCGGCGTGGAAGCGCAGGCCTAGCTGTAAAAGTAATCCATCGGACGGCACACGATCCGGGTGATCGGTTTCGTAGTAGTAGGCGACGGCCATATCCCAGATGCGCCGCCCCGGATGCTGAAATGCTTCGCGCCGGACGCCGATACCAATCCGCACAACCGTGTCATACGGGAAACCAGCCAGACGCTGGCTGACCTCCGGGCGTAGGGTGCGGAACATACGCTCGGCATGGCGGGCGGGCGCGGCGACGATGAGCGCCCCGGCATCCCACATCAGACCATTTTCCATGCAGAGCGTGAAACGCTTATCAAGCTGGCCGATGCTGCTTACCGCCATTCGGTGGACGATTGTTCCGGTCAGCCGTCCGGCCAGCGCGTTCACCAGACTGGCTGTCCCTTCCCTGAAGACCTGCCATGACTTGCCCGCCGGGCTGGTCACGGTGTACAGCGGGCCGGTGAGTCCCAGTTCCGCCAGCAGCGGCCACTCCGCGGGCAGGTGAAACGCGAATGGGCCGTTATCCATGAGGAACCCCTCGCGCCGGGTACTCGTCAGGCTGCCGCCTAACTGCTTTTTGACTTCAATCAGACGGTAGGGAACACCCATCTGCTCCAGTTCATAAGCGGCACTTAACCCACTCAATCCGCCACCAATAATTACGACGTCACGCATTAAACTCTCTGCAATCTCCCACTACTGCTCAAACGGCGCGGCGAAGTAAATTGATTTGTCCCCTTCAGCGATCCAGCCATCCACAGCATTAATCCCGAACAGCACGTGGAACCAGGCAAAACCGTCAACGCATTCCGGCCCACCTACTACCCGGAAAGTCTGGTTGGGGGATAAGCGATCTATGATCGAACGGGTCAACCCGGCGCCGGCACGCACCCGCAGCGTATCGTCTGTGCCATCGTCCAGCACAATCCCCCGAACGCCCGTGTATAGCCTTGATACAGGAATATCGGGACAACTGGGGATGCCATCCGCAGGAGGCGGCGCATTCGGCACAATGGTTAAACCAATCTGCAAGCGTTCTTCGTCGGTTAGCTGGCGGGTCTTGCAGCACTCCTCCGCGAAAGCAACTAAACGATCTTTGCTTGTCCATATTTCCCACAGGCGGGCGGTCTGGTCCGCGCTGACCGTCGCCAGAAAGGTGCCGTCCGGTGACCACTTCGCGGCATATACCGCAGCGGTATGGCTGGTGTAGGTAATTAATTCCGTGCCAGTAGTTGCATCCCAGACCCGGGCAGTGCCATCCTTACTGGTTGTCACGAGACGCTGGCTGTCCGGCGACCAGGCGACATCCAGTACATCATCCACGTGTCCAAACAACGTGAACAAGAGCGCCCCGGTCTGCGCATCGTAAATGCGGGCCGTGCGGTCAGCGCTGGCGGTAGCGATGCGCGTGCCATCCGGTGACCAGATCGCACGGTTGATCTCACGGGTATGACCGCTGAGGCTCAGCAGCGAATCACCCGTCAACGCATTCCAGACACGGGCGGTTTTGTCGTCGCTCGCAGTCAAAATCCGTTGGCCGTCCGCCGACCAGATCGCGCGATTAACTGCGCGGGTATGACCGCCCTCCTCAATGTGCAGTTCTCGCAGAGCCTGTCCGGTGGTCGCATCCCAGATAATGGCGATATTATCTTCACTGGCGGTCACAAGCTGTGTTCCATCTGGCGACCAGGCCACACTGTTGACAGTTTGCGTGTGTCCATTCAGGGTAAACAGCAGCGCCCCGGTGGTCGCATCCCAGATGCGAGCGGTGCTATCGGCGCTGGCGGAAGCGATCCTCATACCGTCCGGCGACCAAACCGCCTGCAAAACCGAATCCGTGTGGCCTGCAAATGTGATAAAAGATGCGCCGGCGGTGAGATCCCACGCTTTCACCGTATCATCATCACTGGCGGTCACAAGCCGTGCCCCGTCTGGCGACCAGGCTACACTGTTGACCTGTCCATCATGGCGCAGGCTGTAGCTCTGCTGCCCGGTTTCCGCCACCCAGACCTTAGCCGTATAGTCGTCACTGGCCGTCGCGACCCACATCCCGTCCGGTGACCAGGCCACATCAACCACTTCGGCGGTATGTCCGGCCAGTTCAACTTTGGCGAATTCATCACGCACGGCCAGACCCAGGGCGCGTTCAGCCTGCCAGGTATACACCTTGAGCGCCTCCAGGCCCAGCAGTACCGCCCGGCTCTGAAGTGTCTGTGCTGTCGCTTCATTGCCTGTGCTTCGACTGCGTTCCGCTTCATTTCGCGCGACTTCCGCCTGTCCTGCCAGGGCGATGGATCGCGCGATTGACTCCTGCAAGATGGCCTCACGAGCGCTGGCGTCGGCAATCGAACGCTGGTTGTTCGCCTCCCAGAACAGGAAGAAAGAGAGAACCGCCAGCCCCAGCGACACAACCAGCGCCACCGATACCCCGGCCAGCAGACGGCGCTGGCGGACAACAGCGGCCTGACGGCTGGCACCGACATATTCGGCGTGAAGGGCTGTGGGTTTGGGGCTTTTGGCGATACTATGTTCCAGCCAGGTTTCCGCATTCTTTAGCTCATCACCCTGTAGGAGAAAGCTGGGGTTGCGCTTGCCACTATCCCACTCTTTGGCATGAACCAGCAGGCGCGTATGTTCACGCACATGGCTTAAATCAGTATCCAGCGCCGTCATTAATTTCTGAAAAGCGGTGTCAAAATCATCGCTTTCACGAAAGAATATCCAGTTGTGTGACCCGATGGACGGGTGCATGAGCTTCTGATCCGCCGGTTCATCCACTGGCCGGTGCAAAATAGGGATCATGCGTTTATTGTTGGCAATCGCGTGGTCTATTTCACGACGGCAGACCTCTGAACGCACCGAGTCCGGGCTGATGACAAAAGCAAAGGAGTCCGTCCCCTCAATACCGTTCTGAACTTCGCGCCACCAATCCGCCGTCAGCGGGATGTCTTCCCAGTCCACCCAGACATCACGTTCAAATTTCGCCAGGGATTCATGCAGGCGATGAACAAACGTCGTATCTTTACGTGAATAAGAGATAAACACATCGGCCATATTCGACTCCGTGTGATTGAGAGATTATTTGCCGTTTGTGTGTTAAGTATACACCAAGTACGAAAGGGGTGAGGAGGACATTGATTATTCGTTGGTGAGTGTTGATAAAGCCGGTTCGTAGGCCAGAATACGTTCACGCCACGAGTCCGGAACCGGGATGGTGCGCTTTTGCTGGTAATCATAAGAAACCAGCGTCGTCGTACCCAGCGCGGCAACTTCTGACTGGTCATCCGCCGTGCGCATCACCACATGCTCAATCTCAAAACTCTTGTTGCCAATGCGGCTGACACGGGTATATAGCTCAACCTGGTCATCGTAGAGCAAGGGTGCTTTGTACTCGATCACCACTTTTGCCAGAATCATGCCGAGTTCCGACCAGTTAGTATGGGGGGCGCAGACCTCGTGTACGTAGCGGATCCGGGCGGTTTCCAGGTAGGTCAGATATTTGGCGTTATTCACATGCCCCATCGCATCCAGGTCGCCAAAACGCACCTCAATCGAAATACAATGACGGAAATTTTCGAGCATCTTCACCGCCCCTTACTGCTATACTGTGCATTTTCGCCGTATTATCCCGGTTGGGCGCACGCGCCGAGGAACTGCTGCCAGTCAAAGCCGGTGATACTCGTACCCGCCGCGACCCGCAGTATACCGTCCGCGCCCAGGTCATGCCAGAGCGCCGCGACGCCATCCTGGTAGACTCCAACTGCCCCACACAGGCCGCCGGTTAACCCCCAGGCGTAAATGTCGCCACCAACCGTGAGCAGCAGGACATCATCATGAGCCGCCAGGGTCGCCGTCCCGGCCACGCCATACAAAGGAGATTCCCAGGCCAGCACACCATCAGCCTCATAAGCCGCCAACTGTTCCCCGTCGAACGTGTAGAGCCGTCCACCCAGCTCCAGGACGGCGCTCTTGTGTACAGCGGGCGAAACACCAGGGACAGCAGTCCAGTTCGCGTCCGGCGTCACCCGCCAGAGACCGTCACTGGAATACACCAGCAGGTTACCGGCAGAATCGCCCGCCAGGCTAGCCGAACCGGAGAGCGTCCGCCGTTCCAGCAGCGCCCCATCGGGCGATACAAGCAGCAGTTCATTGTTCTGCGTCAGCAGTCCGGTAATGAGCAGGGTGGTGTAATTGGCAGCCAGTGGCGCCGTATTTTCCAGCCGCCACGCAGCAGTCCGGCGATCAAGGGTGAGCGCGATCAGGGCATTATCTATGGAATGAGTCACCAGCCAGGAGTCAACCATTACCGGCGGCGCATTGAACTGAAACCCGGTGCCCCAGGCTTGTCCCAGGGTGCCGTCCAGGTTGATCTCCTGCATCGTGCCATCGGCGTAAGTGAGCAGCGCAGCCAGGGGCAGCCACGACAGGCCAACCGCCGGGCGATCCAGGTTGATGCGCCACAGGACACGGCCATCCGGCGTAGCGCCCCGTACCCGGTTGTCTGTCAGATAGATCAGACTGCCGTCATTGGCGACAAGCGGAACAGCGGCGGAATCCAGGTGAAAACGGTGCGCCGGAGACAACCAGGCACCCCAGTTAATTACGAAGGACGATGGCTTGAGCCAACCCAACGTTTCCGGCTGCGCCCAGGTATAGCCGGGGCCGGGAACATCCGGTTGATTACTGCGCATCTCAAAGTGCAGGTGCGGAGCAGGGCGGACGTTACCGACGACGCCGATAATGTCTCCCGCCGCTACGCAGCTATACCGGGCGGGAAAAGCGTGAATGTCTGTTTGCTCCATGTGGCCGTACTGGCTGTAGGCTACCGAGCCATCCGGGAAGGTGTGCTGGATGATAACCACCCCGCCATCACGCCCCCAACCATTGGGCGCAGAATATGTCACCCGTCCGTTGGCAATCGCGCGCACCGGCTGGCCGTAGCTCATACCACGCCCACCAAAGTAGTCCTCAGCGGTGTGGTACCGCCCCTGGTGGCGCGGGCTGGGAACGGCGAAATCCTGCGCCAGTTGGAACACCGCGCGATCTACCGGAAAACTGATTGTGGTGACGGAACCACAGTCACTCTGGGCAGCATCCGGGCTGACCGTGAGCGCCAGGGACACCATCAGACATAGCAGGAGTAACCGCCAGGCCGATAATGATTGCCCATGCAATGTGAATTTGGGGTTATGAGAGACAGGCATCGGGAGTTGTTTCACCGCAATAATTCAACTATGGGTTATAGTGTATCCAGATGCTCTGTAAACCACAACCGGCGCTTTACGGCGAGGAGGGGTTATGGGACGAGGGATACTGCGGTTCGCCATCGCCACCAGTGGGGTGTTGGCGCTGCTGCTCACAGGAACAATCATGCTTGGGACGCTGCTGCCCAGGGGCGATCAACTGGTGTTCATCAGCCAGCGCGATTCTCATGCTGAAGTCTACCTGTTGGATGTCAGCCGGGTGCTGGAAGCTGCCCTGACCCGGACGCCGGTCTGGGTGCAGCATTTTGACCCAACCTGGTCACCCGATGGCGAACAGATTGCGTTTCGCTCGAACCTGAACCGTGATTACCTCAAGCCACAATTGTTCATTATGGATGCGGATGGTCAGAACGTGCGCCAGGTAACGGATGGCTCACTTGAACCGCTGAATCCGAACTGGTCACCGGACGGCCAGCGAATTATTTTTCAGGCGATTCCTGAAGATCGCTGGGGGCTGTACCTGCTTGATCTCAATAGTGAGGACGTGCGCCGGGTGACCCCTGACACGCAGAGTGCCCGCGACCCGGCCTGGTCGCCCGATGGCAGTCAAATCGCGCTGGTATCCACCGCCGGCGAAGTCAATGCGATTTTCGTGATGGAATCGGGCTGTGTTGGAAGAGCAGCCGGCTGCGAAAGCGGCTCGATGCAACAACTTACTTTTCCTGATGGCTTAAATGACCCCGATAACAACCACGCCTACCCCAGTTGGTCGCCCGATGGCCGCCACATCTTATACAGCCTCTGGAATCAGGACCGGCAACATGGGGAAGTCATGTTGATGGCCGGTGACGGCAGCGATCAGCAAGCATTAATCAGCCGGAGCGGGCAGAATAAGCAGGATGTCCAGGCCGTGATGGCACCGGATGGCACACGCATCGCTTTTGTTTCTAACCGGGATGCGCTGCCGCGCAACGAAAACCTGGAGATTTACGTGATGCAACTGGGAACAGGGGAAATCCGACGACTGACTTTCCACCCCTCCGCCGACCACACCCCCTCGTGGCGGCCTCAGCCGTAAACTGCAACAAAAGGCCGGGCGATCAAACCCGGCCTTTGTCATGCTTATAATGGTGCGGAATAATCCGCCCGATGGTTAATCAGCTTCCAGAACCGGAGGCCGTGTAAAGCCGGCAACCGCTTCCGCGCCACCGATATCCTCGAGGCTGTCATACAGTGCCTGCATGACATAGTCAGGATTGTGGGCGAATGCGCCGGGGTCCTTCTGGAAGTACTGATAGTTGTAGGCTGCTTGCAGCAGTCGCGGCGTCCAGGTCGTGTACCGGGCGTCATCCGCATCCCACTCGCCATTGCCATTGACATCAGCGAAGAAGTACGGGTAGGCACTCGGGCTGTACACAATCGCCGTGCCGAGGGTATTGACTGCATAGTTCTGGATCGCAACATACAGCGCATCAGCGAAGGATTTGACTTCCTGGTAGATCGGTTCAGTCGCATCACCGTTGCCATTGTAGTCAATACCTTCAACGTCCTCATCCTCTTCCAGACGGATCATATGGACATCAAGGCTGTCTTCGATCTCTTCGTGGCAGTCAACGCACAGGTCTTCAACGCGGACTTCCAGCGAATGGACGTCATGGCATTCTGTACAGGTATTGGCCCTGCGAACATGCTGGTTCGCGCCGTTGTATTCCTTGCCTTCGTACTGGTAGATACCCGCTGCTTCGCTGCCGAACCAGGTCGCGCCAGCCGCAAAGTAGTGAACATTGCGGAAGCTGATCGCATCAGAGACATCATCCGAGCCAGCGCCGGAACGGGCGATAACCGCGTTCACGCTGGTGGTGGATTCACGCCCCTGGTGACAGTTGATGCACAGGTTGGCATCGTCGCCTTCACCGAAGGAAGCAACCAGACCGCTGGGGAAGGTCACTTCGTTGACCGCGTACCGCGCCCATTCGCCACCAATCTCGTTATGGCAGGTTGAGCAGGCCAGACCGTTGGAGGGTTCAACCGCAATCGTTGCACCGTTGTGCAGGAACATCGGCAGACCGTCAGCCGTATGGCATTTCACGCAAGAACTGGAAACTTCACCTTCCGCGTCCCAATGGCGGAACGGTTCGCCCGTTGCGTCAAAGTGGCCGGGGTCATTACGGTGTGTTCCCGCCATATCAACGGGTGTACCCAGGGCGCTGTTAAGGTCAGCAACCGAATCGTACAGGAGGGCGATAACATACTTGGCGTTGTGAGCAAAGGCGCCGGGGTCTTTCACCGAAAGCTGGTAGTTGTAGGCCGCCTTCAGCAGACGCGCCGTAAAGGTAGCATAGCCGCCTTCATCGGTATCAGCTTCGCCGTTGCCGTTGGGGTCGGCAAAGAAGTACGGGTAGGCCAGGGCATCGTAGCGGATAGGCACACCAGCAACTTCAGCCGCATAGGCCTGAATGGCCTGCAACAACATGGCTTGCAGCCCTTCGATTTCGGCCTTGATACCTTCTTCAATGTCGCCATCGCCGTCATAGTCGGCCAGCGAGCCGTTCATACGGATGTCGGCGACTGTTTCCAGGCTGTCAGCACCTTCGTGGCAGGTTGTGCACTCGTCCACGTTCAATTCCAGCGTATGCGGGTTATGGCAATCCGCGCAGCCCGTGTACCCTTCAACGTGGTCAAAGCGCGGCTGGTAGCTCATACCGGCATATTCATAACCGCCATGAACTTCCGAACCATAGCGTGTCGCCGCTGCCGCATAGTAGTGAATGTTGATGAAGCGCAGGTCGGCACTCACTGTATCCAGGTCTTCAGTCAGGCCAGCGCCATCAATCGCGCCGTTGACGGAATTGACGGACGAGCGTCCCTGATGGCAGACCATACAACGAGCAGAGTCGCCCAGGTCAGTGAGTTCGACACCGGAGGGGAAAGTCACCGCGCGCAGGCCAATGGAGACACTGTTATGGCAGGCATCGCAATTGACCACGGTGCCGACCGGAATCACATTGTCAATTGTACCGGCTTCGCTGCCGTCCGCGCCCAGGAAATCCTGATAGCCGGGGGTAGAGTGGCAGGTCGCGCAGCTTGAGTTGACTTCCTTCGGATCATCCTCGTTCCAGTGATTAAAGGCCTCAGCAGTCACATCCGCGTGGCCGGAACCCGTCCACGCATCGTAAATGCCCCGGAGAAAAGTGGGTGGTTCGCCGAGGGGGTTCGGAGTTTCTTCTTGCGCTACGGCTGGAAAAGCCAACAGCGCCAGCGCGACTACCAGAAGTAGTACGCCTCCGACTGTGAAATAGTGATAGTGTTTCATAGAACCCTTCCTGATGAAATAAGTATTTCTACATCACGCCCGGTCAATCCAGGAGTGAGGGTAAACTAGAGTGATGACTATGGGCAGTAACACCTCCTTTTGGCTAGTCCAACTGGGCAAAGCATAGTATACGAAAAACTCATGCAATGCTCATCTTCTAAATGTAACACATTTTACCTGACTTTTACCACCAACTATTGATAAGTCTTATGAATGAGACACAGGGAAAGTCAATATAGGAACTAATTCCAACATGCTCTGAGGATAGCAAATGTCATAAAGATTGCAACTATAATTGTGGAATTTACCTATGAGAGGGTAATTAGAAACGCAAAAGCCAGCCCGCAGGCTGGCTCTCTCGCCGTATTGCGACATTCACTGGCCGTGTAATCTACTTCCGCAGGTCTTCCAGTTCGCCAAAAAAGACACTCGCGCCGGAGAACCGTTTAACGGCTTCAGGGTCGTGGCGGTCTCCAACGACCTTGGCCGGAACACCTACCGCGATACTATAGGGGGGGATGCTTTTCGTCACAACCGCACCAGCGCCAACAACACTGCCTTTGCCCACTGTTACGCCATCCACGACGGTGACGTTCGAGCCAAGCCACACGTCATCCTCAATGATGATGCCGTCGGCAGTGATACCTTGCTCGCGGATAAAGCGATCCGGGTCAGCAAAAACGTGGTTCACGGCGGCGATATTGACATGCGTGCCAGTATAGACACCATCCCCGATACGCACCCCGCCCTGCCCCCGGATGCAGGTGTATTCCCCAAAGAAGCAGTTTTTACCGACGGTAATCCCGGCCTGGGGGAGATCACGGTAGTTAAACACATGAAAAATCGTGCCGTGCATCAGGTTTGTGCCTTCGCCAATCGTGATACCGCCCGGCAGCGCATTGAGATACACTCCACTATCAATATAGACGCGCGCACCCAGGCGGATATTGGACGGACTTAAGAGGCGAACATTGTGTTCAATCAGCGGTACGCCCTCTGCCTTGAGCAGCATCTTGTAGATAATTCCCCGCAACCCGATGCCTACGAGGCTGGGAATGCCGCCGAGCAGCGACATAACCGTTTGCTCAAGGACGTAGCGCGGCAGATTCGCCGATTGGCTTTTGAGATAGTAATTGAGTTCTTGCAGCATCCCCATTTGGTTGAGTCCTTATGCAGCAGAGGGCACATACACCATTATCGAATAAAGGGAGAGGCGCAATATGTTGCGCCCCTGTGGAATAACACGATGAAACGGATAAAGATTAAGAACGTGATGGGCAAAACTCACCGAACATCTAAAATACCAGTGAATCTTCAGGGTCACGCAGTGCCATGTGAAAGGCATCACGCATCCGGGGTGTGGCGTAGATTGTCTCACCTTTCAGGGCTTGTTTAATCATGGTCGTCGCATCAGCCAGATCACAGGCCGCACCAAAGGCCAATCCAAAGCGGTGCCAGGAAGGCACAAAATTCCAGCGACCACGCCCGGTCATGACGAGGATACCGTGCGCCCCAACTTCCGCGCCCGCGCCAATATCCGTCCAGGCATCGCCCACAATCACGCTCTGGCGCAGATCAACACCGAACTCCTGTGCAGCCTGCTTCAACATCCCGGCGTTCGGCTTACGACAAGCGCAGTTCTCATGATTATCATGCGGACAGTAAAACACTTTTTCAACATGGCCGCCGCCCCGTTCAATTTCGGCCAGCATGTGTTTATGAATATCTTCCAGCACATCAACCGTCATCAACCCTCGGTTGACTCCTGCCTGGTTCGTCACCACAAAAATGGGCAACCCGGTGGTTGTCAGTTCATGAATACTTTCCAGAGCGCCAGGAATAAACTCAAACTCGTTCCAACTCTTCACATGGTCGGCTCGGTTCAAGTTAATCACGCCGTCCCGGTCAAGGAAAATTGCTCCCATCGTACCTATCATACAATCACGCCTCCGGCATTACAGCTTTCGCGACTGCTTCTGTATTCATAGCCAGCAGTCGTTCACAAATCGCGTGTTCTAACATCAGGTGAACATCTTCAACCATTGCCATCACATTGCAGGAAACATGCACTGGCACATCAACCATGCGCTTGAGTTCACCACCGTCATAACCGCAAAAGCCAATCGTGGTTGCGCCAGCATCAGCCGCTACCTGGATCGCATTCAGGACATTTTTGCTGTTACCGCTTCCGCTGATACCGATCAAAACGTCACCCTGACGAACCAGGGGGATCAGCTGCTCAGAAAACACGGCGTCATAGCTAATATCGTTGCTCAAGGCCGTCATCAGGGCATTGTTATCAGTCAATGCAACGACCCGAAAACGAGGCTGCCCGGCCACGATTGGGCGTTTTGCCAGGTCGCAGCCAAAATGCGTTGCTGTGGCAGCGCTGCCACCATTCCCACAGATAAATACGGTATTGCCAGCGCGGTTAGCGGCCATCAATACATTGACAACCTGATCTACGGCATCAAAAGGGACATCATTGAGAACGGATTGGACAGTGCTGAAATAGTGACGAATATCCACGCTGCTATTACCCCATTTAAACTATCAGACCACTTGTACCATACTGAATTGACCTTGCGCATACCCAAAAACCGCGCCTTTAAACAGTGTATTGCATACCTTGCACTTCGGTTGTTACAGGCTTGTAAAATTTACTAAAAATTCAGCAATGATAGTCCAAAAGAAGAGCGTGCGGCGGGCAATAGAACCAAGTCGGGGCGTGTTCCTATCAGGTTCGCCACGAGTAGCACAGAAGCTGTGAACAGGGCATAATTCAGGTACGGCGCAATCAAGTTGAGACAAGTTCATCTCATGACAACGATTACATTGAACCATGTTTCCAAGCGATTCCCCAGGGCAACCGGGAGTGACCTGGCAGACATTGTAGCGGTAGATGACATCACGCTGAAAATCCAGTCCGGGCAGGTATTGGCCTTGTTAGGGCCGTCAGGCTGCGGCAAATCCACCCTGCTTCGGATGATCGCCGGTATTATCGCCCCGGATGAAGGGCAGGTGCTGTACGATAATCGCCCGCTGGATGAAGTTCCGCTGATGGATCGGGGTATCGGCATGGTCTTTCAAGAGGGCGCCCTGATCCCGCACTGGGAAGCCGGGCGCAGCGTGGGGTTCTTTCTGGAATTACGACACCGTGAAGATGAAGTGCCGGAGCGCATCCAGCGTATTTCGAGCATTACCGGAATCGGACTGGACAGTCTGTTAGGGCGTTTCCCGCGCCAACTTTCAGGTGGAGAGAAACAGCGAGTCGCTATTGCCCGCGCCCTATCCCGTGATTTGGCCGTGCTGCTGTTTGATGAGCCATTCGCCAATCTGGACGCCAAGTACCGGGCAGAAGCGCGAGTGGAGCTGCGGCGGCTGCTGAACGCCTACCCGGTGACAACGGTATACGTCACGCATGACCAGAATGAAGCCGTCGCCTTATCAGACCGGATTGGCGTGATGCGGGAGGGGAAGATTGAGCAAACCGGGTCGTATCTGCAACTGCGCGATAACCCGGTGAATCTCTTTGTAGCGACGTTTATCGGTGTGCCAACAATTAACCTGTTCCCTGGCAAAATTGAGGATCAAACATGGGTTGGCGAAAACTTTGGCGGTTACCCTATTCGTGGCGACCTGGACAACGGGGTCAAAGTCACCGCCGGAATTCGCCCAGAGCATGTTCACCTGACGGCAAACGGGACGTATGGCGTTGTGGACACGGTTGTGCCATATTATGCGGAACGTTACCAACTCATCGAAGTCCACCTGGCCGGTGAATCGTGGACACTGACCGCAGGGCTAGATGACCCAATCGAAATCGGCTCAACGATACAGTGTGAACTTGACCCGGCGGGACTGATGTTCTTTGATACACGCAGCGGAGCGCGAATCGGCTAATCGAACGCCACCAAACCCTCGAGTTGTTCCAGCATCGTCGGGCCGATACCGCTTACCGCATCCAGGGCCAACAGATCGGGGAAGGGACCGTTAGCCTCCCGGAAGGCGATGATGCGTTCCGCCATCGCTGGGCCGACTCCCGGCAGAGTCATCAATTCGTCGGCAGTTGCCGTGTTGATATGAACGACCACGCCACCGCTGGGTGTAGGAATTATGGTTGTCACACCGATTTCCGGCACATGCACCTGGTCGCCATCATGCAAAATAGCCGCCAGATTCACCTGTTCCAAGTCAGCATCTTCAGTCAGCCCGCCAGCTTCTTCAATCGCCTGTTCAACCCGGCTGCCAGCCACCAATGTGACCAGCGTATTCGGCTGGTTGACCGCGCCGGTAACATAAACCGTGATCGGTTCAGGTGTAGCCGTTGGTTCAGGCGTGGCTGTCGGCTCAGGGGGATAGATGGTGATCTGGACAGGCTGTGGACGGGTTGCCAGGAGCAGCACCGCCCCTCCAATAATCGCAACGATGACGACTGCAAAGATGAGGATTGTGTTGCGTGGCGAGGGTTCAGATAAGCGGCTATCGGTCATCAGTATTCGCTCAATATGGCATAATTCGATGATCCTATTGTAGCCGCTTACCTATCTGGTCGCAACGAAAATTGTGTTAATGAACGGCTGAAACCGCACCTTCCAGCACGATTGAATCTCTGGGGTTAGGGACAAGCTGGCGCTGCGCGACGAATAACAAGATGACCATCGCCACACCCCCCAGCAGGAATGGCATCGTCGCCCCGCCCAACTGGAAGATCACCCCGGAAATAACCGGGGCAAGCGTATTGGCGGCACTCAGAAACGCGGCGCTGATACCCAGAATCGCCCCAACCTCAACCGGTTCAACCCTGCGGGTAATCAGACTGTTGATACTCGGCTGGAGGACGCTCCCCCCCACTGAGATCGGCACTAATGAGACCAGTAGCCAGCCGATGCCGAGCCAGCCCTTATTTTCCCCATCGGGCAGCGTAAAGGTATCCAGATCAATCGAGGCCGTTCCTTCTTTCGCGCTGAGTTCGGAAATCAGTTCGCTCCGGTCATACCAGCTTACGGCCTGAGGCGGGGTAAACGCCATCAGCAGCAGCCCCACTCCCAGCAGCGCCATCCCCAGGAAAATGAGCTTGCGCTCACCAAGCCGGCGGCTCCACTTACCGACGAACACACCCTGTACGAGGACGGCGATAATGCCCACAAACAGGAAGATAAAGGCATTGTTGGCGGCGCTCATGCCCAAGCGGTTGAGTAAAAATAATGAAATGACCCGCTCGAAACCGCCAAAGATCAACTGCTGTGCAAAAATCAGGACTAACAAAACGCCAACTGCCGGGTGCTGCGCGGCACGAATCATCCGGCTCAAGCGCGAAATCTTTTTGTCAGGGACAGACAGTGTGCCGCGTGCTTCGGGCGGCAAAGTCTCCTTGAAAATGAATGTGGTCAGGGTCAGCGCCAGCAGAGAGAATCCGGCGGCGATGAGCGAAGGCACGCGATAATCATTGCCACTCATGTTCAAGGCGATGCCGGAGATAACCGGGCCGAGAATAAAACCCAGGCCGAAAGCCGCCCCAATCAACCCCAGCGCCTGGGTACGGGTACGGGGTGTTGTGCTGTCTGTGATTGCCGCCTGAGCAGTCGAGATATTCCCGCCAGTGAACCCGTCTATCAACCGGGCCAGGAAGAGCAGCCACAACGAATTGGCGAATGCCAGCAAGATGAATCCAGCAAATGTCCCAATCTGGCTGACAATCAGGATCGGTTTACGGCCATACTTTTGTGACAGATCACCCAGGATAGGAGCGCCAATGAACTGCATGAGTGGATAGGCCATTTGCAGCAGGCCAATCAACACCGCATCCGCGCCGAAAGACGCGGCATAATAGGTGATAAAGGGGATTGTGATGGTCAGTCCCATCAGATCCACGAAAACAATAGCGAAGATGGGCAGGATTCTTTTGAAGTCCAGGCGGTCTTCGGCTGGGACAGATGATGATTGCGACATGATACATTCGTCTCACAACAACTAGATAAACAACAACGCGGTTTCAAGCGAGACGGTGATGCGAAACTGGCTGACAGCATCACCGCCCCTGGTCTAACCCATACGGATTGTTCAAATTACGCCGGCAGCACACGCCACCCCTGCGGCAGCAGCCCAACCCCGACAAAAACCAACACCAATACGATGACGACAATTGCCAGACTCGCGCGATAGCGGGTGCTGTCCGGGGCATTCTTCCAGCGATTGTGCATGTGTGCCAGCGCGACAGCTACAGTCATGATCCCCGCGTGTTCCCAGAAGTGGCGGAAACCAAAACCGGTAACACTGCCCAATGATACCAGCAAAATCAGTCCAACCACCCATTGCAGGGTCACGCCCATGCTGAATGCCAGCATCAGCCGCTGTGCCAGCGCATCAAAGGCGCTCCCCTGCACCACTCCGGCAATCAGCTTGATGATTGCAATAACAGTGATAACCACGACAATCCAGCGGACAATCGAGTGGGTATAGCGAACAATTGCGATGAATCCCGTATCCGGCTGCGTTTCGCCGGTTTCCGCCTCAGCGACAGCCGCCGGTTCTTCAGTGGCTACCGGTTCTTCGGTGCTATCCTGTGCGATCACGGCAACCAGCGGGACAGACAGCAGAAAGATCAACGCTGCCAGCAGCAGCCCGTAACGAACGATGTGCTTATCCATAGTATGTTTTGATGCCTCCTAAGTAGTGAGCATGACTAGTCAGCGAACAGACAACCGCTGTAATACCTCGTCCAGCCACCCCAGTTCCGCCGTCAGGTGACGAACCTGATGTTCGACAACCAATTGCAGCGCACCACGATGTGGCGGCGTCCGGTGCGCCAGGGCGAGTTCGCGCGCCACCGCGTCACGGCGGTTCTGCAAAAGAGATCGGGCCTCCTCCGGGTCAAGTATATCTACAAAAGCCAGTCCAATATCCCCGGCAAAACGTGCCTGGTGGTATTCGGCCAGGTTTTCGCGCAGGAGTCGCTGGAAAACACCTTCGCCCTCCGCTGTAAGCTGGTACACCCGCCGGGGGGGACGGCTGCCCTCCTGTTCTTCCGTTTCGGTAATCCAACCCTTCGCCGCCATTTTGTCGAGCAGGTAGTAGGCGGTGGGCTTTTTCAAGTCGGTGCAGGAAGCCAGATCACGGTTGATAAACTCATGTAACTCGTAGCCATGCATATTGTGTTGGCGCAACAGACCGAGCAGCAGCAGTTCGCGCTCCATGATTTATCTCCCGTAAATAGTCAGTTTTGACTAATCAGTATTGATTGTAGTTCGATGGAAACACCTGTCAATAGCCTCTCAGGAAATGCTCAGGAAATAGAACTGCCCCAGAGGGTGTCCTCTGAGGCAGTCCATAAGGGGGAGATTGGGAGAGTGTTTGTTCGCGGAAGGGTTCTGGTCTAACGTGATACAGCTCTCCCTGGGTTCATTCCATCAACCGGCGCAGGTTTCAAATGCCGGAAGGTGGTTAAATTCGGAGGCGTCCCGCAGCACCGTGACGACCTGAAGCAGATCGGGATAGTCCTGGAAAGTTTCCATCGCGGCATCATACAGGCCAAAGTTAGCGATTTCTGCCGCTGCTGCGGTGGCGCAGGCTTCCGACAGGCTGGTGAACTGCGGTACGACATCTAGCGTCGGGGCGGCGGGCACGGTCAGCCCGTAGCGTTCGAACATCGCCTCCCAGCTTGCGATATGGCTGGCTTCGGAGGCCTGGATATTGGTGAAGGGCGCAACCGGGCCGAACTGGTCAATAACAGCCTGGTAGACAGCGAAGGCGTTATACTCATCCAGAATGCCGGCGTTCATGGCAGAGATGACTTCATCGGTAAGCGGAAGCCCGGACGAGGGAAGAAGCTGCACGCCAGTGCCCAACCCCAGATTCATACCAGACTGCCCCTGCCCATTGCTGCCCCGGCTCTGTGCCTGCCCGTTGCCAGACAGATTCAGTTGCAAGTCGGTCTGATCCCGCTGGGTGAGGCCGCTCTGTGCCTGACCCTGGCCGCCACGTCCACGCCCATTAGCGCCACGACTGCCGTTGCCATTACCTTGTGCGTAAATCAGGCTGGCGGAAAGCGCCAGGATTATCAACGTTACCAGTACCGCTACCATTGTGATCCGTGTTTTACGAGACATTTTCGTTTCTCCTCAGTTGACTCAAGCTGCTTGCTACGAACTGACCGCATTGTCGCAAGGCATTGTGAACAGCTTTTATGCGAAATGTGGAGAACTTGTGAAGATTTGCGGGAATCAAAAAGGGGCTTTTACGCCCCTCTTGCTGGAATTCAGGGGGAGATTACCCCGTTGTCTTCATCCCGGCGGCGATGCCGTTGACCGTTTCCAATACCGCCCGGAGCAGCGGCCTGTACTGCGGGGATTCCGGCGGCGTATTCCGTAAATCGCGCAGCAGCGCGATCTGGATGAAGTTTAACGGGTCTACATACGGGTTACGCCGTTCAATTGAACGCTGCATCACCGGGGCGTGGTGCAACAGTTCCGGCTGGCCGATGATCTGGCATACCATCGCACAGGCTAATTCATGCTCGGCCCGGATACGGGCGTAAATCCGCTCGGCTAGGGCGGTATCCGTCACCAGGGCCGCGTAGAGTTGAGCAATGCCCATATCGGCCTTCGCCAGGTCGAACTCAACATTTTCCACCAGCGCCTTAAAAAACGGCCAGCGAGCATACATCGCTTGCAGGAGGGCCAGCCCTTGCTCCGGGGAATCCTGGATAAAGGATTGAAAGGCTGTCCCTACACCATACCAACTGGGGATAATGGCGCGGCTTTGCATCCAGGAAAACACCCAGGGGATCGCACGAATCGACTCAAAACCACCGCCCCGCTTGCGCTTGGCCGGACGTGAACTGATCGGCAGGTCAGCCAGTTCATTGATGGGGGTCGCCTGCTGCCAGTAATCCAGAAAATCAGAGGTTTCATAGACCAGGTTGCGATAGGCATCCTTACCGGCTGTCGCCAGTGTGTCCAAAGCCTGGCCCCAGTCCGGCTGAAAGACGTGTTCCGCAGGTGCCCCCAGGGCGACGAACGCGGCGTGCATCACCTGATGTAAATGCCGCCTGGCGATTTCGTGATTGGTATAGCGATAGGCGATCACTTCGCCCTGTTCGGTGATCTTGATACCGCCCCGCAGCGACTCCGGCGGTTGGGAAAGGATCGCCCGGTTCGTTGGGCCACCGCCGCGCCCGATACTGCCTCCACGCCCGTGAAACAACTGCAACGAGACATCATAGCGCAGGCAAACGGCAGTCAGGTTGCGCTGCGCGACATACAAATTCCAGTTGGACGCGATATAGCCGCCATCCTTGCTGCTGTCGGAGTAGCCGATCATGATTTGCTGGCGCAGGCCGTGTTTATGCTGTGCCGCCCGCGTTTCCAGGTGATTCCGGTACTGTTCATTCTGGAACAGGGTTTCCATCACCTGTGGGGCGCGGTACAGGTCATCAATCGTCTCGAAGAGCGGTACGAGATCAAGATCATCCTGCACACCGACTTCGCCCGCTAACAGCAGCAGCGCCAGAATATCACTCGGCTGCTGGCTCATGCTGGCGATAAAGGTATCAATCACAATCGCCCCGTAGCGGCGGTGTGCATCGGCAATCATACGCCAGGTCGCAATCACGTTGTTGGTCGCCGCTGAAAACTGTGGTTCAACGGGGAAGAAGGGGCGAGGATTGGCGATCTCTTCGCTCAGAAGCGCTTGTTTTTCGGCCTCGGATAGTTCCAGGTAATTCGGGCAGCGTCCATACGAACGGAAGATTTCGTCCAGCGCCGCCGCGTGTAACCGTGAATCCTCGCGGATATCCAACGGGACAAGGTGCAGCCCAAAGAGCCGCACTTTACGGAGCAGACGGCGCAGAGATCCCTGCGCGACATGGTGCCCCTTGTTCTGTAAGAGACTTTCCTCCACCAGCACCAGATCGGCTAACAGGTCACGCGAATCCGTATATGAATCGGTACTGAGCCGCCCCCAGATGATACCTACCATCTGCCGGTATACCTCGCTGGGATAACGACTGCCTCCCCCACCGGCTTCCTCTATTGCCTGGCGTAACGCATCAGAAACGGGAATCTCATCGGTTGACTGGGTGAGATGTTCATGTAAGCGGGAGACTTCATCCAGGTAGACCTGGCGAGCAGCCTGGCGCAGTGTCCCCAGGGTTTGCAGGGTGACTTCCGGCGTGACATTGGGATTTCCGTCACGATCCCCACCTATCCACGAGCCAAACCGTAACAGCGCGGGCGGGGTCGCCCAATCTC
Organism: Anaerolineaceae bacterium; assembly: GCA_020634135.1. Taxonomy (GTDB): domain Bacteria; phylum Chloroflexota; class Anaerolineae; order Aggregatilineales; family Phototrophicaceae; genus JACKCG01. Next base: position 687,503 of record JACKCG010000002.1, on the reverse strand, counting down.
CATCGGGGTAATGCGTTTCCAGGCTTTGCTGGATGTCCCTGTACAGATTGATGACGACATCCATAATGACCGACGTGATAAAATACAGGCCAAAATCCACTTCATCAGTGACTGTCGCCCGCGAAGCCCGATTCGGACGGGTTTGCCAGAGTTCTTCAATTTCCTCAGTGACTTCAGCCTCACGGGCGGCCACTTCACGCGGGAGCAGCGCCTGCCGGTCACGCTCATTAATCATCTGGGCGATACGTTGGAGCTTAATCAGCACTTCTTTACGTTTGGCCTCGGATGGATGGGCCGTCAACACCAGTCGCACCCGCAAATGGTTGAGCAGTTCCGTCATCTGTCCGGTAGTCATGCCGGAATCATGCAGATGGCGCACCGCATCATCTATTGATTCAGCCACCTGCCCCGCCGCCTCCCGCTGGCGCAGGATGCGAATCCGCTGCTGGTCTTCAGCGATGTTGATGAGCTGGAAGTAATTGCTAAAGGCTTTAATCAGAACGCGCCGTGATTCAAGGCTGAGGCGGCCAATCGTTTCTGTCAGGCGTTGGGTCGCGCCCGGCTCATTGTTTCGTCGTTCCCGCGCCATCGCCCGGATTTGTTCCACCAGGTCAAAGGCAATATCACCGTGCTGTTCGCGGATGATCTGCCCCAGCAAGTTGCCCAGCAACCGGATATCGGCACTCAGGGGGTTGGTTGTTTCTTTCGGCTTGTCGGCAGGTGTCATGATGGTGTCCCATTGCGTAGCCATGAGCGGCATTTACACTTTCGCGCCCCCTATTGTACAAGACCGGGGCGCTTTTGCCGAATGGGAGTTCACCACGGGTTTGCGCGTGACAGCGTGCCCACAGGGTGCTATGATCGGGCGGGAAAGTAAAAGCAGTACTGAGGCTGGAGTGGTAAAGCAGTGAAAAGTTGAAAGTGCCGAGTGGAAAGTAAAAGCAGTGGAAAGTTGAAAGTGCCGAGCGGAAAGTAAAAGCAGTGGAGAGTTGAAAGTGCTGAGTGGAAAGTAAAAGCAGTGGAAAGTTGAAAGTGCCGAGGCGAAAGTAAAAGCGGTGGAGAGTGGAAAGTGCTGAGTGGAAAGTAAAAGCAGTGGAAAGTGGAAAGTAAAAGCAGTGGAAAGTAAAAGCAGTACTGAGGCTTGAGTGCTGAGGCGTGAGTGGAAAAGCAGTGGAGAGTTGAAAGTGCTGAGACTGGAATACTGAGATGTATGTGAAAACACTGGAAAGGTCAACGTGCTGACGACCTCTGTATCTGCGAAATGGCTCTCTCTCGCATTGCGTGGCCTGCGCTGGCTGATTCGCATTGCGCTGCGGGGTCTACGGTGGGCGCTGCTGCTGGCGGTGATGCTGGGGTTACTGCGCTATTCGACATTGCCTTTGTGGGAACCCTGGACGGCGGTGGCGGTGCTGGCGAAGGACTACCAGTTTGATTATGTCAGTTGGGAACTGGGCGCGCTGGTTGCCAAAGTGAACCAGACGCTCTACGGACTGCATCCCTTCATGGCGGAGGCCGAACAGGTGCAGACCGTCCGTGACTATATGGCTGACCTGGGGCGGGCGCAGGCGTTAGAGGCCGATATTAACCGCCAGTACGCCGACCCCACTGTGAGCGACCCGGTGACCACCACCGCAGAAGCAAGGGCGGAGCGTGACGGGCTGCGGGAGTCACTGCGGGAACGCCAGTCGCTGGTAGAAGCCATCCTGGAAGGGCAGATTGCGACCATCCTGGTGGAGGAAGGTTTTGGCTGGGGGGGGCAACTGCTCCCGCCGATTGCGGCGCGTTTCACCCGCGTGCCGAATCTGTTGATTGTCTCGCCCAGAGATCAGATTCGTTTCGATATTTCGATCAACCTTGACCCGATGCCGGTGGACGCCATCACCGAACTGGAAGACACGATAGACGAACAGCAGGATGTCTCCTCACTGATTGTCCCGCTGGGAGGCATCGCGCTCTATCCGTCCATGGTGCTGGAAACAGCGTCTATCCCCTTCGCGCTGGAAACCGTTGCCCACGAGTGGCTGCACCATTACCTGTTCTTCTATCCGCTGGGGCTGGCGTATTTCGACGCGGAGGCCTTCGCGGGGGAAGCGCGGATTATCAACGAGACGACGGCCAATATTTTCGGCAAAGCAGTGGGGCGCCTGGCGCTGGGGCGCTATTATCCCGACCTGCTCCCCCCACCCGCCCCACCGAGTACCGGGGAGGCCGTGCCAACACCCGCCGAGCCTCCCGCCTTCGACTTTGGCAAGGAGATGGACAGCACCCGGCGGGGGGTGGATGCGCTATTAGCGGAGGGAAAGGTAGACGAGGCGGAAGCCTACATGGAAGCGCGGCGGGAAGATTTCGCGGCCAATGGCTACCTGATCCGCAAGCTGAACCAGGCCTATTTCGCGTTTTACGGGGGGTATCAGTCGGGCGCGCCGGGGGCGGGTGGGGAAGACCCCATCGGCCCGGCAGTACGGGCAGTTTACGACGCGAGTCCGTCGCTCTACGACTGGATTACCGTGATGCGGACGATCACGACGCGGGAGGCGCTGCTGAGGGCAGCGGGGGAGTAGCCTTCTGGTTTTTGCCGCATCAGCGATTATTGCAGCAATTGCCGCAAGATGGCTTGTTCTGAGGGGAAAATCGGGGTGTGCGGGCTGCTGCAAAACGGTGAGGATTGCTGCAAAATGGCGTAGTTTGCTGCAAAACAGGTGTGAGTCCTGAGCAATACAATTGGGCGTAGAGGGTGGTGTGGGTCGTCATAAGATTACGATAGCACAAAATCAGCGCGATATGGTAAACATTTGTGAGAACATTTGTTCAGTATTCGACGGCTGTCAGGAGGGGAAGGGTATCAGGCGGCTGATTCTTCAACCGGCTCACCAGCACAGGCCAGGACGATCTGCTGACGTGGGATACCGGCTTGCGATAGTGCATCAACCAGCGGTTTATCGTTCACATCCCGTTCAACGACAATGCGACCAGCGACGAGCCTTACGATGAGTCCGGCATCCACGACACGCTTATCCGGCAGTTGCCCCACCGAAACCACCGTGAATACAGTGCCATCTGTGTTTTCAGTCAGGTAGCTGTACCCATTGAGGCCTGCGCCGGTATAGGCTTCCAGGGCTGCACGAAGTATGTCGCTCAGTCTATCCATGACACAATTTCCTTACGCTCCGGGTCAAACACAATCAGACGTATACGGTGTTGCTACTCAACACACGGGATAACCGCTGAAAGATTGATCGGATTCGTGCCATCGGCATCCACCACCCAGATCATGCTCGTAGACTCTTGAAAGACCTGAAAAGCTACTTTTTGTCCATCGGGCGACCAGGCTGATAACCAGGCTGATCCCTCAACCTCAGCGGTTAGGTTAATCAGATTTCTGCCGTCGGTATCCATCCGCCAAATATCATTCAGTCCCTCCCGGTCAGACTGGAAGACAAACATACCACCATCTGGTGACCATGCAGGCCAAAAATCAACCCCATCATAATCTTCAGTTAGATTGATTGCCTCGGAAGTATCGCTATCTATCAACCATATATCTATATTGCCACCAATTTCGATGGCATGTGAAACCAGGATGAATTGATTGACTGGCGACCAATTCGCTCGGATGTTGAATTTTGTGTCATTCAATGTGGCTATGCCTGATCCATCCACATTCGCAATAAGCACCCTATCATTGGAATAGGTTGTCAAAGCAATCCGCTGACCATCCGGTGACCAACTCGGCCATTTATACGCTTCAACATCGGTTGATCCTTCCGTAATGTTCCTTCGCGCAAAACTCTGAATGTCTATTATCCAAACACCGCCTTGCCAGGATGTTATAGCGAGGTAGTTTCCATCTGGCGACCAGGCCGGACTTCCGGCAATATCCATACTATCTTTGCTCAGGTTTACCAAATTTGTTCCGTCAGGATTCGTCAACCATACATTTCCGGAGCCAGAACGCCCTGACCCAAAAGCAATCCAGCGACCATCAGGCGACCAGAGTGGGCTTATATCCTCGGCCTCACTTGTACTCGTCAGGTTTCGGAGATTCGTACCATCAGCATCCATGACCCAGATATCCGAGTTACCTGATCTTTCGGAAACAAAGGCAATACGCTGACCATCAGGCGACCAGACTGGATTGCTATCCAGCAGACAGGCTATTTCCGGTTCAAGCGTCGGTGGCGGGGGCGTCGGTGATATTTCCTGTGCTATTGCCTTTGTGGGCGGTAGAAGAATCAGCCCGGCCAAGATAATTAGTAGCAATAGAATCATGAAGGAGAGAGGATGATGAAAGCGACAGACACCCCCATTTCTCTTGGTACTGAATGAATTGCATGGCTTCTTGGGTTGCATTACCTATTCCTGCGCTGTTATGTATGCACCGCTTTGATTACGCCGGATGCGCTTCTACCCCTTCGTCCACTGGCGGGTGGTTTCGTCGTAGCTCCAGCCCTGCGGGATTTCCGGCTGGCAGGAGGGGGGAAGGATGGCGGTATCACTCCCCTCAAACACGATTTCGACCTGCGCCCCGGTGAGCAGGCTCACGAAGTTGCCCAGCACCATGCGTGCCTCGCGTTCGGCGCGGGCGGTGATCTCGCCTTCGAGCGAGTCGTCGCGGAACTCGACCAGCGCCCGGAAATTCGCCAGCAGCCGCGCTTCATCCCAGTCCACCGCGCAAGCCGTCGTCGAGCGGTCATACTGGCGGATGAAGTCCACCCGGCAGCTTGTCAGTTGGGCGGCGGGGAGTCGCAGCCGGTACGTGTTGGTCAGCACATCATACTGGATGTTATCCTCGGTGATGTTCGAGAGGTCTATCCCGGCCTCCACCGTCCCCTGGGCGACGTGGTTGGCGGAAAAACCGCAGGCGTTCAACGCGCCCTGCTGGATGCCGACCAGAATATCGGCTTTGGCAAGCTGGGCGCTGATACTCACCAACTGCCCCATCGGCTGGATGCCGGTGATAATCGTCTGAGTGGTAATCACCTGGGCGCTCTGGGGCTGTGGGTTGAAGATGTCGCGAATCCCGCCGATGATACCGTTTACCGTCAGCGTGCCCGCCAGGATGAGAACGACAATTGGCAGGACGAGCAGCGCCAGACAACCAAATGCCCCGGCGATCCCCCAGCCACAGCCGGAACAGCCGGGTCGCTGCTCGGCATAACCACTGTTAGCAGACTGGATAGGCGCGGGCGGCTGTGGATAGTTGTATTGTACCGGGGGCTGCTGATCCTGTGCCATGTGGGTCACTTTCCTTGTGTATTGGGTCAGAGCAAAGATGCTGAATTCTTTCCTAACGCAATGCTATCCTAGCGAAAAACAAAGGGAAACACAATAACAAGGCGGCCTAATCCGCCCCTCATCAGTATACGTTATAGTGGATAGAAACGTTGCAGGATAACCAGGGGATGAATGGTGCAGGTCACACTCGTGTATGACGGCCAATGCGTACTGTGCCAGCAGAGCAAGCGGCTGATCCTGGCGCTGGATTGGTTCAAACGGACGGCCTTCGTTGATGTACATGACCGTGAAGCGGTGGATGCCTGCTGCCCTGGGCTGGACTTCGCCGCCGCGATGGGGCAAATGCACCTGATTACGCCCGACGGCGAACTGGCAGGCGGTTTTCTGGCCGTGCGACGTGTGCTGAAAGAACTGCCGCTGGGGTATCCGGTATGGCTGCTGCTGCACCTGCCGGGCATGGCGTGGGTTGGCGAACGCGCGTATGGTTGGGTGGCCCGCCACCGCTACCGGATTAACCGGTTGTTCGGCGCGGCGATCTGTGAGGGGGATGCCTGCCGCACATCATCCTGACGCATCGTGGAACTAAATGCTGAACTCAGGCGTCTTAGAAACAACAGCGATGAAAACTAACGGAGGTTCAGCATGAAGCGCTTACTCTATTTCGTCCCGTTCTTCTTATTACTCCTGGCGCTGCCCGTCCAGGCGCAGGTGGACTGCCCTATGCCGCCCCCCTGCCAACCCGGCTCCGTCTGTCCCCCGGTGCCAGTCTGCCCCCCGCCTATTGTTCCCGGTGTGTTCACCAACCCTGAATGGCTCAAAATTGACTACCACCGTGTCACGGTAACCATTGAAAACCAGATCGCTACCACCCAGGTTGACCTGGAATTCGTCAATGAGGGCAACGGCCTGGCAGAAGGCACGTTCATTTTTCCACTGCCGGCGGAAGCCTCGGTAGACCAGCTTACCATGTATATCAACGGCCAGCCGATTGAGGCCAAAATCCTGCGGGCGGACGAAGCACGCGGCATCTACAACGAAATCGTGCGCCAGTACCGCGACCCGGCGCTGCTGGAATACATCGGCTCGAACGCGATTCAGGCCAACGTGTTCCCCATCCCGCCCGGCGAGTCGCGCCGCATCCAGATCAGTTACGGGCAGGTGCTGGAAGTCGAAAACGGGCTGATCCACTATGTTTATCCGTTGAAAGTGACCAACCTGCTCACGCCGCGCCCGGTTGAAGAACTCAGCATCAGCGTGAACACCCGCAGCAACGACCCGATCAGCAATATCTACTCGCCCAGCCACCCGGTAGCGATCAGCCGCGACGACGCCAACAACACCTTCCGTGCCGGCTTCGAGTCGGGTCAGTATGTGCCGGGCGACGACTTCAGCCTGTACTACGGCATCGCCAATGAAAACATCAATGTCAACCTGATAACCTACCGTGAAAGCGCCAATGAAGACGGCTTCTTCATGCTGCTGGTGCAGCCGCCGGTTACGACGCCGGACGATCAGGTCATCCCGAAAGATGTCATTATCGTGCTGGATCAATCCGGCAGTATGTTTGGCGACAAATGGGATCAGGCCCGCGCTGCCGCCGAATACGTGCTGGAACACCTGAACCCGGAAGACCGCTTCAACATGGTTCTGTTCAGCACCGGTTGGCGCACCTACAGCACCCTGATGGAATCCCCGGCGCAGGTGCGCGGCGCGGTAGATTGGATTCGCAGCCAGGAAGCAATCGGCGGGACGGACATCAACGGCGCCCTGACATCAGCTATGGCAATGGCTGACCCGGAACGCCCGACGACCATCCTGTTTTTGACGGACGGGCTGGCAACCGAAGGCGAAGTCGAGACGGATGCGATCCTCAAGAATCTGGATAACGCTGCCGCCCCCAATGTCCGCATTTTCACCTTTGGCGTGGGCGATGACGTGGATACCTTCCTGCTGGACGCCATCGTGCGCGACCATCGCGGCACGGGTTCGTATGTGCGCCCCAGCGAACGCATTGATGAGGAAGTCGCCGGGCTGTACAACAAGATCAGCGCGCCGGTGCTGACCGATGTCTCGCTCGATATGGGCGGCATCGTGGTCGAGGATATGTATCCCGCTCAACTGCCCGACCTGTTTGCCGGAACACAACTCACGCTGGTGGGACGTTACCGGGGCAGCCTGGATAATGCGACTATCACGCTGCACGGCAAGGTCAATGGCGGCAATCAGACCTTTACCTATAGCAACCTGGCATTCTCAGGGCGGGCTGGCGGCGACGCATTCATCGCCCGGCTGTGGGCGACCCGTCGCATCGGGGACCTGCTCAATACGATCCGTCTGAACGGGGAAAACCCGGAACTGGTGGACAGTGTGGTGCGATTGAGCGTGCGCTATGGCATCATCACACCCTATACCAGCTTCCTGATCGAAGAAGATGACATCCTGACACAGCAGGGACGTGCCAATGCCGCCAGCACCTTCCGGCAAGAGGCTGAAGCGCTTTCGACGACCAGCAGCGGTGCAGGCGCGGTTGAGGCCGCCGATGCCGCCGCCGGGTTCGCCAATGCCCAGGCCCCGGCTCCAGCTATGACCCAGACTCCACTGGGCACAATGGCACCGGCAGGCAAAGACGGTGAAGGCACTGTCAGCGAATACGGCCAGACTGTGAATCCGATCCAGACCGTGAACAGCAAGACGTTCATTCTGCAAAACGGCGTGTGGACGGATACTACCTTCGAGCCGGATACCATGCAGACCCAGCCGGTTGTCTTCCTCAGCGATGCCTACTTCGCGCTGCTGGACAGTGTGCCGGAACTGGGCGATTACTTCGCCCTGGGTGATCGCGTTATTGTGGTATGGGACGGCGTGGCCTATGAGGTCGTGAGCGAGTAACGCGATTATAATCCGCCAAGATGGCGGTAGGGGAGGGTCTGAGACCCTCCCCTACTACGATGAAATTGTCTACCTTTGAACATGCCCGGAAACGGGCTTTTTTGTTAGTCCACAGCAGGAATCTCCACCCGCACCAGCGGGCTGGCTGCTACCCATCCGTCCAGTTCATCGCCGTGATCGGGCATCTTTGCCAGAATCGCGGCTAAAATGCGCCGTCGTTCGTCTTCATCCAGCACCGGGGTCGCTCTCGCGGGAAGATCGGCAGTCACACTTTGCTTGAGATGAAAGGTGAAGTCGGGATGCGCCAGCAGATTTTCGTACCAGTGGCGACGTTTGCCCGGTGAACCAGTGATATACAGTACCCCGGCCACGCTGTGGAAGAAGATTTCGATGCGGCGTGGCTGCCCGCTTGTCCGCCCGATTGTCGTGATGTCAATTAATCGTTCGGTGGCTAACGCCTGCTGAATTTGTACCTTCTGTGTTGCGTTCATGGTTTTCTAATTTGATAGCCTTTACAATCTGCATAAGTATTGTATAGTTATTGCATAAAGTTGAAGCGATACAGAAAGTGTACCATGTCTCAAAATGCTATCGCAATTATCACTGACAGCACCTGCGATCTGCCGGACGATAAGATCGCTCAGTATGGTCTTCAGGTCGTGCCCATGCAGCTTATCTGGGGGTCACAACTCCTGCGCGACCGGGTGGACATCCAGGCGGATGCCTTCTACCAGCGCCTTATCAGCGATTCAGCCTATCCCACTACGTCACAGCCCACTCCGGCGGACTTTGTGGCCGCGATCCAGCAGGCGCAGGCCAGCGGCGCAGCCGAAGCGATTATCTTCACCATCAGCGGACAAATGAGCAACACCTACAATTCAGCCCGGCTGGCCGGTGAGATGGTAGATTTTCCGGTAACGATTGTGGACTCCAAAGCCAATTCAATGAGCCTCGGTTGGCAGTTGATGGCCGCCGCCCGTATTCGTGACGCCGGAGGCAGCACTGCCGACATCCTGGCTGCCGCCGAACGGGTACGCGCCAGCACCGTCACACTGCTCTACGTGGATACGCTTGAATATCTGCAAAAAGGCGGGCGCATTAGCCTGGCGGCTCGCTGGGTAGGGACGATTCTTGACCTGAAGCCGCTGCTGCACGTTGACCACCAGACGGGCAGGATCGAACCTAATTCCCGCACCCGCACCCGGGGACAGGCACTCGAGAAGATGTATACAACTTTTTTCAGCCGGCTTGATACCAGCCAGCCCCTGCACGTCGCCGTGATGCACGGTAATGTGCCAGCATTGGCCCGCGAAGTGGCTGACCGCATCCAGCAGGATTACCAGCCGGTGGAAATGGTGACAGCCATCACGTCACCGGTGATGGGCGTCCATACCGGGCCGGGAGCACTGGCACTTTGCGGGTACGCAGGGAACTTCTAACCGTACCTCGGCTAATCCTGCTTATCGGCGGAGGGCGATACGGCATCCGGCGCGGAGGCGCTGCCCTCTTCGGTTTTCGCCTCAGCCAGAGGCGTATTCGTAAGGACAGGCGGCTTTTCTTCCGGGGAAGCACTATGTTCTGTCTTAGGCAGCGGCACATTCAGCGCCGGGGACGCAGACGCCAGCCGGTCAGAGTCAGATGCTTTAGGTATGAATAAGGGACTCATCTGGCCCGGCACGCCCGCCGGTTCGGGTGTATCGGGCGTTTTCGGTTTTGCGGCCACCGTCTCTGCCGCCGCTGGTGAAGGAATGCGGGAGGAAAACCTTTCAAACAGTGTCACCAGATCAGCGATGGGCAGCGGTTTGGCGATATATTCGTCACATCCGGCAGCCAGGCAGCGTTCACGATCACCAACCATCGCATAGGCTGTCACCGCAATAATCGGCAGCTTATGCCCGTCAGCCCGGAGTCTACGCACCACGTCCAACCCGGTCAAAGAGCCGGGTAGCTGAATATCCATCAGCACAATATCCGGTTGGTCACGTTCAAAGTTCTCCAGCGCCGTTGTGCCATTCATATAAGTGACGACATCGTGCTTGCCAATTCGCGCCACACGTTCCACCAGAGAAAGATTTGCCGGGTTATCTTCTACATACAAGATACGCACGATCAACCCCTCTCTTCCTGCTTAACCGAATTCAAGACCATCAAAGGGCGCGGCCTGGTATCCATGCCTTCCGGATAACGCGGCAGCCACACATGAAACGTACTCCCTTTGCCCACTTCACTCTCCACCCAGATACGCCCGTCCATTAAATTCAGCAGTTGGCGCGAAATCGCCAACCCCAGACCAGCGCCTGAACGCGGGTCGCGTCCAATCGATTCTGCCTGCTTAAATTCCTCAAAAATCAAGGCGTGATTCTTGGCATCAATACCGCTGCCGGTATCCTTGACACTCAAGCGCACACCTTCGCCATCGGTACGACCAATCAGGGTGATCGAACCCGTCTCGGTAAACTTAGCCGCGTTGCTGAACAGATTGAGCAGCACCTGGCGAACCCGGCTTTCATCGGCCAGCAGATCAGGCAGATCAGCGGCCAGGTCGGTCTCCAGACGGATAGGCTTTTTCCCTATCAACCCGGCAGCGGTGGAGAGCACCATATCAGCCACCGGCTGAATGCGTACACGTTCAGAGCGAATATCGAGCTTACCGGCATCCACCCTGGAAATATCCAGAATGTCGTTAATCAAACTGAGAAGCTGCCGCCCGCTGGTGTGAATCTGCCCCAGATCGCTCTGGTAGGCATCCGGCAGCGACACGCCATCATACATGGATGGAAAACTCAGCATGGTTTCACTGAAGCCAATGATCGCATTGAGCGGGGTTCGCAGTTCATGGCTCATATTGGCAAGGAACTGACCGCGATAATGCTTGGCCTCTTCGGCAGCGGCACGAGCAAACTCAAGCTGCTGGTTCGTTTCCTGAAGCTCCTCAGAAAGGGCCTGGGTACGCAGCAGAGTACGCTCCAGCAGCTGCCGGTTATCAAAAAGGGCCTGAGTCGTCTTGCGCTCTTTCTGGTAATTTTGCAGCGCCCATTCCGTAACAGCAAAAAGCTCCCCGCTGCTTTGTGCTGCCAGCAAGGCGCTCAGAAAAATCAGCAGGATGGCAAAAACCTGGTGTGCCCCCAGGGAGTCGAAATTCCCCTGCCCGATAAATGGCGCAAAAATGATCGTCAGCGTGCTGATTATCGCCAGGATGAACGTATTGGATGGCGCGACCAGCAGACCAACGATGAACACGATTACCGGGAATACAAATGGCATGAGCTGCACAGCAACGGCGTCTCCGCTGCCCAGTGCGATGCCTACGGCAACAGCCGTGCCAAGCGCATATGACCAGACTGCAAAGTAGAATTTTTCACGCGCCAGGAAGGTCCGCGCTCCCAGGCAGCCTATTGCTGCGCTAAGAATGACCATCATCCAGCCCATAACATTGTACTTTTGCAGCGTCCCAATGCTGAACAGAATCCAGAAGGCAACGAAACAGCCTATCAGGGTCACTTTCCAGAGCGTATCAAGCCGCTCGGTTCGAACTTCGTTGGCGAAGTCCTGGTTGGTAGGGATATTTGGGGTACTCATGGTCATGGTACATTCCCAATTCAAAATAGATTGTAATTAAAAATTATTATACACATGCTTGCCGTAATAAGGCGTAAGATTTGATTGCATTTTCCTAACAAACCGTAATTGGGCGCGGATTGACCTGTTTTCGGGAAGATCATTACCCCCCAATCATTAGGGGGGTGATGAACCCCAAAGCGTGCTATCATGACAATGTATTTATTAGATCAGGCTGATTATATATTTAGCCTTATCTAATATCCTTACTTTCTGAAACGCCGCCAACCGGGCGGCTCTGCTCTATGTTGATTTAAGGGGTGCAATATGCGTTCCTCACCAGATATTGTGATCCATACCGAGAGGTTGACCAAACGCTACGGCAAACTGCTGGCACTGGACAACCTGAATCTGGACGTACAGCGCGGTGAAATCTTCGGCTACCTGGGGCCAAACGGCGCGGGTAAAACCACCACGATCCGACTGCTGCTCGACTTCATCCGTCCAACCGGCGGAAAATCCACCGTGCTGGGACTGGATGCCCAGGCGCAAAGCGTGGCGCTCCACCGCAATATTGGCAATCTGCCGGGCGAACTATCCCTATGGAATCAGATGACCGGATGGGAGGTCGTGCGGTACCTGGGCGGACTGCGGAATGGCGTTGATGAGCGCTATGTCAGCGAACTGGCCGTCCGGTTGGAGATGGACATGACACGCAAGGTCAAAGCCTGTTCTTCTGGTATGAAACGCAAGCTGGGACTGATTCAGGCGCTCATGCACAAGCCCGAGCTGCTCATCCTGGACGAGCCAACCAACGGCCTCGACCCGCTGGTGCAGCAGACATTCCACAAACTGATGCGTGAAGTGGCGGCAGAAGGTCGAACGGTGTTTATGTCATCCCACAACCTGCCGGAAGTGGAAGCTACCTGTGACCGGGTGGGCATCCTGCGGGAAGGACGGCTGCGGGCTGTCGAGCGGATCAGCGACCTGAAACAGGTGCGCTTCCGCTGGATGACTCTGCGGGTCAGTGGTCAGGCCGACCCAACCCGGTTTGAGACTCTGCCGGGCGTTTCCGATGTCACTCACCACAATGGCACTATTCGCCTGCGCGTCACGGGCGAGCTTGACCCGGTGATTAAGGCCGCCGCCCAGCATCATGTGGTAGACATGGCTTACGAAGAACCCACCCTGGAAGAAATCTTCCTGGAATATTACGGGGAGGACAAGCAATCATGAATAACCCTGGTATCATCTTCAAACGCACACTCTGGGATTCACGTATGGGGATTATCGGCTGGGGCGTTGGCATCGGGTTAATCACAATGCTGATTGTGGCCCTGTTCCCGACAATTACCGAGTTTGAAGGCTTCGCGCAGATGATGGAAAACCCGATCTACAAAGCCTTGCTGGGAGAAGCCGCAGACGCCGCCGCCTTCCTGACGCCCGAAGGATTCATCGCCATCTATGTGGTCGCCTTCACCCCACTCTACCTGGCGATTTATCTGGTCATGCTGGGGTTGAACGTCACCGCCGGGGAGGAGGAACGCGGCACAATTGACCTGCTGATGAGCACGCCTACTCCGCGCTGGCAGGTCATCGTGGAGAAGTTCCTGGCAATTGTCGTTACCACGCTGCTGATTCTGGGGATCAACTTCGCCCTGGGGCTGGTCGGCCTGCTCATCACACCGGAGATGACGGTTTCTCCGATACGATTGGCCGAAGGTTCGCTGGCAATGCTGCCGATTTCCGCCCTGATGGCGGGGCTGGCGCTGCTGCTGGGAACCGTCACCCGATCACGCGGGGCAGCCGGGGGGATAGCCGGGGGGATTATCATCGCGTCATACATGATTACCACCCTCTCAGAGGTTGCTACCGAAGCGCTCGGCCCGGTGAAGCCGTTCTCCTTCTTCACGTATCACCACAGCATCCAGATTATGCGCGAGGGGATTCTGTGGGGGGACTTCGTGCTGCTTTCCGTCATTACGGCGGTTCTGGTGGGGCTGGGCATCTTCTTCTTCCAGCAGCGGGACTTAGCCGTATAAGCGAGCAAATAACGGTACATTTCGGATCAGGACAAGGGGCGTCACTCTGGCCCCTTGTCCGCTGCCTGCCTGCTTCACACTGCCACATCAGCGCCACGATGCGTTATAATCCTCACCGGTGTTTGGATAACCTTTAGAAGAATGACAAGGAACGCACATGACGACTATCTTCCCGCGTGCAAGTGGCATTTTACTGCATCCTACCTCTTTGCCAGGGCGCTATGGGATCGGCGACCTCGGCAAATCGGCTTTTACTTTTGTGGACTGGCTGGCGGAAACCGGGCAATCCTACTGGCAGGTACTCCCACTGGGGCCGACCAGCTACGGCGACTCCCCTTACCAGACCCTTTCGGCTTTTGCCGGGAATACACTGCTTATCAGCCTGGACAAGCTGGCCGAAGCCGGTTGGCTGACGGCGGACGATTTAGACGATGTGCCGGACTTTCCCATTTACTCGGTAGATTTCGGCCCGGTCATTGATTACCACCAGGCTATGCTGGCGAAAGCCTACCAGGGCTTTAAGATGCGCGCCACCGAGAGCGAACAGGCTGCATTTACAGGCTGGTGTGAGGCAAACGCAGGCTGGCTGGATGATTATGCGTTGTTTGTCGCCCTCAAGACGATCTACGGTGGCCGGCCCTGGACAGAATGGCCTGCCAGTGAAGGGCTGCGTGACCCCAAAGCGCTGGACGCGGCGCGCGCCAAACATGCCGGGGCGATAGACGAACGCCGCTTCTTACAGTGGCAGTTCGCCGTGCAGTGGTCGGCGGTCAAGACTTATGCCAATAACAAGGGAATCCGTCTGATCGGGGACATCCCGATTTTTATCGCGCACGATAGCAGTGATGTGTGGGCTAACCGCGATCTGTTCTACCTGGATGAGAAAGGGATGCCAACGGTTGTGGCCGGTGTGCCGCCTGATTACTTCAGCGTAACCGGGCAGCGATGGGGAAACCCGCTCTACAGATGGGACAGGCTCAAGGCAAGCGGCTACCGCTGGTGGCTGGCGCGTATCAAAGCAGTGCTGGAACAGGTGGATATCGCCCGCATTGACCACTTCCGGGGATTCGCGGGCTACTGGGAAATCCCCGCAAGCGAACCGACAGCGGTGATCGGCCAGTGGGTAGATGGGCCGGGAGCGGACTTCTTCCAGGTCATGCAGGATGAACTCGGCAAACTGCCGATTATCGCTGAAGACCTGGGCGTGATTACGCCGGAAGTTGTCGCGCTGCGTGACCAGTTTGAGCTGCCAGGAATGCGGATTCTCCAGTTCGCCTGGGGCGGGGCAGCCAAAGAAAACCACTTCCTGCCACATAACTATATTCAGAACTGCGTGGTCTATACCGGCACGCATGATAATAATACGACACTCGGTTGGTTCCTGGGGGGCGAGGCGGACGAAGGGAGCAAGCGTTATCTGACCGAGTATGTGGGGCATGACATCCAGGAACCGCACTGGGATATGATCCGGTTGGGCATGATGTCCGTAGCGAACACCTTTGTGATGCCACTACAGGACGTGTTCGGCTTTGGCGAAGATACCCGCATGAATACGCCCGGCAAAGAGTCCGGCAACTGGGGCTGGCGCGTGGGCGCAGAGTGGTTCGAGAATGACGCCCGCCACCGGCTGGCGCACATGACGCGCATTTTCGCCCGCTGGCCGGAGGGGTAACACCGCATCTGTACAGAACGACCATTTGCACGCAGGGGCGACTACACCGATTTGGTCGGATCGCAGATGGCGCGATGCTTCTCAATGCCTGGGGTAAAATCGCGGTGGAGGAATTAGAACGGACAGAGATTGTACGTTCAAATGTGTTGGTGGATGCCTTTGTGGTCATGCCCAATCACGTCCATGCGATCATCATATTGATGGGTGATGGTAGGGGCGATCCGGCGGATCGCCCCTACTTACGATCTCAGTCATTGGGCGCAATTGTCGGCCAGTATAAATCCATCGTCACCAAAAGAGTCGCGCAAATGCCCGATTCACCTGAGCGTTTGTGGCAGCGCAACTACCATGACCATATCATCCGCAATGAAGCTAATCTCAATCGCCTGCGGGAATACATCACCAATAATCCGGCGCGCTGGCAGGAAGATTCGCTTTTTTCTGAATAGCAATCGCCACTACTGCACTGCGAAACACGATACTCTTTTATCCGTCAATGTTCAGGCGGTTCGGGGTTGCTACCGGGTTCGTAGCGCACCGAGACGCGCTCAACGCGCAGGCCGTCCACCGCCTCGGCACGGAAGGTGATATGGTTGATAATGACCTCACCACCCTCTTGCGGCGGCAGCGGCAGGTTGGCAACCATCAGGCCGCCAATTGTATCCACTTCTTCGGCGCGCTCGTCATCCCCCAAGTCCACATATGGTTCGAGTTCATCCAGACGGACAGTGCCAAGCGCCATCAGGTAGCCCGGTTCAATTACGGTGATGCTGTCACGTTCGTTCACGTCGAATTCGTCGCGCACTTCGCCCACCACTTCTTCCAGCAGGTCTTCCAGTGTGACGATTCCGGCTGTCCCGCCGTACTCATCAATTACAATCGCCATGTGGATATGCTGCTGCTTGAGCATCGTCAGCAGGTTCTCGGCGGGCAGGGTATCCGGCACAAACGGGACATCATGCAGCAGGTCGTGCAAATCGTAGGGCGCATTATCTACGTGGTGGTGTACCATATCCTTGAGATGGACGATCCCAAGGATATGATCGAGATCGTTTTCATAAACCGGGAAGCGACTGTGGCTGGATGTAAACATCTTTTCCAGCAGATCCGCCTTGCCAATCCCGATAGGCACGGCATCAATCCTGGGACGTGGGGTCATCATCTGCCCCACTTGCAGATCGGCAAAGCTGAAGATATTGCGCAGCAGTTCTTCCTCATCGGCCTCAATCAAGCCGCCAACGACGCTATCCGAAATGATGAGTTCGAGTTCATCAGGCGTATGCAGGCGGTTGCCTTCTACCGGCGGCGGGACGCGCAGAAGCCACAACACGAGTAACCCTACTTGGTTGAGGATTGTGATTGCCCACGAAAAAAGCCGCTGCATGAGGAACATCGGTGTGGCTAAGGCAAAGACGACACGCTCCGCGCTTTGCAGCGCCAGCGACTTCGGCACCATTTCCCCGATGACAACATGCAGGTAGGTGATGAGACCGAGCGCGGTAAAAAACGAAATCGTGTGGACGAGTTCGGTGCTAAGACCGAACCAATCGTGTAATGGCGGCTCAATCAGGTGCGCGATCACTGGTTCACCATACATACCCAAGCCCAGGCTCGCCAGGGTAATACCGAGCTGGGCTGAGGCGATGTACCGGTCAATCTGCGCAGGGTCACGCAGAATATACTGCACCCGTTTGGCGGTGGCGTGACCTTCCTCAGCAAGCTGCGTGATGCGTGTCGGGCGCACGCCGATGATCGAAAATTCCGCCGCAACGAACATCCCGTTGAGCAAGATCAGCAGGAAAATGATCAGAAATTCAATCAGAATATTCACGATTGCGCCTCGTCTTTCGGGTGTGGTGGCACAATCGTCATAAGAATTTCCTGCACCGCCCGCTCGGTGACGACCTTCGCCTGAAGACGCACATCATCCAGCACGATTTCGTCGCCGGTACGCGGTATTTCTCCCCGCTGCTTGAGGAAGAACCCGCCGATACTGTAGGCATCTTCCGATTCGATAGAAAGTCCGAAACGATCATTCAGGTAAGCTACCGAGACCTCCCCCCGCACACGGTAAGTATGTTCCCCGACTTTGCGTAATGGCGCCGTTTCGGACTCATCAAATTCGTCCTGCACTTCACCGAACAGTTCTTCCAGTAAATCCTCACGGGTAATCATCCCAAAAGTGCCGCCATACTCATCCAGGACAATCGCCAGGTAGGACTGCTTTTCATTGAGCGTATTCCAGACATCATCCAGGAAAGCGGTTTCCGGGACAAAAGCCACTTCCCGCATAATCGAGCGAACATCGGTTGTCTCGCCTTTATAAGAGAGTTTGAACAGTTCTTTGAGGTGGATAAAGCCGGTGATATGGTCAATGTCGTCTTCGTAGATCGGGATGCGGGTATAGTCGGATTTCGCGGCCATCCGCAAAATGTCATCCGCCGGGGTTGAAACATCGGCTGCCACCATCCGGGTACGCGGGATGACAATTTCCCCGGCGCGGAACTTACCAAAGCGCAGGGCACTATCCAAGAGACGACGCTCTTCCTCGTCCAGCAGGCCGCCCTGGTGACTCTGGCGGATGAGAAACTTGATCTCTTCGGGCGAATGAACGTGTTTATGACCTTCAGCGTGGTGAATGCCCAGCACTTTCATGATGAGCACCCCACTGCCGTTGAGCAGGATAATCAAGGGTTTGAGGATGACATCAGCAGACCAGCGCATGGGGATAGCCGTAAACAGCGCCGCCTGTTCGGGATAGCGCAGCGCCAGGGACTTTGGCACGAGTTCGCCCAGGACGACTTGCAGCGTCGTGAGCAGAACCAGCACCAGGGTAGCCGAAAGACCAGCGGCGGCAGCTTCACCCACCAGATCGGATAGTGCCGGGGCGATCAGTGGCGCGATCTGCTGCTGACCGTAGATACCCAGCACGACACTTGAAATCGTAATCCCCACCTGGCTGGCAGCGATGTAACTATCGAGCCTGTGTGAGTCTTCCAAGACCGGCAGGAGCATTTTCGCCAGTTTGCCGCCTTCATTGGCAAGTTGAGTGATGCGGGCTTTGCGGGCGCTGACAGTGGCGAACTCCCCGGCGACATAGAGCGCGTTGACACCGATCATAAGCGCTGTGATGATAACCACCGTCACGAGCGTTATAAGCATTAAAATCCCCTGTACAACCGTGTGCGGATATTCAAACCTAGTGTATCACGCATCAGCGCCATGTAGAATTATTAGTTTGTGAAGGCTATTCCGGCACGGTATACGATCAGCCCTGAGCGCAAACCATGAATCGAGTTTGCGAATGCAATTTCATAGTGGCCGACAGGGTAATTCTCATTCTCGTTTCATAGCAGCCTACCCGTATAACAGATGCGGTGCCGCCAATGCTTTGAACTCGGCCTGAAACGCCTGCCAACCGTCCACAATGACCGCCACCGGGTCGCCCGCGTCAATCATGCGGCGCGTGTGCCGGTCTCCGATGAGGCGGTCAAAATGCTGCAAGCCGGCGGGGTGATACTGCGGCAGCCAGGCGAAATCCTCCGGGTACAGATGGCGAATGGTATGGATGACGGCCAGCCACGCCCGTACCGGACGGTAAATGACGGGGTCGGTGATATGTGCCTGCACGCCGCCACAGGTCTGCCCGACACACTTACTGGCGCTCGGCTCAAACAAGTGCGGACGAAAACGCACGCCAGGGAGCTTCAGGCCGTTAAGCGCATCGGCCAGCGCCGCGCCATCCAGATACGGCGCACCAACCACCTCGAACGGCAGCGGCGTCCCCCGCCCCTCGGAAAGCGTCGTACCTTCGATCAGACACGAGCCGGGGTAATGCTGCGCCGCTACAAAATGCGGCATATTGGGGGAAGGCGGCACGAACGCCCTGCCAATCCGTGACCAGTCCTGGTCGCGCCGCCAGCCATCACATGCGTAAACCGTCATCTCTGCCGGATGGGGATTCCAGCGGCCATTGATGAGAGTTGCCAGCTCACCTATCGTCATCCCATGCTGGATAGGAATCGGGAAACGCCCGACGAGCGACGCTAATTTCGGTTCCAGCGCCCCGCCGTCCAGTGTTCCGCCCAGCGGATTGGGACGATCCAGTATCAGCAGCGGCACGCCAACCTCGCCACAGGCTTCCATAATATGGGTCAGCGTCCATAGAAAGGTGTAGTAACGCACACCCACATCCTGAAGATCGCACACCAGCAGGTCTATGCCATCCAGCATGGCCGCTGTCGGGCGAAAGGTTTCCCCGTACAGACTGTAAACCGGCAAGCCGGTGCGCGGGTCGGTGGCCGTATCCACTGCCATACCATCGGCGGCAGCCCCACCAAACCCGTGTTCCGGGCCAAACAGCGCGACGAGATTCACCGCGTCCGCCATGCGAAACACGTCATATGTCGTCACGAGGTCACGGTTAACGGCGCTCAGATTGCTGAAGAGTGCGACTCGTTTGCCGTGCAGCGGCGCGAAATGGTCATCAATCAGGCGATCAATCCCGAAGCGCATCACCATCACACCTCTACCGGCAAACGACCAGACGGCGTAAACAGGCCCGCCAGCGCCTCACCGGCCACCTGCTGCGACGGCAGGCTGTCGCCCAGCGTACACAGCACTGTACCGCCTTCCAGCAGCGCGGCATCATACGGGTTGCGCAGCGCCAGCAAAATCACGGTGGCATCTGTCTGCCCCAGTGTACGCACCGCAGCGGTTTGCTTCGCATTCAGATGGGCGTTGCGGGTGGCGATCACCAGCACATCCGGTTTATATTCCGCGACAACCGCCACCTGCTCAGGTGCCGGACTGGCAGGGAGTGTCAGGGTTCTGGCGTGCGGCAAATAGGCCTTCATAAATTTATGCAGTGGGGTCTGCACCTCAGATTCCTGAATCAGACTGTCTACCGCCGGCGAGAATTCCACCACCAGCACCTGGCGCGAGTCGTCCGCTCGCAGTGGCAGCACCCCTGCCTGGGACCGGACAAGTGTCACGGCAGACCGCGCCGCTTCGTGCATCGTCCGCTGGTTGGCTTCGGTGTGAACCCGGGTAACATCCGCCGCCGCCGCAGGAAAACGAGCCTTCAGCGCCGCGATACGCTCATTCGCCGCGTTGACCAGCGCTTCCGGCACATCACCACGTTTAACCGCCGCCAGCAGATGATCGTAAGCAGCCGCCTGCTTGCCGCGTGTGTGCGAAAACAGGATGATGTCAATTTCAGCATTCGCCGCCCGCACGACGGACTCCGACACGGCGAAATGATCGTCAATGGCCTTCATTTCCATACAATCCGTACTGACAACGCCGTTAAAGCCCAACTCCCGGCGGATCAACTGAGTTACGATTTCTTTAGAGAGCGTCGCAGGGTACTCTGTGTCCAGTTCATTAAAAACGGTATGTGTCGTCATGATGGTCGCCAATCCACTGGCGATAGCCTCACGGTACGGCAGCAGGTCAGTCGCCAGCAGCGCTTCCAGGCTGGTGTTCAGACGCGGCAGATGCAGATGGGTATCCAACGCCGTATCCCCCAGGCCGGGGAAATGCTTGGCACAGGCCGCGACACCGTTCCCCTGGAAACCACGTACCGCTGCCGCCGCCAGCGCCGCCACCCGTTCCGGTTTACTGCCGAAGGAACGTGTTCCTACACTCGGATTAGCGGCGTTATACGAAATATCCACCGTTGGGGCATACGTCCAGTTGATGCCCAGGGCGTGCATTTCCTGAGCCAGCACACCGGAAATCGACTCGGTGGCAGCCTCGTTGTGGTCCCGGATGCTCGCCAACGCCATCGCCCCAGGGCTTTCGGTGAAGCCGTCACGCAGCCGGGCAACCGTGCCACCTTCCTGGTCAATGCCGATCAGCAGCGGGTACTTGGACGCTTCATGGAGCTGCGTTGTGAGTTCGGCAAGCTGCGCAGGTGAGTCAACATTGCGGGCGAACAGAATAATACCGCCCAACCGCCCTTCGCGCAGCCAATCCAGAATATACGCGGGCGCGGTCAGGCCGTTAAAACCGGCCATCAGCATCTGACCAACACGATCCTCAATGCTTGTCGTCATGTCCTCTTTTTTGCCTTTCAATGCCCATCAACCGGGCGCGGAATTTATAATGATCGCCGTTATAGGCCGACTCAACGTATTCTACAGGCTGGCCGGTCTCAATATAAGTGACACGGGTCATACTCAAGACCGGGCTGCCGGGGTTCAGGTGCAGGATTTCGGCTTCTTCCGGTGTTGCCAACCGGGCCTCCAGCTCCTGATCGGCATAAGTCAATCGCAGATGATAATGGGTTTGCAGCACATCATAGAGCGATTGCCGGGAGAAATCGAAGCGATTGAGGATACCCTCGCACAAATCCGAGACGATATAGGCCGCCTCTAAAGCCAATGGTTTATCATTCGCCAGCCGCACCCGCTTGAGCATCACCAGAGAAATACCAACCGGAACCTGCAAGCGGCGGGCAATCTGCTCAGTCGAAAGTACCATCCCGGCTTCAATTACCCGGCTGCTGGGGCGCTGGCCGCGTTTCTCCATATCCTCAGAAAAACTGGTGAGCGCATCCAATGTCTGGTCAATCGGCTCATCGCTGACAAATGTCCCTTTGCCGACCTGCGTATACAGCTTGCCTTCCAGAACCAGTTCCTTGATCGCCTTCGAGACTGTCAGGCGGCTGACACCAAACTGCTCCGAGAGGATACGTTCTGAGGGTACACGGCTGTGGGGTGACAGTTCACCCGCGTGAATTTTGTACAGAATATACTCTTTGATTTGTTCGTAATATGGCTTTGAAGATTCGGCCTTGAGCATAACGCAACCCCCTTAATTCATCAGACGCCAGCCGCTGACGCGCCGATAATCGGAACAAGACCCGGGCCACTGGCACAGGCGTTGATACCTAACTTGCCAGCGTCTTCGGGTAGGAGCCGCGCAGAACATACCCCGGTACGCGGGTAAAAAAGGCCCGATTGTAAGAAGCCCTGGAACACCTCACGCTTCATAGGCAACAAGCTGTCTTTCTCTGGTCAGTGGTGTACAGGCAATCTCCTGGCGGAACCCATCCACCAGCTCCAGCGCCGGCACATCCAGATCGCAGACGCCAGGCTGGTAGAATGGACAACGCGGATGAAACGCACAGCCTGATGGAATTGCCGTCAGACTGGGAATATCCTCCGAACGAAGCGTCATCGGGCGTTTTTTGCGCGTGATATCCGGGTCCGCTTCCGGCACGGCGGAAAGCAGCGCCCGCGTATATGGGTGCGCCGGGTTCATAATAATGTCTTGAGTGCGGCCAATCTCAACGATGCGTCCCAGGTACATCACCGCGATACGCCCATTCCAGGCGAAATACTTTGCCAGCGCCAGGTCATGCGTGATGAATACAATTGAAAGATCAAAGATGTCGCGCAGATTGTGGAGCATCTTCAGAATGCCAATGCGGATACTCACATCCACCATACTCACAGCTTCGTCAGCGACAATCAATTTCGGATTGACTGTGAGGGCGCGGGCGATACTGACGCGCTGGCGCTGTCCACCACTCAACTGATGCGGGAACTTGTTCACGATGTCCCCCGGCGGCGTAAGGTCTACCAGGGTCAACAGTTCCCAGATACGGCGGCGTAATTCATTGCGCCCATTCACCATCTTATGCCGCTTCAAGGGGAACCCCAGAATCTGCCCGATGGTATGGGTCGGGTTGAGTGAGGCAAATGGGTCCTGGTGTACAAGCTGCATTGAGCGCCGTATTCTGGATTGCTCTTTAGCGCTGTAGTGCCCCATCGCCTGCCCGTTATAGAGAACCTGCCCTTCCGACTTATCCAGCAGCCCGGCAACGATTTTGCCGGTAGTCGTTTTGCCGCAGCCACTTTCTCCTACCAGGCACAAAATATCTTTAGGGAAGATAGACAGGTTAATGTCCTGTAAAACCGGGATTTCCTGGCGATCTTTTTCAAACGAACGATAAACCTGATTCAGTTGAACGAGTGGCACCTGGCTCACGATGAAATCACCCTTTCCCGCTGTTCCCGCACCTTGACATGATGATGGCAGGCCACCCCATGATTACCGTCAAAAACCTCGTATACCGGCGGCGTATGGTTGCAGATGTCCGTCGCCAGTTTGCAGCGTTCATGGAATTTGCAGCCCGGCGGCGGCTCGATCAAGTCGGGCGGCACACCAGGGATACTATGGAGTTCTTCCGCACCGGTACTCAAACGGGGGGCGGCATCCAGCAAGCTGAGGGTGTAGGCATGGCGCGGGTGGTAGAACACCTCATTCACCGGGCCGTTTTCCACAAATTCGCCAGCGTACATGGTCACGATGGTATCCGCGATTTCCGCCGCCACCGCCAGGTCGTGGCTGACGAACATAATGCTGAAATTCAGTTCAGCGCGCAGTTCCTTCAGCACCTCCAGAATCGAACGCTGCGTCAGAATATCCACCGCCGTTGTCGGCTCATCCATGATGACAATCTGTGGACGCAGCAGCAGGCTCAAAGCCAGCAGCACACGCTGGCGCATCCCGCCGCTGAGTTCGTGCGGGTAAGCACGATAGACGCGCATCGGATCGAGCCGCACCTTCTCGAACAGGTCGAGGGCGCGTTTCCTGGCATCGGCGGCATTCATACCGTGCGCCCGTGCCGTGTCCTGCACCATATCCACAATACGGATGACGGGGTTGAGCGAGTTCAACGCCCCCTGGAATACCATCGAAATCTCCGACCAGAGGAAGCGATTCATCTCTTTTTGCGAAAGCGCCAGGATGTCCGCTTGCTGGCCGGAACGATAGGTATACAGGACGCGCCCACTTTCAATCTTCGCCGAGCGCGGCAGTTGGCGGATCAGTGTCAGGTTGAGTGACGACTTGCCACAGCCGCTTTCACCAATCACCGCCAGTGTTTCACCTTCATGCAGTTGAAACGATACCTTATTCACAGCACGCACCCGCCCGCGTGCGGCCAGGTAGCTCATGGTCAGGTCTTGAACACTGAGAACGACTTGTTCGGTATAACTCATGATGTCCCCTTGCCTTATAGACCGCTTCTCAAACGCGGGTTAAAGATTTCCTCAAGAGAGCGGGTGAACAAAATCAGCGAAAGCTGGAAGAGCGCAATCGCCATAATCGGCGCCAGCGCCATCATCACAGCATCCGGGTTATAGAATGCGCCGCGACTCCGCGCATTCCAGATCATGATGCCCCAGTCCGGCTCACGCAGCGGCACCATACCGAGGATGACCAGCCCCACCAGCGCATACATCGCACCGCGAATCGCAAAAATGAAATTGATGGCGATATAGCTCACCATATTCGGAAAGACTTCGCGCAGAATGATATGCGACATACCCAGGTCAAGCGTGATCGCCGCCTCCACGTAGTCGCGTGCCTTGAGGCTGAGTACCTGGGCGCGTACCGCCCGCATGAGCGCCGGCCAACTGAGGGCCGCCAGCAGCACTGCCAGCATGAAATGACTGTCAAAATCGAGGATGCTCGCCAGTACCAACAGCAGCGGGAACTGCGGAATCGTCAGAATGAAATTCGAAAGCGCCGATAACAACTGATCCACAATCCCACCGAGCAGGGCCGCCAGCGAACCAAAGACCACCGCGATGGCAGTCGCCATCAATCCGGTTTCGATGGCCGTGATAATCAGCGTCTGCCCACCATAAACGATGTGAGAGAGCACATCGCGCCCCTGAAAATCGAGACCGAGAATGTGCTCACTGGAAGGCATCTGAAAGAGGGTCATCGCGCCCGGCAAGCGCCGATCCATGCGGGGCTGCCCTTCATATTCAATGAACAAGGGGCCGAACGTGGTCAACACCAGAAAGAAGAGAATCCCCACAAATCCGATAAAACCACCCTTGTTCCGCAAAATCCCGTATGACATCGCCCGCAGCGTGCGCCCAAATGCCGCTGTCTGGCGGAGGACAAACTCGGCGTTGGTCTCGGCGAAATCAACTTCTTCAATGGACTTGCGCGACGTGAATGGGTCCTGGCGGTTCACATACACATAGGACACCACAACCGAAGTTGAGAGGAGAATCATCGGTATGCCCCCGAAGAATCCACAGGCAAAGCCGCTGACCGTACAGGCAAAAAACCCCATGATGCCCGGTCTTAGATGCCGGTAGTAGATACCGATCCCCAGAGGAACAAACCCGCAAATGATGCCGATCAGCAGTCCGACAGGCGTTGCGATTGTATCAAAACCAGCCATGCTTACTTGTCCTCCAGACTTACACGTGGATCCAGCCAGCCAATCAGCAGATCGGACAAAATGTTAGAGGCAATCACCGCGATACTGATTACCAGGAAGATGCCTTGCATTGTGGTGTAATCGCGGCTGGCAACGGCACGCGAAAGCTGCAATCCCAGTCCGGGGTACTCAAAAAATGTCTCTACGATGACGCTGCCGCCCAGTACAAAGCCAATACTGATCGCCAACCGGGTCACCAGCGGCAGCATCGCGTTGCGTCCGACATAGGCGATCAGAATGCGTCTTTCCGGCAAGCCGCGAGCCTTCGCCACATGGATATAATCTTCGCCGAGTGTCGAAATCGTGCTGCTCTTCATCGAGAGAATCCAGGTGCCGACTGTCGCCAGCACATAGGTGGTCACCGGGAGGATGGCGTGTTTAATCACGCTGGCAACGTATTCCAGTGTGAAACCCTGTATGCCCGGGTCTACCCCACCGCGCATTTCGCCCACATTAAATAACTTTAGTTGAACGCCTCCGACCAGGATAATCACAATGGCGATCACGTAATCCGGAATACCGGAAAGGATGGAAGCCAGGGCGGTAACCACGTTGTCGAGGACACCGCCCCGCCAATAGGCCATCATGACCCCAATCAGTATGCCCAGCGAAAAGCTGATCACAAGCGCTGAGCCGACGGAAATGAGTGTCCAGGGTAGAAAGCGCATAATCTGTGCCGCTACCGGCGTGCCCGCAGATGTAATCGAAACACCTAAATCCCCACGAGCCAGGTTCGAAATATAGCGCAGGTACTGGGAAAAAATCGGTTCGTCCGGGTCAAAGGAATACAGCCCCGCTGCCTGCCGCACGGCCTCCTCGTAGGTGTAACCCTGGTTCTGAAGCTGGTCAATGCGGATATCCACCGGATTCCCTGGCAGCAGGCGGACCAGGACAAAGGTAAAGGTCGTCACTGCCCAGATCGTAATCAGCCCCTGAATAATCACGCGGAACATATAGGATGAAGTGAGATTTTTGAGCCGTTTCGAAAACGTGCCTGATGCACTGTTCTCGCGCCCTGGAACGGATGCGGCAGACATTAAATACCCTTTCCCTGCGTAACCCTGCACATATTGACCCCTTGCTCGCTGCCGGAAAACCATTCACTCACCCAATCCGCGCTGGCAGTCGGGGGGCGACAGCAGAACTGCATTTTCATGGGGACGACGCAGGCTTAGTCTGAGAACACACAAATCATTTACTAAAGGGGGCGACCCTCACGAATCGCCCCCGTTTTCTTTATTTTGGACAGTAGAACCCTGGCTTTACTGCGCGGGGCCAACCGTACCATTCAGGATATACAGTTTCATGAAGTGGTCAACGCCAGCCGGATTCAGCAAGATGGGGTCGCCATCTTCCGGCAGGCCGCTTAGCAGACTGGTGTTGTAGGGGTCTGCGGACTCCATGATGTTGAGCGGAATGAACGGCATCGTCTGGTTGATAATCATGGCAATCTCGCTGGCCTTTTCACGATGCGTCGCAGCGTCAATTCCCAGGTTGACATTCACAATCATGTCTTCCAGGTTGACCGTGCCGCCATTATACGGATATTCAGTCATCGGGACGCTCATGCCTGGCTGTGTGGCCTGATCCAGTTCCGTCTGCCAGCGGCGCAGCGGGTTGCGCAGATGGCTGTAGGAGAACGGTGAACCAGCGCCCCAGCTCCAGACCGATACGTCAAAATTACCTTCACGAATGGCCGGGGGCACTTCCTGCCAGGGAACGGCACGCGCCGTCAGATTGAAACCGAAGGCGTTCAACTGGGCAATCGCATCCTGCGAAGCGCCTGCGAAGTCCGCGAAGTCCGCCGGAATCAGCCATTCACCCGTCAGGCTCACACCATCGGCGTTTTCCCAGACACCATCGGCATTACGGCTAAAACCAGCGCCTGTCAGCAGTTCTTCAGCGCGAGCCGGGTCGAACTCATAGTGATCCAGCGCCGCGATGGTTTCGGGTGTCAGCATGGATTCCACGTTGCCATCCAGAATGCCGGACATATAGATCGTTCCGGCAGCGGCCAGACCATTGGTCAGAAATGCGTTCTGGTCACGGTTGATGACCAGCGCCACAGCCTGGCGGACTTCCTGGATATTCCAGGGAGCGCGTGCCCAGTTGAAGAGCATCGCCGGGCCGTATCCGCGCGAAACATTGATCATACGGATGCCAGCCTGCTGGAAGGTTTCCAGAGTGGCGGGCGGGTAAACGTTGGTTGCGAAGGCGATTTCGCCGCTGAGAACCAGCGGAGTGGTCGCATCGGTTTCGCCAGCCCACAGGCGGATTTCGCCGAACTTCACAGAGCCGGAGAAAATGCTGTTGGGCTGCCAGTGCAGCGTCAGATAGCTGTCGCTGACATCAGCGAGTGTGTAAGAATACGGGCCGCTGGCAATCAGTTCTTCCGGGCGGAATTCGCTGAGTTCCGTTTTCAGGTTGACCCAGCTTTCCGATTCACTGGTCGCGTCCGTCGTGAAGATTTCCAGCGCACGTGCAGCAAAATCGCCATATACCGAGGCGGGCAGAATAGGCTCGCGCAGCAGCAGGCGTTCGGCAAGCAGTGAAGGCTGATCCTTGAAGTGGAAACTCACTGTAAAATCATCCACCGCTTCAACCGTATCAATATACGTAAACTGCGACCACCCCTGCAGGCGTCCCAGCGCGTAGGTGACAATCACATCATTCGCTGTAATCGGATCGCCGTTGCTCCACATCGCATCATTGCGGAGGGTGATTTGATAGGAGGAACCATCATCGGAAAAGCCGAAGCTTTCCGCCAGCATCGGTTCGTAGCTGTCGCTTGACCAGATATAGAACGCAGGGGCCAGCGTGACAAGTTCCGAATAGGCAGTGCCGAGGTTGTCGCCAGTGCCACCCGAAGCAAATGGGTTGAAATGATGATTGGGGGGAAGCGAGTACGGCCAAGTGCCGAGGAAGACACCGTCGGGTGCGTCCTGCGCCGATACGACCCCGAAGGAGCCGATCACCAGAACAATCAGGAAGAGAAGAAGGGTTAGTTTTTTCATGTTAAAACGCTACCTTTTATCTGTACATAGACACACATTTTCGGGGAAACTGGAAAGTATCCGGTATTTGCCGAAATCAACCGATGGCACGCTCCTTTCAAGTGGCTTAATGTGGTATAGTGTGGTATAGCTCACTCACGATAGTGTAGCGTGAAACCTGCGACACCGCAAGCCAATTTGTGCAAAAAACACAGGACATCACAGAAATCTAATTATTTTCGAGATGCTGCCTGTTTTCGCCTGTTTTTCAGGCAGATAATTTTGCCGGCAAGCGAAACCGCATAGTACAATCTCCGTGTCAGATAACGAGCCAGCTTATGGACGACCAGACGGTTCAACGCCTCAATGCCATCAACCGCGAATTCTATGAAGTCACTGCTGCCGAGTTCGACCAGACGCGCGGGCAGCCCTGGCCGGGTTGGGAGCGCCTTCTTCCCTACCTCAGGACTCCGCTGCATATATTGGACGTGGGCTGCGGAAACGGGCGTTTCGGCATTTTCCTGGCGCAACACCTGGAAGGGGAAATCATCTATACCGGCATAGACAACAATCCCGCCCTGTTAGCGGCGGCAGCGGCGGCCCTGGCGGAGCGTCCTCAAGTGGCTGTGCAACTCGCAGCGCACGACCTCCTGGAACATCTGCCGGATACGACAACCTACGATCTGATCGCCCTGTTCGGGGTGCTGCACCATATCCCCGGAGCGGCACGGCGCAAAGAACTGGTCCGCGATCTGGCGGCGCGGCTCAAGCCCGGCGGCCTGCTGGCGTTTGCCTGCTGGCGCTTCTATGAATACCCGCGCTTCCGTGAGCGCATTCTGCCCTGGCCGGATGACCTGAAAGCTGAACCCGGTGATTACCTGCTTGACTGGCGGCGCGGCGCATTTGCCCGGCGCTACTGCCACTACGTGGATGATGCCGAACATACAACACTGGTGGCGGCATCTGGCCTGACGGAAATCATCACCTATCGTGCGGACGGCTTCACGGGCGATGTCAACCGTTATTCCCTACTGCAAAAGTGAGTGTGCGTGCGTTACAATCCGCTTGCAAGAACATAGCTTACTCTATTTCAGGTGCAAAACAACCGATGACAACCCGCCACATGATTGCCATTCTGACGGATACTCCACAGCCCGGCGACACAACCGAGACGGCATACGGCACATCAGCCCCTATTCGACGCTGGGAACTGGCCGGTCATATCCTGCTGGCCTGTACACCCGGGACGGATGACCCCCGTGCCACCGTACAGGCGCTCAAAGACCTGGGAGCGGCTTATCTGTGGTTGTGCGAATCGGTGGGGGCGCTATCGCCGCTGCTGGAAAATGGGGATTGGCTGGTGCCGGATGACTATATAGACGGCACACGCGGCCAGCACTATACCTATTTCAGCGAAAAAGCCGGGGGGTACGTCCAGCAGGTCCCGCCATTCGACCCGACCAGCCGAGACGCACTGTTGGCAGGTGCAGCTAAAGTCGCAGCCCGCCCCTTCCGGCGTGGAGTATATGCCTGTGTGAGCAGTACGCGGCTGGAAACCCCGGCAGAAGCGCGTTTCTGGGAACGGGCCGGGGCGCATGTGACCGGACGTTTTCTCAGCCCGTACCTGACCCTGGCCCGTGAGTTAGAAATGAAAGTCGCCGCCCTCACTGCTGTAACGCGCAGCGGCGGCACAGCCGGAGATCCGCTGCCCTTGAGCGCCTACGAACCCGCGCTCCTGGCAGCGGTGCAGCATCTGACAATGTAGCCTTTATAGCAGTGGGGCTTTTTCCATGCCCTCGTAATCGCAGATCAATTCACGCCAGGCACGCCCTAAACGCTTGAACCCCTCTTCAATATCCGCCGGTTTGTGCGCGCCAAAGTTGACCCGCATCCGGTAGCTGCCGCAGCCATTGGTGTAAAATACGTTCCCAATCGCATAGGCCGCCCCCATCTGCACGGCGGAAATGTAGAGTTCGGCGGCATTCGGGCCGTTACGTGGCAGTTCCATCCACAGGTAAAGCCCGCCTTCCGGCACGTTCCAGAGTGTATTGGGCGGCAGGTAGCGGGCGGCAGCGGAGAGCGCCACGTCCCGCCGCCGCTTGAGTTCGCGGTTGTTACGCTCAAGCTGCTGCGCTAAAACACCATGTTCCAGCATCAAGTGAACGGCGCGCTGGTTGAGAGTCGGTGTCGAAATATCCGCAGCCTGTTTGACGCGCACGAGACGTTCATAATGGGTGCTGTTGCCGATAAGGTAGCCGATACGGATGCCCGGCAGCATCATCTTGGTAAAGCCGCTGGCGTGCAGGACAATGCCGGTTTCATCGAGCGCCTTCAGTGGTGGCAGTGGCTCCCCCTCAAAGCGCGTCTCGTGATAAACCCCGTCTTCCAATACTGAAATATGGTACTCATTCGCCAGATTCAGGAGTTGGCGGCGGCGATGCAGTGGCATGACAGTCCCAGAAGGATTCTGGAATGTCGGCATCACGTAAATCAGCTTCGGGTGGTTATCCAGGATGTAGTTTTCCAGCATGTCCAGGCGGATACCGTCTTCATCAATACTGATTCCATGAATCTGTACGCGCCGGGTGCGGGCGATGTCAATCATCCCCAGGTAGGTGGGATTCTCCGTCACCAGCACATCCCCTTCGGAAAGCAGCGCCTGAATCACCAGATCGAGCGCCTGTTGTGTCCCGCCGGTAATCAGAACCTGGTTGGGAGTACACTGAATCCCTAATGCGCTCACATAGTCGCGCACAGCAGACCGCAGTGGATAATAACCTTCAGTCACTTCATAGGTCAGCGCCTGAGCGCCATCCCGCTCAAATACCAGATTAATGGCATCGCGTAACTGCGGCATTGGAAAAAACTCACCCGGCAGCGCCCCACCGCTGAAGCTAATCACCCCCGGTTTTCGCCCCATGCGCATCATCTCACGAATAGAACGATCCGGCGTGGTTGGCGTTTCCACCTCACTCACTTTTCCGTTCTTGGATGCCGGCTCAATGCCGGGTGACTCGCCAGCGATGAATGTCCCGCGTCCGGCATGAGCGCTCAGGTAACCTTCGGCACGCAGTTCGGCGTAGGCATTCACCACGCTGATTCGGCTGATGTTCAACTGCTGCGCCAGGTCTCGGCTGGCGGGCAGACGTGTCCCGGCAACCAGTGACCCACTCTCGATTTGCGCTTTCACATGGCGGATAAGCTGACGATAAATCGGTTCTTCGCCGCCGCGATCCAACGTAATGTTCAATTTGGAAGGGTGTAACATAAAACGACTCCCGGTCAGTTTTCTCTACTGGCACTACATGGACTCATAACTACAGGCAATCCAATAACCATTTATCCATACTATAGACACTATCCATACCATTATACGACCATTTGAGGCCAGGTTGGTATAGGGTGCTGGTGTCAGTGGTAAAGCGGTGCTTTACGCCATCCCGCGACAAAGTTCACTTTCGCCAAACGTCAGTTTGCCGTATGATAAATGGCATAATGGTCTCATCTCAGCGGAGTGCGATTTCAATATGGCTGACCTGGCAACATTTGAAGCCGAAGTGCGAAACAAAATCAAAGAACTCTCATCAAAGAATGCCACCACCCGCCTGAAAGCCGCGCAATGGTTGGGTGAAGCGGGGGATCCGGTTGCCATCACCGGTTTGGTACAGGCGTATAAAAACGACTCGGAATCCCGTGTGCGAGATGCCGCGAAGTATTCCCTGGGGATGTTCCGGGCGCTGGAAGATGCACTGGACAGCGATAAGGAAGAACAGGCACTGGCGCTGCTGCAACGTGTGGCGCTGGAGGGCAAGCGCGGGCGGCGTGTCCCTATCCCCACCCGCACATTGGTTAAATTCGAGATTGTTCTGCTGCTGATAATGGTCATCCTGCTGGCGGTAAATTTCGTCGTACTTCCGCTTATCAAAAATATTGGGACAACCACCGAGCCAGTACCCACTGCCGTTGCCGTGAATGACAAAGACCGGACAACCCTGCTGGCTGAACTGCGCAGCCAGTACACAAAGATACGGGATGATGCCAATACACTCCTGGCACAATACCAGAATGTGCTGGGCGGCAATGAAGCAAGCTGCCAGGTGTTCTTTAATATCCTGTCTCCAATGGCGCTTTCTGCCAGGAACAGCGCAGAATTCCCAGAGATCAATGGGCTGGTACAGCAGCTCAACACAACTTTAGACGACTTTTCTGCGGCCAAACAAACCTACGACACTTACTGCAATACACGCAGCAATCCACTCACTGTGAATGACGTGACGGGGCCATTGGCGACACTCACCGAAATTGTCACGCGGCTCCCAGAGTTTGACACCGCATTGACCGCGCTTGAGACCGAACCGACGGCCACCATTCCACCTACGGCAGCCCCGACCGTTGAAGCTGCCGAGACGCCTACACCGGAATTCACGGCGCTGCCAACACTGAACGCCCGACCCCATCTTCAGGCACTCCAGCGGATTATTGACGATGTCACCGCGCCAACAGGCGCCAACGGACTGCTGGAAACGTACTGGAATGATGTCAGAAACACCGGCCAAACCGCCGGATGCAGTGCCATCCAGCCCGCCATTCCATCAGATTATCCGCCCCTCGGGCCTACCGACGCTGAACAAAACCCGGCTTTATCCCAGGCAATCAGCGCCGTCAACCTGGGACTAGCTGATGTCCGCACTGGCTGGACTCACTTTATGCAAGCCTGTAACAGCGGGTCGCCCCAATTTTCGGTAAATACGGGCCTGCAAACGACGCAGTCCGCTCAAGACAATTTCAATGCGGCGCTGGCGCTGTTCGAGGCAGCCATGCAGGAAGGATAGCTGCCCCCTCTTTAGGTGTATGGGCGGTGCAAATAAGCAGCGCAAAAACACCCCTGCCAGAAGCCCTGGAGGGGTGTTTTGTGAATGCAGTTACAGGGCACGCATCTTCAGTTTTTTACCAGGGGCAGATCATCAGGGAAGCTCAAGTTGTTTGGCTATTGTTCCGCCGGTGGCGCGGGCATAGAAACCAATTCTATCCTGGATGAATTCGTAGCCGGGTTTGGGGTTCCGATAAACCCAGGCCACATTACGAGCAGTCTCGCCACCCGGTAATTCCAGGTCAATCCAGAAGCAGACTCCTTTGTAGGGACAGGTATAAGTCCGTTCTGTGACGCGCAAATGCTCCATGTTAACTTTGTCCGGCGCGAAGTACCAATTGCCCTCAAAAACCTGTACACCTTCGTTTTCCTCAGCCTGGGCAACTGGCAAATCTTCCACTCGTGTCTTAATCATCAACACCATTGTTCCCTCACATCAAGTTCAACAACTTCCTCTTGGAAGTCAACCATAAAACCAAAACAGACCCACAGGAGACTAACCGGGAGGTTGATTCTATCGCAGAATTTTGAGCAGGCCGTGAGCGTGCAGATAGATGCCTGACAGAGCGCCCGCTGCTTACACTTCTTTCTGGTGATCGTTTGGCTCGGTCTTCGCGCCGTCCTGTAAGCCTTTGCGGAAATTGGCGACTGCGCTGCCCAACTCACCGCCTATCCTCGATACACGCCCTACCCCAAACAGCAGCAACACGATAACCAGAATAATGAGAAGTTCAGTACCACCAAGATTCATGAGATTACCTTTGTATGGAACATTAACCATCAGCGTGATTATAGCACGTCACATGGCACAACATACTATCCATTATTCAATCACTCATAGATTGGTGCCGTAGAACAGACCCGCTGCCGGGTACGAATCCAGGTGGCAACCGGACACTCTCACCAGCTTCTCACACACGAGAGGCGTGATTTACCACTCCTCCACGCTCTCTCCACGAGTTCTCCATATTTCGTTAGTACGCTGTATCTGACGCAAGAAACAAAGTCAATGTAAAACGGAGGAGATAAAACAGTGAATAAGCGTCGTATGTGGATGCTCAGTATGGCGGTCGTGTTGGTGCTGGCCGTCGCCGGTGTCGGTTTCGCCGCAGCCCAGGGTGGACACCCCTTTGACTTTGGGCGCGGTATGGGTATGGGTGGGCCGGATAACACGCTGCTCACAGTGGTTTCCGAGCAGCTTGGCATAGAAGTGACCGACCTCGTAACCGAACTCCAGGGCGGCAAAACGGTAGCCCAACTCGCTGAGGAAAACGGTGTCGCGCTTGATACCATCGTAGCCGCCATCATCACACAGCACAGTGAACTGATGGCCGCTCAGGTCGAAGCCGGGAGACTGACCCAGGCGCAGGCTGATGCCATGCTCGCGCTACACACCGCGAATATCACGGCGCAGCTTTCTAACACAATGCCGGTGGGGCGCGGCGCAGCATTCGTCGGGATGCAAAACCCTCTCATCACAGTGGTCGCCGAACAGCTTGGTATGGAAGTAACCGATCTCGTGACTGAAATTCAGGGCGGCAAAACGGTAGCCCAACTCGCCGAGGAAAAAGGTGTCGCGCTCGATACCATCGTGGCCGCCATCGTCGCGCAGCACAGCGAACTACTGGCAGCCCAGGTCGAAGCCGGGCGGCTGACCCAGGCACAGGCTGATGCCCGTCTCGCACTGGAAACCGCTAATCTTACCGCTGAGCTTTCGGGCGAATTCGGTCTGATGTACGGCATGGACATGGGGCGCGGTATGGACTTTGGCGGACGCCTTGGCCCGCAGGGTGGTCGCTCCAACAACTTCCGTGGCCCACAGGGCGGACGGCACGGCGGCTTCGGCCTCCCGCTGGTACCGGATACCCAGGCCCCAACAGCTACCCCGGAAGCCAGCACGTAACCCGACCCGATAGCCATTCACAGTGGGCGCAGCATCAAAAGGTGCTGTGCCCGTTTTATCATGTGATGCCGGGAAATGCGTTATGCTATATGGAGCAGCAGCCCCATATTAACGAGGAGTAAATCAGTGGCACTGCGGGTGTTGGTGGTTGATGACGACAGACAGATTGTACGGCTGATCCGTTCCTACCTGGAAGAAAGTGGATACAGCGTATTAACCGCTTATGAGGGTAAAACTGCCTTGCACATCATCCGGCGCGAACGCCCTGATCTGGTCATTCTGGATCTGATGCTGCCCGAACATGATGGATGGGACATCACCCGGCGCGTGCGCAGCGATGAGTCGTTAGCGGCCACACCGATCATCATGCTCACGGCGCGGGTGGAAGATACCGATAAGATCATCGGCCTCGAATTGGGCGCGGACGACTATATCACCAAGCCATTTAACCCTCGTGAGGTCGTTGCGCGGGTCCGGGCGGTACTGCGCCGCGCCGGGGATACCCTGGGGACGGGAGCGCGGGTACTTGCGGTAGGCGATTTACGCCTGGACACCGACGCCCACCAGGCCACCCAGGCCGACACGCTCCTTGACCTGACTGTAACAGAATTCAACCTGCTTAAGGTGTTTATGCAGAATCCCGGCAGAGCCTTCACCCGGATGGAATTAATCGAGCAAGTGTTTGGTTACACCTACGACAATCTGGATCGCACGGTGGACAGCCAC
This sequence comes from Anaerolineaceae bacterium, assembly GCA_020634135.1. GTDB lineage: Bacteria > Chloroflexota > Anaerolineae > Aggregatilineales > Phototrophicaceae > JACKCG01. The sequence goes on along the minus strand of JACKCG010000002.1, from coordinate 651,360 downwards.
ATCAAGAACCTGCGCAAAAAGATTGAACCGGATTCGAGCAGCCCGACCTACATCCTGACGGTGTACGGCGTGGGCTATCGCCTTTGGGACGGACGCACATGAAAGGCACTGTGAACCGCCTGTGGATTCGCCTTGCACTGGGATTTGTGCTGGTCGCCATCATTACAACCGGGCTGGTGACGATCCTCATTAACCGGCAAGCCAGCACTCAGTTCAACATATTCGTGATTAACAACCAGCTTGTCGAATCCGGGGTGATAGACGACCTGACCACTTATTACACCACCAATGGCAATTGGCGCGGGGTTGAACAGATGCTGAACAACCCGTTTTCGGGCGTTGAAGGGCGCGGGCCACAGGGACGGCGCGGTATGATGATGACAGCATCAACGCTGCCTGAACTGACATTAGCCGATGAAACCTGGCGAGTCATCCATAGTGACCGGCGCGACCTGAATAACAAGCCCCTGCCTATTGCAGAGCGCGACAATGCACTGCCCATAACGGTGGATAATCAGATTGTCGGCTATCTGGCGGCCAGCTTACCACCAGTGCTGCAACTGACGACTGTCGAGCAGGCCTTCCTCGACCATCTGTACCAGGCCCTGCTCCAGGTTGGCCTGCTGGCAAGCGGACTGGCGCTGTTATTAGGTATCCTGATTGCGCGTGGATTGGCCGCCCCCCTGCACCGTCTGGCACGGGCAGCCCGGCAGATTGCTCAGGGCAAACTCGACCAGCGGGTAGCGGTGAATGGCGCAGAAGAAGTCGCAGACCTCGCATATGCCTTTAACGACATGGCCGCCTCGTTACAGCGCAATGAAACGCTGCGCCGCAATATGGTGGCCGACATCGCTCACGAATTGCGGACGCCGCTTACAGTGTTACATGGCAGCCTGCGGGCACTGCTGGATGATGTTTACCCCCTGGAAAAAAGCGAAATCGCCTCGCTTTATGACGAGACGATCATCCTCAACCGGCTGATAAATGACCTGCGCGAACTGGCGCTGGCCGAAGCCGGGCAGCTTGCGCTACACCCCGCGCCGCTCGACCTCAAGCCGCTGCTGGAAAACACGGTAGATGTCTTTAAAACGGCGGCGGACGAGCAAAACATCCGCGTGAGTCTGACTCTGCCAGATACGACACTGCCGGTACAGGCCGACGCTGACCGGGTACGCCAGGTCCTGCATAATCTGCTCTCTAATGCGCTGCGGCATACACCGGTTGATGGAGAAATCCGCATTCACCTGGAAAATCTGCCCGCGCAAAATCTGGCGCGAATCAGCGTGACGGATACCGGACAGGGGATTCCGGCGGAAGACCTTCCTTACGTGTTTGACCGTTTCTGGCGAGCGGATCCATCACGGGCGCGTGAACGCGGCGGCACGGGGTTAGGATTAGCCATTGTCCGCCAGCTTGTCAAGGCGCACGGCGGGCAAGTCGGCGTGGAAAGCAGCGCCAACCAGGGCAGCCTGTTCTGGTTCACCCTGCCGGCAGTCGCTCCATAACCGGACAAATGACACCCGCAAACCATGACATTGATTAGAAACATCACCTTCTATCAGTCGTATATTGCGTATATACGGCTAGTGCAAATGAAGGAGATGTAAGTGATGTCCACCATGAAGGAAATGGTCACGGATTTTCTGGCGCAGAAGCGGATTGCGGTTGCCGGTGTTTCACGGAATACGGGTGAAACGGCCAACTCGATTTACAAGAAACTCAAAGATGAGGGTTACGAAGTCTTTGCCATCAACCCCAACGCGGATATGGTCGAAGGCGATCCCTGTTACCCTGACGTAAAGTCCACGCCCGTCCCGGTAGACGCGGTGATGATCGTCACCAAGCCGGAGATCACCGATGTGATTGTACGGGACTGTGCCGAGGCTGGTATCAAGCGCGTGTGGATGCACTGCTCGGTTATGCATGGCGTCCGCAGCACGTCTGATACCGCCGTCCAGTTCTGCCATGACAACGGCATCATGGTCATCCCAACCGGCTGCCCGTATATGTACTGCGAGCCGGTGGACTTCTTCCACAAAGGGATGCGCTGGTGGATGAACCGGACGGGCAAACTACCGAAATAATCCCCCCGAATACGAACAGCATAAACAAGACGGGAGTCCTCAATCGAGAACTCCCGTTTATGGTTAGATGGGGCTTTATGGGCAGCGTGTTATGGCGCTACCGTAAAGCTCCAGGTTTCGCTCCAGGGGCCGGGGACGATATTGCACGTACCACCGACCTGGACACGCCAATAGTAGATGCCGTTCGCCAACGGGAAAGCACGATAGCGAGGCGTGAATACCAACGTCGATTCCTGCACCAGTGGCTCGTTGAAACCAGGTTCATCATCTACCTGAACCAGATAGCAGGCTCGACTTCTTCGGGTTTCGAATAGTTTGTTGTTCGTAGGTGAGTGTTTGCGCCATTCCCACCGCGCCACTACTCCCCCGGCTTCCGGCGCGGCAGGCCGATCATCAGTGCGGCAGGCCCGGCCAGGAGCAGCCACATCGCGCCATTCAGCCCGACCTGTTCGGCAGCCAACCCGATCATCAGCGGGAACAGGCTGGCGACCAACCCGAACACACTATGAACCGCCATGACCGTACCGCTTTGTCCGGGCATAGCACTGTAAAGCTGGGCCTGAAGAATCGAGTACCAGCCGGCATTGAAGAATCCTAACAACCCCAGGATCACCAGCTTGGCGACATACGGCTCGACCAGCAGGAATGCCGGGTACAGAATCAACTCGATGACCACGCTTACCCGCAGATAGGTCAACCCACGCACCCGCTCCAACAGCGGGATAATCAACAAGTCCCCGACCAGGCCAACAACGGCCCAGACCGCAACGGCTATACCGGCTTGCGCCTCGCTCGCTCCGGCAATGTCGACCATATACAGTGCCAGGTAGCCGAGCAGAATATCCAGCATAAAGTCGGAAAACTCCAGCAGCGTCAGCCAGCGCAGCACCTCGCGCCGCCGCAGCGCCCCCAGCGCGTCGCGGACACCCTCACGGAATCCGGTGGTGGTTTCGTCCTCAGCCTTGTCATCGGTGCCATTCGGGAACGAGTAACGACTGGCCGCAGCCATTAAAGCTAGTGTCGCAAGCGCCAACAGGAGATACAGTCCGCGCCAGCCCAGCCCCAACGCAATGCCCAGACCCAGCAGCAGCGGCCCACCGGAAACACCGATTGAGCCAGCGAATGTCCAGCGGGCCATATTCTGTTCATGCCGCTCCGGGTCGTGATCCATCAGCGCGGCCTGTGAGAGGCTCACAAAGGCACCCGACGCCGGGTTAAACAGGACGAACGCCGCCAGCAGAAGCCCGAACGACTCGCTGAAAGCAACCATCAGCAGCGCCAGAGTAAAAACCGCACCACCGCCCAGCACCAGTATCCGCCGTCTCCAGACATCGCCCAGGATGCCCAGTACCGGCTCAATGAAATTGGCGAGGAAGCTCGGCAGGCTCAGCAGGATGCCAACCTGAGCATAGGTCAGGCTGAGGTCGTCCCGGATCAACGGCCAGGCGGCCTCGCGGATGCCGAATACCAGTTCGTCCAAGAGTTCAATTGCCAGCAATACCAGGACGAATCGCGCAATTCGCCAGTTGCGTCGGGTCAATGCAACCATGAAATACTCCTTATGTAGAATCATAGAATAGAGCGAAGGACTTACCCAGGTGCAGCACATACTGCCCAGGAGCAGCCGGGCTAAAGAGGTTTTGCCGGGAATCCAAACAGGCGAGCCGCCAACTGCACGGTTCGCCAGGAATCCAGCATTATTCTGAGATGAGGTTGTTACCTAATTGGGGGGCCTCGCGGCGCTCTGCCAGCCGATATTCACTACCCTGCTCCTTTACCCGTATGAAAATTATAAGTCATAATGATCGTATCGAGCAAGATAAACAGAGGATAACCTGAATGAACCGGCTAAAACCCGTTAATCAACCTGGCGACATTCCAGCCGTCTACCGCGATACCCCCATCAGCCTGCTGCTGGAATACCATAACCTGGAACGTCAGTTCGACTCCTATACCAACGCGGCGCTGCTGGTGGGCATGTGCATGGATCACCGCAAACACCTGCATATCCCGGATAACTTCTCGTATATCATCCGGGCAGGTGGCGCGAACCTGCGCTACAGTGAGTTTAAAGTCTCGTATGCCATCGCAGTCGGTGGGGTGCGGGCTATCGCACTCATTGGGCACAATCATTGTGGTATGGTCAACCTGGTCGCCCGGCAAAACCTGTTCATTGATGGCCTGGTGGAAAATGCCGGCTGGGACAAAGAGTGGGCAGAGGAGCACTTCCGCCACTTCGCGCCGATGTTTGAGATCGGCAACGAGGTGGATTTCACTTTAAGTGAGGCCAAACGCCTGCGGCTGCGGTATCCGAAAATAGCCGTCGCACCGCTGCTCTATCTTGTCGAGGATAACCGACTGTACCTGATTGACGAGGGAACATCTGTGGGCAGCAGACCATCATAAGGCGCTGATTGTTTCAATCAGACGGTTGATGTCTGTCACGGGCAATTTGACTTTCAGAGCAGGGCTAATCGGGCGAATCAGCAAACGGCGTACAGCAAAGCTAAACTCAATACCGCGTGTTGACCGCACAAACAGGTTGAGTGTATGCCCGGTTGTCAGCTCGATTTTCACGCCGAGGCGCATTCCCAGGTCGAGTTCTTCGAAATCGCGGATATAGTGTTGGGGAATACTGGCAGGTGCGTATGGGCGGCGGCCTTGTGGTTTGAGTATCAAGCGGCAGTTCGTGACCAGTGCGTCCAGCAGCGGCACTGTCGCTACCCACTCACCCTCTGTCCAGCGTGCAATCTCCACAAGATAGCGCCCGGACAGTTCTTCACCTTCTACCAGAATCTCGGCTTCATTTAACACAGGCTAACTCTCATTTGAGTAGATGTTTTTTCTATTGTAGTCGCTTTTATGAATTGCACACAATGTTTTCCAGGCCGCCGCTGCCCGATTTTCACCGCGCTGGACTTAGTATCTATCTGTAAATTCGTCACACCAACCTCACCCCTACTCGCTGCGGTTCGGAAGGGGTGAGGTCAAGCATCAGCATGATTTTACGGATAGATACTTATTGCATGATCTATTCCGGAGTGGTCTGGCAAGATGATGATAGCACTCTAATCGTTTATGCGGTACTTAAAAAAGTGGGGAAGAAAAACGCGAAAACATTTTTTCGTATACTGTCAATTATCCACCGAATGCCCTGTATTTTCTACACAAAATAGCTTGCCACATCAAAATTTACAAGCTATACTATGGGCAGTGATCTATACCACACTATACCACACTAAGCCACTTGAGTGGTAAAATCACTGGTATTATGCGTGTTGATTGGCCGATATAACCTCAAGTTAATATCGCAACAAATAATATGGGAGCAAATACATGCAAAAGAAAACTCGTTTTACCGCTGTTGCGCTGCTGGCGATTATGCTGCTGGTAATCATGGGCAGCGTTGTCGCACAGGGTGACGTCACGATCACGGTCTGGTCATGGCGTACCGAAGATGAAGATGCTTATAACGAAATCTTCGCTGTTTACGAAGCGGCCAATCCAGGTGTCAATGTAGAGTTCGTGCCGTTCGTCAACACCGACTACAACAACATCCTTGCCACCGGCCTGACGGGTGAGGGTGGCCCCGATGTCGTGCAGTTACGCGCTTACGGGTCGCTCCAACCGCTGATCGAGGCGGGTCAACTACTGCCATTGGATGACCTTAGCACACTGGAGAACTTCACCCCGGCAATTCTGAAAGGCTCACAGGGCATACAGGATGGTCACATTTACGGCGTGCCGTTCGGCGTTCAGGCGCTGGGGGCGTTCTATAATGTGGGCATGTTCGAGGAACTGGGCGTCAGCGAACCGGAAACCTGGGAAGACTTCATCGCAATCCTGGACGCCGCAGCCGCAGCGGGCTATATCCCGCTCGCCAATCCCGCTAAAGACTCGTGGATGCTCCCAATTCTGCATGATGCTGTTGCCGCACCGCGCTATGGTGGCCCGGAATTCGAAGCGGCGGTTCTGGCTGGCGAAACCAACTTCAATGACCCGAACTACGTTGCATCTATCGCCGTCCTCCAGGACCTGCAGCCCTACCTGCCACCAGATGTGGTCGGTGTTGCCTATAATGACGCCCGCACGCTCTTCATCACCGGCCTGTCACCGATCTTCATCGGTGGCTCCTTCGAGATAGGCTTCTGGCAGAGCGAAGCCCCCGATATGGAAGTCGGCATGTTCATGGTGCCGCCGCCACCAGATTCACTGGCTGGCTCGTTTGTGCCATCATGGATGGACGGCTCTTACGGCGTGAATGCCCTCACGGATAGCCCGGAAGCCTCACTGGCACTGGTTGAGTGGATGGGGACGCAGGAATTCGGCCAGCTCTTCACCGACAAGATTCACCAGATTTCCCCGGCGGCGGGCGTCGTCTCCTCCGACCCACTGCTGGCTGAATTTGCGGCAGGGATGACGGAGAATCCGGCATCCTACCTGCTGCTGGTCAATTTCCGTTATGGCGATCCTTCCGGCACGACTGTTCTGGGGAACGAATTGCAGCGCATGTTCCTGGGCGAAGTCACCCCCGAAGAAGTCGCCGCCGCACTTCAAACGGGCATGGAACAGTGGTTTGTCCCGGCAAATGCCGAGTAACCACCCTGAAGCATTACCCATAGCCTGACGTGTAAGGGCAGACTGACGATAGTCTGCCCTTCGTTTTACACAGCGTAGTGCAATGCTCACACCCGGATTGAAAGGTTCATTCAGGTATGACTGCCATAACCGGTCAAAAAGACGAAAAGCGCGGCCAGACTGCCCGACGCCGGAACACATTAATGCCCTCCCGATTGACGATTGCATTATTCTTGCTGCCGGCCTTCCTGCTATACACGATCTTCATGATTTATCCGCTGGTACAGGCGCTGATCTTCAGCACATTTGAATTTAATGGCCTGGTGCGCGGGGCTTTTGTCGGCTTACAGAATTTCGAACAGCTATTTACCCGCTACCCGATCAGCGAACAGCTCCCACGCGCGTTTGTCCATAATGTTTACTTTTTTATTGGCACCATGCTGATTCAAAATACGCTGGGGCTGTTATTTGCGGTTCTGCTGCACCGCCCCCGCTTTGGGAAGCGGTTTTTCCGTGTAGTTTTCACACTGCCATATCTGATCAGCCCGCTGGTTGTCGGATACCTGTGGAGCTTAATGCTCAACCCTCTGTTCGGGCCAGTCAATGCGACCCTGCGCAACCTGGGGCTTGGCTCGTTAGCGCGCCCCTGGTTGGGCGATCCGGCAACGGCGCTGCCTGTCGTGATTCTGGTCAATGCCTGGATGTGGGTGGGCTTCCCCATGCTGCTCTTCGGCGCTGGACTGGCCGGAATTGAAGATGATCTGCGCGAGGCCGCCCGCATTGACGGCGCGAGCAACTGGCAGATCTTCCGGTGGATTGAGTTTCCGCTGTTGACTCCGGTCATCGGCATTGTAACCGTCTTAACCTTCATCGGGAACTTCAATGCTTTCGGGATTGTGTGGGCATTGGGCGGCGTGGATGGCACGCCAGCCGGCGCGACAGACGTGCTGGGGCTGGTGTTCTTCCGTACCGCGTTCCGGGGCGGCGCAGACGCCTTCGGACTGGCATCGGCGCTGGCAGTGCTGATGTTCCTTTTTATCTTCACTGTGTCTGTTCTTGTACAGACCTGGTTCCGCAGGTTGGAAAGCAGGATGCAATGAGAGCCTTGAAAATACCCAAATTCACATTCACAGGCATCGGGACAAACGGGCTGCTGATTGTATACGCCGCCGTCGTACTGATCCCGATGTTCATTGTTGTCACCAACACGATGCGCCCGACCCGCGAGATTTACCGCGAACCGATTGGCCTGCCATCCACAATCAACTTTGATAGTTACGTAACCGCCTGGGGCGAGGCGAACTTTAGCCTGTATTTCATGAATTCGATGGTGATTACCGTGTCATCAGTCACCCTGGCAACCGCCGCCGCTTCTCTGGCGGGGTATATCCTGGGGCGCTACGACTTCCGGGGCAGCCGCTTTTTTTCATCGTTCTTTGTGGCCGGGCTGACACTGCCTTTTCGGTTGGCAATCGTGCCACTGTTCTTATTGCTCAACAGCCTGGGCCTGATTGACAATCGTATCGGGCTGATTCTGGTTTACGCCGCGACAGGTATCCCGTTTTCGGTGTTTATCCTGTCCGCGTTTTTCCGGCAGCTCCCCCAGGAATTGAGCGAGGCCGCCCGGATTGATGGCGCGAACGAATTCGTCATTTTCAGCCGGGTCATGCTGCCATTGGTACGCCCGGCACTGGCGACGGTTGCCATTTTCCAGTTCGTACCACTGTGGAATGACTTTTTCTTCCCGCTCATTCTGCTGCGATCAACTGATAAATGGACGCTGCCAGTGGGAATGACTCGCTTTTTTGGGGAGTTTCAAACGGATTGGTCAACCTTGTTCGCGGGGCTGGTGATTACCACCCTGCCGCTGGTTGTCCTGTTCCTCAGTGCGACAGAGCAGATTATTTCCGGTTTAACGGCGGGGGTGCGTAAGTAGCCACCCCGCCGCTGAGTGCCATACCTGGCGGATTATAGTCCATGTACGGGCGTAAGAGCTTGCGCCCGTACCGCCAGGCAGGTTACTTGTTGAACTTGCCACCAGTGCCGAACATGCTGCTCGGCAGCTTAAATCCATGTTCCTTCAAACGATCTTCGAAATTGGGACGGAAGCCGGTTGGCTCCAATTCACCACCGCCAGCGTGAGAGTACCCCGATCCGGTTTGGCCCGGTGTACGGTACACAAATATGTCCTGGAGGGTGATATTCTCGCCTTCCATCCCCTGGAGTTCAGTGATCTGAACAATTTTGCGGCTGCCATCTTTCAGGCGGCTCTGCTGGATAATCAGGTCAACCGCCCCAGCGATCTGCCGCCGGATGACGCCGACAGGCAAATCCATCCCCGCCATCAGACACAGGGTTTCCAGACGGGCTGTGCAGTCACGCGGACTGTTGCTGTGGACGGTGGTCAGTGAACCATCGTGACCTGTGTTCATTGCCTGGAGCATATCCAGCGCCTCGCCACCACGACACTCACCCACTACAATCCGGTCAGGCCGCATACGCAGCGAACCCTTCACCAGGTCGCGAATGGACAACTGCCCTTCGGTCTTAGAGCCTGGCAATGGCGGCGTGGTTTCCAAACTCACCACATGACGCTGCGTCAACTGTAATTCGGCGGCGTCTTCAATTGTCACAATACGCTCATCGTCGGGGATGAATGAACTTAACACGTTCAGGAGCGTCGTCTTGCCAGACCCGGTACCGCCGGAAACCACCGTGTTCAACCGGGAGACGATACACGCCTGCAAGAACAGGGCCACGTCTTCAGGGAACGAACCAAACCGGATCAAATCCAGCACCGTCAGCGGCTTATCCGGAAATTTACGAATGGTGATGGTCGTCCCTTTGAGCGCCGAAGGTGGCATCACGATATGCACACGGGAGCCATCTGGCAGGCGGGCGTCTACCATCGGGTTCGCCCGGTTAAGTGAACGTTGCAAGGGGCGGACAATCCGCTGCGCCGTCCACTGGATATGATCCTCGTCATCAAAAACGATCTCAACTTCCTGGAGCTTGCCACGATGCTCGGCAAAGATCATATCCGCGCCCGTGACCATGACTTCGGAAATCTCACGGCTTTGTACCAGCGGTTCGATTGCGCCGAAACCCATCAGATCATTCAACAGTGACTCGGTGAGGAGTTCATACTCCCCCGGCGTGATCTGGATATTGGCCTTCTGCAAAATGGTTTTCAGACGTTCAACCAATAAGCGTTCTTTTTCCACATCGCCTCTGTGCCAGTGATCGGCTTCATCAATGGCAGCTAACAGCTTGGGGCGAAGCTGCTTGCGGAGTTGTACCAGTTTCGGTGGCAGCGTAACTTTTGGCGGAATTTCATACTGAGTGCCACGCAAAGCCTCATTCGTGGTTTCAGGCTCGTCCAGCGCTTCCGGCGTTTCTTCTATAATTTCATCCACAACCGGTTGTGCCTCCGCCAGTGCGCTTGACCGGCGGGACTGCTCATCCATACGACGCTGCAAAAAGGAACTCATCTCGCCTCACTCCTGGTAGTGTTTTTCATCAACAGTATTATTGTAAAGGGAATTTGAGTTTCATGGAGAGTATTTTCTTAATTGTTCGTTTATGCAGCGCTGATTTCGTCTCTCAAAATTCAAACTTCAGGATTTGGCTGCCGGTAACCAGATCGTAACCAGCGTTCCCTGGCCGACTGTTGACTCGACAGCTATCTCGCCGTGATGAATATCCAGAATTTCTTTAACGATACTCAGCCCCAGCCCGGTACCAGGGATAGACAAAGAACCAGCCTGCCCCCGGTAGAAGCGCTCAAATATGTGCGGAAGGTCATCTTCAGGGATACCCCTGCCGGAATCCTGTACCTTAAGCCATACCATCCCGCGCTCCGCAGCAACACCCGTAGTCACTCGCACCCAGCCTTTTGGCGTGTAATAGATGGCGTTCACGACCAGATTGGTAATGACCTGAAGCAACTGCTCGTTATCCGCTTTGACCCTTGGTATGAAGCGATCCGGAACAAATGACAACGCAAGCCCGGCAATATCCGCACGGGGTTGAACGAGTGTCACTACCTGGTCAACAGCAACGTTCAGGTCTACTGAGGATAACAGGGTGTTTTCATGCAGCGTTTCCAACCGCGAAAGATCCAGAATGGATTCGACAAAAGCAGACAGCCGCTCGACCTGTTCCTTGAGGCCGGGCAGATATTCTGCCTGACGTGCCGGCCCACCGCGTTCCAGGAGGTAGACACGGGTATTCAACACCGTAATTGGCGTGCGTAGTTCGTGCGAGACATCCGCCACAAATTTAGCCCGCAGCTTATCCAGTTCCTGAAGTTTGCCAATGGATTCAGTCAGTTTTTGATTCGCGGCTTCGAGTTCTTTGGTGCGCTCCTGTACCAGTTGCTCAAGGTTGCCAAACAGTCGGGCGTTTTCGATAGCTAATGCTGCCTGCTGGGCAACGGCCTCGGCCAGATTCGCGTGCATGAGCGTGTAGAAATCCGGTTCATCATAATCCAGGTTCAATACCCCAATGATTTCCCCCCGGTGGATCAGCGAAACGCCCATCCAACTGCGGATATACTCCTGGAAACCAGGGATAGGTATCCAGCCTGGTTCCTGCTGCACGTCTTTGAAGATAACCGGGTGAGCCACGAACCGGGTGGAATCCAGATTGTTCAGCCCATCCTCTATGCGGCGCAGATCGAAATCTTCCGGGATTCCACGCTGCGCGACAAAGTTCAAACGATCATTTTTCACCAGGGCGATGCTGGCGCTCACATAGGGGACTAAAGTCGCTAACTGGGTAAGCAGTTCATCCAGCACTTCATCCAACCGCAAACTGCTTCCGACTGCCAGCGCCACCGAGCGAAGCGCTTCCAATTCCGTATTACGGCGCTGCACCACTTCTTCCGCCAACTTGCGTTCGGTCACGTCCTGGTTAAGGGCTACGATGCTGGTAATCACACCGGCATCATCAAATACGGGGAAAAACGTGACATTCACCGTCCGTTTACCGCTGGCACCCACAAACGGCAGGTTCGCTTTATCCTGGTTAAAGTTGAAGTGAATATCCCCTAACTGGATGACTTCACCTGAAAGTGCTCGCCGCAGTCCATCCGCAGTACCCACCTGTTCGGAGAGCGGATCCGCGAAAATGTCGTAAATGCCGACAATCTGTTCACGCGACACACCAAATATCTCAAGGTGCGCGGAGTTAAGATCGGTGCATAAGCCTTCGGGATTAAAGACCTGAATTCCAATCGGAAGCTGCTGGATTAGCCGGTGCAGTGTGCCATGAGCGAGGGCAAGCTGCATGTTAGCTGCCCTGAGTTGCGTCTCGCTCTCTTTGCGCCAGGAAATATCCTCGGCAACCAGAATCATGCCATTGACGCACCCGTCTGAGTCGAATAATGGCGCACCCTGGTAATGCAGGTTGCGCCCCCGGCCAAACACACTGGTGATAGCAGCATCCACCGAAAAAGGCTCACCATTTTCTAAAAGGCGCACGAAGTGGTCGTGAATCCCGGCATTTCGGAACACTTCGATGTTGCTGAGTTTGGCATGGCCGACAACTTGCTCACGCCCACCGGGTGGCGCGCCCAGTATCTCCAGATATGCGTCATTAATATCAACCAGCGTCCCGGTATCATCTCCCACCAGGATACCAACCGGCGCATTTTCAAAAATAGCACGCAGGCGCTGCTCATTTTCCCGCAGCGATTTCTCCATCTGCCTGTGTTCGGTGACATCAGTCACAACGGCAATCGTGCCGATCACCCGCCCACCCTGCCAGCGCGGTGAGCCGGTAACCAGGACATCTATAAAACTCCCGTCAGGGCGCCGCAAACGGGATTCGTAGGTTGTCGTTTTCCCTTCAAAGCGGTCCCGCCGCGCTTGATTCATGATCGTCTGACTGGGAAGCGCGGTGACATCTACAGGTGACATGCCGACCACCTGCTCCGGGGAAAGATACCCAATCATGCGGGCGAATGCCGGATTCACATAAACAAACCGGCTATCCAGATCGGTTACCGTAACTCCCTGCCCTAATGCATTCATGACGTGGACACTGAAGTCGCGCTCATCTTGCAGAGCGGCTGTTGCTACGCGACGCCCATGAGAAACTACACCCACGACAATGGTCGTGATATTGATCGTGGTGATAAATAACCATGTGAGCATCATGGTCTCATAGGGCGTATTATAGATAAATGGCCCTTTCCCGATAATCGTTCCCCAGACAGCGATGAGCGAGACCAGGAATGTCGCCAGTGTCGTTTCGCGGAGTTGGCGTGACAGGGCCACCCACAACAAGAACGGCAAGATCAGATGATCCAGTGACCCGGCCAGAAAATTGGACAACGAAAAGAATACCAGCGCCGCCACGCCTACCGGGACACCGCTCACGATGAAAGCCCTCAACAGTTTCGCCGGAGCATAGTGGATATGGGGCTGGCAGTACCAGATTAGAAGAAGCGGCGTAAATACAAGAACGCTTGTCTCGTGGCCGAACCAGGATTCCAGCCACAAATAGATATAGTTCGCCTGATTGGCAGTCCCACCCAATATGAAAAGTGCTGATACGCTGATTGTGGCATTGATAATCGTCCCGGTTGCCAATGTCACCAGCCCCAGGAGTAAAATATCCCAGATGCGTTTGAAATCAGGCTGGAACTTCAAACGGCGCAGCAACAGGAAATTGACGAGAACTTCTAAAGTGCTGCTCATTCCAATTGCCAGTGCAAAGGCCGGATTGCCCGACGTGATATAGGCAACGATAAACGCGCCAAAGAAAATACCCGGCCAACTCTCCAGCCCAAGAATGAACAGGAACGCTAATGCAATCCCCGCCGGCGGCCAGATCAACGTGATAGTCGATTGCAGATCGGCAAACTGCAACCCCAATAAACCCGATACCACGTAGATAACGGCTAACACAATGACCTTGACGGGTAAAGCTAGTGTTTTCACCACAACCCTTTTCTAATGAGGCCGGATTCACAGACTGCTCATCGTGAACCCGGGTCTGCTGCTCATATTGTATTGTACGCTGGCATTGACTATTTTCCGTGATAAGATTTCGGGAATGGTCAAGCCAAAGAATTTTGTATACTTTTTGTCAAATTTTAAACACTAATATCTGGACAAAGCATAACGTGTAGTGGTAAACTGAACATATCTTACCGCCATCGGGTTGACCATACGACGATGATGGGGTTTTGAACTAATCGCAGTATGTCCAGCCAAGGAAACACAAATGAGTCTTGAAAAAACCAGCAGTGAAGAACCCCTGTATAATATCGGTGTCATCTCCCGCATGACGAATATTCCGGAAACCACATTACGTGTGTGGGAACGTCGCTATGGCTTCCCGGAAGCGGCACGCACGGCGGGCGGTCATCGCCTGTACTCGCAGTTGGAATTTTTACGATTGCAGTGGGTCAAACTGCGCCTGGATGAGGGGATGCAGATTTCGCAGGCGATTCAGGCCTTGCAACACATGGAGCGCGAAGGCCGCTTCCCCGAAGCCCCACTCTCCGCCGCCAGTACGTTTATCCACAGCCATAGTGACGACCCTTCTCTGGTGACGTTCCGCAGCCGCCTGGTCAACGCACTGTTCGAGTTGCAGACGGAACTTGCTGACCAGATTTTCGCCGAAGCACTGGCGCTTCATTCGGTAGATACGCTGCTGCTTGACCTGATTAGCCCCACCTTTGCTGAGATCGGGACAGCCTGGATAGAAGGGCGGATTGATGTTGCGGTAGAGCATTTCGCCACTCACTACCTGCGCCATCATCTGCTGATGTGGATGCGTACCGGCCCGACGGCTTATCACACCAGCCCGGTTGTGCTGGTTTGTGCCCCAGGGGATTATCATGAAGGCGGATTAATGATCCTGGGGGTACTGCTGCGACGACTACGCTGGCCGGTTATTTACCTGGGGGCATCGCTGCCCCTGCCCGACCTGAACAACTTCATTCATACTGCGCAGCCAGCGATTGTGGTATTTGCCGCAACAACCGAAACAACAGCACTGGCACTGGCGGAATGGCCGCAGTTGATGCCCGGTGTTGAGGAATCGGGACGCCCGATAGTTGCTTTTGGCGGACTGGCATTTACCGAAAACCCGGATTTATCCAATCGTGTACCGGGGACATACCTGGGACCTTCCCTGCAAACGGGATTAGAGAAGCTGATCGCAATGCTGCGCGAGATAAACCCTCTTCTGCACTAAGCGCAAGCAGCAGCTGAGACAGGCTTTCACCCATATTGCGGACAAAAACAAGGGGCATGTGACTGCCCCTTGCTGATTCAAACGCTGCACCCGACACTTCCAAGAGAGGATTATGGTCTGCGCCAGGCGAGCGGCGTGGCAAACCGCTGGTTAGTCACCTTGCCCTCGACTACCTCACCCCCCGTGAACAGTGCAGTGACCTGACTGCTATCCACATTGATCGCAACCAGATTCAGGTAAGGCGGTTCCTTTGGATCCTCGACCACCTGCCAGTCCGTCACCAGGGCTTCACTGCCGTTGGGGGCAAGCGCCAGCCCATTCCCATAGCGCCCCCGGCTGATGCGGAAATCGTTCCCGGTATTTAAATCAAGCGCGACCAATGAATTGTTCGCTGTGCTGTCTCCACCAGCCACAAATATCAGGCGGCTACCATCGGCTGTGAAGGCCAACGCCGAAATCGTATCCCCCCGGCTGCCGGCTTCGACCATTATGGGCGCGATACCGGGATCAACCAAGCTGATAAGGTACAGGCTGTTATCGTTGTTCGGGGTATTCTCGACAAAAGCCAGCCACCGGCCATCCGGCGATACTGCCGGGAAAGCGTTAGAACGCCCGCTGTAGGTTGGCATCAGGGCGGAACGTTCGACCACATCCGTGATAGACATATCGGCCAGCCGTACCGCTTTGATTCCCACTGTGTTGGCAGTCACACCATCCGGGACAGTGAAAAATGCCCACAGGCCATCAGCCGAGAAATACACATTATTGGTGCGGGCAAACGATGCGAACAGCCCGGACTGGTAGTCAGATGCCGCCAGCGTAGCTGTCCGGCTTGTGGGATCAACCGTGTAAAGCTGCCAGCTGGTGCGCGTGTCTCCGCTCTTGCAGCGGTGTCCCATCACCAGAAACAGGCTGCCATCCGGCGCGATTCCCACTTCGGCGCTGCTGAACTTGCAGTCTTCCGCATTCGGGCGCAGCGTAGCCAGTTCCCGCTCTGCGCTGCCATCCCACCAAACCACCGCCGCTTCATCCGCTTCATTCTTGTCATTGGTGAAGAAGCTCACGTAAGCCACGCCGTCAGCACTGATGTCAAAGGCAGTGACATTTTCCGTCGAAAGCAGCACATTCTGGTTGCCCGCATCATGTATCTTCAGAAAACCGTCCGCGAATTCATCCGACACGGCACTGGGTTCATAGGCGATGTAACCATAACGATCACTGCTGGGCGACCACTGAAATGTGCCATTACCCAGGCAGGTCAGCGCCTGCACGTCGGCAACCGGCTGCGGCGTATCTGCTCCCTCCATCATATACAGTGTCCCGGCATCCATCCCCATGAAGAAGGCAAATTTACTGCCATCCGGCGAGGACGCCTCGTCACCACAGGCCACCACCCGGCTGGTTTGCGGCGGCACATCCATCACTGGTGTCATGACGCCGGTACCATCCATAAATACGATCTGGCCGGGGTTTGCAGCGGAATGCTGGCCGGGGCCGGCGCCCGCGCCTGTCCACACCAGCAGCTTATCTCCCGCGTCGGAAAAAACCGGAGCGGCGGCCACTGCGCTCAAGGGGGTTTCAGCAGACACTGGAGTAGATTGATTTTGCGTCAAAACCAGGATAATGGCGGCAATACCGACAATCAGCAGCAATATCAGCAGCAGTATCAGGCTGCGCCCCGATGAAGACGATTTTCTCGCTTCTGCACTCATTACAGCCTCCATAAGACGGGTCTTCCTCCTATCCGCTCTATATAAACACTCTCAATGTCACTATAGCTTAACTCTTTAACAAGAATGGGGGTACATTAGGGCTATTTAGGGGAGATTCAATCATACAACTCACAAGGTCAATTACTCGTATACAATCATATCATTCAGAAACGGGAGCGCTGGGGAAATGATGGGTATGAATTTCGGGATGGGCGAAATCATCGTCATTATGGCGCTGTTCGTCGCGCTGATACTTTTCATCCTGTTTTTTGCCGGAACGCGCAATGCAAGCGCAACAAAGCGTAAACGCGAAGCGGTAGATTCACGCCCGGATTGGCTGGCCGGAATGAGCGCGCGTGAAAAGCCCAAGCGCGATGCTCACTACACGATTGGCGACGACGGAGAGCTGGTGGAAGTACACGAAGATATCTTGCACGATTCCCCTCACCAGGAACATAAGGCATAAATCATGGTTTCAGATAATCAGGAAATCTACACGGATATTGAGAAACAAATCGAACTGCGCTTCCGGCGACGGCGAAACTTCGCTTTTCATGCTGTTCTGTTCATGGCAGGTGTTTCAGCAATACAGACGGTACTTTCATGGCCTGATGGTGACGAGACGCCGCTGGTCATGATCCTGATCTGGGGGACGGTATTTGTTTTGCACGGCCTACACCTGCTCTTCTATGAGGCGCAGGAACGGGCGTTGCAGCGCGAGATCGAACGTGAACGCGACTGGCTGCACGGCGAAAAGCGCAAGAATCATCCCGAACTGCGGCTCGCTGAAGACGGCGAACTGGTGGAAATCCCCGCCGGAGACTGGGATGATCCTCAGAAAGCCCGGAAGCACAGTTAAGCGGGCAAATCTTGTTTGCAGTGCGGGGCAGATGCGCTATAGTCATAGCGTCAAATAACAGGAAATGCATGATGGCAGACTGCATCGGTATCTTAACTGCCGGGGGTGACAGCCCCGGGCTAAACGCTGCGATTCGGGGTGTGGGCAAAGCCGCGATGAACGCTTATGGCATCCGTGTGATTGGCTTCCGTGATGGTTTCCGAGGCCTCATGGAAAACCGGACGATTATGCTGGATAGTGCGGCATTATCCGGCATCCTGACGATTGGCGGCACCATCCTGGGCACCAGCCGTGACAAACCCCATAAAATGCCCATCGGCACCAAAACGATGGATATGACTGAGGTTATGCTGGAAACCTATAACAAGCATCACCTGGATGCGCTGGTATGCCTGGGCGGGGGTGGCACGCAAAAAAACGCCTATTGGCTGATGCAGAATGGCATGAACATCATCACACTGCCGAAGACGATTGATAACGATGTTGCCATGACCGATGTCACCTTCGGTTTTGATACCGCCCTGAATATCGCTACTGAGGCAATTGACCGCCTGCACAGCACAGCGCACAGCCATCACCGGATTATCGTCGTCGAAGTTATGGGCCACAACGCCGGTTGGTTAGCGTTGGGGGCAGGTATTGCAGGCGGCGCGGATGTCATTCTGATTCCGGAAATCCCTTATGACATCACCAAGGTGGCGGACTCAATTCTCAAGCGCAGCCGGGGCGGCAAGCATTTCAGTATCGTAGCCGTCTCTGAAGGCGCAATGTCTTTAGAGGTCGCCAGGATGAAACAGGAACTGGAAGACCGAGTTGCCAATTCCGAAGATAAAAAAGATAAGAAACGCTCCAAACAGGAACTGGTAATTCTGGAAACCGAACGTGCCCAGAGTACCCACTTCCTGACACAGAAGCTGGAAGAACTCACCGGGCTGGAATCGCGGGTCACGATCCTGGGGCATGTGCAGCGCGGCGGCATCCCTTCCCCGGCGGATCGCCTGTTGGCGACGCGGTTGGGGACAGCCTGCGCTCACTATATCCAGCAAGGTACGTTTGGTGTCATGGTGGCGGCCAGGGGGGATGGTGCCGAGGCTGTTCCACTGGAAGAAGTCGTGAACAAGCGCAATACCGTACCGCTTGACCATGCGTGGGTTACAGCGGCGCGGGACCTCGGGACAAGTCTGGGAGATTAGCCAGACACATCGGGACACAAGCTGCGCTATAATACGGGTTGATGGCGCAGAAATGCTAAGTTGCTTATTCGGAGACGGTGATTTATGCCCTTGCAAGAAGGCCAGGTTATAGGCCCATATCAGATTGTGAACCAGCTTGGACAAGGTGGGATGGCGACGGTCTACAAAGCCTATCATGAACGGCTGGATCGTTATGTCGCCATCAAGGTGATGCACAAAGCGTTCAAGGATGATGTCAATTTCCAGGCGCGGTTCCAGCGCGAGGCGCAGATCGTCGCCCGGCTCGAACATCCCAATATCGTGACCGTCTATGATTATAACGACCACGAGGGCGAGCCGTACCTGGTGATGAAGTATGTCGAGGGCAAAACACTCAAGCGGGTACTCAACGAGGGCGCACCTTCTCTGAAGGAAATCATTCACATTGTTGATTCGGTAGGCAACGCGCTGGATTACGCGCACAAGCACGGCGTCCTGCACCGCGATGTCAAACCCTCAAATATCATCCTGGATGAAAACAACCTGGTTTATCTGACCGACTTCGGTCTGGCGCGGATTGCCGGAGCCGGTGAGTCCACCATGAGCCAGGATATGATCCTGGGGACGCCGCAGTACATTTCGCCGGAACAGGCACAGGGACAGGGAAAAGTCGACTCGCGCAGCGACATTTACTCGTTCGGCATTGTGTTGTATGAACTGGTCGTCGGGCGGGTACCATTCAACGCCGATACGCCCTTCGCCATTGTGCATGACCATATCTATTCACGCCTGCCGATGCCAAGCGCCGCCAATCCAGAAGTGCCGCCGGAAATTGAGAGCGTGCTGCTCAAGGCCTTAGCCAAGAATCCGGATGATCGCTATAGTTCGGCGCGGGAAATGGCCGATGCATTCCGAGCGGCGGTTGTTGAATCCGGTCTGCAAACGTTAAGCGCCGAACACCGCGAGGCCGCCGAGGAGTCACTGGCGAAATTGCGCAGCGAAGGTGATAACAATCCAACGGTAATCGGTGATGAGCCAACCGGGATCAAGCCGCAGCTCAAGCCGCCTACCCCCCCGGTACCGCCGCCATCGCCCGCTACAGGCAAACGAAGCGTGACTGTAGAGCGCCAGTTTGATGTGAACGACCTCGACCTGAGCGATCTGAAAAAGAAGTTCAGTACAGGCGCTAAGCAGGGTGTCGGGATTATCGGGGAAATCGTCACCTCTGTGCAGGAGGCGATTAAGGAACGGGATGAGAATATCTCTCCTGAGGAGAAGATACGCCGCAAGATCAAGAAGCGCCAGGAAGAACGCCAGGGATTCATTATCCACCTGGTTATCTACCTGCTGCTTAACCTGATGTTCTGGATGATGTGGCTGACCAGTTCGCCAGTTGGTTTTCCCTGGCCGGTGTTTATCTCTCTCCCGTGGGGTGTGGGGATGTTTGCCCACTGGA
This sequence comes from Anaerolineaceae bacterium, assembly GCA_020634135.1. GTDB lineage: Bacteria > Chloroflexota > Anaerolineae > Aggregatilineales > Phototrophicaceae > JACKCG01. The sequence continues at coordinate 631,288 of JACKCG010000002.1, read as the reverse complement.
TGGAATTTAACAGTAAGTACGGCCCAGGCGCAGAAAGACGTGAACGCGAGATTGAGCGCGAAGTCGAGCGTGAGATGCAGCGGCAGTACGAGCAGAGTTACATGGAAAAACCCAAGCGTGACCGCCGGGTGCGCTTAACGGAAGACGGGGAACTACAGGAAGTCTGGGACGACGAGACAGACCAGAAGCTGAAGCGCGGCAAACGCTGATCGTGGGGATTTTAGCGGTCTCGATCTGACCATCCTTCCAGGTAAAGCAGTTCAATGATGAGGCTTTCCAGAAATATATAGGCCGTCAATACTAAGAATGGGGGGAGCACAAATCCAATCGGGCCAATCGCTACCCCCAGCACGATAGACAGGGTGGCGATAAAACATACGAAAATTGAATACATACAGCCACGATACATTTTGCGGAACACCCGTACTAATCCAACACTGGTATTTACGTATTTTGGGACTGGGTGGTTCAATATTCGGCCCCAGGTTACATCGAAAGTGATAGTCATTCCAGACCCGAACATGCTATAATGTGCTTAGGACTATACGGCGCTTCAGTAAACCGGGTTGCATAAAAGGAGCGTGAAACAATGGCAAACACCAATGGTGCGGCCACTCAGGCCGAAGATATTCAACAGGAAGTGCAGGACGATCTGAAGGAAGTCGGGCGCGAAATCCGCAAGCGGGCGAACGATGTCAAGGAAGAGGTCGTTAAACAACTTTTCGGGGCAGCAGAAACCATCCGCAAGGAGGCGAAAGAAGCCCACCTCGAAGGTGATGGTAAAACCGCCGCGTATGATGTCGCTAAGGGGCTGGAAAAAGCCGCCAACTACCTCAACAGCCGTTCGGTAGAGAAGATGGGCGACGATGCCACGCGGGTTGTCCGCCGTAACCCGATGCGGGCGGTCATGGTGGCGCTCATTGTCGGGCTGCTGCTGGGTATTATGCTCAAGGGCGGCGACAAGTAAGCAACAATCTAGCGATATTTTTCAGAGAAACCGGGTTGGTTGTCGCCAGCCCGGTTTTTTTATTTTACTCTGCCCGCACCAGCACTTCGCCCAGCGGCTTCTTGGTGATGACCGGTACATGGGCATCATCCGCCGGGAAGCCAACCGGAATCACCACATACGGGCGCTCGTTGGCCGGGCGGTTGAGAATCGCGTTCAGGAAGCCCATCGGACTCGGTGTGTGCGTTAGCGTCGCCAATCCCGCCAGGTGCAGGCTGCACAGCAGCATCCCCACTGCAATACCTACCGACTCCTCGCTGTAATAGTGTTTGATCTTGACCGTTTCGCCTGTCTGCGGGTCAGTGGTCAACCCGTAGGCCTGCCGGAACACGACGATGAGATAGGGCGCATCTTCCAGGTGGGGCTTGTGCCAGTCCGTCCCCAGATGCGCCAGCGCCGCCAGCCACTCCTCGCTCATACGGTGGGCGTAGCTCTCGCGCTCCTCGGCCTCCGCAGCGGCACGAATCTGCTGTTTGATAGCCGGGCTGCTGACCACAACGAATGTCCAGGGCTGCTGGTTCGCCCCAGAGGGAGCAGAGGCAGCGGTAGCAACCGCGTTTTCGATTAACTCAAACGGCACTGGCTCGGTGGAAAAGTCGCGCACAGTGCGCCGTGTCTGCATCTGTGCCAGGAACGCGCCGGAACGTGCCAGTTGTTCGTCAGCCGGCAGACGCTCAAATTGAAGGGGGCTATACTGAGCTGTCGTCGTGTTCATCTGTCTCATCCTTCTGTCGCAACTCATCAATCGCGCCACGCCCGATAATCTCTAGGGCGGTATCGCCGGAAGGGGGCTGCATCAACCCGGCGCGCACATCGCGGAAGTAACGCTCCAACGGCAGCGTGCGGGTAATGCTGATCCCGCCCGCAATGCGTAAGGCTTCATCAGTCACACGATTAGCCGTTTCGGTCATCAGGTGCTTGGCGGCCACAATGCGGGGGAAAACAGACGTCCCTTGCTCACCACGACCCCACGCCCCGGCAGCATCGAACATCAGCGCGGTTGCCGCCTGTAATGCCAGGTCTATTTCGCCAATCTGCCGTTGAATCTTGGGTAAAGTCGCTATCGGCTTGCCCAATGCAGTTGGCACACGTTCCAAGGCATAGCGAATCACGGTGTTGCGTGCCGCGACAGCCGCGCCGAGGTATACCACACCCATCATCATCGGAAACCAGGCATTCGGCCCTTCCGGCTCTGGCTTGCTCCGGTGAATCAGGTGGTCTTCCGGCACGATCACATTCTCAAAGCGCACATCATGGCTGTCACTCGCCCGCAGGCTGAGTGAATCGCTCCAGGTTTCTTCCCAGGTGACGCCGGGGATATGGTTCGGCACAAGAATCACGGCAGTATCGGTGCCAACGCTGGCCTTCACCAGCAGGTGTGTCAGGTGCGCCCCGCCGGTTGACCAGGTTTTATGCCCGTTGACGCACCAACCCTCCGGGGTCAGGGCGGCTGTCGTCTTGAAGAATGCCCCGCGTGATGGGCTGCCAAGCGCCGGTTCACTGGCAATCGAATTGAGCAGTCCGCCAGCCGTCGCCAATTGGCATAACCAGGCGAACTTATCCTCATCCCAGGGGCGCGCTTCGCTCAGATTGCCGAAAATATGGAGCTGCATCCCGGCAACCAATGCGCTGGACGGGCTGCCTTGTGCCAATTCAAGGTGAACAGCCAGCGCCTCCCGCAGGGAAAGTCCTTCCCCGCCGTATTCGCGGGGGAGCGTCAGGGTCAGATAGCCTGACTCCTTGAGTTGCCAGACATCTTCTGCCGGGAGTTTGCCCAGGCGATCCGCGTCACCGGCACGACAGGCGAAATCGGCGGCAAGCTGGCGAGCTAACGTAATTGGTGTGTCGGTCAGTATAGGCATAAGCAGCGCAGATTCTCCTCATCATACGGAACAAAGCGTAAGAAGTTTACCACAAGCCAGCGCCATACAACCTGAATGATGCCGTCAATCTGTGTTATAGTTCGGGTAAAGTAAGGGATGAGACCAAGAGGATCAATGCCGTACCTGATAGACGGTCACAACGTGATCGGAAAGCTGCCGGACATTGCGCTGGATGATCCCAACGATGAAGCCAAACTGGTACAGAAACTGGCTGGATTCGCCGCCCGCACCGGCAAGCGCTGTGTTGTTGTGTTTGATTCCGGCCTGCCAGGGGGGAAGTCGCGCATGTCCACCGGAATGGTGGAAGTCGTGTTCGCCTCGCACCGCAGTGACGCTGACCGTCTCATCATGGGGCGGATCCGCAGCGCCCCGGACCCGGCCAACTGGACGGTGGTTTCATCCGATAACCGGGTACAAGCCGCCGGTCAACAGCGCCGGATGAAAACACTTTCTGCTGCTGACTTCACGGCGCTGCTGCAAGCCCCTGTTAGATCAGCGGACGATGATGATCCTGGTGAAGCCGAAAGCATACACCAGTCCGAAGACGAGATTAACTACTGGCTGAACCGCTTCATGGGTAAGCCCGACTCGGATTAGGGTCACAGCATTCGCTCTTATTCGGAAATTGGCAAAGTGAAGTGGAAGCGACTGCCCCGCCGCCCGCGCCGCCGGGACTCGGCCCAAATACAACCCCGATGCCTTTCAATGATACTGCGCGATACAGCCAGCCCTAAACCGGTCCCCTCAGTGCGGCTGGCACGTGCCGCTGCTGTACGATAGAACGGTGTGAATAACTTCTCAGCCTCATCGGCGGCAAACCCCGGCCCCTGATCGGTAACTGTAACGAGAATCGCCGGAATGACCACCTCTGACGGCGCATCCGGGGGGAGATCGTCGGCGGTTTCCACGATATGGGTAATCACCTTAATTTGCGTTTCTGGCGGCGAGTATTTGATAGCATTCGTCAACAGATTGGTCAGTACCTGGCGGATGCGCGGCATATCCGCCTGAACTGGCGGCGAATCATCATCGAGTTCCATCAGTACCTGTTGGTTACGTGCTTTGTACTGCATCTCCAAAAGGGCGACGACATCAATCACGACATCCGGGATGTGAACGGCGGAAAAATTCAACTTCATTTCGCCAACATCGGCGCGGGCCAGGTCAATGATTTCCGAGAACATCATGTTCAGGTGGCGGGCGCTGCTCAGGATGATTTCCGTATATTCACGGGCGACATCAGGAAGCTGGTCGCCGCTGGCTTGCAGAATGAAATCAGCAAAACCCTGGATAGATGTAAGGGGTGTCCGCAGTTCATGAGAAACCCGCGAGACAAAGTTCGCCCGCAGGCGTGACGCAGCGCGTTCGGGTGAGACATCATGAAACGTGAAGATGCGTCCGAAAACAGCCTTTTCATGATAAACCGGCGCACTGTACCACTGAATAGTCGCTAATGTGCCCTCATGAGTCATGTCAAACTCGCCGGTATAGACACCAATATCACGGTGTGAAATTGCGCGCCACTGGTCACGCAGGTCTTCACGTATCGTGTTAGGAATCCGCATTTTACCCAGCAGTTCAGCCAGCGGCATTCCTTCAGCGTTGAGGTCGCCCAGGTTAAACAGACTGTTAAAGGGTTTATTGACGATCAGCACGTAGTGTTCCCTGTGGCTGGGCATCACCATCAACACCCCGTCGGCTACTGAATCCAGCAAGGAACGGCGAGCACGGGATTCAATATCGTTTTCATGCTGGAGTGCCCAGGTGAGGGTATTGAGTGCCAGAAATTCGCTGACTGTCCGGTAGCTGTTGAGTTCACGCTGGTCAAAGCCCCGGCGTTCTCTGCTGCCCAGAACCAGCAGGCCAAACCGGCGCCCGGCAGTATGGAGCGCCACCAACGCCACAGAATGAACACTTTCTAACCGGAAAAAGCCGCGCACAAACGGGTCGAAATGATCCCGCAGCGGTCTTATGCCGCAGAAGGTAACGATGCCATCCTGATTAAGCTGCTGCAAGAGTTCCTGATAATTCTGGAGGTAGAATTTGATTCCCCTGGCAATCCCACTTCCATAGCGCCGCGACCAGGTGCCTTGCGTTTCGACATAATCAAAATCATTGTCCTGCCCATACAGGAGCAGTGCCGCCAGGGTCACTTGTGGCCCGAATAACCACTCCCGAAGTGCATCCAGCAAATCCTGCGAACTCGGGTTCCGGGTAACGGCCTGGGCAACCGCCTGAATCGCCTGAGCAGTGGCGATCCTGTTTTTCAACAAGGCGTTTTCTATCGAAATTTCCAGAAGAGTCGCCAGTGGCGACAGTCCTGCTATGGCCGCCTCAGTGAAAGCCGAAGCTTCCTGCCCCAACAGAGTGACCACTCCCACCATGTCGTCCTCACTCGGCACAAACAGCAGCAGCCCGGCGGCAAAGCCAAGCGGTTGTACAACCGGCGAATCCAGAAGTAGGCGAGGTGGCAGGGTAGGCGTGGATGCAAATTGCTGGGCTACGAGGTCGTCGAGATAAGCAAGCTGTCCAGCGGAAGCCGAAACGGTATCTAACATAACGATGGGCGTGAGCGTGTGCGACGAAGGCTGCCATATCGCGATAGACGCCCAACCGGCATTGACCGTGCTCGCAGCTTCTGTCAGGTAATGATGGAGCATGGAAATCTGTGTGGCAGAGCAGCACATGTCCTGCCCAAATGGTTTAGGAGTCGCCTTTTGTTTTACCATCTACCTTGTCATCAGCCGGTAAGTGAATATTCTGGGGACGAACGGTAAACATATACCCGATGCCCCGTTCAGTACGGATATAATGAGGATGGTGTGAATCGGCCTCTAACTTGCGGCGCAGACGGTGCATGTGGACGCGCAACGTATCTTCATACACGTCTTCTGCCGGCCAGACGCGGGCAATGAGCAGGCGGTTTTCGACCACGCGCCCCGCGTTGCGCAGCAGGACATGCAGCAAGATGGATTCGGTAGGTGTGAGGTTGAAAACAAGACTGCCGACATTGACTCGATTATGAGCAAAATCCACCTGAAGATGCTCATCCACATTGATAACCGGCTCACTGGCATAGTCGAGGCTGGGCATCCGTGACAACACCGCCTGGATACGGGCTTCCATTTCCCGTAGTTCAAACGGCTTGACTATAAAGTCCTCGGCGTAGCGGCGCAGACCCTGCACCACAATGTCGGTTTCGCTGGTTGAAGTCACGAAAATGATCGGGACATCGGCCATAGCCTTAAGTTTGCCGCTCAGATCAAAACCGTGCATGGTGGGCAGTGTCAGGTCAATCAGCGCCAGGTGCGGCAACCCTCTATCCCTGATATGCTCGAGTGCGTCGGGGCCGTCGGTCACGGCAGTCACCTCATACCCCTGAGAAGTGAGAAAGTCGCTAATGAGCTTGCTAATGTTGGTATCGTCCTCCACCAGCAACAACTTAATCTTGTTCATGCAGATAAATCTCCAGCCCTTTGCTGAACTGAAACAACGAAACTTTTGTAACGATGATACACGCAATGTAACATTTATGCCAATGAATTTTAGGGAAAAGTGTAAAAAACGAATCTCATTAGATGCAAAAATCTGGCTAAACAAAAGGCACAGACCGGCAGTTCATTCGCGTGCTATCAAATCACGGGCCATATCCGTAAAGTAAGAAGGTCAGCTACTCGGCTATCGCTCGCAGCATTTCTTTATGCCGCTTGAAACTATTCATCGGTGACGACAAGGCAGCATAACACTAAGTTCGACTCTGTACATTTTGATTCTCGCATTAAAGTGTGTTTACAGAAGGAATTTCCTTCCCGTATGGAGTTTCCCAATATCGGGTTTTGGTCCTGATATTTGAAAGGCTTGAGCCAATTTTAGTGTCTCCCGTAGACGAAAAGTAAATCATCTGTTATTTCGTATAAGGTCGAGCTTAGGTTTCGCCCAGAAACCAGCGAATCGTGCTGGCGGCTTGCCGGTAGCCTTCTGCCTTACCACCGTCACGTATTTTGTCGGTCATCTTATGTGTGTCGAACAACATACTTGCCAGATTGCCAACCCCGGTTGGGAACTCGCGGTTGTGCTGCTCGAATTCGTCAGCGAGCCGGAGCAGTTCCATACGGAGTTCTATAGGTTGAAGGTTGGCCTCTTGCAGTTGCTGAATACGCTGTTGGGCCTCCGCATAGCCAGCCCGCACCCCATCACCGTAGACTGCTCCTGACGGGTCGTTTGCCTGGGGATACATAGCCGCTCTGGTGCGCAGTTCCTGTAATAGATGAGGCAGCCTGGCGCTGATCTCATCATCGGTCTTCGCACGTTTATTGTCATGAACCTGTTTGTTCAGCAACGTATGATACTCATGTTGCAGCATATCCCAGAATGAGGGGAAGCGATAAGCTCCAGGAATCCAGCCTGCCATGAACCAGGCTTCCCATTCACCATCTGTGCCCACTGCTTCCGGGTTCAGTAAAAATAATTCCTCGTCGCCCCAGTCGCTGATTTGAAGGGTTCCGGCAATCTGACTGAACCGTTCGACTTCCGACAGGCGATAGCTGCCGTGATCCATCCAGGGGGGATCATCCATTTCCATATAGTTATCGGTCACAATTTGATCCGGGTTGAGCTTGGCGAGCCAGTCGATCCTATCAACCGGCCAGATGTCTCTGATAAAGTTGCCTGTCGCCCGCCAGCCGTTGGTAAGTTTCAGGAATGTCCGATAGGAAGGTGGCAGCGTTTTACCCAGGCGTGTCTCAACAGCGACGATTTGCGCTTCTTCCGCGCAGGGATAACCCAACCAGCCGGATTGAATCGCCGCTTTCGGCAGCTTGAAATATTCAAGATTTTCCGATTGCAGGATGGCTTTGCTCCACCGGTCAAGAAAGGGTTTCCAGTCGTGATTCACCATTGATCGGTTCCTCGCGCATGGCATTGGTCAATAATTAAATTATAGTGCAGAAAACTTGATACTTAAAACATCTATTCTGTACCGATAAGGGAGTAGTTCAGCAAGATGAACATATCGCGGCATTGTCAGGGGGCAATGTCCCCGCCCGCCGTCATCAGGCAACAACACTGGGCCACCCCTACGCCATCAACCCGCCACCTTAACCCTGCTGGTGTATTAGCTTTAGACTGCAATAAGCTCAGTAGACCCTTTGTTAATCAGTCGCAGGTTCAAGTGGGGCATGTAGTTCTGAATTTTCACACGACTTACCTTCAATGTATTTTCATGGCAGCAGCAGATGTCGCTGCCCGCCCCGACTTTCAGCCTTTTCGTACCGCCCGCTTGCTGCTATACTAGCCATCCATATCGGGGCGTAGCGCAGTCCGGTTAGCGCGCGCGCTTTGGGAGCGCGAGGCCCCCGGTTCAAATCCGGGCGCCCCGACCTGTGTCCCTCATCTGATAATCCCTTCTTCTTAAAGATTGACCCTTGAGAGTATGGGACTTCAGATGAGGGATTTTTATGCCACTTAGCACTCCATAAGAAGTTTGCTAGAAAAATCACCGATTCTTGACTCACCCCCCTGTTTTTGCTACACTGCCTAGAGTAAATTAGCACTCTCAACCTGTGAGTGCTAAAAACTGTCTAAGCACAAGCGCTTTTCGTCTGTCGAATACTTACAGATCAAAACGAGAGGAAGGCTAGTCCAATGTCTATCAATTTGCGCCCGCTAGGGGATCGCGTCATTATCGAAGCCGTTGAACAGGAAGATACCTTCGCGGGTGGTCAACTTGTTCTGCCGGAAACCGCCAAAGAAAAACCACAGCAGGGCCACGTGCTGGCCGTTGGTGAAGGCCGCCGCGACGAAGATGGCGAACGTATCCCAATGGATCTCAAGGTTGGGGATCGCGTCCTGTTTGCCAAATACGCCGGCACCGAAATCAAGCTGGATGGCAAAAAACTGCTCATCATGAAGGAAAGCGACGTCCTGGCGATTGTTAGCTAACAACTGGCAACCGACAGGATTTTTTTACGCATCGTAAACAGCACACAAACCTGCTTGGAGGCAGAATCCAATGGCTAAACAACTTGTTTTTAATGAAGCGGCTCGTCGCAGCCTGAAAACCGGCGTGGACAAACTGGCCGACGCCGTTAGCACGACCCTTGGCCCGAAGGGGCGCAATGTGGCGCTCGATAAGAAATTCGGCGCCCCCACCATCACCCATGACGGTGTGACGGTGGCGAAGGAAATCGAACTGGAAGACCCGTATGAAAACATGGGCGCGCAGCTTCTGAAGGAAGCCGCCACCAAGACCAACGATATCGCCGGCGACGGCACCACCACCGCCACTGTGCTGGCGCAGGCTATCGTCAACGAAGGCCTGAAGAACGTCGCCGCCGGGGCCAACCCGATGCTGCTCAAGCGTGGGATCGAAGCCGCCACGAATGCAGTGGCCGCCAGCATCCTCGCCCAGGCACAGCCGGTAGAAACCCGCGAAGAAATCGCCAACGTTGCCAGTGTTTCCGCCCAGGACGCCGAAATCGGCAACCTGATCGCGGAAGTCATGGACAAAGTTGGCCGTGATGGTGTGGTGACGGTTGAAGAAAGCCGTGGCCTGGAATTCGAAACCGAATATGTCGAAGGTATGCAGTTTGATCGTGGCTACATCAGCGCCTACTTCATCACCAACACTGACGCGATGGAATCCGCGATTGAGGATGCCTACATCCTGATCTATGACAAGAAAATCAGCGCCGCCCAGGACATCGTGCCCGTGCTGGAAAAACTGCTCCAGATCGGCAAGCGCGAACTGGTGATTATTGCCGAAGACATTGACGGCGAAGCCCTGGCGACCCTGGTGCTGAACAAGCTGCGCGGGATGCTGAATGTCCTGGCCGTCAAGGCCCCTGGCTTCGGTGATCGCCGCAAGGCCATGCTGCGCGACATCGCCATCCTGACCGGCGGCGAGGTCATCAGCGAAGAAACCGGACGCAAGCTCGAAAGCGTCGTACTGGACGACCTGGGCCGCGCCCGCAAAGTCGTCAGCACCAAAGAAGACACCACCGTGATTGACGGTGAAGGCGATGATGCTGCTATCAAGGCCCGGATTGATGAAATCCGCCGCGAGATCGAAATCAGCACCAGCGATTATGACCGCGAAAAGCTCCAGGAACGGCTGGCGAAACTCTCCGGCGGTGTGGCGGTGATCCGCGTCGGCGCGGCCACCGAAACCGAACTGAAAGAGAAGAAACACCGGGTGGAAGACGCCCTGAGCGCGACCCGTGCCGCCGTTGAAGAAGGCATCGTCCCCGGTGGCGGTGTGGCACTGATTAACGCGGTGGCCGCCCTGGACAGCGTGAAGCTGGGCAACGACGATGAGAACACCGGCGTCCAGATCATGCGCAAGGCGCTGGAAGTCCCGATGCGGAAGATCGCGGCGAATGCCGGGATGGACGGCGCGGTGATTATCCAGGAAGTGCGCCGGATGCAGAAGAGCAAGAAGAACCCGCGCATCGGCTATAACGTCATGACCAATGAATATGGCGACATGATCGAAGCCGGTATCCCCGACCCTGCCAAAGTGACGCGCGGCGCGGTGGAAAATGCGGCCTCAATCGCCGCCATGATCCTGACTACCGAAGCCCTCATCACTGACGTGCCGGAGCCGGAAAAACCGATGCCCGCTGGCGCACCTGATATGGGTGGTATGTACTAAACCGGAAACGGTTTACCAGGAACACAAAAAGGCGGAGGGCAACCCCCGCCTTTTGATTCTCCTCTGGTGATACCGCAATGGACACCTTTGCAGCCCATTTGGTTATATTTGGGTATGAATTGGATAGAAATTTGCAACAATAAGATTCTTAACGCTCCGTGAATGAAATCACAATTATGATTCAAGCATCGAATTGACGTTTTGGAGCAGATCAAATCATGCGGAAACTTACACTTCTTCTACTAATCGGTATCCTCCTTATGCCGCTGGTCATTACCGCCCAGGACGCTTCGGATGATAATGCCTGCTTTGAAGGTGGCTCGATGTGGCGTGAAAACGGCGATGGCTGCCCCACCGAGTGGCATTGGATCGTTGGTTGGTACCTTGCTAACTGGGAAAACAACGGCGGCTGGAGCAACCCGGATAACTTCTTCCCCGATTGGGCCGACCCGCAGAGTGTGCTGCCCCCCCTGCCCGAATTCCCGAAGGTCGTCTACAGCGGCGGCGGTGTGAGCTATCCTTCCGGGGGCTGCATGGCCTTTCCGACGGGACATGTTCCTAATGGGTATGTAGACTTCAGCGGCAGTTATTTTTTGGATAACGACCAGACATATTATGATGATGCGGCCTGCACCCACGATTCGGGCTGGCTAAAGGGTCAGCTTATCGTGTATGCGCCTGCCGGCTATGACGCACCCACGCTCTGCAGATTAGCGTTCCCCGACAGGACGGGTGCCGTACTTCATAACGACGACATCTACACTTGCGTACCTTAGAAACGGTTGAAATCATGCAAGGCGTGTTTCAGATCAATAAGCACGCGCTCTCACCAATGTAGCTTACAACAAGACGGGAAATGCTCCCGTCTTGTTGCTTTTGGCGCAGACAAATGGTTATGAGTTGGGGTTTTCTGTAGGGCTGGGGCCGGGTGTAATCGTCAGCGTCGGCGTCGCGCTGAGGGCGATGGCAGTTGCCGTAGCGACCATGTCCTGGCGCTGCTCACTGATCGCCACATCGCCAAAGCCGCGCACGACTTCCACCCAGGTGCGCCCCGGCTTCATCATCATCGGTGTATTATCCCCGTAAATCACCTGCAAGGCGCTGCCCGGTTCAAGGTCGCGCCGCCGCCAGTATCCCTGGTAAACCTGCCCATCGCGGATAAGATAAGCCCGCCCCTGGTCCCACAGCGCGATTTCCAGCGATTGGTAATTCGAACCGGCTGGAAACAGGTCAGGACGCTCATTATGCGGCACTTCGATAATAATCAGGTTATCTGCCCAGAGCTGCTGGCCGTCTGCCGCGTCAAAGTGCGCCACGCCATCGGTATAACGCAGGTAACGGCCAGTAACAGTATCAAACTGCCAGCGTGCATCGGTCTGGCCGTACCAGTCAATGAAAATATCATTGGCGGGCAGGCCACCCGCATCGGCAGTCTCATTGAAGGCAAAACCGCGCGCCCGGTAGCCGGTGTTCACATTACGGCGGGTCGCTAAATCCCAGAGTTTGTTCGTATCCAGGAAGAGGGTATGCTCTAAAGCCAGGCCATCCTGCGGAAATCGGCAGAATCCGGCGTCTTCACAGCCATCACCCTTCAGCGGCGAAAACGTCTGGTAGACCCATTCAGCCGCCAGGATAATCCGCTGAATCGGCTCACTCGTACCGGAATAGGCCAAAAGCGCATTGTACATAACAATCAGTTGGGTATCGGAAAGACGAGCGCTGCGCACCGAACCGACATGATCGGGCGCGTTGCTGCGGAAGATGGCCGCAAAGCGTGTCACACCGCCTTCTGCCTCGAACTCATACACCACGTCCGCCTGGTTGACTCCGCTTTGCGGGCGCACAATAGGCGGAAAATTAGAGATTTTGACAATCAGGTTACGCCGCGCCATCGCTTCTTCATTCGGATATGGCAGGCCGGTCAGCGGGTTAATGCCTTCCGGGTATGAAAACGGGCCGATGGGTGTCGGTGTGGGCGTGGGCGTATCCGTCGGCGTAAACGTCGGTGTCGGTGTAAAGGTCGGTGTGGGCGTATCGGTGTGGGTCGGCGTGGCGCTGGGCGTCACAGAAGAGGTCAGGGTCAGAGTCGGGGTTTCAGTCGGCCCGGCGGGTGTATTGGTGGCGAAGTTCACCTCTACCGGGCGGGGTGTGTTGGTCTGGAACACATTATCCTGGCCCAGTACCGTCCCGGACATCAGCATCAACCCCACGATCAGGGGAATGATAATCAACAGAATCAGAGAAATACGGCGCATCGAAAACCTCAAGCATGTTCTGGCGGTCTACACGAGGGAGCAGTATACGCATAGACCATTGGATTGCCCAGGGTTATTCACAGGTTGAAGATTATCAGTTATCATGCGTAGGGTAATCGGTGGGTTGTGAAGAGCAGCGGGCTTATGCTCAAAAAATCAGCACAGGGATGAGATTTCCGGGAGCACACATTGGCGCTCCCCTGCAAATCCCCTTCCAGGTGACTCTGTAGGGGCGGTCTGGTTCATCTCTGTATTTGTCACCAGGCTGCATAAGGCTGGGTTTCAAGAAGAGCAATAGAGCCTGACAGCCAGTGGCTGATACTGAAAGCTGCCCGCTGTAGACGAACAACAGATGAGGGAGGAAGATCGTGACATCGCGGCGTTTATTGTTATCCTTGGCACACCCGGATGATGAGAGTTTCGGCTCAGGCGGGTTGATCGCCCGCTATGTGGCTTCCGGGGCGGAAGTCTCCTTGATCTGCGCCACCAATGGCGACGTGGGGACTGTCAAACCGGAGATGCTCAACGGGTACAACTCGATCAGTGAACTGCGGTTGGCTGAACTCGCGTGTGCTTCCGCAAAACTGGGATTCAAACACGTAGTCAGGTTTGGCTACCGTGACAGCGGGATGATGGGGTCAGAAACCAGCCAGCACCCGGCAAGCCTGTGGCAAGCCCCACAGGAAGCGGTCACACGCCGCGTGGTCGAAGTTATCCGCGACCTCAAGCCCCAGGTGGTACTCACCTTTAACCGATACGGTGGTTACGGGCATCCCGACCACATCGCCATCCAGCGGGCAACCGTCGCAGCCTTCAGGCTCGCAGGTGACCCGGAGTACAAAACGGACGGGCAGCAACCCTATCAGCCGCAGAAGCTCTATTACACCCGCATCCCTACCCTGATGCTGCGCATGGGACTGTGGCTCTTGCGACTGCGCCGTGAAGACCCGCGCCAACTGGGTAAGAACAAAGACATTGACCTGTTGAAAATCCTGGATAATGTCGAACCGGCCCACGCCCGCGTAGACATCCGCGCCTACTACGATGCCTGGCAGGAGGCCAACGCCTGCCACGCCAGCCAGCTTGGCGGCGGCACGAACCAGATGCCGCTCTGGGTACGGCGGCGGCTCTCCGGCTCGCAAAGTTTTACCCGCGTCTACCCTGAACCTGAGTATAATAGAGTAGATGAAAATGATCTGTTCCAGGGTGTTCGGGTGGATTGATGGTGGGTGACGACAACCGGGCAGAGCGTATTGATCGCCTGCTGGATGCGATTGAGCTGGTGAAGGCTGACCGGCGAAAAGAAGCATTCCCCTTGCTGCGCCAGCTCATTCGAGAAGATAGCGACTTTGAAGATGCCTGGCTATGGATGAGCGTCGCAGTGGACTCGCTCGACCAGGCTTCGATATGTCTGGACAACGTGCTGCGGGTAAATCCGGCCAATACGGAAGCCGCCGGAGCGCTCTACCGGATACGCGGACCGGAACGGCTCATGCAAAAACGCCGCACCCGTCTGCGCTTCTACCGCGATTTGGCAATGGTCAGCATGTGGTTGCTGGTGGTCAGCCTGCTGTATGCCATGCTGCTGGCATTCATGGGTTAATCTCTTTCCGGGCGCAGCAAGGGTGTATACTGTTCACCGACGACAGCCTGCCCATCCATGCTCTGTATCCAGGCGATAAAGTGCCGGTAAGCCTCATCCTGTGGCTCGATACTTCCTACGATATAAATCGTGGAACGCAGCGGATAGGTATTATCGAGCATCGTATCCGCTGTTATGTCGCTGCCGTCAATACGCAGTACACGCACGCCATCATCCACATAACTCATGGAAACATAGCCGATGCTCCCCGGCTGCTGGGAGACGCTGGCAAGCATCGCGGCGCTGGATGGCGCGACCTGAGCGGAAAGCGTCGTCAGCCGCTCGCCCATCACCAAGCGGTCAAATGCCGCCCGCGTGCCAGAACCATCCTCGCGGCTTATTACAACCAATGGGATGTCCGCCCCGCCCAATTCGCTCCACCGGATGATCTGCCCCTGGTAAATCCGGCGCAACTGGTCGCTCGTCAGTTCATGCAGCCCTGTATCCGGGTGCGTGATAATGGCGATGCCATCCTGCCCTAACGGTGCGGCCCACAGGTTACTATCGGCAGGCAGATAGCAGGCCAGGAGATAGGCGTTGGTATCCGCTAAGGTCGCCCGCAGCATCGCCTCGTAATCGCCTGTCAGGGTATCAAAGCGAACGTTGGGGGCAATCTCAACATAGCGTGCAATCAGATCCTCCATAAGCGGTATGGCGGCGGTAGTCGCATACAGGCGCAGCGGCATCGTCAGGGGCGTTGGTGTAGACGCGGGCAGCACATGAGTGCTACAACCCACCAGCGCAAAAGCCGCAATCACCAGGGTGCGTTTCATACAGGATGACCACCGGAATATTCACACTGGCTGCAATAGGTGTGGGGGAAATTACAGATGAACGGCGTCAATACAAGATATCCTCTGGTGTAGCGGTTCATGCCTTCTGGAGGTACTGCTCCAGAAAAGTATTCATGTACGCGGAGAATGTCCCCTCAATAATCGCATCCCGCATAGCCCGGACATGCTGCGTCAGGAAGTGGATGTTATGCACACTGAGCAGATACGCGGCCAATATTTCTTCCGCCTTCAACAAATGCCGGATGTATGCCCGCGAAAAATGGCTGCAACAATAACAGGTACATCCCGGCTCTACCGGCAGCTTATCGGTAGCATACGCCAATCGCTTCATATTGACCCGTCCCTGCCGTGTGAGCGCTGCGCCGTGCCGCGCCAGCCGGGTCGGAATGACACAGTCAAAAACATCTACTCCTCGGTAGATTCCCTGTACCAGATCATCCGGCTCGCCCACACCCATTAAGTAACGCGGCTTATCTTCTGGCAGCGCAGGAATGGTGAAGTCTAATGTGGCATACATATCCGCTTTAGTTTCACCCACCGCCAACCCGCCAATGGCATACCCCGGAAAATCCAGCGTTTGCAGAAATGCGGCGGACTGTAACCGTAAATCCTCAAAAACGCCCCCCTGTACAATGCCAAATAATGCCTGCTGGCTATCATCCGGGTGCGCTTCGCGGCAGCGAACTGCCCACTGGTGTGTGCGCTCAACCGAGCGTTCGAGTACAGCCCGGTCAGTTGGCGTGGCACACTCGTCAAACGCCATGATTATATCGGCGCCCAGGTTTTCCTGAATTGCCATGGACCGTTCGGGCGTTAGCCGCTGCTTACTGCCGTCAATATGACTTCGGAATGTCACGCCGTCATCATCAATTTTGTTGATCTCGGCCAGACTGAATACCTGAAATCCGCCAGAATCGGTTAGAATGGGCCTGGGCCACGCCATAAACGTGTGCAGCCCTCCCATTTCGCGCACGAGTTCATCGCCAGGACGAAGATGCAAATGATAGGTGTTCGCCAGAATCAGGGATGCATCAATTTGAAGCAGATCACGGGGTGGAACCGCCTTGACAGTAGCCTGTGTCCCGACGGGCGCGAAGACCGGAGTCGGGATCGGCCCGTGCGGAGTATGCAGAATTCCAGCACGCGCTCGTCCTTGCGCTTTGATAATCTCGAAATAAAATGACATTAGGCACTCATTTCCGATCAGGATGGGAGTAATTATAGCAAATTATTGCGGATAGCCCGCATTTCGATAGCGATTTGATGCAGAGAAAGTTATACTGACACCATTATGATTAGCCTATACGACATACTTGAAGCGGCAAACGGTCAGCTTTTTGGCGAACCTGCCGCACAGATCTTCACTGAGTTCTGTTTCGATTCTCGGCTTGCTGATGAAGCCCAACTTTATGTCGCGCTCAAGACCGACCGGGGGGATACCCACCAATATATCCGGGAGGCAGTAGACAAGGGCGTGCTAGGCGTGCTGTGTACTCACCCACCTGAGTTTGACACCGACGGCCTATCTGTCATCCTGGTCAAGGATACCCAGGCTGCTCTGCTGGCATGGGCACATTATGTCATCGGAAAACTGGGCACTCAGGTTATTTGCGTCACCGGGAGTTCTGGTAAGTCGCTGGCAGTTGAAGCCATCACCCAGGTGCTTTCAACGCACTACCCTGTACACAAAAGCAGCGATCATACAGCGGGTTGGCTGGGGCTGCCGCAAACGCTGGCACAACTTCGCCCTGAACACCGCTTTATTGTTCTGGAACTCGGCACCTATCAGGCCGGCGAATTAGCGAACATGGTTCAGGCCATCCAGCCCGATGTCGGTGTCATCACCAACGTCGGGTATATGCATACCGACAATTTCACTGACCTGGACGAAATCGCCCATGAGCAGCAAACCCTGGTCGAGTATCTTTCGCCAACAGGCCTGGCCGTCCTGAATTATGATGATGATCGGGTACGGGCCATGACCACCGCCGCCCGCTCGCGGGTACTCACGGTTGGATTAGAGCGCTTTGGCGCGGACTTGATGGCCTATAACATTGTCCAGGGGCGCTCCAAAACCGGGTTTGACCTGCGGTATGGGAGCGAACGATTCTTAGGGCGCTGGACTCCGCTGCTGGGCAAGCATCAACTGGTGAGCCTGCTGGCAGCACTGGCTGTCGGCCTGCATTACGATGTTTCCGACCTGGACGAAACACTCAAAGCCCTGACCAACATCCCCCATCTGCCAGGACGCATGAACCCGATGACCGGCCTCAACGGGTGCCTGCTGATTGACGACAGCTACAACGCCAGCCCGGAATCTACCTTAGCCGCCCTTGACTGGCTGCAAACCGCCAAAAGTGATATGCAGACAGATGGCCCTCAACAGGGTCGCATTTTTTTCATCACGGGGGATATGGATCATCTTGGCGCGTATACCCAGTTCGGTCACAGACTGGTCGGCCAGCGGGCTTCTGAAGTGGCGGATGTGCTCATCACCGAAGGCACAAGCGCTGCACTGGCGGGGCGGGCCGCACTCGACCAGGGCATGGATCGCTCCCGCGTGGCGATGACCTACAGCGTACAGGATGCGATTGCCATATTGCAGCATAATTACCAACTAACGGCCAATGACATCCTGGTGATAACCGGCGGCGCTTCCAGCCGGATGGAGATGGTCACGCAAGCACTGCTACAGAACCCGCAGGATAAGGAACGCCTGCCCCGGCAGAATTTCGGCTGGGATTCAGCCATCCTGTTCCAATCCACTTACCCGAGCTGGGTAGAAATCAGCCTGGACGCCATCGCAGGAAATGTACGTGCAATTAAGCAGGTCACAGGGGATTCGGTGGCGTTGATGGCCGTCGTGAAGTCGGACGCCTATGGTCACGGCGCACTCTCGGTCAGCCGGACGGCACTCCTAAACGGCGCGGAATACCTGGCGGTGAGCAGTATGCACGAGGCGCTGGAACTACGTGAAGCCGATATTGAAGCGCCCATTCTGATATTAGGTTATACCCCGGTTCACGCTGTACGACAGGCACTGCGCCATAATATCACCCTCACCCTTTACGACCTTGAAATGGCCCGCGCTTTTGACCGTATTGCCCGTGAATTTGGCAACAGGCTGCGCGTGCATGTGAAAGTGGATAGCGGCATGGGGCGGCTGGGGGTTCTGGCAGACGAGGCGGTTTCCTTTTTTCGCCACCTGGGCAACCTCACCTATCTGGAAATCGAGGGCATTTATACGCATCTGGCGATGGCTGATGAAGATGAGGATTATACCGCGCATCAGGTGCAGATTTTTAAGGACGTGCTGAAACCGCTGCGGGCATCCGGCCTGGCATTCGCCTATGTTCACGCCGCCAATTCTGCCGGAACGCTGGCCTCCACCGCCAATCATTTTAATATGGTGCGGGTCGGACTCGCGCTCTACGGTTTACACCCTTCCAGCTACGTTCCGCTGACCCCGGCATTTCAGCCAGCTATGACCTGGAAAACCTCAGTCGCACAGGTAAAGACCTTCCCGAAAGACCATCCTATTGGCTATGGCGGCACGTACCGTACCCGCAACGAGGAAACCATCGCCATTCTACCGGTGGGCTACGCCGATGGCTTCCGTCGGGCGCCGAATACCTGGCGGCGCGTGCTGATTCACGGCCAGTTCGCCCCGGTGGTAGGCCGTGTCAGCATGGAGAAGACGGCGGTAAACGTGAGCCATATCCCGAATGTTACGATTGGGGATGAAGTTGTGCTGCTCGGCCAGCAGGGGGACAATCTACTCACGGCAGAGGATATCGCTAACGAACTGGGAACCAACAACTACGAGGTGGTAACGACTATCCAGCCTCGCGTGCCACGCCGGTAAACGACAAGGTGGGGACACGAGGTTTTGCCGCATCCCCACCCATGTGTTAGCCGTTAATCAGTTTCTGTATTTCTTCGGCCATCACGGATGCTTCGGTACCAAAGGCAAAAATCATGGCAAGTTCGCCATCCTGGTTGAGCAGGAACGAAGCCGCCGTGTGGTCTACCAGGTAATTGGCCTGGGAGCCTGTATCGGTGCGCTTCTCAAAATACAGGCCGTAATCCAGCCCGATACGCCGCAGGTCGCTCTCCTCGCCGCTCAAGGCGATCACAAAATCCGCTACATTCCGTACTTCCAGGTATTTCGCCAGCGCCTCCGGGGTGTCGCGCTCACCATCCACGCTGGCGAAGACAAAGGCGGTTTTATCAGCATCTTCACCCAGAAGTTCATAGACGCGCTTAAACTCAATGAGCGTCAACGGGCAGACATCCGGGCAGTGCGTATAGCCGAAGTACAGCATGGTCACTTTGCCACTCACGTCGCTCAGGCTGAAGGGCTGGCCGGTATGACTGGGCAGCGTGAAATCGGCTACCGGGCGCGGCGGGTCAATCAGCGTGACGCCGTTGAATTCTTCTCCGTCCACAATAGCAGCCACGGCAGCCAGATTTGATTGGGGGGGCTGTTGTGTCAGGCGGTCAAATACGATAAACAAAACCACACCCACCACCGTCGTTAGAACAGTCAGGCCCACACTAAGCAGGATTAAACGGGTTCTTGATTGTTGCTGGCTGTTTGCCATCTCATCATTGGACATTAAATCACACCTTCTTATTATCCCTGCTCATTTCCGCAGCAAGGGTTAAACGCAGTGAAGCGCATAACGCGCTCCACTACTTTACCAACACATTGCATCCCTGCCTATCGTTATTGTGGCTCAACCACCGGGACGCCAACCGTAAGCTCCAACCCGGATTCAAACACCAGAGTCAGACTGATCGCCTCATCTACATAGAGATCATGATGCAAGTCCATCAGCATCACATGATAACCACCGGGGCGCAGTTCCACCACATCACCCACCGGCAGCACAATTCCACCCTCTACCGGGCGCATCTGCATGACATTATCCACCATGTTGACTTCATGAATCTCAACCAGTCCGGCGACATCCGTACGCGCGGCAACCAACCGGTCTTCCGCATCGCCCAGGTTCTCAATGTACATGTAGGCGGCACTGACCGCACCATCGCCCATGCCATGCGCCATACCGCCCATCGGCTCGGCAGTGGCTTCAGCCATATCATTCATCGTCCTGACGCCGGTAGGCCGTGCCCAGGCATCGGTAATCAGCAGCGGGCTGGCTGACGGCGGTTCGTCCTGAATCGCCGCGCCGACAATCCTGTCCTGAGTCGTGCCATCGGCCATCTCAAACGTCAGAGTCACAGCCAACGCTTCACCCGCATACAGGTCATGAAGCAGATCAATCAGCATAATGTGATACCCACCAGGACGCAGTTCAACCGTCTCCCCTGCCGGGATTTCGATTCCGCCTTCTACGGGATGCATCTGCATCACATTATCCACCATAGTGACTTCATGTACCTCAGTGACCGTTGCGACGGTACTGGCGGCGCTCACCAGGCGCACCGTCTGGCCGGTCTGGTTGGTGATCTGCATATAGGCTGCGCTGACCGTGCCATTACCAACAGCGTGCATCTGCCCCATGTGACCTGCGTTACCCATCGGCTCGGCAGTCGCTTCGGGTGTTGCCATCGCGTCTCCCATACTTTCCGCTTTGACGCCGGTGGGACGCGCCCACACGTTGGTAATGACAAGACCTCCTGCTTCCTGGGCAGAAATGTTTGTGCCGGCCAGCAGCACCAGGAGCAAAGTCAAGAGCAGCAAACGTTTAAACATATCGGCGAATCCTTTCAAAGCAAGTTGATATACAAAGATAATCGGGCTTGTGCGGCTGAAATCTGACACACAATCCGGCTGCACACGAGAAAGGGGTCAATCAGGATGCGAACACGGGCTGGATTATCGGAACGCACTTTCAGTTATTGCCCAATACACTCCGATGACGCTGGCTCAAATGGGTCCGGGCCGCATGGTAATCCAGCACCACCCCACCAAAGCCCTGGCGAAACCGCTGTGCATCCTGCTCCGTGCCAAAACACAGAACACTCGGTGTACAGCAAACCGCCACCTCAGAATCCACCAGGAAAAAGGCATCCCCGGCATTCACCATACGACCATACAGAAAATCACGCGCCAGAACGGTATCGGTATCCGTGTGCTGTTCCAGCAGCATCAGGCCACAGTGCGGGCAGCAGGCATGAATCTGCTGTCCAGCGGTCGTATTAATAATGAAGGTCGTCCGCAGGGGAACACGCATGGCACACAGGACGCATTGATGGGCTGTTTCTCCCGGCATCCCCCGGTTAGACAGTACCGCGCCGCCGCGCACCTTTTCGATATGTCCGGCTTGCGCCAACGAATCGAGATCACGGTGAATGGTCATGGCCGAAACGGCCAGGCGCTCCACCAGTACTTCTATCGTGATCTGCTGCTCGTGCCGCAGCCAGGCCAGAATCTGCTCCTGCCGCACATTGGGTAATTGAGGCATACAAAACTCTTTTTGTGATATTTTGTTATATATTGTGAGGTAAATCAGATTATAACAATTGCAATCGGGGATGACAAGTCTGAACGTAAGGTCGTTTACGCTCGAAAGTCCTTCGGATTCAACAGATTATTATGTTAAATCGAGGGGAACAGCTACGGCAATACTTTTAGGGGGTTATGATCGGGTGGTGCGTCGTCCAGCCAGCCATGTGCCCAGCCCACCCATCAGGGACATCGTTCCCAGGGTGAGCATGAGTGGCAGTATCTTCCCGGCCTCAACATGTACGGTGCAAACGCCGCTACCGCTGATCCACAGGTTATTCAGCTCAACCATATAAGCCGCGCTCGCCGCCAGGAGCGCGAGGCCGAATACCAGGAGCGACACCGTAACAAGCTGGAGTCTGGTAATCCGTCGGTTGTGAGCGGAGGATTCGGGAGCAGAGTCCGAACTGGCCGAGGCCGAAAATTGAGTCATCTGGCAATTCCTGAGATGAGCTAATGACTGGCAAAAAGCGCCAGGTTCTGTGTTTGCGGGCTGATGTTGTTCACGCAGAGGTGAGTGCAATCACGCTCGCTGCCGGTTGCGCCACCGCCCAGCCAGCCAAACGCCCACACCAACCAGAATCGAGAGCGTCCCCAGGGTGAGCAATAACGGCAGGATAATACCGCTTTCAACCGGCCTGCCGCACACAAAATCCCACACCATATTCGGCACATTACGCAGCGTATCCAGGTCTTTTACATACGCCATACCGGTCGCGAACATCACCACCCCAAAGCCGACCAGCATCGAAATGGCGACTAACCGCACTAACGCCCAATCGGTAGCGGTGTTATCTTCAGCCGGGTTATGATTTGCCGGTTGCATGAATTCACCTATAACTTCACTTAATTCCAACCCAATAATAAGCAAAAAGTGCCGGATAAACAAGAGACGATGGGCATCAACAACCTATCGTCTCTTTAGACTGTATTCGTAACTGCTGAAGTGAAATTACTTCAGAGGGATGGGCGCATTCGGGTGGAAACCGAAGATGATGAAGCCTTTGGTGAAGTCCAGTGCCTGGATCAGAACCGGCCCCCACATCACAAGGTTCGAAATCACGATAACCACCATCCAGACCCGCCAGTTTTCAAAAATGGAGGGTGATGGGTCGTCCGCCGGGGCTTTAGTGTCAATCGGCGGTTCGGCGTCGGCTTTTTCCTGCTTCTTGGAAGCAAAGAGCGTCCCCAGGATCACAATATATAGCAGGATGGAGCTGATTAACAAGATCACGCCCGCCACTGCTGTCAGGTTCAACCAGGGAACAGCCGCCTCGCTGATATAGGCGGCAGCGCCAGCGTCCGTGCGGCGCGGCGCACCTTCAATACCGGCACGCCCCATCGCCAGGCCGAAGGTCAGCATACCGATGAACCACAGGTAAACCTGGGCGGTTGCCAACCTGGGGGCAAACAGCTTGCGCCCACTCAGGAACGGCATCAGCCAGTAGAATATACCCATATAAGTCAGGAACACACCGCCAGCCAGCGTGGTGTGAAAGTGACCAGGAACCCAGGTGGTGTTGTGCAGCGCCAGGTTCAGCGTAAACGACGCATTCATGATACCGGTGAGGCCGCCGATGATGAAGATCAGCATACCGGTAATCATCCCAGCCATCACCGGGTTGCCCCACTGCTGCTTGAAGACCCAACCGACCAGACCGGTAGCACCGCGTTTACGCCCGGCCCATTCGAGGGTGGCAGCAATATTGAAGGCTGTGAGCAAACTGGGCAGCGCGACCACAAATGTCAACAAAGCGTGAAAGAGTTTCGCCACTTCGCTCACACCGGGGTCGGTGAAGAGGTGATGGACACCGATGGGGATCGAGAAAAGCATAATCATCAGGAAGGCCACACGCCCCAGGCCATCGCTGAACAGACGCACGCCATTCTGTTTTGGCATCATCGTATACCAGGCGGTATAGGCCGGCAGCAGCCAGAAGTACACCAGTGGATGGCCGAAGAACCAGAACATAATACGCGCCACCTGGGGATCAGTGGTTTGAACCAGCCCCAGGGAGAGCGGCAGCATCAGGAACAGGACTTCGACAGCCACGCCGATAGTTGCTGTAATCCACATGATAAAATTGGTGAGGGTCGCGTAAACCGCCAGCGGCACCGTTTCACCCTTGTGGTCGCGCTTCCAGGCGGCATACGTGAAGAAGATGTCGCCCCCAGCCATCCACGATGCCACAATCACGAGGGTAAGCCCCAGATAGAACGTCGGATGGGCCACCATCGGCGGATAGAAGGTATACAGCACATTCGCCTGCCCGGTGACAATGGCAAAGGCCGCCAGCACCAGGCCAACCAGCATAATCACGAAGGCAGCCCAGGCCACACGGATACTCGCCAGTGGGCGCTGTAAGGTACGCTGAGTCACAAAATAGCTAAACCCAACAATAAAGAAGGTGGTAAACACCAACGCATTCAGAACGCCGTGCAGTGTCAGCGCCTGGTAATAATATGAAAAAATCGGGATGTCCCATTGCAGTGCCGGTGCGCGGCGGAAAGCCTGGAACGGCCCCATCAGCAGACCCAGCGACAAAGCCGAGAACGCGACAATCAGATGAACACCCACCAACCAGCGTTCGGTTTTCAGGGCAGTCAGTTTTGGGAACTCTAAAACGGGAATATCCCGTGTTTGTGCAGCTTGCATGGTAAGGACTCTCCTTTATCCTGTTACGCGCTCGGCTCAACGATAACCTGGGCATTCATGTTGTGATGACCATTGCCGCAATATTCATGGCAGACAATCCGGTAAGTGCCGGGCCTGTTGAACGTCACCGTTGCCCGCGAAATCTGTCCCGGAATAACCATAATATTCACGTTGTGGTATTCAATGTAAAAACCGTGCGTGACATCTTTACTGGCGACATTAAAGGTCACAACTGCGCCTTGCGGCACGCGCACAGTCGGTACGCCATCCACGACATCGCCGGTGTTATACAACCACATCTGCGCCACGATGTGCGCTTCGTAGTGGTTATCACCCATATCGCGCAGGCCGGGTGTCGCGAATCCCTGGTTTGTCCAGTCTTCCACGTCCGCCGGGTTAATCCGGCCAGCCGGGTCAGGCAGATGCACGCCAAAGACAATCGTGCTGGCAATCAAGGCGGCAAAAAACGCACCCAGCATCAACGACGCAGCGACAATCCAATACCGTTCAAACTTGTCAATATGCATGGTGTCATGCCCCCCGTTCGATGATGACCGTATAATAGATGGAAGCCCAGTACAAAATGTAGCCTACCATCATGAGCAGGACAAAAAGAAATGCCCCGCGTGGTGAAAACGATTTGTCATGCCGTTCGTTTTCATGCTGATCCTGATCCATAGTTTTCCCTCCCTATAAACAAATAAGGCTTACGCGGCAGACTTGATAGGACAAAAGGCCTGTAAGCCCTTTGTTTAAGTAAGATTCGTCCCTCAAGTGCGCAACTTCCACAAAAACCAAACTGCCCGGCGCTGGTTTTGTCAGGTAGCGGCCTGTGCCTGCCAATACTTTACGCCTATTGCTGACTAAAAACCAGTGAACCGGGGCAGTTTTCCCCTGGTGATGACTTACAGCGTTTTCAAGTAGGCAATCAGATTGTTGATTTGCTCCTCGGTGAACAGATCGGCATATACCTGGGGCATGAGTAAATCAGGAAAATTCTCCACAACGTAATCGCTGGGGTGCAGGATGGAATTCCGCAAGTACTCTGTTGCACTCAGCCCCTCAACCCGTGTCGCAGCCCGTTCGCCCAGGCCCAGCATCCCCGGCCCGACAAGTTGCTCTTCTTTATCGGGATAGTGACAGGTCGCGCAGGCAAAATTAACCTCGGCACGGAATTCGTTGAACAATTCCTGCCCGATGGCCGGATCGCCAACGACTTCTTCCACCGATACTTCCTGGGTAGCTTCTTCTGTAACGTCTTCCGTCGGCACAACTTCCTCAGTGGGCACTTCCGTTGGTGCGACTTCTTCTGTCGGCGCAGTCGTTGGCGCAGTCGTCGGAGCAGCGGCGGGGGTATCGCTGCCACCACAGGCAGCTAAACCCATTGCCAGAACAGCAAACAGGAGAAACAAACGGCTCACTTTCGGCATTATAGATTCTATCCTTTTTGGTATTCGATTTGCTGATAGATAAATATAGGAAAAACATACACAGGAACATCTTAACTGTCCCATGCCCTGGTTTTTAGGGAACAAAATCACCTATTTTACGTGACAAATGTCATGTGGTTATATTTCTGTGAGAAAATTAGGGGATATGATATACTGTTTCCCACCATGTTCGCGGTCACTATCTAAGCCTGGAGCAGTTGTTCATGAGGCACTTTGAACTCTTAGATTATGTCAGTATTGACACAGAAACAGGAATTATCAATTTAACAACAACTCGCGAGGTTCATTCCAAGCCGATTGTTGCGATGCGCCGTGAAGGCGGATACGTGGTCATTTCGGCCAGTTACGGCCCGCTGGAAATTTCTTTACGACCTCGTTTTGAGGAACTCACACGGGTGCTGGCGCGGTTGCAGCCGGTCGAAGGGCTGCAAACGACACGACAGGTTGGCACAGGGCAGGCTTTTCTGGCGCTGGGGTCACAAACCAGTGGTGAGTTGATTTTACGCCCGACCATTGTTGCCGATGCCACCGGACATCTGAGTTTCAACTTGCTGTTGGCCGTCCCTGTCCGCCAGGCTCTATATGAGTGGCTGCCGGTTGAGGGTGATTAACGGATCGCTCATTGATTTTATTACGCCCTCTATCTGGCTTCGCCCTGTACGCAGGGGGATCAGGCCTTCTGGCCCTATGGGAAAGATACATAGAATAACCCTGTCAGATCATTTGCCAACTGGCCGCAGTTTGGCTACAATATCGGAAGTATAGCATCCGTTGGCAAACATCTGGTCAGATATTCAGCAGGCACAGCGTTTGCTTTATAGATGCACAATGGAATAACAACCTGCGAAGAGAGTTCTCGTCATCTTGAGACGCCGAAGGGGCAAGCTGCCAGCGCTGCTGGACTGGTAGTGAAACTCTCAGGTTCAAGGATTCGCCGGTTGTACTTCTCTGGAAGCAGCTAGACTGACAGAGCGCACAGCATTGCATGTGTGCTTTTTTATTTGGTGTGCCGGGTGTCCTGGAATGCTTTTTCCCATCAGAGTTCCTCTCGTGTGGGTGAAAGAATCGGGCAAGTGATGTGTCCGCACGAAAAGTCCACATAGCTATTAGCCGATCCTATTTTCGTAAAACAAGATGACTAAAGGAGATGTTGAATTATGGGAAACACCACTCCCGCTGACCTGAAATACACGAAAAATGATGAGTGGGTGCGGTTGGAAGGTGGCACGGCCACTATTGGCATCACAGATTACGCCCAGGAACAGCTAAATGACATCGTTTATGTCGAGCTACCGGATGTCGGCGCAAAATTCCCCAAAGGCGAGTCGTTTGGTGTCGTCGAGTCGGTCAAAGCCGCGTCCGATGTCTACACCCCGGTAGGCGGCACAATCAGCGCCGTCAACAGCGGACTGGAAGACCAACCCGAACTCATCAATACCGACCCGTATGGAGAGGGGTGGTTGGTGAAGTTCACGGTAGATAATGCCGATGTCAGCGACTTGCTGGATGCCGACGCCTACGCTGCCTATTGTGAGAGCCGGTAAAACCGACCATCCAGATTTCCAGGGCCTGTAAG
Organism: Anaerolineaceae bacterium; assembly: GCA_020634135.1. Classification (GTDB taxonomy): domain Bacteria; phylum Chloroflexota; class Anaerolineae; order Aggregatilineales; family Phototrophicaceae; genus JACKCG01. The sequence continues at coordinate 603,899 of JACKCG010000002.1, read as the reverse complement.
CAGCGTACCCAGGGCTTTTGCCAGTTGCGGGCTATATGAACCCTTCCCAATTCACGCTCAAAGCAGTGACACTGGGCGAGACTTTTTTCGTCTCTACGGTCCATGCTCCCCTTAGCCAAAAGCTGCATTCAATTATTTTGCACACCTGTTGTTGAGAACATAGGGCATAACCATGAGCTATATACCGCATACCGATGCCGAACGGCAGCAAATGTTAGCTGCTGTCGGCGTCACAACGATTGAAGACCTGTTTGAAGCCGTGCCAGCTTCACACCGCTTCCCGAAGCTCGACCTCCCCTCCCCCATGAGCGAAATGGAGATCATGGCGGAACTCCAATCAATGGCGGAAGCCAATGAACACGCTGGGGACTTCGCCCTGTTCCGGGGCGCTGGCGCGTATCACCATTTCATTCCGGCGGCGGTCAATCATATCCTGCTGCGCAGCGAGTTCTATACCGCCTACACACCCTACCAACCGGAAGTCAGCCAGGGGACATTGCAGGCGATCTTTGAGTATCAAAGCATGATGGCAACCCTGACCGGCATGGACGCAGCCAATGCCAGCCACTATGACGGTGCGACCAGCCTGGCGGAAGCCGTCACCGTCGCAATGGATGTCGGGCGCGGCAAACGGCGCAAAGTCATTCTCAGCCCGGCCATAAACCCGCAGTACCGCGAGGTCGCCCGTACCTATCACCAGGGACAGGATACAAAGTTCGTCGGCGATGCCGGGCGGGCGGATGTGGCCGATCTGGTGGATATGCTGGACGACGACACGGCTATGCTGGCCGTCGCCTATCCGAATTTCTTCGGGCAGATTGACGACCTGAAGGGATTGGCGGAAAAGGTTCACGCTGCCGGGGCGATCCTGGTAATTGTCGCAAACCCGATGGCGCTCGCACTGTTCAAGAGTCCTGGTGAGTTAGGCGCAGATATTGTCGTGGGCGAGGGGCAACCGCTGGGCATTCCCTTGAGCTATGGCGGGCCATACCTGGGGTTCTTCTGCACCAAGATGAAGCATGTCCGCCGCATCGCCGGGCGTATCGTGGGTGAGACGGTGGACGAAGATGGCAAACGTGCTTTTGTCATGACCCTTCGCCCCCGCGAACAGGACATCCGCCGCGAAAAAGCGAGCAGCAACATCTGCACCAATCAGGGCCTGATGGCACTCTCAGCCTGCGTTTACCTGTCACTGATGGGCAAGAACGGCCTGAAACAGGCGGCGACGCTCAACTATCACAAGGCGCATTACGCCGCTGACCAGATTAACGCGCTGGCCGGGTACACGGTAGACCGTACCAAGCCATTTTTCAATGAGTTCATGGTGAAATGCCCGCAGCCGGTGGCCGAAATCAATGAACAGCTCATCCAGAAAGGAATCATCGGCGGGTATGACCTGGGACAAGATTACCCCCATCTGCAAAATACGATGCTGGTGGCCGTAACAGAAACCAACAGCCGGGAAGAAATAGATGCCCTGGTCGCCGAATTGAAGGAGATCGCATCATGAGTGAACCTCTGATTTATGATATGAGCGTGGCTGGCCGCACCGGGGCACTGCTGCCTGCGCTGGATGTGCCAGAGTCCCCGCTCCCCAAAGAGCTGCTGCGGGATACGCTCGACCTGCCTGAAGTCAGCGAACTCCAGGTGATGCGGCATTTCGTCCGCCTCAGCCACTTGAATCATTCGATTGACACCGGCTTCTATCCGCTGGGGTCATGTACTATGAAGTACAATCCCAAAATTAACGAGGACGCTGCTCGTCTGCCCGGCTTCGCCCAGTTGCATCCACGCACGGACGACGAGGGGGCGCAGGGGGCGCTGGCGTTGATGTACCAGTTACAAACGTGGCTGGCGGAAATCAGCGGCTTCCAGGCCGTCAGCCTGGCACCGGCAGCCGGGGCGCAGGGCGAGTTCGCCGGCATCCTGATGATTCGCAAATATCACCAGGATCGTGGCGACACCAAACGCACGAAAATTCTCGTCCCCAACAGCGCGCATGGCACCAACCCGGCAACTGTATCCATGGCCGGATTCGAGGCAGTGGAGCTGCCCTCTGATAAAAACGGCGATGTTGACCTGGCGGCGCTGCGCGCGGCCTGCGACGATACAATCGCCGGGATGATGATTACAGTTCCCAGCACACTTGGCCTGTTTGAAGGGCACATTCTGGATGTCATCAAAGCCGTCCATGACTGCGGCGGTCTGATGTATATGGACGGCGCAAACATGAATGCCCTGATGGGCGCAGTCAAACCGGGCGAACTCGGTTTCGATGTGATGCATTACAACCTGCACAAGACATTTTCCACCCCACATGGCGGCGGCGGCCCTGGCAGCGGCCCGGTGGGAGTCAACGACAGGCTCAAGCCATTCCTGCCAGGCCCGGTGGTCGAAATTGTAGATGACGGGAGTGACGAAGAACCGCCGCTGTATGGTATGAAAATTCCGGAAAAATCCATTGGACGGCTGAAGGCGTTTTATGGCAACTTCGGGATGCACGTCCGCGCCTATACGTACATCGGGATTCATGGTGACAGCGGTATCAAAGACATCACGCGCCATGCTGTTCTGAACGCCAACTATATCCGTGTCAAACTACGCGACACCTATAAAGTGCCGTATGACCGCATCTGCGCCCATGAATTCGTGCTGGAAGGCCATTTTGAAGGTGTGGAGAACGTCCATGCGCTGGATATTTCCAAACGACTGATGGATTATGGCATCCATCCACCAACGAACTACTTCCCGTTGATTGTGCCGGAAGCCTTGATGATTGAACCCACAGAAACCGAAGACAAGGCGACAATAGACGAGTTCATTGATGTGATGAAGAAGATCGCCGCCGAAGCGAAAGCCGACCCCGACCTGCTGCGTACCGCGCCCCATACTGCGCCGGTCAAGCGGCTGGACGAGGTACGCGCCGCCAAGCAGCTTGTGCTGTGCTGCCGCCCGGTGCCGGAATGGGCAGCAGGCGACTAACACCCACCATCCATTAAACTGCCATAAAAACAACAGGGGGAAGGCCTATGACAACCTTCCCCCTGTTATGCAACTGCAATCTGCCAGTATTTAGATGAGGATTTCGTCCGCGAAACCCATCTGGACGCAGGTTTCCGCGTCCATCCAGAAATCGCGGGTCAGCATGGAACGAATCTGTGCCTCATCCTCTTTGGAATGCTCGGCGTAGAACCGCACAAGACGATCCATCGCTTTATTCTGAAGCGTCATTTCATCCTTGAACTGCTCATGTGTCCCCCACACGAAGCCGGAAAGCTGGTGGATCAGGACAAAGCTGCTCGGCAGAATATAGCGCTTGGCGCACGACATAGCGAGCAGAGTCGCCGCGCTGGCGCAAATTCCCTCAATCACCGAGTAGATCGGCGTCTTAATCATCTTCAATTGGTCAGCGATGCTGAAGCCGGTGAACAGATCACCACCATAAGAATGAATGTGCAGCCAGATCGGTGTCAGGGGTGTACCTTCCAATCCCCGTGACAGGTGTTCAGTTCGCAGATCAGTATCCGCATTGCGAACGGCCCGCATCAGCGCCAGACAGCGATCACTGTCAACATCAGCGTAAAAGTAGATGTGATTATCTACCGTCTCGACGGTCAGGCGGGGTGTCTCGTTGCGATCCATACCGGTGTTACCAAAGGACAGCGTATTGGTTAGTTTGCGTGACATATTCATCGTCGTTTCTCGTCTCGCTACTCACTTACAGTACAATGCAAAAACGAATGTTACGCTGTTGTAGGATAGATATGCTGCTCTAAAATCCATTATGACACACTTTCAGCCGCCGCAATAACCCCCTAATTTCGGGGGATCGGCTAATAGCCCATTGATTGTGCTGGAATGATGACCGCTGGAATCCATAGCCTGCCCCCTTTCAAACATTAACCAACCCATAGTATATCAGGGTCATAATAGGTCATAAAGGGTCAGATTGGGAGGATATGTTTCTCTAACCATCCGAACCTGAATGTTAGAATAGGATTAAATATTTTTCACAACTGAGAAAGTCAATTTTTGCTATACTCAATAATGCATACCTCTACACAGGCCGTGCCGGGCGCTCATACGGCGACCCGTGCGGCAAAACCAGTAGTATCGAATAACTATAGGCGAAATATTGCCTGTTGATTAAACTATAATTAGGCACTCCCAATCGCTCAAGCAATGTATGCCTGTAACAACGATTTTCCAACAGGCACCGGCACTGCCCTAGAGATTTCGATATACAGGAAGGGCAACACTGAATGAGTAGTAATCAGGACACCAATGACAAGATGAAAACGCGGCATCTTGATGTTCCTTTGGCCGAAGAACCGCTGCCGCTGCGGGCTACCGGCCCTCTGGATGACGAACTCCCCTGGGTGATCGAATTTCGGGTCGTCGGCACTGCGAATACGATCCAGGTACAGGTACACGAAACGATGCTCATTGGTCGCCAGGATGCCAAACAGGGGATTTACCCTGATGTTGACCTTCTGCCCTTTGGTGGGCAAATCAAGGGGGTTTCTCGTGAACATGCCCTGGTTACAGCCAAAGATAACCGAATTAGTGTACAGGACCTGAGCAGTGTGAATGGCAGCCGCCTGAATGCACATGTACTCACCCCAGGGCAGGAATACCGTCTGCGTGATGGGGACAGACTGACTATCGGCCAGATTCAACTCCAGGTGCGTTTTGCCGTTGTCCCGATGTTTGAACAATTGGTGAAAGATGCGAACCTTAGCCACGCTGCCATCCCGGTTACGGGACGTGGTGAGTATATTCTGGTGATTGAGGATGATGAGGATGTGGCAACGGTCTACCGCCTGGCGCTTGAACATGCCGGGTACAAAGTTAAAACGGTGAATACCGCTGTCGCTGCGCTGGGACTAGTCTCACAAGGGATGCCGGATGCCATTGTCGTGGATATTATGCTGCCGGATACCAACCTGACTGGCATTGACCTCGTGCGCTACTTCCGCAAACAGGCTCAGGAACGTCGCTTACCCTTGATTGTCGTATCGGGCGCAACCGGGGGCTACCAGATGAAGCAGGCGCGTGAGCATGGCGCGGACATCTGCCTGGGTAAGCCAGTGAGTGTGGATGAACTGGTACGTTCGGTCAGTTCCCTGCTGGGGAGCGAAGAAACCAAACCAACCAAACCACCTGAGCCTGCTTCCGGCTCGCCTTCCTGAACTACGGTAAATACGAAGCGGTTGCCAGTGCCGCGTGTGCCGCCTGGAAAGTGGGCGGGTGCTCACTCGTCAGCGCAGTCCGGATTGCCGCCTGATGCCCATGCTTCACCAGTGCCAGGGCTGCCACATAGCGAATATCCGGTTCGGCATCGCCCGCTGCGTAGAGAATCTCCAACAGCCGGGGAATGACGGCGGCATCCGGGATTTGCCCTAATGCCCAGACCGCGTTGATTTTGACCTCGTATTTCTCATTCAATAGTCCGGCCAGAGACGGCACTGCCCGTGCATCGCCAATCCAGCCCAACAGCACCGCCGCCCGCCAGCGAACTTCGGCCTCGGCATGATGCAAGGCTTGCACGAGGATAGGGAAAGCAGCAGCGCCCTGCTGCCACAATGCGACCATCGCCTGCCAGCGCCGAAGATGCTCCGCGTGATTCAGATCTGCCACCAACTGGCTCATTTCATCCATGCACAACTCCTGTCAACCGTTGCACAGAAAAAAACGCCTCTCCGCCTTTGCCTGGAAGAGAGGTTTCAGCGTTCTATACGTTTATTCCTCATCACCAAGATCATCCTCTTCAGCCTCAGTACCCAATTCATTCTGCGGGATATTTAGGATTCCAGCTCCCTGTCTCTTGTAGGCCTGATAAGTTTTGAGATTGGTATAAGGTGGCTTTTCATATCCCGCTTCTCTCGCCATCGCTCGGGTCAGATAATTCATCCAGTAATCATCGAAAACTTCGACACCCAGATTTGCAAAGCGCGTCAGGTCAATCGGATTTTCGCTGGTCAGTTGCGTGTAGATACGCTCATCCAGCTTGCCATAGGATGATCCACCCGTGTTGAGGGCTTTGAAGCCACCGTTATTTTCCGGCAGTTTTTGTTTCACAATATCAGCCTGGATTGTCACACCCAGGTGGTTGCCCTGCCCGGTCAGGTCGGCGGACGTTTCATAGTTCACGCCATCCACCTTGAAGCCCGGATTACGCAGGTAGCACCACAGCACCGTCGCCATACCGAATTCATGGGCATAGGCGAAGGCTTCCGCCACTTCAATAATCTGGCGGCCACTTTCCGGTGAACCGAAATACACCGTCGCGCCAACAGCTACCGCGCCCATGTTCCAGGCTTCTTTGATGCTCCCGAACATGATCTGGTCAAAGGTGTTCGGATACGTCAGCAGTTCATTGTGGTTGATCTTCACCAGGAAGGGGATTTTGTGGGCATACTTGCGGGCGACTGCGCCCAGCACACCGTAAGTCGAGGCCACCGCGTTACATCCACCTTCAATCGCCAGTTCAACGATCTTCGCCGGATCAAAATAATCCGGATTCTTGGCGAATGACGCGCCGCCCGAGTGTTCGATACCCTGGTCTACCGGCAGAATGGAGAGATACCCGGTGCCGGCCAGCCGCCCGGTATTGAACATCTGCTGAAGACTGCGCAATACCTGGGGGGTACGGTCTGAATCACGGAACACGTCATCTTACAAAGTTTGGACCAGGAAGATACAGGCGGTCTTTGCTGATCGTCTGGCTGGTGTGATTCAGCAGGTGATCGGCCTCATCACCCAGCATTTCAGCAATTTTGTTGATATCTAGATTTTGCGCTACGCTCATTGCGTTTTTCCTTCGACTTGTTTCAAATACGGATAATCGCCCACATTATACCACTACCACTGCGCTTTTTTTATCCTTTTATCCTGACAAACGTCCGATTCGCCCCGATCGCGTAATGATTCTGCTAAGTGGGCTGTTCATCATGCACTCGTCAGCCCGGCGAATATTTTTGTGGGAATCGGAAAATGGTATATTATTCACCCCTTCCCGCCAAAAATCTGCGCTAATATGGTACTTAGTCAGAAGCAAGACAGAAAGAGATGATCGTATGCGTATCGCTGTATTGACTGGCGGGGGGATGTGCCTGGCCTGAATCCCGCTATCAAAGCTATCGTGAACCGGGCAATGGATAATGGCTTATGAGGTTTTCGGAATACGTCGGGGTTGGGCTGGACTGCTCGGAATACGACCTGGACCAGAGAACCCCGCGACAACTGGCAACTTTGTCGCGCCGCTCGATCGCGGTGCAGTGCGGCGGATTGACCGTACCGGCGGCACATTCCTGCATACATCGCGCACCAATCCTGGGCGCGTTAAGGCCTCATCGGTGCCAGAAAAATATCAGCGCGGAAGACCGCACGGGCGAAGACACGGTAGATTGCACCAAACATGTCCTCAAAGTCATTGACAAGCTGGGCATTGACTGCCTGATCCCCATCGGTGGTGACGACACCCTGAGCTATGGCGAACGGCTGCACCATGAAGGCATATCCGTGTAATCGCCATTCCCAAGACAATGGATAATGACGTATATGGCACGGACTATTGCATTGGTTTTTCCACCGCCGTTACCCGCAGCGTCGAGTTCATCCATAACCTGCGTACATCTGCCGGGTCGCACGAACGCATCGCTGTTGTCGAACTGTTTGGCCGTAACTCCGGCGAGACATCACTGATCGCGGCGTATCTTGCGGGTGTAGACCGCGCCCTGATTTCTGAAGTGCCGTTTGATATTGAACGGTTGGCAAAACTGGTTTTGGAAGACAAAGCCACCAACCCCAGCAACTACGCGATGGTGACGGTTTCGGAAGGCGCTCACCCGATTGACGGCCAGGTGCTGGAAACCGGCGAGGCTGACGACTACGGCCACCGCAAATTAGGCGGTATCGGCAAAGAAGTCGGGGATGCCCTCAAACGCATCACGGGTCAAAACGTCATCAACCAGCAGTTGGGCTTATCTGATGCGCTCCGGCGTGCCGGACTCGCTCGACCTGATGGTGGCGGCCAACTACGCGCAGATGGCGATGGGACTGGTCGAACGCGGCGAATCCGGGCGGTTGGTGTGCTTGCAGCGCGGTGTTTACAGCGATGTGCCGATTGCCACCCTGTCACAGGGCAAGAAGCGCGTTAATGTGGCTGAACTTTACGACAGCGACAACTACCGGCCCAAAGTCCGCCACGTCTTCGGAATGCCGATGTTCCTGACGTAATCAGAGTAGTTAGACAAGAAAAAAGCCGGACATCCTACAAAAACAAGGGGCTTCTTACGCCCCTTGTTGCATTTTTACAATGAGAAAATTTGTTGAGATCGATCTAATCTGGTCTATAATAACGGCAATCGTACAATGAACAAGAAAATAATCTTTCATTGTACTTTGTGATAACTTAAGAATAGTTCAAGGATGTATTAAATTATGAACAAGAAAATATTATTCCTACTTGCTATGCTGCTGGTTCTGTTAGCAGTAGCAGCCCCGGTGTTCGCCCAGGACACTTTGACCGTGCTCTGCACGCCCCAGGAAGACTGGTGTGTCGCCATGACGCAGGCTTTCCAGGAAAAGACTGGAATCCAGACTTCGTACGTACGGATGTCCTCCGGCGAATCGTTGGCGCGTATTCGTGCCACAGCGGATAACCCTGAATTTTCAGGTATGGTGGGGTGGCCCGGCGGATGCTTTCATCGCTGCCAAGGATGAAGGTTTGCTGGAACAGTATGAATCCCCCACTGCCGCAGCTATCCCCGCTGACCTGAAAGACCCGGATAATTACTGGACGGGCGTTTACGTTGGCGCGCTGGGCTTCTGCTCCAATAATGAAATCCTGGCAGAACTGGGCGTGGATGTGCCAGCTTCATGGCAGATTTACTCAACCCGGCACTGGAAGCCAATGTGGCGATGGCGCACCCAGCGACCTCTGGCACAGCATTCACTGCCTTCTGGACAGTCGTAACACTCGAAGCTGACAAGCTGGAATACCCCGATGGTAAACCCGCTGAAGGTGAAACCGTAGAAGGCACTGGCGAAGGCTATGATGAAACCGGTACACCCACGCAGCAAGCCGTTGACAATGCTTTCGGTTATTTCGCCCAGTTGAACAACAACATCCTCCAATACACCAAGTCCGGTTCAGCCCCCGGCACGATGGCCGGTAACGGTGAAATCGCCGTCGCCATCATCTTCTCGCATGACTGCGTGAAGCTCCAGGTCGAGGGCTTTGAAGGTGTACTGGTGACCTCCTTCCCCGAAGAAGGCACCGGCTATGAAATCGGTGGTATGGCAATCATCAAGGGTGCGCCGGAACCCGAAGCCGCGCAGATGTGGTACGACTGGGCGCTGACTCCTGAAGCGCAGGCCACCGCACTGACGGTCAACTCACTTCAGCTACCCACGAACCCTGATTCGCCTGTTTCCGATCTGTCAGTCAATCTAAGCGATGTAAACCTGGTTAACTATAACTTTGTCGCGGCAGGCGCTGAACCGTACCCCCATAGCCGAACGGTTTGACCTGGAAGTTGCCCCAGCACCCACTGAATAAGTTGACGGGTCGCTTCATTCTGAACTCGCTATGCGCCCTCGCCAGGGCAGTGACATTGGTGCGAGGGCGCGATTTTATTATCAGGAGGTGGCATTCGTGGCCGCAATCATCCGCAGCCGCCCAATCCGCCAATTCCGGCAGATTTTTCAGGACCCAGTACTGGCAGTCGCCCTGATCGCTGTGTCACTGTTCGTGTTTTATTGCAGTAATCCTGCCAATTCTCGCGATGGTGAGTACCGGATTTTCGACGGAAGGGCTGCCGCTTTTTCAGAACTACATCCAGAATCCTATCTATCAGACCATTATCACCAATACGATTGTGTTGGGGCTGACTGTTGGCATCATCGGCACGGGGCTGGGATTCCTGTTCGCTTATGTCCAGGTCAAAGTGAAAGCGCCTTTCAAACGTTTCATGCACCTGGTCGCACTCGTGCCCATCATCTTCGCCGCCTTTTGCCCTGGCAAGCGCCGCGATTCTGATGTTCGGGCGCAACGGCATGATTACCAAAGGTGTCTTTGGTGTTCGCTGCTTCTGGGGGCAAGGCCGTTCCTGTAACGACATCTACGGACTCGATGGGCTGACAATGGTGTTGGCGCTGTCCCTGTTTACCATCGCCTACCTGAACCTGAAAGGGATGATGCTGGCGCTGGACCCGGCGATGGAAGAAGCCGCTACCAACCTGGGGGCCAGTAAATGGCGCGCACCTTCCGCACGGTCACGATTCCGATGCTGCTGCCGGGGATTCTGGGTTCTTTCTCTGCTGCTGTTTGTGGAAGCCATCGCAGACCTGGGCAACCCGCTTGTGTTGGGCGGCAATTTTGAGGTACTGGCGACCCGTCTTTATGTCACGATTATCGGCCTGTATGATACCGATGCTGCCGTGTGCTGTCGGTGGTTCTGCTGGTGCCATCGCTGACGGTGTTCATCATCCAACGCTATTGGGTCAACCGGCAATCGGTTGTCTCTGTCACTGGCAAACCCACCGGCACGCCACAACAGATCACCCATCCCCTGGTGCGCTGGCCGCTGTAGCGCTGGTGCTGGCAATCTGCCTGCTCATCGTTATCCTGTATGCCGTTATTTTTGTCGGTTCAATTGTCAAAGTATTAGGTGTCAATAACGAATTCACGATTGATCACTTCGATTTTGTTATCAACGGTTATGGCTCCGAGGCCATGACGGATACCACCCTGCTTTCGTTATTTCTACCCCACTGGCCGGTATCCTGGGAATGATTATCGCCTTCCTGGTCGTGCGCAAAGCCTTCCTGGGGCGCGGACTGCTGGATTTTTCCACAATGCTTGGCATTGCTGTCCCCGGTACTATCCTGGGCATTGGCTATCTGCTGGTCTTCAACAACGACATTCAATTCGTGCTGCCATTCGGTGGTGAAAACGCCCCGGTGATTACTTTAATACCCAAACTCACCGGCGGCAGGGCCATATTTGGCGGTGCGATGGCGATTGTGATTGTCTATATAGTCCGCAGTGTCCCGGCAGCGCTGCGCTCTGGCGTGGCGGCACTCTCCCAGATTGACCCGGCCATTGAAGAAGCCTCAATAAGCCTGGGGGCAGATAATGCGCTGACCTTTCGGAAAATCACACTACCGCTGATCCGTCCGGCCTTTCTTTCTGGCCTGATCTACGCCTTTGCTCGTTCGATGACGACGATTTCAGCGATTGTATTTCTGACAACGCCGCAAACGAAGATCATGACAGCTCAGATTCTCAACGAAGTGGAAAACGGGCGCTTTGGCAATGCGTTCGCCTATTGTGTGATTTTGATTTTGATTGTCCTGGTTGCCATCGGTATTTTGTACTTAACGGTTGGTTCAACAACCGGCGCAGAACGCACGCTTGAAGGAGGCGCATAACATGGCCGCTGCAAACAAGGCTACCTCCGGCAGTTTATGGTTAGAAAAAATCTCGAAAGTATTCCCGGCGCGGGGCGGCGGAGGCGAAGTCACCGCTGTAAACGCCGTTTCGCTGACTATCCAGCAGGGGGAGTTTCTGACCCTGTTAGGGCCATCTCCGGCTGCGGCAAAACCACCACGCTGCGCTTAGTCGCCGGGTTTGAGATGCCTTCCTCCGGCCATATTCTGCTTGATGGCAAAGACATCACAAACCAGCCACCCAATAAACGCGATATGGCGATGGTATTCCAGAGCTATGCCCTGTTCCCCACATGACCGTGTTCGATAATATCGCCTATGGATTACACATCCGAAAACTGTCTCGTTCTGAAATCAAAGAGAAAGTCGCAAATATACTGGATTTGATGGGGCTGCAAGACCTGGGCGCACGCCGCCCGAATGAACTTTCCGGCGGGCAGCAGCAGCGAGTTGCGCTGGCACGCTTCCTGGTGATGGAGCCGCGCGTACTGTTATTCGACGAACCGCTTTCCAATCTGGACGCCAAATTGCGGGTACAAATGCGCAGCGAAATACATGGTTTACAGCGCCGCCTGAGCATCACCAGCGTCTATGTCACCCACGATCAGGTTGAGGCGATGGCGCTCTCCGACCGGATTGTGGTGATGAATCAGGGACGGATCGAGCAGATAGGAACACCTGATGAAATTTACCGCCGTCCGGTTTCGCGCTTTGTCGCTGACTTCATCGGGCGTGCGAACTTCCTGGAAGCTCGCGCAGAGGCCGTGATGGATGACCAGGCAACGGTGACTTTGCTCGGCCAGACAATGACGATTTCTGTGGCGGGAAAGCCCTAAAACCGGCGACACTCTGGTCGCGGTGCTGCGCCCCGAAGCCCTGAAACTCCGGGTTGACCCACAATTGCAACCGGCATTAGTGGAACAGGCGATGTATCTGGGTTCTGAAATCGAATACCGTGTCCGGGTAGGCCAGGGCATCTTGACTGTGGTCGAAAACGACCCGCGTGCCAGCCACATCTTCAGAGAAGGCGAAACGGTGGGCATTGACCTGATCCCTGAGGCGGTACATTTGCTCCCCAAGCATGAGTGACCCAGGCTGCCCCAGGAAGTTATCAGGGGTGGCCTGATTTTTTTTGAATCCACGTCATCTTCTGTCTGCTGGCGGTAAAAGGCGTCCCAGGCTTCCCGGAATGCTGAGTCGGGCGTGACAACATCGGGGCCGGGCGGTGGGAGCAGCGCCATATTAGCGGCGGGCAGGTCTTCCAATGCCCGCTGTACAAAATACATCATATCAGCCGCTTGCAGTACCGCTGTCAGCCGATGCCATACCCACGACAACCCCAGCAAAATAACAGCCAAGACAGTGATAAGCCAGGGCGGCCAGGGCGTAAATACCAGAATTGACATGATAAAAAACGGGATCAGAAGAACACTTCCAGCAGGTAGAATATACGCCAACGCGCCCGAAGCTGTACCGTTGTCACATTGTCTCCCGCCAGAGAGAAACGAGCATCCACCACCGCTGCCAGCGCCGTGCGCGCATGTCGGTTCCAGGGAATCGCACTGTTGCACATCAACCGGAAGCCGTCAGGCTGCGGGTGGAAATAATAGCGCCGCCCTTCGGTAAACAGATTACGCAGGTGCAGCCGGTGCTGGTTCGGACGGGCAGCACGGCTCAAGGTGAGCAAGCATACTGCCGGGGTCGCCTGAACACTCACCACAACCGGCGCGTGAACATACCACAACTTCCACCCTGTGTTTTGCACCCACCCAGTCATCGTCTGTTATACAGCCCGCTCCGCAATAACCACAATCCGTTCCTGATACGCATCCTGTAAGAAATCATAGCTGCTGCACGTGATAAGCGTCAAACGCGAGTCTGATGTCGGATACAGCACGCTGATATCACCCGGCGCGACAGTGCGTACTTCGGTGACAGTGTACTCCAACTGCTGGCCGTCATAATTGACGAAAATCGGATCGCCCGCATTCATCTGACCCAGCCTGGAGAAAACTCCGGCACGACCATCTGACAGTTCGACATGCCCGGAAAGCGCCACATTCCCCGGTTTATCAAACCAGGCCGTGCCTTCCAGATGCCCGACATTCTGACCCAGATGTGAAATATCCCAGCTCGAGCCGGAGAGATATACCTGAATGATCGGCATATTGACGCCAACGGTGGGCAGCAGCAAGGTCGTGGGCGGGGACAGGGTCGAAATCACGGGAGAATTCACAGCGCCCGCAGGGGGAACATTGCGCGTGACTGGCTGAAGTGTTTCGATTACAGTCAATGGGACAGCGGTGCTGGGCAGCAAGACCGTGCCATCCAGACCACTGCGCCAGCGGTCAAAGATGAGGAATCCAACACCGAATATGACGCCTAGAAAAATCACCTGGAGCAGGGTGGAAAAGCGCTCCGACGCTTGTAAATCGGCAGACGGCGGTGAGACATAGACCTTCTTTAACCACAGACTAGGTGATGTAACTATAACGTAACTTTGCACTTCTGGAAATGAAAATCTGTTAAGCATGATTATCGCTGGATAGAGATATTACCCCATCCACAGGGCAATAGGCCGTGATTCCCTTTGCGCGGCGGGCATTTTACTGATACATTGTGTGGGTAGGTAATCAAGTTGTCAACAATAGAAATCGAATCATGCCTGTGAAAAAACTGTGTTTGCTGTGTATGGTCATTTTGCTGGGCGCAGCCGCCTGTACTGCCGGAGAAAGTGGCGAGGCGGTTTCGCTGCCAACATCCACCCTGGCGCCGCCAGTGAGTAAAACTCCACGATTCACGGCGACCCCGGTACCAACGCGGACTCGCTACCCACCTTCACTTTTACACCGTCCGATACGCCGGTGACACCCACGCCCTCGAACACACCCACGCCCTCGGCAACGCCGCCAGTAACGGGTATTGTCGCCTCACTGGAGACTGTCAATGTGCGTGAAGGGCCGGGTGTGACCTTCCGGGCGATGACGGCGCTTGTCCCCGGCACTGGTGTTGAAATCCTGGCCGAAAACCCAGACGGGCGCTGGCTCAATATCAAGATGGAAGATGGGCGCGAGGGATGGATTTCTGCCAGTCTGGTACGTTGGAATCCCCGCCCGACTGACATCCCCACTGCCACACCGTCGCCGGACTTAACCGCGATGGCACTCGGCACCGCGCTGCCGACTGCGCTATTCGGTGGCGGAACAGTTACGCCAACCCCGCCTGGTTCCGTGGTAACGGCCACTTTGCCCGGCGAGACGCTCGCGGCGACAGCCACCGAATTCCAACTGCCGGTCATCAATGTCGAAACTATCAACCAGACGGCAACTGCGCTGGCCGGGGGAATCGCCGTGCCACAGTTCACACCGACTTTCACACCGGTGGGGGTAGTAGCCCTGCCCACCGAAAGTGGCTCGCCCTTTCCCACCCCCGATCCGGCAGCCACGCCGATTCCGACGACAGAAGCCGGGGTAGGTGGAGAAGGCAACAGCGGGAATCAACAGGGCGTGGACGTACTGGCCTACTGTAACAACCCGATATTCGGGCGGCCTGCGCCCACCAACCTGCTTTCCGGCGCGACAATTGACGTGTTCTGGAGCTGGTATGTGGCCGAGTCGGAATTGATGGAGCAGCACCTTGACCACGTAATCTATGAAGTGCGGGTGGATGGTGAACTGCTCCAGAACTGGCGGTTGTATGGCACGACGGTACGCAAGCAGGCCGACGGCAACTATTACAAGTATTGGTATGTGCCGTTTGGCCCGCTGGCTTCCGGGCAGCACGAGATCAGCTACCGTGTGACATGGGATACGCAGATCACAGATGGTTATGACTACTTCGGGCCGGGGACGAACCGCCCTGGCGAAAGCGGAAGCTGCACCTTCTCCATCCCATAGGAATTTCGTCCGGGGTGCGGATTTTCCCCCACCCCGGATTCCTCAAAATCCCGACTAACCGCACAGCCTGTAACGCATATTAAACCTTTGATACGGAAAATTCATATTCGAGGTCTCGCGTAACAAATTGTAATATGGTATTTTAGTGAAAAATAAAGGGATAGTTGGCGATGACTCGAGTTGAAAAATTACCGGGATTTCCGATTGTGATTGTTACCGAAAAAGGGCATGTTAATCCAAAATATGTACAGCGCAATATGATGCGTGTCGCTGACCTGGCGCAAGGCATTGAGGGGCAATTTTTCCTGATTGTAGATACTCGCAAATCAGACGCGGCCTTCGCAGATACACTGGCAATCGCCAAAGCCTGGCGTGAATACTGGGCCGATATACACACACCATCCACGATTCTGGTGGGTAAGAGCCATTACACCCGCCTGCTGCGTGACCTCCTGAGCCAGCGGCAGAGACAGTCAACTCCCGTATTTGATAACCTGGAAGATGCGCTCGAATCTGCTCGTCTGCAACTTAGCAGCCGCCAGGTTACGACAGGCTAAACCCACTAAAATCAGCAGACAATATGCTATAATCCGGCACATTCAGCCGGATTTTTTTGTTGCGAAAATCACTCAATCCTGACCTCATCCAACAAGAGGATATTCCCATGCGATCAACGTTGTTATTCAACCATGACTGGTTGTTCTGCGCCGATAATGTAGGGGACACCACCGCCGATGATGCCTTTCAATCCGTGACGCTGCCCCATACCAACAAAGTGTTTCCACACCACAACTTTGACGAGAGCGAATACCAGTTTATCTCGACATATCGCAAGCATTTCACGCTGCCCGAACCCTTGCAGGGACGGCGGGTTTACCTGGATTTTGATGGCGCGATGATCGCCACCACTGTCACGGTCAACGGCCACACATTTGAGGAGCACCGGGGCGGCTATACACCCTTCTCATTTGACATCACTGACATCCTGCACGCATCAGGCGATAATCTGCTCACCGTCCACGTCGACTCAACCGAGCGCAAAGACATCCCGCCTTACGGTCATGTGATTGACTACCTGTTGTTCGGGGGCATCTACCGCGATGTGTGGCTGCGCTATGTTGACCCGGTCCATATCCATGATGTATTCGCCCGCCCGGTGGATGTACTGTCGCCATCACGCAAACTTGAAGTAGATGTCCGCCTGCATAACCAGGGCGTTTCACCTGTCCGCCCAACGATTTCGGTCCTGCTTAACAGCGGGGTACAACAGCCTGATGGCAGAGTCGCCACGATCACCGAGCAGACTCTGACACTCACAGTGCCGCCCGGTGAGATGAGCACCGCAACACTGACACTTGATGGGTTGGGCGACATTGCGTTGTGGTCACCAGAGAATCCTGCGCTATACGGCCTGGGGTCACCCTGCAACTGCCGGACGGCGGTGTAGATGATTTCGGCGCGATTCCGTTCGGATTCCGGCACGCCCAGTTCCGTGATGATGGTTTTTACCTGAATGGGGAACGGGTGCAATTGCGCGGTCTTAACCGCCACCAGATTTATCCATTTATCGGCCCCGCAGCGCCCCGCCGTTTACAGGAACTTGACGCCGACACCATCAAATACGAACTCGGCTGTAATATCGTCCGCACCTCGCATTACCCACAATCGCCCTACTTCATCAACCGCTGTGACGAAATTGGCCTGCTGGTATTTGAGGAAATCCCCGGCTGGCAGCATATCGGGGATAAGGACTGGCAGACGCTCAGCCTGCGCGATGTCCAGGCGATGATTGAACGTGACCGCAACCACCCCAGCATCATCCTGTGGGGGGTACGCATCAATGAATCGTTCGACAACACTGAGTTCTACACCGCCACCAACCGGCTCGCGCACTTGCTTGACCCGACCCGACAGACCGGTGGGGTACGCTTCTGGCAACAGAGCGAATTCCTGGAAGACGTATACACCTTTAACGACTTTTCCAATGATGTCCGGGAGCCAGAGCAGACCCCACACCTGATTACCGAGTTTAACGGGCATATGTTCCCGACCAAGACGTTTGACGGAGAGGAAAGACTGATGGAACATGCGCTGCGCCATGCCCGCATCCAGGCTAAAGCGGCGATGACCGGCGGAGTCTCCGGGGCGATTGGCTGGTGCGCCTTTGACTACAACACCCACCAGGAGTTCGGCTCCGGGGATCGTATCTGCTATCACGGGGTGATGGATATTTTCCGACTCCCTAAGTGGGCGGGATATTTTACGGCAGCCAGATTTCGCCGGAGGAGCGTATCGTCATGCAGGCGGCAACAGCCTGGACGATGGGAGACCGCAGTCAGGGCGGAAATGATCCGGTGATGGTCTTCAGTAACTGTGACGAGATTGAGGTCTTCATCGGTGAGGCGTTACTGGGGCGAGGTACAAGCCGGATACTGAACAATTCCCCGGCCTGCCCCACGCGCCGTTCACCGTGCCAATGAAAATGCAGTGGGAGAGACATTCCATAATCTGAGGATTATCGGCTATTACAAAGGTCAGCCCGCTGCTGAACAACGTTTCCCGATCAACTGCCAACCACACCGCCTGGTCTTGAAGGCAGATACCGACACACTGGCGGCTGATGGCATGGACACAACCCGCGTCGTGGTGAAAGTCGTTGACCAGGAAGACAATACGCTGCGCTTTTCGGGCAAGGTTGTCACCTTCGAGATGGAAGGCCCAGCGGATTTCTATGGCGAGAACCCTTTCGCCCTGCCGGGCGGACAGGCGGCGGTGTTTATCCGCGCCCAACGCCAACCGGGAGTCGTCACTCTGCGAGCGCGGGCGGACAGGCTGGATGTGGCGCAAATCCAGATCACCCTGGTGTAAGCATGTCACCCGCAAAAGGGTGATAATCGTACTTAACCGCTGAAAGCGCGGCCTCAATTATGCTATAATCCGGCAGATAGTTGCCGGATTTTTTATTTTAGAAGGATTACCCCCTGTGACAGTCATTCAGATTAAAGACATTGCTCAATATGAAGGGCAGGAAGTGACCCTGCGCGGTTGGGTCTATAACCGCACCGATAAAGGCCGCTTGCAGTTCATCCAGTTCCGTGACGGCACCGGCATCGCTCAGTGTGTGGCGTTCAAGAAAGAAATGTCCCCGGAAGCCTTCGAGATTGCCGGGAAGCTCACCCAGGAATCGTCGGTCATTGTGACGGGGACGGTACGCAAGGATGAACGCGCACCAGGCATCCCCGGCGGCTATGAGGTCGGCCTCAGCAAGCTGGAACTGGTGCAGATGGCGGACGAGTACCCGATTACGCCCAAAGATCACGGTGTTGAGTTCCTGATGGATAACCGCCATCTGTGGGTACGCTCGACCCGCCAGTGGGCGATCCTGCGTATCCGGGCGACGATCATCAATGCGATGCGCAACTGGCTGGATGACAACGGCTATATGCTGGTGGATACGCCGATCCTGACACCTTCCGCCGGGGAAGATACAACCACGCTCTTTAAGATTGACTACTTCGGCGAACCCGCATTCCTGGCGCAGACCGGCCAGCTTTATAACGAAGCGAACATGGCGGCTTTCGGAAAGGTTTACTGCTTCGGGCCGACCTTCCGGGCCGAAAAGTCGAAGACCCGGCGTCACCTGATGGAGTTCTGGATGCTGGAGCCGGAGATGGCTTTCTTCTCTCTGGAAGACCTGATGGATATGGAAGAACAGTTCATCAGCCATGTGGTACAGACGGTACTGGCGAAACACCGCGCCGAACTGGACATCCTGGAGCGGGATACATCCAAACTGGAGAAGGTGGTCGCGCCCTTCGCCCGCATCAGCTATGACGAGGCGGTGGAACGTCTGCAGAAGCTGGCGGCTGAGACGGAAGACCCGGAACAGAAAGAACTGCTTCAGATGGAATGGGGCGGGGACTTTGGCAGCCCGCATGAAACGGCTATCGCGGAGATGTTCGATCAGCCGGTGTTCGTTTATAACTATCCTCGGCGGTCAAGGCGTTTTACATGCAACCGGTGGAAGGCCGCCCCGAAGTCTGCCGGAGCGTGGACTTGCTGGCGCCGGAGGGCTACGGGGAGATTACCGGCGGCAGTGAGCGCATTTCCGACCCGGCGCTGATTGACGAACGAGTCGCCAAGATTGGCCTGCCCCGTGAGGCGTATGCCTGGTATCTGCAATTACGCCAGTATGGGAGCGTGCCTCATGCCGGGTTCGGCATCGGGCTGGAGCGGACGGTGGCCTGGATCTGCGGGCTGCCCCATATCCGTGAGACGATCCCGTATGCGCGGATGCTCAACCGCAAGTATCCATAGGCCATAGTACAGGAAACGTGAAGCGCCCCGCATCAGATGACGTGGGGCGTTTTTGTTTGGGCCGTTGAAAGCACAGCGTGATGGGTAGAAAGCGAATTTTGCAACAAAATAATTTACGCTGCAATTGCAGTGATTGCCGCAAGGTGGGCGATTCTGAGGGAAAAGTCGGGGGGTGTAGGTTGCTGCAAAAGGCCGGGGATTGCTGCAAAAGGGATTAGCCGGGTAGCTTGATAACTCTATAGCCGATTAGCTGAAATGTTAAGGTGCTAACGAACTAAAGCGCCAGCGGCCAACGGCACAACAAATGCCGAGGTGTAAGCCGGGCGGTTGAATCGCTACTCCGGTACCACCATACCACAGAACGGCAGACAAAGGGTGAGTTTTTGTTCGAATTTTTGTTCAAACATTTGTTCACCCTGAATCTTCAATATCCTGTATATTGGGCTGGCCGTTCTCAGCCTTTTTCTTTCACCATGTTACTCACTGGCGCTTTGTGCCAACGGTCTCCGGGTCGGCTACAAGGTTGCCACCACGCACCGTCGCACCAATCACAATGGCAGCACTGACCAGCACAAGATTCTTGAGTATGTATTGGCCTTCCAACGTGGGCGCATAAGGGAAGCGTGTGAAGGTTTCCGCCGGGAACAGGAAGAGGGGCGTGACTGTGCCGATCATCTGAAGCAAGAGAAGCAGCAGTGTCGCCCGCATGAATCTACCGGTAATCAGGCCGATACCGATCAAGCTCTCCCAGGCGGCCAGCACAGGCAGCGAGAGCGACGGCTTGACTACGCCCAAAGACAGGGTTTCAATGGTGCGCGTGGCTAAATCCTGGGCCGGACTCATGTCCGGGAAAAATTTGAGCGCGCCGAACCACAGAAAAACCAGCCCGACACTGAACCGGAGCAGCAGCACGCCGTGACGCGCCATCCACTCCGTAATGCGAATATCCAGCGTTTGAAACCGCTCAAGCAAGGTTTGCATGATTCATCTCCCTCTCAATTTGTGATAAAAATCACATGGCAAGTTTATCATGAAACACGGGCAGAACGGCTTAGATTGCGATTAGAACGGGTGGTGCCTGGCGAGGAGAAGCCCGCTACCAGGCCGGGTGCAACCTGGCAGCAGGTGCAATTATGATTGAGCTTACTTGGGATCAGGCTATTTTCGCTATGCCCTGGTGCATCGTTCGCAATCCCGGCAGAGCGGAACCGGCAACGCCTACCGACCTACCTGCCCATGCCGGAAGCAATCTACGGTGTGATCGTTGACCAACCCGACGGCCTGCATGTAGGCGTAACAGATGGTCGGGCCAACAAACTTGAAACCGCGTTTGAGCAGGTCTTTGCTCATCGCCTCGGATTCAGGCGTCTTTGCGGGGATGTCGCGCAGCGTTTGCCGGGGGTTGGCAATCGGCTTACCACCCACAAACCGCCAGATATAGGTATCGAATGAGCCGAATTCCGCCTGTACCTTGAGGAAGGCGCGGGCATTGATGACAGCGGCGTTCACTTTGAGCTTGTTGCGCACAATGCCGGGATTCGCCAGGAGTTCAGCGACTTTGGCCTCGTCGTAACGGGCGACCTTTTCGACATCAAAACCATCAAACGCCGCCCGGTAATTTTCCCGTTTATTGAGGATCGTACTCCAGCTTAAGCCGGCCTGCGCCCCTTCGAGGATGAGCATTTCAAACAGGTGGCGGTCATCGTGGGCTGGCACGCCCCATTCTTCATCGTGGTACTGCACATACAGCGGGTCACTGCCCGCCCAGGCACAACGGGTAATGGTCATAAACGATTTCACTTTCCAGGACAAAGGAACGCATGTTCTAATTCTAACATCTTTACCATTCTGCCGCAAGTGTACCGGAAAGCTGCACGCCCTATCCAACCTGGCAGGAAGCAGCGGGGGTACAGCAACCATCTGCCTGAGAAATGGATCAGCCAGTGTTTACTGTACCAGAAGTCCTCGCCATAACACGCAAGCATGGGTAAACTCAGCTTGAGTCGCCGCTCGGAGCGACTATGCACAGGAAGCCGAAAATGGTGGAGAAATGAGACGAATGACGGCCATTCTGATAGCATAAAAGGATTCTTAAATGAACAAACAACCGATTTGCACCAAATTAATGTTATTTGCACTGCTGAGTCTGATCGTCGGCATCTCGTTGGTTGTCGGACAAAGTGCTGAACCACAAGTCATCGCGGATTTTGAACAGGGTATCCCCTATATTGAGGATGCGGATCATGTCGTCTCGGGCTTTATCGCCTGGGGAAGTGATTTCGAGAATGTCGTCCTCGCCGCCCGGCAGATTCCCCCGTTTGGAGCGCTTTCGCTGCCGGACAGCGAACCTGCGGCCAACACGGTCCTGATGGTGCAATACGACATCAGAAGCGGTGGTTGGGGCGGTTTCACACACGCGCTGACCGATGGCGCGGGCTGGATCAGCGCGGACTGGCGCGATTACAATGCGCTGCGCTTCTGGTTGTATGGCAATGGCACCGGGAAAACGGTGCAGGTTGACCTGTTTGATAACCGCAACCTGCGGATCACCGGGGATACGGCAGAACGCTATTACTACCGCATCACCGATGACTACACCGGGGTGGCGGCAGTTCACGATTCCGTTTGACCTGTTCCAGCGGAGGACGGATTTCCAGCCCAGCGGCGCGCCGAATGATGGCCTGGGACTCGACCAGGTTTCCGGTTACGCTTTCGGTTTTCCGGGGTGTGGGGGCGCAAACGGCACTTGTGGATCAGGTTGAAATCATTACGGCGGATGACACAACACAGATCACGATGCAAGGCGGCGAAGCAGGTATCGTCACAACAACTGAAGAAGGAGCTACCGTGGAAGAGACAAATGCAACATTGGCCGAGACAGTCCCGCTTGACTCTGAGCGCTGGCAATTGGTGTGGTCAGATGAATTTGAGGGCGAGGCAGGGACACCAATAGACACCAACTCCTGGACGTGCGAAACCGGCGGCCATGGTTGGGGGAATAATGAACACGAATTTTACACGGATCGCGTTGAAAATGTATCGCTGGATGGGAACAGTTCGCTGGCAATCGTTGCCCGCCAGGAAACCCTGCCAGACAGCCAGTGCTGGTACGGCGAATGCCTGTATACGTCCGCCCGCTGCATCACCAAAGGCAAATTCGAGTTCCAGTACGGGCGGGTCGAGGCGCGGATGAAGCTCCCCTATGGACAGGGAATCTGGCCGGCATTCTGGATGCTGGGCGGCAATTTTGAAGATGTAGGCTGGCCGAACTCCGGCGAAATTGACATCATGGAATTCATCGGCAAAGAGCCAAACAGTGTATATGGCACGATACACGGCCCGAATTATTCCGGGGGCAGTGGGATTGGCGGTTCGACGGTGTTAAACCAGCCGGTGTCCGATGAATTCCACATCTTCGCTATCCAGTGGGACGAAAATGGCATCCACTGGTATGTGGACGGCCAGCGTTTTCTGGCTATTCCCAAGAGCGCGGTTGGCCGGCGCGAATGGGTATTCGATCACGATTTCTTCCTGCTGCTGAACCTGGCCGTTGGCGGTAACTGGCCGGGGTATCCCGACGCAACTACCACATTCCCGCAGACACTGCTGGTGGATTACGTGCGGGTGTACCAGCTCGCGGACTGACCGAAACTGTACGTTCAAGGCTCTGGCGGCGAAGCACACATGACCAGAGCCTTGAATACTGCAAACCTGCCTCGCACTACTGCCGGTTGTAGTACCACGTCCCTCTGAACTCGTAGAACACCGAGCGGCCATCGGGGAGCGTGAAGTACATGCTTGAGCCGTTTTCTATCGAGATGATCGCCATCGTATACCCCTGCTCCAACGCAGTCGCCCAGCCTAACGTGCTCCGCACATAGACGTCACCGCCCCAGACTTTACCGAAGGCGTTCACCGGGCTATAGAACCCGGACGGCGGCGAGTCGGTGACAGGGTTATCCGGCAGATTTGCGTAACTATCCAGCGGCCAGCGGGTCGCCCTGCCGGTGTCATAGAAAGCGATCACGTCCGATGTATCCTCCCGCCAGATCATGAAGCCGTGTTCATAGGGCTGGAAAGCCGCGTATGTCTCTATGTTCGTTGATACGAACGGGGGGGTATTGGTCGGCGCGGGTGTATAGGTCAGTGTCGGTATATTGGCCGGGAAAGACGGCAGCGAACCGGACACAAACACCCATGACTGAAAATTGGTATTGTTGACCTGCTGGCCGTCCGGCAAAGTGAACACAAAGCCGTTCCCTTGCCAGCTGACCGGCATCGTGTAACCGCGCTCCGGTGTAACCGGCCAGCCTAACTGGTCACGCACCCAGGAGAAATTACCCCAGACTTTGCCAAAGCCCATGATCGGACGCACCCGCCCCGGTGGGGTGTTGAAGAAGGGGTTATCAGGCAGCCCGCCATAGGTGATGGACTGGAACACGGCCACTGACCCGCCGTTATTGCCGAAATACACATAGACTGTTCCGGCGTCCCCGTGCCAGGTCATGAAGCCATTTTCGAACTGCTGGAAAGTCGCCCATACATTCACCTGCGCGGGGGTTGTTGGTGCGGGCAGCGTGGGAGCAGGTGGCAGGGTTGGCGGCAGGGAGGGGGTTGGTGGTATGCCCTGAATAAAATTCCAGGTTGACCGGTTCGCATCAATCTGCACCCATTGGGTGGTCTGCGGATGACTGATACTGAAAGACAACGCGGAAATCGGGTAAATCGCCATTGTGTAACTCAATTCGGGCGCAACCGCCCACCCCAGCGCATCCCGAACATACGTGAAGTTCCCCATACCCGCCCGAACCCCATGATCGAGGGAAAACGAGGGGAGCGCCCGACGGGTGAGTTATCGGTTACGGCGTTTTCCGGCAACAGACCATACGTAATTGAAGGAAAGGTGAACACCCGGCCATCATTTATAAACACCCAGATCAGGCCATTATCGGCGCGCCAGGTCATGAAGCCATTCTCATAGGCCTGGAAGGTGGACGGAACGTTGATTCCCGGCCCTGGCTGGGTGCTCACACCCGGCGGCACGCGAAGCTGCTGCCCGGAATAGATCAGGCGCGGATTCGCCAGGCAATTGGCGGTTATAATCGCCGCCATCGAAGTATTATAGCGGCGGGAGATCTTTGCCACCGTGTCGCCAGGAACAACCGTATACACCGGCCAATCACTGCGCACGGTGCAGCTCTGCGCTTCAACCGGGGACGGAACGACGCTGAAGGCAGCGGAAAGCAGCGCCAATCCGATCATAACAAACAGGATAATCCGTCGTGTAGACATCTGTATCGCTCCTTGTGGTGAGTTTACTCTATTTCTTATTCCATTACACACCCAAAAAGGCACAAATGTTCACCACCGTAGACACGACGTAGGGCAGGCGTGGGGCAAGCGGTTATGCTATAATTTCCGGCATGAATGAACCAACCCGGAATGATGAACTGGATACACAGTCCGGCCTGCTGTCACCGGATAAAATCCCCCCCGACCATGTGGGCGTGATGGCTGCCGCCGTTGTGATGGCGGTGGGCGGTTGGCTGGGGCTGTTCCAACTGGTGACAACAGCCCTGCCCCGCGTCGGGCAGCGGTGGCTGTTCTTTTTGCTGCTGCATATCGCTGTCGCCGGCACCGTGCTGCCCTTTATCCGCTACCTGAATGTGCGCTTTACGCCAGTGGATGTGGATCTGCCGCCGGGTGGCGTGCTGGTGCGTCAGAGCGTGTGGTTCTCGCTGTTCGTGGTGACATGCGCCTGGCTGCAAATCCCCCGCGTATTGAATCTGCCCATTGCCTTTTTTATCGGATTGGTGCTGGTCGGGATTGAGGTGTTTCTCCGCGTGAGGGAGATTGCCAATGAACGGAGCTGATAACCCGCTGCGGGCGCTCCCGGCTGTAGATACCCTGCTCAACCACCCGGAATCTGGCGGACTGCTCACCGAGTATGGTCGCCCGGCGGTGGTGGACGCCCTGCGCGACACACTGGATACCCTGCGCGAACGGCTGCGTAGCGGCGCGTCGCTCCCGGTAGATGCGGACTCCATCCTGGCAAACGCGGCGAAACACCTGGAAAAACAGTTCCAGCCGACGCTGCGCCCGGTGATTAACGCCACCGGGGTGATTATCCACACCAACCTGGGGCGTGCGCCGCTTTCCAGCGCAACTCAGGCGGCGATACAGGCCGCAGCTGCACAGTACAACACGCTGGAATATGACCTGGAACAAGGTGGACGGGGCAGCCGTCTAATTCATGCCGGGGCGCTGCTGGAACAGGTGACAGGGGCAGAGGCCGGGCTGGTGGTGAACAACAATGCTGCCGGGCTGGTGCTGCTGCTTTCGACGCTGGCGGCAGGGCGCGAGGTGATTATCTCGCGGGGGCAGTTGGTAGAAATCGGCGGCGGCTTCCGCGTACCGGAAGTAATGATCCAGAGTGGCGCGCGGTTGGTAGAAGTCGGCACAACCAACCGTACACGCCTGAGCGACTACGAAGCGGCTATCACCGAAAACACGGCGCTGATTCTCCGCGCTCACGCCTCGAACTTCAAAATCATCGGGTTTACGGAGTCGCCGTCGCTGGACGCGCTGGCAGACCTCGCCCACCGTCACGGCCTGCTGCTGGTGGATGACCTGGGCAGCGGCGCACTGCTGGATACGGCAGCCTATGGCCTGGAACACGAACCCACCATCCAGGAAAGTCTGGCTGCCGGGGCTGACCTGGTGGCGTTCAGCGGGGACAAGCTACTGGGCGGGCCGCAGGCGGGGATTCTAGTGGGGCGGGCAGACCTGGTAGACATCCTCAAGCGACATCCCCTGGCGCGGGCGATTCGCGCCGACAAACTGTGCCTTTCCGGGCTTTCCGCCACGCTGGAACACTACCGCAAGGGCGAGGCGGTGACGCACGTCCCTATCTGGCAGATGATCACGCAGCCACTCGACCATTTACAACGTACCGCGAAACGGTGGGCGAAGCGTACCGGCGGGAATGTGATTCCCGGCGAGTCGATGGTCGGGGGTGGGAGTCTGCCCGGCGCGACACTGTCAACGGCGCTGCTGGCGCTGGATGTCCCCCGCCCGGACACCTTCGCCGCGCAGCTCCGGGACGCCACGCCCCCGGTGATTGCCCGCATCGCGGAAGGGCGCGTACTGTTCGACCCGCGCACCGTCCTGCCGGGACAGGAACACGATTTACTGCGGGTGATTGAAAGTCTAAGGTAATCTAGCTCGGCAGTCGTACCCAGAAGTAACTGGCATCTTCCTTTCCCCAGCCCGGCGGAAATGCCGGAGTACAGCGCGGGTCTGACTTGTCCCCACGCCCGGCTTCACTGAAATGCAGAATTACATCCAGGCCAGTCGTATTGTGGACGATATCTGAAATTATATCGCCAGCTTTTTGTTCCGCCAGATCAAGCAAACCCCCGATTACACCTTGATAGGTCATGGCATTGTAAGCATCCACACTAGCGAATTCTCGCAAGCGATTCCAGTCCGGTTGAAATAAAACGAGAGATTGCCATGTCTGGCGAAAATCCGTCAAAATGCAAGTCGTAAACTTAGGTGCCGGAACGGTAATTTCAAAAGTCCCGTTCTTGAAAACAATGTCACCCTCAGCCATGTCAGTCAAATCTATCCCGGCGTGGATTTCACCTGTCCCGCGAAATTCCCCTGAATATGTGTTCGCTCCGGCAAAACCATCAATAATCCCTGATTTCACATGGACGTCGTAGAAGGCTATTTCAGTAACCAGCAATGCAGTGTCCTGGATGCTCCTCAAAATCGCTGCAGCGTTTGGTACGGGGGATTGTGGCGAAAGCACAGACCATGCGGCACCGACTGTACCCAATGCCACCACTAGCCCGCCAATCCAAATAACAAAGTCTTTCAGTGTGAGGAGGTTTGAAATTACAGTGAAGAATTGCATAATCACACCGCTCATCCAAGTAGTAGCGTTGAGCTTCTATATATAAAAAACAACACACCAAATTATAGCCCACTATTAGGGAAACCACATTGATATAATATCCAATTCTTAACTAAGAGTACATCACCACATTCTTTACTCGAAATATTGTGTGAGAAGTATGCGCCCTCTACGAGGATCACCAAAAATATCTTGAACAAGACTAATAAATGTCAGTTCAATCATTGCGGACAAACCTCAGAGCGTTATAATTAGGAAAGTTGCGCAGTAAACCGGAAATACAGAATAAACGGCTGAACCGCGCGAGTCCCAGATTAACCCAACATAGAGAATTTCTCGCCTTAAGGACGGGGCAATGCCGCGTATCTTCATCTCCTACCGCCGCGATGACAGCCGGGCTATATCAGGACGTATTTATGACCGTCTGGTGGAAGCCTTCGGCGAGGATAATATCTTCAAGGATGTTGACCGGATTCCTCCCGGCTCAACCTTTGCCGAAGTGCTGGGGGCGGAACTCCAGAAGTGCAATGTTTTACTGATTATCATCGGGCAAAAATGGGTTAATATCGCCGATTCAGAAGGCCATAAACGGCTGCATAACCCGGAAGATTTCGTGCGCCTGGAGGTCGAACATGGCCTGGCGAGGCCCGACTTACTGGTCATTCCGGTACTGGTGGATGAAGCCGGTGTCCCGAATCCGGCTGATTTACCGGAGAGCCTGCACCGCATCGCATCGCTTCAGGTAGTGCAGGTGCGGCACGACCCCGATTTTCACCGGGATATGAACCGGCTGATTGAATTTCTTAATATCATCCGTGAGCAGGAAGGCGTCGTCCAGAAGCGGGAGCAGCAGGCTGCCCGCCGGAATATCCAGCGCATTTTGATCGGCGCGGGCGTAGTGGCCGGGCTGGTCATCGTCCTGTTCCTGGGGCTGCTTGCCAGCGGCACCCTTCAGTTTGGGCAGGGAGAAGCGATATTTGACCCGATTGGCACTGCGAACGCCCTGCTGACCGAAACCGCCGTCGCTCAGGTCGCCGCATTGGCGAGCGCGACTCCCGATAAAGATGCGACCGTATCCGCAATTATGACACAGTTTATTACGCAGACCGTCATTTCAAGAGAAATCCAGGACGTAAACGCATCCGAGACGGCGGCGGCTTACACCGATACACCGACAGTCACCTATACACCTTCCCAGACCGCCACCGCCAGCCAGACGCCCACCAGCACACCCAGCGCAACACCAACCGTTACACCCATCCCGACCCAGACACCCACCGTCACGCCGACCCGCACGCCGGACTATACAGCTACCAGCGCGGCTAGAGAAACCGAAACAGCCCTGGCCGCCGCAGCTACCCAGGCGAGTCTCAACGAACAGGCCACCAACGCAGCGCTGGCAACCCAGCGGGTGCCAACCAATACGCCCCTACCGACGAACACACCGACGCCTACAGCGACCAGCACACCAACCGCGACGGCCACCGCAACGGAGACGAACACGCCCACCGATACACCCACGCTGACGCCGACGCTCACCAGTACCTCAACGGCAACCAGCACGCCGACGCTGACCGCCACTATGACGGAGACGCCGACGCTGACGGCTGCCCCCACCGATACCGCCACGCCCGATGTGCAGGCGACAGAAATCGCACAGGCGACAGCACTGGCGCAGGCACAGCGTGATGCTGCCGCTACCCAGGCCGCGCAGGCTACCCAGACAGCAATCGCGCCGCCCGCAGTGACATCCCAGCGTCTCGTGACCGTCAACGGCAACCAGACGATCAATGTCCGCGCTGGAGCAGGGACAAATTTCGGTGTAGTCGGAACACTGCCACGCGGAGAGACAGGGAATGCTATAGGCGAGACTGAGGATAAGTCGTGGGTTCAGATCCGCCTGGCTGATGGCACCGAGGGCTGGGTCGCCACCTATCTGGTTACTATTCAGACGGTGATTGACCCCATCACGCGCAATTTTGATGGTGTCACTATGATGCTCGTGCCGGCGGGCTGTTTTGACATGGGCAGTGAAGACGGCAATTATGTGAATGAGAAGCCGGTTCACGAAGTCTGTTTTGATGCACCTTTCTGGATAGACCAGACCGAAGTCAATCAGGCCGATTTCGCCCGCCTAGGCGGACAGCAGGCCAGCCCGAACCAGTTTGCCGGAGACACACTTCCGGTAGAGAACATCACCTGGTTCGAAGCCCGTGATTATTGCGCACAGCGCGAGGCACGGCTGCCAACTGAGGCTGAATGGGAGTATGCCGCACGCGGCCCGGAAGGCCTGGTTTACCCCTGGGGGAATGAATTCAACCGAGACAACGCAGTATCACTCATTAACTCCGTCAATCGGACGGCCCCGGTTGGCACACGCACGGCGGGTGCATCCTGGGTGGGGGCGCTGG
The DNA here is from genome assembly GCA_020634135.1 of Anaerolineaceae bacterium. Lineage (GTDB taxonomy): Bacteria > Chloroflexota > Anaerolineae > Aggregatilineales > Phototrophicaceae > JACKCG01. The sequence continues at coordinate 573,897 of JACKCG010000002.1, read as the reverse complement.
ACATGAGTGGGAACGTGTGGGAATGGGTGAGCAGCCTGTACCGTCCCTACCCCTACCTTCAGGATGATGGACGAGAAGATGGCAGCAGCCGGAGCAACGCCCGCTCGATACGCGGCGGGGGCTATGGTAACACCGAGCCGGAGGTAAACTTGCGAGCCGCCACCCGCCTCGGCTATTCACCGGGTATAAAGTTTACCTTCGTTGGCTTCCGTTGCGCCAGGGATTATTAAGTCGCCTGCGCCCACACTGCCTGTGCATCAATCCCCCACAGGCACAGCGACAGGCTGGTAGTCGGGCAGTACGGTTTCCAGGTTGCGGATGGCCGGGACAGTGTAGATAACCAGCGTCAGCAGCACAGCCATTGTGCCGCCAATCACCATCATCAGCCCCATGCCGGAACCGGCGCTGCTGCCCACCAGCGGCGCGACGGCCTGCCACCCGGCCTGACCGACTGCTGGTTCAAACACGCTGTCAGCCAGCGGCCCCACCAGCAAGAACGATACCGGCATGAGCAGCGTTGCCAACTGAGTCGTGACGGCAAACACCCGCCCCTGAATATCCGGCGCAACCTTGAGCTGCAACATCGAGCGGAACGATGCGCTGATAAACGGCAGGCTGAACATCACAAAAAACAATGTCAGAGCCATGAATACTGCAACCTGGCTGATTCCCAGCCCGGCGAAGAACAACCCCATCACGATAATCCCCAACAGGCTGACTCGCACCCGCGAGCGCGGCTTTTTGCCCCACACCCCCATCACGAGGCTGCCGACTACCGCGCCACCATTCATCACCGCCAGGATGATCCCCAGCGTGGCCTCACTCCCGGTACGCGCCAGGATATAGGGGGTCATCAACACGCTCACGCCGCTAATCAGCAGATTCAGGAGCGCCATGTGCAAAATCAGAGCGAACAAGGGACGCCGCCCCCACAGATACAGCACCCCGCCCCAAACTTCGCGCCAGACTGAGCCGCGCGCTGCCTTGCCCTCGGCGGTTTGCGCCGGGCGGGGAATGTGGATGCTGAGGACAATCGCCACCGCCACAAAGAATGTCGCCAGGTCAATCAGAATCGCGCCGGTCACCTGCACAAGGCTGTAAATGATCCCCGCGATAGCCGGGGCGACAATACCGGTGAATGGCCCGCTCAACTGCTGGACGGCGTTGGCCCGGTCCCGGTGTTCATCCGGCACGAGCATCGTCACCGAAGCCAGAAACGCCGGACTCTGGAACATACGAAAAACTGCCTGGAGCAGCGTCACGGCGTACAGATGCCAGAGTTGAAAATCCCCGGAGGCAAAGCTGATGAACAGAAAAACCGTGCCGACTGCCTGCCCGGCATCCGCCAGCGCCATCACATAGCGGCGGTCATAACGATCCGCCATGACCCCGGCAGCGCCGGCGGCGATGACACTCGGCAAAAACCCGAAGAACTGCACCAGCGCCAGCGGTGTCGCGTCCCCTGTTTCCTGGTACACCCAGATGCTCATCGCTAACCCGCTGATACGGCTGCCGATGAGCGATACAACCTGTGCTAAGATCAGTGCGTAAAAGGTTCGCAAGTGCCGAGTAGTCATGAACAGTCTCTCATAGTATAGGCGTTCTGTACATGACATAATTATACCCGGCTTGTCAGAAAACCGGGTATAAAATTGGCGCTATAAAATGAGTGACGTACCGCCTGCCTTTATAGTTGCTGCTGGAAGTAGCCCACAATCCGCTCGTTCAGGTATACGCGGTCAGCCGGGAGGCGCGGCATGTGGCGCGTATCCCCGGGTGAATGATGGTACAATATGAGCATAGTGAAAGGGGTCTGCGATGACCATCTATGAAGAAGCTGTCCAACTCACAGCCCGCATGACCTTAGTGGAAAAAGTGCGCCTGCTTGAACATCTCAGCCATGCGCTCAAGGAAGATATTGAGGTGGAAGCCTATCGTCGTATGCCCTGGGAACAGTTCATTGATCTAACCTACGGCAGTCTGGCAGACGATCCGATTGAGCGTAACCAACCGCTTTACCCCGATGTACGGGATGAAGTTGAATGAAATATCTGCTGGACACCAATACCTGTATCCGCTATATCAACGGACGCGCCCCTCAAATCCGTGAACGGATACGTTTGATAGCCGATACCGACATAACTATCAGCACAGTGACGATGGGTGAAATGTTCTTTGGTTCAGCAAAAGTGAGCATCCTGAACGTTCCCGCGCCAGACAGGATGCTTTTTTTCGTTCGTTTTGCCCATCTCGTTTTTGATGAAAGCGCCGCCAATGAGTTTGGACGAATTCGCGCTCATCTGGAAGCAGCAGGTACACCAATTGGCCCCTACGATATGCAAATCGCCGCGATTGCGCTGGTACACGGGCTAATCGTTGTGACCCATAATACTCGTGAATTTAGCCGGATTCCCAATCTGCAAATCGAAGATTGGGAGGCATGAGACCCATCCACCTCCACAACCGAGCGCAAAAAGTTTGAAAACTCCTGTGTCATCACGAACAAGTGTATGATACGTTTCGCTGCAAAACGCCTGAATCTTATAAATGCTGCTGGAAGTAGCCCACAATCCGCTCGTTCAGGTATACGCGGTCAGCCGGGAGGCGCGGCATGTGGCGTTCATCGGGAAAGAGCAGCACATCATAGGCAATGCGAGCGCGGTTGAGGGCATTCATCAGCCGGGCCGTGTGGCGGAAATGCACATTCTCATCAATCATCCCGTGTACCAGCAGCAGCTTACCCCGTATGTTCTCCGCATGGGTCATCACGCTGCCCGCCGCGTATCCTTCCGGGTTGGACTGTGGCGTGCCCATGTAACGTTCGGTGTAGCCCGTGTCGTAGCCATCCCAGGCCGTGACCGGCGCCCCCGCTACCCCGACCTTGAAAATATCGGGCGCTTTCGCCAGGCACATCAGCGTCATATAACCGCCGTAGCTCCAGCCGAAGACGCCGACTCGTTCCGGGTCGGCCAGCCCCTGCTCGACCAGCCAGCGCACGCCGTCTATCTGGTCATCCACTTCAACCGTACCCATGCGGTGCCTGAGCGCCCCTTCAAAGGCCAGCCCACGCCGGGCGCTCCCCCGGTTATCCAACCGGAAGACCAGAAAACCTTGTTGGCGCAAATACTGAATCTGCAAGTTGGCGGTGACCAGCCACTGGTTAGCCACAAGCTGCGGGCCAGGGCCGCCGTAGACCTGCACTATCGTAGGATACGGGCCGGGGCCAAACTGCGCCGGGGGACGGTAGACCGCGCCATGCAGCGTGAGGCCATCACGATTAGATAGCGTCACCAGTTCGGGCGGCTGGAGGGCGTAGTCTGCCAAACGGGGATCGTTCGGGGTATGAACCGGATGGAGCGCCGCGCCATCGGCCAGCGCCCGCAGCGTTACTACCGGCGGTTGGTCAACCGCGCTGAAAACATCCACGAAGCGCGCACACGCATTATCAAGGGTGACTTCATGTATTCCGGGTTCGGACGTGATGCGCCGGACTTCCCCGCCCGCCAGCGGAACGCCATACAAGTGGCGCTCGGCAGGATGTTCCCGGTTTCCGGCGAAGTAGACGAGACCATTCGCTTCATCCACCGCCGCAATTTCATCCACGACCCACTCCCCGGCGGTCAACGGACGCACCAGTTTGCCGTCCGCGCCGTAGTGGTAAATGTGATTGAAGCCGGAACGCTCCGACGCCCACAGGAAGCCACCCGCTTCCAGAGGGATGAAGTGCTGCGTCCGCAGACTCACCCAGTAATCGCTGGTCTCCCGCAGAACCGATGTCCGCGCCCCGTTCCCGCTGTCAAAACGCACAAGGTCGAGCCAGCTCTGGTCACGGCTGAGGATTTCCGCGCCGAGAACACCATCCGGCCACCAGAACACGCGGGCCAGATAGACTTCCTCATCATAGTCGGTATCCATCCAGACCGGCGCACCACCCTCCCGGTTCACCACCGCCAGCCGTACCCGTGCATTGGCTTCCCCGGCAAAGGGGTAACGGTGATCTTCGTAAGCGTCATCCACCGTACTGTCCTTGCCCTGGTGTACGATACGGTAGACCGGGATATGCGTTTCATCCACTTCAGCATAGGCCATCTGGCGGCTGTCCGGCGACCACCAGAAGCCCTCGCGCCGCGCCAGTTCCTCCTGCGCGATGTATTCCGCCAGGCCGTTGGTCTTGCCCGTGCCGCGCGCCCCACCGGTGATCTGCCGCGCAGTGCTACCTGCCGCAGCCGGGATGACGTATACTTCAGCATCCTGCACATAGGCCACCCACGCCCCATCGGGCGAAAGAGCCGGATTTTGCGCGGGGGGACTTCCGGCGCAATCCACCAGTTTCCGCAGCCCTCCCGCATCATCGTACAGGTAGACATCCCCGGCGACTGGCAGCAGCAGACGTTCCGTTGTCCTGGCCCGGTAAAAGTGAGTGATCCCTACCGTGAGCATCCGTTCCCGCTGGCGACGCAGTTCTTCTTCGCGGGAAAGTTCGCCTTCTTTGACGCCACCCCCCGGCGGCGCAACCAGCACACGCTTCTCGCCACTGATAACATCCAGCGTATAAAGTTGTTGCAGCGGGCCACCCCGCCATACAGGTACATCAGCCGTGAGTCGTCCTGGCTGAAGGCGAAACTGCCGGGAATGCCCATCCCCGGCAGAGGAAAAACCGCCAGCGCTTCAATCGAAAATGTGGGTTTAGCAGTGGTCATGCGCGACATCTCCTGGACTGTTTTTCGCCCAAGTGTACCCTAGCGCGACCCCCATTCCCATATACCATAGGCGGTCTTTTCATCCAGCGGGAAACCCGCCTGGGAGAGCGTCATTCCGGTTTCGCCCAGGTGATACCACTCATGCGCCAGAAAGTAACCAAACGCGGCAGCGGGGTGTGGTTTGAAGCCGCTGATTTTGCCCTTCTCAAAACCCCGCTTAAACAGCGCTTCCATCGCCTGGCTCGAGGCTTCGAGCGACTCGCGCAGCAACGCCAATGTGACCGCGTCCTTTTTGCGGGTCGGGATTTTCTCCATTTCCCCAATCAGGTCAGGCGCGGCGGCATTCAGCCACATGAGCCGCACATTATGAATATGCGCCAGGATATGCCCGACGCTGCGCCCCTTACCGGCAGGGACTCCGGCCAGGGATTCCGGCGTGAGCGCATCCAGAATATAGAAAATGATTCGGTTGTGAATGTTCCAGGTATCGAGCAACTGTGTGTCGAGTGTCATTGTTTCCCCCATATTCACGCGATAGCCGTATCACCATAATAGAACAAATATTCTACCTGTGTCAATGCGTCTGCTGTGGTAAGATAATCTTATGCAAGCAACACCGGATCGCTTCCCTGACTATCACTTTTTACTGGTCGCGCCGAACCTGGGTGCGGAATGGTTGTTTGATGCTGCCCGGCAATATTGGGAGCGCTACTTGCCAACGGTGGTCAGCGACCTGGAACTCCCGCGACTGATTCCAGCGAATTTCACGATGATCGTCACTGTGATGGCCCGCCGCGACACCGCAGCCCAATGGGGAGTCGCGCTGGCGCAGGGTATCCCCAGGCGCTGCCCGATATGGTGGTCTACGACTATTTCGAGGATATGAAACAAGCCCTGAACCGTCGGGTGGAACTCGGCCAACCATTCGGTGTGCCCCTGCAACCGACAGCCGTTCCCGCCATCCCGATTAACCCCACACCTGGCCCGATCACGGGCGAGAGCCTACCGCCTACCGCCCTTCCCAACCGCCAGGGGGGCTTCATCACCGCGACGCCCACCCCCACCGACGACCCGCAAGGCCCGATCTATCCCACACCTGGCCCGGTAACCGGGGGGTAATCTCCCCACAAAAAACCAGGGCTGCCCCTGGTTTCCGTATATCTTCCCTATAGCGCCGGGATGCTCCCAGGACTGTATTCGACAATCTCCTGGTCGCTGCCCCGTTGTTGGTAGCGCCGGATGGGGATAACCTCCACCTGGTAGTTATGTTCAATTGACCACTCAGCAATCCGGTGAAGCTGGCGCAGACCGTTGTGCATCCCGCTGGCTTCCACATAGGGGAAGCGATACGGCAGGAAATTCGGATGTGCGTCATAGTAGCTGACGGCAGCTTTGAGCGCCGGGGCGAGTTTCGCCGGGTCATGTTCGCGGTGCAGCCGCTGTAACGGCTGAATAGGCAGGTTCAGGTTCCGCGCCAGAACATCCAGCATCAATGGACGATGGAAGTACTTGGCAAGCATCTCCGGGACCGTGATTTCCAGTTCCGGGGGCAGCGTAACCGGCTCACCGCTGCTATCCCGAACAACCAGTTGCAGTTCAAAACGTTCGTTGCGAATCCGGTTCCAGCGCTGCTTGTCTTCTTCCGGGATGAGCGCGGCAATCTGCTGCATGACCATCCGTGCGCCGTCTTCCAGGGCTTCTTTGCGGGACTTCCCTCTATTTCAGCGGGGATGGGCGGGATAACGTGGCCGATGTTCATTAACATGCGGGGGCGTCTGAGTTTCATAGTCGCCCCGAGTGCCCCGTCAATACCGCCAAATCCAATGGGGATGATCGGCGCATTCGCCTGGGAACTGAGCCAGGACACCCCGGTACGGGCGCGTTTGAACGCCGCTTCCCAGATACCGCCCTCCGGGAACATACCGATAACCCCCTGCTTCAAGACCCCCAGCGCCTTATTCAGCGCCAGCCGATCCATCTCACCGCGCCGGATCGGGATATAACCGTAACGCTCAATCGCCCAGGCGTAACGCGGGTCAAAGGGGATGTCGCCCGCGCCCAACAGTTCAATCTGATAAGGCGAGTGCAGCACCATCAGGGCGGCTTCCATCAGGGCATTATGATTGCCAACCAGAATCAGCGGCCCTTTTTCCGGCAAATTCTCGCGCCCGGCAACTGTGGTGCGGGTGAGCAAACCCAGGAGTGCCCGCCCCACGATCTGAGTCATTCTCCGAAAAACACGTTGCGCGGATACGGGACGAGAGGGGTTTCTTCAGGGGTCATAATGTCTCTTATGCTCCAGGTGTTGTCAACTTCAATTTGGTGGTATAAGCGGTTAACGAAGTGCCGTTTTCGTAGACATCCGTCACCACTGGATCAATATACATGCCACCGCAGTTCTCAATATCGTCCGGGTTAGGCCCCAGTTGAAAAACCTGGAGACGAATACGCGCCTGACGGTAAAGGCCAGGGGTAATCGCAAAGGCATGATAGTCCGGCTCGTTGCCTAATTCCAGAATAGCTTCCTGCGGCTGGTCAGGTTCGCCATTCAGGATAAAGACACGCATCGCAATCTGTGCGTTATCATTCAGGCGCTGCCCATTGGCAGCCGGTTGAAACCCTACATAAAACTGTGCCGGTTGGCCGGCCATCAGCGGCTGTGAAATCACCAGCACGGCCTGCCGCTCGACCTGTAACACCACTGATGACTCTGATTCGCTGTCTGCACCGCCGCTTTCGGCGTCATACGCCACCAGTTCACGAGCCGCACGTTCGCCTTGCTCGGTCAGCCGATACATCTGGTCAATACCCATCTGCAAATAGCCTTTGGTGACCAGGCGGCGGATGGCTTTGCCCAGGCTGCGATCACTCAATCCGACTGCATCAGCAATCGTATTCGCATGGGCCAGGGGGTCATCCAGTGTCCCCAGAAAGCGAATAATGTCCAGGGCATCGGGTGGAAGCGCGCGCAGCTGAAACGATAGTTCCATGTCGTTTGTCCCTCTCGGGTAGGCTAGATTCACGGGTTAAGCGCAGGTAACATCACCGCATATTCATGTGGATATTGTCACACACTACCGCCTGAACCCTGTGATTTACTATACGTTGGAATACCCTCAGTATAGTCGTAATCCTATTTCCGAACAATGAAGCTGAAATGGGGACAACTGCTCAATAACCACGTACCCACGACAGACATTGAAACGCGATGGTGCTATACAGTCTGTGCTTATAGGATTCACCAACTATATAACACCACCGGCTGCCGTAGGTTACAGAATGACGCGGCGGGCTTTGCCCTGTAACGGCGGGGTTGAATTGCGGGTATCCACAACGAGGCGCGTGTGGTCAAGGACGTGCTGCCAGTCATAACTGGTGTGATCGGTGATAATCACCACACAGTCGGCATTTTCTAACAGGGTATCGGAATACGTCGCGCTTTCCATATAGTCCCCGGCGACTTCCATGTGGACACGGGGCACATACGGGTCGTGGTATACCACGTCCGCCCCTTTGTCGCGCAGCAGTTGCAGGACATCCAACGCCGGGCTTTCGCGCACGTCATTCACGTCGCGCTTATAAGCCACACCCAACACGACCACTCGCGCACCACGCACCGCCTTGCCCTCGTCATTCAGTGCGTCGGTGACTTTGGTCAGCACGTAGAGCGGCATGGAGGTATTGATCTCGCTGGCAAGCTCGATAAAACGCGCATTGTAGTTGAGTGTCTTGAGTTTCCAGCTCAGATAGTGCGGGTCTACCGGGATGCAGTGACCACCCAGGCCAGGCCCCGGATAGAAGGGCATAAAGCCGAATGGCTTACTGGAAGCCGCCGCGATGACTTCCCACACGCTGATGCCGAGTTTATCGCACATCACCGCCATCTCATTGACCAGCCCGATATTGACGGCGCGGAATGTGTTTTCCAGCAGTTTGACCATTTCGGCAGTGGTGGTGGAAGATACCGGGATCACATTATCCACAGCATGGCGATACAAGGCGGTCACAATCTCGGTGCAGGCCGGGGTTACGCCGCCCACGACTTTGGGGGTATTGCGGACGCCGAAATTCTTGTTGCCGGGGTCAATCCGCTCTGGCGAAAACGCCACGAATACATTCTCCCCAACCTTGAAGCCGTTGTTGATAAGCCGGGGCAGGATCACTTCTTCGGTTGTGCCGGGATATGTCGTGCTTTCCAGAATCACCAGCATCCCTTCATGGGCGATTTCAGCAATCGCATCCGTTGATTCGATAATGAAGGACATATCCGGGTCTTTAGTTTTCCGCAGCGGGGTCGGCACACAAATGCTGATGGTATCTACCGCCCGCAGCGCAGCATAGTCAGTACTCGCCCGCAGCCGCCCGCTTTCCACCAGCGGTTTCAACTGCGCGGTGGGAATATCGGGGATATAGCTTTCGCCCTGGTTGAGCATATCTACTTTACTGGCCGACAAATCCACACCGATAACCGAAAAACCAACTTCTGCGAATTCAACGGCCAGCGGCAGTCCGACATATCCCAGACCGACGACGCCCACTACAGCTGTTTTGCTGGCAATACGGTCAAGCAGTGTTTGTTTGATACTCATAGTCTCAGTTCACCTTACTAATCAGGCAAATTAGCCGCGATTATAATCCCGCCAGAAAGGGGCTTCAAGCGTGAGTTGAAGCTCACTATGCCAGAGCCGCTTCCACCGCCCGCAGATATTTCACGGACTGCCCGACATATTCCAGCATGTCGCGGGCCAGCAATTTGGCCGTTGTGGATTGGTTCTGGTTGAGCGCGACCTCGCCATATTTGATCTGTGCTTTAGCGATGCGGATCAACGCCCGTGCCTGCGCCAGTTGCAACCGTGTGCCAAACGTGCGGTCTTTGCGCTCGTCGGCAAAACGGGTGTAGGTTTCAGTCAGCGCGTCCATAATCGCAACAATTTGCGCCTCATCATCCGGGTCGCGTGGCTGCCGGAGCAGTTCAAGGTCCATCAGAAGCTGCCCGGCGTCATGCGCGGCATCCCCCCGGTTATCCACCTTTTCAAGATCAATCAACTTGAAGTCCAGTTCCCGGTTGTAAGTCTCGCGGTCAGCCCGGCGCAAACGACGCACCATGATATTGCGCGTATGCAGGTCGCCATGCATATAAGCCACCGGGAAGTCTTCCAGATGGCTGTGGCGGGGCATCAGACCACCGATAAGCCCAAGCAGTTCATGTTCCAGGTGTTGAACGTCTCCCGCCGGACCTGGCAGCAGGTCGTTGGCCTCAATAAACTTAAACACCTGGCGCACCTGGTCAATCATCGGCATCAGGTAAAGACGCATGACAGCATCCTGGGCATACATCTGTGTTAGATGCGTATCGCCCCGGTGAACCCTGGTCAGGAAGCCACCCAGTTCACGGGCGATGGCCGGGGCATAGGTTTCGCGCCGGGGCAGTGTCTCGTAGACCGTCCAATGGCGGTACAGGTCGGACATAATGACGAAGGCGCGCCCGCCCTGCACCGCATCTTCCTCAAAACACTCCTGCGGGATTTCGACAAAAGCATCCTGAATATCATCGGGCAGCAACTTATAGTTCGCCCGCTCCTTGTTGATCTCCTCTGGTTTGCCGTACTTCACGATGACCGATTTCACGAGAGCGATGTCAATATCCTCGTCCTTCAGCAGCGGGTGGCCGAACTGAGGATATACCCGCACCACCTTGGAATCGGACAGCCCCAGTTTGAGCTTTTCCGGGGCGTGCTTTAGCCTGACCGGAATCCACTTCTGAAGCGCCTGCAAAATACTCTCAATATCCGATGATTCAACCGGTGGGCCGCTCGACAACTGCTCCGCCAGGTACATGGCGCTGACCTGGATGAGCGGATGATTGATGTACGCCCGGATCGCGCACAATGACCGGAAAAGAATAAACAGGAAATCGTAGTCGCGGCGAAACAGTGTCCGCAGTTTGCGGATGGTATCACCGCCTTGCAGCACACCCCACCACATCTCCATCGCCATCCGCAGCGCCGGTTTAATCTGCGGATACTGCTCGGCCATCGGCATCAGGTTCTCGATAATGTAGCACGTGCTGATAACGATCTCGCGCAGGGCATCACGGTCTTTGTTGCTGGTGAACTCAACATTAAAGAGTTCCTGTTTGTGGATCAGGTCAATAATCCAACCCGAATTCCGCTTGACCCCCCACATACCGCCATTTTCAGCCGCCCGGCTGAGGAGCACATTCAGATACTTCGCCTGCTGGCTTTTCGTCAGCCCACCCGCGATCTCGTGGCGCAGTTGCAGCGCAAACGCCATATCCTTATCCTGAAAATCCTCCGTCAGCAGCGCAGTGGTCCACCGGCGCAGTTCGTTCTGAGTGATACCACTCCCGTTCGTCGCCTTTTTCTGGTGCGCTAACCACAGGATTTTGAGTGCCCACAGCGCATTGAAACGTTGATCGGATGATCTGGAAGTAAACCTGCCATTCACCACCCATTGTCTTAAGAGCAGTTCCAAGCGGGCTGCGGCATTCGGGTCTTGTGAACGCAGGAGCAGCAGCGCCTCAAGCCGGTTCATTTCCACTGAATCAAGTTCGGTGCTGCCATCGGACAGCCCGGTTGAGAACCAATCCGCCACCCGCTGCAACGCTTCGTATTCGGCGGTAAACCCGTAAGCCAGCATCGCATCCGCGTAGTGATGGGTGATACGCACCACGTTCGGGGGAATTTTCTCGCTCTTATCCGGTTTAAACAGCACCAGGTTCGTAAAATTGCGCGGCGCACGCAGCAGTTCACCACTCAGGTGGCCCAGCGTCACTTCTAAGTTTGGTAGTTTATGATCGGTATCTGAATTTTTCATTGAAGACAGGTGGGGAAACCACTCACTATTAACCAAGTCTATTTGTGTAAAAAAGATTGTAACATGAGAAGAAACCCATTACCAGATACCCCGCCCGTACCTGAAAAGCAGCAAGGGGACGTAGAGTCCCCCTGCTGTGCCGCTTGCGACACCCTGTTATGCGTTTTTAGAAATCAGCACGGTGATGTTTTTTCGTAGGGCGCACCGCGTTGCCCCTTCATGTCCCTCATTTCAGAGTAGGGGCAACCCGGTGTGGTCGGTTTTTCTCCGTGTTAATTGTGAAATTGCATAACGGGGTTATGCGTTTGGTTCCGGCGTGGTCTCAGCACTGGGATCAGAGAAGAAGCCGTGGAAACCGCGTCCGAAGAATCCTTCCATATCCATGCCGTTCGGCATCGCAAAGAAGTGGAAGCCGTTCAGCAGGGTTGAAGCCTGCACATCAATATCCATGCTTTCACCGGCACGATCAACCGTGAGGGTGATGGTGCCATCTTCCGCCATGCCGCTAAAGACACCGAACAGCGCGGTCATATCGGTCAGTGGCTGTCCGTTCACAGCGGTGATCGCATCACCCGCCCGCAGACCGGCAGTGTATAGCGGATGATCCTCCGACAGGTCGGTGATCTGGAGCTTGCCATCCGCCCAGGACAGACCTATCTGGCCGTTCTCCAGCGACATGCCACCACGCCCAAAACCGCGATCAAACGGCATCGTCATGACCGGGGCGCTGCCGAGAGTCGCCTCGACATCCATTGTTTCGCCAGCCCGGTCAATCGTGAGTGTGACGGTATCACCCACCTTCATCGCCTGCACTGCTGCGACAACTTCCTGCGTGGTGGTGACTGCTGCACCATTCACGTGTGTGATACGGTCATCCGCCTGCAACCCGGCGGCGGCAGCGGGAGATTCATCCTGCACCAGTGAAATCACGATGCCGCCATCATCCGCCGCGTTCATACCGATGCCCAGATAAGGCTGTTCAGCGGCCAGGTATGGTTGGTTAAAGCGGAACTGCGGCACGGCGGCCTCGGCAGGCGCCTCGGCCAATGTCACGTCTACGTCCATCGCCTCACCCCGGCGTTCGATCCCCAGCGTAAGGGTATCCCCGGCAGAATGGGCTTGAATCGTGTCACGCACATTGTCGGCGGTCACCGACTCGCCATTGACCGCCAGTAGAAAATCGCCGACCTTCAGCCCGGCAGCAGCAGCGGGTGAATCGGCCACGACTTCAACCACCAGGACCCCGCTATCGGCTGCAACAAAGCGCACACCCAGGTAGCCCGGCGTCGCGGTTGTCGTATCCTGCGCGGCAACCATGCTGAATCCAACCAGCGCCAGAGCCAGTACACTCAGTACCAGGCCTGACCATTTCATCAACTGTACCTTCTTCATAGCTCCTACACCTCGTATTTCCAAATCCTCTCCACAGGATTGACCAGCGAATCGCTGATCTATTGGGGACTATAGCGCCGCTGTCTGAAAAATGGCTGAAACCACGATAAACGATGTGTTAGAAGCGAGGCATTTTCATTCACTAACGAGGGAGAGGGTGAGGCCGCATACAGCCGCCCCACCCTTTTTAGAAGCAGGTCGCGCTACCCACCGCCGCCGAAGCTGAACAATGAACTCAGACTGGGGTCAATCTTCACCGCGCAGTTGGTGTACTGGAGGAAGTAGACAATCTGTTGAAGCTGGGTCTGGTACTGCGCCGGGTCAAAGGGCGGAATATCCACGATACACTCCTGGTAAGCCTTAATGAAAGCCTCGGCGTCCACCAGCGCGGTTTCCAGGTCACCATCCTCAAGCACATAACTATCAAAGGCCCGGTACAACCACAGTTGAATCACCAGGCCACCCGGCGACGCGATGCCGTTGAAGGGTGACGGAAAAATGATTGTGTTCGGGTCATCCAGGGCATCCGCGATAGCGCGGTACATCTCCACAATGTCCGTCCCCTGTGAAGCGGTCACCAGCGGGTCATCAATGTACGAGCGACGCACCGGCATGGCGGAGAGCACTTCAGGATGCCGCGCCACGCCGCTAATCCAGCGGTAGCAGGCTTCCGGGTTGGGCGTCCGGGCGCTGATGTATGCCGCTCCCAGGTTGTACGAGGCGACATTGTACTGTGTGCCATAGGGGAATGTCGTCACCTGGTAGGGGTTATCACGCCCGGCAACCTGTTCACGGAAGGCCTGTGTATTGAGGGAAGCATCGTAAATCTGGCGCTCAATACCCCCCGCCGCCGCCACCCTGGAACGAACCGAGTTCCTGGTACGCGATATAGCCATCTTTCGCCAGGTCAAGCGCCTGCCGTATCGCATCCACCGTCAGCGGATCGGTCAGGTTGACCGTCGGGGGTTCGGTGCGATAGTCGAGCGGCAACCCGCCATAAGCGCCGATCAGCATCAGCAGATACGTACCGCCAAAACTGCTGGGGACGAAGGGCGGCGGCTCGTTCGGGTCAAACCGCAGCGCACGTAATGAGTCGGTGAACTGGTCAAGCGACCAGCTATTCCCCAGCGGAATCGCGCCGTTCCGCAGGAAGCTGTCGTAGTTGTACCACAGAATCTGCGGCTGGATAATGACCGGGAAACCCCAGGTCTTGTTATCCTTCTGAAGCTGGGTCAGGCTCGTGCCAATCACATCAGCCCGGTCAAAGGTTGGGTCCGTATCCAGGAACGGGTCCAGGTTGAGCAGCGGACTCAGGTCTTGAAGCTGCTGCACCAGGTTAAACGGCAGGAAGAAGCAGTCGTACTTCTCGCTCATCTCCTCCGGGTCAAAGCTGAAGGCGCTGTCAATCACGATCTGGCGCACCTGCGGGTCGCCGGCGATAAACTCATCCACCAGGACTTGCCACTGAGCGTCATCGCTGCCCGGCCCGAAGGCCACCAGCCCGAAACTGAGACTCACCTCGTTCGCCCCCAGCGCCGGAGTCGGCACGGGCGTGGCGACATAGACGGTTACGTCTTCGCGCCGGTTGCTGGCGGCTTGCAGGTTCGCAACCGCATCGGCCTCCACTGCCTGAAGCGCCGCTCGCGCATCAAGCCCTCCGTTCGCATTTTATCGGCGGCAATCCCCACGTAATCCCCAAACCGCTGCGCCGAAAGCGATAACCCGTTATTGAGGGCATCATCAAGGGCGGCTTCATCCTCTGGCGACAGGTTCAGGAAGAAACTAATGGTCAGATCATCCCCCGATTGGGCGTTTATCAGGCTGCGGCGGGCCGGACGCAGTCCAAACATCCCATTCACGACGGTGGCATTGCTCGTCATGTACTTGACCAGGGCATACGCACCGTCCGGCTCCGAGGTCCCACTGCTCACGGCGAAGCCTTGCACGTCCATCCCGGCCATGCCGCCCGGCAGCAGCGCCCCCGCCATGTCGTATTCATTCCCGAATCCCGTCGAGAGGGCAAATGCATCGTCAATTCGCATCGGCACTTCTTCGTAACCCTGCACCCACTGAGTCACGATTCCCTCGTCTTCCATCTCCATCCACTGCTCCAGGAAGGCTTCGAGTTCCGGCGTCGCCAGGCGCGGCACAGCGGGGAAAACCGTGTCATCGTAAAGCCTGTATTGAGCAGGCTGAGCGCCAGCAGTGCGAGATTATCCCCGCTCAATGTCACCATGCCGGGTCGTGTCACCTGCCCGCTCGAATCTCTGACCTTCAGGAAGTCGGTGGCGGCGGCCAGGTCATCCAGGCTCCAATAGGATTCCGGATAGGGCAGGCCAATCTCGTCAAACTGGGCGGGGTTATAAACCATCAGCAGGAGATCCGCCACCGCCGGGAAACCCCATACGCCGCGATCCCACTGAAAGGCTTCCCAGGCCGCCGGGTAAAAGTCGGTGACATCCAGGCCAAAGTCGCTGGCAACCAGCGGCGCGAGATCAAGGAAATACCCGGCACGAGTCGCCTCTACTGAAATCGTATTAGGCGTAATGTACAGGACATCGGCCATCGCAGCATAGCTGGCGACGCCGTTCAGGTGTCCATCCAGATCACGGGCAGGCGCAACCGGAGAAAAGGCGCTGTTGTTCACCTTGACCACACGCACCTTATAAGCGGGATTCTCCTGTTCAAACTGAGCGAAAACATCCGGCTGAAACGAATCGCCGAGGAATTCCGGCACGGCAACAGAAATAACAATACGGTTATCCTGTGCCGCCAGAGGCAGCACAACAGCCATCAGCAAGAGAACCGTCAGAATGATTCCAAAACGAACTTTCTTCAGACGCATTAAACCACCCTCTCCTGTATAGATGTACAGAGTCACCGGCAGCAGCCCTTCGTGACCGGCTGCATATTCATGATGTAACTACGTAGAGACGAGATCGTTGGTTGTGAGAATCGCCGGCGCATAAAGAAATAACCGGCCAGCACAAGACAGGCTGCCGGTATACTTGAAGGTGACAATCCAACAGGTTTGCCCGGCATTTGCCCTGCCGGCCACAAAGGACAACTACCGTCGCCCTTATTCCATGGGGATTCGTTCCGGGTCATGCCCCAGACGTTTGAGCGCTTCCAGTGCCGCCTTGCGGAACGTATCATTACCAGAATTCGCCGCCGCCAGCAGCAGCGGTTCAATCGCACGCGGATCGCCAATTTTACCGAGGGCTTCAGCGGCATAAACCGGGGTTTGAAAACCGGGAGCATCCAGCGCCTTGATTAATGAGTCAACTGCCCGAATATCCCGCAGATTACCGAGCATAAGCGCGGCACGCCCACGAGCGATCAAATCCTCATGTTCATTCCTGACCGTCATAATCAGCGCGTGGACAGCTTCTTCGCCGCCCGCCATTCCCAGTTTCATGACGGCGGTGCGCCGTTTGATCTTGTTGAAGTCGCGCAGGTCTACCAGGAGTTGTTTGATGTTTTTGCTTCGGGGTCGGTCATTGCTGATGCCTCTCTACCACATACCCATAAATTTGATCAGCAAATAGCTCTCTATTTCCATTATCCCCTATTTCCTTGCACGCTGCTAATTGATTGGCGGGTATTTGACGTGACAAGTATCCTGCTTTCCTGAATCCGGCAGACCCGGTCTGCTAAAGGGACGATTTCCGGATTATGAGTCGCCATCACCAGGGTGCGCCCAGCATCTCGGGTTAATTCGAGCAGCAGCGCCAGCACACTTTTGCCGGTATCTTCATCCAGGTTGCCAGTCGGCTCATCCGCCAGGACAAGCATCGGCTCTTGCAGCAGGGCACGGGCAATCGCCACCCGCTGCTGTTCGCCGCCGCTGAGTTTATCCGGGAAATCGTCTGCACGATCCGCCAGACCAACTCGCTCCAATAGTTCCCGCCCGCGCTTCTCAATCAGGCCGGGGCGCCCGCGCAGTTCGCCGGGCAAAGTAATATTTTCCAGCACCGTTAGTGTTGGGATAAGATTAAAAAACTGGAAAATAATGCCTATGTGGTCACGGCGAAACAGGGTGCGCTGTTTCTCGTTCAGCCCGGCAATATCCTGGCCGTCAATCATAATCTGCCCGAAATCAGGATTATCTATACCGCTCAGCAGATTCAAAAACGTGCTTTTGCCACTGCCACTCTTGCCCAGCAGGACGAAAAATTCACCCGCCTGAATTTCCAGGTTGGTGTTATCTAACACGAGGCGTGACCGGCTGCCCTCTGTATAATGCTTGGTGAGGTTATGAATAGCGACAACAGGGGGACGTTCAGGATAATTGATGCTCAATGAAGCCTCTGCTTCATGCTAAAGCTACTATCTATTATATATCCATTGGAAAACGATTTCCCTTTAGATACAGGGATTGACGAATATTTCAGATTCGAACCCGTGCCATTGTAGCACAATCAAAGACCATTGTGATGGTCGTTTTCAGCAGGTCAATCGCATCAAATTCACTCTATACAAAATAGCCTTTTCTGACCCCTCCCCAACCCTCCCCGCAAACGGGGCGGGGGCTGGTCAAACAGAACCAACAAGTCGCCCCTGCTGGCGGGGGAGATTTAGAGGGGGTAAAAAAGCCAGAAGTGTATATCAAATTGAAATTCCCATTTTGATGCAATCGCCCTGTTGTTTTCAGCAAGTATTCACATTCAAGAATATCGCAATTCGGGACTGGTCTTTATTCCTGGATGCAAGCGCTTAATTTTGCTGCATACAATCACGTCTTGTGTTAGACTTATGGGCAGTGCGTAGCTGTTCTGATCGTTTCGGCTGCAAAATGATAAGGGAATTCAGGAGAACTAACAGCTCCTTCATGAACAACTTGCCCCAGCATGGGCATTGCGCTAAGATCAATAATCGATTGGAGGAAATCGTACCATGCCACCTGAGAAAAGCGGATACTACTACCCGAACAAATTCGCCCGCATCTTCCTCGACGCGATGGAAGAAGTCATGGGCAAGAATGGTCTCAACGCCGTCCTCAATCTGGCCGGCTTGCCCAACCTGATCGGCAACTACCCCCCCGATAACCTCGAAAAGGTCTTCGACTTCGCCGACTTCACCGCCCTGTGCGTCGCCCTCGAAGAAATGTACGGCCCGCGCGGTGGCCGGGGTCTCGCCCTGCGCGTCGGACGCACCCTCTTTGCCGACGCCCTGCGCGGCTTCGGTGCCCTGGCCGGTGTCGGCGATCTGGCGTTCAAGGTGCTCCCGCTCAACGCCAAACTCAAAGTCGGTGTCCCCGCTATGGCGAACATCTTCTCCCAGTTCTCCGACCAGGTCTCCAACGTCCATGAAGAAGGCGATGACCGCATCATCTACACCCTCGAACGCTGCCCCATGTGCTGGGGTCGCAAGACCGATAAGGCCGTGTGCTATGTCGGGCAGGGGCTGCTCCAGGAAGGCTTGCGCTGGGTCAGTGGTGGCCGCGAATTCAAGGTTGACCTCTCCACCTGCATTGGCAAAGGTGACGACATCGGGCGGTACGTCATCTACAAAGAACCCATTGATTAGGGATCAGAATATGGACGATATGCGCCCGATTGACAGGGAGCGCCGCTGTGCGCTCCCTAAGGATAGGTGCAGGCGACTATGTCGCATTTATGGTGGGCGGGTCTGCATATCAGGCTGAGTCAGGGTACGTTTCATCCTCCAGGGTTGTCGTATGCGCTGTCTTGCTCCTCCCGCGAGCGCGTTTGCCGGGCGCTCCCCCGGCTCTGACACGCCAGTTCCTCTTCCTTTCTTCCTGCTTTGCCCGTACTATAGTGACCATCACCCCACTGAGAAAGAGTCGTTCTATGTTCAGAACTCACCCACTCTTGAACCGTTTTTTACGCCTTATTTCCGTCATCGTGCTGATCGTTGCTGGATTTCTTATCGTTTATAACTGGTTTTTCCCTCCGGAAAGCAACCCGGTCAATATTTACTGGTTCATTATAGACAAGCGCAGTCCATTATCACGCCTCCTGGTTCTCGGGGCCATTCTGGCGCTGGCCGTCTCGGTAGTCACGATCCCCGATGAGAAAGCACGCGGGCGGGCGATCATCGCCACCCTGCTGGTCGGTGTCGTGAGCTGTGGCCTGGTGTTCCGCTTCGACTTTCCCACCACACTTATCGAGCACCGCTTATCTACGGAACTCGGCGGCGATGTCTATCATCTGGCGCTGCGGACAGAATTCTGGGGGAACGCGGTGCGGGACTCGTGGTACGAACTGTATCATTGTGATACTACCGGGTGGATCTGCACGAGGACGGATTTCCGAGCGCCCCATATTTTGTCGGTGGTGGCACACTTTGAAGAATCATTATCACTCACCCCGGATACGACCGCTGGGACGATCACTGTACAGGTGAACGATAATCAATATGCATATCATGTGGAGTAAAACATGGAATTTTTCAGGAAATTGTTCGGGGCCGGGGCGCCAGCGGACAGCGGGATGTACTTATACGTCAAACCAAACAACTGCGACGAAGTGGTACGGGTGCGGCTTGATACTCGAAACGACTTCAGCCTGACGGACGCCGGCACGTATTATGCCCGAAAGCTGGTACGTGCCAACGATTGGCGCTGCAACCAGACGGTTGAACTGGAGATCACCTTCGACAGCCAGAAACGCAATCACACTACCGAGGTCAGCAACGGAACGCTCGTAAGCGCCGAAGATTATGACACCTGGTTAGCATCTCAGAACAGTTGACTTCGCTATGAACCGGCGCTGCTGGTCGTCGCTGTCGCGTGAAGCGCAACCTTGAGCGCGTCTACGTCGCTGTAAACCCCGTCCTCATGGGTGAGAACGCCGCTGCTCAATTTAAGCGTGCTGGATTCCATTGCAACTCGCGCCTTATCGCGGTCACGCAGTGGGTAGAAGTACTCGCGGGATTGGTTAATCCGCCCCTCAATTCGCTGTCGAATCAGTGTCACCTTGTCGGAAGTCGTCACAATCAGGAACTCTTCCGTCCCCAGGTGACCGATGAAATCCGTCTCGCTGCCGTATTCCCGAACCGCATTACGCACCATGAGCGTAACCGCCCGCAGCACGTCGTCGGCAGCGACAAAACCGTACATCTCACGGAACTGTGCCAGACCGCCTATTGAAACCAGCAGCAGCGACCAGGGTTCATCCCCGTGAATCAGTCCGCCAAGCTGGGCATCAACCATTTCCCCTTCAGGCAAATCCGTAACGGGATTGACCGTGTTCTGGCGTTCGACCCGGTTCAGCGCATTCCGCACCCGCAGCCGCAGTTCCTGGATGTCAAATGGCTTGGTGATATAGTCCACTACGCCCAGTTCCAACCCCTGGAGCTTATCTACACGATCCCGTTTTTCGGTCAGGAAAATGATTGGCAGATTCTGGGTACGGCGCTGCAACCGCAGTTGGCGGCACACTTCATAACCGTCAATGTCGGGCAGGCGAATATCCAGCACAACCAGTTGAAGCTCCTCCTGCTCGCTGATTTCAATCGCCTCGCGTCCCCAGGCTGCCGTCACAACATCATAATTCTGAACGCGAAAATAGGCATTCAACATCTCTGCGAGGTCGAGATCGTCTTCGACAATCATTATTTTTGGTTTTTCCACCAACCCACTTCCCTCTCGCCTTAGCCAATCGGCGTGTTATTAATTTTAAACTCACAATGGCCGTCGCCGCACGCCAGGCAAGCAGTCTCATGGACGTAAAACTCATGGCCGTTAGAAACCCAGCGCAGGCACTCCTGTAAAATGCCTACCAGGGCGTGGCAAACCGGCTTATCACTGATCCGCCCCCAGGCCATCGGGCTTGTATTTACGGTGAAGAGATAGCCATTGTCGCTAATCTGTACAGATGATGCCTGATCGGAAAAGTTCGTAAAAATATCCGCCAATGCCCGCAGCCCCAGATCACAGCGTTCTTCTAAGGGGAGGTTGCGGAAAGCCGGATGCGCGACACCCGACAGCGCCCCGAAACGACGCAGCCCCTGAGAGAAACTGGCACGCCCCACCCGCAGCGCCATGCCCCGACCACCCCGGATGCCGTACATCTCCTCCAGCGCATAGTTCAAAGACGCCATATAAGCGAAATCGAACTGCTTTGCCAGGTCGTCTGGCGGCAAATTTCCGATGTAACGATCTAACCCAGCCAGACTCAGTACCACATTGAGTCCGTTTGGCCCCATCACATCATCCATTGCCAGAAAGAAATATCGAGCAATGCGGTTCGGGTAATATAAGCCGCTTAATTCAAGCACAATGGTCGCTTCTTAATGGACTCAAACCAGTTTTTCGAGAACTTCTACGGCGCGGTTAATATCCAGGAAGATCAGGCCTAACTTGGTTTCTTTGCGGGCCAATACGGTCAAAACAGCTTCTTCCCCGATTGCAGTCAGAATAACGTAGCCGTTCTCACCCTTGACATAGACCTGTTCCAGCAGCCCGCGTCCCAACTCGGTAGAGATACGCTCACCGAGCGAGATCATCGCGGCGGACATAGCGCTCACGCGGTCCTCTTCAATATGGGCGGGCAGTGATGAAGCCATACTCAGGCCGTCTACACTGACAATGGCGGCAGCTTCAACATCGCCGGAGCTAACCTGGAGATCGCGGAGACTTTCCTGGAGTTGTTCAGTACGTGTTGCCAAGGCACTTTCCCCTTGTTATGAAAGCGAACGTCAACGAACTATATGCTGAATTGTAGCACAGAACTATCTCTAATATACACAAAAAACATTGGATTGCTACTGGTTCACCCGGGTCAACAGGCCAGAAATCCTATCCGTTCCAGCAGGGCCGGATGTCCCCCTGAGTACAGGGGAATCAGCCAGGTACGTGTCGCCTGTCAGCACCCCAAAACGTCAACCGCCTGATTCCGCACCTCTTGCCTTATCCTTACATCCGTCTCCACAGCAGCGGCACCAGCATTTCCCAATCCGAAAGCCCACCGTGCGTGCTAATCAATGGAAAGCGCAGGAAGTTATCGGTAATCTGCCAATTCAAGCGGGCGATCACGGTTAAGTCCCCCAGGCGATGCGCGGCTTCGGGGTGTGGCGTCTCCGTCCCGAACAGCCCGGCAGCCAGGGCGGCTTCTGGCTCAGCCCATGTCAGGCCACCAACAAAATGCTCCTCAAGGGTGCGGATGACTGTTTGCTTTTGCCCCTCGCGCAGATACAGATGCGTCAAACGTGTTTCGCCGCCAAAACCGCCACGCATGGCATCAAAGATGGAGCGGGCATGAGCATTTTCGTGCAACCGGATGTCCTGCGGCGCATCATGGTGACCGTGATCTGCCAGAATCATAACCAGTGTACGGCCATCCTGGGCTGATTCTGCATTAAGAACGTCGCGCAGGTTAAGCAACTGCTGCTTGACTTCATAGCGCGTATAGCGGTTGTCCGCGCCATAATGGTGCGCCACACTATCCACCGCAGGCCAGTAGGCGCTCACGCAGCAGCGCTGCCCGGCTGTCTGTGCCAGCACATCCGCCAGCCGCGGCCACAGGTCAGTATGGCCGGTATGGGTATGGGCGTGCGCCACTCCCCGGTGCAGAATCCGCGATAACCCCGACCCCAATAACTGATATGAGAGGAGCAGATGAGTCGGAATTCCGTACTGCGCCAGGGATTCCGCCAGTCCTGCCACCGGCACAAACGACTCAGGCGGGAGTTTCCAGTCGGCCAGGATGTCGTTCATCAGCTTTCCGGCGGCGGGTTTGTAGCTCAGAATATTCACCAGCATGGAAAGTTCCCGCAGGTACATCCGCAGCCCGAAGATGCCATGAGCGGCAGGGCTGGCACCAGTCCACAGGGTAGTAAGGGCAGCGACGGTGGTCGTCGGGGCGATAGACGTCAGCGGCAGCGCCCCGGAACCATTGGTGATTTCCCCCACCAGGTCCCGCACCTCATCGTCTTCAGCCATCATCTGCCGCAGCCACAGATAACCCAGGCCGTCCGTCAGAAATATCACCACCCGGTCAACCTGCCCAACGGGCGAATCGCCTCCCCACACCGCTTCATCCAGCGGAGTCAGGCCGGGCAGCGCCGCGCCCAGCAGATGAGCAATCGTATGGGGCACATTGCGGATTGAGAGGCCGCCATACGCCGGGAAAACCAGCTCATCTGCCCATTCTGCCGGGAGCGACAGCGGGCGATGACCGCGAATACGGTTTTCGAGTTCAAGTGCGAGATTTTCCAGTTTGTGCGTCAATGTATGTAACCTTTTGCTCGGCTGTGCATCTAATCACTAATCGCATTAAGCATTTTATTTTAGGGAGAAAATACAATGGGGTTCGCAAAATTCATGGCAGGGCCAATAGGACGTGGTATTCGCATTCTGGCCGGCGTAATTGTGCTCGCGTTCGCTCTGGGTCTGTTCGGTACCGTTGACTCACCGCTGAATATCATCCTGGCGGTGGTCGGCGTGTTCCTGGTGCTGGTCGGCGTGTTCAATGTGTGTGTGTTCGCCCCACTATTCGGCGGCCCGCTGATGGGCAAGGATGTCAAGTAAGCATCGGTTAGCGTAAGATTCAGACAGGGGTGCAGTGGTTTTGCACCCCTTTTTTGCGTCTGGCCTACACTGACCGGTAATCCGGGTTCTTGCGGACAAGCAGCGTGGCGGTATTGTCGGCGCGGGGGTCGGTGATATGGTCGTACAGAATGCCACGCACAACAAATCCGTTTTTGAGCTGCATCGGCAGTGTCTTCCCCAAAATCTCCCCTGCGACGACTTTTTCAATATAGGTTTCTACGGTCATCTTTGCCTTGTAATGTTCATAGCCGGGAATCATGCCACCGGCGACCTCACCCCGCAGATTCAGGCGTTTGACCAGCGCCTTGCGGGCATCATATAACCGGCTGCCGATCCCTTTACGGCGGAAGTCAGGATGCACACTCACATCCACACCATACAACCATTCCCCCTGGGGATCGTGATTGCTCAACCAGCCGTGCGCGATAGCTTCGAGGAAGGTGTGTTGGTAGTCATCGAAATCGAAATTAGCGCGGTAGGTGCTGGTCGCGCCGACGCACTTTTGCGCTCCCCCGATGGTCGCCATCGCCACAAACTGTCCTTGTGGGAAAAGCCTGAGGTGGTTCAGGTATTTTTCTGCCGTAAAGAGTTCGTTATCTGTCAGTGTTGGGAAGACGATCCGCTGAAGCGCTTCCAACTCCTGAACATGCTGCGGGGCTGTGTTCACAACTTCAATCGTAATCTGCTCTGATATCATAATAATCGGCGGCAGAACTCACTTCCCTCAGTGGCAGTCAAAGCCGCCTCTCCTTTCAGTTCCCTCAACCTTATTAATCATTGCGATATAATTAGAACCTATCCGTACATTCGTTATGCCGACCTCACCCCTACTCGCTGCGGTTCGGAAGGGGTGAGGTAAAGTATCACCATGATTTTAAGGATAGATAATTAATCCAAATTGATTACATGGCAGAGTCCCGTACTCCTGGTTACTTCGCCTCTGACCGAATACCGAGTCGCTCCATCTCGTAAGCCAGGATTTCCGGCAGACCAGCCTCCAAAGAACGGGGATTGTAGCCCAGTTCACGTTTTGCTTTACTGTTATCTCCTAAATACGTCACACCGGCACTGACCCGCAGTCCCTCAGCCGTATATGTGGCGGGTACTTCAACCAGATTGCCGATTACACCCATCAGCGCGGCGGACGCCTTGAGCATGGCAGCCGGTGCTTTCAGGCGAGGCGCAGGGATACCGGTGATTTGCTCCGCCAGTTCGAAATATTCCACCAGCGTATGCGGCGGCCCGGCAATGATATAGGATTCGCCCACTTCGCCCTTCTCCATCGCCAGGATATGCCCCTCAACAACATCCTCGACACGCGCCCAGCACACCGCCATACCCTGCGGGATAACGGGCAGTTTGCGCTGGAGATACTGCGCCGTCGTGTTGCCTAATTCACTCTGATCGCCTTTGCCGTACACCGCGCCAGGCTGCACAATCACGAGCGGCAGACCAGCATCCATCATCGGCTGCGCAACCCGGTAATGTGCCTCCCACTTGGTACGGTCATACTCACTGAGGTGTTCTCCATTGAATTTGTATTTTTCGTCCTTAAGTTCTCCTTTCGTGTCACTGAAAACCGCCACAGTGCTGGTATATACTCCTTTCGGGACGCCGAGTTCCTTCATCAGTTCCAGTACATTGCGCGTCCCCTCGACATTGATGGTCTGCGCCATGCTGGAATCCTTCATACCGACTTTGTACCAGGCGGCAACATGGAACACACCATCTACGCCGGTCATCGGTTCGCGCATACTGGCCTTATCCGTGATATCCCCCTGCGCGATTATCACCCCCGTATCAGCCAGAGCCTGTGCCTTCGCCGGAGTTCGCACCAGGGCGACAACCTCATGTCCATCTCTTATCAAACGCTGAGCCAGATACCCGCCGATGAATCCCGTTGCGCCGGTCACAAAATACTTCAAGACATCCCTCCTATGAATATTGTCTTCGATTCCATGTAATCCTCCAGTCCTTCCTGGCCGCACTCACGTCCCAGACCGCTTTGCTTCACGCCACCAAACGGCGCTTCCGGTGTGGCGGGCAGCCAGTCATTGATGCCGACCATGCCGAATTCCAGCCGTTCCGCCATCCGCAGTGCTGTATTCAGATTATGCGTCATTACGAAAGCCGTCAAGCCATACGGGGTCGCATTCGCCAGTGCCAGCGCCTCGTCCGGGTCGGAAAATGGGATAACCGGCATCACCGGGCCAAAGATTTCCTCGTGATAGAGACGCATATCGGCGGTCAGGCTGGTCATAACGCTTGGCTGATAGAAGTACCCTTTGTGCAGGTCAGCCGGGCGCTTACCGCCGGTCAATACCTCGGCGCCCTGGGCAGTGGCCTCCGCTACCAACTGTTCGACGCGATCCCGCTGGACAGCGTTAATCAGCGGCCCCACGTCAGTATTCTGATCCAGCCCATTGCCAACTCTGACCGCCTCGGTGAATGCCGTCGTGTGTTCGATAAATTCTTCGGCAATCCGGGTATGCACATAAAACCGCTGCGGCGAAACGCACACCTGCCCGCAGTTGCGGTACTTCCACTGCACTGATGCCCGCGCCACCTCTTTGACATCCACATCAGGGAACACCAGTACCGGCGCATTCCCGCCCAGTTCCAGTGCCAGCTTCGTCACCGTATCGGAAGCGCCGTCCATCAGGAGCTTGCCGACCCGGGTGCTGCCGGTGAAACTGATCTTGCGACAGCGTGCGTCCTGGAGCATGACCTGCGCCATGCCTGCCGGGTCGCCGTTAATACAGTTAATGACTCCTGCCGGAGCGCCGCTTTCCACCAGAGCCTGCGCCATCATCATAGCCGAACGTGGCGTATACTCCGAAGGCCGCCCGACAACGGTACAGCCCGCCGCCAGCGCCGCCGCCCACGCCCGCACAATGTTGTACACCGGGAAGTTCCAGGCCGTAATCGTCCCCACCACGCCTAAAGGCTGCTGAATCACCATGATTCGCCGCCCGGCAGACCGCGCCGGAATCGTGCGGCCATAGGCGCGTTTGCCCTCTTCCGCAAACCAGATGAAGTAGTTGGCCGCGCTGCGCCATTCCGCCAGCGATTCGCTCAAAGGCTTGCCACTTTCTTCAGTTGTCACCACCGCCAGGTCTTCGGCATGATCGAGAAGCCAGTCTGCCGCTTTGAGCAGAACTTCGGCGCGTTCGTAGGCCGTCTTGCTCGACCAGGCAGGAAAGGCGGCGGCAGCGGCGTCAATCGCGGCCTGCGCGTCGCTGGCATCTCCAAACGGGACTGGCATAATCACGGCTTCAGTCGCCGGGTTGATTAAGTCCCACGTCCCACCCTTCGCGGCGTCCACCCACTCGCCATCAATCAGTTGCTTGAATATGAAATCGGTCATCAAAGCGTCCTTATATATATTTCAACACACTCATAAAGGTGATCTGCTCACCACACCAGCCCGCGCGCCGCCACCGGCCAGACCACCTCGACTTCTTCACCGCGCACGCCGTAAATTTCGTTGTGCAGGTTGGTCACGACGCAGGTATGCACCGGGATGACATGGACACGCTCGCCCACCGTTGGCCGGTTCTCGCACGCGCTCATATCCACATGGCCGTGTTCCTCGCTCAACTGGTAGATACGCGCTTCGGGATACTCGACAATGTAGCCATGCAGCCCGTTCTCATGATCGTTCGAAAGCGTTTTGCTGCCGCTGTCCAGGATGGCGCGATCCGGTGTCGGGCGGCTGACCACCGTCGCCGCAATCGTCATAGCACAGTCCTCGTATGCCGCCCAACCGCGCCGCGCCGTGCGCCAGTCGTTGAAGACATACGTCCCGACCCGAATCTCTGTCACTTCCGGCACTTCATGCGCGTGGAAAGCCGCACCTGTGCCGCCGCCGCTCACCACATCAACACCGATACCCGCCGCGTTCAACTGCGCTAACGCTTCCTGCAACACCGGGCGAATGCTCGGATTCGTGGGGTATACCAGCAGCCCGGCAAAATGCAGATACTCGTCCCGGTCAATCTGCTGCGCCAGATTGACAATCTCTTCCACCGGCGCTCCGGTACGTTCGATTTCCGTCATCAGTTCGACCAGTACGCTGATGTTGATGTCATTGGCGCGGGCGGCCTCCGCCAACCCGCGAACCGTGATCGGATGATCCGCCGAGACAGTCACTTTGTTATAGAGTGCCAGGTCGGCCAGCCGGGCGGTTTTCTTTGGCCCGACGATGTTATAGGGAATCTGGATATTGTTGAACCCGGCGCGGGCGAACACTTCAGCCTCGCTCACCTTCTGACAGGCGATACCCACCGCCCCCGCATCCAACTGGGCGCGGGCGATATCCGGTATTTTGTGCGTTTTGATGTGGGCACGGAATGCCAACCCGTGCGCGTTGCAGTAGTCCTGCATCCGGGCGATATTACGCTCCATACGATCCAGGTCAATCAGTACGCTGGGGGTTTCCAGGTCGTGAACGGTCATCATGAAGGGATTCTCCTGGTTGAGCAGTTGGCTTATGCTGATGATTGTACCACCGCTTACCCTGCCTGCCGCAAGTCGCGGCCAGGCCGTGGCAGCACTCGTTTCGCGCTTTTTCAGATGGTATAATCTGCCTTAAAATGAAGCGCGTTTTTCGGGCGCTTTTCACAAATCAAACGAGGTTAAACATGGATTTTGCACTGAACGAAGAACAACGCGAAGCCCGTAAGATGGTGCGCGACTTCACGCAGAAAGAAGTCATCCCCACTATTGGCGAATGGGACCGCAAACAGGAAATGAACCCCGCTACCCTGCCCCGTATGGCCGAATTGGGTATCCTGGGTATCTGTATCCCGGTGCGCTATGGCGGCCAGGGTTTCGATTACGTCACCCTGGGGCTGGTGTGTGAAGAACTCGAACGGGCCGATACCACGCTGCGGGTTGTGATGTCGGTTCACATGGGGCTGAACAGCATGGCGCTCCTGCAATGGGGAACGGAGGAACAAAAACAGCGGTTCCTTGTCCCCCAGGCACGGGGCGAAAAATACGCCGGGTTCGCCCTGACCGAGCCGGGCTACGGCAGTGATGTCGCCAACATGGTCTCCACTGCCCGCCGCGAGGGGGATAAATACATCCTCAATGGCGAAAAGATGTGGATCAGCCTGGCGACCAAAGGCCACCACTTCCTGTTCTTCGCCAAGACCGATACCAGCGCCGGTTCTCGCGGCATCAGCGCCTTCATCATCACCAGCGACATGCCCGGCGTCACCACCGGCGACATTCACGGCAAACTCGGCGTCCGCGCCGGGTCAACCGGGTGGGTGAAATGTGAAAACGTGGAAGTTCCTGTCGGCAACCGCCTGGGCGAAGAAGGCGAAGGCTTCAAGATTGCCATGTCCTGCCTGGATAACGGGCGCTATACAGTGGGCAGCGGCGCTACCGGCCTGATCCGCGCCTGCCTGGAAGACAGCGTGAAGTACGCCCATGAGCGCGAAACGTTCGGCGTCCCCATTGCGCAGCACCAGCTTGTCAAGCAGAAGATCGCCTTCATGCGCCAGTGGTATGACGCCGCTTTCCTGCTGAACATGAAAGCCGGATGGCTGAAGAACCAGGGTATCCGCAACACGCGGGAAACCAGTGTCGCCAAGTGGTATGCCACCGATCACAGCGTCCAGGCGGCGCTGGAAGCCGTGCAGGTGCATGGCGCGTATGGCTTCAGCGACGAATACCCGGTGGAGCGTTACCTGCGCAACAGCAAGGGCGCGGTCATCTACGAAGGCACGAGCGAGATTCACCAGTTGATGCAGGCCGATTACGAACTCGGCTTCCGCCAGGACAGGCCGCTGCGCTGCGAACTCCCGGCCTACGACGCGGACTTCTGGCAGTCAGAAGGCTAACAATTACTTCAGCACATTAAAACGGGGCAGGTTTGACCCTGCCCCGAAACAACACACCTTGCTCGAACTACTCGCCGCTACTCGTACTTGAAGCGGCTCACAGCGATGGCGAAGAATACCACCGACATCGCCAGCAGCACGCCCACCGGCAGCAGTACATCCCCCAGGCCACCCTGGAAGAACGCCAACTGGTTAAAGCCGTCCATCGCCCAGGCCACCGGGGAGATATGCCCGATGGTGCGCATGAACTCCGGCACGATGTCCAGCGGCCACCACGCCCCGCCCAGCGGCGCCAGCGCCAGTGACAGCAGCAGCGATAGCCCGCTGGCCTGTTCTTCGTTCTGTAGCTGCGTCCCCAGGGCAAACGACAGCGCCGTAATCGAGAGCGTGTAAGTCAACACGATCAGGATGAAGGCGAGCGGGTCTTTGCCAAAGTTGACACCCATGAGGAAACCCATCGCAATCACCACCGCAAACTGAAGGATGCCCAGCAGGAAGCGGCTGAGAATTTTGCCCGCGATAAGCTGCGCCCGCGAAACCGGCAGCGAAACCAGCCGTTGCAGTGTCCACTGTTTGCGCTCGATCACCAGCAGCGTCATGCCGCCAAACACGGTGAACATCACGAACATGCTGCCCATCCCCGGCACGGACTGCGCCAGGCCGGATTGCAGGTTGATCTCCCCGGTGCTCGACTCTTGCTGCGCCGTCAGTTCATACGCGACGCTGACCGGGTTGGCCGCCCAGATTCCTGCGGCGCGGTCATATACCTGCTGGGTGAAGTCGGCCTGCCCCCCTGCATCCAGCGTGATTCCTTCGATCTGCCCCGCAACATCCGTCCCGACACGGGCGGCGACAATCGCGCCGTTCACCCGCAGCGCCGCCGCGTCCACCGCCTGCCGGATAAACCCTGGCGCGGTGAAGTCCTCATTCGAGACATAGCTGAGACTCACCGGTTGGAAGGATTCCACCGCCACCCCGAACCCTGCTGGGATTTCGATGAGCGCCAACGTATCGCCATCCCTGACGCGCTGTTCGGCCTGTTCGCGGGTGAGTCCGGCATTATCGCCCAGGTTGCAGCCATCGTTTTCATCATTGTCCGCCGGGCAGAGCATCAGACTGCTGTTGGCCTCCTTCAGGCTGGCGATGAATTGGGCGGAAAGTTCGCTGTTGTCATTGTCCAACAGGTCAACACGCAGTTGGCTGGATGCCCCGCCAAAGCCGCCACCGTTGACATAGCCGATGATGAACGTCATCACCAGCGGCACCAGCGTCAGAAAGATGATATTCGAGCGGTCTTTCAAAAAGACGCGCAGATCATTGATCGCAATTGTCACTATCTTATCCATCACGTCCTCCTATACCGCCTCAAAGCCCCGGTTGAACAGGACAAGGCCGACCAGGAACATCACCGCGCCCTGTACCGCCAGCACAATGAGATTCAACGCGATGTCGGACTGCCCCGCCGCCAACTGCGAAAAGGCATTCTGTCCCCAATAGATGAGTGAGAACCCGGCGATGGCCTGCGGCAGTTGGAAGCCAAACGCCCCGCCCAGTACCGCCAGCCCGATGTTCACCACCGGCCCGAAGGTCTGCGCCTGTTCCGGCGTCCGCGCTAGCCCGGCCAGCAGCATCCCCAGGCCGGAAACCGCCAGCCCCGTCGCCAGCAGCACCAGCGCCACCAGGAACAAGTTCGACCCCCAGATGAGTGTGAATGTCCCCTGCAAGAGGCTGCCCACCAGCGTCAGCGCGATCATGAGCATCACGAGTTGGAACAACACCGTGACGAACACACCGAACAGCTTGCCTGCCAGGATGACCCAGCGCGGCGTAGGGGTGGTCAGCAGACGTTGCAGCGTCCAGTTGCGCCGCTCATCGTGCATACTCAGCACGCCAAACTGGGCGGTGAACAGCGCGAAAAACATCGCCTGTGATGAACCCACCATCACCAGAATAACACCTGTCGCATTCGACGATGTACCTTCCACACTTTGCGCGTCAACCGTGATGGTCGTGAAAGCCGGGTCAAAGGCGCAGGCAAAGGCAGACGCGAAATCCATTGATCCCGCTGCCTGCCCCATCGTCGCCAGCCCGTAGTTATCCGTGATCTGTCCGAAGGTCGCGGCAATCGCAATGTTCCCGGTAGCGATCTGGTTGGTGATGCCGCCTACGATACTGCGGATAATCTCTGCCTGTATCGTCCGGCCACTGTTGGCATAGACCACCACGCCGGTTTCCTCGATTTGCGGGTGCAACATCGGGATATACGACATTTTCTGCGAGAAATCTTCCGGGATGAGGATCAGTGCAGTGTACGTGCCGTTATCTACTGCGGCGCGGGCGGCGGCTTCCAGATAGGCATCACTACCCGGTTCGCCTTCCGGCGCGGCAATCGTGTTCGCGTCCACCAGGCTTTGCGCGACGGCGGCATCAAAATGAACCGCCTCGGTCAGCGCATCCAGACTCATTGTAGACGGATTATCGCCGCTGGTTTCCGCTGCGACCTGGTCACAGACCGGGGCGCTGTTTGACATATCCTCTGCCCCACTATCGGTTGAACCAATGAAAGCCGACATATAGATTTGTCCATAGTTCGCGCCAAAACTGCTCCCCACGTCCCGGTTAATTATCGCAACCGGGATGTCCTGCACCGGCACATCACCGCCGCCCAGCCCGCCAAATGCCAGGCCGACAATCGTGGAGATCAACAGCGGTGTGGCAATCATGATGAGAATCAGGCTGCGATCCGTGAATGTCCGGTAAACTTCCTTCCAGGCTATCGCCCATAGTTTACTTATCATGGCATCAGTCCCTCAGCGCCCGCCCGGTCAGGTGCAGGAACACCGCTTCCAGGTCAGGTTCGCGCACTTCCACTGAGAAGATGTTCACACCCGCATCGTCGGCTAACCGCAGCAGTTCTGGCAGCGCCTTGCGCCCGCGCTTGGCATAAACCACGATCTCGCCATCCATAACCTGCCCGGAACGCACCGCCATCATCGTTCCGGTGGATTTTTTCTCGATCACGAGTTCCGCCGAATCCTCAAGGCCGGGTGCCACATTCAGTTCGCGGGATTGATAGGTGACTTTCGTGATACCGGCAATCGCCTCGAACTGCTGCAACAGGCCATTATCAATATCCTGTTCACCCACGCTGAAAATCAGCCGGTCTTCTTCGCCAATCTGCTGGATCAGGTCGCCCACCGTGCCCAGCGCGATGATCTCACCATGATCTATAATGCCCACCCGGTTGCTGAGTTCCTGGGCTTCTTCCATCAAATGAGTCGTATACAGCACCGTCATGCGATACTCATCACGCAGTTGAACAACGGTATCGAGAATGCGGCGGCGGCTCTGCGGGTCAATGCCGACGGTTGGCTCGTCCATATAGACCAACTGCGGCTTATGCAGCAGCCCCACGCCGATATTCACGCGCCGCTTCATCCCGCCGGAAAAAGTGTCTATCCGGTCATTCTGCCGGTCTTTCAGGTCAATAAAATCCAGCACCTCATCCACACTTTTCGCCAGTTCCTTACCGCCCAACCCGGCCATTTTGCCGAAGAAGTCGAGGTTTTGCCGGGCAGTCAGTGTGGGATACAGCGCGATTTCCTGAGGGACAACGCCCAACAGCTTCTTGGCCTGCATCGGTTGTTTGGTGATCGAAAAGCCGCCGATGGTCGCATCCCCCTGGGTCGGCGACAGCAGCCCGCTAATCATCGAAATCGTCGTCGTCTTTCCTGCGCCATTCGGCCCTAACAGGCTGAACACCTCACCCTGCGCAATATCCAGGTTTATCCCCCTAACGGCCCTGACCTCCGTGCCGTCCCGCCGTTTAAAGGTTTTTACTAATCCGCGCACTTCTACAAGATTGGTCATGCTTTTCCTCCACAATAGTTCTGGTTTCGTATACGCGCCGTTTAGCCGATTTGTTGCAACCAGAGCAAATGGGCTAGAATCAGCGCGTTGTTACCAGCCAGCCTGTGAACAGGCAGACAGAATATACCGTATGCTGGAATTGATGTCCTCAGGAATAATTACGAAGATATAATTACTGGCTTTGCATCCCTGAATCAGGCTGCTTTGTCTCAGATTATCCACCAGGAAGGATTCACCCATGTCACAAATTTCCATCACGAGCGACCCCGCAACGTCAGACTCACAGTACCCCGCTGATATGCTCCCTGTGACGATTCTCAGTGGCGGGGCGCGTCTTTTCGGCGTGATGTACCGTCCCCAGGGGGCGGGGCCACATCCGGCGCTGCTGCTGCTGCACGGTTTCCCCGGCAATGAACGGAACTTCGACCTGGCCCAGTTCTTCCGCCGCGCTGGTTGGAGCGTGCTGCTTTTCCATTACCGGGGCGCGTGGGGCAGTGACGGGGACTTCACTTTCCAGCACGTTTTGGAGGACACGGCGGCGGCAGTGGCCTGGCTAAGGAGTGATGCCGCACGAACCGAATACCGCGTGGACGCCTCGCGCCTGGCGGTGGTCGGACACAGCATGGGCGGTTGGGCGGCGTTGATGACCGCTGCGGCTGACCCGTCACTCGATACAGTGGCCTCTATCGCCGGGTGGAACATCGGCATGGATATGAGCATGGTGGATGAAGGCGATGTCCCCCGTCAGGTCATGCTGCCCTTTTTTGACGAAAGTGCCGAACGGCTGCGCGGCGCATCCGGGGCGGCGCTGCTGGATGAGGGCTTGGCTCATGTTTCTGACTGGAATCTGGTCAATCATGCCCCGGCGCTGGCCGGGCGACGGCTGCTGCTCGTGGCCGGGGAACGTGACGACGGCACGCCGCCACCGGTACACCATACGCCGCTGGTGTATGCCCTGGAAAAGGCTGGTGCGAAGCAGTTGACTCACACGATGATCGCTTCGGACCACAGCTTCAATGACCGGCGCATCACCCTGGCGCAAACGGTTGTTGACTGGCTCCCGGCGGTGTAGAGATTTCATTTATCCAGAATACACATTTAAGGAACAAACGCTATGCTCCTGAACAACAAAACGGTGCTGGTTACAGGTGCGGGATCGGGCATTGGCCGGGCGGCGGCGCTGGCGCTGGCGGCGGAAGGCGCGAGTATCGTCGTCAGCGATGTCAGCGTACCCGGCGGCGAGGAGACTGCTGACCAGATCATCCATGCGGGCGGCAAGGCGCTGTTTGTCCAGGCGGATGTCACCCGAAGCGACGATGTCGCCGCCCTCGTTAAAACGACGGTGGAGGCGTTCGGGCGGCTGGACGTGGCAGTCAATAATGCCGGGGTATCGGGCGATATGCAGGGGCGGCTGCACGAATTTGATGAGGCGGCATTTGACCATGTGATCGGCGTCAACCTCAAAGGCGTCTGGTTGTGCATGAAACATGAACTGCCGGTCATGATGGCCCAAAACAGCGGCGTGATCGTCAATATGTCATCGGTGTCCGGGTTAATCGGTGCGCCGCGCATCGGCGCGTACTCCGCCAGCAAACACGGCGTCATCGGCCTGACCCGCACCGCAGCAGCGGAGTATGCCCGCTTCAATATTCGTGTCAACGCGCTCTGCCCAGCCTTCACCGATACGCCGATGGTTGAGCCGATGGACAAGGAACGCATCATCGCCACAAACCCCATGAAACGCCTGGGCAGACCAGAGGAAATCGCCGCCGGGGTTGTCTGGCTGTGTTCGGATGCTTCCTCGTTCGTCAACGGGCAGGCATTAGCGATGGACGGCGGTCTGACTGCGATTTAGACACCACTGCTTAGTCGCCGCCCTTCTTTTGTTCAATGGATTGTAATAGCACGGCCCACCTTTCCGCCCCTTTCAGTGGACTGAGTGCCTCACTGGCCTGCAAACTGGCAATATCATCCAAGCCCTGCTCTACTGCCTGCCGCAGCCAGTCCCATGCTGCTGCATACTCGCCCAGGCGTGCCAGGGCGCAGGCCGCATAAAACGGAATATAGCACCCCCAGTCAGGCTGTTCGGTGATGCTGGCCGCACGGATATAGAAGTCTGCGGCGGCACGATAATCCCCGCGCATTTCCTGCAAACGACCAGCTTCCGCCCAATGCACCGCTTCGTTGCGGACACAAAAATGATTCACATAATCCCGCTCATGCACGAAACCTACATGTAACGCCGTTCGTCGTGATCCAGTGTTTTCGGTGTTACAGTGCCAGCCGACTGCATGATAGCCCTGTGTGAAAGCGTATCGCCGGCAGGGAGACCCGAACAGGTCACGCTGGTCGAAGCTGTTCCGCTCAGACGGGTCGTTCGGCGGTTCAGCGCGATTAATCGCCATGACCTCGCGGAAGTGTACCAACTGGCGGCGGCGTGCAGGGGCTGATCGCTATTCCCGCCACTGCGCCTGACGCCCATCCCGCCACCACACCGCGACGTCACCGCAGGTCGCCGCCTCAAAACCGAGACTGGCATAAAGTGCCCGTGCCGGGTTGCGGGTCGTCACGGCCAACCCCATTGTTGCCAGATCATCCAACTGGCAGGCGGCCATGCTGCGTGCCAGGAGCACCCGCGCCAGCCCCTTGCGGCGGTGCGCCGGGTGTACCGCCATGTCTGCGACAAAACCCATCTCCTGGGCGACTACCGTCGCAATATAGCCACACACATCCCCCGCTGGAGTCAGGACAACAAGGCTGGCCGCCGCGTGCCAGCGGTCTATGCCTGGGTACCGTCCAATCCGCATGTTCCGCAGAATCTCGACCAGGTGCTTCCCAGTCGCATCCGGGACGGCAACGGCATCAATTTCGTTGGGCGCGTTGGCCGCCAGCGCGATATGCTCCGCCTGTGTCTGGTGCTGGTCGCCCCAGATCATGATCGTGTAGCCGGGTGGCAGCGCCGCTTCCGGCAGGTTTTCCCCCGCCAGAGGCCGCAGCATCGTGCATCGCTCGAAGAATACGAAATCCTGTGCCTGCAACGCGGCATGGAAAGCCGGAGTCGCCACCGGGGAAGGCACTTCGATTACCTCGGCTGTCTCCCGGAGCGCGGCCAGCGTGTCATCCATCAGTGCCGCAATAGGCTCCGGAGTGACATCCGCCTCGCTGTGCAGGAATACCAGTTGGGCAAAAGTGGGCGGCGCATCTTTCCAGCGCCACCCCGTAAAAGCGATAGGCCGCCCGTCCAGAACCCGGCACAACCCCTGCATTCTTTCTTCTGCGAAGGCCTCCTGCACCCGCGCTATCAGGTTAGCATCGTCATCCAGTGCCTGGCGCAGCAAAGCCAGGTGGTCGGGCGTGGTCGGGGTAAACGGCTGGGTTAAAAGCATCATCATATCCCTATTTATAGTAGTGAACTTCCCTGTTTTAACGCCTGTCCCCCTCTGGCGCAATACCCAGTGGAGATAATTCGTGGATAGCGGCAGATCCGGTGCTATACTGGAAAAGTAATGATGCCGGGGAAAAGAACGATGCACGATACCTTTGACAAAGCCAAGATGCTGGCACACCTTCAAGCGGAGTATGAGTTTGTTGAGCGCACGGTGTCCCTTGTGCCACCTGACCGGATGGAAGAACCGGGCGCTCAGGGGCCGGACAGCCTGTGGACTGTCAAAGACACTATCGCACATCTGGCCGATTGGGCGGGACGCGCCGCCGGTTGGCTGGCGGAGGCAGCGGCAGGCCAGCCGCCCACGATTCCCGCCGGGGGATTTACCGACGCCACCGTTGACATGATAAACGAGCAAATCTACCTGGAAAACAAGAACCGCCCGGTTGCAGCGGTACTGGCCGGCTTCCACCGCATTCACCAGGATGTGACTGCTGGCATCAAGGCGCTGCCGGAAGAAGATTTGTTTGAACTGAAGCGGCTGGCGGGCATCTGGCGGGAGCCGCCGTTCGCGCTCATCGCGGGGAACACCTACGAACACTACACAGAGCATATTGTGCTAATCAGAAAATGGTTGCACCAGATGAAAAAAAGTGGACAATAGGGCGAAACAAAGAAGGGCAGATTATGACTGACATTCCTATCCAGAATATCCCGACTTATACCCGCAAGGATTTTGCATCTGACCAGACCGTGCGCTGGTGTCCTGGCTGTGGCGATTACGCCATTATCGCCGGGGTGCAGAAAACACTGCCCGGCCTCGGCATCCCAAAAGAAAACATCGTCTTTATCTCTGGTATTGGCTGCTCCAGCCGCTTCCCCTACTACATGAATACCTACGGCATCCATAGTATTCATGGGCGCGCCCCGACCCTGGCAACCGGCCTGAAAATCGCCCGCCCTGAACTGAGCGTATGGGTTGTAACCGGTGATGGCGATGGCCTGAGCATCGGCGGCAATCACCTGCTGCACGCCTGCCGCCGCAATATTGACCTGAACATCCTGCTCTTCAACAATCGCATTTACGGGCTGACCAAAGGCCAGTATTCCCCCACGTCACTGCCCGGCACGAAAACCAAGTCTTCGCCAATGGGTTCGATTGAACCGGCTTTTAACCCGGTGGCAGTCGCCCTGGGGGCGGAAGCGACTTTTATCGCCCGAACGATGGATACTCTCACCCGCCACCTTGAGGCTACCTTAAAAGACGCCGCTGAACACAAAGGCACATCGTTTGTCGAAATCTTCCAGAACTGCGTCATTTTCAATAACGGCACCTGGGAGCATGTGGCGAATAAGAGTACCCAGGACGACAACGCGCTTTTCCTGGAACATGGACAGCCGATGATTTTTGGCAAGGACAAAGATAAAGGTCTGCGGCTTAACGGCCTGCGGCTGGAAGTCGTACAGCTTGGTGACGGCGTGACGGAAGCCGACCTGCTGGTGCATGATGAAACCAATGACCACCTCGCTTACCTGCTGACCCAGATGGATTATCCCGATTACCCCGTTCCGTTTGGTGTCATCTACCGTGTCCCCAAGCCGCCCTATGAACAACAGTTGATGGCGCAGGTGCAGGAAGCGCGGGTGAAGAAACCCAGCGCCGATCTGCGGAGTCTGTATCAGGCGGACTACACCTGGACGATTGAAGCGGAAGCCGAACCAGAAGTGACCATCGTGGATACGGCTGAAACGATGGCAATCAGCGGGTTGGATGAAGCCTACATAGATGAGATGAGCGAACAGCTCGGTGAACTTCCGCCGGAGATGTCAAGCAAGATTGACCCGATGGCCGATATTACCCAGGCGCCTATCGCGGTTTTGCACCAGGGTCGCACCCCGATCACGGTGATGCCAGAAACGTCGGTGGCGCAGGCCATCAATATGATGCACGAAGCCGGTATCGGGGCGCTGTTAGTGGTGGATCCGTCCAATCACCTCGACGGCATCTTCACTGAGAGCGATGTGCTGATGAAGATCGCTATGAAGGTTACAGACCTGGATAACCGTACCGTCAGCGAATTCATGACGCCTAACCCGGATACACTCCCCGCGCACATTTCGATAGCCCATGCGCTGCACCTGATGTCTATCCACCATTACCGCCATATCCCCATCGTGAACGAGAATGGCACGGTTTCCGGAATCATCTCCTTCCGCGATGTCGTACGCTACATCGAAACGTATTTTGACCGGGAGTGACCCGGCACGGCATCACCTTCGTTTAAAGTAAAGGCAAGAGGCGACCAGCAGGCCGCCTCTTTTATGTGAGGAACTGAAGAGTCGAGAAGCGCTGATGCACCCTCTCCGCTCGCTACTTACTGCTTGGAACTCAGTTCACCCGTGTGGCCGTGCCGGTCAGCACCCACTGCACATACGTGCCAGCGCCACCTACGGCGGTAATCACCACGCTGCCGGTGTTCGAGTCAAATGTCACTTCCCGGTCAACGATGGTCTGACCACAAGTGAAGGTTTGCCCATTCGTGAAGAACTGCACCTGGTCGGTGTTGGTGCCAAAGCAGCTCACCGCCAGTATGAGCCTCGCGCGCCCGCCAGAGAGTGACGAGTTAGGATTCATCCCGGTTACACTGAAGCGCACCCGGTCTTCGGTGTCCCCACCGGGATACGACACAAACTCCGTCACCGATGCCGTCGTATCGAGCGGGATGCTCCAGCTGGCGCCAACCAGTACGTAGTTGCTATCGGCGGGGCGACCTGCGGAGCCGGGGTCGCAGTAGGCGGCGGTTGGTGGCTGTTCCGCAGTTGCCTGCGGTGGCTGATCGCCACCATTTGCCGTCGTTGGGGATGGAACTATTGTGGCGGTGGCAGGTACGGAAGCGGGTGGCACGGCGGGGCTGGGACTAAAGGCAGATTGGCGCACGGGCCGTTAAGCATGGTAACACTGCCCGCGACCCACCCTGGACACCACCGGGAACTACGACGACATACCAACCGGTATTTGACCAGTCACTTCAAAATACTGACCCACTTGCAGAGTCGCCAGAATGCCGAAATCAACGCCGGGGCCACTGCGGACATTCACCGCACCATTCGCCGGAGTAGCGCTACAATATTCACCGGGGGGCGGATGGCGCGTAACTTCTTCCGTAGCAACCGGGGCGGGCGGGTTGATCGTAGTGGCGAAGCGCCCTGGCTAACGACAACCAGTCCTTGTGCCGGGGGCAACTGCCGAAATGACAACCGCAAATCGCCGCTCGCTGGCGGGAGCGGAAGCGTGAAGTCATGCAGCCCGACCAGGATAGCAATAATCTGCCCGCTGGGTTACGAACCTCTACCGAAAAAGCGGCCTCCGCTGGCGTCACCTGGGCGTGACCGGAGTGGTTCCGGCAGGATTACCGTCACCATAACCGTTTGTTGCCCAGCCCCAGGTCAATCTGTGCTGACCAACCAGCGGGATCAGGCTGGCGGTACTTGTCGCGCAGCATTAGACGCAGCCGAAATTACCGCGTGTGTTGTTCGCACTGCCTACCAGCAGGGAATGGACACCGGTTTCTGTGATCTGGTAGCTCAAACCAGAATCCTCGATACCCAAGCTAAAGGGGTTGTTGTCATTGTTCGCCAACGGCACCCACTGGGCTAAGCAAAGTCAATGTCGGGTCTAAGCCAGAGGTAGCGGCGCTCACATCAACCGCTACCAGATCCCTGCATTCCCCTGGAACGTATACAAAACGACTGGGACTCTGATCGCTAATCGCCCTGGTGATGACCGCCCATAGGCGATGAAACCGCCCTGGGCTGAGACGACACCGGCCAGCATGAGGCACAGCGCCACCGCGAAAAGTGACTTGACACGAAAACGAAATATCTGGTGCATAGAATGAACTCCCTCATGGTATGAAAATAACGAAACGGCCGTGGAGGCCTGGATACAGTAAAGCATAAAATGCGAATATTGTCTGAGAAAACAAAACGCTTAACCTACGATACGCCTATCCACGGGTTTTTACAATACTTTTCGAGATATATTCTATTTCTTTATGAACCTTGAATAGTGCCTTAGAGAGCGCCGTATAGAAGCGGGTACAATCATGAGGCAGTACATCCTGAGACACAAAGAGGCAGTCAGTTTGACTGCCCTTTGCATCAAATAGAAACTTGCTGGAGTGCGTATTCGTCGCACCCATCTGCTTTCGCTCGCTACTTACTGCTTGGAACTCAGTTCACCCGCGTGGCCGTACCGGTCAGCACCCACCATACGTGCCAGCGCCACCCGGCGGCGGTAATCACCACGCTGCCGGTGTTTCGGGTCAAATGTCACTTCCCGGTCAACGATGGTCTGACCACAAGTGAAGGTTTGCCCATTCGTGAAGAACTGCACCTGGTCGGTGTTGGTGCCAAACAGCTCACCGCCAGTATGAGCCTCGCCCGCCCGCCAGAAGTGACGGTTAGGATTCATCCGGTTACACTGAAGCGCACCCGGTCTTCGGTGTCCCCACCGGGATACGACACTAAACTCCGTCACCGATGCCGTCGTATCGAGCGGGATGTCCAGCGGATTGTTGAAGCGTGGGTCGACGGTGCTTCCTGGGAAGCGCCGGTGGCGTCGTTGGCGTATGGATGGCGTGAAGGTCACCGTTGGTTGCTGGGGTGGCGCTTGGGTGGCCGTTGGTGGCTGCTGCTGCGCGGGCGGCGTCGCTGTAGGCGGTACCTGCTGCGGTGGTTGGGTGGCCGTTGGTGGCTGCTGCTGCGCGGGCGGGGTATGGGACGGTGTAAACGTTGCCGTCACTTGTCCGGGCGCGGCTGTCGGCGTATAAGTCGCTGTAGCGCCTGTCCCTGGTTGTCCTGGGGCGGTTGAACTACCGGCAAATTATCACACGGGCCGCTGGCGATCACCACATCGCTCCGTACCCATCCTGTCCGCCACCGGAGATTCACCGCGTACCAGCCGTTGTAGATACCCGCCACTTCATGCAGAATTCGCCGCTGCTTAACTGGGCAACCGTATCGTAATCTGTGCCGGGGCCCTCCGCACGTTGGTGACATTCCCTGATGTAACACGGCACATTTTCATCGGGACGACTTCCTCCGTCGCAACGGGCGCTGGTGGCGGCGAATTGTCACTGGTAACCGGGTATCCCCGGCTGACCGCGACGCTGCCTGTGCGTTAGGTGTTGTCCCGGTGACGGTGATCTGAAATCGCCGCTGGCTGCAGCGCCAGAGTTCACTGGGCAACCCGGCAAACACGGCAATAATCTGGCCGCTGGGGTCGCGTACTTCAACCGAAAGGGTGCGCCGGCGGGTTAGACTCGATAGTGATGGGCGTAATCGCGGCGGGATTGCCCGGCACGACCAGCGTTTGCGAACCGGTTGTCAGGTCAACCTGTGCCGACTCGCCCACAGTGCCGTGCCTGTGCTGCTCACGCTGGGTCAGACGCAGCCCAAACCCGCCCCGGGTATTATTGGCAGCGCCCACCAGCAGCGAATACCGCCGGTTTCTGTTAATTGGTAACTCAGGCGGCATTGCCGGGCGTATCAGTTGAACGGCACATGGGCTGATAAGTCAGTGGGTCGGCGACTGCACAAGCGGCACTTCAACGGGGTTGCACAGGTGAATTTTGTGACCAACGACCTGCTTAGATTCAATGTCCAGGCGACTCATACGCAGTATACCTGGAATCTCTCTACCGGGGACTACACCACCGACGCGATTCAGACGACCCCAGTGCCTTATTCATCGGTGCTTTCCGATTTAGCCTATTCGCTGATTCCCTATACGCAGTCCGCCCGGCGTCAGGTAACTTCAACAGCGCAAATGCCCGATTCGTCCATCCTGGCCTTTACGGATGGTATTTCCGTGCAGTTCTGGGATATGGATACTCGCCTACCGCTGGGGCAAATCCGGTTCTTCGGCATAGTAAAGGGCTTCAATGACGACCACACTGTTATGGTCACACACAGCAACGGTGTCATCTGGTTATGGACGATTAGCCCCTAGAAGTCAATACAACCATCCCATTAGAGGCGGCCCGTGTGTCGCCTCTTTGATTTATGAACATTTTTCTGTCAAGTTTTAACACGCTTTTTGCAACCTACCCCGCTGTAGCCACGTATAATGAAATAGATAGAGGGAGTTGTAAGTTCGCTCGTTACGCATCGATTCTGAAGGAGAGTCATTCATGAAGAAACTATCGCTTCTGCTGCTCCTGGCTGTACTACTGGGTGCAGCCGTTGCTCCGGCAATGGCGCAGGATAACCTGACTGCCCTGGCACGTTATTTCCCGGCTGATACACCCCTCTTTGCGGCGGTGGATATTAGCGACGGCACGCTGACACAGCTTGATGCCGTTCTCGGTCAACTGGGCGTACTCCTGCCTGCCGGCACAATCCCTCCGGTCACGGTCACCGGGCTGCTTGACCAGGCCATCCAGGAACAATTCCAGGGTGACTTCCAGACAGCTATTCGCTCGTGGTTAGGCGATACAGCAGCGCTGGGTGTCTTAAGCCTGGATATGAGCAGTCCCAATGCCCCTGTCATCGCGGCTGTCGCCATCACTGATCGCGCTAAAGCCGCGTCATTTTTCGGTGGGCTGTTCGCACAACAAATCGAAAACAAGTTGTATACCAAAGAAGAAACGGACAGTTTCACCTTGTTTGTACCCGCCAAGGACAGCTACCAGAGCACGATCCTGGCTATCGGTGACGAGGCGCTGTTCATTGTCGAGGACATGGAACTCCTGGGAATGCCCGCCGCGCCATTAAGCGAGAACCCCAAATTCACCGACACGCTGGCGCTGCTCCCTGGCGAAGGGTATGCGATTCAGGTTTACCTGGATTACAGCAACTTCATTGGAATGATGATGGAGCAAAGTGCAGCTTCAATGGGCATGATGGGCTCCATGCTGGGTGATTTCTACAATGTTATCGGCGCCCAGGCCTACGGTTTTGCCCTGCTGGATAACCGCGCTTTTGTCATGGACATCGTCCAGACCTACAATGACACTGCCGCGCTTGAAGAAGCAGGGCTGGTCATGAACTACCCCAGCGGCCCGGTGAATGCCGACTTCGCCCGCTACCTCCCGGCGGATACCCCGGTGGCGCTCTTCGGCAACAACCTCGGCCCGGCCACATTGAATGGCTTTGAGAACCTGCGGGTGTTTGGCGACATGCTGCAAGCCCAAATGAAACAACTCCCGGATGAAGCCTTCAACAATGATGCCTCTCGCTTCCTGCGCGACTTCAACCTGGGCAGCATCCCCACTTTCATTAATCTGGCCTTTTCCGGGGCAACCGGGCTGAGCCTGGAAACCGATGTTCTTCCCTGGATGACCGGCGATTATGCCCTGTATATGCGCATTCTGCCGGGGGCGGAAAATGGAATACCGCCAATCGTCCCGGATCTGGCGCTGGTGATTGAAGCTACCGACCCCGACGCGGCGCAGACGCTGGTGACAGCGGTAGGCAGCGCGGCGGATCAATACAAACTGGAGTACGCTACCGAAACCATCGGCAGCAGCCAGGTGCTGGCCTTCAACGCCCCATTCCTGAATATGCTGCCTTTGAATCCGGCAAACGTGACAGATATGGAACGGGCGCTGGTCGGCAGCATTGACCTGCTGTTGGGCAGCAACGGCGAAGTGCTGGTCGGCGGGACGCGCCCCGGCGTGACCTACAGCCTGAATCCCCAGGGCACCACACTGGCCGACACACCCGCCTTTGCCGAAGCGCGGCAGTACGCCCTGGCTGAAGCAGAGTCTCTGGGGTATCTGAACCTGCGGGGCTTCGTGCCACTGCTCGACCACCTGGCAGGGCTGCCGACGGCTAGTGACCGTGAACTGCGCGACATGCAGCAGATACGCATGGTACTGGGTACGCTCAGCACCGCCTCATTCAGTTTTTCGCAGGGTGGCGATAACGCCGCCGTCGGACGCTTCGTGCTGACCCTCGGCAGTGAACCGCTGCCGCCTGCGGAATAAAAACCCGGTAGGGGTGCATGGCGTGCGCCCTGACGGAAACTGAATCACAGCCACACCGGACGAGGCCGTCGCTTCGTCCGGTGTTTTTAAAACACATCAAGGTCGTTCCCGCAAACCACTGCGCCGCCATAGCCGGAACGCACTTCGGCCACCAGTTCGTCCGGGGATGTCCCCCAGAACAATTGATGCACCAGCACCAGCAGCCCCGGCTGCGTCCGCCGGGCGATGGCCGCCAGTTCATACGCTGAGGTATGCACGCTGGCATGATACCGCTGCCATTCCGCTGGCCGCCGTTGAAACCCCGCCACCGAGTACACCTCATGTACCAGGATGTCACATCCGGCGGCCTGTTCGACCACGCTTTCCACCGGGCAGGTATCGCCGGAGATGACGATCACCCGGTCAGGCGTCGTGAATTTATAGCCGAA
This sequence comes from Anaerolineaceae bacterium, assembly GCA_020634135.1. GTDB lineage: Bacteria > Chloroflexota > Anaerolineae > Aggregatilineales > Phototrophicaceae > JACKCG01. The sequence goes on along the minus strand of JACKCG010000002.1, from coordinate 528,926 downwards.
AGCCGCCCATGCCCCATGCCTGACCGGGAAGGCCTCGACCACTACAAGGTCGTCCTGGTAACACACGCCCGCCGTGATTTCGGTTACAGTTGCCGTGCAGCCGGTGGTATTGGCCGGTTCCAGCCCGGTGAGCCGTTCGTGGATGTCCTGCGCGTAGGCGGCCAGCAGGTGGTCAACCATCTCTCGCGTCCCCGCCGGGCCGTAAATATCCAGCGGCGCGTCACGTTCCAGCACCCAGGGCGTGAGCAGCAGGTCGGGCAGGCCGATGGTGTGGTCGGAATGCAGATGCGTCAGGAACACGCGGTTCAGGCGGTTGACTGCCAGCCCGGTCACCCCGCGCTGATGGGCCGCTGATGCCCGCCGCACCACGCCCGGCCCGGCGTCCACCAGGTATGGCCTATCGTTGACGATAATGGCGAGCGATGAGCCGGAGCGTTCCGGGTCGGCGTTGGGAGTCCCGGTGCCGAGCAGTACCAGTTGGGTCGTCATCGTGATATAGGCCTCAGTGAAATCAGGAAAAGTGAGCGATTGTCAGGTTTTGGCGCAGGGTAGGATAGGGGCAATTTTACAATCCAATATGGAGATAAATCGGGCGACCACACCGGGTCTCCCCTACAGAATCGCCCTGTAATGAGGGATATGTAGGGGCGCACGGCGGTGCACCTCTACGAAATAATCACTGTGCTAATTCGTTAAAACGCATCATTATGCCCCCTGGGAAACACCGCAAATAACACCATCTGCCCCTATTCCCGCAATTTGCGGAAGAACGCCCGAATCTGTTCGGCGGCTTCGTCGGCAAACAGGCCGCGCTCCACCTGCACACTATGGTTCAGGAACGGGTGGCGGGCGATGTCCATCACACTGCCTGCCGCGCCCGCTTTCGGGTCGGTGGTGGCATATACCAGGCGGGGCAGCCGCGCCAGCACCATCGCCCCGGCGCACATCGCGCACGGCTCTAAGGTGCAGTACAGCGTCACGCCGTCCAGCCGCCAGCAGTTGAGCGCCGCCGCCGCTTCACGGATAGCGATCATCTCAGCGTGGGCGGTAGGGTCTTGATCGCCTTCACGGCGGTTGTATCCGCGCCCGATCACGACCCCATCTTTGACCGCAATCGCGCCGATGGGCACATCATCTGTTTCAAGCGCCTTGACCGCTTCTTCCAGCGCCAGCCGCATCCAGTAGGCATCGTCCATCGCGTACCATCACCACATCAGACCGAATTCGTAGGGGTGAGGCCCTGCCTCTCCCGCTTAGAAAACCTGCAATCACAACGCTATGCCGCCGCGCCGGTCATCATCCCTCGGAAGATAATCCCGATCAGCACCGCGAATCCCCAGATGTAGCTGCCCATTGCCGGGCGTTTTTCCGCTGTTTTCTCAACAAAGATGAAGAACGGCAGCGCCAGCGTCATCCCCAGCCCATAGATGAGATGCACCTCCTGGCCGGGGCGCGTGCTGAGGAAGAAGTACATCACAGCGCCGATGACCGTCTGGACGGCCATCAGCCCGGCGACGGCAACCGTCAGCTTGCGGTACAGCGGGGTCACATCCCCTTTGCGGATTACGCCGATGAAGAATGCCGCCAGGAACATGACGATAGCCGCCCCCAGACCGAGGCGGCTTAACCAGTAATGCGCTCCCCGCAAAAATACCAGCAGTTCCAGCACTTAAGCACTTTGCTCCTGTGTTTGGGGCGGCTGCGCTGCGTTCCGCCGGGACTGCGCCGCGTCCTGAGCGACATGAGTCGCCATCAGAAAACCGGCGAAGATCAGCGCCACGCCCGTGAGTTCCCCGATATACTTAAACGATGCGTCCCCCAGATGCAGCAGCGTGCCACCCATTGCCGGGAGCAGCCCGCCCGCCGCGATCAGCCAGTTGCCGATCATCCGGTTGCGCAGAATCTGCTTGCGCCGGAACAGCCGCGCCGAGTACAGCGCCCCGCCAACCAGCGCCAGCGTCCCCCAGATATTCATGATCGGGGTGAAGACCCGCACGCCGCCTTTTGGCATGATCGTCGTATTATACAACAGTTGTGTCATATCCTGGCCGGGTGACCACTGGCTGCCATCCACCGGGGTGAGGAACAGCGCCCAGGGCAGCGTCATCACGCCCACCAGCACCAGCAGCACCGCGATATTGCGGGCGATATTGCCTTTGCGCACCAGCAGGAAAATCGTCCCCTGCCCCAGCCAGGGCGCGACCATGATCGCCCCCGCCCAGTACCACAGCAGGAAGAAGAACGGACTCCATGTCAGTGACAGAATCACCTGGCTCAACGTCCCCAGGGTGTACAGCACCAGGCCAACGCCCCAGGCCGCCAGGTGTGGACGGCGTTTTTCCCACCAGCGGCGCAGCACAAACACCGCGAACGTGGCGGAAACAAGCGTACTCGCAATAGACAGCAGGAATGGGATGGGTAGGTTTTGCATGATCTTTTCCTTAAGTGTTGACGTGCCCTTGACACGTCCAACCAATCACGATTGCCGACCTCGGTGGGTCGAACGGGCGCATTGTAGCGCAGACCACACAAAAATACCCAGAATCATGACAAAAAGCTACCAAAATCTGCCAAAATGTCATAAAGCGACATCATTCGGGATGGTAGGTATAGACATTCTCCCCATTCACACTCAGAGAGATAGTTTCCGCAGCATAATCCGTAATCAGGCTGGCCGTCCATGACTCCGCTTCACCGGTACTGACCCGCCAGCCTGTGTAAATATAGATTTCCTGACAGAACACGCCTAATTGGTCGCACTCATACAGGTATACATAAGGCCTTGTAACACCACCTATCCCAAGCCCGCCGTAAGAGGTCATCACATAATAGACACGGTCTTTATATACAATTCCACCCTGATGATCGTGTTCAAAAACCAACCCAGGCAAGGACGCAGAACACATTAGAATATTGGAAAACAATAGAACACCAAGAATCCACAGGCGAACCCCGCGTGTTTTTTCCTGTCTGATGACCCAGATACATGCCAGGAACAAAAAAACGGGTATACAAAGACAGGCAAGCTGCCGTCGCAAGCTGAGGAATTCCAACTCAAACCAGTATATTGCTGCTGGCATTGGTGGGTTTTCCCATGCCTTGATGACGAAACCAGCCATTGCGAGCAACAAACCCCAGGTGAGGTATTTCAGCCAGTCTATCTCGAATAGCTTCTTCATCTTGGCGATCAGTTCTCAAGGTTGCGTCACTTAGAAGATCATACACCGCACCTGGCTAAATTCCTGATAACTGAACAAATCTTCAAACAAATGTTTGAACAAAGATTCACCATCTGCCACCGCTTTTATGGTAAGGTAATCCTGTAACGCTGCGTTTCTCGCGTTCTACTCGGTACTTTCAAATGGCCTTCCTCATGCCTCAGCACGACTTTTGCAGCAACCCCCAGCCTTTTGCTGCAAACCACACACCCCGATTTTCCCCTCAGAATCGCCCACCTTGCTGCAACCGCAGCAGTTGCAGCGCAAATCCATTTTATTGCAAAAAGACAGCCTCAGACCATGCCGGTTGAGGCTGTTTGCGTTCAACTACCACGCGGCCACTTCCCTTGAGAGCATTTCTGGAAACCGGGCCGTACACATCCTGTGTCCGTTATCTCCTGCACCACATCACGAGAAATTATCCACGACACGTGGTACCCAATCCCGCGTTGAGACGCCATTCTGCCCCAGGAGCATGTTCAACTGCGAAGCATGGCCGTGAACGTGGCGCATGTTGTAGCCCAGGAGTTCCAGGAAACTGCATTCCCCCCACCCGAACTGGCAGAGACGGCCTGCCATTTCGTCCGTCAGGGACTCAATCGTGGCCTTGCACCGCTGACGACACCCCTGGAGATAGTCCAGAAGTTCCTCCCGCGTATAGACCCGTTCCGGCAGTGGGCCATAGTAATCCTGTTCAATCAGCGTGAAGGGCGGAGGTGGGATAAAACCTTCCTCCGTACCAGTCAGGTACAGGTCGAGCCAGAACAGCGTATGATAGGTCACATACCAGAACTGGCCGAATGCCGGTTTCCTGCCGGGCGTCGGCCACAATGTCGCCCGCCACAGTTCATCCGGGCAGGCACTCACCGTCTCCGCCAGAAAATCAATGGCCGCGCCAAACTGTCCCCAGATCGCGGTTTTCACAATCGCATCCATCCGCCCTGCCTCTCTAATATGAGGTAAATCTGTAGGGGCGACCCGGCGTGGTCGCCCACCTTGAAAACATACGAAAACTGTCTGCTTCATTTAATAAATCTCTGGGTTGTAGGGGAGGGTCTAAGACCCTCCCCACACCTGATAACCTGATTACCTAACTGATTTACCGGATAGAGCATTTAGCCGAAACCTAAAACGCTAAAGTGTTAGCCCGCTACGATGCTAGAGTGAGGCCAGCAGCCAGGGGCTAACCGCGATACTTGTGACGTTCTCCCGCTGGCGTCTTACGAAGCGTCTTCCCTGGCGCTCGGAATCCAGTCCAGCCCTTCCACCTGGTTCTGCCCCAGGAGCAAATTCATCTGCGCGGCGTGTTCCTGCACATGGCGCATACTATACAGTTGCAGTTCCAGGAACGTCGGCTGCATCCATTCAAATATGCAAACCTGATGCGCTTTCTCGTCGGTCAGCGCTTCGAGGGTGGTTCTACATTTCTGGCGGCACTGCTTGAGATAGGTACGCACCTGGTCTTTCGTGTACGGTTTTTCCGGGAGCGCACCGCGACTACGAATAAACGGTTCAGGCGGTGCAAAGCCTTCGCGCGTGCCGGTCAAAAAGAGGTCGAGCCAAAACAGGGTGTGATACGCCACAAACCAATACTGCCCATAGCGTGCATCCTCGTGGTCATCCCACAGAACCGCCGTCCACAGCCGATCCGGGCATAGCGTAATCGCATCATCGAGCATATCAATCGCGGCCCCGAACTGCTGCCAGATGCTGGTTTTCAGAGTTGCATCCATTTGAATCTCGCCTTTCTCATGGCTTTTGTTATTTGGATACCGGTATTCTATCTCGGAATACAGAATAGCACAAATTTTCTATTATAGTGATAAAAAAATCCTTCTCAATACCGGAGAAGGATTCAGATAACCTATGGCTACTGGCAAAAAGCCAACAGTCAGTAACAAGCGGCCACGACTACACCGTAATCGGCAGTTCCTCCCGGGGCTGCCCCAGGAAGCCGCGTTCAAACTCCACCATCTCCGGTTCGAGTTTGACCACCAGCGGGGCCGGTTCGCGCAGCGCCGTTCCCGGTTTCAGGTCGCTTTTCTCCCAGCGTCCTATCGCCCCACTGCCGTCATAGACCAACGCCTCATGCGCCCGTGTGGACTCCTGGTATTCCTCAGTCTTCAACTCACCGAACAACTGCCCGTCATATCCCAGGTATTCATGGAGCTTCTGTGAGGTGAACGGCAGGAACGGCGCGAGGAGAATCTTCAGGTTATCCACCACTTTTAGGACGGTATACACGGCACGGGCGGCATCTGCCGGGTCGGTCTTGATGCTCTTCCAGGGGGCACGGCGATCCAGGTAAACATTGGTGTCTTTCGCCAGCGCCATCGCCGTCTGAAGTGCCTCGCGCAGCTTGACCGCCTCCAACAGCGTCCCAATTAGCTCGAAAGCCGCTTCGCTCTGGGCGATGATCGCCTCGTCGTCCGGCGTCAGGTGGTCGAATTCCGGCACTTTGCCGTCGAACCGCTTGTAGGCGAAACCAAGCATCCGGTTGACCAGGTTGCCCCACGTCGCCAGCAGTTCGTTGTTGACCCGGCTCAGGAAGCCCTCCCACGAGAAATCCGAGTCCGAGCTTTCCGGGAAGGTCATTGCCACGTAGTAGCGCACCGCGTCCGGTTGGTAGCGTTCCAGGATGTCCGGTGCCCAGATTGCCCAGTTCCGGCTTTTGGAGAATTTATCTCCCTCAATGTTCATGAACTCATTGGCCGGGACATCATACGGCAGTTGCAGGTCAGCGTCGTACGACTTCACCTCCTCAGCATCGTTATAGATGCCGTCCACGCCCAGCAGTTCCGCCTGCCAGATGATGGTGTGGAACGGGATGTTATCCTTACCGATGAAGTTGTAGATTCGCGCCTCCGGGTTATACCACCACTGTTTCCAGGCGTCGGGCTGGCCGATATTCTTCGCCCACTCCACACTGGCAGTGAAATAGCCCATCACGGCCTCGAACCACACGTAGAGTTTCTTGTCCTCCCACCCTGCCAGCGGGACATCAATACCCCAGTCAATATCACGGGTGATTGGCCTGCCCTGGAGTCCATCGGCAATGAAATTCCGGCTGAAGCGCACGACATTCGCCCGCCAGTGGTGGTCATGTTCATCCAGGTACTTCAGAAGCTGCGGCTCAAAGTATGCCAGGTCGAGGAAGTAATGCTCGCTTTCCTTCACGACCAGCTTATCCTCCGGGTTCGCCCGGTTACGGGGTTCAATCAGCAGAGTCGCATCCAGCAGATTCCCGCAGTTATCGCACTGGTCGCCCCGCGCCGCTGGATAATGGCAGATATAACACTCGCCCTCCACATAGCGGTCTGGAAGGAAGCGTTTTTCCGCCGCGCTGTAGAGCAGTTTCTGCGTTTCCTTATACAGATGCCCTTTTTCCAGCAGGCGCGTGAAAAAGTCCTGGGCGATCTGGTGGTGATTCTCGGTGTCGGTGTGCGTGAACAGGTCGTAGCTGATCCCCACTTTCTGCTGGGTGAGCAGGAAACGGCGGTGATAATGCTCAAACACCTCCCGTGCCGGAATACCGCGCTTATCGGCTTCCACCGAAATCGGCGTGCCGTGACTATCCGACCCCGATACCATCAGGACGTGATTGCCGACCAGTCGGTGATAACGAGCGAAAATATCCGCAGGCAGATACGCCCCGGCCAGATGTCCCACATGCAGGTCGCCATTGGCATACGGCCAGGCGACGGAAACGTGAATGTACTTCGCCATAATTGTCCTTCTATTTCTGTGTCTAATTCAGACGCCAACTATAACATAGACGCTACGAATTGCGATTGGTTAATCACCCTGACCGCCTGTGCGATGACCGCCCGGTGTTCCGGTGAAAACACGTCATCCAACAAGCGGGTTGTCTCCACATATAATCTGAGCGCGGCGAACCCGCGCATTCGGGCTGTGCCCTCGTCGTATCCGGCAGCCTTCCGGAAAAACTGCGTCCAGTGTGAGTCTGTCCCCATTTCCTCCTGTAACCGCCGGAAATACACATTATCTGACTCTACCGTGATTCCGCGCTGTGTAGCGACGATTCTACTGACCCCCAGCACCAACCCATAAACTGCGTACAGGGTTTGACCGTCATCATCCTGGAGCAGTCCGCCCAGGACTTTATGCGCCTCCTCGGCGTATCCGGCCAGTTCATTCCCGGCGTAAGCGTTCGCTCGCGCTTGCATAACGTCATCCCAGACCACTGCGTTCGCCTCGGCCAGCAGTCCAGCAAACGCCCCCTGAGGGTCATACAAAACGCGCGCCTGCTGTAAACCGGAAAGACACCACTTTGCCGATTCCGGGCGGGCGAGGTCGGCACGGCGTTCATCCAGCGTCAATATCGTCAGGCTAACCAGATAGTCGTCAACATAGCGCAGGCTGTAAGCTTCCTGGTTATCAGGACGCTGGCGAACATAGTGGATCATGTCCACGTCGCTGTACAGGGTGGCATCCCCCCGCGCATAACTGCCCGTCAACGTGATCGCAACAGTGTTTTCAGCCTTGAGTTCTTTAACCAGGCTTTCTAATAAGGATTCTATCGGTCTCACAACATCTCCTATCAAGCAATCCAGAATATCCGGCTTTTTTCCGTAGGGGCACGCTATATCATGCTCCTGCCCATTCTGACTCAATACGACTTCAGCTTTCAACTCGGCACTTTTTACTTTCCACTCAAATAAAAAACCGCCTGCCTACTGGGGACAGACGGTTCGTGTGATTTCCTGGCGATTTCACTCAGGCACGGCACAACGCCCAACATCTATCCCGATGCAGGTTACACATGACCATCATCATGTTAGTGTGTGTATGCCGTATCCATGTGTTCATATTGTTGAGTATAGTCTTATCCCGCCACACAAGTCAAGAGAGATGCAAAAGGCACATCACGATTCATTTCTCCGCACCCGCCACCAGCGTATGCAGGGCCAGGAGCAGGTATTCCTCATGTTCAGCGCCGGAGGATGCCAGATGGCTGGCACACGCATCCAGGATGGTTTGACCAACCGGCGTATACATTTCCGGTGGAAAGGTGCGGATAATCTCAACCAGGTGTGCCACGCCACCCGTAAAATCATCCAATGAGAATATATGGGCGCACTGGTCAAGCTGGCGCTGCTCACCATACGGCAGTGCCAGCCGGCGCTTCAGGCTCATCATCGTCTGATAAACTGCCGTTCCTTTGTCCTGGCGGAACTGGCGTAGCAGCCGGACAAAATACTGTTCCTGCCCAACGATGCGCGCCAACGCCAGCGCCAGTTCCAGCCGCGCTCCATCGTTAGTCGTGCTTTCCAGCACCTCCAACAAGGCCGGAGCAGCTTCGACGGTGCGCATACTGCCCAGCGCCGAACAATAGGCGATTCGCAGCCCTTTGTCAGTCTCGCTCCCCAAACGTTCCAGCAGCAGCGGGACGATGGTAGTATCCCCCAGCGTACCCAACGCCCGCGCACAATGCACCTGAATCGAACGATAAGGCGCATCCAGCCCGCGCCGCAGGGCCTCCACACCCTGAGCGTCGCCCATCCGCCCCAGCGCCCAGGCCGCAACCACGCTCAACGAAACCTCCGTGCCATCCAGGATTTGACACAACGCCTCAACCAGGCGGGGATCGGATTCCATCCGCGCAATCGAAATAATGGCCTCAAAACGCACATTAAATCGCGGATCGCGCAGTGCTTCCAGCAGTTCTTCCACCGTCAGTGGGCTTTTCGTTTGCCCCATTCGTTCAGTCATCGCGATGGTTGCCCGTTCATCCCGCGCCCGATAGTAGCGGAACATCGATTCAAACGCCTGCACCGGGTTACCATGAATGAACATCGTCGCAAATTCGCTCACACTCACCGGGCTGTCGGCCTTCACACGGCTGAAGATAACCACACCAACAGCGGTCAGCACCAGCGCCAGGGCAAACAGCGGGAAGAATGGATCGAGGGTGAAGATGAGAAACTGGCCGGATATACCCTGTGTCAGGTCAAGCAAACCGCCACCTACCACCTGGCTGATTCCACCAATCAACCCAACCGCTGCGTAATAAACCGCCATATATTCCGCGCTGTGTTCGCGGGGGACAACCCGCACATAAAGCAGACGGGCCGAACCGATCAACCAGGCAATATCCACCGCGCCACTGATAGCGGAAATCACCAGCGCCGCCGTCAGGCTCCAATCGGAAGAGCGCGGGATCAACACCCAGGCCAATGGCACTAAAATCTTGATATACAGCCCGGAAAGCAAAACCGGCTTACTGCCATAGCGATCCGCCGCCCACCCCACGAGGTACGTTGCCGCCAGCCCACCCACCAGCGAGCCGATTTGCAGGGCAATCACGACCTGACTCTCGCTGAGTCCGGCCTGCTGTTCCACGAACAGCGGTAAAAATGAGGCCATGGGCGTTGTGCCGATTGTCAGGATGCCCACCCCCGCGATATACAACAGCAGGTTGTTATCCCGCAGTGCCCGCAGCAGGTGACGGTGCGACATACTCCCGACACCGGTTTTCCTGATCGGAGCGCCGCCGGGGATTTTCGAGGCTGACCAGACCGCCAGTATGCCGAACACGATGGCAATCGCGAACATCAGCATGAACCGATCCAGCCCGATAGCCAGGCCGAGGATGTAGCTGGCGAGCGCGGTGGCACCTATACCGATTAACCGTGAGATAATTTCATTGACTGCCGCGTAACGTCCGCGAATGGTGTTGGGAATATACTCCTGCCCCCAGGGAAGCAGCCCCGTTTCAGCGATTGACCTGGAAAGCGCAAAGCCTGCCGCAAGAATCATCACATAAACCAGCAGCGCGTCATGGCCGAACTCAGCCAGTACCCAGGGGGTGAGCAAGAAACCGGCAGTCACCACTTTGCGGGCGCCCCAGAACGTAACGAATGTCCGTTTATAGCCAAAACGAGCGACTGCCGGCGCGATGAGCGGGGCGACCAGGCCAGTGAACGGCATGAAGGAAAGCAGGAATCCGATTTGCGTTTTGGTAAAGCCAAGCTCATCCAGGAACAGCACATAGGCCGGCCCAAAAAATGTCAACAGGGCGAAGATGGTATTAAACCCGCTGAAAGCTGTATTCCAGCGCAGTTTGCGGATTTTCTCGGCGTTAGTCAGTGTGGATGTTGTCATCAGGCAAAAGTCACTGTTCAAATAATCCCTATTGTGTTCCCATTATAAACCGCCGCCACCGAAAAACCCCTACCACAGCTAACCAATCAATAAGTGCCATATAGTGGCGCTCAATCCGGCCAGGACGTTAGAATATCGCCTGGTAAAGACAATCCCCCAGGTGTTTCATGAAGAATCGTGCCACTTCACTTTCTGTAATGCTCATCACCGCCCTGCTGCTGAGTCTGCCTGCCGCCGCCCAGGATCGCCCCGCCCCCACGCTGGCAGACTTCTGGGAAGGTCGCGCCGAGTGGGTCGTGGATATTCCCGATGTCGGACTGCCGATTGGGGAAAGTGATACGGTCTACATCGGTGACGGTGTATATTGGTCATACTTGCACGCCAGCGATAAGTCCGCCGGGGTGATTGACCAGTGTGGCGAACCGGTGGCCTTCCCTGGCTGCCTGACCCGCTGGGAAAGCACCGACAATGGGATAAGCTTCAGCCTGCCCGCCCCGGTTTGCTCGATTCCCTGCGGACAATGCCCGTGCGATGACCAGCGCGACCACATCACCGCCCAGCAGTATCCTCGTGTGTTCCGTACTGAAGATACCTGGTATCTCGTCTACGAGTGGCACGCCCACGCCATCCTGCGGACATCGCCTGATGGGCTGAACTGGTCAGATTGGGCTGAAGTCAGTTTTCCCAGCGGCACCTGGCCGAGTTCCTACATTCAGTGCAGCGCCACCGAGAAAATCGGCCCACACCCCAATATTCGTGGCGAAGCCTATGACTGCCTGGTCGGCGCGCCGCCGGGGCTGTATGTCGAAGGCGATACACTCTATGTGTTCACAGCGGCGGGTTCTGCGCCGGGACACATGCGCTGCTACACCGGAAACCGTCACGAAGGCGCAGTCGGACTGCGGGTCTGCGACCATGACCCGCTGTTTTCCGGCGCGGCGGAGTACGGCCCGCTCGACATCACTGAAGGAGATGCCATCGCGCCCTATTTCGACTTCCGCTACGTCAGTTCCGCCGATGTCCTCAAAGTAGGTGACCACTACTACATGGCCTATGAGGGCGTGCGCGGCCCGGATGTGCTGGAACGCGGCATGGATACGCAGTTCGGCCTGGGATTCGCCCGTTCGGTAAGCGATGCCATAGATGGCGCATGGGAGAAGTTCCCCGGTAATCCGGTACTGTTCCCCGTAAGTTTCAATTTCGGGGTCGGCCATGCCGATCTGCTGGTTGTGGACGATGTGACCTATATGGTCACCGCCACGTCGCAGACTGAGCGCGGGCGCTGGGTACTGCGCTGGATAGATGTACAATCCAGCGATTAAACGGGCTGTTCCGCCTTTTCCCCCACAAATTGCTTCTTGCAAGTGACGTTACGTCAGCTTGTATACTGATTTTCGGTGGTGTCATCAGGAGTCATAACCTTTGGTGTCCAGAACCAGCTATTTCGGCATCGGCGAATTCGCAGAACGGGCGGGTATCACCGTGCGTACCCTCCGCTACTACGACCAGATTGGCCTGCTCAGACCGTCCGCTTACTCGGAAGGGAAGCGCCGCTTATACACAGAGATGGACTACGCCCGCCTGCAACAGATTCTCACACTGAAGCTGATCGGTTTATCCCTGGATGAAATCCGGAGTCTGTTGACGACTGATATGGCCGGAATACGCCATCTGATGGAACGCCAGAAGCAGGTTCTAGGCCAGCAGATTCGTCAGCTTGAGCAGGTCATCCGGGCTATCGAACAGGCACAGAACGCGCTGGACAGCACACCAACATGGAATCTGGAACAGTTTATCCACATCATTGAGGCGGTTAACATGAATAATCAGGCGGATTGGTTCGAGCAATTCATTACGGAAGAGCAGCGTGACCGGCTGGCAGAAGCCGGAGCGCAACAGTCGTATGCAGAACAGAAGCACCTGGCTGAAGCGTGGAAAAGCCTGTTTGCGGATATTCGGGAACAGATGGGAAAAGCTGGTGACGAGGCTGGCATACAGGCTCTGGTCGCACGTTGGGACAACTTGATGGCACAGGCTACCGGGGGGAATCTTGATCTTGCGCCTCAACTCACTGAGGCCTATGCCCATCTGAACACCCTGCCCGGCCTGGATGATGTGCCGCAGCCATTACAGGCCTGGCTGGCAGACATTCGGGAAGCCGCCGACTTTATCCGAAAGGCCCGGAATCATAATCGAATAATCTGAAGATTGGGAAGCCATAGGCCAACCGTCATGACTGCCAGCGGCCCAGCGAGTATGATGATGCACATCGAACGCTATTCACCTGGGAGAAAGCCGTATGACCTCAGCATGGATGCCAATTGAAAAATGGGATGCGCTGGTACGCGGGGAGGACTGCCCGATGTGCGTCGAACTCGCATCTGGCGAACAGGTCAACCAATTCGGCTACACCATTGCTCAACTCGAAATGAGCGTGCTGCGCCTTTCCGTGAATCAGTTTTCGCCGGGTTACTGTGTACTGATCTGCAAGCAGCATGTCCCTGAACCCTACCACCTTTCCCCGGCAGACCGCAATCGGTTTTTCGAGGACATGATGCGGGCGGCGAATGCACTGGAACAGGTCTATCATCCTGCCAAGATGAATTTCCAGATATTAGGCAACGCGCTTCCACACCTGCACTGCCACATCACGCCCCGTTATTATGGCGACCCCGCGCCGGGGATGCCGCTGAATCTGGCGGAATATGAACGGCGACGACTAACTCAGGAGGAGTATCACAGACAGGTCAGTGCCATTCGAATGGCACTGGGGTGAACTCAGTCACCGTCCTGACAGCCACGCCTCGACGGCCAGCACACCGCGCAGGTTGCGGTCAAATTCGCTGCTGCGTGTGGTGCTGAGTTCCAGGTCAACCGCCGGGATGCCCTGTCCATCTATCCAACTGGCCGCCGTCCCAGTGACGGGATAAGCGCTGAACTCCTCCCCATAGGCGTATCCGGCGGCTTCCCCAATCACGGCGGCTAACTGATCCGAGCCATGCCCACCCTCACAGTCTCCGGCGAACACCCCTTCGGCGGCAGCGTGATAGAACACGGCGGCTGATGGTTGAAGCTGGCGGATAAAGGCGGCTAAAGCCTGCGTTTCCGGTTCAGAAAAGGCGTGCGGGCCGGGGTCTACTTGCTCATCACGCCACACGGCGTCCGGCGACCACTCACAGCCCCAATTGCGGTTCAGGTCAACTCCATTGGCGTTAAAACGTCCCTCCGTCTGCCGCCCTAGTGCCAGCCCATCCGGGTTCGCCGTTGGAATCAGGATGATGCTGATCCCCGGCAGGACATCCTCCGGCGTGTTCTCAAAATGCGCGATGAGTTCGTTCACCAGTGTGACCGTGTTGCCCTCAAACCCGCCATGAATGCCGCCCACCAGCAGCAGGATTTTGTCGCCTTGCCCAAAGCGCCAGCCCAGAATATCGCGCCCGCCTGCCGACTGCCCAATCAGAAAGGTATTATCCGCCGGGATGCGTCGCTGGGGAAGTGCCGGTAGCTGTGACGCTTGGGTCATGCGTGGGAAGAATCGGCAATGGGCAGCGCCGTCACGGGCAGCCTGGTCGGTGCTGGGCGCGGCTGTGACCAGGCGGGCGTGGCCGTCGGTGGGAATGTCGGCGGCAGCGTGGCAGGTGGCGAAAAAACAATCGAGCGCGGCGTCTGGGTCAGGCGAATGGTGGCAGGCGTAACCGGGGGGCGGCGGCAGCGACGGCGCGAGGGTTGGCAGGTCTTCTGCGACCAAAGTCGTCTGGCAGGACGCGGTAGATAAGAGTATGATTAAGCCAAGTAATAAAAAAAGTAAATCTACAAATCTGGCAGATCGCTGGTCGTTGATGGGGGAAGAATCTTATGTCTGGCATCACCAAATCATTGAACCCGTTTATCTTCTTGATCGTTACGGTCCTGGTTATTACGGCCTGCTCACCGGCGGAAGAGGTTGTTGAACTGCCAAACTCTGGCTGTACTTCCCAGTGTAACACCAAGTTATACCCCAACCGCAACTCTGACATCCACTTCGACGGCGACACCCGACCAACACGCTGACGCCGACACCCACCAGCACCAACACGTCTACGGCGACCCTGACATCCACGCTCACGTCTACGCCCTCTCAGACGCCGACACCCACCAGTACATTGACGGTCACATCCACATCCCACCAACACGCTGACCCCTACACCCGCCGCACCACAGATCATCACCTTTGGCGCGAGCGCAACCACCGTGGCCGGGAATTCGAGCATCATGCTCTCATGGAATACAGTATCCGATGTGGCGCGGATTGACCAGCTCAACCAGCAAGGCGCGGTGGTGCAGACCTTCTCGGTCATCCCCACCGGGCAGTTGAATGTGGTTGTCCCGGCGGGCAGCCATCTTGTAATCTACAAGCTGACCGCACAGCGGGGCGGGCAGGAAGTCACGCAGTCTATTCCGATTACGGTGCAATGCCCGATAAGCTGGTTCTTTGGCGACCAATTTGCCCCGGCAAACGCCGGTTGTCCAACAGCAGTCGGCGCGATTGGCCCCGGCGCGTTCCAGTCGTTCGAGCGCGGCTTCATGATCTATGTGAATGCCAATAATATGAACCGGATTTACGGCATGCAGACCCAGGACAGCCGCTACATCGAATATACCAACGGTTGGGACGGTGCGACCCTCACCGCCAGCACCCCGCCGAGCGGGTTATTCGAGCCGCAGCAGATGTTTAACTGGGCTTATTTTAACACCAATGCGCCAATTGGCAGTTGGAACGGCGCTATCGGCTGGGCAACCGGCAACATAGACAGTGGCAACCGCACGATTCAGTTTGAGGAAAACACGGGCGCCTTTTATATTGATGCGCCGGTAGGTGTGTTCCGCTTCAGCGGTGGGTCAAATCCAACCTGGACACGCATTAAATAGCTCCCCGTCCAGACAAGCTTGCACCCATTCCGGCTTTTCCTCAGCATCGAGTTGGCTCAGGAAGGTGCGCCAAAACTGTTCCCAGTCCCCATCCGGCGACCATTCGTTGAGCCGTCGCCAGCAGGGTGCTATCCGAACCGTATTCGCGCGGAAGGCATACCCAGGAGCAACCGGTTTACCGAAAAAAACGCCGTAAAGCCCCTGCCTTTAGGCATGGGGATATAAGGCGTAAAGACTGGCATTTCGAGACCATTTGTGCTATACTCCACTCAATACGACCAGACACTAAACGGCAGAAGTTGAAAAGACTCAACGTTGGCCTGGTGCGGCAACTTAAAAACTTCAGATAGGTGGTTGTGGCGGGTAGGCTGCCACGTAAAATGTGAACCGTCAAGTTGAGAAACCTCTATTCATCTACACTAGGACGATAGTGTATCGGTGTAAGCCCGTAGAAGCCCCTGAATTTATTCATGGGGAGTCGTCACAGCAGTACATACAGGATACCATTTAAGGCGCATCGGTCGTCGTTGCACGGGCGACCCGCTTACTTGTTTTTTGCGGACCTATTGAAATGGGTTCTACTGGGAACCAGTCGCATGTGGCACCCAGACGGGACCGGAATTGACCGTATCATTATTGGTCAGCCGCCGCAAATCAGTACCATCTGCGTTAATCAGGAAGATTTCCGAACCAAGACCCAGCATGGAAACATACGCAATCTGACTGCTATTAGCCGACCACACAGGATAGAGATCACGATCATCGTAATACGTCAGCCGAAGCGGATCCCCGCTGCCGTCGGCATTCATCACGTAGATTTCCGAGTTACCATCCCGTTCGGACCAGAAGGCAATCTGTCTGCCATCCGGTGACCATTCCGGCCCCCCATCATTGGCCGTGCTGTTGCCAGCCAACCTTCGGATATTTTCGCCACTGCTATCCATCACATAAATATCCAGATCACCCTCACGAGCGGACGTGAACGCGATTTGCGTGCCATCCGGTGACCATTCCGGAAAATCATCAGAGGCGCTATTCTGCGTCAGTTGGCGCAGGTCGCTGCCATCGGCATTCATCACATAAAGCTCCCAATTGCCGGTTCGGGATGACACGAACAGGATGCGGCTCCCATCCGGTGACCAGCGAAAGCGCCCGTCTTCACCTTCGTGCTGTGTGAGGTTGCGGACATTTTCTCCGTTGCTGTCCATCACGTAGATTTCATAGTCGTTGTCCCTGTACGAAGAAAACAGAATGTGGTGACCGTCCGGTGACCACACCGGGCTGTGGTCGGTTGCCTCATTCTGGGTCAAATTCCGGGGATTCGTCCCATCACCATTCATGATGTAAATCTCATCGTTGCCATCGCGGTCAGTGGTGAAGGCGATCTGGTTGCCATCTGGTGACCAACTTCCAAAGTAATCAACGGCGGCATTCTGTGTCAGATTCTGCGGATCGCTGCCGTCAGCATTCATCACGTAAATCTCCGTGTTTCCATCGCGCTGGGTATCGAACGCGATACGATCGTCTGTATCTGGGGTCAGCGCGGGTATCGGGCTGCTAGTCTCCGCATTACCAACAGAAGTAGACGGTAACGCCGGTTCTCCTCCGCACTCCTCCAGAATGGGCTGTCCGTCCGGCTGACCGTAATTATCAGCAACATCAACAATCGGCAGATGCCTGCTGCCGTCAAAAAGCATCATCATATGTGCCCGGTGATGGACTCGCGCCCCCATACCAGGATACTGGCACGCGGGATACGGATATCGGTGATGAAAAAAGTCTGACAGGCCTGGATTGTCCCCCAATAGTCCGTTTGCGTCTGGGGGTTGCCGTATAGTGGGATGTCCTCCAGTGCCACAACGAGGTTGTGCGGAATGTCCGGGAGTGCGTCGCGGGTACCCTGACTCGCTTCGGAGATAATATCATATGCGACGACTTCACCCTGCTCGCAGGTCAGTGTCGCCCGTAGCACCCAGATGACCTCATCCCCCTTGAGAATATACTCGATTGATTCGGCCTGATAGGTATCGGTCCAGAATGGGACAGTATACGCACCCACCGCTCTTTCGCCTATCTCAGTCCCCGCCGATACCCAGTAATCCTGCACGTACTCGCTGTAACCACTTTCCCAGTAGTGAACCAAGTTGAGATCATTGTTAATGTATTGCACAAAATAGCGCGTCAGGGTAGACGCATCAATGTCCGAAAATGAGGTCGTTCGGTCATAGGTGATAGCCCAATAGGACGGTGTACACCGGGTGGGCGGGTGGATGTTGTTTAGGGTGATATTGAACGCTGGCGCACTCCCTGACTGAGCCAGGCTGCCGACGGGCGATAGCAGCAGAACAGCCATTAACAGCATGACGAGTGAAGTCGTTTTAAGCATTGGTGAACATCCTTTAATCGTGACAGCGCGGAATCCTACGATCATTATTGCAGCATCCCAGAGATCTACCTGACGATTACCCCACGTTTCCATGTTGTTGTGGATTTCCCGCAGGTCTGGTATCTGGTGCGGCGCGAAAATGGTGCTACAGTGAGCACTGGCAATCAAGCCAAACGGAGATGCAACAATGATCCCCTCAGGTTAGCTCACTGGTTGTTGGTATTCATCATCTGGCTGGGAACAGATGGCGTATGCCGGGCTAATTGGTTGGACTGCCGAAGATCGTGTATCGAGTTACTGGCTGGAACCTGTGGAGAGTTAATCCGATGAAACACATTGTCCTGATCTTATTTATTCTATTCAACATGAATATCAGCATGGCGCAGAATGATGACTGCCCTGGATTAGCAACCCGTTTGCAGACAGGCGATTTTGCTCAAGTGACACCCGGTTTATCGAATCGTCTTCGTGCCGAGCCTTCGCCAGGCTCCAGGCAAATCGGATTAATCCCTTCAGAATATACTGTCACAATACTGTCAGGTCCCGTATGTGAAGGAACGAGGCTTTGGTGGGAAGTCAATTACCAGGGTAAAACGGGCTGGACGGTAGAAATCATCAATAATGAGTACGTCCTCACACCGCTTATCTCGCTAGAATTTGGCGGTATCCGGTTTGCGCTACCGGATAACTACGATGAAACCTTATTTGCAAGCGAACTTGTTCCTCCTGATACGGGTGATGGAACAGCACCTGTATCACATCCTGAGTACCTGCACGTTTACTCTGTCGATGAAACACAAGGCTTCGATTTACGTGTTTATCCATTAGGAGCTTATGCCGAGGTTGAGCCTTATGTGGGGGGGATTATTGCGGAACTGCGCAATCTGCTTGATGAACGGCCAACTCTGGAGAAAATGACGAACCTGCCGTATGTTCTCCGCTTGGGTTCGGCCCAGGTTTTTGTGGGACGTGCCGCTTATGTTGATGGTGCAAACATTCGTGGCATTCACTATCTCACTCGTTTTTCCCAGATGTTCTCGCCACTTCAACGCGATTCACTCTTATATACTTTTCAAGGCATTACAGGTGACGGTTTGTATTATGTCTCATTCACTGTGCCTGTTAATGTGGATGTATTGCCAGACACGGGTGATCCGGTTCCATTCACACTCAATGAGGATGAAATCGAAACCTACCAACGCTATGTAGAAGAAAGGCGCAGAATCGTTGACAATGCTTCTCCCGAGAGTATACAACCGTCAATGACGAACTTGAGTCAGATTGCGCTGACCTTGCATGTTGGAACTTTGGATCCCGTCGCAGGTGAGCAGGTTTCATTTCAGGGTATCTCTTTTTCGCTCCCGTCATTCATTGAATCCGCAACAATCAGACCTTTCCGTCATGAGAATTCGATACAGTTTTTGCTGGGTGATGAGCCTTACCTGACGATTTATCCAACGGCAAACCTGATTAACGCTGATCCGTCGCCACAAAGCACAATTGCGACTTTGCAGGATATGTTGACAGAACATCCTGATTTTCAAGCCGAATCGATGCTTTGCTTACCGTATTTGATAAATCCCGGTGCTTTTCAAGATATTGCAGTACGCGCCCGTTATGTGAGTGGTGAAGAACTTGAGGGCGTTGCTTATCTGACGCACTTCTCGCAACAGTTTCAGCCATACGGACGTGATTCTCTTCACTATACGCTTCAGGGGATTATTGGCGAGTATTATGTCATCGTCAATTTTCCCGTTGAGGTCGAGAGCTTATCGGACAATCCTGACCACTTCATTTTTGGCGAATCCGGGCCTGATTGGGATGCCATTGACAGCTACTATACAGACATCGTCGCTTTGCTCAATGAACTCCCACCAAACCAAATTGAGCCGCCTATGGAAGCAATTGATGCAATGGTTTCTTCCCTCAGGATTGATGCTCATATGCTGGCTTTTGGCCCGACACCATTGGATTTCCACGGGTGGGCACCTCCGCTCTGTTACCCTGGACTCAATACACCTTAGTACGGTTACCTGACGTTTCCCCCGACGCTGTAGCCGGATGCGAGTCGCCTGCCGCCTGTTGACTCTGAATGCGATGTGGTAAAATGGGCGCACGGTTCGGAGGGAATATGCACGATCTCGGCATCATTATCGTCAACTGGAACACCCGCGATTATTTGCAGCGCTGCCTGCAAACCGTGATGGCGAGCGAGGGCGATTTCACCTATCATGTTGTCGTGGTAGATAACGCTTCCAGTGACGGCAGCGCGGACATGGTGCGCCAGAATTTCCCGGCTGTCGAGTTAATCGCCAGTGAAACCAACGGCGGCTACCCCTACGGCAACAACCTGGGATTGCGCGCGCTGGGTTTTCGCGGGGTGGGAGATGTAGATGCCGACGCACCGCGTTATGCCCTGCTGCTCAACCCGGATACCGAAGTGCCAACTACCGCACTGGCTGATATGGTGCGGTTCATGGACTCGCGCCCTGAAATCGGAATCGCTGGCCCCAAACTGGTCCTACCGGATGGCAACCTTGATCTTGCTTGCCGCCGTAGTTTCCCGACACCCGTCGTATCACTCTACCGGTTCTCCGGTCTGTCAAAATTATTTCCTACGCATCCCCGATTTGGGCGCTATAATATGACTTTTGCTGACCCCGACCAGGAAATTGAGGTCGACTCGGTTGTCGGGGCGTATATGCAGGTACGGCGCGAAGCGATTGCCGATGCCGGCTTATTGGATGAAACTTTTTTCATGTATGGAGAGGATTTAGATTGGGCTTACCGGATAAAGGCGGCAGGGTGGACAGTGTATTACCACCCACAAGTCGTCGTGAAGCACGTCAAGCGGGCGGCCAGTCGCCAGAGCAAGAAGGCGCTGTTCGAGTTCCAGCGGGCGATGCTGATCTTCTACCGCAAGCATTACCGGAAAACAACGCCTCTCTGGCTGCATACCCTGGTGATGACCGGGCTGCTGGTGAAGGGTGGGCCGGAGATATGGCCGGAGATCCGACGCCCGTTTTAGCGATTCCGTCATCGCCAAACCCCAACCGGCTGCGGCAGATGCTGCATCTTGGTTTGATTGCGCTTGACCTGGTGATGCTGGTGATTGCGTTCCTGGCGGGATACGCGGGCCGGTTAGTGCTGCCTTTTTTCTCCATTCCCGATAAGCTCCCCATCTTTGAACGCTATCTGCCGACAATGGCGCTGCACATCGCCCTGGTGATTGCCCTGTTGTATTTCACCCGGCTGTACCACCTGCCCCGTGCGATTACCCGGCTGGATCACATCCGCAAAATTGTTGGCACGATTACCGTCGCATCACTGATGGCCTGGGGGCTGCAAGAACTGCTGTTCAAAGGGACGGATCTACACGTAGACTACCCCCGCAGTATGTTCTTTTATGTATGGGTATTCAGCACGGTACTGGTGGGAACCGGGCGCGAACTCTACCAGGGGCTGCGGCTGCGGCTGCGACGGCGCGGCCTCGAGCAGGATAACCTTTTACTGGTGGGCACCGGTAAGATCGCCCGCGAGATCACCGGCAAAATCAAAGGGCGTCCCGAACTCGGTTATAACATCGTCGGGGTGGTCGTCAGCAGCAAGATCAAGACACGTGGTAATGTGATGGGGTATCCTATTATCGGCACGTATGAAGACCTGCCGGTACTCATTGACACGCACAATGTCGAGCAGGTCATCATCGCGCTGCCCGATGCCCAACGCGCTGAAATGGTTGACCTCATTACGCTCTGCCAGCGCGGACGGGTGGACATCAAAATTTACCCGGATATGTTCTCGTACATGGCAGGTGATCTGAACGTGGATGACCTGGGCGGCACGCCACTGATTACAGTGCGCGACATCGCCCTGCGCGGCTGGCGGCTGAGTCTTAAACGCAGCCTGGATATTTTCGGATCGTTTTTCGGTTTGATTTTCCTCTCCCCCTTCTTATTGTTGACGGCGATTATCATCCGTCTGGAATCCAAAGGCCCGGCATTTTACACCCAGCTCCGCATGGGGCTGGATGGCCGCCCGTTTGAGATGATTAAATTCCGCACGATGCGCCAGGATGCTGAAGCGCACGGTCCTGGTTGGACGGTCGAGAACGACCCGCGTGTAACCCGCCTGGGCGGCGTGATGCGCCGCACCAACTGGGATGAAATCCCGCAGTTGATTAACGTCCTGGTGGGCGAAATGAGTCTGGTGGGGCCGCGCCCGGAGCGCCCGGTGTATGTCCTCAAGTTCCGTGAGCGCATCCCGCGTTACATGGAACGCCACCGCGAGAAAGCCGGGATGACCGGATGGGCGCAGGTGAACGGCTTGCGCGGCGACACATCCATCTCGCAGCGCACATCTTACGATCTGTGGTATGTTGAAAACTGGTCGCTGTGGTTGGATTTGAAGATCATCCTCCGCACGATCATTCAGACGGTGCTGCGCCGCGACCGGAATGCATACTAAGTGCTGAGGTCTGAGGGCTTGATGGCTGACACCTGAGACTAAAAACTGAGAACAGAACCTAACGACAACTACCCCTATGGACATCAAAACGCTTGAAGACGCCATGCACGCCTTTGTCGCGGGCAAAGGCTGGTACAGACCGGACTCACCGCACCCGCAAACCCCGAAGAATCTGGCGGTTTCGCTGGTGATTGAGGCCAGCGAGGTGCTGGAACTCTACCAGTGGGGCGAGCAGGCCGACCCGGAGCAGCTAGCCGGGGAACTGGCCGACGTGCTGCTCTACCTCTTGCAGATCGCCAGCCTGAACGACATTGACCTCAGCCAGGCAGTAATGGACAAACTCCGCGCCAACCACAACCGTAGCTGGGAATAAGCGCGTCTCTATCTACCCACACTGACAGAGATCGCATCTCCGATAACATTTACCAGTTTCCGCCTGTTTATGGGAAGATACGTGCAAGACAGGTTAGGTAAATGTTATTTACGACATTAGCAAAACCTATTGTACAATGCTCTTGTGAGACGCCTCTTATTTTGATTCATCTACACGATACTATATGGTACGGATATCATGACTTCTGACAACAATGACCTTTATTATCCGCTGGATGAGTATCATTTCCGCACTATTCTGGAAACCGCATCGGAAGGCATTCTGATTACGAATGAAACCGGCGCAATTTTGCTGATTAATCGCCGCGTAGAGCAGATGTTTGGTTATGATCGTCAGGAATTGATCGGGAAAGAGATTGAAATCCTGCTGCCAGAAAATATCCGCAGTACCCATATTCGCCAGCGCAGGGGCTACGTTGAATCGCCGTATTCCCGCTCGATGGGCGCCGGTATGGAATTGGTGGGACAGCACCGCGACGGAAAATTGATTCCTGTTGAAGTCAGCCTGAGTTATATCCGTGACGCTGGAGGGGTGCTGGTACTGGCGTTTGTGACCGATATTACGCAGCGCAAGCAGTTGGAAGACGAAATGCAGCGAACGGAAAATCTGCGCCTGGAACTGGAGAAAAAACAGGAACAGGTTGATTTTAAGCAGCGGTTGCTATCTTTTGTCTCTCATGAGTTTCGTACCCCATTAACCCGCATTCAGCTTTCTATCGAAATGCTGGAACGCTATATGGACCGGATTCCGGCAGAAAAGCAGCGTGAACGCATCCAGTCCATCCAGAATGAGATTCTGGAGTTGACCCAAGCCCTGGAAAACATGCTGGCACTGAGCAAAAACTGGGCTGGGAAATTGCAGTACAACCCTATTCTGGTGGACATCGTGGCAATGTGCCGGAAGAATTACAGACAAACCCAACTGCTGGAAGGCAGACACCACAGAATGGTCTTTCATACCAAAGATGTTCCCCCGCTGGTCCAGTGTGACCCCATCCTCCTGCAACCGGTCATTTCTAATCTGCTTTCTAATGCCATCAAGTATTCCCCCAAGGGCAGCACGATTCACCAAATGCTCTACTGCGAGGCCAATCAGATCGTGTTACAAATACGTGACCAGGGAATCGGTATTCCGACCGAGGCGCTCCCTCACCTCTTCGACGCTTTCTACCGGGCCAAAAATTCCAGCGAAAAGAAAGGCGCCGGGCTGGGACTGGCAATAACCAAGGATTGTGTGGAAGCACACGACGGCACTATCGAATGCCAGAGTGAAATTGGCAAGGGTACAACGTTTACCGTTCGGCTGCCATTGACGATGCCACCGACCACATTCTGATTCCCCTTTACGAATCATCGGATTCGTGGTTATCCTTACCCGTTAATTATCACAAGCACTGATCGGCACGAAGCTGTCGGGTCAGTTGTCATACCCATCACCCACATTCAGGAGTCATGCACCATGCGAATGAGTCAGCTCTTCAGCCAGACGCTCCGTGACGCGCCCGGCGATACCGATATTGCCAGCCATAAACTGCTGGTACGCGCCGGATATATCCGTCCGTTAGCCGCCGGGATTTTCAGCTATCTGCCACTGGCACGCCGCGTCATGCACAAAATTGAGGCGGTTGTTCGCCAGGAGATGGATGCCATCGGCGGCCAGGAGATCACCATGCCGGTCATTCATCCGGCGGACATCTGGCAGGAAACCGGGCGCTGGGGGCAGATCGGCCCGGAGATGGGACGTTTTCAGGATCGCGCCGGGCGGGATATGGCGCTGGCGATGACGCATGAGGAAGTCGTGACCGATCTGGCGCGAAAGGAGATCCGCTCGTACCGGCAGATGCCACTCCTGGTCTACCAGATACAGACAAAGTGGCGCGACGAACCCCGCCCCCGCGCCGGATTGATCCGCGTGCGCGAGTTCACGATGAAGGACAGCTACAGCCTGGATACCGGCTGGGATGGGCTGGATAAACAGTACCGCGCCCACTATACGGCCTACTTCCGCATTTACAGCCGGTGCGGGCTGCCAACCATCGCTGTGAAGTCAGATACCGGCATGATGGGCGGGCGGATGGCGCACGAGTTCATGTACCTGACGCCCATCGGCGAGGATACGCTGCTGGTGTGCGATAACTGTGGTTATGCCGCCAACCGGGAAGTCGCCCGTTTCCGCAAGCCCGCGCCGGAGCAGGACGCGCCGCTGCCGCTGGAAAAGGTCGAAACGCCGGGGACGACCACCATTGCGTCGCTGGCGGCCTTCCTCAACATCCCCGAAGCCAAAACGGCCAAAGCCTATTTTGTCATGGCGACACGAGCAGAGGGTGAGCAGTTCGTGCTGGCAATCCTGCGCGGCGACATGGAAGTCAACGACATGAAACTCGCCAACGCGGTCAAGGCGAAGACGCTGCGCCCGGCGACGGAAGACGAAATCCGGGCGGTAGGCGCTGTCCCCGGTTATGGGTCGGCGGTGGGCGTGAAAAACGCGCTGGTGGTAGTGGATGACCTGATTCCAGAGTCGCCCAATCTGGTCGCTGGCGCGAACGAAGCCGGGTATCACCTGCTCAATGTCAACTACGGGCGCGACTACAAAGCGGACATCGTGACGGACATCACCGCCGCCCGCGAAGGCGACGCCTGTCCTGACTGCGGCCAGCCACTCAGTACCGTGCGCGGCGTGGAAGTGGGCAACATCTTCAAGCTCGGCACGCGCTACAGCGACAGTATGCGGGCGACCTACCTGGACGCCAACGGCGAAGAGAAACCGATTATCATGGGGTCATACGGTATCGGCATTGGCCGCCTGATGGCCTGCGTCGCCGAGGCGCATAACGACGATCACGGGTTGATCTGGCCGGTGAGTGTCGCGCCCTATCACGTCTATATCGTCCTGGTGCGCGGCGATGGCGAAACCGAGGTCGAAGCGACAGCGGAACAGCTTTACGCCGATATGCAAGCCGCCGGAATCGAGGTACTGTACGATGACCGCAACGAGCGCCCTGGCGTGAAATTCAACGATGCCGACCTGATTGGTATCCCGCTGCGGTTGACGGTGGGCAAACGGGCGTTGGATAAAGGTGGTGTGGAACTCAAGCGGCGCGACAGCAAAGACATCACGATTGTCCCGGTGGAGGATGTCGTGCATACGGTCAAAGCGGAACTGGCCGCCCTGCAAGCCGCGATTGACGCAGATGTAGTGGATGTGCCGTATCCCGAAGAATCAGCGTAAGACCCGTGCCGGGCGGGGCGTCGAATGATGGAAATATATGAGAACAATGAGGGGAAGCTCCATGACACCTGAACAACTCCTGGCGCAGCGCCGCCAGAATGATATGTTCTTCAAACAGCACCCGCAGTCCCCGCTCACGCCGGAGCAGAAGGCGGCGTTCACTGGACTGCGCTACTACGACCCGAACCCGGCGCTTGACCTGACCATCACCGTCGAACCCTCTACCGATGAACAGATCGTCGCTATCCAGACCACCACCGGCGACACCCGCCAGCACCGCCGCTACGGGACATTCACCTTCAAAGTAGATGGTGAAGAAGCCAAACTGACGATTTTCGAGGCGGATTACGGCTTCTTCCTGCCGTTTGTGGATGCCGGGGCAGGCACGGAAACCTACGGAGCAGGGCGCTACCTGGAACCGGAAAACTTAGGCGATAACCGCTTCCATGTGGACTTCAACCGGGCGTATAACCCCTACTGCGCCTACAGCCCCGACTGGTCATGCCCGATTACTCCGGCGGAAAACCGCCTGAAGGTGCATATCCGCGCCGGGGAGAAAATGCCAGAAGGCGACTGGGTGATTAAGACGTAAATCATGTATGATACGCCTATGTGATGTGGGTTGGGATAAAGTCTCTCCGGCAAAGGATGGCGAGTCCTCCGTTGTCAGCTATCAGGAAAAGATAGCCTGATAGCTAATTAGCTCGTTAGCCAGAGAACCTAACCAGCTAAAGTGCTAAAAAGCCAGAGGCCAGTAGCCAACAGCCCGAAAAGTATCGTATTCTCATTTCACATAGCGCGTATAATGGCAGTAGGCGTTGTGGAGTAACCTGATGGTCTTAGAACGACAGAAACACTATACTGCCGAGGAATTCTGGGCATTTGCCAGCCTTCCGGAGCATGAGGACAAGCGACTCGAACTGGAAGATGGAGTGATTATAGACATGGGCGCATCCAGTCCGGTCAATACGGTGGTTGCTATGCGAATTGGCTATTTTCTGAACGCCTTTGTCATCCCTAATGACCTGGGCTATGTGACCGGAGCCGATGGTGGATTCAAGCTGGCGGATAATCGCGTCCGGCAGCCAGACGTGGGATTTATCGCCAAAGCCCGCGCCCCACAACTACCGAAGCACTTCGATAGTGCGCCCGACCTGGCGGTGGAAGTCGTCTCACCGGATGAGGATATCTTCAAAAAGACGAATGAGTATCTCCGCGCCGGGACGCGCCAGGTATGGGCAGTTTATCCCGGTGAGCAGATGGTCTACGTGATGCAACTCGACGCGGACGGGCGGATGATTAGCACGCCTTTCGACACCGATTCAACCCTGACCGGTGGCGACATCCTGCCCGGTTTCACGCTGGCCGTGCGAGAAGTATTCCCAGATTAGAACTGTGCTCACAGCCGACAACAAAAACAGCGCCGAGGACATCCCCAGCGCTGCATGTTTCTATTGAGTGCAAACGGTGTTACCCGCTGTTATCGTGGGAAGCATTGTTCCCACGATAGCCGCCCCGGTTGTTATTGCTGCGGCGGCGCTGCGAACGCGGCTTGCCGCCGCCATTCCCCCGGCTATTCCCCCCAGGCTGTCCCTGGCTCTTGCGCCCGTTGCCGGAAGAATTCCCAGGACGGGACGGGCGGCTGTTCCCGTTACGCGGCGTCAGGTCGGTGATCGCCGGTCTGCCGGACTGCGATTCATACGGGTGTCCCGCTTCTTTGGGGATATGCTGCTGGATCAGCCGCTCAATATCGCGCAGGTACGGGCGCTCTGTCGTATCACAGAACGAGTACGCCATGCCGGATGCCCCCGCCCGTCCGGTGCGGCCAATGCGATGCACGTAGCTTTCCGGTTCATTCGGCAGGTCATAGTTGACGACATGGGTGATGTTATCCACATCAATCCCACGCGAGGCGATATCGGTAGCGACCAGCACACGAATCTTGCCCGCCTTGAACCCGGCCAGCGCCCGTTCCCGTGCCGACTGAGACTTATTGCCGTGAATGGCCTCGGCGTTCACCGATGCGCGTCCCAACTGGGTCACGACCTTGTTAGCGCCGTGTTTGGTACGGGTGAAAACCAGGACCCGCTGCATCGCATTGTCGTCCAGAAGGTGTTGCAGCAGCGCCGGCTTGTGCGGCTTTTCGACAAAGTACACCGCCTGCTGGATGGTCTCCACGGTGGAGGCAACCGGCGTCACGGCCACATGCGCCGGGTTCGTCAGAATATCGTCAGCCAGCGCCTGAATATCAGGCGGCATGGTTGCGGAAAACAGCAGGGTTTGCCGCTGCCGGGGGACTTTGGCGATAATCCGGCGTACATCATGGATGAAACCCATGTCGAGCATCCGGTCAGCCTCGTCCAGCACCAGGAACTCTAACCGATCCAGGCGGACGTATCCCTGCCCCATCAGGTCGAGCAGGCGACCCGGCGTAGCGATCAGCACATCCGCGCCGCGCTGTAAGCGAGAAACCTGCGGCTTCTGGTTGACACCGCCGAAAATCGTGATCTGGCGGACAGGTGTAAACCGCCCGTATACATCAAAGCTCTCACCGATCTGAGACGCCAGTTCGCGGGTGGGGGCCAGTACCAGCGCCCGCAGATAACGCCCCCCTGCCGGTTTGGTCGCGGCTAGCCGCTGGATAATGGGCAGGGCGAATGCGGCAGTCTTGCCGGTGCCAGTCTGGGCGCAGCCGAGGATGTCACGTTGATCCATAACAAGTGGGATCGCTTGAGCCTGAATCGGCGTGGGCTGGGTGTACCCCGCAGCCTGGACAGCACGCAGCAGCGGCTCAATGAGCTGAAGTTCTTCAAATTGCATTGTTGTTCTTTCGTTCTATGGGAACGATAGCCGACACACGCAAGGCTATCGCAAAATTGTTCAATCGGAAAAGCGCGGGATGCGCGGTGCGTGGTATTTGTTCCGTGTTATCGAGAGCAGTATATCACACTTTTTCAAAAGTAAAGCCGCAAACTCATGCAATATTCAGCAAAACCTGTATTAACAGTGAAGGCAGTTCAGTGTATAGTTCACTGGTGCGTGTTTCGCCAGAATACCACCACCGTCATAGTAGCAGGGTTAGCGATGAGCGATTTTGACCGGTTAGAACAGGCTTTACTCCACCTCACCGATGGCACAGAAGAAGAACGCACTGCGGCCATCGCCTTCGTAGGCGAAGTCCAGTATGCGCCCGCCGTTCCCCATTTGACCAGACTGCTGCGTGAGGCCGACCCCGGCACGCGCTACCTGGCGGCGCAGGCGCTCTCCAAAATTGGCGATGAAGCCGAGTCTGCCGTACCAACGCTGCTCAAAGCGCTGCGGGCAGATGATATGTGGCTGCGGGTGTCCGTCACCGGGGCGCTCATCCAGATCGGCAACCCCGCTGTACCTGGGCTGATTAAGGCGTTGTTTGATGACAACAAGGCAGTGCGCCGGGCGGCGGCGAAGGCCCTGGGGAAAATCGGCAATGACCGGGCGGTATCCGCGCTTACGGTGGCGCTCAAAGACAGCGACCAGGCCGTGAAGCGGTTTTCTGCCGAAGCGCTGCGCCGCATCAACACCCCGGACGCGCGGGCGGCGCTGGGCGACTGAAGCGCACCCGATTGATTACCAATCCAACTGGGGCGGCTTCTCGCTGCTGGATTTCTTAGGCTGGACGGGCTTCCAGTAGGCTTCCAGCCAATCCAACAGATTTTTGGTGACATCCGGAGCGAGGCGGATCGCCGCCTCGTAGCCGAAGCGGGAAAACGCATACAGATGAGCGAAACCATTGCGTACAGCACAGATAATATAGTCATCTGCCCAGCGGGATTGGCTCCACAAAAAGGCCAGCCCGCCTTGTGGGCGGCGCATGAGGTCCAACCACCGCGCCCGATCCAGGTCGCTTAACGTATCCATACGAAACCGCAGCGCATACACCGAGCTATAAGCAAAAGTGAACTGTACCGCGTGTGTGGTGGCATCCGTCTCGATCAGCAGGGTCGCCATGTTATCCGGCGTGGCGAGTTTGGCAACGCCAATCTGCGTTTTCGCTCCCACGCTGCGAAAACGCCCCACCGAGAGCAGCAGACTATCCGGGAAGCGCGTAGCCAGTTCCGCGCCAAGATCAATCTCATTCTGATAAAATTGCTGGAGCAGCCAGGGCGGCGGCAGCGGCGTTGACTCCGTCACAGCAAGCTCAGGCTCCGCGCGGCGGGCGGCCTTTATCTGGGCAATCAGCGCCAGGTCGTCTTCGGGCGTTTCAGGCGTAGGATTCTCAGTCATCAAGCTCACCAACGGTCAGAACAATCACAGTTTATTCATTATAACAGAGGCCGCAAGTGGCAAGAAAAAGGATTTCACCCGCCTGCTTCAGACACGACACGCTGAAAGAAAGTCCGGCTTGCCCTGAATGCCCAGACGCAGCCGAAACAACGCGCCTGCTAGTTCGCCATTTTCCCCTGGGTTTTCACCGCCAGCAGTCGTCACATAGATATCACGGTAGTCATCGCCACCAAACGTCAGACTGGAAACCTTTTTGACCGGGAAGTGAATCTCACGTTCAATGCGGCCTTCCGGGTCGTAGCGCACCAGCCGCGCGCCATCCCACACGGCTGACCAGACAAACCCATCTGCATCCACCGTCAGGCCGTCAGGGACACCCTGCCCTGGTGCGCGTTGGGCAAAAAGCTGCGGGTTGGCAATATCACCCCTCGCCGCATCATACTCAAACTGCGTGATGGTACGAGCCAGGCTGTCGGTGTGGTAAAACGTCTTGAGATCAGGACTAAAGCCCATGCCGTTCGATAGCCGGATATTGTCACGCAGCTTGCGGATTGCGCCATCGTGATCCAGCAAATACAGGCTGCCGGATGGGATGCCTGTATCGGTGTCAAACGGCATCGTCCCGCACAGGACACGCCCGGCGGGGTCAGCCATTACGTCATTGAAGCGATTCCCCGCTTCTCCGGGTAGCGACTCAATCAGCGTCGTCACTTTCCCCTGGTGCAGGCGGCGTACCGCGCCACCCACACCGAACAAGAGCAGTGACCCATCGGTTTGCAGCGTGAACCCGCCCATGACATCGCCCCGATAGAAAACCTCGTGAGCGCCAGTAGCGGGGTTATACCGAAAAATCGTCCCCGCCGGAATATCCAGCCAGTAAACCCGTTTATCCAGTGGATTCCACAGGGGATTTTCGCCCGTATGACAGGCATAATTCGCAATCAGTTCAGGTGTGGGTGACATCGTTTCGCTTCCGGTTAGGGTTTCCGATAGTAGTGATTATTTGAGCGATGGATGTCCAATTTGTCAAATGTCGCGCCGTAAATATACGGGTTTTTATCCAGGAAACCGTGCGGGAAGCCCATTTCAATCGCACTCACCTCGTCCAAACGCTGCAACTGTTCGGCGCTCAGTTCCCATTCCAGGCAGGCCAGGTTATCCTGAAGCTGTGCCTCTGTCCGTGCGCCCAGAATCGGGATAATCTGTGCCTTATTCTGTTGCTGGCGCACCCAGTTCACCGCCACCTGGGATGCCGGACGCCCAACTTCCTCCCCGATAGCCACAACGGTTTTGACAACAGCTAGTGATTTTTCGCTTAACTTCAGTTTTTCCCGATCAATACGGGTCGCTTCGTTACCTTCTTGCAGGAATTTGCCAGTCAGGATACCCGCTTCCAGCAATCCCCAGGGCATCACCGCCATATCCCAGTGTTTCGCCATCGGCAGGAGTGACCGTTCCACATGACGATCCAACAGCGAATACGGGATTTGCAGGCCAATGAAGCGTGACCAACCGCGCAGTTCTGCCCGTGCGTTGGCCTCCGCGACGATATAGGATGGCGAGTCGGAAATCGCAATATAGTTCACTTTTCCCTGTCGCACCAGATCATCCAACCCACGCATGACTTCCTCAACCGGCGTCAGGTAGTCCCACATATGCAGGTAGAGGATGTCCAGGTAATCTGTCCCCAGGCGCTTCAGGCTGCGTTCTACCGACTGGCGCATGTTCTTACGGCTGTTCCCGCCGTAATTGGGGTCGGTGGAGTCGCGGGTGGTCAGGCTGTACTTGGTGGCGACCACAAACTGATCGCGCTGGCCGTCCAGGAACTCGCCCAGGAATTCCTCGCTCGTCCCGTCGGTATAGTTGACGGATGTATCAATGAAGTTGCCACCGGCCTCTGCGAACCGGTCAAACTGCTGGCGGCTGGTCTCTTTAGATGCACCCCAGCCCCAGGTTTCGCCAAAGGTCATCGTCCCCAAACACAGTTCCGAAACCCGCAGTCCGCTGCTGCCCAGTAATTTATACCGCATTGTCTGTCTCCTTTTTGCGAATAAAGTTATCAGCCTGCGCCGTCATCAACGTCCAGCGATTCCAGGTAGACCACAACCGGCGCGGCGATGTCACCTCCCGCCCGTGCATGGACAATCAACGGAATTCCATGCGCCCCGGTACTGTGTCGCGCCGCTGGAGTCGCCGTCAGGATGGCTTTGACTGTTTCCAAATGGCCGAGCATGGCCGCCGTGAACAGGTCAATTCGTGCCCCCGCGCCCAGCAGATGCAGGGCGATACTGCGGCTGCCGGTATGGGCTGCCGCGCCCAGGCCGGTTTCCCAGTCCCCGCCGCCCCAGTCCCAGGCCGCATTCAGTAAGCCGGGTTCACGGTTCAGCAGAGCGGTCACGGCATCAAGGTCGCCATGCGCCACTCTCACAAACTCGGACACGAGTGCCGGTTCAAGTGCCGGTGGTCTTTCCATAACACACCCCCATTAAACCTGTTGATTTGGATTGAAAACACATGGGAAAAAGTACGTGATCGGAGAAACACACTGATTATAATCGAAAAACCCGATATATAGCATTATATGGGAAAATGCCGGTTCACATCACACAACGGAAGGCCAGTTCAGGAACTGTACAAAGGTACAACCTCTTATCCCAAATGAATCTTCCAGCTCCCACAAGCGTAAGTATTTCGTTAGATTTTGGCATTAGGGTAAGGACGTTCCGCCAAAGACAGCGGGATATTCGTTCACTATTGTTCAGGAGGTAGTTTTACGATGCGTCACTTTATGGTTCGTTTCGGGCTGGTCGCCGTCGTCGCGGCGATGCTGAGCGTGGTGGTATTCACCGTCTCCGCGCAGGATGATGACATGATGATGGGAACCGTAGTCTGCGATTCCGACCTGATTCTCAACCTGTATATCGCGGAATATTACTTTGGCTTCGGGCAGGTCATGGACTCTATGATGATGGCCGAAGGTGGCGACATGATGGGACTCGACCTGGCCGCCTACGACAAAGGGCAGTATGCTGAATTCTTCGACACCATGATGAGCATGATGCCGGGCAGCATGATACTGACCGAAGAACAGTTGGCATCTGTCAGCGAATACATGGGCATGGGGATGGATGGCATGATGGAGATGATGGGCAGTGACTCCATGATGGAAGGCATGACCACCCTTGTCACGACGCCGATTACCGACGAAGCGCCGGAATGTACGGCACTGCGGGCGGAACTCAACCTGTTCTACACCGCCCTCGTGTATAGTGACTCGATGATGATGTCAGAAGGTTAGTCCGCACGCAGCGCACACAAAACAGGGGCGTCCGTCCACGACCAGTTTTCGGACGCTCCAACCCCATTATAAACACAAAAGCGCCAAACACCTCAAATTCAACGCACAACCACCCCACGCATCAGCACAGCAGCATCCGTACCATCCGCCAGCCGCACACGCTGGCCGGTAACCGGGTCATACAGTCCGGCAATAAGCGTGGCACTGCCGGGCGCGGCGTTCTCATTGAATTTCAACAAGTGGTTGTCCTCGATATACTCACCGGGGCGCCAGCCTGTCGTCGGGCGTGTCGCCTCAGCCGGAACGGCATCACTTTGCGCGATGACCCGGCCACTCTCATCCACAAGCTGCACAAACACGGTGTAACCAAGCGGCGGCGTCTCCACCGCCTGCCAGACGAGTGCCACCGGGAAAGGCTGAGTCAGGTCAACCGAGTCAATTTCAGCCGTGAACCCGACCAGTACGCCCACACCCGGCAGAATCGCGTCCACCGGCTCAGCAACCGCCGGGGGTTCGTATACAACCGGCAGGACAGTGACCATGTAGCGGGCAATTACAGTCCCGTCCGGCAGGCGCAGTTCG
The DNA here is from genome assembly GCA_020634135.1 of Anaerolineaceae bacterium. Classification (GTDB taxonomy): domain Bacteria; phylum Chloroflexota; class Anaerolineae; order Aggregatilineales; family Phototrophicaceae; genus JACKCG01. Next base: position 495,057 of record JACKCG010000002.1, on the reverse strand, counting down.
GCGTCCCCGGCTGTAGCATCGGCGGGAATCAGCACCTCACGCCAATCGAGAGTCACCACGTCATGCACGCCGGTCACAACCGACGCGATGTCACGCTGCCAACCGTCACCAGAAAGTGTAAGTGCGGGGAGTGCGCCCGCCCCTTCCCACAGCAGTCGCAGCCGAACCGTATCCCCGTTATGCACGGGCTGCGGGTCGTCCGGCGCCCGTTCCAGCCCGGCCAGAACCAATGACTCACCTGCTGGAATCGCCACCTGTACCGGCAGATCAGTCGTGCGCCCGGTCTGCGCCCACGCTGCGCCCGGGGCCACCGCCCACACCCCGACCAACACGTCTTTCCCGGCGGGTGTGCCGTCCTCTGTTAGCGCATCAAAGCCAGAAGGCATCGCCTCAGTGTCGTACAGTCGCAGCCAGACGGTGTAATCCCCTGGCGGCGCACCGAATGGAAGACGCAGCAGCGGGTACGCGGACAACCGTTCACCAGGGCTTACACCCGCAGCAGTGCGCTGGTTGGCGGTGGCGAACACCGCGTCGGTATGCGCGACTTCCCAACCCAGGCTGTTACGTAGGGTGACTGCGGCTTTGAGTTCACCCGCTGTCGGCTGTGTCAATGTGATTGTCAGCGGCATACAGACCGCTTGGTTGGCAGCAGATTCAAGCGGAAACGTGCCGGCTTCCCTCACCTCGGCTACCGTGAAAGGCAGTTGCACAGGGCGTAATTCCGGTAGATTCAACCTGGGTGAACGGTAAACATCCGTGCTCATGCCATAAACGGCAAAGGATTCCGGAGAGGAAACCGTGCCATTGCCCAGAATACAGCGCATCATCCCCCGGTAGTCAGCCCGCTGCGTATACCAGATATTCAACGCCACATCACCTGATGACGGCAGCAGCGGCAGCACCCCGTCCAGGTCCGCCCCTTCCGCCAGGATGACCCGTTTCGCTGTGACGCCCAACCGTTCCCAGTAGTAGGCCAGTTCGTAACGATCCGCATACGACCAGGCCAGGACTGTATCGCCAGCGGTCAGGGTATCAGCATAGTGCTGGGTCATCGTGCGGGCATCATCATGGCCGTAAGCCGGATTCTGCGCCACATTCGTGCTGAAAAAGAATATCCCGGCAAACCCCACCAGCAGCCCTGCCTGTCCGTAGCGGTTCGGAATCCGGGCGATACCCGCAGCCAGCGCCAGCAACGGCAGCGGCGCGATCATGACCAGGTAACGACCATGCACATGGTTGCCGAGGATGGTCAGGCCAATGAGCAGCGCCAGTGTCAGAATCACCGTATGGGCGACCAGCCAGCGTCCCGCTGTCTTCCGCCAGGGGATCAATACCAGCCCCACCACCAGCGCCGCCAGGGCCAGCCAGGGCAAAGCCGATTCTGCGCCAACCATCGCCCAGGGGCCAGCCCACAATGCCTGCCATAGCTGCCCGAACAGCGAAGCGCTCCACTGCGGCGGTGTGAACAACGCGCTGTTTGCCGATTGCAGCAGGGTGAAGCGGGTGATAAACCAGGGCGACCACAGGGCAGCGACCGCGATCTGCCCAACTATCCATAGACGCCAGTTCGGGCGGCGAAGCGTGCGGCCAGTCAGCCAGGCCAGCAGTGTGACGGCATTCAGCCACAGGACAATGACGGGACCGGTATTATGGGCATACAGCACTGCCAGCTCACTACCCCACAACAGCCACCATGCCCCGGATGGCCTGATACCCCGCCCCTCGTCCCGCAGCAAATCGTGCCACGCCAGCGCAGCGACCAGCACCAGAACCGCCAGCAGTGTATACATACGGGCTTCCTGCGCTGCCCACCACAGCAGCGGCGACAGTGTGACCAGGAATGCAGCGACCAGCCCGGCGCTGGCATGAAACAGACGGCATCCGAGTTGGTATATCAGCGGTATCGCCAGCACGCCCAGCAGCAGCGAAAACCAACGCAGCGCCAGTTCGCTGTCGCCCGCGCCTTTGACAAACAGGTTCAACAGCACATAATAGAGGGGGGGATTGGTCGAGTCAGCGGCAACCGCATCCGCCAGCGTGGGCTGTATGGCAGCATAGGCCGACCAGCCTTCATCAAACCAGATGCTTTGCGACTGAATAGCGTGTGTACGGACAGCCACAGCCAGCAGCAACACGCTGACCAGCAGCCAGAGAATTCGCGTTTTACCCAACTGCGTGTTTCCTACCTGAATACCATTCGCACTCATCGCATAGAAAGGGTACAATACTTGCAGTGATGGTCTCTATACAAGTACAATAATAAATGATACTGGCACTGTTGTGGTACGGTTGGGGGCAGACTACTAAAATAATTTACCGAAGTCCCCGGTTCACAGTGTGAGTTTTGCCTAACTTAGGAAATAATTCGACTGGCGCAATGCATTATGACTGAAAAACAACCCAATTCACAATCCAATAACGATGAGCAAAAGCAGCAGGCAGCAACACCGTCGGAGTCTTCTGCTTCCCACGGCCAGCCTGACAGCGTCACCTCGGCGGCCAAACCAGCCGAATCACCGGCGTCACCTGCCCAGGGCGATGACAAAAAGGCAGAAGAAGCCAAGTCAGCCGCGAGTCCTGCGCCATCGGCTCAACCCGATTCGTCGCAGCAGAGCGGCGATAAGAAGGCAGAGGAAGCCAAGCCAGCCGCGAGTTCTGTGCCGCCTGCCAAACTGGAATCAGCAGCCACCAGCGCAGACGAGGATGAGACTCTCGCCAGTAAACCGGCGGTTCCCGCCCAGCCACCAAAACCAGAAAAAGAAAACAGCGGCTCAGGCACGAATAAAATCCCTGGTGATGTCATTGCCGCAGTCAAGCGCGGCACTGAACCAGTACCCGCCAGCCCCGCCCCTACAGCCCCCATACCCCCTCCCCCTAAAACCCCGTCGGCCAGCGACGCCGCAAGTGCCCCTGTGGACGCGCCCAAGAAACCCACCGCTTCCCAGGCTTGCCCGAACTGCGGCCACAACAACCGGGCAGGGGTTATATTCTGTGAGAACTGCGGGACTAATCTGGTCACTGGCAAACAGCCTACTTTAGGCACTCGTGATCTGGTTAAAGATCAGGAAGAAGAATCCGCGCGCCCGCTGGACACAAAAGAAAGCCAGGCAATCAAGAGCGCCGGGAGCGGCACATTTACCGATGATATGGTGCTGCGGATTGAAATTGAAGGCGGCCTCACCCCAATGCTCGTCTATCCCAAAGTGGAGATTATCTTTGGGCGACGTGACCCGTCATCCGGCAACCAGCCCGATGTGGATATGACCGGTTATGCCGGGTATCGGATGGGCGTCAGCCGGCGGCACGCGGCGCTGCGACTGCACGATAACCGCCTGGATGTCTCCGATCTCGGCAGCAGCAACGGCACATTCCTGAACGGGCAGCGATTAGACGCGCACCAACCTTACCAGGTACGCGATGGTGATGAAATCCGCCTGGGGCAAATGGTACTCAAGCTCTTTTTCCAGGCTGGCAAGTCCTAGCAGCCCCCGGAACTCACACAAACAAAAAAGGGATGAACCTGTGTTCGTCCCTTATTTATTGCGTACCTGGTTTTAGACCGGCCATCTGGTCAGGCGCATCAAGCGCTAATATCCCAGGATATTGGCAACATCCCCTGCCGCCTTTTTGGTGGCGAACAGCACATGAGAAAGGCGGGCGTTCTTCTCAACCAGGACGGCCAGTGATGCCCGCCCGGCAGGATACACGACCATCGTACCGTCTTCCCCTTCCATCAGCAGTCGTTCCAGACCACCCTGGGCTAGTCGTCCCAGCGTGCGCTCTGCCAACCCGATCAGGGTAGCAGACATCGCGGCAACCTGTGGGCTGCTGGTTGGGTTCTGGTGCGGGTTCTCCTCATCGCCCGGCGGGAAAGAGGCCACCAACAGACCATCAACATTGACGATCACGGTGGCGTTAATACCCTCCACAGCGCGATGCAGTAATTTGAGGGTGTCTTCCAACCGTTGTTCACGTGTTTCTGTGGTCATAACCCGTTCAGCCTCTCGGTTGCCTCTACTATATGCTGGATACTGACAACAACAAATCACAATTACTGACAGGATTGTCTCGTGTACGGCAAATCATCAGCAAGATGTTGTCATTAGAGAGCTAGGTGAAGCATATCCAAAAGAGATAGATTTGTCCACAACAAAAATGCATACACCCGCTTCATAAGTCCTATTGTACCAATGTCATCCACAACCCGACAATAGAGCATCAGGCGAAAATTATGAAGGAAACTACACAATCGGCCACAAAGGCTGCCTTGCCCGTGTCAGCAAAAAAACAGTCTGCTGTGGGTAAGCAGACCGTTAAACTGGAATTTGGACTGTGAGCAGCGTGTTATTCCTCGCTAACTGGCTGCTTGGGGAGCATCTTCATTAAGATACGCTCCATTGCCATGCTGTGGCTGCATACGTGACGGGTATGGAAAAAGTCACAGTCACATTGCATGGACTGGGTGTTGTAGTTCGTGTGATGATCGTTGTTGCTGCCATGAAAGGTTACATCGAAGGCGGCAAACCGGATACGATCCGTTTCTTCGGAGTAGCGTTTTGATTTCTCAACGTCGCTCACGACATTCTGACCGGGGGTATACGGGAGAGGATCACGCTTAAGCATGGGTTTAAACAGACGTTCCATCGCCATCACATGCGGGCAGATAGAATGTGAGTGAAATCCGGGGCAAGAACATTGCCAGCCACTACCATTAAGGCTGATACTGTAAACGTTGTTATTTCCTTTGAACTCCACCTCCAGGGAGTTGAAGGTAATGCGATCACGTTCTTCAGCGTACCGCTTGGCCTTTTCGATCTTGCCAATCATGCCATAGTCCATGTGGAACAACTCCTTGAACATTAAATTAACCTGGTTTAGAAACAAAAAACACGCGGCTCTTGAGCAGTCAAAACCGCGTGTTGGAACGTAGAAATCGCAATGTTGGCGTTTTGGGGAACACTTGTCACACATCCTGAATAGATATGCCAACTTACCCTAAGTTTAAGTCAAGATGAATGGATTGTCAAATTCAGAACACAGTTGGAAACAATCCTTAACAGGGGAAATCCGGGCGATTCTGCGGGGGTATATTGGCCTTTCCTGAATACCCTTCAGGCCCTCTGAATAACGTGGCTCTGAACGTGTTTTACCGTGTCACCATGGGGAAACCGCAGCCCGTTGAAAAAGGCCAACAGCATACCAATCATGAATTTTGCACCCAAACACCCGAATTCTGTGATATAGTAAGAGAAATTCATGACAATGCACTATTTGATAGTGCGTGTTTGTGCCGTGAATTGACCCAAATCAAGCTGTCCATCGTATTTTGCCTTTTGTGGCTGTAGTTAGTCCTCACATCCCTGCGCTGATCGCGCTCAATGGGTTACAGCAATTCACGGCGCATCTAAGGTCATCGTAAACCGATGCACCTTACTTAAACCAGACCCCGGCCCAAACCGGGGAACAGTTCAATTACATAACCGGGCTGGGACAAAACGGGATTTCTTATGGCAGAAATGTCGCCCGGTCACCGGCTGGCTGGCAAACAATAGCCAGGGTTTTATCGTGATTCACAGTGAGCCAATGCTCTCAACATGGAGGTATTTACATTTCTATTTCAAGGAGGCATCCCATGACGCACAACGCGCAACCTTATCAACCGTTCACGCGAAACAACATTCAGACACTGCCGCAATTCAAAGAACTTGATAAGTTCACGCAACACGTTATACGGGTCGTTTCTGCTGTCTTCCCGTTCCGTACCAACCGTTACGTGGTGGACAACCTCATTGACTGGAGCAACATCCCGCATGACCCCATCTACCAACTGACTTTCCCTCAGCGCGGGATGTTAAACGATGCCGATTTCAATACGGTATCCCGGTTGATTGAGGCGGAGGCCACCCGAAAGGAATTGCAGGAAGCAGTTACAGCAATCCGCCTGCACCATAACCCACACCCTGCCGGGCAGATCGAATACAACGTTCCCAAGCTGGACGGAGAAACACTCCCAGGGATACAGCACAAATACGATGAAACCGTACTGTTCTTCCCCAGCCGGGGGCAAACCTGCCATGCCTATTGTTCATACTGCTTCCGCTGGCCGCAGTTTGTCCACATGGATGACCTGAAATTCGCGGCCAAAGAATCAGATGACCTGGTCCGTTACCTGAAGCGCCATACCGAAGTGACCGATGTCCTGTTCACCGGGGGCGACCCGGCGATTATGAACACGCGGGCTTTGCGCCAATACATTGAGCCACTCCTCATCCCTGAATTGGAACATATCCAGACAATTCGCATCGGGACAAAGGCGCTCGCTTACTGGCCGCAGCGGTTTGTGAGCGATGCCGATGCCGACGACCTGCTGCGCCTGTTTGAAGAGATCAGTGCCACTGGCCGCCATGTGGCGATTATGGCGCATTACAGTCATCCGAAGGAAATGTCCACGCCTGTTGCCCAGGAGGGTGTACGCCGCCTGCGGAATGCCGGTTGTGAGATTCGCACACAGGCGCCGCTCATGCGCCATATCAACGATAATCCGGCTGCATGGGCCGGAATCTGGCACAATGCGGTAGCAATGGGGATGATTCCCTACTATATGTTTGTGAGTCGGGATACCGGGCCAAAGCGGTACTTTGAAGTATCGCTGGCGGAGTCACTGCACATTTTCCGCCAGGCATTTACACGGCTTTCCGGCCTGGGGCGCACCGTCCGTGGGCCGGTCATGTCCGCCACGCCTGGAAAAATCCACATCCAGGGGACGGCACACATCAACGGCGAGAAAGCGTTTGTCCTCTCGTTCCTGCAAGGGCGTAACCCGAACTGGGTAGGCCGCCCGTTCTTCGCACACTTCGACCCAACGGCTACCTGGTTTACTGATCTCAGGCCGCTTTCCGGCAAGCCTCATTTCTTCTACAAGAGCGACGCTGTCCCGGCTTAGGGCTTCGTCTGGTAAATCTTCGAGGTTCCCGGTAGGGGAGCGCCCGTGTGCGCTCCCTGGGCGGCCACGCCGGGCCGCCCCTACGTCTGTTCTTGAGAAACTTGCCGGATGAAGCACTTAGGGATTCGCCCGCTCACGACACGGTTTTCCCGTAGGGGAGAGGGCTGAGTCCCCTCCCCTACCAGCCATCATCGCTACCCGCGACTCCACCAGCGGGCCTGATCTGAACCCGCAGGCTGCCCTTATCGGTCACAACTCTGTTTTGAACATCTCTTACACACCGCCCGCATAGAAGCGGTATAATGAATGATTGGGCGTTACACAGATTGGAGCATTTTCCCATAGTGTCCTGATAGAGCGTGGTTGGCACCCGGGTGCGTAAGTCCTAAAGACTTCAGTTTTCTATATTCCCCCGCAAAACATAAAAGTCCCTGGAAAACTTTTTGACAATAACGCAAGATTACGGTAGACTGCCTGAATGCACGTTTTGCTGTCAAATGCCATATCAGTCCATTCGGCACGGGATGTGCTGTTCTTCCATATTTCCTAGTTAGTGCGAGGGAGTAATTATGAAGCGTTCTTTGGTACTTTTTGTCGTGCTGGTGGCTGTTCTGAGCCTTTCCAGCGTTGCCCTGGCGCAGGATACCGTCACGGTTGGCCCCGTCACCCAGGCTATTCTGGATCGTGGTGAACTGATCTGCGGCGTGAATGCGAACGTGCCCGGTTTCGGTGTCGTGAATGAATCCGGCGAATTCCAGGGTTTCGATGTTGATTTCTGCCATGCAGTTGCCGCCGCTGTGCTGGGCGATGCAACCGCCGTTGCTTTCCGCCCGTTGAATGGTAGCGAACGTCAGGCCGCTATCCAGGGTGGTGAAATTGATATGATGAGCCGTAACACAACCTGGACACTCAGCCGTGATACCACCTGGGGCGCGACCTTTGGCCCCACCACCTTCTATGACGGCCAGGGTATCGGCACCACCATAGCCAGCGGCATTCAGACGATGGAAGACCTGGATCAGGGTTCAATCTGCGTCCAGAGCGGCACGACCACCGAGCTGAACCTGACCGACGCTATCACCAAGCGCGGGCTGGATATCGAAGTTCAGACTTACCCCGACGCCCCCAGCACCTGGGAAGCGTTCGTAGCGGGTCGTTGCGATGCCTGGACAACGGACAAGAGCGGTATTCTGTCCCTCCATGCGACATCGGCTGATCCCAGTGCCTACGTCATTCTGGACGTGACCCTGAGTAAAGAACCGCTCGGCCCGCTTTCCCCGCAGTCTGACCCGCAGTTTGCAGACATCATCGCCTGGACGGTGTACGGCATGATTCAGGCTGAAGAATTCGGTATCACCAGCCAGAACATTGACGAATTCCTTGGCAGCGAAGACCCCGGCATCAACCGTCTGCTCGGCCAGAACGGCGAACAGGCTGGCTCGTACCTGGGTATTGCCAACGACTTCATGGTCACCGTCATTCGCCAGGTCGGCAATTACGGCGAAGTATATGACCGTAACCTGGGCGTTGCGCCCTTCAGCCTTGCTCGTGGCATCAACGGGCTGTGGACGGATGGCGGTCTGCTGTACGCCCCGCCGTTCCGTTAAACCGTAACCAGTAGGACATCTGTGGGGGCGCGGAGTACTGCGCCCCCGCAGCCCGTGTAAGAATCAGTTATTTTAAACACGGGATTATATTGGCTATTATTCACGAAATTGAAAGCGTGTTTGCAGATTCAGGTTTTGTAGTCCGGTTATTTCAACCCACCGTCCGCGCTCAAGCCGAGCGACCGGGCACACTTCTCAAGTGCATCTACAAACAACAAACGCGCGGCCAATAGGCTTGCTTCTCCGGCCTACTCACCAGCTCAAGCAGGCCTGGTAATGAACAACTAATGACCCTTGGAGCCTTATAGCCGATGTCAGCGATCAGCCAACCCTCTCGTAGTATTATTCCGGCCTTTTTGCGTGACAGCCGCGTATTACAGGTCATCGGCCAGATTATCTTTCTTATTCTCCTGGTATTGGCGCTCTCGCAGCTTGTCGCCGGGGTAAATGAACAACTCCAGGCCAAAAACCTCACACCCAACTTCTCGTTTTTGAATAACCCTGCCGGGTTTGATATTGGCGAAAAGCCGGATTGGTACACCCGCGATAACACCTATCTCGAAGCCTTCATCGTCGGTGTAACCAATACCCTGCGCGTCGTGAGTGTCGGTCTGGTGGCAACTACCCTGCTGGGTATTTTGTTTGGTATTTTCCTGTTAAGTAATAACTGGCTGCTCCGCACGATTTCCAGGGCGTATGTAGAGATTCTGCGTAATACGCCTTTGCTGGTGCAGCTCTTTGCCTGGTATTTCATCGTGATGTTCAGCCTGCCGCAGATACGGGATGCGATAGCCTTCCCACAGGAAGGACGTGCCTTTATCGCGGTGCGCCTGCTGCTGTATGTCGTTGTCTATTTTGCCATGCGCCGCTATGTGCGCCCGTTCTCGGTGGATGCCCCGCGCCGGATCGCACTCACGTATGGTACTATCACGACGATTGTCGCCGCTGAACTGGCGTTTCATTTTCTGCCGGAAAGTTATGGCGACCTGACCAACGTTAGCTTCCTGGCGTATGCCGCCGTGAGCATCGTGGGCTTTGTGGTCGCCTGGTTCTACCTGCATGGCAACCTGCGCTGGCCGATTTTGGGCGTGGTTGGCGGGCAGTTCCTTGCCGGGCTGTTGTTCTATTTTGGGGTGCTGCCGAACTCCGGTTTCCGCCTGGACGTGTATCCGGCGATCTATATCAGCATCCGGGGTTTTGCATTCCCGGAGATTCTGCCGACAAATCGTTTTGTCGCCTGGGCGGTTTTTGTCACAGTGGGTCTGGTGCTCGCCGGGATCATGTGGGGCTATTTTGGCCGAATCACTGAAACCACCGGGCGCGTGATTCCGCGTGGTCGCTATGCGCTGCTGGCAATCATCGGGTTCACCGTTGCTGGTTGGCTGCTGGTGGGTATTGAGCCACTGCCGACGCAGGTGCCGGTAGACCAGGACGGCACGATTGTATTAATGCCCCTGGAAGAAGCGCGGACGCAAGACTTACTCTCAGCGGAAGATGTCAGGCTTTACAGCACCCAACCAATCCTGCTTACCCTGCCACAGGAACGGCGCAACCGGGGTGGTGTCCTGACCGGTTTTAACAACGCGACTCAGATTTCGCCGGAATATATGGCACTGCTGCTGGGCTTGGTGATATATACCTCGGCCTTTATCGCGGAAATCGTCCGCGCCGGTATTCAGGCGGTGCCGCGCGGCCAGATTGAGGCCGCCCGTTCGATTGGCCTTTCGACTGCGCAGACGCTCAATATGATCGTTCTGCCGCAGGCGCTGCGGGTGATTATTCCACCGCTCACGAACCAGTATCTCAATCTGGCGAAGAACTCCAGTCTGGCGCTGGCGATTGCCTTTGCGGATATGTTCCAGATCATGACGACGACCATGAACCAGTCCGGCCAGTCGGTCACTGGTATCACGATCATCATGATCGGCTATCTGACGATGAGCCTGGTGATTTCACTGGTGATGAACCTGGTCAACAGCCGCTTCCAATTGGTCACGCGTTAAGGGGGATAGCATGGCCGCAAGCAATCAATCGAAACATAACATCGTTTATTTTGAAGAACCCCCGACCAAAGCGCCGCCGCTGCTGGCGGTTGGCCCGCTGGCCTGGATTCGGGATAACCTGTTCAGTTCGTGGCTGGATGCGATCCTCACTTTCCTGGGAATCGCGTTTATCATCGCCATCATTACCACCTTTTTGCAATGGAGCATCGGTGATGCCAACTGGTTCGCGGTGCTCTTTAACATGCGCCAGTTCATGGTTGGCCGGTTGGAGGTGCTCGCGGAATGGCGCGTGGCGGTGCTCGTGCTGATCGTGGCATTTGCCAGCGGTCTGGCGTGGGCGGCCTGGTCGGCACGTATCTCGCGCATGGTGATCGTTGCCACTGCCGTGATTATCGCTTTAATCTTTGTCATTCCTCCGATCATCAGCGCCGTTGTTCCTCTGCCCGGCGCGTACCTGGTTGCAGGGAATCAGAGCGTTTCCGCCGGTTCGCTGACGCAGGTTGCCCAGGATCAACTGGCGTTTGTTGGGCGATCCGGGGACAAAGTGACGTTCCGTATCGCAGATGAAATCGCCGTCAACGACCAATCGCTGGAGAACCTGTTCAGCTTTTCGGACAATCTGGCGAACACGCTGCGGGCTACCGCTGCTACCGGTCTGGCTACCCATGTCCGCATTGACGAGATTAACGCGCTGCTGGCGAGCGAAGACCTGACTGAGCGCCAGCGGACAAACCTGGAAAACGAACTGGGGCGGATTGAACCTCCCCTGACAGTGACGGAAACCTATTCTATCAATCAGCTTCCCGTCCTGGTGCGGGTGCTGGAAGGCGCAACTCTGGAACCGCTTGCTGAAGCGACCTTGGAGCCGGGGGGCGATGTTTTCAGTGTGACCCTGCCGAGCGATGGCTGGTATGTCGTTGAAAAGACGATGGCCGAGGGCGAGGGACTGGCTATTCTGGATACCACCGGCATCTACCCCATCCTGCACCGCAGCTTTACACGCGGCGAGGAACTGGGCGAAGGCGGTGAAGTGGTCTCCGAGGCCGGACGTGTGGAACAGTTCGTTCGGATGACGGATAACTACGTGCTGGAAGCGCCGCAGCCCAGCAATAATGGCACAGACATCCCCTACTCGACCATTATCGAATTCAAGTACCGGGGTCTGCGCCCACTGGGTGATTACCTGAGTCTGTTCTTCGGCCCACTCCTGGCAATGTTGAGCACGCCGGTACTGGTGATTGTCATCGCCATTGCTCTGGGATATACGGCAGGGCTGCTGGCCGATTCGCTCTTTTCCCCGGCGGAAAAACCGCGTAAAGCTTCGCAGCAGTCAGCGACCTGGCTGCTGATCGCCACACCAGCGCTGATGTTCATCCTGGTGGCCGGGGTAGGCGATATTCTCCCCCTGACAGACCCGCGCCGCTGGGGCGGCCTGCTGCTCACCATGATGCTCACCGTCGTCGGGATTATCGGCTCGTTTCCGATTGGTGTCCTGCTGGCGCTGGGGCGGCGGAGCAGCCTGCCGGTGGTGAAGTTAGTCTGTACACTGTATATCGAACTGGTGCGTGGTGTACCGTTTATCTCGGTGCTGTTCATGGGGGCGCTGCTGCTGCCACTCACCAACCCGGCGCTTTCCGAAGTCCCCGGCGCGTACCGGGCGATGATCGCCACGATCATCTTCAGCGCGGCCTACCTGGCAGAGAACGTGCGCGGTGGTTTACAGTCCATCCCGCCCGGCCAGGAAGAAGCAGCTAAAGCGATTGGTCTGAACGGTTTACAGACGATTATGTTCATCACCCTGCCGCAGGCGCTGCGGGCGGTTATCCCGGCGCTGGTGGGGATGTTCATCGGTCTGTTTAAGGATACGTCGCTGGTCGCTATTGTCGGTCTGATTGACCTGACGGGTATCACCAACGCAGTCGTTGCGCAAACGGAATTCCTGGGTGACCGGCGCGAGGCGTTCCTGTTCATCTCCATCATCTATTTCGTCTTCAGCTATGTGATGTCCTACGTCAGCCGCCGTATCGAGGCCAGTGGCGCGGGCGCGGCAATGGCGAAGCGGATTTAAAATCAGAATTTGCGCGGTTGACCGGATGCAGGGCGTGATGCCTTTGTATCCTGCGGAAATATACCGAACTGCGTAATCAAAGTCGAAAACAGAATGTGAAAAGTGGAAAGCGCAGAAGTTTCGGCTTCCACCAAATCCTTTAAGAGAGAGGGTTAGCCATGTCAGAAAGTTTGGTTGAACAGGGCGCAGTCACTCAGATGGCCGACGAACCGATCATTTTTTGCCAGAACGTGAATAAGTGGTTTGGGGAGTTCCACGTTTTGCGGGATGTCTCATTAGAGGTGATGCCGAAGGAAGTGGTCGTGATTCTCGGCCCATCCGGTTCAGGTAAGTCCACCTTTATCCGCTGTATCAACCGCCTGGAAGAACACCAGGAAGGTCAAATTATAGTGGACGGCATGGAACTGACCCACGATGTACGCAATATCGCCGCCATCCGCCGCGAAATCGGCATGGTGTTCCAGCAGTTTAACCTCTTCCCCCATAAAACCGTGCTGGAAAACATTACGCTGGGGCCAATGAAGGTGCGCCACTGGCCGCGCGATAGGGCAGAAGCGAAGGCGCAGGAACTGCTCAATCGGGTGGGCATCCCGGAACAGGCCGCGAAGTATCCCGGCCAGCTTTCCGGCGGGCAGCAGCAGCGCGTGGCGATTGCCCGCGCCCTGGCAATGGAGCCGAAAATCATGCTCTTTGACGAGCCGACCTCCGCGCTCGACCCGGAAATGATTAAGGAAGTGCTGGACGTAATGAAGGAACTGGCCCGCAGCGGTATGACGATGCTGGTGGTCACACACGAAATGGGCTTCGCCCGCGAAGTGGCGGATCGTGTGATCTTCTTCGATCACGGGCGCATCGTGGAACAGGGTACGCCGGATTACTTTTTCGAGGAAGCCCAGCACGAACGCACCAAGCTCTTCCTCTCGCAGATTCTTTAGAACGAGGACGCTGCTATCCAACAATAAGGGCGCTGTCGAGGCGCCCTTTTGCATTCCGGTTCACCTGGCCGCATAAGCGCTACTTAAACGGCATCAGGAACACGCTGTCCCGCCCCGGTATCGGCGTCGCAGCCGGTTGAAGAGTCTGTGAGAACGGGGTGGGAATAAAGATCAGCACGAAAATCACCAGCGAAATGACAGCCAGCCAGCGCCGCCGGTTATCCAGCGGGGTAATCATATCGAGCGGTGTCGCATAGATACGCCCGAACAACAGCATCAGAAACACCCACAGCAGCCATACCTGCGTAATCAGCGCCAGGCCGATCATGATGCCAATCGCCGGATAGTACAGCTTACGCGCCCGCTCCCCGATCAGCGAATACAGGATATGCCCGCCATCCAGCTGCCCAACCGGGATCAGGTTGAGCGCCGTAATCAGCAGCCCCGTCCACCCCGCCCAGGCCATCTGGTTGCAGTCAATGCACACGTCCATCCAGCCATCCGGCAAAAAGCGCCCAAACGTGAGTATTTTTGCGGTGGCATACAATATCGAATCGCCCTCGTAAATCCCCCCCAGGTGGCTGATCGGAATGATGTTCGTGTGCGCCAGCCCGATAAACAGGATGGGGACGGCAAAAATCAGCCCCGCCAACGGCCCGGCCATGCCAACATCCAGCAGCACCTTGCGATTCCGCATCGGCTCGCGCAGTTGGATAAATGCGCCCATCGTCCCAAACGGGCTGATAAATGGCAGCGGGATAAAGTACGGCAGAGTCACCGCCAGTTTGTGGCGGCGGGCAGCGAAGTAATGCCCCAGCTCATGCGCCCCCAGGATGAGTAAAATGCTGATGGCATAGGGCAGGCCGCGCCAGAGTTCTAGCGGCAGGTTCTCCAGAATCGCCTGTATCTGTACCCGGTCAACCATCTGGTTGAGCGCCAGTTCCGTCCCTACGAGGAGCACACTGACCGCTGTGAGGAGAAACAACACGAGATTCGGCCACCATGCCCGGCGCTTTGGGTGCGCGCGCCCCCGGATCACATGAATCGTATGGTGGCCGGTACTGGTGAGGAGTTCACCGGGTTCGGCCTTTGCCGGGCGGAAAATGGGCAGCAGGTTACGGGGCTTGAGGAGCGCATCCAGCCGGGCATAGGCTGTTTCGGAATCGAGCAGCAGATTACCCTGGAAAGAGCCTATCAGCCGCCCCGGCATACCCATAAACAAGAGCGCCCGATCCTCCGTCACCTCGTCCGGATTTTCCAGCACCGCCTCACGTTTGATTTCCATAACGCCTGCGACCAACAATCGCAGGTCATCCTGCACCTTTTCCGTGCCGGGAAGGACAGCCGGCACAGCCTGTAGTTGAGGGCGGTCTTCACGAGAAGATGCGGTTTCATTGAGCATGATGGTCTCGAATCATTGTTTGGACAATACCGGCAAGAGAATAACCCAGAAACATTAGGGCGGCGTGATAATCTGCCATGCGCTCCCACCCGGAAGCAGTTGCAGCACTGTGCCGTCCACACTGTTCACATACAGGCTGGTAGCCCCGCTGGTCGTGCCAGCAGACTGCGTAAAACCCTCGTACTCAAATTGAGCATCCAGGCCAAGCCCCAGCCGGTTACGAACAACATCGTTGCCCCGCCACACAAACCCCAGAATACGAATCGGCTGGACATACGGCGGCGGTGGCACGAAACTCTCCGCGATTTCCGGGTGAATCGCCGGATCATAGCGATTTTCAAAGGAAATCCAGGCCGGGCTGCTGCCATCGTTGAACAGGGCATAAACCCGGTTGGTGGCTTGAATATACACCATACGCCCGCGCTCGAAAGGTTCTTCAATGAGCAGGGTCGGCTGCGCCGAGGCATCCGGGCAGTCCAGCGGGGCGGGCTGGAAGAACCAGGTATCCGGGCAGGTCAGTGGGATCGTCAGGGTTTGCTCAGTTGTCAGGGTGCCATTAGCAACGCTCAGGACGAAGTTCACCTCACCCCGTTCACTGCGGCGAGTCTGCACCGGCAGGCTGCCGTCCGGCGGGACGTTCCACACCTGGTTGCGCGTGCCATTCTGGTCAAGGCGGTAGATCACGGCGGAGGTTGCCCGGCGTGCCGACCACAACAGGGTCACGGTATCCCCCGGCGCGACAAACAGAACATCCGACGTGAAAAACTCGACTACCGGAGCATTCGGGTTCACGCTGCGGGTCGCAGTCATCGCTGCCGCTGCGGGCGTACTGGTCGCGCCAAAAATGGACGTTGGCGATGGCCCGCCCGTCACTGTCAGGAACAATGATGTGGCCGAAGGGGTGAGTGTCGCATTCGGGCCGGCGATACGGGTAGCCGTAGCCGTGAAAGTGGCCGTTGCTGTGGGGCGGTCAGTCGGCAGCACCTGGCGCGCAGTGGCCCCGCAGCCCGTCAGCAGCCCGGCCAGCAGCAGGCAGCGCATCAGTAAAAACAGTGTTTGGCGTGGTGTTATCCGTGTCATAGTGTCCATTGTCCGCAGCGGCGGGCATTTTGGCAAGTCTGGATCAGGTGGATCACCCCAATCTATAGGGGAAAATCGGCGTGGCACTTGACCATACGCCCCCTTGCCGCTTATAGTGTGAAAGCATAATGAATTTTTAATGCAACATTAAACCATGTAACCAACCATCCTGACCCTTTATAAACCCTAAAAACTGTCTAAAATATCTATGTCTGGGCACATTCATCATCATCTACCCTGCCATCTTATTCCAGCACACCACATCGAACGATCATATAGGGGGCAACTGCCATGAAAATCCCGCTCCAACGGTACTGGGATTTGCTCTTCAACTATCTTCAGACACAGCGGCGGCGGTTCATCCTGCTGGCTGTCCTGCTGCTGAGCAGTATCGGCCTGCAAGTCTTCATCCCGCAGATCACCCGGTACTTCATTGATACCGCGACATCCCTGGACATGAGTACCGATACGCTGATTGTGGCGGCGGTGGCCTTTATAGGGTTGGCGATAATCCAGCAGGTCGTCTCTGTGGGCGCGGCCTTTGTGGGGGAAAATGTGGCATGGATCGCCACCAACCGGCTGCGCCAGGATTTGACGCGCCACTGCCTTAACCTGGATATGTCGTACCACAACGATGTCAGCCCCGGCGAGTTAATCGAACGCATTGATGGCGATGTCTCCGAACTGTCGAACTTCTTCTCGCAATTGGTGTTGCGGGTATTCGGCAACATTCTGCTGCTGTTCGGCATCCTGCTGGTGCTGTATATAGAAGATTGGCGTATTGGCGTGGCCTTCACAGGCTTCACGTTCGCGTCTTTATACGCCCTCAACCGGGTACGCGGCGTCGCAGTCGAATACGAACGGAAGCGGCGAGAAGCTATCGCGGAACTCTTTGGCTTCCTGGAAGAACGGTTAGCCGGGACTGAGGACATTCGTTCCAGCGGCGCGGTGGATTTCGTCATCAACCGCTTATACCGTCTGCATCACACCATTCTCGAGCGTTGGAAGGCTGCGGCTAAACGTTTCTTTATTGTCCGTATGGTAGCCGGACTGACCGCTGTCACCGGTTATGCCGTCGCGTTTGCAGCGGGTTACAGCCTGTTCACAGCGGGCGTACTGACGATTGGCACGGTTTACCTGGTGATTAATTACACCAGTTTGTTGGGACGGCCTTTCCGGGAACTGACCAGCCAGGTGGAAAACCTGCAAAATGTCGGGGCAAGCATTGAGCGGCTGGAAGAACTGCTCAGTATTCACAGCGTCATTAAGGATGGCACTGGCGCGGACATCCCGCAAGGTGCCCTCTCCCTGAGTTTTTCCGATCTTTCCTTTGCGTATTCCGATGATGAATATGTGCTGAAGGATGTCAGCTTTCGCCTGCGACCCGGTGAAATCTTGGGACTGTTGGGGCGCACCGGCAGCGGCAAGACGACCATCACTCGCCTGATCTTCCGGCTGTATGAAACCACGCAAGGCCGAATCGAGTTGGGCGATATAGACATCTGCCAACCACAGCTATGGCAGCTTCGCCAGCGGGTAGCGATGGTGACGCAGGATGTCCAGCTGTTCCAGGCGAGCGTGCGCGATAACGTAACGTTTTTTGACCGCAGCATCAGCGACGAACAGATTCTAAGCGTGATTGAGGAACTGGAACTCAGCGATTGGTTCGCTACGCTGCCGGAAGGACTGGATACCCGCCTGGAAACCGGAGGGCGTAGTCTTTCGGCAGGTGAAGCGCAGCTCCTGGCCTTCACACGGGTATTCTTGCGCGACCCTGGTCTAATCATTTTAGATGAGGCCTCGTCACGGCTTGACCCGGCCACCGAGCAGCGTATTGAGCGGGCAGTGGGCAAACTGCTCCAAAATCGTACCGCTATTATCGTCGCCCATCGCTTAGGGACCGTGCAGCGGGCAGACAGCATCATGATTATGGAAGATGGCCGGATTATCGAACACGGGGAACGCGAATGGCTGGCGCAGGACCCGGCGTCCCGCTTCGCTGGCCTGCTGCAAACTGGCCTGGAAGGAGTGCTGGCATGACCACCGATAGCGCGACTCTGCATGGAACAATCCCCCAGGACGACGACTCCAAGCTCCCCCGGATCGCAACCTGGAAACTCATCTGGCGCATGATCCGCTTCCGGCCCTATCTTTGGGTGCCAAATCTGCTGGCGATGCTCTTGCTGATGCTGATGGCGCAGGCGCCCGGCCTGCTTATCCGCGAGTTCTTCAATCTGGTTACGGGCGACGCTCCGGCTCAATTCGGCCTGGGGATGCTCGTCGTGCTGCTGCTCATCGCCGAGTTGGTTCATCAGGCGGGACTCTTCGGGTTGATCCTGACCAATGTGCCATTTTTCATCTCTACCATGACACTCTTGCGCAAGAACCTCTTGAGCTACATCCTCAAACGCCCTGGCGCGCGGGCACTGCCCGATTCGCCCGGTGAAGCAATCAGCCGGTTCCGTGGGGACGTGTTTGAAATCCCGCTGTTCGCTCTGTGGATTAATGACATTCTGGGGATGGTGTTTTTCTCGGCGCTGGCAATTACGGTCATGCTGAGCATCAGTACAGAAATGACACTGTTGGCGTTAGTGCCGTTTGTGGTCGTCGGTTTTATCGCTAATGCCGCCACCAGCCAGATCGAGAAGTACCGCCGCGCCAGCCGTAAATGGACCGGGATTGTCGCCGGGTTCATCGGTGAAACCTTTGGCGGCGTCCAGGCAATCAAGGTCGCTACTGCCGAGGCCGGCGTGCTGCGGCACTTTGAGGAGCTGAATGAGAGCCGTCGTGGAGTCGCGGTAAAAGACCGCCTGTTTAATGAAATCCTGCATTCGATTTTCGTCAACGCGGTTCACCTGGGAACAGGGGTTATCCTGATCGTGGCGGGGAGTTCGATGCGAAGTGGCGCGTTTACTGTCGGCGACCTGGCGCTGTTCATATTCTATCTGGAATATATCAGTGACCTGACAGCGTTTTCGGGGCTTTTGGTCGCCCGCTACAAGCAGATTGGCATTTCAGTCGAGCGTATGGGGCGCTTGATGGAAGGCGCGCCGAGCGAGGCGTTGGCCGAGTTCAGCCCGGTGTATATGGATGGCCGCTTCCCGGATGTGGTTTACCCACCGCTGACCGCAGCCGATCAGTTGCACAGCGTAGAGGCTTCCCGGCTGACTTTCCACTATCCCGGCACACAGAACGGCATTGATGAAATTGACCTGCGTCTGGAACGCGGCTCATTTACGGTAATAACCGGGCGCATCGGCTCCGGCAAAACTACGCTTTTGCGGGTGCTCCTCGGTCTACTGCCCAAAGATTCAGGGGAAATCCGCTGGAACGATCAACCAGTCGGCAAACCGGATACCTGGTTCGTGCCACCCCGCAGCGCCTACACAGCCCAGGTGCCACGCCTGTTCAGCGACACGCTCCGCGATAACATCCTGATGGGGCTGGGGCGAACGGACGCCGAAATCGAATCCGCGATCCGGGCGGCTGTCATGGAAACAGATATGGAAAGCCTGGAACACGGTCTGGACACCGTCGTTGGCCCGAAAGGCGTTAAACTTTCCGGTGGGCAGATTCAACGGACGGCGGCGGCACGCATGTTCGTGCGCGACTCGCAGCTCCTGGTCTTTGATGATCTTTCCAGCGCCCTGGACGTGGAAACCGAACGTTATCTCTGGGAGCGGGTTTTCGAGCGGTCAGAGGTCACGTGCCTGGTGGTATCACACCGCAAAGCGGCGCTGCGCCGGGCTGACCATATCGTCGTTCTCAAAAATGGCCGGATTGAAGCCGAGGGGTCACTGGATGAGCTTCTGGCGACCTGCGAAGAAATGCAGCATCTCTGGCACGGCGACTCTGAGCCAGCCCGCCAGCACCAGCCAGAATAATCGAATGGGCAGTCCGTATGCAGTCAGCCGGCGGGCTTGCCCATTGGCAACTCCCCTATCGGGGCATTTTCTCGTTTTGTTACCAGTATCATGAAATGTGCCGAATTGCCCTGTTTTTTGTTTGATTCTTTGCAGCGCAGTGGGTATAATCCGCGCCTGTACCCAGGTGTACAGGAGATTATAGACCGTCATGAATTCAAATTTACCAGGGCTGGGCGAGTCCGAAGAAGTGGAAATCACTGATTCAACCGCCGAGTCGGAAGAAACGCAAGTTGATACTGCGCCCGACACCAGCACTGGCGAGCCGGAACCTGCTAAAGCCTCATCTACATCGGATGCGGACGAAACGGAAGCCCTGCCGCCAGATGCACCAGCGGCGGAAGCGGAAGTAGACGCATCCGAGGCTGAATCGCAGGTTGTTGATACCGCCGGGGAGGCAGCACCCGCTGAGGGGAGCTGGCTGGGACAAGAAGCAGCGGAAGTGAATATGCCTAAGCGTGGTGACATGCTGGACGGCAAGATCACCGCGACATCACCTACTGCCGTGTACGTGGATGTGGGCGGCAAGACCGAGGGAGTTATCCCTGGTCGTGAACTGGAGCGCATGAACCGGGAAACACTGGAGATGCTCAAAGAGGGGGAGACGATCCCTGTTTACGTCGTCAATCCCAGTGATGTGAACGGCAACATGGTACTGTCTTTCAACCGGGCGTTGGAAGAACAGGACTGGCGCATGGCGCAGGAGCATGTCAAGAGCAAGCAGGTGTACGAAGGGCGTATTTCGGGTTACAACAAGGGCGGCCTGATTGTGCGCTTTGGGCGAGTGCGCGGCTTTGTCCCCCAGAGTCAGATTGGCCCGGATCGGCGGCGCGAAATGCAGGGCGAAACCCCGGAAGAACGCTGGGGCGCGATGGTCAATGAACCGATTTCCGTCAAGGTGATGGAAGTTGACCGGGGGCGCAACCGGCTGATCCTTTCCGAACGGGCGGCCACCCGTGAATCGCGTGAAAGCCGCAAGGAAAACCTGATTAGCGACCTGCGCGTGGGCGAAGTCCGTACCGGGCGTGTCGTGAGTCTCGTGGATTTCGGCGCTTTCGTGGATGTGGGCGGCGCGGAAGGGCTGGTCCACCTCACCGAGATGTCCTGGGCGCATGTGACCCACCCGCGTGATCTCCTCACTATCGGCCAGGAGGTCAAGGTTGAGGTTATCAGTGTTGACCCGGATAACAAGCGCATCGGACTCAGTATGAAACGCCAGGAAGAAGACCCCTGGGATACTGTTGCCACGACCTACAGCATCGGCCAGCTGGTACAGGGCGTTGTGACCAAACTCACCAAATTTGGCGCCTTCGTTCGCCTGGTGGATTTGCCCGAAATCGAAGGGCTGGTGCATATTTCAGAGCTTTCTGACCAACGGGTAAGCCATCCGCGTGAAGTCGTCAACGACAATGAAACGCTGACGCTGCGTGTGGTGAAGATGGATATTGAGCAGCGGCGCTTGGGGTTAAGCCTCAAACGGGTTAATTCCGCCGAATATCTTGATCTGGATTGGTTCAGCGGAGACGAAGATAACGAATAATCATGGTTGGTCAGTAGGCCTGATCCATACAGGCTTATCAACCGGTTGTAAGGGGGGCTGTAAGGCAGGCTACCCCTTTTTGCTTGTTAGAATTGGCTTTTTGTAATATTTCTGAGTGGATTCTAATGGATTATGTATGCTCTTCAGATGAATGGCACTGGCGTCTACTGGTATAATTGGTAAAATTTAAAATGCCAGCGGTGTCTGTGGTTCAGACTCATGGCAACATTCCGTATTGGAGTTAAGGCGGTGGGATCGTGACGTGCGTTATGATTTATCCCATTGCTTCATCTGTTGTAGTATGGCCGGTGTGTTCGGCCAATGAAGCCTTTGCATTTATCGTGTAACTGATGTTGTGGCGGTTGATTCGTCACGGATTAACGGAGGATTGAAACCGTGCCAAACAATAAGATGGAGCGTTTCACCCAGCGGGCGCGGAAGGTATTGAGTCTGGCACAAGAAGAAGCCGAACGCCTCCAGCATAACTACATCGGCACTGAACATTTGTTGTTAGGGCTGTTGCGAGAAGATGGCGGTGTGGCCGGGCGCGTACTGCGTGACCTGGGTCTGGAACAGCGCCGGGTAGAAGACCTGGTCGAACAGATGACACGGGCGTCTACCCGCACCAGCACCACCAACCTCGATCTCTCGCCCGGCACCAAGCGTGTCCTGGAACTGGCGGTTGATGAAGCCCGCCGGATGGGACACCATTATATCGGCACCGAGCATCTGCTCCTGGGGCTGGTTCGTCAGACCGATGGAGTCGCTATTGATGTGCTGCGGCGCCTGGGTATCAGCCCGGACGACATCCGCAAACAGACCCGCCGGGTCTTGCAGGAAAGCCCGATGCAGACTTCGCAGACCGGCCAGGAGCGATCCGCCCCTAAATCAAAGGCGGATAACAAAACACCGCTGGTTGACCAGCTCGCCTCCGACCTGACGGCGATGGCGCGGGACGGCAAACTCGACCCGGTTGTCGGGCGCGAGACGGAAATCGAGCGCGTCATCCAGGTGTTGAGCCGCCGCCGCAAGAATAACCCGGCGTTGATCGGCGAACCAGGCGTCGGTAAGACAGCCATTGTCGAAGGCCTGGCGCAGCGGATTGTCCAGGGCGAAACGCCCAAGCAGCTGCTGAACAAACGGGTACTGCAATTGGATGTCGGGTCCCTGGTTGCGGGGACGATGTATCGCGGCCAGTTTGAAGAACGCCTCAAGCGCGTGATTGAAGAACTGAAGTCTTCCGATAGTATCCTGTTTATTGATGAAGTCCACATGCTGGTGGGCGCAGGCTCTGCCGGGAGCAGCGTGGACGCCGCCAATATTCTGAAACCGGCGCTTTCTCGCGGTGAACTCCAGTGCATCGGCGCGACCACTCTGGATGAGTACCGCAAGCACATCGAAAGTGATGCGGCGCTGGAACGGCGTTTCCAGCAGATTCTGGTGGATGAGCCGACCATTGAGGAAACTATCGAAATCCTCCAGGGCATCAAAATCCCCTACCAGGAACATCATAGTGTCGAAATCACCGACGAGGCGATTGAAGCCGCCGCCAATCTCTCCGCCCGGTATGTGCCGGATCGCTTCCTGCCGGATAAGGCGATTGACCTGATTGACGAAGGCGCGGCCCGGCTGCGGATGTACAAGAGTCCCGAAGCGGCACAGGTACGCAAGGCCGAGATCGAAATCGAACAGATTGAAGATGACCTGGGCGCGCTGGAAAAAGACGACGCGAATTCGGAAGACGCCGAACTGCTGCGCCGCCAGCACGATGAACTGCGGGCCATGCTTGACCGCCTGAAGCTGAACTGGAACCGGGAAACCAACCAGCCCCGCCTGGGCGCTGAGGATATTTCCGAAGTCGTCTCCATGTGGACGGGCATCCCGGTCACGCGCATCGCCGGTGAAGAGGGCGAGAAACTGATGCACATGGAGGAAGACCTCCACAAGCGCATCATCGGCCAGAATGAGGCGATTCTGGCGATCAGCAAGGCGGTGCGCCGCGCCCGCGCCGGGTTGAAAGACCCGCGTCGCCCGATTGGGTCGTTCATGTTCCTGGGGCCGACGGGTGTCGGCAAGACCGAACTGACCAAGGCGCTGGCCGAATTCCTGTTCGGCAGCGAAGACGCGCTGGTGCAGCTCGACATGAGCGAATTCATGGAGCGGCACTCGGTTGCCCGCCTGGTGGGTGCGCCCCCAGGGTATGTGGGCTACGAAGACGCCGGGCAGCTCACCGAGTCCATCCGCCGCCGCCCGTACAGCATTGTCGTGTTTGACGAGATCGAAAAAGCCCACCCGGAAGCCTTCAATATGCTGCTCCAGGTGATGGAAGAGGGCCAGTTGACCGACGCTCGCGGGCGTACCGTGAGCTTCCGCAACGCGATCATCATCATGACGAGCAACGTCGGCGCGGAAGTCATCAAGGGCAATCACTCCCTCGGTTTCGATATCCCCCGTGATGAAGCGCGGCTGGACCAGGAAACCTATACCGAGATGCGCAAAAACGTGCTGGATCAACTGCGCCGCGCTTTCCGGCCAGAGTTCCTCAACCGTGTGGATGCGACGGTGGTATTCCGTGCGCTGACGCGGGAGGAAATCAAGCAGATCGTTGACCTGGAAATCAAGAAGGTTGGCGAGCGCCTGGTGGAACATGCGATTACGCTGGAAATCAGCGAGGAAGCCCGCGAGTGGTTCGCGCAGAAGGGTTACGACCCTGAATACGGTGCGCGTCCGCTGCGCCGCCTCATCCAGAATGAGCTGGAAGACGCCCTCTCCGACGGCATCCTTTCCGGCGAGTTCCCCTTCGCCAGCATCGTGCAGGCCGGGGTGAGCGAAAGCGACGAACTGCTGCTGACCACCCTGGAAGCGGAAGATGATGACATTCCGGTGGAGGAAGCGCCGCCCGCGTAACGACGACGGCTACTCCGTAAACAATCAGTGGGATTCTCAATCGAGAGTCCCACTTTTGATTCTCTACCCCGCCGCCAGAGCGGCAACGTGGGCAAGCGCGGCACGGATGGCGATGTCGAACGTGTATGCTCTATGACGGCAACGACAGTCCCCCGGCGTCGTGTTCCACGTAAGTGGCGGACAGGCTGAAGTCGGCGTAAACCGGGTCAGGCAGCGGGTTACCGAGCATTCGCGCCGCGATGATCTCCCCGGCGGCAGGAGCGGACATGATGCCATGCCCGACATGCGCCACCGAGAGATACAGGCCGTCTATACCCGGCCAAGCATCGAGTATCGCCCGCTGGCTGTGGTAGGGATGCCGCACGCCGTTTGAGTCAGTATGATAGGCGGCGGTGTGGTCGCGGGAGACATAATACCCGGCACGGTGGGCGATGCCGCGCAGGTAACGCGGGTCAGCAAAGCCTTCGCCCGCCCGGTGGCCGAACTGCCGCGCCAGCAGCGCCAGCGTCACCGAGGGAAAACGCGGGTCTTTGAAGCGTTCCATCGGCCAGCGGGGTTCGGCCAGGTATTCCTGAACCGGCTCACCGGGCAGCGACGGGCGACTGTTCCAGCGGTACTCCCAGCCGAAAATCGCGCCATCCCGCGCTTCCGGGCGCACATGCGGGAACGGCGCGGCGCTGATGATACACGGGCTGTCAGCGGGGAAAGTCTCATGCCGCCAGGGCGTCGTGAAGCTCTGGCGCGGCTGCACGACGATAGGCAGTTCAACACCGGCGGTGCGCCCCACCTCCCGCGACCCCGCTCCGGCAGCGATCAGTACCAGCGGCGCGGCGATCATCCCGTTCGCTGTCGCTACGCCGGTCACTTTGCCGCCTGCTGCGACAATCCGCACATCGCGCACATCCAGCAGAAAGCGCGTCGTCTGCGTGCTGTGGGCGAAGGCATAAATCAGGGCGTTGGAATCCAGCCAACCGGCGTGGGGGTCGTATTTGGCAGCGGTCACGCGCTCGCCCAGCCAGGGGTAACGGGCGTGAACTTCGCTGCCAGGCAGAAATTCGGTATGTGTCAGGCCGCAGTCGTGCAGATGCTCGACATCCCGCTTGAGCGCCGCTGCCCCCTGCTCGCTAAAGGCCAGGAACAGGTAGCCTTGCTGCTTTCGGCTTAGAGTCGCCGTCGCGCCGGGATGGAGTTCCTCGTCGGCGTGCTGGAACACTTCAAGGCTGCGCTGCATCATCCGCGCTAAACACGGCGCTGCCCAACAGGTACGGAAATTCTCCAGTGACCCCAGGGACGCACCCATCCCAAGCTGCCCACCCTGCTCGATCAGGGCGATTCGCAGCCCCGGCATAGCCCGCTCTAAAGCCCAGGCCGCCGCCGTCCCCGCCGGGCCGCCGCCAATAATGACAGCATCAGCAGTTTGCGGCCATTCCGCAGGGCCGGGATTAGAGGAAAAACGCGATGCGGTCATCTATCTCGCGCAGATACGGATATAGTCCATATCGAACGACAGCGGCACATCGTCCGACGAACCGAAAAACGCCAGGCGTCCATCCGGCCAGGTCGCGTCGGTCACGCTGTCCACGTAGCGCCCGTTGATGTAAAAGTCAAAGGTACTCCCGGTGCTGTCAATCCGCAGTGTATTGAGAGCATTATCCCCGATGTTGATGGCGGCGCTGGCCGTCCAGTCCTCAATCAGTTCGTGGTACTCATTATCCGACCAGCGGGCAATCCAGTAGCGCCCATCGCTGCGGATCATGAAGGCCAGGAAGTTGTTTTCGTCCTGGTAGCGCAGCCACAGGCCGGTACGAGTCAGGGGCGGAGTACGGCTGAAGCTGGACGCCCGTACTACCGCTTCAACGCGGGCATCGCTGAAAATGAACCCGCGCAGGCTGCCCCAGGTTGTCGGGTTACTGCCCGAACCGGTGCCAATACGCAGTTCATACGCGCCGTTCACAATTTCCATCACCGAGCGATTGCCGGTTCCCAGGAACCAGTCGTTACGTGACGTGCCGCCCGTGAAGTTATCTTCGATCAGCACGCGGGAGCATGTGCCCGATAACACATAACCATCGGGGGGAGGTGTTCTTACAGGCCCTGTATTCTGCGTGCCAACCGGCGCGACAAAGTAATAATCATCGCCTTCCGCAATCCACCCATCCAGCGCGCCGCCGCCATAACGAATATGGAACCAGGCCAGATTATCGCGGCAGGTCGGCCCATCAATCACGGTGAACGTTTCATTCACCTGAATCTGGTCAATCCGTTCCCGATCCACGCCTGGCCCGCTGCGCACATTCACCGCCCGCCGGTCTTCATCCCGCACAAACCCTGCCGCACCCGGATACAACTGTGATGGCAGCGCACCGGGGCAGCTAACCAGCGCCGGGCGGGTTGGAGTATTCGTCGGGAACGGCGTAATGGTATTCGTCGGCGTCGCTGTAAACGCAAACGTCGCCGTCTGGGTGGCCGTCGCGGTGGGGGTTGAGGTCGCCGTCGCCGTTGGCGTAGCGGTAGGGGTCGCCGTTGAAGTAGGGGTATCGGTGGATGTCGGCGTCGGTGTCGCGGTATCCGTCGGCGTTGAGGTATTCGTTGGCGTCACGGTATTGGTAGGCGTGGCGGTGTTGGTCGGTGTATTCGTCGGTGCCAGGGCAATAGGCACAGCGGCGATATTGCCATAGGTGTCGGATTGTGAAACCGCCATCCAGCCTAACGAACCATCCACCATCAACACCTGATACCACGCGCCATCCTCGCTGATACCGGCAATATCAAGCTGCTCACCCAACACCAGTGAACCCACCTGAGGGTAATTCAAACCAGGGCCGCCGCGCAGCGGGATACTCCGCAAAGCGATAGCAATTGGCGTGGCAGGCGTGGCGGTGGGTGTATCCGTCGGTGTATTGGTCACAGTCGGCGTGGCAGTGAGGGTTGCAGTGGGCGTATCCGTCTTTGTGGCGGTGTCTATCGGCGGCGCGGTGCGCGTATCGGTGGCCGTTGGCTGGAGTGCCAGCGCCCCGGCTGTACCCGTCGCAATTTCCGCCGCAGAAGTCGCCGTCTCTCCGGCGGCCTGCTGGCTGGCCTGCGGCAGTACCACCAGCACCAACCCGGAGATAATCAATAAGGCGATGATGGCCGCCCCCCAAACCAGTGGTTTGCTCCCGATAGCCCGCAGCGGACTCACCCGCGTCGTTTCGCCAGTGGTCGCCGGAGAAAGACCCTGAGCGGGCTGCGGAACGGTACTCTGCCCGGTTCCCGACCCTGACATAGGCGGCGGGGTAATCGTCGGCAGATCGGCGTCAGCCGGAACTGGAGCGGGCGCAGGCTTGCGCGATGGAGCCGGCGTGGGCGCTTTCCCCGCTGTTGGTGTTACCGGGCGTACCGGAGACGCCGCTTTCCCGCGCAGCGGCTTGCGGAAAAAGCCGCTGGGCATTTCGCCGCTTTCCTTAACCGCCTCAACCAGCGCCGCCGCGAATTCCGTACACGAAGGGAAACGGTTACGCGGGTGCTTGGCAAGCGCCTGGTCAAGCACCGCCTTGATATTTTCCGGCAGGGTCTCGCGCCAGAACTGCGGCGGGGTCGGCTCTTCATTGAGATGTTTGTGCATCAGGGCGAAGGGTGTTGGCGCTTCAAATGGCAGCCGCCCGGTCACCATCGAATAAGCGAGCACGCCCAGAGCATACTGGTCGGTGGCCGGGGTGATGCTTTCACCACGCCACTGCTCCGGGGCCATATACGATGGCGTGCCGATCACCATGCCGGAACCGGTCAGCCCGGTAGTCGCATGAGTCAGCTTGGCAATACCGAAGTCTACCAGGAAAGCGCTGCCCTGGTCATCAAACATGACGTTGCTGGCTTTGATGTCTCGGTGAATCACGCCCCGGCTGTGAGCATAATCCAGGGCGCTCGCAAGATGCTTAATGACTTCGGCGCTTTCGCTCAACGGCGGTAAGTCCCCGCCATTCTCCTGGGCCTGGTACAGGCGTTCGGCAAGCGAACCACCGGTGAGCAGCCGCATCACGACATAGCTCACCCCGCCAAATGTGCCATAATCATGTACCGGGACGATGTGCGCATGTTCCAGCGCCGCCGAAGTCCGGGCTTCCCGGCTGAAGCGTTGTGCGTAATCCGGTTGGGATGCCAGCGCCGGGGTCAGCACCTTGAACGCCACGTCGCGCCCCAGACTGGTCTGGTGGGCGCGATAAACCGCTCCCATCCCGCCCTGCCCCAGCAAGTCCAACACTGCATACCCGGCAATTGTCTGCCCGCTCAGATTATCAATATTGAGGATAGGCTGGCTGGGGATTTCGACTTCTTTGGTCGGCGCCTGGTGCCAGCCCGCCGTGTTTTCGACCATCTGCGCCAGCTGCGCGATGGCCGCTGGCACATAGACATTCTTGATGTCAAATACCTGCACACCATCATGTTCCAGCAGTTCTTTAATGTAGTGCGTCGGAGCTTGATCGAGCGGAATCGGCTCGTAGCTTTCCTGGAAAACCGGGATCATCGGCTTGCCCTGGCGGTGCGCCTGTTCAATCTCGCGTCGCACCCAGTCCGATTCAAAGGTGGTATCACCCACCAGGCAGACAAACACATCGCACTGTTCAATCGCATCCATCAGGCGAGACGGGAACACGCCCGCGCCTTCCATGCGTTCGACATCCAGGTAAACTTCGATGCCCTGTTCCCGTAAATCGCGCCCGATCAACTGTGCAAGAATCGCGCTTGGTCTGCGGCGGTAACTGATAAAAACACTCGCCATACCATTCCCCGTTGAGTGACTGCCCCACTGGAATTGAGTATAGACGATTGGCGACATTCCTGCCACGAATGACGGGAGACGAAAAGATTAAGATTCGTGTGTCTTTTCGAGTTGCTCCCGCAGCGCCCGCACTTTGCCAGCATCCACCACGCCATTTGACCGCGCCGCCCCGCCAAAGTGGCAGGTATGAACACCCGTATAAGCGGCCAGATCACGCGCCTGCTCCAGCCTGATACCGCCCGCAGCCACGAATTCAAAGTGACTGCCGTACTGCGCCACCCAGCGCCGCAGCCCTTCACGCCCCTCCCAGGCGGATCGCGCCGGGCCGGAAGTCAGGATGCGCGGCACAACACCCACCAGGGCTTGCAGTGCAGCATCCGGGTCAGCGCAGGTATCGAGCGCCCGGTGAACCGTAACCGGCACATTCCCCGCTGCTTCCGCCACGCGGCGAATCAGCGTGACATCCAGGGCGTGCGCTGCCGTGTGCCCGCCAAAGACAATCCCCCCGACCCCCAGCGCGGCAAACTGGCGCGTATGGTCAAGAATGTGTCTGATGTCATCATCCGTGTATACAAAGTCACGGGCGTGCGGGCGTACAATCACGTGGGCCGGAATACCCACCGCCCGGCGAACTGCCGCCACCATCTCCAACGGCGGCGTCAGGCCATCGTGCGCCAGGTCAACCGAGAGTTCGATACTGTCCGCGCCGCCCTCTTCGGCTTGCAGCGCATCATCCAGCGAACACACAGCGATTTCCAGATAAGTCATAACTGCTCCTTTCGTTCAATGTCCCATTTCGCCAGGACAATATAATGGTATAGCATAAACGCGCTGCGGCGGCGGTAAAATAATATTGCTTCTATTCAGCTTTCAACACAAAGGACAGATCATGCTACTCGTAGCGGCGGATTTCAAGAACAGTGGGACGGCGATTGCCTGGCAGTTGATGCGCGAAGGCCAATCTGCATTGACGGCGATTGAACAGGGTATCCGCGCCGTTGAACTCAACACTGAAGATGACAGCGTTGGGCGCGGCGGTTTCCCCAACGCATTAGGGCAGATGGAACTGGACGCCGGGGTGATGGATGGCCGCACGCGGGCCAGCGGTGCGGTGGGGGCGCTGCAAGGCTTTCTCCACCCAGTCAGCATGGCCTACGCCGTGATGACCCGCCTGCCCCATGTGCTGCTGGTAGGC
Source organism: Anaerolineaceae bacterium (assembly GCA_020634135.1). GTDB lineage: Bacteria > Chloroflexota > Anaerolineae > Aggregatilineales > Phototrophicaceae > JACKCG01. The sequence goes on along the minus strand of JACKCG010000002.1, from coordinate 464,695 downwards.
GAAGGCGCGGCACGATTCGCCGCCGAAATTGGCGCAGAACGAGGCGAGAACCTGACCGAAGCTATGCACGACAACTGGCTGGCGTGGTGCCAGGAACACGGCTTTGACCCCCATAACCCTAACCAATCTTTGATGGAGACCGTTTTTAGGCAGGAAACGAAAACATCCGGCGGGACAACCGTTTACCTGGCGCTGGATGCGCAGGGAGATATGGTGGCGGCAACCAGTACCAGCGGCTGGTCATGGAAGTATCCTGGGCGGTTGGGTGACAGCCCGATTGCCGGGGCGGGGTTTTACGCCGACAACCGCTATGGCGCGGCGGCCTGTACCGGCGTGGGAGAAATCGCCATACGTTCCAGTATGGCGCGGATGGTGGTGGCCTATATGCAGATGGGGCGCACCGTAAATGAAGCCGTACAGGAAGCCCTGGCGGACATCCGCTACCACCGTGACCAGGACAGCGGGATTACCGTCTACGCCATTTCACCCAACGGGGAACATTTCGTCGGCTACAACTACGCCGCTGGCAGCCCGCGTCCCTATTACTACATGGCATCCGGTGACGACGCGACCCCGGCCCGGCGTGATTCGGTGGATCTGCGCGAGAGCTAATCCGCGCGGCGCGAGCCACAAATCCTAGAGACTCCTTAACACAGGTCGCCATCTGCTGGTCTTTTCAGGTATGATTGGCGGCATATACGGAAATGATTCGACCCGGGGCGCACCATGATCGAAGAATGAACCATCCTGGCGGGCTGTGGATAGAATCTGAAAACAGACATGGGAGAGAACAGACACATGGCAGCGGTATCAGTAGCGGTACTTGGCCTGGGGCGCGAGGGCGCCTCAGTGGCGCTGGCGCTCAAGCGGTATAACGTGAAGAAAGACGCGAAACACAGTTTTATCGTCACGCTGGCCGATTCACGCGGCGGTGTGCGGGATGACGCGCTCAAAGCTGGGATTGGCACGAAGGTCGAAAATAACCTGTTTAATGCCGTACAAAATCAGGACATCGTTGTTTTTAGCTTGCCGTATGCGGATATGCAGTCCGCTTATCGTGACCTGGGGTCGGAAATGCGCCCCGGCGCGGTGATCCTCGACTTGTCACCACTTAAGCAACCCTCCCTGGAATGGGCTAAACAATACCTGCCGGATGAAGTACATCTCGTCGGGATGACGCCGGTTCTCAACCCCACCTACCTCTTCGATGGTCTGGACGACACCGTCCATGCCAGAGCGGATTTATTCGACAAGGGGAACATGCTGCTCATGCCGTCAGCGTCGTGCATCAAGGAAGCGGTGGAACTGGCCTCGGACTTTTCTACATTGCTCGGCTCAAAGCCGCATTTTGTAGACCCGGTGGAACACGATGGTATCGTGGCGCTGACGGAAGGACTGCCTTCACTTCTTGGTGTGGCCGCTTTTTACGCAGCACAGAGGAGTCATGGCTGGGACGATGCCCAGCGCCTCACCAATCCAACCTTCGGACGGCTCACACGGAGCTTATACGACACACACCCCGACGACCTGCGCGATTCCTGGCTGAACAACCGGGATAACCTGCTGCGCCACCTCGACTCTCTGCTAGATACGCTGGGCGAAATGCGGGACGCACTGGTGCGATCTGACCGGGACGCGCTGGAAGCCGCATTGATCCGTTCTTCCGACCCTACAGTCAGTGGATTAACCGCCGCGTGAACCGGAAGTGGGACGAAGGCGACAGCGCCATGAAGGAGATCGGCAATACCGTCATGTCCAGCCTGCTGGGTGGATACCTGACTAAAGCGCCTCACCGGTAAAGATGATGACGATAAGTAACACCGGAATCAGCGCGTTTTGTCCCCCAATAAGTGAGGATTCGTCGAGGGGGGATTTCGGGTATAATAGGAGTGATTGTCAGCACAAGGGAATATCCCCCTTGTTGAAGTGTTGACACTAGGTAAAAGAAACGATGGAAACCCTTCTGAATGATCCGAACATTGTCTATCTGATCCTACTGTTCGGCCTGTGGGTGGGGGTCACTGCGGCTTACGTGCCGGGGACTGGCGTGATTGAACTGGTTTCGGTGATCGCGGTTGTCGGCAGCATTGTGCTGCTGGCCGAAATGCCCACCAACTGGGCGGGCGTGGTGATCCTGGTACTGGGCGTCATCAGTTTCCTCCTGATCCCATTTCTCAGTCCTGCTTGGGCGCGGGCGGCGGAAGGCGGGCTGGTGCTTCAGGTATTGGGCAGCTTCTTACTTTTCCAGGATGGCGTCGCGGTATCCTGGCTGCTGATAGTGGTCATGATTGGCCTATCCGTCGTCTATCACCGGCTGGTGCTGCTCCCACTCATGATGAAAGCCCGTGAACATACGGCGGTTGTGGATGATGATAAACAGTTAATCGGTGCCTATGGGCGTGTCGTCAAGGCATTTAGCGCGGTGGGCAGCGATTTCGTCGGCACCGTCAATGTGAACGGCGAACAATGGACAGCTTCCAGTGACCATAAACTGAAATCTGGCGAGGATGTGGTTGTCCTTGAACGTTATGGCTTACAATTACTCGTAGATGGCGTCAAGCATAAGCAAGCGCCCCAGAATATAGAGGAGACGAACTAACATGGAAGACCTGTTGGCTGGGCAAGGGACGCTGATTCTTGTTGTCTTCATCGTCCTGTTCCTGTTCTATATCATTTCACGCATGATCCGTATCGTGCCGGAAACCGAGCGGTTGGTGGTGCTCGCTTTCGGGCGATACGCCGGGACACGCGGGCCGGGCATCGTACTGATTGTCCCGTTTATCGAGCAGGCGCGGCGAGTAGATGTCCGTGAACGGTTTCTCGACATTCCGTCACAGACGGCAATCACGCAGGATAACGCCCCGATTGCGATTGACTTCCTGGTATATTACCGGGTGATTGACCCCAAACGGGCGGTACTCCAGGTCGAAAACGTAGTCGCGGCGGCGGTGAATATCGCCACAACCACGCTGCGTGCGGTCATCGGTGACATCAGCCTGGACGATGTCCTGGCGAAACGTGAGCAGATCAACGATACGCTGCGTACCAAGCTGGACGAAGTGACCGAACGCTGGGGGATGAAGATTACAACCGTTGAAATCCGTGAAATCCAACCCCCGCGTGAAGTACAGGACGCGATGAACCGCCAGATGAGCGCCGAACGTGAACGCCGGGCAACCGTCACACGCGCCAGCGGTGAGCGTGAAGCGGCCATTGCGGTGGCGGAAGGTGAAAAACAATCGTCGGTGTTGAGGGCGGAAGGTCAAAAGCAGGCCGCTATTCTCCAGGCCGAGGGTGAACGTGCGTCCCAGCAGCTCAGGGCGGAAGGTTTCGCCGTCGCGCTCCAGGCAATTTTCGGGGCGGCCAAGGATGTGGATAGCAAGACAATGGCACTACAGTACATGGATATGCTGCGGTCTGTCGGCCAGAGTCCCTCCACCAAATTTATCCTGCCGATGGAATTGACCTCTATGGTGCAGCAGATCGCCAGCTCAATGGGCGGGAATAACAAGTCGGATAGCGCCGGCGACTGAGGCACACAACACCGGTAATCCGAATAAACCAACGACAGCGGGCAAAACCCGCTGTTTTTGCGTCTATCTGATAAAATATTCACAAAATTTTTAGCGTATTTTTTTAGACTGCCTTAGAATTCGCAGGCATGATTAAGTGAACTAAGGTACGATAAGAGGTGGATGCATCTGACTCATCAGCTATCGCTATCGCTGGGCAGTCATGTCTGGCAACCATGTTTCATCATATTCATCTGTTATAGGGGAGGGGATTTTGTTACTTATCGCTCGCGCCCCGGTGCGTATCAGTTTTGGTGGCGGCGGCACCGACCTGCCCGCCTATTACAATCAGTTTGGAGGCGCGGTCCTCAGCACAGCGATCAATCGCTACATCTATACATTTATCTCCAATGGAGCAGGAAACGCCCTACAGGTCATGTCTTCCGATTTCCGCGTGTTTTATCGCCACGAACGCGGCAGCGAATTCACGACGGATGGCGAACTCGGTCTGGCAAAAGCTGTCATCCGCGAGTTTGGTGGCGTGAACGGCGCGGATGTCTTTCTCGCCTCGCAGATCCCGCCCGGCACCGGGTTAGGTGGCTCCGGCGCGGTGGCGGTTTCCATGATTACGGCTCTGGCTGCCTGGCGCGGGCAGGCCATGAGCAATGGCGATATTGCGGAGATGGCCTGCGACATCGAAATCAACAAGATGAAGCTGCCCAGCGGCAAGCAGGATGAATACGGCTCGGCCATTGGCGGCCTCAAGCATATCATCTTCAGCAAAGATGGCACTCAGGTGAACCCCCTGGAAGTAGCGCCGGAAGTGATGGAGCAGTTTCAACGCCGCTTGATGCTGTTCTTCACCGGGAAATCCCGCGATTCCGAGAAAATCCTCTCCGCGCAGTCGAAAGCCAGCCGCCAGCAGGACACCAGCACCCTGGAACGAATGCACCGCATTAAGGCGCTGGGCGCGCAGATGGTGGATACGGTGAAAGAAGGCCGCCTGGACGATTTCGCCGATCTGCTGCACCAGTCATGGCTGCAAAAGCGCGGCGTGACCAGTGACATCACCAACAATCAGATTGATCTGGCCTACGAAACCGCCCGCAACAATGGGGCGCTGGGTGGCAAGATTACCGGCGCGGGTGGCGGTGGCTTCCTGATGCTCTACTGCCACGAAGAACACCAGGACGCGGTGACAAAAGGCCTGCATACCCAGGGTTTGACGCGCATGGACTTCCGGTTTGACTTTGATGGTGCCAAGGTCATCCTCGACCAGCGGGCATAGCAATTGTGCGCCTGATTTTTGGCTGACAGTGGGCATTATGCCCGCTCTCTTTATTGGCGCAATTACGCAAAAAAACGAACGCTGCCGACCCCGGAGCTTGAGGGTAAGCAGCGTTCTGGCATTCATGATACAGGCAGGAGAACGCGGTGAGGCGCTCTCCTGGCTCACAGCTTCTATGATTCACCCGGTGCCGGGCATGTGTTGATCTCGCCCCAGTCTTCCCGGATGAGGCCGTCCAGCGACAGATCAACCGGGGTCAGGTTGGTATCCGGTTGCAGGAAGACCGTCTGCTCACCATACTTGCCCAGGATCGTCCGTCCCTCGCGGCTGGCGTTTTCTTCCACCGGGAAGTTCTGCGGATAGATGTCGAGCCAGTCCTCAAACGTCATCTGGTCCGCGTCTTCTTCCACCAGGATAGACGGCTCAACGATGGGCAGCGCATCGGCCTCGAAGATGTCCGGGCTGCCCATGATGTCGGATGTAAAGACCAGCCGGTCTTCACCGCACAACCAGGTCGGCGCGTAGTCATCAATCACATTGTTGGTAAGCTGCCGGACTTCGCCTGTTCCCACTTCATAGACATACACATCCAGGTCGCCATCATGGTTCGATTGATAGGCGATATAGTGGTCGGCGGGCGACCAGACCGGATTCGTCGCATCTTCACCGAGGGCGGTGATCGTGTACGAGCCGCTGCCATCGGCATTCATGATAGCGATCTGGCTGTTAGCGCTGCCGTCACGGTAGGTGCGATAGACGATTCGCTGGCCGTTGTTGGCATACTGGGGGTCAACATCCACGCTCTGCCCGTCACTCAGTTTGGTGATGCTCATCGTCAGCAGGTCGAGTTCGTAGATTTGCCATTTCTTCTCATCATCCGGGTTTTCCACACGATTACTCTGGAAGATGAGTTTGCTGCCATCCGGCGACCAGAATGGGTTGATGTCATCAGCCAGGTCGTCCGTCAGGCGATATTCCTGCCCGGTGGACATATCCACCATGTACAGATCCCACTGGCCGTGCCGGGTAGTCTCGAACACCACGTAGTTGTTCGGCCCCCAGACCGGGTCGGTATCAATAGCGACAGTGTTGTATGTCACGCGCTGCACACTGTCCCGATCACCGGCGGTTGAGGCAACATAGATTTCCCAGTTGCCATCGCGGTTGCTGGTGAATACGATCCAGGCGCTGTTGGGCGACAGGCTGGGCGACATATCGCGCACATCTTCGCCTTCGCCAAAAGTCAGGTTCTCGCGGTACGACTGGCGGCTGGCCGCGTCCGCGCCGTCCAACCGGAAGATTTCCCAGTCACCGGTTTCATTGGTGTGATACAGGCGGAACGGCGGGCAGTTGTAGCCGCAGGTCGGCACACCACCCCAGGCCGGCAGATTCAGGATGTCGGTAGAGAGACCGTTGAAGCGCAGCCACGCCGCGTTGATGCCACCACTGGCTGGCGCACTCGTCAGGCCGGCAACTTCGGGAGCCGGTGTCGGGACAGCGCCGCCTGTGCCACATAACATCGTAGCCGAGGCGGTCACAAACAGAGAATTCGTGCTGAAGGTCAGTCCCGCATTCAGGTCAGCGCCCGCCGGTGCGGGAATGAACAGGCTCGCGCCCGCGCCAAGCTGGAAAAGGTTGTTGGCCGGGGTCAGGTCGGCGCCACTGCCGCTGGTAAGCTGGTACGTATGGGCAGCCTGCATCGCCGCCCCGGTATTGGTCACAGTGAAGCCTGCCGGTTCGCTGCAAGAGGATGTCACGCTCAGACTGCCCGCGTCACCACAGCGTTTCGCCACGCTGAAATTGCCCGCTGCCCCATTGCTCACGAACGTGTATTCATCGGTGAAGTCATTACCCGCCGGTACAGAGACGGTGATCGGGGCATCACCGCGTGCCATCTGGAACGAGCCGCTGTCCACCACGGTGCCGGATGAATTGCGGATTTCATAGGTCTGTGGGGCAATCATCGGGCCATCATTATTGGAAATCGTGAACTGCGGCAGTCTGCCGTTGCACGTCGCCTCGACATGAATATCTGGCGGGTACTCGCAGGTCGTCGTTGCAGTCAGGTTATAGTCAACGGTTGAGAACGAGACGCCGCCGGATTGATCGCTCACGACGAAATCTTTCGACTCGCCCGCGCCCAGCAGAAGCGCGTCAATCAGCACGATATTGCCGTCCTTATCGCGGATCGTCACCTGGTCGGCAGTCGTCATCGCGCCGCCGCTGTTCGTGACATGGAAGGTCGCGGAACGGGCTGCCGAGCAGCTTCCGGAAGCCGCCAGATTAGGTGTTGCGCCGCCAGTGGGGTCTACGGTGACAGTACGGACAACTGTGCCGGTTTCACCGCTGCCATTTTCGATATGCATCCGCACAACATACGTGCCGGCAGCGGCATACGTATGGCAGGTCTGGTTGGCTGCCCCATCCGTTGCGCCATCGCCAAATTCCCATCCGGTAACCACCAGGTCGCCGGTCAGTTGGGCCAGGAAGCAGTAACGGGCGCTGCCGTCAGGCGTGATACTGAAAGTCGCGCTGCTTTCCAGCAGGCTGTAAGCGCGCACCGTATTGGTCGCCGTTTCTATCAACAGGCCATTGCTGATCGTCAGACGCACCGTATAAGTCGTGGCCGGAGTAGTATAGGTCGTGCAGATAGTCCCTGGTATAGTGGCGTTGGTATAGTCCAGGGTCTGGCCGTTGCCAAAGTCCCAACTCCAGGTCTGGATGTTGGTGCCGACACTGTTATCAGTGAAGCACACCGTCATGGGCGCGACTCCACCATAGATAGAGGGGGTGAAGGCCGCCCGCAGTTGGCTGGCGTCAATCAGGGTGAATTCCAGCATCGCGCTGGTCGCCCCCAGGGGGCCGGAGCCGGTGACAATCGCCCGGTAGTTCCCCGAAGCGCCAAAGAACTGGTTCACCGTCGCGCCGGTTCTCGTTCCAACCGTTGCGCCCGTGCCGATATTGATGAACTGCCAGTCGTAATTGCTCGTGATGTTGGTGCCATAGGCGTTGAACGTCACAGTCGCCGGGGCAAAGGTCTGGTTCGAGCGGGTGATAGCGATGCTCTGGTGGCCGTAAACCGTGAATGTCACGCCATAGTTGCCACTCCGTTGGAAGCTGGCATCGCCCTGGTAGTCATTTGTCCCGGTCAGATCAATCGTATATGTGCCGGGCTGGCTGAAGCTGATACAGCCGGGGAGCTGCTGGCCGCTGTGTCCGGTGATACCCAGGCTGTTGTCGCCCGCGTTCCCGCTGATCGCCCAGTCGTAAGTCAACTGGCTGATGTCACCCAGGCTGGTGTTGGACGTGTTCGTGATGCAGATCTGCTGCCCAACTTCAACCGCATTGTTATTAAGCGCACCGCCACCATTATCGGTATAGGTATAATTGACATTGAGCGTGCCAACAACCAATGGATAATTCATTGAGCACGTGTAGTCGCTGTAACCGGGCAGCGCCGGATTGGTATTGTTAACAGCTTCCACATCCACCCGCAGCGTGTAGTTCCCCACCGGGCTGAACAGCGCCCCCGCAAACCCTGGGCTGGAAATCAGACCGTTGGCGGTGCTGGTATTACTGCCCAATGTCCGGCTGGCCGCGCCGGGGCCGACCAGCACCCAGGTATAGTTAAGGTCAATGTTATTGCCGTTGTCCATATCAGCGGTGAAGCTGTAGTTGGTCGCGGAGTCAACCGGGTTCGCGCCACCAGGGAAAGCATCACAGAAGAAATTCTCTCCCGCGCCGGTGACGTTGAGCGTCTGCCAATTGGATGTACAGTTATCATCCAGGTAGTCCACGCTGGCCGTATAACGCAGCCGGTAAGTCAGATTCGGTGTGAGGAAGGTGTAGCTGAAGGCATCGGCTGTGCCAGTTGTGACCGGAGTCCACCCGCCTGCTCCATCGCTTAATTCCAGTTCCCACAACATGCTGTCAAAGTTGCGACCATACACATTGGTCACGTCCCTGGTATAGGGTACAGTTTCGTTGACCACCGGCGTGACATCGCCCAGTGGCAGGTTACACACCAGGCGCGGCACCTGCACATTCACGTTGCGGTTCATATCGCATGTGTCGGTTGTGCTGTCCGGGTTGTGAACCGTCGCCACCACGCTGAGGTTCTGCGCCGTACCCGGACTCAGGGAGGCATCGCCCACCGGCCAGGACACATTGACCGGATTGGTGGTCAGTGATGGGATTGTCGGGCTGGTTGTGACCGCCCAGCTATAGGTAACAGTACGCCCGGCCACGCCGTTGAGATTGGCTGTGTAGTTATAATTGCGGGTCATATTGTTCGGTGTCTGCGGAATGGGGTTTGCTTGTCCGGTGATACTGCCGCAGGTCAGCCCCGGCCAGGTGTTAATCGTGACATTTTCATCATCGTTGCAGCCGGACTGAGTGCCGTTACCATTATCCACGATAATGCTGTAGCTGATGACCTCACTGCCGGGATCATTCACGGAGTCAGACCAGGAACGGGTGAATGTGGCGCTGTTGACGCCCTGTGCCACGCCCCCAATGTACCATTCGTAGCCAACAACAGTTCGCCCATACAGGTTGCTGGTATTGGCTGTGAATGTATAGGTATTGCCATCAGGATACAGTGGCGTGGGCAGGTTGGTCGTAATCAGGCATGTCGGATTAGGGTACGAATCAACCGTAACGGACTTCTCTTCGTAGCAGTTTGACGATGTGCCATCGCCGTTATCCACTACAACATCATAGCGAATAACTTCGGTCAGCGGTGTGACTGTACTCGGCGGCCAAACACGGTTAAAGCTGGCAGCGCCCACGCCCTGGTCAACCCCATCCACCGACCAGCTGTAGCTGGTGACGGTGCGGCCATTCAGGTTCTGTACGTCGGCATTAAACGTATAGGTGTTGCCGTCCGGGAACAGCGGTGTTGTCAGGTTGTCGTTCATCTGGCAGTCCAGCGCCGGCCAGGTGCGCGTGACGGTTTTGCTGGTCGAGCAGTTCGAACCGTCGGCGGTGCTGGCTTCCAGCGTGACCACAAACGAGCCGGTGCCAATTGCCGCCCAATTCACAGAAATGTCTTGCGTGCCGAATGTGAGCGGCAGAGAGGCGCTGCTGCCTGTCACCGTCCAATTGTAGGTGATAGCGCGCCCGCCGTCATTGCCGATCACGCTCTGGTAGGTCTGCGCCCCGGCGGTGGGCAGGACATTCAACGTGCCGGTGAAATCGCAGGTGATCTCCAGACGCGCCACCAGGACGATCACCTCGGTATAGGAAGTCCCGCCAGGGCCGGTCACGGTCAGGCGGATCGGGTTATTGCCCAGGTTCGCCAGGGTGATACCAGTCGGGTTATCAACGCTGCTGTCTTCAATGCCGTCGCCATTAAAGTCCCACGACCAGGACGTAATGACTCCTGTGCTGGCGCTGCTGTCCAGGTCAATCGTTGATCCCCAGGTGATCGTCGTGCCGGGGATAACGCTGAAAGCAGCCACCGGCGCGCCTATCACGGTCACCAGTTCGGAACTGGTCGAGGTGGCGGAGGCATCCGCATTTTCAACCCACAGCCGCACGAGGAATGAACCCTCCAGCGGATAGGTGTGGCACACAACTGCGTCGTTGTTCACTTCATCATACGTGCCGTCGCCATCAAAATCCCACCTGCTGAGCGTCACCGGGCCGGTACTCTCGTTGGTGAAGCAGATCTCTACGCCACCGGGCACATTGCCCATGCTCTGCCAGGTGAAAATCGCATTCACCGGCTCGGAGGGCGGATACAGGCCAACTTCACGGATAAACGTACCACTGCCACCGGGGCCGGAATACGACATGGTGATGAAGAAGGACTGCGGAACAGCCGGATTCACCAGGGTAAACGTGTGCGTGTGTGGCCCCTGGCCGGTGACAACCGGGCTGCCATCGCCAAAATCGAATGACCAGTTCGTGATCGGCCCCATCCCCAGATCAACGCCTTCTACTGTCACCAGCAGCGGCGAAGTCCCGTCGGTGGGGGTCAGGGTGAAATTGGCGCTGGGCGGCGGGGCGTTAAAGACAACTGACTGGACAGCGCCGGATGTAACTCCCGCGCCATCGGTCACGTTCAGACGGAACCAGTATGTCCCGTATGTCGGAAATGAATAACTGATGTTTTCATCTGTGCTGGTCAGCAGGACTGTACCGACATCATCCGTGACTTCCCAGGCATAGCTGAGTGCGCCGCCGGTGCTCTGGTTCACCGTGCTGATGTTAAAGGGCGGCAGGCCGGTGATGACAGTGCCCGGAGTCAACGAGAAATCGGCAACCGGCACGCTGCTGATGGAGATACTGCCGGTGAGAACGATGTTACTGCCGAAGTTCGGCACACAGGTCAGCGTAATGGTGTAACTGCCGGTACTGGCATAGGTATGCGAGACCGTCTGTGCGGCGGAGGTCGTCGTGTCTCCTAAATCCCAGGAGAAGGACGCAATATTATTGGCGTTAATTGCCGAAAATTCATAGGTAAACGGGTTATTATCGCCCAGGTCGGAAATATCCATCTGGCAAAATGTCTGTAATGCCATAATGCCGATTCCAGCAGCCTCAGTTGGCGTTGCGGTGGGTTCCTCCGTAACAATCTCCGTCGCCTCGGGCAGTGGCGCGGCCTCGGTGGGGGCCTCCGTCGCCTCGGTAGGGTCTGGTGTGATGGTTTCTTCGGTTGGCGGAACAGGCGTTTCAGTTTCCGGCGTGGTTTCCGTCACCACTGGCGTCGGGGTTTCGGTTTCCGGCGTGGTTTCCGTCACCACTGGCGTCGGGGTTTCGGTGGCAGCCTCAGGGGTGGTGGCGGGTGTCACCGTGATAGCGGGTTCAGGTGTAGGTGTAGCGGTTTGGGTAGCTTCAGGAGTAGGTGTTGGCGTTCCCTCTTGTGCCAGTGTAGCAGTCCCAGTAAAAGCCACGATGAAAAGAAACAGGCTAATAATCAGGAGATAGTGCTTGGGATTGTGTTTCCGCATAGACAGCGCCTTTTAGATGAATGCAGAGTAGATTCTTGGTACATACCTAAAATCATATCAATATAGTTCGCCTGAATTGCATAAAGATTTATGAACCTGATGTGAATTTCCGACGGATTTCCGACCAGATTCATACCTGTACGCTCTATGTGAAATAGTTTGGGAGAAATGCCTATCAGGAAAGGCCGGTGAGTTTTCAGTCATCGGTTTTTAGTTATTGGTAGCGGCGGGTTAGCGCACATCTGGGAGAAAATTGAACTCCAGGTCACCTGAGAAGCTAAGATGCTAACCAGCTAAAATGCTAAAACGCCAGTGGCTAGTGGCTAGCAGCCAACGGCTAAAGTGGACCTTTCGCTGTTCGTATTTCACATAAAACGTACCTGTAGATGATGGATAGAAAGAGATGAGGAAAGCAAAAAGGCAGCAAGCCGGAGCCTACTGCCTCATCACTGAACTGATAATCCGTGCGAAACCCCGTTACACGCTCCCCGTTCGGATGGCCTGGGGTGGCGCGCAGACGCGACTTTACCGTTAGACGCTAGGCCCGCAGTTCGTCCGCCAGGTTCGGCCCGGCCTGCACCAGTTCCGGCGGGCAGTCCGGCGCGAACTTCTTGAAGTTCCCCACATAACGCGCCGCTAACTGCTGGTACATATTCCAGTATTCAGCTTCGCTCCCCCAGGAACGCGCCGGGAACAGCACATCTTCCGGGATGCCTGGGCACGACGCCGGGACGGAGAAGCCGAATACCGGGTCAGTGTAGTAGTCCACGTCATCCAGCACGCCGGAAAGCGCGGCATTCAGCAGTGTGCGCGTGTACTTGATGCTGATACGCTTGCCCACACCATACGGCCCGCCGACCCAGCCGGTGTTAATCAGCCAGCAGGTTGAGCCGTAGCGCAGAATCTTGTTCTTCAGCAGTTCAGCATACACCCAGGGATGATGCACCATGAAGGGTGCGCCAAAACAGGTGCTGAACGTGATTTCCGGCTGCGCGCCAACACCCGCCTCTGTGCCGCCCACCTTCGACGTATAGCCGGAGATGAAGTGATACAGCGCCTGGTCGGGCGTGAGCCGTGCAATCGGCGGCATTACGCCCTGCGCGTCACACGTCAGCAGCAGAATATGGTTGGGATGCCCGCCCATCTTGTTGGGAACCGCGTTGGCGATGTATTCAAGCGGGTAGGAAGAACGGGTATTTTCCGTCAGCCGGTCATCGTCCAGGTCAATCTGGCGCGTCACCGGGTCGTAGACCACGTTCTCAAGAACCGTGCCAAAACGGTGGCTCGCGGCGTAAATTTCCGGCTCGGCGCTGGGCGAAAGCTGGATAACTTTGGCATAGCAGCCATCCTCAATGTTGAACACACCCTCATCGCTCCACCCGTGTTCGTCGTCCCCGATCAACCCGCGAGTCGGGTCGGCGGATAACGTGGTTTTGCCCGTGCCGGAAAGCCCGAAGAACAGCGCCGTGTCGCCATTATCGCTCATGTTGGCCGAGCAGTGCATACTCATCACGCCTTGCAGTGGCAGCAGGTAGTTGAGCGCGGTAAAGACCGATTTCTTGATCTCGCCCGCGTAGGCCGTCCCACCGATCAGGCACAGCCGCTGCTCAAAATCCATAACGATGAACGTGCCTGTACGGGTCGAGTCAATCGGCTCGTAGGCCTTGAACGACGGCACAACGATCACCGTGAAATCGGGGACATGCTGGCGGTACTCATCGCGGTTCTGCGGCAGGATGAACATATTGCGGGCGAACAGGCTGTGCCAGGCGTATTCCGAGACGATCCGCACCGGCAGGCGGTATTCCGGCTGCGCCCCTGCGAAACAGTCCTGCACAAACACATCTTTGCCCTGCAAAAAGCCCTGCATCCGGCTGAAGATTTCCGCGAATTTATCCGCCGCGATAGGCCGGTTGTACTCGCCCCACCACACATGGTTTTCCGAAGTTGGTTCGCGCACGATGAATTTGTCCGCCGCCGCCCGTGAGGTGTGCTTGCCGGTATTGACCACCATCGGCCCCATCTTGCTGATCTGTCCCTCACGGCGAAACGTGATCTCCTCGTAGAGCGCTTCTGTCGGTAGATTCCAGTAGATCGTATTCAGGTTCGTCAGGCCGTGCGCGTCAAGTCCGAAATCGCCCTTGAGGGCGTTCGCCTGATCCTGTGCCGGCGTCTTGATGTTCAGTAGGTTATTGCTCATAGCCAGTCCCTCACCATACGACGATCACCAATATAAATCTCATTCGGTGCTTCGGGGTCGAGCGCCCAACGTATCCGTTTCATGCCTTCGGTGATGTCCTTCACCGAGCCACAGTAGCTCAGCCGCAGGTGGCCTTCCGCCCCGAACTCTTTACCCGGCACGGTGACAACCAGCGCCCGGCTGAGCAGCAGCTCGGCCAGTTCTTCCGAACTATTGCCGATAGCGCGGAAATCCGGCAGGCAGTAGAACGTCCCACGCGGTTTGATGATACGCAGTGCGGAAAAGGCCCGGAGTTCATTCATCATCACATCCCGGTTATTCTGGATGCTCAGTCGCAGGCTTTCGACGGTGCTCTGGACGCCGTTCAATGCCCCCTCGGCTGCCGCCATTGAGACGTTCGCCGGGCAGGAAGTTGTCTGCGCCTGGACGTTCTTCATCACCTCCACCAATGGGCGGTTGGCAATCGTCCAGCCGATGCGGAAGCCGGTCATGCCATACAGCTTGGAGACGCCGTTGATGACGATAATCTTGCTGGTTTCGATGTTCTTATCGGTATACTGGTACGGGGACGGCGGGCGCATACCATCAAACACCAGCTTGTGGTAGATGTCGTCCATAATCAGGTAGATGCCGCGCTGCTCGCACAGTTCGACCACCTCAGCGATAAAATCAGCATTGTAAACAAAGCCGGATGGGTTATTCGGGCTGTTGACCACAATCGCCTTGGTATAAGAGCTGATCGCCTGCTCAATCTCTTCAATGCGCGGCTGGAATGTGCCGTCTTCCGGTTTGACGATCACCGGGCGGCCATACACCATCTTGACCATTTCCGGGTAGCTCACCCAGTAGGGCGCCAGCACGATCACTTCGTCCTGGGGATCAATGATAGACACCAGCACGTTATACAGCGCCTGCTTCGCGCCCGAAGAGACGATCACATTTTCCGGCGCGACCAGCCAGCCGTAGTTCTCTTCGGTATAGCGGATAATCGCTTTCTTGAGCGAGGGCGTGCCGTCAGTCGGGACGTACTTCACATCCCCGGCGGTCAGTTTGGCGGTGGAACTCAGAATCGCCGTGATGGGGACTTTATTCTTCGGCTCCCCGCCGCCCAGGTGGATGACCGGCTGCCCCTGGTCGGCCAGCAGCTTAGCCCGCTCATTCAGCTTGAGCGTGGCCGATTCTCCAATAGATCGAGCTAAGTGACTGATACTCATAGGCGCGTCGCCCTCCGTATCAACGTATCATGTAAAAAACGCAGTATTGCGATGAACAATCTATCTATTTTAACGCACCTTTCACCGCATGGGCATACATCGGCAAAATAGGGGAAATTATCAGGCCAAAGCCGTGCTGATTGTCATGGTGGCGGGGAGTTTTCAAAATTGTGACCTTACCCCAGTTTGGCGGACACCATAAAAGTCCGTTAGACTGAGCGTAAGGTCACTTTTTACTGCTTTTCCTCAAGCCTCAGCACGCAAGACTCAGAACTGCTTTTTACTCGGCACTTTCAACTTTCCACTGTTCTTCCTCAAGCCTCAGCACGCAAGACTCAGAACTGCTTTTTACTCGGCACTTTTAACTTTTTACTGCTTTTCCTCAAGCCTCAGCACGCAAGACTCAGAACTGCTTTTAAACTCGGCACTTTCAACTTTCCACTGTTCTTCCTCAATCCTCAGCGTGAACGTGAAACACGCCCCATCCGGCACTGGCTCACACACCATCTCACCGCCATGTAACCGCACCAACTGGCGGCTGATCGCCAGCCCCAGGCCGCTGCCCCCGGCATCCCGTTTCCGGGCTTCGTCCGCCCGCCAGAACTGGTCAAACAGCCGCGCCGCCTGCTCCGGGGGAATCGGCTGGCCGCTGTTAAACACACTGATCTTGACCGTCTCCGCCGTCTGCGTCGCCCGAATCGCGATTCGCCCGTGTTCCGGCGTATGGCGCAGGGCGTTCGTCAGCAGGTTATCGAACACCTGGAGCAGCCGGTGGGCATCGGCGTGAATTTCCGGCAGTGTGCCGGGAGTCTCTATCGTCAGCGTAATAGCCGCGTCCTGGGCCAGCGGCTCAAACCGTTCCGCCGCCTGTTGAATCAGCGTTTCCGGTTTCAGACGAGCCTGGTTCAGGGGTAAATGCCCGGCCTCGGCCAGCGTCAACAGGCGCAAATCCTCCACCAGCCGGTTCAGGTGTAGTACCTGGTCATACGCGACTCCCAGGTGCGCCGTATCCAGCGGGTAAATCCCATCCATCATTGCCTCCAGGTGGCCGCGCATCACCGTCACCGGCGTCCGCAGTTCGTGGGCGATGTCCGCCGCCATCTGTCGTCGTGCCGTTTCGCCTTCCCCCAGCCGCCCGGAAAGCGTGTTAAATGCCTTCGCCATCTGGCGCATCTCATCCGTACCGGAAACACTCACCTGCTGCCCCAGATCATGCACCGTCCAGGCGCTCACCGCGTCGGTGAGCCGTTGCAGAGGGCGTGTCAGGTTGTAGGAAACCAGGATGCCCAACAGGAACGCCGCCACCCCGCCTAACAGGGCTGTCAACAACAGGCCGCTGCTGGTTTCCTGGGAAAACTGCTGTTCCGCCTCGTTAATCGCCAGCGAACCCGGTGTCTGCTCCCCCAGGATGCCCACCCGCTGCTCGTTCGAGTCATGTAAATCAATCGTGCGCGTCGTACCCAGCGCCGCTACCGGTTGCCCGACCCAATCCGACTGCGTAGCCGCGACCACGATTCCATTGGCGTCAGCGATAAAAAGCTGGGCGCCACGCCCTTCGTTCCCACTTCCAGCACCGCTCCCACCCCCGCGTTCCGGCAGCAGGTCGCCCACCCCGTCCCAGGTGTTGTTCACCGCGTAGTAGGCTTCCAACTGGGTGACTAAATCCTGGCCGAAACGGGCGATATTGGTCTTGGTGACGTAATCCCGGAAATTCGACTGCACCGACGCGCTGATGAGCAGCGCCACTACGCCCACCACCAGCCAGGTGACGATCAGGAAACTCAGCGCCAGCCGCAGCCACAGTCTATTCATTCTCAGGCCTCATCCGATACCCGACTCCGTACACAGTTTCGATGTATTCCGGCGTTTTGGGGTCAACCTCAATCTTGATCCGCAGATTCTTGACATGCACATCAATCGTGCGTTCATAGGCGGCGTAAGCCTCGCCCTGCACGTAGTCCAGCAGTTCCATCCGGGTAAACACCCGTCCCGGACGCGCGATCAGGGTTTGGAGCAGGCTGAACTCGCTCGGCGTCAGGTCAATACGTTTTCCGTCGACAGTGACGGTTCGCATGGGGGCGTTGACTTCCAGTTCACCCACCCGCCACACCTGGGTTTCCGGCGAAAGCGAGGAATCCGAACGCCGTAACAGCGCCCGTACCCGCGCCACCACCACCCGCGGACTGAACGGCTTGGTGATATAGTCGTCCGCGCCGATTTCCAACCCGGTGATCTGGTCAATGTCGTCCACGCGGGCGGTGAGGAACAGCAGGGGGACACTGCTCTCCCGCCGGATCATGCGGGCGGCCTCCCACCCGTTCATTTCCGGCATCATCACGTCCAGAATCACGATGTCGGGATTCTCGTGGCGGCAGGTAAACACCGCGTCCCGCCCGTTATGCACGGTCAGAATGTCGTAGCCTTCCGCCTTCAGGTAGGCGCTCAGGGTATCCAGGATGTGCTGTTCATCGTCGGCAATCAGAATTTTCTTGCTCATGGTTGATCTCTAACGCTCGGTTTGCGGTCTGAAATCCATTCTAACAGAAAGGGGAGGGTTTGCGCCCTCCCCACGAAAATGACGATCCTATCCTTAGCGGGCCTGCGTGATGATCGGCGCGTCGGCCTCCCAACTCCGCATGTACGCGATCAGGGCGTTGATTTCCGTATCGCTCAGGCGGGAACTCCAGGCGGGCATAATCGTTCCTGGCACACCCATCGCAATGATCTGGTGAATCTGCGTGTCGGAGGTCGTCGTCAGGAACAGCGAATTATTCAGCGCCGGAGCCATCACCGTACCGTATCCGCCTGTGCCATGACACGAGGTACAGGTGATGTTGAACAGCCGCGCTCCGCTGGCGATGATCTCAGGACTCATGTCAATCGGCGGAACTTCCACCACTGGCACGGCCACGCCCATATTCTGAACCTCATCCCAGCGTTGGAGGAGCTGAACCAGTGCGCTGATCTCTTCGCTGGTCAGGGCGTTACTCCACCCGGCCATCAATGTGCCGGGGACGCCTTGCTCGATAATCCGCGCCAGTTCAAAGCCATCCGTCTGTCGGATCACGTCCGTATTGAGTGTGGGTGCGATGCTCGACCCTTCCAGGTTCGGGCCATGACACGATACACAGTTCGCCGCGTACAGTTCCAGCCCGTCTGCCAGCGCCGTCCCATCGGCTAACGCGCTGACCTGCACCAGCGTTTCTTCCGAAACCGGCGCGGCCACCAGTTGGGGCGGCAGGACATCCAGTGCCTCTGCGCGGGTATACACCGTGCGCCAGTTGACATTCTGAATGAGCGAAACCAGACTATCAATCTGGGCGTCACCCAGAATTCCGCCTTCATTCACGCCATAGGCCGCCATCTGGGTATTGAAGCGCCCGCGCTCAATCGTCTTGTACAAGGTTTCCGCGTCCATATCGCTCACAAGTGCCAGTGAGGGATACGAACCCAACCCTTCACCGGCTGCGCCATGACACACCACGCAGTTTTCCAGGTAAATATCCATGCCTTCCGTGACGGAGGCGATCAGTTGCGTTTCCGCCGCCCGCGCCTGGATCGCCGGTTCGCGGATCACCGCCAATACCAGCGTGACCAGGATCAACACCGTCGCCAGAAAGCCCGTCCAGGCCATATTTCGACTCATGATTTTCTCCTATGCGTACACGGCGTCTGCGCCGCTAACGTGGTCGCGTTCGATCCGTTCCCCGGTATCTACGCTGACAACTCCCTCGGTAATTGTGACCGGGAAACGATCCAGCGGGCGGGGTGCGGGGGGATTAATCACCGCGCCGTCCATCTCAAAGGCCGACGCATGACACGGGCAGATGAAACTCCCGGCTTCCGGGTTCCAGGGGACGGCACAGCCCAGGTGCGTGCATTTCTGGTAGAGCGCCACGAAGCCGCCGTCCGCCTGCCGTACCACATAGAAACGACCAGTGGTGATGGGGGTCACACTGCCGGGTGGAAAATCATCCACTGCGCCCACTGTGAATACTCCGCCAAACTCACCTTCGACCACCTTCGGCGCGAAGAAACTGAGGGCGACGCCGCCGGTCACAGCCAGCGAAATCGCGCCGGTAGCCGCCCAGGCGACCTGGAGAAAATCACGACGGCTCGGTTCTTGTTGCGGATTCTGCGTTGTACTCGTCATGCCAACACCTCCCAGGGCCACATCAGCGCCATGCCTTCACCCCGGAAGGCGACGCCAATTACCGTTAATAGAATGAAAGCAACCACCAGCACAATGAATACCGCCTGCCGCGCTTCATCTCGCGTGGATTTGAACCACCACTTCATCAGCCAATAGTAGAGCGCCAGTGACACCAGCACGAAGACCAGCGGTATCCAGCCGTTGCTCACAATCGTGGGCAAGTCGGGGAACAGCGCGGGTAGGTCGAGAACATATTCGTCCCACAGCACCAGCAGGGGCGTTACGATGAGGGCGCTAATCGCGGCTACCCAGGCCATGCGCCGCCCCTTCCGTGACCGGAACCAGATACCCTCCGAGTCGGTGTCGAAGCGCAGATATGGGAAAACCAGCAGCCCCGTCAACCCCAGCGCCGGGATGACAATCGCGCCGAAAACCGGGTGGAAGTGGAGTAAGAGTTCCTGCAAACCCATGAAGTACCAGGCCGCCTTCGCCGGGTTCGGACTATGTAGTGGGTCGGCGGCGGCTTCCAGCGGGGCATTCACCCACGAAGCCCATAGCAGCAGCCCGGCCATCACCACCAGCGCGAAAACCACTTCGATGCTCACCAGGTAGGGAAGTGTGGAGACTTTTTCGACACGACCAATCGGTTCTTCGTCCACGTTGCGCGGAATAGAGAGCGTATCCTTACGCACACGCCAGATGTGGAACGACGCGATGAAGAAAATCAACATCGGGATAATCGCCACATGCAGGCCGTAAAAGTTGGTTAGCGTCGCCGCGCTCACTTCCGGCCCGCCTAGCAGAAGCTGGCTCAGGCCGTTTCCGATAATCGGGATGTAACTCAGCAGACTTGAGGCGACTGTCACCGCCCAATACGCCAGTTGATCCCAGGGGAGCAGGTAGCCGGTGAAATTTGCGCCGACCACCAGCAGTAGCAGCCCGACGCCTAATGCCCAGTTGAATTCACGCGGGGGACGCAGCCCGCCGGTAAAAAAGACCCGTAACAGGTGCAGAAAAGCTACAATCACCAGCAGATTACCGCTCCAGTGATGGATATTACGGAGCAGTTGGCCGAAGTTGACAGTGGTTTGCAGGGCCAGCATATCGTTATAGGCGGTGTCCGGCGAGGGGGTATACACAAACATCAGCATAATCCCGGTGCCAACCAGGATCGCCAGCAGCAGGATCGCCAGCCCACCGAGTCCCCAGGTGTAGGTGAACTTGAGGGTGGGGCGGGCAACTTTGCTGGGGTGGATGTGCAGGATCAGGTTATTCATCACGTACCGCAGCCGTGAACGTTCGGTATCGAGCGGGAAGTCATCCCGGTTCACTGAGTCAGCCACACGCTGCGGGAAGGGGTCGGGTCGTGGGTCAATCGTTGTCATAATCGTTTCGCTCCTGTTGCGTAACGGGCGGGGGGATACCGTCCTGGGTATCCCCCGCGCCGCGCTCCTTCGCTATGAACCGTTGCCCTGGCGATTGGCTTGCCCGTTGCTGTTGCCGCTCCGTCCGGGGCCGCCCCAGAGCTGCCGCCCGTTCGGGTCACGCAGGATGATGTGTTCGCCGGTAGCCGTCTTGGTGATGTCGCCGACCATGAACTGCGTGCCTGACCAGAACCCCAGGATTTCAACGGGGTCGCCCGGCAGGAGGGTGACTTCCTGGCTCTGCCAGAAATCAGGTCGTCCCAGTTGGAAGGTCAGTACGTCGCCTTCAGGGGTCTGGATCGTCAGGCCGCCGTTAGATACCGTGTTGACTATGCCGGTGAGCGTCACCCAGTCATCGGCTGCGACCTGAAACTCGTTTTCGCCAATATTGGGTTGTGTGGTGCCGTCTACGGTTATCGTGTGGTTCGCGCCGCCAGCATTATCCACGCCACCCGACCACAGCGGCTGCCCGTCTTCGGTACGGACGACCAGTTGCAACTCACCCATCGTCACCACGCGGGCATGAATCTGGCCTTCGTTATTGAAACCGTCTACCGTGACCACGTTGCCCACTGCCAGCGGGACACCCTGTGCCTGCCAGTAGGTCGGTGGGCCAAGTTCGACGTAAAATTCGCCGGTATCGGTGGCAATCGTCATGCCGAAATCATCCAGCACCGTGATCGTGCCGGTGGCCTGCCAGATATCGCCCACATTTTCAGTGGAAAGCTGAAGCTGTTGTTGTATGGGTTGGGCAGTCACTTCCGGGTTAGCGACACCTACGCCTGTACCAGCGTTGGCGACACCTGCGCCCGTACCGGCGTTGGTCGCCTGGTGGGTAGCTTGCCCGACAGCGGCAACTGGGGTATCGGCGACCACCGTCGAGGTTGCCAGGGATTGGCTGGCATCATAGACGCTGTAAGCGATTAGTCCGAGAACCGCCACGATAAAAATACCGACCATTAGTTTCTGTAACATGCTCCCTACTCCTTCTCATCTCTCATCCCGTTCGCCCTTGTGGCGGTATCCGGGGGATTGTTGTCGTTTGTATTGCCTGAGATGATGCCGGAGAGTTATGTGGAAAATGTGAAGACGGCATGTCGCCATTGTGAGGAAACTAGCTGTACGTGTGGAGTTGCATTGTGGATAGGATTACGCCAAGTTTCGCGTTGGGGGATTAACCCCAACGGACAATGCCTGCATTGTCCCTACGAAATCTGATCTTAATGGGACAGGTAGGGACTGGGCCTGCCCTGTCCGCTAAAGGGGGTATTTTTGCACTGCATTCCGAATTTTGGACACGATCCGGTCTGTGGTTATGAATGGGGCAAAGCGTATCCAGGCCACCTGTAAGCCGCATTCTGTCCTTCCGAAGAAGGGGCGATCATCTATCTGCTCCACCCGTTGCCGGATGGAGTCAAGCAGCACACCCGGTACTTTTTGCGGGACGGGCCGCCCCAATGTACCTGCTTGGCCTTGCTCCCGGTGGGGTTTGCCTGGCCGCGAACATCACTGCCCGCGCCGGTGGTCTCTTACACCGCCGTTTCACCCTCACCCCATGCCAACGTCGGCATGGGGCAATACACCTCTCTGTTGCACTTGCCATCGGGTTACCCCGCCTGGCCGTTAGCCAGCACCGCGCCCTGTGGAGTGCGGACTTTCCTCCCCTCTGCCGGGCAGAGGAGCGATCACCCGGTTGGCCTGGATAGTGGTATTATAAGAGACGCGCTGTCCGGGGAACAGACCGGCACGGATGTTAAGCGTTTGTTCAATTAAACCAATCTATAATGGAGTCAGCGGTGTCATGATGGCAGGAACAATCCGCTGCTGACTTTCGTGCCCGCTGAACAACCGTTGCCCGACGTGAAAAGGCGTATATTCTCTGATGTTTTCCAGTCGAAGAATCATTGGCATTTACCTGGTATTCGCCACATTGTGGATATGGATTGGCGATCAGCTTGTCGCTGTGCTGGTTCCATCCCTCGAGTACGTCACTATATGGCAAATGGCAAAAGGGGTATTGTTTGTCGCGATTTCCGGTCTGCTGTTAACCATCCTCATGAAACGCCAGTTCCGTATAATCCAGCAGGCGAGCGAACAAATGCAACGCTATATGCGACGCCTGGAACTTTTACGGCAGCTCGATAAAGCCCTCTTAAGCGCCGAATCGCCGCAGGAAGTTACCCATACCGCCGTTGAACGTATCCGGGAAATGACCCCCTGCTATCACGTGAGCATGACCCTCTTTGATGCTGACTCAAACATGGCATTCGTCAGTGCCGCCAGCACGGTAGCCACCAGTTATTTTCAGGAAGAACAGCGTTTCTCATTCGTCCGGGGGATTGAGGTACTGCGCAGTGGGCAGGTTTTCCAGGTGGATGACATCCAGCAGTTAGTCGAACTCACGCCCACAGAGAAGCTCTTACAGAAAGAGGGAATCCGGTCATACATACACATCCCTGTACAGGTGCGCGGGCGGCTAACCGGCACCATCAATCTGGTTGACAGAGTGCCGCAGCGGTTCAGTGCTGAGGACATCGCCATCGCCAGTGAAGTCACGACTCGCGTGTCACTGGCGCTCCAGCAAGCGCAGTTACTGGAACACGCAAGGGACGAAAATATACGCCTCGAATCGCTGCGTCAGGCCGGACTGCGCCTAACGGAATCGTTCAAACTGAATGATGTGTTTCATCAGGTTTTAGACAGCGCGTTAAATTTATCTGAGCGCATTGATTCGGTCTTTATCTACATCTACCAGAACGACACCTTAAGTCTGGGACGTGCCTTCTGGCGTTCCCGTGACGGGAATAGTAATGCTTATCCCCCCCGTGAAAATGGCGTGCATTATGCCGTTGCTCGGACGGGGGATGCTGTCGTGGTGGAAGATATTGCCCAAGACACACGTTTTCAGGACAATACACATGGCTATTCGGGGTCAATTGTCGCCCTGCCGCTTAAAATCGGTATACAGGTGATCGGCGTCATCAGTGTTTACAGCCTCCAACCGCGCTCCATTACCTCGAAGGAAATCAGCTTGATGGGCATGTTGAGCGACCAAGCGTCCCTGGCAGTACATAATGCGCTCCTGCACGAACAGATGCGACTGGATATGTCACAGCTCGACTCGTTGCGACAGGTCAGCCTGTATCTGACATCGCAGCTCGAACTCCAACCCGTTCTGGATGTGATTCTGGAATATACTCTTGCCCTGACCCTTGCCCAGAATGCCCACATTTTCCTCTACGATGGGGAGAAACTGTCATTTGGTGCGGCGATGTGGGAAGGCAAGCGAAAAGAGGAGGCTTTTAAGGCACTTCGTGAAGATGGACTCACGTATCAGGTTGCCCGCAGCGGCCAACGGGTGGTGGTTTCCGATATGAACGATCACGAGCTTTACGGTGGGACGGGGTATACCGGGGCGATTGTCGGGCTGCCCCTGCTGGTACAGGGAGAAGTTCGGGGCGTGATGAATGTGTCCTATAATCAGCCTCACCGCTTCACCGACCAGGAATTGAACCTGATGGAACTGATCAGCGATCACGCTGCGATTGCTATTCATAACGCCTGGTTGTACGAGCAGTTGCAGCACCATGCCGATGTCATGGAACAGCAAATTGCTGAACGTACCGCCGAACTCCGCTCAGCTAACGAACGGCTCAAGGAACTGGATCGGCTACGGGGAAAATTCGTTTCTGACCTTTCGCATGAACTGCGGACTCCAGTTTCCAGTCTTACTGTGCGGCTATACCTGCTGGAGCGTGCCTCGCCGGAGCAGTACCCGCAGCACATCGTCGTGCTGAAAAACCAGATTGGCTTACTCAACGACTTTATCCAGAATGCTTTTGATATATCTCGCCTAGATCTGGAAATGGCCGAGGCGACACTGCTGATGGTGTCGGTCAATCAGATCATTACCGCTGCGATTGCCGCTTACCGTGAAGTTGCGGATTCAAAAGGTATACAGCTTTTATGTGACCTGGATGACAATTTGCCGATGGTGCGGGGCGCGAGCAATCACCTGTCGCAAATGGTCGCTCACCTGATTAATAATGCCCTTCACTACACTACGAACGGGCATGTCAAAGTCAGTACCTTCCTGGACGAACCGCGAGAACATATTTGTATTGCCATCGAAGATACGGGAATAGGGATTGATGCCGAAGATCAGGAGTATATTTTTGACCGTTTCTACCGGGGCAAACGGGTCGCCCAGTTGATACCCGGGACAGGGTTGGGGTTGAGCATTGTCCAGGCGGTTGTCAAACTGCATAATGGATGGATTAAAGTGGAAAGCGATGTGGATAAGGGCAGCACATTTTCCGTCTGGCTGCCGGTTGATGTATTCAAGGTGAAAAAACCACAGACTGATGCCTGAATCCGAGTTGTATTTTCTGACACCTGCCGATATTTACGAAATCGCAGAGCATGTCCTGGGGCGCAAACCCGATGTGCGTGATCGACATCTGCTACGGGTCGCTGCTGCCCGCCCGCTACTGACCGCCTTCGGTGAAGAGGCGTACCCCACTCTGTTTGACAAAGCCGCCGCGCTGCTGCACGCCCTGGCCGCGCACCATTTATTTTATGATGGCAACAAACGCACTGCGACTCAGGCCGTCACACGTTTTCTGTTGGGGAACGGGTTAATGCCCATCTGGAATGATGAACAGATTGCTGCGTTTGTGTTGGAAATTGCTCAGAACCAGCATGATGTGTCAGCGGTGGCGGTATGGCTTTCCCGGCATACTGTCCTGATACAGGATGAATCTTGATACGTTACCCTACTATAGACGAACTTATCTATATCAATGAGCGGATTACGGTTCATTCCCCGATCCACACGATTGTCGAGGGTAAACGCAAAGTGCGGGATATGGACTTGCTGGAATCCGCCTGGGGACGCCCGATGCAGACAGTTTTCGGCCAGGATGCTTACCCGACACTGTCCGGTAAGGCTGTCGCGCTGCTGCACTCTCTGGCACGGAACCACCCCTTCGCTGATGGAAACAAGCGTACCGCTGTAGTTGCCATGGTCTTCATGCTGGCGGTTAATGGTCAGGAGGTGGCCTGGGATGCGGCGGTGGCGCTGAATAAGATTGTTCAGGTGGCAGAAGGCGGGCTGGACATCGCCGATTTCACGGACTGGTTGCCCACACAGCCCGGCAACCAACCGGCACTCGAAGCGGATGCAGACGCGGATATGGCGTTGTTAGCGCGTATCATGATCGAACACCGCTGGCTGCTGAAGGAACTCGCCGAGCAGTGAGTTAATCTTCCTCAGAAGGTTGCACCGGCCTGTAACGCATATACCCGGCCTGCTGGATATGCGCTAATACCCGACCATAATTCTCTTCCGGTGGGTTGATCGAGTCAATGAACAGGGCACTATCTTTCCAGGGTTGGTAATAGTTACGCATTCGCAGCACCACGTCCCACCCCACCGGTTCCCAGTTCGGAACATACTGCACCCGGCGTGTCATGCGCTCCTGCCAGACCGTATCATCGGAGCAATAACAGTATACCGCACAGAATTTGGCGTTATGGTGGGAGGCGATATCACTGGCGACCAGACGGAAGTGGTCAAGCGGGAAGGTGGCGTCCAGAATTGCGCTCTGGCCGAGGGAAAGCTGTTCGTCCGCCAGATCCAGGATGAAAAAATAACCGTCTCCGGTAGACGCATCCGCGAGGTTATGGTCGCGCAGGACGCGCTGCATCCGGTCTTTGGAAAAAATAGGGATTCCCAACCGTCGGGCAGCGGTGCGTGCCAGGGTCGTTTTCCCACTGCCAGGCATTCCCGCAAAAAGAATCAGAGTCGTGTCCAAATGTCATCCTCAGCTTGATCGAATTCATGACGAGCTGCGCTATGTAGTGATTATGCGCGACATACTCAAACAACGCCATCACCATTTGGTAGGAATATTGTTTGGCCCGACCATGAACAGGGGAAAACTTACTTTTCCCGCTCCATAGTGGCACTCGTTACCGCGACTTTCGGTAACGGATTCCCAGGCGATCCAGGCGCTGTAAGTGGCCGGGCAAACGCCGCATGAAGTCGGCAAAATCGCGGCCATCCGGTGACAACCAGAGCGCCTCAGCCAGCGCTGCGGCACGCGGGTAGACCATGTATTCCACCTGTGCTTCGGTGGGGATATATTCCGTCCAGGTATTCCCCTGCCCGCCCAGCACGTGGCACGTTTTATCTTCCGGCACGCCTGTTGTCGGGTCAAAAGCATACACCTTTTCCAGGGGCAAGAACCCGCCAATCGCCGGAGGTTCATTTTCCCGGTCTTTCGCCTGATAGTGGTCGAAATAACAGTGGGATTCCGGCGACATGACAACATCATGCCCTGCCGATGCCGCTGCGATGCCGCCCTCTGTCCCACGCCAGCTCATCACCGTCGCATTAGGCGCTAACCCGCCTTCGAGGATTTCGTCCCATCCGATCAAGCGGCGGTTATGTGCGTTCAGGAACTTCTCGATGCGGCTAATCACATAACTTTGCAGTTCGTGTTCGTCCTTGAGGCTTTCCCGCTGAATCATTGCCTGGCACTTCGGACAGCTCTCCCATCGACCTTTGGGGCATTCATCGCCGCCGATGTGAATAAACTCGCTGGGAAACAGGTCAAGCACTTCGGCCAGCACATTCTCTAAAAAGGTATATGTGTCTTCATTGCCAGCACAGAATACATCTTTGGCAATCCCCCAACGTGTCCACACCTGATACCCCTCCCCGGCACACCCCAATTCGGGATAAGCAGCCAGTGCGGCCAGTGCGTGACCGGGCATTTCGATTTCCGGCAGGACGGTGATGTATCGCGCCTTTGCGTAAGCGACGACTTCCCGGATTTCGTCCTGGGTATAGTGACCGCCATAGGGTTTACCATCGTTTTGCTCACGGTTGGCTGGGATGGGCGTCGCTGCCCGGCGCGAGCCAACTTCCGTCAGGCGCGGATAGCGCTTTATTTCGATGCGCCAGCCCTGATCTTCGGTCAGGTGCCAATGAAAGACGTTGAACTTGTGCAGCGCCATCCAATCAATGAATTTTTTGACGAAGGCCACCGGAAACCAGTGCCGCCCGACATCCAGGTGCAGCCCGCGCCAGGAAAAACGCGGATGGTCTTTGATGGTGACAGCCGGTATCGCCCAGATAACGTCCTGCTGCAACCCGCTTTCTTCTATAGTCAGTGGCAAGAGCTGGCGGATAGTCTGCACACCATAGAACAGTCCGGCAGCGGCAGCGGCACGAAGGACCACCTGCTGAGTATTGACGACAAGTTCATAGCCTTCATCACCCAGTCCAGGAGCATCTGCCACCAGAAGAAGCGTATTCTGAGCGTCCGGCACGGTATCCTGAACGCTGACGGGCAGAGGGAAGCCACTACTTCGCCGCAACAACGCTGCCAGATATTCGGCCACTGGCGCGGCGTCGGGCGAGGCAAAGATTTGTGTTTGCTGTGTCAGCGTAAACTGCCCCTGGCCCCTGACGAGGCTTTGCGGGCGGGGAACCAGTGCTAAAACTTCGGTTGTTGACATGATGAATAGATAAGCCTCGCGGAATAGTTAAAACATGGGGGTATCTTATCAAGATTCAGGGGCGGCGGCTAGAATCCACTTGGCGACTATCCCGCTTGTGAGCACAGGATGATGGGCAGCCCAGCGAAACATCTGCGTATCAGGAATCAGAAAGTTCCGCCAGTCGGGCCAGGACGAGCGCCAGGTTACGCGCTTTGCCTGCATCGCGCAATGCTCGAGCCGCTTCCGTGAAGTAATGATGGTTAGAGAGGAAATCCTGCTGTACAAGATACCATTCTTTGTCGGTGTGGGGCGTCCCGTTGACGACAGCCATCTCCTGCCGCAGTTCCTGGTGGCGTACCACGTAATCTTCCCGTCCCAAAACATCCAGGTCGGCATCCACCAGAATGGCTTCAAGGAGGGTATGCGGCGTCTGGGGTAAGCGCGTCGCCAGGATAATGCCGCTAATGACCTGAATCTGTTCCGGCGTGTAGCCGAATCCAGGCAGCACCTCACTGGCAATCCGAATGCCAATCAACTCATGATCGGCGACCTGCTCGGTAAACCCGACATCATGAAACCAAGCAGCGGTCAGGAGCAGCATCCGGTCTTCACCCGTCACCCCTTCACGCACGGCCAGGCGCTCCGCTGCCGGAACCACATCATCGCGCGTA
This sequence comes from Anaerolineaceae bacterium, assembly GCA_020634135.1. Classification (GTDB taxonomy): domain Bacteria; phylum Chloroflexota; class Anaerolineae; order Aggregatilineales; family Phototrophicaceae; genus JACKCG01. The sequence continues at coordinate 435,768 of JACKCG010000002.1, read as the reverse complement.
TGAATAATCGAGTGATAGATTAGTTTTGGCGAAAGATCTTCTAGACGACGCAGGGCATAGTGCCGCGCATCGTCGAAGTTCGGCCTGTTGTTCGGGTTTATGATCGCGTCCCTCGTGTAGACTGAAACGACACTTCCATTCTACAGTGATTAGCAATCGTGTGCCATAAGACTTTTCTGAGGGTTGGTTTCAGCAGCCAATCGCCCTGAAAAACAGGCGAAAACAGGTAGCATGACGAAAAATATCTCAAAAGACACAGGTCAGGCATTGGAGAAAATACAGGATTCGATCACGAAAACCACCTGTGGCTGGAGATTGATATACCCCAGGGGGTATGTTATGATCGTCAGGAAATGATCGGAAAAGGAGTGGGTATATGGCGCAACGTTATCACATATTGGGCGTGCTGGTGCTGCTGGCGGCGTTAGCGGCCTGTGCGCCCGCGCCATCTACGCCCACACCAACCCGTATTCCAGTCACTCTGGTTGCGCCCGGCCAATTGCCCACGTCCACATTCGATGACCCGGTGCTGCGGTTAGGCGAGTCGCACTACTTCCGCCTGTGCGCCCACTGTCACGGCTATAACGGCGAGGGGCAGGTGGGGCAGATCGCTGAAAATACGATTGAATTGGGCATGAAGACCGTCCCGGCGCACAATGCGGACGGCAACCTGTGGCGTTATGCCGACCAGGTCATCATCCGCACGATTCAACTGGGGATTACCAACCCACTCGACCAGTTCGCCATGCCGGGCTTTGCGGCAACCCTGAACGACGACGATATTCAGGCGCTGCTGGCCTTCATCAAACTGTGGTGGACGGACGAGCAGCGGTCATATCAGGCGCAGGTGACCGCCAACATGGAAGCGCGGTTAGCCGGGTTATCCGGCGGCCTGCCCACCGAAGAAGCCCCCTTCCCAACCGCCACGCCGGAGTAATCAAAAGATTCAAAAACTGATCCTTTCTTAGACTATAACTTAGGCATCAACCGCGAACAATACGGAAGCCAAGGTCATTTTTTCTCGAAATTGAAATTTCTGAACTATGAAAATAAATTGCCAGATTATTAGAAGGGGTACGCCACGAACCGCCTCGTAAGCTATGATATTCTGGATCCGGTCTCTCATCATAATACATCGAAGAACCGTAACGCGACCCTGATAACCCTTTCCCGACATCCAGACACCATTCCCAAACATTTCCTATCATATCCGCTACACCAAAAGGGCTATCGGCTTTAGTACTATACGTTTGAACCTGTGTTGTAGTGGCTTTCCTTCGATGCCCAGATGATGTATTTCCGTGGTTACAATATGTACTTATGAACAAGTTCCCCCAAGGATATTTTTGTTCTGTATTTCCTTGGGCCGCCCGTTGCCATTGCCATTCAGACGGTAGATCGACATTATCACCGTCTAGCTTGCTTAACCATGAACAAAAGGCCTTGGCCTCGAACCATGATATTCCTACAACTGGATGGTTTAGCTTAGAGCCTTTACGCCAATCCAACGGCTTAGACCACTTTTTCTCTTCTCGATATACCCATCCCTCCTCAATCCAGTACTCCCTAATATCGTATCCACCCTCATCTATAAATACCTGGAACTGCGCATTTGTAATTGGATATCTGGTGATTGAGAATCGTTTTATGATATTTTCGGACTTATCTTTCTTTCCTCTTGTTTTTGTCTGAGTTTCCGGCGCAGGTATTTTCCCCTCTGGGATTTCCACCCACTCGAATGGTTGAGGTAAGATATTGTATATACTTTCACCTGCTGGCTTGTCTGAGATAACAGTCAAAACTGATGATTGTATTTCTGTTTTCTCGGGTGTTGGAGAAGAAGCGACAACTACACTGGTCTCTTTTAGAAGCGATTGAATATCTTTTGGGTCAAAAATGCCTTCGATAAAGGACTTCGGGAAAAGACGTTTATAATTTTCCCACTGTAATTTCAATTTATGGCGCGTGTTACGGCCCGTAGCAAGAGATAACAAAGTTTGATACTCACGTAAGAGAGAAATCCATTCACGAGCTTCTCCGCGAAAACTATGGTCGTTGAGGTTAATTAATTTTTGAAAAAATCGCTCAGCCGTACCAAATTCTACCCTCCATGCATAATCACATGCCTCATCATAAAGTGAAATTACGCTGTTATCTTCATCACTTGATCGAGGGTCTCGGGGACGTTCTGCTGGAAGATCAGACCAACGTTGTGGGTCACTTATAAAGATAGAGGTAGCTTCTTCTAGTTTTTGAAAAAACGATGTTCCTTCATAAAAGAGGAATTGCGCTCGTAAATCATCCAACTCCTGCGGAATATCATCCCAATAGTCAATATCATTCTTTCCAGTCTTTGGGTTGTAGAAATACTCACCCTCCAAAACAATCGGCAATATAGGACGATTACGTTTTCGAGCATAAGCAAGTTCAGCACGACAATTATGGTTTTTGAACGATTCGTGTGAGACCATGAAAAGGAATATGTTGCAGTCAATGATGGCATCAACGATTGATTCCCACCAATCTTGACCATCGGGAATGTTTGATTTGTCCTGCCAAACTTCGAATAAGTTGGTATTGTTTGCAGATTTTAGTGATCGTAAGCGAGAAACAATGGTATCAACTTTAGATGAATCGAGACTGCGATAGCTAATAAAGAGTTTTGCCATGCTTCAACCTAAAACTATACACAACTGGTCATATAAATTATTCTAACTTCGGTTGATTTGTATGACAATTCTCAAATCTATCCTACATTATCATTATATTACAATAACAACTTGCTGTTACGTGATTTATCCTCTTGCTCTTTATTTAAATCCCGCTTGATTCTCGCTGCGTTTTCCGTTGTAATACATATGATCCGCGCTGCCTGCATGGTACGGTTTGGCATAGCAGCCCTTTGGTCAACATGCTACAATCTAGGCACAATTTGCTTGTATATATTGGACAATCAGGACACGATTATGACGCCTCATGACTTTCTGTTTCGTGGTGATCTGGAAGAACTCGACCCTGACGTTGCCGAACTGATCCGGCACGAGACGGCCCGCCAATCCCGCTCACTCATGCTGATCGCCTCCGAAAGCACCATTCCGGCAGCCGTGCGGCAGGCGGTAGGGTCTACCTTCCACAATGTTTACGCCGAAGGCTACCCCCTGGATGAAACCCGTGCCATGACCCAGGCCGAAATCCTGGATTACAACCAGCGCTTGCCCGAATACCGCCGTTTTGCGGATAAACGTTACTACAAAGGCACGGAGTATGCGGATGTGGTCGAAGCGCTGGCGCGGCGGCGGGCGGCGGAACTGTTCGCTACGCCCCAAACCCCGGCGGACAAGCTGTTCGTCAACGTGCAGCCGCTTTCCGGCGCACCGGCCAATAACGCTGTGTATCATGCGCTGGTGAATACCGGCGACACGGTGATGGGCATGGACTTGCTGCACGGCGGCCACCTGACGCACGGCAGCCCGGTCAACCGCACCGGCAAGAACTACAACATTATCAGCTACGGCATTCATCCCGAAACCGAACTGCTCGACTACGACCAGATTCGGGATTTAGCCCGCCAGCACCGCCCCAAGATGATTATCGCCGGGTTCACCAGCTACCCGCACGCCCCCGACTGGAAGATTTTCCGTGAAATTGCCGATGAAGTCGGCGCGTACCTGATGGCCGACATCGCCCATGTCTCCGGTCTGGTCATCGCGGGCGTGTATCCCAGCCCGGTGGGGATTGCTGACGCCGTGACCTTCACGACCCATAAAACCCTGGCAAGTTCGCGGGGTGGTGTCATCATCACCCACAAAAAGGCGCTCGCCAGCAAGATTGACCGGGCGGTTTTCCCCGGTGAGCAGGGCGGCCCGCATATCAACCAGATCGCCGGGCTGGCGGTGGGGCTGCGCTTGGCCGCTACCGAGCAGTTCCGTGAACTCCAGCGGCAGACGGTGGTGAACGCGGCGCGGATGGCCGAAAAAATGGCGGAACACGGTTTCCGCGTCCCCTATGGCGGCACAACCACCCATATGTTCCTGGTGGACTGCAAATCGGTGGTCGGGCCGGACGGCACGCCCCTCAGCGGCGACATGGCCTCCCGCATTCTTGACCTGGCCGGGATTGTCGTCAACCGCAACACCATCCCCGGCGATACCAGCGCCTTACGCGCCTCCGGGCTGCGGCTGGGGACGCCCTGGATCACGCAGCGCGGCTTTGGCGAAGCGGAAATTGACCGGCTGGCGCAGATTATCGCGGATGTGCTGCACGCCTGCACACCTTTCAGCTACGAGGGCAAGAAGCGATCCGAACCCCGCGCCAAGGTGAATTTCGAGGCGCTGCAAGCCGCCAAACTCGCCGCACGTGATCTGTCGTTGAGTATGGGCATTGACACCGAAACAGTGGCTGATGATTACCCGCACTTCTACTACATGACGCCCGAACCGGATACAGTGAACTGGACAACACTGGCAATTCGCGGGGAACTGGCGGCGGATTTCCTGCACACCGCCCTGACGAGCGATGTCCATGCCCTGCAACCGGGCGACCAGCAGCCTACCTGGATACTCGGTGAGGACGGCGCGGCCATCACACACGGTGTCCTCGAACGGGCAAGCCGACGGCTACTATCTGTATATCGCCAGAAACAGCGGGCGGGCGGCGGCCTGGCTGCGTTCGCTTTCGGATGGTTACGTCCTGTTCGACCCCAGCGACCCCTACGCCAAAGTCCCCGGCCCGGTGGATGTGCAAAACATCGGCGCGGCGGATACGGGCAGGTTCAAAGTGAACGTCAAGGGCGATTGGCAGGCTGACTCTACCGGCTATGCCGCACAGAAAGCCTATTTCGTGGGGATGAACGGCGCAAACTACGCCGGGCCGAAACCGGCGGCGCTGCCGCTCTTCACCTGGGAAGAACCTTCACCGGACGGCATGAAAACCACGACGCTGCACGCCTTACACCAGGACATGGGCGCGAAGATGGTCGAGTTCGCCGGGTATGATATGCCCGTCTGGTACTCGTCGGTGATGGAAGAACATCTTGCAGTACGGAATGGTGCAGGCATCTTCGACGTGAGCCACATGGGAACATTCGACGCCACCGGCCCCGGCGCGGCGGCCTTCCTCGATACCGTAACGACCAACGAAGTCGGCAAACTGGCTATTGGCGAATCGCACTACACCTATTTCCTGGATGTGAACGGTATCCCGGTGGACGACCTGATGATTTACCGGGTGGCTGAGGAACGCTTCCTGATCGTGGTCAACGCCTCCAATAATGACAAAAACTGGGCGTGGCTGAACGGCATCATCAGCGGTGAAGTTCAGATTGACCCGGCGAATCCGGGGCGGCGAGTCGAAGGTGTGGATCGCTTCGTTCTCCGTGATCTGCGCGACCCGGCGGTGGGCGCGGAAATGCGGGTAGACATCGCGCTGCAAGGGCCGAAAAGCACCGACATTCTGTTGCAGCTGCACGGCAGCGACGCCGACAAGACGAAAGTGAGTAAACTCCCCTGGGCGGGTGTCACCACTGTCACGTTGGGCGGGTATGATCTGATCGTCTCCCGCACCGGGTATACCGGCGAACGGGTGGCGTATGAACTGTTCATTCACCCCGATAAAGCACCGGCGCTGTTCAAAGACCTGGTGGAGTGCGGCGCGGTGGCCTGCGGGCTGGCAGCGCGGGACAGTCTGCGCACAGAAGCCGGGCTGCCGCTCTACGGGCATGAACTGGCGGGGCCGCTAACGCTCAACCCGGCGGACGCGGGCTTTGGCAGCTACGTCAAACTATGGAAACCATTCTTTGTCGGCAAGGCGGCATTTGCGGCACATGAACGGGAACGCGATGCCGAGGTGGTGCGCTTCCGGATGGACAACAAAGGCGCACGTCCGGCACACCAGGGCGACCCGATGGTGGACAAGAAAGGCCGCGTGGTCGGTGTGGTGACCAGTTGCAGCATTGATACCGAAGGCTACCAACTGGGGCAAGCTTATGTCAAAGTCACAGCCGCCGAAGAAGGCGCAGGAGTGGCCGTATTCGCCGGGTCAGGACGCACCAAAGCCGGTAAAGCGCCGGGCGAACTGGGCATGGGGACAAAGTGCCAATGCCAGAGCCGGCAACCATTCTGAGCCGCTTCCCGAAGCGGAAATAAGTGTCGGTTCGTACACAGAGTCAAACAAGGCGCGGAGCATGTCGTTCCGCGCCTGTATTGTTACAGATTGCCGGGTGAATTGGTTTACAGTCCTGTAGATGTCGGCGGGAAACTATCCCGGTATAGCTGGAGTGCGTGTACGACGGTCTTCTTGGCTTCTTCCGCGCCAACCCAACCATCATTTTCCACCGAATGGCCTTCCAACTGCTTATAAGTCATGAAAAAATGTCCCACTTCAGTCGGGAAGTGGCGGGGAACATCGTCCAGGTCTTTGTAGTCGTCAAAGTTAGGGTCAGTCGCCGGAACTGCCAGAATCTTGTAGTCTGGCTGCCCTTTGTCCACCATCTTGAACATACCAATAGGCCGCGCTTCGATCACACAACCAGGGAAAGTCGGCTCGTTCATCATCACCAGGATGTCGAGCGGGTCACCATCCTCAAAGTAGGACTGGGGGATAAAACCGTAGTCGCCAGGATAATGCAGCGGGCTGAATAAAACCCGGTCGAGCTTGATAACACCGGCTCGTTTGCTGTACTCGTATTTGTTGCGGCTGCCCTTAGGCACTTCCACCACCGCATAAATCGTGTCGGGGGGATTAGGGCCAGCGGCCAGATTATGCCACAGATGCAAACTCATTATGCCTCTTTCCTGTTACTAGATTCCACACGTTCAAATCAAGATAATCGCCGTTATTGCGTGACTGGCAGCGACAGGATATTGATATTTAACCCCAGACGCTGCACATCCAGCAGTGTACCAAACAGCCACCCCAGGCGCAGGCTGCCCGTGACCGGGTCAGCAAAGCGAATTCTCACCCAGTCGGCGTTCTGGTTGCGTCCCAGGATTTCGACAATCATATCGCGGTTGAGGGTGGTCAGGATACTCGAATTATCACTCGGACGGGAGCGCACATTGACTACACTTCCGACGATGATGCCAGTATATTCGCGTTCCCTGGAAATCCCAGTGCCAAACTCCGAGAATGTTAAGACCTGAAGCGGTGGATTACCCGTTGTAGAACCAACAACCACATAGGTATACACCAATCCGTTCACTAACTGCACATTATTCATCACTTCTAACGAGTTACCACTGCCAGGCACCTGAATCGCGATCTGTGGATAAAGACCGGCCAATATATCCTGGCTGCTGGCTTCAGTGCCAAAAAGTGCCGGGTTAGTCAACAGTTCGGTCTGTATGGGCTGCGCTGTCGGTGTTTCGGGCACGGGTGAAGGCGTCGCAGTCGTGCCCGGTGGTGGATCGAGCAGCGGTTCAGCCAGACTGAACAAGCTCACCGATGGGAGACCGTCCAGTGCATGAATCAGCCGAATTCGTGAGAACTGGCGCTGCGTTTGTGAAATATCGTCCGGTAGGAGGACCATTACCATCTGCCCGCCAGGGGTGTTGATGAACGTATTCCCCCGGATCTGCTGCCCGACCAGCCCTAGTTCAGGTTGGATTACTTCCAATGCGGCGATATTGTCATCACCGGTATTGAGCAGCAGCAGTGTCCAATTGACCTGGTTACGGTTCTCGTCCGAAACGATGAAATTGGCCTGTGCCAGAGGCGGAGAAGATGGGGACGCGCCAAAGCGCCGCAGCGATATGGTGTGGCTATAACTTTCCACCCCCAGATATTCGGTAAAACGACTGTAAAAGACACGCTGCGCGACCAGCCGTTCGTCAATATACACATCTACTACCGCCGTATCGTGGGCAGCATGGATGATTCGCAGGCGAATCCCATCATCAGGCGGGTCTATCGGGGCACTCACCGCAAAGATATACGGCTCACCGGAAAGCTGACCAACCACATCGTCACCCGCCGAAATCGGGTTGACATAAGGGACAATAATCAGGGTGTAGAGCGTGCTGCTATAAAAACTGAACGTGCCGCTACGCGCTAACAAATCAAGGTCAGGGCTGTCTGCATCTACCACAACCAATGTGCGTTCACCCGCATCTATATCAATTGACCCAGTACGCTGCTCTAAAGGCAGTTCGTGGAGTAGCGACGCCCGTGAGGGATAAGCAATGCTGATCTGTTGGGGTGTCCCCAACGCCAGATGCACAGCGGTCAGTCGCGTTTTGCCAAGTTGAATAGGACTGCGGTCATCATCCAACCACAGGACAGACCCGGACTGTGCCACTGGCGGGCTGTATTCAGCCGTAGCGAACTGCGTCTGGTAAACGATTCCTGACAGACTCTGGTTGCCTGCCAGGGTAAAAAGCAAGTCGGTAATCGGTGGGGTATCGGGTACCATCCCTGCCTGGCGCACGGCTAAGTGATGTTGCCCCGCAATCAGCCTGAAATAAGGAGTAGCCGATTCAGGGGACAAGCCATAGGCGATACGGGTACCATCCAGGTAGACATCCACATCGCCTAACCCCAACAGTGCGTTAATAACGCGGAAATCGCCGAAATTTACAGATGGTTCAACCTGTGCCGCAACGGTGATGTAGCCCGTCAGCGATACCAGACAAACCAAAATGATCCAAACGATGTATTTGTGTAGTCGCATTCCATATCCTGATGATTGTGGTCAAACACCCGTTCGCTTTAACGCTCAGTCTCCGAACCTTTATTTATTAAGGAGTAGCCGGTGGTGGTGGGTCCGTCGGTGGCACAGGAGTTGGCGGCACGTCGGTCGGCGGCGGATCGGTTGGTGGCGGTATCGGCGTGTTAGTTGGCGGCACGTCAGTCGGTGGTATCGGCGTGTTGGTTGGCGGCACGGCAGTCGGCGGTATCGGCGTGTTGGTTGGCGGCACGGCAGTCGGCGGTATCGGTGTGTTGGTTGGCAGCGGCGTTTTGGTCGGTATCGGCGTGTCGGTTGGCAGCGGCGTGTTGGTCGGCAGCGGCGTGTTAGTCGGCAGCGGCGTGTTAGTCGCGACTACCGGCGTGTTGGTTGGTACAAGTGTCCGGGTTGGAGATAGAACCGGCGTAGGAGTCCGCGTGGGGACTGGCGTTGATGTTGATGTCCGGGTCGGTGTCGCTGTCGGTCTTGCGGTGTTGATTGGGCGGCGCGTTGCCGTCGGAACGGAGCCACCACCCGTAAATGGCGCACGAGTAGGCGACGGTTGCAGGGTAGCAGTTGGGAATTGTGTAGCGGTTGCAAGCGCCCGAGTCACAACAATCGGCGTCTGTGTAGGGGTGGCGGTTTCCCCGTCTCGTAGCTGGGGCGGCGCACCATACCCAAAGTCCTGCAACTCAATCACTTCAATCGGCGGGTTGCCAGAAGCGGAACCAACCACAACATACGTATAGATCAGACCCTCGACCAGATGCTCCTCCGGCAAGGCTCTGATTTCATTCAAGCCGCTTGTTACCAGCACATTCAATTGACGGTAAACACCCGTCTGGAATTCCTGCTGCTGGGCGCTGGACGCGAATCCGGCGCCGCTCACCAGCGAAACCAGCTGATCCTCCTGACCGAAACCTGGAGTAGGTGTCAGGGTGGGTGTAACGCCCGCCGTCAGGTCGTAAATGGGATATGCTGGAGTAAACAGACTCAATGGCGGGAATCCATCTAGGGCATGGAACAGACGAATCCGCGCGTGGCGGCTGTTCGTCCGGGAGAGATTATCCGGCCAGATGGTCATCGTTAAGGTGCCATCGGAATCCGAGCCGGGTGTAATCTGGGTACGGCCTGTTTGCTGAACGGCAAGCAGCGAATCGGCCAGAAGGGAGACATTCTGCGGCGTGTTATTGACGATCAGCAGCGTCCAATTGTCAAAGTCAATATCACGAGCGGTCACGCTGAAACTTGCCTGAGCCAACGGCAGAGAATCCGGGGCTGCCCCGGCGCGGAGCAGTGTCACGGTATGCCCCCGCCCTTCCAATCCCAGGTACTCGGAAAATCCCCGGTAGCGCATCCGCTCGGCAATCAGCTGACCATCAATATACACATCAATCTGGCTGGCGTTGTAACCGGCATGAATCAAACGCAGGCGCATCCCATCCGGCGGCCTTTTTATAGGAGAGCTGATTGCAATTACGCGGGGTTGCGCGGAAAGTGCAGGGACAACGCGCTGCCCCTGGTTACCTGATACAGGTTGGATATCGGGAACAATAATGAAAGTATACAGGGTATTGCCGGTAAAGTTGTGTTGGCCGATCCCCTGGATACGATCCAGCGTCGGACTGTCGGCATCGGCAATGCTCAGTGCATTGTACACCCCGGCATCCACATCAATCGTCCCGAAGCCCTGCTCAAATGCGAGATGGTGAAGCAGCGGCGCACGGGCAGCATTCAGAATGCTCAGATGCCCTGGTGTGCCTGACGCGAGGTGAATAGCCGTCAGGCGGGCTTTCCCTAAAGCCAATGGGCTGCGGTTGTCTTCCAGCAGCATAATTGCGCCAGAATTCTCGTATCCTGGCGTGTAATCCAGGGTAGCAAAAATCTTCTCGTAAATGATCGCCGTCTGGCTCTGGTCGCTGACAAGGTCTACCAGAATATCAGCAATCGGAATGGAATACGGGTCGGCATTGACCGGGCGCACCGCCAGCGTATGGCGGCCAATAGGCAGTGTGAGATACGGCGTCGCTTGTTCGGACGCCAGCCCATACGCGATATGGCTGCCATCCAGGTAAACATCAACCGGACCAATTCCGACCAGGGCATTGACAATGCGCAGATCAGCGTTGTCAGCAATTGGCGTCAAATTCACCGGGCCAAATCCCGCAACGGACAACAAACCCATCATCAAGAGGGCGGTTATCCCAACAAATGCGATTGATTTCTTCATCATGCCCGTAACCAAAGCCTCACTACCACACTGACTAGGGTGCTGGAGTGACTGTTGGCGTCATGTTGTCAGCTGCAACATGAAGCGCCGCCACCACCTGCTGCTGCGCCCCACCCACCCGGCAGTCCACACAGACGATCAGCGTATACCATCCCGGCTCAATGGAACCCGGAAGGGTTACAGTGTTATTGATGGTGCCATCTTCGGCGGTGCGCCCGGCAACAAGGGCGGTTGCTCTGTCATTAAGCCCAATCGTGTAATTCAAATTGGGCGCAAAATCCTGGCCGGAAACTGACACAGTAGTACGGGCCGTGTTAGGCGGCGCAGGGATAATGGCAATGGATGGCGGCGGGGCATCGGGTGTATTGGTCGGGCGTGGTGTATTGGTTGGCACGGGTGTAATCGTCGCCGTCGCGGTGAAGAAAGTGGTCGGCGTTGCGGTTACTTCCGGTGCCATCGCGGTCAAGGTCGCCCCGACGGCTTCGATCACCACTTCTGGGTCGCCTTCATTGATGCCGATGGAGGTAAACTGGACTTCCGGTTCGACCATTTGGAGACGGGTCGAGCCAATATCATTACCCGGCACAATAATGAAGTCATACACCCCACCGGCTAACAGATCAACATTCGAGATCCGGCCCAGGATAGTGCCAGCGGCGCCCTGTAGAACGACACGCAAATCATAGAGACCGGGTGTACGCCCAACGTAGGGAGAGGATTGCAGCGCGTCGCTTCCCGCTATCGTGATCCAGTCAAGTGGTGAATCACCCTGGGTGACACTTAATGCCGGTCGTATTTGCAGGCTTAATCCCACCGTTCCCGGCAGTGCGTGAATCAAGCGCAAATTGGCGCGAATAGCCGTTGGTGGCACGTTCTGGGATAAATCGTTAATCACGATCCGGTTAGGATTGGATCCCGCATTAGGATTAGGATTGGGGTACATCAGGATCGTTTTGTCAGCGGTGAGTTCGTCACTTTGCCAGGGGCCGAGTGAGCCGGCGAACAGTCTTTCGCCCTGTACAGTCTGGATAATCAGATTGCCGCCCTGACGCGAAACGGGAATAACAGGCGATGTAGCACCAACCGGCAAATTCGTAAGGATAGGCTGGTCATCAAGTATCAGGGTTGTCGGCACAGTATATGAATTGATAAAACGCACACCCAGGTCCGTCTCGATACGGCGGTTAGGGTTGGTGAACAAGAGATAATCGGTTGGATCGTTCGATTCCAATTCCGCTGCAATGAAGATCAGCAGATAATCAACACGATCGGCAAATTCAATACTATCCAGGCGGGCATAGAGTTGATCGGGGAAATCCGAGTCATAGAATTCAATCGGATGGTTGCCCGACTCGATGTCCATCGGGCCGATGGTTGTCCCTGGCGTAATCTCGTAGGCAAGCGCCCTCCCTGTGTCGGGAATGAGAATGTTGCTCTGCAAGAGAAATGGGTTAGCCTGCATAATGGTCAGGCGGGATACCCCTGAAGCAAGTGGCGTGGTATCTTCCACGACTGAAACCAGTTCAAGCGCCCGCTCTTTGTTATCCACAATCACGAGAGATAATGCTTTGTTTTCCGTCACATTGACAACAGTCGTCAGCAGCGGCGGTGGCATAGTCGCGTTAATTTGTGGGGCAACACCAACATCTACCGTTTGCAATGAGACGCGCACAGCCCCAACCGGCGCTTGCTGGTAGGTGGTGCCTCCCTGGAAAAGCAGGCTGCGGGCGATACGAATATCGTTGATATAAATGTCCAGCCCGGTCTCCACCCGCTGGCGAGAAGCATTCAGTACCCGTATCCAGCCAAATCCGGTGCTTTCCTGGGAATCCGCAGCAGGCGTATAGCTGGGGTAAGGGGCAAACGTAGGCGACAGCGTAATTGTGGGCGTCGGTGTACGGGTGGCGGTCACAACCGTTGTGGGAGACGGTGTGAATGTCATAGAAGGAGTCAGCGTTAGTGTTTCAGATGGGCGAATCCCCTGGAAAGCCAACTCCGTTTCAGTCGCAGCAATATAGACCTGCGCCGTACCAGTCAACGCCTCGGCCACGCCATCGGCCAGCGCCGTTGTATCATCAACTGCCGTAATCACAACGGTGATCTGTGGCGGCGCCTGTGTGACGGTATCACAACCGGCAACCAACAACAGAGCGATGGCAAGCAATAGGTGAGGTAGGAGTTTACGAACCAATATCCCGTTCCTGTCTTTTCAGGCACAACCGACTATAAAACCTCTGCGATGAAAACCGTATCCCCTGGTATCAGGCCGCGCCGGGCCAGTATCGGATTATCGATTTCCAACACTTCTAAGGGTACATCAAAATTGCTGGCAAGGGTACTGAGCGTATCCCCGGCAACCGCCGTATAAACAGACAGACGGCGCGGTGGCTCTAACCGGGAGACTCCCTCGGTGACAATCAACTGTTCACCAGAACCGTGTGTGACCTCAGGGAGGAGACCATTCGCCATCCGCAGCGCATCCACCGTCGTATTATACAGGAGCGCGACATTTTCCAGAGATTCATTTTCGCCCAGGATGATAACCCGGTACTGGGGCAGTTCAACTTCAGCAGCCCGTGTGGCATTATTCAATGCGTTTGCTATCGCCGTTTCGATCTCCAATGTCACCAGGAGGTCATACTGACCCTGCGCCCGTTCTTTTTCGATCTGCAAGCCAAAAAGTGCGACAGCCACAAAAGCAGCAACCACCAGCGCCAGAATCAGCAAGCGACGAACCCAACGAAACATCATAAGTCTTTACCCCAGACCGGCTCGAACAATCCACCCGGTATATAATCCACTTGAATGATAGCCTTAACACCTATCCAGCGCATTACATTCCATCAGTTTGCAAAAGCGTTATTATCAACTATTCATTTTAGGAGTGGCGTCTCCTCTCCCTCCTGCCCGCCCACCGGCGGCAGATGGATCGCTGACCAGTACAGAATCAGAGGAATTGCCAGTATCATTATATCGGCGTCCATTGCAGTATAAAAGCGGCAGCACCTGCACGGCGTATCCAACCAATTTGACATAAGTCAATTTCGCTATTATTTTTACAGATAGAAGAAATGTTCTGATGCGAGGTGCGTGATGCCACAATGGACTTTTCCGCCGGAACTTGAGATTTTCCTCAGGCAGGCGATGGCCGATATACCGAATGCAACGCCGGGCAAGATGTTTGGCTATCCGGGCTATAAAGTGAATGGCAAGCTGGCAGTCAGCCTGTTCGACACGGGAGTCATCGTGAAAGTTGGTGAGGCACGGGCGCAAACCCTGCTAACAACCGGCCAGGTTGAGCCATTCGAGCCAATGCCAGGGCGCGTATGGAAAGATTGGGTCCTTATAACCGGGAATCTGGAAACACACCGGCCACTTCTGGCGGAAGCTGTCGCTTATGTGCAGCAGGAAACCGGCGGGTAACAAGATTGTATCGGAAACTCCCAAAGCAACCGGAGCGCTTCAGCAACCAAATTCAAACAGGTCAGTGTGGTGAAAAGGATGGAATAACGTGAACGAACAGATGCACTGGGACATCGAGGACGACATCGAAGCAATTGAGGGCTACTGTGTGCGCTGTAAAGAAACAGTCGAAATTGAAGACCCGCAGCCGGTATGGACACGGCGGGGGATGCCAGCCACACGCGGCACCTGCCCGGATTGTGGTGGCACCGTGTTTCGGATGGGTAAAACCGACGCGCACGAGATGCAGAACCGCCCCGAAGCGGTCCAGGTAGCAGGAAATAACCGGGCGCGGTTGGCACAGGACACGGCTTATATCGTATTTGCTGAACAGGACGCGGCGCTGGCAGAACAGATTGCCGACGACCTGCAAAAGATCGGTATTGCGAGCTGGTTGCATGAAAACAGCGACAATACCAACTGGGCCGGAGGTGTTCATCCAGCACTCAAGGAATGTAACCGTATGGTTGTCCTGCTTTCCCCCCACAGTGCCGCACATGAGCAGGTGATGGCGGCCTGGCAGTTTTTCAAGGAGAAAGGTAAACGCATCGCCATCGCCCAACTGGCACCCATTTCCCCACCGGATGCTATCCGGCGCAGCCCGCGCTTTGACTTTACCGGCGATTACAAAACAGCCTTCCGTCAGATGGTAGCCGCCCTCAGTGAGTAAGGGCGGACTAATTTCCTATCCCATCTAACCACACCGATAACAGAAAAAACGATTTCTGAGTCACGACCAGAAAAATCTTGTTTAAACTTAACAATCAAACAACGACAATGTGTTATATACTAAAAGTGAAAGAGAAATTCGCAGATGCGGATGATAGAGAGATAATTCTGATACGCTAGCAAGCCTCATGATACCCACCGCAATTTCCTCGGCTATTGAGGCGCTGCTTTCACCCAGTTTACTTGTTCTAGTGGCATGTGAGATGGGACGATTTATGATAACAGCGCAGAGTTTACCTCAGGTCATTGGAAGTATGCGCGTGTACCACCACTGGCACGCGCAATCAGAACAGTATACTGGTGCGGATAGCCTGGTAACGCTGATTGAAGCCGGATGGTCAATCGGCCTGATTGCCCGTGTGGAAGAACACTGGCCCTCTGGCACACGGCGGGTGCTGATCTATCATTTTGAATTAACGCAAGACGGGGATGTTCAGTTTGTTGCCGTGATTCACAATCCGTATGTGGATCGTTTAATCTATCACTTCGGCATTCACGTCGTTCCAATGGCTCGTCGTATTGCCCAGCCGCATCTGAAAAAATCCGTGTTGTCGGTGTTCCGCCCCATAACTCAACCATCACCTGCCCAAACCTAAAATGCAGCCCTTCCAAGAGAAGCGGGGCGGAATGACACCTGTGTCACCGCCCTCCATATGCAGCAAGTTAAGACATAGCCTACCTATTTTCCCGGGGTTTTTACCCCCTCTAAATCTCCCCCGCCAGCGGGGGCGACTTGTCGGCCTCCATTGACCAGTCCCCGCCCCGTTTACGGGGAGGGTTAGGGAGGGGTAAGGAAAACGAATCTGTCTTAGGGTAAATTGGATGCAATAATCCCATCATCAGGGATTCAATCCCTCGGCGCGCTTAACTTGCTGTATATGACACCTGTGTCACCGCCCTCTTTTTATGCTTCAGCACATCTCTGGGGTACAATCAGATCACTATAATATAGTCTTGGAGTGCGGCGATATGACTGTCGTGGAATCCCCGGAATCGATCAGAAATATGGGTGTTGATCGAGAATATATTGTCGTTACAAATCCGATAACCGGAAACAGCATAGGACAGACACCGATCACCACGCCGGAAGAGGTGCGTGCTGCATTTCTGCGGGCGAAAGCTGCTCAACAGGCATGGAATGCCCTGGGGGTTAAAGCGCGTGGCAAGTTGATTCTGGCCTGGGTTGACCTGTTGTGGGAAAAACAGTCAGAAATTATCCAGGCAATCCGCGACGAGATGGGCAAAACGGAGACCAGCGCTTTTATGGAAGTGGGGGTCATTTACAATACTGCCCTGTACTATATCCACCATGCGCCGCGCCTGCTGCGCCCACAAACGCGCCGCTCCGGTGTGCCGGTCAAGCATAAGGCCAGGCTGTATTACAAGCCCTATGGTGTCTGCGGGTTTATCACACCCTGGAACTACCCCCTGCTGAACGCCTGGCAGGACTTGCTCCCGGCAATGATTGCAGGCAATACGGTCCTGCTCAAGCCAAGTGAACTTACCCCGTTCACATCCTTGAAGGTTGTAGAGATGATGTATCAGGTCGGCATTCCTCGTGACGTGGTACAGGTGCTGACCGGCGATGGCCGAACCGGGGCGGCAGTCGTCGAACAGGTAGACTATGTGGCATTCACCGGCAGCACCCATACAGGCCGCCGCATCGCCATGCGGGCTGCCGAACGCTTGATTCCCATCAGCCTGGAATTGGGCGGCAAAGACCCGATGATTATCTTAAAAGACGCCAACATTGACATGGCGGCCAGCGGCGCTCTGGCGGGCGCGCTGGAAAACAGCGGGCAGGTGTGTGTCAGCACTGAGCGTATCTATGTCGAACGGGCTGTTTATGACCACTTCGTCGAGCGTATCCAGCACTACGTCCAGCGGGTCAACCTCGGCACAGGAGACGGCATAGACGTACACATGGGCAGTATGACAAGCGAACACGAACTGGCGCGTACCGAGGCGCACATTGCGGACGCGGTAGAAAAGGGCGCGAAAGTGATTTTTGGCGGTAAGCGCCGCCCGGATTTAGGCCCACTGTTCTTTGAGCCAACGATTCTGGTGGATGTGGATCACTCCATGCAGGTGATGCGGGAGGAAACATTCGGCCCGCTGGTGCCCATTATGTGTGTGGAGAACGCGCAGGAAGCCGTTCGCCTGGCAAATGACAGTGAATATGGGCTTTCGGCGTCTATTCACAGCAGGGATATGAAACGCGCCGAAGCAATCGCCACGCAGATTGAAAGTGGCGATGTCCACATCAATACGACACACTGGATATTCGGCACAACAGCGCTCCCGATGGGCGGGGTAAAGCACAGCGGCATGGGGCGACGGAATGGCCCGGAGGGGCTGATGCGGTTTGTCAGGCCGCAAGCGGTTCTGCTCGACAACCAGATGCTTGACCGCCCCAAATTGGCGCTGCTGGATGATTTCACCTACCGGGTCGTTCGCATATTGCTGAGGCTGCGGCGGCGCTTCCCGCGGTTGTTCTTATAAGCGGCTAATTTCTGGCTTGACAGGCGCATAGGTCTAAACTAAAATACCGTGTTTATAGAACGCAGCAGGTTCACGTTCTGTTGCATGACAGGTTAGGGTACATGCCGTTCTATTATTATCGTTTTTGCCTCCGCAAGGCAGGCAGTTTTACAGGAGGTACGGCATGTCTGACCGTATTCAAGGAACAGTCAAGTGGTTTAACGCCACCAAGGGTTTTGGTTTCATCGAGCGTGAAGGCGGCGCAGATGTCTTCGTTCATTTCTCCGCCATCCAGTCGTCGGGCTACCGGTCATTAGAAGAAGGCCAGCGCGTCGAATTCACCGTTGAGCAGGGACCGAAAGGGCCGCAGGCCACGCAGGTTGTGCCGCTCTAAGCACGCCAATCGTTGCGTATCAAGACGCCATCTTTCGAGATGGCGTTTTTATTTATGTGCCGTGTAATATACTGACTGGACAGTATTTGCTAAAATAGGTAAACTCGTAAGATGAATCTGGTCGGGGACACCAGCGATTGTGTGAAGTCCCTACCCTTCGGGGCGGAGATGGGCAAAGTTAAGAACAGCGGAAGGGGTGGCTCGCCACTCATCTTTTAGCACACAGCATTCAGGCTTGCAGCCAGAAACCGAGGGTAATATTTTGCCAAAAGTCATGCTTGTTGATGATGATCGGAATACGGTCAAACTGCTCCAGACACTTCTGGAATTAGATGGATTTGAGGTAGAAGTCGCTACCCGCGGCGCGGATGTCATCCCTACTGCGGAACAGGTGAACCCGGACATCTTCCTGATGGATTATCACTTATCGGATATGGACGGGGTGGACGTATTAATCGAACTCCGCAAACATGACCGGTTCAGCAGCACACCGATTGTGATGACCTCTGGCCTGGACGTAGAGGACGAAGTGCGGGAAGCAGGGGCCAATACCTTCCTGATTAAACCGTTTGAACCCGGTGAGCTACCCGGTCTCTTTAATCGTCTGATCGCCGGTTCATAATCTGTAATCCAGGCGGAAAAGACCGAATCTACAGCCCTGGCGGCTGGGAGAGTTTATTTATATATGGCTAGAAAAAAATCCCGGATGCAATGGTTCCGGGTTGATTTACATTTACACACCCCTGCATCGGCGGATTACCAGGAACCCCATATTTCCTACCTCGATATGCTCCGCAAGGCCGAGTTTCGCGGCTTAGACATCATCGCTTTTACCGACCATAACACGGTGTCCGGTTATGCCGCCATGATGCGCGAGATTGAACAGCTGACTTTCCTGGAGCAGATGGGGCGGGCGCAGCCGGACGAACTGCGGACGCTGCAAGAGTACCGCCGTCTGCTGGATAAGGTCTTGGTGCTGCCAGGGTTCGAGTTCACCGCGACGTTCGGTTTTCATATCCTCGGCATTTTTTCCCCGCAGACGCCGCTGCGCCAGGTCGAGCATCTGCTCTTGAGCCTGAATGTGCCGCCTGCCGTGCTGGATGAAGGGAATTCCGAGGTGGGGGCGTCATCCGACGTACTCACGGCCTACAACATGATTAACGGGGCGGGGGGCATCTGTATCGCCGCTCATGCCAACAGTGCGCACGGGGTTGCTATGCGCGGCTTTGACTTCGGCGGCCAGACGAAAATCGCCTATACCCAGGATCGCAACCTGCACGCGCTGGAAGTCACCGACCTGGAACGCAAGGGGCGGATGTCTACCGAACGGTTTTTCAATGGCACGAAATCGGCCTATCCGCGCCGGATGCGTTGTATTCAGGGGTCGGACGCGCACCGCATCAATGCTGTCACCGACAAAGGTGGCAAATACACCCACCAGGGAATCGGGGATCGCGTTACTGAGGTGCTGCTGGCGGAACGCTCGTTTGAGAGTCTGCTGGAAATGTTCCAGGGCGCGGATTTTTCGCGCTCACGGCCTTACACAGCGGCTAAGAACCCCTACGACTATATTCAGGTGGCCCGTGAAGAGGGGGAAACCCTGGTGCAGTCGTTCCACGAACAGATGACCCGGCATGGTGGCCGTCTGTATGCCATCATTGCCGATGTGTGCGCCTTCGCCAATACCAACGGTGGCACGGTGTACGTGGGGCTGAGTTCCAGTACCAAAAAGAATCCTATCGGGATCGAGAAACCCGCCGAGTCGGTGGAACAGCTTCAGAGCGAAATCGCCCGCATGATTAGCCCGACGCTGGATGTAGAAGTGGATGTGCAGGAAACCGGCGGCAAACCGATTATTCGTATCCAGGTGCCTTCGGGTGATGAGCGTCCCTACGCGATTGACGACAATAAAATTTACGTGCGGGACGAAGCCGATACCAGTCTGGCCGTGCGCGATGAGATCGTGAGTCTGGTCAAGCATGGGTTGGAAAACAGCAGTGACGTTGAAACTGAGACGCCGACTCCCCCCGCGTTGCCCGAATCCCCGACGGCGGTGGTGGCCGATAGCGAACCGCCCGGAATCGCGCCGCCCACCGCTGGTGTGGAGATTATCGGCAGCGAACAGCGCGGCGATACCCGCTACTACATCATGCGCGACCTGCGCAACGGTAATATCGTCAAAAACGTCACCCGCTCCTCAGCGCGGCGCTTGTGGGGCTATGCCATCAAGCAGCACGCCGGGAATCCGGTCAAGGCCGACAAAGTGGAATGGCGCGGCGAGATTGGTCTGTGGTCACGTTACGAGCGCGGCGGTACAATTCGCTATGATCTGGTGCAGAAAGATAACGGCAAAATCCGCGTTTACTACGGCGTGACCGACAGTGGGATGCAAGGCCCCTGGCAGGCCTTCCTCGCGCCGGAGGATGATGATTAAATTCGTTAAATGTGCCAGGTATTAGCATCAGGACAAGGGACAACTGTCCGGTTCGGAAGGCCGGTAAGGGCAATACATTGCGCCCGCCAAACGACCTGCTCGGTCAACCGCGAAATCTCCTCCAGGATGCAAAGGCATATGTATTTCTGCGGGGAGGGTCTATTACTCTCCCCAACCCTCCCCGCAAACGTATAAGCAGGTCCCCAAGTCTTGTTTTACATTCAAAGAGAAAAGCAAACCATGACCATTGATTTTGATGCCATCCCCTGACCGCCGCCCCCCTGCACGCTGAGAAATGGATAAACGTATGAGCCGGATGTACTGCCGCTGTGGGTGGCCGACATGGATTTCGCTTCCGCCGAGCCGATCATCCGCACACTGCAAGCGCGGGTTGCCACCGGGCAGTTTGGCTACGAGATGGACTCACCGCCGCTGCGGCAGACCATCGTTGAAAGAATAAAACGGCTGTACGATTGGGAGATTACCTCCCGCAGATCACGTTCGTACCTAACCTGGTGAGCGCCCTGAATGTGACCTGTCGCGCCTTTGGTGGGGACGGTGGCAGCGTGCTGATGCAGGTGCCGAATTACCCACCCTTCCTGAGTGCTGCTGCGAATAACCACCAGACCATCGTGGCGGCGGAAGTGGTCTACAAGCGCGACGAAAACGGCATCATCCGCTACGAAATTGACTTTGATGCTTTTGAAGCGGCCATCACACCGGACACGAAGCTGTTCCTGTTCTGCAATCCGCATAACCCGGTGGGGCGCGTTTACCAGCGGTGGGAACTGGAACGGCTGGCGGAAATCTGCCTGCGCCACGACCTGATCGTATGTTCCGACGAGATTCACTGTGACCTGCTCACGCCCGGCCAGACGCATATCCCGTTTGCGAGTCTCTCTCCCGAAATCGCGGATCGCTGTATCACGCTGATGTCCCCCAGCAAGAGCTTCAACATGCCCACGCTGGATGTGGCCTTTGCGATTACGACCAACGCGGACATCGCCAAACGCTTCAATCAGGCGGCGGCGGGTTTTGTCAGCCATCCCAGCGGCCTGGGCTACGCGGCGGCGCAGACCGCTTATACCGAGTGCCAGCCCTGGCTGGACGAGGCGCTGGCCTACCTGACTGCTAACCGCGACTATCTGGTGGATTACGTGCAGCAGAATCTGCCGGGCATCTACACGACCTGCCCCGAAGGGACGTATCTGGCGTGGCTGGACTGCCGGGAGGCCAACCTGGAACCCGACCCGTACCACTTCTTCCTGGAGAAAGCGCGAGTCGGCTTTAACAACGGCAAGGACTTCGGCCCTGGCGGTGAAGGCTTCGTGCGCCTGAATTACGCCTGCCCGCGCGCCACCCTGACCGAGGCGCTCGAACGGGTGCGGGTGGCGTTACAGGGGTGAAGCGCTGGGGCGCAGACCTACCTTATCAAATGAGGGGCCGGTTCCAAACATGCGTAGACTCGATTCGGTCAGGGACTCCTCTACTATGAGGAACGTAAGACAAATCACACAAAACCCTGACCAAATACTTTAATTGTTTTTCACAATAGGAAGGGTTCATGGATTAATGACGGA
The DNA here is from genome assembly GCA_020634135.1 of Anaerolineaceae bacterium. Lineage (GTDB taxonomy): Bacteria > Chloroflexota > Anaerolineae > Aggregatilineales > Phototrophicaceae > JACKCG01. The sequence goes on along the minus strand of JACKCG010000002.1, from coordinate 413,799 downwards.
AGAAATCTTGGATGTTCGCCCCTTCCCGCAGCCACAACAGCCGATTGAGTGCATGATTCTGCCGCTGCAAACGCTGTTTGCACACCAGCGATACCCGATGGATACGCCGCAGCGCCTGCATTCCTTCCTCATGGTGCTGTTTACCAAAGGCCAGGGGCATCATTTCGTCGATTTCGCATCGTTCGCCTACCAGGAAAAAACGCTGCTGTTCGTGGCTGAAAACCAGGTGCATCAATGGGAAATCCACCCGGAAAATGAGGCGTTTGTGCTGGCATTCTCGAAAGAATTCCTGTACAAACACGCACAGGATCGGGATGTCCTTACAAGCTATCGTATTTTTGACTTCGCGCTGCAATCCCCAATGCTGGTCTTGGGTGATTCGGATTACGGGCGCTTTCTGACACTCTTCCAGGAACTCAAATTTGAGTTTGACCAGCCGGAGCAGGATGCCTTCAAGCAGGATATTTACCGGAACCTGCTGCGGACGATTTTACTCCTGGCGGAACGCCTGAAACGCAGTGAGGTACGATCTGCCGCCGTCGCCCAGTATCAAGACTTCACCCGGTTTCGGGAACAGGTCGAGGCAGACTTCATCCACACACGCAACGTACAGGATTACGCCACAACGCTCGGTTATTCCCCTAAGAAGCTCAATCAGATTACCCAGACCACTCTGAATAAGAACGCCAAACTCTTTATTGACGAGCGCGTAGTGCTGGAAATTAAGCGCCTGCTCATCCATACCAATCTCTCGATTAAGGAAATCGCAGATCGCACCGGGTTTGACGAGCCGACAAATCTGGTTAAATTCTTCAAGCGGTACACGCAGCAAACTCCACTCGCTTTTCGAGAGCAGATTGTCACCCAGAGTGCATAAGGCGCAGATTTACCATCATTTGGCGGTCATCTACCTTTTGCCAGAGCGTGAATTTCCGTATCCTGAAACTGTCATTGGTTCAGAAAAGGAAAACACACATGGCAACAATTCAGATCGTAAAATTCAAGCTTAATGGTGACATAGATGCAGGCGAGTTTCGGGCGCTTAACGAACGCTTCCAGCGCGAAGTCGCGCCAACTCTGCCGGGCTTAATCCGCCGCGAAGCAACCGTCGGGCAAGATGGCGAATGGCTGCTGGTGCTGCGCTACACCGACATGGAATCTGCCCACAAAGCCGGGCGCTCAGATACCAGTGATGTATCGCAGAAATTCATGTCTTTCATTGACATGAGTACCATGTCCGCCTCATTTTATGATATAGTGAGCGAGTAGTAACCGGGTAGACCTACCGGGCTATAAGTCGAGCCTTCAAAAACAGGCGATTCAGTACGTTTGGACGGGGCAATCCGTCCTTCTCTTGTTTTCATGCAGGTCTTTACGGAGGAGTTCTGTGAAACAGCAAATTATTCCAGCTGGACAAGGCAAGGATTACGACTGGTCAAACGATCATATTTACGTCAAAACGCCGCTGGAAATAACCGGCGGGCGTGTGACAGTGGTCGAAGACAAACTGAAACCGGGTTTCCGCCTGGCGCGGCACCACCACAAACAGATGACCGAGGTTTTTTACGTGCTGGAAGGCGACGTCATATTTAAATTTGACGATGAGACGGTGAACGCCCGCCCCGGCATGACGATCAATATCCCACCCAACATCTGGCACGAAGTCAGCACTGCCACTGGGGGCAAACTCATCACGATTTTTACGCCGGGCGGCTTCGACCACTACCTGGCGGAAATGGCCGGGCTATCTGAAGCGCAGTTTGAAGATGGCAACCTGATGACAGCGCTAGGCGAGAAATACGACACCTGGATGCGGTAATCACCCTATCCATAAAATCACGCTTTGGTTCCGAGGGCCAGACACATTATGATGTACCCTCAAAAGCGGACAGTAAAATAGCGTGATAATAAGCGAATTGAGAACTGTTATCCAACAGACCCACAGTCCAGAATTCAAAGCCCAAGTTATTCATGAGGTGTAATCCGTGAATGCCTTGAATGCCTCTTCCCCCTCACCGGCTGTTGCGCTCCCAGAAAACACCATCCTCGTACCCCTGAATCCCCGGCGAGTCCTCCGCCAGCGCCAGCCGCTTCTCCGCCAGGCAGCAGTACCATTCATCCTGCTCAATCCCGCAGTAGCGGCGGCCTAACTTCTTGGCAACCACCGAAGTCGTCCCCGAACCCAGGAACGGGTCAAGCACCAGGTCGCCGGGATTGGAACTCGCCAGGATGAGTTTCGCCAGCAGTTTCTCTGGCTTCTGAGTAGGATGGTCGGTGTTTTCCGGCATTGACCAGAACGGCACGGTGATGTCCGTCCACAGGTTTGAGGGGTGCGTCAGCCGGAAGTTACCGGATGAACTGCGCCCCCAGTCTTTCGGCTGGCCGCTGGTATCCGTATACGGAGCGCGTACCCGCCGCTTGAGCTTGACGGCATCCAGGTTGAAGGTGTAGGACTCAGAGAGCGTGCCGAACCAGATGTCCTCAGCGGCGTTCTTCCAGTTACCTTTCGCACCGCGCCCTTTCTCACGTTCCCAGGTGATCCGGTTGCGAACAATCAGGTACTTTTCCATAGCCTGGTGAATCGCGGCGGAAGACCGCCAATCCCCGCACACGTACACCGACGCGGTGGGCGTGAGCAACCGCAGCAGCGGGGCAAACCATGACTCGAACCAGGCCGCATAGTCTACTAACGAACGCGGGTGAAACCGTGCGCCGTGGAAGGCTTTGGGCAGGTTGTAGGGCGGGTCAAGAAATAACAGATCAACACTGTTTGCCGGGAGCCAATCGAGAATATCCATCAGGTCGTGATTCAGAGTCTGGTTGACAACGCAAGCGGCAGCCACCGGGCCGGAAAGCCGCTGAAGCCGCTCACGATACACAGCGGTTTCTTCCTCGGTGAGCGTGATGGTGCGGTTACGGGGTGCGCGTCGTTTCATGCGGGCAAGTATACCACCACCGCCTGGCACAAAATCACATAAATTTCGGTTTTGTCACAAATCCTCAATATTCATGCACCCTCTTTCTCACGTATAGTAGGTAAAAGGTTTGCGCTTATTATCAGACAGGAAATTCCTGGCGATGGCAAACCGGGCGACCTTTATTGTGGACCAGAAACCAGGGGACTGTTCGCTATTATGATAGACTTCAAAGCTGAAGCAGAATACCTGCGCGGAGAGTTGATTGCCCGCAGGCGCGATTTACACCGCCACCCGGAATTAGCTTTTGAAGAAATTCGCACGTCGGGGATTGTCGCGGAGGAACTCAACCGGCTCGGCATGGAAGTGCAGACCGGAGTCGGCAAAACCGGCGTGGTCGCCATGCTGGAAGGCGATACCGGAGGGCCGACGGTGCTGTACCGGGCCGATATGGACGCCCTGCCCATCCAGGAAGAAAACGACAATGATTATAAATCCACCTTGCCTGGCAAGATGCACGCCTGCGGCCATGACGGGCATGTGGCTATCGCCCTGGGTGTGGCGAAGATTATGAGCAAGTACCGCGAAAAAATGGCGGGGCGCATCAAGTTCGTCTTCCAGCCGGGCGAAGAAGGCGCGGGCGGCGCGTTGGCGATGATTAAAGATGGCGTGCTGGATGACCCCGAACCGGATGTCAGCCTGGGGCTGCACCTGTGGACACCGCTGGCAACCGGCACTGTCGGCGTGGCTGAAGGCGCGGTAATGTCCGGGTCGTCTATTTTCAATATCGTCATCCGGGGGAAAGGCGGTCACGCCGCCCTGCCCTATACCACCATTGACCCCGTTTCCGCCACAGGCCAGCTCATCTCCGCGCTGCACACCATTGTCGGGCGCAAAATGGACGCGATGGCCGGCGCAGTCGTGCTTTCAATCACAGGTGTTAAAACCAGCAGTCACGCCTTTAACATCATCCCGGAAGATGTCGAAATCCGGGGGACATTCCGCAGCTTCAATGCCTATACCAGCGAAATGCTCGAACAGCATATCCGCGAAGTCGCTCATGCGGTATCGGCATCAGTGGGCTGCGAGGCGGAGGTTACCATTCGCCACCTGACGATTCCGGTGGTGAACGATCCGATCGTCACCGCGCGGTTGCGCAAAGCATTTACCCGCGTCGTGGACTCAGCACGACTGGATACGAATGCTCGAACAATGGCTTCGGAAGATATGTCCTATTTAATGGATGAAATCCCCGGCATGTTTTTCTTCGTGGGTGCGGCCAATAAAGAGCGCGGAATCACTTACGGCCACCATCACCCGCGCTTTGATATTGATGAGGATTCGTTACCACTGGGCGTCGCGCTGATGTCCGCCGCCCTGAGCGATTACGTCATACCGGGATAGGCGGGTTTCCCCTGATCATTGCGAATAGAATTGACGATGATTGTTTTCAGAGGTATAGGCTCATGAAGGTGATCTTCAACGTGATATCGGAGATGACCGTTCGCAGCATAGTCGCTGGAGCGATTAGTGGGGCATTGTTTGGGATGGTGTTTGTAGTGTCGATTCCCCCGCGTGGCCTAGAGACCTTTCTTGTGTCTCTGGCTATTGCGGGGCTGGTTGGCATGATATCTGGTGGCTCTGCAGGATTAGTCTGTGGTCTGGTCATCGGCATTATGGTCGGTTTCTTGCTTCGTTTTGTCTACCAACCATCATCAGGCAGGCAGATGAATTACTGGATAATCGCAATTATGAGCGGTCTGGCATCCTGCTTGCTGGTCTTGATGTTGCTTGACAAATGGTTCTTCTGGTTTCGTTTAATCCCCGCAATCATCGCAGGTGTCGCCAATGCCTACAATGGATGGCGTTATGCCCGCTCGGTTGTTGCCGACACCTCAACTCCCCAACCGGCCTGACCTCCCGAACACAAACCAATCCAGCTAATACGTTGAATGTAGCGTGGCCGCCCGCCGAAAATAGCCAGGACGGTATCTACAAAACCGGCCTGACCGCTCGAACACCGACCAATCCGGATGATACATTGAATGTAGGGGCGGCCCGGCGTGGCCGCCCGCCGAAAATAGCCAGGACGGTATCTACAAAACCCGCCCTACCGTACAATCGTCCCGACGGTAGTATTCCCACGAACCGCCTCAAATAAATCATCCTCTGACCAGAAATCCACCACCATAATCGGAATCTGGTGTTCCTGGCAGAGTGTAAAGGCCGTCATATCCATCACATGGTAGCGATTTTCCAGCACTTGCTGGTAGGTCAGTTCATCGAAGCGTACCGCGTTCGGGTCTTTACGCGGGTCAGCGGAATACACGCCGTTCACCTGTGTGGCCTTAATCATGATCTCCGCGCCGATCTCTTTAGCCCGCAGCGCGGCGGCGGTATCGGTTGTGAAGAACGGATTTCCCGTCCCACCGGCGATAATCACCACACGCCCTTTTTCCAGGTGACGGATTGCCCGCAGCCGGATATACGGTTCAGCGACGGCGTTCATCTGGATCGCCGTCTGCACCCGTGTCACCACGCCAATCCGTTCGAGCGCATCCTGTAGCGCCAGCCCGTTCATCACCGTCCCGATCATCCCCATGTGGTCGGCGGTGCTTTGCTCCATCCCCCGGCTGACCCCCGTGCTGCCCCGCCACAGGTTGCCCGCGCCGATAACCAGGGCGGTCTGGACGCCCATCTGGTGGATGGTCTGGACTTTACGGGCGATTGTCTCCGCCCGATCAGGATCAATGCCGAAGCCCTGCGGCCCGGCCAGCGCTTCCCCACTCAGTTTCAATACGATACGTTTATATGCTGCGGTTCTGCCATCATTTGTCATAGCTGTCTCTCCGGTAGGCTCGCTTTATGGTGAAAAAAAGAGGACTAGCTGAGCTAATCCTCTTGAATTTGAATGGCTAAAACGGGGATACTTCCCCACGAGATAGGCGAGGCCGTGTAACTTAGGCTTCACCCGACCCATTACCGGCATCTTCACCCAGCGCGAAGCGGGCAAATCTGCGTATCTGGATACTCTCGCCAACCCCGGCCACCGTCTCTGACAGAAGCTGCGCGATGGTCTTATCGTCATCCTTGATGAAGTGCTGTTCCATCAACACGATTTCCTCAAAGAATTTCTCCATACGACCTTCGGCCACCTTCTCAGCGATGTTCTCCGGCTTGCCCTCTTCAATGGCACGGCGGCGCTGAATTTCGCGTTCGGCCTGTATCACCGCCTCGGGCACATCTTCCCGGTTGATATACTCCGGCGCAAGATTGGCGATATGCAGGGATACATCGTGCGCAAACTGCTGGAATTGCTCGGTCTTGGCAACGAAATCCGTCTCGCAGTTGACCTCAACCAGTACGCCCAGGCGACCATTGTGGTGCGCGTAAATTTCAACCACGCCTTCGTTCATGGCGCGCCCGGCGCCCAGTTTCTTGGCAGCCCGCGCCAAGCCTTTTTCTCGCAGAAAATCCACGGCTTTTTCCATATCGCCGCCTGTAGATTCCAGTGCCTTTTTGCAGTCCAACGGGCCGGCCCCGGTTGCTTCCCGCAGGTCTTTCACCATCTTCGCTGTTATTTCCATACGTGCTTGTCCTGATACTCCTGTTTAGCCTGCCAGATCACGGTGTAGACAAGGGGCTTGATGTCACCCCTTGTTTCGTCATTCACTATTCGTCTTCGTCTTCGTCATCCTCCCCATCGGGGAAGAGTTTGGTATCCCGCAGTTTCGCCAGGGTCGATTCACCCAGATACTGTTCGTCGTCCTCAGCGTCTTCGTCGTAGTCGTAGTAATGCACTTCCTCGACAAAGCCTTCACCCTCTTCGGATTGATCCGATTCACGCATCCCCCGACCTTCAATAACGGCATCAGCAAATGTCGCCAGCAGCAGCCGGACAGCCCGCACCGCATCATCGTTAGCCGGGATAATGTAGTCAATCACGTCAGGGTCGCTGTTGGTATCCGCCAGCGCCATCACCGGGATACGGAGAATGTTGGCTTCCTTGACAGCCGTCCGCTCACGCTCAGTGTCCACAATCAGGATCACATCCGGCAGCCGCTTCATATCACGAATACCGCCCAGGCGGAGTTGCAGTTTCTCGATCTTGCGCGTCAGCATCAGCGCTTCTTTTTTGGTGAGCAGGTCAAATTCCCCGGCATCACGGCGCTTTTCGAGCTTCTTGAGCGTGTCAATCCGTTCCCGGATCGTCTTCCAGTTGGTTAACGTTCCACCCAGCCAGCGGTGGTTGACATAGGGCATACCGCAGCGGGCGGCTTCCTGGGCAATCGCTTCCTGAGCCTGCCGCTTGGTCCCCACAAACAACACAGTCCCACCATTCTGGGAAAGGTCGCGCACCATATCATAAAAATGGTTGAGATTGACCAGTGTCTGCTGGAGGTCAATGATGTGGATGCCGTTACGTTCAGAAAAGATAAACGGCGCCATCTTGGGATTCCACTTGGGCGTGCGATGGCCGAAGTGAACACCCGTCTCTAACAACGCCTTCATTGAAACAGGGGAAGACATTCTATACTCTCCTCAATGCGTGTTTGAACAATCACGCCGTTCAACCTCAGGGCTGCAATCCCGCCTGATGCGAGACAACACGCAACCGAGTCCAGGCGTGTGAAATTTGGCTGCTATGTCGCAAGCCGGGGAAAATTGTAGCATAGGCTTGAGGCGTGTTCAAGGTACGGGGTTGCAAATTGGCAGGACAGACACAAAAGAGCGAACAGAGGGCGGCCAGTCCCCTGTTCGCACAACAATCGCTTTGCTTTCATTTCGTCTGCAAACATCGAAACATATCGGTGATGATGACCGGCGGCCAGGCGTGCTCACTGCCGGGGGGCAGCGCCGGTGCTATCGTTATAACTCCATCTCCGTTCAGTGCGTGTCGAGGTCAATCATCCCTTCAGTGATAATCTGTCCCGGTTGAATAATGACCGGCGGGGCGGTATCCACAGTGGCAATCAGATCATAGGCTGTCGCGCCGGTGATACGCACCGGGAGAATCTCCCCAGCAGGCAGTTCACCTTCTACCAGGACATAACCATCTATCTCCGGCGCATCGCGGTAGCTGCGGCCAACACTGATGACGCCCTCGACTGGGGTGCCGTCCTCGTCTTCGCCCTGCCCGTGCCCTTCCACCAGTATGTCCAGTGTCTTGCCGACAAACGCCTGATTCTTCGCCAGGCTGATGCCTTGCTGTAACGCCATGACACGGTCATAACGTTCCTGCTTGATCGCCTCCGGTACGGGAGCAGGCAAATCGGCACTGGGAGTCCCCTCTTCGTAGGAGTACGTGAACGCGCCCACACGATCAAATTGCAGATCACGGATGAACTGGAGCAGCGCCTCGAATTCTTCGTCTGTCTCGCCGGGGTAGCCGACGATGAATGTGGTGCGAACAGCTAAATGGGGGATCGTCTCGCGCAGTTTGCCGACGGTTTCATACACCCATTCAATCTTGGCCGGGCGTTTCATGCGTTTGAGCGTCTCGCGGTGGCCGTGTTGAAGCGGCATATCCAGGTAGGGCAGAACCTGCGGGTACTTCGCCATCGTCTCCATCAGGCGCGGCGTCACGTACCCTGGATAGGCATACATCACCCGAATCCAGGGGATAGCGGGGGCGGCGGTGACAATCGAATCGAGCAGATGCGCCAGCCCATCTTTCATGCCCAGGTCATAACCGTAATCGGTGGTATCCTGCGCGATCAGGATAAGTTCTTTAATGCCGTGATCCTGCAAGGCTACGGCCTCAGCCACAACGGATTCCAGTGGGCGGCTGACGGCTGTCCCCTTGATCTTGGGAATGGCACAGAACGCGCACGGACGGCGGCAGCCATCCGCGATTTTGAGGTAGGCACTCGCGCCCTGCACACTGGCGCGCAGTACGCCGCGTTCATCCAGCCCGACGACCTTGGCGTCGGTGGGCAGGTGGTACAGCGGTTCGGGATGCTTGCGCCCGCGCAACCGGGTGATTAAGTCGAAGATGTCCATCCATCGGCGCGTACCGATCACGCCATCCAACCCCGGTACATCGCGCACCAGTTGCTCGCCGTAACGCTGCGAAAGACACCCGGCAGCGATCACCATTTGCCCTCCCTGCTTGAGGTCAACCAGGTCGCGCAGTGTATCAATCGATTCCTGCTTGGCTTTGTCAATGAAGCCGCAGGTATTAACGATCAGCACTTCGGCGCGTTGGGGGTCATCCGTGCCACGCATCCCGTTCTGGCCGAGTACCTGGGCGATACTCTCCGAATCCACCGTGTTCTTGGAACAGCCGAGGCTCAAGAGGTAGTAGTTGTTTTTATGTGAGGGCATGGATTTTATCTTGGGCTAGGTATACAGTCCCGTAGATTGTACATGCCGTCTGAGTATTCATCTATCCTGGGGTTGGGCCATAACAAAATGCGCCCCTCGAAACACTGCCGAGAAGCGCATCGCTGTTATTGATGGTGATTACCACAACTACCCATTTTGCAGGAGCGCACTATCCGGCGCGACTTCAATGATGCTCGCCCAGGCCTGGTAGTGCGTATAGATGGTTTCTTCGCTGATCTGCTCCCCGCTGGCGTTCAGAATGCGGCGGGTAAAGTACACATCCGCCCCCTCTTTAGCCCAGTCTATCTGCTGCTGCTGGTCGCCGCGCAGTTCCGGGTTCGCCTGGTAGCGGGTTGGCAGCGGCGACGTAATGTTACGGATGACCGGCCCTTCCATGACCACCTGCCGGCCCGGATTGGTGCTGTAAAAACGGAACTGTATGGAGTCATTGGCCGGGTAAATCGAAGTTTCGATCAGCAGATGATAGGGCGTGTCGTTCACAAAGCGGAAATCTGCGGTAGGCTGGAAGATCGCAGCATCCAGCCCCGGTTGGCTGTTGATTTCGTAATAGCCCACCCGGTAGCCATGTGAATTACGTTCAATGATCGGGAAACCAGCCAGCAGCGCAGCCCGGAAGGCGGTAGTGCTGACCTGACACACGCCGCCGCCAACACCGGTCACAGTCTGGCCGCCATAGATGATCTTGCCTTCGACAAACTCATTTTCCAGGCTGATGTCCCCCAGCAGGTGGTTGAATGAGAATTCCTCACCAGGGCCAATGAGGATACCGTCAAACTTAGCAGCCGCTACCGCGATATTGGTGCGCCGATTCAATGTTGAGCCGGTGTAATAGGTAGTGGTCTCGGCGACAAGCTGGGTGATTCCCAGTTCGGCAGCCGAGGAGTTGTCATGGTACTGCGGCAGTGTGTAAGCGAAAACCATCGGCACAACCCGATCAGTCGTCCGCAAGATACCGGCTTTCATTTGATTGAGTGTTTCGGTCACATCCAGTTCACGCCCGTTGGCGCTATGCTGGATAACCTCAATCTGGCGTGTATCCTCATTGAAATGAAAACGGGCGTCGCGTGGCAGCATAATCAGGCCGGGAGCCAGCATTTCCAGATAGGCCTGGAACGCATCAGCATTGATGTCCACCGTGTAACGCAGCGTCCCGTCGCCCTGGTCTGCCAGGTTAATCGCCAGCACAGCGGCAATCTGGTCTACGGTGGCCGTCCAGGGGCCAAGCTGGTTGCCCGCCTGGTCCTGGGCGATCAGCGTGACCGGGCCGGAGAGCGCAGTACGAATCTGGGCAGCCGCTTCTTCCTCGCCCCACACCAGCGACGGCCATTCATTCACGACCAGCGGAATCTCCGCGCCAGTATTCAACTGCAAGATAATTGTGTCCAGTTGGTTCAGGGTCGCCACAATGTCCAGCCGCCGCCCGGTCACACCCGGCGTGGTCGAAACAGTCGTACCCGATACCGTCAAACTCGCGTTAACGGCGGCCTGGTTGATCTCCTGGGCAATCTCTGCCAGCTTGTCCGCCGCGATCTGCTGGTCATACTGCACAACCGGCGCGATACTGCGCCCGTTGAACCAGGCGCTGGCTTGCTGCACGACATCCTCCAGGACGCTGCCCTCATGACCATAGGCAAAGGCTTCTTCAACAGTCGCCTGCACATCAAAAGATACACCCAGGTCACCGGCGGTCATCTGCCAGAAGCGATCTCCGTAACGAAACGTGAAAATAGCTTCCTTATCGTAGGTGAAATGACTCGCAAGCGCCTGTTCAGCCTCGGCACGAGTCATGCCGCCCAGATCAACACCATAAGCGGCGATACCCGGCACGATACGTTCGGTATAACGCATCTCGAAAGCTGTCAGGAATGCGCCCAGCGCCAGTACCAGCAGCACCGCGCCGCTGATAGACAGAACCAACATCCGAATCAGCCAGGTATTGATACCGGGCTGCGGGATTGGCTGGGGTTGAGGTCGGTGAACAGGATACCCGGACATAGGCTTATTTAACCACCACTCTCATACTTCTCGACAATTTTCTCAGCTTTTTTGTACTCATCTGACCCTTCCGCCGCAGAATCCAGCACCTTGGAAGCCTCTAAGTACTGCTCCAGTGTGATTTTCTGATCCTGAGCGCGTTCTTTTTCGTGCATGGCAGCAGAAAGCTGGATCTGCTCCTCATCGCTCATCGCCCCATGTGCCGCTACTGCCTTTTTGATGTCATCGTCGCTCAACTTGCCTTGTGATTCCAACTGCGCCTTCAATTTATCGAACGTTTCAGACATGCGTGTGCTTCCCTCCAGGGTTGGCGTGAACAGGTATCTCCAGTCTGGCACATATTGTACCATCAAAGTGCAGCATCTCAGCGAATTTTCATCATCGGGCAAGCCTGCGAAATGACTTGAAGGAGATGGGCGCTTCGAGTATAAACAAGGGTGAATAAGCAGACGCGGCGGCGGACATGACACGCAATAATATATAGCAAAGGAGGTCTTGAATGACAGAAATCCCCCTCAAATTAGCCGATGTACTGGCTGATTTTGAGCTGATTACTGATCGTAACGAACGTGCCGACTACCTGATTGATATTGCAGACCGTTTCAAGAACGTGAAGGTGCCGCCGGAAATCGCCACCCAACCCTACGATGAAGCACGGCGCGTCCCGGCCTGTGAGTCGGAGGCATTCGTGTGGCCGGTAGAACAGCAGGACGGCACACTCCGGTTTTACTTCGATGTCCTCAACCCGCAGGGGCTTTCTGCGATGGCGATGGCCGTCATCTTAGATGAGACCTGTTCCGGTGCTCCCCTGGCACAGGTCGCCGCTGTACAGCCGGATATTGTGTTCAAACTGTTCGGCAAGGAAATTTCGATGGGCAAAGGCCAGGGGCTGATGGGTATTGTCGGGATGGTACAGTACGAGGCTAAAAAACGGATGTAATGCTGCACAAAAACAGGGAAAGCCTCCCGCTTTCCCTGTCATCAGGTGAAGATACACGTGATGTACATCTGCATGTACTGCCTCATCACGCCGGTGTATTATACTTGCGCTCAATATTCGCATCCCGGCGGCGCTGCCAGCGGTCAACCACGATACCCAGCCCGACCAGGATGATAACCGGAATACCGATCCGCAGGAAAAACATCAATACCACACTTCCTACCATCAGAATATCGTTCATTGTCGTCTCCCCTTTTGTACTACCTGCTGCATTTGCTTGATCTATTAACAGCATAACGAAATGCCCCTACGTCTGTAAATCAGGATGAAAAAGTATTTCTTGAATGGGGTGTTTACCCCATGCGGCAGCCCTCACTACCGGATATATAATGGGTACATAAAGAGAAGGAACATACCAGCGAGCCACCATGCCTACTCTGACCTGGGACGACACGATCATAGCCATCTACTTCCTGTATGGCCTGGCCTTCTACTCAATGGGGCTGGCTTTGCTTGTAGAGTCCGGGCGGGCATCCGAGTTAGGTTTTGCCCGGTCAATGCGGCTGCTGGCCGGGTTTGGGCTGCTGCATGGCGCTCACGAGTGGCTGGATATGTTCGAATATGGATTTCTATCCTATGCCTCGCTCACGTTCCCTATATGGTTGAGCTGGCTGCGGTTGGCGATCCTGGTGACATCTTTCCTCGCGCTGCTGGCATTTGGTGAACACCTATACATCCGCGAAGCCTATAAACGCGAAACCACCTGGCGCATCACAATCGGCGCATTTGTCTGGTATGCGTTGTCCTGTATCATCATCCGCTTTGTCTATAACATAGATGAATTACAGTGGTTAGACGCAGCCGATGTATTGGCGCGTTATACGCTGGGCGTCCCCAGCGGCATGATGGCATGTTGGGCGCTGTGGCGGGAACGGGAGATTTTCCGTGAACGCGGGATGGGGCGTTTTGATCGCGCACTCACCATCTCCGCAGTGGCGCTGGCACTGTACAGTGTGGTCGGCCAGTTCTTCACCGGTAGCAGCGTGATTTTCCCCTCGTATATCATCAATTCAGATTGGTTCTTTCAGGTTATGGGCTTCCCGGTTCAGGTCTTCCGGGCTGCAATGGCAACACTGGTCGCTGTCGCCATGATCCATATTCTGCGGGCGCTGGAAGTTGAAAACCAGCAGCGCCTGGACGCGGCTGAACACGCTAAACTGGAAACGGAACGCTTGAGCCACTCGGAACTGGCGCGGCTGAATGCCGAACTTCAGACAGCCAATGATGAAACAGCGCGGCTGCTTCGGGAAGTCCAGCGCCGTGACGCGGTACGTGGCGAACTGCTCCAGCGCATCACTGCCGCCCAGGAAGCGGAACGACAGCGCATCGCCCGCGAACTCCACGATGGCACCGGCCAGGCGTTGACGGGAGTGGCATTGGGACTGCGCGGGCTGGCAGCCCAGGTGAAAACCAACCCGGAACATGTCGCCCAACGGTTAGCCGTCCTGGAAAGTATGGCGACAACCTCACTCGGTGAATTACGTCATCTCATAAATGACCTGCGCCCGCCGCAACTGGATGATATGGGGTTGGTCGCAGCACTGCGTTGGATGGTGAACCGCTTCAAAGACCAGGGACATCCAGAGGTCAGACTAGAGGTTCATGGCAATCCGTACCCACTTCCCTCTGATGTCGAAACAACCTTATTCCGTATCGCTCAGGAAGGATTAACCAATACTGCAAAACACGCACACGCTGAGCATGTCAGCGTGGTGCTTGACTTTGCCGATCAGCTCACCCTCACCGTCAGCGATGATGGCGTCGGTTTTCAAGCTTCCGGGCTTCAGGCGGACGGTGTGCGGGCGGCCTGGGGACTAGCCGGAATTCAAGAACGCGCCAATCTCATTAATGCGCAGTTTGAGATACATGCCACGCCAGGTGAAGGTACAACCCTGGTGGTCCGTATGAGCAGCTTGCCAGAGGAAGAAGCCGATCATGCCTATTAATGTACTTATCATTGACGATCACGCCGTCGTCCGCGCCGGGATACGAATGCTCCTGGAAAGTGATCCAGACCTGTACATTGTGGGCGAAGGGGAAAACGGCCAGGAAGCGCTCCGTTTGATGGAGGAGTTGCAGCCGGACGTTATTTTGATGGATGTCACCATGCCGGTTATGGATGGCGTAGAAGCAACCCGACAGATTAAGTCACGGGGAGCGTCTCCGGCAATCCTGGCGCTGACAATCCATGAAGGGCCGGATTATTTCTTCCAGATGCTCCAGGCCGGGGCATCAGGATACGTCCCCAAACGTGCCGCGCCCGAAGAACTGCTCCATGCAATCCACGTGATTGCGGAAGGCAATGTATTCCTGGAACCAACTGTCGCTAAAGACCTGGTGGCCGATTACCTCACACGGGTACGGGACGGCTCCGAACGCGATAGTTACGATGGGCTGACAGAACGCGAGCGCGAAGTGCTGACCCTCATCGCAGAAGATGAAACCAATCAGAAGATCGCCAATCAGCTCAATATTTCGGTCAAAACGGTGGAGCGCCACCGCGAAAACATTATGGGGAAACTTAACCTGCACACACGTACCGAATTGGTGAAATACGCAATCCGCAAAGGGTTGATCACACTTGATGACTGAGGTAGCGCTCTGCCTGAAAACGGTACGTCGTGATGCACCATTGTAAATCGGCTGGTGGGGCGAACTCCGAACCCGGAATTCGCTCTACATATATCAGGCAAAAGATGGCTTATGAACCTACATCGCAACACCAGACACAAACCTATCGGGATCATTCTTATGATGATCGGAACCCTCTTTTTAGCCGGAGGGCTGCTGCTGGCGCTGTTCCCAGCTATGCCCGTTCAAGCCCAGTCGGGGGATGATAGCGCGGAGTACATCGGCGCTCGTGACTGCCGCGAATGTCATCGGGACCTCGCCAGCAGCCATTCCGACTCACGCCATGCCCTCACTTTTCAGGCCGTGAGCGAGGAAGATACAGCGGCTGTTGTCGCTGATTTCAGCCAGGGTGATGATGTTCGCATGTTGCTGTTCCCCGGTGAAAGTGAGGCTCGCGCCTTGACAACAGCGGACATTGCCTTTTCGGTTGGCTCCGGGCGCTATATCCAGCGTTATGTGTACGAGACAGGCGAAGGCCAATATATGGTACTGCCAGTCGAGTGGAACGTGCTGGAACAAAAGTGGCAACCCTACGTCCTGGCCGATACCTGGCCGGAACCCGCCTATGATTGGAACACGAACTGCGCTGGTTGCCATACAACCGGGTATCAGGCCGAGAACGCCAGGTGGGAAGACGCGGGTGTGCAGTGCGAAGCCTGTCACGGGCCTGGCAGCACCCATGCCGACCTGGTAGATCATGCAGGCGCGGATGTCAGCGAAGAAGAGATGCTCGCAATCCGGGCTTCAATCGTGCTCAGCCCTGACCCACAAATCTGCGGCCAGTGCCACAGCCAGGGAACGAATCCGAACAACATTCCTTACCCCGTAGGTTATGTGCCGGGGATGGATTTGCTTGATCCGGGCGTCTTTACGCTGGTTGCACCCGATGATTCGGCGCACTGGTGGATGGATGGACATGGCATGTCCCAGAACATGCAGTTCAACGAGTGGATGCTTTCCGGCCATGCGAAGGCGCTGGACACCATGCGCGACAGCAACTACGCTGATGAAACCTGCCTCGAATGCCACAGTGGGGATTACCAATGGTCGGAGTACCTGCAAGCCTCACACGAGGCCAGCGGCAGTGACGGCCCCGCGCCGGCACCTATCACACTGGATACCGCCCAGTTTGGCGTAACCTGCACCACCTGCCATACCATGCATAGTGAATCCGCCCATGACTATCAACTGGTCAATGAGCCGTATGCCCTGTGCATAACCTGTCATGGGGATACTGACCGTATCGCGGAAGTCCACGACCCGGTAGAAGAAATGTACGAGGGTATTGAAATCCTGAGCAATATCCCAGGGACGCCCTCAGGACACTTCCAGGAGGGTGTAGAGTGCATCACCTGTCACATGCCACCGACCCGTATCAGTGGTGAGTTTGATTATTTCCGTAGTCACACGCTGACACTGGCTGAACCCGGCAAGGTTGAAGAAGGACAGCCTAACTCGTGTAACGGCTGCCATACCGACCTGAGCAGCGACTACATGCAGCAGTTCCTGGAAAAAACACAGTCCCGTATCCAGGAACGTTTGGGCAATGCGCGAGTCGCGCTGGGCAACCGGGCCGATGTGCCGGAATGGGTCCTCACGGCGCTTGACTTCGTATTCAAAGATGGCAGTCTGGGCGTGCATAACTATGCTTATGCAACATCCCTGCTGGACGCTGCCGAAGTTCAACTCGGCATTACTGCCAATACCGTACCGGACACCATTCCGGTCATGCACATCGAAAACCCGATTGACTGTGCTGAATGTCATGAGGACCAGTACCGCCAATGGCACTCCTCACCTCATGCGAACGCCTCGCTCGGCCAGCAGTTCCAACAGCTTTATGCCGAAAACGGGCGTCCGAGCTACTGTATGAGCTGCCATGCTTCCGGCTATGATCCGCAAACCGAGCAATATGTGTTCGAAGGCGTGGTGTGCAGCAACTGTCACTACATTACTGAAGGATCCGAACACCCACCTGGCCCGGTGGAAATTGCCACAAACTCAGCGGTATGTGGGCGCTGCCACAGTGGCGAACACGCCCCAACCTATGATGAATGGCTGGTGAGCGATCACTCCGGCAGCAAAGCGATTGACTGTACGGATTGCCATTCGGCGCACGATAACGGGCTGGTAATGGGGACGATCAATGAAACCTGCGGCTCGTGCCACCAGGAAGCGATGGTGGATGAAATCCACATGGGCGAGGACATGAACTGCGCGGACTGCCACATGAACCGGGTGACAAAACAAAACGGTGTGCAGGTGATTTCGACCGGGCATACCATGAGTATTGACCCTGGCGTATGTGCTGACTGTCACGGTGACACACACATGCTGAGCGCCAATACCATGAATCTGACCGAAGAAGAGATCAATGAACTGGCAGCCATGCAGCAGGAAGTTGCCCATCTCGAAGAGCAGGCGGCGCAAAATCTGAATAACGGTATCGTCGGCGGTGCGATTGGTGCGCTGGTACTGGCTGTCGTTGTCTTCTTCACCATTCGACTGGGGAGGATGAGATGAGCGAACTCACCCGTGAAATGACCCGACGCGAATTCGCCCGACTGGCTATTGGGTTGGGCGTAGGCATTGCCGCCGCTGATTGGGTCTGGCACTGGTTCCTGGCTCACAATGATCCAGCTGCCCAGGCTCATCACGGCGCTAACCCGGATGGCCCATACTGGAGCATGGCGATTGACCTGGAGCAATGTATCGGCTGCCGCCGCTGCGTGAATGCTTGCCAGGCGACCAACGATACTCAGGATGGTCATCTGTGGAACATCCTGATAAAGGATGAAAACACATTCGAAAAACCGGTCTTCCTCACCCGTCCTTGTATGCACTGTGAAAACGCCCCCTGCGTGAATGTGTGTCCGGTGCAGGCAACCTATCATAATGAAGATGGGTTGGTTGTAATGGACTATGACCGCTGTATCGGCTGCCGTTACTGTATCGTGGCCTGTCCTTACGGCGCTCGTGTCTTCAATTGGGGCGAACGAGACGATGTAAACCCCCAGGTCCCGACCTGGGGGACACCCGAAATCGAACGGCGGCCTCGCGGGGTGGCTGAAAAATGCACGTTCTGCGTCCACCGGATTGAAGCCGCTAAGGAACGGAACCTGACACCCGGTATTGACCGGGCAGCAACCCCTGCGTGTGTCAATATATGCCCGGTAGAAGCTCGTGTCTTCGGTGACTTACGCGACCCGAACAGCCCGGTGTCTAAAGCCATTAGTGGCCGGCAATCGGTTGTGCTGCGCAGCGAAGTCGGCACCAACCCGCGTGTATTCTATTTGCTGCCGGTATGAAAGGAGTACCTAATATGACTGCTCTACGACGTATTAGTCCGTTCTGGATATGGGTAGCCTTTCTGCTGGCGGTGATTGGGGTCGGCCTGGTGGCTGTGTTCCTGATCTTCACGCAAGGTCTGGGCGTCACCGGCCTGAGCGACGGAGTCCCCTGGGGGCTATGGATCACGCTTGATCTCTCCTGCATCGGACTGGCGGCGGGCGCGTTCTCGATTTCCGCCATCACCTACCTCTTAGGTCGTGAATCCTATAAGCCACTGGCGCGTGTAGCGGTGTTCATCGGCCTGTTGGGATATAGCGGCGCACTGATGGCACTGGTCCTGGATATTGGACGACCTGACCGCTTCTGGCATGGTTGGGTCTTCTGGAACGTCCACTCCATGCTGTGGGAAGTTACCATGTGTATCACACTGTACTTCTCCGTATTGCTGCTGGAAGTATTCCCGATGGCCGTTGAAATGCCGTTCCTGGCGAAATACAAATGGCTGCAAAACTTTGCTCACCGCATTCACCACTTCGCGCCGGTGCTGGCAATTATGGGGCTGGGGCTGTCGCTCCTGCATCAATCCAGCCTGGGCGCAACTTATGGTGTCGTGATCGGACGGGCAGCGCTTTTCCGCTCAACAATGCCACTGCTGTTTATCGTCTCAGCGGTAGCGGCTGGCATGGCCTTCACAGTCCACATAACCTTGATCGTCCAATGGATCAAACGACGGGAGTTAGTGCCCAATGCGGTGCTGTTTGAAGTTGGACAGATCGCCGCCGCTGTACTGCTGCTGTACCTGTATATGCGCTTCTGGGATACCACTGCCGGGACGTATGGATATGTACCAGGCCGTACTGAGGCCGAAAATGTGCTGACTGCCGGGCCATTCGCCGTGTCCTTCTGGACATGGGAGATGATACTGGGAGGGGTAGTTGCTGCGAGCCTGCTGATTCGCGCCCGTCTGCGCCAGAGCGTTATGCTGCTGCTGATCGGCAGCGGGCTGGTGATGGCCGGGCTGATTGCCAACCGCTGGCATACGACTCTGCTGGCCTTTACACAGCCATTGGCGGAAAATCCAGCCGTGACCGATCCCCTGATTACGGCCTACACACCTGCCTGGACAGAATGGGCAACAGCGGCGATGGTGGTTGCCATCCTCACCCTGCTTTTCAGCCTGGGGATGCGCTACTTCCCAGCTTATAAAGGGGAAGCTGTGCCGGAGGCTGTGACCGCAGCCCAACCCGTCCCGATAGAGGGAACCATTCCCGAAACCGGATAACACCGGTAGCCAGGTTTCAAGATTCAACTGCGGGGGGCGTCTGGTACGCTCCCCGTCTGATTCACCCCCTTTTCACCGTCGCGTTTCCCCTGCCACAACGATAAAAACCCCTTCTCTCTTGCCATCCGCCGCCGGGTAGTATAGGATTCGGCCTCGTGGGGGGAATATTCGTTGAGTGTGAGGTTTAAAACATGACCGATCAAGAACAGACGTGGCTAGACGAACCACCGATAGACCCCCTGGCCGATACCAATCCATCACTCTCGATGCAACCGGTAGACCTGGGCGGCGCTGCCGAGGAAACACTCCCCGGATGGCGACGACTGGCCGGGTTTGCCAGCCTGGTAGTCGCTGCTGTGCTGACTATCGCAACCACACTCCTGCTGCTCTCTCCAGCCGGCACACCTGAACCCGAACCCATCCCCCAGCAGCAAGTGACACAGCAGTCCACCGCTGTGGCCGACCTGCCGACTGCTGAGACTGTACTGCAAGCTACTGCCGTGAACCCCGGCGAACTGCTCCCACCGACGATCAGCCCGGAACAGGTCACGACTCTGTTGAGCCAACCCTTACAATCACTGCGCGACACCGCACCGTTCCAGATCGTGCGGAACGTGTATGAGCCATTTACTACCGTGCCGGATCGCCCCCGTAATGAGGTTATCCAGTATGAGGCCATTAAAGGCGACTCAATTTACTCGATTGCGGAGCGTTTCGGCCTTGAACCGGAGTCTATCGCCTGGGCGAATTCCCGCAGTATTATCCGTGTGCTGAGTCCCGGTGACCAGATCAACATTCTGCCGGTAGATGGAGTGTATGTACAAGCTATCGGCAGCAGAACAGTGCAAGACCTGGCTGATGCATACAGAGTGGCGGACCCCTATACTATCCTGGATTCAGAGTTTAACGGTGTGTTGGCGGGATACGACCTGGATACAATTCTGCCAAGTGGGACATGGGTCGTCATCCCTGGTGGTCAGGCAGAAGAAATCACCTGGAATCCAGGTATCGTAACCGATGATGGCGGCAACGGCGGCACATCCAGTGGCTTTGTCACCCAGTTCGCCCCCGGCCAACCAGGCAGCTGCGGCGCAGTAGCGAACCCAGGCGGCGGAGCGTATTGGGCACGACCTCTCAATAGTTATACCTGGGTACGGGGCTTTACCTCATGGCATACCGGGGTTGACCTGGCAGCGCCGACAGGGACACCAGTCTACGCGGCAAACAGCGGCGTGGTCATCTTTAATGGATGGAACTCGTGGGGCTATGGGACCATGGTGGTGCTGGCACATGGCCCGTTCCTGACACTCTACGGCCATCTGAGCGGGACTACCGTCGGCTGCGGCCAGATTGTCACTGTAGGCCAACAGATTGGCATGGTGGGCAGCAGCGGGAACTCGTCCGGGCCGCACCTGCACTTTGAGATTCGTTACGGCCAGACACCGCAAGACCCTACCGCGACCATCGGATTTTAGGAGCGAACACATGGCTAGCCGCAAAGTCGGACGCATCGCTGGGCTGGAAGTCACTGCTGCACCCTCGGTGCCGCTGTGGGGACTGGCGCTCTGGGTAGTTTTGGCCGGGGTTGGCCTTTTTGTGCTGCGATTCCCCGTTCTGGAGGCGGTGCTAGGCGGGTTAGCCGCCGCTGCTCTGCATTTCGTGGGCGAGTTCATCCACCAGTACGGCCACAGCTACGCAGCCAGCGCCACCGGCTACCCGATGATCGGCGTGCGCTACTGGACGCTGCTGGCTATGTCCATTTACCCGCGTAATGAGCCGGAACTCCCCGCTGCGGTGCATATCCGGCGGGCGCTGGGTGGCCCGGCATTCAGCATCCTCGTGGGCGCTGTTGCCGGGATTATCACGCTCCTGCTCGGCAGCGGGGGCGTGCTATGGTGGTTACTGGCTTTCTTCGCTTTCGATAATTTCTTCGTGTTCGGCCTGGGGGCATTCCTGCCCCTGGGCTTCACCGATGGCAGCACTTTGCTGTACTGGTGGGGCAAACGGTAATCTACAGCCCGGCGGCATGGTGCGCGGCGCGAATCGGTTCGGGCAGGCGGTAACGGGTCACGCAGCGCAGCGCCAGTTCTGTCGCCGTAGGGATGTCCGCCAGGTGGCCGGGGGAGATATACACCGGCTTGACGTTCGCCCGTGTCCGCAGCACCACCCCTAATCGCTCACCTTTGTCAGTCAGGGGGCTGGCCGCGCCCTGTTCGCTTCCCGGTTCATCGTAGTCCCCGATAAAGTGGGTTTTGCCGCAGCCAATCGTAGGCCGCCCCAACCATAATCCCAGGTGCGAGGCGATACCGATGCGGCGCGGGTGGATGCGCCCCATGCCGTCGAAGATGAAGGCATCCGGTTCGTGTTGCAGCTTGCTGAACGCTTCCACCAGCACCGGCCCCTCGCGGAAACTGAGCAGGCCGGGGATGTACGGGAAGGGTGTCGGTTGTGTCGCCAGAACGGTCTCCACGATTTCCAGGCCGGGGAAGGTCAGCACGACCACCGCCGCGCGGGAGACATTGTTCTTCACGCTCACATCCACGCCCGCCACCAATCGCACGGAATCCAGGTCAATCGGGCGGTCATGGATGACTTCGGCGGCCAGCGTTTTTTGCAGCGCGATGGCTTCGCTCGGTGTAATGTCCCAGTTATGGTGGTGTTCGAGACGCATGGGGATGAATTCCTCTCCTGCTTGGCGAGTCATCTTATATTATAATCACCATACAAGCACGCAAAACCAGGTACAGACAACCCTACATGCCAACTGAAGACTACCGCGAAACGATTAAACGGATTGTCCTGGGGGACGACTCATTTATCTCACTCACACTAAAAGGCAAGGTGCGCGGCGAACCCGTCCCCTGGCGCATGATTACCGCCCGCCCTATCCTGATTAAAGACCGCTGGCATTTGCAGGTCTCGCGCCTTGACGCCAGACAGGACATCTCCAAGAACTTCACCGGGGAAGCCGCCGAGATTGAACTTGATGCGATCCTGGGGATTCCTTACAGCAGCATCCAGGTACGCACCACCGATGCCGATTTTGACTTCCAGATCACCAAAAAAGGGAAAGCCATTATCCACCGCCACCTGCCCAGCGCGCCCGCGCCCGACCTCACCCACGACGCCAGCAAAGCCCTGCCGATTCCCGCCGGGCAGCCCGACCCGTTCATGCAGGCTGTCGGCATTATGAATGCCGATGGCTCGGTGAAGGCTAACATGCAGGGCAAATTCACCCAGATCAATGAGTTTCTCAAACTGCTCGATCACACCGGGGCGCTCAATGGTTTTGACCATTCACCTATTAACATCCTGGACTGCGGCTGCGGTTCGTCCTACCTGACGTTCGCCGCCTATCACTATATCAACGACATTCGCGGCATTCCGGCGCACATGGACGGGATAGATACCAATGCCGGACTGATCGAAAAGAGTACAGCCTACAGCCTGGAACTCAACACGCCGGACGTATGCTTTTACAATGCCCCGATTATTGACTACGTGCCGTCAACCCCGCCCGATATTGTGCTGGCGCTGCACGCCTGCGACACCGCCACCGATGAGGCACTTTTACAGGGTATTCGCTGGGGTGCCGGGCTGATTCTGGCCGTCCCCTGCTGTCATCACCACCTGCATCAACAGCTTGAAAACGGCATTGATCCGTTCCGCCCGGTTATGCGGCATGGCATCCTCAAAAAACGCATGGTGGACATCCTGACCGATAGCTTCCGGGCGCTGATTCTGCGGATTATGGGCTACAAAACCGACGTGGTGGAATTCGTTTCCAGCGAACACACCGACCGCAATCTGATGATCCGTGCCGTCAAACGCACCCCCCCTGGCGACCCGGCGTTCCTGGCTGAATACCAGGCACTCAGAACCTTCTGGGATGTCACACCTTACTTAGAAACGTTGCTGGGCGATTCGTTTCCGGTGCAATAGCTCGTTAGCCGGTCACACAAGACAGGAGCTGTCAGTTCGTCAATTTACTTTCATGCGCCGCCAATGTCCACGCGGGCTAACGGCCAGCCGTTTTATCGCTGGTTGTCACCGTTTTTGTATGAAAACCATCATATAGACAATGGTCCCAAATAGCGTACAATAATCAAGAATGTGATTTTTTTCACAAACAGTTGCGATTGGAGCAAACGCTATATGGGTTTCAAGATCATGCCAAAATCGGCGCTGGCGGATTGGGTGAACCGCCTCCGTGCTGATTATCGGGTGGTCGGCCCTCAGCCCCGGCATGGACAGTACGTTTTTGCCGAAATCAACGATCCGGCTGACCTGGCACTGGACTATCCGACATCCGTCCTCCCTCCCAAGCAATACCTGCTGCCCCCTCGTGAAGTCTTGTTCAACTTCCAGAACAGCGGGATGCGAATCGAAGCAAATATCAAAGTCGAACCAACAGTGATCCTGGGGGTACACACCTGTGACATGCACGCGATCCGTCTGCTGGATCACGTCCATAATAACGGGTACGCCGACCAGCACTACCAGACCCATCGTGCCAACACCTACCTGGTGAGCATCGAGTGTCTGAAGCCGTGTATGGAACACTCGTTTTGCAAGAGCATGGGAACATTGACCGTCCCGGAAGAATTCGACCTGCACCTCACCGACCTGGGAACAGCCTATACAGTGGATATCGGATCGGAAAAAGGCGAGAAGTTGCTGGAAGGATTCGATCAGGTATGGGATGCCAGCGATGATGATTATCAGCTTCTCAGCCGGGTGCTGACCGAAAAATGGCCGCGTTTCTCGTACCGGCTGGATTTTGACGTGACTGAACTGCCTGACATCCTCAACCTGAGCCAGAAGAGCAGCTACTGGAATGAATTAGGGGATCGCTGCCTGGCGTGCGGGATGTGCACCAAAGTCTGCCCCACCTGCTACTGCTTCGATGTCAGTGACACGGTAGACTTAACCCTGAAGAACGGTAAACGTATCCGCACCTGGGATTCATGCCAGGTTGAAGAATTCGCGCTGGTGGCCGGTGGGCATAACTTCCGCTCCAAACGTGCCCTGCGCCAGCGCCACCGCTTTTTACGCAAAGGCAAATACCAGTATGAAGCCTTCGGCATGGTGGGCTGTGTCGGCTGTGGCCGCTGCGCCCAGGCCTGCCTGGTGCATATCACACCGGTAGAAACCTTCAACGAACTCTACCGCCGCAGCCAG
This sequence comes from Anaerolineaceae bacterium, assembly GCA_020634135.1. Classification (GTDB taxonomy): domain Bacteria; phylum Chloroflexota; class Anaerolineae; order Aggregatilineales; family Phototrophicaceae; genus JACKCG01. The sequence continues at coordinate 389,156 of JACKCG010000002.1, read as the reverse complement.
CGCACGGAGCCAGCGGAGGTGAAGGCATGACAACCCTGCTCAAAGAAACGCTGCAACATTCTTCGATCTATGTCCCGACGATAGCCCGGATCACCGCTGTGCGTGATCTGACTGAACTGGAAAAACTGTTCACGCTGGAACTGCCACATCACTACTCACTCAGCCACCGCCCAGGGCAATTTGTCGAAGTCTCCCTGATGGGTGTGGGTGAAGCGCCTATCAGTATCACGTCTTCACCCAGCCGTACCAACAGCGTATTTGAACTGTGTATCCGGCGGGTAGGCAACCTGACAAATGCGCTGCACCAGCTGCAACCCGGCCAGTTCGTCGGCATTCGCGGCCCGTTCGGACGCGGCTTTCCCTTCGAGCGCTTCCGTGGCAAGGATTTGCTCTTTGTCCCCGGCGGCCTGGGGTTAGCGCCGCTGCGCTCACTCATCAACGAAGTGCTGGATGATCGCGGCAAATACGGGCGCATCACCATCCTCTACGGCGCACGCAGCCCGCAAGACCTGCTGTTCCGTGAGGAACTGGCGGAATGGCAAGCTCGCGCTGATGTAGATGTCCAGGTGACAGTAGATCGCCCGGATGATACCTGGGGCGGCAATATCGGCGTGATTACCACCTTGTTCAAGAACCTCCACCTGCACGCCCGCAACACGGTAGCCGTCGTGGTTGGCCCGCCGGTTATGTATCGCTTCGTGCTGATGGAACTGCTGGGCAAAGGCATCTCCGAGGGCAATATCTGGTTCAGTTTCGAGCGCCGGATGAAGTGCGGCGTCGGCAAGTGCGGTCACTGCCAGCTCCAGCATATTTACACCTGCCAGGATGGGCCATCGTTTTCCTACGCCGATATTAAACACCTTGAGGAGGCGCTGTGATGGCAAAGCCGAAGATCGCGTTTTTTGAATTCACAAGCTGTGAGGGTTGCCAACTCACAGTGGTCGACTCACTGCAAGACCATCCTGAACTGCTGGACGCGGTAGAGATTGTGCAGTTCCGTGAGGCGATGAGCGAAAAAGGGGAAGACTACCAGATCGCCTTCATTGAAGGGTCGTGTTCCCGCCCCGGCGATGAAGCCAAACTCAACGAAATCCGCGAGAAGGCTGATCTGGTGATTGCGCTGGGGGCATGTGCGCACCTGGGGGGTGTGAATGCGATCCGCAACCGGATGCCGCTGGAAGATGTGCGCAAATATGTGTATGGCGACAAAGCTGAATGGTATGCCACCTACCCCGCCAGGCCGATCAGTGCCGTCATTCCGATTGATGCCGTCATTCCCGGCTGCCCGATTGACCGGAACGAGTTCATCCGCGCTGTAACCTATTTGCTGCAAGGGCGTCTGCCCTATATCCCGGATAACCCGGTGTGTATCGAATGCAAATTAAAAGGGAATGTGTGTGTCTACCATCGCGGGATGACCTGCCTGGGGCCGATTACGCTGGCCGGCTGTGATGCCATCTGCCCGACTTATGGCGAAGGCTGTGATGGCTGCCGGGGGCTGATCTCCGCCCCGAATATCCCGGCGCTCAGGACCGTACTGGCGGAACACGGCATGAATGAAACCGACATTGAAGCCAAGATGACAGTATTCCTGACGTACCAGCGGATGGAATTGGAGGCAGCAGACCATGACAGTTAAAACGGTCAAAGTGGATGTCCACCACCTTACACGAGTCGAAGGACACGGCAACATCGTCGTGGACGTGCAAAAGGGCGAGTTGAAGCAGTGCGAACTGCAAATCGTGGAGACGCCACGTTTCTTTGAGGCCATGCTGCGCGGACGCCCTTACGGCGATTCTTCGACCATTACCTCACGGATTTGCGGAATTTGCGCTGTCGGCCATGCCACCACTTCGCTGCGTGCGACGGAAACCGCGCTGGGGATCGAACCTACACAGCAGACCGTTCTGCTGCGCAAACTCAACTTCTATGGTGAAATCCTTGACAGCCACATTCTGCACGCCTATATGCTGATCGCCCCTGATTTCCTGGGCGTGGGCAGCGTGATCCCATTGGCGAAGAGCGCGCCGGATGTGGTGCTGCGGGCACTGCGGATGAAGAAACTCTCCGGCGATCTGTGCGCGGCCATCTGTGGACGGCACACCCATCCAATCGCCATGACCGTTGGCGGCTTCACCCATTTTCCGACCACTGAAGAACTCTATTCCCTGCGCGCACGTCTGGAAGCGATGCTGACCGATGTAACCGCAACGGTTGAACTCTACCAAACGCTGCCAATCCCGGATTTCGAGCGTGACACTGAATACATCGCGCTGCGGAAAGACAGTGAATACAGTTTCATTGACGGCACAATTGCCAGCACTGATGGCGGGACGTGGCCGGTTTCACAATACCGCGATGTAACGAATGAGTATCTCGTGCCACATTCTTCTGCCAAGCACGCCGCCAACCAGCGTCAGTCGTACATGGTTGGGGCGCTGGCACGGTTTAACGTGAACCATGACAAACTGCACCCGCAGGCCCGCGCCGCCGCTGATGCGATGGGGCTGAAACCGGGATGCACTAATCCGTATATGAACACCGTAGCGCAGGTGGTCGAAATTGCTCACGCGACCTACGACTCAATCACCCTGATTGACAAACTGCTCGAACGTGGTATCCAATGGGAAGAGCCGGTAGCACCGGCGCGGCTTTCTGGAGAAGGTACTGGTGCGTGCGAAGTGCCGCGCGGCATTTTGTTCCATAATTACGTCATCGAAGAAGGGTATGTGGTCGGGGCGAACTGCATTATCCCCACCGGGCAGAATCTGGCGAACATTGAAGCCGACATGCGGGCGCTCGTCCCCCAAATCCTGGATCGCTCCCGTGAGGATATTACGCTGGCGCTGGAAATGCTGGTTCGCGCTTATGATCCCTGCATTTCCTGCTCTACACACATGCTGAATGTGGCGTTTGAATAACTAGCTCCTCCCAGCGTTCCCCGCCAGCAGAGGAAGGGCCAACACGCACCACAGTACCCTCCTCGTTTGCGAAGAGGAACGGGGAGGGGTAAACAAGAGAGATACTCAGCGAAGAAACGTGATGAACACACTTGTACTGGCATTAGGCAATCCACTGCGGGGCGATGACGGCATCGGCGCGGCGGTACTCGAACAACTGGCGGCGCGTGACCTGCCGCAGCATGTGACTCTGCTGGACGGCGGGACTGCCGGACTGGAAACCGCTCTGCTTTTAGCGGACTACCAGCGAGTGTTCATCATTGACGCGGCAGACATGGGGCTGACACCGGGAAGCTGGCGGCGCATCATGCCAGATCAGGTGACATTGGGCGAGGCCGATCTGCATGGCACGCTGCACAGCGCCGGACTGGCCGAGGCGCTGGCCCTGGCGTCAGCACTGGCAATGCTGCCACCGGAAATCATCATTTATGGTATCCAACCGGCTGTAATCGGCTGGGAGCCGGGCTTGAGTGAGACTGTGACCGCCGTTGTACCCGTCGTGACTGTGGCACTGGCAGATGAATTAATCTCCTGTGCCGGAGTCTCTGAAAAGAGGGCTTGATTCCTTTGCCCTGAGCAGTCTGACTATCGTTACTGAAATCCTGTATCCGGCAGACGATCTTGATTTCAGTGAACCCTTTCCTTGACCCCCCTTCCTAACTTGTTGGGGAGGGGGGACATCTCACAACGAACAGGGAGCAAGGTTCACATCAGGGTAACTGACAATACAGGTTTAAACGCGGAATAGGATGCGGATATATGGCTAAAGGTAAGATACTGATTGTTGACGATGACCCGGATATTGCGCTGGCAACCCGTTTATGCCTGGAAAGCGCCGGGTATGAAGTCTTTGAAGCACATAACAGCGAAACGGGACTGGAAATCATCCAGAACAACCGCCCCGATCTGATTATCCTGGATGTTATGATGGATTCGACCACCGAGGGGTTTCAGATGGCGCTGACACTCCGCAGTCCCGACCCGAATTCTGACTACCGGGCATACAGCAACATTCCGATCATCATGCAAACCTCGATTCATTCGACGACACCCGTTCGGTTTGCACCCGATCAGGACTATCTGCCGGTAGACAAGTTTCTGGATAAACCAGTTGAGCCGGAGGAACTGCTGAAAGTGGTCGCGGCGCTACTGAAGAAAACATAACCCGCAGGAAGTGATTACTACATGGATCAGCGCACAATGCTGGATGGCCCGGCGGAAAACTGGCTACCACGCGACGCGGCCTACGACACCTACCGGCTGATTCGTACCCGCTGGGTAGGCGGTGGCATGGTACTGTTCATCACCGCCATCTGCGTCCACATACTGGGCCTGCCACTGCCCGAAGCCGGGCTGTACACCCTGGGGATAGTTATTCTGCTGTATAACGGGATTCTGCTCGGAGTAGCCGGGCGGGCCTCCCGGGCGGACCAGACCCGGTCGGTACTGCACTTCCGGAAGATCATGATTCTCCAGGTAGTGCTGGATTGGTTGAGTATGGCCGTCTTTATCCACCTTACTGGCGGCATCACCAGCCCGGCCATTTTCCTGTTTATCATTCATGTGGTGCTGGTAACGATTATCCTGCGCGGACAATCGCCCTACACGTATGTACTGTTCGCGGTTGTGATGATCCTGCTGGTCACTTTACTGGAAAGCGTCGGTATTCTGCCGCATTACCAGGTTATTCCGGGGATGAACTGCGACCTGTGTCACAACAATCTGTACGCGATTGCCCAGGTTGTTTTCTTCTCAGTGGCCTTGTTTGCAACCGTTTTTCTGACAAATTCGGTCATGAGGCGATTGTGGGAACGGGAACGGCAGGTCATGGGGCTGCTCCAGACGACTCGCAGCATCTCATCCACCCTGGAATTAAGTATCGTCCTGGAAAACCTGGCGCGGGGCGCGGCAGAAGCCTTAGCCGTGCCGGGTGCGTCTATCCGCATTCTGGATGTGACGGGTGAACGCCTGACGATGGTCGCTTCCTATGGTTTAAGCCGAGTGTACCTGGAAAAAGGGCCGGTAGAATTATCAGGGAGCTACCTTGATCGTGAGGCACTCTCCGGCAAGACGGTGCTGGTTGACCAGGCCGAACACGACCCGCGTGTACAGTACCCCAAAGAGATGGCTGAAGAAGGCATCCAGAGCATCCTCGTCGCGCCGGTCATCGGGCGAAAGCCGCTGGGGGTGCTGCGGGCGTACTCCAACCTGCCGAATCACTTCACAATGAAAGATGCCGACTTCCTGCAGGCCATCGCCCACCAGAGTGCCGCCGCGATTGAGAATGCCCAGACGTATGCCGCGCTGCAACAGGCTGAGCAGCGGCGCACACAATTCGTCCGCCAGGTCACTCATGAACTGCGCTCTCCAGTAACCGGCGCCCAAAGCCTGCTGCGTGTTCTGCTGCACAATATGGCCGGAGAACTGACCCCCCAGCAGCAGGACATTGTGGGACGCCTGGAAAACCGTATGGGGACACTGTTAGAGTTGATTACCGACCTGCTGGCACTGGCGGCAAGCAAGTCATTTGACCAGCGGCAGGAACTGGAAACCATTACTTTGCAACCGCTCATTCAGGCGACGGTGGATAGCTTTAAACACCAGGCCGCTGAAAAAGACGTTCAACTCGACCTGACTATGAGCGAGACTCCCCTGCGTATCCACGCAACCGAAGACGGCCTGAAGCGGGTTGCAGAAAACCTGATAGGCAATGCCATTAAGTACACCCTGGAAGGTGGCTCGGTGACGGTCAACGTTACCAAAGAGACGAGTTGCGCGGTGCTGACAGTCACGGACACAGGCATTGGTATCCCGGATGAGGCGTTGGAAAGATTGGGGGAAGAGTTCTATCGTGCGCCCAATGTCCGCCATTCCGGGATTCCCGGCACCGGATTAGGAATCGCCATCGTCAAACAGTTTGTCGCCTCTTTTGGTGGGTTAATGTCAATTCAGAGCACAGTTGGCACCGGAACAACCATCACGATTACGCTACCTTTGAATTGAGTTTCGATTGCCCACTTGGTCAGTTGCCATGCGATCTGTTGCGCCGATTTCTGCGAATCGGTAAAGTAGACGTATTGAAGGCAGAACACCAGCATCAAGGAAAAGACAGCGCGTGGGTGAACGCATTCTCTATCTCGTCCGGCATGGACAGTACCAGCAAAACCATACTTATACTGATGAATTGGGCGGTGGCCTGACTGAACTTGGCAGCGAACAGGCCTGGCTCACCGCGCAGGCACTGGTTGAACTCCCGATCAAGCACATCTACACCAGCCCGCTGCGGCGGGCCGTAGAGACGGCGGAGGTAATCGCCGGGATGCTGCCCGGCCTGATGCCAGAGCAGGTTGATTCCCTGCGCGAAATCGTGCCCGCGATTCCACCACATGAAGCGGAGTTCTTCGCCCGGCACTTCCCTGAACTCACCGTTGAAAAAACCGCCGCCGAACGCCGGGGTGCTGATATTGGATTTGACCGCTTTTTTGTGGCCGCCCCACGCGATGATATCCATGAAGTCCTGGTCTGTCATGGCAACATTATTCGCTACTTCGCCTGCCGTGTATTGGGTGTCCCGGCGGAAGTCTGGACAAACATGGAGGTGAACAATTGTGGCGTGACCTGCTGTACTATCGCTCCTCAGGGGCGTATGATGCTGGTCTCTATGAATGACACCGGCCATCTGCCCCAATACCTGCGGACATTCATGTAGACTTCCACATAAAACAGCGCCAGAAACGACATTCCCGGCGCCCCATACTCACCTGACAGAACGTTCACCTCGGATGATGGGCTTATGCTTATGTCCATTCAGGGCAGAAGACGCCCCTAACAAGACCAATCCCCAACCAATAAAAGAAACACGGAATCTACGGGATAGCTATCCTTTCGAGGACCGTGTCTCTGGTAAATGCATTGTGGTGTTCTGACTCTCAGGATATGCCAGCCCGCAGCGACGTGCTTTACGCCCAACCGACGAGTAAGCGAAGCTCACCCTACGGACGGCCTACGCCACTCTGGTTCAGTCTATCATCACTGGCAATCTCCGGCAGGTTTTGGCACAATGTCAGCAGAGTCATGCACCCTTTACTGATAAATAACGGCACTGTATTCATGGTCAAAACCCTGCTCCAACATCAATTAGTGCTCATCCTGGCGGTGGCGGTCGTAGCCCGTTTAGGTGTTCTGCTCGCGTTCCCCGGCATATTTGCGTTTGACCAAACCGGGGCGGTACATGGTTCGGACGCCTATGACGCCTACGCCCAGAATTTACTGGCAACTGGCGTGTATGGCCGGACGCCGGGCGTGCCGGATGCGGCGATTCCCCCGCTGTACAGCTACGCGCTGGCGGGAGTATACGGGCTGCTGGGACGGGGCTATATACAGGCCGGGCTGTTCCACATTCTGCTGGACGCGCTTTCGATCACCATGCTGTACCATATCAGCAAACGGCTGCTGCCATTCCATGAATCGGACGCGGGTGTAGGGGAGGGTCTGAGACCCACATTGGCTGCTCTTTGGGCCGCTCTCCGCACCCTGAAACCGGACGGCAGAACTGTCGGGTTGTTAGCCGGGCTGTTCTACGCCCTTTATCCCTACCTGATATTCCAGAACCTCACCCTGATTGATACGCCGTTCTTCATGACACTGCTGTTCACGTTTCTGTTGTGCATGGTGCTGCTGCGCGAACGGGAACAATTGGATCGGGGCGCGTGGCTGCTGGCCGGGCTGGGCGGGCTGGCGCTGGGCTTCTCGCTGCTGGTACGCCCGATCACGCCGCCGCTAGCGCTGTTCGTCGCGCTGTGGTTCTTGTTCCGGCGCGGTCTGGTGACTTCGATACTCCGCCTGCTGCCGGTAGCGCTGGTGAGCGCAGCCGTTCTGCTGCCCTGGATTATCCGCAACTACGATGTGTTCGGCGCATTCGTCCCCATGACGACGACTTCGGGAGCGAACTTCTGGCAGGGTAACAGCGAGTACACCGTGCGCTATTTCCGCGCCGGGTATGATGTCCAGTGGACAGCGCCCGACCTTACGACCACAGACCCGCACAGCCGCGAGGCCGACGCCGAACGCTTTACACTGGCATTCCAGTTTTTGCGGGAAAACCCGGATAAAATCCCGGAACTGCTGTGGGTTAAGTTCCTTATCTACTGGAGTATTGACATCACCCCTCGGCTGAACCCGGTAGATGGACAACTCCCCCGCCTGGATTACCAGGGCAACCCCATTGTGGAAGAAGGCACGGGCGGTGAACTCGAACTCGGCGGTTTACCCCCCGGTGACCCGGTTGGGGCATACTCTTCACCGCTTTTCGACCAGATCGGGCGGACGGTACACCGCTTCTACTGGGGCGGCCTTTTCCTGATCGGGCTGGTGGGCATCGTCCTTTCCTGGCGCCAGTGGCGGGAGGTTTCGCTGTTGTGGTTCGCGCAGATCAGCATGACTCTCGTGTATGTCGCCTTTCACCCCTCCACCCGCTACCGCGTCCCTACCGACCCGCTGTGGTTCGTGTTTTCGGCCTATGCGCTCCTTTGGGTGTGGCACTGGTGGATGCAGCGGCGGGCGATAAACGCCACCACAGGATAAGTCCATGCACCTCGGTTTCCTGACTTCCGATCTGCATCATGGGCACGGCTGGGGGCACTACAGCCTGAGCCTGATACACGCGCTGCAAGCGGAAGGCGCGGAAATAACCGTCGTCTCCGCACACAATACGCCAACCGAGCACGGCTTCCCGGTTCTGCCGCTGCTGCCAGCCGTCTCCCCCCGCGATGAGCACTTTCTCCCTAAACTAGCATTATCTGCCGGGCGAGTACGCGCCGCGCTGCGCGCCTGCGACGTGATTCACTGCCATATCGAACCGTATGCGCCGCTGGCCGCCTGGGTCGCCGGGAATCGCCCGTTATTTATCACCGGGCATGGCAGCTACGTGCGCCTGCCGCAGACACGCCGCTGGCCGGTAGGCACCGTGTACCGGGGCGCATTCGAGCAGGGCATGATGGTCTGCATCAGCCACTACACCGAGTCGGTAGCGCGGGCGGTTGTGCCGGATTTAAAGACCGTCGTCGTCAACAATGGGGTGGATGTCGAACGCTTCGCCCATCTGCCGCCACTCGACACGCCGAAACGTGGGCCAACCATCCTGGCGGTAGGCGGCGTCAAAGCGCGGAAAGGCACGCTCGAACTGGTGCGGGCGGTGGCGCAGGTGCGGGGGACACTGCCCGATGCACAGTGCGTTATCCTCGGCGGGCAGTCCGCCGAACCGGCCTATACAGCGCGAGTCCAGGCGGAAATTACGGCGCTTGGACTAGAAGACTGTGTACATCTGCCGGGGCATGTGCCGGAAGCAACGCTGCAGGCATGGTACGGCGCGGCGGATGTCTTCGCCCTGCCGTCCATCAACGATGGCTGGAAGTTCGAGGGTTACGGGCTGGTTCACCTGGAAGCCAGCGCCGCCGGATTGCCGGTCATTGGCACGTCAAATTGTGGCGCGGAGGATGCCATCGAAGATGGCGTGACCGGCCTGCTCATCCCGCAGGAAGCCATCGCCGAGGCGCTGCCGGATGCCCTGTTACGGCTGCTGTGTAACCCGTCGCTGGCGAAACGGATGGGCGCTGCCGGGCGTGAACGGGCAGCGCGACAAACCTGGGCGCATGTCGCCCGCCGGATGCTGGCCGTTTACGCCGGGAACTGATCCCCCGTTCATTTTTTGTTCACATTTGACTGCTATAATCCCCATAATTTCCACAAAACAAACCCTTTTGAGGTGCGGATACATGCTCAGACATTGGCGAACCCTGCTATTGATTGCTCTGGTGATAACCATCGGCGCCAGCTTTCCGGCGGCAGCACAGGATAGCGAACGCAACCCCTTTGAAGGCTATACTGAATTCCCCGCGCCGGATTTCCCGGAAGGGCTGGACTGGCTGAACGTCCCTGCCCCACTGGATGTCCAGGCGTTACAGGGCAAAATCGTGCTGCTGGATTTCTGGACGTATGGGTGCATTAACTGTATCCACATGATCCCAGTCATTGAACAGCTAGAGGACAAATACGGCGACTCGCTGGTCGTCATTGGCGTGCATTCAGCCAAGTTCGAGAATGAAGGGCAGACCGAAAACATCCGCCAGATTGTGCAGCGTTATGAACTGCGCCACCCGGTCATCAATGACAGCGACTTTCGCGTATGGAACACCTACCGGCAGTATGGGGTCAACGCCTGGCCGACCTTCGTCATCATTGACCCGTTAGGCAATCTGCTGGCGGTGCAGGCAGGCGAAATCCCCTTCGATGCCTTTGACCAGCTCATCGGCGGCATGGTGGATTACTGGCGCGGGCAGGATGCCCTGGATGACACTCCACTGCAATTGACACTGGAGAGCGCCAGCCGCCCCAATACCGCCCTGGCTTTCCCCGGCAAGGTGCTGGCAGATACGGTGGGCAACCGCCTCTTCATCGCCGATAGCAACCACAACCGCATTGTGATCGCCGATCTCAACACGTTTGAGGTGTTGGATGTAGTGGGCAGCGGAGGGCGCGGCCTGGTTGATGGCAGCTTCAGCGAGGCAGCCTTCGATAAACCGCAGGGCATGACACTCGATGGCAGCACACTCTACGTGGCCGATACCTACAATCACGCAATCCGTGCCATAGACCTGCTTGAACGCACCGTGACAACCATCGCCGGGACAGGTGAACAAGGCTACGCCCGAACCACAGGTGAAGCCCTGACAACAGCGCTCAACAGTCCCTGGGATGTGGAACTTGCCCCGGATAACACCCTATACATTGCGATGGCCGGGCCGCACCAGCTCTGGCAGCTTCGTCTGGAAAACGGGGTTATCGGGCCGGTGGTCGGCAGTGGGCGCGAAGGACTGGCGGATGGTGGATTTGCCGAGTCGCAACTAGCCCAACCCAGCGGTTTACACCTGGTCGGAGATCAGCTCTATTTTGCCGATAGCGAGTCCAGCAGTATCCGCGTCGCCAATCTGGACTCCCATGAAGTGGATACGCTGGCCGGGCCAGTACAGAATAACCTGTTCGACTTTGGCGATATGGACGGCGTGTTTGGCGTATCGCGTTTGCAGCACGCGCTGGGCGTGACCGGCGGGCCGGATGGTCTGCTGTATGTAGCTGACACCTACAACAGCAAGATCAAACTGCTTGACCCAGCCGAACGGCGTATCACGACGGCATTCGGGCTTTCCGGCAGCGGCGGCTACCGTGACGGCGGCGCGGACGAAGCCCAGTTCGATGAACCCGGCGGTCTGAGCTATGCGAACGGCAAGCTGTATGTGGCTGATACCAACAACCACGTAATCCGTGTGATTGACCTGGAAACCAATATGGTCAGTACCGTGACCTTCCCCAACCCGGATATGCTGCTGATTGCCGGTGCAGCGGCAGTAGTCGGCGGGAACAGCGCCCAGGGTGAACAGTTGCTGTTGCCGGAACAGACCATCGGCGCGGGTGAAGGCGAAATCGTGTTGGACATTCTTCTGCCGGAAGGCTACAAACTGAACGACCTCGCGCCGTTCAGTAGTGTATGGACGAGTGAGGGTGACGGCCTGCAAATCGCGGCGGAAAACGCGGCGCAGCGCATCGTTGAGCCGGAACTCCCGGTGCGTGTGCCGGTTACACTGATGGCGGGCAGCGCCACGCTGCATGGCGACCTGACGATTTATTACTGCGAGGCGGTCAACCAGAGCCTGTGTTTCATTGACCAGGTACAGGTCACTGTGCCGGTTGTGGTGACGGAATCGGAGAATACTGCAACGGTGCAAATTGAACGGGAGATCGTGCCGCCGGTGGTGCCGCTAGGCAATTCGTAGGGAGAAACCCTGGCGTAGGGGCAGCGCGCTGGCGGAAACGCTCCCCTGCGCGATGATCTGCGCAGGGCGTTATGACGTCCCTTTGATCTCCCATAACACGATTTCCGGCGGGCAGAGGAAGCGGGCACGGGGCGCGCCCAGCCCTTCCAGGCCGACACCACGCGCCGTATAGAGCGTCGTCGTACCCAATTCATAGCGCCCCATAATGAAGCGGTTGCCCAGATGGCTGCTGGAAAACAACGCCCCAACTCCCGGAAGGCGTATCTGCCCACCGTGCGTATGGCCGCACAAATACAGGTCAATGCCCGCCTCATTGGCTTCAGGCGCGATGTCCGGCGGGTGCATCAGCAGCAGGTGCAGGCCATCGTCCGGGGCGTGCTGCATCATGCGTCCTAACAAAGCGCGGTCTTTATCCATGTCATGGGTCACAACCAGGCCCAGGATATTTAACCTGCCGCCCGGCGTCTCAACACACGCCCACTCATTCGGCAGGAGGGCGAGGTTATCAAGGCCATGCACAAACGATTTAACACGTTCCAGCGGTTCGACCAGCGGCGTGCCGGAGACGCAGTACACACCCAGCGGCGCCTGCCACTGCCCGATCACCTCCCGGATTGCCGCTTCGGCAGCGGGGTCATGTGTATTCGAGAGATTCACAAAATCCCCGGTGAATACAATCACATCCGGTTGTAGTTCCTTTATCATCCGGTTGAGGTCACGTTCACGGGGCGTGACACGTTCCATGTGGATGTCGCCAATCTGAAGCAGCCGCAGCGGGGGGGACTGTCTATCCCATTTCGGGGTTATCAGGATTTCCCGGCTGATACCGAGCCTGAAGGGTTCTATCCAGGTGGAATAGTAGACGACAGCGACCATCACTGCCAACACAACCACGCCAATCCAGACCGGCGCGGCGGCTAGTCCCAGCACGGCTTGCAGGAGCAGCAGCACCACCGACAGCGCCAGCACCGACGGGCGATCCGGCCCATAGCTGCGTCCAGTACGCGGCAGTAAAACCAGCAGCGCCCAGATGAGAACAATCCCAATCAGATACGCTCCGGTTGCGATGACTACCGGCAGATCACCCTGCCCCGACCAGGCAGTAGCGATCAGCCAGGCGCTCACGACGATCACGAGACCAACAAACCACGCCGGTAGCGATTGCAGGCGGTTGCTTTGGACAAGTAGTGTGTGCAGCGGCGAATGTTCGAGCGGGTCTACCTCAACCGTTGGGGGCTGTGCCATCGTCAGTAAATACCTTTGTGTAGATAGTGTTACTCAGAAACCGCCTGTGACAGGTCTTTAATGAGTACCCGCAGTTCCTGGCGAATCGTCTTGAGCGCGGTGGGGTTATCCAGCGATTCCAGTACGCTCTCCAGAATCACCGCCAGCCGATACACATCTTTCGGACGGGCGGCACGCTTTTCCAGCATTGCGCTGAGTGCCTCGGAAATCGGGTTGGTTGCATGAGTATGTTCAGAATTCACCATACGCTATCTTATCCTCACCCTGTGTTCTATACAATGTCGAACCAACATATTACATTTAGTGTAGCATAGCCGGTGCAAGCAAAAACTGCATGATTGATAAATTTCGTAAAACACAATCGCTGGATTACTGGTCGCCCAGCGCGTTTGCAGAAAACTTAATTCTGTTGAAAGCTGAAATAGATTGCAGTTTATTGTGCATCACAACCGGGCAGCGGGGAGGAAACACAACTCGCAGCCCTGAATAGTGTACAAGGAGAAATTTATGGACCGTATATTCATCACCGGCGCGAACCGGGGCATCGGCCTGGAACTGGTGCGCCAGTACCTGGGAGAGGACACCTCACGGATTTTCGCTACCGCCCGCCAGCCACAAGCCGCAGGCGAATTGCAAGCACTGGTCGCCGCTCACCCTGGCCGCCTGACGCTCATCCCGCTGGAAGTAACCGACGAGGCCGCCATCGCACAGGCCGCCCAGACTGTGGCCGGACAAGTCGAGGCGCTGGACATCCTCATCAACAATGCCGCCATGAACCCGCCGGAGGATACGCAAACGCTGGATGGAATCAGCGTGGAAACGATGCTCCGCACTTTGCATGTGAACACTGCCGCGCCCCTGATGATCGTTAAGGAACTGCTCAACTGGCTGCGTAACGGACATAACCCGCGCATCATCAATATTTCATCTGAGATGGGGTCATTGGCGGAGCGAACCTACGGCGCCGATTACGCCTACTGCGCCAGTAAAGCAGCACTCAATATGGTTACACGCGGGCTGGCAGCCGATCTGCGGCGCGATAAAATCACGGTCATTGCACTTGATCCCGGTTGGGTGCAAACCGACATGGGCAGCCCGGAAGCGGACCTCACACCGCAGGAATCGGCACACGGCATACGCGCTGTGGCCGAAAGCCTGACCCTGGCGCAAACCGGGCAGTTCCTGCGCTGGGATGGTCAGCAGAACCCCTGGTAGCTTAACAAGGAGGCATCATGAAACGCATTTTCATCACCGGCGCGAACCGGGGCATCGGCCTGGAACTGGTGCGCCAGTACCTGGGAGAGGACACCACGCGGATTTTCGCTACCGCCCGCCAGCCACAAGCCGCAGGCGAATTGCAAGCACTGGTCGCCGCTCACCCTGACCGCCTGAAGGTCGTCCCGCTGGACGTCACCGACGAGGCAGCCATCGCGCGGGCCGTCCAGATCGTCGCGGGAGAAGTCGAGGCGCTGGACATCCTCATCAACAACGCCGCCATTAACCCGCCGGGTATCCAGTCACTGGCCCAGATTTCGGCAGAAACCATGCAAACCACATTTACTGTGAATGCCGTCGCCCCGCTGCTGGTCGCCAGAGCTTTCCAGGGGCTGCTCGAAAAAGGCAGCCATCCACGCCTCGTCAACATTTCGACTCAGGTCGGTTCTATGACCTGGAAAACGTCAGGCGGGTCGTATGCTTATGCCGCCAGCAAAGCCGCCCTCAACATGGTAACGCGCTGCCTGGCCGCTGATCTACAGCCTGCCGGGATCATCACGATTATGCTGCACCCCGGCTGGGTACAAACCGACATGGGCGGTGTACATGCCGCCCTGACACCTGCCGAATCGATAAGCGGGATTATCAAGCTGATTAACAACCTGACAACCGCCGAAAACGGTAAATTCTTCAAGTGGAATGGTGAGCCGCACCCCTGGTAATCCAGCAAGGAGGAGATTTGTGAACATACGCGAGGACATCCGGCGCGAACTGGAGGAAACCCGCCGCGCTTATTCTGCGCTGGTGGCCGAGATTTCACCCGAGGACTGGCACAAGCCAACACACAACCCGGCATGGGATGTCGGCGAGATGCTGTATCACATCACCGTTGCGCCCCGCTTGATGACGGCTGACCTGGGGATGATCCGGCGCTTCCAGCGGCTTCTGCTGCCGCCAGCCTTCATTTTCCACCGGCTTAACGAGTGGAACACGAAGCGGGGCGCACGGCGCTATACCCTGGAAACGATTCATGAGGCATACGACGAAGCACACCAGCGGGTTTTAGCCGCGTTGCAGACCATACGCGATGATGAGTGGAAAAAAGGGGCGGTTTACCCTGGTTGGGACCCGATGCTGGATGGATTTGTCACGATTGAGATGTTATTTCGTTACGTCAAACGGCATTATGACGCCCACGCCGCCGAAATTCGGGATGCACTGTCTCTCCGCTGACCACACGCGCGCGGCGGCCTGTTCTTCCCGTGAAACGGCGAGCCACCCCCTGGCAACGAACGTAAAGAGTAGCACAGCCATCCGAACTGATGTACTATTAGACTGTGCTGGTTTTCCAACACAACCATCAGGAAAATAGGTTGAAAGGGTATTAGACATGGATATTGGGGGGATCATTGGCGGCATTATCAGCGCACCCTTTATCTGTATCGGGTGGTTGATTGTCGGCGCGATTGCGGGCGCTCTGGCCCGGCGGTTCATGGGGGCGAAAGACCGCCCGTTGGTTAATGACATCATCCTCGGCCTGCTGGGGGCGCTGGTCGGCGGCTTCGTGGCGAGTCTGTTCGATCTGTATAAACCAGACGGCGGACTCGGACTGGTACTGGTCAATCTTGTGGTTGCGACAGTTGGCGCGATGATCCTGATCTTTATCGGGCGGGCGATTCGACGCTAACGGTATCCATAGGCCGTTCATGGCTTCCACACCGCCTCGGTTCTCCGGGGCGGTTTTTGATTCCAGCTTTGACCAACCACGCCAATCGCGCTATGCTGTACTTTTTACGGATACAGGGTACTTCTTCCTAAAGGAACAAAATGGACACAATCATCATAGATGGTGAAGGATTGACCATTGAGCAGGTGATCGCTGTCGCTTACGGCGAACCGGGCAGTCCGGCAGTTGCGTTGAGCGAAACAGCACAGCGCCGGGTGACTCGTGCCGCCGATGCAGTGCAGACTCTGCTGGAACAGGGCGTCATCGCCTATGGCATCACCACCGGGTTTGGCGCGTTCAAAGGCCGGGTTATCCCGCCGGAGCAGGTCGAACAGTTGCAATATAATATCCTGGTCAGCCATGCGGTGGGCGTGGGAGCGCCGTTCGATACACCGACGGTGCGGGCGATCATGCTGATTCGCGCCAACACGCTGGCACGTGGCTATTCCGGCATCCGACTGGGGACACTGCAACTGCTGCTCGATATGCTGAACAGCGGCGTCCACCCGGTCATCCCGGAAAAAGGGTCACTCGGCGCGAGCGGGGACTTAGCACCGCTGGCACACATGGCGCTGCCGATCATCGGCGAAGGCGAGGCGGTCTACGGGGGCGAACGGCTCTCCGGCGCAGAAGCCATGCAGCGGGCGGGGTTGGGGACGATCAAGCTGGCCGCCAAAGAAGGGCTGGCGCTCACCAACGGCACAACGATCATGTGCGCGGTAGGCGTGCTGGAAACCCACCGGGCAGAGAACATCTACGAATCAGCAGACCGGGCCGGATGTCTTTCGCTGGAGGCGCTGCATGGCACAACACTCGCCTTTGACGAACGCATTCACGCCCTGCGCCCCTTCCCCCGGCAGATCGAGTGCGCGGCGGATTTGCGGCGACTGCTGGCGGGCAGCGGCTTCACACGCGGTTACGACCCGGTGAATGTGCAGGACGCCTACACGCTGCGCTGTATCCCTCAAGTACATGGCGCGGTGCGGGATGCCATCGCGTATGCCCGCTGGATGTTTGAGATTGAACTCAACGCGGTCACCGATAACCCGCTGATCTTCATTGATGACCAGACCGGGCAGATTGACGTGATTTCCGGCGGGAATTTTCACGGTGAACCGCTGGCGATTGCGATGGACTACCTGGGACTGGCGATGAGCGAACTCGGCAACATCAGTGAGCGCCGCATCATGCGCCTGATTGACGAGGCGAGCAACACCAGCACGCTCCCCGCTTTTTTGACGAAGAACGGCGGCCTCAACAGCGGCTTCATGATTATCCAGTACACGGCGGCGGCGATGGCGACGGAGAGCAAGGTGCTTTCCCACCCGGCCAGCGTGGATACTATCCCCACGTCGGCCAATGTGGAAGATCATGTGAGCATGGGCGTGACGGCGGCACTCAAGGCGCGGCGCATCAACGACAACGCCGAGCGGATTATCGCGCTGGAACTCATGGCAGCGGCGCAGGGCGTGGACTTCCGGCGGGAAGTGGTCGGGCAGGATGCCCCGCTCGGACAGGGGACGCAGCCGGTTTACGACCTCATCCGGCAGCACATCCCGTTTATCGAGCAGGACACTGTGTTATACCGCTATATGGAGCAGATGTTTGACCTGGTGCGGCGTGGCGCTATCGCCGGGGCGGGAGCGTAATACCAATT
The DNA here is from genome assembly GCA_020634135.1 of Anaerolineaceae bacterium. GTDB lineage: Bacteria > Chloroflexota > Anaerolineae > Aggregatilineales > Phototrophicaceae > JACKCG01. Next base: position 371,525 of record JACKCG010000002.1, on the reverse strand, counting down.
GTGGGACTCAGCCCAGCGTTTTGGGTATCATAGTTCATCTTAGCAGTTCGTCTCAACAAGTGGTCTGAACCGCTTGTCCCTGCGATACCGATTAGCATTGTGGATTTCATGACCAGAATTCAGCAAAGACCGGCTTTTGGTTGGTTTCTCAAATTAGCGGCGCGGCGGTTAGCGGCGCAGTGGCGTTCAGGGCTGACGATCATCGCCGGAGTCCTGCTGGCGGCGGTGGTCGGCGCGAGCGTGCCACTGTATACGGCGGGCATCACCCAGGTCGGCCTGACACAGCGCCTCGAACAGCAGCCCAGTGACGCGGTAAATATTCACACCCGCACCAATCTCAATGCCAGCGCCGAAGGTGGCTTCGCGGCAGCCTGGGCAACGCTGGACTCGGCGGCGCAGACGCATATTGCCGGCCAGTTCGGGGATTATGCCGGGTGGGTACGCGCTGTTATTGGCTGGGGTGAAAGTGCCCCGCTGCTGCTGGTGCGTGACGGCGCCGATGTGCCGGACATCCGGTTGCGGGCGGCGTACTATGCCGGGTTGGATACAGAAGCAGCCCTGATTTCCGGGGCATGGCCGGATGATACCGCCGCTGACGACTATGACCTCGCTATCGCCCTGTACGAATCGCTGGCGGCTGCACTCAATCTGGCGGTGGGTGATGCTATTACGCTCGACCAGCGTGGCTGGGAAACCAGCATCCCGATACGCGCCCGTATCACCGGCATCTGGCGTGAAAACGACCCGCAGGACGCCTATTGGATGTCCCCTTCTCCGGTACGGCAGGAAGGGAGCAGCGGCAAGATTGACGCGAACGTGTTCACCACGCAGGCGGGGCTATCGCGTATCACGGCTGATTTCCTGCCGCAGACTTCCACGCAGATCGGCTGGCGTGTCCTGTTCGACCCGGCGGCGCTCCCCGCCCCGGCGATCAACTCTGTCGTCATCCGTCTGGACGGCCTCAAGGCAGGGTTGCAAACTGCCCTTTCCGCCACCGCTGGAAAAGATACTACCCTGGTCTACGCCACCCAACTCCCGGACGTATTGAACCAGTATGCCGCCGAAGTAACACTGCTCAGTGTGCCGTTCGGCCTGCTGCTGCTGCAACTGGGGGCGCTGGTGTTGTTCTTCCTGGTGGTGATTGGAGCGCTGGTACGGCGTACCGACCGGCGTGAAACCGCCATGCTCCAGAGCCGGGGCGCGCCGGACAGCCAGATTCTTGTCTTTCGTGGGTTGGAAGCCCTGCTCATCTGCCTGCTGGCGATCTTGGTCGCCCCACTGATCGCCCGGCAATTCCTGGGGTTGTTGATTCCGTTGTTTACCGGCGTCACCCGGATACCGCTGGTACTCGACCCGGCGGCCTATTTCTATGCGGGGATAGCGGCACTGGCGGCCTGGGTTGTGCTGATCGTCTCGCTTATCCCCATCCTGCGCCAACCACTGGTGCTGGCGGGCGGCGGTGGCACACGCAGCGGCAAGCAGGCCTGGTGGCAGCGACTCAATCTTGACCTGCTGTTTCTGGTAGTGGGCGCGGGCGCGGTGCTGCGGTTAGTCGCCACCGACTCGGCGCTGGCCGAAACACAAACCGGGGGCACGCAGGCCGACCCGCTGCTCCTGCTCGGCCCGGCGCTGTTGTTCTTCGCCCTGGGAAGCGTGACACTGCGCTTATTCCCCGGTGTGATGGAAACCACTGCCCGGCTGCTGGCAGGTGGACGCGGGTTGACCGAGGCACTCTCAAGCTGGCAGATCAGCCGGGAGCCGCTGCACTACGGGCGCATCACACTGCTGCTGGCGCTGGCCGTCAGCCTGGGGCTGTTCGCCATCACCTTTCAGACCACGCTCACACACAGCCAGGACGACCAGGCCGACTATGCCGCTGGCACCGATGTCCGCCTGGACTACCGCAGCGGGCGCGGTTCCCTACCTATGCCCCCTGCTGAGGCGGTTAGCGCCTTGCCCGGCCTTCAGGCTGCCAGCATCGGCACACGGCTGACGGGCACCGAAGTCTCAACCAGCGGCGGACGGCTGAATAACGGCACACTGCTGGCGGTGGATAGCGCGATTTCAGAAATCGCCTACTGGCGCGATGACTTAGGGGCGCTGGACATCCCGCGTCAGGAAGAACCGCTGCCCGTGCCGGGGCGTACCCTGCCGGAGGGGGCGCAGCGAATCGGTGTGTGGCTGCTGTACGAGGGCTATACCGGGACGATATTTTTCGTTAACCCTGACGAACCACCACGCCCACCGGAATTCCAGCCACTACCAGAGCGATTGTTAGAACAACTGGCGATCAGCATCCGGGTACGGGATGAATCAGGGAAAGTGGCGCTGATACCGCTGCTGCCGGATACCAGCCTGTTTTCTCGCGAGTCGGCTGATGGGGGAATGGAATTTATCCCCCCACAAAGTGGATGGCTTTACTTCACCAGTAACTTAACCTTGAGTGAATTTTCCGGCGAGCTGCATTTTGAGGCCATCGCGGTCAATGAACGGCAAGTCAGTTTCCGCAGCCCTTTTGCATCACCTTCACTGCTCACACTGCGCGATCTGGAAGTGGAAGTGGATTCCGAAATGCTGCCGCTGACGGACTGGCTGGAAAACGGCCAGTGGGACTTCGTCAACACGGCGGGCAGCATCCCGGTCACGCTCGGCGCGACAGAACACAGCACCGCCCCGGCAGATACACCGTTGGTTCAGGTGGCCTGGCAGTGGGAAGGCAACAATGGGGAATGGGGGTTGGTACTCGACTACCCCGAACGTGTCACGGCCCGCTTTGCCAGCGGCTACAATGTCGAACTGCCTGGCACAGAAATCCAACCGATCCCGGCGTTGGTCAGCACACGCTTTGCCCGGCAGCAGGGGATCGAAACCGGGGGAACTTTCCTGCTGTTTCTTGACCAGTCCGCTCTGTATTTCCAGGTGGCGGATATTATTCGCTACTTCCCCACCCTGTACGATGATGACGGGCCATTCGTAGTGGTTGACCAGGATACCCTGCGCTATGCACTTGAGCGCCGCCCCCGTTCAGCCTTCCAACCCAATGAACTCTGGCTGCGGTTGGATGCGGGGACTGCGCCCTCCGATTTCCTGGCTACCTACACGGCGCAGTTTCCGGAAATCCCTCCGGCACAGGTCGTCAGTCGGGCGGCGGTGCAGGAAGGGCTACAGACCGATCTGCTGAGCCTGGGCGTCATCGGCCTGTTATACTTTGCCTTTCTGGTTGGGATGATTCTAAGCGTTGTCAGCCTGCTCACCTACGCCGGGATCACTACACAGACCCGCCAGAGTGAGTTCGTCGTGCTGCGGGCATTGGGACTTTCAACGCGCCACATTATCACCGGTGTGACCGTTGAACAGGTGCTGGTCGTTATCATCGCCATTATCCTGGGCAGCGCGATTGGGCTGCTGCTGGGCGCAGCCGTCTTGCCGGCGCTTTCGACCAGCGCGGGAGGTCGCCCGCTGACTCCACCCTACCAGGTGTATCTCGACCCACTGGCGGCGACTGTCTTTTTCGCCATCCTGGGACTGATTCTGTCGCTACAACTGATTTTTAGCGCCTGGATTGTCGCCCGGTTATCGCGTTCGCAGGCGGTTTACGCCACCAGAGAGGTTTAGCCATGCTGTTGGGGTTAATTGTGCGCCGGATGTGGCGGGAACGCCGCCGGGTAGGGGTGCTGCTGCTGGCACTGTGCCTGGTGACAACCTTTATGGCGCTAGGGCCACTGCTGGTGCGGGCGGTGGCCGGGGCGGAGTTCCAGCTCAGACTGGACGCACTGACGCCCCGCCAGAACCGGATTGACCTGGTAGACGCGCTGCCATTCTCTGCCGGTGATACGTTGCCAGTCATCGAAAACACACTGGGCGACTACCTGCAAACCACATATGTTTACCGTATATCGGCAGGGGTGGTATGTGGCTTCATCTACGACCCGGCGATAACCGACATCCACAGCGCCCCGACCAGCGACAGGCAGCACTGTTATCAGACATTCGCCTATCGGGAATACGACGAGCTGTTCACGCTGGTAGAAGGGCAAGCACCGGGAAGCCGTGAGGACGGTATCGCGGAAACTGTTATCACCCGCGCAACGCGGGATTTGCTGGCGAGCTTCTTCCCCGGCGAATCGCTCGGCGTGGGATCGCGCTTCATCGTGGGAGAAGACCCCTTCACCGCCATCACCGTTGAAGTCACCGGCATTGTTGAGCCAGCTTTGCCGCCGGATGATCCCTTCTGGGATGGGCAGGCGCGGCTGTTCGGGCAGATTGTCCCCCTTTCAATTGATTTCGAGCGGGTGGAATTTGCGTTTATCGTCTCCGAAGCCGACTTCGAGTCGAAAATCTCCCCGGCGATTCAGGAACGGCAGTATATCTGGCGGTTAGGGCTGGATTACGGCGAACTGGAAGTGGCTGGATTGCCGGGCTTCAGCGAGCAGTTGGCCGGGCTGAACACCGGCATTCACAAAGCAAACCCTGGCGCGGCGGTTCGAGCAGGCATAACGGATATGCTGGACTCGTTTGAGGCAACAATTGCCGCTACGGAAGCGCCCATTATCTTATTGGGTGGGCTGGTGCTGGTGCTGATGCTCTATAACCTGGTCACAACAACCGCCCTCATCCTGGAAGAACAGCGCAGCGAATGGGCGATGATGTCCAGCCGGGGCGGGAGCGGCCTACAGTTGATCTACATCCAGTTCGTCACGGCACTGCTCTTAGGTGGGCTGGCGCTGCTGGCCGGGCCGTTCGGCGCGGGGGTGATTGTGCGCCTGCTCGCACAGGTTGGACCACAGGCGGGACTCCTGCTTGCGCCGGAATGGTCACAGATTCCTGTCAATGCCTGGTTTCTGAGTCTCTTCGCCGCCACTGCTGCGGTCATCATCCTGACACTCCCGGCGCTGCCACTGGGACGCAGTAGTCTGCTCCATTTACGCCGGACGACCAGCCGTCCCCCTGTGAACCCCGCCTGGGCACGGTACTACCTGGATATTATGCTGCTGGTCGTCGGGCTTGGCTTCACTGCCCGGCTGTACTTCTTCCTCAGCGGCAGCCTGAGTTTAGAACCACTGCTGCAAGACCCAGCGGCGCTAATCCGTGCTGTCACTGCAAACGGGGCGGCGGTGGGGCTGAGTGACCCGTTCAATCTGTTAGGGCCGGTGCTCGTGCTGACCGGGTTCGCCCTGCTCGGCCTGCGCTTATTTCCAATGTTGATGAAGCTGCTCGGCCTGCTCTTCCAGCCGCTCAACAATCTCATGGTGCAGCTCCCACTGTGGAACGTTGAGCGTGACCCGAATCACTATGCCCAACTGGTGCTGCTCATTATGGGGACACTGGCGCTTGGGACGGCTTCACTGGCCTTAGCGCATACCCGGGATACCGGAGCATGGCAGGTGGCACGGGATGAAATCGGCGCGGATACCGTCGTCACATTCGGGCCGGGCACGCTTTCTTCTGCCGATTGGTCAACACTGCCGGGTGTGACCCAGGCTGCTCCGATGATGGCTGTCAACTGGGCGGAAAATATAGAAGGTTCACCGCCAGTCATGCTGTATGGTGTGGATATGGCCGGGGTGTCATTCTATGGCGACACGCTCACGGCGCTCCGGGATGCAGACGTCCTCCCCTTGCCCGGTGAACCCCTGGCAGATTCCGTCGCCAGTATCCGGCTGGATGTTTATGCCGTGCCAGACGAGGACACCGTGACCCCGGTAGAGACCCGACTGCTGCTCATCCTGTACAACAGTGATTTCCTGCCGGTGGCGCTGCCACTGACGACTCTTGACCCGACACTTTCACGCGAGTTCATGACTTTCACAGCAAGCACAAGTGATCTCCCTTCCGGGACGTGGCGAGTAGCAGGCATTCGCTTTGCATCGCGTCTGGAAGACGATACGCCGCGTTTCCGGCATGTGGTCTACCTGGATAACCTGGTGGCGGTGGATACGGACGGCAGCGAGACCATCCTGAACCACTTTGACGAAGCGACCCGGGAGCAGTGGCGATGGGGCGCGGACTCACGGCAAATTGGCGAGGTGCTTTCATTGGCGACGGAAAACGACATCCACACCGAAGGTGACAGCAGTCTGCGCGTGGTATACGAGTCGCTGCCCTTTGCGCCGCAGCCTCCGATGCTCTACTGGCGACCTCAGCTAAGCGCGATGCCTGCCCTGGTATCGCCGGGTTTCGCTCGTCGTTTTAACTTGGGTGGAACGGATATAGTCGGCTCAACCTTTACAACCCGACTGGACTGGACAACCGGGCGCGAACCTATTAACCAGACGGTGTTCACCTATCAGGTGGTTGGGCTAGTGACGGACTTTCCCGGCGCCCGCCCGGATGATGCATTCCTGGTGGCGGATCGTGAGCAACTGCAACTCCGGGCGAATGCCCGACTGCGTACGATGACCGCCTATACGGCCAACCGCCTGTGGCTGAACCTGGAAGAACGTCAGCCATCCGATGATTTATTACAGGCGGTAGCCGCCTTGCCAGGGGTCACGAATATAAACACCGCCTGGGAACGTTATCAGGCCGTCCAGCGTGATCCACTGGCAAACAGCGTTAGCGGGATACTCTTCGCCGGGTTCTGGCTGGCATTGGCGTTGATTCTGCTGGATTTCGCGTTTTACCTGGGGATGTCACTGCGCCGCAGGGCGGTATCGTTCGCTGTGCTGCGGGCGATGGGCTGGCGACGCAGCCACCTGTTGGGACTGCTGTTGATCGAGCAGGCGGCCTTTATCACCCCTGCCCTGGTGGTGGGCATACTGCTTGGTGTGTTGATGGCATACGTGATTCTGCCGTTTCTAACGCTGGTCGGGGGGACAACTTTACAACTCCCCCTGGGCGCTGTGGCACTGCTGCTGGCGGCGCTGGTCGGGTCGTTCACGGCGCTGCTATTGGCCCTGGGACTGGCTTACCAACGAACCGGGCAGGCGGATGCGCTGCGGATAGGAGATTAAGATGGCGTTTATTGAATGCGAAAACCTCGTCAAAATCCATAAAGTCGCTGACCTGGAAGTGGTCGCGTTGCAAGGACTGGACTTGACTGTCGAACGGGGGGATATGATCGCCCTGATCGGCCCGTCCGGGTCGGGCAAGTCCACCCTGATGAACGTGTTAGGCGGCTTGGATGTGCCGTCCGCCGGGAAAGTGCGGGTAGGGACACACAACCTGACCGAGATGAAACGCCGTGACCAGGTGAACTACCGCCGCAACGTGGTAGGTTTCATCTGGCAGCAGACATCACTCAACCTGCTGCCCTACCTCTCCATACTGGAAAACGTCGAGATGCCGATGGCTTTCAACAGCCTGGCCGGGAGGGAACGGCGGGAACGGGCACGTACTCTGCTGGAACAGGTTGGACTGGCGGATAGGATGGCGGCACACCCGCAGCAGCTCAGCGGCGGGGAACAGCAGCGGGTCGCGCTGGCGGTGGCGATGGCGAATCTGCCACAACTACTGCTGGCAGATGAACCCACCGGGGAAGTGGACAGCGAATCCGCCGGGATGTTGTTCGACACAATGCACACGCTGAATAACGAGTATGGTGTGACCATCGTGATCGTGACGCACGATTACCAGGTCGCCAGCCGGGTGAACCGCGTGGTGGGGATGCGCGATGGCCGCGCCAGTATCGAGGTACTGCGCCGCCGTGATGAGGCAGGAGTCGCGCTCACGGAAGAGGAATTCGCCGTACTTGACCGCACCGGGCGTTTACAGCTCCCCCGCGCTTACCTGGAGGCGCTGGAAATGGAGAACCTCGTCAGGCTGCGGTTGCATGATGACCATATCGGCATTTATAACGCTAATGGCGACGCTCAAGAGGGAGACATCCATGAGTGATCCGATTATCCGCACCTCAAACTTGCACCGTATCTATCATGGAGCGGGGGGCGATGTCCATGCCATCAACGCGGTATCGCTGGACATCCAGCCGGGCGTCATGACGGCTGTTGCCGGGCGCTCCGGCGCGGGCAAGACGACGCTGCTCAACCTGCTGTGCGGCCTGGATCAACCCGATGAGGGACAGGTGTGGATTCACGATACGGACTTGTACGCCTTGAGCGAAGCCGCCCGCACCGCGCTGCGACGGGAGAAAATCGGTTTTATCTTCCAGCACTTCGGGCTGCTGCCGCTGTTAAACGCGGCGGAGAATGTCAGTGTGCCCCTGCGAATGCGCCGCCTGGATCGCAGAGAGCGGGAACATCGGGTGCTGGAGGCATTGGAAATGGTAGGACTGCGGGAACGGGCCAAACACCGCCCGTATGAACTCAGCGGTGGAGAGCAGCAGCGCGTGGCGATTGCGCGGGCGCTGGTCGCTCACCCGGAAATCATCCTGGCGGACGAACCTACCGGGCAGTTAGACAGTCACACCGGGCGGCGGGTACTGAACGTGATGCGCCACTTAGCGAGTGAACAGGGCCTGACGATGGTGATTGTCACGCACGACCCGCAGGCGATGGACGAAGCGGACGTGGTTTACCACCTGCATGACGGGGGGCTGGTGGATGCTTAATCCGCCCCGTTGGAACCGCGCCGGTTGCGAACGAAGACTATCAGCACATCCCGTTTATCGAACGAGATACCACCGGGTTATACCGATACATGAAGCAGATGTTTGATCTCAGGCGGTGGGGCGTTATGCCGGAACGGGAAGTTCGTGACATGGTGTCCCGTGTTGCTAGGGCATATAGCCGATACACAATGCAATTGCGGTACTAATCTCATTCAATTGATCTGTCGTCACATTGCCCAGTGTGCTGAAAGCGATTCACGGACAGCGATTTCACTTGAAAAGCATCAGCCGAGGAGTCTTTCGACAATCCATTTTGGACGTTAGGAGACAGATGTACCATCCAAAAATAACGATTGAACTGTGGCTGCCAACCTGTGACAGGGACGACAATCTGCAAGCGAATTTTGCCCGCTCCTGCAACTGTCATGACCACCGCTGGTCGTATTTTATGGATTTCATCCCCTCACTTGGATCAAAGCGAATCATCCAAATATCACCCCGCTGAATAGCATCAGTCATGAAAAACTTCTTCGCCGTAGGCTTCAAAAGTCTCAAAATCTTCGTCCACAGCCGAGGTAATGGCCGCCTGAACACGCCGCTTCCGTTCTGCATCGGGGAGTTGCATCAATTCCAGGGCGGAAAGGGGGCGCTCACGTTCCAGTTGTTCCAGAATATCCAGCACACGCTGTCTTGCGGGGGATTCTAACTGGCGAAACCTATCAATAATTTCCTGTTCCAATGTACTCATTCTGCTTTCCTATCTCCCTGCCATTTTCCTTATTGTACATCGCAACCTGGGACAGTCACCAAGTCAGTCCCGTTTATCCATTACCTCTAGTCCACCGCCCCGATTCCGATGAGGTTCTGCCTTGTCCATTTAATCCGCCCCGTTGGAACCGCGCCGGTTGCGGGCTACCAACTGCACAATTTTGTCGTAACGGGCGAATATCACCAGCATGTCCCCGGCCTGTACCGGGATGTCGCCATCCGGGTGGACGATCATTGAACCACCGCGCCCGTGCAGTACGATGTCAATCTCATTATCCTCCTGCAACGTGTCTATCGTGGAATGATCCATAAACGACCCCGGCTCAACGTTCATGTTAATCATGCTGTAGTCCACTCCGCGAATGTGGAGCGTCTGCGTGATTTCAATACCCACCGCCGCCCCGGCAAAGGATGGCGCAGCCAGGTCGGAGGCACTCAGGACGGCCTGAACACCCATGAAACGGTTGAGCTGGTTGGCGAATTGGTTATCCCACATCCGGGCGACAATGCGAATGTCCGGGTTGAGGTCACGCGCCCGCATAATCGCCTCCAGATTCGTGTGATCGCTGGATGTACACACGACAAAGGCCTGTGCGTGCGGTAGTCCGGCTTTTTCCAGCGCCAGCGGGGTACGAGCATCCAGCGCAATCATCGGAATACCGAGTTCGCTCAGCTCCTTGTCTATTTCCGGGCGGGCTTTCTGGTCAATTGCGACCACCTCGAAACCCATGTGAACCAGCGTGCGGGCGACCCGCAGCCCAACATGACCTACCCCCGCCACGATAATGTGATTGCGATATGTTGAGGCCACCGCTTCCTCCCAGGCACTGCGTCTCTCTTCACGATTAAAAAACAGGCGCACAAAGTCAGCCACGCCGCGCCCGACAATATATACCGCCGCCACCGGCAGCGCATACCAGAAAATAATCAACTCCGGTTCGGGCGGGGCTTCTCCCGGCGTTTCCAGGATCATCAACTGTAACATCACATACGGGCGGTCAATCAACGCCAGCGGCGCTTCTCCTTTGGGGACGCGCGCGCGGTTATACAGTTCGCCGTAGACAAAACCACCTACAAGTGTGACGAACAGAAACGCCATCAATGGTCTGCGAAATTCGCGCAGCAGGGCACTTGAGTCGCGCCAGGCCGCCCGCAGCATACGGGCCAACCGGGTACGCCGCCGCTGCCCGCTGGGGAGCACTAATCGGGTTGAGGTCACAGCGTTTTCCTGGTCTGATTGTGTGTCTACAAACAGCCTCGCAAGGCTGGGTCTATTTTACTACATACCGTGCAGTCGCGGGACAGGTTTCAGGGACTTGCGATAAAAAGAGACGCAACCGGAGTGCGTCCCTTTATCAGAATGCGTGCTACCTGTCTCGCTACTCAATCACCGGGACATCCGCCAGGCTGCCTTCGGTAATCCGCAGGAAGGGCGAGTATGCCCAACCGGTTGTGCCTTTCCACACCACGCGCCACCAGATGCCATCCCGCGTCTTGCCGGTGACGGCCATCACGCCGCCCCACACGATGCGTCCAATCTGTGCCGCCGCTGTGCTGGGTTCAGCCCGCAGCCGCAGCGTGCCATACGAGGTTGCCACCACACCGGAAACCGAGGCGGGGTTATCCTGCAACACATAATCACTAATCACAGGGGCGTTAAATTCGTTATCGCGGATATAGAGATAGTAACCGAGCGCCCATCCCTGGAAGCCGCTGAGTTGCAACAGGAACCAGCGGGCATTCTCGTCACGCCCGATCACCTGGTATTCCTGTCCGCGCAGCACTGAGCCGAGACGCGGGGCGTACATGGAAGGCGCTGCCCGGATATTCAGCACCGAGGCACGAATGACGACGGCGCTCATCGCCCCACCAGGAATAGATGGCAGGCCAGTCGGGGCCGGTGTATTGGTCGGGCCGGGCGTCGGGCTGGGGCCAACGGTGGGAGCAACGCCCGTATAGGTCCACTGCACACGCACAATCGCCTTGTCAATACCCTCGAAATATTCTACCCGCAGGCTGTGAACACCAGCCGTCATAGTATGCGTAAATGTATCGGTGGTCTCCACGCGACCAATAAAACGATCCAGTACCACCTGGCCGTCAATAATGACACGCACGCCGTCGTCGGATGTCACCGTAAAGGTATACACCCCATCCAGAAACGTCTGGCTGGATGTGAAGGCCGCCGAAAAATTATCCGCAGCGATACCCGGCACCGCCACGCCATTCACAATCGGGACGCCTGTACCCCAATTGAAGTTAATGCCGTTGATACCGGTGACAGGCACGCCTGTGCCGGTCAGCGTCGGTGTATTATAAAACGTGGCCGACCAGTTGAAGCCATACTCCTGGGCGCTGGATGTGCCCAACACCAGGGTGAACAGCAGCGCCACGATCAACAAACTCACAATTATCGGGATTCGCTTCGACATGCCCCTTATCTCCTGAATCTACCGCTGATTACACACCTCTAGTATAGCGGAATCCGGCGGATCGCACACCCTAACACAAGTACCGGGGCGCATTTCACTATTGGGGCAGAGTCTCAGGCCATGCGTACCGGGTGTTTTTGCTACAAAACGGATTTGCGCTGCAACCGAAGCGATTGCAGTAATCCTCCCGTGAGTGGTGGTGTACCTGTGCTGCAAAATGCGTGATTATGCTGCAAAAACGTTAAGGGCAGCCCTGAGTCTTGAGCACTGGGGCGAAAGGCAAAAGCAGTAAAAAGCTGAAAGTGCCGGGTAAACAGTGCTGAGTCTTGAGTACTGAGTCTTGAGGGATAGCGGAAAAAAGGGTCGGATGGGAAGGGAAAGCAGGGCTGAGTCTTGTGTACTGAGGCGAAAGGTAAAAGCAGCTCTGAGTCTTGAGCGCTGAGGCGAAAGGCAGCCCTGAGTCCTGGGGAGAATCTGATCATTGAGAGACGACCACCGATGACTAATCTACAGGCTTACGATAGCACAAAATGGGGCGAAGGGGGTGAATCTTTGTTCAAACATTTGTTCAGAGTGGAAAGGAAAGTCTTGAGGCAAAAGCAGTGAAAAGTTGAATGTGCAGAGTGGAAAGTGAAGGCGGTGCTGAGTCGTGTGGTAAAGCGGGGAAAGTTGAATGTGCAGAGTGGAAAGTGAACGGCAGGCGCGGATTGAATGAGCGGTGTGGGTTGTCATCACTCCGCGCGGTCAATTCGGAGGTTGTGCCGGGGTCGTTGAACAACCGGGCGGGCCTTCGGGGGGATAAACCCAGGTTTGCGGGATGGCGGCTGAGACGGCCATCTCACGGAATTCGTTATAGGTTGCCAGCAGCCCGGCGCAGTCACCCAGGATTTCCGCTGCCTGCCCTTGCAGATACCAGCACTCAAAGCGGCGATTGGCGATAGACACATTCTGCATAACCTGAAGCGACGAACAGCGGTGCAGGTTCTCTTGTGCAGCCTGGAAATTCCCTTGCAGGAAGTATTCGCGCCCCAACTGGTACCAGCCATCCGCCCAGGCCGGGGCGAGTTCTGTTACCTGCTGGCAGTAGGTAATCGCCGCATCGCGTTCGCGTAGCAGACTCGATAGTTCGCACAGCCGCAGCCGTGCCTTGACGTTATCCGGGTCAAGCGCCAGCACCTGGAAATAGGCTGCCGTCGCCGTATCCGCATCGCCAATTTGCAGCGAGTAGAGCGCCCGTTCAAAATAGAGCGGCACCAACCGGCTGTTCAGGCTGATTGCCCGTTCAACCGCCTTGATGGCACTCTGGTAATCGCCCAGGTCACTGTAACTGATCGCCAGCGCCCGCTGGCTGTCCATCTGCCAGGCCGGGTTTTCGGCGGCTTGCAGGCTTTCCCGCAGCGCCAGTTCAAAACTCCCCGCGCCGCCATACGCCAGAGCCAGCGATACCCGCGCCAACCCCTGGGTGGAATCCTGCTCTAATACCTGCTGCGCCATCTGTGCCGCCGCCACCGGCTCCCCCACCGCTTGCAGCGCATAGGCACGCGCCGCCATCAGCGTCAGATTGCCGGGTGTGCGCCGCAGCGCTTCGTCCACCAGTTCCAGCGCCAATTGACGGTCTACGGCCCGGTCATAGTCGGTATAACTGCGGTAAACCAGCGCCCGCGCCAGCAGTGAGGCCGCCTCTGTCTGCCTGGGGTCTTCCACCAGCGCCTGCCGGGCCTGATTAATCGTCTCATCCAGGTCGCCGCGCTGGAAGGCGTTATACGCCAGCGCCAGGGAATCCATATTGGGGCGCGTGGCGGTTCCGGTTATCAGACGCTGACCGAGCCACTGCCAGGAAATCACGACGCCACCCAGAACCAGGCCAAGAATAACCGCCAACGAAAAACAGCCAGAGCGACGGCGGCGCTGTCTGGTAAACCTAAGCCGGGATTGCTCGCGTCGAATACGCATGATGAAACCAGATTGGATGGGTTGGGTTGGTGCTATGTCTTCAAGAGTGTAGCACTCTTGCGGTTTTTTGCAAAAACGGGGTTGGTCAGGCTCAGGGAAAATAAGCCGACTGGCTGATACGTCACTTTCTTTTCAGATTCTCCATCAGGAGAGCAGCGCAGCAGCGTGCGCCCAGGTTCGCATACAGCCAGCGGCCAGAGAAGCCAGCAACGAGTGGCTATGCTTGTCGGATGATAGACAGCACCTTGCCCTGAATCTGGCAGTACTTGGCATCCACGTAAATCGGCTCCATCGTCGGATGTGCCGGTTGCAGCCGGATACGGTGGCCTTCGTTGTAGAAATATTTGAGCGTCGTTTCGCTGCGATCCGTCAGCCACACGGCGACCATATCCCCGTTGCGAGCGGTTTCCTGGCGGCGGAAGAGCACAATGTCACCTTCCCGAATCATCGCGTCAATCATGGATTCACCGCGCACCTGCAAAGCATACACTTCCGATTGGTCGAAACCACCCAGCATGGAGGCCGTCACTTCGACCTGCTCTTCCTGCTGGTCAATATCGCCCAACACCTGCACCGGTTCACTGGCGAAGATATACCCGGCTAACGGAACGCCCAGCCCGACTCGCGGGGACACGCCCAGCTTTTTCGAGCGCTTGCGCCCGCCGGGAATATCGGCGATCAGCCGCAGCCCACGCGAGACATGCGATGAACGATCCAGGTAGCCAGCCTGCACCAGCTTGTTGAGGTTGTAGTTGACCACCGACGTTGAATTGATGTTCGTTGCCTCACCGATTTCGCGGATGGTGGGGGGGAAACCGTGTGCTTCAACATACGATTCCATGTAACGCAGGATATTGCGCTGGCGGTCTGAGAGTTTATGAAAATCCTTTTTATCTGCCATGACTTGAACTTTCTGAATACAATCGAATGATTGTTCTACATTATATACGAACAAGGGTTCGACTGTCAAACTCAACTTTCGCTGGTCTCTTTGTTCTATAGGCCAGGGCAATTATTGAGCCGTGTAATCCAGGCCGAAAAAGGCGAGATTATGCCCGGTGGAATCGTAGAGGGGCACGAAACGCGGGTCGGTTTCCGTGCCATTGTAGATGGCATCCAGCGCCGGGCGATCCGGCGGGAGCATGATGTAGTCCACGCCGTAACGCCGCGCCACTTCCAGAATCACGTCGCGGTTCTCCATCGGAATCATCACCGAGCGAATCCCCACATACCGCAGCATGAACGGGTCCTGCGCCATCAGGATGATCTCACCATCTCCGTTGGTGTCCGGCAGGGCTTGCGCCTGGGCCGCTACCCCTTGCATCGTGTTGAGGTAATTGGCGGCGAAACGCGCATCCGCCCGCACCAGTTCGACGGCATTCGCCCCGGTGAAAAGCAGCGCCAGCGCCATCACCCCCAATCGTATACGCTGATCCGTGACCGCCTTTTCCAGCGCATAGCCCGCCAGCGGCAGCAGCAGCGGAATCACGGTGAGGTATTCTTTCTTGAAGCTGCCCCCCTCACTCTTAAAGGGGACGAGAATGGTGTAAAACACAAACACGCCGCCCAGCAGAATCAGGGTTGGCGCGAGTGCCAGCCACTTTTCCCGGTCACGCGCCCGCAGCAGTAAGAGCAGCCCGCCAAACACCGCCACCGCCAGGAATACATCCAACTGCGTATAGAGCAGCTTGGCACTGGCGGCCATCTCAAACAGGCGTTTGCCAATCAACTGCGCCGGAGTCTGGCTGGCGAGGAGGGTGTCGAGGTTGAGTTCGGTACTGTAAACCCAGTGGTCGCGGAAGTCGGTCAGGTAAAACATATAATCGAGCTTCGGCGTGGAAATCGTGCCGGTCAGTTCGAGATTCCGCAGACTCCAGGGCAGCGCCACCAGGATCGCCACCAGCGGCACAAGAGCGGCATACCACCAGCGGCGCGGTTGGGCGCTGATGGCTTTCCCCCACCGCCAGTAAACCAGGAGCGTGACAACGAACATGGGCAGCAGCAGGGAACTGTCACTCCGAACGAGATAGGCCAGCCCCGCCGCCAGCCCGCTTCCGGCAAAATTGAGGATTCCGCCGCGCCGCAGGCCGCGTGTCAGCAGCAGGATGCTCACGCCAACCAGCAACAGGTTCGGGACAGTGGTATCTGTCCGCAGCGAATTGAGGACAAATTCCGGCAGCACAGCCGCAGCCGCAGCGGCAAAGAGTGCCGCCCCCTCGCTGATGCCGAACTGTCGCCCGGCCCAATACGCCAGCGCCGGGATACACGCCCCCATCAGCACAAAGGGCAGCAGCGCCGCCGTAACACTGACGCCAAACAGTCTGAATGAGGCCGCAGGAAACAATCCGGTGAGCGGCATCCAGTAGTCTTCGGGATGTACCAGGTCGGCGGGCGGGTTGTTATACTGCCAGATATAGTCAATCGTGTAACCGCGCCCTTCGGCCAGGAAAATGCCCAGGTTATAGTAATGGTTGGAATCCCCGATGCCGGGATGTTGAATGAAAGGCAGCAGCGCCAGCCGCAGCGCCAGGGCTGCCAGACAGATGAGCAGGAGTTTGATGTTCAGTTTCATAGTCATTTTTCAGGGTAACCCGTTACAAATATCATCCAAAAGGCACCCCACAGGGGAAATGCCCCGGCTGACCGGCTCATTATAGCGGCTTTCAGGGTGCAATACATAGCGGGTTGGGTTTCGCAGATAGCTATCGGGATATAAAATACATAGTGATTGCGAATTGACGCATCATCGCAAGCTGAATAGCAGTGAGGTCAAAACAGCGTGCTGGAACGGGAGCAATTAGAGCAGGCTATCGCCGCACTTGAAGCCCAACGCGCCGTCATGGGCGATGCGGTTGTGGATGCCACCCAGTCCGCGCTGCGCGAGAAACTGGCGCAGATTGAAACGCATAGCAGCGTAGAACAACGCAAACTCGTCACGATTTTGTTCGCCGATACGGTATCTTCCACCGCCATGTTCGAACATGTAGACCCCGAAGATGTGCTGGAGATTATGGATGGGGCGCTGCGGGCGTATACCGACGCGGTAGACCGTATGGAAGGCATGGTCGCGCGGTTGATGGGCGATGGGCTGCTGGCTTTCTTCGGCGCGCCCGTTTCCCGCGAAGATGATGCCGTTCGGGCGGTGCGCTGCGGTCTGGCGCTGGTGCAGGCGGCCAGAGAGTATGCCATCCAGGTTGAGCGACGCTGGCGAGTGACCGGGTTCAACGTGCGCGTCGGCATCAATACCGGGCTGGTGGCGCTGGGTGAGGTGGGCGGCGCTGCCGGGTGGGAATACACGGCAATGGGCGACGCGATCAACCTGGCCGCCCGCCTGGAAAGCAACGCCCCGGTGGGCAGCACTCTGATTTCCTACGACACCTACCGCCATGTACGCGGCATGTTCGAGGTGCGCACCCTGGAGCCGCTGCGCGTCAAAGGCAAAGCCGACCCGGTGCCGGTCTACGTGGTCGAACGTGAAAAACCGCGCACTTTCCAGGTGAGCAGCCGGGGCATGGGCGACCTGGAAACCCGGATGATCGGGCGGGAAGCTGAATTGAAGGCGCTCCAGGATGCCCTGGACGTTGCGCTGGAAGACCATGAAACCCAGATGGTCACGATTCTGGGCGATGCCGGGGTCGGCAAATCGCGGCTGCTGCGCGAGTTCGACCATTGGATTGACCAGTTGCCGGATGACGTATGGCATTTTACCGGGCGTGCTACCATTGAAACACAGAATCTGCCTTATGGGCTGCTGCGGGATGTCTTCAGTTTTCGCTTCAAAATCCAGGACAGCGATAACACGGCAACGGTATGGGAGAAGATGGAAAAGGGTATCGCCCGCTTCCTGGGGCCAAACACGGAAAAACATGCCCACCACATCGGCTACCTGGTCGGCTTTGATTTCTCTAACAGCCCGTTTATTTCGACCAACGAGACGACGCGCACAACGGAACGAGCGCTCAATTATCTGCGGCAGTTTTTCCTGGTCGCCACGCGGGAAGACGCGGCTGTGTTGTTCCTGGAAGATATTCACTGGGCGGACGATAAATCGCTGGATTTTGTGAGCGATCTGGTACAGGCCTACCGCCATCTGCCGCTGGTCGTGCTCTGTCTCACCCGCCCGATCCTGCTTGAACGCCGCCCGCTATGGGGCGAGGGACGGGAAAATCATACCCTGCTCAACCTGCGTCCGCTGTCACGCCGGGATACCCGCCGTCTGGTGGAGGAGATACTTCACAAAGCACAGGAGATCCCGCCCAAGCTCCGCAACCTCATCATCAGCGGCGCGGACGGAAACCCGTTCTACGTGGAAGAGTTCATCAAGATGCTCATAGACGAAGGGGTAATTGTCAAAAGTGAAGACCACTGGCAGATTCAAAGTGAACGGTTGGAAGACCTGCGTATCCCCCCCACTCTAACCGAGGTGCTGCAGGCCCGGTTGGATGGGCTTCTTCCACAGCACCGCCTGGTTTTGCAGCGGGCGTCTATCATCGGGCGAATTTTCTGGGATGACGCCATCGCACTCATGCACATCCCTGGTGAAGAGTCTGTGGAGAATCTCGAAGCGATACTGGCTGCCCTGCGCGGCGCTGAATTGATCCTGGCCCGCGAGCAATCTGCTTTCGCAGGGACAATGGAGTATATCTTCAAGCACTCTATCCTGCGGAACGTCACCTATGAAAGTGTGCTGAAGCGCCACCGTCGCATCTACCATGCCCAGGTCGCGGAATGGCTCATCAAATACAGTGGAGATCGCACCAGCGAGTATACCGGGCGGATTGCCGATCATTATGAATTGGCCGAGGCAACCAGCCAGGCAGTGGAATATCTGAGCCTCGCGTGCCAGCGGGCGCTGCTGATCGGCGCCTACCGGGAGGCGGTGAAATTCGGCAACCGAGGGCTGGCGCTGGTGAAGGATGATGATTCCGTTGAAGCGCAGCAGCAAAAAACGATGCTGTTATGGCAGCTTGGACAGGCTTATGAGAGTTTCGGCACTTCCGCCGAGGCCCGCCAGTGGTACGAGCAGAGTCTCAGTGTGGCGCGAACCCTGGATCAACCGGAACACCTGGTTCGTCCTTTGAACAGCCTCGGTTGGATCAGCCACATTCAGGGAGAAAGTGAAGTAGCGGAAGCGCTGTTCCAGGAATCGCTGCGCCGGGCGCGCGCGGCCAATTACCGTTTTGGCATGACGTTCGCGCTTAATGGGTTGGGCACGATTGCCTCTGCGCGGGGGGAATACGAGTCTGCCCGCCGCCTGTTCGAGGAATGTCTGGCGATTGCGCGTGAGCTAGGTGACAAACGGCGCATCAGTGTTACCCTCATCAACCTGGGGCATCAGGCAGTCCTGGTCCAGGACTACCCAACGGCGGAAGCGTATTTCCAGGAGAGTCTCGCTTCCAGTAAAGAGATTAATTCCCCGGATGTCGCGGCGAATGCCCTGGGCGGGCTGGGCGATATTGCGATTGGGCGTGAAGACTACACAAAAGCCCAGGAGTACCTGGAAGAAGCGCTGGCGACTGCCCGACGCATCGGCCACAACCGGCTGACATCCAGCATCCTGGACAGCCTGGGGGTGGCTGCTTATCAGACAGGCCATTATGCCCAGGCAACGCAA
This sequence comes from Anaerolineaceae bacterium, assembly GCA_020634135.1. Lineage (GTDB taxonomy): Bacteria > Chloroflexota > Anaerolineae > Aggregatilineales > Phototrophicaceae > JACKCG01. Next base: position 352,249 of record JACKCG010000002.1, on the reverse strand, counting down.
TACCTGGATGAGGCGCTCAAAAAAGCCATTGACATCGGCGCAGTGATGCAGACCCTCCAGATTCTGGTGCGGATCGCGCGATTACTCGCCAAACAGGAACAGGCGGAACAGGCGGTGGAGCTACTCGGTCTGGTACTGCACCATCCGGCGGTATCGGATGAGGTCAAGAAAGGCGCAGGCACGCTTCTGAAGGAATTGGAAGCCGCCCTCGCGCCACAGGTTTTTGCCGCCGCGTTGGAGCGGGGCAAGGCGCTGGATGTGGGCGCCGTGCTGGAAACGCTGCATGTGCTGGTACGGGTCGCGCGCATCTTCGCCAAAGACGGGCAGATTGAACAGGCAATCGAACTGCTGAGTCTGGTTTCTCACCATCCCGCCAGTTTTGAAGACATCAAACTGGAAGCAGAAACGGTTCTTTCTGAACTGAAGTCGTCTGTCACACAGGAGATTTACCAGGGGGCGCTGGAACGTGGTCGCACGCTGGAGATTGAGGCAGTCGTGCAGGACATCCTGCGCGAGGGATAAAATGCGGCTTATTCTCGACCCACCTCGTAACCGAACAGAGCAGCCAGTTCATCTTCGGACTGCGCATCAACGACGACAGTCAGAACATCCCCGGTGAGAATCTGAGTCTCGCCGTGCGGCACCAATAGCTTATTCTTGCGCCGGATTGAGGCGACCACGCTCTCTGCCGGCCAGTGAATATCTCTGATGTGCTTGCCGCTGATGGGCGCGCCGTTACCCACATGCATTTCGACCACGTGCGCGCCGGTAAGTGTGTTCAGCCGTATTTGCTCAACACGGTGCTGGTGTTCCAGTTTGCGGGCGATAGCTGTGTTATAGGCATGGACGATGTCGGAACGACTGAGCATCCCCACCAGCTTACGTGTACCCGATTCGATCACCGGAAGCCGCCCAATATCCCGCGCCCCCATCGTGCGGATTGCGACCCACAGGGCATCGTCCGGGTAAGTGGAAACTACGTCACGGGTGCAGATGTCCGTGATTGTCAATGTGTTGTCTTCACTCGCCTGTCCCGATTCATACGCCTTTTGCAGATCAGTCAGGGTGACAATACCGCATAAGTTCCCGGCATCATCCGTGACACACATCGCACGGGTATGGTATTCACGGAGCGCATTGCGGAGTTCCAGCAGCGACTCGCTCCTTCGGATGCACGGGGCGGGCTTGACCATCGCTTCCGCCACCGTAATCCCCTGCATCACATCCACATCCCGCCCTTGTTCCAGCCGCAGGCCGCTGCGCAGCAATGCCAGGGTATCTATCCCGGCGGGGATAAAACGCTCTGTCAGGTAGACACACACCACTGTGGTGAGCATAATCGGCAGAATCAGGCGATAATCGTTCGTCAGTTCGAACACCAGTAGAATTCCGGTGATCGGCGCACGCACAACCCCGGCCATCATCGCGGCCATCCCCACAATGGCATACGCCTGCGGGCTGCTGGTGAGATGATCGGGGGCGAGATCCGTCACGAGACGCCCAAAAGCGCTGCCCAGCATCGTGCCGACAAACAAAGCAGGCGCGAAAATGCCGCCGACGAACCCTCCGGCGATACTCACGGCGGACATCAGAATCTTGCCAAACGCCAGCGCCATCAGCAGCATAATCGTAAATTCCGCCGGGTGCGTGGTCGTCAGCACTTCACGCATCACCTCACGCCCGGTGCCCAGAATTTGCGGCAGGAAGATGCCCACCACGCCGACCAGCAGGCCGGCCAGCGCCGTCTTTACCGGCACGGACAGGCGGATACGGTGATGCCACACATCATGCTGCCAGTGGACAATATGGATGAACAGCACGGCTACCGGCGCTAACAAAATCCCTAATATCGCATACAGCGGGATTTCCAGCGGCCCGCCCAGCGTATAGTTCAACGTGCCAAACTCCGGCCCGCCGAGTTCCACGGCCTGCGTGAAGACCGACGCCAGTACCGACGCCAGCACGACGACACCAAACGACCCGGTGTTAAATTCACCGTTGAGGACGACTTCCAGCGCGAAGAATACCCCGGCAATCGGTGCCCGGAACGCCGCCGCTATTGCGCTGGCCGCCCCGGCAGCCACCAGCAGGCGTACCCGCTCTTCGGAAAGCCGCAGCCACTGCCCAAAGAACGACCCCAGGTTCGCACCGATCACGACACTGGGGGCTTCTGGCCCAACAGATGCCCCGGCACCCAGTGACAACGCCGAGGCCAGCGCCTTAAAAGGCATTTTGGCATACGGCAGCCGTCCGCCAGAAAGCGCAACCGATTCGATAATGCTGGTCACACCATGATAACGTTCTTTTCCGATGAAACGCTGTACAAGCCAGCCAACCACAAATCCGGCCAGGGTCAGCACAATGACAATACCGAGCGGGCCGACAACACGCCCCAGGATTTCATGTGCCAGGTTTTCCTGAAGCAAGACCTGAAAGAAATCTATGCCGGAACGATACACCCAGACGCCGACACCCGTTGCCAGGCCAACCGTGACCGACAACCCTAACAGGGCTGTGTTTTCCGAAGGATGCAGGTAACGCCAGATGAGGCGCTGCAAACCGGGTTTCTGCCAGGGGAAATGTTTGGGGTTAAATGCCATAACGCAGCAGCCAGGCTTTATAGATGAGAATACAGATGGTAGAACCATTATAAGACAGGGGAGGTTCTGTTTCTAGCGGCGGTATGGAGGAATTTATGCCGAGGTGTATTTTCGCGGCGTTGGCACTGGTGTTACAATGGCACGGTGATCTGCTTCTACGATGAGAACAGCAAAATGACCCTGAAAACAAGCGTAATAACGTCACGATGGATGCCCTTTCATCTGGTACTGCTGCTCCTGGCAGCCATGCTGGCCGCCTGCGGGCAAGGCCCGGTGAGCAACACCACCCCAACACCGGGTTTCGCGCCTGTTCGCTCAGATACAATCACACAGCCGCCGGTACAGTGGGAGGAAAGCGCCGCGCCAATTACACTGGACAACATTGACCGGATTGCCAGCCTGGGGCAGCTGGATGCGCCAGGAAAACCCAGCACTGTGTTTGCTTACGCCTTTTCGCCGGATTCCACCCGGCTGGTCGCGCTCAACAATGATCTGATTCTCGGCTGGAACTTACAGACCGGGGCACTGTTATTCCAGGCCAATCGCGGGGATTCGGCACAAGTGTTTTACAGTGCTGATAAAACCGAGTTCTACACCCTCACCGGCGGGGGCAATATTGCGGCCTATGATGCAGAAACCGGCGACTATAAAGAGCAATTCCTCGGTCACCCGGCTTATTCAGGCATCAGCGTCTATAATTCTGAAAATGGCTGGTTAGCCATCGGAGGCCTGGATGGCACGGTTCAGGTCTGGGACCTGTTTGAACGCCAGTCTATCGTAACGCTCAATGCCCATGAACGGACGATTACCGCGATGGCCTTCACGGTGGATGGCACTCGTCTGGCAACAGCCAGCGGCGGGGGACAAATCCGCACCTGGGACTGGCAAGCGAACAGCCGCCTGCTCAGTATGACAATGAGCGCCAGCCAGACACCGCTGCGTCTGGCTTTCAGCCCGGATGGGAGGCAGTTGGCTTCCGCCACACAGAACGAACTGCAATTATGGTCAACGGCAGATGGAACGCTCCAAAACGCGCTGGACATCGGGCCGGGCGGGGCCAGTGAATTGATGCTGTACTCGCCGGATGGCCGTTTCCTGGTCAATGGCGGCAGTGTGCCCGCGATGATGGTCTGGAATCCGGGCGACGGCACACTGCTCAGTGTCCTGCCGAATGTAGGTGGAGACCGCACGGCGGCGGCCTTTGCGCCGGGGAGCGACCTGCTGGTGACAGCGGTGCTGGGCAAGCCGGTGAGCCTGTGGGACACATCCCGGTTCGGCGAGGAAAACCTCCAGCAGGCGACCCTGCCGCTTGCCAGCAACACAACGTTATCCCTGGCCTGGACGGATGATGGCTACCTGGTCGTTCTGTTTGATGCCACTGGCCCGATTCGTGTCTGGGGCATCGCGCCACCGGGTTAGCGTCAGGTAAACGCCGATGAACCAGCGTTGTATGGATACGAGGAATGCAGTACACTACGGGACAAACTTGGCCTGTGGAGACACTTCACCCACCCGCTTTACCGGATAGGCGCTGCCTGTTCCCCACAAACTGCCTGGATCAACCGTAACCCTGTTTTGAGAACCTATCATTACTCATGAGACAAACCATTCGCAACCTGCTTCTGCTCGCCTGGTTGGGCGTCGTCGTCATGGCCTGCAACCTGACTTCCCCCAGTGAACCGCCGACCATCGTCCCACGAGCCACTGACACGCCGCTGCCCACCATCAGCTATGCCACCCTCCCGCCGGAATCGCTGCCGCAGAATGTATCCTCCAGCCAGGTAGACAGCCAGGCGACGATGCTTAATCTGATGAACCAGGTAGACGCTGACCGGCTGTTCTTTCATGTGGATACCCTGTCCGGCTTCCAGACGCGGCATGTGAATTCGCTAACCAGCTCCACCACAATAGGGATTGGCGCGGCCTATAACTACGTGAAGGGGCAATTTGAAACGATTCAGGCGCAGTCACGAGGCAATTTCAATGTCTTTACCCACCAGTTCAGCCTGAATTATGCCAACGTACCCACCCAGCAATACAATGTGGTTGGCGTTGTCAGCGGCACCGAAGTGAATTCCGGCTATGTCGTGGTGACAGCTCACTATGACAGCATCTCACTGGCCCGCGAGGATGCGACGGCTTTCGCACCGGGCGCGAATGACGATGCGTCCGGCATGGCGGTGCTGATGGAAACCGCCCGCATTATGAGCACACGCCCGCACCGCCGCAGCGTGATGTTCGTCGCGTTTTCGGCTGAAGAAGTCGGGCGCGTGGGCAGTATTGAATTCGTTAAATTCCTGCAAAGCCGCAATACGCCGATCAGCGCTGTGATTAACCTGGACATCGTGGGCAGCCAGACCGGGTCGAACGGCGCGGTGGCCGGCAATGAAATCCGGGCGTTTTCGGTATCCCCCAACGAAGGGACATCCCGGCAGCTTGCCCGCGCTATCGAAATTATCGCGCTCACATCGCCGCTGAATATGAGCGTTATGGTACAGGACCTGCCGGATCGTGAGGGGCGCTATGGCGATCATCTCTCATTCAGCGAAGCCGGTTATCCGGCGGTGCGTCTGATCGAGCCGTTAGAAGAACGTGATCGCCAGCATACGGCCCGCGATTCGATGGAAGACATTCAGGCTTCTTACCTGAGCCGGGTTTCTCAGTTGGTGCTGCTGGCAGCTACCGCCCTGGCCGACGGCCCGGCAGCGCCGCGCAATATCTCACTGCGAAACAACAATCAGGGGACGCGCACCCTGGTCTGGGAGCCATCGCCGGACGCGGTGAGCTATATCGTGGCACTGCGCCCGCCGGGTTCGCTGCAATACGACCAGTATTTCGAGTGGAGCAGCAATTCGGTGGACTGGGACGGGTTTGTTTCGACTAATTTTGTCGGGTTGGTGATTTTCGCCAAAGATGCGAATGGCCTGTTAGGGCCGCCATCGCAGGAATACGCGATACCATAACGTCTTATGTCTGCGCCGCGTAAAGTCACGTTGATTGCATTCGGCATCATCCTGGGGCTTAGCCTGGGATTTGTCGGACTGCGCCTGTTGGATAGTGAGGCCGCGCCAACGAATACCGCCTGCCAGCCCGCGCCAGGCGACTGGGAGGCGCAGGCCAGGGCGCTGCTGCACGACTACCGCGTTCCGTGCGATACATTCTACTGGCTGCCCGACCCTGGCGGTGAGTTTCATACCCAGGTGCGCCTGAATAATTATGGCCTGCACGCACCCGATTACACCCTCGCCAAAGCGCCGGGGGTCTTCCGTATCGTGATCGTCGGCGACTCGTTTCCGCAAGGGATGCAGGTCGAAGTCGAGCAGACTTTCCCGCAGGTGCTGCAAGCGTGGCTCAACCGGGACACGGCGCAAACCTTTGAAGTCATTAACCTGAGCATGGACGCCTACGGCACAGACCGGGAACTCCTGCTCTATGCCCTCATCGGCTGGCAGTTTGACCCTGACCTCGTGCTGCTTTCGGTGTATACCGGGAATGATGTACAGGACAATCACATTGACCTGGAGCAGCGGCGCTATGGCTACCGGCTGGAACGACCTTTTTTCACACCAGGGGACGCCGGGATGCAACTGCACAACAGCCCGATTTTCACGCCGGACACCTATGATTCTCCGGTTTTCCGCTGGCTGGCCGGGATGCAGGCCGCACAGGCTCCTCCGCCACCAGAGAATCCGCCTCCGCACCCTGCTGTCATCAGCGAGAACCCCTATGAAGTAGCCTACCCGGTGCAGATTGGCCTGTACCTGCCCGAAGACGCCTATTGGCGCGAAGCATGGGCGCTGACCGAAGCGCTGCTTATGCAGTTCCGTGATGTCGTAGAAACGGCTGGGGGCGTGCCGTTTGGCGTGCTGCTCATCCCTGACCGGCGGGCAGTGTATCCGGCGATCTGGGGAAGCGAAGTGAGTCGCTATGCTGAAATGCTGCCCGACCTGCGCCAGGCCGACCCGATGCAGCCAACGACACGTCTGGAGACATTTCTGGGAGAGCAGGGAATCCCGGTATTGAATCTGGCGTGGGCACTGCGGGCGCAAGCAGGCTCAGTTGATGAGCCGCTGTACTATCCGGGTGACGGCCATTTTACGCCGGGCGGACACCAGGTTGTCGCCCAGCGAATCGCCCTGTGGCTGCCAGCGGCGGGGCTGGTACCCTGACCTACGATCCCGGCAGTTCCAGTGTCGCCAGCAGGGGCAGATGGTCAGAGCCGAGCACCGGTCCCTGCTGGGCGGTCAGGGCGCGGAAACCGCCACTATGCCAGATGTAATCCAGGCGAAACAGCAGCGGCACCGGCGTACTGAAATCATCAGCCGTGCCTGCCGGCCAACTCCAGCCAAAACCGTTACCGGCTTCTCGGAACGAATCGCGCATCACCGCCGCCAGTTCACCATAAATCATGGTCTGATCACTCATATTGAAGTCCCCGGCTATAAGATAGGGGTAGGGTTCACCCGCCAGACGTGCCAGCAACCGGCGAATTTGGGCGTTGCGGGCGCTGTCGTCATATTTAAGCGCCATATTGAGAAACGGGTTATCTAGCGGCAGCGATAGGTGTGCGGTTTCCCCCAGCGGCATGAGCAAGTGCAGGTTGTACAGTGCAACAGGCTGTCCGTTTACATCCAGCACCAGCCGCTGTTGGGCGGGCGCTTCTGCCCCATCCCAATCGAGATTTTCGGCCTCAAGAATGGGAAAGCGCGACAGCGTGTAGTTCGCCCACCAGTCCTGCCCGGTGGCCTGCCAGAAACGGTAAGGGTAGGTTTCGCCCAGCCAGTCATTCCGAGGGAAATCGGGGTGAACCTCCTGCATAACTACCACGTCCGCCTCAGTGCTGAGAATCCAGGCAGCCACGTCCGCCATACGGGGGTTGTCGCCCCACACGTTAAACGTCGCTAGACGAAGTGTATCGCCAGCGGCGGACGCTGTGCTGCGGGGAATAAAGTACGGCCCGAACCACAACCCTGCGAGCAGCGCAAAAGGCAGCAGTCGAGCGGCCCAGACCAGGTTACGGGCGAGCAGCGTGAAGGGCAGCAGGACGACCACCGGCAAGAAAAAGCATGGCGCGAGGTTATTGAGAAACCCCAGCCACCAGACTCCGTCGCCTATCGCAACACGCAGCACCAGATACGCGATCAGGAAAACGAGATACATTTGCAGGCCAATCATGAAACAGGTCTGGCAGAACCGCCCCAGACGAAGTATCTTTTTAGACAATGTGCCTGTTCCTTTTTTCCTATTCGACAGTCATAATGAGAGCGTGTATGATTATATGAGGGAGATTTGGGAATAAACAGCTATGCATGAGTTAAACCGTTGCCCCTACTGCGGACATCCAAACCGTAGTGGTATTTTGTACTGTGATGAATGCGGCCACTCGCTGGTGGATCGCACTGCCGAAACACTGCGTGCCGGTGAAGTATACAGTGAGATCACTGCGCCGCTGCTGCGCCCTATCCGCACGGACGAACGACTGGCCGAATCCACCCGCGAATATGACCGTTTTTACGAAAATGCCCGGCTACTCATCCAGATTCGTGACGCCGATGAGCCGCTTACCCTGGTTCCAGGCGCACGCATGACTTTCGGGCGGCATGATGTCCGCAATCCGCATCATGTGGACATTGATTTAACCCCATACAACGCCTTCAAGATGGGTGTCTCACGGATTCACGCCACGCTTTATCGTGAAGCGGATCGCCTGCTCCTGGCCGATGCTGGCAGCGCCAATGGCACATTCATTAACGGCCTGGCACTTGTCCCGCATCACCCGATTCCGCTGTGCAATGCTGATGAAATTCGCCTGGGCAATCTCATCATGCATATCTACTTTATGGAGTAAGCGACCCGGATACTAGCCGAACCAACCGCGCCGCTGGGCTGCGCCATGCGTGAGAGTCGTCAACCCGCCGCCACTCACATCAAAAAATGGGCGCAGGTCGTAAAGTATCGTCTCGATGTCTTTTGGATGTACCCGGCTGTTAAGGATTTCAAGATAACCCCCGTGCTGGCGCAACAAACCGGAGACATCCGGCACTTTGCCGTCATCCCAGCGCCATTTATCCGGGAAGTAGTAGTAATAATTCAGATAGACGGCAGCAGTCGTCACCGAAACCCCGCGCACCGTGTATTGCCACAAGTCCTCACCGGCCAGCGTGCCGACTTCGGCCATCAGGACTAACGCCTTGACCACCAGAAGCTGGCGCAAGAAGGCGGTATCGCCACCGCCCTGCACCGCCTGTGTGATATACCCATCCGGTGTGATGTCCTCGCGCACTGCGCGGCGGTAGGTCTCCACACCGCGTTGAAAAGCGTCTTCTCCGTCAAGGACGACCCCCGCCACCATGTTGAGCAGCCCCAACCATATCCGTTCGACATAATCCACGTCTTCCAGGGCGTTATCATTCATAGCCGCCACTACCTCGGCCAGCCGTGCCAGCCAGTCATGGCGTGCCGTGTCGTTAAAGGCAGGATGGTCGCGTACCATCTCGAAGGCGTGCATCAGTATCACGGTCGCCACCAGATCGTCCCAACTGGCGGCCTGCTCAGTTCCAACTGAACGCCAATCCCACGCCTGCAATCCGGTGGCAGCAACGCGCCCGGCCTCCAGATCGCCCGCAAACCGGCAGCGCGTGCCATTCAGGATCAGCCCGGAGAAAATGTCTTGCGGCGGCAAGTTGTCAAAAAGTGCCCAGGCCTCTTTGACGGGAGGGCGTTCTTTCCGGCGAAGGGCCTGTTGGATATGCTCGGCGCTGAAATACAGGCCGGTATGTTGTGGCTGGAAGGCAGTCATGACGATGGCATCTCATTGTGTACAGTACACGCTGCGGCGATTATAGGGCGCGGCGGGGTTCGTGACAAGTTCCGTCTAAAACAGCAGGCAGCGAGCTTGTGGCTCACTGCCTGAAAAGTCTACCGTATAACTTTGTCCCCGGTAGTTCACACTTTGTCCGCGACACCATTGGCGGCTTCAATCGGCTGTGGCTCGGTCTGAACCAGCAGCGGCTCGTACAGTTCATCGCCGATCCGATATGGCACGTTAATCACCGAGCGGCCTCGCCCCCGTGCGATCTGGTCACTATACAAGGCGGCCCGAATAGCGACTGTCGTCTGGTTATGCATCAGTTTTTCCCACCAGCGGGAAACAACAAATTCAGGGATCACGACCACCGTCGGTATGTCGTTCGGGTGTTCCACATCAACCTGGTGCAGATATTCGATTAACGGATGGCCGATCTCCCGGTAAGGCGATTCGATGATGTCCAGCGGAATATGCTGGAGCTGCCATTGTTCCCAGCGTTCCAGCAGCCGGTCAATGGCCGTCGGTTCGACCTCAATCGCGCAGATCCGCACATTGCTCGATAACCGTAATGCACACTCCAACGCCTGGAGCGAGCAGCGGTTGAGGCTGTTCATCAGCACGACTACCGGCATATCGGTGTGGTCGTGGGTGATATCGTAGACCGGGCCGGGCTTGATGCCGTCCAGCGTCAAAGAGGATGCGACACTCTCATAGTGTTTGTGAATCTGGCGGAACACCATCATGACGAGCGGGATAGCGACAGCAATTAACCATGCCCCTTCGGCAAATTTCGTCACAACCAGGACGATCAGTACAATAAAGGTACTGGTTGCGCCGAACCCGTTCATGAACAGTTTGAAGCGCCAGTTGAACGAGGGCTTGAAGCCTTCTTTGTACTTCTCCTTCAACCAATGCCGGACCATGCCGCTTTGTGAGAGCGTAAAACTCACGAATACGCCTACTGCGTACAGGGGCAGCAGGTTATGTTCACGCGCATCAAACACCACAATCAGCACGCTGGCAGCGCCGGCCAGAGTCAGGATACCATTGCTGAAAACCAGCCGATCTCCCAGGTTGGTCAATTGGCGCGGCAGAAAGCGGTCACGGGCGATGAGCGACGCCAGACGCGGAAAGTCGGCGTAGGCCGTATTGGCCGCCAGTGACAGGATGAACAGGGTCGAAAACTGAAGGTAGTAAAACAGAATACTGCCTTCTCCAAATACCGCCCCAGCGACTTCGGAAAGCACAGTCGTATCTGAGCCATGAACCGCGATTACATTGTAGTTATTCGCCAGGAAGGTGATACCGATAAACATGGTACACAACAGGGCAACCATAATGATGAGCGTCTGCCCCGCGTTCTTGCTTTCCGGCACTTTGAAGGCCGGGATACCATTGGAAATAGCCTCAATGCCGGTGAGCGCCGTACACCCCGCCGCAAATGCCCGCAGCAGCAGGAAGAGACTCAGCCCGCCGGTGACAGTGACTTGTTCCGCGATGACCGCTTCACTGGGAGGCGCGATAGGAACCGCGTTGCCGGTTATGACATTGATGAAGCCGACACCGATCAGCAGCAGCATTCCGACCACAAACATATATGTCGGAATCGAGAAGACAGTGCCGCTCTCCTTTACACCGCGTAAATTCATGACGGTGATAAACAGGACAATCGCCAGCGCGATGTGAATCCGCCAGGGGTTTAACACCGGGAAAGCCGACGCAATAGCCGATACCCCGGCAGAAACGCTCACCGCAACCGTGAGAATATAATCAATCAGCAGCGAGGCCGCCGCCGTGAGTCCGGGGATCGTCCCCAGATTCTCTTTGGCGACGATGTACGCGCCGCCACCGTTCGGATAGGCATGGATCGTCTGAAAATACGAAAACGCGACGGTAATCATCAGGGTGGCGATGCCCAGCGCGATCCACCACGATACACCTAATGCACCGGTTCCGGCAGCGATGAGAATTAGCAGAATCGCCTCGGTTGCATAGGCGCTGGATGACAGAGCATCGGACGAAAAGACGGCCAATGCTTTCGGCTTGCTCAGACGTTGGTGAGCAGCCTGGTGGGTTGCCAGCGGCGCACCAATCAACAGGCGGCGAACGTTAATTCCTTGCATATTACTTTCCCTCAACTAGTAACTGATTGATGATGACTGTTCCGTCAGGCAAATCAAACAACATGCTTATCACAAGCACCTATCCTCGGTATACATTGCGTTGTCTGGTCTTGAACACCTGGCACAGACAGCGCAAATGGCGCAGGTCAAACAGGAGGTGAATGGCTGTTATGGAGTGCTAAAGGGGTAGTGGTTTGTAGCCAAAAACACCAACCAGCCACAAGACAGCGGGCTGGTAGTCGGCGTAAGTGGCTGCGATTGTACTGACAAATGAACATAGTTAGGCACAGAATCTCAGAAATCTGGATAAGTATACGCCCATAAATTACGCAACGTCAAGACAAATCGAAGTGGCCCTCCGGCCTGAGAGGGTGGAATTTTGTAAATATCCCCGAAAAATTTCGGATAAAATACCGAAACGTTTTGGGGTTCAATAATGTGGTGTATCAGCACCTATAACGGGATTCTCGGCCTGGCAGATTGGCAATATTGTCCCGAATTCCTTATTATTAGACAGAAGGTGCTTCACCAGCGTACACGATGCGGCTATGGGTAAAGGGAGTCTGGTTTATGCGTGCGTTTTCCCGGTTAAAATGGATATTCGTTATTCTGTCGTTATTATTGGCGCTGCCGATCCAGGCGCAGGATACCGGCGGCGTGACTGTCACCTGCCCGGGTGGTTTCTCGATTACCAATGGTGTTGAAGTCACGGTCAACATGCGCCCCGGCTTTACCTATACTGCTACCGTCCTGGGTATTGATGGTTTTAACCCCATCATCGCAGTGCAGGATCAAAATGGCGTGCAAGAGTGTGTGGATGATTCCCCGGAATCGGAGACCTTCACGGCTGACCTCCCTACTACCGGGGTCATACCTGCCGCCGCCACTAACGCCCAGACAACACTCTCTCACAACTTCGGTGGGCCTTCGGATATTTCGCTGGTGATTGGGGAAGCCAGTGAGAGCAACGGTCAGTTTGTCCTGATTATTGAGGGATTGGCGGTTACACCTGATGATGGCAGCGGGCCGGGTTCAGGGGATTTCTTCTCGGTACGGCTTACCCCTGACCTGCTGGAATCCAGCGTACCGATCACCGCCTATATGATCTCTGTGACCGGCACGGTGGATTCGCTGGTGCAGCTCGTCGGTGATGACCGTATTCCGCTGCTGGATAACCGGACAGGCAAGAATCTGCCGGTAGAATGCGATGACGCCGGGGATGCCACCGCCTGTTGGGATGTGGGCGCCAGCCTGGAAAACGCACAAGTCTCTCGTACGCTTGGACGCAATCTGTTTGGCGGGCCTAAAGATGCTTCCATCAGCATCATGGCACAGACTGTGCGTGAATTCACGCCGCAATCTGAGACTCCCGACGCGCTCCGTGCCAACTTTTTGATGACGAGTTTCCGCCAGGTGACGGTTGGGGATTACGTGGCTGTCTTCCACATTGGAACTGGAACAGGCAGCGGAGCCACCGCAGCGCCTTTTTCCACACAGCCACCGCCACCCACCTTCGTCGCCACCGAGCAGGGTGTCAATGTAACCTGCCCGGATGGCACTGAAATCACCAACGGGGTTGAACTGCTGGTCAACATGCGGGCTGGCTTCAGGTATACCGCCACCGCTATCGGGATTGACGGCTTCGACCCGATCATGGCGATAGAAAATGCGGCAGGAGTCCAACTCTGCGTGGATGACTCACGGGAGGCCAGCACCTACACCGCTGACCTGCCGACGAGCGGGCTGGTTGGGAATTCAAACGTCAATTCGCAGGCCGTGTTCTCCCTTGATCCACTGCCGGATGAGATCGGAGATGTTTCAATCATCGTCAGCGGTTTCCGGGGAGCGCCGGGTGAATTCGTCCTGGTGCTGGAAGGCATGGCAATAACGCCGGAAGATGGCGACGGTGATCCCTTCACGATGAACGTCACGCCCAACCTGGTCGCATCCGGCGTGCCGGTCACAGCCTATATGGTCGCAGTCACCGGGGAACTGGACTCGCTGATAAACCTGGCCGATCCCAATCTGGACGTCACGCTTAACCCGAACGGAGACACCATCATGTGTGATGATGCCGGCACCGATACCTGCTGGGGCGAGTCTGACGACCTGAGCGGCTACTATATTTCACGTACTCGTGATCGTCTGCTGAACGGGCATCCCACCGACGCGCTGCTCTCCATACCACTGGCTCCCTACGCCGCAGTGGATCCGAGCGGGGAGTACCTGCTCGACTTTTTGATGAGCAGTGAACGCCGCACCAGAGGTGATTATCTGGTCGTGTTCCATGTCGGCATCGGCGGGCCGGGCGGCAACTAACGCATTGATTTCCAGGGATATGAACAGGGGGCTTATGCCCCTTGTTTTGTCTCCCTGGGCAGCGTAACCACGTTGGCTATTGAACCCGGCTGGCGGCGGTGCTATCCTTCTTGACCACCTTTTAACACTTTTTCAGTTAGAAGAAGGTCACATCTCAATGTCCCCCTCCCGCCCGCACATTTTACTCATCATCCTGGACACACTGCGCCGTGACCGGCTCTCAGCCTACGGCAACACCCGCGAGACATCACCGGAGTTCGACGCCTTCGCCGGACAAGGCACGCTGTTTGAACGGGCCGTCGCGCCCGCTCAGTGGACGATTCCTTCCCACAGTTCGATATTCACCGGCCTGTATCCCAGCACTCACCAGGTTACACAGAGCAGCAGCAGTCTTTCTGGAAGCTACCCGACACTGGCAGAAATCCTGCGGGGAGAAGGGTATCATACCGTAGCGTTCTGTAATAACCCGCTGGTTGGCGTCCTGAACAATGGCTTGCAGCGGGGTTTTGAGCGCTTCTATAACTACGCCAGCGCCGCGCCGTTTCGCCCTAAGGAAGCCCAGCGTAACCACCTCCACCGCACCGCCTTGCGATTCTTCCGTCGCAATTTCGCCCGCCCACTCGGCAATCAGTTCGCACATTCTGATTTTCTGTTTCGCATGTCTCTGAATCCCGCGTTTGTGCCGTTCTGGACACGGCTGATTAATTACAAGGGCAACACCGCCAATTCGATTGATGACTTCATAGATTACTGGCAGCAGCAGACAACGGACTCAGCAGATACGCCGGTTTTTGCCTTCCTGAATTTGATGGGAGCGCACCTGCCCTACACACCGCCTCAGGACTATGTAGACGAAATCGCGCCAGGTTTACGTCACGATAAGCACGCCTATACCTTTATGCGCCGATTTAACAGTGATGCTGCCCGCTGGGCCAGCCCGCCCGACCCGGCGCTGGCGGACTGGGAGCAGCAAGCCCTGGTTGATTTTTATGATGCTGAGATTCTGCACCAGGATTACCACCTGGGGCGGTTGTTGCGGATGCTCAGACAATCCGGGGCACTCGATCATACCCTGGTGATTATCGCCGCCGATCATGGTGAGGGGCATGGCGATCATGATTTCTTCGGGCATAGTTTTGTCGTCTATCAGGAGCTGGTTCATGTTCCGCTCGTGATCTACGACAAGGAACGTTTCCCGGCGGGGATGCGTGTCCCGATCAATGTCTCCACGCGCCGCATTTTCCACACGGTACTGGAAGCCGCCGGGGTACGGCCACCGCTGGATTCCGCCGATCCGAACGCGAATGTAACCGGACTCTCGCTCCGCACCACCACACAAAACAACCAGCCCCTAGAAGATGATCTGGCGTATTCCGAGGCATTCCCGCCGCTGACCTTCCTGAATGTCGTGCAGCACCAGAACCCGGCATTGATCGAACGGCTGCGGCTCAACCTGATACGGCGCGGTGTTTACGCCGGGGCACACAAGCTGGTGACAGTCGGCAATCAGGTTGAAGGACTGTTTAATGTGTCAACCGACCCGGCAGAAATCCAGAACATCGCCGCCAGCCATCCAGACGAGGTTGTTACGCTGCGGCGCAAACTCGAATCTTTCGTGGCACAGGCCGAAAACCAGCGTGCCGAGGCCGCCGAATTTGCCGAAGTTGATGCGGGCGTGGTTGACCACCTGCGGGCACTCGGCTATATCGAGTAGCCGGCCCGCTCGTGACCGTAGTTGCTCTACAGCGGAACACTGCCATAATGGGGTTACCTAACCTACCAAAGGAGAAATCCCATTATGCGCCGATTGTTTTTGTTGCTGGCTGTCATTCTTGCAGGCGTCGTGCAGGTCGCAGCGCAAAGCGATATTTATCCCCTGAGCTTTGAGTATGATGCTGATAACGACGACTACTATGCGGTAGTTCAGATTGAAGTGGCAGCAGGCGATACCCTTCAAGCAATAGTCACCGATGGTGAAAATGTTTATTTCTACGTATATACCGATGAGGCTGACCTGTACGAGGGTGAAAATCTCGCCGACTTCATCGTTGAGGAAGACGGCGTCATCAATGTGGATGTGATTTCAGTCACTGAGGCTTCCGGCGAAATCCGAGTTCTGGGAGAAGGCACGGCATCCACTACGACCACCACCACAGGCGCGGGCGCGATGAACGCCGTCGAGGCCGGTGAGTTTTCTGAGGGTGCATGTCCGTTCGAAGTGCCATCCGGGGCGAATGTCACTTGCGGCGTGTTGTCAGTCCCTGAAAACCGGCAAATGGATACCGGCGCGACCATTGAGTTAGCCATCGCTATCATCAGCGCACGCAGCGCCAACCCGCTGCCCGACCCGATATTTTACCTGGAGGGCGGCCCTGGCGGCAGCGCCCTGGCTGGGATTGACAGTTGGTACAACTCGCCGTATGGTGACCAGCGCGATATTGTTTTACTGGAGCAGCGCGGCACTGGATTCAGCGAGCCTTCGCTCAATTGCCCGGAAATGGATACCGACGATTCCCTAGACGCTGTGGAAGCCTGCCGGGATCGGCTCCAAGCGGAAGGTGTTGACCTGACCGCCTATAACAGCCGTGAAAATGCTGCCGATGTCGAGGCGCTGCGCCTGGCACTGGGTTTTGACCAGATCAACCTGTACAGCATCAGCTACGGCACACGGTTAGCCCTCACCGTCATGCGCGATTATCCTGAGGGTATCCGTTCGGTAGTGCTGGATAGTGTGTACCCCCCGAATATTGATACAAACTACAACGTCACTACCGATACCTTCCAGCTAATCAGTATGATGTTTGAAGATTGCGCCGCACAGCCGGACTGCGCGGCAGCCTTCCCTGACCTGGAAGCCCGCTTTTACGATCAGTTGAATGTGATAGCCGATGCGCCGCCTGAGGTGACAAATGCCGATGGCGAAACAGCCGAACTTTACCCTGAAGACGTGATCGGCACGCTGGTCGAGCAGTTGAAATCAACCGGGCTGGTAAGCGCGATTCCGGCCTCGCTGGATGCCTTCGCTGCTGGCGATTACGATACATACATGGACCTGGCGACAAATGGCGCTGGCGACAGCGCAGATAGCTCTGACGACAGCATCGGACTGGCCCAGGAGTTAGCGGCAGAACTGACCGCAGACGAACTGGCGGAAGTGCAGGATATGGCCGCACAGAACGACGCTGCCGGTATCGCGGATTACCTTAGCGGGCTGTTTGACCTGACGGCAGAAGAAACAGATATGGCCGCACAGGGTTTCATACAGCTTGCCAGTGGCGGTGGTATGGTTGCCGGGGGCGAACCGCCGGATATTGACGATGACAGTGAAGGCATGAATATGAGCGTGCAGTGTAACGAGGAAATGCCGTTCATGACGGTGGACGAGGCGATTTCCCGTGCCGAAGCGATGGACATGCCCGACCTGCTGCGCGAGGTGAATCTGGCTGGAACTCAGAATGAGTTTGACCAATGCGCTGTGTGGCCGGCGGGTCAGGCTGACGCAATTGAGAATGAGCCGGTGGTAAGCAGCATCCCCACGCTGGTGCTTTCCGCCCAGTATGATACCGCTACCCCACCCTGGTGGGGCGACCTGGCCGCTGAGACGCTGAGCAACAGTTATAACTACCACTTCCCGCTGGTGGGGCATGGCGTGATAGACGGTGGAAGCTGCCCGGTATCTATCGGCCTCGCCTTCTATAGCAACCCCAACTCCGCGCCGGATACGGCCTGCATTGCCACTATGAACGACCAGTTCTACGTGCCGTAAAGCGGGAATTATTCACGGACTCCACTGCCGTAACAACACGAAATACGCCGGGCTAACAAGGAAAATGCATCACCTTGTTAGCCCGTTTTTGTACTAAAGAGTCTTGCAATTTTAGAAATTTTGTTCTATCATAATAGAAGGTAAGATACCGGCAGATGGAAACCAGCAGCATCGTCGAAACGTATACAGACCAGTAGAACAACACACCCATCCGTGCGTTAGTGGAGAGAACCTTGAATATGTTACCTGCCACCCGCAATGTGAAACCCGATTGGTTGCGACTTGTTCAATTAAAACTTAAGCGATTCGAACTGGAAGGCGTGCTTGCCGCCAGCCAGGCGGCCACCCATCACCAGTCTGACACGTCTAGCCCCCGTGAGGAAAGACAGTGGCGACACCACTCATATTACTGCCACAGCGAACAAAGTTGATGGAGGATTATGCCATTAACCATAATTTCCTTGACAATCTTCATAAAAATCCACTACACTGTTCAACATAGCCCAAATATCAGTTTAGTTTGGTCAATTCCTCGGACAAGCACCCCTCTGCATGTGGTCCTTCGGTGCAACTAAATTGTGGGCTGGATCGCAATTTCAGATTTTTTAGGAGTTTCAAGGCATGTCTGAACGGATTCGGGGTACAGTGAAGTGGTTTAGTGCCGAAAAGGGTTATGGCTTCATTACCCCAGACAATGGCGCACCAGATATTTTCGTACACTACTCAGCTATCCAGGGCACCGGCTACCGTATGCTGGAGGAAGGCGCTCCAGTAGAGTTCGAGGTGGTAGAAGGCGCAAAGGGTAAACAGGCCAGTAACGTCGTTCGCACCTAGTTTTTAGCATTATTATTATGTAATACCTATTCGGGCCTATCTCACGATAGGCCTTCATATTGTCTAAACCAAGGCTCTAATATGGACTTCAATGCAATTCACGATACTGCTCGTAGTATCGCACACCAGGCCGGAGCGGTACTGCTGCGATATTACAACCAACCCCATCAGGAAAACACCAAAAACACCGCTGTAGACATCGTAACCGAGGCCGATACCGCCTCCGAAGCTGTCATCACGGCGGCGCTGCGAGAAGCGTTCCCCGATCACCACATCGTCGGCGAAGAGGGCGGCGGCATGGGCGCTCCAGCGCAAACCGCCGAATATTTCTGGTACGTTGACCCGCTGGACGGGACAACCAACTATGCGAATAACCTGCCGATTTTCAGTGTGAGCATGGCACTGGCGGGGCGCGATGGCCGCCCGCTGGTGGGGGTAGTTTACAACCCGGTTATGAATGAGATGTTCAGCGCGATTCGCGGCCAGGGCGCGACTCTCAACGGCAAGCCACTGCGCGTTTCGGCTAAAAGCACCCTACGCGAAAGTGTGCTGGCTTCCGGCTTCCCCTACGATAAAGCAACCGACCCGGATAACAACCTGAACCGCTGGAACGCCTTCCTGGTACGGACTCGCGGTATGCGCCGGTTCGGCTCCGCAGCGCTCGATCTGTGCTATGTGGCAGTGGGCCGGTTTGAAGGCTACTGGGAAGGAAAAATGAACCGTTGGGATGTGCTGGCCGGAATGCTGTGTGTCACCGAGGCTGGCGGACGGATCAGTGACTATTCGGGGGATGAATCGGATACGCTCTACAGCGGCAAACAGGTGATCGCCAGCAACGGCCTGATCCACGACCAGATGCTGGCGGTCATTCAAGAAGTGGGAGAACCGCTCCGGCTCGGACTATGATTGCTTCGAGCCGGAGAGCGCGGTGGTGACGCCCAGAAGGATATACACACACCCGGCAAAATAGCGCTGCCCGCGCGCAAAGGCGCGGCTGCCGCGCAGCCACTGGCGCAGTGTCCCCGCTAACAGCGCGTAGAAGCTATCACTGCCAATGCCCAGCGCGACAAATATCAGGCCAAGCAGCAGGCTTTGAATCGCCACCGAACCTCTGGCGGGGTTCACAAACTGGGGCAGGAAGGCGAAGAAAAACAGCGCGAGTTTCGGGTTCAACAGGTTGACCACGATACCCTGAGAAAATATCTGGCGCAGCGTAGCGGACTGCGGTTGTTCGACCTGCTGCGGCTCGTTCCTTTCGCGCAGTTTTTGTATCCCCAGGTAAACCAGGTAAGCAGCGCCCAGGTACTTCACCATGCTGAATGCCAGGGCGCTGGAAAGCAGCAGCGCCGATAGTCCCAGCGCCGCCGCAGCCACATGAAACAGCGTGCCAATCCCTACCCCAAATGCGGAGACGATGCCTGCTGCCCGACCCTGGTCAATACTGCGAGCAACAATATACAGGACTGCCGGGCCAGGAATTAACAGAAGCGCCAGCGCCGCAGCCATAAATACGGTGAGTGTAGCGGTATCCAACATCTGCCCTCTCCCTCTCTATTCAATCTGATACTATCGTGCATTCTAGCCTTACTTTCTCATTCCCGTCCAGTACCATGTAGGGCAGCCATCTCACCAGATTTGAATACATTCTTTACAGCCAGAAACTGCCGCTTATGATATGATGCAGACAACCACTTTATCAGAACACAAGGGGAAATTATGATGATGAAAGTCCTGCGCTTCAGCCTGATGATATTACTTGCCTTGTTCGTGGCGGCTTGCAGCGGCGTGCCCGCTGGCCTGGAGGATGCCAATGGGAAATCCACCGGCAGCGGCGATCATGCTATAACCATCGTCAACAAAACCGGGCAGGCGGTGTGTTACATCCTCATGTCGCTTTCGACAGACAGCAACTGGAATGCTGACCACATGAGCGATACCCAGGCACTAAGCAACGACGGTCAGTTCACGATCCGGGTAGAAGCGGCGGGGGAGTACGACATCATGGTGCTGCCCTGCACGGAAAACCCAACCGAGGAAGACGCGCTCGATATTGAATCAGCTTTTATGATAGAGGGCGAAGTCACCTGGACGGCCAGTGTCAAATAGGGATCAAGAAGGCGGCAGAATCACACAAGGGGCTGAACATGCCCCTTGTTGATTCATGAGAAGATTAAAGGGTTACGTAATCAGATCGTCGCCCGGTGTTACACCCGGTTCAGAGCTGAGATCAGGTATCCTGAACCCGAAGAAGAGCAGCACAAGCCCGCCGACAACCAGGACGATACCGGCGATCAGGCCGATGAGCGAGTTATCCGTCCCGCAGTAGCCGCAGAACTCCAGCAGATTTACACCGCTGGAAAATGTGGCTGTGCGCGAACCCAGATCACTGCGTTTATCACTCGTCATCCGTGTCAGGTAGCCCGTCGGCAGCAGTCCATCAAAGTTGCCGCAGTCCATCTCGCCGGACATCAAAACCAGCATAGCGATTTCCGGTTGGGATGTACCATCAGTGAGGAAAATTTCAGTATAGCGCGTGATGATACGCGGGACATTTGAAGCAGAGGATGAAGCACGTCCCCGTATATACTCAATCGTGCTGCAATCCCACCGGCCATCTTCAATCGTGGCGTACAGGGAGTCGTCACCCGCAACCTCGGCTGCGTGAGCCAGCGTCATGACCTCTGGCCCTGGAAGTGTTCGCAGCACATCCGGCACGAGAAAGGCCAGCAGGTATGCGCCAAATAGTATCAGCAGCAAGCCACTGATAAGCATGATACGGCGCACCGTCCGGGGAGAAGTTTTCGGTTGAGTCGTTGTCGTCATGTGTTCCTTTCCTATCACGATATTCGGTACCGAGCGGCAAACCGATAAAGCCGGGGCCGCCGGTAAAGAGTTATGCCCCATGATAGGAATGAATGGCGTTTACCGCAAATCGCCCTGCGCCCCGCACGCCGCCAGCAGGACGCCCAGCCCTACTGCGCCCACCTTCGGGCCGAAATCACGGCGCGGGTCAAAGTGCCAGCGCCCGGTTGCCATATTGGTGACAATACCCAGTGAGGCATACGGGATGCCCAGTTCCGCCGCCAGCCAGACTTCCGGCGCGAGGGTCATGCCAACCACCGCCGCCCCGCCCCAGCCATATAGGGCGATTTCCGCCGCTGTTTCCAGGCGTGGCCCTTCGGTACATACGTAAGTTCCATGTGTCGCACAGTTCAACCCGGACGCCTGGCAGGCCGCGACCATTCGTTCCCGCAGTGCACCGGTAAAAGGATTCCCCGCCGGGGTGTGGATAGCCGAGTCACCAAACGTCGCCAGTCGAGCGCGAGTCATATCCAGCAGGTCGTCCGGGACAACACACTGCCCTACCGCCAGCCCCGGCGCAATCGCGCCCACGCCATTCCACGAGAATATTCCCGTCGCGCCGAGTTCACGTGCCGCCCAGATGTTCGCCCGGTGGTTGACAAAAGCCGCCGAACGCTGCAAGCCGTCTTCTCCGTGCCGGGAGCTGAACCAGACAGTGACTCCCCCATTGGCGGTCAACTGTATAAACGGCGCAGCCAGGCCAAAAGGCGTTTCCAGCACACGCCGCTCGCCCACTGACGCGAAGTCGCTCAATTTCAAATGATAGGCCGCCGTACCGCCAAAGATTATCCACGTCATGTCTGATCTGCCTGCTCTAACTGGTACTCACCTTCAATTTTGTAGGTCGCGCCGGTTCGCGCCAATACACTCGACATCAGCCGGAAGTGTCCTACCGTGATGCTCCCGGTCTGGAACGCGCCATATCTGCGAAAATACTGGCTGACGGCTTCCGGCGGGGGTGGCGTCTTAAGCCGTGCCAACGTGATGTGCGGCGAAAACGGACGGTCTTCCGGCGGGATTCCGGCCTGGCGCAGAGCGGCCTCCACTTTACCCGCTAACTGGTGCAGTGTCCGGGGCGCGGTGATGCCCACCCACAGCACACGCGGTTTACCCTTTGGCGGGAACTGACCGACTCCCTTGAGCGCCATCTCGAACGATGGGCTGCGAATACCGGCCAGCACGGTCTGGATACCCTCGAACTGGCGCGTATCCACTTCACCAATAAAGCGTAATGTCAGGTGCATCTGCTCCGGGCTGACCCACTTCGCACCAGATACGCCGGCACACAGGGCGTCAAGCTGGCGCTTGATACCCTCCGGCAGGTCAATTGCTACAAACAGCCGCATCGTCCACTCTGCCTTTTCTGCCCTCTGCCAGATGCATTATGCCGCAGGATGACTATATTCGCACGATCAAATATTGACAAAAAGTAACAATCGCGTTTAACTGGTTGCCGCAGATGATAGAGGGCTGGATGATGGCAAATACAGATGGTCAACCCGGATGCGTATACCACTTGCTCGATAACGGTATTCACGAATTCACTTTCCGGGAATCATCGCGTGAAGCTATAGATCAGTTTTTCGGCCAGTTGGCGGAAATACTGCAAACCACGCCCACTACGGATACCCTGCGCTACCTGGTAGACATCACCCTGGGTGACAAACAGGTGTCACTCACGAAAATGAGTTGGCGTTTCCGCCGGTTGGATATGGAGATTCCGGTGCGGGCGCGTGGCCGGACAGCCATCCTCCACAATCCGGGTGCGCTCATCTCATTTGTGGATGGTTTCATCCGGGCACTGGCACCGCTCAAAGATGTCACCCGATTTTTCCCAGTAGATAGGCGGGATGAGGCCATTGCCTGGGTGCTATCCGAAGAACGATAAGTGATTACCGCGACAACTGTCTATTACGCCCGATTGCATACACAAGGTGATCTATGCCTCCCCTGACTCATACCGAGACCTTCCGCGTCCGTCATTACGAATGTGACGCTTACGGCCACCTGAACAACGCCAACTATATCCGCTATATGGAAGAAGCTGCTTTCGCCGCCTCCGCCAGAGCCGGGTATCCCAAACACCGCTACGAAGGCATGGGCTTTCTGTGGCTGGCGCGGGAAACCGAGATTGAATATCTCCAACCGGTACGCTATGGCGACACTCTGGAGGTAAAAACCTGGGTTGATGACTTCCGCCGGGTACGGTCGCGCCGCCGCTATGAATTTCGCATGGCGGGGACAGACGGCCTGGTGGCACAGGCCAGCACCGACTGGGTGTACCTGGATGCCACGACCCTGCGCCCAGCGGTTATCCCACAGGAGATGATCGCCGGATTCTGGCCGGGAGAAGCGCCAGAACCAGCCCCGCAGCGTGACAAATTTCCGGCAGCGCCGCCCCAGCCGCCCGGTGTATTCAAACTGCGCCGCCGTGTGGAATGGCGCGACATTGATACGGCGCAGCATGTGAATAACGCGGCCTACCTGAACTACCTTGAAGACTGCGGCATCCAGGTGATGAACGCCCACCAGTGGCCGATGGCGCGGGCGGAGGCAGAGGGATTCGCGATTATTGCCCGCAGCCACCGCATCGAATACCGCCAACCCGCCCTACTGGATGATGAAATCGAAATCGCGACCTGGGTTTCCGATATTAAGCGATCTTTTGCCACACGCCACTACACGATTCATCGGGCGGTGGATAACGAACTGCTCATCCAGGCACGCACGCTGTATGTGTGGGTGGATACTGAAAAAGGCCGCCCGATCCGCGTGCCACAGCAGTTCTTAGACGATTTTGCGCCGAATATTGTAAGATAGTTCTGACAGGCATAACGGGAACCGCCATGTCCGAGTTGCATACCGGCATTGTGATTTTTGCGCCACACGAGGTACAGGCCCATGCCGCGCCATTGATGCGCCGGTACGCGCCGGATGATTTCGTGCGTGTGCCGCCGCATATCACGATTCTGTATCCGTTTGCGCCGTTTCGTGAATTGGATACCGCTTGCAGGAAACTCGCCACACTCTGCGCAGATATCGCACCATTTGACATCACCCTGCAAGGATACAATCATTTCTCGCAGATCGCCTACCTGCAACCAGCAAACCCGCAGCCTATTGAGGCTCTCTGCCAGCGCGTCTTCGGAGCTTTCCCCGAGTACCCACCATACGGAGGCGCACATGGCAGCACACCAACACCACACATGACCATCGGTATCTTCGAGAGTGCTGCGGAGCGGGAAGCCGTGACGCTCCCGGATTACGCCCCAATCACCTTCCAGGTAGAACGCCTGCATGTCATCTACGGGATCGAAGATGCTGCCTTGCCCTTCCTGACTTATATGGTGATTCCGTTGGGTGGCATGTGATAGGCGAGGAAAACAATCCAGGGTACAATTGCGTTCAAATCTCGCTATATACCGGTAACGCCGTTCATGAACGAGAATCAACATATATTTTTGAGCTATCGCAGCATTGAAGCCGACTTCGCCCTCAAGCTTGCCGCAGATCTGAAAAACGCAGGGGTAAATCTGTGGATGGACCGGCTAGATGGTATCCACGGAGGAGATGATTGGCGCAAACAGATTGAAGATGCCTTGAACTCTCGCCAGTGCGCTTCAATGATCTCGGTGATCTCACCGGAATACCTGAAGGCAAGCTACTGCCGTAATGAACTCGCCCGTGCTGACCGCCTGAACATTCCAATCCTCCCGGTACTGCTCTATCCCGTGACAGATTTGCCCATAGAAATCGAGCGGGTACAGTATGTCCCTTTCTGCAAACTCAACAAAGACAGCCGCTTAGAAAGTACCTGGCGCGATTCCGCGCTATACGATGCAGCGCTGGAAGACCTGTTACATACGCTGCCTGCCGCGCAAAAAGGTGCCGCTCCTGATCCTGAAACGCAGTACCTAACCTCCTTGATTGCCGAACTTGAATCACGCAAAGGTGTGCTGGAATACGTCGAACTTTCTGCCCAGACTGGTACACCTGGAGAGTCAGATGTGCTGCGACCTGTGCAACTGGAAGAATGGGCAGCAGGCTTCTCGATGCTCGTAGAACGACCTGCGATGGAGATGCACAGTGACTCATCATCCAATCATGGGACAGCTTCAGAACGAATTCACATCGATTCGGTTGCTGAAGCCGTGGAACGGTATCCACGCTTCGTTCTGATTGGCGATCCCGGATCGGGCAAAACAACAGTTATCCGGCGACTGGCACTGAACGCAGCCCACAAACGACTGGAAAATCCACGCACTTCTCCTCTGCCCATGATGCTCTATTTACCGCGCTGGAATAGGGAAACAACACCCCTGGATTTCATTCGCAAAAACTGGCCTTTTGAGAACGATCCAGCAGGCCCTTTGGCGCAGGGCGACATACTATTGTATCTTGATGGCCTGAATGAAATGGGGGCCAACGCAGTGGATAAAGTCCGAAAGCTGCGTGATTGGCTCCAGCAGGACGATGCGCCACAGCGGGTGATTTTTACCTGCCGCACCAACGACTATCGAAGCGATTTACTACTGACTGATGTACCGACCGTACTGGCTGAAGAGCTAACAATAACGAAAATACGAGAATTTGCGGGCAATTACCTGGCAGAAAAAGCCCCAGCATTTCTTGAACGGATTTTGCCGAAAAATGGCGACGAGCACGACAAACACGGACTATTCCAGCTATCTAAGAACCCCTACCTGCTCGCTGCGCTGATTTTTGTTTACCAGCAATCACCTGCAGGTGATTTACCCCGCAATAACGGTATTTTGATGCAGGCGTTAACGCGGGCGTTATGGGACCGTGAGCGCCAGAAACATATGCCAGGGTGGATACCCTTTGAGGAAATGGAACGCCATGTATCCGGCCTGGCTTTCCGAATGCTGAATCGCGGCCTGGCAACTGACACCACACAAAGGTGGGTGCTGCAGAATCTCCGTATAGGCAGCACATTTCAGGATTCCCCCGATTCGGCGGAGGACTTCCTGAAGACCTTGCAGGATGCGCATCTAATAGACATTCGCGACAATACGGTACGGTTTTCTCACCAGCTCATCCAGGAATATTTCGCGGCTATCGAACTGATTCATGTCGGTATCGAAAGTAAAATCGAAAATCTGGCACTCATTCTGAGTACTGAAGATGCCCAGAAAACTGTTTCATGGGTTCTGTCTAAGGTTTTCAAACTGGTGATGGGAGATACACGCTCCGCATTCCAACTTTTCAGAAAACTATCCTTTTTGTTTTCACTCCGCAGTTTATTCAGCTTGCAACAAGCACGGCAGACGATGCTGGAAGATGAGCGGATGTATCCTATACTTGAATGGGTTTCAGGGTACATGCTGGGGCTGCAATGGTATGAACCGATCATCATGGCCTGTGGGCTTGTGGCAAACCCGGAAGAGATTATCAACACACTCGTTCAACGCAAGCATTTCCTGTTGGTAGCGCGCTGCATCAACCTAAACGAGAGTCTGGAACCGCTGAAAGAACAGGTGGTTCAAGGCTTGGTAGCTGAACTGCACCTAAAGGATAATCTCTGGTTCCTCCCGGTAGGCGCCGCGCTGATCGAACTTGACCCTGCGACCGCGACGAGCGAGTTCGTTGCCCTGCTGAATCAGGAGACGGATACAAGATTCAATGCGGGCACAAGCGATATTCCCGAATCATTCCTGATCGTTTTCGAGAAGTTCTTTGGCAAGACTCACCAATTTCACTCATTGATCGATGTATTGACCTACCTCGGTACGCCGGAGGCACTAGCTGCCGTTGAACAGTGGCAGGCAGAGCAGGAACAAAAATAAAAAAAGGGAATGCGCACCGGCATTCCCCGCAGCTTTTCCCGCATAGAAGCGTACAGATTACCCGCGTTTCGGCTTGAACGCGCCTTGCAGCACATCATCATTGAAGAAACCGCCGCTGCTGCCCTGGGTGGCATAACGGTACAACGCCGCCTGGAAAATACCGGTCAGCGCCGAACTCACCAATCCAATGCCGATCAGCAAAATCACCAGCAAGGCCACCGCCAGCACCAGCAAAGCTACTGACTTCGCCCCGGCGGCTGCGATAATCAGGAAGATTCCCGGAATCAGAATCACAAAACTCAACAGCCCAAATACCATGCCCATGCCAAAGTTAGCCACCAACTGCTCGCCCCACGTCTTTTTCAGCAGTTCGCCGCTGCGTTTGACCGCGTCCACCGGGCCGATGTCTTCCACCACCAGTACCGGCACAACGAGGAATGTAACCACATTCCAGACAAACCCAATGATGGATGACACAATCTGCCCGACAACGCCGCGCTCGGAAATTGCCCGGAGAATCATACCCACTGTGGCCGAAATCAGGGCATAGCCGATAATCTTACCAAAGCGCTCACGAGCGATGCGGAAACCGTCCGCCAGCGTAGGATCGCCGCCATCCAACCGGATCATGGCCGCGCCAACTAACGCCGTGTTGGAAAAGATGATAACGGTATACATAACCAGGTAGAACAGGAAACCCACAATCGCGCTGGCGATACCCATGTTACTGTCGCCTTTTGTGAGACCATCAAAAATCCCGGCAAATACCATCGGGATTGCGAAACTAATCGTCACCAGAATCACGCCAATAAACGAGACAATCGGATAAAGCAGCAGTTCTTTATCCGAACGCAGTACGCTGAAACTGGCCTTCACCAGCTCCCAGCTCCGTGACATTTTCTCAAACATCGTCTCTTACCCCCAATTGACTCGCTAACCAAGGCTAAAACGCCTTCAGGACATTATTATACGTCATCGCCGGGCAGCCGGCATCCCAGCAACACAAAACGGACGGGCGAATTTCGCGGATCAGTCTGGAAAACAGACGAAAACAAGGTAAAAAAAGGACACCCGCCTGGATAAGCGGGTGTCCCTGATCGTTCCTATCGTTGGGGAGCGGCTCCCCGAATGACAGAGATTACTTGCCGTTCTTGACGCTGACCGGGATCATACGAGGTTGGGCTTCAGCGGCTTTCGGCAGCGTGAGGGTCAGCACACCGTTATTGTAAACGGCCTCGACCTTCTCGGTATCCACCACCTGCGGCAGGCGCACACTGCGGCTGAACTTGCCATAGCGACGTTCCTGGAGCAGGACACGGCCTTCCTGTTCTTCAGTGTGTTCCTCATTGTGTTCCGCCGTAATCGTCAGGATGCCATCATGCAGCTTGACATGGATGTTCTCCGACGGAATGCCGGGAATTTCCGCTGTCACACTGTAGGCGGTATCGGTTTCCGCCACATCCAGCGCGAGGGCGAAGCTGCCGGACTGCGCGTTCTGCCACACCGGACGCAGGCTGCGCCAGTTGTCATCGAAAACACGATCCATCGCGTTCTGCATAGCGACTGCTTCACGGAAAGGGTTCCAGCGAATAATGGTGCTCATGGTGATACTCCTCTGCTCAATAGGTATCTCAATTACGATTTACAGCTATAGGATAGCCAGCAAATGTAAGAGAAATTTATGCACACTGTAGGAGTCATATCGGAGGAGCGTAAAAGGTTCGTAAGCGGAAAAAGCCGGTTAGCTGGATAGCGGGTCAGGTTAAATCATGCTTGGGTAGGGGCACGATGTATCTATCATGCCCCGGCAACAACCTTACCGATTAGCGTGACACACTTCTGGGTTTCCGCTGCGAGTAACGAGGATTTGATCCTATGCTGCTAACCAGCTAAGATGCTAAAAAGCTATCCCGCTTGCCCTACCCCCGCCGCGCTTCCAGCAGGTCAGTCAGAGTCTGCTTGATAACTTGCGGGTCGCCTTTCCCGGCCATCGCCCGCATGACCTGCCCCATAAGCGCGCCGAAGAGTTTTTCTTTGCCGCCCAGGTAGTCCTGCACCACCGACTCGTTTTCGGCCAGCACACGGGCAACAGCCTCGGCAATCGCGCCGGTATCGGAAACCTGCGCCAACCCCTGTTCCTCGACAATCCGCGCCGGGTCGGCCCCGGTTTCCCACATCGTATTCAGCACAGTGGCCGCCGTGCCTTTGTTAAGCGCCCCGCCATCCACCAGTTTGACGAGTTCTGCGAACTGCTGCGCAGTGATTTTACTCTTTTCGATGTCCTCGCGGTTGAAGCCATTCGCATTCATCAGGCTGAACAGGCTGCCTGTAATCCAGTTGGCGGCGGATTTGCCGTTTGCGCCCGCTGCCAGCACCGCTTCGTAAAAGTGGGCGACGGCCTGCTCCATGACCAGCACGCGGGCATCGTAAGCGTTCAGGCCAAGTTCATCCATGAACCGCGCCCGCTTGGCTTCCGGCAGTTCCGGCAGTTTGGCGCTTACCTCGGCTACCCACGCACGACTGATCTCCAGAATCGGCAGGTCTGGTTCAGGGAAGTAGCGGTACTCGTCGGCACGCTCCTTGACCCGCTGCACCACGAGGCGGTTCTTGTTTTCATCCCAACCGAGCGTGGCCTGTTGAACTTCCCCGCCGGATTCGTACAGCCCGATCTGGCGCTCGATTTCAGCCTCAGTCGCCCGGAAGAGGACACGAAGGCTGTTGAGGTTCTTCACTTCGGTACGGGTACGGAACTCGGCGTCATCGGGGTGCATGACGCTGATATTCGGCTCGACGCGCAGCACGCCTTTGGACATATCGCCACTGTTGACACCCAGGTATTGCAGGATAGAACGCAGCGTGCGGGCGTAAGCCTCGGCTTCGGCGGCGCTGTTGATGTCCGGCTCGGTCACGATTTCCAGGAGCGGCACCCCGGCGCGGTTGTAGTCCACCAGACTGCCACCGGCAACATGCGTCAGCTTGCCCGTGTCTTCTTCCAGGTGGGCACGGCGGATACGAACCCGCTTGGTGTACGGTTCGCCCCCCTCCGGCGTGACTTCCACATCCAGCCAACCGTTGATACATAGAGGACGGTCATACTGGCTGATCTGGTAGCCTTTCGGCAGGTCGGGATAAAAATAGCTTTTGCGGGCGAATTGATTAACAGGCGGGATCTCGCAGTTAAGCGCCAGACCGACCATCATGGCGTATTCGACGGCCTGTAGGTTAATCACCGGGAGCGTGCCGGGCAATCCAAGCGAAACCGGGTCAACGGCGGTATTGGGCGGCGCGGTGACGCTATCCACCACCGGGCAGGCGCTGAACATTTTGCTATGGGTTTCGAGTTCGGCATGAACCTCCATGCCGATAACGGGTTTCCAACCGGTCATAAGGCAATCCTTGTCGTGCAGCGGATAGAACGCGGGGATTGTAGCATAAAACAAGGTCTTTGAGCATCTTGGCCTGTTCGTTTCCGGTCAATAGTGCGGTTCCGATTCCTTCAGGCCGTCCATGACTCCGTGCAAAACAGGTTGCGATTATGTGAGAACGATTTTATATTCTATGCTAACGTACTGGAAATTCGTTCCCTTTTTAGCAGGTTTCGCCCCGCATACAGCCATGTACTCAGCACTTCAAAGGAGAGAAGATGTCAGAGAAACCGCCACAACAGAAACCTTCAGAATCAGCAAAGCCGGTCAAACAGGATTTTGCGAGCATGGGACGGCGAAGTCGCCGCAGCAGGTGGCCCGCCTGGGCTCAGTTCCTACCGCTATTCAATTTCCCAGATTCGCCAAACTATAATTTTTCGCTGATTTTGAGAGACTGGATTCCTGAAATACTCCAAAAGCATGGGTTGAATAATCCGCAGATTCAGAACTCTATTCTGGAAGACCTCGATTTTCTTGATTACGAATTGCAGCGCCTGTTCCGTGAACGCGATTTCGCAGCTAAAAGATCGCAGAACGATAACCGTATGGCGCAGGTTCTGTTCATGTTCCTCGCTATGATTGCTACATTGATCGGCTCGCTCCAGGCGCTGGCATTAACCGGGAATCCAGAGTGGATGCCCTATTTTGCCTTTGCAGAAACCCTGGTGGCCCTGCTGACGACCTATATCGCTACAACACGAGGGCGTAAAGATCATGGGCAATCGTGGTATAGCAACCGCGCTCGCGCGGAGTTCCTGCGCCGTGAGTTTTTCCGCTATCTGATGCGAATTGACCCCTATAGCGCTTTAAGCCCTGTCGAGCGCCGCAGCTTATTATCGTTACGCGCCGCCGAAATTAATCGTGGCACGTTTCCAACCGTAGAGGAGGAGACAAAATGAGCGAGGAATTCACCCTGGATGAGTTAAAGGCGCGTTATTGGATATTCGAAAAATACGCCCTGCAGGACCAGCGGCATTACTATCAGAGTAGTATGAGGCGATTTGAAAAAGCCGACGAGGAAGTCAGCCGGGTACGGGCACGAATCGCCTTTCTCACGGGACTGGCCTCCATCACTGCCGGGCTGCTAGTTCAGACTCAATTCCTGGGCAGTGGACAATGTGCAGGCCTGGAAGAAGCGAATGCAACCTGCGGCAGCCTGCAACTTCTTATCACGATATTGGTCATTCTATCCGTTATTTTGCCACCTGTCGGCGTATTTTTCAGCACGTTAGCCGACACGTTTCAATGGGCAACTTTGCGTCCGCTTTATGAGCGCTCATTGGAGAATATCGAGGTTGCCGATGCACTCTCACCCGATCCGGAGATGTCTGAGGAAGAATACCAGGCGAGTTACCAGGCTTTTGTAAAAGCAACGCTGGCTGTCATGCGAGAAGAAACCAGCCGTTTTGAAGTTCAATCCAGAACGCCAGAGGAACTACAGGCGTTTATAGAAGCGCAGCGCAAAATAGCGTACCGGGTCGGGGGCGATCCAGATCGGCATAAACTCTCAACTGACGGCGATGCTACATAAGTGATTGAACCAAAGGGCGGCAGCTAGTTGCCTGAATCCGCCTTGCGTGCATACAGAATTACGCCGGTATTCCGCAGCAGTCGCAGGCGCACCAGCAGGCGGTCAACTGCACACAGCCCGCGCAGCAGCGGCAGCGCCACCCAGTCCGGCAGTTTGACCTGGTGCGTGATATAGCCGGTGACAGCCGGGGCGTCTATGCGTCGCTCAATGGTGAAACGCTCACCGGTCAATCTGACCCAGTCATGCTCCCGCCCTGCCCCCTCGAACGGTGAGAGTCCCTCGGCCTCAATGCTGGCCTTGATGCGGGAGGGGGACTTCAACCCGAAACGCAGCAGCCCGCGAAATTTCTCGCCATAGCTAACGTGGGTGGGCAGCACAAACATCAGCCCGCTGGCGACCAGCACGGTGGGCAGGCTCTCCTCGCCATGCGAATCCGACGCCCACAGCAGGCCGCCCGGTTTGAGCGCCTTGTGAATCTGCGCGATCACGTGATCCATACGGACGAGGTGGTGCAGCGTGCCTTTCACGGCAACCACGTCATAGGTTTCCGGCGGGAGTTCCAGCATGTTCAGGTCGGCAGCCTGGTATGTCACCGCCCCACTGACGGAATCCTGAATCGACTCGTAATAGCGCCGGGCGACGTTCAGCGCCTTGTCGCTGATGTCCATGCCCGTCGCATTCGCCCCGCGCTGCGCCATCGCCAGTGTCAACCAACCGGACGCACAGCCGAGTTCCAGGGTGTTCATGCCCGGCTGAATATGTTCCAGAAAGGCATCAATATCAGCCTGATGATAGATGACGTTGTGACGCAGGCTGCGGTGATAGCGCCAATCGGGCGGGGTGGATTGTGACTGGCGTTCGGCATCCCTTCCCCATAGTTCCGCCTCACCCGCTAACTGCTGTTCGTAATCCGTGGTTGGCGTCATGGTGCAGTTGGTGTACCTGTTGGCTGTGGAGCGTTGGCCGTCGCCGTCAGAATGGCTTCCACAGTGGGCTGTAATGGCGCGTAGAGCGTCGCCCCGGCAGCAGCGGTCTGGGTCATCTGCGCCAGTCCGAGCGGCGTGGCGAGGTTGCCCTGCGGCGATGGCGTGCTGGGATCAGCATAGACCACCTGTGCAGAAACCACGAGGGTACGCCTGGCGGAGTCGCACATTTGCACGTAGATGGTCTTCAAGCCACTGCCTTCGCTCAGGGTATATTCCAGGGCAAGGTCGTAATCTATCCAGCCGGGCGGATATGGAATGATGTCCGGGTCGGGGCAAGCTTGCTCTCCTGGAACTTCCGAGATATGGATAAGCTTGACTGGCCCAATGACCTCCCAACCATTTCCCTGGTTGGGCGTATTTTCATTGTGGGGGCGGATAATCACCTCTCGATCAGTAACCTGTTCAGCAATCACGTTCAGTGCCTTCCGGTTCGTGATGACCACCGGCAGCACGCCAGGGCGGGCGGCAAACAGCAACATATAGTAATGTCGGTTGTTGTCGGGATTATACACATGACCGATACCGACTTCACGATATATCGGACTCCCTAGTGGCAAGGCAGTAACCCTAGAGTCCCGCGCCATTGCCCGGCTGTAGACTTCCCGCTGCTCCTTGCGCGAGTCCTCAATCAAATAAGAAACCAGATCCGCAGGAACAATCCCGCCAATACGCGCCGGAATAAAATCCACGACATAGTCGTTCCCATAGGGCGCATAGGTGGTTTGCGCCAGCAGGCTGTCAATGTTTTCACCTGCGCTGTTCAGGTAAATATCTCCCACTGGTTGATTGCTGTCATCATAACGGAACTTCAGATCGGCAGCGAATTCACGGGCAATCTGGTTAAGTTCGGCATTAGGCACAACCAGCACGTAATTCTTTGTCCGGCGGAACTCGTTAATCGCTTCCAGAATTGAGGTTTCGTCCGGGGTCAGTGCCCCGGATTGCGCTTGCGACAATACACCGCTGAATAGCAACAGAAAGAGAAACAGAAGGAGGATATATAGTGTTCGAATACGCATAAGCTATTCTCCTACTCCCACGATCAATACAAAATAGAGCCGGCTGGTATCTATTGAGCGCTTCTGCTCTAAGCCATATTCCTGAGCGCGGGCTTGCAGATTTGGGCTGCCCTGTAAGTCTAATCGGCGTAACAGATCATCCAGTTGAAAATCACCATCCCGGATTTCAACAAACATTTCGATGTTCTCCGGCGCCGGGTATCCGGCACCCGCTGCTGCGGCCTGGATGTCGCGCCCCGCCCCGTCTACATACAAATCGGTGGATGGCAAATTATCATACGGAATCGCACTGAGATAGCTCAAGTGACGTTTTGCCAGGGCATTCAGGGTCGCGTTGATCGTCAGTGGCGCATAGCCATTCGCCTCTCGCCAGGCGTTGAGCGATTCAATACTGGCCGGTTCGGAGCTGAAATCCAGCGTCGGAGTGACAGTTTCATCTGGCACAGGCGCGTCTGTGACATCGGGCGTTTCCGTCGTCACCACGACGGGGGCGGGTGGATTGAGGATAAAAGCCAGCACCAGAACGAGCACAATGACGGCGCCAGCCGCCAATCCTAAACGCCACCATCCGGGCTTTGCCTGAGGCGGTACGGCGGGCGGGACTGTTTCATCAGTCGGGCCGAAGACATCCGATAAGGTGGGCGCAGGCGGGTTAGCAATCGCCTGCCGGAATACCTCGTCTTCATCGTCAAGGACAACCTTTTCAACCTTGTGCGTCTTAGTGACGTTCTCGCCCCGGCGCGAACGCCGCGACGCCGCTTCACTCAAAGTGGCGAAGAATTGTTCTTCCGGCATCTTGTCGCCACGCACATCGGTGTACTGGGTACGGACGAACAGTTCCCAGTTGGGGGTATCCAGGCTGCCGCTTAACCACAGCGGGAAGATCGGTTTGTCATACTTCAACGCCAGGGTAATTTCGCGCTGCACCCAGTCGGAGTTATCGGATTCCGGAGTCATGATGACGATAAATGCGCCACACGCCCGCAGCGCCAGCACAATAGACTGCCACCAATCCACGCTGGCCCGCAGTTCACGGTCATCAATCCACACATCAAAGCCTTCATCGCGCAGTTTGCTGACTAACTGGCGGGCGTAATCCTTGTTTTGTTTGCTGTAGCTGATAAAAACGTGCGACATAGACGCTTTTCCCCGTAGATACTGCCCCATGTGCTTGTACCCATTCGCACCATCAGTCTACCTTATTCCAGGTATCGGGGGCAACCATAGAATAGCTGAGGTTCAAAGAGGGAAAAGAACGCAGGGACGGGTGTGCAGGGGAACACCCCATGCGAGACAGAGGATAAACAGAGATGTCAGGGATTGCAAAGCTTGATGCGCTGCTAACTATCTGCCTTTTCGATAATCGTCAGCGCCTCTTCCATTGACCCGGCAAAAGCATAGTCCGCCAGCAGATCACGCAACTTATAGACCCGCCCGATCATCGAAAACAGAGTTTCGATCAGTCTGGGCGCGCCGACCAGGATTTTGAGACCCTCGTTACGATGCACCTCGCCAATAATTTTCTGAAGGTGAAACAGAGCATCGGCAGGTACGGGGATATGACCTTCAGGGGCAACCAGGATCACATGCGCCTTATGTTCAATTGTGTCCATCATGGCGAACTGCTTCTGGATCATCGCGTAGATGTCTTCCCATTTCCATTGGCCTGTTACCTGTTCAAGAATGATCGTTTTCTCGTCGTTGTACCAATTAATTTCATAAGTGTCCATTATGAACCTCGGCAATGAGTGCCCCTGAATATTCTCTGTATTTTAGCTCCAAAACACGCTATTTAAAATACACTCCATTCTGACCGGGTCATCAGCTTTCAGCTTCTGCCAGCACACCAGGGATGATGTTCTCATAGACCACCACCGGCAGCGGACACCTGGCTAACCAGTGGATCACGATGGGTTTTATGGCCGGCCAGTCAAGGGGATCGGCAAGGGCGGCGACGGCGATACTCTTCAGCCCATACAGCCGGTAGTCACGGGCAATCGTCAACAAGGCGGTTTCGATGTGGCGCGGGCGCGTGCTGCTGCCAGCAGACTCGCGCACAGGAAGAAACAGGAGATTGGGCTGCATTTCTGACCACAGCCATAACCCACCGGCCCGTATTTGCCCCGAACGGCACTGCTTGGCGTAGGTGGCGAAGGCTGCCGGCGCACGGTCAAGCAGCCGCGTGATGAAAAGCGTGGTTTCGGTCTTGCCTTTCGCATTGTAGCCAAACGCCAGGGTTTGTGCCCGTGTGAGTAAAGGGTCGCCGCTGACAAAGTTGATGGGCATGAAGGTTCGCTCTTTCTTACATTTGTTATGTGGAATAACCTCGCACAGCCCAGACCCGTGCCGTGAGACGAATCGAACCATCGTCTGCGATTGGAATACGGGTGCCTAAGTGTTCCCGGAGTCTGCTGCGGGGCTTTGGCGCTAAAGATGCAACATACTGCGGCGCCGGGAAATTGCCCAGCGTGAAAGACCGCCAGTAACGCTCAAAACTATCGAATATCGTGGTTATATCAATCGCGATTACAGACACGTCATGAAAACCGGCTCCACGCCAGAGTTGGAGAAGTGACTCCGGCTGGCAGATCGGGAAACGATGGCCTTCATGTGACGAAACGGCGCTGGCATCCAGTTCCAACGCGGCATCCCAGAAATACCGTAAGAATTCCATTTTCCCCGCATAGTCCCAGACATAGGCGGCCACTAATCCCGCAGTTCTGACAACCCGGTGCATTTCTGCCAGAGCGCGCTCCGGTTGATTGATAAAATTCAGCGCAAGGCCACTGACAACCGTATCGAAAACCTTATCACGAACCGGCAGCGATTGACCATCTGCGACTATAAAACTGGCTTGTATGGATTGCTGAGCGGCATACCGCCCAAAATCAAAGGAGGGATCAAGTCCTACAACAGACTGCGGTTGTGTATATGCCGCAATCGTCTTTGTCAGCGCGCCGGTTCCGCAGCCCATATCCAGCCAGTGCTGATGTGGCGCAGGCCGCAGCCAATCCAGAAAATGCCCGGCAACCTCCAGACTCCAACGCCCCATGAAATGCTCATAAGCATCACCTTCACCCCAGCGTTCACGCGGCGTATCCATCATAGTGGCCTTTTGCAGTCTATATGTTCAGGTGTCTCGCTCATACTATCATACAATGAAAAAGCGGCCATGAAGGCCGCCTTGAAAATGACTGCTGAATTGCAAGGAAACTAGACGCCGCCGCCAACGATTTCCAGGCGCAGCCCCGGCCCCATCGTGGAGCTGAGTACGATGCGGCGGATATACTGCCCTTTGACTGCGGAGGGGCGCTGCCGGGTCACGGCATCAATGATCGCCTGAGCATTCTCCAAGATACGCTGCTCATCAAAGCTGGCCTTACCCACTGGCACATGCAGATTGCCCGTCTTATCGTTACGGAATTCCACACGCCCGGCCTTCATTTCGGTAATGGCACGTCCCAGGTCATCCGCCGGAACAACCGTGCCAGCTTTCGGATTGGGCATCAACCCACGCGGGCCGAGGACACGCGCCACCCGGCTGACTTTCTGCATCATGGAAGGGACGGCAATAGCTGTATCGAATTCCAGCCAGCCTTCTTTCTGGATTTTCTCCAGCACTTTGTCATCAGCGATAATATCAGCCCCAGCGGCTTCAGCGGCGTGGGCATCTTCGCCTTCAGCGAATACGAGTACCCGAACTGTTTTACCCAGGCCGTGCGGCAGCATCACGGTGCTGCGTACCTGCTGGTCACTGTGGCGCGGGTCAATCCCCAGGCGAAAATGCAGTTCAATGGTTTCATCAAACTTGGAATTTGCCAGTTTCTTGCTCAGCGCGACAGCTTCTTCCAATGAGTAGTTTTTATCGCGGTCAATCTGTTTGAGGGCTTCTGTAAAACGTTTGCCGTGTTTTGCCATGTTGTTTTTCTCCTGTGGTTCGCGGGCGTGGCTCGCCCTCCCACACAACTAGAATCGATTGATTGTTTATCCGCACACCTGCGGATTCAACGCATGTCTTTTAGCCTTCGATTTCGACGCCCATCTGCCGGGCTGTGCCTTCGATCTGGCGCATAGCCCCTTCAATATCGTTGGCATTCATATCTTTGAGCTTGATTTCCGCGATTTCCTGCACCTGCTTGCGGGTAAGTTTGCCGACCTTCTCGAGATGCGGAACGCTGGACCCGTGCTCCAACCCGGCGGCTTTCTTAATCAGGAAAGCGGTGGGGGGGCTTTTCAGGTTGAACTTGAAGGAGCTATCGCTGAAAATCGTGATCTCAGCCGGGATAATCTCCCCCATACGGTTGCTGGTGCGGGCATTGTACTCTTTGCAGAACTGCATCAGGTTGATGCCGTGCTGCGCCAATGCCGGGCCAATAGGCGGTGCCGGGTTGGCCTTGCCAGCCTGGATTTGCAGCTTGACAATTGCTTTGATTTTCTTCGCCATGATTTTCCTCGTTTGGTTCCGCTTGTGGCTAAGGGTATGCCACACAGCCGTTTTGTTTTTTGGTCAGGAACTATCCACTATTTTAGGGATATTGGCTTTCCAACAACAGGGGCAAGCTGTTCTTGCCCCATGTGAGCATTCTGTATTGCAGCAGGCGGCCTATAGCTGAGCTGGCCGCCGTCTAGACCTTCTCCACTTCCAGGAAGTCCAGTTCCACCGGCGTGTCGCGCCCGAAGAAGTTCACCATGACGCGCACTTTTTGCTTATCTGCTTCTATGAGCGCCACCGTGCCGATAAAGTCATTGAACGGACCATCAATAATCCGCACCTTCTCACCCACTTTGAATTTGGGTTTCACTTTCGGGCCACCTTCGGCGAGCATCCGATCCATAATCGCCTTGACCTCTTCAGGCCGCAGCGGGGTCGGGTCGTTGCCCATGCCGACAAAACCAGTCACTCCTGGCGTGTTTCGTACCACATACCAGGAGTCTTCATCCATCTTCATTTCAACCAGGATATAGCCGGGGAAGACACGCTTTTCGATATTGCGCCGTTTCCCATCTTTGATCTCGATTTCTTCTTCAGTGGGGACGATGACATCAAAGATTTTATCGCGCATCCCCATTGTTTCGATGCGCTGTTCGATGGCATGGCGCACTTTGTTCTCGTAACCGGAGTAGCAGTGAACTACGTACCACAACTTCTGACCGGTGGTTTCATCCATGATCTGGTCGAGGATACCCGGCGCTGCGTCATCAAGCAAGGCATCACTATCCGTTTGCTGGTTATCCAGATACACCGGTTCCGGGTCGTAGTCGTTTTCCTCCCGAAAATCTGCGTCATTTGCCATAAAATATATCTCACTCAACTCTTACACATCACTAGTAGCCGGAGGTACTGCGGTTGCTGCGCCGCAGATAAACCGCCAGAATAACCACCACCGCGACAGTGATGACAATGAAGATCACGGGTTGGTTCAGCCCGGCCACAAACAGTTCAGAGAAGATCAACGCGATGACACCCAATGCAATAGCAGCGGCAATCGTCGCCGCCAGAACTATCCAGGTCAGGCGGATGACCTCCTCGCGGGTCGGCCAGGCAACTTTGGCGATTTCCGAACGCACGCCGTCCAGATAATCGCCCAGAGCCAAGAAAGGACGGGTGACGACGTTTCCGCGTTCCTTCGTTTCGACTTCGACCAGGGCGCGGCGGCTCGGCGTCGGGCGGCCTTTGCCCTCGGTAATACCCCGGCTTTCGGCCATCAGTTCATCATCCTGCGCATCAACTGATTCAACCGGCTCGGCTCCCGGTTTACGCTTCCCGCGGCGTTTGGATTTTTCTTCCAGTGTCTTATTAACAGACATCCCCGTACTCCTGGCTAGTGACTCATAGTTTAAAAACACCGTCTCCTGCGGGGGACGGTGCTTAGAAGAACATGGCAGGGGAGCCAGGAATCGAACCCGGAACCTACGGTTTTGGAGACCGCCACTCTGCCAGTTGAGCTACTCCCCTGTGTTGTGAAGCGTTATTTCGCTTCCTTGTAGATCACATGGCGGCGCACATAGGGGTCATACTTCCGCAGTTCCAGCCGCTGCGTATCATTGCGGCGGTTCTTCTGCGTATAGTAAATGTGGCCGCTTTCCGTGCTACGCATTTTAACTAGAATCCGGTTGCCCTTCTTCGCCACGTTATTCCTCGCTTAACTTCCTACTGGCAAAAATACACCAAAGCCTTTGACGGGATTCGAACCCGTGACCTCACCCTTACCAAGGGTGTGCTCTGCCGACTGAGCTACAAAGGCATCTCGAATAATAGTGGGCCCGGTTGGACTCGAACCAACGAAGCGCGTCGCGCAAGGGATTTACAGTCCCTCCCCTTTGCCACTCGGGACACGGACCCATGAATTGTTTAACTGCAAGCCACCAGTGAGATTCGAACTCACGACATTTCGCTTACAAGGCGAACGCTCTGCCAGCTGAGCTATGGTGGCGCTCTCAAAGAGCATTATACCACGCAGGGGAAACACGCTTCAAGACGCATTTTCGCTCAACCGGTAAAGGGCATTCTAGCGAATAGGCCGGGGCTTGTCAATGGCGGTAAATGCAAGCCGGGCCAGCCTTTCGGCGACCTGCTGCCGGGACATGAACCGAAAACCTGTAGCGCGATTTTGAAATCCGTATATAGAATCGATTGGGAGTATTTCACCCTGTTTGCACGCTCACAAAGGAGAGGCAAATTGAAAAAATGCTGGTCTTTCTTATTCACAGGCTTATATGTGTTGAGTATGCTGGGCTTTGTGGCGGGGATACTGGCGCAGGAGGATGCCAACTGCCCCGGCGCCCCACAGCCACGCCTGATGATGGGTGCAGAGGGGCGGACAATAATGTGACTATGCATACTGGATAAATACCAGAAACCGCGTCCCGATTGAGACGCGGTTTCTTCTTACACATTACATCTCCGGCGATTTTACGGCCCGCAGCGCCTCGCCCAGCGCGCCCAGGTTGGCGAACACATGATCCGGCTGAAATGGACTGTCAGGGATGTCTCCGGCTTTCGTCTCGCCACTGAGTACCAGGACGGTCTGGATCGGCGCGGCAGCCCCCATCGCAATATCGGTATACAGCCGGTCACCCACCATCGCAATCGCTTCTAAGGGCAGTCCCAGGCGCAGCGCTGCCATATCCAGGATGTGCCGGTTGGGCTTGCCGATAATCACGTCCGCCTCGCGCCCGGTGGAGGCGTGGACAAAGGCCATCATCGCGCCAATATCCGGGATGAATCCCCCTTTGACCGGGCAGTTGTAGTCGGGATGCGTGACGATATACGGCAGCCCCGCCCGCACCAGATCACACAACCGGGTGAGCTTGGCGTAATCAAGCGTCATATCGAAGCCCAGCACCACATAATCGGGCGCGTCCATCGTCAGGGTGAAGCCATATCCGGCGAATTCCTGTTCGAGTTCCGGCGTGCCGAACAGCGCCACCCGCGCACCGGGGGACTGTTCACGCAGGTAGAGCGCCGTCGCTTCCCCGGAGGTCAGAATCTGCTCGGCGGGGACGGTCAGCCCCATCCCCGCGATTTTCCGCACATAGGAATCCCGGTTCTTAGATGAGTTATTGGTCAGGAACAGCACCGGGAGTCCAGCCCGTGCCGTATAGTCGAGAAAGTCCCGCGCACCGGGCAGCAGATGGTCGCTCAGATAAAGCGTGCCATCCATATCGAGCAGGAAGCCGCGTATCTCGGCCAGACCCCGCGTCATCGAATCCCCTCGTCTCCGGCACTTAGCCCGGCCATCAGGCTGCGTTGCAGCACCAATAGCACCACCAGCGGCGGAATAATCACCATCACCGTCCCGGCCATCAGCACGCCCCAGTCAATCACGGCATCGGTGGCGATCAACTGCTTGATGCCGATTTGCACCTGGCGCGTATCTACTGAATTGGCGACCAGCAGCGGCCACAGGTACTGATTCCACATATAGATGAATTCAATCAGGAACAGCGCCCCGATATTGGTGCGTGAAATCGGAATCAGGATGCGGAACAGAAAGTGAATCGGCCCTGCCCCATCTACCCGCGCAGCGTCCGCCAGATCAGGCGAAAGCGTGCGGAAGAACTGGAGAAATAACAGAATTCCGGTTGCGCTGGCGAAGAATGGCACGGTCAACCCCTGGAAAGTATCAATCCAGCGCAGGTCGGCCAACAGTTGATAGGTGGGGACAATACGGACAGGCAGTGGCAGGAAGTGAGTCAGCATAATCAGGCCAATAATCAAAGTGCTGCCACGTACCTTAAAGTAGATCAGCGCGAAAGATGCGCTCATACTCAATATGATCTTGCCACCGGCCACCAGCACGGCGACAATCGTGGTGTTCAGCATCAGCCGCCCGATGCTCGCCCGTTCCCAGGCCGTCGCGTAATTATGCGCCGCTGAAGTCCCCGGTATAAGGTTACCTATCTGGAACCAGTCCGCAGAAGACTGTGTGCTGAGAATGATCGCGAATAACAGCGGGAACAGCACGACAAACACGCCGAGAATCATCAGCCCGTGCATGAATGCCGGGTACACCACCCGCCGCCGGAACGCTGCCCGTGTGGCCTGGGTGGGGAGAGCCGCCATGGTCGAAGTCGTAGAGCTGCTCATCGGTAAAACGTCCTTTTCCCGGCGGTGCGGAACTGAATCAGCGTCAGAATCGCCACGAAGATCAGCAGCAGAACCGACTGCGCCGCCGCCGAACCGAGCAGGGTGGTATTCTTGAACCCGTCATTATAGAGTTTGTAGATGAGCAGGTTGGTCGCCCGCCCCGGCCCGCCTTGCGTGGTGATGTCAATCAGGCCGAAGGTTTCAAAACTGGCATAGAGCGTGTTCATCACCAGCAGGAAGAATGTGGTGGGCGATAGCAGCGGGAATGTCATCCGCCAGAAGCGCGTCCAGGCATTCGCTCCGTCCAGCGCGGAGGCTTCCATCACATCCTGGGGAATGTTCCGCAGCCCCGCCAGGAAAAACACAACGTTATACCCCAGGATTTTCCAGATTGCCGCGATACAGATGAAGATAATGGCATGGGTACTATCCGTCTGCCGGTTGAAA
Source organism: Anaerolineaceae bacterium (assembly GCA_020634135.1). Taxonomy (GTDB): domain Bacteria; phylum Chloroflexota; class Anaerolineae; order Aggregatilineales; family Phototrophicaceae; genus JACKCG01. The sequence continues at coordinate 309,132 of JACKCG010000002.1, read as the reverse complement.
TGAATCCCCAAACGTTCGAGATTATAGGTCAGCACGCCGATACTGGGGTCAGCCAGCAGCGCCCAGATCGTTCCGGCAATTGCAGGGGAAAGCGCATACGGCCAGATCAGCAGCGTGCGATAGATACCAAAGCCCCTGATCGGCTGGCTGGCCCCCACCGCCAGCAGCAGACTGATCGCCAGCGCAAAGATGACGACCACCAGGATAAATATCCCGGTTATGGTAAGGGAATTGATGTATTCTTTTGAATTAAACAAACGGGTGAAATTCTCAAATTCGATGTAAATCTGCCGTCCGGTAGAGGTGTTGACCCGGTAAAAACTGAGCTGCAAGCTCTGGATAGCCGGGACAATGAAGAACACCACCACCAGAACCGCGCTTGGCGCGATCAACAAGTACGGCAATATCCGGTTAGGAAAAACAAAAGAGCGCATAGTCCTACCTGAAAACGTCTGGCACGGATGGTTGCACCCGTGCCAGCTAACCTATCACTTACGTCATTAAACCTGTCAAAAATCAGTCGGATTCAACCAGACTGGCATAATCGGCCAGAAGTTGGTTGATTTCCTCATTGGCTGCATCCAGCGCCTCACGCGGGTCTACGCCATTGACAACCGCTTCTTCAATGGCCGCGCCCACGATATCGCGGATCGTCACAAAGTCGCCCAGGATTACGCCGCTGGCAGCAACGGTGTTTTCGCCCTTCAAAATCTGGTCGAAGGCGGTGAGGAAGTTCGGGTTTTCGGTGAACCAGCCCTCAGCATCCAGCGCATCAAAGGCAGCATTCGTAACCGGGAAGTAGCCCGTGCCTTTGTGCCAGATAATCGCCTGTTCATCTTGCGCCAGGAACTGATAGAAACGCCATATCGCGTTGTACTCTTCTTCACTGAACCCGGCCATCGTCCACAGGCAGCCACCGCCGATCACGTTGTTACCGATGGCGTCTTCGTACCCTTCCAGGCGCGGCAGGAAGGCTGTGCCCAGGTTAAAGGTCGCGCTCTTCTGGATACCGCCCAGGCTGGACGTACTCTGTGCCAGCATAGCGAATTCACCCGCCAGGAACGGGTCGTTGGCGCTGTATTCACGCCCGCCATAGATGAGGATGCCGTCCTGCGCCCATCTCTGCCACTCAGTCAGCACCTGCACGCCGAATTCACTGTTGAAGTAGGTTTCAGTCGCCAGCGCATCGCGGCCATTGCCTTCATTCGCCAGCATCTGGTCATGCTTGGCAAACATCTGTTCCATAATCCAGGCCGGCCAACCAAAGGAAATCGCGCCGGGAGCAGCGCCGGATTCAACAATCTGCTTGCCCATTTCATAGACCTCGTTGAAGGTCATGGGCGGCACTTCGGGGTCTAACCCGGCAGCGGCAAAGACATCTTTGTTGTAGTACAGCATAGCAGTGGAACTGTTGAACGGCATACAGGACAACTCATTCCCCACTGAGTAGTAGTTCACGATGGGGGCGACGAACAGTGACGGGTCAAATTCACCGCCGCTGACTTCAGCAATCGGAACAATCGCGCCGGAGTCGAGCATGGAGCGCGTCCCCACTTCGTAAACCTGAACCATGTGTGGCGGTTCGCCAGCACGGACAGCCGCTAACGCTTTCGTCAGCGTATCTGCATAGCTGCCGGTGAACTCGGCCACAATCTGCACATCCGGGTTGGCGGCATTGAACGAGTCGACTAACCCCTGCACAACATCACCCCGGCTGCCGCTCATTGCGTGCCAGAAGCTAATCTGCACCGGGTCCTGGGCACTTACCAGGGAAAAACTGGTGAGTGCCAATATTGCAACGAACACTAATAAAGTAAAGTATTGTTTACGCATCCTGACCTCCATATAGAGTATTTCAAGTTCCCTACAGGGCAAAACATCGGCATCACGCCAGGAACTTTAAGAAAAGATTATCCAATCTTTAAATTTCCGACAAACGATTCGTGCAACTTGCCCGTGTGCTTAGAATCCCCCCGGCACGACCCGCCATGTACCACTTGTGCCGCTCGGATCGGACATGAGGATCAGGATTTCGCCACGCTGCGGCAGCGCGATCATCCAACCGCGCTCGAACTGCTGGACGGTGGATTGCCCCCCGACTTCGGCATTGGTCGCCCACCCCAGACCATTTCGCACATTCGGGTTGGTTCGCCACACTTTGCCAAAGCCGCGCACTGGCTCAAGGAGTCCCGCTGGCGGCGACTCGCCCCCACTGGCCGGGTCTACGCCTTCGGTGTAGGTATCGGAGAACTGCTGGTACGTGGTTGTGTTGAACAGGGCATAAATCGTCCCCGGAGTGCCGGCAACCCAGATCATCGTCCCGCGTTCATACCCCTGGACGGCGCTGGCGAGTGAGGCCGTTACGGGCGGCGACCCTAACGGGCAGCCCAACTGCTGCATCAGTGTTGCGTCGGTTGTGAAGATCAGGCCGAATCCGCCTGGCGGCAAAAACGTGCAGCCTGTGGCTGGTGGAACCGTTACAATCGGGTTGGCTCCGGTGACAGGCGGGGCGACAGCCTGCTGCGGCAGCACAGTAGCCTGCTTCGCCAGGTCAACCAGCGACAGCACGGCTTCGTTATCGGCGGTAGGGAGCGGCGTAGGTGTGATTGTCGGCGTGTTGGTGGGCGTGGAAGTCGGCGTATCAGTGATCGTCTGGCTGGGGGTAACGGTCAGCGTCGGCGTCAGGGTATCGGTGGGTGTTAAGGTTGCTGAGGGCGTGAAAGTCGCAGTCGCTGGCGGCGGCGTGACCGTGCTGGTGAGCGTGGGAAGCTGTGCCAATGTGGGCAGCGCAGCAGCATCTTCGGGCGCGCTGGGGGCACAGGCGGCCAGCAGAAGCAGACTCAGCAGCAATGACAACCGGAAGACATACGCAAGGGGTTTGATTTCACCAAACGAGAGCGTACCTGCAAAGTGTTGCCATAAAATCCGCTTCATCATGCGTTACCCCGCCACGCCTATCGGTATCTCACGTTCATTATACCCATACACGAGGGATTGACAGTAACCCCTTTGTCCTGGAGCAAAAGCCTGTTAGATTTATAGGAGTCCGTTCGCCCGCCACAGAAGGAGTCCGATTATATGCAACCGCTGCTCCGCTTCGTCCATATCAGCGATACACACATCAGCCCCGACCCGGACTACCACCGCAAATGGAGCGCCCATTCAGCACAGGAAGGGGCGCGGGCGCTGGTACGGGAACTCAACGCACTGCCTTTTACGCCGGATTTTGTGCTGCATACTGGCGATGTGGCCTACGACCCCGTGCCGGACGCATACGAAACCTGTCGTGACATCCTGGGCGAAATTCGCTATCCGGTGTACTATCTGGCGGGCAACCATGACGATCCCGCCGCTTTACAACGGGTGTTGCTACAGCGCGAGGATGATGTACTGCCGTTTCACTACACGTTTGAGGTCAACGGCGTGGTATTTGCCTGTGTGGACAGCAACGGCCCGGTAGAACCGCCGCGCGGCTATGTGAGCGACGCACAGTTGACCTGGCTGGAGGGCATTTGCAGGGCAAACGATAAGCGTCCGATGGTGGTCGCGGTACATCATAACGCCCTGCCGGTAGATGTTCCCTGGCTGGATGAATACATGCCCATGACGAACGCTGAAGACTTTCATGCCGCGCTGCTGCCCGCGAGAGGCCGGCTGCGCGGGGTATTTCATGGGCATGTCCATCAGAACACCGAGACACTGCGCGACGGCATTCTCTACAGCAGTGTTCTGAGCAGTTGGTGCCAGTTCCATGCCTGGCCGGGAATGACACATACCACCGCTGACACAGGCGCAGAGCCGGGCTACAATATCGTGACGCTCACACCAGACCAGACGTTCATCCGCCGCTGCCGGTTTGCGGTGTAGGTAAGGCGCAGGGTGGTTGTATCAAATTGGAAACTTCGCATTAGTGTATGCTTTTATCCTCTGAACCCCCTCTAAATCTCACCCGCAAGCAGGGGAGACTTGTTGGTCTATGTTGACCAACTCCCTCCCCGTTTGCGGGGAGGGCCGGGGAGGGGTCAGAAAAGCAATTTTGCGGTAGACAAATTAATATGATTGCCCTAGCGGTTTAAGATGGAACGCTTGTATATATATGACTGGGCGTAACAGCCATCATTTTAGCTATCACATTGGGACACTATGACCGAGACATCTACAACACGCGCCCTGGTTGAAATCCGGTCACTGGTGAAGGCATTCGGCGTGCTGCCGGTGCTGCGCCAGCTTGACCTGACGATTGAAAAAGGCGAATTCGTCGCCCTGCTCGGCCCGAATGGCAGCGGCAAGTCCACGCTCATCCGGCTGCTTTCCGGCCTGAGCAAACCCACTGCCGGGACAATCCACATCGGCGGGTGGGAACTCCCTCAGGAAGCCGCCGCCGTCCGCGCTCAGATCGGGCTGGTAAGCCACAGGCCGCTGCTCTACGAAAACCTGAGCGCACGCGAAAACCTCATATTTTTCAGCCGGTTGTACAATTTACCCAGGGACGCCGCCAATACCCGGATTGACGACCTGTTGGAACGGGTCGGGCTGGGGCGGCGTGCTGGCGATATGGTACGCACCTTCTCACGCGGGATGCAGCAGCGGTTGAGCATCGCCCGCGCCCTGCTGCACGGCCCGGCAGTGCTGCTCTTTGATGAACCCTATACCGGGCTGGATCAGGACGCCGCCGCAATTCTGGATGACCTGCTGACGGACACCCATGCCGCCGGTCAGACGATTATTATGGTGACACACCAGTTAAACCAGGCAGCCAAACTCGCCAGCCGCGTCGTTATCCTGTCACGGGGTAAAATCGGCTATGACGCACCGACCAATGGCCTGGACGCGCTTGAACTCGCTTCGATTTATACCCAGACGACCAGTATGGCATCGGCAAAACAATGAAAACACCTTTCTTTAAAGCTGTCCTCTCGATTGTCCGCAAAGACCTGCGTACCGAACTGCGCAGCCGGGAACTCATCAGTTCAATGGGTTTATTCGCCCTGTTAAGCATCCTGGTTTTCAGCTTCGCGCTGGAACTGGATCGCATCGCCCGCCAGGAAGCTATCAGCGGCGTGTTATGGGTAACGGTGGTTTTCGCCAGTTTCCTGGGACTGAACCGCAGCCTGGCGATGGAACGCGACCAGGGCAACCTGGATGCCATGCTGATTGCCCCCATCGCCCGTACAACGATCTTCTTTGGCAAGCTGGTGGGCAACTTCCTGTTCACCATCACCGTCGGCCTGCTGCTGCTGCCAATCATGACGGTGCTGTTTAACGTATCCCTGGTGCAGCCGCTGGTACTGGCGGTGCTGTTTATGGGGACATTCGGCTTTACCACCGTAGGAACGCTGCTGGCAACCATGACCGTGCAGACCCGCGCTCGTGAAAACCTGCTGCCAATCGTCATGATGCCGCTGGCGCTGCCGCTGCTGCTGGCCGCCGTGAAAGCCTCCACCAACCTGCTCACCGATTCGGCCACCGAAGACTGGGTCGCCTGGGTGCAGATTCTGGCGATGGTGGATGTCGTCTACCTCGTGATGTGTTACCTGCTGTTTGAATATGTGATTGAAGAATAACCGAGGAGGCCGCACCAGTGGCAAATGATCCTTATCGCCAGTTCGCGCCCATTTACGACCCGATTGTCGGGCGCTTCAACACCGGGCTGCGGGAACTGAGTCTCAAGGTGTATCCGCCCAGACCGGGCATGAAAGTGCTGGACGTGGCCTGCGGTTCCGGGCTGCACCTGCAAACCTACCGCGAGGCCGGGTGCGCCATCACCGGGATTGACAAGTCCCCTTCCATGCTGGGTGTCGCCCGGAAAAACCTGGGCGAAGACGCTGACCTGCACCTCGCAGATGCCCGGCAAATGCCTTTCGGGGATGATTCGTTCGACCTTGTGACGATCTCACTGGCGATTCACGAAATGCGCCAGGCGATGCGAGAGGGCGTCACCCGCGAGATGAAGCGTGTCCTCAAACCGGATGGCCGCATCCTGGTGATTGATTTCCACACCGGGCCGTATCAGTTCCCGCAGGGGTGGCTGCAAAAAGGCGTCCTTGTCATGGCGGAAATCGTGGCGGGCCGTGAACACTTCACGAATTACCGGGATTTTATGGCGCGGCGGGGTGTACCGCCATTTGCCGAGGCGAATGGGCTGGTGGTAGACAAGCAGCGGATAGTCGGCGGGGGGACAATGGGCCTATTCCTGCTGCGTGTGGAATAAAAAACACACGGCGGCAGCCATGTGATGAAGCTCTCACGATCGAGGAGAGGTGTGAATCAGCGGTAGCGTGGGTCGCGGGGGGCACGCACCGGGACGGGTATCCGCACCGGCTTCGGTTGTTCCGGGTTGAGCAGACGCTTCAAATCATCCAGCAATTCGCGCAAGCGATTTTCCAGATTGTCTTTGCGATTTGGATCGGCCACAGCGATTACCTTTCCCAGAAAACAAAAACCCCAAACACGGTGGATTGGGGCTAGTGGACCTAAAGGGATTCGAACCCTTGACCTCTACAATGCCATTGTAGCGCTCTCCCAGCTGAGCTATAGGCCCGCTGTGAAGAGCATTTTAGCCCCGGCATATGGGATTGTCAATAGCTACTCATCACAGGATACAACGCTTTTTTGCTCCTGACTATAGGGTGCAACATAATTCTAACTCAATTTTTATGTGCCGTTTAGATGCGCGGCAGTTCCCCGCGACAGTCCGGCACCCCTTCACCCGCTATACGCGCATATTTTTCGGTGGAAAACCCTTATTCTTGGTGGTAAAATGCCCGTTCACCAAGTAATGGAAGGTTACAGGCCATGCAAAAAACGTTCGACTGGGGCAGCCAGAAGATCATTGTTACCGGTGGGGCGGGGTTTCTGGGGAGTCACCTCGTAACGCATCTCAAAAGCCTGGGCGCTGGGCAGGTTATCGTCCCGCGCAGCCAGGATTATGATCTGCGCGAAAAAGAGGCGGTTGTTCAGTTATATGAGGATAACCCGGGAACAACACTGGTGATTCATCTGGCGGCAGTCGTGGGGGGGATTGGCGCGAATCGAGAACACCCAGGGGTGTTCTTTTACGACAACCTGATGATGGGGACACTCTTGCTGGAGTATGCCCGGCGTGCGGCTGTGCCGAAATTTGTCGGCGTCGGCACAATTTGCAGCTATCCGAAGTACACCCCGATCCCCTTCAAAGAGGATGACCTGTGGAATGGCTATCCAGAGGAAACCAACGCGCCTTACGGACTGGCAAAAAAGATGCTGCTCGTGCAAAGCCAGGCCTACCGGCAGGAGTTCGGCTATAACGCCATCCACCTGCTGCCGGTAAACCTGTACGGGCCGGGCGACAACTTCGACCCCAAAACGGCGCATGTTATCCCCGATATGATTCGCAAAATGCTGGAAGCAAAAGAAGCGAATGTCCCGTATGTGACGTTGTTCGGCGACGGCACTCCAACCCGCGAGTTCCTGTATGTGAAGGATGCGGCGGAAGGCATCGCGCTGGCAACCGCCTACTATGATGACCCTGAGCCGGTGAATATCGGCAGCGCCTTCGAGATCAGCATCAAGGACCTGGCGGAAACAATAGCCCGTGTGGTGGGATTCGAGGGCGAACTGCTCTGGGACACCAGCAAGCCCAACGGTCAGCCGCGCCGCAAGCTGGATGTGAGCCGGGCGGAGGAAGCCTTTGGCTTCCGCTCGCATGTGACTTTTTCCGATGGCCTGCGCGAAACAGTGGACTGGTATCTGGGGCAGCGTATAGTCAGTGGGTCGTAAACGGTCATAACGGACATATTTGAACGCATGTGACAGGCTGTGTGTACCCTTTTTAGCACCAGCCTGTTAAAATTTTGCAATTCGGGCTTAATTAAGGCACAATAACCCTGCTTCATGTGGTGAGGTGTACCATCCTGGCACCATATTTATAAAAATCTGAAACGCAAATAGCTTAGCTTTATAGATTGCGAATTTCTTGTAAAGTAAACCTGATTGCAGGTTCCAGTTGTAGGAGGATAAGGCTTTTGGCATCCGTTCTTATGGAGGTGAAAAACCTCGTCACTCGCTTTTATACGCAGGAGGGCACTGTTTATGCAGTCAACGGTGTCAGCTATGTGCTTAACGAAGGCGAAACGTTGGGCGTAGTCGGCGAGTCCGGCAGCGGTAAAAGCGTTCACGCGCTCTCAATTATGGGGCTTATTCCCAGCCCACCCGGTAAGGTGGAAGATGGTGAAGTTCTGTTTCGTGGGCGTGATTTATTAAAGCTGTCCTCGGAAGAAATGCGGGCTGTCCGGGGCGCTGAAATTGCAATGGTCTTCCAGGACCCGATGACTTCGCTGAACCCGGTTCTGACGATTGGCACACAGATCACCGAGGCACTGAAGCTGCACCTGGGGATGAGCGACAAAGAAGCGCGCAACCGCGCCGCCGATCTGCTGGCAATGGTGGGTATCCCCGACGCAGCAAAGCGCCTGGATAGCTACCCGCACCAGTTCTCCGGCGGGATGCGCCAGCGTGCTATGATCGCTATGGCGCTGTCATGTAACCCCAAGCTGCTGATCGCCGATGAGCCAACAACCGCGCTGGATGTCACCATCCAGGCTCAGATTCTTGACCTGGTGCGCCGCCTGCGGGATGAAATCGGTATGGCGATGATCTGGATCACGCACGACCTGGGGATTGTGGCAGGGTTAGCCGATACGATCCAGGTCATGTATGGCGGCATCATTGTCGAGCGTGGGCCGGTCAAGCCGGTTTTTGGCAATACCCGCCATCCGTATACGCTGGGGCTGCTGAGTTCACTGCCACGCCTGGATGAAGAAAGTCAGCGGCGGAAGCTAACCCAGATCGAAGGCTCACCACCCGATATGCGTATCCTGCCACCCGGCTGCCCATTTGCACAGCGTTGTCCCTATCGTTTGGATAAGTGCTGGGAAGAAATGCCGGTCTTAGTGCAGGCCGAAGACAGTGTGGAAGGTCACATGAAAGCGTGTTGGGTTGATGTGAGAACTGCTGTACCTCAGGAGGTTGAGAAACATGGTTAATGCTGCCCCGGCTGCAACAAAGAAGACCAGCGACGGCGATAAAGAGGTTCTGGTCAGTGTGCGCGGTCTGAAGAAACACTTCCCGATTACGGCTGGTATTATTGTCCAGCGCCAGGTCGGCGCGGTGAAAGCCGTTGATGGTGTGAGTTTTGATATTATTAAAGGGGAAACCCTGGGGTTGGTCGGTGAGTCGGGCTGTGGCAAAAGCACAACCGGGCGCACGCTGCTCCAGCTTTACAAACCAACCGAAGGATCGGTGGTGTTTGAAGGCCGGGAACTGACCACCATGCAATCCGAAGATCTGCGCAAGATGCGCCGCCGGATGCAGATGATTTTCCAGGACCCCTTTGCCTCGCTCAACCCGCGTATGTCGGTGGGCCGCATCGTGAGCGAACCCCTGCGTATCCACAAGACGATTACTTCAAAGAGAGAGCAGCAGGAATACGTGGAGCATCTGCTGGAAAAAGTCGGGTTAAACCCATACTTCGTGAATCGCTACCCGCACGAGTTTTCCGGTGGACAGCGGCAGCGTATCGGCGTTGCCCGTGCCCTGGCGCTCGAACCCAGTTTCATCGTGGCGGACGAACCGATTTCGGCGCTGGATGTATCCATCCAGGCACAGGTTGTCAACCTGCTGGAAGAACTGCAAGATGAGTTGAACCTGACCTACCTGTTTATCGCCCACGACTTGAGCATGGTGCGCCATATCTGTGACCGCGTCGCGGTGATGTACCTGGGTAAAATCGTGGAACTGGCAGATTCGGATGAACTCTATGATAACCCGCTGCACCCGTATACCCAGGCGCTTCTTTCGGCGGTTCCCGTCCCCGACCCACTGGTCGAGGAGAGACGCCAGCGCGTGATTCTGACCGGCGATGTACCCAGCCCGGCGAATCCCCCAACGGGCTGCAACTTCAATACGCGCTGCCCGGTACGGTTCGACCTGTGCTATGAGGAACCCGACCCCGAACTAATCGAGTTTTCGCCGGGACATTGGGTTGCCTGCCACCGGACATAACCGGCTTCTCCTGCCCTGACCCTGTAATCAAACGGGGGCGAGTTTCGTATTCGCCCCCGTTTTGGGTTATCTGAACATTCCGCCTGACTGTGGTACTAGCGCATCCGATAGCGATTGCGCCGGATAGCGTCGCTGTGCCCGTTACGAATGGGCGTCCCGGAATGCCCGTTGGCGCTCGGCGCGACTGCCGTTGATGAAAACGCCGACGGCTCACTGGTTGGGGTTTTCGGCTCTACCGGCCAGTTTAATCGGATCTGGATTTCCCAGAACGCCGCCACCAGGACAAACACGACCAGCACCATACCGCTCGCATCACGCATCGCGTACACCATTTCCCGGATGCCGCCATCATAGCGACCCACTGTGAGGTCGAAAGCCATTGAGAGGGTATTGAAGACAAGAACGATGACGAACAATAAGGCAACAATGATTAAAGTGGGAAATCGCTTTGGGTTGTGTTTCATACGATCTACTCCCCATTTTCAGATAAATTATTAACTTCATTTATAAAGTAGCATCTATCAAGGCGTTTGTGTCCCCCTTTTTTGTGGGGTAATCAAAAGTATGCGCGAAAAACGGGCATGATATTGGTACCATGCCCGTGTGAGGGGAACAACACGAACTGAATCCAGGTCGCTCGTCAGGATTGATTGCCGCTACCTGAAACAGCAAGGGACTGGTGGAGTCCCTTGCTCATGTGGTTGTCAGCGGTTATTTTGAGACGGATGCGCGTACACGACGTGACACGACGATGACGCCAACCAGTCCCAACCCCAGCAGCGCAATCAGCCCCATACCACCGCTCCCGCCGAGGTCATCGAAGAGACCGGTATCGGGCAGCGCCGTTGGAATGGCACCACCGCTGGGCGTAAACTGTTCCGGCGGTGGCGTGACCAGCCCGCCACCCTGCCCCGGTGTTTCCTGGGGTGGGCGCAGTGTTTCCACCAGTGCCGTCGCGGTCAATGCAACTGCGTTCTGGTCAGGCTGTTCCATCGTCGGTGAAACCAACAGGAATGCAGCCGTTTGCGTGAGGCCGACTGCCACCTGGGTATTCTGCGCATTCAACGCCTGCTGAGTCTGGTCGGGCGTTGGCGGGGGTGGGTTCGTCGGTGTCGGCGTGAAAGTTGGTTCACGGGTGAAGGTCGCCGTAACCTGCGCTGTGAGCGTCATCTGGGCGTTAATCGTCGGTTGGGCGGTCTGGGTTTCTGCCAGAGCAACACCAACCGCATTATTGGTCGCAACAATCGAAGTCGCCGTCAATTGTGTGGGTGTAATCTCGGTTGGGCGCAGCGCCAGGAAGACCACAAAGATAAGGCCAACGACGAACAGGGCAATCATCACAGCGGCCAGGATGATGAAGTTGCGGTTGAAGCCGCCCCCCTCGCCTTCCTCACCGATGTCATCGGGCATATCTTCGCTCCCCCCAAAGGTGAAGCCGCCGGTGTCATCGCCGTTCAGGTCCTCCGGCTCGTCACCAAAGTCGAAGTCGGAATCGGCAGCATCAAAACCGAAATCGCCCTCATCGCCAGTGAAACCGGCATCGCCTTCATCATCGTTAAAGCTGAAATTGTCGTCGTCAAAATCGTCGAAGTCAAAATCGTTTCTATCAAAAGTCATGAATGTGCCCCTCCTACATATTGGCGGCGCCGGGTTGTGCCTGGATCACCAGCTTAATAACAGCAGATTATAACGCATATTCAGATGTTTTTATGCTGGCACAAGTTGAATATTTGTGCAAACAGCAGATTTTATCATTGTCCGAACGATTCCAGATTTGCCAGTGGAATCATAGCGCGTTCGCCGGAAACCAACTCGATCTGAGCGCATAGCACTCGTAGTCCATTGTCTAACAGAGTAGGGGATTTTGGCAAGTTGATAACGGTACCAACTTTCCCGGCGTGCGGCATACGGGTCAGCCTCACTTGCATCCCCACTTTGAGGGCGAGGTTGATTTTAGGCGCAGCGGTCTTTTCCCCGGCCCGTGATGAAGGATTCACAATCGCTTCCGGGCGGCGAGATTCCCACCGGGACGGCGTGTAAGCATCCAGCGTCGTTGGGCGATCAGCGAATTTCGTCAACAGGTTAAAGGTCAGGGCGCTCATAGCGATGTCGCCAAATCCTTCGGTGAGCATGACCGCGCTGGTATGGGCTTGCGCTTGTGGGATCAACGCCGCGTCCATACTGGGCGCAATCACACCAATAATCCCCTGTTCAACCATCGTCACCAGGCCGGTTTCCTTCAATGCCCGGCGAGTCACGACAATTGTGCCACGATACTTCATAGACAGCGCATCACCAAAAATGTGATCCAGACCTTCTTCTGGCTCCATTTTTAGCTGGCCGATGACTAACATACCGTTGCCCCAGACACCCTGCACCAGCGTACCATACGTTTCGAGCGTGACGCCTCGCCCGGTCTGGACAGCAACCACCTTACCCTCGACCCCCGCTTCGAGCTGAATTTCTTCGGAAGTCTCCTGCATGATAATCCGGCTGCCGGAAGCATACACGACCTTGCCCCGGATCGGCGCTACAATCGGCTTACGCTGCTTGGGACGGGCGGCCAGGGGCGTGCCAGCATCCACGATCTGGTTGAGATCAACCAACAGAAACTCGGAGATATCCTCATTCTTTTTGAGTCTGACCGACTGCCCGGCTTCAATGATATGGTAAGCCGAAGCGATACTGCCCCGTGCGACAATCTCGCGGATATTGACAGACACATTCTGGGCAACGGTCACCTTGCCGGCGGTGAATTCCGGCAAATGCCGTTCCCGCCGGATAGTCGTCGCTTCGAGTAAATGACGCTGGTCAGGGTAAAAAGGCATGGCTTACCTCCGCAGCTCGTCCAGCTCGCTCATGATACTGTCGCGCTGGTCATCATCTTCAATGTCGCTGATGTCGAACCGATCCTCATCCGCGATGTCAATCTCCGGCTCAGCGCCGCGCCGCCCACGTCGTGGCTTGGCTTCTTTGGGCTTCTTCTCTTTCGGTTGACGCCGCTTCTTCTCCTGCTTCTTCCTGGAGGCAGCCACCGGCGTTTCTTCCGGGGCCGCCGGTGCGACCAACCACTGCGGGTCTATCTCGCTGACGGGCAATCTCATCAGTTCGGAGAACCACAGGGGCATCTGAACTGCACGTTCCGCCGGGGTGAGGGCCAGCGGCAGCGGGCGTCCCCGACCATCGAACACCAACCCGACTGCCCCGCCCTCGACCTTCGCTCTGACCCGTGTTTTGCCGTCGAGATGCACATCGCGCCCGGTTACGCGCACATCAAGCTCTGCCTGTTGACCGGCAGGCAGCGGGTAAACCCAGAGATGCCCGCCTGCAACATTCTGCTTGATAATCTCGCCACTTTCCAGCGTGATTTTCACTTTCAGCACAGTGCGTTCCGGCGTGGGATGGCCCGATACACTGATACAGGTGCCAATCGGCTCCAGGCCGCTGCTGTCGAGAACCTGTACCGCTATGGTAGGGTTGACGCGCGCTACCGCCCCCAGCGCCACCAGCAAACCGTATGGGTCGGCCAGCAGGCGGGTGATGCCGGTAGGCTGCGCCGCGTCCAGCAACAACAGGGCGGCAAAACCGGCACTGCCTGTCCGCGTGAAACCTGAACCAGCCACCGCAATGAGGTTGAAGGGAGGCATATCCCCTTCGGTACTGACTGTTTTTCGCCAGATAGGCATAGCCGCAGTAATCATAGCGCTTGTGCCGGCGCGCAGCAGTGCGTGTTCCAGGTAGAGATCACGGGGCGTCTCCGGTATCGTGGCCGGACGCAGCGTTTTATTCAGGACATATTCCAGTATTTCATCACGTGCCGGGTAAAACGGCAGCCAGCGGGCGATGGCCGCTTCGCCAATCTGGTTAAGCAAGTTCATCGCGCTGTGGCCGAGGCCGATGTCAGTCCGAATGGTCGTGGTTACGCTGCCATCCAACCAGGCGGACATGGTACTCACGGCGCTGCCTACATCCAGCAGCAGCACACCCTTGCCCCGGATAGTCTCCCCCAGGTAATTTGCCAGCAGGGTGTAGCTCTGGGCAGTAGGCTGGATGCCCGCGTGACTGACCTCCCCAATATGCTCAAACCCGCCGCCGCGCAGTGAACGCTGGGCGTCGAATGCCTGCGCCAGCCGCCGCTGGGCGGTTTGAATAACCTCGACAGCTATCGAAGGGCGCACGTTGGGCGCAATGAATAACTGCGCGAAATCCTCAAACAGCGCCTCAATTTTGGGTTGTACGCTGGTATTCCCGGCGAACAGGACTGAGGGGCGCTGGTCGCGTTCCAGCAGCGAAAGCGCCAACCGAACCCCCTGCGCCAGTTCCAGCACAGGCGCTTCAGCGCCATCTTCAGTCCCGCCGACAATGAAGATCAGATCAGGACGGTTGAGCAAGGTGGCATTGAGCCGCCCCTGGTCATCGCGGCCATCCGCCAGCGTAATCACATCCACCACATCAACATACGTCCCGGCAGTGGCCCGTATCGCGCTGGCGACACTGACATCCGGCACGAGGCCGACGAGAATCGTTCGCAGACTGCGCCCGCTGCTGGCGGTTGTCACCAGGAAATCCACGCCGGAACGATCATCCTTTTCCGGCTTAATCAGTTTACCCTGTTCATCCAGCAGGCGGCGGGCAGTGACTTCAGTAAGTGCCTGTAACGCCCGATTCATGCCGACCCGTATGTCGTGGGCCGGATAGTCGTTGGTGGTACGGCTTTCGCCCCTGGCGACCAGCCGGTACACCCCGTCCACCACGTCAATCAGGACGGTGCGTGTCATGACACTGCCGAAATCAACGGCCAGGATAGAACCAGAACGGTTGACCGACATGCACTACCCTCCCGTAATCCGCGCCAGGATAAAACTGATTCGTTCGCTAAAAATCGTCAAACTGGTAAGTATCGCACCAGCATAGATCGCGCCAAGCGTGATAACGATGAATCCCTGCCCAACGACGCCAACGACCCTGGCCGCCAGACCCCGCCGCACTTCCCCAATAGGGGTACGCCGCCCCAGATACCAGAAGTAGATCAGCGTACTGCTCACGCCCAGGAAGATCAGGAAGCCATTGACCACATCCACGCGCACACCACTGCTGGTTGTGGCAATCAGCGGCAGCAGTGTGCCGGTTATCGCGCCGACCAGCGCTACCGCTGTGCCGACACCGATGATGAAAGCGATGGCGATATTACCCAGACGTCCCAGGCGCGGCGAGGCTTTTAACAGCAGCAGCGCCCCCAGGATAAATGGTACAAGGCCGACGGCTCGCGTCCCGATGTCGGTATTTGCTGCCAGTAGTGTGCCGTTAACCCAGGGCAGCAGCAGACTTTCCACAGTGACAACGGTGATAAACCCCGCCGTCAACCCCACGAATACATATACGGCAATCCGGTACAGGAAATTGTCGCCCAGCACGTAGCTGAAAATCATCAGGGTAAAGACAAACCCGGCCCATAGACCGATTTGTTCCGTACTCACGAACGGCCCCTCCTTATCAGCAGGCTGCGGAGAATGTTCACCACCGCGCCCAGAGTAATTACGGCAACAATCACAATAATGCCGAAGGTCATACTGTACCAGCGTTCATCCTGGTAAGCCATCGTAACCGGCAGCGCCGCCGAATCCCCCACCGATACGGTTGGCGCTGCTACAGTGGCAGCCTCCATCACTTCAGCGGTAGCTTCTTCGGTAGCCTCCGGCACGACAGCGCCGCCTTCCGGTGTCGGGGTAACCGCCTGTAACCGCATCCCGGCGGGAAGCCGCTTACCTGCCGATTCCGGCGTAGGGGAAGCCGGGGACTGAACCGTCACGAGACTGGCAGAAATCCAGCCCTCAGTGCCGTCCTCCAGCAATATCTTGTACCAGCTTTCATCACCATTACGTCCAATGATCTGCACGGTGGATCGCCCCGCCAGAACTGCCACGACGGCGAACTCCCGCCCCGCATTTTCCCGAACATTAACCCCCTGGCTGGTGTTGATGACGCCGGTGATTACCGGCAGGCCGCCCGCGCCAGCCGCTTCCGGTGTAAAGGAAGGAGTCGGCGTGAACGTAGCCGGGAAAAGTGGCGTTTCGGTAGTGGTAGGCGTGGGAGTTTGTGTCTCCGTTGGTACCAGGGTAGGCATTTCCGTCGGCAGTACAGGCGTCTCCGAGGGCAGCGGTGTCGCGCTGGGAATCTCGGTTGGCGGCAGCGGAGTCGCTGATTCCGCCGGTTCGGTGACTTCCGGTGTGGCTTCTACCAGCGGCATGGTGGTGGGCGGCGTAGTGGCAGCAGGTGGCAGCAGTTGTGGTGGCCGCCCGGCTGCGCCCAATATCGCGCGATATGTGTAAGCATCCCGGTAGCCGACCAGCATCCCGGACAGGCCAGGTAACGCCGAGTCTGAACCGGACAGCACGTAAGGCTCGGCCATCGGCGCAGCGGCATAGCTCACCGCCGCGACGAAGGGAACACCGCTGGCAGAGGGCACAACCTGCTCGGCCCAGGCCCGCACCTCTTCAGCGCGTTCAGCCACCACGACGATTAACGCAAAGTCACCGATATTGCTCACTCCCAGGTTGGTGGCCTGCCCATTCATGTCAGTGGAGACATAGTTCACCACATTGCGGGCAAAGGCACGTGTGCCGATGACCCCGGCAGCCAGGTAGCGGGTCACATAGTATTCCTGGTTAGCTTCTAAGGCTTGTTCGCCCCCAATGTTTTCGATCAGGTTATTGACATGCGCCAGGCCAACGGCGTTGCCGCTGACAATCACCGGGCGAGCGCCACGCTCGATAATGTGGCGCAGCAGCGCGTCAGTGAGGCTGTCGAGTTCAGCAGCAGCCGTCGGGCCATATTCGGCAGCAAACAGCACGTAATCGCCGACATGCAATCCTTCCACCTGTTGGAAGGCGCGATTCGCGGCGCTGGAGGCGACAAACGCGCTCGGAGGCAGGTCGCCAATCCGCAGGCTGCTTACAAAAAACGGGAGCAGAACGGCTGCGGCAACAACCAGCGTCACCAGCAGGCGATCAATCTTGATACGGCGCACACGCCTGCGCGATGCTGCCGGCGCTTCTGGTCGGGGTTCTTCTTCGCCAGCCGCTTCGGCATCATCAAAGACGTTCTGCATAAAGGGCGAATCGTAGGTGCGGTCAATCGCTGACATGCCCTGCGCTGCCTGACCCGGCAGTCTCCCAGCGGCGACCATCTTTTCAAGCTGGTCAATTTTACTCCGCTGAGCATCAGTGAGGATCAGGTCACCGGCAATCCCGGAGTCGGCGGCGCGCACGATTGGGACAGGCGGCAGCGCTTCATTCACCCCCGGCAGCAGGCTCTTAAACAGGTCGGAAACACCCTCCTCCTGATCGGGTTTCAGGTTAAGCCCGGCATCATGCAGCGCCTGAAGGCGTTCATCCAATTCCTCCACCGGACGGTCTTTTTGCCCCTGACGCAGCAGCGCCGCCGCCGAGAGTTCATCTACTGACGCGCCCATTTCACTGAGCCAGTCGGGCAGTTCCGCCACCAGACCCTCCGGCAGGTCATCAGCGGCCTCGTCACCGGCAAAACCGAAACTATCATCGTCGGCCAGCAGGCGTTCAATATCCGGGTTGAGATCAAGCAGGCGCTCGCTGGTATCGGGTATGCCGGACTCAACCGTGTCGTAGCCTGCCAGCAGGCTGTCAATATCCTGGAGCGGCTCGTCTGCATCCGGCACAGCGGCACGCAGATCGTCCAGATTCTCCAATTCTGAGAAGAAATCCTCGTTAGCCGGCAGCGCCACATCGTCCGGCGCGGCATCTTCGGGACCAAAGTCTTCAATCTCGGTTAGCCAGGCAGGCAGTTCCGGGGAGGTTTCGGCAGGTTCTTCGTCAGCAAACCAGGATTCGTCCACTTCCTCCATGGCTTCTGCTGGCGGTTCGGCGGGCGTGCCTAACCCAATATCGCGCAGGATTTCAGAGATTTCATCTTCCTGTTCCAGTTCATCCGTGCCAAACAGATTCAGGAAGTCATCACTGTCCACATCGGGTAGAGCGGTTCCGAGGTCAGGGGGGGCGGACTCGCCAATCCCGGCCAGCCACTCCTCGGCATCAGGCGGGGTTTCAGCACCAGCGTGGAACTCCTCCTGCCAATCCGGGCGTTCAGGATGGGTTGCATCGGATACCTCATCATCCGGTTGCAACCAATCCGGAACATCGGGTTCTGCTGGCTGGTCATGACTATCGTCCCCGGCCAACCAGTCGGGCATATCATCCCAGACAGCCTGTGGGTCGGGTACGGCGAGTTCGTCGGCTTCGGCAAACTCTTGCATCCAGTCGTCTACATCTTCGGTGAAGGCTGGTTCATGACCGCTGGTTTTTTGCCAGTCTAACTGCCCGGTGACGCCTAAACCACTGCTCGACGCCGCAGCGTCCGCCTCGTCGCCACCCGACTGCTGCCAATCCAGCTGCCCCAGCCGCCCGGAAAGCTCGCCAGTATCCAGGCGCGGCGCATCCTCGTCAGAGACATCACCGGTATCCGGCAGGTTATCGGCAGCCGGATGGCCTTCTTCGTCTTCT
Organism: Anaerolineaceae bacterium; assembly: GCA_020634135.1. Lineage (GTDB taxonomy): Bacteria > Chloroflexota > Anaerolineae > Aggregatilineales > Phototrophicaceae > JACKCG01. The sequence continues at coordinate 290,557 of JACKCG010000002.1, read as the reverse complement.
TCGTCGTCAAATAATGATCGCAGATCGTCAAACTCGTCGCTCATACGTTAGCCCGTATCTATTCCCGGTAAGAACGGTCCTGGCCGATGAGGATACGCACACCGGCTACCACCGTTGCCAGTGCGATCCCCAACAGAATGCCCCGCGCCCCGGCGCTGACCGGGACGGCCAGCAGCCAGTTCCGTATGCTTGCCAACCCATTCACTGCCGGTAATGGCAGTGCGCCGAGCAGCAGAATAATCAAAATCAACGTAAACAGCATCGCCCACCAGGTAACACGGCGACGCATCAAGCGGAATGCGCCATATACCAGGGCGAAAAGTACCAGCCCCGCCAGCGCGGATTCAATCGAGATCTGCACTGTTTCCAGCAAAATCGCACTGAGCGATGGTCGCCCAGTCAAGACACCGGCGCGTTCCAGCAGGGTAATCACCATCACGGCGAGGGCGCTCACCACCAGGATCACGCTGTAGACCCACCCGCCTTTGCGCTGCGTGATGCGTGATATATGCACGCTCAACAGGTTGATGATACCGATAATGACCGTCGTGGCGATGGTGACAACGACCACCTGTAAAAACAGGTCGGTGATGACGGGAAGCCCGCGCGTCTGCACGATAAGGGACAGGTTGCCGAGACCCTCGCCTACAGCTAACCCCAGGACGGTCAGTATGCCAACGACGATAACCAGCGCGGTTGTAAATGCTGCACCCAGACGACTCACGTTATCCGCCCCTTATTGTTTCAATCACGGCCAGTGCCGTTGGAATCAGTATCACCAGAATAACCAGGAAGCGCAAGACATCCTGTGTGACCAGGCTGGCAACCTGAGCCGGCGTCCCTTCCAGGTATGCCCCGGCGGTGAAGATTTCCTCACCGATGAGCCAGTGGTCAGACATCGCAAGAGCCACCGCCTGGCCTTCCAACTGGTCGCTGGCGGCGATTACCGGTTGGTCATGGCGGACAGCCGCCTCGGCCACCAGTGCCAGTTCAGCGCCAAAGCTGCCAACAAACACATTCATGCCTACGTGGTCATCACCCAGTGCAGCGGTTAAGGCAGCGGCAAAAGCCAGCGAACGAGGCCCTGAAGGATACCAGCGCACACTGCTACCGCGATACTGATTGAGCAGCCCGCGTGAACGGTAAGCCCGGCGCAGAGTATCCTGGCCGAGCGGCAGGGCTGTCGGGTCACTCACCGTGAGGATGGGCGGCGCCGCGCCAATACTGGCACGCTCTGCGACCTGGTAGAACAGTTCGGCGCTCGCCAGTGTGAGCAGCGTATTCGCCCCGCCTAACCCGGCACTGCCCCAGGAGACATGCGCCGGACGGTTGGCTTCTATCGTCTGTCCCACCATCATCGGCAAGGCGGTATACGCCGGAATCTCGCGCAGCAAGAACAGGTCACGACGGCGTCGGATAAACTGTGTAACGATGACGCTCGTCACCATCGTGAATAAGATGATAAGGATCGTTAATCCCTGGGTTGTGCTGTCCACAATGCCTCCTGAGTGTAAGATCAGGGGTTAGGTTTGTCTTCGTCTTCTAACTGCTGCCGCAGCCGGGCTACCCCGCCAGGAGTCTCCAGGCAGCGCGCCAGACCATCTAACGCGGCGCGGTTGACCACCAGCCCCAGAACCGGTTGTGTCACCCAGAGCATCTGTGCGCTCAGCGGCCCGAACGGTTCTAAGACATCCAGCGCAAGCGTGAGCACATGGCCCCACCCTCGCGCTCTTACCGCGTCTATCCACTGCCGCGACTCGTAATCATATTCCATACTGGCGAGTATAGCACACGACGCGAGACGGCGAAACAAACGTATCGTAAGAGAATTGAAGCGCAAGCCGGAATAAACCGGATTAACGCACTTCCCGGCACATGCTGCCCACAAATAGCTATTTCTTGGATGGCAGCCGAGGTGTATAATCATTGGGGAAATTCGGTGGGGGACATTGTGCCAATCCTAAAAGCGGGCGAACTGGATATTATCAGCCACAGCATTGAACAGACCCAGCGTTTTGGGATACGCCTGGGGGCGCTGCTCCATGCGGGTGATATTGTCTGTCTTTCGGGGGATATGGGCGCGGGCAAGACGGTTTTCGCCGCCGGAATTGGGGTTGGATGGGGCGCGACTTCTCCTTTAACCAGCCCGACCTTCAACCTGGTACACGAACACCGCCGCGAAAAAGACAACCAGCGTCTGTTTCACCTGGATTGTTACCGGCTGGAACAGGCCGGAGAAGCCGATACGATTGGGATTGATGACGTGCTGAATGGGCGCGGGCCAGTGGTGGTGGAATGGCCGGAGCATATTGACGATGCCCTGCCCAGGCAGCGGCTGTGGATTGAGCTGCGTATTCTGGACTCCACGCGCCGCAACCTGACTTTCGAGGGGCATGGCCTGCACTACGAAAAACTGATTGAGCAGTTCCGCGAAACGACATTTGGTGTTTGATAGAGACTCATGTTACTGGCACTTGACACGGCAACCCGTTTAATCAGCCTGGCGCTGCACGACGGGCAGAACCTCCTGGCGGAAACGACCTGGAACAGTGATAACAACCATACGGTTGAGCTGTCGCCGGCCATACAACGTATGCTGGCGCAGTGTGGCGCAGCCTTCAGCGACCTGACCGGATTGGCGGTATCAGTAGGGCCGGGTTCGTATTCCGGACTGCGCATCGGCATGGCACTGGCGAAGGGCATCGCCTCGGTTCATCATCTGCCCCTGGTGGGGATTTCCACGCTGGATGTCATCGCCGCCGGTCAGCCCCATATCCAGGGACAGTCCGCCCTGGTTGCGGTAGTCCAGGCCGGGCGCGGGCGGGTGATTGCCGGACGCTACCGCTGGAGCAAAGGACTGTGGCAGCCGCGAGGTGAACCCCATCTGATGGATTGGGATACCCTGTTTGCCAGTATTGACGGCGCGGCGCTGCTGACCGGCGAGATCAATGCGGCGGGCTTTACGGCGCTGGAAGCAGCACAGGCCAACGATGTACCGGTGAAGCTGATGCCTCCGGTTTACCGACTGCGCCGGGCGGGTTTCCTGGCAGAAGTTGCCTGGGAACGGTTACAAACAGACCCTGCCGGGTTTGACCCGGCATTCGTACTGCCCTTCTACGTCAAAACTAAAGACATCCCCTCCTGAATGTTATGTCACTTACTTTACGCTACATGAACAGCGCCGATGTTAAGCGCGTGGTCGCTATAGACCGCCTCTCGTTCGATCTTCCCTGGTCGGAAGAATCGTATACCTATGAAGTCCACGAATCCACACACACCTATATGGTGGTGCTGGAATATCAGGCTGAATCCATGACTACGCCGGGCTGGTGGCGTCGCTTGTTGCCGTTCAGGAACGGACATGGGGCGCACGGTGAGGTTGTGGGCTACGGCGGCCTGTGGAAAATCCAGGATGAAGCGCATATCAGCACTATCGCAACCCATCCGGAATATCGGGGGCGCGGTTGGGGGGAGATTCTTCTGGTGGCGATGGTGCGGCGGGCGATTATGCTCCAGGCGGGCTATGTGGTGCTGGAAGTGCGGGTGAGCAATACCGTCGCGCAGAACCTCTACCGGAAATATGGCTTTGCGACCCGGCGTATAGTCGAAAAGTACTACCGCAACAACAATGAAGATGCGTATGAAATGGAACTGCTGCTGACCGAGGACAATATCGCCCAGTTTGAAGCGCGTTTCGCGGCGGTACAGGCACTGCATCCGTTTTCAGACGCCTATACCACCACGCTGCACCCGCGTTCACAACGATTCCTGGTATAACATGAAAATTCTGTACCTGGTGCCCCATGTTCCCAATCCAACCAAAATACGCTCTTACATGCACGTAAACGGCTTGTTGGAAGCCGGTCACGATTTAACGGTTGTCACGCTGGAACGCACGCCTCAGGATACCCGTTACATAGAAAAGCTTCGTGCCAGGGATGTCCGGGTTATATCTGTCCCGATTGGCAAACTGCGACTGCTGACAAATACGCTCAGCGTATTGCCGACCAGGCACCCGCTGCAATCCCGTTTATTCTGGTCGAATCACCTGATGAATCTGATTGAGAATCACATTCGGGTTCATCCGCCAGATGTGATTCATGTCGAGCATCTTAGAATGGCCGGTTATGGCATAAAGTTGGCGCAGCAGGGACCGGTGGTCTTTGATGCGGTAGATGCGATTTCACAACTTTATCAACATGCCGCCCGCAAAAGCGTCAATCTACCTCTGCGGTTAATTTCCATCTTAGAAGCTCCTCGTTTGCAGCTTTACGAGCAGCGGCTGACATCTTATTTTCCTGTCACGACTGTGATTTCTGCTGACGATGAGCGGATTTTCAGGCGCAATACACAATATGCGGATCGCGTGCGTGTCATACCGATGGGTGTGCCCCTTACCGCCCCGCCGGATACCGAAACGCAGCGCGCCGATAACATGCTCATCATCACCGGGACATGGAATTACCATCCGAATGTTGCAGCGGCGCATCATTTCGTGAAGCATATACTCCCGCTGGTTCAGGCCAGGAAACCTGACATCCGGTTGCAAATTGTAGGGGCAAATCCGGCTCCCAGCATTCAGAAGCTCGCGTCTGCCGCCATTGAAGTGACCGGATTTGTGACTTCAATCCATGATTATTTACGCCGGGCCACTATTGCCGTCGCGCCGATCACCTATGGCGCTGGGATGCAGATCAAGGTGCTGGAAGCATTTATGACGGCTACCCCATTGGTCGCCACACAGGTGGCGCTGCGGGGTCTGGATGTTCGTAACGGGGAGCATGTCCAAGTCGCCAATACGCCTGAAGAATTCGCCGCGACGCTGCTCAACTTATTAGACGACGCCTCGGAGAGAAACCGCCTGGGCGCAGCGGGACGCCATTATATAGAAAAGCATCATGATTTAAGAACTACCATCGGACAACTGAGTGCAGCGTATCAGGACGCCATTACGGCTTTCGGCTCGTGAGTAAAAAGCCAATCGCCCATAACTGTGTGACTAAAGGTATTCGGCGTAACCGCCGCTCGGCGCGTACTAACCGGTCAATGGGCCAGTTTACGGGCGGCAAAAAACGACAGTATTTGATCGTTTCAGGGTGCATCCCGGCTTTCCTGACGTGGCGAATCCATTGAAATGGAGCGCGGATGTTTTCGTTACCGTACAGGAATTTTTCACCTGTCTCATGATTCGTCTGCCAATACTTGCGCGAACTTGTCCAGCCAATACGTTTTTGAACAGCCACCTGCTGCGCCGGACTGTAGCCGTTCTCGTCACTTAAGAAGAAAGTCCCTCCTGGCGCGAGAAAATCCGCGATTGTCAGAATAGCCTCCGAAATGGGTTCGATATGATGCAGCGTAGCACTGGAATAGACAGCGTCGAATTGTCGCTCAGGATGAAATTGAAACAGGTTGCTTACCTGGTAGGTCAGCTTTAGTTGGTTAGCAAACGCTGCTTCGTAGGCTGCCCGGAGCTTTTCTGCTCCCGCGATTTTGGCATCGGAGCCGTCGAGGCCGTGAACCTGCGCCCCTGAGTGTACCAACAGGATACTTTCCAGACCGAAGCCACAACCAATATCGAGTATTTGCGGTGGGCGGTTGTGCGTCTGTTGAAAAGCAGCTATATAGGTCAATACAGGTTGCAGCCGCATTGCGAAAAACAGCGCCTTGAAGTTCAGATTGCGGTCTGATGTCGTGGTGAAAAGGCTGCGATAATACGTGTTTACAGTATCATCATGAAGTGACCGGAGAATGTCACGAGCATTCAGGTAATACTGGGCAGCTCGCTCGACTTGTTTCAACTCTTCGTCCAGGTCTATTTGATAAAACATTGACATCCTTCTCCGGTATATTGAGTACAATCCAGTTAATATCTTATATCAGTTTTCCTATCAGGTGGAACAGCCCGACCATGTCCCAGGAACAGCGCGTCCTCATGTTGGTTAACACCCATGTTTATGACGATCCACGAGTCGTCGCTGAGGGTGTGGCATTGGTCAAACATGGCTACCAGGTTACCGTGATTGGCGCGGCACGCCTGGGCGGCGTAGCGACACGCGGCACATTGGATGGCATGGACGTAACCCTGTCGCCGATGGTCACGACGAGACACCCCCTGCGACTGCTGGTGGCAGTATGGCACTTATTACGGGGGAACGTAGGCAGTGTCACCCACAAACCACCGTCCATGCAAACCAATATCATTTCCTTTATATTCTTTATCTTATGGGCAATCCGGTTGGGCTGGAAGAGTCCAGCCGTCGTTATCCATGCCCATGACCTCTCCCCGCTTCCGGCGGCCTGGTTGCTTGCTCGCTGGCATCGTGCCCGTTTAGTCTACGACTCGCACGAAAGCGCCGCTGATTTTTATCCTGGACGCAAAGGGCAGCTCATGGCCTGGCTGGAACGACGCTTGATCGGCAAAGCGGATCGGGTCATCACAGTTGGGGATAAATTAGCTGCCGATTTGCGGGTACGGGGAGCAAAACACGTCACGGTCATCGGGAACTGGAAACGCCTGGAACTGTTTTCGATTGATCCGTCACGGCTGGAAACTGAACGACAGCGCCTGGGGTTGGCGGCGTACTCGCTCGTGATTGTCTTTATCGGGGATTTAACACCAACGGTTTATGAGCTGCGTCCGCTGTTGACCGCCGTCTCCCAATCACCGCAGGTCGCCCTGCTTATCGGTGGACGCGGCGGGCTTCAGGAAGAGATTCAACAGATGGCTGAACAAGCCAGCAACATCTTCTGGTTTGGTTATGTCAATTATGCTGATGTGCCGCTGTATACAACCCTGGCGGACATTGTTTATTGTTGCATCAGCCCGGATTTCCTTCAGTCCCGCTATGTTGTCCCCAACAAACTCTTTGAAGCGTTCGCGGCTGGTAGACCCTTGTTTGCTCACAGGGGCGTTGGTGAAATCGGGGATATGCTGGAAAAAATCCCAGCGGCAGTTATACTAGACGAGGTGACTGCTGAGCGTTTGAAAGATGCCTTCCAGCACTTAGAAGACCCCGATTTGCGCCAGAATCTTCATCACGCCGCACTGCAAGGCCGGGAACTGTATCACTGGCAGGTGGCAGAAACGCGCTTGCTGGAACTGTACCAGAGTCTGACACCTTATAACAGATAGGCAGGCATCAGAAGTTTGTTCCATACTAAACGGAATTTTGTACATAATGGTTTTAATGCTATATTCGGCAAGTCAGTAAACAAGAAATCGCAGGGACAGATTTCTATCTGTCCGGCAGATGTGCGGAAGGGTATCCCACATCGGTTGCTCACCTTATTTACCAGATACGGCCTCTCGTAATTATTCCAAACGGTAACAAAATCATGATCTCTAATCAACCACTTGTCAGTGTTGGTCTCCCAATTTATAACGCCGGTGAACAAGCACACCAGATTATCAAGAGTATCCTGGCACAGGAGTATCCGGCTTTTGAATTGATTATCTCCGACAACGCCTCCACCGATCATACATGGGAGATTTGCCAAACCTATGCCCGCCAGGACACCCGCATCCGCCTGTATCGGAATGAGACTGACCAGGGCGCATTGGAAAATTTTCAGCGCGTATTCGAATTGGCAACCGGGGACTATTTTGTATGGGTTGCCCATGATGACCTGTGGAAGCCGGGTTATATCGGAGCATGTGTCAAAAAACTGGAGAGCGAACCGGCGGCGGTGTTGTGCTATTCCAATCAACTTTTCACCAACACTCTGACCGGGATTGTAACCGAAATGAAATATACATTCCGGGGCGATCACCCGGCATTTGGTGGGCGTGTGAGGGCACTATTATCAAAGAATCCAGCCCCGTATTCCATCATTTATGGCGTCTACCGGCGCGATTTCATCCGGAAGGCCTTCCCGTTTCCGGCAAGTGCAATTTCCGACATTCACTTCCTCCTCAAAGCGAGTAAACAAGGATTGTTTGTCCATGTACCGGAAACTCTGTTTTTGCGGACGGTTACACCTAAAAATTTCCACCAGCAGATGAGGCGGGTTTTTAATCGCCGATTTGTTCTCCCACGATCAGTGGCCTATATCGGGTTTCTAATGCGAATGCTCCATTTCGCATTCACGGAAGGACAAGGGATAATCGAGAAGATACAGGTTGCCTGGGCTGTTTCGCGCTATTCTATATATTTGATTATAGTCAGTGCGCTTCCAGCTAGTATCCGGCGACTGGTAAAAACTACCCTCCGGCGGCTGTTCGGGTAGCCGAGAGCGACTCAGCGGTCATGGCGGCGAAGGTCAGAGTCGGCGCGAAGGGGTCTTCCGTTTTTTCCGGTGATGGCGTGACCGTGAAGGTGGGCGGGCGCGTTGGCCGGGATGTCGGCGTACTGGTCGGGGATGTGTCAGCGGTTGGCGATGCGCCGGGGTCAATCGCAGCGGTCAGATCGTTGATGAATGCTTCGGTCATCTGCTCCGGGGTTTCGCCGGCGGGTGATTGCACCTCGGTAACGGCCACCACGATCAACACCAGGATAACCAGAATAATCAGGAACGTGATATATAGCCGTCGTCGTAACATAAGCCACCTATCTCTGGGATGTGTTCGCTGCCGCCAGTAGTGCCGCGCCACGCTGTCCATCCTGGTATGCCGCCAGCAAGTTAATCACCGGTACTCCCCAGTACACGACCTGCGTCCGGCCATCGGAAAACACCAGGTTTAACGTATCCTGGGGTGTGTACGGATCGTTGACCAGCGCCGCCAGCAGCGTCTCCAACTTGCCCCCTAATGCCGCCTCATCCGTGACGCTGTCAACCCGCAGCGTGATGTGCAAGGCCGTCACCACCGGCAGTCCCGCCCCGGTTCGCCCGCACGGGTATTCCTCCACCACTGTGACACCGGCCATGTCCACCGCCTGCAACCGCCCCAGCAGCGCCGGGTTCGCGCCGGAGACGGATGACTGCCAGGCGCATGATCCAGGCGCGGACTGTGCGGTGAAAGCCGCCGCCGCTTCTGCCGTTGCCGTGCGTTCCATATCCAACAAAGAGACGGTCGCGTCTCCGCTGCTTAATGTGGGCGCGCCCTGGGGATTAGCGGTGGCCTGTTCAATCAGCGCCGTCGCCGTCAGCGGGTAATTGGGTGTCTCGGTAGCCTGCTCTAGCAGCAGCCCGTCGGAACTCCCACCCGGCAGCCCATTCACAACGACGAACAGCACCAGCGCACTGACCACCAGGGTAATCAGGATGAGAGAAATCCACAGCAATGCGCGGCCTATGTGGTTGGTCGGGTTGGTGACGTTCTCCGAGGGGTACATGAGGTTTGCTCTTTGCGACTCGGATGCCTGGCAGATAGGCCGGACAGAATCATTCGCCTATACGCAAATTGTAACGAATCGGCGGTGAGATGGCAAAGTGATCCACATCGTTGCGCAGTCGTCAGGTTAGGTAAGTGTTTTCGGGGTACAATCAACTATAAGTACACCCATAATGTCTTATTATTCAGGAATGGTAAGCAAATGCTCCGCTCAGGCCGATTTGCTCTTCCGATTACGCTGCTTTTGTGGATTGCCTTTACCGGCCTTCTTCCCGCCGCCGCTGATGACGGCATCCCCGATAACTGTGAACAGCATGGCACATACCAGCGGGTGAATCTGTTCCCGCGTTACGAGTTTCAAAACAGTCGTTTCGTGCTGGTGGATTGGTCAACCGGGGAAAATGTGCTGGTGCTGGAAGAAGGATTGGCCGCCGATTCCTTCTGGATTATCGGGTGGTCGCCGGACTGCCGTTACCTGACCGCCGCTGTCTATGCCAGCCGGGATTATGTGGTGTGGGATACGGTGAACGGTGGGCGGGTGGGCAGCGTGCCTCATGCCCGTGCTATAGACTGGTCGCCGGATTCGGGCTTTGCCCTGGTGCAGTCTGATGCCGGAGCGTACCTGTGGAATTTCGCCGCGAACGTTCAGACCCGTATCACAACGGTCTTTGATGACATCACCAACCGTAACCTCAGCGGGCATAGATGGGATATGGCCGCCGGAACGGTGACGGTAACGCTGGTCAACGGGCAGATTTTTCGTTTTGACCTCACCACCGGCCAGGAAGCCCCGATTCCGCCGCTGAATTATGATGGTTCTTCTCCGCCATTATTGGCTATTAACGGCCAGGAATTGACCTGCCAAGCAGTTGGTTCAACCCGGCTTATCCCGACCTTCCTCCCTGATGAGCGGCGCGTGGTGCTGCTGTCGAATAAGGAAGTCGTGCAAACCCTGCTGGAAAACGTGGATGCGACCTATTTCGAGAGTTCAGGCTGGTCACCGGACTGCCGTTACCTGGCCTTCGCCCTGGGCAATCAGCGCGTCACCGATACTTACGTGTGGAACATCGCTGAAAACCGCCGAGTGGGAGTTTTCCCGGACGCGCATATCATCCCTCACCCTATTAGTTGGGGGCCTGCTGGGGATGTGCTGCTCATTGAGACACGAAGTGGCGCTTACCTGTGGCAGATGGCGGGGGATGTCAAAATCCTGCTGACCAAGGGGGTTTCCGTTGATAATTATTCTTATTGGTCGCGGGCAGCAATCCATAATTTCCTCTCAATGGAGTGGGATACGGCACGCGGCCAACTGCTGGCTGTGCCGGTAGCAGCGGATAACGGAGTCGCGGCTTATGACCTCCATACCGGGCAGCAGGTTGGATTTTTCGGCGTTGGGAACCGCCGTGGCCCGGTTCGTTTTTCCCGGCTAGGGGATACCGACTGGCTGCTGGTCTATTCGACTGGCCCCTATAACCGCCCTGATCCCCGGTACGGCATCGCTATCTGGAATCAGGCAACCGGTATAAGCTATCAACTACCCTATTATGGTCGCCCCTATATGCGGTTAGGAAGTGGCGATGTAGCGATCAGTCCTGACAGCCGGTATCTGGTACAGGTAGTTGATGCTTACCGTAGCTCTACGCTGTACGTCTGGGATTTACAGCATATCACCAGCAGCGGCGCACCGGCCTACCGCCATTTTCTGCCGCACCGTGGCTACTCAATCCATTTTGTGGACGCGACCACAATAGATATGGGGAGTGGGTATTCCCGCTGGAATATTATCACCGGGGAACGTATTGCCGCATCTCCACTGATTACACCGGGGGACGCCGCGCCGGTCGCCGTCAGTGTCGCCAATTCACCTGGTGAATTTTCCCGCTCGTACAGGAGCACATCCGATACCTGCCCGTACCCTGATGGTGCGTATTATCGCCCGCTCACCCCGTACTTTGACCCGGCCAGTCGCCGTCTGGCTCTGGTGGACTCGGCGGGGGCTGAAGTGGTTATTCTGCAAAGCAGTTTCATTGACACACCCGATTCTTTCCAATGGTCGCCAACCTGCCATTACCTGCTCGCAGAAGTAGGCATGTTTCCGGGGCATTGGTCTAGTCCGGTCAATACAGTGGTCTGGGATACGGTTACCGGCGATATGGTTCAGGTACTGGAGCGGGGGGTATCGCTCCGCTGGAGTCCGCTGACGGATTCCGCGCTGATTATCTACGGTTGGTATAGTGGCCTGTGGCATATTCCACAAGCGCCTATTCAGATAGAATCCCTGGGCAGTCCGAGCGGGCGCACCTACTGGGACTACGGACGTGATCAAATCCTGGTTGGCGGGTATGGCGGCGTTAGGGCATTCGACATGACCACCGGGGCGCTCCGGCAAATTTACACTCATCCCAACGAAGGCCCCACCAGGTTTGTCTTTTCCGACGATCGCAGCCTGATAGCGGTTTATACGGACTCGGGATCATTCGGCTATGAATACGGTGGCCTGACAGTCTGGAATCTCAATACGCTGGAAAACTTCCCGATTGACGTGAACGGCAGAGCGGATGAAGTGCAGTTCAGCCCGGATAACCGCTATCTGGTGATTCGCGGTGTGGTGCTGCGTGTCTGGGATTTACAAAATCTGCCAGAGTTGTACTACGACCGCCAGCCGATCTACCGGCTGCCGATTCCCAACGGTATGAAGTGGCAGTTTGTGGATCAGACCATTATTGAAGTCCGCTACCTGGATTACGTCCGCTACTGGGATATATCCACCGGGGAACAGGTTACAAGATAATCGATTCGGTTTCCGGTTATAATAGGGCTGTTTCCATCAACAGAGGAGCAGACAACAACTATGACCATAGATTACGCCCAACGACGAGCGCGACTGCTGGAAATCGGCGGCGTGGACGCGATTGTCATCGTCCCCGGCTCGAACATGATTTATTTCACTGGCTTGCAGTTTCACCTGTCCGAGCGCCCCACCATCGCCATTTTTACCCGTGATGGAGATTTATCGCTGATTATCCCGCAGCTAGAAGCCTCGAAGCTCGACCAGCGGCCTGACCTTGATGCCCGGCCTTTCGCCTGGTCGGATACCGACGGCTACGCGGAAGCGTTCGCGGAGGCCGTGCGTGAACTCGGCCTGACCGGCAAAACATTGGGCGTGGATGGCCTGACGATGCGCGTCACTGAATGGCTGGCCTTCCTTCAGGCTGACCCAACTTTACAGGTAAGCGCCGTCGAACGGGACATCACCTTGATTCGCGCCATCAAGAACGCCGACGAAGTGGCCGCCATGCGCCGGGCGATTCACATCAGCGAACAGGCACTGGATAAAATGCTGGCGTGGGTCAAACCGGGAATGACGGAGCGTGAAATCGCCACGTTCCTATCTGACGAATTGAGCGCCCTCGGCAGTCAGGGTATCGCCTTTGAGCCGCTGGTACAGACCGGCCCGAACAGCGCCCTGCCACACGGGATGCTGACGGATCGCAAACTCGGCAGGGACGAATTTTTCCTGGTGGACTTCGGCGGGCGTTTCGGTGGCTACCCGGCAGACATCACCCGCACCTTCTGCATCGGCACACCCAGCGCCGAAATGCAGAAAATCTACGATACCGTGCTGGCCGCCAACGAAGCCGCGAAAGCCGTCGCCGGGCCGGGTGTCACAATGGGCGCGGTGGATAAAGCCGCCCGTGATGTGATCGAAGCCGCCGGGTATGGCGTGTACTTCACGCACCGCACCGGGCATGGCCTGGGGATGGACGGCCACGAACTCATCCCACAGATCGCCTCCGGTGTCGAGGACACCTTACAACCGGGCATGACCTTCACGATTGAGCCGGGCATCTATGTGCCAGGGCTGGGCGGGGTACGGATTGAGGACGATGTCGTGATTACGGAAAATGGCGCTGAGATTCTGACGACCTTCCCACGCAAATTGCAGATGTAGGTCGCACTTTTCAAAAGAAACGCCCCTCCATGACGAGGGGCGCGTTTTATTTCTTAATCTACCCCGCCCGAAACAGGACGATGGTCGAGCCGAGGGTGAGGATGTCGCCATCGCGCAGCGGGCGGCCTTTGTCGGTGATCGCGGTGTTATTCACCAGCGTGCCGTTAGCGCTCCCCAGGTCATAGAGGACCCAGTTATTATCCACCAGTTCCAGGCGTGCGTGCGGGCGCGACACTGCCGGGTCCTGCAATCCGACTTCCCAATCGGCTTTGCTGGTTGCCCGCCCAATCGTGATTTTGTTCAATAATAGCGGAATCACGTTGCCTTCCTGCGGGCCGGTGGTGATAATCAATTTGCCCTTGCCCGTGTTGATCGTGGCCGTAATCAGCGTGCCGTGTTCTTCAGCATTACGCTGGTCTTCTTCGGTAACCGTGGCGGAAAACCTGAGCACAGGCACATACAGACGGATTTCATCGCCCGATGCCAATGGAAAAGGTTCAGTAAGCTGCCGGTCATTAACAAACGTACCGTTGGCGCTGCCCAGGTCGGTAATCATGAAAATGCCGTCCCGGTAATTGATGACCGCGTGCTGACGAGAAACATGCTGCTCCGGGATACACACATCACTCCCGGCCTGGCGACCAATTGTGGCGGTAGCGCCTTCAGTCAAAACAAACTCTTGAATAACGCCAGTTTGCGGGTGACGCCAGGTGATTTTTGCGAGGCTCAGGGTATAGTCACTCATGCAGAACACGCTCCGGGCATTTACAAATCAGTGCTGCACAAAGTATAGCACAATCTGAACTAATCATCCGTCAAGGGTCGGCTGTTTTTGAGCGGGATACGAATCACAAAGCAACTCCCCTGCTTCGCCTGGCTTTCAACTGTCAACGTACCGCCATGCCGCTCGACAATTTCCTTTGATATGCTGAGTCCCAGCCCGGAACCACCGCCAGAAATGCCCTGCACCCGGAAGAACGGCGTAAAGATCAACTCCAGATTTTCGGGCGCAATACCAATGCCGGTATCGCGCACCCGGATTACAGCCATCGGCCCCTGATCGGCATCAGACTCTGTTTCCAGGCGGACGCGAATCTGCCCACCATCCGGCGTGTAGTGGATCGCGTTGACAACCAGGTTGGTCACAACCTGGTTCATGCGTCCCGAGTCAATGGCCGCAATAACAGGGTTTTCCGGTATTTCCAGCATTAAGGTGATATTCTGCCGCACGGCTTCAGCTTGCTGAAGTTCGACCACATCCGTGACCAACAGGCGCAGATCGGATTCCTGCACAATCACCGGGATCACGCCATGCTCGAATCGTGTAAATTCCAGCATATCTTCCACCAACTGTTTCATGCGTGTCGCCACCCGCTCCAGAATCTGGAAATGCTCTTCATTCTGGTCTGGTTGCCTGCGCATCAAATACAGCCGAGTCATCAGATTCGTGATCGGCGTGCGTAGTTCGTGGGAAGCATTGGCGACAAACCGGGCTTTCTTCTTATCCAGCTCTTTCTCCTGGCTGATGTCGCGCACCATCATGACCAGCCCCAGGGCATTCGACGGCGAACTGCCGATACGCATCATCGTGACAGCAGCATCAAAAGAATGACCATCGTCGCGCTGAATATACCGTTCGCCTTGCCAAATCCCTCCCTGAATCACCGTCTCATAAACCCGCTGAATGTATTCTTCCGATTCACCCTGCCAGAGTACCGCGCTGTTCCAGTCCAGGGTAGCAGAATCGAGCATTGTACCCAGTGCCGTATTGACATACCGAACCGGCGGGTCACCAAAGATGATCCCGGCTACGCCCTCTTTCATCGAATTGAGGATGGTATGGAGTTGGGCGCGTTCAGTCTCAACCTCGGCAGTGCGCTCCGCAACCCGTTTTTCGAGTTCCCCGGCATACTGTTCGGTCTTTTCATTCAGACGCACATTGTCCAGGCTGAGAGCTAATTCTTCGGCCAGCTCAATCATCGCTTCCAGATCAAGCTCATCAAAGCCATATTTCTCCACACGGGATACCGCCAACAGGCCAATGGTCTTGCCATACTGCCGGATCGGTACAGCGACCTGACTGCCATAGGCGAAATCCACTTCCAGATAGTCCTCGTCAAAACTGGTATCCTGTATTAACCGGGGTTGGCCGTGACGCATGACCCAACCGTAAATGCCCGCGTCATACGACTGGTGGTAGCCACTATAATCAATGTCCTGAGCGCGATTGAAACCATAGACCAACGCGCCAACGCGCATTTCGCGCTGTTCATCATCACCCAGCATAATGACCGCCCCGGCATAATGAAATTCATCTACCAGCGCCTGCACAACAGCGCGCATAAAATTCGCCGGGTCACGCTCCGGGACACTGCGGCGGCTCACACGGCGTAAGGTCGCCAGGTACTGCTGGCGGCGGCGTGTGGCGTGGTACAGACGGGCATTACGGATGGCGATAGCGGCCTGGTCAGCAAAGGCCTGGATGATGCGCGTGTCGGCCTGGGTAAAGGCGTGTGCCTCGGCACTGTCCATATTGAGGATACCGATAACCTCGTCGTCAATCTCAATCGGCACACCCAGATAGGAAGCAACCCATTCCACCAGATCAATCACAATCCATTCGGGGTGGGTGCGTGTATCACCGATGAGATATGGCTCCCGTGTTGCGGCCATGTCACGGAGATTAGGTGTATCTTTGATCGTAAAACGCAAACCAATGATGTCCGCTTCAATGCCATAGTCCTCAAACCCGCGCCCACGCACGATCTGCGCCACGCCATCCTTAATGAGCATAATATTGCATGTATCGTAAGCGATGACCAATTCAATGGAGGCCATAATCGCGTCCAGTACCTGGTCAAGCTCCAGAGTGCTGTTGATGACGGAGGCAGTGGACGCTAAAGTCTGCGCCAGAATACGCTGACGGCGTTCGGCATATTCGGCCCGTTCCCGTACCTGTATTTCCGCCTTGATCTGTTCAACATAACGGGCATTGGTGACCGCCAGCGCGATAGTATTACCGATTGCCAGCAGGGTTTCGCGTTCACTGGGCGGCAGATCATGCGGTTTATCGAAGATCAGGTTGAGCGTACCGACAACTTTTTCCTGAAACAGCAGTGGCACAATTACCGCGAATGTTAAGTCCTGTTTTTCCAGTTGTTCAAGCACGACAGGGACGGCGCGATCATCCTGTAGCAGCTCGGTGGAGATGACAATTTCCCGCCGTTTAACCGCAATCCCGCTCAAGCTGCCTTCCACCGGAAGAACGGAACCGACGCGCAAGGTATCCGGCGCAAACCCGCGTGGCGACATGATCTCCAATACCTGCCGCGCTTCATCCAAAGAGAGGATGGCCGCAGCCGGCACGTGAGTATAGGCCACAATCGAATCCAGCGATTTTTCAATGATAGTCTGGACGTCGAGCGAGCGGTAAATACTATCCGCGATGGTATTGATGACAGTCAGCGATTCGGTCTTAGCCTGGAGTTCAGCCCGGGATTGTTCCAGTGAGAGGGCGGTTTGTTTACGCTCGGTGATATGATGCACCGTGCAGACGGCGGAAGTGATTTGCCCCTGGTCATCGCGCAGCGGGCTGAAGGTATACTCATAATACCGCCTGCCCGCTGGTGTTTTCAGTGACCACTCGCCCGTGACTACTTTTCCATGCTGGAACAGGTCTTCACGGGCAGCTTCAAAACTTGATACCGTGTGACTGAGGGTATTCACAGCACCCCATGTCGCACCGACCAGCTCATTTGTCTCCAGTAATTTAATCCCGGTCAGTGACTGGGTAGCACCTGGGCTGACATACAGGAAGCGCCCTTCCTCATCTATCACGTAGAAATGATCGGGAGTATTGGCGAGAATCGCATCCAGCAGGCGTGACTGCTGTTGAAGCTCGGCGGTACGGGCTTCGACCCGGGCTTCCAGCTTGTCATGAGCCTGTTGAAGGGCAGTTTCCCACTGTTTGCGCTCCGTCATATCCCGGCTGATACCGACCAGGCCGGCAATCTCATTGGTGGCGCTACGGAGTGGCACTTTGAAAGTCGCAAACCAGCGCGACTCGCCTTCTCGCGTCGTGCTGATATGTTCTTCGTAGAATGGCTGTCCAGACTGAATAACGCGCTGATCGTCGGCCTGAAAACGCGCCGCAGTCTCTGGCGGGAGCAGGTCGGCGTTCGTTTTGCCGATGACATCCTTAAATGAAGCGGCATCAAGATACTGGCGATGCGCCTCGTTACTCACAATAATGCGCTCATCCAGGTTTTTGACATAAATCATATCGGGAATACTGTCAATAATGGTACGCAGCAACGTGCGCTCTTTGGCTAGAGCTACCTCCGCCTGTTCGCGTTCCTGTATCTGGTCGCGCAGTTTCTGGTTCGCCTGTGAAAGTTCATGCGTGCGCTCGGCAATGCGCTGTTCCAGCAGGGCATACGCTCGCAGGCTGGTATCCCTGCTGTACAGAACCGCCAGTCGTTCAGCCTCTAGTTGGTTGCGATGATAGATATACAGCAGAATCGTGGCCGATGTGATGACATAGGCGATGAACGGCACGAGCCGCTGGGATGACCAGGGTATCTCCTGGTTAACGATCTGCGGCAGCACCAGTAAGGCCAGCGAGCAAAAGATCATGAACAGGGCACTTGCCCGCCTTGACATCACGATACTCACGGCCAGGGTGGGCGGAACTAAGAAAATCAGGAAAGAATAATCGGCCTCGAAGCTGTCGGCACGAATAAGGAACAACGCCAATATACTCATGGTGCCGGATATAACGGCTACCAGCGTGGCTGCGTGGTAATGCGAGGTGCGGCTTAACCGGTAACTGGCGACGAAAAGCAGGCCGCTGAGGGCGGTCAGAATAACCTGTCTGTTCTCTATGTCACCCTGTATCGGGTCCATGCGTGCCAGAATCAGGCCGAAAGGCACTACGGCGAGCAAGATCACCACCAGCATCGCGGCAATATACTGTGCTTTGTGGCGCTCTTCTGCATCCTGAATCGAAGCATCCGGCTCAGTCAACCACTGCCATAGTCTTCCTAAGCGTAATTTTGATAGGGGCGATTGGGCTGTATTGTAATAATCTTGAACTACAGGTTTTTTTTGCTGCATATGACGTCAAGCCTATTGCTGCCTGTGTCCTTATGGTTTAAGGATACTGTATTTTGGACGCAAGGTGTGTTAAAGAAGAGCGGCGATCCGCTTTTTAGCCGTGTTTTATTGGAACAAAATGCGCTGATGTTTTCAAACGCAACAAAAGATTGCCATTATACTCTCATGGCAATCTTCGCTCATTTTCCCTATCAAATGCCTATATTGCGGCTACTCTTTAGAGGTGTTGGGGCCAGGATATACCGGTGACTCCTGCAAATACGGTATAGATGCCCGGCGTCTCTTACAACAATTGGCGAACTGCTCGTGACCGCCAGAGAATTATCATGCTGATGCTGCCGCCCACCAGTGTAAAAAGCGCCATCGCATTGGCTGTGCCGACGAGTCCGGCGATGAAGCCTAAGGCCAGTGCTCCAAACGGCGCAAATCCAAACCATGCCAGGGTATACAGGCTCATCACCCGCCCCCTGAATTCATCCGGCACCTGATCCTGGATGAGGGTATTCACCGTGACAAACTGGAGAATGATACCGAAGCCGAAGAGCGACATTAGCCCAACCGCTGGTGTAATCTGAGTCATACGGGTGACGATCAGCCCGATAGTGGTTACGAAGCCGCTCATCGTCATGACCACCCGCCCGCGCCCAAAGCGGCGACCCAGCGGTGTGACCGATACGGCAGCGACCAAAGCCCCCACTCCCAGGCCGGTACTCATCGCGGCAAAGCCATCCACTGGGGAATTCAGCACCAGATCGGCAAAAGCCGGGAGCATGGTCGAAATATTTGAGATGAAAATCGCAGCGGTGACAGCCAGCAGCAGCAGCGGCGCTATCGTGGGATGCCGGCGGGAAAACTGCAACCCCTCTTGCAGCCGCCGCAGGGGGGAAAGCGTGTTCGTTCGCGGCGTAAATTCCACGCGCATAATAATCAGCATGGCGATAACTGCCAGGAAACTGGTGCCATTAAAAGCGAAGCACCATGCCGGTCCCACTTGATTGAGCATGATTCCAGCGATGGCAGGGCCGACAATGCGCGAGGCGTTGAACATGATAGCGTTCAGCGCGATACCGCTGCTCAGGTCTTTGTGTCCTACCAGATCAACAATAATTGATTGGCGCGACGGGGCATCAATGGCGTTCGTAACACCCAGTAGAAATGCCAGCACAACGATATGATATGCTTGTACAACATCGGCAAAAGTGAGTGCCGCCAATGTGAACGCCAGCAGCATCTGGGCAGTCTGTGAAATAATCAGGATAGAGCGGCGCGGATAGCGGTCTACGATAACCCCGGCAAACGGGGAGAGCAGCAGCGACGGCAGTCCAGCGGCACATGCCACAACACCCAACCAGAGTTCTGATTGCGTCAGATGAAACACCAACCAGCCCTGCGCAATGACTTGCATCCAGGTGCCGGAAAGGGAAATGATTTGTCCAAAGAAATACAACCGGAAGTTGTGATAATGCAGCGCAGAAAGAGTGCCGGTTTCTACGCGGCGTGTTTGTGGATGTGCCAGTGTGGTCATAAGGTAGGGTAGCTCGGTTAGTTTGGGTAATCTTCCACATTATAGGACTCGGTTAGTAACCGCAATAGCACCGCTTTTCGGGTAATGGACTCATTGAACAGACCCGATATGGGTATATTGTTTCAGATCATGCCTTCATGAGAAAGGGTAATCGCATGTCGCAGCTCCCAGCACACACCTACCTCGATGAACGTCAGATTCCCTACCAGCGAATGGAGTTTCCTACCGATACGCCCAAAGGCGCGGCAAATGTGGCGCACGCCCTCGGCTTTTCCGAGCGGCAGATGATTAAGACCCTCATATTTACGGTGGTGGATACCGGGGAAAATGTGCTGGTGATGGTTGGCGGCGACCAGTCAGCCAAGTCAGGGCTGTTGAAAAAGGCGATTGGCTCACGCAATATCAGGATGGCCGACCCGGATACCGTCAAGGCGGTAACGGGTTACATCATCGGCTCGATTCCGCCATTCTGCTGGCAACCAGAGGGATTCCGCACCTTCCTGGAGGAGTCGCTGGTCAAAGAGCAGGCGTTGGGAGTCGGTACCGGGCAGTGGGGGCAGGAAATCATCATGACACCTGATGATCTCATCCGAGCGTCAAATGCCCAGGTCGTGCCGCTTATCCCCTGACTCACCCGCCCTGCTGCGCCTGAATAAACGCGCTGACCAACTGGAACACGGTGTCGCGTTCATGATCCTGAATCAGGATATGATCGCTGTTGGGGACTGTATGCCGCTCAATAACCGCGCTGCGGACTCCGGCGGCGATAATGTCGGCGTTTGCCAGCGGCACAACCGTATCCGCCTCAGAGTAAAGCAGCAGCAAGGGCGCTGTCACCTGGGGCAGCCTGTCTCTGGCTGTGTTGACCAGCGCGTAGAGCTGCGCGACAGCCGCTGTTGACCAGATATCATAGCGCACCCGCCCGATAACCGGTTCGCCGCGCTGCGCCTGTTCCGCCCGAATCGTCTCAGTGAGGGCCGAGTCACCACTCTGGTCAGTATACGGCACAACAAATCTCAACAAATGCGCGGATGCCATCGCGCGACTATTGAACTGCACCGGAGAGGCCAGCACTGCCACGCCCGCCAGGGAAACCTGCGCCGCCAGCAGCAGCGCCAGCAGGCCGCCCATCGAATGCCCCGCTACAAAGACCTGCTCACACTGCTGGCTCAGTACATGGTAGCCATCCAGGGCTGAAAAATACCAGTCGTGCCAATGCAACCGGGCGAGGTCGCGCCGGTCTGTACCATGTCCGGCAATCCGGGGGATATAGACTGTCATACCCTGCCCGGCCAGGTATGTTCCTAACCAGTATGGCTCGGCGGGAGACGCGGTAAAGCCATGCAGCACCAGTACCCCCAGCGAGCCACCCCGGTAGAAGTAAGGTTCTGCGCCCTTCATGATCTTGGGGAATGGTGTTGTCATCCTCAGTCTCCTGAATGCGTGGGAGAGCGCACAATGAACTACAGCAGCAGTTGGATACCCAGAACCAGCAGCAGCACGAGAACTATTTTCTGAAAGGCGCGTGCGGGAAGGCGCGATGCGAGCAGCATTCCGCCCGCTGTACCAATAAGCAGCGCGGGCAGTGTATAGACAAAATAGCCCCATACCAGGGGAGTCAGGTTGTGGCTGAGCGCATGTGTTGTCACCACAATTGCACTATTGAGCAGCGAAATTCCCCGCAAATTGCCCCGAAACTCGTCCGGCTCCCATCGGTTCGTGGTCGCGTAGATCACCGCTGGCGGCCCACCCGTATTGTAAGCCCCGCTCAGCACGCCGGTCAACAAGCCAAAAGTGTAGGCCCATATATAGCCTTTAAGATGTGGCAAGCGAAGATTCAACAGGCTGTACAGGCTGTAACCGATTACCACAACGGCCAGGGCCGTCATGCCGGTTTTCTCGTCTATATAATCCAGCAGATACACACCCAGGGGAATCCCGATTGCAGACGCTAAAGCATAACGCCACACTGTACGCAAACGGATATGCTGGTAGTAATGCACCAGCATCACCAGCGTGCCGACAAGCGAGCATAGCGCAACCAGTGGAGCGGCATTAGAGAGACCAATCAGCGGGATAAGGAGCGGCATGGCAACGAGCGCGTGACCGAATCCGGTCAGACTGAGAATTAGAAAGGCGAAAAACATAATGACGCTAAGCGAGAGGAGCATGAGATTTGTCAACCGATTGCGGCAAACGGCCAGCGCGCCCCGCCACCAATGTGCCTGTCTGATGAAAGAAATACCCCTGGCCGGGAGCACGAAAAATATGCGGCATGATTTCAAAACGGCGATAGGATTGCAGCACAATGGTTATGATTATGCCCTTGTTTCAAACACAAAGCAGGGGCATCATTCAGCCCCTTGCTTTAGCACACTATCGTCTGAGTATTCCCCGGATACGCTGGAAAGGATCACCCTTTAACCGCCCCGGCAGTCAGGCCGGCCACAATACGCTTCTGGAACACGACCACCAGTACAATCAGCGGCAGTGTCACCACCATCGCCGCCGCCATGACCTCGGCAATTGGTTCTTGTCGGGCAACCATCCCGTTAAACTGGGCGATTGCCACCGGCACGGTTTGAGCAGCGCGGTTGGTCAGGGTGAATGTCAGGGCATACAGGTATTCATTCCAGGCCGCGATAAACGCCAGCAGCCCGGTTGTCACCAGGGCGGGCGCGGTCAACGGCAGCATAATCATGTAGAAGGTCTGGAAGCCAGTTGCGCCGTCTACCAGCGCCGCCTGTTCGATTTCGTCCGGCAGACCTTTAAAGAACGAGGTTAGCACCCATACCGTAAAGGGCAGCGTAAAGATGGGATACGTGAGGATCAGCGATAAGGGCGATCCATATACCCCGATTTCACGTACCGTCGTGAACAGGCCTGACAAAATCGAAATCTGCGGGAACATCGTCATGGCAAGCACGATATACATCATGGCAGTGCGCCCGCGAAACTGCAGCCTTCCCAATGCATAAGCAGCGAACGCCCCCACCACCAACGACAACAGCACCACCGCTGCCGATACCCAGGCGGAATTGAACAGCGCCTGCATGAAATTGCCATTGCTGAACACGCCCTGGTAATTAATCGTCGTGAAGTTGCGCGGCAGATACGACGCCGGTTCAAAAAGCTCCTGCTCACCCTTGAAGGACGAATTCAACGCCCAGTAGAAGGGAAATAAGGAGAAAAGGACAATCGCCACAATCAGCAGATAGAAGCCCGCTCGTCCTAATAGTTTGTTCAGGATATTTGTTTCGGGGGTCATGCGGCTTCAATCCTCACTGAGCGTACATACAGAAACGTAAAGACGGCAATCAGGACAAAAATGATGACCGAGACTGCCGAAGCATACCCGCCCTGCTGATTCTGGATCAGCACTTCATAATTGTAAGTTGCCATCGAGAGCTTTTGACGCCCCAGCAGCACATTGAACACATCGAAAACACGCAGCGCGTCGAGCGTGCGGAAGATGAGCGCAATGCCGATTACCGGGCGCAGCAAGGGTAGGGTAATCGAACGGAACTGCACCCAGCGGTTAGCACCATCCACTGATGCCGCTTCGTACAGGTCAGACGGAATGAGCTGCAAACCCGCCAGCAGCAGCAGCGCCATAAACGGTGTTGTTTTCCACACATCCACCATAATCAATGCGTTTAGCTGGAGTCCGGAATTGCTCAACCACGCCTGCGATTGGTCAATAATATGCAAATCCAGCAGCACTTTGTTGATAATGCCCGACTGATTGTCACGCAGCATGAGTTCCCACAGGCGTGCGGAAATAACCGTCGGAATCGCCCAGGGGATGAGCATCACCGCCCGCATGAAACCGCGCCCGGCAAAGTTTGAGTTGACTACCATCGCAATAAACAGCCCTAGCGACAGTTCCAGGGTGACGGAGAAAAATGTGAAGTAGAGCGTATTGCCGATGCCGGTCAGGAAATCGGAATCCGTCCCGCTCAGTACCAGCGCCTGGTCACTGCCAAGCTGGAGATAGCCGACTGAACGATAGCCTTCCCGCAGCAGTTCACGGTCAATCAGTTCCCAGCGGGGCGATCCGTTCGGGTCCCGCGTACAGGTGCCGTCATCCGCCTTGCGGCAGGAAACCGTATCAAAGCGGAAGCCGAGAAGCTGCGTATAATTTGATAATCCCACAAAGTTGACCGGGTCGGCACTGCCAAAACGCTTATCGGTCAGGCTTTCAATGAAAGTCTTTTCAAGTGGGCGGGCCGCCACAATAATTAAGATAGCAATGGTTGGAATGAGCAAATTCCAGGCCATGCGAGCGTTACGCGCTGTGAGTGTCTGGTTGCGATTCACCAGGACAGAATTACGCGACAGCCACCAGCTTGCTCCGCCTGTCACTGCTGCTAACAGTATAAACGGTACTCCGGCAAGCAGTCCGCGTCCCAGGTCAGCTTCTACCGTATCGCTGCCTGCGGACTGTTGGAAGATGAGGAACACGCCCAGAATGATCGCGCCCACTGCCATCCAGAAAACGATGACGGAAGCCCAGCGCACGGCCTCGGGGTTTCCTCTGATAATCTGGAACGCAGTGATGACCAGCCACACACTGAGTCCCAGCACCAACAAGGGCATGGTGATGCCGGCATTATGCAGAAACACCAGGATCAGGCTGCTTTCACCACTCAGTCCCATCTGAACTTCGGATATGCTGAAAATGGATTGAACGTAAAACACGGTTGCCCCTAGGGCGATAACGAACAAAAGCAGCGCAATGAACTTAAGCCCCGTGTTATAACTGGCAGGTAACTCTTCGGATTTTGAAATTGTCCCAATCACCGTGATTATAAACTCCCAATATATAAAAAAAGAGGGAGGTAGCCTCCCCAACAGAAAGGCTACCTCCCCGCAACTTGTTTATTGACCCAGAATATCCTGCAGGTCGAGTTCCAGCAGTTCCATCGCCGTCGCGCCGTCCTGTTCACCAACGAGGACGCTGTGAGCAGCGGTGAAGAACGCGGTTGAAACCTGGTTGTAGAGGACACCCGTAACGGTTGACGGACGGGTCACGGTGTTGGAAAGCACCGGGAACAGTTCGGCATAGTACGGGTTCGCCGCCAGCAGGTCAGCGTCGGAGTACAGTGACATCGCGGTGGGGAGATATGACCCTTCCAGCGAGCGGTACTTCTGAACGTAGGGGCTGCTGAAGTAAATCGCAACCGCAGCTGCGGCAGTCGGGTTCTTAGAGTACTTGGAAACGCCAAGCTGCCACCCGCCCTGGGTCGCGGCACGCAGATCAGCCGCACCCGTCGGGAGCAGAGCTACGTTGAAGATACCGGCAACTGCGCTGTCTTCGCCCTGGCCCAGAGAGTAAGCATACGGCCAATTGCGCATAAAGGCAGCGTTGCCCGCCTGCCAGACGGCGCGTGAGTCTTCTTCCTGGTAGCTAGTCACACCTTCGGGGCTGATGGTGCCAACCCAGGTCGCAGCACGATCAAGCGCGTGCGCCACTGCCGGGTCATTAATCGTAATGTTGCCTTCGCGGTCCACAATTGTGCTGCCCGCTTCGGTGTAAATCCATTCGAGACCATCGCAGGTCAGACCTTCGTAGGCGTTACCCTGCCAGACATAGCCCCAGAAGTCCGCATTACCCTTGGCACGTTCGCCATCCTGGACTGTCTGAGCGGCAACCGCAAGTTCTTCCCACGTCTGCGGTACTTCCACACCATATTCTTCGAGCAGGTCGGTGCGATAGTACAGCATCGGCGCATCGTTGAACCAGGGGATACCCGTCAGATTGCCGTCAACCGTGTTGTTGGCGACGATGGCCGGGAAGTAATCCGCCAGGGCTTCTTCACTGATGTAATCATACATATTCAGCATGTGTTCAGCGAGGATGCCGGGCCAGATCACGTCAAACTGGAACACGTCAATTTCAGAGCTTTGCGCTTCAAACTGCTGCAGATAGTAGCCGAGGATGTCGGTTGCAGATTCCGGCAGTGAGTAGATTTGCACCGTGATGTTCGGGCAGGCGGCCATGAATTCATCCGCCGCACGCTGACCGAACTCAATGTCCTTACCAACGGACCCCACCGACACGACGACGGTTGCTGTTTCGTCGGTCAAGCAGTCAATGGCGGGCATCATATCATCCTGCGCCGCAACCGGCAGAGCAGCTACGACTAACACCAATACGAGAATGAGAAATAACGCTTTTTTCATCTTGAACCTTTCTAAATATCTGGCTTTTCGCGGGGTCATTTAACTTACAAATGTCCTATACGACTATACTATACCAGCGTAGTGTTTGCAAAATCAGAGCAAAGAGATATTCAGATGTTTTGGTAACTTTGCACAAAACAGGCTCAATTAATCCTGTTATCCCAACATCCCAGAATACCCTGAATGTCTTATGGGCAGATAAAGGACATTTGCATTTGTACGGTACCACCTACTGACAGTACCCTACCACAACCGGTATACCCGTGCCTCGTAAGGACGGAGTTTGACCTCGCTGGCTCTCGTGCCAGAGTCCGCCGCATAGTTGGCGATGAGCAACTCCTGGTGGTTGAAGGAGACCCCCTCTGGCAGCACAAACACCGGCTCTTCCGCCGTGAAATTCAGCATTACGAGCAGTTGTTCATCCCCCATTGTGCGGGTAAAGGCATAAATCTGCGGATGATCGTCCAGGATGAGATTATAGTCACCATAGACAAAGATCGGGTATTGTTTGCGTAACCGGATGAGTTTCTGGAAGTAGTAGAAAACTGAGTCGGGGTCCGCCAGGGCTTGCTGCACATTGATGGCGCGATAGTTGGGGTTGACCTTAATCCAGGGCGTGCCGGTGGTGAATCCGGCATGTGGGCTGTCATCCCACTGTACCGGAGTACGGGCATTATCGCGGCTCTTTGCGTGCAGAATCGCCAGTACAGCCGCCGCGTCCATCTCTTGTTCCGCTACCAGTTCGTGATAGAGATTGAGTGTTTCGATGTCACGGTAGTCGTCAATCGCCTCAAACGCGATGTTCGTCATGCCAATTTCATCGCCCTGGTAGATGTAGGGCGTACCCTGCTGCAGGTGGGTGAAGGTGGCGAGCAGTTTGGCCGATTCAACCCGGTAGGTACTATCATTGCCAAAGCGTGATACGGTGCGCGGTTGGTCGTGATTCGACAGATAAATGCTGTTCCACCCCTGGTTTTCGAGATCTTTCTGCCAGCGTGTCATCACACGTTTCAGATCAGCGAGCTTCCAGGGCACCACACTGCGACGAGATGAACCCGGCGCCGCAGCATCAATATCCATGTGTTCAAACTGGAACACCATGTTGAGCGCACCATCGGTTTCATTTGTGAGGTCAATGGCATTCTGAGTGGTTACATCCGGCGTCTCGCCAACAGTGAGAATGTCGTACTTCGACAGGACTTCCCGTTTCATTTCGCCCATGAATTCGAGTAAGCGCGGCCCACAGATGAAGTGCTGCCCACCATACTGGTAACGGTTCCTGCTCGTGACATCAGCATCCGGCAGGCCAGGGGTTTTCGAGATCATATTGATGACATCCATGCGGAATCCATCAATGCCTTTGCGCAACCACCAGTGCATCATGTCGTAGATTTCGGCACGCACTTTGGGATTTTCCCAGTTGAGATCGGGCTGCTTTTTGGAAAACAGGTGCAGGTAATATTCGCCGGTTACCTCGTCATACTGCCAGGCCGACCCACTGAAATAGGATACCCAGTTGTTGGGTTCATGGTCGTCTCTGCCGGGATGCCAGATATAGTAGTCCCGGTACGGGTTATCTTTGGACTTGCGCGACTCAACAAACCAGGGATGTTCGTCGGAGGTATGGTTGACGACGAGATCCATCACCAGTTTGATACCGCGCTGGTGCATCCCGTCTAAAAGCTCCTCCCAATCGGCCAGCGTACCAAACTCGTCCATGATGTCGCGGTAGTCGCTGATGTCGTAGCCATTATCGTCATTAGGGGATTTATACACCGGGGAAAGCCAGACCACATCCACCCCCAATTCCTTGAGATAATCGAGCTTCTGAATGATGCCACGCAGATCGCCAATGCCGTCGCCATTGCTGTCATAAAAACTGCGTGGATAGATTTGGTAGACGACGCTTTCTTTCCACCAGGATGTCTTGGTTTGTATAGTCATGCTGCTGTCCCTTATGATGAGGTTGCACCTGAAACATACGGTTAACCCATGTTCAATGCCGGGGATTAGAACAATGGAGCGCAGCAGTGTCAAGGCATATAATGCCAGCGGAGGTTTAGCTGTGAAGTGGCCTGAAAAACAAGTGGAAACAGGCAGTATTACGGCAACTATTTCCAGGAGCACCAGACCTGACACCCACCGAATAGCACAATAGTACCGCGAGATCAATAACCCCTAGAAATACGGGGCTGCTTTTACAGATTTTTTGCTACTATAGCAATAACCGTTTCAAAAATAACACAGGGTAGCTCTTTATCACTTAAAATACCTGGGGAGGTCATCATGTTCCTATCCGTTGAAGGTTTCGTTATCCTGGCGCTCATCGTATTCATTGTGGGGATGATATTCGGGATTTCATTGGTGAACTCCGGCGCATAATAATCCCGACTGGCCGCGTCGGTCAGCGGGAATGCCGGTCTGCGCATTCTACTTACGGCGGCGGATTTTCCCATCGGTGTAAACGTGCGTTTCATGGTTTTTGGCGTCATTCTTAGCGATGACCCGATACACCTGGGCAACAAGCTGTTCAATATCCACCCCGGACGCCCAGCAGACGCCAATAGCCGTTACAAACACATCTCCCGCCTCCTCCGCAATATGCTGTTTATCCGTCCCATCCTGCGCAGCCTCGACTAACTCCCCCACTTCTTCTCGAAAATTCTGAATCATATCCGCCACATCTGGCTGTAACCCGAAACGCTCGTAAAACGTCAGCGTCGAATGCGCCAGGTCACGCAAAGGGTCATTGGTGTGGTGATTATCATGGGCCATGCTGTCTCTCCTGTCGTTTGTCCCGGTTCTCCGATGCCTGTCCAGTATGACGGCTGCTGCCGAAAAAGGAAAGTGCATAAAAGCGTGGGGGGATGTACGAGACACCCTCCACGCTGCGTTTCAGGCTTATTATCTTATCCCTTGATTACCGGGAACTGGATTTCTGTCATGGCATTATCGCCAGGCGGTGCCAGATAGATTTCCCGCGATGGCCCGGCGATGGTGTATCCGCTGCTGGCGATCCACTGTCCGATAACGGCGTAGGTTTCTTCAAACTTGTCATAATCACCAACATGAATGATACACGCGGCCTGTGGCACGGCAGGCAGTTCTCGTTTAGTGGCTGGTCGTCCATCACCCAGCGCAAGAGTATCGGGTGCATTGACAACGGGGAAAGCAACTTCCACATCTAGATTCTCCGGTTTGAACTCCGTGTCGTGGAAGAGCGCGATAGGCGGCCCGGCTGGGATCAGGTTGTGGCGCGCCATCGCCTGGTATACCTCCCCGATCAATGCCCCGACCATTGCTGGCTGGGAAATAACCTCCCGAATAGCGATCACCATCTGTTGTTCAATGGCTTTGAGTACAACTTCTTGCTGTGGCATCTGCCCCTCCTGTTCAATTTGCCTAAGACGCGCTTCGACCCGTGCCAGCCTCGCCGCCTCTGCATCTAACTGCTGCTGAATTTCCGCCTGCTTGAGCCGGAGCATCCCGCGAATTTCGGAAGCGGCTATATCTTCATCCAGCAACTGCCTGATCTGCTCAAGCGATAATCCCAGGTCTTTGAAAGCCAGAATACGGTTGAGCCGGGGGAACTGGTCGAGCGTGTAATAACGGTAGCTGGTGAAACGATCCACCTGCGCCGGCTCCAGCAGGCCGATATCGGCATAGTAACGCAGTGTGGATACCGGAACGCGACATAGTCTGGAAAAATCTCCGATTCTGAACATGTTCACTCCAATGCAAAAGGCCTTTGTCTCTAGTTTGTGGTCTCAAGCAGCTTGAGAGTCAAGGGGCTAAAAACGGTATCATTGTAGATTTTCGCCAATCCGATTCCTGATATATACTGAGTTTAGGGGTTGTGTTTTCATGATGATCTGAACTGGGTACATTCGTGGCCGAAGAAGAGAAATTTCGCACACTGCGCGAAAAAATGGTAGAAAAACAGTTGGTGGAGCGCGGCATTGAAAACCCGCGTGTGCTGGATGCTATGCGCCGGATCCCCCGCCACGAGTTTGTTGCCCCAGATCTGAGCCACCTCGCATACCGCGATTCGCCCCTGCCGATTGGCGAAGACCAGACGATTTCACAGCCATATATAGTCGCCGTGATGACCCAACTGCTGTATTTAAGCGGGCATGAGCGGGTGCTGGAAATCGGCACAGGGTCGGGCTATCAGACAGCGGTACTGTGCGAACTGGCGGCCCAGGTCTATAGTCTGGAACGGTATCCCCGCCTGGCGGAACGGGCCGCGAATATCCTCAGCCGGTTAGGATATGAGAACCTGGAAATTCATGTGGGTGATGGCAGCCAGGGCTTGCCGGATATGGCACCCTTTGACGCCATTATCGTCACTGCTGCCGCGCCAGCGCTGCCCGGCCCACTGCGTTCGCAGCTTCGCCCTGATGGTGGCCGGATGATCTTACCGATTGGCGATGAGAAGAACCAGTATCTTGAACTCGTTACCCGGCAAAATAACCGCTGGGAGATCGAACAGATGGTTCCGGTCAGGTTCGTCCCGCTGGTAGGGCGTTATGGGTTCCAGGAACACGAGCCGCATACCAAACCCGATGACGACAGCACGGCTTTTGTGTAGCCAGCACCCCACCTGACCGCTGAGGGTGTCATTTTTCCGAATGTGACTGGTATTCCAGGTATTGGCGGATGAAATCGCCCTTATCAGTGGCGATCAACACGCCATTGAGTTTATTAATCACCAGTTCCCCGAAGTGTTCCAGCAGGCGATCCGCCTGTTCGCGGACAATCATCAGCACATCTTTCCAGTACACGCCGGGCGGAAGCTGCGACTCATTGACGCTGCGGGCGCTATCCAGATAATCCACGATCGGATCAGCGGAAGGAAAAACGAACAGGCTGGGCAGGTCGTGACGCACAACTGCGAAAAAGTGGCGGGATAACTGCTGTGTGCCACTTTCCAGGGTGAAGCGCGTGCTGGCCGGTTGCGGGGGCTGTACGTGGGGCGTCCCTGGTGGCGCCAGGAGCGTAATCGCCCGTCGCATCAGTACCTGGAGTTCGGGCAGATTATGGGCGCTGTTAGTGGTGGTCATCAGCACGCCTTCCGGCTTCAGCACCCGCCGAAACTCGTCAATGGTGGTATCAATATCCTGCACGTGGAACAGCATG
Organism: Anaerolineaceae bacterium; assembly: GCA_020634135.1. Taxonomy (GTDB): domain Bacteria; phylum Chloroflexota; class Anaerolineae; order Aggregatilineales; family Phototrophicaceae; genus JACKCG01. Next base: position 259,369 of record JACKCG010000002.1, on the reverse strand, counting down.
TGATTTGCCATGACGACATCAAACATGTGATCTGAAAAAGGGAGGTCATGGGCATCCCCAATTGTCAGTAATGGCTGTGCCGGGTGGTTCACGAGCATATTAGAATGCAGATCAAGGCCGTAATAATCAATGCTGGGATACTGATGCAGCAGGGTACTATGCCACCGTCCCGGCCCGCAGCCCACGTCCAGCACCCGTTCATCGCCGCGCCACTGTAGGCAACTCAAGGCCCAGGCGGCAAAATCAATTCGTGGAACACTGAAACGGTCATGGGTATCTTGTCGAATGCGGAGCGCTTCGTCATTCAGGAATAAATTGTGTATGATATCAGGGTCGTTTGGAGTAAACATCGCACATCCATAAATTTGTTGGGCGCAACCGTTTCAATTATAACCACTATAAGGCAATTTGGCTGTTATGCAACAGGATAAAATCTGATGATTCATGTTTCAAACATTGTCCAGGCCCGGCATCGCCTGATTCAATACCTCGCCCCGACCCCCCTGGAACATGCGCCGGAGATCAGTGAAGCGATCTGGCTGAAGCTGGAAAACACCAATCTAACCCATTCTTTCAAGATTCGGGGGGCGCTGAACGCGGTCCTTTCATTGGACGAACCGGCACGCAAGAAAGGGTTGGTCGCCGCATCATCGGGCAACCATGCCGGGGCGTTGGCGTATGCGGCGCACCTGGCCGGGGTGCGTGCGCGTATCGTCATGCCCACCCATACCCCCCAGCGCAAAGTCAAGCGTGTGACGAGCTATGGCGCGGAAGCCGTCCTGTTTGGTGAAACTTACGATGAGGCCGAAGCGGAAGGGCGGCGGCTGGAAAAAGCGGCACGGGCGACTTTTGTTTCGGCCTATAATGATCCGCAAGTGATTGCCGGAGCCGGCACAATCGGGCTGGAAATCCTGGATACACTGGCCGGTGTTGAGCGGGTGCTGGTGCCGGTCAGCGGTGGCGGCCTGATTTCTGGCGTGGCGCTGGCGATCAAGGCGAATAACCCGGCTGTTGAAGTGATTGGCGTCTGCGCCGAATCCGCCCCGGCGATGTACAACGTGTTCTACAAGTTGGAACTGCCGCAGGTGTGGGAAACACTGGCCGAGGCGCTCTCCGGGGATGTGGAAACGGGTTCGATCACGCTGGAACTGGCGCAGCGCTATGTAGACCGCATTGTGCTGGTATCCGAAGCTCAGATTGCCGAGGCGATGCGCTGGATGATCTTCCAGCAGGGCTGGGTGGTGGAAGGCGGCGGCGCAGTCGGTGTGGCGGCGCTGATGAGCGGCGTTGTTCCCCCCGACAAGCGGCCTACGGCAGTAGTTGTCTCCGGCGGCAACGTGGACGAGAGCACGCTGCGCGACGTGCTGCTGGGATAGACAGTTCGGTTAGCGCCGCCTCATGCGCCGGGCGAACTCAAAACTCGCGTAGGCCAGCACGCCCACTTGCAGCACCAGCCCGGCGATCAACCAGGGTGACGTGCCTTCCGGTGTGATAATCACTGACGGCGTGGGGGCGGATACCGGGGCAGTCGCCACGATGGCAACGGCTGTCTCTGCTGGAAGTGGCTCGGTGGGGAACGGTGTTGGCGTTTCCAGGGCAGTAGGAGCGGCCAGTGCCACCGCCGCCGGGAGCGCGTTGGCCGTAACAATCGCCCGCGTATAGGGCGTGGGCGTCGGCATGAGAGTGGGCAGGATGCCCTGGTCGCCGGGATTGCTCGTTGACTGGTCAACCGGATTGACTTCCGGTGTCATGGTGGGAGTCGGGGTCTTGGTAAAGGTGGCTGGCAGTTCGTATGTGACCGTCGCTGTCGGTTCGCCAGGGGTTGGCGTATAGGTGCCGGACTGCGGCGGGATGAGCAGAATCGTCCCAATTTCCAGGTTGCGGAAGTCTTCTTCGGTCAGGTTGTTGAGCGCCAGAATCGCCGGGATGTCGTCCCAGGTGTAGCCGTAAATCAGCGCGATGTCACCCATTGTGTCGCCGGGCTGAATCTCGTGCATGATATTGCCGTATTCGTCGGTGCCGACCACATAGACAGGCTGCTCCGGGATTGCCGGAGCGCTGTTGACGGTGCTTCCACCATTGTTATTTCCACTGCTGCGGGGTTGGGCAGATTGCCCGCCAGGGTTGCCAAATACCAGCACGTATGCCGCGCCCCAACCCCCATGCGCCGCGCCGATGCCGATTTCTCTGTTGTTGGCGCTGGTGATCCCGGCATAGTGAATGCTCGAATTTATCCAGAAGCCCCAGGCATCGCTGGCCGTCGCATTCGACCCGCCGTAGATGTTCTCGCTCACCCAGGTTGATGGATACCCGGCGGCGGCGGCCCGGCTGCGCGGACTCGACCCATCAGGCCGCGTATGGGAAATGCTGCCAGTATCCACCATCCACTGCGCCTGATCCTGAGCGGCAGCGGCGAGCGAGCCGTTATAGCTGTATGCCTGTAAACCTAAAGAAACCCGCAGGTTATTGACACGCCCCAGGAGGTCGTTAATTTCATCCTGGGCGGCTGCCGGGAAGCTCCGTACAAACACCAGGAGGAGTATAAAAAGCCATGCGCGTGATTTCATAATGCCGATTCTACCACCGCGCGCCTGGTGTGCCAGCCTACGATTTCCCGCCGCTGGCTTTACCAGATTGTCTGAACGTTGGAAATTCTGATCTTCCCGTCCCTGCTGATTACCGGGACATTGCGCTGGATAGCAGTGGCCGCAATGATTCGATCTGGCATATCGGGGATCTGATGTCCATCGATCCTGGTCAGGGTACGAGCAATCTGGAGGTCTACCGGAACTTCTATGAACAAACCGCTCGGATCATCCAACTCCCCGGCCATAATGCTCAGACTTTCGGACGCGACTCTTCCTTTTTCGATAAGGTAAACCATTTCGATAAGGGTGATAGAAGATAACGCAATCTGATCCTGACTATCAGCTGTTATCTCCATGAATTGGCGGGCCGTATTTGACAACCGTGCGTCATCGTATAGGTACCATATCAGGGCATGAGTATCGATGACAGCGGTAATCATTATATGTCTTCTCGTGGGAAATTACGCCAGGCTTCATGCCGTGCGTCATCAATCTCCTGTGATGATGGTGCTGAGCCGTCTGATGATAGCACTCCGAGCAAAGAACGGCGTGGCTTATGTGGAAAATCACTTAGAGGTTGTTTTAATGTTGCCGCAACCTGTTCAATCAGGCGTACTCTATCCAGTGGAGACAGAGTTAGCGCCTGCGCTACCACCTGCTCCAGTTCAACGATATTTTCGCTCATCCTATACCACCCGATTCGTCTTTTGCACTTATCAGTACTTCAATTTATGGCAAGGTAAATCCAGTAACTATGTTGATTTTACCATAGTCTTTTCACGTGACACGCTCAGAAATTCACCTCCACATTGCGTTTCCAGTAGCGATGGATGAATGCCCCGCCGGGCAGCGCCGCCGTTAAGCGATACAGCAGGTCGAGATCGTCGGGCGCGAGAATCCGCAGGCCGAGTATCCCGCCCGTGTAGGCCGCCAGCCCGAATACCATACCAGGCACTGGATGCACACCACGCAGCACGACCATCAATACCAGGACACCGCTACCCAGCAGTGCCAGCCGCAGCAGGCGGGGCGTCAGCCGTGCCCAATCCCACCCCTCGGCGCGAAACGCCACCAACAGCAGCAGCAGCGCCAGCGTCTCGGCACACACTGAGGACACCGCCGCGCCGGGGACTCCCAGGGTTGGCAGCAGGACAATCAGCAGGGTGATATTCACGGCCAGCCCTACTGCCCGGATGCCCAGGGTGCGCCGCTGCCGGTTCTGCACGGTCAGCCCCTGGCTCAAAACGGCCACCAGCATCGTCGCCAGCGCATACCACGCCAGGATTTGCAGCACCTCTCCGGCAGGCCGGTACTTTTCCAGGAAAGCGAACCAGCCAATCACATCCCCGGTAAATATCGTGAGTGTGAGCGTGATGGGCAGAACGATAATCACCGTAAAAAAGGCGAGTTTCTGCACGATGAAGCCAAATAATTCCCGGTTGCTATCGCCGTGCGCCCGTGACATTAACGGAAATGTGGCCGTCAGGACGGTGGTATTGAGCAATTCGACCAGGGCGAACACGATGAAAAAAGCGAAGGAGAGGTAGCCCGTGTCAGCGTCCCCCAGGATAAGATTCGTCAGCAGCTTATCAATCTGCTGGTAGGCCAGGTAAAGGAAGGCAGCCAGCGCCAGCGGTGCGCCATTAACCAGCAGCGGCCAGGCCGTTCCCCGGTCAAACGGCCAGACCGGGCGGGTGCCTCCGCGCAGCACCAGCGCCCAGGCCGCGACTGCCCGCAGCAAACTGGCGGTCAATGCCCCGGCATACACGCCGAACAGCCCGTACCCCGCCGCCAGCCCGATTCCCGCCAGCAGCACCATGACGACGATGTGGGCAATCGTCAGGGCAGACGAGGCGACCATGCGCTCCTGTGCCAGCAGCAGGTCATTACACATATTGCCCAGCACATCCAGAATCAGGCTGATGGCAGCGATAGCGAGGAACACCCGCACCGCTTCACCATATCCTCCCAGCGCCGCAGCGGCGTTCACCCCCAGGTAGGCCAGCAGCGCCAGAACCGTCTGCATGAACAGCGTGGCAGTGAGGTACTTCCCGGCCTTATGCGGATAACGGGCGACATCCCGAATCACGATGGGGCCCATGCCGAAATTGGTGACGGACGTGCCGATCAGGATGAAGGCAATGACTGTGCCATAGATGCCAAAGGACTCCGGGGAGAGCGCGGAAACCAGTACAAGCTGCCAGATGACCTGCACACCGCTGCTGACGATGCGGGCGGCGGCAATCGCCCCGGCATTGCGGGCTACGCGGCGGGCTTCCTGCCCGGAGATGGAGATGTCACCCTCTGGCATACGTTATGTTCCGTGTGGTGGACTGTTAGCGGCAGTCATCTTAGCACCGAACGGCGCACAATTCTATGACACACTCGACGCCGGGCAGGTGCATCACCCCACTATCAGTTTGCCGTTGTAATCTATGTGAAGCCGGACATCTGGCGGCGCAGTCGCATCAGGGCTAAATGCCACCGCCCAGCGATCTCCCAACAACGTGACTCCCAAACCGAATTCCGGGTGTCCACGCGCATATTCTTCGCCCTCAGCTTCAAAGGCAATTTGCATGATCTCATCAATACTCAGGGGCAGTTCTTCCCACGACACAAGATTGCGTCTGTGATCGTCCCGTAGATGGGTAACTGCACTGAACTCGTCACGGGTCATGTCAAAGCTGAAGTTGGTTACGGTACTTGCAAATGGGTCGTCAGGAGAAAATGAGGAACCGCCCAAGTAACACCCCATCCTGCGCCGGACAAAGACTCTCACATGGGCTTCGAGCAGTGAGCATTCGCCGTTCTGGCACGTGTAGGATGCGGACACAAACTCGCTATCTGCCTCATCAAGGAAGCTGAGTTGTTCCTGTACCTGCCTTCGAGAGGTCATTACAAGGTCGGTGATGGTGTAGTCAGTAGCGCCAACAAGTGCGCTGATACTCGGTGGCACGGAAAATTCATCAAGAACCGGGGTTTGGCAGAGCATAAGCTGCATACCACACATAAACACACAGCCAAAAGTCAGGCCCAGCGCGCCCAGCACCAGAAGCACGGTCTGTTTACGGTTTCTCATCATGACCTCGTACCCCCAAGAACTAACCGAGTCCTGCAGAGGCGAACCGCTATGGTCGCCCGACGGGAGCGCACATCGGCGCTCCCCTACAGCAACCTGTTATTCTCATCTTATCATGGGTACTAGGCCACCTCGCTCATCATCGTGTCCTCAAACTGGCTGTTATACAGTTCGGCGTAGAAACCGTTACGCGCCAGCAGGTCAACATGATTCCCCTGCTCCACAATGTCGCCATCTTTCATCACCAGGATCATATCGGCGTTGCGGATGGTGGAGAGACGATGGGCGATAATGAAGCTCGTGCGGTTCTGCATCAGATTGTCCATCGCCCGCTGGATGAGAATCTCGGTACGGGTGTCTACCGAACTGGTCGCCTCATCCAGAATGAGCATACGCGGATCAGCCAGGATCGCCCGCGCAATCGTCAGTAACTGCTTTTGCCCCTGCGAGACGTTCGAAGCCTCTTCGTCCAGCACCATGTTGTAGCCATCGGGCAGCGTGCGGACAAAGTGATCCACATGAGCCGCCTTCGCCGCCGCGATGACTTCCTCATCCGTCGCGTCCAGCCGCCCGTAACGGATATTTTCCATGATGGTGTCGTTATACAGCCAGGCATCTTGCAGCACCATACCGAAGATCGTCCGCAAGTCGCCCCGGCTGAACTCACGAATGTCGTGGTTATCCACCAGGATGGCGCCATCATTGACATCGTAGAAACGCATGAGCAGCTTGACCATCGTCGTCTTGCCCGCGCCGGTTGGCCCGACAATGGCAATCTTCTGGCCGGGGTTCACCGTGGCCGAAAAGTCGTTGATGATGATCTTATCCGGGTTGTAGCCAAAGTGAACGTTCCTGAATTCGACCCTGCCTTCCACCTTTTCCAGCTTGACCGGGTTGGCCGTTTCTTCGATCTCTTCCGGGTAGTCCAGGAACTCGAAAACGCGCTCGGCGGCTGCCACCGTCTGCTGGAGGACATTCATCACGTTCGCAATCTGCGCGATAGGCTGGGTGAACAGCCGGGTATACTGGATGAAGGCCTGAATATCACCCACCGTGATCGCCCCGTTGATCGTAAGCAGACCACCCACAATGGAGACCACGACATAGTTCAGGTTGCCGACGAACATCAGAACAGGCATCAGCAGACCGGAGATAAACTGGGATTTCCAGGCTGAGCCATAGAGCATGTTGTTGTATTCATCGAACTGCTCCACACTCTTCTGCTCGCCATTGAAGGCCTTCATCACCAGGTGGCTGCCATACATTTCCTCAACATGCCCGTTCACATGCCCCAGGTAGTCCTGCTGTTCCTTGAAGTACCGCTGGGAACGCTTGATGACCTGCATCAGGATGATAAAGGACACGGGGAGAATGACCAGTGAGATAACCGTCATCACAACGCTGATAGACAGCATCATCACCAGCACGCCGATCAGCGTAGTGGCCGAGGTCACAATCTGCGACAGACTCTGGTTGAGAGTCTGGCTGACGGTATCCACATCATTCGTAATGCGTGACAACACTTCACCGTGATTGGTGGTGTCAAAATACTTCAGCGGCATCCGGTTGATTTTTCCGGCAATATCCTTGCGAAACGTGTATGTTACCTTCATGGAGATGCCGGACATAATCCAGCCCTGAGCGTAACTGAAAAACGTCGAAAACAGGTACAGGCCGACCATAATCAGCATAATATTGCCGATGTATTCAAAGTCTATTCCCTGCCCGGTGCCGGCGATCTGACCCATGACCCCTTCAAACAGCTTGGTCGTGGCCTGACCCAGAATCTTGGGTCCCACAATGGAGAAGACGGTTGACACCATCGCCAGAAACAGCACGAATACAATAGCCAGACGATAAACGCGCAGGTACTCGATGAGTTTCGCCATCGTTCCCCTGAAGTCGCGGGCTTTTTCTCCGCCCGCCATCATCCCCATCGGGCCGTGGCCTGGCCCACCCATGCCGGGACGGTTACGTTGATTTGAGCGATTTCCTGGTCCAAACATTAGGCTAGTTCCTTCATGCTCAACTGGGACAGAGCGATTTCACGATACGTTTCACAGGTGTCCATCAATTCCTCGTGTGTGCCTTTGCCGACAATCCGGCCTTCATCCAGCACGATAATCTGTTCAGCGGTCATAATCGTCGCGATGCGCTGCGCCACAATCAGAATGGTGCTGTCGCCGGTGTGCTGCTTGAGTGCTTTCCGCAGATTCACATCCGTCTTAAAGTCCAGCGCTGAAAAACTGTCATCAAAGATGTAGATTGGCGGATTCTTGACCAGGGCGCGGGCAATTGCCAACCGCTGCCGCTGCCCCCCGGAGACGCTGGTACCACCCTGAGAAACGGCTGTCTCCAGTCCTTCCGGCATTTCGCTGATAAAGTCGCTCGCCTGGGCAATCGTCAGCGAATCCATGATCCTGGCATTGTCGGCATTTTCATCGGCATACAGCAGGTTGCTCTGAATTGTGCCGGAGAACAGATTGCCCTTCTGCGGGATATAGCCGATTTTGTCGCGCAGGTCATGCTGCGTCACGTCGCGGATGTCTACCCCATCCAGCAGGACAGCGCCCTGGGTAACATCGTAGAATCGCGGCAACAGGTTGATGAGCGTGGACTTACCGGAACCAGTCGAGCCAATGAACGCGGTGGTCTGTCCGGGCTGCGCGATGAAGCTGATGTCCTGAAGCACATCCGCCTCCGCACCGGGATAGCGAAATGACACGTTACGAAATTCGACCACGCCTTTAAAAGGCGCTTCAAAGCGTTTGGGGTTCTTCGGGTCATGAATGGCCGGGGTGATTTCCAGCACATCAGCGATACGATCCGCAGAAACCGAGGCACGTGGCAGAATGATGAACATGATCGAGAGCATCAGAAAAGCCGTCACGACCTGGATTGCGTATTGCATGAACGCGATCATACTGCCGACCTGCATCTGCGATTCGGCCACCTGGTGCGCCCCTACCCAGATAATCAGCACACTGACGCCGTTCATAATCAACATCATGGCCGGCATCATGACAACCATCACACGGGCGACGAACAGGTTGGTCGCTGTCAGATCACGGTTGGCTTTGTCGAAGCGTGCCTCTTCAAATTTCTGGGTATTGAAAGCGCGCACCACCATCATGCCAGTCAGGTTCTCACGGCTGACGAGGTTCAGACGATCAATGAGCTTCTGAATGATTCTGAACTTCGGCAGCGCGATGGTGAAAACCGTAGCGATCAGGCTCAACAGGACGACAACCGCCAGCGCGATTGTCCACCACATTGAAGAGTCCGTACTGGTTGCTTTGATAATGCCGCCGACAGCCAGAATGGGCGCATAAACCACCATGCGGATCATAATCACGACCAGCATCTGTAACTGCGTGACATCATTGGTCGAACGGGTAATCAGCGACGCCACTGAGAATTTATCGAACTCGGTATTGGAAAAGCTCTCAACCCGCGTGAATACATCGCGCCGCAGGTTTCGCGCCATCCCTGCCGCCGCCCTGGCCGAGAGGTAACTCACGATGATCGTCGCCGTAATGGAAACCAGCGACAGCAGCAGCATGACGAATCCGGTACTGATGATGTAGTTATTCTGCATCGCGGTGGTATCAACGCCCAGCGCCGCATATTCGGCTTTCACCGCGCCAACTGCGGACTGCTCAATCATGCTTTCGCCCATCAGGTCAAAGCGCTCATTCATGCTGCTGAGCAGGGGCGCACGCAGCGCAGGCGGAAGGGCAGCGAGCATGGCAAATGGGTCAGTCCCCTGGGGCAGGCTGGACAGGTCAAATCCGCCCACCGTACCGCCATCAGCGGCCTGGTCGGGGTTCGCCACCGCCTGCTCAATGACCCCCACAATCAGGAAAGCCTTGCTCAGAATGGGCCTGAGCTGGTCGAACTCCTCGCCAGTAAGCGGGTTGAGCACGTAAATCGGCTCGGTGGCAAGCGTGGGATAGGTGCTAACATATTGATCGTATTCGGCTGAATCTGAATCAACCAGGGTATAGTGACTGAGTACGGTGGCGGCATCTGCGTCGCTCATGAACAGGATCAGTTTGTCCATAGTGCTCTTGCGGATGGCCTGAGCAACGGCGCTGTCCACGCCACTTTGCTGCACCCCATTGTTGACGATCCGCGCCATATAATCTGGCAGAGTGAGATCAGCCATCGCCTGGACGAACAACAGGACGATGACGACCAGGAGCAGCAGGGTAAATGGCTTGAGGTATCTTGCTAATCGAATCATAGGGCTGTTTATTCCTCTAGAATAGACTCTTGCTTCTCTTGAGTCATGCTGCCCGTTTCCATTTGCTCCATGAGAAGCCGGTAGAGCGATGGCAGAAAGACTCTTGCGGCGGCGACTTCTTCGGCAGACAACGATTCCAGAAATCGCGCCAGATAGCGGGTTATGCGTTCGCGGGTTGCCTGCGCATGTTCCAGTCCTTGCGGGGTGACTTGCAGCAGGAACTGTCGTCTGTCGTTGGGATCAGGAATGCGGACTACCCACCCACGCTCCACCAATCCCTGCACGAAGGTGCTGGCGGCCTGTAGGCTCACCCGGCGTTTTTTTGCCAGGTCACTGGCGGTTATCTGGTGTTCCATGATGTGGAACAACACACGCACCTGCATGTGGGTGGTCTCTTCTTCACCAGACTCACGGATATAAAGGTCCATCAATCTGCCCAGAGACGGGATGACTCTTAACAGTTCCTCAGCCAGGTCATGGGCTGTCCAGGGTTCATTGGTCACATTTATCAACCTCATTGATAATCAACCTCATTGACTATCAAGGTACTTGACTATCCCCTTGAAGTCAAGGGACACAAATCCGATCATCAGGGAATTTATGAAATTCATGCCGCGCGATAGGTTTTTGACAAGTGGCATATTGGGAGGGTATTTGACAGGAAATTTGAAGTAGGGTATTATGGAATCGTTTCCACACTAAACCACTTCGCGTTCTTTTCGTCCCCAATGTGGAATCGTTTCCACATCTTCATCATCTTAGGAAGGGAGATACCTATCGGCCCAAACTCAAGGATCGCAGCACACCAAGATTTTCATACCCAATAATTTCACTATTTTGGAGGATTTTCCAGTGAAACGTTTCATGCTCATTCTGTTCGTCGCCAGCATCATGCTGAGCGGCCTGTCTGTCATGGCCCAGGACGGCCCGACAGCCCTGAGTCTGTGGTATCACGGCGCAGGCAACGAAGTTGAACGCTCCATTATCATCCAGATCATTGACGACTTTAACGCCTCACAAAGTACCTGGGCAATCGAACTTGAAGAGTTCCCCCAGGAATCCTACAACGAATCCATCGTCGCGGCAGCGCTTTCCGGCAGCCTGCCCGATATCATTGACGTAGACGGCCCGGTGATGCCGAACTGGGCATGGGCAGGCTATCTGCAACCCCTGAACCTGTCCGAAGGCGCGCTGGATGGCTTCCTGCCCGGCACGATTGGTGTATGGGACGGGCAGATTTACTCAGTCGGTCTGTGGGACGCAGCGGTAGCGATTTATGCACGCCGTTCCGTCCTGGAAGCCAATGGCATCCGCATCCCCACCCTGGAAGAACCCTGGACGGGCGAAGAATTCGACACCATCCTGGAAACTCTACAGGCAACGGGTGAATTTGAATACGCTTTTGACCTCGGTATGGCCTGGACGGGTGAATGGTATCCGTATGCCTTCTCGCCTCTCCTGCAGAGCTTCGGTGGCGACATCATTGACCGCAGCACCTACCTGACTTCCGAAGGCATCCTGAACGGCGAAGCGGCGCTGGCATTCGGTGAGTGGTGGCAGAGCCTGTTTGATCGTGGCCTGGCCCCTGGCACCTCCCAGGACGGCGCAGACCGTGACACCGGCTTCATTGACGGACGTTACGCCCTGCAATGGAACGGCAATTGGGCAGCGGTTAGCGCTCTGGATGCGTTCGGCGACGACATGCTGTTCCTGCCCGCCCCCGACTTCGGCCAAGGCGGCATTATCGGCGCGGCCTCCTGGCAGTTCGGTGTTTCCGCTAACAGCGAAAACCCCGAAGGCGCAAATGCCTTCATCGAATTCGCACTCCAGGACAAGTACCTGGCGGCCTTCTCCGATGGCATCGGGCTGATTCCCTCGACCCCCGGCGCGGCAGCCATGACCGAGAACTACGCTCCCGGCGGGCCGTTGGAGGTCTTCTTCGCACTCAGCAACGAGCAGGCATTGGTACGTCCTGTCACCCCTGGCTACGTCGTCATGGCACTCGAATTTGAGAAAGCCCTGGCCGACATCGCCAACGGCGCGGACGTTCAAGACGCTCTGGATGCCGCTGTAGACGCGATTGAAGCCGACATCCAGAACAACAGCGGCTACGGTTTCGAATAAATCAGCACAATAACTAGATCAGGCTGTGGGTGACCGGTTCGCCGGCTTGCCCACAGCCTCCCATTTCATTTACGACTATTACTATTAAGGGGTTTTTATGGCAACTGATACTGCGCGTAAATCAGTACCGCTCTGGAGCCGGCTTTTAGCCCCGGCGCACGCCCCCACTTACCAGCGAAAAGAAGCGATTATCGGCTGGCTGATGGCTGCCCCGGCCATCATACTCATATTCATGTTTCTCATACTGCCGTTTGTTATGGCGTTTGGCTTCGCCTTCACCAACCAGCGCCTCATCTCCCCCAATCCAACCGAATTTGTCGGCTGGCGCAACTTTGAGAACCTGCTCACAGTACGAACCTTTACCCTGGATCCGCTCCTGGATGACGAAACCGGGCTGCCCATCCTGGATGAAGACGGCAGCCTGACTTACCCGCGCCTGCGCGACTACACACGCGGCAACCCGGACTATCCGGAACTTGATGGGCTGCGAGAGTGGTTCTCCTGGAATATCGGGGAAACACGGGTGTATATGCTCGCCAGCGACGTCCTTTTTATGAAAGCCCTGTTCAACACCACGTTGTTTGTGCTGTTCGTCGCGCCCATTCAGGGCGGGCTGGCGCTGCTGCTGGCCTTGCTGATTAACCAGAAGTTGCGAGGGATTAACATCTTCCGCACGGTATATTTCATGCCGGTGGTCACTTCGCTGATCGTCGTATCGTTCCTGTGGCGCTTCATCTACGACGGCCAGAACGGAATGCTGAACACCATCCTCAGCGCGATTACGTTTGGCGCATTCCAGCCACATGACTGGCTGGGCGATCCTTCCACCGCGCTGTGGTCAATCCTCATCATGTCCGTGTGGCAGGGCGTAGGTTTCCACATGGTCATCTGGCTGGCGGGGTTGCAGAACATCCCAGGGACACTCTATGAAGCCGCCTCTATTGATGGCGCGGGGCGTTGGCAGAAGTTCCGCTCTGTCACCTGGCCGGGACTGCGCAGCACCTCTGTTTTCGTACTGGTGGTTATCACCATGCAGGCTTTCAGTTTGTATGCCCAGATACAGGCCATGACGCGCGGTGGCCCGCTCGATTCAACCCAATCCATTGTTTTCCAGACCGTCATTCGTGGCTATGAAAAACAGGACATCGCGGGCGGTTCGACCATTTCGGTTGTCCTCTTTTTCTTCGTCCTGATTATCACGCTGGTTCAGCGTTACCTGACGCGGGAGAAAACCGCATGACGACCCAGGCACAACCTGTAACACGTTCACGTTTATTCCTTCCAGGCGGTTTCTCCTTCTCGCTGGCCGGCAAGTACACGCTCTTGATCCTGGTGGCGTTGATCTTCGTCCTGCCGATTCTGTTCATGATCTTCTCGTCACTCAAGCCAGAGGAGCAACTGCTGCGGGACACCTCGTCTTTCCGCGCCTTCCTGCCGGTGGGGAATCTCTCTTTACAGAACTATGAAGATGCCTTCCGCCGTGTCCCGATGGCGACATTTGTGGGAAATTCGATCCTGGTAACGGCGACGACAGTCGCTCTTGGCCTGATCGTCAATTCGATGGCAGCCTTCTCGTTTGCGCTGCTGCGCTGGCGGGCGAAAAACACCATATTTTCGGTAATCCTGGCAACTTTTATTGTGCCGTTTGAGACCTTCGCTATCCCCCTGTTGTTGATCGTCAACACCCTGCCCTGGTTGCATATCGGCCTGGACGGTATTTACATCACGCAGGGGTGGCTCAACAGTCACCATGTCCAGATTATCCCCTTCATCGCATCAGCTTTCCAGATTTTCCTGTTTTATTCGTTCTTCAAGGACTTGCCGCAGGAAATCGTGGAAGCCGCACGAATTGACGGGGCGAATTCCTTCCAGATTTACTGGCGGATCATCATCCCGATTTCCGGGCCGGTCATCGCCACCGCCACGATCTTGCGTATCCTGGATATGTGGAATCAATTCCTGTGGCCGCTGATCGTGGTACAGCAGGAAGAATATCGCCCGGTCATGGTGGGGCTGCAATACTTCTTCCAACTCGACATCGCCTGGGGTGAGATTATGGCTTATCTATCCACCTTGACCATCCCGGTGTTGATCGTCTACCTGCTTTTGCAGCGGACATTTATCGAAAGTATCGCCTCAACAGGTGTAAAGGGTTAGTTCATGCTAAAACTGGCAAATAAATGGATCTGGGATTTCTGGTTCGCGCGGGATGACGCCAGAACCCACATCTTCTATCTGCAAGCGGACAAATCACTCAAAGTCGAGCAGTTCCGGCACTGGAATGTCTCGGTAGGTCACGCGGTGTCGCAGGACATGCGCCACTGGGAGATCTTGCCGGACGCGATTTCTCCCGGGCAAACCGTCTTATGGGATAACTTCACAACCTGGACGGGCAGCATCATCAAACATGCTGGACTGTGGTATCTGTTCTATACAGGCAGCACCCGACGGGAACGAGGCTACATCCAGCGCATCGGGTACGCGACATCAAAAGACCTGCTCAACTGGGAGCGCGTCGGCAGCACACCGCTGATGGAAGCTGATCCACAGTGGTATGAGAAACTCGATTTTGCCGCCTGGCATGACGAAGCCTGGCGTGATCCGTACCTCTTCCGCGACCCGAAGACCGGCCTGTTCCACGCCTATATCACGGCGCGGGTGAAGGACGGCCCCGCTGACGGACGGGGCGTCATCGCCCACGCGACATCCCCCGACCTGCATCAGTGGAAAATCCAGGAACCGGTGACACAGCCGGGCGAGTTTGGCGATATGGAAGTACCGCAGTTGGTTCCCATTCAAGGCCGTTATTACCTGCTGTTTTCCACGTCGGCGGGTCATCACTCCCAGGCGCGGCGGGCACGCACTGGAATCACGCCGGTGACCGGGACGCATTACCTGGTGAGCGACAGCCCGGATGGGCCGTTTCGCTATCTGACTGATGATTTCCTGGTGGGGGATGAGGTTGGCACACTGTATTCTGGTAAGCTGATCCAGGGCGCGGACGGCGGTTGGAATTTTATGGCGTTCCTGAACTTCGACACATCCGGCGAATTTGTGGGCGAAATCAGCGATCCGATGCCAGTCACCATTGCTGAAGACGGGCGTTTACTGGTAAAAAAGGAGTGAGATCGCATTAAAGGACGGCACATGGCGAAACGGGCAACACTACAGGATATTGCAGACAAAGCGGGTGTAGGGGCTGGAACTGTTTCCCGTGTGCTGAATAACCACCCTTATGTGAAGGAAGATACGCGCCAGCGCGTCCTCCAGGCGATGGAAGAACTGGACTACTATCCGAGTTTTTCCGCCCGGCACATGCGGACGCAGCGTTCGCGGCTGATCGGCTTTCTGACCGATGAAGTTGCCACATCACCATTCGCCGGCGACATTATCAAAGGCGCTCAGGATGCCGTGTGGGATCAGGACTATATCCTCCTGGTGATAGACATGGGGGATAACCCGGCCCGCGCTGAAAAGGCGATCAAGACGCTGGTTGAGCGCGAGGTCGAAGGCATTATCTATGCCGCAATGTACCACCAACCGGTGACACTCCCCGAATCGATTACCCAGGTGCCAACGGTGCTGGCGAACTGCTACATTGAAAACCGTTCGTTGTCATCCGTTGTCCCAAATGAATTCCAGGGGGGCTATGAGGCCACCCAGGCGCTGCTTGACGCCGGACACCGGCGGGTGGCTTTCATCAACATTCACCCGACTGAACCGGGCACAGCGGCCTCAAAGGGGCGGCTTGCGGGTTACCGGCAGGCGTTAGCGGATTATGGCGTATCGTATGATGAAACGCTGGTCTGCAAAGGCATCGGTCATGCCATTTCGGGATACCAGTTCGGCTACGAGTTGATGCGGCTGACGGAACCACCTACCGCCATTTTCTGCGGGACAGACCGGACAGCGATGGGAACCTATGATGCCCTGAAAGAGCAGGGACTGCGCATCCCTGACGATGTGGCGATTGTCGGGTTTGACAACCAGGACAGCATCGCGGAAGCGCTGCGCCCCGGACTATCCACGATGCAGCTCCCCCATTACGAGATGGGGCAGTGGGCGATCACCTATCTGATCGAACAACTCGAATCAGACTCCCCCATGCAAACGCCAATCCAACACCAACAACCTTGCCCTTATATCCGGCGCGATTCGGTCTGATGAGTGGTCGCACACTTATCTGATGCCCCTGCACAGACGGAGTTCTCCGGTAAGCCTGCATTTCCCCTGACAATTTAATGACAGTATCGGGCACTTTGCCAGCCACAACGGGTGGGGATCGCTGCTATGATGGGGATATATGACCGTTTACTGTCGAGCTGAACCATGTTTCGTATACTGGCAGGCGGAACGCTGCTGCTGTCATTTGTTTTTGCTGTCCTGGGTATCGCTATTGTTTCGGGGCCGCCGGACACCGAAGCGCCGGGAGCGCTGCTGCCTTCAGCGGACTGCCCCGCGCCGTGTCTGCTTGGCCTGCGCCCTGGCGTGACCACCGCCGAAGAAGCCGCCGCGATTCTCGCCAACCATCCCTGGATTCGGGAGTCATCGCCGCCGATTACCGGGAGCGGCACGCTGCGCTGGGCCTGGAACGGCCAGCAGCCACCCTTGTTTGGGCGTGGCGGGGGCTATGGCGAGGTGGAGATACGGGACGGCATGGTCTACCTGATTCGCATCCTGACGCCGACGCCGTTTGCCGAGTTCTGGCTGCTGCTGGGCGCGCCGGAAAAGGGAACGATTGGCCGTTCGCGGGTGATGCCGGACACCTTCCAGACGCACCGCGCAATCTATCCAGCTTACGGGCTGGAACTCAAGACGGTGATTCTGCAAGACGGCGATATGAAGAACTTCTGGGAAGCCCCTGTCGAAATCCTGGTGACAACGGATACGGATACCCAGTATACCTATACGCTTCCCTGCTGGGTGGCCTGCGGATAGCCTACAACTGCACCTTACCTGCTCCCGAAAAACGAGTGATACAGTACAATATCTGCTAACGAGACTGCCCATCGTCATCACAGTGTCAGCGCGGTTCTGAGAAATTTCGTGATCATACCCTTTGAAAGGCTAGCGTGTATGAATGGCAAACGAACAAAAACAGTCCTATCCGTTTTCAGCGTCTTCTTGAGTGTGCTGCTGGCATGGGCTTTCATGACTCCGGGTATGGCGGGTGCATCCGGGGATTTCCAGGCGGGCGATACCCCCGGCAACGGCCTGATCGTCTTTAGCGCGTACTATGAATCACTGTATACGACTTATGTGATGAATGCTGATGGTACAAATCTCCATCGCCTGCTCGATACCGGGAATAGTTTTGGCGCGGTGTGGTCGCCAGATGGCCGCCAACTCGCTTTCATCATGGATGAAGACACCAGCCATAATGTTTATGTGATGGATGCTGATGGGAGCAATCAACGCCGTCTGACCGATGGCCCCAGTATCAGCCTTTCCCTGGCCTGGTCGCCGGATAGTCAACACATTGCTTTTGTCTCCTACCGGGATCGCAACCCGCTGTTCAACTATGACATTTACGTGGTGGACGTGGACACCGCCGAACTGCACCGTTTGACCCAGGAACCTGTCTTTGAGCAGTATCCCGCCTGGTCGCCGGATGGCAACTCTATTGTATTTACCCAACAAGGTGTCCATTACGGTAATGACATTTATATCATGAATGCGGACGGCTCCGACCTGCACCTCCTGGTGGAGGATGCCTGGGGCTATGGTCCGGTATGGTCGCACGATGGTCAGCACATTGCCTTTTACAACACCCTCGGAAGTAATGCCGGAATCTATGTCATGGACGCCGATGGGACGAATGTGCACCATCTGGTGACGAATCTGGCGGTTGATCCGGTATGGTCGCCGGATGACCAGACTCTTGCGTACGTCTCCAACGAAGGCGTCTGGACGATGCACGCAGACGGCACATACAAGCGCCGCCTGACGGATCGTTCGACTTTCGACTATGCCCCGGAGTGGTCGCCGGATGGCAGTCAGATCGCCTTTATTTCACTCGATCATAAAGATGACAGCGATAATGTCTATGTGATGGACGCGGATGGCAGCCACCGCCGCCGCCTGAGTTATGGCATCAACTCCGAAGGCGGTTTAATGGGGCATGTATCATGGCAGCCCGTTATGAGCCGTCCATAGGTTTGGCTGCCTCACGCGGCGGCGATCAGCACAATTGCCAGCAGTGCGAAAACCACGCCAAGCCACTGCTGCCGGCTGATGCGCTCTCTCAGAACCACCCATGCCAGCAGCACCGTCATGGCGGGATACAACGACGCCACTACCGCCGCAATATCCAGCCGCCCGGCCTGGGCTGCCAGCGCGAAAAAGGCATTACCGCCTGAATCCAGGATGCCCGCTACCGCAATGAGCGGGAGCTGGCTTTTCCCCGGAATGTAGGGCTGCCGGGTGATCGTGGCGATGCTGAACAGCAGGCTGATAGACGCGACACGGACAGCAACCAGCGGCCATAAGACCGAAGTTGCTCCGGCATGATCCAGGAACACCATAAACAGGCCAAATCCCAATCCGGCGGCGACTGGCATTTTCAGATCGCCCCACTGGGTTTTCCCGTGATTGGTTTGCGAGACGAACCATACCGCGCCGAGCGCAAAGGCAAATCCAATGAGCGCCTGAATTCCGGGCAAACCTTCGATCACGATCCCCACGATGACAGCCACAGCCACCGTCACCACAGCGGCAACCGGCGCGACCACACTCATGTTACCCTGCGACAAGCCCCGGTAGAGCGCCAGCAAACCCGCGCCGCCAAACATCCCGGCCAGCCCGCCCCACAGGATATGATCGGGAGTCAGCATTTCCTTATCGAGCGCCAGCGCCAGCAGCGCCAGGATGACCAGACCGATCACCTGCGAGACGATAACCACACTGAACACACTGCCGCGCCGGGATGCAAGGCCGCCGCTGAAATCCCCCGCCCCCCAGCAGGCCGCCGAGAGCAGCCCGTAAATCACCGCCATCAAATCCATGTTTATCATCGTGTCTGCCTGGTATTTGTCGCAACAATGGTCTCTATGGTACGCTAACTGGGGCAATTGTGTCTAGCACGCCGGGACGCTGCTATAAAAACCTTTTATACCACACCCCGACAGACACACTACTGACCGGCTCACAAAATTCCGGTAGAATAATGTGTACAGTAACTCAGGCTAAAAGCCCATTGTTTGAAGCGAAAGTCTTTTTTGAACCCAATCTCACTTTCTATGGGTGATACATTTATCACGTTCCTGTTATCCACAAGCGAAGGGATAAGACATGAGTAAAATTTTGGACACTTTTGGCGCGCGCGGCACGTTCAACACCGGCAGCGGCTCCGCCACCATCTACCGCCTGAGCAAGCTGGCGGAACGGGGAGTCGGCCATGTCGAGAAACTGCCGTTCAGCATCAAAATTCTGCTGGAAAACGCGCTCCGCAACCTGGACAACTTCCAGGTGAATGAAGAAGCCGTCAATAATATTGCCAGTTGGGACGCGAAAAACCCCAACGCCGTAGAAATCCCGTTCAAGCCGGCCCGCGTGATTTTGCAGGACTTCACCGGTGTTCCGGCGGTGGTAGACCTGGCGGCGCTGCGCAGCGCAATGGCGCGGATGGGCGGCGACCCCAGGAAGATCAACCCGATTATCCCGGTTGACCTCGTGATTGACCACTCGGTACAGGTGGATGTATTCGGCAGTTCAGATGCCATCGCCCTCAATTCGAGCATCGAGTTTGACCGCAACCGCGAACGCTATGAGTTCCTGCACTGGGGGCAGAAAGCCTTCGATAACTTCAAAGTCGTCCCCCCGGCTACCGGCATTGTCCACCAGGTCAACCTGGAATACCTGGCGAAAGTCGTCCAACTGTTTGACGATGGCGAGGGTGGCAAGGTCGCGCTGCCGGATACCCTGCTCGGCACAGACAGCCACACCACCATGATTAACGGCCTGGGCGTCCTTGGTTGGGGCGTGGGCGGGATTGAGGCCGAAGCCGCCATGCTCGGCCAGCCGGTCTACATGCTCATGCCGGAAGTCATCGGCTTCAAGATGACCGGCAGCCTGCCGGAAGGCGCGACAGCCACCGACCTCGTGCTGGTCGTCACCCAGATGCTCCGTAAAAAGGGCGTAGTCGGCAAATTTGTCGAATTCTACGGCAGCGGCCTGAGCAGCATGTCCCTGCCGGATCGGGCGACGATTGCCAACATGGCACCGGAGTATGGCGCGACGATGGGCTTCTTCCCGGTGGATGATGAAACCCTGAGCTTCCTGGGCCGCACCGGGCGCGATGAGGCGCTCATCCAACTGGTGGAGCGCTACAGCAAAGAACAGGGCCTGTTCCGCACCGACGCCACACCTGATCCCGAATTTAACGACACGCTGGAACTCGACCTGGGTACTGTTGAGCCGAGCCTGGCCGGGCCGATGCGCCCGCAGGACCGTGTCACGCTGCGCGATATGCAACCCGCATTCCAGAAGGCGCTGCGTGCGCCGGTTGGCCCGCAGGGCTACCAGCTCCCCGATGAGAAACTCGGCACAAAGGCACTGGTCAAAGACAACGGCCACAGCACCCAGATTCAGCACGGTTCAGTGGTGATTGCAGCCATCACAAGCTGCACCAACACCAGCAACCCATCAGTGATGGTGGCCGCCGGGCTGGTGGCGAAGAAAGCTGCCGAAAAAGGCCTGACACGCAAGCCGTATGTCAAGACCAGCCTCGCTCCCGGCTCAAAGGTCGTCACCGAATACCTGAACGCCGCCGGGCTGACCCCCTACCTGGAACAAATCGGTTTTTACACGGTGGGTTATGGCTGCACGACCTGTATTGGCAACAGCGGGCCGCTGCCAAAGAGCGTGCTGGATGCCATCGCGGAAGGTGATATTGTCGCTGCTGGTGTCCTGAGCGGTAACCGCAACTTCTCCGGGCGTATTCATGCCCAGGTGCGGGCGAACTACCTGGCGTCACCGCCGCTGGTCGTGGCCTACGCGCTGGCCGGGACGGTGGATATTGACCTGCAAAACGACCCCATCGGGCAGGATCAGGACGGCAACGATGTCTTCCTCAAGGATATCTGGCCGACCCAGGCCGAAGTCATGGACGTGGTGCAATCCAGCCTGACGCCGGAGATGTTCAAGCAACAGTATGGCAATGTCTACAACGGCAATGAAGCCTGGAACGCCATCCCCAGCGCCAGCGGCGACGTGTACGACTGGAACGAGTACAGCACCTATATTCAGGAACCGCCGTTCTTCGTTGATCTCTCGCCGGAAGCCGAAGGCATCCAACCCATCCAGGGTGCGCGGGCGATGGCCGTGTTCGCCGACTCGGTGACCACCGACCACATCTCCCCGGCGGGCAGCATCGCCACCAAGAGTCCGGCAGGCGTGTACCTGGAAGATCATGATGTCGCTCCGCTGGACTTTAACACCTACGGGACGCGGCGCGGCAATGACCGGGTGATGACTCGCGGGACGTTCGCCAATATCCGGCTGCGGAATCTGCTGGTCCCCGGCAGCGAGGGCGGTGTCACCTACTATCTGCCCACCGGCGAGGAAATGCCCATCTACGACGCGGCTATGAAGTACGCCGCCGACAAAACGCCGCTGGTTATCCTGGCCGGGAACGACTACGGCATGGGTTCCAGCCGGGACTGGGCGGCCAAAGGCACACTGCTGCTGGGCGTGAAGGCCGTTATCGCGGCCAGCTACGAGCGCATTCACCGCAGCAACCTGGTGATGATGGGCGTGCTGCCGCTGCAATTCAAGGCGGGTGAATCCTGGCAGTCGCTGGGACTGACCGGGCAGGAAACCTTCGACTTTGTGGGGCTGAACGACGACCTGCAACCCGGCCAGGAACTCACAGTCAAGGCCACTGCCGCCGATGGCACAGTGAAAACCTTCCAGGCTATCGTCCGTATTGATACCCCGGTAGAGATTGACTACTACAAGAACGGCGGCATCTTGCAGACGGTGCTGCGGGGCTTCTTGAAGTAGGGGGCAGTTGTCAGAACGATTCAAATATGTGGGGTTTTCCTGTAGGTGCGTGATATATCATGCCCCTGCCGAGCGATGACTAACTGGTTTCTCAGATACAACGCCCGGCTTTTCGTATGGGAGGCCGGGCATTTGTTTTGTACTTCAAAGATGAACGTTGGGGTTTCTCCATGCGTATTTGATGGTATTCAATTTGGCGAAACCCCAGAGGGTGCATTAGTCGTTCAGGTTATGACCGAATCAGCGTAAGTCAAATAGGGTGGCGGACTCTGTCTGGGGCATCTGGACAATATCCGGGCGTTCTTTCAGTCTGCTCCCAACCGAGATCAGTGCGTTGCCGATGTGAGTCAAGGCTGCCTTCACTAGCGACGGAGATTGTTGGCTTCCTGCCGCAATCCTTGCCAATCGGTGTTGATGGGCTTCGCGGATCAAGTCCTTATGGCGTTCTTCATTGATCAGGTTAATGCGCGGATCAAAATACATGGTTAGGTTTCTCCCGTCGTCTCATTATCATCTTCAAGAAACTGGCGTAACGCTTCCAGACGTTCATCCCAGCGCGCTGCAATCGCACTAATCCACAAAGTGGCCTCTTCTAACGGTTCGGGTGTAAGCACATAGTATTTGTCACGCCCACGCTGGTAGATGGTCACCAATCCAGCATCGGCCAAGATATTGAGGTGCTTGGTCACGCCTTGTCGGGTCATTTCCAACCCTGGTACGAGTTGGGTCGCTGTCTTAGCACCGACCTCCGTTAGTGTTTCGATGATCTTGCGCCGGGCCGGGTCAGCCAGTGCTACGAATACATTCTGCACATCGTTTGTAGTCATTTAACCTCTTTCTGGACCCCAAGATGGGCTGCAAGGTCTGCGATCTCCGCATCCCAACCGCTGCGATTTTCCTGCCACTGCTTGTCGCGTAGATTATCCGGCAGCGATGCAAAACCGCTTTCGACCAGTGTCAAACGGGTCCCTGCTCCTTCTGGCAGATCTTCTAAGCGGAATGTCACAAGGGTCGTCGGCATATCATCGAAGGGTGTTTCCATATCTGATTTACCGGAATTCCAACGATATGCGAAGTGATGCATAGGCTCAACGACCTCAATCCGCCCACGATAGATTTCATCTGGCCCCCATCCGAACAACATCGGCTCACCGACAACCAGGCGCTTGAACTCCGCCTTCGTGCCAAACCACTTCTCCAGCTGGCTTGGGTCGGTAATTGCCGTCCAGACGCGATCCCGCGACACGGGAAAAACCACTGCTCTTTCAATCGTATCTTGTACTGTCATTCTGTCGCTCCAATATGCAACTATTCGGTTGCATATATACTATATCATTTTTCAATTAAATGCAACTAATTGGTTGCGTATATTGCATTTTCTAACCAAATTCAAACATTTAAGACACTAACCAATAAAGCACAAATGTATTGATACCGCTGGCGCTCCCGATATTCACACCAACCATAACTGAGGAAGAGTGCCCGACCCTTGAGCGCTAGAATAAACTCAAGCATGAGTACCTTCATCGTGGAATGTTCGCCATGAGTGGCACATACGAAAGTCACAATATGGTTTATTCATAATACAGCGGTGGCTTTGGCAAATGCACTGCGTAGAAAGTCGTGACCTGTGTATCCATCGGATATGTGTGTCAAAACAGGCTGTTTACACATATATATGGATATCACTATTGTCTGTGGAAAATCAGAAAAGGCCGATGACAAACAGGATGCCTTGTTTAATTGGAAGGTGATAATCGAAGTGTTGTCCCTTTCCGCAGAGGGTTACGATCCGGGAAAGAAGTTGCAGTATTACCGGGAAATTGAGTCTCTGCGGGAGTATAGTCTAGTCTCCAGGACAATCCATGTTCTGGGGTAATTGTTCAGTACGGCCCGAAGGCGCGGCCATCCACCAGCAGGACGAACACCTGCCCAGCGGCGCTGTCCAGGTGCAATAAGCCCCCTTCAAAACGCTGCGACTGCATAGAAATTTCCTGCTCATCAATACGGGCATAGCCAAGCGAATCGCGCACACCCGTCACACTGCGCCACATCATACCGAAGCCGCGCACCGGCACGCGCAGACCTTCCGGTGCGGTCAAATCCTCGTTGCTGCCTTCTGGCAGATTTGCCGCGTACCAGAAGCGCCCGGCAGCCGCACCGCTGGTGGCAATCGCCCAGATTTCATTGGTATCACCCCGCCAGTACATCACGCCGCGCTCGAAAACCTGCATCACGCCCCGGAATGGCACTGTCGGTTGCAGCGCACAGCCCAGCACACTCGTTACCGTAGGGTTCGCCTCCCAGCCATTCCCGTAGATCGGGTCGGCCACCAGCAGGCAGTTTCTTGGCTCTACGCCACCCGGCGCCGTTGGTTGCACCGGATTCGGGAGGTTGATAACCGGCCTTTCGTTCTCATCCACCGCCTCCCCCAGGAACACCCCGATATAGGCAGTTGGCGCGACGACAGGCACTTCAGGAACGGGCGTTACTGGCGGGGGAACGGCGGCCTGGGTAGCCTGCCGCTGGATTTCATTCGGCGTGGGGGAGATATACACGGTGGCAAGCTGTTTGGGCTGCGCGGCCAGATCAACCATTGTGGGCGGCGCAGCACCTTCCTGCTCACAAGCGGTGAGCAGGAACAGCAGCGGGATCAGATACCGTAGGATGCGATTCATCGTGCGCCTGGCAATATGCAACTCGATACCGGCATGGGCGAAAAAAGAGCAAAGGGACAGATTTGCAGCTTCATCCAGCAAGACAGTCTGTGTCCTGGGCAGGAGCACGATAGATCATGCCCCTACAATAGGTCCCTTGTCCCTGCTAAAACCGGGCTAAACCTCCAGGATTTCCTGTTCTTTGGCTTTGCCCAATTCTTCGAGCTTGGCAATATACTCGTCGGTGAGCTTTTGCACCTCAGCCTCACCCCGCTCCTGTTCATCTTCGGAGATCAGCTTTTCGCGCTCGAACTCTTTCAGGTCATCATTAGCGCCGCGCCGGATGTTGCGGATTGTGACCCGCCCTTCTTCAAGACGCTTATGCAGGAACTTCACCAATTCCTGCCGGCGCTCTTTCGTCAGCGGCGGCATATTCAGCCGGATGACATCGCCATCAATATTGGGATTCACACCTATATTTGCCGCGTGAATTGCCCGCTCAATGGCCTGCACTGCCGTTTTGTCATAGGGGCGGATGAGGATTTGCAGCGCTTCCGGGGTCGAAATATTAGCAAGCTGGCGCAGTTCCGTCTCCTGGTCATAGTAAGTGACGACCAGGCGATCCACCAGCGCCGTGCTGGCACGCCCACTGCGAATGCCATGCAGGTCTTCCTCAAACACCGACAAACTGGCTTTCATTTTGTGTTTCGTTTCGTTCAGGATGTCATTTATCATGGTGTTTACCTCAGTCGGGTTTGTACCCGGCACAGCGCGTATTCCGCCCATACCGGGTATAAAAAAAGAATACTTTAACGTTTTTGTCTTTTCACGTGCTGCACTTTTCGATTGGGCTGTTTCCGGCACAGATGCTGCCAGGAACTGAAAAGTGTTATCCCTTCCAACCCTGCCAACCGCGCGCCTGCCAGGCGGTATACAGAGCAATCGAACCGGCAGTCGCCACGTTCAGGCTGGCAACATGCCCGCGCATCGGCAGCGTCAGTGTCATATCACAAGTATCGCGCACCAGACGGCGCATCCCCTCGCCTTCGCTCCCTAACACAATCGCAACTGCAATATCCAGATCAGTGCGGTCAACCGGCGGCACTTCCGGGCCGGCCTCGAAGCCAATCATCCAGATATTCTGCTCTTTGAGCAGCTTCATGGTGTTGACCAGATTACTCACCTGGATCACATTCAGGTATTCCACCGCGCCGGATGAAGCATTCACGACAGCCGGTGTCACGCCTACGCTCCGTCGTTCCTGAATGATGACACCATGCACACCAACCGCTTCGGCCACCCGCAGCAGCACGCCCACATTCTGCGGATCTTTGAGGAGGTCGAGGATGAGCAGGAAGGGTTTTTCCCCACGTTCCCCTGCCAATGATAGCGCATCCTCGACATCGGCATACGGGTAATTGCCAACTCGCGCGACCACGCTCTGGTGATTCGCGCCGCCCGCCATATCATCCAGAATACGGCGCGGTGAACGTTGAATTTTCACGCCGCGCTTGCGAGCCTCGGCCAGAATGTCCTTGAGCATCCCCTTCTCTTCGGCAGCCTCAGCGACCAGAAGATGATCTACCCGCCGCCGCCCGGCACGTAAACTTTCGAACACAGCCCAATGGCCGTAGACAAATTCGGTCATGTCAGTTCACCCGCCACACGGTCCCATCAGGGCGGTCTTCCAGCACCACGCCCAGGCTTAAAAGTTCATCGCGGATACGGTCGCTGGTCGCAAAATCCTTGCCCTTGCGCGCCGATGCCCGCAAATTCACCAGCAGTTCAATCAGCCCGGCTTCGCGCTGACCGTCACTGCTGGCGCTTTCTGCCGCCGGGATAATCCCCAGCACATCCCCTCCCAGGGTGTTGTAGGTGGCATTGATTGCCTCAAGAACCGGCTTGCCTACCCCTGCCCCGCTGTTGAGGAGCGTGTTCACATCACGGGTAAGGTCTTGCAGTACGGCGATTGCTTTCGGTGTGTTGAAGTCATCGTCCATCACTGCGCTGAAGTCGGCCTTCGCCTGTTCCAGTCGCGCCAGGAAACCGTTGCCGTCATCACTGGCAGGCGCACTGTTCATCATCTGCCGCGCCAACCGCGCCGCGCCATACAACCGTTCCCAGCCGCCCACCGAACCGCGCAGGCCGTCCTCACTATAATCTACCGGGCTGGCATAGTGGGCGCTTAACATGAACATACGGATCACTTCGGGGCGGTACGTTTTCAGCGCATCCTTGATGGTGACGAAGTTACCCAGACTCTTCGACATCTTGATGCCGTCCACCGTCAGGCTTCCGACCAGCATCCAGTAGCGGGCGAAGTCGGCATCGTTGGCGCATTCACTCTGGACAATCTCGGACTCGTTATGTGGGAAGATGTTGTCTACCCCGCCGCCGTGAATATCGAACGTCGGCCCCAGGTATTTTTTCGCCATCGCAGAGCATTCAATATGCCAACCAGGGAAGCCTTCACCCCAGGGACTCTCCCAGCGCAGAATGTGCTCCGGCTCGGCCTTCTTCCACAGCGCAAAATCCTCCGGGTTGTGCTTTTCATCGCGCACCGCTTCCCGTGAACCGGCTTCCTGAGACTCGATCTTACGGTTCGAGAGTTTGCCATATTCCGGCGCGCTGGTCACATCAAAGTACACGCTGCCGTTGGATACATAGGCGTTCTCTTTTTCCAGCAGGGTTTCAATCATCTTGATCTGTTCGGGGATATGTGCGCTGGCACGTGGAGAAATATCCGGGCGGACGACACCCAGAGCGTCCATATCGTCGAAGTAGTTGCGGGTATAATGCTCGACAATCTGCATCGGCCTGGCCTGAAGCTGTGAGGCCTTCTTCAAAATCCGGTCTTCACCGCTTTCAAGCAGATGACCGACATCGGTGATATTCTGCACATACAGCACATCATAGCCGCTGTAGCGCAGGTAGCGCGTCACAACATCAAAGGCCACATAGGTTTTCGCATGGCCGATGTGGGAATAGTCCTGCACGGTAGGGCCGCAAACGTAGATATTCACCCGGCCTTCGTATAACGGTGTGAAATCCTGTTTTTCGCGTCCCAGCACATTATAAATCTTCAATGCCATCGCCTGTTATTCCTCTATTGCCGCCCGAAACGAAATTTATTGTAGCGTATTGTGCGGCATTCGTCACTGGTCACTGGATAGGTTCAATTGAGGGCAAGCGGTATTATCTGGACGAGAGGAATTCAGGGTATCTCAGACAGTCCGGTTGAATGAGAATCGCCCAAAAACCGGCCTGGGGATCGCATCGCCTGGCGACGCTCAAACCTGAATCTGAGTCATGATAACGTGAAGGGGATACTGGTTCTGCCACAACGGGTCAAATCTGCTCACGGACAATTTCCGGTAAAAGCAGATTATTCCTCCATGTCATGTTCGGTGTCGGCTTCGCCCGGTTCTTCAGACTGATAGGTGCGTTTGCGTTCTACCGGCCTGCCGCGCCGGATAATGTAATGTTCCAGGTCGCGCGCGACATACGTATTGGGAAAGACTGACCGTGCTTCGGCTTTGATATCACGCTCCCGGTAGCGGCGAGAAATATGCGTCAGAATCAGCGTTTTGACCCCGGTTTCACGCGCCAGTGTCGCCGCCTGCCGGGCGGTCACATGGCCGAAGTGGGCAGCAGCCTCCGCGTCGGCATCCAGAAAGGTTGCTTCCATCACCAGCGCATCGGCATCCGCCACCACATCACGCACATCATCAACCCGGCCTATGTCGCCGATATGTACCAGTTTCACACCCTGGATTTCATCACCCAGCACCATGTCCGGCGTAATCAGGCGGCCATCCGGCAAAGTGATCGCCTCGCCCTTCACCAACCGCCCACGATCCGGCCCGACTGGAACACCCAGCGCTTCGGCCTTTTCCACCAGGAATGGACGGCGGTTGTTTTCCTGAAAGACGAACCCGAAATTGCCCGGCCCCCGGTGCGTAACCGGGAAGGCACTCACCGTGAAGTCCTTGCCGGATAACATGCGACCCGGCTTGAGTTCATAAAACTTTATGTCAACTTCCAGACGTTCGTAATCCAGCACCACGCCAAATAAAAGCGCCTGCACCCGGCTGATCGTCGCTTTGCCGCCCCATAATGCCAGCGAATCAATATTCTCCCAACGGGTGAAGGTGGAAATCAGGCCGCCCAACCCTAAAATATGGTCAAGGTGGGCGTGCGTGAGCAGGA
Organism: Anaerolineaceae bacterium; assembly: GCA_020634135.1. Lineage (GTDB taxonomy): Bacteria > Chloroflexota > Anaerolineae > Aggregatilineales > Phototrophicaceae > JACKCG01. Next base: position 230,464 of record JACKCG010000002.1, on the reverse strand, counting down.
TGTTACTCAGCCGTTTGAAACCCACACCGCTGCGGAGAATCTGGCGCTGCGTGCCTTCGCCGCAATCCACCAGGAAGCGATGTTCCCCTGCCAGCACCACCTGGGCAGGCAGCCCCCGATGAATTGAAGGGGCCGATGCCGACGTACCAAGAAAGACGATTTCAAACATTAGCTATCCTGTTCCTGTGCCACTTGAATACTGCCCAGGAACAGACGGTCTCCTCTGGGCTGGCCGTCCTGCAGAACCGGCATTCGTCCCTCTCCACCGGTCTGGTATGCGCCAATCGAGACGCGGTACTCACCTGCCGGCAGCGATTCAGGCAGCGGGATAAAGGTGACCTGAATGAACACATCCCGGTCTTGCAGGCTGGGGACGGACACACTCACCGTATCCGTCTGGGCCACAGGCGCAGCCCCAGGATCAGCCAGAATATGCGTAAAAAACTGTAAATCCGGCGGCGTTTCACCATCCACCCGCCAATATGTCACTGCGGTAACGATGCCACCGGGCGGATAAGCGCCTTTTTCCAACAGTTCATAACCCAAGAAAGCAACATTACCGCCAAAGGCAACCGGAGGCAGTACCATCGAGTCGTCACCGGCTACCTCCGGCGCAAATTGGGCGGGCGCGGTGGTCGTGAATGCCCCTACCCGGTCAGCCAGTACCTGTTCAACATTGAGACGCACAACAGCATCTCTGGGGATGCCGGGCTGGTTGATGATTTCACCCTGGGCCAGCCAGGTTTGCAGGTAAGGATGCACTTTATCCAGGGCGTCCGGCTCCAGGAAGATCACTTGCTCACCCGCGCCACCACCAGCAAATACCAACCCTGTGCCGCAATCGGCAAACCGGAAGGGGATATTCTGGCGATTGAGCATCAGATACAGCAATACAAGATTGTCAGGCATCGCCCCGGTTTCCGGTTCACGCAGACCCGGCACACAAACGACTGTTGGTACGTCGCCGGCGGTCTGGTCAAGGTAATGGGCGATCTGCCCAATACGGGTGTGGTAAGCTGTTTGCACAGCTTCCAGCTCCGGCCAGACAGTAAAAAGGTCGCGCCCTGTCCAGACCAGGTTGAACACCGCACCGGCCAGCAGCGCCAGCCATACCAGGCGCAGCCCATTCTTGCGGAAACTGACCACCAGCGTACTCAAGCCCAATCCGAAAAATAACGCCAGCACGGGCAGAAGTGCCAGATAACCCTGGAAATTCGGATTATCAGCCTTGAGGAATGCGGGCAGCAGGAGAGCGGTCAGCATAAGCAAAGGCAGCAGGTGGCGCGGTTTGCGCCAATCCCGCAGCGCCACCAGGATACCGGTCAGTAAAATCAGGCCGCTCACCAGATCAAGCAGCGGGCGTCCTGGCAAATTTCGCACCGGGCTTGTATCGCCCCGGAACAGGATTCCGTTCAGCCCGCGCACCAACGCTTCGAGCGGGGGTGTTTGCGCCGCCTGATACCCCTCGAAAACCCGGCCCGATCCGGCTAATTCCGGCAATCTCAGACTGGAGATGACGTAGGGCATGGCGACAATAATCATGATGAGCAAGGAAAATGTGAGATAATTACGGTGTGGCACGGGCTTGCGTGCCAGTATCATGTAGGCGATAAGGACCATACTCGCCAGCACGATCATGAAGTGTGTGGGATGAATGTAGAACCCCAGGCCGAGCAGCAATCCCAGGGCGGCGAAAGGCGTGGTCAGTGGCAGGCGGGCATGGTATTCGCGGTAGAGTGATAGCCCCCGTGCCAGCATGAGCATCACCGCTGTCACCAGGGCGGGAAGCAGTGCCTCACGAGAAATTTCCCGCCCACCCAGAATATGCCACATATTTACGGTGAGCAATCCTAGCGCCGCCACCCCCGCCAGCGGCGAATACAGGCGGGACACCAGGGCGTAGACCATTGCCAGCGCAAGCAGGTTCACCCACACCGAAAGAAGGTGTGAGCCAAGAATACCACTGCTGCCAGTCAGACTGGTGACGGCGGCCAGGATAACCGGATACAACCCCTCACGCGGCGTAGCGTCAATCCCCAGGCGAGTCGGGTCGTATAACACTTCAATACGCCCCTGCCGCGCCGCCTCGGTAATCAGCAGGTCGTTGATCTCTTCCTGATGCAGCCCTTCAGGCAGTGTTGTGATCTGCCACAACCGCAGCCCTGCCGCCAGCAGCAGCAGCAGCGCCGCCACCGCAAATCCCACTCGACTTGACAACATATCCCCCCTGGTTAAATCGCTGTCGCCCAGGCCGTAAACGCCAGCACCAGCACCCCCAGCAAGACGTTCGCCCAGGTCAGGCGCACCTCACTGCGCCGCAACCGCGCCCACTCCGCCGGGTCGCTCTTACCACGTTCCGCCAGAAGTGTCGCCCGTTCCAGCGCCGGGTTCACGCCGAATTGCAGCACTGCGCCGCATACAAGCATCCCGGCAATGGCGATATGCTTGAGCAGAATCACCCGGCTCCAGTCATTGTTGAATTGTAACACGCCGTCATAATTTGGGTCACCAGTCATCTGTATGAGTCCTGTTACAATCAGCAGAACAAGGCTGAAGTTCGTCAGCGGCATGAAGCGTTTACGCAGCCGTGTTAGAAAAGTCAGCAGCGCCGGGCTTTCGGCCAGGACACGCCCGGCTTCCGGCCATACCAGCACGGTCATGATGACCAGCCCGCCAATCCACACAACGGTGGCAATCAGGTGGAAAAAGTAGCTAATCGCAAGGAGTGACTGTGACAAGACCTAATGCCTCCGGGCTATCGGGGGCGCGGGCAGGAATCACCCGGCTCCCGCAGTACTTTGCCATATTTGCCAGTTCGATGTACGCCGGGCGCACCCGCCCCTCGGCGGTGGTGATGCCCCACCAGTATTCCTCGTCATCGGGTGTCCAGGCCGGGTCAGCAATGTAAATCACACTCATCAACCCTACCCAGGGACGCCAGTGGTCGGCGGCGTACTGGTAAGCCTCGACCATGTACTGGGCCTGGGTCGCCTCGTCAACCGCGTACCAGGCATAATCGGGGTTATTCCCCTCAATATCGGTTGTCCAGCCAAATTCCAGTATAGCCACCTGATGGGCCGCATCGCCATTTTTGACCATGATTTCCCGCAGGTCTTCCACCCGGCGGAAGCTGAAGAATCGCTGACTGCCGCTGGCCTCAGCCTCATCCGGGCCAATGTGCGGCGCGGCGTATCCCGGCGCGTGCAGCCCGACAACATCTACATAATGCTGAAAACCAGCGTCATACATGGCCTGGAAGTAGATGTCATCCGGTGTAGCCTCGGCAGTATAGGTGCCAGTAGGCGCTAAACCGGCGGAAATGATGATTGCCTCCGGGTCGGCGACACGTATGGCGGCGCTGCATACCCTGAGCAGTTCGACATAGGCCGCAGCATCCGGCGGACGCCCGCCCCACTCGCGTGCCAGGTTCGGCTCGTTCCACACCTCATAAGCGGCGATACGCCCGGCATAACGTCCGGCCAGCGTGCCGCAGTAATTCCCGAAGTCATCCAGATTATCGGGCGGCGCATCAATATAGGTCAGTTCTTTATCCCCCGCCACGCTGGGATGCGACCAGACCGGAGAATCAGTCAGGCGGATCACCAGCTTCAAGCCACGCCGCTCGACTTCCCCTACGATTTCATCCGCCCGGCTGAAATCCCACTCACCAGGACGCGGCTCCAATGCCTCCCAGGGGAAAATCTGTTTGACATGGCTGAATACCATCAGCCGCACCCAATCCAGGTGAATCGCGGCCCAGGTTTTATCCCACCACAGGGCAGTATGTACGCCATAGGTGAGCGAGGCAAACGGCGGGTCTGTTACTGCATCCCCTCGGAAAGGGTCATCCGGCGGGCGAGTGATGGCGATAATCAGGATAAAAAACAAGGTCAGCGCCAGCAGCGCCGCGCTAACCTTGATTCGTCTCGACATTTTCCGCAGCCGCCTTTACTGACCGGTACGCGCCTGGTAGTCGAGCTGCCACTGACCGATGGCGTCGTATACCGGGCGGAACTGCCAGTCCTTACCGATAATGGAGTATGGCACATTGTCGTTATTCGGGTCCCAACCGGCCTGCGGGCCGTAGTTGAGATTCCACAGGAAGGCTAACCAGACGATGCCCCACTGCTCCATATTGTTCACCGCGTCAATCGTCCACTGCTTCTGCTCTTCCAGCGTATTATCGTTGGCGAACTCGAAACCGGGCGGTGTGCCATCCAGGTCTTCGGTGGAAGCCCAGCCGAACTCAGTTACGCACAAGCGGAGATCGCTGCCCGCCACCTGAATTTTGTTGGCGTAGGTTTGCAGTGTGCTGCGGAAGCTCCAGCTATGGTGTTTGTTATCGAATGGCCCCCGGAAAGAGGCCGTCGGGTCGTTGGTCACGGCGTCCCAGGTTTCATTGGGATTCATGTTGATGCCGTTGTGATGCGCGCCCACGCAGTCAGCGTAATTCAGCATCCCGCCAGCGATCAGCCCATCCAGGTAGCTGAAGTCGTCAATCGCGCTTACCCGGCCATCCGGCTCTGTCCAGCCGCCCGTTGGCGAGAGCGCCCCGCTGATAACGATCACGCCGGGGTCTACGGCTTTTACAGCCTGATAGGTCGTCCGCAGCAGCGTGACATAGTCATTGGCATTCAGCCCGTTGACGGAAGTCCACTCTCGATCCAGGTTCATCTCGTTCCACACTTCAACGGCGTGAACCATGCCGGGATACCGTTTGAGGATTTCGCTCACAAAAGTAGCGTAATCCTGCGGGTTGGCCGGGGGGCCATGCTTGCTGGTGTCCACGCCCGGCTCGCGCGCCCATTGCGGCGCGGTCACAATCGACAGCATGACGTGAATACCACGTTCAGCAGCAATCGGGAGCGCAAAATCCAACTGCCCCCAGTCATAATTGCCACGTTCGCGCTCAATGTCTTCCCAGCGTACCTGCTGCTTGATCCATTTCATGTGCAACTGGTCGGCTACCGCACCCATCCACAAGTCCTGATTGTCCGGGTTAAAATCCGGGCTGACCTGCACCTGAATCCCCACCTGATAGAGCTTATCATTGACCGGCAGGAGGGTTGGCGCAGGAGTCGGCGGCGGCGCGTCCGTTGCGGTGGCAGCGTCCACTGCCGTCGCGGCCTGGGCAACTGCCGCAGGGGTCGGCGGCGGGGTATTCGTGGGCGGGTTGACGATCTGGCGGGTCGGGATAGGCGTTGCATTCACAACCGCCGCCTGAGAATCTGTCACGGTGGGCGGCAGCACATTGACCTGCTGCGCCCGGTCATTCAGCGCGCCGTAAGCGGTATAGATGGCGATGAATGTACACGCCCCCATAATGAGTGTCACCACAACCCAGATGATGACAAAATTACGGACTTGCCTGCGGCTATTAGATGGCATAGATTGTGTCGTCATACAGTCTCGTTCTCATCTCTTAATCGTTGGTTTGACCTTCCCCATCCCGGTTTTTTTCGGTTACCGAGCGAGGGAGCAACCCCTCTCCAACCCTCCTTAGAGGGGACATGCGTCCCCGTCTCAGTCGCTGTAAACGGGGACAAGTCTCCCCTGCTTGCGGGGGAGATTTAGAGGGGGTTAAAGCGATTGCAAAAAACACACCGAATCTCCGTTTTGATGCAATCGCCCTGTATATTCTACCGGGCGTTCGCCAGCGCGTTACACGCCGGGCAGGTGCCGTCCGGGCGGATCATGGCGTAACCGGCCTGCGGGTCAGACCCGTATTGTGTGAAGTCCACGTTCCATACAATCATCAACCGGACTTTGCCGCTCTGCGAGGACAGCGCCGCCGCTTCCGCTAACCAGGCGGCCTGCTGCGCGACAGATACACTCTGCGCCCAGGCGAAGAAGTCCGGCAATGGCGGGAAGCCCTCCGGCGAAAGGAAGCCCAATTCAGTGAAGCAGATAGGCTTCTGTCCGCCGATGATATTCCAATAGGTATCCAACTGTGTCTGGAAATAGCGCGTGTAGTAGTTATCACGCGGGTCGCCGCTGGTCTGACGCGGTGAGACGATACCTTCGTTATAGTGCGCCCCAACACAGTCCACGTATTGCAGCGCCCCGGCATTCACCATGTCACGCACAAAGCGATCATCATTAACGACCTGGCCGGGAAACGCGCCTTCAGCCCCGGTGGGTGCGGGCGCGCCGCTGATAACCATTACGCCGCCATTCGCCCCCTTGATCGCCTGGTAGGACTGACGCAGCAGGTCAGCGAAGGCCGCTCCGCTGATCTGACCAGTCGGCCATTCACGATCCAGGTTCGGCTCGTTCCACACTTCGATAGCGTCCGGCCCGTAACCGGCCACGCCTCCCAGGAAGGATGTATACTGCCCGATATAGCCCTGGCCGCCCGCTGCCAACTCGCTCGGCACGCCGGGGATCGCCAGCAGCACTTTGAAGCCGCGTGAATGGGCATTCTGAATATCGGCGCTGGCGACATCAGGAGACATCCCCGCCGTATAACGTATCTGAATCTTCATCCAGTTCATACCCGCGCCGCGCATAGCGTTAGTCGCCCGGTCACTGGCGGTATTGGTGACATGCCCGCCGTACTCAAAGCTGCCGGCTGCAATACTGCCCGCTCCTGGCGCTGAAACCGGCGCAGAGCTAATTGGCGCTACGGTGGGAACCACCGGCGCGAGAGTCGGTGTGGCTGTCGGAATCGGCGTGGGTGTGGCTGTCGGCAGTGGCGTAGGCGTGGCTGTCGGCGCGAAGAGCGCCACTGCTGCCCCACTGCGCGGGCTTTCCCCGTTAGCGCCTACCACCACTACGTTCACCGCATAGTTGCCGTCCGGTGCTTCAATCGTCACGGCCAGCTCTTCACCCAGCGATGTATTGACCTCGCCAATTACGCCGTTCACGCCTTCAATCCGCCAGCGCAGCGCCAGTTCAACCGGCGTCGCGGCGGCAGGAAGCTGGAGCTTGTAGTTAAGGATGGATTGGTAGACATCACCTACCACCCCTTGCGCCAGCAGGTCTTCAAAAGCGACACCCCCTAACCCAAACGGCAGGGTCCGGTTCATACGGAAACGCAGCGCATCGGCGGTGGTCAGCCACATACGGGCGACCTGAGAGCCGTCCGTGTTCACGTAATCTACAAAGGGCGTCTCGACCAGGGTATCCTGGCCGGAAACGGCGGAAAACCCATCCAGCGAGGCGACAATCGCCGTGCCGGGATTCACTGTGCCGGCGTCGCTCGTCTCAACCGAGATTGTGACATCGCCCAGCGCCGAGAGCGCCTCGTCATACCCAATTGAGGTAAATGTGCCGTTCGACTCCCGTACCGAAAGCGCCGAAAGCCCCAGCAGCAGCTTGTAGCGACTGACCTCGCCTACCGCCCAGCGCAGCATGGCTTCTACCGGGCGATCACTACCGGGCGCATAGCTTGCGGGGTCAAGCGTCAGATCAATCTGGAGATAATCTACCGCCGCGCCTAACGCCTGCCAGTCATACGCGCCGGTTTCCCAGGCGCCTGCCACATTTTCCGCTGCCGGAACCACCACGCCGAGCAATTTCTGCTGGCTGTGCAGCAAGGTCGCCAGTTCACGCACAAAGGCGCTGAAGTTGGGGCGCAGGTCAGCGGGGAGATCACGATAGTCAATCATCACGCCGTTAAAGTTGTTGCTCACGACAAAGGTGGCAACCTGATTGGCGTGTTCATTCCGAACCGTACTGTTATTGAGAATGGCGGCCACCGTATCCGGGTCAAGGGCGCGGGGGTCGGCATAATTCCGCAGCACAGGCATAATCCAGTATCCCTGGCCGGGGTCAATTCCCGCCGCCAGACTGCCGGTCAAACGCCCATCCAGCATCGGCTGTAAACCGCCCGGCGCGACAATCGTCGCCACCTGCGCCGCTTCGTTAGAGAGCACATGGGCTGCGTCCAGCGCGACAACCACCGTAGACTGCCCGGACGGGGCGGCCTGGAACAAAGCAAGGGTATCCGGGATGTCCGTCACCGTCGCCACCCGCGCCCCTGGCACACTCGCCTGGGACGGCACAAAACGCCATTGGCCGGAAGCCGCGTCCCAACCATACAGGTCAAGAATATCAGCATCCCCGGCAGTGGGCGGCACGTTGACCGTAAATGTCACTGTGCCGGGTTCAGTGCCGGTGGTCTGCACCTGGTAGACCGCGCTTTGCAGTGCCAATGAGGGAGGCAGCGATGCCAGCGCCGCCGGAACCCATTCGCCCGCCGCACTGTTGCCGGATGTGAAGTCGTTCAGCGGAACTTCGTTGAGCGCTACGCCGAAATCCGTGCCAGGATTGGCCGGGTCAATCACAACTGTGAAGGCGGTATCCGGGCTGCGCACAGCGTTGCTTTCGGCATTGAGCATTGTGTATTGGATACCGAACAACCGGTCATACAGGTTGACCGGGGGCAGGAACAAGCCGACCAGCACCAGCACGGCGGCCAGAAACACCGTCAACAGCACCGGGAGCCAACAACCACATCCACCACCCTGACGCGGACGCTGGGTGAGCGACGGTTCGTCTTGTACGGGGCGGACGGGCTGGGTATCTTCTTTTTCGGGGGTATATTCAGCGAAATCGGACATTCAAATTCCTCTATACAATCGTCGGTCACACTCCCGCAGAAAACCGCGATAGAAGCGTGTGGACAAACGACTCAGGACGCACGCTTATAACCATAACCCGCCCACCGTAAATTGTCGAGGGGCGGGTTATCTTGCCTACCTGGAGCAACTCGAACGCGCCCCGGCTATCGCGCCAGGGCATCACAGGCCGGACACGAACCGTCCGGGCGGATCATGGCATAACCGGCCATCGGGTCGTCGCCATACTGGGTGAAATCCACGTTCCAGATAATCAGCAGCCGAACTTTACCGCTGCGTGCCGCCAGGGAAACAACCTGGTCAAGCCAGCCCGCCTGCTGTGCCAGCGTGACATCCTGCGCCCAGGCAAAACCGCCCGGCAGCGGGGGGAAACCTTCCGGCGTCAGATAGCCTAACTCGGTAAAGCACAGAGACTTGCCGCCAAAAGCCCGGCTGTAGGTGTTCAACATACCGTAAAAATAGCGGGTATAGTGGCCGCTGTTACCGCGCGGGTCGCCGCTGGTCTGAGACGGCCCGACGATACCCTCGTTATAATGCAGCCCCATGCAGTCGGCGTAACGGGTCGCCCCGGCTGCGGCCATCCCGGCGATATAGGCATTGTCGTCACATCCGTTCGGGCCGCACCCGCCGAAGTAGCCGGTAGGCGCAGGCGCGCCGCTAATCACCAGTGTATTCGGGTTATTCGCCTTGATTGCGTTATAGGACTGGCGCAGCAGTTCGGTGTAGCGTCCGGCATCAATGCTCCCGGCGGGCCATTCACGATCAATGTTCATCTCGTTCCAGACTTCGATTGCGTCCGCCCCCAGCCCGGCCACACCGCCCACGAAGGCCGCGTACTGCTCGAAGTAACCACCGTTGTTTACCTCGCCCGGCAGTCCGACGATGCCAATCAGGACGCGGAAGCCCTTGGCATGGGCATCATTGATGATCCCGGCCACATCGCCCGGATTTTGCCCGGCGAAGTAGCGCCACTGGCGTTTGACCCAGGTCATTCCGGCATAGTGCATCAGCCCGGCGGCATAGTCGCTGAAGCCTTCAACATGCCCGCCGAAGTTGAAGCCCCGCACCGGCGCGGTATTCGTCACCGGGGCAGCGGCGGCAGCGGCCACGCTGGTCTCAATCACCGGCAGCCCGGCAATTTCACCAGGAGAAATAGTCAGAAATGTGGCGAAAATCCAGCCTGCCTGTCCGCCGGGAATTGCGCCATGTACCCAGCGGTTACTGGGGTCGCGGCCATCGGCGCTGAAAGGCGTACCGGCATCCAGCGTTGCCAGAATCGTGCTGGCGGTGCTGGGCGCTGAGCGGAAGTTCACCCGCCGCGCTACGGCAGTCCCGGCTCCACCTTCGGGTGGCGCAGGCGGCTGTGGCTGTTCCGGGTTTTGTGGCGCGGAAGGCGGCACGACGCCCCCCTCCGGCGCGGGCAATGTGAACGGCACATCCACCCAGATAGACGGAAGCGCGAACACCTGCTCATCAGGGGCATCTACGTAGCGGCGAGCGACCCAACCGACTTCTCCACCGGGGACGATACCCCGCACCCAAAGGCCGCTGGGGTCATGTCCATCCAGGCGAATTGGCGTACCCACTTCAAGCGTGCCGAGTATCCGCCATTCGGTACCAGGGCCGCTGCGCAGGTTGATTCGGGTGTTAATGCCGGTGAGCACGCCACCGTCCTGCTGCGGCGGTTCGGCCAGCGCCGGGATACTCCACACCAACAGTAGCAATAAAACTAATCCCAGTAATGATCGTCGCATTCTTATGTCATCCCTCTATTCGCTCTGGTTGGCCGTGTCCGGGTCTGTACCCGGCACGTTCAACTATTCCCTGTTTCCAGACACTACCCCCACACATAGCAGCGGCGCACCAACAAAACATGCCCCCCGTTTTGCCAATGCGCCCCAAATGTAACATTACGTCTATAACAATATTGGTGGGATTGTAACAAACGGGCGGGGATTTAGCAACCGTGCGCGAAAAGCGTAGGGGAAGGGTCAGGACTCGTCCTGGAAGTTGACACGCTGGTAAACGGCACTGAGGGAGAGGGTACAGTGAATGCTGGGGAGATCAATACGACTATCTGATTGAGAATAGTCGCGCAGCACCCAACTGCCTTGCGGTTGGCGGCTGTAATGCTCGATCAGGATTTGCTTTTGTGAAACCAGGAGGTAGTCATTCAAGGAAGAGATACCCCGATAGAGCTTGAACTTGCGTCCCCGGTCAAAATCCTCGGTGGATGGAGATAGAACTTCGATAATCGCTGCCGGGTTGAGCAATGTATCCCGTGCCTTATCGGAATAGTGAGCCTCACCACACACGACCACCAGGTCGGGGTAAAAAAACGCATCCTCAGCCGCAGCGACGCGCATATCGCTCTGGAAGACCTGGCATGGGCGTTCGACAAATTGCCCATACAGTAGAAAACTCAAGGCCGACGCAATCTGGTTATGACGCTCGGATGCGCCGGCCATTGCGTATATCTGCCCGGCCACCAGTTCATGACGTGCCTCGGCTTCACGCTCGTAGTCCAGGTAGTCCTGTACCGTCCACTGCTGAGGTTGTGGCAAAGCCATGCTGTCCCCCTCTGGCTCAACAACATACCACAGTATAACATGTACCAACACACGAGACATCCGAAGCACAAAGGTCGGGATTACACTCCTTTCCGTCCCTTTACCCGGCGGTAGATGAACCAGGATGGCAGGCCAAAGATCAACACCAACGGCACGCCCAGAATCACCAGCGTAATCACCGCGTCCGCCACGAAGCGCAGCACATCCACCAACGCTGCCAGCGCCCGCCCGGCAGTCCCGCCCGGATTCCAACCGGCGATCTGCACCGGCGCGTCTACCGCCTGCGGGATGAGTTCAACCGTGATGGATGAGAACGCCGCCGCTTCATCATAGTATTGAATCTGTCCGCGCAGCCGTTCGATTTCGCCCCGCGTAACTGTCAACTGGTTGAAAATTTCCAGCACCCCCGACGATTCAGTGGCGGCGTTCATCAGTTCAAGGAGTTGTGCTTCGGCGGCTTCCAGATTGGTGAGCTGGCTGTTCACGTCAACATAATCACGGGTTACATCCTGCCCGGTAATCATCTCTGATTCGACGGTAATCGCACCAGATTTGATCTGCGCCAGCGCCGTGTCCAGCCGTTCAGCAGGGACACGCACGACTGCCGAACCGCGCACCACGTCCTGCCCCGCAGCCGTCTGCGTCAGGCTGGTGCTGGAACTCACGACCCATCCACCCATTTCGCCGGTCATGGCAATAATGTGGTTCAGGGCATCTTCCGCATCCGCCACCACCAGCCGCAGTGTCGCATTCCGTAAGATGATGCGCTGCTGTGATGGCTGAGGCGCAGCAGCAGACAACACTGTCATTGCCGAGGCATTACGAAACGACTCATCGCCGGGAGAAGTGGGGCCAGTCATCGAAAGCGAGGACACCGTCCCGCTGAACACATTCCCCACCGCCGGGCCGAGCAATGACAATACAACGATAACCGCGATAAAGCCCAGCAGCATGACCAGCACCACTGTAGAAAAAGACCATCTTCTGACTAACATATTGCTCCTCCTTCTGGCTGCCCCGGATGATGTTATGAAAGTGGGGCAGCGCGAAAACAGGCGTATTCGCCTGTCTCCAGCATAAGGGAGTCGGTACTTTAGTCCTGCCCCAATCATTAGGGGTTGTCCCGCTCCAACTAGAACGAACGCAGCACCCGTCCCGTACCGGACAGCGTATACACACCCAGGCTGGCGGGAATCAACGCCGTTTGCCCGGCAGCGAGTGGCACCCTATTGTCCTCGACCGCAATTTCAATGTCACCGGTGAGCGAGGTCAGGATGTGAAAGTGAGTCCCGCAGGTATCCAGGGTGATGCGTGTCCCGTTGCGCGGGTTCAACTGGTGCAGCAGCGTCGTGAAGAATGCACTCTGCACGATGTCCACGACGGGCAGGGTATTCTGTCCGGTATGTTTGATGGGCGGCAGCGCATCCAGGTTAGATACCGTGACGCCTTTCTCAATGTGCAGCGGGCGCGGTTTGCCATCCAGCCCCATGCGCCCCCAGTCATACAGACGATAGGTCATATCGGATGACTGCTGAATCTCATAGAGCAGCAGCCCCGGCCCCAGCGCGTGAATCGTCCCGGCGGGGATAAACAGCACGTCTCCGGGGGCTACGTCGGCATAAACCAGCAGGTCTTCCAGCGTGTTGTCCTGGATCGCAGCAGCCACCACTTCCCGTTGTGTGCCGGGCCGGATTCCAATCACTAACTGTGCCCCCGGCTGGGCGGCGACGATATACCAGGCCTCAGTTTTGCCGCGTGGGTCACCTTCCAGTTCGCGAGCCTGTTCGTCGTCAGGATGCACCTGCACCGATAACCAGTCGGCAGCATCGAGGAACTTTACCAACAGGGGCAGCCCCGCCGCCGGGTCGTGGTTCGGGCCGATCAGTGCGGCACCGTACTGTGCCAGCAGGTTGCCAAGCGACTGACCGGACAGCGGGCCATTCGCCACCGTCGCGGTGTCATGCATCTCCCACGATTCGCCATACGGCCTGTCATCTGGCAGAGGCTTTGCAAGCGCAGTAGCCAATCGCCGCCCACCCCATACCTTAACATGGAGCGCCGGCTGCAACACAAGAGGATAGAGAGTCATGTCAGGTTCATCCTTTATGAAGGCGAGTACTGGATGACACATTATAGCGATTCGGGCAGGAAGGGGACAGATCATGACAAAAACCACTGTTGTGGTAGGAATTTGTTATAATAAAAAGGATTAAAAGTGCTGTAGAATAGATGTGAGGAACACAAACATGACTACACACTTAAACAAACTATTTATCAATGCATTATTGATGGAACATATCGGGCGGGTGACATACGCAGAATTAGCGCAAGCATACCGCCAAATCCTGGAAGAATCCCCCGCCTACCTGCTGGTGGATGGGATACACATGATCTATAGCCCCCAGGTGTTCCGGCATCCTGATCTCGTGCCGCTTGTACAGGAATTCATGCAGCAAACGTCAACGCGCTGCTTGCTGTTGGTCATCCCGGAACGTCATGACCTGCGTGAAGAGATTGAACAGCATTACACCAACCTGGGCTGCCGGCACAAACTCACGATTGTCAGCAACCGCGCAGAAGGAATCGCGACCATTGAGGTGGCGCAGGCAACAGAGAATGATCGGGTCACTTTCCCGGAGGAAAAGAAGGAATAATCCACAACCCAACCCCGCCAGACAACCTACCACTGAACCTTATCGAAACCGCCCGCCGCTGTAGGATTTCTTGCAGCGTATCCCCTACCAGCAGGCTATAATAAATACCATCAAAGCATCCGAGAATCCCTATTAGGAGAAAAAGCCATGACTCATCACCTGGTCACGCAGCTTCGTTTTACCCGCAGCGAATGGGTGCGCGGGCTGAATGGCGTTACCGACGACGAAGGAATGCGCCGCCTGCTCCCGATGAATAGCATCAGTTGGATGGTCGGCCATCTGGCATGGCAGGAACATAATTACTGGGTTCGCATGGCACAGGGGCTGGATATCGCGCCGGAACTCGATCACATGGTCGCAACTCGGCAACCCGCCGGTGAGCCAGAACTCGACGAGATGTGGGCAACATGGAGCGCCATCACCCGCGTCGCCGACGAGTACCTGGATACACTGACCGAAGACATGCTGGTGAAGGCGCTGCCGCACGATACCCAACCGTTCGTTGAGACACGCAACATTGGCACGCTGCTGCTGCGAAACATCTACCATTACTGGTATCACCTGGGCGAGGCGCTGGCCGTCCGCCAACAGTTAGGCCATACCGGACTCCCGCAGTTTGTCGGGGATATGTCGGCGGCAGCCTACCGGGAATGATAGCAGCGGTGCATCTACACCACTTTCCGCCGCCTCATCCGGTTTGATTTCACGATGCAAATTTACGTCCGATTTCGCCCGCCTTTATTGAATGTCTACCAATTGTTAGGTATGATAAGGAAAGTAGCCAGATGTCTTGAAGGCATTTCGGAATGGTCGTTTTTATCAGTCATAGTTCTAAAGATGATACTTTTGTAGACAACCTGCGGCTTGACCTCCACCGACGTGGTTATGAAACCTGGGTGGATCATCATGATATTCCAGCGGGAAAAGTGTGGGATCAGGTCGTTGAGCAGCAGCTCAAGACCTGCGATATTATGATTCTGGTGCTATCCCCGGCGGCGACGGCTTCCGAAGAAGTCGGGGTTGAGTGGCGCGAGTTTCGCTCGATGAACAAGCTCATCCTGCCCGTCAAGGTGCAGGACTGTCCGATTCCGCTGCTGATTCGCCATGTGCAGCACCTCGATTTTTCGGATGACGCTGCCTATGACCGCAACCTGCGGCGGCTGCTCGACACGCTCCCGCCGCCCCCGGCTTCCGTCACAAAAGACCTGAAGCTGGATACCCGCGAAATGGAACTGGTGCGGCTGAAAAACCAGGTCATGAGCTTGCAGCTTAAAATCGAAACGCTGGTCGGGCAAAATCAGGTGCTGTTCGTGTTCCCGGATTTAGAGAAAACCAGCGTGTTTGACCTGGAACAAGAAAAAGTGTTCGTCGGTTGGCATGATAAACAGACCGGCGCGCTTCCCGGTATTGACCTGACAAAGTTCAGCGCTTTTGATTTTGGCGTATCGCGCCAGCACGCGATGATTAGCCGCCAGGTCTCCGGCCTGTATATCACCGACTTGAATTCCCACAACGGCACTTATATCAACCACCGCCGGCTGCCAGCAGATAAACCGATTCCGCTTCTCAATGAGGCGCTGGTTCATCTGGGGCAGATGGCGATCCAGGTGTTCTACCGGCAGGATGCCATCACCGGAAGCGGGTAACCCCACACAGATTATCCCGCCAGAACCTGCCCCGCCAGGACGATTCCGCCCGCGCCCAGCAGCAGCCAGATTGCTATAATCCCAATCATCGCTGCCCAGCGGGCGGGTGATTGATATGACGCCACTGCCTGTGAACGGGCGTCAGCCATCACCTCGGGTGGAATCAACTTCAGCGCGACCCAGATACCCAGCGGCAGAAGCAGCAGGTCGTCCAGATACCCCAGCACCGGAATAAAATCAGGAATCAAATCAATCGGGCTGAAAGCGTACCCGACCACCAGCGCCGCCCATACCCGTGCATACCAGGGTGTTCGCGGGTCACGATAGGCCAGAGACAGTGCATACGTTTCGGTTTTCAGGTATCGGATTGTCCGAAGGATGGGCATCTCAATCACGCTTCCCAGGATTGGTATTACAGGATCGCCCAATTCTACCCGGAATCGGGCCAAGAGGTGGTAGAATGGTGGCAACTATGGACATACCAGGGGATAGCCATGCAGCTTTACTTCTTTCGACACGCACAAGCTGAAGACGCACAGATGCCGGATTTTGACGATTTCGCGCGCCAGTTAACCGACAAGGGCATACAGCGGGCAAAATTGGCTGCCACCGCCTTACTCAACATGGGTATCGAGCCAGCGCGCCTGTACAGCAGCCCCCGGTTACGCGCCCGGCAGACCGCTGAAATCCTGGCAAAGGCGTTCAAGGTCGAGGTAGTCGTCCGTGAAGAGGTGGGCTTCAGTTTCAGCAATCGGGAGGTGGAAAACCTGATTGCCGACCTGGACAATGCCCATAGTGTTATTTTTGTCGGCCATGAACCCAGTTTGAGTTCAACCATCTCCATGCTGATCGGCGGCGGCGAACTCGTGATGAAAAAAGGCGGTGTCGCACGGGTGGATATTTTCTCACGCAATCCGCTGAAAGGCACTCTGGTATGGCTGATGCCACCCAAAGTGCTCGATCAGCTTGGGGAAAAATAGACACCGGCTGCCCGGTCATTCAAACCCCATCACAAACAAAAACAGTGGGAGCCAGTCCCACTGCTGTTGACGTTATTGTGTGATGTGCCTGCTTACCCCAGCGCGTTGGGGTTGACCACATTCTGATAATCCTTCTGCTTGAGTGCCTGCACAACCAGTTCTGCCGCTTCTACAGCGACAGCGACCTGTGCCTGCCGGGTGCTGGCTGCCAGGTGCGGGGTATGGATCACCCCCGGCAGGCCAATCAGCGGGTTTCCGGCGGGCGGCGGTTCTTCGCTGTAGACATCCAGCGCCGCGCCGGCAACATGGCCGCTTTTAATCGCCGCTGCTAATGCCGCCTCGTCAATCAGCGCCCCACGCGCCGCGTTGATGATGCGTACACCGTACTTCATCTGGGCGATGGTTTCGGCATTAATCATATTCCGGGTTTCATCGGTAATCAGGCTGTGCAGCGAGATATAGTCGGAACGACTGAACAGGTTATCCAGGCTGACCAGCTCCACGCCGAAGTCCTCGGCGATGTCCAGCGCGATATACGGATCATGGGCGACGACGGTCATTTCAAAGGCCTGGGCACGTTTGGCAATGGCCCGCCCGATACGCCCGAAACCGACGATACCGAGAACCGCCCCTTTCAGTTCTTCCCCCATGAACGACTTACGATCCCACTTGCCCGCCTGCATCGAGATATGCCCCTGCGGGATATGCCGCGCCAGCGCCAGCATCAGCCCGAAAGCATGTTCGGCGGTGGCAACTGTATTGCCGGCAGGCGTGTTCATGACGACGATACCATGTCGTGTGGCGGTGTCCAGGTCAACGTTATCCACGCCCACCCCGGCGCGTGCAATCACCTTGAGTTTACTGGCGGCATTGAGCAGTTCGGCATCGGCTTTGGTGGCGCTGCGGATAATGAGGGCGTCTGCATCAGCGATAGCGGCCAGTGTTTCCGGGCGTTTCATTTGTCCAGGGGCGGTCACTGTAATGTCGCCAGCGTGTTCCAGAACTTCGAGCGCGGCCTGGTCTACGTTATCCGGTACAAGTACGTGATAGTTGGTCATGGTTGTTCGCCCCTATATCCCCAGAAACTCGTCCAGCCCGGCCAGAACTTCTTCCAGGAAATCGGTTTGCATGTCCCCCATGTGGGCGATGCGGAAGGTCTTCCCCTTGATCTTGCCGTAGCCCTTATCCATGCTGAAGCCTTTTTCCGCCATAAACGAAGCCATCGTATTCACATCAATATCGCGGGTATTGGCGACAGTCGTCACGGTAGGCGAGCGGTAGCCATCCTGGGCGAACATCCCAAAACCGCGCTGGTTGACCCACTGCATCGTCATATCGCGCATCTGCGTATGCCGCGCCCACCGATTTTCCAGGCCTTCCGCTATGATAGCATCCAACTGTTTATCAGCGGCGAACATCAGAGCGACAGGCGGTGTAGAGGGCGTGTTGTTCTTTTGCAGGCTTTTGTCGAGTTCGATAAAGTCGAAGTAGTAGCCCCGGTTCGTGACCTGGGCAGCACGCTCCAGCACCCGGTCACTCACGGCGGCGAAGGCGATACCCGGCGGCAGCGCGAAGGCCTTCTGTGATGATGTGAGGGCGATGTCTATGCCCCACTCATCTACCCGCAGTTCCGCCCCCAGGAAGCCGCTGACCGTATCCACCAGGAGCAGCGTATCATCATACTGGCGGACAACACCGGCAATCGCCTGAATCGGGTTGGTCACACCCGTACTGGTTTCATTATGTACCACACATACCGCATCATACTGGTCCTTTTTCAGCGCCTCGGCCACCATCTCTGGCGTATGCGCCTGTCCCCACTCAACTTCCAGGACATCCACTGTTTTGCCATTCAGCCGGCTGACTTCCGCCCAGCGTTCGCTGAATGCTCCACCGACCAGATGCAGCGCCTTACGGTCATCACGAATACAGTTACGAGACGCACCTTCCCATAGACCTGTACCGGATGAACCGCTGACCAGGACGCGGCTTTCGGTCAAAAACGCCTGCTTGAGTTTATCTTGCAGACGGGCAAAGAGATCGGCAAAAGCTTTCGAGCGATGTCCGATCATCCATTCCGTCTGTGCTTCCAGGATTTCCCGGCGCACTTCCACCGGACCAGGTAAGACGAGCCGTTTGTGGTTGTCTGTTGGCATTTTTCCCTCACTGAGGATATTGTGACAAACAGCGCAATTGTATCGCATGTACCGGACGTTGTACAGCAAACACCGCCATTATTCCGTCCGAATCCCACCTTTGCGCCCGGCGATAATCAGGTGATGGTTGGCGAAACTGGCTTCCGGCGTACCGGCATGTTCGGATTGCAGCCATTCGGCGGCCAGCGGCGGCGCAACCTGGAGCAGCACCTGCAACTGTTCAACATCGAACGGCGTGCAGCCCTGCATGTGCGCCCAATGCAGCAGGTCATGGCGCTTGACAAGCTGTTCGGTATGGGTCACTGTCAACCCGGCAGACTGAAACATGGCGACCCATTCCGCCTGGGTGAAAACCTGATTGTGACTGGGATCACGGAGTTGTTCAAAGGTATTGGTATAGCACTTGGCGACGTGGTCCTCTGGCGCGACCTGATCCTGCACCAGTAACAGCGCGCCCGGTTTGAGCACGCGAGCGGCTTCCGCCACAAAACGGCCCGCGTCCGGGAAGTGATGTGGGGCGATGCGGCACGTTACAAGGTCGAAGCGACTATCCTCAAAAGGAAGCTGCTCGGCGTCCGCAAGTTGAAAATCCACGTTGGTCATACCCTGCCCGGTAATGAATTCCCGCGCTGCTTCCAGCATATTCGGGGCGATATCGCTGGCCGTGACATGCGCTACATGCGGGGCAAACCTGAGCGCTGTATGCCCACCACCGGTAGCAATATCCAGCGTAACCCAGGCCGGTTGCGGGTCAGCAATAGCGACCAGCCGCTCAAGTTCGCCCCCTTTAGCATGAGTCTTGCTGGTGACATACCCTTGTGCGTACTGGTTGAAGCGTTCCTGCGATTGCGCCTTACTGTTGCGGGTCATCGTGTGCCTCCTGGCAGAAAATCCCATGTTGTACGTTGCGCTTATGGATAGCATACGCCCGATTCAGCCCGGCAGAGCACGATAACAGATAGGGTATGTATAAAGTGTTTTTATAGCAGGGGGCAGCTCAATCCGGGGTGGTACGCAGTCCCAGGGCATACACCATCGTCGTAACCGGCGCCGTGCCGTCCGGGAGAAACACATCTACTTCGACAGGGAGCACAGCCTGCGCAGCCAGACTACCCGGAATCTCCAAAACGCGGTAGCTGGCGATACGCTGCGCCTCATCATACAGAATGATGATGACGCGGACAGCCGAAACAGGCCATATCTCCGGGTTGACCAGCGCAGCCCTGACCCGGTAGCGCATTTCACCCACAGCCTGGATTGCCTGTGTTTCGGTAGATAGTGGAACAACCTGTTTTTTCGCGTTCTCTGACTCGCTGGCGCTGACGATCACCGCCTGCGCCCCGGCATAGTCATTCCAATCGGCAGCCAATTGGATATGATAGGGAGCGGGCATTCCCGGAAGCAGGAAAGGCTGCTCCAATCCGGTTTCACCTTCGGCCAGAATCTCTCCGGTTTTATCAAACAGGTACAGGCGTACCGTCACCTGTTCCAGTATGATGGGAAGCGTATTTTCTACCAGGCCATAACAGATTACCGCCCCAGTCGGCGTGGCGGAACAGTTCGGAGGCGGCACAGACAAATCCGGCGGTGTGGCGGTAGGCAGAGCCGGGCGACCATCCTGGGTGAATACTGGGGATATAATCGTGATGCGCTGGCCGGGCAGCAGCGGTGTGTCCCCAATCGTGGGATTCGCGGACTGAAGTGCCGCACGGTCTACGCCGAAGCGCTGCGCAACGGTCTCCCAGCGATCACCCACCCTGGCAGTATATACAATGGTGGTGCGGGCTGGAAGGAAAGTGGGGGCTTTGTACTCCTGCGCCGTGAAAACAGGGGTGGTATCCTGTAAAGAACGTACCGTAAGGGTGACTGGGGGGTAGTTAGTGGGGGGAATATTGAGGGCATTATCATTGGTGGTGGTGCATCCGGTAACCCAGACGCTCAGGAAAAACACCAGCAACCGGCGCCAACCCCAGTAGCCCATCCGATAGATTATCCCTCGTTATCCAACATTTCTGACTATTTATCCCACATTATACACGGAACTCAAGCGAATAGGCATCAAAAAACTGACGAATTCTGTTGATTTTGGTAGGATAACGGTACTGTTTATCTGGGGGGATCATAATATGGAGCAGAAACCATTAGAACAACAGGTGGGCGAACTGTTGCTCAGACAGGGCTGGACGATCTGCGCCGCCGAGTCGTGTACCGGCGGCCTGGTGATGCACCTCCTCACGAATGTGCCGGGGAGTTCAGCCTATGTCCTGGGGGGGGTTGTCGCGTATTCCAATGCTGCCAAGCAATCACTGCTGCATGTCCGCCAGGGGACGCTCATCGCTCACGGCGCAGTCAGCGAACAAACGGCTGCTGAAATGGCTAGCGGCGCTCAGGCGCTCCTGGGGTCGGATGTCGCAGTGAGCATCACCGGGATTGCCGGCCCAGGTGGTGGCACAGCAGAAAAACCCGTTGGGCTTACCTATATTGGATTGGCAGGGCCGGATGGACTGCTGACGGTAAATCGCCATATCTGGGATGGAGATCGGCTGGCAGTCAAAACGGCCAGCGCCAGTGCCGCCCTGCAACTGGTACTGGATACCTTTCGCTAGAGCGTGTTATGAATTTTCTCCGGCTAAGTTGCGTGGATGCCAGAGATGCCGTCTCTACTCCGCGCCTCGTGAAAGATCGTATCCTAATCCGCGTGGAATCGCACTTTATTTAAGAAAGTTAGTGTATAATTAGGGCACAGAAAGTGAAGCCTGGGGCACCCTGTATCGTGCTTTCGGGCTGGAAAGATCGTAGAACATGCCATATCTGCACACGGTTGAAGACTTGAACGAATGCCCTATCGCGCGAGCAGCGGCTTTAGTTGGTGATTTGTGGGTGCTGCTCATCATACGCGACTTGATGAATGGCCCCAGGCGATTTAAGAATCTGCAAGAATCTTTGGGTAGTATCAGCCCCAAAACACTATCACAACGCCTTAAAATGCTGGAGGAAACCGGGCTTCTGAACCGGGAAGCCTTCGCTGAAATCCCGCCTCGCGTTGAATACAGCCTGACGGAAAAGGGGTTGGCGCTGGCGGATGTGATTGAAGCGATGCGGCGTTATGGAGAGCAGTATCTGCCCGCGCCCGTGCCTCAGGACTAGGTGCCGGGCTGGTCGCATTCCAGATGCGCGATGCTGCTGACTAGAATATCCAGAAGATGGGAATCGTCCAGCATGTAGTACACATGCCGTCCTTTTTTCTCCCAATTGACCAGGCCCATTTTCCGCAAATACTTGAGTTGGTGCGAAACCGCTGGCTGATCCATGCCCAGGGCGTGAGTCAGTTCAGAAACACACCAGGCTTTATCTGCCAGGGCTTTAACGATTCGGACTCGCGTAGGGTCAGCCAGTACCTGGAAAAAGCGCGCGATTGAACCAGCCTCCAGGGGCGATAGCAGGTTACTTTCCGCTGCGATTGGGGCGTCATCCAACTTGGTCATCAGTGCCATCCGTTCGTACAATCTGTTTCAACACCCTACCAAAAATGAAGGTGCTCTGTCAATAATACGCCGGGCAACCACTCGCCTCCCACATTATTCATTCTGCGGCGACCTGCCATCCCAAATTCTGATATGATTATGCTGATGGTCGCTGGACTTTTCACGAAAACTGCGCGTGGGCACGGTGTAATTTGGGTTTAGGAACGTGTAAGGCACGCTGTTTAGCATCAAAGTATAGATCAAGTAACTTCCTACGTATGGTCTGCCATGAATTACATACACAGGAATGGAGGGCTGTTTTCTTTGGTGCTGCTGTAGGGCCAGTGGCGTTTATTTCACTAGATGGCGGTGTATCTCCATAATGGTTACCCTTACCCCGGAACGGACGGAAGCAGAGTATCTGACTCGTACTCGTGTGAGTAAAGGGTATCTGGTCACAAAGCGCCTGGGTGACCTTGTTGCTTCCGGGCTGCTGCTGCTCTTGCTCTCTCCCCTGCTGTTTTTCATCACGCTATGGATCTGGTTGGATTCACACGGCCCTATTCTGGTGAATGAACCCTATATTAAACAACTTCCCTGGTTATCCGAGGCAGCCCAACCAAGCCAGTTGCCCACCTTCAGGCTGTACCGGTTTCGTACCACGCTCATGCCCCACCTGGTTCTGTTTCGCTTATCCGATGATCCACAAGTCACGCGGGTTGGGCAGTTCTTGCGCCGGACGAGCCTGGATGAACTGCCACAGCTCATCAACGTATTCAAAGGGGATATGTCCCTCGTTGGGCCGCGTCCCCTGCAAACCAACACCTTGAACCAGGATTTTCGAGCATGGCACGCTTACCGTCTGCAAGTCAAACCGGGTTTGCTGGGATGGTGGCAGGTCTCCCGGCGCAACCTGGGGACTCTGAACGAGATGATCGCGGCTGACCTGGAATATATCAGCCGCCGTTCATTCTGGTTCGACCTCCAGATTATCCTGATGACACCCCGTGCGCTGCTGCGGCGCACCACCTACCAGCACTGGCTGACCCCATCCCTGCAATATCATGTGCGCGAAGACGCGATTTATGAAACGTTGAAACGCGGGATGGACATCGGCATCGGTATCACTGCGCTCATCCTGGGGGCGCCCCTGCTGCTGCTGATCGCGCTGGCAATCCGGTTGGATTCCGAAGGGCCAATCATTTATACCCAACTGCGAACCGGCAAGCGTGTCCCTATCATTACGCCGAATGGCACGGAACTACGCAGCACGTCTTTCAAAATCTATAAGTTTCGCACAATGTACAACCGCCAGTTGGAGAATGACGCGATCCACCAGCAGTGGGTCAAGGATTGGAAAAACGGGAAGTTCAAAAACGCAAATCTCAACGGTGAGGTTAAGCCCGCCAATGATCCCCGTGTGACCCGGGTCGGACGGTTTTTACGGGAAACCAGCCTGGATGAGCTGCCACAGCTATTGAATATCCTCAAAGGGAATATGAGTGTTGTGGGGCCGCGTCCGGTGCCGATTTACGAAGTCAAAGAGTATAGCGAATGGCACTATCACCGCCTGGACGTGCTGCCAGGCTTAACCGGGTGGTGGCAGGTGAAACTGCGCGGGTGTGGCACGCTGGAGCAGATGGTCGAGCTTGACCTGGAATATATCCGGCGGCGTTCGATCTGGTTTGACATCCGCATTATCCTGCAAACCGTCCCGGTGATACTTTCGCGGCGCGGAGCCAGATAAGCGGGATATTATACAGGTGAAATGCACCGCACAAGGGGCGATGTGATGCCCCTTTTCAATTTACTGAATAAGTTGTCCCGATCTATCAACCATGCTTACCGGTTTACGAAACGGTAGCCGACACCGCGCAAAGTCATGATATATTCCGGGTGGTCCGCATCTGCTTCGAGCTTCTGGCGCAGATAATGCACATACAGTTTGAGGCTGTCAATCGCATCGGCGTATTCTTCCCCCCAGGCTTCCGTCACCAGTTCGGTGCGCGTCACTACTCGCCCGGCGTTCCGCACCAGCACCCCCAGCAGGTTAAATTCCTTAGGAGTCAGGTGTTTAAGTTCGTTACGTACCCACACCTCGCGGTTCATAAAGTTGATGCGAAAATCTCCGCCGTTGAACACCAGTTCCTCGCTGATATTGGGCCGGGGAGAACGGCGCAGGTGCGCCCGTACCCTGGCGACCAACTCATCATTTTCGTAGGGTTTAACGATGTAATCATCAGCGCCCATCTCCAGGCCACGCACCACGTCGCGCACCTCGCCCCGAGCCGTCAAAAAGATAATCGGCACATCCGACATTTCACGCAGGCGGCGGCATACTTCCCAGCCGTCCATATCTGGCATCATAATATCCAGGAGAACCAGGTCAGGTTGGTGCCGGTAGGCTTTGCGCAGCCCATCCTCGGCACGAAACGCCTTAATAACTTCATAGCCCCGGCGCTCTAACAAAAGCCCAATCAGCTGCACGGTGGTTTCTTCGTCATCAATGACGAGGATCTTCTCTGTCATCCGCTTCATCCTTTGTGGTTATTTCGGCGGTTTAAACCATCCCTAACCCGCACGTTACAAATCTCAAACTTAATGTATCACGCCGTGATATAGTGCGCAAGTGGGGTACGGCGGGATTTCACAAGTGAAGCGCGTATTCCAGCGTTAGAATGAGCAAATGTGTAGCCGATGGAAATAAGTGAATCGTTGATGGTCGCTTGTATGCCACTGGTTCAACATAGAGCAATGGGCTTATGTGGATAGAATTACATACGGATGTGTTGCAGAAACACGGCACATCGCGCCCGAAACGCTGCCTGTTCGACCAACGGCGTAACATCTATACGAATGCAATGGCCTGAAATCAGGGTTTTATATTTCGCAGCATTGACCTGAGGGGGCAAAAATCCTACAATGAACATAATTCAGGGCGTATAACTCAATGGCAGAGTATCCGGCTCATAACCGGCCAGTTGTAGGTTCGACTCCTACTACGCCCACAAACACAATAAAGGGGCTTGGCTGCCCCTTTATGTTTTCTGGGTGATAGCGATGATCGGTTACAGGACAATCTTCTGCTTTTCAGGCCGGGCGATCACGACATAGGTGCGCGCAATCTTGTCATGGAAGCCCTGGTGTTTGCTATCCCATAGCGCCCACAACCAGCCCAGCATCAGAAACAGACTGTTGATGTGGTAGCCCACTGCCCGCAGAATCGCGTCGGTGTCGGTCAATTTGCTGCCATCGGTCTTGATGACTCGCAGATTCATGAGCATCTTGCCCGGTGTCTGACCATTATTGTGTATCAGGAATGCCCACTGGTAGAGGATTGTCCCCACCAGCCCCACTGCGCCCCCCGTCCAGCTTGCACCGGCGAACAACAGCCCTGTGATAGTACCGAGAATCACACTGTCAATGATGAGTGCAATCAACCGTTTGCCGGTATCGGCCAGTTCATACGTGGTTGTGTCGTAATTGTAGTCCATGCCTTTAACCCTTGTGATTTGACTTGATGTTGATATTCATGGTTCTATACGCAGCCAGTTTCAAAAGGTTGCAGCCTGGGGGGTGGCAAATCGAAGCACCTCTACAGCCAGTAGAGAGACATACGGAAAGTGGCAATGGCGTTCGAAGTAAACGGCAGTCTTTACGCTTTTTCAGGGGCGCGTCGCTCAATATCCGCCAACGCCTCGCCCCAGAAGCGGCAGAGCAGACTCAGCAGTCCGATGTCGTTTTCGGAAAACGGCTCATCACCGGGTTGGTTCAGGAGTTCAACCACGCCAAACACACGCTGGTCGCCAATCAGGGGGGCAGCGGCGATAGATTGGGTCCGGAACGTGAACTGTTCATCCACCATATGGGAAAAGCGCGTATCCCGGCGGACATCCCGCACCAGCGCCGGTTGCGAATTCTTGATGACCCACCCGGCAATACCTTCATCTGCCGAAATCCGGTAGCCAGTGAGGTTTTCCTTGAGTGCGCCCCGCACCACGACAAACGCCAACTCGTTGGTTTCTTCGTCCAGGATGAGCAATGAGCCATCGGGCGCATTCAACAGCTTGAGCGCCTGCTCAAACAGGTCTTCCAGAAGCGGCTTGAGTTCGGTGTCCTTCTGAATTTTACGGGTCAGCGCTTCCAGGTGCGTTAAAATGCGGACAAACTCGCGCAGATTGCCGAGTTCTTCCTTTAATTGGTCGTTTTCGGTCTGCAAGCGGGCGTTTTCGCGCCGCAGTACTACCATCGGATTCGTCACCATCGCGCCCTCTTTCCTGAGATTGTCTGAACAACCTATCGTTAAGATATTGTAATGCATTTTGCAAATCACCGAAATGGGCGCAAAGTACCCGCCGGGGAAGCGGCGGGATGGCGGCGGGCAGAACAGCAATGCCCAATGTTCGCGCTATTCCCCCATGTGCATTAGAATACAAGCGCGCAGCAATGAAAAGAATCCGTGATTTCAGATTGTTCGTTTGAAAAGTAAAGTTTATACTGAACCGGGTGGCAGTCCATTATATGTTGGTTGGACTTGAAACGCTTACCCTTAGAACGCTATTCTGGGGATATGATAAGATTGGTGTTATTCTTCATCTTGTGCCAAGTAACATTGACGAAAAAGGGGCTGCATGTCCACCCTGCTTGCTCAAACAATCCTGTATATAGAAGATGACCCGGCGAGCCGATCATTAGTTGAACGCACATTACGCCACGCCGGATACCGGGTGTTGATCGCCGAACGCGGGCTGGAAGGGATTGATATTGCCCGTCGAGAAACCCCCGATTTAATTCTGACGGATATTAATCTGCCGGATTTAAGCGGTCGTGAACTGACAACCACCCTGCGCAGCGATGTGCGCTTTAAAAAGACCCCGATTGTGGCGCTCACCGCTCAGGCCTACGATGAAGCCCGCAATATGGCGATGGCTGCCGGGGCAAATGGTTATCTGACCAAGCCCGTTGATGTTGAGGGGCTGCCAGCCAAGCTGGAATTCTATCTAAAAGGCGGGCAGGATTTTATTGAAGCGGCTAACCTTTCTCAAGCCCAGACGCGCTATGTGCAAGAGGTTGTCGGGCGGCTGGAAAAGCAAATTCGCGAGCTGGAATCCAGCAACAGTGCGCTGCGGCGGCTGGACAAGATGAAGGATACCTTTATCCAGCTTACCGCTCATGAACTGCGAACTCCCCTGACTCTGGTATATGGATACAGCCGCCTGCTGGAAGACTCGTCTCCCGTTAAAGACTTAATCGAGACCGATCCTGGAACGCAGACCCTGATGGTGGGCTTGCAGGAAGCCATCACCCGTATGCAGCGGATCATCAACGAGATTCTGACGATCAGCCGGATTATGACCCACCAGATTGATCTCTCTATCGGCCCGGTCAACCCTGGCATGGTGATGGAAAAGACCATCAAAGACCGCGAGAGCGTGCTCTATGCGCGGCCTGTCAACATTCACTTTGACCGCACAACCTGGCCGGATCGGATGCGAGCGGATAGCGACCTGCTGCTGCTGGTGTTTGGGAATTTGCTGGAAAATGCGATCAAATACACGCCAGACGGCGGCGATATTTACCTGACGGCCAGCGCCACCGAACACTCCATTCGCATCAGCGTGCGGGATACGGGTATTGGCGTCGCTCTTGACGAGCAAACCCGCATTTTTGACCGGTTTCACACTGCCGGGGATACCCAGCTCCATTCCACCAGCAAGGTTCAATTTCGTGGCGGGGGCCTGGGACTGGGGCTGGCGATCTGCCAGGGCATTGTCGAGGCACACGGCGGGCGTATCTGGGTGGAAAGCCCCGGACTTGACCCGGAAGCATGTCCGGGCAGTGAGTTTATTGTCGTGCTGCCAGCAGTGGAAACAGCCGCAAAGGCGACAACAACAGCGAGCCAGGCATAGAGAGGTTTTCGCCGCTGCCTGTCACCCGTGAAGTGGTCAATTCACAGAGGGCAGACCTTCCTGAATACCTGGTTTGAGACGAAATGGTAGTGAACGTATGCGCCAAAAACAATACGCAAGGGCTGTTCTGACGGCCTTTCTCACCCCACTCTTTCTGGGGGTTGCTCCGGTTTTCGGGAAAATGGCGATTAACGAAGGGGCAGACCCCTTCACCGTCGCCGCCTGGCGCACGGTCATCTCCGTACTGCTCCTTTGGATACTGTTCGCAATATTCGCCCGCCGGTTCATCTTCATCTACCCGGCAGGGATGCTGGGCTGCATGGTGATCGGCACGGTCAACGGCATCGGTTCACTGTTCTACTACAGTGGGCTGGGCCGCCTGGATGCGTCACTGGTGCAGCTTCTGAACGGTATGTACCTGATTTTCGCGGTGCTGCTGTCGCTGCTCGGCGGTGAGCGTTTGAGTTGGCGGGTTGTGCTGCGTATCACGCTGGCGACGATTGCGCTGCTGATCCTCACGGGTTTTGGTGACAGCCCGGTGGACTGGCTGGGCGTCGGGTTGATGCTGGGCAGCGCCCTGATGTTTGCAGGGACGGTGATCTTAAGCCAGTACGTACTCTACGAGATGCCAGCGCCAACGGTGACACTTTACACCCTGACCACGATGGCGGTTGTCGTAACGATGGTATGGTTAGGGGTTGGCACGCCACATCTGCCCGAACAACTTGATCTGATGGGCGCGATTCTGCCGCCAATTTTCGCGCTGGGGATTAGTACCGCCTTGTCACGGTTGGCCCTGTTTGCGGGCGTCAAGTTCCTGGGCGGACTGGAAACGGCAGTTCTGGCGCTGACCGAAATCGGCGTCGCGCTGGTGCTGTCGTTCGCCATCCTGGGTGATCGCCTGAACCAGATGCAGGTTTTCGGCGTCGCGCTGATGTTCGTCAGTATCTTGCTCACCCGCCCGCGCGATATGCTGCCGCGTGGTATCAACCCCAATATGCTGCTCTACAACATGACGAACCTGCAATACCAGTGGATTGCCTTCCACAAAGCCTTCGGCACAGAACCCCAGGACCCGGCAGAAGCGGCACTGGCCGATCTCTCGCCGGAAGAGCTGGAGCAAATCCGCCGGATGATGGGCGCAGAAGAAGGGATTATCAGCCCCTACACCGTGAACAACAAGCAACCGGGACAGGATTAATCCGCCGCCCGTTTGAGGTTGAGTTCCTGCAAACTGCATTAAAGCAGCGCGGTGGTTTCCGGAAGACCGAACATCAGGTTAAAGCACTGTACCGCCTGCCCGGATGCTCCTTTACGCAGATTGTCGGTGACGCTGGTGATATGCAGATACCGTTCCGTGACTGGCGTCAGGCTGATGGCACAGCCATTCGTCCGCACCACATGGCGCAGCGTCGCCTGCTGTTTGGGCGGCAGCACCGTCACCAGCGGCTCGTGCTGGTAGGTTTCCTCGTAAAGCCCCTGGGCCTCATCACTGGTGAACCCATCATTGAGTGTCACATAGATGCTCGCCATCAGCCCCCGGTCAACCGGCAGCAAGTGTGGGGTGAAAATCAGCGGCCCGACAGCTCCATTCAACTTGCCGATTTCCTGCTCAATTTCGCCGACATGCCGGTGTGACCGTCCCGGACTATAAGGCGAGAAGTTACTGAAGACTTCAACAAAGTGGGTGTTGGGCTTCGGCTCACGCCCCGCCCCGGAAACGCCCGACTTGGCATCCACGATGATCGGCGCTCCATCCAGCAGAACATGGGCTTGCAGCAGCGGATACAACCCCAGAATGGTGGTTGTGGGGTAACAGCCTGGCGCGGCGATGACCGCGTTGCCGGGAATTTGCGCCCGGTTGATCTCCGGCAATCCGTAGGGGACAGGCAGCAGTTCCGGGTTGGGATGCGGCGTCTGATACCAGCGCTCGTAGGCTTCCGGCGTGTTCAGGCGTAAATCCGCCGACAAATCCACCACCTTCACACCTGCTTGCAGCGCTGCCGCCGC
Source organism: Anaerolineaceae bacterium (assembly GCA_020634135.1). Classification (GTDB taxonomy): domain Bacteria; phylum Chloroflexota; class Anaerolineae; order Aggregatilineales; family Phototrophicaceae; genus JACKCG01. The sequence continues at coordinate 200,493 of JACKCG010000002.1, read as the reverse complement.
TACCGGCGCCGAGGCCTTATGCGGAAGCGCCAGGAACACGATGTCCACATCGGCGAGGTCGGCCTGTGCATGTGGGATGTAGGTCAGGGGCGTTCCCGGCACTGTGTCCCCGGCGTAAGTGTTAGAGGTCGCAAAAACAATTGTCACCTGGGGATGGCGTACCAGAATTTCTACCAGCTCAATGCCTGCATACCCAGACGCGCCGTAAATCCCAACTCGAATGTGTCCATTCATCATGCACTTTCCCTCTCAAAACAGTTCAGCCGCCTAATTGAACTACCCGGCGGCTAAAAAAACAAGACGGATTTTGCAGACTGGGATTACGCGCTCAGAAAATCGAACAACACAATATACATAATGCTGGCAACAACGGTTGAAGCCACGACCACCGGCACCCCGTGTGCCAGCCATTGCCGCGCCGTAATCGGATGTTCGGTACGTTCGCTCAACGAGATAACCAGCACATTAGCAGTTGACCCGATTGGTGTGGCGTTACCGCCTAACCCCGCGCCCAACGCAATCGCCCACCACAGCGGCGTGGTGTTCATCCCCCTCGCGCCTAACGAAAGGATAATAGGGATCACTGCAATCGTGATAGGGATGTTATCCACCAGCGCCGACAATACGACCATCGCCCACATGATGATTAGCCCCAGGAGAACGGGCGATATGTCCTGAAACTCAAAAATAACTTCCGTGATCTTTTCCAACACCCCAGCGCCTTCCAACCCGCCCACCAGGACAAAGAGTGCCGTAAAGAACAGCAGCACATCCCACTCGACATCTGCCAGGGTCTCATGAATATCGAACTGAGTCCATGCCAGGGCAATCGCCGCCCCGGTGAAAGCGGTGAAGGCCGGTGCCAGATGCAGCGTGCTCTCCATAAAAAACAGGACAATGACCCCCGTCAAGACGATAAACAACCGGCGGGCATTGGCCGGGTCGGTCAGGGCTTCCGGGGCACTCAGGTGTGTCAAGGCATGGCGGTTTTCGCCCCCGGCAGACACACGATACCCCCGAAACAGATAACGGAATACCAGGTAAGCGGCGGCCCAGATAGCCAGGGTGATTGGCCCCATTTTGACCAGGAAATCAATAAAAGTCAGGTGGGAGGCCGAGCCGATCAGGATGTTGGGCGGGTCACCCACCAGGGTTGCCATACCGCCGACGTTAGAAAAAATCGCCTGAGAAATGAGAAGTGGAATAGGCGAGACGCCCATCAACTCCGCGATCAACACAATCATCGGGGACATCAGCACAATAGTCGTGACGTTATCCAGGACCATGGATAGCAGCGAAGTCGTCACACCGAGCATCAGCATCAACCGGACGAAACTACCACTACTGTACTGTGCGACTTTGATTGCCAGGTATTCAAAAAAGCCAGTCCTGCGGAACAGGGAAATGATAATCATCATACTTAACAGCAAGGCAATGGTTTCAAACTCAACCGCCTCAATCGCCGTTTCTTCGTTGAAAAACCCCCGGATATGCCCTGCCAGTACCATCGCAGACGCGCCCAACGCCGAAACAACGACACGGTGCCATTTTTCCAGAAAGATCGAAACTAATGTAACTGCAAAAATGCCTACAGCGATGGCTTCATTCATGTGGTGCGTCTGTTGTCCTTTCCTCAAAATGCTCGAGCCAATCGCGCAGGAACAGGCTGCCAACCCGCCCGCGTGAAACCAGCCCGACTACCTGTTTTTCGGCATTGACCACCGGGATATCAGAAACATGGTGCTTGTGCATAAGAACCATCGCCGGCATCAAGCCGCTGCTTTCTTCAACGCAGTAGGGCTGGCGCATGACTTCCCGGCACTGTCGCTTGGCGAGATGAGGTCGTTTGCGCCCGGTTTCCAGAATCCCGTAATCGTGGATAAAGTCTGCTGAACGTAAGAGCTTGACGAAATGGGGCATGAAAAACGAGAGGATATCATCTAAAACCAGTATCCCTGCCAGTTGATGCTGGCCGTTCACCACCGGCAGGATGGCAATCAGGTGATCGGCAATAGTCTGCATTGCCTCTCCGAGCAGTGCTTCTTCGTGAATCGTATAGACAGTCGTAATCATGCAATCCGATATGCGCACGGCTTCACCTCCCGACTGTTAAATGGATCATCCGGGGAGTTTAACATATTGCACAGCAAATGGTCTAATACCGCGTCCCTGTGCGGAAAAACGAAAACCCCCGCAAAATGCGAGGGTCTTCAGACTAAAACGGATGAACCTGAGATGATTAGAGATTGGAGACCAGGTTGGAGAAGATGTTGCCGATAGCCGGGCCAAGCAGAGCCAGAATAACGATAACGACGACTGCGACCAGCACGAGGATGAGTGCGTACTCTACCAGGCCCTGGCCTTCTTCACGCGGTTGGTACATCATGATGATTGATCCCCTATTGAATAGAGTAACGAATTGATGAAAGTGAACGGATAAGCTCACCTTATTGCACAATAGCAGATACTTAATGGAATGTCAATTAAGATGGCAAAATCTTTACGCTTTTCACGAAAAGTTCACACTTGAGAACCCTGTTTATTAGTTTGTCTATTTCTGAAGAAAAAAGGGGATTGTACCGGCTACATGCCGGAAAATGAAAACCCCCGCAAAATGCGAGGGTCTCCAGACTAAAACAGATGAACCTGAGATAATTAGAGGGCACCAACGATGTTGGAGAAGATGTTACCGATAGCCGGGCCAAGCAGAGCCAGAATAACGATGACGACGACTGCGACCAGCACGAGGATGAGCGCGTACTCAACCAGACCCTGGCCTTCCTCACGAGGCATATAAAGCATGGTTCCATAACTCCTTGATCTCATACGATGCTGTCATCTTAGCACGATTTCGCAAATCCGGTCAATCTCTTCAACTTAATTCTTTTGACAATAGCCCCTATTTCCTATATCCATTGCGTGAGCGGAACACACACCGCGACTTCATCCGATTGCCTGTTTCGAGCCAGCGGGGTGAGAGACATTCTGTCAGGTTTGAGAACTGTTTCGGGAGTTTGCTTTCCGTTATCTCTATCCAATACCTGGATTGGTACTTCACTCCCAAATGTATTCTTTTTGGTACTATGTGGCTAGGTTGCCACCTTGTTTTATGAAAAACGTAAATGGTATCGTGATGGTGCGTCTGGACGAACCATTCGAAGGGTTTCCGGTAGTGGTGAAGTATTGACTGATGACCTGATCTCAATAGTTTGACCGACTATTTCAACCCCTCATCTTGAGGGAAAACCAAGCCGTTATTCGGCCCACGAGTTCAGCGGTTGAAGAACCATCGGTCAAAAGTCCCCACCACCGGATTACCTTTACTGAGAGGGTTTTTAAAATGACCATGCTACGTCTTTTCAAGTTGAATACGGGATTAAGACATCGCTTCAGGATCATTGTCTTGGCAATTCTCTTACTACTGATCAGCCTGACTGTAGTTGCGCCGTCGGCGGCACAGTCGAGCAATGGCCTGGGAGTAGGAAGAGGCCACGGTATGGAAGTCGGGATTAATCTGGATGAACTCAATCGGATTAAAGGTGACATCGCCAATGGTCTCTATGAGCGTCCTTGCACGCCTGAGGAACATAATCCGTTAGAATGGCATACCCTGGTTAATGTGGAGAGAAAATGCCATTACAATCACCAGCATGGGGACGACCCCAATTATGTGAATGACATTTTTGGTGCGCCGGGGGCATGGTTCGGTGCGCCCGGCCAGTCTATTTCATACCCCTGGCAGACCTTCCCAGCCACAACTGCCAACGAACCCAACACCGCTTATATCGGCACGGGCAAGATGGAAAACGAGGGCAAACACGAGGGGTATGGGTGGGTAGTACGCCGTGACCAACCGTGCCCTGCTGGGAACTGTGTCACCGACTTCCGCCTGGAGTTTCATGGCATTTTCGGTGCGATGGGTGCGGTGACACGCTATCATTCATTCAGCCTGGAAGCCCGCGTCTGTATCAATGCCACCGATCCATCATCATGTGGAATCGTCCGCTACGGCGGTTGGGCGGATTTTGGTATCCTGTTCACCACCAGCCCGAATGATATTAGCTGCACGCATGATGTCAACGAAATCAGGATCCCACTAGCAGCGGATAACCTCTTCCGCCCTATTGACAGGCCAGAATCACGCGATGAGATACGCTGCCATCCGAATGTGGCGACACTGCCGAGTTATCCCAGCACCCGTCCGTTAGCCGAGTGGTGGGCGCATGGTCCTGGAGAAACACGCTTCCAACTACGTGCCTACGATCCGATTGGCAATATCAACCCAGCCAATCCCAGTGAATGGCAGTTCTTCTGTACCTATGGCGATGCCAACTGCCGCTTCAACCAGTCCATCATGTCGGTATTCATCGGCTATACACTCCATATTCATGAAACCGCTGCGGGCGGGCGGCCCGTAGACTCGAATGGAGATGGCCGTACAGATTACAGTGGGTATGCAACCCGTTGGGGCGGTGGTGCATCATCGTGTACTGCGGCTGCACTGGACTGTGTACCGCTGGTGTATGACAATGTAGTGCTGAACTTCTTTGAAAACAGAGAGGCTCGCTATGCACAAACCGTCTGCGAGGACTGCCCGAAAGTGGATTATGACCTGTCTCCGCCTAGCCAGCAGTGGATTACCTGGTTCTTCACCAAGTACGGAGGGATCACGCCGCCACCCCAGCCCACACCGCCACCGGAACCCACCCAGCCACCGCCGCCAACCGTCCCGACGGTTCGTATAGATGTCAATCCAACCGTGCGCGAGCCGGGCGGTGACGTGAGTGTCACCCTGAACCTGTTCAATGTCAGCGATCTATATGGCTTGCAGGCCGAATGTATGGTGGATCCTGCAATATTGCAGGGGACGACCCGCACCGATGGTGAGGCGTTTAGTGCAGCGACCAGTTTCTTCGTTGATCAAGGTTTCCAATCAGACGGGAAATGGATGGTCGCGGCCAGTCGGCTTCAGCCAAACCCCAGTATTTTTGGGAATGCCTCAGCATTCACCCTGCATTACACAGTAACCGGCGAAGGCACAACGACGGTAACTTGCTCGGTACTTGGCGTTGATGAAAACGGGGGTGAGCGCCCGTTGGAAATCATCAATGGGAACTTCCAGTCACAAATGACTGCGCCCACGCCCCTACCAACCATACCGCCGCCAACCATGCCACCGCCGTCGGAAACACCGGTACCAACAGAACCGACGGAACCATCGCCTGCCGAAACACCAGTTCCGGGTACCCTGTCCGTTATTACTGGCACAGCAAACTACCAGAATGCCCCGGACAATGCCGGTATCACGGTGCAACTCGTGAAGGATGGCAGCGTGCTGACACAACTCACGACAGCTGAAAACGGTGTGTTCAAATTCACAGATGTCCCGGTAGGAGAATACCAGCTTCTGCTCAGCGCCCCACTGCATCTGGCGGTAATCGGTGCGCTCAGTATCACCACCGATGGCATGGACATGGACATGGGCATCCTCACACTGCCTGCGGGTGATACGGACAACAGTGGTAAAGTGGACATTCTGGATGCGTCATGGATTGGCATTAATTTCGGCGGTGATGCGGCTTTGGCGCCGAACGCTGACCTGAACTATGATAACCTGATTAACATTCGTGATCTGGTGCTGGTGGGTAGCAATTTCGATCTTCAAGGCCCGGTACCAGTAAACTAGTAACAATTTCCCGTATCGCTAAGATCAGGGCCGGAATACACTAGAAAAAGGGTGTATCCGGCCCTGATCCCCCAGGTCCGTATGTGGGGGTTTTGTTACCACGAGGAGCAACAACATGAAGAAGCAAATCCTACCAGTTCTGATCCTCATCATCATGGTCATGGTGCTCACCAGCGGTGCTGCCAGCGCCCAGAATACAGCCCACATCGGTCTGGAATCGCAGATGCATGATGTGCAGGCCGGAGATGAGTTTACCGTCACTGTTCAGATAGTCGGTGCGGAGAGCGTGTATGGTGTCAGTTTCAAGCTTAGCTATGACCCGGCCATCCTGGAAGTCGTTCCTACCAATAATCAGGTCGTGACTCCGGCGGAATTCTTCAGTAGCGGCCCGAATTTCACTCTGAAAAACACAGCGGATGCAGGCGTGATTGAATACGCGCTGACCTTAACCCAGCCTGCCGATCCGGTCAGCGGGGATGGTGTGCTGGGGATGATTACATTCCGCGCCCTAGCGGGTGGAACGGTAGAGATTGCACCCATAGAAGCCAGTCTGGTTGCGCCGCAGTTTGAAGAAGTTGACGGCCTCCGAGTAGCCCGCAGCATCCAGCAGGTCGCAACCGATTTTGAGGGCATGACGGTACAGGTCAATGGCGGCGGGAATGCCGTTGTATCGGCTCCGGTTTCATCGGTTTCCGTTGCCACCGCCAGTCTCGCCAATCGCCAGGTGAGCCAGGCAAATCAGACAGAAGCGGCGGTAGCTGCATCTTCGCCTTCCCCGGATAACCAGTCGCTGCTTACTCTGGCAGGCTTCTTCCTGCTGGGCGGCATTTTGCTGTTGGTTGTGAGCATCGGGCTGTATTCCAGGATGCGGGCACAGCTTGAATTGGCCGGGTAACGCGATGAAAATCACTTCATCTCTGGCAGTACTCCTCGCGTTCGCTGTGGTGGTGTTTGTGCTGGCGCTCTTCGCCAGCACAGCAGCCCCTGCGCAAGCACAATCCAATAATGGCTTGCCCTGGAACTCGGTAAAGGCGACATTGGCTGCCTGGGCAACCCAGATGCCATTGAACCAGGTGGCGACTCAGTCCGCCATGCAGCGTTTGCAAATACCCCAACCGATCTATGCAACTGCCTATGCGATGCTGACGCAAATGCCAGCGGAAGACGTTTTCGGGACACTGGTCGCACCTAATTTTATGCCACCACAGCCAACCGCCGTACCTATCCAACCCACTGCTGTACCGGCACAACCGACAGCCGTGCCGCCGGGTGGCGGGCAGCCCGGCCAACCTACCGCCATACCGCCGCAGCCAGCAACGAACATCCCCTTGACCGCGACGCCGGTACTGCCAACGATGACGCCTATCCCCCCCACACCAACCATTGGCGTGGGACAGTTTTCCGGCCAGGTACTATACCCGCCACAAACCGGTAAAGAGTCTGCCGGGATTCAGATTACCCTCACACGACCTGACGGCTCATCCATCACACTGCCAACGGGCGGCAATGGTGTGTTCGCATTCTCGAACATGACTGCCGGGCCATATACACTGGTGGCACAGGCGACGGGTTATCTCACGACGCAGACTTCATTCGTGCTGAACGCCGGGGAAGAGCGCCAATTGCCCACCGCCGTGCTGGTCGTGGGCGATACCAATGGGGATAACCGGGTTGATCTGAGTGATGCCGCATTAGTCGCCTCCAACTTCAATGGCCCGGCCATCGTGACCGAAGTTGACCTCAATGAGGATGGTTGGATTGATGTGCGCGACCTGACGCTGATCGGCGCGGCTTTCGGTCTTTCCGGCCCGACTCCCTGGGAGGATAGTTAAGCCCCCGGTTCGATTGTCAACTTGATCTGCCATGCAATAATCCTCCTCAGCCCCACATGGTGAGGAGGATTTGATTCCAGGGGGATGTGTCTCAAAAATGTGTTTATTAAATTTGCGAATGTATAGAAAGGGCTGTATATTCAGCTCGCTTCGGGTAGGTAGTATTTGTTTACAAAGAGGGAACAATGCTGTCTGCCAGGATTAAACAAAATTTCTTTTACATAGAACGGAGAAAATCATGAAATATATAAAATGGTTGATGATTGCCGCTGCCTTTCTATTATTGGGGGTATCGGTACTGGCTCAGGAAACTGCCCCAGGAACAGAAATCCTGTGGGATACCTGGGGCGTTCCCCACATTTTTGCCGAGGATACCGCCAGTTTGTTTTACGGATTTGGCTGGGCGCAGATGCAAAACCATGCTGACGCCATTTTGCAGCTTTATGGGCGTTCCAGGGGCGAGGCGGCGCAATATTGGGGGAGCGGCTATGTTGACTCGGATTTACTGACCCATACGGTGGGGATACCGGAAGTCGCCCAGGCACACTATGACGCCCAAACGGATATGTTCCGCAGTTACATTGATGCGTTCGTGGCCGGAATGAATGCCTATGCCGAAGCCAACCCCGATGCGATTAGCGACGCGATGAAGCCGGTACTGCCGGTTCGCAATACCGACCCGCTGGCGCTGGCTTACAATGATGTGGTCGTCTTTTTCGTGGGCGGCGGCGCGATTGGCGCATCACAGGCCTGGAGCGCGGGGCAGGCCGGGTCGAATGCATGGGCGATTGCGCCGGAGCGTTCTGCCAGTGGGAACGCACTACTCGTCGAAAATCCGCATCTGTGGTGGTCAGATGTGTTTGTCTGGTTTGAGGCGCAGTTGGTCGCGCCCGGCGTTGACCTATATGGTGCGACTCTGATTGGCTTACCCGGCATCGAAATCGGCTTTAACGAGTATCTCGGTTGGACACATACCGTTAACACGCATGATGGCTTTGACCTCTACGAGATCAACCTGACGGCCAACGGCGGTTACATGCTGGATGGCGAAGAGAAAGCCCTGGATGTGCAGATGGGCAGTATCCAGGTGCTTCAGGACGACGGCACGTTGGCCGAACAGACTTTCCCCATCGTACACACGGAACACGGCCCAGTCATCGCACAGAATGACCAGGGACAGGTGCTGGCCTTCCGCGTCGTGAACGACACCACCTACATGATGGAACAATGGTGGCAGATGGGGACGGCTACCAACCTGGGCGAGTTTGAAGCGGCCATGTCCCGCGTACAAATTCCCATGTTCAACACCGTTTATGCCGACGTGGACGGTCACATCTACTACATCTTCAACGGGCAGGTTCCAGTACACGCCAGCGGCGATTTTGACTACTGGCTGCAAATCCAGCCCGGCGACGATTCCAGCCTCATCTGGAACGAACTGCACACCTATGATGACCTGCCTAAAGTGATTGACCCGCCGACAGGCTTTGTCCAGAACGCTAATGAACCGCCCTGGACATCCACCATTCCTCCGGTGCTGAACTGGGCTGACTTCCCCTCTTACATGGCTCCGCAAACTTACTATCAGACCGGGCATATCTTCCGTCCGCAGACCTCGCAGCAAATGCTGGCCGAAGATGATTCGGTCACCTATGACGAACTGATCGCCTATAAGCATTCGACTCATGTTGAATCGGCTGACCATGTGCTGTCTGACCTGATCGCAGCGGCGCAGGCTTCAGATAGTGACCTGGCGAAACAGGCTGCGGATGTACTGGCGGCCTGGGATGGCAACACGAATGCCGACAGCCAGGGCGCGGTGCTGTTCATCCTGTGGTTTGAATCCTATGCTCAGCAAACCGGCTTCGATATGTTTGCCACACCGTTCGACATTAACGACCCCTTCAATACCCCATCCGGGTTATCCGACCCGGCGGGAGCGGTAGCGGCATTGGAAGTGGTTGCTGCCCAGGTGCAGGAGAATTACGGCACACTAGATGTGCCTTATGGTGACGTGATGCGGCTGCGCGTCGGGGAATATGACCTGCCCGGCAACGGCGGCGGCGACCCCAGTGGCGTGTTCCGCGCGGCCTGGTACGTACCCGATGGACAGGGTAAATTCCAGGCCATTGGTGGCGATTCCTGGGTAGCGGTCATCGAATTTTCAAGACCACCCCAGGCGCGTGTCCTCATCAGCCAGGGCAACGCCACGCAACCGGGTTCACCGCATGTTGGCGACCAGTTGGAGTTATATGCTGCTCAGGAACTGCGCGAACCCTGGTTAACCCGTGAGGCCATCGAAGCCAACCTGGAAAGCCAGAATACGTTCGAATAGCAGCGACAGCGCTAACACTGCCAGAAATCATGAATCCCGCGTGCCAGTCCTCACAAGACACGCGGGATTCGTTTTCTATCGGGGGATTCCCTTTGACAATCGGTTAATGCCGTCTTAAAATCCCTTGTAATCGGTGATCTGCACCGGGATACCCTCGGTGCGCTCCGGTTTAGGGCAGATTGCTATCCGTAAATCCCACAAGAAGGGGAAGAAGGCGCTGTGTCCTTCGCCCTGGTTGCACGATAATCTTATGGATATGCCTAATTAATGGAGACCTTAAATTATGAGAGAATATACAACTGATAAATTGAGGAATGTCGCCCTGGTGGGGCATCAGGGCGCCGGTAAGACCTCATTAGTAGAAGCCCTGCTCTACAATACCGGCGCCATTAACCGATTAGGCAGGGTCGAAGATAAAAACACGGTTTCCGATTGGGACGAAGACGAAAAAGAGCGTGTCAGTTCCTTATCTACCTCCCTTATTCCCCTTGAATTCAACGACTATAAGATTAATGTGCTGGATGCGCCGGGGTTCACCGATTTTCAGGGCGAAATCAAGAACGCTATCCGCGTCGCCGATTCGGTGGTCGTCGTGGTGGATGCCGTCTCCGGCGTTGAGGTTGGCACGGAACTCGCCTGGGAGTATGCCCAGGTCTACCAGCAGCCCATTATCGTCACCATCAACAAGATGGACCGTGAAAACGCCAACTTTGAGCGCACGCTGGAACAACTTCAGCAAAGTTTCCCGGACTACAAATTTATCCCGGTTATGCTGCCCATCGGCGCAGAAGATAGTTTTAAGGGTGTCGTCAACCTCCTGACGATGAAAGCCTACTACAACGAAGGCAAAGACCGCTCCGATATGCCGGCTGATATGGCCGATGCGGCTGAAGAAGCGCACACGATACTGGTGGAAGCCGCCGCTGAATCCGATAACGCGCTGATCGAAAAGTATTTTGATGAAGGCACCCTGACGAATGATGAAATCCGCGAAGGGATGCGCAAAGCCGCCCGTGACCACCTTCTGAAAACTGTGCCGGTCTTCGTCACCTCCGGCACCAAGAATATTGGCACGGTGCCGCTGCTCGAAGCGCTCATCGCCTATGTAGGTTCGCCCTCGGTTCGCCGGTTACAGGTGGTGAAGCCGGACGGAGAACATGATTTCCTCATGCCGCCCCAGTCAGACGCCGGCCCGCTGGCCGCTTATGTCTTCAAAACCACCACTGACCGCTTTGTGGGGACGCTCAACTATTTTCGCATTTTCTCCGGCACGATCAACGCCGACAACCGCTGCTACAACGCCACCCATGATGTCGAGGAACGTTTCGGCTCGTTGATGCTGCTGCGTGGCAAAGAACAGCTCCCGGTTTCGGTCTTACATGCCGGCGACATTGGCGTGGTTGCCAAGTTAAATAACACCATTACCGGGGATACCTTCAGCAGCAAGGCGAATCCCTTCACCATCGTCAAGCCGGAATTCCCCGACCCGCTGTACGCCATTGCTGTCGCACCGCGTACCCAGGCCGACGGCACCAAGATGGGTTCGGTATTGACCAGCCTGTGCCAGGCTGACCCGACTCTGCGCTGGCGGCAGGATGCGGATGTCAAACAGACAATCGTGGAAGGTATGGGCGAAGCGCATGTCAACCTGGCAATCAACCGGGCCGAGCGCCTGGGTGTCGGCATGGACACAATGATGCCCAAAGTGCCGTACAAAGAGACCATCATGGTTGAAAAATCAGACTTCTACCGCCACAAGAAACAGTCGGGCGGTGCGGGGCAGTTTGCAGAAGTCCACATGCGCCTGGAACCGAACCCCGGCGGCGGATTTGTCTATGAAACCAAGATTGTCGGCGGTTCGATTTCCGGCAGTTTCTTACCGTCCATCGAAAAGGGTATCAGCTCAGTGCTGAATGAAGGCGTGATCGCCGGTTTCCCGGTTGTAGATGTACGGGCAGTGGTCTTCGACGGTAAAGAACACCCGGTGGACTCGAAAGACATCGCCTTCCAGATCGCCGGGCGGGAAGTCTTCAAGAAGGTCTTCCAGATGGCGAACCCAGTGCTGCTGGAGCCGATCATGAATGTCAGGGTCGTCGTGCCGGAATCGATGATGGGCGATATCATGGGAGACTTCAATACGCGGCGTGGCCGGGTGCAGGGTATGGATACCGAAGGCTCAAAGAGCACCGTCAATGCCCAGGTGCCGATGGCCGAGATGATGCGCTACGGAAACGATCTGCGTTCTATGACCGGCGGGCGTGGCATCTACACCATGAGTTTCAGCCACTACGAGCATGTGCCGGCGCACCTGACCGAAAAGGTGATTGCGGCCAACAAGAAGAGCGAAGAATAACCGCTCGTACCTTGAACTTTACGGGGAAGGGGTCAAAACCTTCCCCTTTTTATTATTCCTCCACTTTGTATCTGTTAAATATCCACTTCTGAATAGAAAAAACTGCCCTGACTGCTGTAGAATAATGGAAACACCCCATTCCCCAGATAGTGGACTTATCCCCATGCCCACTACCTTCAGCGAAATGGCGTCAACAGCTCTATCACACAGACAGGATAAACGCACACTGAATGCGTTTTTCCTATGTGAGTGGTGGATGATGTCTACGATTCTGGATGGAGATCGCATTTTTGCCGGGTGGTGCATTTCACACTCACAGGTTATAGGTCGAATCAATCACGTTTGAAGGAGGATCAAACAGATTATGCGAGTTTTGCGTTTCCGGCCTGAGTTTTTCGAGATGTGGCAAAGTGAATTCAAAGGTTACAACGCGCAGGTATTTCGACGCGACCTGCTGGCGGGCATTACCGTCGCTGCGGTGGCGCTGCCGCTGGCATTGGCATTCGGTGTCGCGTCCGGGGTGACCGCTGCTGCCGGTCTGGTCACCGCTATTCTGGCCGGTTTCATCATCGGGGGGCTGGGCGGAGCCGGCTACCAGATTTCCGGGCCAACCGGGGCGATGTCGGCAGTCCTCATCGTGCTGGCGAGCCGGTATGGGTTAGAAGGCGTATGGGTTGCCGGTGTGATGGCCGGTATTCTCGTTCTCCTGCTGGGCCTCTTTAATCTAGGGCAGATTGTCAACTTTATTCCCTCCGCAGTCATCGCCGGGTTCACCAGCGGTATTGCCGTCATTATCTTTATCGGGCAGATTGACAACTTGTTAGGGGTTCAAACCGAAGCCGCCGAAAATGCGCTGGTCAAGCTCACCCACTATTTTCGCTTCGACTATGCTCCCAATCTGGCGGCCATCGGATTGAGTGTGCTGGTCATCCTCATCATGATTCTGTGGCCGCAGCGTTGGAACGCCCGTTTTCCTGGTTCACTCCTGGGGCTTATCGCCGCGACGCTCCTCGCCGCCTTGCTCAAGCTGGAAGTCCCGGTTATCGGGAGCATCCCGCAGACGATCCTGCTTGACCAGCGTTTGTTGCCCGCCAATATTCCCTGGGAACACATCACTGAACTGGTGATGCCAGCATTCTCAGTCGCGGCGCTGGGGTCCATCGAGAGCCTGTTGTGTGGCACGGTGGCCGGACGGATGACCGGAAGCAAACTCTATGCCAAACAAGAGTTAATCGCCCAGGGCGTAGGCAATATCGTCATTCCGTTTTTCGGCGGTGTCCCGGCCACTGCCGCCATCGCCCGCACCAGTGTCGCCATCAAGAGCGGCGGCGCAACACGCATGACGAGCCTCATCCATTCCGCCACCCTGTTATTGGCGGCGCTGGTCTTAGCTCCTGTGATTTCGCAGGTCCCGCTGGCAGCCCTGGCCGGGGTACTGGCCGTGACCGCATGGCGGATGAACGAGTGGGCCGAAATCAGGGAAATTTTCCACCGCCGCTTCAAAAGCGCGATGTTTGCTTTCATCAGCACCTTGATCGCGACAGTTGCCCTTGACCTGACGCAGGCCATTATCCTCGGCATTGGCCTTTCTGCTTTGATCTTCGTATTCCAGAGCAGCCAGGCGAAGGTCTTATTTGCGCCCGTTTCTGCCGAAAAGATGCGTGATGACGGATACGAAATGCAGTATGATGCGAATCGTATCCTCGTCGTCTATATCACAGGGCCGTTGTTCTTCGGCACGGTCAACACCTTTAACAGCGTTCTGGAAAAGCTCAACGGTAATCAGGACATCATTCTGAGCCTGCGCACAGTACCTTTGCTGGATACAACCGGCATCGCCGCGATTGAGCACCTCATCCACCAACTCGAAAGTGAAGGTCGAAGGGTCTACCTCAGCGGCCTGACCGAACCGGTGCGTTCGTACCTGGAACGGGCTGGTGTGACTCAGCGTTTGGGCGAGGATCGGATATTCTGGAGCGCCTACGAGGCCATTATTGCCGCCGACCATTATCGCGCCAACGTCAAACGGCATACTGAGGAATTCGCCAGCTTGAAACCCACACCATAAACGGCGTGTCACTGTGTGGATCGCCATGTGATTCTGACAGAGGAAGGATTTGCAGCCTTCCTCTGTTTGTTTTCAATCTTCTCTGATTACCTGCTGTACCGCGTCCAGCACGCGCTCATGAATCATGCCGTTCGTCACCACCATTCCCTGGTTTGGCAGGATCGCGCCCATCGAAAAATCCAGCGGCGAACCGTCCAGATCGGTGACTTTGCCGCCTGCCGCCAGTACCAGCGCCGCGCCCGCCGCGTGATCCCAGGCCTTATGCTGGTAGGTACTGCCCGCTTTCGGCAGTCTCAGGTACAGTTCTGCTTCGCCCGCCGCCACCAGCGCGTATTTCTCCATACTGTCCAGGTAGGCGGTGTGGGTATCCGCAATACCCAGGCGTTCCCGCACCCGCGCCATGCGTCTCGACCCACCATGCGCTTTTTCCACACTCTGCACCATACGCAGACTTCCGCTATCCACCTGCGACGAAACCCGCACCTCAACAGGCGATTCCCCGTCCAGGCCCTGCCGCGTTGTTTTGCCTGCCAACGCCCAGAAAACCGCGCCCGCAGCGCTATAGCCCGGCACAGCCACCACTGCCCCGGCAGGCCGATCATCCTGCACCAACCCGGCGGCAATCGCGTAGTGCCGCCCCGCCAGGAAGCCTTTTGTGCCGTCAATCGGGTCAATCATCCAGCGCCGGCCTGTACCACGCCCGCGCCCGAAGTCCAGCCAGCGTACCACGTCGTCTTCCGTGACGGAAATTCCCAGTGTATCCGCCAGGAGTTGGCAGATGATGGCTCGTTGTGAGGTGGAAACCAGCGCCATAAACTGCTCGCCCTGCTCTTCGGCGACTACTCCGTCATCGGGGTATGTCTCGCAGATCGCCCGGCAGATAATCGCCTGTGCGCCGTAGTCGGCAATCGTCACCGGGTCATTTACACCTTTATCGCTGCTTGCCAGGTGGTCACGCTGGACGACCTGACACAGTCGGACGGCGCGGCGCACGGCTTGAAAAATCGGGGCTAAATCGGTCATCAAGCGGCCTTTCTGAATAAGATACAGCACTGCCGCAGTGTACCAGGGTTCAGCGGGATGGTCTACACTGGCCGTTCTTACCAGAACCGACAGCGCCGGCACAGGATGAAGGTCAATATCCGTTCTGGCAATAAGAAATTTCATAAATTACGCCCTGGACGAAAGAATCATCATTTCTGGTGCGGACAGCCACCTCTTTATGAAAGAAACTGAATATTGCCACCGTTTTAATGAAGTTTCATTCTTTTTTGGCGGATAATGATGAATATTCACTATAATTCAGGATAGATAGACAAAATATTCATTGGATGTCTGGCATTGGATGATTTTGATTTAACCATTCTTGAAAAATTGCAGGAAAATGGCCGGATCAGTAATGCTGAGCTTTCCCGGCAGTTGAACTTGTCCCAACCGGCCATCCACAATCGGATTAAACGACTTGAGCGCCAGGGCTACATTCAGAAGTATGTGGCCGTACTTGACCGCGAATTGATCGGGTACGATCTGCTGTGTTTTGTGCATATCAGCATTCAACTCCACCAGCTTCAACAGATTGAGGCATTCCGCGAGACAATCCATCAACTGCCACAGGTGTTGGAATGCCACCATGTCACGGGTGAGTTTGACTACCTGCTCAAAATCGTCACCCGCAATCGCAAGGATTTAGAACGGTTCGTCATTGATAAACTGACCCCGATACCAGGAGTCGCCCGCATCCAGACCAGCCTGGTATTCCGCGAGGTGAAGTCCACAACGGCGTACCCGTTGGAGTAGCGCATACCATGAAAACAGCGGGCTTACGCCCAACCGCCATGCCTGAAAGAAGCAATCCACGAATAAACCACCTACTTAATATCATGTAAGGAAAGAGATCATGACCAATATACTCACACAAGACCGGTATTCCGAAGGCGTGCAGGAATACATCGCCAGAGGCGAAATGATGGTGCAGGCCGAAGCCCGGCAGCGGGCAATTATGCGCAGCAAGAAGTTCGATACGATCGCCGTGCATGGCCTGTATAACATGGAAGCGGCGCTCGCCAACCAGGGCAGTATCATCGAACCAATTTATATGAACACCGCCCAGCATTTTGAGAACAGCGACCACCTGGAAGCCGCGCTGGCCTACCTGATGCCCGGATGGGTGTATTCCCGTATCGCCAACCCGACCACCCACTACCTGGAAGAAACCTTAGCCCTGCTCGAAGGTTATGGCTATCCGGGTGAGGTGAGCGCGGCTATCGCGTCGTCCGGCATGGCGGCGGTTTTTGTGGTGACAAACCCGTTTCTCACGGTGGAAACCCGGCAGAAGATGAATATTGTCGCCAGCGCCCGCTGTTACGGCGGCACGTTTATGCTGTTCAGCCAGCGGTACGCGGCAGAGCGGGGCATTGACGTGCGCTGGGTGCGCGACCCGCTGGACGTGGACGAGTGGGCCAGCCTGATTGACGAAGACACCCGCTTTGTTTACGGGGAAATGCCGAGCAATCCCGGCCTGAGCGTGTTTGACATTGAGGCGGTGGCTGATCTGGCGCATGACGCGGGAATCCCGCTCATCGTAGACAGCACCGTTGCCACCCCGGCATTGATGCGCCCGCTTTTGCACGGAGCGGACATCGTGATTCACTCGGTGAGCAAGAGCATCACCAGCAGTGGCATGGGCATCGGCGGGGCATATATCGCCCGCCACGACATCCCCAGCAAAGTCGGGCCGGAGGAGATGCGCCAGAACTTCGCCATGTATGTCAAGCTGCTGCCCGCGCGCGACTTTGGCCCCGGACTCAGCCCGTTTAACGCGATGATGGCGCTCAATGACCTGCGCACCCTGCGGAGCAAGATGGATCTGGTGAGCCGTTCGACGATGAAGGTGGCCGAGTTCCTGGCACAGCATCCGAAAGTGGAAGTCGTTGGATACCCCGGACTGCCCGGCACACCGGGGCATGACATCGCCGCGAAGTATATGTGGCTGGCCGATGGCGACGACGACTACGGCCAGGCGGTCAACCGTTACGGCCACCTGTTGAGTTTCAATGTGCGGGGCGGCGCGCTGGCAGCCCGCAAAGTATATGACGGCTTCCAGATGATCTGGCGGGCGACTGACCTGGGGCGTATCAAGAGTGTGGCGACTATCCCGGCGATTTCGACCCACCAGCAGCAGGGCGAGGAAGGCCGCGCCCTGGCCGATGTCCCCGGCAACCTGATCCGCCTGAATGTGGGCGGGGAACACCCCGACGATGTGATCGCCGACCTCGACCAGGCGTTGGCATTGGTGTAGCAATTTCGCGGTTTAAGCTGCAATTTTCAACACGGGGCATACGGTGGTATGCCCTGTTTTGTTTAAAGTGAGGGAAGAAACCCCTTCGTGAAGGTGCAAAATTGCCGCAAATTCTTTTTTTGCTGCAATTGCCGCGATTGCAGCAAGGTGGGCCATTCTGAGGGAAAATCGGGAGGTAAGGGGTGCTGCAAAAAGCAGTGGAAAGTACTGAGTCTTGAGTGCTGAGTCTTGAGGGAGGGCGTGTAGGGGCATGATACATCATGCCCACATGTGCCGAGCTGAAGGTGCGGGGTGGTGGGGTCATCATGTGATTACCATACCATAAAAACGGTGGCGGATGGTGAATCTTTGTTCAAACATTTGTTCAGGAATTACGGAGGCCATCAGCCGGGCAGTGATGCGTTTTAGGAAATTGGCAGGGTGTTGTGGTTTGGGGGCGGGTTCAACATGTTGAACCCCTACATGCCCCTGATTTCAGGGCGATTCTGTAGGCGCATGACCGCCCGGTTTATCTCCGTATTGAATTGTAATAACCCGGCAAGGTATTCCAAACCCGCTGGAGGGGTTCGATTAATGCGGTAGCAGCCGCCCTTACAGAATAGCCGTGCCGGGGTGCAAGGCCTTGCGCCCCTACCCCCGAAAAACGGATATCCAGCGCATGTACAAAATCTTCCCCGCGATATGGTGGCTATAGTTCCAGAATGGCTGGGCGGTGAATCACCTGCCCGTTGACGGTGACAGGCAGCACCGGCCAGCCCTCCGGCGCGGCAGTCAGAATCTCCGTCCCGCTATCCGTCACCAGAATCGTGTCCTCGGATTTGCAGCCGACAATGGAGGGATTCCAGGCGCAGGCGTGGCCGTTTTCCAGCGGGGTTTTGTCACCGGGCCGCAGCGTCCATCACGCCCAGGATGGCATCGGTTACCTGCTGCGCATACGCTTCGTTGCCCAGGATCGAACCATGATCCGCCCCCTCAATCACTTGTGTCACACTATTGGAGGAATAGGTGGCAATTTCGGCCCGAATCCGGGTGATTTGCTCCTGAGCACCGGCACCGGTCAGCCCTATCCCCGCCCACAGGACAGCCATAGGCAGGTCGCCCAGGTCTTCGGCAGCCGAGGCAGATTCCACAGTGGACCACATCGCCGTGACCTGTTCGGCATAATCCGCATCAAAAACATGGTTGGGTGATTGCATTGCAGCCATTTCAACCGCGATGTCCGCCGGATAGCCGGAACTCTGAAACAAACCCGGCCCAAGCAAGCGTACCACACCGGTTCGATACAGCCCCCACATGAAAGCATTGATCACTTTTCGGGGCGTCTGCCATTCGTCAAATTCGCCCTGGCTGGCAAATGGTCTAGGGGCCGCAACCGCCGCGCTATCCACCAGGACAATACCGGCGATCTCTTCGGGATACTGTGCCGCGTAGATGCGCGTCCACATCGCGCCAAGCGAATGCCCGGCCATGACATACGGCCCGGTAATGCCCGCTTCCTCTAGAAGTGCGTGGAGTTCAGCATTTATGGTCAGGCCATCCCGCAGCCCTGCCACTGATTCACTCCAACCATGTCCGGGCCGGTCAAAAGCGCAGGCCTGGGTGTGTTCTGCCAATTGGTTCTGAACCCAGTACCAGAACAAAGTCTCGGCTGCTCCACCCGCCTGCAAAATCACCGTTGGCGTACCTTCACCCATGCAGACAATGTGCATCTGGTGGCCGTTGACGGTGTAGAGTTGGCCGCGCGGAGCGAATTTGCCCTTATCCTGTTCGGTCGCAACGGTCTGATAGATCACGCCCACCACCACCAGCACTCCCAGGACAATACCGAACCACTTCAGAATGCGTTTGATGATGAACAGGCAGCCGCGTTTGCGAGGTTGTCTGCCGGCCTGCTTGACTGTTTCACCGGGCACAGTCATTGCATACATGATCCCCCTCCTTGTTCGTCTTCCGTAACACTATTGCTAGATATACTTTATACAATAAAAGAGACGATCAAGAGTAGCCAGGCGGTGTATCCTGGAAATTGACCATTGGATAGCAGGCGTCCACTGACCAAAGCCGGGATTCCATTCTCTGGCTGCGTTACAGTTCCAGGATGGCTGGGCGGTGAATCACCTGCCCGTTGACGGTGACAGGCAGCACCGGCCAGCCCTCCGGCGCGGCAGTCAGAATCTCCGTCCCGCTATCCGTCACCAGAATCGTGTCCTCGGATTTGCAGCCGACAATGGAGGGATTCCAGGCGCAGGCATGGCCGTTTTCCAGCGGGGTTTTGTCGCCGGGCGTGACTGTCACCTCGCGCCCCAGGTAGCCGATCAGGCCACCCTGGTGATGCAGCCGCCACTGCTCGGTTTCGCCCTGCGCCGCGTAGGCCGCCTGCAAATCGGCAAACACATCGCCCAGGGAGCGCCCCGGCGTGCTGGCGGCAATCACCGCCGCGTCTATGGCGGCGATCTTGTGCATCTTTTCCGTCAGTTCACCGGAGAGCGGGCCGAAGTGCGCCAACCGGGTCGCCGCAGCGATCAACCCGCCACGCCGCATACACACCACGATCATCGCGTACTTTTGCAGCCGTTTGTTCGTCGCCAGCGGGTGCCGGTAGCGGCTGATACGCTCGTCGGTGCCGACCAGGTTGACAGTCGCCAGCCCGCCGCGCCGCTTGCAGGCCGCATCCAACCGCGCCGCCATCTCAAATTCGGTGTCGCCCGGTTGTACCGCCCGGATAGCCTCATCCAGCGCCGCCGCCGCATCCACGCCCAACGCCCGATAACGCACCTGTTCACCCGCCGTCAGCTTGCGCCGCAGCCGGTTGAGTTCTGCCTCAACCTCGCCATCGTCGGTCAGCAGTCCGGGCATATCCGGGAATTTGCGGCTGTGCCAGGGCGACTCGGCGTACTCGAAACCCAGCTCCGCGAACGGCTCTTCGCCCTGTAACCGGGTCAATTCGATGTTGCTGGTATAAATGGCGCGTTTTTCACGGGTTATCAACACGCTGTATATGCCGGATTCGTACTCAACCGGGATGCTGGAATCCCCGCCTGCGGTGATCCAGGCGATGTTACGGGTGCGACGCAGCCACAGTCCGTCGCTCTGGTACCGATCCAGCAGCGCCCGTACCTGGTTATGTTTGAACTCGATTTCCTGCAAGCGATTCATCTTTTTTGCCTTCTCGGTGTTCTGCTCTCGCTAATCCGTGCTATTATAACAAGTGAGAAGGCCGACTTCTAAGGATACCAATACTTGATGCCCGATTCTTCTGATCCGACCCATTCCGAATCCGTACAGAACTTCCTGAAAGCAGTTTATGCCCTCCAGCAAAATGGCGGGCGCGTTTCAACGAATGCGCTGGCGGATATGCTCAATGTGAAAGCCCCCTCCATCACCGACATGGCGCAGCGGTTGATGGTGGCTGAACTGGTAGATTATGAACGCTACAAAGGGGTGATGCTCACCGCCAGCGGCGAAAAAGTGGCGCTCAAGATTATCCGCCGCCACCGCCTGATTGAATTGTATCTCGTGGAAGAACTGGGCTATGCACTACAAGAGGTTCATGAGGAAGCCGAGGCGCTGGAACACGCGGTTTCAGATCGCTTCGTGCAGGCAATTGCCACCAAATTAGGCGAACCGGAACTCGACCCGCATGGCGACCCGATTCCCGCCGCTGATGGCACGATTATCCGCCGTGACCTGTCGCCACTCACGGAGTGGCCGCTGGGGATACCGGCCCAGGTGTGCCGCATCAAGACTTCCGACCCGGAGATGCTCCAGCATATCCTGAACAAAGGGTTCAAACTCAATACTGTCGTGACCGTGCTTTCCCGCGATCCTTTTGACGGGCCGGTTATCGTGCAGATCAACGGTGAAGAGCGCGTTGTCGGCCACCGCGCCGCGGTGTGTGTCCTCGTCGCCTCGGTTGAGGAGTCGTGATCGGGACTTCCGCACCGCGAGCGGCTTTACAGCCCCGGCTAATTCACAAAACGGTATTTAACCAGTGTCCACAGCGCGATAGGCGCATCCGTCCACTTGATCTTCTTGCCTTCGTGCCATTCACGCCCGTTATATGAGATCGGCACTTCGTAAATGCGGATCCCCTGTTTCAACACCTTGGCGGTAATCTCCGGCTCAAACTCAAATCCTCTGGCACGGATCACCAGATCACGGACGACTTCGGCGCGGAAGGCTTTATAGCAGGTCTCCATATCGCTCAGGATAGCGTTATAGAGGATGTTGGTTGCCAGGGTGAGTATTTTGTTGGCGACCATGTTCCAGAAGTTCATCGCCTTGCGCGGCCCGCCCAGGAAGCGCGACCCGTATACCACCGGGCTGATCCCCTCTTCCATCGGCTTGAGCAGTATCGGGTAATCACGCGGGTCATATTCGAAGTCGGCATCCTGAATCAGGAATATGTCACAGGAAGCCGCCGCGAAGCCCGTTACCAGCGCCGCGCCTTTGCCCTTGTTTTTCTCATGATAGAGCACCCGCACATGAGGCCGGTTTTCCGCTTCCAGGCGTTTCAGAATATCCGTAGTGCCATCGGTTGAGCCATCATCCACCAGGATGATTTCATCGGCTAACCCGACGGCTTCGACACGCGCCAGCACTTTCTCAACCGTGTTGACCTCGTTGTAACAGGGAATAACGACAGTCAACGTCAGGGTACGAGCGGTATCCATAGACTGGGATGTGGGGGGAGTTTGTTTAAGCACTGTGTCCCTCAGTTCATTCAAATAGACAGTCTGTTGCGGTGAATCACCACGAGTCAATCACCAGCTAAAAACCCCGTTCCGGGTAGGCCGCGTATTATAGCATACCTGCGCAACGGCCAGACAGCCACAACTAACCGCTGATATGCCTCTTGACTCCCAACGCTGCCCGGCTATAATTCGTTCTGGCAAATCAGCCAGCTTTGCCGCAGACAGCAGGTGCGTTCACCGCTTAATTTCCTGCCGAGGCGAGGGTTCACCACTACTCTGACACCAGTAGCGGCCTCGTTGTGTGCGGGGCCGCTTTTTTGCTCCGATAGGGTTTCTACCGAATTCCCTGTCACCCCATCTTCACGGAAAGGAGGAAATGCGCTTGGCAATCACAAGAGAACGTAAAGAAGAGTTGGTCGCTCTATATGGTGACTTGTTGAATAACACCAATGGATTCGTCGTCACTGAGTATCGCGGCCTGACTGTTGCAAATGTCTCTGAACTGCGGGCGAAACTGCGTGAAGTCTCTGGACAGTATGTTATCACCAAGAACACGCTGTTCATGTTAGCCTTACGCGATGCTGGCTGGCCGGTTCCAGAAGAACTGCTGGTCGGCCCGGTAGGCGTGGCTTTTAGCGAGGGAAACTTCCCGGCAGTCGCGAAAGTCATGCTGGAATACCTGAAGACCAATGAAAAACTGGTCCTCAAGGGTGGCGTCATGGCTGGAGATATTGTCAGTCCCAAGCAGGTTGAAGCGATCTCGAACCTGCCGACACTGGACGAACTCCGGTCCCAACTGGCCGGTCTGGTGGTGCAGCCCGCGACAGGACTCGTCAGTGTCCTCAACGGGGCTACCGCCCAGGTGGTCAATGTCCTGCAAGCCTATGTCAAAGAACATGGCGAAGGCGAAGCAGCCTGAGTTTTACGCTGAATTTCACACACAAACCAAGTATTTCTGGAAGGATGTCAATCAATCATGGCTGACCTGAACAAAATTGTCGAAGAACTGAGCGGGCTTACTATTCTGGAAGCCGCTGAACTCAAGACCCTGCTCGAAGAAAAGTGGGGCGTTAGCGCCGCTTCTGCCGCGCCGATGATGATGGCCGCCGCCCCTGGCGCCGCCGTCGCTGCCGAGCCGGAAGAAGAACAGACCGAATTTGACGTGATCCTGGCCGACGCCGGCCCCAAGAAGATCAACGTCATTAAGGTCGTCCGTACCCTGACGAGCCTGGGCCTGAAAGAAGCGAAGGACCTGGTTGAAGGCGCACCGCAGACCCTGCTGGAGCAGGTCTCCAAAGATGCCGCCGCCGATGCCAAAGCCAAGCTGGAAGCCGAAGGCGCCAAGGTCGAAATCAAGTAGTTTCCCCGGCACAGCCGGACAAAACAACAGCCTGCTCATCATGTAGCAGGCTGTTTTTGTTTCCACCAGACAGGGAGCTGAATACTCCCTCGGATTGTCTGTTAGTATGGGAACGCTTTCAGCATCTTCTCAAGTTGGTTCATATCCGGGGTGGAGATGGAATATACCCATCCATCATGCGCCCAGGTGATGGAATACAGATCGGGGGTGGAACTGTAGAAGAAGTCCACCGTTCCCACACCGATGACATAATTACCCACCCGCCCTATACGCTCCGCCTGGGATTTCAGCGATTTCATCACATTGCCGGTCAACACCTCTACAGGGTCAAACTGAGCCGCGACCAGGTGAATAGGCGACGCTCCACCTTCATACAGCCCGCTCGTGAGATACGCAACCGGAAAAGGCAGACATCCGGTATTGGCTTCGGCCAGGGGGTCAAAATCAGCGGCGCTCAGGAGGCATTCTGCCAGCAGGTATTGCGCTGCCGGGGCAGCTTCTGCGGCGCTCCCATCCGGGATTTCTGCGGCGGCTTCAACCACCGGGGTCACACCGGGGATGAAGGTCTCTACAGTGAGGAGGCTCAATATGTAGTCTTCAATCTCCATCGGGAGTATGGTGATCTGTGTGACATCGGCTGCCGGGACTGCGCGTTCCGTCATGCTATACGGTGCTTGCAGCGCATCCAACAGGAACGGGCCACTGGTTGCCCGAATATGCTGCGCCAACCCTGATGCCAGACTGATAGTTACCCACAGCAGTATGAGTGTTGCGCTGGTAATGATAATCAACCACCGTGTGCGGAAATCCAAACGGTTGAAAACCGCTTTGAGATTGTCCGGGTGCAGCGCGTCCAATGTATCGTAGACTGGTTGCAGGTCGCTCTGCGGATGGATCACGGATTTACGTGAGCCGGTAGCTACCGGTGTACGCCGCTGGGCCGTCGCCGGGCGACGATCTTCTAATAGAGTCCGTCTGCGCTGCTGTGCCATAATTAGCAACCTTTCGAGCGGTCAATCGTGCCGTTATTATTGTTATTGTTGTTCTGATTTTCCTCATCGCCGATTTGAGCGGTGGGGCCGTTGACAGTGCCGCTGCCAACCTGGTCACTGCCGGCTTTGGTCGTCACCGTGACTACGCCAAACTGAAAATTGCCGTCCAGCGTAATGGAGATTACCCGTGTTTCCAGACCAGCCTCGAAAAAGGCTGCAATGGTCGGGTTCATGGTTTTCGCATAGACCGGGCGCACTATACTGGCTGACTTTTTACCACCTTTACCACCACCGTTGCCGCCGCCATTCCCGCCGCCATCAGATGGGCTGCTTGATTCGTAGCCGATATCGAACTTCATGCCAACCGCACCCGTCGTGGGGTCATTGCTTGTCCATTCCCAGGCTTCACTGGTGCTGATAACATGGTTGGCGACTTCCTGTGAGACACCCAGTACCCAATGACTGATGGAGGGTTGGCTGCCGGAGGTCACGGTGAAGGCGATGGTCGTGCGGTTCGTGTTTGAGTCGTAGACCCGCGCCGAAGATTCGATACGGTGGTTGTAAATTTCCGCGACAGTTTCGACTTCCGCTTCGGTTTCCGGCTGGCAGTAGCCTTCCAGCCCATTCGCTGTCTTCAGGAATGCTGTATTGACTGCGCCAACCAGAATGGATGCGCCAATCATAATTGCAATCGCAACCGGAATAGTCGGCCAGTATTCAACCAGCGCTTGCCCGCTTTGCAGACGGTGAATGCGACTTTGAAGTGATTTTGTATTCATAATTCAGGCCTCCTGGGTTGGGGTTACAACGACTCAACATTACGTCAAACGATGGAATATTTCGAAGAGTTACCTTAATTCAACCATCAAGCCGTCCAATCTTTTAATAAGATTACGTAAATTTTTTATGAATCCTTGTGCATTTACTGTCTGGATACTCTATCTTCATGGAGACAGTACCTGGCTGGTGAAAGCCCGGCTGAAGGACTACAATGAACGTTGATCCTGTCCGTAAGACACTACGAGGTCACACTATGCTCAAGTGGATTCTGCTGCTCATCAGCCTCGCGCTGGTCTGCCCGGTACTGGCGCAGGATGATGCCCCAACCGTTGCCGCCATAGACTATGATGCGGTGGTTGAGGAGACGATTTCGGATGCCGCTTTTTTCGATTGGTGGCGTTTGCAGGCTGCTGAGGGTGATATGCTGATCGTTACCATGATCGCACGCGATGGCCTGCTGCCGCTCATCGGTCTGCTCAACCCGGCGGGCGACCTGGTTGCAACCAGCGCGGACGGCCAGATTAACGGGATGGCACAACTGGAATACACCACGTTACAGGAAGGCCCGTATACGATTATCGCGTCACGGGTGGATAATGTGGACGGCACCTCTACCGGGAGCTATACGCTGGAAGTACGCCGCGCCAACCCACCGGAGCAGCCGCAAAATCTTCACCAGCCCGTCACCTTTACCTGCGAAGATCATGAGGTCGCCACGACGGCGACTCTCGAATTTGCCGAAGATATTCCCGCAGACGAAACCGGACTCACGCACCGTATCACGGTGTATGGGATTGATGGCTTCCAGCCGGTGATTTACGTTGAGTTTCACAGCGACCAGGATTTCCAGACCTGCAACACCGACGCCAACCAGACGCTGGATGACACCTTCACCCTGCCCGGCGAAGTACCGCGCACCGTGACAGCCGACAACCTGCACACCGTCTCGCAGTTGACGCTTTCCGGCGCGGAACTCATGGGCGTTATTACGCTGCGGATCGGCAGCATGGACGGCACACCGGGGCGCTATATGGCATTGATTGAGGGATTCACGATTGACCCGGACGATGATACGGACTTGTTCGAGGTGCGGGTCGGGCCGCGCGCGGCGGCAGATACAGCGCTGGGCATCTACATGGTGGCGGCGGAAAACAGCCGTCTCGACCCGTTTATGGAAATTCTCGATGAATCGGGCATTACCTGTGACGACGCCGGGCGGCGTGGCTGCGAAACGATAGCTTCCTTCGCGGGTGCCGGGGCAGTCCTGCATAACAGCGGCGGAATGACACTCACCGGAGACCGCTCCGATGCCGGGCTGCTGCTCGCGCCAGGGTCACCGGATGTCATCGTCCCGGTGCTGCTGTCGAGCCGCCAGGCCGGTACGCATGGCGGTTATGTGCTGGTGATGATCGGCGAACTGCCGGAATAATGCCCGGCTATCGCTCCAGGCGCTTGATTTCGTACCCGCTGTGTCCATTGGGGCTAACCATCACGGCTTCCGGATGAGCTAACAAGCCGTTGGTGAGTGACTCAACGTAAATACACATCTGCCAGGGAATCGCTACATCCTGCGCGCTCAGTTCGATGTCCACCAGTTCGACTCCGGCATGACGAACAATCGCTATCGGGGTGGCCTCGGCAGTTTCGCCCATCACCATTTGAGCGCAGACGCAGATTGAGTCGGCGATACCGCGCTGGGTCACCTGCATCGGATTGCCGAAGAGGTCAATCTTGCCGCGTTCATCCTGAATTGGGCGAAAACCCGCCGTCGCCAGCGCCACGCCGGATGTCCCCAGACGCCCCGGCATCAGCCAGCTATCCGTCAGGATAACGCCAACATCCACCTGCAACCGTTCACGCAGCACCCGGCGGATATTCGCTGCCGACTGGTACGGCTCCTCAGGGAACAACACGGCGAACCCATTCGGGACATTCGAGCGATCTATCCCGGCATTCGGGGAGAGAATTCCTTCTTTGTAGGTCAGCAGGAAGCCGGGAATGCCGCCAAATACATGGTCGGCTTCCTGCAACACCAACTGCACAATTTTGGGATTCATTTTGTAGCGTTCGGCCAGTTGTTTTGCCTCGTCACCCACGACGATGCTATCCAGCATGATGACACGCCCTTCGCTGATGGCGGTGTACTTGCTGGAAACAGCCAGTACATCTCCGTCTTGCAGCGTTTCGCCGCTGCGGTGGATGGCGTCAATCAGGGTTTCGTGAAGGTCAAAAGCGGTATGCTGTACCGGGGCTTCTACGGGAATAACCATGAGGGGTTTGCGGGACATGGTGTGACGGTCTCTCTATTTTATGCTGCGCATGACTGGTATGCCGCTCGAACGAAATAAACGGGGGGCAGGAGACTGCAAAAACCTCCTGCCAGCACCCCACTATTCCGTTACATGCTATCATCAGCCTGGGAGCATTGCCAGCCCAAACCGTACCAACCCTAGGTAGGATTGGTATTTCCATTGGGATTGACGACGATGTTTTCCTCTTCTTCCCGGCCTACCGCCTTCATCACTTGCGAGCGGGTGATGATGACGGAGTCGTCATCTTCGACCAGCAGCGACTTAGGAATATCCACCCGGTTTTCCATCAGGAAATCCGTCAGCGCATGGCTGAAAGTACGGGTCTTCGCCTCGTCGCCGTAAGTTTCCCGCATATCCCGCAGATGATCCACCAGCCACAGGTACAGGTCTGTTTCCGTGCGGTCCGGGAAACGTTCCAGTATTTCGTACTTGCGGATAAGTGTCACCGCCGGACGGTACACTTTGTCATACCAGTCAGCCGCCGCCTGCTCCAGGGTGACCGGCTTGCCCTGCTCATGCTCCATGATGGCAGCGTGCAGGTAGATATGCCCCAGGAGATCAGGGTAGCGCGATGGCTCGGAGAGCTTGATGGCCTGGCGATGCCGGCGGCTGCGCCCCAGGCCGGTTTCTTCCAGAAACGCGGCATGAGAGGTGGCAGCATCCAGCTCTTCCGGCGTCATGCCCGGCTCCAAATCTACCGGGGTAGGCAGTTCGGTGACGTGTGCCTCAATGGTTTTCGCGCCCAACTCGCGGGCTACCGAAACGCGGTGGTTGCCGTCGCGCACGAAGTACACATCATCCACTTTGTACAACTCAATCGGCGGCACGCCTTCCATACTGTGAATTTTGGCGTAAACCCGGCTCCAGCGTTCCTGTATCTCGTTGCCTTTGGGCAGAAAGCTGCTGCTGAAATCACGATAGCGGCCTACGCTGCCCACGATACGATCCAGCGGCACATCCTGAAGTCCTTTGTAGCTTTCCTGGCGCAGTCTCAGGCGAGTTTTGATGTCGTCAAAGCTCAGCAGTTCAGGCGATTTGCCCCGCAGTAGATTCATAATATCTTCCCAGAAGGCTTTGCGCCGCGCGTTCTGGAAAGCCCTTTTTCCTTCAGCGTAATTTTGGTTGAATGTCGAGTCTTCGGACATACCACGTCCCTTTCGACTAAGCAGTCTACGATTCCTATGGTAGGGATTTTCCCTGAGAACACAATATCAAACTTGCACAGCATCCCATAGGAATTTTTATTAACATTGTGCCAAAAGGAAATTATTGAAGTTTAGTCAGGAAGGGCCAGGTTGTGCGAATCCGCCAACGGTTTTGCATAAGTTTCTGAGGTTGATTAGCATCTTAGCAGTGTGACTGTCATAGTGCAAGGAGCAAAACGATGTCCACAAAGCTGACCTGGATCGAAGATGAACTCGCCAGTTTGCGAGAGCAAGGTCTTTTTACGAATATTCGCACCCTCTCCAGCGCTCAGGGGGCGTGGCTGGAAGTGGATGGCAAGCGGGTGCTGAATTTCTGCGCCAATAATTACCTGGGATTAGCCAACCACCCCCAACTGCGTGACGCGGCAAAAAGCGCAATTGACCGGATGGGCATCGGCCCGGCGGCGGTACGCACGATTGCCGGAACAACCAACCTGCACCTTCAGCTTGAGGAGCGGCTGGCACGGTTCAAAGGGGTTGAGGCGGCGCTCACGTTCCAGAGCGGGTTCAACGCCAATATCGCCACGATTCCGGCGCTGGTGGGCAAGGATGATGTGATTTTCAGCGACCAGCTCAACCATGCCAGCATCATTGACGGCTGCCGCCTGAGCCGTGCCCGGATCGTCGCCTACGCCCATAACGACGTAGACGACCTGCGCCGCAAGATCGCGGAGACCACCGAATACGGGCGGCGCATCATCATCACCGATGGCGTGTTCAGTATGGATGGCGACATCGCCCCGCTGCCCGCGCTCTATGAGGTGGCCGCCGAGCATGACATTCTGCTGATGGTGGATGACGCGCATGGCGAAGGGGTGCTGGGCAAAGGCGGGCGCGGCATTGTGGATCACTTCGATTTGCACGGCAAGGTGGATATTGAAGTCGGCACGATGTCGAAGGCGTTCGGAGTGGTGGGCGGCATTGTGGCCGGGCGCAAGGTGCTGGTGGACTGGCTCAAACAGCGGGCGCGCCCCTTCCTCTTCAGCAGCGCGATGACCATCCCCGATGTGGCGGCGTGTCTGGCGGCGGTTGACCTGCTGGAAAGCTCGACGGAACTGGTAGACCGGTTGTGGTCGAATGCTAAGACCTTCCGTGAAGGGCTGGCGGGGCTGGGCTTCGATACCGGCCACTCGCAGACGCCGATTGTCCCGGTGATGCTGGGCGAAGCGCCGTTAGCGCAGCAGTTCAGCAAGCGCCTGTTCGAGGAAGGCGTTTTTGCGATGGCAATTGGCTTCCCGACTGTGGCAAAGGGCAAAGCGCGGATTCGCGTGATGAACTCCGCCGCGCACACGCCGGAAGACCTGGAAACCGCGCTGGCCGCCTTCGAGCGCGTCGGCAAGGAACTGGGCGTGGTGTAGTCTCAATAGGTGGGGCGGCGTGCTGCGTCGTCCTTTGTATCCATCCCTAACCAATTAATCACAAGGAGATTCCCTCATGCCGGTTATTCGCACCCCCGACGAACGTTTTGCCAATCTCCCTGACTGGCCGTATGCGCCGCACTATGTCGAAGTCAACGGACTCCGCCTGCATTACGTGGACGAAGGCGCGGGGGATGAGACGTTTCTGTGTATGCATGGCGAACCGAGCTGGTCGTTTCTCTACCGCAAGCTGATTCCCATCCTGGCGCAAAAGGGGCGGGTCATCGCGCCGGATATGGTGGGTTTCGGGCGTTCAGATAAATACACCGAACTAGAGGAATACAGCTTTCATATGCACCATGACATGCTGGTCGGGCTGATTGAGGCGCTCGACCTGACGCACATCACACTCGTCTGCCAGGACTGGGGCGGCATCCTCGGTTTGCTTATCGCCACCGAACACCCGGCACGGTTCGCACGGCTGGTCATCATGAACACCGGGCTGGCAACCGGGGATATACCGATGGGCGAAGGGTTTATGCAGTGGCGGACATTCGCGGAGAAAATCGGGCGGCAGATGTCTATCAGCCGCCTGTTTGAGGCCAGTTCCGGCACTGTGAAGCCTACGCCGGAAGTTCTGGCAGCCTATGAAGCGCCTTTCCCGGATGAAACGTATAAAGCGGGGGTGGCGACCTTCCCGCTGCTCGTTCCGGTGCAACCGGATGACCCCGGCGCGGCGGAACTGCGGGCAGCACGTGAGAAGCTCAGGTCATGGGATAAACCGGCATTGGTGATGTTTTCGGACAGTGACCCGGTGACACGCGGCGGCGATAAATTCTTCCGCAAACTGATTCCCACCGCGAAGAATCAGCCGGAAATCACCATTGAGGGCGCGGGGCACTTCCTACAGGAGGAACAGGGAGAGGCCATCGCCCAGCACATCCTGGCATTTGTGGAGCGCGAACGGCTGGCCTAAGAATATGGAAGTGCCTGATTTCAGCGGAAACAAGGTGTGACAAACCTGATGATTTCCGTGCTGCCTATACATCTTGCCCCAAAAGGCGGTAGAATGGGGAAAGTGGAAAGGATAGCCATGACCATCCGGGAAAAAATGACGATTGCACAGTACGAAGCGTTTCTCGCGCTTCCAGAAAACGCCAACCGCCGTTTTGAGCTTGTCTTCGGAGAGGTTATCGAAAAAATGCCGACACAGCTCCACGCCTATATTATCCAGATGCTCAGCGGCTTTCTGTTCGTGTTCCTGCGCCAGAATCCACTTGGCTATGCGCTGATTGAGGCGCGTTACCGCCTGCCTGATGATGAAGAAAACGACCTTATTCCTGACCTCTCTTTTGTGGTTAAGGGTCGCGGCGCTTTGGTTCGCAGCGGCGCAGCACCCTATATGCCCGATCTGGCTGTCGAAGCGCAATCCGAAGGACAAAGCGAACGCTTCATGCTGGATAAAGCCCTGCGCTACCTGGCGAATGGCACGCGCATGGTATGGATTATCTACTCAACCCGCCAGATCGTGGAAGTGCTGACTCCGACAGATCGCCGCCTATTGACGATGGACGATATGCTGACAGGTGGCAACGTGCTGCCTGGGTTCAATGTGGCCGTGCGTGATCTGTTCCCACTGGAAGACGAGGGCATGTGACGCGGGATATAAGGGGTATTCCGGCTTTGCTGGTTTTGTATATTTTGACCGGGGCGCACGCCATGCGCCCCTACCAAGAATCCCATCCAATTCGTGACCAGGGCACAACGCTGTATGCCCGTGTCAAGAATCCCACTCAATTCAATGGACAATTTTCAACCAACCATTTAGCTCGTACACACATCAAGCAGTTTCATAATCGTATTCCAGTTGCGGGCTGTCCCGGTGGTTTTCAGCCGCTTCTCGATGAACGCATTGGTGAGTTTAGAGCGCCCCGCACCATCGGTATAGAATACGAACAGTTCCCGCCCGATGATGTGCAGGGTTTCCGTCCCCTGGTGGTCGTTCATGAGGGTCTGTATCGCGCCGGCAGCAGGTGCATCAGACAGGAATGTTACCAGCGCTTTGCCCGGCTCAGCGAGGTGCTGGGCAGTATAGGGATTGTGTTCAACCACCGCCCGTAGTTGGGCGCATGTCCGCAGGATGATCTTCGACTCAAAACCAAACGTATTGAGGATACCTGCTTCGATCTGCCCGGCCAGTTGAGCGGAGTCCGTGTCCGTCTCAAACACCACATTCCCGCTCTGCAAGAGGGTCTGCACGTTCGAGAATCCCAGCGACTCGTAAAGTGCTTTGAGGTCGGCCATGCGGATTTTCTTGTTGCCGCCGACGTTGATACCGCGCAGCAGGGAAATATACACCGGCATGTGTTCCCTCTCATATAAACATAAATCCACCTGGCCGATCACAAGGCCAACCAGGTGGATACGGAATACGTGTGCTGTGCTGCTGATTAGCCCGGCTGCAAGGTCGCAGTGGGCGGCAGCGGCGGGAGCGTTGGCTGGCTGTTGGCGGTGGTTTCTTCGTTACTACCACCTGGATTGGTGACGGCACCCCCTACCGGGTTGATGCCTGTTCCGTTGGTCGTTGTCGAAACATCCGCCACGCAGCGGAAGCCTGCCCACAGCGATTGCTGGTTGGGCGGTAAGTTCTGCCGGTGAACCGAACGCGCAAAGAACGGCACGGTATCCCAGGAACCGCCGCGCAGCACTTTGTCCGTCCCGGCGGGTGGGCCTAACGGGTTCAGTGTGGTCGCGCCGGACTGTGCCAGCTGGGAATAATACACCGGCGAGTACCAATCACTCACCCATTCGGCCACATTACCGGCCAGGTTGAGAATGCCGGACGCGCTCGCGCCAATGGCATAACTATCCACTGCACCCGCGCCGGGGTCTTCCGTAACCGGGCGATTGGTTTTGGCGTAGTCGGTAGAGAAGGTGTTGCCCCAGGGGTAGAGATACCCCAACTCGCCACGCGCCGCGAATTCCCATTCCGCTTCAGTGGGCAGGCGGCGGCCAATGGCTTCGCAGTAGGCCCGCGCACCGTACCAGGTAACGTTGACCACCGGGAAATTCTTAATCACATCCACCACGCGGTAATTGGCGCTGTCGAAAATGATATTGCTGCCGGGGTCTTCCGCGCGGGTTGCCAGGCAAATCTGCCCAAAACACTGATTGCGATGGCTGTTCGGCCCCATCAGACTCGAATTGAGGAATGTCAGGTACTGCTCATACGTGACTTCGGTGACTTCCATCTCAAAATCATTCACCGTGACCTGATGTGGCGGCGACGAGTCTTCACCCATTGCCAGGGTACACACGCCACCGTAAACATCAACGCATTCGCGCACAGCTTCCGCAACTTCCTGCGGGGTCGTCCCCATCGTGAAGGTCGCCCCGGTAATCAGCCGCGTTTGGGTACGGATTGCCAGGAGTTCAGCGGGAATTGCGGACGCAGCATTCACCACCGAAGCCTGGGTGGGGATCACTGCCGTTGTTGGCTCAGGCGTGGCGCTTGACTCCACCTGCACCGAAGCCGCATCGGACGTTGGCGGCGGTGTAGTCGCGGTTGGCGCAACAACCTGAACTTCTTGTGCCGTTGGCGATGACTCAATCAGGACTTCGGTTGGGAGTGGTGTCGGGGTTGCCGGCAGCGAAGTCGCCGTGATAATGACCGGGGTGGTAGTCGCGTTCATTGCGGATAGAAAGCCGGTGTTGAGCAAACCGGAGGTGCCGCCAATGACCAGTACCAGGCCGAAGACCGCCGCACAGCCAAACCCAAATATGAAGCCCATCACCAACCACTGCCAGGCACCGCCACCGCGCCGCCCGCGTAAGTTGCCATAATTTCGTGACATAACAATCTGTCTCCTCAGACCGGAACTATAACCTGCTGCCACAGCCCACTATCATACCGTGTTTGCCGTGCCGGGTCTGCAAACACCGCCCCGGCATAGGGTGATCGTCAGGTTTGAACTGCTCCGGCTCAAAAGTGCCGTTCGTGTGACACAGGAAGGGCAACCAACGGATGCCCCTGGTTTGCCAGTACCCTGTCACGGGTCTTTGCCGCCCAATATTACCACAAGGCGAAACGCCTTCAAGCCCTGAAGCCCACCCGGAGCGGCAGGGCGCTTGACAGCCGCCCGGACTGGCGTTAGGCTTTGAGTAACTATTGACAGGGTTAGGTCGGCAAAATGAAGGCATCCTGTTATTTTCGTGCCGGCCTGCCAGTAACGAAGGACATCCAGTCATGGTCAGTCTGAATGTTTCTCAGAATCCCTCCAGCGTATCCGATGGGCCGCGCCTGATTAACCTACGGACGGATTTATACCCGCTGGCTGACTTAATTGAGATGGCCTTTGCAGACAGTATGGATAGCAGCGGACGGGCGGCTATCCGCGAAATGCGTGCCTTAAGCAGGCTGGGGCCGGGTCTGAATCTGCTCGCCAGGGCAAACGAACTGGCCCAGGGCGTCAGCATGGGGTATGTCTGGGTGGAAGATGGCCGGTTGGTGGGGAATGTATCGGTCTACCCGACCAGTTGGCCGAAAGACCAGGGAAAAACCTGGATCATCGCCAATGTCGCTGTTCACCCGGATTATCGCCAGCGCGGTATTGCCACCCGGTTAATGGACGCCAGCCTGAACATGATTCGCCAGGAAAAAGGCCGGCGGGCCGTGCTGCAAGTGGATTTCAATAACGCGAATGCCATTCACCTTTACCAGCGGCTGGGGTTTGTGGAAGAACGTACCTGGACGACCTGGCGGCGCAGTTGGAATGATCGGTCACCGGTGATGCCACTGCATGAAAAAACGCTGCGTATCGCCCGCCGTACACGCAGCGAATGGGCGGCGGAGTACGCGCTGGCGAAGCGGTTGCGTCCGCCAGATCATGGCGGCCTGGGCTGGCTGCGCCCCCTCCACCCCCAGTTATTCCGAGTACCCCTCCAAAAACGCCTGATGAGCTGGTTGAGCCTGCGTTCATTGGACAGGATGGTCATACACGACGACCATGACGCGCTGGGCGCTATCCTGTGGATTGAACGCCAGCTTGGTGCGGGCGGTATCCACCTGACCTTAATGGTTGAGCCGCAGTACCAGGGCTATTATGATGAAGTGCTGTTGAATGCCGCTGTTCGCCGTTACGGAGGGGCAGAAAACCTGCTGATTGAACACCCCACCGACGACGAAGAGGCCGCGCTGCTGTTCCGCCGCTATCGGTTTGAGCCGCGCCGCACCCTGACCCACATGCATTGGGAAGTAACATAGCCACAGATGCAATTCCCCTCCCATTCAATACAGGAGGCCGCTCTCATTTTAGCCGCCTGACAGGTTTTAGGCGTACCCTGTTAATACCTTTCGCAATGCAATGCAATCGCGCCTTCTATTCAACTGCTCATTCGCATTGTGAAATCAGCTTGACCAGGCCGAACATAAAATACCGGACTTTTCACAGTACAACAGCGGGCGTCAACCCGCTGCTGAACGGAAAGAACAAGCAGGAAGCACTTCCATAATCCTTTAGGTTCATGAAAGCAGGTGGATAAAACCAACTATGTTCATTCATCCCAGCGCGAACGTTGAAGATGATGCAAGTATCGGAGAAAACACAAAGGTGTGGCACCTGTGCCACATCCGCCGGGATGCCCGCATCGGGCGCGACTGCGTATTAGGGCGCGGCGTGTTTGTGGATGCCGGAGTACAGATTGGAAACGCGGTCAAAATTCAGAATTACGTCTCAGTATTTCATGGTGTCACCATTGAAGATGGTGTCTTCGTCGGGCCGCATGTGTGCTTCACGAATGACCTGTTTCCACGCGCCGTCAACCCGGATATGTCGCTCAAGGCAGCGGATGACTGGGTGCTGACGGAAACACGCATCAAGGCCGGGGCGGCTATCGGTGCAAACAGCACCATTGTCTGCGGCATCACAATAGGACGCTGGGCGATGATCGGGTCAGGCAGCGTCGTCACAAAGGACGTGCCGGATTACGCGCTGGTGGTCGGCAATCCAGGCCGCATCATCGGTTACGTTACGGCTTCCGGCCAGCGTGTCGCCACACAGGAAGCGGCGATGGCGGCGGGTTAGACCTGTCCGTTTTCAGGGCAGTAGGGGCGACCCGGTGTGGTCGCCCAGGGAGCGCACATTGGCGCTCCCCTACATGGTATTCATCACGCTACCCGAATTCTGTACCACGCATTTCAAGCATCTTGAAGGGGAAATTAGAGGTCTCACACACAATGCAAATTCCTATCGCAAAACCATTTATCGGAGAAGAAGAAAAACAGGCCGTCGTCCAGGTCTTGAGCAGCGGCCAGCTTTCGCAGGGGCCGAAGGTCGCCGAGTTTGAGAGCGCCTTTGCCGCCCAGCATGGCGCGAAGCACGGTATTGCCACCAGCAACGGCACGACGGCGCTGATGGCCGCAATCATGGCGCATGACATCGGGCCGGGCGATGAAGTGATTATCCCGTCGTTCAGTTTTTTCGCTACCGCGTCATGCGTTTTAAGCACCGGGGCGCGTCCCGTGTTCGCTGATATTGACCCGGCGACGTTCAATCTCTCACCGGAAGCTGCGGAAGCCGCTATTACGCCGAAAACGAAGGCCATCATGCCGGTGCATCTGTACGGCCAACCGGCGGATATGCCTCGTTTCGAAGCGATCTGCAAGAAACACGGGCTGGTGCTGCTGGAAGATGCTGCCCAGGCACATCTCTCGCACATCAATGGCCGGCACGTCGGCACATGGGGGACAACCGGGTTCAGCTTCTACCCCACCAAGAACATGACGACTACTGAAGGTGGCATGGTGCTGACGAACGATGATGAAACCGCCCGCAAGCTGCGTATGATCCGCGCCCAGGGCATGAACACCCAGTATTATCACGAGGTAGTCGGCTACAATTTCCGCATGACGGATATGGCGGCGGCGGTGGGGTTGGTGCAGCTTGGCCGCCTGCCCGAATGGACGGCGAAACGGCAGGCGAACGCGGCCTACTTTGACGAACTGCTCACCAGTGTCAGGACTCCGTACACCAAACCCGGACACACCCACGTTTACCACCAGTACACGGTGCGCGTGCCGGATGGCGTAGACCGGGACGCGGTTGCCAAGCGATTGAACGAACGCGGTATCGGCGTGCGCGTCTACTACCCGCTGCCCATCCACCGCCAGCCTGTTTTCCAGCAGATGGGCGGTTATGAGAATCTGCACCTGCCAGAAACCGAGAAAGCAACCGCGCAGGTGTTCAGCTTGCCAATTTACCCTGCATTGACTGAAGAAGAACGCGACTATATAGTCCAGGAGATTAACGCCGCATGTTAAAAGCAGCCGTTATTGGTGTGGGGAGTATGGGGCGCAACCATGTGCGCGTGTACCGCGAACTCGATGGGGTCGAGCTGGTTGGCGTGAGCGACAACAACAAAGAGACTGCGGCGAAGATCGGCGCGACCTATTCCGCCCCACATTACACCGATTACCTCAAGATGATTGATGAGTGTAAGCCCGACCTCGTGACGCTGGCTGTGCCCACTTTGCTGCATTACGAGATGGGCATGGAATTGATTGAGCGCGGCGTGCATGTTCTGATCGAAAAACCGATTGCCAGCACGATTGAAGAGGGCGAGAAATTAGTCGAAACGGCGCAGAAAAAAGGCGTGATACTCGGCGTCGGCCATATCGAGCGTTTCAACCCGGCGGTGATGGAACTGCGCCGCCGCCTGCGGGAAGGCATGGCCGGGCGGATTTACCAGCTTCACGCCTCGCGCCTCAGCCCGTATCCGGCCCGTATCCGGGATGCCGGGGTCGTGATTGACCTCGCTTCGCACGACATTGACCTGATGCGCTACCTGATGGATGAGCCGATCACCCGGGTATTTGGGGAAACACTCCAAAGTATTAACTCTGACCGCGAGGATATGTTTAACGGTCTGATGCGCTTTCAGAGCGGCGTAGTCGGCGTGCTGAATGTCAACTGGATTACTCCCACGAAAATCCGCCGCCTGACTGTGACCGGGGCGCGGGGTATGTTCACCTGCGACCTCCTTTCACAGGAACTTTTCTTCTACGAGAACGAGACTGCCCCCAGCCAGTGGGATACCCTGAGCGTGCTGCGCGGCGTGAGTGAAGGCAACATTCTGGGGATTCGTATCCAACGACACGAGCCGCTGGCGGCGGAACTGGCCGATTTTGTGAAGGCGGTACGCGGCGGCGTTCAGCCCACGATCACCGGACATGATGGCCTGGAAACACTGCGTATTGCGCTGGATTTCGTGCGCTCCGGCGAGGCCGTGGAGGCGATTGACGAAGTAGCAGCGCGTTGAGCGCCGTCACAAAGACACTTGTCATCACCAGGGGGGCGACAATGTGCGCTCCCCTGCCATCTCAGGTGGACGCTGTCACTCAAAGCAACCTGTTATAAGCTGGAGCAATGAATAACGCGCAATCCTCATAAACTCAATTGACTGGTGATAGAAATTTTTCCACTTCCCGCCTATAATCAACCATCTTTATTAAACTCAGATTCAATTGTTCAAAAAGGAGATTACCTCACGATGGGATTCCATAAAATCACCGTGCCGGAAAACGGTCAGAAGATTACTGCCACCAATGGCAAGCTAAACGTCCCCGATAACCCGATTCTGATGTTCATTGAGGGCGACGGTATTGGCTATGACATCATGACGGCCAGCAAGCGTATCTGGGACGCGGCGGTGGAAAAAGCCTACAACGGCAACCGCAAAATCGCCTGGATGGAAATTTACTCCGGCGAAAAGGCGGCGGGCATCTATGACGGCAACTATATGCCGGAAGAAACCTTCGATGCGCTGCGTGAGTTCCTGGTGGGCATCAAAGGCCCGCTGACGACCCCGGTGGGCGGCGGCTTCCGCAGCCTGAACGTGACCCTGCGCCAGGTGCTCGACCTGTATAGCTGCGTGCGCCCGGTACGCTGGTATCGCGGCGTCCCCAGTCCGGTCAAGCGCCCCCAGGATGTGGACGTGGTGATTTTCCGCGAGAACACCGAGGACGTGTACGCCGGGATCGAATACGAATCGGGTTCGGAAGAAAACAAGAAGCTGGCGAAGTTCCTGCGCGAAGAACTGGGCGCGAACTTCTTTGAGGATGCCGGTCTGGGCATCAAGCCGATCAGCCCGTTCGGCAGTAAGCGCCTGATCCGCGCCGCCATCCAGTACGCGATTGACCACAACCGCCGGAGCGTGACGCTGGTTCACAAGGGCAACATCCAGAAGTTCACCGAAGGCGCGTTCCGCAAGTGGGGTTACGAAGTCGCCGCCGAAGAATTCCCGAATGAAACCATCTCCTGGGATGAAGTGGCCGCCAAGCACAACGGCAAGGTGCCGGAAGGCAAGATTCTGATTGAGGATACGATTGCTGACATCATCTTCCAGAAGATGCTGCTGCGCCCGACTGAACATGACGTGATCGCCACCCCCAACCTGAACGGTGACTACCTGAGCGACGCGCTGGCGGCGGAAGTTGGCGGCGTCGGTATCGCACCCGGGGCGAACATCGGCGACGAAGTGGCGCTCTTCGAGGCGACACACGGCACCGCGCCCAAGTACACCAACCTGGACAAAGTGAACCCCGGTTCGCTCATGTTCAGCGGTGTGATGATGCTGGAACACCTGGGCTGGCAGGAAGCCGCCGACCTGGTGACCTCGGCCTACGAAAAGACGCTCGACCAGAAGATCGTGACCTATGACTTCGCCCGTCAGATGGAAGGCGCGACGGAAGTCGCAACCAGCGAATTCGCCACTGCCTTGATTAAGAACATGGGGTAATTTCCCAATCGGGCAAATTAGAAAGTTGCCGGGGCAGTCCATTGTGGCTGCCCCTGTTTTTTAGTCGATTCTCGCCGGCATGGCGCAGGTGAGGGTATAATGAAATTGAATGTCAAATGGTTTTGCGGGAGGTATCAATGGTTATCGCATCACCTGACCTGACCCCGACTGATGAAATCATGGATTTCCTGCTCTCCGCGCCAACACCGCAGGACATCATCGGGCTGCGTCCATCCCCGGCAACTCAGGAACGTCTGCGCTACCTGCTGGATGGCAATCGGAATGAGTCGCTTAACGACGCCGAACGCGCCGAACTGGAAACCTATCTTCAAACTGAGCATTTTGTCCGCCGGTTGAAGATTCGCGCTCAGGAAAAACTGGCAGAGCGCGAATGACCCCATCTACCCCCCCCACCACCACCCAATCGTAGGCTAACCGCCAGACAGCGCGACTGCACGCCTGGCGGTTTTGTTTTAAAATCGGGGTATGAGACGACTATTCCGATTCCTTTATACCCGTTCCCGCCGGACGAAAATCGCGCTGACTCTGCTGGCGCTCTTCTTCGGGCTGCTGGCCTTCATCTATGGCTGGCTGTTTGCCGATCTCCCATCCATTGACCAGCTTCAGGCCGGACTCGCCCTGCCCTCCACCCGCATCTATGACCGTAACGGCCAACTGCTCTATGAGATTCTGCCGCCCGAATGGGGGCGCAACACCGCGATTCCCCTGGCAGAGATTCCGGCGCACTGTGTCAATGCCGTCATCGCCACCGAGGATGCCAACTTCTACTCGCATCCCGGCGTGGATGTGGTTGGGATTGCGCGGGCGCTGTGGATTAACCTGCGCGGCGGCGAGATTCTGGCCGGGGGCAGCACCATCACCCAGCAGGTGGCCCGCAACCTCCTGCTTGACCCGGAACAGCGGGCGGAGCGCAGCCTGCACCGCAAACTCCAGGAAGCGATTCTGGCGCTGCGGTTGCAGACCGCCTACAGCAAAGAAGACATCCTCGCGCTCTACCTTAATCAGAGTTACTTTGGCAACCTCGCCTATGGCATTGAAGCGGCGGCGCGGGCGTATTTCGGCAAGGCTTCGCAGGAACTCTCATTAGCCGAGTGTGCGCTGCTGGCCGGGGTGATTCAGGCTCCCGCCGTCTATGACCCTCTGACGCATCTTGAAGCCGCCAAAGAACGGCAGGCCGTTGTGCTGGGGCTGATGGCGCAGTATGGCTATATCACGCCGGACGAGTCCGAAATCGCAAAAGGTGACGATCTTCAGTTTGCCTCTACTCCCTTTCCGATCAAAGCGCCGCATTTCGTCATGGCCGTGTGGCAGCAGTTGCAGGAACAGTACCCAGAGCAGTTATACGGCGGCGGGCTGGATGTGGTGACGACGGTTGACCTCGACTGGCAGGAACAGGCCGAGGAGATTGTGCAAAGCCAACTGCTGCGCCTCAATGAACCGCGCCAGGCCGGGCAGATTCCGGCCAATGCCCATAACACGGCGCTGGTCGCCCTCGACCCGTTCACCGGGCAGGTATTGACGATGCTTGGCAGTCCGGATTACTTCGATGAGACGATAGACGGGGCGTTGAACGCGGCGATGGCCCTGCGCCAACCGGGGAGCGCCCTCAAGCCCTTCACCTATGCTGCCGCGATGAACCCGGCGCGGCCCGAACCCTGGACAGCCGCCTCACTGATTCTCGATGTGGAGACACCGTTCAT
The DNA here is from genome assembly GCA_020634135.1 of Anaerolineaceae bacterium. Lineage (GTDB taxonomy): Bacteria > Chloroflexota > Anaerolineae > Aggregatilineales > Phototrophicaceae > JACKCG01. Next base: position 158,704 of record JACKCG010000002.1, on the reverse strand, counting down.
CACGCGCCGGTTGCAAAGCTATACCCCGGCCAATTTCGGGCTGGTGGAACATGGCCCGGTGCTGCTGCGCGAGGCACTGGCGTCATCCTTCAATATCCCGGCGGTAGTCGCATTGGAGCATGTCGGCATCCAGACCTTTGTACAGCTTCTGGCGGACGCAGGCGTCGCCACGCTGGCGGAAAACCCCAATATTGACCTGGCGATCACCCTGGGCGGCGGCGAAGTCCGTCTTCTCGACCTGACTCAGGCCTATAGTATTTTCGCCAACGGCGGCTACCGGGTTGACCCGACACTCATTCTCAAAGTGAGCGACCATGCGGGCAACACGCTCTATGAGTGGAGTCCGCCCGTGTTATCCCGCCGGGTGCTGGATGAGCGCGTCGCCTACATCATCACCGACATCCTGAGCGACAACGAGGCGCGAATCCCCTCGTTCGGGCCGAACAGCGCCTTGAATATCGGGCGTCCGGCGGCAGCCAAGACCGGCACGACCACCGATTACCGCGATAACTGGGTAGTCGGCTACACTCCAAACCTCGTGGTGGGCGTATGGGTGGGGAACGCCGACAACACGCCGATGCGCGACATCACCGGGGTCAGCGGCGCTGCGCCCATCTGGAATATGTTCCTGCGGCGCGTGCTGCTCGGCCAGCCGGAACTCGATTTCACCGAGCCGCCGGGATTGGTGCGGGCGGAAGTCTGCGCCCTCTCCGGCCTGCGCCCGACACCGGCCTGCACGCTGCGGCGGTCTGAGCTATTCATTGACGGCACGCAGCCCATACAGAATGATACCTTTTACCAGACATTCACTATAGACAGCGCCACTGGCTATTTAGCTGACGACACTACGCCGGAAGAGCGCCGGACTGAACAGGTCTTTATCGTCCTGCCACAGGAAGCGCGGGATTGGGGCGTCCGCAGCGGGCTGCGCCAGCCGCCCCAGCAAGCGCCGGTTGCCCGCCCCGACGCAGGAGAAGGGCTGAGGCTGCTCGAACCTGACCCGTATACCGTGTTCCAGATCAGCCCGGTGACGCCGGTTGAAACCCAGCGACTGCGCCTCACAGTCGGCACGCCCCCCGGTACCCAGTCCGTCACGTATTGGATGGATGGCGAATCGTTGGGGACTGTGACCGATGAACCCTGGGCGCTGTGGTGGCAGCTCACACCGGGGCAGCATGAGCTGGTGGCAACCGCAGTTCTGGCCGATGGCAGCCAGCAAACGAGCGACGCTATCGTCTTCAGCGTAACCGTCTACGCCGGGCCGGAAAGCCGCGTTGGTGGGGAAGGTCAGTAGTTTCGTTTACCCCGTGAGGCGATGCCGCATCCACACGTTCGGCTCAATGTAGCGCCCGATGCCCGCCTCACGGTTGATGTCCACCGGGTTGAGTGCGCCGGGGACGACATACGCCCCACTCTGCGGGAAGCGCATCGCAGCCCATTCTTCCCACTCGGCTACCGTCCCGGTGATGCGCATCGCTTCCGGCTCAACTTTGAGCAGGTCAGCGCCCAGGCGGGCATGAGTCCGCAGCCAGGGATCAAACGGTGTGCCGTCGGTGTGCCGCCACTGCACATACTGTTCCATCGGCGTCAGCGGATAGCGGCTCTTGAGGTTGGGACGCACCGGGGCAACCAGCGCATCCAGGCCATTCTTCGCCCCCAATGATTTCATCGCCTGAATCGCTTCCCGGCTGATACCCCTGCCCTGGTATTCCGGTGCAATTGTGATTGAAATCGCGCACTGTGTTGTGGGGTTAAGTTGTTTCTGGTGGTTCTGCAACCCTTGCATCAACGCGCCATCCCAGCCCTTTTCGGGCAGGCCGCCCACCGTGCCATCCCAGATAATCGGAATGCTGTTGCCATAGACGACTATCTTTTCCCCGTCCATCAGGAAGAACTGATATTCAGGGAATGACCGAATCATCGGCATCCAGTGCGAATCGGCGACATCATCTTCCAGCATGAAGCGCGGCCAGACTGCGTATACCAGCGCACTGGCCTGTTCAAACAGATCGGCCTGTTCGGCCAGAGTCACCAGGGTGAAATTACCGTATTGTGTCATACAAAGCCTCGTATTGTTCAGCGACGCGCCACCAACTGTAGTGCCCCTCAACCACGCAGCGCCCGTTATGCGCCAGTGTGGTTTGCAGCGCCGGGTCGGTCAACAGCCGGATGATGGCGGTCACAATCTCCGAGTCACTCCTGGCGATAAGCGCCTCGTGCCCGTCACGCACGGCGATGCCGTCCACGCTGAGGGGTGTGGCGATGACCGGACAGCCGACGGCCAGCGCCTCCAGTATCTTGTTTTTGATTCCCGCGCCTAGCCGTAACGGGCTGACGAATGCCGCTGCCCGTGCCAGATAGGGGCGCACATCCGGCACGCGCCCGGTCACTTTGACTGTCTCACTCGCCAGCGCCAGGAGTTCCGGCGGGGGATTGTTGCCTACCAGCCAGAGTTTCACACCAGGAAGATGCTGTTGCAGCGCCGGGAGAATCTGCCTGGCTAACCGCAGCGCCGCATCCAGGTTCGGGGCGTACTCGTAATTACCTACAAACAGCAGCGCAGGCGGACGGCGGCGCACAAACGGGCGGCGGAACGTGAAATAATGCAGGTCTACCCCATTCGGGATGACCTCCACCGGCAGACCGGGCCGGATACCCAGAAGTTCATAACGATCACGTTCGGAAAGCACGACAACCCGGCGATATGGCTCGAACATCCAGGACTCAAAGCGCCGTGCCATCTGAAATTGAGCCAATGCCACCGCACGGGAAACGGCGTTCGGGGCGGAAGCTACGGCCCGCCGCAGGTACAGGCTGTAACTCTCATAGGGGGTAATCAGCGCCGGGACATCCCCCAGCGCGTAAAAATACTCGTAAACCTGGATTCCGCCGAACAGATGAACCACATCATAGTCATGCTGCGCCAGCCGCCGGCGAATCGCCTGCCACATGGCCGGCGACCACGAATGCTCCGCTTTGCGCGGCCAGCGCGCCCCAGGCAGCAGCGCCCGCCTGAGATAATCGGCCTGACTCCGACGGGGTTCGGGAATCAGTTCCACCGACTCGAAATACATATCGTAGCGCTGGATTTCGTGATGGTCTTCCGGGCGGTTGGCGAAGGCCAGCAGGTCTATCGTATGGCCGCGCCAATCCAACTCGGCGGCCAGGTGATAAACAATCAGGCGATCACCCAGATGCAGCGGGTAAGGCGGGCAGCGTGAGATGAGGAGGATGCGAGTCATAATGGCAGAACTTTACCGCACATGCCCGCAGCCTGGCAACAGGTTGGGGCAGAGGATACGACTCCCCTGCCCGGTATAAATCGGAAAGACGATCAGCCCCGCGAACGTTCCAACTGGATCATCATCATGAAACTGAGCAGGAGCAGCTGCTCTTCATGCTGCGCGAGGTTATCATCCAGTTTCTGGATTTCATAGTAGCGTTCAAAGAATGATGGCCGCTTTTCGAGACGCATCGCCGGAGTTTCGCTGCCTTCGTGGTAGGCGGTGTAGGCCGGGTGAAACACGTACCCGGTGAACATCCCCAGAAACGGGATTTCCCCCAGCAGAGCGTCCGCGACCTTTGCCCAGGGATTATCCTCGCTGATGTGGAAACCCTGCTGGTCTACCGCGTCGGTTACCAGGTAAGTCGCCTTCCAGATCGAACGGATGCCTTTGTGTTTGATCGAACCCAGGCGCTGCTCGGTCTTGCTATCGGTGAAATGATAATTGGCGGAAAAATCAATGATGCGATCCGCGTTGATCCGGTAGACTTCTTCCGTCTTGGAGGAATCGCGGAAAATCCGCACGTCTTCACGCAGATTGAGAATTTTCTGGCGGACAAACAGGACATCCTGGCCGTTGGCATCGGTCACATAAATCTGGGGGGCCAATGCGATGAGCTTAAAACGCATGTGTAACGGATACTGGAACATGGACATGGGAGCCTCGCTTCTCTATGCACGGTGAGTCACCACTCATCATACATGAAGGGCGGAAAAAGCGCCGCGATTTTTGCGGAGAATTTATACTTGTGCAGACAATGAAAGCGGGTTGAAAAAAAGTGTTTCCGTCCCACCCGCCCGACTTCCTCATGATGCCTGCTGCCAGAGAACCGGGCAGACAACTTCAGCGCCATAAACCGGGTCGTTTCAACCAGCGGTGGGGTACAACATCCCAGAATACGGGACTGGTATCGAGCAGGGGAGATCCACACATGCCACGAATTGCATTCTCCGCTGCCCGGGTGGTACTATTCTGGTGCATCTTTACGTTATGAGGACATGATTATGCAACAGATCATCGCAATGGGTGGCGGCGGATTTTCGATGGAGCCGGACAACCTGGCATTAGACCAGTACGTGATTGCGCAGACCGGGAAAACCAGCCCGGCAGTGTGTTTCCTGGGGCAGGCCAGCGGCGAATCGCTGGATTATGCTGTACGTTTTTACCGGGCATTCACCGAGTTGGGCTGCCGTCCATCGCATCTGTCGTTGTTCCAACCGCACACGGCTGACATAGCGAATTTCCTGATGAGGCAGGACGTGATATACGTCGGCGGCGGCAATACCAAGTCCATGCTGGCACTATGGCGCGAATGGGGGATTGACCGGACTTTACGGGAAGCAGCCGCCAACGGCACGGTACTGGCGGGGATCAGCGCCGGGGCAATCTGCTGGTTCGAGGCCGGGACCACTGACTCGATTCCCGGCAAACTGACAGCGCTGCCCTGCCTGGGCTACCTCAAAGGGAGTTGTTCCCCGCACTATGATGGGGAGGCCGAACGCCGCCCGACGCTGCACCGGCTGGTTGCTGGTGGTGAGATTATGGCCGGTTATGCCTTTGATGATGGCGCCGCCGGGCATTTTATAGATGGCGAACTCCGTCATGTCGTCAGTTCGCGCCCACAGGCGCAGGGCTACCGGGTGGAACAGGTAGACAGCACGGCGGTGGAAACGCCACTGCAAACCCGTTATCTGCTGGAGAAGTAACCTGTCAGATCATCCGCGCCAGGACGTGCCAGGCTAATGCACCGGCCATAAGGGAAAACGCCTGTTCCAGGCTGGGGAGTTCCCGGTTGTGGGCAAAGCGCAGCAGGCGATCCCCTTCAACCGCGACCAGGATGGCCGCGTACTTTTCAAGCTGCTTCACACCCTGCTGGGCCAACCGCCGCCGCTGCATCCCTTCAAACGTAAATGGCAGCGATACGACACCGATCACTTCCGCGCCCAGGTCGCTGGCGACACGGGCGATCACCGGCGCGGCGCCCGTCCCGGTGCCGCCGCCCATCCCGGCTACAATAAACACCCTGGAAGCGCCGCGCAGCGCAAAGTACAGATCGTCAATGCTGGCCTCTGCCGCCTGTCGCCCTACCTGAGGGATACCGCCCGAACCCAGTCCATGCGTGCCGATCTGAATACAATGGTCGGCACGGCACGTACTCAACGCCAGACTATAGGTATTGATAACGACGGAGACGACCCCGTGTAATCCCTGGTCAAGAATGCGATGCAGCGCCACTCCGCCGCCATCCCCCACCCCAACAATACATATCTCCGGGGATGTTTCCGGCATATCTGTCACCTGTATCTCAACTGCCTGTATTCTATACGATTCTAACAGTTCGATACGGTTTGGCAACCCATCGTATGCCGTAAACCGTCTACGCCTCCCATCGTTCGGTGATATGGAAACCGCGCTGGCGGACTTTTTCCAGGAAGCGGGTCGCGCTGACGGCTTTCTCCACCGGCCAGACACCGGGCGCGATTTCGCCCCGCGCCACCAGTTCCGCCATAATGCCCGCGTGCCATCCGGTCAGGCGTTCCATCGCCGTGAAGCCGGTTTCCGGGTCGTAACGGTCAATCAGATCCACTTCCACCGCCACCGCGCGACCATCCAGCACGCCATCGCCCCGCGCCCGCATGACACAAATATCAATCACGCGCTCGACTTCCAACTGCGGGCCGAGCAGGTGGTGGTAAAACAGGCGGGGATTGACCGGCGGCTGGCCGGGGGCGAACGTCACCGGGGTTTCGCTGAACAGTCCCAGGTCTTTGAAGGCTTTGAACTGGGCGTAATGCCCCGGATAACGGCAGGTCTTATTCTCGTAGACCTGTAACCGGCCTTCAAAGGTGTAAGGCACAGTGGACGTGCCGCCGGAGGTGACAAAGGCCTCCAGCTTGCCGACGCCTTCAAATTCCACGATTTCCATCTCGGTCAGGGTGTCTACCGGCGTGACCTTGCCACCGCGCAGGCAAAGTGCCTGCCCATCATACTCGTTGGTCAGGCCGTTGATGTTGAACGAGCATTGATAGCCCCAGGGTTCGGGCGGGTTCTGCGGCAGGCCGCCATCCCACAGGCGCACCTCGCGGGCTTCCGCGCCCCGTGCTTCCAGCAGTTCCACCGTGTAGACGCCCATTGTATTGTTCATGCCCGGCCCCATGCCGCAGTCGGGGACAATACGGATTCCGGCGGCCTGGGCGGTTTCATGCCGTTCAAGCTGTCCCAGCACCGTCGGGGTGTGCCCGCCCAGGTCAATCATGCTCGCCCCGGCCTGTAGCGCCGCCTGCGTGCAGCCGGGGATAAACACGAACGGCACAGCGCACAGGAATACATCCACACCTTTCAGCCAGGCGGTAACGGCTGCCGTGTCCCGCGCATCCAACACGCCGCCGGTAGCCACCTCGCGCCCGATCAGCCGGTTAATCCGCGCCGCCGCCGCTTCCGCCGCCGCGCCATCCACATCGCCGAGCCGGATACTGGCCGCGTCGCCCCATTTCGCCATATCGTAGGCCGCCGCCACGCCCTGCCTGCCCGCGCCAATCACCGCATAATGATAGGTTTTTGCCATGAAATTATCCTTTTGAAGTTTTCTGGTTTTAGTGTTTCGTTTCAAAACAAGGAGTTTATACAGTTTAAGTATTCAACACGGAGATCAATTGGGCGATCATGTGCCTACAGAATCGCCCTAAAATGAGGGGCGGGTAGAGTCGCAGCACACTGCGCCCGCCCCCAAACCACAACACCGCGTTAATTTTTTAAAGAGCCTAAACCCCTCGTTCGTATTGATGCCACACGATTACGCATCGTCCATATCGCGCCAGTTCGGGCCGATTTGGGCGTTTGCCCGCAGCGGCGCGGCCAATGGTATCGGGCCGTCCAGCGTCGGAATCCGTACCCCTTCCATGATCTCCACAACCAGGTTGCGGGCGTTGGTCGCTTCTTTTTCCGGCACTTCCAATACCAGTTCGTCATGCACCTGGAGGATGATCTTCGCCCCCAGGCCGCGCCGCGCCAGTTCGTGATGCACGTCAATCATGGCGCGTTTCATGATGTCGGCGGCTGTCCCTTGAATAGGCATGTTAATGGCGACACGTTCCTCGCCCTGTACGGAACGGGAATCAACCTTCGTCGTGGTGCTGCGGATGAGAGTCGGGAAGACCCGCCGCCGCCCGAACAGAGTCGTCAGGCCTTCGGGCAGCCGGGCCTGTTGTTTGGTATTGTCCAGGTAGCGCCGCACGCCGGGCAGCCGGGCGAAATAGGTTTCGATGAATTTTTCCGCCTGGTGCAGCGTCAGGTCACTGTCGCGTGCCAACCGGAACGCTCCCATCCCATAGATGAGGCCGAAGTTCACCCGTTTGGCGAAGCTGCGCTGGTCATAAGTTACGTCTTCCAGCGGGATACCATAGACCGCCGCCGCCGTCGCCGCGTGAATGTCACGGTTATGGGCGAAAGCATCCAGCAGCGTCGCATCCTGGCTGTAATGCGCCAGAACCCGCAGTTCCACCTGGCTGTAGTCCACCGCCAATAACAGCGAACCGGGTGGCGCGACAAAGGCCCGCCGCACCTCGCGCCCGATCTCCGTGCGGATGGGGATGTTTTGCAGGTTGGGATTACTGCTGCTCAGCCGCCCGGTGCTGGTGCCGGTCTGGTTGTAGCTGGTATGCACCCGCCCGGTATGGGGATTAATCAGTGCCGGCAGCGCATCCACATACGTCCCCTTGAGCTTGGTGAGTTCCCGGTAATTGAGGATTTCTTCGATAATCGGGTGTTCCCCCCGCAGGCTGTCCAGCACGTCCGCCGCTGTTGAACTGCCATGCGTCGTTTTGCGGATACCCGCCCGTGACAGGCCGAGCCTGTTAAACAGGATGTCATTCAACTGTTTCGGGCTGTTGATATTGAAGTCGCCCGATTCACCGCTCAATGTATAGATGTTCTGCGCGAGTTCCCCAAGTTGTGTTTCCAGGCTGGCGCTCATCGCCGCCAGATGACCGGTATCCAGCATCACCCCGTTCTGCTCCACCGCCGCGATCACCGGGATCATGGTGAGTTCCAGCGAGGTGTAGAGTTCCATCAGGCCGTTTTCTTCCAGCCGGGGGCGTAACTGCCGGACCAGACGGTGCGTCATGGCCGCATCCGCCGCCGCGTAGGGTGCGGCCTGCTCCACCGGCACATGATCCATCGTGATCTGCCCCTTGCCCGTTCCTAACAGTTTATTGATTTCGGTCATCCGAATCTCAAACTCGCGCTGCACCAGGTTCTTGAGTCCCAGGAAACGGCTCACCGGGTCATTCACCCACTCGGCAATCATGGTATCGAAGCCAACAGGCGCGACATCAATTCCATAGCGGCGCATCACCACCAGATCATAGGAAGCATTGTGGGCAAATTTGGGGATATCCGGGTTGGTGAGCGGTTCGCGCAGCGCGTCCAGCACCATTTGCAGGGGGAGCTGCTGTACACTGCCGCCGGGCGCGTTAAACAGACTCATCTGCCCCGTCTCGGTCTGTGCCGGTCCCGCTTTATGCCCAACCGGGATGTAGTAACCGGTCTTACCATCCACCGCCAGCGCAATCCCGACAAGTTCCGCCGCCACCGGATCGGTGCTGGTGGTTTCCACGTCCCAGGTAATGCCGGATGCCTGGTTCAAACGATTCACCAGCGCCGTCAGCGCTGCGGCATCGCGCACAATCACAGTCTTGAGGTCGGGATCGGAGAGGTTGAAAGCGCCATACATTTCGACCAGGCGCTCTCGCAGCCCGCGAAACTCGAACTGAGCGAACAGTTCATCCACCGCCACCACATCGAAATCATGGGCGAGGCAGGCGTCCAGGTCGAGTTCTATCGGCACATCGCGCTGTATCGTCGCCAGTCGCTGGCTCAGATAGGCCATATCGCGGCCTTCCAGCAGCTTTTTCTGCGTCGCGCCCTTGATTTCGGCAATATGCTCGTAGACCCCATCCAACGACTGGTAGGCTTGCAGCAGTGTCGTGCCGGTTTTCTCGCCGATGCCACGCACGCCGGGGATGTTATCGGATGAGTCCCCCATCAGCGCTTTGAGATCAACCAGTTGGCCCGGCTCTAAGCCGTACTGCTCGCGGAACAACGCCATGTCAAACACAACATCTGACTCGCCGCGTTTGGGAAGCTGCACCACAACATGCTCGGTCAGCAGTTGCAGGATGTCCCGATCTCCCGTGACGATGTGCGTGTCCACGCCCATTTCTTCCGCTTGCACAGCCACCGTACCGATGACATCGTCGGCCTCGTAGCCATCCAGCGCCAGGATCGGGATATTGAAGGCCGCGACCAGCGATTCCAGCGGGTCAAGCTGGACCTGCATATCATCGGGCATCTTTTCCCGCGTGCCTTTGTAGTCGGGAAACAGGTCTTCGCGCCCGCTTAACCCCCGGTCAAAACTCACCGCCAGGTAAGCCGGGTCGGCGTCTTTCAACTTTGCCAGGATGTCCAGCAGGGTACGGGCAAAGCCGTAGATCGCATTGACCGGCATCCCTTCGCTGGTGGTGAACTGCTCCACCCGCAGCGCGAAGAACTGGCGGTAGGCCAGCGCATATCCATCAACAATCACAAACAGGGGCCGTTTTTTCGGCATAGCAAAGCGCCTTCACACTATGAACAGTGAACATTTGAGCTATATTGTAACACGATTGCCATTAATCCGCGCTCACAGTTTCGACGGCGGATTCCTGTGCCGGTGATGCCTCGTTATCTGCGGGCAGTTCGGGCAAGTCGGGTTCGCCGAGCAGGGTATCAATCTCGATGACCAGCTGCTCGAACGTCGGGTCAGAAATAACGCCATCCACCTTCAGGCTCAACAGGGCGCTGCGCTGCGCCCGCAGCAGTTCGCGCCGGGCCGATTCCAGAGCTTGTGAGGCTAAACCGGGGTTGCTGTGCAGCAGGTCGCGCACAGAGTTGGCGAGTTCCGATGTCTGCTTGGAAAGACTCGGCTTCAGGTTTTCCCAGGTGTAGCGCGTGACCAGCCCCTTACGATACAGTGCGTCCAGGTGTTTTTCCGCCTCTTGCAGCGCCACCAGACGGGCATGGCGCAGTTCGTATTCCTGTTGCAGCGCGTCTACTGCGTTGATTTTGAGCCGGTTGACCAGCGGGCCAATCGTCATACCCTGGACGAACAGCGTGAACAGCACCACGCCGAAAGCCATCACCTGAAGCAGTTCGCGGTTGGCGAATCCCAGTTGCGGCGGGAGGCTCAGCGCCAGCGCCAGACTGATCGCACCGCGCAGCCCGCCCCAGGCCAGCACATGCCGCCAGCTTAACGGGATTGGTTCACCCCGACGAACAATATGGCTCAGGACGTAAACCACGATCATCCGGGCGACCAGCACCGCCACAATCGCCGCCAGAATCGGCTGCCAGGATTCCAGCAGGTCGGGAATGCGGATTTGCAGGCCGATAAGCAGGAAAATCAGCGAGTTCGCCAGAAACGCGGCATATTCCCAAAAGTTCGACAGGATGATGCGGGTCGTTGGACTCATACCACGCGGCCCGATGTTACCGTTGATAATCCCGGCAGTGACAACCGCCAGCACGCCGCTGAAATGAAACTGCTCGGCGAGCAGGTATGAGCCATAAGCCAGGACGGTGGTCAGGGTCGTTTCGATCAGGTGGTTATCCACCCGCGCAATCAGGTTGGCCGTCAACCAGCCCAACAGAAGCCCGACAGAAACACCGCCAGCGACCACTTTGATGAAATCCACCACGCTTTCGGCAGCGTCAAACTGCCCGGTGAGCGCAATCGCCAGCACCACGTTAAACACCACAATCGCTGTGCCGTCGTTCAGCAGACTTTCGCCTTCAACCAGGGCGGTCAGGCGTTTTGGCACACCCAGCGTGCGGAACAACGCGATCACTGAAACCGGGTCGGTGGCGGAAACCAGCGCCCCGAAAACCAGCGCCGTCGCCAACGGCAGCGCGGTTGCCCAGGTCAGAATATAGCCAACCACCAGCATGGTGAGGATCACGCCTGGCACGGCTAACACCAGCAGGAAGCGCATATTTTCGCGCAGTTCTTTGAAATCCAGGTGAAATGCCGCTTCAAAAATGAGGGGTGGCACAAAAAATGCCAGAATCAGCTCAGACGTCAGTTCAACTGGCAGCGGCTCGACAAAGCCGAGGATTAAGCCGCCAATCACCAGCGCGACCGTATACGGAATCCGCAGATATTGAACCACAATCGCTACCAGCGAAATCACCAGCAGCAGTTCAATAATGATTGTTTCGACTTCACTGATTGGGTCCATAGGCAGCCTTTCCGCATCCTTCGCCATCATTGCGGGCATTCGACAGGAAGAACCTATTATAACAGGTGCGGGCGGCGGCGGTGGACTGGCATGGCGGGGTAATCCAGGGCAATCGCATCAAATTCACTCTATACAAAATAGCCTTTTCTGACCCCTCCCCAACCCTCCTTTGAGGGGACATGCGTCCCCGTCTCAGTCGCCGCAAACGGGGCGGACAACCCCTCCCCAGCCCTCCCCGCAAACGGGGCGGGAGTTGGTCAAACAGAACCAACAAGTCGCCTCCGCTGGCGGGGGAGATTTAGAGGGAGTAAAAAAGCCAGCAGTGTAAATCAAATTGAAATTCCCATTTTGATGCAATCGCCCTGCGGGGTAATCAGAGCGATTGGCGGTGGGAAAGATGTTTCTTGGAGTGTTTCCTGTCCGCCGCTGTTTTCCGGCTAATGCCTGAAACGCGATAGAAAGAAAACATCAGGGCAGGTACGTTGACCTGCCCCATTGGATGTGTGGTTAGCCCAGCACACGATAAGCGAAGCGCAGCATGTGTTCCTGGTGTTCGATCTGCTGTTCCATCGCTCGTGAACCATGCCCGGCGTCAAACCAGTGGACGTGAATGGATTTGCCGAGTTCGTTGAGTTTTTGCTCGTAGGCCTGCATCTGGCGGGCCGGACAGCGGGTGTCGTTGCTGCCCTGAATCACCAGAATCGGTGCTTTGACCTGTTCGGCATAGGTGATCGGTGACCCGGCGCGGGTGGCTTCCGGCGTTTCGTCCGGTGTGCCGCCAAACAGCGCCCGCTGGTAGCCGCGCAGTGTCTCGGCCTCGTCTTCATACATCACCCGCCAGTCAGCAATCGCCACCTGAGCCATACCGCCCGCCCACAGATCAGGCCGTTTGCCCAGAGCTTGCAGCGTGAGATAACCGCCATACGAACCGCCCGTCAGCAAAACGGCGTCGGGCTGCGCGATGCCGTTTGTCACTAACCACTGGTAGGCGGCGGCCATATCGTCCACTTCAAGCTGCCCCAGGTTGCCCCAGATAGATTTCTCGAACGCCTTGCCGAAGGTGATCGAACCGTGATAGTTGATTGTCAGGAAGGCGAACCCGTGATCGAGCCAGGCCTGACTCATTGGCGCATAAAAGTCGGCCATGACCGATGTCGGGCCGCCGTGTGTATGCAGAATCGTCGGGAAGGGGCCGTCGCCCTGTGGCGTGGCGAGCCAACCTTGAATCATCGAACCGTTGGTTGAAGCGAAGCTGACTGAATGCCATTTAATCCCCGCTGGTGCACTACCCGCTTCCAGCACCACCCGTTTCTGCTCGCCACTCTGCCCGTCCAGCAAGATCAACTGCGCGGGATGGGCTGAGTCCTGCCAGGTGAGGAGAATGTCGCCATCCGGGGTGAAGTCCCCGCCGGAAAAGCCCCCGACCACGCCCGCCGGGTGATTCAGGCGGGTGACACGGCCATCGGCCACCGTGTACACATACAATTGGTAGTTTGCCTGGTACAGTTGGCACAGCAGGATACGCTCCGCATCCGGCGACCAGTCCCAGGGTGTGACTTCACCGGGAATGTCATCCAGGGTGAGGTCGGTACGTTCCCCACTGCGGGGATTCCAGATCAACGGGCGGCCATAACCCGATTGGTTGCTGGTCGCCAGCACCCGTAAATCGCCCGCCACCGGGGAAAACGCCCCCGAGCGCATGTTGGTTTCTTCCCCATCCCAGAGTTCGCCAATCTGCTCACCAGACGCGACATCAATGGCTACTAAACTGGCGTCCAGCGTGCCGGAGCGTTCCCGGCTGGTAACGACGGCGACTTCGCCATCATAGGAAAGAGTCGGGCCAAACGTCAGTTTGCCGCTGTGGTAAATCGGCTTGAAGGTATCCGCGCCGATTCTGGTAAAGATGTGGAAGCCGTCCATACCGGCGCTGGTGAACCCGGTCACACGCCCGGTCTTGCTCTGGCTGAACGTGTGCGAGGCGTAGGGCGGCCTATCTGGCGTGATATTTTCCGGTTCGCCGCCCGTGAACGGCACGCGCACGTAATGGCCGATTTCGTTCCCCTGGGCATCCTGGTGATAGTAGATAGAATTGCCATCCGCCGCGATGACTCCCATCATGACCCCGGCGGGTTGGTCGGTGACACGGGTTAATTTCCCGGATGGGACATCCCAAGCATAAAGCTGGAAAATGCCGTCCCGATTGGTACAGACGACGCCCCGTTCTGGATTTTGGCTGGCGACAGCCGACCAGGCGATGGCTGGCGCCCGAAAACGTTGTTTCCAGGGGGCATCATCCCGTACATCAAGTTCCTTGAGCATGAGGCGTCCTTTCTTCTATAGGCTGGTTTACGCCAGAGTGATCTGACCGTTTTCCATGCTGGTGATGGTCGCCAGGGCATGAACCGGAACGCCCGGCCAGGCCTGCTCCATCGCGGCGCGTCCTCCCTCAAACGTCTTTTCCACGACCACCCCGACGCCGACCAAGTGACTGCGGGCGCTTTTCACCATCCGCGTCAGCGCCAGCAGGGTCTGCCCGGATGCCAGGAAGTCATCAATAATCAGGACGTTTTCATTGGGATGCAGGAATTCGGCGGAAACCAGCAGGTTGACCTCGCCGCCTTTGGTGTGGCTGGGGGCGGTTTCCAGGAAGACCGGCCCGGCCATCGTAATCGGCTTGATCTTGCGGGCGTAGACCACCGGCACATTCAGCACCAACCCGGTGGTGAGCGCCGGGGCGATGCCGGAGATTTCCGCTGTCAGGATGCGGTCAACCTGGATGCCAGCGAAAAGCTGCGCCATTTCGCGCCCCATGTCCATCATCAGTTCCGGGTAAATCTGGTGGTTGAGCAGGCTGTCAATTTTGAGGATACCGCCGCCCAGGTTCTGCCCTTCGGCCTGGATACGGTCTTTGAGTGCTTGCATCAGTTTTCGTCCTTTGCCTTTGCGTTATTCGTCGCATCGGCGCTGTTGGTCGGGGGCGTGCTGCCACCGGCTTCTTCATAGACTTCCGCGAACAGAGTCTCATACGTTCCCGGTTTGAAGCGCCGGCTCAATTCGCTCCCGGCTTCTTGCCCGGTGGGGGACTTGAGCGAGGCTTCCAGCGTCGCTTTGTCTTTGAAGTAGATTTCGAGGATACGGTTGTAGGGGACTGCGCCCAGCGGGCTGCCCAGCACGTTCACAACCTGCCGCCGTTCGATGTTGGGCATCCGTTCGATCAGCGCCAGGAAGTCATTATAGGCGCTTTCAAAACGGCTCTCGGCAACCATGAATTTATTAGCCGGTTTCTGGAATAACACCATGAATTTTATCATCAGCACGCCTTTGACAGTGGTTTCCTGGATTACGGTTGAAACGCCAACGCTGCGACGAGCGAATCCAGCGCGGCCAGCAGGTCTTCCGGTTGCTGGTCATTGATGAGCGTATAATCCGCGATGGCAATCGGCCCGCCTTTTTCGAGTCTTTCGATTTCCTGGTAGTCGCGTCGTTCAGCCTCTTCCGGGGTAAGAGGGCGCTCCTGCCGGGTGGTCAGCCGGTGATACCGCAGCCAGCGCGGGCTGGTAATCGCCACGACGACCATCGTCGTGCCGAGTTCGGCTCGCAGCAGTTTGTATTCGCTGAAACCGTACAATCCGTCAATGATGATGCTCTGGTTGGCGAGGAGGGCAGTTTTCAAGTGGGGGAGCGCACGTTGGGCGATGGCGGCGATGCCTTCATGGGCGCGGATTTCTTCACGCACGATGCGCTCGTTTTCTGGGGTGATGGGCCAGCCCCGGCGCTCCACTTCACGGACGATAATGCCACCAAAACGAAACTGATAGTATCCTTGGGATTCCAGGTGCTTGGCACACAGCGTCTTACCCGCGCCGGGCATTCCGACCAGGGCCAGGGCGCGGGGCGAATCTTTCACAGTAATCATGCCACCTCAAACGTGTAACCAATGGGATACTGTGATTATAATCCAGCCTGTAGATAGGGCAACGGGCAAAGTGGGGAGAGCTGAAGTCTGCCCGCCCCACTTGTTACTGCTCTCTACCTATACGCTGCTTTACCGTTTTGCCAATTCCGCTTCCAGCACATCCACGATGCGATCACTGACGCCGAACGCGCCGTAAAAGTCAGGATGTTCGGCGGGCGGGGGTTGCAGCGCCGCGCTCATGGCGGCCTTGAAGTCCTCCGGTTCCGTCAGGCGGTTCCAGCCGGAGTCCACCGTCTCGATCCACTCGGTTGTATCGCGCACGGTGACGCACGGGCGGCGCAGCATGTAGGCTTCTTTTTGCAGGCCGCCGCTATCCGTAATCACGATCTTGCCAGCATCCAGCAGCGCCACCATGTCCACGAACCCCAACGGCTCAACAGCGCGGACGTTCCCGCTGAAACTCAGCCCGAACTCGCCCATCATCTTCTTCAGGCGGGGATGCACGGGCAGCACCACCGGCAGTTCCAGCGTATTGAAGGCGTTCACGATGTCCGTAAGTCTGGCTCTGTCATCGGTGTTCGAGGCGCGGTGTATCGTCGCCAGCGCGAACGGCTCTCCGGCGGAAAGGCGCGTCCGGGCGAACAGGTCGGCCTGCCGTGTTCGGGCGGTTTCGACCATGCCCAGCACGACATCCACCCGGACATCTCCGACCAGGTAGACGCCCTCGGTAATGCCCTCTTTTTTCAGGTTGTCCACAGCCGCCTGCGTGGGCGGGAACAACACATTGCTGATGTGGTCGGCCATCACGCGGTTGATTTCTTCCGGCATCCTGCGGTCATAACTCCGCAGCCCGGCCTCAATGTGGGCAACCGGGATGTGAATTTTGGCCGCTGCCAGCGCCGCGCCGATGGTTGAATTGGTATCGCCAAACACGACGACCCAATCCGGCTTCTCGCGCAGCATAGCTTCTTCCACGCGCGTCATAATCTGCCCGGTCATAGCCGCATGGCTGCCGCTGCCCACTTCCAGGTTGATCTCCGGCTGCGGGATACCCAGGTCATGGAAGAACACCTTCGACATATTGTCGTCGTAGTGCTGGCCGGTATGCACCAGGATTTCAGTGTGGCGGCGGCGGATGGCTTTGGTAACAGGTGCGGTCTGGATAAATTCCGGGCGTGCGCCCACGACGGTCATGATTTTCATAAAGTGGCAACTCATTTCTGGTCTAGTGGCGTGATGACATGTATTGTGCCAGCACCACATTACAGGAAAACTAAAACGCACTGCAAGGTAGCCTTGTACTTCTCAAGCGTTACTTTGAGGCAGACCCATTCTGTATCAGGTACAATACGCATAGAAGTCATCATCAGAGACGGGGAGACAGGCGATGCGGCTGGGCATTATGGCCGGGTATTCCGGCGCACGACTTGAACTACCGATGGAACTCATCCAGGAGGCGGATCGGCTGGGTGTGTATGCCGTATGGACGGCGGAAGCCTACGGTTCGGACTGTGTCACGCCGCTGGCCTGGATTGGCGCGCAGACGCAGCACATTCACCTGGGAACGGCCATCATGCAGATGCCTGCCCGCACCCCGGCCAACACCGCCATGACCGCCATGACACTTGACCAGCTTTCCGGCGGGCGTTTCCTGCTCGGATTAGGACTTTCCGGCCCGCAGGTGGTCGAAGGCTGGCACGGGCAGCCCTACGGCAAGCCGCTGGGGAAAACCCGTGAGTATGTGGAAATCGTGCGGGCGATCTTCAAACGCGAAAAGCCGCTGGAACACTCCGGCGAACACTATCAAATCCCCTACCAGGGCGCGGACGCCACTGGCCTGGGCAAGCCACTCAAAAGCATCCTGCACGGCAGAGCCGACATCCCCATCTATCTGGCCGCCATCGGGCCGAGAAATGTCGAACTGGCCGCCGAGATCGCCGACGGCTGGCTGCCGATTTTCTTCTCCCCGGCGCACTATGACAGCACCTATAAATCCAATATTGACGCCGGGTTAGCCAAAGCGGGCAAGACCATAGCCGATTTCGACATCGCGCCATCGGTGGCTGTCATGCTGAATGACGACCTGGAAGTGTGTTGGAATATGGGTAAGCCCCTGCTGGCACTGTATATCGGCGGGATGGGCGCGCGGGGCAAAAACTTCTACTTTGACCTGGCCTGCCGCTACGGCTACGAAGCAGCCGCCGTGCAGATTCAAGACCTCTACCTGGCCGGGAACAAAGGTGAAGCCGTCGCCGCTGTCCCCGATGCACTGGTGGATGATCTGTCACTGTGCGGCCCGAAGGAACGAATTAAAGACCGTCTGGAAATCTGGAAAGCCAGCCCGGTGACGACCCTCAACCTGATGACCACTGATATAAATGCGCTGCGCGTGGTGGCGGAGCTGGTCGAGTAAAAAGTGCCGAGTACCGAGTAGAAAGCAGGGGCGATTGCCTGCCTCGCCCGGAAGCAAAAAACGTCGAGTTAAAAGCATTGAGCTGAAAACTGATAACTGGTAGCTGACGACTGAAAACCGTTCTACAAAGGATAAAGATGAAAACCTCACGATACGCGATTCTATTGGTAGTCTTAGTTTCCCTGCTGGCGGCCTGCCAGGGTGCGCCGCTCCCACCCGCCGCCGTTGCCAGCACACCAGTTTCCGGCCTGGTCAATACGGCATTCCAGGCGCAGTCCCCCACGCCCGTATCGGCGGAAGTCATCCATGAGGCTGATGCGGAGTACCTGCTGCTGACCAACATCTACGAACGGTTAGCGCCATCCGTCGTCAATATCGAAGTCTCTGTCGAAACGCCGCACCCGGATATTGTCGAGTTTGGCATCTCGCGGGCATCCGGATTCGTGCTGGATACCGAGGGGCATATTGTGACTAACGCGCATGTCGTGGATGGCGCACAGGCAATCAGCGTGACATTCAACGACGGCTATGTGACAACGGCTGAACTGATCGGAGCAGATGTCTTCAGCGATCTGGCCGTCGTCAAGGTGAATGTCAGCCCGGAGCGCCTGCACCCGATAGTAATCGGCGATTCGGATAGTGTGCAGGTGGGGGCGCGGGCAATCGCCATCGGCAACCCATTCGGGCTTGCCAGTTCGATGACTGTCGGCATCGTCAGCGGGCTGGGTCGGCAGCTCCCCTCGGCGGAACTCATCAACAATGACATCACGCCCGGTTTCCAGAATCCATCCATCATCCAGGTGGATACCGACATCAACCCGGGCAATTCGGGCGGGCCGCTGCTCAACTCACAGGGTGAGGTGATCGGGGTGAATACGGCTATCCGCACCGAAAGCGGCATTTTTGAGGGCGTGGGCTTTGCCGTCCCTGCCGCCACTGTACGCCGGGTGGTGCCGGAACTCATCGCCAAAGGACAGGTCGAATATGCCTGGTTAGGGATCACGGTGCTGCCGGTAGACGAAGGCTACGGCGTGGCGGCGCTGGCCGAACCACTGGGGCTGCCAGTAGAAGCCGGTGTCCTGATTAACAACGTCTCCAATGACTCCCCTGCGTCTAAGGGCGGTTTGCAGGGGGGCAGCCATCTCGAAACGGTGCGCGGACGAGCCGTGTGCGCCGGAGGGGACATCATCGTCGCCATTAACGGTGAGTTTATCGCCACCATGGACGAACTGGTTTCCTACCTCGTGGTCAATACCGCGCCAGGCGATACCGTGACGCTCCTGGTTGTGCGCGGGAATGAAACCTTTGAAGTCCCGATCACACTCGAAAGCCGGCCAACGGAAATTGATGTTCCGCTGTGCGGAGAGTAACCGGTTTTTCACTCATATTCGGCGGCAGATAGTAACCAACAAGGGGAAACCGTGCATTCAGGGAAGATAGGAAAAACGATACTGGTCGGTTTCATGCTGGTCATGTGTATACCAGTTCATGCTTTTGCTCAGGGAGCAAGCCAGGATACGGCGATGCTCTATGCCACTGCTACCTGGCATTCTGTTTCAGCGATGTTTCCTGATGAAGCCCGGCTGCCCGCCGATAACATGCGTCAGGATGGCTCACTCGCGGAATACACGTCTCCGACCAATATGGCTTCGTATATCTGGAGCGCAATCGCGGCGCGCGATCTGGGCATTATCACGCCTGATGAAGCAGCGTCGCACATCTCCAGGCTGCTGGAAGCGATTGCCGGGTTGGAGCGACACGAGGAAAGCGGTCAATTCTACAATTGGTATCATCCGGTCACAGGTGAGGTGCTTACGCGCTGGCCGCTTTCCGGGGGGATCGTCTGTCCTTTCCTGTCTTCGGTGGACAACGGGTGGCTGGCAACCGCTTTACTCATGACTCAGAATGCCATTCCAGAGTTAGCCAGCAACGCGCAAGACATCCTTCAAGACATGGATTTTGGGTTCTACTATGATCCACAGGTCGGCCTGTTGCGAGGCGGGTATTGGCCCCCTGAAAGGCAGGCGGCAGGGAGTGGATGCGAATCCGGCTATACCGGGCATCATTATGGCACGCTGAATACAGAGCCGCGTATTGCCAGTTACGTCGCCATTGCCCTCGGCCAGGTGCCACCATCACACTATTTCAGAATGTGGCGCACTTTTCCGATGAGCTGTGACTGGGGTTGGCAGGAGATGCGCCCCGAAGGCGAGAATGTCACGTATTCCGTCGTGGATTCCCTGCCAGACGAACCTGCAAGGGTGACCGATATCACCGTATTCGAAGGCCATTACGTGTACCGGGGAATGCGTATTGTGCCATCCTGGGGCGGTAGTATGTTCGAGGCGCTCATGCCGAACCTGTTTGTCCCGGAAGCCGTCTGGGGACCTGACAGTTGGGGTATTAACCATCCGTTATATGTTCAGGCGCAAATCGAACATGGGCTAATTGAAGCGCAATATGGTTACTGGGGATTTTCTCCGGCCAGTGAGCCGCCGGAAGGATACCGGGAATACGGCGTTGATGCGCTCGGTATGCTGGCTGAAGGCTACGCATCAGATGCTGGGCGAACCTATGTAGACTATGGATTTGGGAATTGCACGGGCCGCGACGCCCGGCCTGTTCCCGATGCCACCGATTATCAGAGCGGTGTCGTCACGCCTCACGCCGTATTTCTTGCCCTGGAGTTTGCCCCCGGAGCAGTTTTCGAGAATCTGGATAGATTGCGTACCGACTTCGACATCTATAACGATGAGTATGGGTTTTATGATTCCGTGCAGGTCAATAACGGCAGCGTGGCTGAGGTCTTCCTGGCGCTTGACCAGGGCATGATAATGGCCGCTTTAGCCAACTACCAATCCGGCGGGGTCTTTCGTGACTATGTCGCTGTTGAAATTGAACCAGATGTGCGTCCTTTGCTGGAAGTTGAAACCTTCACGGCAGGAAAAGACTGAGGCCTGTTAGACAGAGGCGCTCAGGCAATATTTCCACTGCGTTGGCTTTCAATCATATCCGGCGGAAGGGGCACAGATCAGACCCATTCTTCCCGCAGGAGCATGATGCATCATGTACCCGAACGCCGCTCAACTGGGTTAAGCCCGAATAGAAGAACGGCGCGATCATACCGGAACGTTGGCAGTTTGTAACAATCAAGCGATTCGTGTATAACTGAAGATGTCGTCATTAGAAATCGAGTAGTGGATGCGCTATGCCTGAAGCCTTTATATCGTATGCTCGTGAAGACACAGACTTCGTGCGCCGGGTGGCCGACGGCCTTGTTCAACAAGGACGTGAAATATGGGTGGACTGGGAAGACATTCCCCTGACTGCCGATTGGTTGGCCGAGGCGTATGCCGGCATTGAGTCGTCAGATAATTTCGTCTTTGTTATCTCCCCCGATTCGATTCGTTCAGGTCCCTGTACGCTGGAATTGGAGCACGCGCTGGATAATAACAAGCGCCTGATTCCCATTCTGCGGCGCGAAGTCCTGGCGGAAGAAGACAAAGCCAAAATGCACCATTCCTTGTCGGCGCATAACTGGCTCAAGGCGCTCCAGGATCATGAATTCGAGGACACCTTCAATACCCTGGTCGAAGTCATGGATACCGACCTGGATTATATTCGGATGCACACCCGCTACACGATTCGGGCGACAGAGTGGCAGGATGAACGTCAGGACCGCAGTTTTCTGCTGCAAGGCAATGACTTGCGCACGGCCCAGGCCTGGCTCGAACAGGGCGCTTCCCGCCAACCAGCGCCCACCGACCTGCACCGGGACTATATCCATGCCAGCCAGCGCGAAGCACGCCGCCGCCGGACTGTCACGCTCATCAGTACGCTGGTCTTCCTGGTAATTTCCGGTCTGGCGATTCTGGCGATTTACAACGCGATACGCGCGAATGCCAACGCGGAGGCCGCCCGTGCCGCCGAACGCGAAGCTCAGTTTAATGCGAACCAGGCGCAAAGCCTGGCCCTGGCCGCTAATGCCCAGCAGGTCTTATTCCGTGACAACAACACCGATCTGGCATTGGCGCTGGCATTGGCTGCCAACGACATTCCTGACACAGCTTCGCTCACCTATACCCAGACCGTCCTGGCGCAAACCGTATTTACACCCGGCACGCGCCGCCTGATGGAGAACTTCGCCCGTTACCCCAATGCTGACCTATCCTTCAGCAGGGCCAGCAACCATCTCCTGGCTGTGAACGCTGATGGCGATCTGGTTCGGATTGACTTCAATACACAAGAGGTCTTAAACACCTGGCCGCCCATGGCGCCCATCTGGACAGCGCGCATCAGCCCCAGCGGTAACCAGGCGCTTATCACCGACGAGAACGGCGCAATGTATTTGCTGGCATTCAACAGTGAAGGCAGCGTAGATGTCATTCACGAATGGCCGGAAGTGCTTGACCATGAAATCGTTAACGCGGCCTTCACCCCCGATGGGTCGCAAGCCTTTGTCGGCCTTGTTGACGGCACACTGAACCTGTGGGACCTGGCGACCTTTGAAATTGTGCAGACTTTTGAGTGGACGCCCGGCACGCTGAGCTGGAGTGTGGACGTAAGCCTTGATGGGCGTTGGGGACTCTCTGGTGGCAGCGACGGCATCATTGTGATGTGGGATCTGCAAACCGGCAAAGCGGTACACCAGTTTGAGGGCCACACCAACCAGGTTCGCGCCGTCGCTTTCAGCCCGGATGCGACACGCATCCTCTCCGGCTCGTATGATTTGACCGTCCGCTTATGGAATGTGGATACCCAGGAAACACTGGCTGTTTTCCAGGGCCATACAGACCGGGTACGCACAGTGGCCTTCAGCGTTGATGGTCGGTTTGGCTTTTCGGGCGGGTTTGATGGCAACTTAATTGAGTGGGACTTAAACCGGGGCGAACGTGTACGAAACTTTGTCGGCCACCGCGCTACCGTGTATGCGCTGGCCGCAGATAGCGAAGGACGCCTTATCAGTGGTTCGGGCGATGGAACACTGCGCTGGTGGGATATTGAAAACGGCGCTCAAATCCGGCAGTTTATCGGTCATACCCAGCCAGTCTATAGTGTGGCCTTCAGCCCGGATGGTGCGCTGGTCGCTTCAGCCTCGGATGATGAAAGCATCCGGCTGTGGGACATCAAAAGCGGGCGGCAGATTGGCGAACTGATTGGGCATGAAGGCGGAGTCCTGAGCATCGCCTTTAGCCCGGATGGTCGTTATCTGGCATCCAGCAGCCGGGATGGCACGGTACGGCTGTGGAACATGGAAACCTACAAGAACACACAAACGTTCATCGGTCACACCAATATCGTGTGGAGCGTGACCTTCTCACCGGATGGCACGCAGCTTTTATCGGGTTCATGGGACGGAACGATGATCCTGTGGGACGTGGCTTCCGGCACATTAATCCGCAACTTCACCGGCAACAATGCCCGCGTCTATGGTGTGGCCTTCAGCCCGGATGGGACACAGGCGCTGGCAGCATACAATGACCAGACCGCCATGCTGTGGGACCTGGAGACCGGCAACGTTCTGACTGTGCTGGAAGGTCATATTGGCACAGTCTATGATGTAGCCTTCAGCCCGGACGGCAAACAGGCGCTCACCGGGTCGTTCGACCAGACCATTTTCCTGTGGGACCTGGAGACCGGGGACATCATCCGGCGCTTTACAGGCCATACCGATGATGTCTACAGCGTCACCTTCAACGCCGAGGGCACGCAGGCGCTCTCCGGTTCACTGGATGGCACAACCCGCCTGTGGGAGATCAGCACCGGGACGGAGCTGCTGCGCTTCAGCGCCCGCACCGATGGGGTGTGGGATGCAGTCTTCAGCCCGGACGCGCAAACGGTGCTGGCTGGCTCGGTGGATGGCATTCCGCGCCTGTGGCAGATTTTCTCGCTGGAAGCGGTTTATGCCTGGATTCAGAAGAACCGCTACGTGGCCGAACTGACCTGCGAACAGCAGATTCTGTACCGCATTGTAGATGTGTGTGAAACGGAATCCGGCGACCTCACCGCTTCGTAGTGCGCTGCGGGAACTGTGCTATAATGACGTTAAGGAAAAGGAACAAGGAGAATGAATCATGATTGACCCGAAGGAAAAAGAGACTCAGACCAAAGACGCTGAGGAACTTTCCGACGAAGAACTGGATAATGTTTCGGGTGGTGGGCTGAACCCCGAACAAGAAGGCCAGGGTGGGTACACCCCGCCAAAGAGACCATAATTTCAGATTGTCAACTACCGTCAAATGAAACAGCCTGGCAAGTATGTCGCACTGCCAGGCTGTTCTCTTTTGTGGTGAAGGCGGAATAATCGCAGTACCGGGGGCGATGTCCATTACACCGTGTCGGATTGCATGGCGACGGTGGCGGGTTCTTCTACCCCGTTGATGCCCATTTTTACAACCGCTCCGGCCCAGGAAAGCCCCGACCCGAACGCCACCATGCCCACTGTATCGCCCGGCTTGACGCGGCCTTCCTCAATCGCTTCAACCAGCGCCAACGGGATTGAGGCCGCCGATGTATTTCCATACTTATGTAAATTGACAAAGAATTTTTCCAGCGGGACATCCAGATATTTAGCCGCTGTTTCAATAATCCGCAGGTTCGCCTGGTGCGGAATAATTACGTCCAGATCATGCACCGAGATGCCCGCGCTTTCCGTAATATTTTTTAAGCTGGAGGTCAGTTTACGAACTGCGAATTTGAAGACTTCCTGCCCATTCATGCGGATATAGTGTTCACGATTATCCACGACTTTTTGCGATACCGGGTTGACGGTACCACCGCCCGGCACCCACAGATGATGCGCCTGGCTGCCATCCGACCCTAACTCAAATGAGATCAGGCCCGTATCGGCTGTCGTCGGTTGCAGGACAACTGCCGCAGCGCCATCCCCAAACAGAATACAGGTCGAACGATCCGTGTAATCCAGGGCATAGGAGATCAACTCAACGCCGATCACCAGCACATTATCATACGCGCCGGTCTGGATGAACTGGTGGGCAGTCGCCAGGGCATACACCCAACCGGAGCAGCCAGCAGCGATAGTGAAGGCCGGGCAGGTTGCCCCCAGGGCGTGCTGGACGAAATTGGCCGGGGCCGGCAGCATGTAGTCCGGCGATGAATTGGCGACAATAATGAGATCAAGGTCTTGCGCGGCAATCTGAGCAACTTTCATCGCATCCAGACTGGCATTCACCGCCATACTGGTCGTCGTATCTTCCTCTCCCCGGATACGACGTTCCTTGATGCCGGTGCGCTCGGTGATCCACTGATCGTTGGTATCCACGAGCTTCGCCAGGTCATCATTGGTCATCACATTGGCCGGAACGTACTTGCCCCAACCTTTAATTCGCGCACGCCGTTCTAAAGCCATGAAAATTACTCCTGAAAGATAAATCGCACATGTGACGGCATAGTATACACCATAACATGTGCAATATGAAATTACCATTAAATCTGGTTACTGCTGCAACAGCGGGATTTCCTGTGCCTCATGACGGGCATCATCCAGCATCCGGCGGCGGGAAAGCAGCATAAACCCTGCAACCAGCGCCACCCCGGCGGCGATCTGGACACGCGGCGGCAGGTGTCGTATGCGCGATACCATCCCCCGCTGCGGCGCTCCCATCAGGTCACTTTTGAGGCGGCGCACAAAGCGATGCGACGGTTGCGCCCCCACCAGCACCAGGTGCAGGCGGCGAATGATGGCGACCAGTCCGGCCACGTCGTTATGTGGCACATGATACTGGGCCACAATCGTATCCAGGTCGGCGGATTCGTCGGCCAGCAGCGCATCGGTCACGGCGGCGAGTAAATCCTGTAGTTGTCCGTCTTTAACTGTCATTCTTTAACCTTTTTGACTTGAGTTCCGGTGCGGCACTGCCCTGACGGCTGGCACGCTGCATCTCAATATCATCGCGCAGCGTGAGCAAAGTGCGGTGATAAAGCGACTTAATAGCCCCTTCGGTTCGTCCCAGGATTTCGCCAACCTCAGCATTAGAAAGCTGGGCGATAAACTTCAGATATAAGAGCTGCTGGCGCTCCTCCGGCAGATGGTCAACCGCCATCATGAGCTGCTCGCGTTCTTCCTTATCCTCCGCTGCGGTGTCGGGTGCCTCAAACGCCATCCCCAAGCCCACGAACTCATCCAACGGAATAATCTTGCGACGTCCCTGGTCACGATGCCAGTTAGCGACGAGGTTATGGGCAATACGGTATAACCATGCCTGGAACGGCACACCGCGCTCGGTATAGTTCTCGATATGTCCCATCGCTCGGAAAAACACCCCGGCAGTCAGGTCCTCGGCGTCGTGGTGGTTGCCGGTGCGGTAGTAGATATAACGGTATATCTTCTCAACATACCGTTCATACAGCGCACCAAAGGCTTCCTTACTGGTTTTTGCACGTTCGACCAGTTCGGTATCCGATAGATCAGTCAGATCAACAGGTTTGGGTTGACGGTTGAATAGTTTCATCACAACATACAAAACCCCTGCGGCCAATAACGGTTACGCGATTGGCAGAATTCCTCAGGAAATATTATACAGTCTACGCAAAAATGCTTTTCAGGCCGCTGGACTCAAGCGTTTTGGCCTCTTAGCGGGTTAGCGTTTTGGGCTATCAAGCTATCAGGCTATCTTCTCCTGATCGCTGACAACCAGGGAGACCCTGTCCCGGCTTATATCATCATATAGACCGCACCCGCGCATCCACCGCGACAGCGCCCTGCTGCCGGACGATCAGCGGATTGATTTCGATTTCGGCAATCTGCGGCCAATCGAGCGCGATCTGCGCCAGCGCGAGAATAGCCTGAATCACGGCATCCCGATCCGCCGGAGCTTTGCCCCGGTATCCCGCCAGCACTTTTCCAGCGGCGGTACGGTCAAGCATGGCACTCGCCTCGGCTGCGCTCAATGGTGCGAGTTCAAAGGCGGTATCACCCAGCAGTTCGACCTGTGTGCCACCTAACCCGGCCATGACCAACGGGCCAAACTGTGGGTCACGCACCACGCCAACGATGATCTCCGCCTCACCGCTTATCATGGCCTGCACCTGCACACCGCCGGCATGGGCCGCCGTCAAGCGAGAATAAGCATCCCGCACTGCCGCCGCCGATTCCAGGTTCAGCACAACGCCCCCCACGTCGCTTTTATGAGTCACACCAGCCAGTTTGAGCGCCACCGGATAGCCCAGCGAGTCCGCCAGCCCCGCCGCTTCGTCGGCGCTGTAGGCCAGACCGTCACCCGGCACAGTCACCCCGTATGCAGTCAACAGGCGATTGACCTGCTCCGGCGGCAACCAACCGGCATGAATGCCTTCGAGAGCGGGCGCACCGCTGTGCGCCCCTACGGTTTCCGTGTATTGTGGGGAGGTATCTTCCACCATAACCTGCCCGGCCAACCACTGCGCCCGTCGCCACAAGGCTCCCAGTGACAGACTGGCGCGTTCAGGAAACGTATAGTTGGGGATATGGTCACGGTGGAAGGCCTGCGTCGCGTCATCGCCGGGAGTCAGCCCCATCACCGAGGACAGCACCGGCTTAGGCGCGTCGCCCTGGTTGACCGCGCACTGCCCGATGACTTGCGCCAGCGCCAACGGGGGAAACCAGTCCTGCGGCGCACAAATCACGATGGCAGCATCTACCGTTTCATCGCGCAACAGCGCAGCGAGACAGTCGCCATACGTCGCCGGGTCAGAACCTGCCAGGATGTCCACCGGATTTTCCACGCTTGACGCCGGAAGCGTGCGCTCCCGCAGATACGTTTTCGTATCCTCAGTCAGCGGGGCAAGCTGTAATCCCGCTGCTTCCAGGGCATCCACCGCCATAATACCCGGCCCACCGGCATTCGTCAGCACGGCAACACGGTTTCCTGTGGGGAGCGGCTGCCAGGCCAGCGCCCGCGCCCAATCAAGCATATCTTCCAGGCGCTCTGCCCGCAGCACCCCCGCCCGCCGGAAAGCGGCGTTATAAGCGGCTTCTGCCCCGGCCAATGCCCCGGTATGGCTGCTGATGGCCTTCGCCCCCGCCGCCCCGCGCCCGACCTTGAGCGCGACAACCGGCACACGCCGCGCCGCCCCCGATGCCGCCGCCAGAAACGCCGGGCCATCGGCCACCCCTTCAATATAGGCCGTCACAACACGAGTATGCTCATCCTCAACCAGCGCCGCCAGCATATCGGCATCAGTGACACCGGCCTGATTGCCCAGGCTCACAATACGGCTGAAGCCCACGCCGACACGCTGCGCCCAATCCATAATCACGGCAGCCGTTGCGCCGGACTGAGAGAGCAGGGCGATTTCCCCCGGCTCTGGCTGCCCGGTGACAAAGGTCGTGTTCAGTGGGGTGTGGGTGTCAATCGTGCCGATACAGTTCGGCCCCAGCAGCGCGATCCCGTAGCGGGCGGCGATTGCCTGAATAGCGGCCTCGCGTTCCGCGCCTTCCGCGCCAACTTCCCGGAAGCCCCCGCTGACGACGATCACCGCCGGGACGCCGCGCCCCCCGCAGGCTTCCATCTCCGCCACCACACGCCCCGCCGGGACGACAATCACCGCCAGATCAAGCGGGTCGGGGACATCCTGAATCGTCGGGTAGGCCTGCCGCCCCAGGATGTCTGTCGCACGCGGGTTAATCGGGTAGATCGGGCCGGTGTAGCCATGTGCGATGAGGTTACGGACGACGTCATGCCCCAGCTTGCCGGGTTCACGCGATGCGCCGATGACAGCCACCCCTTGCGGGCGGAAAAATGCGTTGAGGGAAGTCATATTTTAAACCTTATAATGTTGGTAGGTATCGTGTGAATACTTTACCTAATTCCAGTGGTTTGCGGTACACTGTGTTCAACATCAGACAAGCGGGGAACAGTTTCATGTCAGAATAGGTTTTTTCTTAGCCGTCCGTGAGGACAATAGAAAGGGAAGAATCAAAATGAACTTCTTACGCAAATTATTCGGAACAAAGCAATCAACACCAAGTGGGGGGACAGGCGAACAGGTGAAATTATTTACCTTCACCTCATTCGATGCTGACCGTGTGGCCGAAGAAACAGGTGAGATGTATTTTCAGTGTCCCAAATGCGGTACTTATGAACGTGTCAACAATATCGGCAAGATGCTGTTAAAATCCGATCCGAACTATTTTACGAGTATAGATTGTATAAAGTGCAAACATACTTATAATGCCAGAGCTCGTCTCCAGAAAGGTAAATGCCCCGGTTTCGATTACAGCCAGTTAGATTAATGAGACCGGAGTAGTTGAGGGAAGAAAGAAAGGGATAATTCCAGGGGGGAAGGGGAATCAAAAAAGGGAAAAAGAAGGTGCGTTGGCAGCGGCGTACTCTCCCACCCCGTTACCAGGGCAGTACCATCCGCGCTTGTGGGCTTAACTTCCGGGTTCGGAATGGAGCCGGGTGTACCCCCACCGCTCTAGCCACCAACAGCCTTGCGCTTTTCCCTTTTCTTCAACTCGTTTGCACAAGTCTCATACAAGCGTCTCTTTCTTTCACGCCAGAGTGCCGACTTCCCCGCAGCACATCTGTAAAAGCCCTCGACCATTAGTACGGGTCAGCTTCACACATTGCTGCGCTTCCACCTCCCGCCTATCCAACTGGTGGTCTTCCAGCGGTCTTACTCCTTACGGATGGGGAATCTCATCTTGAGGTCGGTTTCCCACTTAGATGCTTTCAGCGGTTATCCGTTCCATAGTTCGCTACCCGGCTATGCCACTGGCGTGACAACCGGCTCACGAGCGCTACGTCCACCCCGGTCCTCTCGTACTAGGGGCAGCGCCTCGCAAATTCCCTACGCCCACAGCGGATAGAGACCGACCTGTCTCACGACGGTCTGAACCCAGCTCACGTACCGCTTTAATGGGCGAACAGCCCAACCCTTGGGACCTTATCCAGCCCCAGGATGCGATGAGCCGACATCGAGGTGCCGAGCCTTGTCGTCGATGTGAACTCTTGGACAAGACTAGCCTGTTATCCCCGGGGTAGCTTTTATCCGGTAAGCCACGGCCCTTCCACTCAGTGCCGTGGGATCACTAAGCCCGACTTTCGTCTCTGCTCGGCTTGTTGGCCTCGCAGTCAAGCTGGCTTCTGCCTTTACACTCTGCGGCGGGTTTCCATTCCGCCTGAGCCAACCTTTGGGCGCCTCCGTTACCTTTTCGGAGGCGACCGCCCCAGTCAAACTGCCCACCTGCCACTGTCCCCCTCGATCCACTCTCAGGGTTAGGGCCAAAGCACAACCAGGCTGGTATTTCACCATTGACTCCACCCAAGCTAACGCTCAGGCTTCCCTGTCTCCCAGCTATCCTACACAAATTGCGCCCTAACGCAATGACAGGCTACAGTAAAGCTCCACGGGGTCTTTTTGTCCTGCTGCGGGTAACGCGCATCTTTACACGTACTTCAATTTCGCCGGGTCCCTCGTTGAGACAGTGCTCCACTCGTTACACCTTTCGTGCGGGTCGGAACTTACCCGACAAGGAATTTCGCTACCTTAGGACCGTTATAGTTACGGCCGCCGTTCACCGGGGCTTCAATTCAGAGCTTCAGGTTTCCCTTAACCCCTCCTCTTAACCTTCCGGCACTGGGCAGGTGTCAGCCCCTATACGTCCGCTTTCGCGTTTGCAGAGACCTGTGTTTTTGGTAAACAGTCGGTAGAGCCTCTTCTCTGCGACCCCCTCACGGGGGCGTCCCTTCTCCCGAAGTTACGGGACATTTTTGCCTAATTCCTTAACGAGGGTTCTCCCGTTCGCCTTCGTATTCTCTACTCGTCTACCTGTGTCGGTTTGTGGTACGGGCGGTTAGCTTCATCAAACACATACCTTTTCTCGCCCCGCGGCTACAGTCACTTCATGCCTTGCGGCTCGGCTTCACGGGCGTTATCCGCTTGCCACCTCCATCCACTCAGAGGCTGACCTTACCTCGGGTCTGTATGTGTTCTCCCTTAACCGGTACGGGAATATTAACCCGTTGTCCATCACCTACGCCTCTCGGCCTCGGCTTAGGCCCGACTAACCCGACGCGGACTGACCTTCCGTCGGAAACCTTAGACTTTCGGCGAACATGGTTCTCACATGTTTCTCGCTACTCATGCCTGCATTCTCACTCCCGTCCGCTCCAACGTCCCTTCCAGGACGCCTTCTCCGCTGACGGAACGCTCCCCTACCATACTTTCGTATCCTCGGCTTCGGTGTCATGCTTGAGCCCCGTTACATTATCCGCGCAGCCGCGTTCGACCAGTGAGCTGTTACGCACTCTTTCAAGGGTGGCTGCTTCTAAGCCAACCTCCTGGCTGTCTCGACACGACCACATCGTTTCCCACTTAGCATGAACTCCGGGACCTTAGCCGCAGGTCTGGGTTCTTTCCCTCTCGACGACGAAACTCATCTCCCGCCGTCCGACTGCCGTTTCTTGGTGTAGGCATTCGTAGTTTGGTTGGGTTCAGTAACCTTGACGGCCCCTAGCCCATCCAGCGCTCTACCTCCTACATCATTCCCACGACGCTAGCCCTAAAGCTATTTCGGGGAGAACAAGCTATCTCCAAGTTCGTTTGGCATTTCACCCCTACACACAGTTCATCCCCCAATTTTGCAACATTGGTGAGTTCGGGCCTCCCGCGCGTTTTACCGCGCTTTCACCCTGACCATGCGTAGCTCACCTGGTTTCGTGTCTCATCCCTGCCACTGCTCGCCCTATTCAGACTCGCTTTCGCTTCGCCTCCGGGTGTCCCTCCCTTAAGCTCGCCACAGAAATGAACTCGCAGGCTCATTCTCCAAAAGGCACGCCATCATCCCTTTCGGGACTCTGACCGGTTGTAGGCATACGGTTTCAGATTCTGTTTCACTCCCCTCGCCGGGGTTCTTTTCACCTTTCCCTCACGGTACTACTGCACTATCGGTCATCAAGTGTATTTAGCCTTGGGAAGTGGTCTTCCCGGCTTCCCGCTGGATTTCTCGTGTCCCGCGGTACTCAGGTTTCTTCGCAGAGCTTGAAGC
Organism: Anaerolineaceae bacterium; assembly: GCA_020634135.1. Taxonomy (GTDB): domain Bacteria; phylum Chloroflexota; class Anaerolineae; order Aggregatilineales; family Phototrophicaceae; genus JACKCG01. Next base: position 126,825 of record JACKCG010000002.1, on the reverse strand, counting down.
TGCGCCTACGGGGCTCTCACCCTCTCTGGCCGGCCTTCCCAGACCGTTCCGCTTCGCTCGCCGCCCCTTCTCGAAGACCCTTCAACCCCGCCTCTCGTAAGAGGCGGTTTGGGCTCTTCCGCTTTCGCTCGCCACTACTCGCAGAATCTTCTCTTTTCCTCGAGCTACTTAGATGTTTCAGTTCGCTCGGTTCCCTCTCCCTTAGGAGTGTCCCGGCTTCACCCGGGACGGGTTTCCCCATTCGGACATCTCCGGCTCTTACGGCTGCACACGCCTCACCGGAGCTTTTCGCAGTGTACCACGTCCTTCATCGGCACTTGACGCCTAGGCATCCCCCGTATGCCCTTACTTGCTTTTACACATGTGATACGGAGAAATCGATACTCTCGCGTTACTTTTATCGCTTGTATGCACTTGTTAACCTGCGCCCTGCGGAGTTCTCCTCCCCAGGCGGCTGTCTGTAAGTCCCCTTACATCCACCCGCCTTGAGACGAAAACAGCCCGGTATCTACCGGGCCGCTGCTTCCCTCGGTTCTATACCTTGTCACTGCTATTCAGTTTGGGTTGTGCTGTTTACAAAGCTCAAGTAGTTTTTCAACCGTTCAATCTGTTTGCTTTGTGTTAGTATATCGCCATCCAGAATGACTGTCAAGGCAATATTCGGATTAACATGGTGGAGATGAGGGGACTCGAACCCCTGACCTATGCCTTGCAAAGGCACCGCTCTCCCAACTGAGCTACATCCCCAAGATGATGCCCTGTGGGCCTGAGAAGACTTGAACTTCTGACCTCACGCTTATCAGGCGTGCGCTCTAACCAAGCTGAGCTACAGGCCCATGTTATCTCATTGGAAAGATGCTCTGCGGGTTAACAACAGGGGAGTGAGACGGAAGAGTTTGATTGTGTTTGTCGAAGGTCATCCTCGCGGATGCCCTTCAATGTTCTAGAAAGGAGGTGATCCAGCCGCACCTTCCGGTACAGCTACCTTGTTACGACTTCGTCCCAGTCACCAGCCCTGCCCTCGGCGATAGCCTCCGTTAGGTTAGCCTCTCGACTTCAGGCGTGACCAGCTCCCATGACGTGACGGGCGGTGTGTACAAGGCCCGGGAACGTATTCACCGCAGTATAGCTGACCTGCGGTTACTAGCAACTCCAACTTCATGCAGGCGAGTTGCAGCCTGCAATCCGAACTGTGAACAGCTTTCTGGATTGGCTCCACCTCGCGGCTTCGCGACCCATTGTACTGCCCATTGTAGCGTGTGTGTAGCCCTGGATATATAGGCCATGCTGACTTGACGTCATCCCCACCTTCCTCCGGCTTCCCGCCGGCAGTCCCGTTAGACACTTGTAACTAACGGCGAGGGTTGCGCTCGTTTGCGGACTTAACCGAACACCTCACGGCACGAGCTGACGACAGCCATGCAGCACCTGTCATGGCTCCCGAAGGTCGGTCCCCTTTCGGTTCCCTACTACCATGATGTCAAACCCAGGTAAGGTTCTTCGTGTAGCCTCGAATTAAACCACACGCTCCGCTGCTTGTGCGGGCCCCCGTCAATTCCTTTGAGTTTTAGCCTTGCGACCGTACTCCCCAGGCGGTCTACTTATCGCGTTAACTGCGACACCCCGTTGAGTTCCCCCAACCGGACATCTAGTAGACATCGTTTACGGCATGGACTACCGGGGTTTCTAATCCCGTTTGCTCCCCATGCTCTCGCGTCTTAGCGTCAGGTACGGCCCAGCGTGTCGCCTTCGCCTCTGGTGTTCCTCCGGATATCTACGCATTTCACCACTACACCCGGAATTCCACACGCCTCTACCGTCCTCGAGTTAGCCAGTATCAGACGACCTCTCCCGGTTTAGCCGGGAGCTTTCACATCTGACTTAACTAACCGCCTGCACGCCCTTTACGCCCAGTAACTCCGGATAACGCTCGTCTCCTACGTTTTACCGCGGCTGCTGGCACGTAGTTAGCCGAGACTTATTCCTGCGCTACCGTCCTCTCTCGTCACGCAGAAAAGGGTTTTACGACCCGAAGGCCTTCGTCACCCACGCGGCGTCGCTGCTTCAGGCTTGCGCCCATTGAGCAATATTCCTCACTGCTGCCTCCCGTAGGAGTCTGGGCCGTGTCTCAGTCCCAGTGTGGGGGGCCACCCTCTCAGGCCCCCTACCCGTCGTTGGCTTGGTAGGCCGTTACCCTACCAACTACCTGATGGGCCGCAGCCCCCTCCCCAAGCGTTACGCTTTTCTCACACCTCTCTATTCAGCGTGAGCTTATGTGGTATTAGCATCCCTTTCGAAACGTTATCCCACTCTTGGGGGTAGGTTAGCTACGTGTTACTCACCCGTGCGCCACTCTCATCTCATCCGAAAACGAGACTCCCGTTCGACTTGCATGTGTTAGGCACGCCGCCAGCGTTCATCCTGAGCCAGGATCAAACTCTCCGTATGATCTTGACAGGCTTGCTGTCGTTATGTTTGTTCTCAGCAGTTCATCTCTGCTGTTCTTTTCTTCCGTCTGCACTCTTCTGTTGTTAACCTGCGCCCCGCCACCTCTTTACTGGCGGCAGGTGTCTTGCGTTGTATGTAGACACAGAATACCAACCCTTCACTAACTTGTCAACACTCGCCTTCACATCCCCTTAAAACTCATTTGGGATATTTGGGATAAATCTGGGATAAAACCCAGCGTGCCGACTTGAAGCGTTGGCTATAACTGAAATTCAGTTGTAGAAGCCTGCGTCACGTAACTTGTTAAGTTGTGTTCATGTCCCGAAGGATACCCCCACCATATCTGCCTGTCAAGGCTATATCTGTCGGCACTCTCGAACCTGCGAGACACATAGAAACCCCACTGCTTATGTGCTGTAAAAAGCGACTACAGTGGGATGTTGGATATCCAGTCAGGCCGTAGGTTGATTTCAGATATTATGGTTGTTAAGGTGGGTTTGTCGGTAACGACGAGGCGGAAGGATACCACCGGCAAGCATACCTGTCAACACCAAATTGACAGCAGAATCAAAAAGACAGCCAGACCATAACGGCCCAACCTCAATTAAATGATAAGCAACTCGTGTTACACTATATAAAGCGCACTCACGTTATGAATTAGTTTGATTTTTATTTGCCTGATAGGCCAGGTGGGTAAGGTAAAAGATGGATTGGTGTTACGAAAGGTACCATGAGAGATGGCTCTACTACACGATGAAACCCGCGCTCGGTGGACGAACTATCCCCCGGAAACATTTATACGTGAGGTGCTGAACCGGGCGCTGCGGGATAAGATCAGTGTTACCTATACGATGATGCATGTGTATACGCAGGTCGTCCACCGGCTGCCCGCGACAACTTCCCTTTGGTTGCCGCCGCGCCGCAGCGGAGAAGCCGGGGAATATATCCGGCTGCGTGATCTGTTTGTGGATATGCGGACAAACACAACGCGGATGCTGGATATTATTCAGGATTCGAGTGAGACACTGCCGCTGGATTACACCTACATCACCTATATCCAGCAGGTGATAGATGCCTTACGAGAGCATGTGGTTGAACTGGAGTACTGGGCCGAAGCGATCCGCCTGGATGAAAAAGCTAATCTGCATGAACTGCGCCACCTCAACGGGAAAAGCGTACAAATGATGGCTGCCGACATCGCGCAGCACGTTCACGATATCCTCAATCTGCTGGATTTTACCGGGGATTATGCCCGCAAACTTACCCACTCTGCTTAAAGACCGGGGGCCGCGCAGATACCGCCACCGGGCCTATTTTGCTGGCTTCTGTAGTATCGGTCTCGTTCGCAAACCCGGCAAACACAGTCACACTGGTTGCATAGCGCGGGTTAGCCGAACTATAGGGATAAGCTCGCGCGAGATTCACCAATCCATTCGCAACCGGCGAAAGCAGCAGGATTTCCAGGCGAGCATCCAGCGAACGCTGGGAAGTAAGCGACACCTGCATAAAACGACGCTCCCAGATTTGCACGGCATTCGGCAGCATGATCGCTAAGAGCGGAATAGTCTCCGCCTGGATATGGGCAACGAGACTGGCGATCCCATGCTTCAAGGGCGTTACCACCATTTCCAGCGCTTCCGGCAGGACAACAAAGCCATGGAGCTTAGCCCAACCATCTGTCTGTGCCTGAATCAGCGTGGCAATCACCACCTCAGCACTGCTGCGATTCGCAAAATAGGGCGATTCCTCTTCAGTAGTCGCACGAACATAAACAGGATTACGGTCGGGCATAATGTATCGCTTTCATCAAACGGCGGAAACCACTTTCTTTAACAGGCACACCTCATTATAGCCGGAGAAGTTGCAGAACAGAAGTTCCCGTATCGGAATAATTCATTAATTTTCCAAAATCCGTCTATAAATCAAGCTGTGTATACCCCAAAACCCCTCATCACAGGCGCTTGACAAAACATCCTGAATGGCGAAACACACCCGCGCAGATCCCAATATTCTCAGTCACCGGTTGGCACGCGCCCCCCTGCCTCTGCAATCGCGTCCAGCAGGATGTCAAGATCGGCCTCGGTGGTGCGGAAGTTGACAATGCAGGCACGCAGCACCAACTGCCCGTTCAATTCGGTTGTGGTCAGGAAAGCCTTGCCCTCACGCTGGACAGTTTCGGCCAGTTTTCTGTTCAGGCCGTCCAGGTCCGCCATGCCTTGCCGTTTATAACGGAAGCAGGTCACACTTAACGGCCCGGCAGCCACCAGTTCAAAATCATCCCGTGCCCGAATTTTCGCCTGTAAGGATTTCGCCAGCACCATATCATGCCTTAGCAGGTCACGGTAGCCTTCGACACCAATCTGCTGCATGACCAACCACAGCTTGAGCGCCTTGAACCCGCGTGTCTGCTGGATACTGAATTCGCTGAACCAGGGCATGGCGGTATCATCGCGCAGATACGAAGGAACAAGACTGTAGCTGTCGCGCATGGCCTGGGCATCCTTCACCATCACACAGCCGCATTCAACCGGCATATACAACCATTTGTGCGGATCAATGGCAAGGCTATCGGCGCGTTCTATTCCTTTATAGAGTGAAGGTTCAACCAGGATGCCCAAACCACCATACGCGCCATCCACATGAAACCACAGTTGTTCCGCCACGCACAGATCAGCGATGCCATCCAGCGGGTCAATCGCGCCGGTATTAACCGTCCCCGCGCTCGCGGCGACACACACCGGCAGCAGTCCGGCAGCGCGATCTGCCTGAACCTGCGCCCTGAGTGCATCCAGATTCATGCGATAACCGCTGTCCACCGGGATTTTTCTCAGATACGCGCTACCAAAACCCAGGATTTCGACGGCCTTCTGGATACAGCCGTGCCCCTGGGTCGAGGTATAAATGACCATCGGCGCGGTTTGATCCTGGAAACCCTGCCCGCGAATGCTCCCGCCTGTCTTGACATGACGCATGACGCCTAACGCAATCAGGTTTGCCACACTGCCGCCACTAGCCAGGACTGCTCCTGCGCTGGCCGGGAAGGTCATAATCGCTTTGAGCCAGTTCAGCACAGCATGTTCGATATAAGTCGCCGCATGATCTCCCCCTGCCACACTGGGATTCATCCCTGCGGCCAGCAGTTCCGCCAAAACACCCAGGGGGGCGGGCGGGGAATTGACCCACGCAAAGAAACGCGGGCTGCTATTACCCATCGGATACGGCGGCACATCGCGGGCGAACACCTTGAGCAGCGCTGCCGGGTCGGACTCGGTTTCGGGCAAAGGCTGCTCCAAAAGACGCCCTCTCAGGTCAGCGGCGATGGGTTGGCGGGCTGGCAAGTCGCGCACAGCCGCCAACTGCTCCGCGAGCAAGTCTATGGCCTGATACCCAAGCTGGCGAAATTCGTCGGGCGAAAGATCAATCATGAGTTGTTTTCCTTAGCAGTGGGATTTACTGTGTGCTCGGGCAGTGGAGAAGCGCTCCGAAATACGCTCCTCCACACAAAGAATATCACTTATTGATGAAAATGCGGGAGCACATCGCGGGCAATCTGCTCCAAACCGGCGATATTATCCTGGTCAAGCCACTGCAACATGAACCGCTCGACTCCACGCTCGACCCACTGCCCGATCTGGTCAACCAGCATCGGCGCCGTGCCGACAATCAGCCCGCGCTGAATCAACTCATCACGGGTCACATTCCGGGCGGAGAGACGTTCGTCTAAACTCGCCTCATCCGGGGAAAAGACGACCTGGGTCATGAGTGAGCGTTTGACATCACCTGGCGGACGCCCCTGTTCACTCAGCAGTTGATCGAGCAGCGCCGCCCGTTCAACATATTCATCCGGCGGGATCAGTACGGCGTTCCATTCCTGTGCATACTGCACCACCAGCGGCAGAGTCCGCTTGGGGCCTCGTCCCCCGATCAGAATAGGCGGCCCGCCCCGGCGCTGCGGGCGTGGCAGCAGTTGGGCTTCATCTAATGAGAAGTGCTTGCCGCTATATGTCACCGGCTCATCGCTGCGTAACAGCCGGGTGGTAATCTCCATCGCATCGGTCAGCATATCAAAGCGGGTCGGGAAGTCGTAGAACGGCACTCCGAATTTCGTGTGTTCGCGTTCCTGCCAGCCTGCCCCCAACCCCAGCACCAACCGCCCGCCGCTGAGGTCATCCACTGCCGCAGCCATCCGCACCGTTATCGCCGGGTGGCGAAACGTGACCGGCGTGACCAGTGGGCCGAACTCAATCCGTTTCGTTTGTGCAGCGGCATAGGTGAGCGACACCCACAACTCGAGCGAGTCTTTATCCGGCGCGGCAGTATTGGTAAAGTGGTCGGAACGAAACACGCATTGGTAGCCAAAATCCTCGGCAGCCTGCAAAATGCGCCCCCATCGCTCCCAATTTGTCCCGTCCTGCCCTTCGATCATAATGCCAATCTGTGTCATGGTGTCTCCTTGATGAGTTATCCGGTTGGCGGATTACGCCGCCCCCAGCGAATTCAGGATCGCCTGCGCGATCAGGTTCTGCGCGATAAGACCCGGAATAGCGGAAATCAGCCCAATGACGATATTGGCAACGATCAGCGTCATGCATCCCATACCCGTGCCGAAGTCATAGGCCTCGCCAATCCGCCCCCCAAGCCGGAACATCTGGTAGAGAACGACCAATCCCAACGGCAGCATACAGATAGCGCCGATCAATACCGCGCCGGTGGCCGAAAGCGTCATTGCGATAATCCACCAGATAAAAATAATCCCGGTCAGGGTGCTGTAGAACGGCACGACCTTCGATAACATGAAGGGCATTGTACCCACGCCGCGCAGCAATTTGGTGGCGATCAGATGCAGCGCGCCAGCATAAATCAGCATCCCCACGATGCTCAGCAGCGCCAGCACCAGAGCAGCCACAAGGAAAACAACGATCCCGACACCCGAAAGCCACTGGTTCAGGTCTGAGAACGTCGAGCCAAACTGGACGCTTTCCTGTGCCAGTTCTTCCGCCGTCAGTCCTGTCTGGTACTCAATCGCCCGCCCAATCAACTGGGTGAACACAAATGGCATCAGAAATGTCGTCACAGCAACGATCAGGCCATAAATCCCCAGGTCAAATGACACCGACGACCAGCCAATCACCTCAGCGGTTTCACGATGTTCCTTTTTACGCTTTTCCACCTTGCCGCGCTTGCTCTGCGAGATAAAGTCGGCGCGTTTGCTGCCATCGGCCAGCACAGCCAGCGCGTGTTCCTGGGGAACTTCCAGCACATTGCCGGCGATACCCAGGAAATAATTGTCGTTCTTCAGATTCGGGTTTGCTTCAAGCGCCTTCACTAAACGCTGGGCCGCCTTGGCATTGTCACCCTGGATATACAGACTCAAGGCTTCTTCGGTAAAGGACCGGGCGCGCTGGCTGTCTTTTTCGTTCACGATCACCGGGCGGGATGGCGCTTCACCGGCGGCGGCAGCGTTCGCGCGCTGGCGGGACTTATCCACCTGTTTCCGCAGATGATCCTGCGCCCGCACCGCCAACTTCCGCAACTTTTCGTCCGAGTCGTTCTGAGCAACATCTTCCAGGTGTTTGAGCGCGGCCATGTCCCGGCTGTCCGCTAACATCCCAATCGCCTGCCGCCGCTTGTTTGCATCCTTGCTCTTCAACTGTTTAATAACTTTGGGGTCAATCATTGCTGGCCTCGTGTCCTTGCTCGTCGTGGATAGTTTTATTATGACAGAAAATCAGAGTCGCCAACTGACCATTCATTAAGCTTTGTCAACGGGCGAGATAATCGTAATGACATCGCTGAATCGCTTGAAGTCAGCTACGTTCAGGGTGAACAATATATTAATGCCGTATACCTGCATTGTTGCGACAATATTGGCATCATGTACCTGCTTGCCACCGGTAGGGTGGGTCTGAAGAAGCTCTAATAGCTTATCGCGCACGGTTGTCGTTTCATCGGCAATTCGAAACAGCGATTTCATAGCTTCAACTTCCCGCACGATTTGTGTAACCGTCAATGGCTCATTCAAAGTACGCGGATGAGTTGTCTGCACAATGAACTCGCGGATGACCTGCCCACTAATCCAGAGTTCCGTACCTTCACGAAGAGTATGTTTCAATAGAGCATCTATCTGGACGTGCTGTGGCATTTCGGGCAGGACTGCTCTTAGAAGGATATTGGTATCCACAAAGGCTTTATCGGCCATCATCATCGTACCAGTCAACTCGCCGAACCGAGGGTTCTTCGTTGATGGCGACATTCAATTTAATGGCATCAAGCAGCTTGATCTTCTCTTCAACCGTTAGCGTGCGGTGCTCTGCTTGAAGTGTCAGCAAACGCGCAATCAGGTCATTCTGCTGTTCTTCGGAAAGCTGCTCAACCAATTCGACTAACTGCTCATATTGAACCGGCAACTTTAGCGCCATTGTCCTGTCTCCTTACGCCATCTCAGTGATTTCTCTAGAGGCATCCTTGCTCTTCAACTGTTTAATAGCTTTGGGGTCAATCATTGCTGGCCTCGTGCCCTCGTTCGTCGTGATTATGCATATTATGACAGAAAATCAGCCACCCGACACGAAACATTGCCATGAGACATTGAATTTGGGGCTGATGCAGGCGTCCTGAATCAAAAGAGGCGCAGCATTCCGCCGCGCCCCTAAACATAATGTGGGTAAAGACTACCCGGTCAACAAGGAGCTTAAGCCCCTTGTCCACCGTAAAAGTTCATACTAGCCGCTGGATTCCGGGGTCGCTTCCGGCATCATGTCCAGCAGTTCGCCCGTGACGGGGTCAATGCCGGTTTCAATGCTGCCATCTTTCAACCCAGCCAGGATTTCTTCCAGCACAGCGGTCACTTCTTCCGGCACGTCGGAGTCGTGCGCCGGGGCGAAGCCGACACCATCATTTTCAGCCGACATGATGATGTTGCTGCCACCCTGCCAGCCCTCACCACCACCAACGAGGACTTCAAGCGCAACGTAAACCGCGCTGTCCACCCGTTTCATGGCGCTGGAGATCAGGTTTTCGGCACCGGGGGTTTCGCCCGCGCCGAAGGTCGAATAGTATTCGTCCTGGTCCACACCGATAACCTTGGCCGCGCCTTCGCAGTTATCCGCCGGGCACGCGGCGAAGATGATACCGCCGGAGCCGGTAGGGCCACCCGCGCCGAAGATCACGTCAGCATTCTCGCCCAGGAACTGCGCCGCTGCTGAAGAGCCTAACGCCGGGTCAATAAAGCTGGAGAGGTAGACGCCCAGAACCTCGACATCGGGGTTCACATAGGCCGCGCCCTGCTCAAAACCATGACGGAACTTCACCACAGCGGGAACGTCCACACCGTACACACCGGCGATCACACCGCTTTCGGTCATCTGAGCTGCCAGCGCACCGGCCAGGAAACCGGATTGATCTTCACGGAACTGGAGGCCGACATAGTTTTCCGGGCCATCGGCCACGAACTGGTCAACGCCGATAAAATACGTGTCAGGGTTTTCCGTAGCAAATTGGAGGGTCGCATCAGCCAGGAAGAAACCGACTGTCACAACCGCATCATAGTTGTCATTCAAGCAAGCATTGATATTGGCTTCGTAATCCGTCGGAGATTGAGTTTCAATAAAAGTGCTATCGAGGCCGAATTCCTCAGCCGCTTTCAGCATACCTTCATAAGCGAACTGGTTGAATGTGCCATCATTTACACGGCCTACATCGGTTACCAGGCAGACCGATTCGATCAGGCTATCCTGAGCTGCAACCGGCAGGAGAGGGGCAACCAGAACGGCCACCAGCAGTAAAAGAGCGATTCTTTGCTTCATTTTTTTGGAAACTCCTTATCCATGTTTTTGGAAGGACTTTGATGACGACGGAGACACCATATCCCCATCTATCTGTCTGCAATCATACCGCATTTCGATCATGATTTAAATAGATTGCGCCCAAATTTCCTACCCAGTTTTTTGTGTTTTCTAAACAGCTATCAATATGCTACACTCTGAAAATATCTATAAAAGAATAATCCTCTATCTGAAATTGAGATCGTGATGTCTGGCATGAACCTGATCGGCCAAAAACTTGGCGAATTTGAGATCAAAGAGAAATTAGGCGAAGGCGCAATGGCGTCGGTTTATCTGGCCGCACAGCCTTCGGTGAATAATCGCCTTGTCGCGCTCAAAGTTATCCGGTTGGACAATGACCATGAGGCCGGGTTCCGCAATCGTTTTGCCCACGAAGCAGCGATAATCGCCCAATTGGAGCATATCCATATTCTGCCGGTCTATGCCTATGGAATCGCCGGTGATTATGCCTATCTGGCGATGCGCTGGCTTCAGGGCGGCACCCTCGCCCAGGTGATGCGGAACGAAGATCTTTCGCTGGAGCGTATCGCCGACATCCTCAAGCAGGTTGCCGCCGGGCTGACCTATGCCCACCAGAAGGGCATTATTCACCGTGATCTGAAGCCCAGTAATATCATGCTGGATGACGCCGGACACGCCCATCTCACGGACTTCGGGCTGGCAAAGGTTATCCAGGGTTCACAGAATCTGACGCTTTCCGGCACAGTCGTAGGCACCCCCGCCTATATGTCGCCAGAGCAGTTGCGCGGAGACCCGCTGGATCGTCGCAGCGACATCTACAGCCTGGGAGTCATCCTGTATAACCTGGTCGTGGGTCGTCTGCCATTTGACACAGCGACCAGCGATATTGTGACGATCATTTACCAGCAACTGGAAAAAGCGCCGCCGCGCCCACGTACCATTAACCCGGACATCAACCCGGAAGTCGAGACCGTGATTCTGCGCGCCCTCGCCAAAGCCCCCGGAGAACGCTACGACAGCGCGGTAGAGCTGGCTCAGGCTTTCAACGCGGCACTAGGGTTGCCTGGCAGTTCAGAGCAATCTGTGCCACAGCTACCGCAGCTACTGCCGAATACACCGGTGAAATCCTATCCCGCGTTTCTGAAGCGCGTTCGCCCACTGGTCGCGGTAGTGGTTATGCTGGTTGCCGTGGCGCTATTCCTGGTGATTGCACTCTTAACCCGTCCTGCACAACCCACCGGAGGCAGGCCATATACGATTCTAGCAGGAGAGAGCAGCCCGGCAGCCGAGGTCAGCACCCCCAATGAGGATGAAATCGCAGCGGCACGCGCTTACCTGGGCGACGGCGGGTTTATCGCGTACCTGGCCTGCACCCGCGACTCGGAATTCCACGCGACCCTGGCACGGGCGATGCATGACCTGGCAACCCGCTATCAACTCCGAATAGAAGTATACGACCCGCAGACCGATAACTACCGTCAGGTGACACAGATCGAACAGGCACGCTCGGATGGCGCCAGAGCGCTGATCTTATGCCCATTGGACGTGGAACTGCTATCCGAGAGCCTCAAGTCGGTGGAGGCGACTGGATTACCCCTGGTCATTTTTGGCGACAACATTCCCAGCTACGGCGGCGTGTTAATGGGTGGCAACAACTACGAGTTAGGGCTGGTGCCGGGGCAGTTAGCCGGGCAGATTATCCATGATGAAATGGATGGTCAGGCCGATGTGATTATCCTCGATTTCCCGGACAGACAGGATATCACCGAACGGGCAGATGGGCTGGAGGCCGGCTTACTGGAATTCGCGCCGGAGGCCACAATTGTCGGGCGCTTCAGAGGGGCGACCCGTGAATTTGCCTATGAGTCCATTAAGAAGCTGATTGACACGGATGTGCATTTTAATGTGATCGTCAGCATCAACGATGCCGGGTCATTCGGCGCGATCCAGGCGATGGAAGATGCCGATTTTGACCCCAATTCAGTGGTGATTACCAGCATTGATGCGGAAGCGCTGGCGCTGGAATATATCCGAGATGGCTATTTTATACGTGGGTCGGCACGCATTTCACCAACCACACATGGCGAAACCCTGCTGAACATTATGGTGCGGTTGCTGGCCGGGGCGTCACTGCCGGAAGTCGTCATCAGCCCGCCAGCAGAGATGGTGACATCGGCGACGCTGACATCGGCCAAACAGTAGGACAAACCAGCGCTGCTATGGCGTTGCGTCAAACAGGACAAGTAGCTGCTGCCCACGCGGCGTCAGGTGATAAAACACCACTTTGCCACTGCGGTGAGGTTCAACCAACCCGGCCTGGTTCAACCGGGAAAGGTGTTGGGAAACCGCCCCGGCGGTAATACTCAATTTACGGGCGATCTCGCCGGTATTAGCCGGTGTTTCCAGTTCTTGCAGCACCCGCGCCTTGCCAGCCCCCAGCAATAACTCCAGTGATTGATCCACACCCGGCGCTTCCTGCCGCCACAGCCCCGCGCCGCGCGGACTGTAGATCAGCATCGGATGCCATTCCGGGACAATTTGCCAGTGGATTTTCGAGGCGGAAAAGATCGCCGGAACAAGCTGGATACCCTGCCCGTTCAGCGTGAGGTCCATTTCAAAGGTCGCCCCCGCCCTGGAATGCACTTTATCGACCTGCAACTGCCCCGGTTCGTAGGTGACATCCGGGTGCAGGTCCGAGAATAACCCGGATGGCCCGCCTACGGCTAACTGCCGCGCCTTGTAAAGAATATCGCCATCCAGCACGGTTTTCATACGCGGCCAGTGGTGCGCCAACACACGCTGCCAGTACAGGCGCAGTTCCTCCACCAGGCACAGCAGCGATTCATGCGGGTAGTTCAGGAAGTTCTGCCACACATCCACCAATGGCTGTTCAACGCATTCGGCATATGCGATCAGGGTCTGAATATTACCCCGCATGACAGCCAGCGGCGTGTTCAGCATCCCGGTGATTTCATCTTCAACGGATTGGTTGGTTGCCATAGGTGTAGGCGTCAGAAAATCGGGGATATATCCCGGATAGCCCAACAGCGCGCGCATATAGGGCAGGTCAGTATCGAACAGGGCGCGCTGGGCTTCATCTACCCAGCGCAGGTAGTGGCTCTGCATTTTAGGAACGTGCAGTATGCGATAACTGGTTGCCAGTTCCACCAGTGGGCTGTAAGCAAACCGCATGTCGGCCAGGTCATCCGGCGTCAGGTGAATATTTATCATAGGTCGTTACTCAGTCTCTACGTACTTTCCCCACCTTAAGCATAGTATAAAACACTTTAGCGGCCTATCGTTTTAGAAATCACTAAATCAATTCACATTGGAGAGCAGGGCGTATACAGTGATAGTGTACAACACGTATCGCTGGTTCAGAGAGTATCAGACGAGGTCGTTATGGATTACCGGGATATGCAGTACCACCTCAAATACCATCACCCGCAACTCATACGCGAGCGAGAGCAGGCACGAATGGCCGAAGCAGCCCTGGCCGGGCAAACCAGACGCACCTTCTTACAGATGATTCGGGGAATGTGGGCACGGGTCAGAATAGTGGAGACGCCGCAGCCCGAGCCTGTTATTCCGGCAGTCGTTACCGAGAAATCGCGCACAGGCTGTTAGCTATCCGGTGCTTTACTCCTTATCTGTGGCACGGCCTGTAAATTACCCCCGCCCTCCTCACACCCGGCGGGGGTTTTGCGTTACGGTGCAATGCGCGACGAGCCGCTACCCCAATAAGCGCGTTCTGCGTTTCGCCCAGTGTCTTGCCGTATTCTTATGCTGTTTCGGGCTGCTGATCGGCAGAGACAGAAGGAATGTAACTGCGGGTATACGCCATGAGCTTTTCGTAGAACTGCTCAGGGCCATCACTGATCGAGATAACGGAGAGTTTGCCCTTGGTGATAATCGCATTGATCTGGCGGTCATCGGTTTGACCGGCATGGAAAGCCCGCGCCAGAATATCCGCAAACCGCCCAGTCCCTTCGATCACAAACAGGGGGAAGGAGAATTTTTCCGAAGTGGTACGGGCGTAAACTTCCTCACGTGTGACTTTACCCCCGTTTATCAGCACACCGAATGCCGGTAGCTGCCCGTTGCCGGAAAGCTGGTAGGTCAGGCGGGTAATCATGTCCGATTCATCGCCAAACTCGTCGCCGGTCGTCAATACAAAATGTGAATGTCCGTAATTCAACGGCCCGCCATCGCCGTTTTCATAACCGGGGTACTGCACCAGTTCTAATGGCGCAACGCCGATCAAGGGAAAACGATAGCGGTTCTTGCGGCGGGCATCCCCCACCAGCGCCGGAACGCCAACATTCGTGCCGCCATCAATCACCACCGCGCCCTGTTCTTCAGCAAACCGTACCAGCCCTTTTTCAATGATGCGACGAGTCGCATACATATCTTCTTCGGACATTTCTTTGGCACCGCCGGTCACATAGATCGCCGGGCGCGGTTCATTGAAATTGAGTGACTTCGCGACCCAGGCCGGGTCAAAGCGGCGGGAAACATGCACGGCATACGCGGCCTGACCATGTTCGAATGGGATGATGAAACGCTTGTTTCGTAGGGTCATGAGACTGATCTCGTTTCGACGGCTCTTGTTGATTTAACGCGCTGACATTAAACTTGCGACAGGGTGTACCCACTCGTGATGATAATCCCGACAATCTGGATCGGATATTTATTTCAGGGTCTACATATATCAGAAAAATATTTCCCTGTAGCGCAGCGGGCTTAAACCCGCCGTCCGGATAGTGAGCCAGGCAACTTCTATCATTTTATATTCTAGCATCACCTGAACAACCCAATTATTGGGGTGTCGTTAATGAATACTTTGAACATGGTCTGAAAATCGCTGATGAGCGCTCCCTTTACCCTACCATTGCTCGCCTGGTACGACCAGCACGCCGCGAACCTGCCCTGGCGCGGCACTCAGAATGTATACCGTATCTGGTTATCCGAGGTTATGCTGCAACAGACCCAGGTGGAGACAGTCATCCCATACTATCATCGTTTTCTAATGGCTTTCCCCACTGTCGAGGCGCTGGCGGAAGCGCCGTTGGATGCCGTGCTGAAATTGTGGGAGGGCTTAGGGTATTATAGCCGCGCTCGCAATTTACATAAAGCCGCTCGATTTGTCGCCACCCAATTACAGGGGGTGTTCCCCGCCACCGCTGCAACCTTACAGCAGTTACCCGGAGTCGGGCGCTATACCGCCGGGGCGATTGCCAGCATCGCCTATGGGGAGGCCGTGCCGGTGCTGGATGGCAATGTCATTCGCGTATTCGCCCGCCTGACCGACCTGGATGCCGATGTCACCCAGACGGCGGTAAAAGCAGGGCTGTGGTTACAGGCCGAACGCTGGATTCCAGCGGAACGCCCCGGCGACTACAACCAGGCACTCATGGAATTGGGCCGAACGGTGTGCAAGCCGCGCCTGCCCCTGTGCGCGGACTGCCCGATTCGCGCACACTGCGCGGCATCCGCCAACGGCACGCAGACGCAGCGCCCGGTCAGAAAAGCAAAGGCAGCGACGCCACATTATGATGTCACTGCCGGAATGATCTGGAATGACCGGGGCGAACTGCTCATCGCCCAGCGCCCCGCTGACGGCCTGCTCGGTGGGCTATGGGAGTTCCCCGGCGGCAAGCAGGAAGCGGACGAATCGCTGCCCGCCTGCCTCCAACGGGAACTGCGAGAAGAACTGGCGATTGAAGTTGAGGTGGGAGAACTTTTCACCGTCGTGCGTCACGCTTTCACCCACTTCAAAATCACGCTGCACGCCTTCACCTGTCGCTACCTTTCCGGGCCGCCACAGGCGTTGGGCGTGCAGGACTGGGCCTGGGTCAGGCCGGAACACCTCGCCCATTACAGCTTTGGCAAGGCGGATCGTGAAGTCATCAGAACGCTCCACGAGCGGCGAAATATGCTGCTGTAGCCGGTGTCATTCGCCCGCCGAGGATGCGACCGCAGCCAGCGGCGCTTCGGATACGGTTGGGAGGGGTGGGGCGGGCTTCCGCCTACGCCGGGAGGTAATCATCACAACGGCGGTCACGATAACCGCTGCCCCGACCAGAGTCCGCGCGGTGAGGGCCTCTTCCCCCAGGAACCAGCCCAGGAATACTGCAATCAGCGGGTTCACGTAGGCGTAGGTCGCCACCCGGCTGGGCGCAACCACTGAAAGCAGATACATATACGAGCCGAAGGCAACTACCGAACCAAAGGTAATCAGGTATACAAACGAAACCAGCGATTCCATCGTGACCGCTGACGGGACGAAGGTCGCAAATTCCCCGCTGGCAAGACTCAGCACCAGCAGCAGCACACCGCCAGCCATCATATTGAGCGCCGCGCCCATCAACGGGGTGCTTGGCGCAGGCAGCCGCCGCGAGGACAGCGTGCCGGTTGCCCACGAGAACGCCGATATGAGCAGCAGCAGCGTCCCGCCCAGGTCAACGTGCTCCCCACTCAGGAAGTCACCCGGCACAACCAGCAGCGCGATACCGCCCATGCCAATGACCAGCCCAATCGCCAGGCGCAGATCGGGACGTCCTTCCCGAAAAAACAGCCACCCCAGCAGCGCCACCCACAGCGGCACAGTCGCAATAATCAGGGCTGTGACACCCGACGGCACTACATGCTCGGCCTTCACAATCGCGCCGTTCGCAATCAGGAACATCAGCCCGCCCTGGATGAGCGCGCCGCGCCAGTGAATGCGGCTGGGGCGGGTCGCGCCGCCGCGCCGTGCCAGCGCATAGAGCAGCGCCCCGGCGAGCAGGAAGCGGGTGCCAGCCATCATAAATGAAGGAATGGAATCAATGGCGAAACGAATTGCCAGGTAGGTTGACCCCCAGATCACGTAAATCGCGGCGAACGCGGCGATGATGAGCCAGGTGGAAGGTAAGCTGGATAAGCGGCGGGATAACATACAGACTCCTGGTGAATCTAGTGAACGTCACCATTGTAGCCGGAAGACGGCTGCCGTTGTCAGTCCGAATAGAGCCAGGATTATCCGGTTATTCTCCCATCACCTGGGCAATGACTGCCCGCTGGCGGGAACGGTTATCGAAATCTACCAGGATGATTTGCTGCCATGTCCCCAACAGCAGCGACCCATCCACAAACGGCACGGTCAGCGACGGCCCCAGCAGGGACGCCCGCACATGGCTGTGGCCGTTGCCATCCCCCCAGCGTTCGTTATGGGCATACTCGCGGTTAGCGGCGATGATCTCATCAAATAACCGCTGGAAATCATGGATCGCGCCGTCCTCGTACTCGATGGTCGTCAGCGCGGCAGTGCTGCCCGGCACAAACAGCGCCACAATCCCCGCCATCAGCCCGCTTTCCCGGATGGTCTTCTGCACCGCGCCGGTCACATCCACTACATGGGCATGTCCCCGTGTGGGGAATTGCAGGGTATAGGTTTTCACGGTCATGTTGGTATCCCTCCTTTTTGCGTATTATACCGCCCTGGAAGACTCGAATCCGCCGTAACAGTTTGCGGGCGCTGGTGGTACAATCACGCAGTCTGGCTACACAGTTATGGGAAACAATATGCGCCCTGCCGTCCGCCGCTGGCTCTTACTGGCAATACTGATCTTCACGATTGTGGCTGTTGACCAGGTGAGTAAACATTGGATCGTGGATAACCTCAGCCTGGGTGAGGTCTACCAGCCGATTCCGGCCATCAGCAGCCTGTTCCAGATCACCCGCAGCCACAATGCCGGGTCGGCCTTCGGGTTTTTGCCCCAGGCCGGCGACATGTTCCTGGTGGTCGCCATCATCGCGGTGATCGGCATGGTCTTCTTTTACCCGCGCATCCCGGACGATGCCGCCATTACGCGGCTGGCGACTGGCCTGGTCGTCGGGGGGGCGCTGGGCAACGCCCTGGATCGGCTGCAATACGGCGTGGTGATTGACTTCATCCACTACCAGATTCCCGGCGTCATCAGCAACGTTTCCAACCTGGCCGACCATGCCATCGTCTTTGGTGTGGCGCTCATCTTCCTCGAAAGCTGGCGCTTAGACCGCGCCAAAGCCCGCGCCGCCGCTGCGTCTGACGAGCCATCCTCCCCAACTCCGGCATAAAGCACAGACCTCACACCCCGGCAGCCCGGGTGGCTGTGAGTCACAAGCAATTTGAAATCAGTAATGCTATAATGGCAGGCAGGGTGTGCGGGAGTTCACGTCTCACCCCAATGGATGATGAGCTGGGGAGATAAACAGGGTTCATGAGTAAGAGTCGGATTCTGGTGGTAGAAGACAATCGTGACAACATGACCCTCATTGTGGATGTGTTGACCTCTCTGGGATACGATGTCATCCAGGCGGAGAACGGCCAGGAAGGGGTCGAAACCGCGCAGGCGGAAAAACCCAACCTGATTCTGATGGATTTGTCGCTGCCTGCGATGGATGGCTGGACAGCAACCCAGGAAATTAAGAAACAGCCCGATCTGGCGCATATTCCGGTGATTGCCCTGACCGCCCATGCAATGGTTGGTGATCGGGAACGCGCTTTGAGCGCTGGCTGCGATGATTACGTTTCCAAACCAATCAATATCAGTGATCTGGCACGCAAAATCACCAAATTGCTTGGATAAATAACCGCGTTCGCCATCGCGGGCGCGGCGTACAACAAAATTATGGGGTATTCCGGTGAAAGTTCTAATCGCGGACGATAACAGCAACAGTCGCCAACTTTTGAAGGATATTATTGAGAGCGTGGGCCATGAAACAGTCACGGCAGTGGACGGCCCTTCTGCGGTGGAGACTGCCCAGCAGCACATGCCTGACCTCATGATTCTGGATGTGAATATGCCAGGCAAGAATGGCTTTGAAGTCTGTGCGCTTCTCAAAGGGGATGCCGCAACTGCCCAGATTCCGATCCTGATGCTGACGGCGCTGGGCGACATTGAAAACCGCGTGACCGGGCTGGGGGCGGGGGCAGATGATTACCTCACCAAGCCGTTCAGTCCGCGCGAACTGGTCGCCAGGGTGAACGCCCGGCTGCGTGCCAAAGCCGAATCCGATGGGCTGCGCGAAACGAAAGAAATGCTTCGACAAACCTTTGAACGATTTGTCGCGCCATCAGTTGTGGAGCGGCTGCTGCAGGACCCAAATCAGGTTAAGCTCGGCGGGCAGTTCCAGGACATCACCGTGCTGTTTGCCGACTTACAAGGCTTCACGCCCATGTCTGAGTATGCGCCCCCGGAAACCTTACTGGGCGTTCTGAATGCTTACCATGCTCTGATCGTCAAATACATCCAGGAAAACAAGGGAACAGTAGATAAATTCATCGGGGATGGCGTCATGGCGCTCTACAACACCCCGGTTCTTCAGGCGAATCACCCGCTGTTAGCTGTCCGTACCGCTATCGGTATCCGTAACGCGCTGTCGAGCTTCCACGAACAATTCGAGCCAACATACCGGCTGAATATCAATTTTGGCATCCATTCCGGCATGGCGGTGGTAGGCAATGTCGGCACGCAGGAAATCATGGATTTCACGGCAGTGGGCGATACAGTCAACCTGGCGTCGCGCTTGCAGCAGCTCAGCACCAATGGGCAAATCCTCATCAGCAGCGCGTTGTATGACCGGATACGCGATCATATCCGCGTAACTGCGATTGGCTCACAGAAGATACGTGGGCGGCAGGAACAGGTGATGGTTTATGAGGTGCTGGAATAAACTTATGGAATCCAAAGACGCAGCAACGACGCCGCAGCCCAGCCAGTATGCGCTCGGCGACATCAAGCCGGAAATCCTCGAATCCGTCATGCTGTTGTTAGGCCATGACCTCCGCAGCCCGATGACCATTGTCATCAGCGCGATGGAGTTGCTGATTTCACTATATGAAGACGACCCGAATCTGATCGGCACGGTAGACATCCTGCGGGGTGTACTGCACGCCGCTAACCGCGAGATTCGCCTTGTCAACGATCTGCTCGACCTGCGGCGGCTAGAACTCGATACCTACCAACCCAACACCAAAGATACCGAGATGGTTGCTTTGCTGCGCGATGTCCTGGATACCGAGTCCTATGCGCTGACAACCAAGAAACTGAAAGTCGAGACAACGCTGCCGCAAGATACGCCGCTGCACGCCAACGTAGACCCGGAACTTGTCGAACGTATGCTGCGGGCAATCCTCGATAATGCCCTGAAATTCACGACCCGTGATGACACCCTCCGTGTGAGCATTCAGCCCGAAGCGGATAAGATTGTGATTCGTTTTGAGGATACCGGACGCATGGTGCAGTCGCGTTTTGGCGATTCACTCTTAAAGCAGCCTCCTCAATGGGAGGAGCGGCAGGCTGGCACCCGTACCAGCGTGGGCATGGGGATGCCCTTCGCGTACCGGGCGGCGCTGGCGCAAGGTGGCAGTTTCTCGGCGAGTTCGGACATGAAGACCGGCTGGACAACCTTCAGGCTGGCGTTCCCGGCGGTCAAACCATCCTGAGCCAGAATTAACCAATAGCCACCTGCCAAAAATCCGGTACAATCTATTCACACTTTCCGATCCACCAGGAACAGGTTTATTGATCCTATGACTGATTCACAACCGATAGACGACGCCCGTATTCACAGCATTATCCAGAATGTGATGCGCGAAATCGGCGATGCCGATATTCCTTATGATTCAGCGGCACGACCAGCACGCCCTGCCGCACCAACTGCGGGGCCAGGGGACGGACTCTTTCCCGACCCGGACAGCGCGGCAGCCGCAGCGACAGCGGCCTTTGAACAACTGCACGATATGCCCCTGGAAGTCCGGCGGCACATGATCGCAGCGATGCGAACAACCGCGCGGGAGCACGCCCAGGTCCTGGGGCATTTCGCTGCTGAAGAAACCGGCATGGGGCGGGCGGAGGACAAAGTACAGAAGAACATCCTGGTCGCCAACAAGACCCCTGGGCCGGAATTCCTGAATACCGAAGCCTGGACGGGCGATGACGGCCTGACATTAACCGAGTACGCCCCATACGGGGTGATCGCTTCGATCACGCCCAGCACCAATCCAACCAGCACCGTTATCAACAACAGTATCAGCATGGTGAGCGCCGGGAATGCAGTCGTCTTCAACGCGCATCCTTCCGCCCAACAGTGCAGCGCCTACACGATCCAACTGCTCAACCGGGCGATTCAGAGCGCGGGCGGCCCGCCCAATCTGCTGACATGTGTGGTTGAGCCGACGATTCAATCGGCACAAGCCCTGATGACACACAAACAGGTGCGCCTGCTGGCCGTCACCGGCGGTATCGGCGTGGTGCGCCAGGCGATGCAGAGCGGCAAACGTGCAGTGTGCGCCGGGCCGGGTAATCCCCCGGCAGTGGTGGATGAGACCGCCGATCTGGAACAGGCCGGGCGCGATGTGGTGCGCGGCGGGAGCTTCGACAATAACCTGGTATGCGTCACAGAGAAAACAACAATTGTGGTTGCTTCGGTGCTGGATGGCCTGGTGGAGTCTATGACGCGGCACGGCGGCTACCTGATTACTTCGTGGCAGCTTAAACGCCTGATGAAATCCATTTTTGAGGAAGATCGCGGTCCCGGCAAACCGGGCGTAATGAACAAGGCCTTCATCGGCCAGAACGCCAGCGTGCTGCTCAAGGAAATCGGCATTAACGTGGGGAGTGAAGTCCGCCAGATCGTCGCGGTGGTCGAGCCGGATCACCAGTTGGTGTGGTCGGAGCAGATGATGCCGATTATGCCGGTAGTGCCCATGCCGGATGTCTACAGCGCGATTGACCTCGCCGTTGAATCAGAACACGGTTTCCGCCATACCGCCGTGATGCACAGCAAGCACGTAGACCACATGACACACATGGCGCGGGCGATAGACTGTTCGATTTTCGTGAAGAACGGCCCCAGCATCGCCGGGTTGGGCGCGAATGGCGAGGGCTTCACCTCGTTCACCATTGCCAGCCCGACGGGCGAAGGCATGACGACCTGCCGCAGCTTCAGCCGCCTGCGCCGCTGCACGTTGAAAGATGGTTTCCGCATCGTGTAGCGGGTTCGCTGCTGGCTGCTTGCCGCTGGCTGTTAGCGGCCAATGCATAACAGCCATCCCACTGGAATCAAAAACCGCGCCTCACACCGAGACGCGGTTCGTTTTTTACAGATAGCGGACGGACTTACCGCACAAACATCTCCACCGCCAGCACCACCGTATCGCTCAGGTTAGTGGCAATCCAGGGGAAGATGCCCATCAGCAGCGTCCCGGCGAAGGCCACGTAAATCGCCCAGTTGACATACCGGGTCGCACCGGCAGCCGGGTCACCTTCACCATCCTTGAGGTACATATTCACGATGATGCGCACATAGTAGAATGCGCTGATGACACTCGTCAGCACGCCGATGATCGCCAGCGGCACTAACCCGGCATCCAGCGCCGACTTGAAGACGAACCACTTGCCGACAAAGCCGCCCGTCAGCGGGATGCCCGTAAGGCTCAGCATGAACACGGTCATCATCGCCGCCAACGCCGGTTTGCTCTTCGCCAGCCCGATAAAATTGTCCACGCCGGTATCGCTGCCATCGTCTTTTTCAATAGCGAGCGCGATACCGAACGCGCCCAGGTTGGTGAACATATACGCCATCAGATAGAGCAGGGCAGCCCGAGTCGCTTCATTGGCAACCCCGGCAGTCCCGGCGGCGGCCACCGCCATCATGATATACCCGGCATGGGCGATAGACGAATAAGCCAGCATCCGTTTGACGTTGGTCTGGGCAATCGCCACGATGTTACCCAGGATGAGCGTCGCCGCAGCCACCAGCCAGAACGTCTGCTGCCAGGCAGCGGCAGTCTGACCGTCCTTGAGCACAAACACCGGCAGCGCCACCACCATAATCCGCAGCAGCCCGGCGAAACCGCCCGCCTTCGCCCCCACGCTCATAAAGGCCGTGACCGGAGTCGGCGCGCCTTCATACACATCCGGCGTCCACATGTGGAAGGGCACAACCGCCACCTTGAAGCCCAGGCCGACTAAGATCAGGCCCGTCCCCATCAGCAGCAGGAACATCTGCGAGCCGCCAGCGGCTATAATCCCGTTGACCGCCGCGAAGATTTCCGGCAGGTTGGTTGTGCCGGTAGCGCCATAAACCAGCGCCGCACCATAGACGAAGAACGCCCCGGCGAACGCGCCCAGGATGAAATACTTCATACCGCTCTCTTCCGACTTCAGATCGGGAGCGCGGAAGGTCGCCATGATGTACAGCGGGATGCTCAACAGTTCCAGCGCGATAAACACCACAATCAGGTCGTTGGCGCTGCTCATAAACATCATACCGGCGGCGCTCAGGAGCAGCAGCACGTAATACTCACCGCGCTCGATCTTCGCCCGTTTGAGGTAATCCAGGCTCAACAGCACGCCCAGAAAAGCGGTAATCAGAATAACGATGTTCAGGAAACCGGTGAACTGGTCAGCGGCGAACGTCCCCAGGAAAGCCGTGCCGGACTCATTGAACCCGGCCAGGTTCAGCACGAAGCTCACGGCGATACCGGCCATTGCCAGCCAGGCCGTAATCTCCTTACGTTCCCTGGGAACAAACAGGTCTAGCAACAGCAGGACGCACGCCCCCAGCGCGAGACTGAGCGCGGGAAGCGTCAGCCCCAGGTTGAGGTCGGCGATAGTCGGTACTTGAAACATCGTTCCCCCTTAACGGACGGCTGCCGTCTGCACGAACTCGTCTACCGTCAGCATCGCCGTGTTTTCCGCCTGAACCACATACGGATGCACCTGCTCAACGACCTGGTTTACACTGGCGTCCATCGTATCAAAGAACGGGCGCGGTTGCAGGCCAATCCAGAAGATGGCGATAATGATCGGAATGAGCACAGCCAATTCCTGCCAGTGCAGCTGCGGCAGATTCTTGTTTTCCTCTTTGTCCAGCTCGCCCATAAAGACCTTCTGGAACATATACAGCATATAGACGGCGGCCAGGATGACGCCCAACGTAGCAAACAGCGTGAACAGCGGGCCGAGGACACTGCTGCCGAACGAACCCAGCAGGATAACGAACTCGCCTACGAAACCGTTCAGTCCCGGCAGCCCCATGCTGCTCAGGACAACGATCAGACTCAACCCGCCAAACAGGGGCATGGCCTTCCAGATACCGCCAAAAGCATCCATCGCTTTGGTGTGGCGGCGTTCGTAAAGCATCCCGACGAGCAAGAACAAGCCGCCGGTGCTGATACCATGATTCACCATTTGCAGGATACCGCCCTGGATGCCCTGCGCGTTGAGCGCAAAGATACCCAGCACCACGAAACCGAGGTGGCTCACCGAGGAGTACGCGACGAGTTTCTTCACGTCTTTCTGGGCATAACTCACCCACGCGCCGTAGATGATGCCGATAATCGCCAGTACGGCGACATACGGCGCCCAGGCGACGCTGGCTTCCGGGAAGAGCGGAAGGCAGAAGCGCACGATACCATAAGTACCCAGCTTCAGCAGCACGCCCGCCAGGATGACCGAACCGGCTGTCGGCGCCTGTACGTGGGCATCGGGCAACCAGCTATGGAACGGCCACAACGGAACTTTGATAGCGAAGGCGATGAAGAAACCCAGGAACAGGAATGACTGTGTGCTGCTCAGGACTCCGTCCATCGGGAAGGCAATCGCGCCGCTCTGGATACCGGCCACAATGTCGGGCAGCGAGAACGTCCCCGCCTGGATACCGACATACAAAATCGCCAGCAGCATCAGGATCGAACCCGCCATCGTGTACAGGAAGAACTTTACAGCGGCGTACATGCGCTGTTCCGCGCCCCAGATGCCGATCAGGAAATACATCGGGACAAGCGTGATTTCCCAGAACACGTAGAACAGGAACAAATCCTGCGCCATGAACACGCCCAGCATGGCGAACTCCAGCAGCAGCATGAAGGCGTAGTACAGTTTTTGCCGGCCACGCTCCTCCAGCACATGCACCCGGAACGAAGATAAAATCGCCAGTGGCATGATGAAGGTCGTCAGGATAATCAGCAGCAGACTCAGCCCATCCACGCCGACGTAAAAACTGATTCCGGCAGATGGCAGCCAGTCATTGCGCTGTACCATTTGCAGCCCAGGAACACTGGCATCGTAGCCGATCCAAAGCAGCAGCGAAACCACAAACGCGACGAGGCTGGTTCCCAGTGCCGTCCACTTAATCTGTTCGGTGTGCTGCTCTTCGCGCAGGAACACCAGGATCGCTAAGAAGCCGACGATGGGAATAAATAACACCACCGTTGACAAAGAAAGTGCGGAACTCACTTCAGGCATAATCTAAAGTTCTCCTCTCAGGGGATGCGGCAAACCGCTCCCTACGAGCCACTCTGTAACATCGGCAGGAGCAGGATAATAATCACCAGCACGACGCCAAGTAATAATGTGATTGCATAGGTACGAACATAACCCGTCTGAATCCGGCGCAACCCCCCGGCCAGCCAACTCACCAACCGCCCCAGCCCGTTGACGATACCGTCAATGATGCCCAGGTCAACCGGGCTGCTCAGGAGATCGCCGAGGGCATTAAAGCCTCTGCCGACCACCTTTTCGTGCACATAGTCGTGCCAGAAGGTCCAGTCCAGCGTGTGCGCCAGGAAATTGCCAATCGCGTTAAACGGCTGCTCCAGCAGACGGTTGTAGGTTTCATCCCAGTACAGGCGGGCATTCGCCAGACTCCAAATCTGACGGGTCGCCGGGTTCACATACAGCGGGTCGGTGTTATCGGCGGTCACGGACTTATTGTCCCCATAAACGCGCCGTGCCAGTAAAATCGCGCCGAGTGCCAGGATGAGCGCAACAGCCGCAATCCCGCCCTGGAACTCGCCCGCGTGCGCGTAAGCGACGCTCGGCTCCAGGAAAACGGTGAAGCTGTGTGCGCCACCGAACAGCCACTCAAAGAAGCCGAAAATCGTGAACGGCCCGGCGTTGGCAGGCACATTATAGAAACCAGCCAACAGCGCGAAGAAGGCCAGAATGACCAGCGGCCACAGCATGGCGGGGGTGCTTTCATGGGCGTGTTCAGCGGCTTCGGTGCGCGGCTTGCCAAAGAAGACCATTTCGATCTGCCGCCACATATAGAAGGCCGTGAATGCCGCCGCAATCACCAGCATCGCCAGTACCACATAACCGCCCGCCGTGTTGGAAAGCCAGGCATCGGCCAGAATTTCATCTTTTGACCAGAACCCGGCGAACGGCCAGATACCCGCCAGCGCCAGCGTCCCAACCAGATAGGTGAGGAATGTGATCGGCATCTTGTTCCGCAAACCACCCATGTTCCGCATATCCTGCGGGTCAAAGTCATGGTCATGGTGGTGGTCGTGGCCGTGTGAAACATCATGGTGGCCGTGTTCAACCCCATGAATAACCGAGCCGCTGCCCAAAAATAACAGCGCCTTGAAAAACGCATGGGTCACGAGGTGGAACATCGCCGCGCCATACGCGCCGATACCCACAGCCGCCACCATAAAACCAAGCTGGCTGATCGTGCTGTAAGCCAGTACACGTTTAATATCCCACTGGCCGATAGCGATATACCCGGCGGCCAGCGCCGTCGTCGCGCCGATCAGCGCGACCACCAGCGACGTTGTCTCCGCATTATGGTACAGAACGTTACTGCGTACCATCATGTAGACACCGGCTGTCACCATCGTCGCGGCGTGAATGAGCGCACTCACCGGGGTCGGGCCGGCCATCGCGTCCGGCAGCCAGACAAACAGCGGAATTTGCGCCGATTTACCCGTCGCGCCCAATAGCAGGAACAGGGTAATCAGGACAAGCACTGTTTCAATCGGCAGCGATACCACGCCGAAGTTGACCTCAGCGCCGTCTTCCAGCATCCGCTGTGCTTTGCCAAACACGCCGAGCTGGTCAGTAGCGATATGGTCGTTATTGACGTATTCAGGGATAGCCGGGCCAACCGCATGTTCGCCCTCAGCAGCAGGGGCAGCGGCCTCGCCATGCTCGCCCTCAGCCACAGGCGCTTCAGTATGTTCACCCTCAGCAGCGGGCGCAGCGGCCTCGCCTTCAGTTGTCGTCGCGCCGTGTTCGCCCTCAGCAGGGGCAGCGGCTTCACCATGCTCGCCGGTCAGTTGGGCGACCAGGTGTTCCTGGTACTCAACATTGGCGATCTCGCCCGGCTTGTAGTAGTCAAGCGTGCCAAATGTCCAGAAAATCAGGAAGATGCCCATCAGCATCCCGAAGTCACCGATCCGGTTCAGAATCATGGCTTTGCGGGCGGCCAGGCTGTTCTTCCAGCCCACACCTTTCGCTTTATCAAACCAGAAACCGATCAGCAGGTAGGAACACAGCCCCACACCCTCCCAGCCGACAAACATCATCAGGAAGTTGTTGCCCGTGACCAGGATGAGCATGAACACCAGGAACATATTCAAAAAGGCGAAGAAACGCGGGAAGCGTTCGTCACCGTGCATGTAGCCAATCGCGTAGATGTGGATCAGCGACCCGACACCCGTCACCACCAGCATCATCGTCACACTGAGCGTATCCACGCGCTGCTGCCAGGGAATTTCCAGGTTAATCGAGCCGATGCTCAGCCAACCATCCAGGAACGGCGGGTTCACGACCACGGATTGATAGTTGCTGCCTGTCAGATAGGTCAACAGGAGAAACGATACCAGGAACGAGAGGATGGCGGCCCCAGAGCCGATCCACCCCGCCCATTGTTCTCCCAGGCGTGCCCCCCACAAGAGGTTAATGATCATACCCACCAGGGGGATAAAGACCACTAACGGTACAAGTTGCGGCAAATTTTCCATACGACCGCGTTATCCTTCCATCTGGTGTAGTTCATCAATATCAATGCTTTGCTTGGAGCGGAAGATGGCGACAATCAGCGCCAGCCCCACCGCGACTTCCGCCGCTGCTACCGTCATCACAAAGAAGACGAACAGGTGGCCTTCAGCGCCGCCCCACAGCCGGGAAAACGCCACCAGCGCCAGGTTTGCGGCGTTCAGCATCAATTCAACCGACATGAACACCAGGATCGCGTTACGGCGCACCAGGACGCCCATCGCGCCCAGAATAAAGAGAATGGCGCTTAAAGCGATATAGACTTCAATATCAACAGACATGCTGGTTATTCCTTCAGCTTAGTCGCCCACCGGTTCCGGCTGTTCAACCGGAGTTTCGGCTGCTTCCGAGATAAGTACATCTTGGCCGGTTTGTGCGGCGATCACACTGGTCAGCGGGCGGCTGACCCGGCGGCGCACATTCCGCTCGCGGGATGTCTTCAGAATATCCCGGTGCGCCAGCACAATCGCGCCGATCATCGCCACCAGCAGCAGCAGCGCCACCAACTGGAATGGCAGCAGATAGCGGGTGAACAGGAGTTGGCCGATACTGACCGGTTCACCAAATGGAGTCATCGCGTCTGCCCCGTAGCTGGTCGCATCCGCCTGCACAATCACGCGGCCATTCGCCCCAAGCTGCCCGGCAGCATCCAGCTCGCCAGCCAGCACAATCAGCGGGGCGGTATTGCGCTCCAGGGTATACTCAGCCAGGGTGTATAAACGAACGTTGCTATTGGCCGGGTCCGTAAAACTCCACTCTACCTGACCTTCCGGCAGTTCGAGCACAGGGGAGAGCGTACCCTGTGCCAGGTCGGCCAGTACGACGGCGTCACTGCGCGTATCCAACCGGTTATCCAGCCCCAGGTCATACAGGTTGACTGCCGGGGTTTCCATATAGGCGTTGAACACCTGTACCCGCGCCCGGTCATCCGAAATCATGCTCAGGTCGGAAGGGATTACCGTCACAACCGGGGCGGCATTGGCAGCGCCATACAGCACAGCGGTATAGGCCGTCTGGATGCCTTCTTCGTTCCCGGCCAGTGTCACCGGCCCTTCGTAAACCGTGTTCTGCGTCCCGGCCTCTGTTATCCGCAGGGTGTAATCACCGGCAGACAGTTCCACAAAGGGCAGTTCATCCGTCAGGCGCAGATTCTCCGCCAACAGGTTGTCATTCACATATACATCTACCGCGTCCACATAAGTCGCGGCATGTACCACCCGCAGCAGAGGCGCAGGCTGGGCAGGCGGTTGCAGGTCAATCTGCCCCCGGTCTATCGCGGCCAATGCCACAATAAAGAAGGCAAATGCCAGTACCACACCGACTACCGGCAGCCAGAAATAGTTGACCTTTTTAGGTGTGGTTTTCTCCGCGCCGAGGAGCATAATCACGAACAGGAACAACACCATAATTGCCCCGGCATAGACAGCAATCTGTACCATCGCCAGGAACGGCGCATCCAGCATCAGATAGAAGAAAGCGACACAGGCAAAGTTCACGATGAGGAACAAAGCGCTGTGAATCGCATTCTCCGTAATCAGCATCATCACAGCGGCGGTTATCGCCACAAATGCGACAATCAAAAATAAAATGGGTTCAATCATCAGACATTCCCCTATGGTAGGGTCTTGGTTGGAATACTTGTGCAGTTTAGCGCAAACGGCCTCAGACTTCAAATATTTAGTGCCGAGTACCGTGTAAAAATCCGGCTCTTATGTAGAAGTAGTGCTTCTGTACGTTAGAGCAAGGGGCTTAAGCCCCTTGTCCGCACTAAATGTAACCATGAGCCAAAAATCCCGAGTCCTGAGTCAAAGGTGACAGCTAAAGTATCCAGCCGGGGACTGCTTCCGGTTACCCCCGATGGCTTTCGGCTTTCCACCTTCAACTAACCTTCAACACAAGGGCGCAGCCAAGTGCGCCCCTCTGTTCACGTTTCACGACACCCGGCTTATAGTGGGTCTTCCATATCCGGGATAGACCGATCAAAGGTGCCAGGGCGAACCCGTTGTGGAGTCGCCTGTGTGCCTTCCGGTGCTTCAACCAGCAGCACATCTTTGGTAAAGATCGCTTCACTGCGGCTGGTAAAACTCAAGCGATGCTCGTGCCCCAGGACAATCGCCTCGGTAGGGCAGGCGTCTTCACAGTAACCGCAGTAAATGCAGCGCATCATGTTAATTTCATACGTCTTGGCGTAGCGTTCGCCAGGGCTGAAACGCACCTCATCGGTGTTCTCCGCGGCCTCTACCCAGATCGCATCTGCCGGGCAAGCTGCCGCGCACAGCGCACAGCCAATACACTTTTCCAGGCCATTCTCATAGCGATGCAGTTCGTGCCGGCCTTTATAGCGTTCCTGAAATTCAATGCTTTGTTCCGGGTATTGAATCGTGACTGGTTCTTCCAATATATGCTTGAACGTTGTCGCAAATCCACGCAATACATTCATGGTTTACATTCCCTCTCACTCACCTAATCACCCGTCCCGCCTGATTTCGCTGCCGGGGATTTCCCTTCGCCGCCACCTGTCAGCAGGGTGACCAGCCCGCGCACGGCACTTATCAGGAAGTTGTATAATCCGAACAGAATCCCGACCAGCGCCCCGACCAATTGCAGAATACCGTAGCCAATGCCGGAACGTTCGCCGGTAATCACCGGGTCGGCATCGGCATCGGTTTCACCCTCAATCACGGCCATTCGGGAGAAGAGAAGGTAGCCACCCGCCAGCACCACGACAAAGAAGATACCGGAGACCACACCGTAGGCCATCGGATCGGCAAAAGCATCACCCACGACCACCGCGACTGCCGTCCAGGATACCGCGACCATCGCCAGCGGCAGCATGATCTTCCAGCCGAAGTCCATCAGGCGGTCATAGCGGATACGCGGCAGTGTGCCCCGCACCCACACCATAAAGACCAGCATCAGGAAGACCTTGCCGATCATGACGAGCGGCCCCAAAATCGGGAGGCGCTGCACCAGGCCAAAGCCATCCTGGAAGCCGCCAAAATAGAGCGCGACAATCACCATACTGACGACGATCATGCCCAGATATTCAGCCATCATAAACAGGGCAAATTTCATGCCGCTGTATTCCGTCATGAAGCCCTGCGTCAGTTCCTGCTCGGCTTCCGGCAGGTCGAAGGGGGCGCGGTTGACTTCCGCCAGCAGCGCGATAATCAGGATGCCAGCCGCCAGCGGATTCTGGAACACGTACCAGTCCCAGACCATCACCTGTTTGCTGATAATGTCGCCCAGGCTCATGCTGCCTGCCAGTAAAATCGGCACGGCCATCGTCAGCCCCAGGCTGAGTTCATAACTAATCATCTGCGCAGTAGCGCGCAGACCGCCCAGCATGGCGTACTTGTTGTTACTGGCCCAACCTGCCAGCACCACACCATACGTCCCCAAACTGGTGATCCCTAAAATCCACAGGATACCCACGTTCGGGTCAATCAGGTGCAGCGGCACGCGGAACCAGACATCGCCCAGCGAGGGGGCGAACCAGGGAACGATGATTTTTCCACCAATGGGGATAACCGCCAGCACCAGCAGCACCGGCACTACCTTCAGGATTGGCGCGAGAAACCATACACTGAATTCTGCCCCGGAAGGCCGGATGTCCTCTTTGAAAATCAGCTTGATCGCGTCCGCCACTGGCTGGAGCAGACCCCAGGGGCCAGCCCGGTTCGGGCCGATACGCTGCTGGATGAACGACAGGAAACGGCGTTCAAGCAGGGTTGTATAGGCGAAGCCGGTCAGCACGAGGAAAAAGATGATAATCGAATAGACGATAGGATGGATGACCTGGCAGGCGGCATCCGCCGCACAGTCTACAATATTGGCGGTGGTGCTCACATTTTCAGGGACGGCGGTGACGCCCTCCAGCCCCTGCACGGTGGCCTCATAGCCGCCGGTCACTACAGTATCAAAATTGCCCACTGCAATCGCCAGGACACTGAACACGATCAGGCCAGCCAGGGCACTATTGAAATCCACCCGCCATAATAAGAAAACGAATGTGCCAATACCAGCCGCCAGGATGACGACCTTGCCCGCCAGGGTCAGCGGCGGGTCAGGGTGATTGATGACCGTCAGGACGGCCAGTGCGACCAGCACCACGACAATGCCCCACCCAATTAAAGCTAAGATGCGCTTCAGAATCATAGTTGGTTAACCTTATGCTTTGCTCACTTCGCCTGCGGTAATCGCCAGCGGCGCGGGTGTGTCACTCAGGTGACGCGGCAGGATGACCGCTCCTTGTGGCGCTGCGCCATTCACATGCGCCCGGACTTTGAGCGTTGATCCGCCGGCGCTGATACTCACCATATCACCATTTTCGATCCCCAGTTTCCGGGCATCCGCTGCGTTCATCGCCACGTAGGCATCCGGCACACGGGGATGCACCAGTTCGCTGCTGCGGAAGACCCGTTCCCGATTATAGAGTCGGGTCGCGGGGACAACCAACAGTTGGCCGCCAGAAGCTTTGATCGCTGCCGGTTTTTCAACCTTGCCCTTCGTGACCGCGCCGCCGTTATCGGCTGCGGCAGGGATTTGCACGCCCAGGCCGCCTTTATTGCGATAGGCTGTGCCGCCATAATATACATCGTCGCCACCCACTAACGGGAACTGCGGTTCCACATGCGCCAGCGCCTTGTAGGTGATGCCAGCAAATGCGGGGATGCTTTGCGCAATTTCGTTCATCAGGATGGACGCGCTCAGTTTAGAACGCCCCAGGCCAAGTTGTACACCCAACCGGTTGAGCACCTGCCAGGCCGGGAGCGCCTGCCCAATCGGGCCTTGCGCGGTGTAGAAACGCTGCACGCGCCGCTCACCGTTGACGAACGAGCCATCCCGTTCGGCAAAACTCTGGATGGGCAGCGCCGCCGTTACACCGGGGACAGGTTCTTCGGCAAACAGTGTCAGTTGGATAATCGTTTCAACCTGCTTCAACCAGGAAACCGCTGCCGGATCATCAAACAACAGGTCAGCCTGGGCGATGAACAGCACTTTGGGCGGGTTGGCGATAATGTCCTGCGTGGCTTCCGGCGTAAAGCCCAGGTAATACTGTCCCATGCCATTCGCGCCGGGGAAGGTCGCCATCAGCCCATTATTGGGCTTGCCAACGTGCCCGCTTTCGATCAGGAAATTCGCGGCGGCCTGCATAAGCGCCCGGCTGCCCGCCAGGTCTACGCCTTCCGCCCCGGCAATGACGACCAGGTTTTTCGCGCCGGTCAGTTGCCTGGCCGTGTCGCCATGTTCTTTTTGCAGCAGGTCAAATGCGCCCGCTGCTTTACTGTAATCATAGTGAATGACCGTGCTGGCGAAATCATCCATGCGGGTCGGGCGGCCATTCATGACGACCACCAGCGCCCCGCGATCATGTGCCTGCTTAATCCGCAGCCGCCAGATCGGGACTTCTTCTTCCAGGTCACTGGCGACGATCAGCACCGCGTCTCCTTTGCCGAGGTCGCCCAGGTTCGTCCCCTGGCCGACGCCGACTTGCGCCACCAGGTCAGCCCCGGCGTGGGTGGGCGGCCATGCGCCCAGACGCTCACCACCCAGCCCGGTCACGAGCTGGCGCAGTTCCCACAAATCTTCGTTGCTCATGCCGCTCCCGGCAATCGCGGCGACACTCCCACCGGCAAGCTGGAGTTCATTCGCCGCATACTCAAGCGCGGTCTTCCACTCGGTCTCGTTAAAGTTGCCCCCGCGCCGCACCAGCGGGCAGAGCAAGCGGCTGTGTTCGTCACGGGTGAAGTGATGGCCGAACCGCGTCTTATCGGAAATCCAGATTTCGTTGACATTTTCATTCTGGCGCGGCATCACGCGCTTGATGATCGCCCGCCCGCCATGATCGCGGTCAAGCCGCATACTCAGGCTGATATTCGACCCGGCGGCGTCGTGCGGGCAGATGCTCGGCACTTCGGTCAGTTCCCAGGGACGCGCCCCAAAGCGGAAATCCGCTGTAGTCAGCGCCCCCACCGGGCAAATATCGGCGGTGTTGCCGGAGAAATACGAGTCGAAACCGGGGTCACTGTTGGTGATGATCTGCAAACTGCGCCCCCGCTCGTGGAAGGCCAGCACGTCATCCCCGGCGATTTCATCCTGGAAGCGGATGCAGCGGGCACACTGGATACAGCGCTCTTCATCAAGGAAGATCAAATCACCGAGCGGGACATGCTTATCCAGCTTGAGCTTGTCGCTGTATACCATACGACTGCTGCCGGGGCCATGTTCCATCGTCAGGTTTTGCAGCGGGCATTCCCCGCCCTTGTCGCAGATCGGGCAGTCCAGCGGGTGGCTGGTCAACAGGAACTCGACCACATTTTCCCGCGCCTGATCCACCTGGGGCGTATTGGTACGGATCACCAGGCCGTCGCTGACATTCGTTGTGCAGGCAGTTTGCAGTTTGGGGAACCAGCGAATCTGCGGATTGCCTTTATCATCCAACAGCACTTCACCGCTGGCCCGGTCTTTCTGGATGCTGCCCATCTCCACCAGGCACATCCGGCACATGCCCACCGGCTCCATTTTAGGGTGGTAGCAGAATACCGGAATATCGTTGCCCGCCATTTTGGCAGCATCTACCAGGTTCATCCCGGCGGGGACATCATACGCTTTGTCATCTATGTAAATCTTGACCGTATCGGACATTTGCCGTCAACCCTTGTCCTATCTCAGCGAATCAACCGTACTGTATCTTACGTGCTGCTGTTTTTATTGAAACTACGCCCAACTTTATGCGGGCGTAAATGTATATGCCGCTATCCGCCACGCGCCATCCACCTGATTGAGCGTGAAGTTCGCCCGGTAGGACGTGCCGCCAAAAACCGCCGTACCACTGACATTCCCCTGGCTTCCCTGCCCGGCCACCGTCGAAATGGATTGGTTCGGCAACCGCCACTCGGATAATGCGCCGGGCGGTATAGTCTGCGAAAAGGCAGCCATCGAAAGGCCGGATTGTTTCGTGGGCGTGAGCAGGTCGTAAGCAGCTTGCAGATCACCCCCCTGAATGCCAGTCAGAAACGTGTTGGCCGCAGTCACTAATGGCTGTGTCGCGCTGCCCAGCATCCCGAAGAGGACAGCGACCAACAACACCAACAGGACCACCAGGGCAACCATCGCCAGGAAAAACCGCCGGATTCGCTTCACCGTATCACCCTTTAATGCTCTCGTATGGCGGGCGCTGTATATCGCGCCCCTACAATTCCACCATTAAACATCGGAGAGGTTTAGCGCCCCTGCGCCTTCTTCAGTCCGACCAGCGCC
Organism: Anaerolineaceae bacterium; assembly: GCA_020634135.1. Taxonomy (GTDB): domain Bacteria; phylum Chloroflexota; class Anaerolineae; order Aggregatilineales; family Phototrophicaceae; genus JACKCG01. Next base: position 91,499 of record JACKCG010000002.1, on the reverse strand, counting down.
CGGTCTTCCACCACCTGGGCTACAAAGCCCCAGTCGGATTCGAGCGCCTGGTGAGCAGCCAGGTCGAGCGCCCGGTGGAAATCCGCTGCCGCCGCGTCAGGATCATCACTTGTTAAAAAGAGTTCTCCCCGCAATACATAATTTATGGGGGTATCCGGGTCGGCTGCGATAGCGGCGTCCAGTTCGCGCCGCTGTTCTGCCAGCGTATCCGGCTCAACGTTCCCGACAAGCCATGCCCATATTTGTTTCCACAGCGGGGCGCGCGGCTGGCTGGCAGGGGCGCTAACCGTCCCATCTGCCGTTTCCGGCGGAGACTCGCCATCCCCTGCGTCTGCCTCCGGCTGCGTCATGGCCTCATCAATCATCGCCTAGTCCCCAGCAGCGGCCTTCTGTTTGGCTGCCGGTTTCTTGCTTTTACTATTTTCGGGCGACTTGGCATGTTTGGCGAAGTCCTCCGGGAACTGCTTCACGGTATGAATAACCGGGTTAGCCGCGAAGTCACCCAGGGCGCACAGCGTCACCCCCTGCATGTTCTTGGCAACCGTTTCAATCAACTTGATGTCATCAAGGCTGCCCTGCCCGGCCATAATACGATCCAGCACTTTGTCCAGCCAGTACGTGCCTTCACGGCACGGGGCGCACTTGCCACAGCTTTCGTGCTTGAAGAACTTGATGATCTTTGAAGCCGCCCAGGCCATATCTACGGTCTCGTCCATCACGATAACTGAGGCAGACCCTAGAATTGTGCCTATTTTCTCCATCCCCTCATAGCTCAAAGGGGCATCCAGCGTTGTATCATTCACGCGGATCACCGGGCCGGAACCACCAGAGGGCAGAATCCCCTTGAAGCTGCGCCCTTCCGGGGGGCCACCGGCATAATCGTAGAGCAGTTCGCGCAGGGTGACGCCCATCGGCAGTTCATAGTTGCCGGGCTTCTGCACGTGGCCGCTGACGCAGAAAATCTTGGTTCCGGCGCTGTTTTCCGTGCCGATTTTCTTGAACTCATCCGCGCCGTTGTTGATAATCCAGGGGACATTGGTGAGCGTCTCGACATTGTTCACAACGGTGGCCTCACCGTACAGGCCGCCGCCCTTCTGCGCCGGGAAAGGCGGGCGCACGCGGGGCTGCCCTAATTTACCTTCCAGACTGTTCAGCAAGGCGCTCTCTTCACCACAGATGTATGCGCCCGCGCCCAGGTGGGTGTAAACGTTGCATGTCCAGCCCGTACCCTGGATGTTTTCGCCAATATACCCGGCTTTGTAGGCTTCAGCGATGCGCTTATCAAGTTCGTGGGCAACATCCCAGAACTCGCCGCGCAGGTAGATATAGACCGCCGTCGCCTGAATCGCCCAGGCGCAGATCAACGCACCTTCGATCAACTGGTGCGGGTTGGTTTCCATGATCTCCCGGTCTTTAAAAGTGCCGGTTTCGCTCTCGTCGGCGTTCACCGCCACATACTTGACCGGTTCATTTTTGGGGATGAAACTCCACTTGACGCCAGCCGGGAAACCCGCGCCGCCACGCCCACGCAGGTTGGAGGCCTTCACCACGTCAATCACTTCTTCCGGTTTCATCTTCAAGGCTTTTTCAAACGCCTTATACCCGCCGTTTTTCACATAAACATCATATTTGTGAATATCCGGGATTTCTCTTGCGCGTAACAGGATGTGCATATTCACCCCTCTTGATCTGGATAAAGTAAGAAGCTAAAAGTTGAAAGTTGAAAGTGTGAGGGCTTGAATCGCGCCGATTTCATTCAGGTCGGGATTTCAACGCCGATTTCTCCGGGAAGCCCAGGCGATCAAATAACTTCGCTACACTTTTTACTTTTTACTTGGCACTTTTTACTTTTTACTCCTCATGTTTCTTCGCTTCAGCACGCTTTTCTTCAATGAAAGCCTTCATCTTGTCCATATCCAGGTTTTCCATAAAGTGGAAATTGCACTGGAGCATCGGCGCTTTATCGCAGGCCGCCAGGCACATGACATGCTCGACGGTGAACAGGCCGTCGCGGGATGTGCCACCGTCTTCGACTTCCAGGTAGGCCTTGAGTTCCTCATAGAACTCATCCGCGCCACGCAGCGCACACGGCAAGTCAGTGCAGACTTGCAGCCAGTACTTACCCTTCGGCTTTTCCGAGTACATGGTATAGAACCCGGCGATAGACTTCACCTGGGTGGAGTCCATATTGCACAGTTCTGCTACTTCCTGAATCGCTTCCGGGCTGATCCAACCGTATTCTTCCTGCGCGATATAGAGCAGCGGCATCACCGCCGAGCGTTTTGTCGGGTATTTGGCAAACTGCGCTGCGATGCGTTCGGCATATTTTTTATCGTGGATTGACATAAACGTTCCTATCTATCACAGTCACCCAATACCACGTCCATGCTGCTGGCAATGGCAACCAGGTCAGCCAGCATATAGCCTTTGGTGATCACCGGGAGCGAACTGATGTGCATAAACGATGGCGTTTTAAAATGTACGCGGCGTGGTTTCGGGCCGCCATCCCCATGCAGGTAGCAACCAATCTCCCCACGCGGGCTTTCAATGCTCACAAACACTTCTTCATCCGGCGCGGGGAAGCCTTCTGTCCACAGCTTGAAGTGGTGGATAACGGATTCCATGCTCTGTCCCAGGGCGCTGCGTGGAGGCGGCACGAATTTACGGTCATCAGAGCGGAAGCCACCCTTCGCGGTTTCCAGCTTCTTAATCGCCTGCCGGATAATCTTGTGGCTTTCGCGCATCTCCTGAATACGGACAAGATAGCGGTCAAAAACATCGCCGTGTTCGCCCAGCGGCACTTCAAAATCATACTGTTCGTAGCCGCTGTAGGGAATCGCCTTGCGAATATCCCAGTTCACGCCACTGCCCCGCAGACCCGGCCCGCTGACCCCCCAGGCCAACGCCTGTTCCGGCTCAATCGTCCCGATGCCCTGTGTACGGTCAATCCAGATCGGATTGTTCGTCAACAGGAGTTCGTAATCATCCACTTTCGCCAGGAAAATATCCAGGAAACCTTCCAGTGTCGGCAGGAAATCGGGGGTGAGATCGCGCCACACCCCGCCAGGGCGAAAGTAGCTACCCATCATCCGCTGCCCCGCGAGCATCTCGAACATAGTCAGGATACGTTCACGCTCGCGGAAGGCGTACAGGAAAACACTCATCGCCCCCAGGTCAAGCGCGTGGGTACCTAACCAGACAAGGTGACTGGCGATACGCGACATTTCCAGTAGCATCACACGGATCACCTGCGCCCGTTCCGGCACGTCCAGGTCAACCAGTTTCTCAATCGCCATACAGAAGGCCATGTTGTTAGACATGGGCGAGAGGTAGTCCATCCGGTCAGTCAGCGGCACGCCTTGTTCGTACCGCTTGGACTCAATGGTCTTTTCGATGCCGGTATGCAGATAGCCCACATCCGGCAGGCAGGTGACGATCTCCTCACCATCAAGTTCCAGCAGCAGGCGCAAAACGCCGTGCGTGCTGGGGTGGTGCGGCCCCATATTGAGCAGCATAGTTTCCCCGGTGAGCGCTCGTTCAGAGACCAGCCCTCGCAGATCGTCAATACTGCCTTCCCACTTGCTTACTTGTTCAGCCACAGCCATAGTCGACTCCGTTATTCTTTCGCAAACGGCTTGTGCTTCAGGATTTCGTCCACATTGAATGAGAACTGCACAGTTTCATAACCCAATGGGTAATCGCGGCGGTGCGGGTGTCCGTCCCAGTCATCCGGCAGCAAAACACGCTTCATGTTGGGATGTCCCACAAACGTGACGCCCATCAGGTCATAAATCTCGCGTTCCAGCCAGTTTGCCCCCGGCCAGATGCCGGTAACAGTGCTAACCTGGGGGTCGTCTTCCGGCAGAAACACTTTGAGCCGCAGCCGCCGGTTGTAGAGCATCGAATACAGGTGATACGACACGCCGAAACGCTCCGGCCTGCCACTGATCCCGATGACGCTCCCTACCGGGCTGACTTCGGCATAATCCACCGCACTGATGTCGGACAGGTAATTATAGACCAGCCCGGCGGTATCGCGGAAGAACTGCGCCACCTTCACCAACTGTGCCGGCACAATCACCAGCGTGGTTTCCCCCCGGAAGGTTTTCACATCCTGAAGGGCGTCCGGCAGTGCTTTCTGGATGGCTTCTGCCGGGTCGAGTGCTTTTGGAATGTCCATAAATCGCTCTCACAAGTTCACTAATCAGCATAGAGACACGGCGCACCGTGTCCCTGGTTGGTGTTCACATAGTTCTGGTTCAGGCCCACTCTTTGATGGTTTCCCGACGCACTTTCTCATGCAGCATCACAATGCCGTCCAGAAGTTGCTCAGGGCGCGGCGGGCAGCCAGCGACATACACATCCACCGGGATAATCTCGTCCACGCCCTGCACGACAGCATAGTTGTTATACACACCGCCGCACGAGGCACAGTCGCCCATCGAAATCACCCATTTAGGGGATGCCATCTGGTCGTAGAGCTGGCGTACTACCGGAGCCATCTTGCGCGTGACCCGCCCGGAGACGATGAGCAGATCGGCCTGGCGAGGAGTGGCGCGGTTTAATTCCATGCCGAACCGTGACAGATCATAATTGGAGGCCTGGGTGCTCATATATTCAATGGCACAACACGCCAACCCGAAAAGCAGCGGCCACATCGCGCCAGTACGTCCCCAGTTGATGGCCGTATCCAGCGTCGTTGTGACAACGCCCAGATTACCTAGTTTCGACGTTACTCCCATTCCAACGCTCCCTTTTTCCACTCATATATAAACCCGACGGTCAGGATAAAAAGGAACACACCCATAATGATTAACCCGTAAACACCCAGGTCACGGAAAACCACCGCCCAGGGCAGGAAGAAAATCACTTCAATATCGAAGATGATAAACAGCACTGCCACCAGATAAAACTTCACCGGCATCCGGCGCACGGCCTGGCCGATGGGCTTCATACCACTTTCGTAAGGCGCTTGCTTGCGCGAGGTTGGGCGGTGCGGCCCAAGCAGGCGTGAAAGCATGACAACAAGTAAGGCGACAAGCACAGACAGCCCCAAAAGGGCTGCGGCAGGTGCAAATTCCTGGAGAGCCATGATCTACCCCGGATTGTTCAATTCAGCACAAATAAAACAGGTTGAGATTAACATAACCATTGGGCGATGTCAAACGCTAAATATACCGTATCTTTGCGAACGAATACAAGCAACTGGGCGCGGGTTTTTGCTGCGATGGCTCACCATCTACTCGTAACATTCAACCGCGTCCACGATGCCGACAATGACTGCGCGCACCGGGCCAGTGCCGCGTTTTCGGATCACCTGGCGGGCGCTGCTGCCTTCATCTAAGACAACCACAACGTCTCCCACCCCGGCCTGCACGTCATCCAGGCAGATGTCATAGGCACTGGTTTCGCTGCCATCCAGGTTGAGGCGGGCGACCAGCAGGAGTTTGTGCTGGTTGTAAAGGGGATGCTTGATGGTGCTGACCACCGTCCCTTTCACACGACCGATATACATGGGCTAGTCCTTTTTGCGCTTGCGGGAGCGCTTCGGTTTGGCGGGCGGCGCAATAACCTGCGGGGCGTGCGCGAAGACCTTCCAGGCCACGCTGTCGGCGTCGTACAGGGGGCGGTCATCCACGTCGTCTACAATGCCCACGACTGCCGCATCCACCGGGACAAACTCTACCGGCAGCGCGAAGGCCGCTTCTTTAGAAGCGACGATGAATACCAGCTCATCCTGCCCGGCCTGCTGGGTAGCATCCACTGCCACATAGGGTTCGCCATCCGGTTGACGATGGATGTCCAGCGGCTGGACAATGAGAAACTTGACTCCCTCCAGGCCGCGATATTTCTGGGTGGCGACTAAATTACCAATAACCCGCGCAAATTTCATGCCTTATCTCCCGAAGCGATCACGGTCACGGCGCTCATCCAGTTGGGTCGTCTTGCCCGCGCCCCAGTTCCGCAGCGCCTGCAGCGCATCCGGTGTGCCAATCTGGTTGAGCATGTTCGCGGCGGCTCTGGAAAGTTCAGCATTCTTGCTGGTCAGGTACTCGGTCAAGCCGCGTACCGCACTGTCGCCCATCGCTTCCAGCGCCCCGCTGGCAGCCTGGCGCACGACATCGTGCTTATCGAGCAGGGCGAGTGCCAGACCCGTCACCGCGCTCGGTTCGCGCATTCCCCACAGGGCTTCCGCTGCGCTGCGCCGCACTTTCCAGTCGGCATCCTGCAAGGCGTTGATTAACTGCGGGACGGCGGGCGCGCCGATCTTACCGAGCGCACCGGCTGCCAGCCAGCGGCAGTCGCCATCAGCGTCATTATTGAGGGTGTTCATAAGGGCAGGCACGGCAGCCGCATCGCCGATTTCCCCCAGTGCCTTGATAGCCGCGCTGCGGATACGCACATCATCATCGCTGATGGCATCCAGCAAACCGGGCACAGCGGCGGCATCCTGGTGGTTGGCTTGCCGTGTCAGGACGAAGGCCGCATCTATGCGCACATCACGCACGGGATGGCGCACCGCTCCCACCAGCGCCATATAGGCCGCCGGGTGATCCATCTGGGCGAGGCTCTTGAGCGCCCCACGCCGTTCTTCGGCGTTGTGGCTGTCGAGCGCGTCTACGGCCTTTTTGACGGCGGGCGGCGCGTCCCGTGAGACGGCGACGGTGGAGGGCTGGTACTGCCCCTGAATTTCATACAGGCGGTGGAACAACTTGTCCCAGGGGGACTGCGCCCTGTCGGTGAAATCGAGGTATTGCAGCATGTCAAGCTGGGGGTGTACCTGCGTCAGCCGCAGCATGACCGGGATAATCTTGACGCCCGCGCCCTGGGCAAAGGCCCACTCATACGTGACGTATTCGGATGACTTGGTTTCCGGCGTCATCACCAGCACCAGGGCGAAGGCATCACGGATCGCGAGGTTGATGGCTTCCCGCCAGTTTTCCCCGGCGCGAATCTGCTCGGCATCAATCCACACCTTAAAACCGGCATTCTGAATCTGCCGGATCAGAATGTTGGCAAATTCAACATCTTCATGTTTATAAGAAATAAAAACGTGTTCACCCATCCATCTTACTCCTGGCATCCGGCAATGACTTCTCTCTATTGTACTGCAAAAATGGAAAGGCTCTAGGTGAATCGGGCGGGTTAGGAGTAATGCAGGGCAAATATCATCCGGAAAACAGGTAGCAATGCGGAACTTATTTCATTTGTGATTGAAAAGAGCGCATCTGTCCTGTCTATCGCAGCCAGGTATGTGATAGTTTTCACAACCAGACGCGGTGAATCTGCGTAATGAGAGATGGAATTCACCTGTACAGCTAGGGCACACCACCCGGAGGATAATTATGAACGCGACACTTCTAAGGCTGGGCAGCACGGGGCTGCTCTTCCTCTTCATCTTTATTACCGGCATCGGGCTGAGCCGTTCCGGCAGGCCGTTCAGCACGCTGAGCCTGACAATCCACAAGCTCATCGGGCTGGCGGCGCTCATTGTCCTGATCGTCACCGTCTACCAGACCAATCAAGCCGCCGCGCTGAGCATGATCGAGTGGACGGCGACGGCAGTCACAATACTGCTGTTCGCTGTCACGATTATCGCCGGCGGTTTGCTCAGCACCGATCTGGCATTACCGGCATTCGTCTCAATCCTGCACCTGGGCTTGCCGTTCGTGACGCTCTTCGCTACGGGTGGGACGCTGCTGCTCCTGCTCAACCGCACCGGCGTATAAGGACTGTCCCAGCCAACCCACACATGCCCGGCCACACCGGGCATTTTTCGTTTTCGACCATGCCGCGAATCGGTTGCACTAACGAAAAACGAACGGCATAATTTTAGGGGGTACTTATGTAATCCATGTACATCATTCAGCAAGTGCATAAACAGCAAATCGCAGGGACGGCATTCTTGCCGTCCGCAAAACCACCCGCAACCAAACATTCCCCGGACAACGCAGGCGTTGTCCCTACGATTAGGTGGAATAATTGTGAGGCATGACACAAAGACCGCAACGTAAATCACCGCGTTTGCAGGGGTACGATTATGCCCAGGCAGGCGCGTATTTTGTCACCATCTGCACCCATGAACGGGCGCACCTGTTTGGCGAGGTGATAGACGGTGTCATGATTTTGAGCCGCGCCGGGGAGATCGCTGAGGAACGTTGGCTCGCCTTACCAAATCATCACGAAGGCATCGAATTAGACGTTTTTGTCGTCATGCCAAACCATGTTCACGGTATCATCGTTCTCACCGGAATCGTAGGGACAGGGCCTGCCCTGTCCGGGCACCATGCAGCGGACAACGCAGGCGTTGTCCCTACGTTGGGTACGGTAATCGGTTCGTACAAATCGGGCGTGACGCGCCGCATCCGTGAAATGCAGAAACAACCGGATCTACGGGTCTGGCAGGCGCGCTACCACGACCACATCATCCGTAATGAAACCGACCTGAATCGTATCCGGGAATACACGATTAACAACCCGGCACGCTGGCAGCAAGACATCTTTTACGGACTGTAACGGTTTTTCTGCTGGCAAGGACGGCATTCCTGCCGCCCGCCGTAAGGGTTTTGCCCCGGAACCAACCCCGTCTCACCTCAATCGGCGGGGGTTGTGGCCGATACCTGTTCCGCCACCTCTGCCTCCCCGCCACGACTCACCAGACGGCGCAGGCCGCTGACTGCCGGGATCATGCCGATGCCGCACACAATCGCGCCCACCAGCCCTAATTCCGCCAGCACTTCCACCGTGATGCGGGCGTAGACATCCACAAATTCATGCGGGTCGGCCACTGTCGGCCCCAGTTCGGCGGCGGCCAGAACGGAGACACGCTGTAACGAAAGCGTCGTCAATGCCGAAACGGCAATCGTCATGCCGATGAGCCGCAGGATAATCACCAGCGCCGAGGCAATCCCCCGGTGGTCTTCGTCCGCCGCATTGATGACCGCCGCACTGATCGGGGAGAACGTCAGTCCCAGGCCAATGCCGATCACCGCCATTTCCAGCGCGATAATCCCCGCCCCCAGTTCAACCGTCCACGTCTGCCACACCAGCACAAAGCCAGCTATGGCGATCCCCAGCCCGGTGCTGGTTGCGACCCGGTAGCCGAAACGGTCACTCAACCAGCCACCGGGGACTGCCGCCAGCGCCATTGGCACGGTCAGCGCGGAGAGTAAAATACCAACTTGCAGCGCCGCCTCCGTCAGGTGGGAGGCATCCTCAGCGCGGATATTGATGAGAATCGGCACGCTCACGAGGCCGATCATGAGCGAGAAGCCCACGAACAGGTTGACAATCGCCCCTGCCGACAGATTGCGGTGGCGGAACATCCGTAAATCCAGCAGCGGGTCTTTCACCCGTGTTTCTACCAGGATGAACCCGGCAAACAGGGCAACCGAGAGCAGCACCACCGGCCCGGCATAGTCCGGCAGGCGGGCAAGGTCCTCAAAACTGGCCGTCGCGCCGGAAACTTCGATATTCGCGCCCAGACCCAGCACCAACGCCACCAGCGCCCCGACAATCAATCCCGCGCCCAGGAAATCGAAACGCCCTTTGCTGCGGTGGATCGGCACATCCCGCAGCGCCCACAGTGTCAGCGCCAGCGCAACCAGCGCCAGCGGCACGTTAATCCAGAACAGGGTGCGCCAGTCGGGAGGCGGCCAGTTCAGGCCGAGGCTGCTTAAAAACTGCTCGAAACCGGCCTTGTTCTGGGCGAAGAAATTCACCAGCACGCCGCCGTAAAGATGCCCCAGTACCCAGCCCAGGGTATCCACCGCGCCAATCACGCCCAATGGCTGAGCGCGGCGCGCCGCCGGGAATAGGTCGCCCACCAGCGCCAGGCTGACCGGCACCAACGCCCCCGCCCCCAATGCCTGCACAACCCGCCCGATGACAATCGCCATCAGGGTGACGCTCTCGCGGTCAGGCCGTTCGCCCATGCGCCGCAGCAGGGTATAGAGCAGGTCTGTCGGCCCCTGGTGCGCTACCGCCACCATAATCGAGCCGACAATAAAAATGAGCAGGCAAGCCACATACACCGCCCGCCGCCCGATCAGATCGCTCACCCGTCCCATAAACGTCATGCTGACGGCATAAGCCAGCAGGTAGCCGCTGACGACCCACGCCGCATCATCCAGCGAGGTTTGCAGCGGGAGTTCCAGACCGATAATGATTTCCGGCAAAAAAGCCGAAACAATCGTTAAATCCAGTGCGCCAATAAAGACCGGCAGCGCGATGAGTGCCAACACCCACCAGGGGTTGACAGTGCGCGATGGTGTAGATGATGAACTCATTGAATCCCTTCCGGCGGTGCGTTCAGTTCGGGTTCGGCATTGATGTCATAGACATCCACTGTCCAGGTAGTCGGCTCCGGTTCAGTATCGGTGATGGTCTCCGGTTGGACGATCACGAAACGCACTGGAAGCAGCAGCGCCCGGTCAATAAAGACATCCACCAGCACACTCCCTGACGCCTCAATCAAGCCCGCCATCAGCGCCGTGATGTCCTCGCCCCTGGCCGTGCCGCTGAGCTGGTAAACCTGTGTGCCATCTTCAAGTTCGGTCAGCGTCGGTGTGCCAATATCAATCAATGACTGCAACGCCGCCTGAAAACCGGTTTCCTGCGAAATCAGAGCCTCGGGGTTAAAGCCGGGGGCAAACAGCGCGTTCACCCAGATATTGGTCGTCCAGATGCCCCGGAACCACTGGTTGTCCCCTTTGGAGAAAATATCCACGTCAATCGGCAGCCCGGCGGCCAGCACCCGCACCGTCGCTTGCAGCATATCGGGGGCGATGTACTGCGCCACAGCGCGTTTGAAGTTCACGCCACCAAAATCCGTCTCAATCTCGTAATCCGCACCGGTGCGCTCGACTGCCAGGCGCAGCGTCTCGCTGGCGCGGATGTTCGTAGCCGCTTCGGTCAACAGTTCAATAGGTTCCGGCAGCACCTCAGGTGTCGCAGCGCCACCACAGGCAGCAAGCAGCAGTGCCACCAGGATAAAACTTACCAATCGGTACACGGACTCGTCCTTCCACAGCAATAACAGCAGGGATTACCTTGATTACATCAAAATGAGGATAGCGGACTTCAACCGGCTGGCAAGTCCGATTTCCTTTCCCATTATACCCTGATACCTACTACGTGGAATATAGAGGAGAGGTTGCGGATTAGCTCATAAGCCACAACGCTCACTGGCTAAGAAGCCATTTGATGAGTCTGCGGGCGGGTCTGACCACGCTCGGAAATGGGTATAGGTCGTAGGGGATGGTCTGAGACCCTCCCTGAGAGCTAAGAGGCTAATCGGTGGGAATAACGACGCACTGCGAAAATGCGCGGTTGGATAAGCAGCGCGGATATACCCCGCAGCACTGCACCAAACAGGATAATGGCAACCAGGTTGATGCCCGTGTTGCTCAACACCATGCCAACCATAGGCGCGAGGAATACCGCCAAGTACACAACCTGCAGATAAGCGGTGGTGAAAGGCGTTTTGTCTTCTTGTGGCGTGCTTTCCGTAAAATAGGCGAACAGCCCGATTCCAGCCGCCGTCCACGAGCCGCCCAGGAACGCCGCCGCCAGCAGAGTCCAGTAGAGATGCGGCGCGAATGCGATTACAGCCGCCCCCGCCGCTGTGCCGAGCATCCCCAGGGCAATCACATTACGTGCGCCAATCCGCCCGATAAACCTGCTGGTAACGGTTGATGCCAGCGCCCCGGCGCCCAACTCAAACAGGGCAAAGATCGCCATGAAGCCTTCTGTCGCCCCCATATTATCTACCAGATAGAGCGGTGTGAGCGGCAGAACCGAAAAGAACGCCAGATGCATTATCCCGGCGATAAAGCCGACCTGCAAGAACGCCGGGGTGCGCCAGGGATTCCGGCCTGAAACCGGCGCTTCGGCAATCTGCGGCAGTGCTTCCAGCGGTTGAACACGGATTTGCATCACATGCCACAGGCTGACCAGAGCCAGGGCAAACGCTAAAAGAAACATCGCCTGATAATTGAAGGGGAAAGGCACCATATCCAGCCACAACCCCAGCATCAACCCGCTTAACCCCACCGTGATATTCAGCGCCAGGGAGCGGCGGCTCAACAGCGGCGTGACTTCCCGGTCATCTACTGCCTCGCGCATCATCACGAGAAACAGCACCGAGGCGATACCCTGCGGCAGCGCCGGGAGGGCGAGGGAAACAATCAACCAGGCCGGTTGCCAATCTGACGGGAAAAATGGCGTCAGCGCCGGGAGCAGAAAGGTCAGGCGAAAACCGAAGGACGGCCAGAACAGCGCTTGGATCGTAGAAGGATACCGCTTCATCCACCACCGGCTCATTGTCGCCGCCACCAGAATGAGAATCGCCGGGAGCGATGTCAACCATGATAGTTCCTCTGGCCCGGCGCCCACCCGCACGGCATAGACCGACAGAAAGCGTGTCGTAGCCGGCAGCGCCAGCCCGAACCAGACTATATCCTGAACCAGATGATGAAAGTTGGGATGTACAGCGGGTTTTGTTTTGGGTTGAAGCACGCGCATTTCTTTCGTGATCCTGGCAGCCAAAATGGCCGACATGTGTTACTGTCTAAGCGTTCATTATTGGCCGATTTCATGGCCTGTAAATGGTGCCATATAAGGCCATTCACCATTGATTTTTCCAGCGCGCAGTGCTGGTTGCCGCTCACCTGTACAGCGGAAATTTGCGGTGAGTTGTGCTATAAATATGGAAAGGGTGGTGTGGCTGTCCGTCGGGCCGGCGCACTGTGCGACGAGCATTCCACCAGAACACAGATTAAGGACACACAATGCCAGAGTATGATTACCGTTGTAAGGCGTGCCGGAACGAGTTCTCGCTGTTCTACAGGACGTATGCCGATTTCGACGCCGCCACGCCGAGCTGCCCGCAGTGTGGCAAGACGGACTTGACCCGCTTAATCCGGCGGGTGGCGATTGCCCGCCCCGGAAGGGATTTGTCGGGGATGTCTGCCAATGAAATGATGTCGGTACTGGAAGGCGGCGACTCGCGGGAGATCGGCCAGCTTTTCGACCAGGTGGGACAGACGGCAGGCGTGGAGAATATGAGTGAAACCTACCAGGAAACCACCGACAAACTGCTCAAGGGCGAGAGTGTCGCCAAGGTGGAAAAAGGCCTGCAAGAACAGGCGGCAGCAGGTTCGCCACCGACGGCGGAAGCCAAACCCAAGAAACCGCCAAAGACCACCCCGTAAATCTCGTTCATTTCTTTGGATTGGAGTTGCCCGTGCTCACACAACTGGAAACCGGATCAGGACTGGATACCGTTTTATGGTTGCAGGCACACGGCAACGGGCTTTTCGATGGACTGGCGTTCGCGCTGCATCTCCTGGGGAGCAATCTGGTGTATCTGGCGCTGCTGCCCCTGGTGTACTGGAGCATAGACCGGCGATTGGGGCGCTACTTGCTGCTGGTACTGGTGATTGTCACCGCGTCCGTCGTCGCGCTCAAACTCACTTTCCAGGCGCCACGTCCATTTCAGGTTTCGGCGGCAGTCCGCCAGATCGTGCCACAGGGGGGCTACGGGCTGCCCAGCGGGCATGTGGCGATTTCGACGGCGATGTGGGGTTTCCTGGCTTACTGGCTCAAACGGCGCCGGGTGACATGGGGCGTGGGGCTGTACGTTATTTTCATGGCGTGGGGACGCATGTACAGCGGCGTACACTACCCCCAGGATGTCATCGCCGGGGCGCTGCTGGGGCTGGCCGTGATCTGGTTCACGCTCCGTTATGCTGAACCGCTGGTTGGCTTGTGGCATCGCCTGCACTGGCGGGCGCAGCTTGCCTCGGTGTTCCTGCTGAGTCTGGTAACCCTGGTGTTCCTGTTCGAGGACGAAGCGGGCGCAGGCGTGGCAGGAATTATCCTGGGCGGCGGCGTCGGCGTGATGCTGGAAGAACGGGCTATCCGGTTTTCCACAACGGGAGATTTGGAGCGGCGCTCAATCCGTTATATAGCGGGAATTGCGCTGACAATCGCGGTATACGCTGGCTTGCAGGTTGCCTTCAGCAGCCTGGAACCGGAGGCGGTCTTCAGAGCGCTGCGTTACAGCCTGGTAACGTTTTTCGCCGTCGCCGGGTGGCCCTGGCTGTTGAGTCGTATAGGACAGTTAGAGTCGCAGATCAATGCGCGATAACAGAGTCATGATGATGATAAATCCTTTCACACGAGCTGCCACAGGGCAAACAGGCAGCAAAAAGCCGGGGGATGAGTAACCACCCGGCTCGGACTTCGTGCCTCAGACGCTTTAGAGAGCGGCGTTAAGCCTGCGGATACGCTCCGCCATGATGTGCATGACCTGCAAGGCGAACATCGGCGCTTCGTGCGTCAGATACAGGAAGTGGTATTTGTCCACTTCTACGATATGGCAATCGGATTTGGCAACGGCGGTAGCTGAACGCGGAGACGAATCGACCAGCGACATCTCACCAAAAAAGTAGCCGGGCTTCACGGTTTCCAACACACGGCCACTGTGGACAATATCAACCTCGCCCGATTTTACCGCGTACATTTTGGCGTTACCGGGATCACCTTCATTAAAAATCGTATCCCCCGCCACGAACTCAATGAAGTCTTTATGACCAGTAAAATAGTCCTGATGATTCATCTCGAATTTCCCTCAATATCATCAATTTAAATCGCAAATTACATCATAACAGCAATTGAAAAACGCACTACAGAAAAGTGCGTTTTCTTAAACGAACCATAACACATTAGGCAAGCTGCGGGCACATCACGCGCTGGTCTGGCCGGGGTCAAAGACCGGCGTTGGCCCGGCACATAACGGCTCGATAGCGAACCGTTCGCGCTCGGCGCAGGTGAAGTCACGCACGTAGCGATTCTCGCGTGTCCATGTTTTGAGGTCAGCCAGCGAGAGGTTCACCTGCCACAGCCGCACCGAATCGTCACCCGAACCTGAAAGCACAGTCTGCCCGTCGGGGCTGAAAGCGACATTGCGAATCACCCCTTCATGCCCGCTGAAACGGCGTAAAATCTCCCCGCTGGTGACATCCCACAGAATCAGGGTCGTATCGTTCGAGCCGGAAATCGCGTACTGTCCATCAGGGCTGAAGGCCACGCTCTGCACCTGAGTACCGTGTCCCTCGTAGGCGCGGAGTCGTTCGCCGGTTTCCACGTTCCACAGCGCCAGCGTGCCATCCGCCGAAGCCGAGATCATCTGCGATCCATCGGCATTCAGGTCAATGCTGCGTACCCAGTCGGTATGGCCTTCATAGGTGCGCACTTCCTCGCCAGTCACCCTGTCCCACAACTTGATGGTGAAATCGAACGAACTTGACAGGATACGGCGGCCATCCGGCAGGAAAGCGACATCACTCACCCACCAGCGATGGCCGATGAAACGCTGCACCGGCTGCCCGGTGGCGACATCCCACAAAATCACAGTGTTATCCTTCGAGCCGGAAAGCGCCAGCGCCCCATCCGGGCTGAACTTGACCGCCCACACGGCGTTGGTATGGCCGTCACCCGCCGCGCCGTAGCGCCGGATCACTGCTCCGGTTTCCAGATCCCATAAAATCATGGTCAGATCATCGCCGCCGGAAAGCGCCGTTTTGCCATCCGGGCTGAAGGCGACGGTATTCACCCGCCCCTCGTGGCCTTCCATGCGGCGGATCTCCCCCCCGGTGGCGACATCCCACAAAATCACAAACCCGTCTTCCCCGGCGGAGAGCGCCTGTTTCCCATCCGGGCTGTAATCCACCCAATAGACCGGGGCGGTATGGCCGTCAAAGCGGTGCAGTTCCGCGCCGCTGGCAATATCCCACAGGCGCACATTGGTATCCCAACCGCCTGTCAGAAAACGGCGTCCATCGGCGCTTACATCCAGGCCGTAGATTGGCCCGAACTGCCCGGCAAAACGCCGTACCACCGCGCCCAACGCCACATCCCACAGAATCACGGTGTTATCCTCGGCGCACGACAGCACATGGCGGCCATCCGGGGTGAAAACAACCTGGCGGACGCGGGCGCTGTGGCCGACAAAGCGGCGTACCGGCGCGCCGGTTTCGAAACTCCACAGAATCAGCGTAGCATCGTCGGCAGCCGAGATAAAACCCAACTCGTCGGGTGTATAGGCCACCGCGTACACACCACCGGTATGCCCTTCGTCGCCACCGAAGCGCAGCAGCGGCTGACCACTGGCGACATTCCACAGGATAATCGTGCCATCCTCCGAGCCGGAAAGCGCCGTAAAGCCCCCCTTGCTGAAGGCCACGCTGTACACCGCGCCGCTATGCCCGCCGCCATCCACGCCAAGCTGCTGGATCATCTCGCCGGTTGCCACATCCCACAGGATCAGCGTTTTGTCTACAGAGCCGGAAAGCAACTGCTGTCCATCCGGGCTGAAGGCCACGCTGCGGACAACCCCGGTATGGCCTTCCAGGCGGTGCAGGGCTTCGCCGCTGGCGACACTCCAGATCATAAGCGTGCCGTCCTGTGATGCGGAGGCGGCCAGAGTCCCATCCGGGCTGAAGGCGGCATCCCACACCCAATCCTCATGCCCGGTAAAGCGCCGCAGCGCCTCTCCGGTGGCGATATCCCACAGAATAAGGGTATTGTCTTGCGACGCCGAAAGCGCGGTGCGGTTATCCGGGCTGAAGGCCGCACTCACTACCCAATCAGTGTGCCCCTGGAACAGGCGACGTGTGCCGGGTGCGTAAGCGGCTTCGGCCAGTGTGCGCTGCGCCTCCAGCGTCGGACGGTCAATGTCAGTTGCCGCTAACGCCAGCGCAATCGCCAGATCAGTGTTGTTATTGCTCAACGCGAGCTGGGCGCTGGAGACCAACGCCAGACTGCGGGCTTCTTCGGCATTCATTTCGGCGACAGCGGCGGCAGTCGCGGCGTTATCCGCTTGCAGCACCGCTTCGCCCTGGGCAAAGGTGGCCGTCGCCGCGTTCTCCTGCGCGATGTTCCCCTGGGTGATGGCGACACTCATCAACCCCAATGCCCCGACCAGCGCCAGCGCCATGACGGCGACCAGCGCCCGCAGAAAGCGGCGGGAACGTGCTTCAAGGCGCGCTTCCTTTTCCTGCCGGGCGACTTCCAGCGCGTCCTGCCGCGCCCGTTCCGCGATGCTGGCCTGGAGATATGCCCGTTCCTGCTCATTCAGAATCAGGTCAGTCCCGGCCTCCCAGGTTTCAAACTGTTCGAGGCGAGAGCCACTCGCCAGGAAACCAGGGTCGCGCCCGGCATTCACCCATTCCTCGGCGGCGGTAGAGAGACGACGCTGCAAGATCAGGTCTTCACGGCTGTCATCAATCCAGCCTTTGAGACGCGCCCACTGGCGGATAAGGGCTTCATGCGCGACTTCCACTGTTGGGCCGCGCGTCACCGGGTCGCGGTCAAACGTGAGCAGCCGGTATTGCCCGAACACATCAATCACCTTGCGGGCCGGGTCATCGCCGGCTGCATCCAGCAAGACTTCAGCCTGGCGAATCCGGCGGCGTGTATCGTCCGCCCCTTCACCGACTGTCACCAGACGCAGGAACAACTGGCGTGCCGCGCCCTGTTCGGCAGCGCTCAGGCTTTCATAGAGTTCTTCCGCCCGGCGGGAGAGCGCCCCCAGCACGCCGCCGCTGCTCCGGTAGGCATCCAGGGTCAGGGTTTGCCCGTCACGCCGCTCATAGAGTTCGCTCAAGGCATACTGCAATAAGGGGAGTGTCCCCGGTTGTGCGCCAATGTCGGCCACGATTGCCGCCGCCAGCCCGGCTTCCAGGCGCAGCCCGACCCGCTCAGCCGGGCCGGTGATGGCCTGCTGCAATTCCTGGTCACTCAAGGGCAGCACGACCTCGGTTGAACGGCGCATCAGTCCCCCGAAATCGGGGTAAAGCAGCGGGCGGTCATAAAAATCAGCGCGTAAGGTGACGACAATCCGCGTCCGGCTGCGGGGGTCATTCGCCACCGCCAGCAGGCTGTTGAGGAAGTGAGCACGAGCCGCTTCATCTTCAACCATCGTGAAAACTTCTTCAAACTGGTCAATCACCAGCAGCAGTTCGCTGCCCGGTTCTGCGGGCAGTACCCGCTTGACCGCCCGCGCGAGGCCGCGTTCATCCTCGCGCAGTTGGCTGATGAGGCTATCCGGCGCAGTGGCCGCCACACGCAGCAGCGCCGCCTCCAATTCTTCCAGGGGGTGCGTGCCTGGGATCATTTCCGTGATAAACCAGTTGTGCGAGCCAGGGAGTTCCCCCAGGCGCACTGCCGGGAGCAGTCCGGCCTTGACCACGCTGGATTTACCGCTGCCGCTGGGGCCGACGACTGCCAGGAAACGTTCGTTGTCCGACTGTGGCTTCAGCCGTTCCAGCAGCAAACTGGTGAGCGCCCCTCGCCCGAAGAAATCCGCCGCATCGGCTTCCTGGAACGCGCGTAACCCTTTATATGGGTTGACCGGCTCCCAGGCCAGGTCTAACTGCTGAGTACCCATCGTCGTAGCGAAGTCTCCGGTAAACCCCGGCACGCCGATCAGCGTCAATGTCTCATCCGCCTCCGTATCCGCATCCTGCAATGCCCGCCGGAAGGCCGCCGCCAGCGCCAGCGCATTCGGATAGCGCTGCTCAGGCTCTTTGGCTGTCGCTTTCTCAATGATCTCATGAAGATCGTAGGGCAAGTCCGGGCGGAGGTCATGCAGGTGCGGCAGAGGGTCACTCAAATGCTTCATCAGCAGCGTGGATGCCGGGAGACCATGAAAAGGCGGATACCCGGTCAGTATTTCGTACAGCACAATACCCAGGCTGTAAATATCGCAAAGCGCGGTCACCGGCTCTTGCTTGATCTGCTCCGGCGACAGATAGGACGGCGATCCGACAACACCATCGGCTTCATCAAAGTCACCCATCCCGGTCATGTTTTCCAGGTCTTTGGCGATGCCGAAGTCGGCGAGGTAGGCGTTTTGCTCGTCGTCCAGCAAGATGTTATCCGGCTTCAGGTCACGGTGGACAACACCATGCCGGTGAGCAACGGTCAGCGCCCCGGCAATCTGATCGAGCAGGCGGCTGGTGGCTTCCGTTTTCCATGCGCCTTGCTGTTTTAATGAAGAACGCAGGCTGCCCCCGCGCAACAGGCGCATCACCAGGAAAGCGCTGTCCGGTTCGCGCCAGTAGTCGAACAGCGGGACAATGTGCAGATGTTCCAGCCGGGCGACGATCTGAGCCTCGGCCTCAAAGCGCCGGATAAAATCGGGGTGATTGGCATACTGGGGCAAAATCACCTTGATGGCGACCTCACGCCGGACACTGGCCTGGAACGCCCGGTATACCGCGCCAAAGCCGCCCGCACCGAGCTGCTCTTTCAGCTCATAGCCCTTGATGACTTTTCCAGTCAGGTTATCCATACAACAACACCTCAATCTATCCACACACGCCAGGAAAACAAAACCCACGTTACGGCACTGTTCGTTAGACTCGATTATGCCCGTGTTCGGCTTTTGTGCAACGATTTGGGTTAGGAATAGGAAACCGGGCGGAGACAGCCGCGCTGCGGCGAAACCGCCCCTCTTTGGCGCTACGAGGCGATTTAAGCGATTTTACTCATGATAAGAGTGTTTATCACCGAGTAATGTTCTGGTGACACCAGGAGGCGTCTAGGAAGGGAATCTTCCCTGAGACCAGAAGCACTCTAACTAAAAACGAGGAGCAGCAGCCCCTCGTTGATAACTTTGTGGTGAACAAACGCTACTGCACTGCTGGCAGCGGGATGCCCATTTGCCCCTGGAGCGCAGCCAGCGCCCGGTAAGCCGCCTCGCGTACTTCCGGTTGGCGGTCACGCAGCGCGGTATAGAGCGGTTTCGTATTCGCCGCCACGCCAAGCTGCCCCAGCGCCGCCGCCGAGAGCAGCCGGATACCGTCGTCGCCCTCCTGCAACGCCCGCAGCAGTACAAGGTTCGCGCCTTCACCTGCTGGCAGCATTTCGCCGCGTTCACTGACCCACCGGCGCAGCCAGGAAATCGACTCTACCATCGGGTAGGGATGCGGGCCTTTACTGCTGCTATCCTGTCGTTCCTGGAACGCAACCTGCGCGGCGGAACGGACAATGAACTGCGCGTCTTCCAGGTAGGCGCGGTGAATAGTGGTCACGGCCCAGGGTGAACGCAGCCGCCGGATACCGAACACCGCCGCCCGGCGCAGCAGCATATCCTCGTCGTGGATGGCGTCGTAGAGAATCGGATAACCCTCATCCGGGATTCCGGCGAATACTTCGGCAATCGCCTGGCGCAAGTGCTCCTCTACTGTAGCGAAGGCCTCCACCAGTGCGACGAGCGCCTCTTCCGTCCCCAGCGCGCCCAATCCCAGCGCCCCCGCGATCTGTACATAGACATCCGGGTCATTCATCAGTAGTTTTTCCAGGCCTTTGAGCGCCTCAGGGGTACCCACAGCGCCTACTGCGATACAGGCTAACTGCCGGATACCAGCGTCGTCATGGGACATCGCCTTGAGGAAAACCTGCCCGACGCTCTGGTCACGAGTCTGGATAAGCGCCGCCGCTACCCGTTCCCGCACCAGCCCGTACTGGCTGGGGTTAGCGAAAAGCAGCGCGAGGTGCTTCAAATACGCCACACGCCAGGAAACGCTGCCCGGCGCATAATGCAGCCAGTAGGCAATCGCCAGCACATGGTCACGCCGGATGTCCGGGGGCGCATTTAGCCGCGCCCGCACTACCGGTTCAATGTCCGTATGCAGCGCGGCATAAGCTACCGCCTGATGCCATGCCGGGTGTTCAGCCTTAGTGAGCAAAGCGCGTTCATCGAACTGCCCCATCGCAAGACTTGCGAGATACGCCGTGAGATGACCATGACGGAAACGATAACGTCCGCCAGCAGACCGTTTCAGCAGCCCGGCACGTCGTAACGCTGCCAGGAACTTACCCTGGGCGCTGACCGCCTCTTTCTTGTCGTCATCGGATTCGGCCTCATCAGCGGATTCGGATTCCGCCGCTGCCACAACATCTGATACCGAAACGCCGGTCATCAGAGCTTCCAATCGCGCCCTGGTGATAGCGCCTTCATCCAACTGTAAGGCGGCGGCCTGGGTAAGCTGTGACAGTGTATCGGCCAACGGCTGGTCATCCGGCAGCATCCGGCTCACATAAGCCCGCAGCCAGCCCTCAACACCGCTCAACTGGGTATCCTCAGCGAAATTCGCCCAGATTTTCAACGTCATATCAAAGGGGGACAACGCCCGGTTATTGATTCGGGCGCGTGCCACGACTTCCGCGTCCGGCTCAGGGGCGCGTTCCCGGCGGCTACCTGCGATTTCCGGCCAGGCTGCCGCCCAACGATCCACCGCCAGCGCTCTGTCGGCGTCATCCCACGCCCGCAGATAAACCGGGGTCAGGCACAGGCGGGAAAGCAACCCGTAACCATTGAGCGGCCCGGCCACAATATAAAAGTTATCCGGGTACTGGCGCATGAGTTCCTGCAACCATGTCAGGCGCGGACGGCGCTCGCTCTCCGGCAAATCGTCGTATCCATCCAGCAGCAGCAGCAGGCCGCCACTGTTCAGGCGCTTATACAGGTTACGCGGGATCGTGCTGGCGGTGATCCGCCCCACCTGCCGCTGTACAGCCTGCACCAGTGGTTCGGCAGGGTCAAGCTCAGTGCCGGTCACAGCGACATCAATCACCAGGTCGGCCAGATCGAGATACACCGGCATGAGGCGATTCAACAATGGTATTCCGGTATCCTCATCCACATCAAAGGTGATGCCCTGCTCTTTGGCAAAGCGTTCCCTGGCGCGCTGCTCAACCGTGCGGCGCTCCTCCAACTGGTCAGCACGCTGCTTATCGCTCAAAGCCCTTTCTTCGGCATCCAGCCGCTCCTGCACTTTGTCCGGCGGTGGTGGCAGATGCAGCCGCCCCAGACTCTTGAGGGCGATTGCCAGCAGCGTTGTAGTGCGCCCACTGCCAGGATTACCCAGAATCGCCAGTGCGTGACTCCCGGTTCCGAGTTCGTCCAACGTCAGGGTGTGAATGTTGTATGGAGCGTACAAGGCCGGATAATCGGGCGTGATCGGCACAACCGAATAAGCATCCATTTCGGCTTCGTCATCCGGGGGAGCCACAAACGGCGGGGCTACGATAAAACGCGGCTCGATCAGGATGCGCGAGAGATTCACCCAGCGTCCGGCCAGATGCTGCGTTTCGGCATAGTTCACCAGGTCGTTCACATAACGGCTGTCAGCGCTCTGCTTGGCATAGTCCTGGGCGCTGGTTGCCCCCCGCCGGGTCGCCCGCATCACCGAGCTGATCCGGTGACGGGCGCGGTATACACCATAAGCTGTCACCCAACCGGTGAGCAGTCCTAATCCGAAATTCTCAACATCAAAGCCCATAATTAACCTCAGCGTGCGTACAAAATGCGTTCACAACTGATACAGTAGACGATTTCATGCCGCCGCCGGGCAGCATCCGCTACGATGCGATTCTGCTCCACACCGCACACCGAACATGAACTGCCCGTCAGCAGAGCAATCGGCTGGTTGTTCTTGCGCGGGCGCAGATCGTCATACAACTTTAGCAAGTCCGGCTTGGCCCCGGCACGCCGCTGCTCACGATCCTGGCGCAGCACAGTATCACGCGCCTTAAGCCTGTCACGTTCCTCAATCAACTGGCCGTGTTCCGCCGTAAATGATGCCGTCACCACGTTCAGGTGCGTCTGTGCCTCGCTCAACGCGGCCTCAGCCTCCTCTAGTGCCACCATAGATTCCAGAAGATGGTCTTCCAGTTCGCTGTGACGCTTCTTTAAAGAGGCGATTTCGTTCTGGATGTCCTGGAGTTCTTTCGGGTTTTTGACACTGCCACTATAGAGCCGGTCTTCTGCGCCTCTGGCCTTGTCCCGATTGGATTGAATCTCTAACTCCAGGTTGCGCGATTGGGATTGGAGCGGGGCGACCCGCTGCTGCGCGCTATCCAGGGCAGCCTGGGCGTTCATCAGCGCCTCGTTCTCCTGCAGGGCCGCCGTGATTTCCTTCAAGCGCCTGAGGCCGGCCAGAATTTCCAGTTCTATTTCCTGAATGCGATAGAGCGTTTCTAGTTCAATCATGATGAATGGTTCATCTCTTTGCTAGCGCCCCCTGCCCGGCAGTGGGTACAATGAAGGCAGTCTTGTCGGATTATTCTATGCTGACATATACGCTGTGCCGCCACGTACATCAACTGTGTTTTATTCCCAGACGCGGACAGCAATCATCTATAGGATATAAGTGCTGGTTAGCATATCACAATTGTCTAAAACGCCTAACTGATATATGTTGGCTATGAGACGACCTGTGAATAACCTGGGATTTTTCCAGAATACAACGCCTGCGTCGGATACTTTTTGAGACATATTTCATGTTGATTATACACCGCGCAGGAATCCACACACAAGCGGTCAAGGCCGGGGGGTGATCCGTGCAGAAGCAAGATTCCGTTTATATCACACCTGCCGAATGGCGATGGGTGATCGTGGTCAGTAGTGGGCTGGCGCTGCTCGTGTTTCTACCCTTTTTATGGGTGGCGATCAGTGGGGTTGGCACACAGTGGCAGTTTATGGGAGTGCTCAACAACTATCGTGATGGCGCAACCTATCTCGCAAAGATGTTCCAGGGAACACAAGGCAGTTGGCTGGTACGGTTCTTGCACACGCCCGAAGTGCAGAATGGGGCTTTTCTTCAGATTATCTATCCGGCTTTAGGCCACCTGGCGCGGCTGACACGGATCTCCCCGATTGCGCTGTTCCACGCGGCGCGGGTGGTTGCTACGCTGATGATGTATATGGCGCTCTATCACCTGGGGGCAACAATCTGGACGCGGATTCGCACCCGCCGGATATTCTTTGTGCTGATCGGAGTTGGCGCGGGATTCGGGTGGTTATTCGGCACTTTGACCGGCGATACCCGTTTCCCCGACCTGACGATACCGGAGATGTTCCCGCTCTACAGCAGCGCGGTGAATGTCCACTTCCCACTGACTCTGGCGTGCCTGGCGCTGTTAGCCAGCGTGATTGTGCAGGCGTTCCGTCCGGGGGTGAATATGCGCCCCAACGTGAAAAACGGGGGTCTCACGGCGGCACTGGTCAGCCTGGGGATCGCCGTTCTCTATCCCCAGGCGCTCCTCCCGTTTCTGGCGGCAGTGGGCATGTATGTCCTCTGGCACTGGTGGATAGCACGCCGCTTTTATATGGATGAACTCCGCTGGGGACTCATGGTGGCGCTGCCGGTACTGCCGGTCATGGTGTACTATGCCCTGATCCTGACGGACAATCCAATCATCGTGGAATGGAGCCGGCAAAACGTAACCCCGGCTCCCCCGCCATTGTATATGCTGGTTGGCCTGGGGCTGCCACTGATTATCGCGCTGCCGGGGTTATACCGGGCAGTGCGCCGCTTTGAGCCTGACGGCGACCAGATCATGCTGCTGTGGTTGATCGCCATCGTGATCCTGGTGTACTTCCCGACAAGCGTACAGCGGCGTTTCTCGGCTGGGATGATGATCCCGGTAGCATATTTCGCAACACGGGCGCTGGAAGACTTCTGGTTCCAACGTATCAGCCGCCCCTGGCGTTACCGGCTGGCAGCGGTGGTCGTGCCATTCATCGCCGTCAGCCAGGTGTTTGTCCTGGTCGCGCCGCTGCTGCCTATTCTCAGCGGCCAGCCTGACCAGAATAACAACCTGTTCCTGGAGCAGGATTACCGGGCGGTTTTTGACTGGATGGAGAGCAGCAATCACGGTCGCTTTGTCGTACTGGCCTCGCCCAATGTGAGCGCCTGGCTGCCGGGCTGGACGGGTGGGCAGGTCGTCTACGGCCACCCATACGAGACAATGCAGGCTGCCGAACGGGAAGCGGCGGTACTCGCCTGGTACAGTGGCAGCCTCTCATCAGAAGACTGTGACAGTCTGCTGCATACCAGCCAATACCAGGTGAATTATGTCCTGGTCGGGCCGCAAGAGCGGGCGCTGGGCACAGCAGCGTGTGCCGACGGGCTGCGTATGTTGGCACGCTTCGGCAGTGTGCTGGTGTATGCGCCATAAGTTGATTTTCAGCCTGGCCGGGGCGGCCTTCCTGCTGCTGGTCGGCTGGCGCGGGGATGGCCTGCCCTTTATCCCTGGTACGCCCTACTCCGATGCCGCTATTTCCCACTGGCCGGCGGCATTCCATCTGCGCCAGGCGTGGGGTTATTCACAGTTTCCGGTCTGGCAGGAAACCATCATGGCCGGGGGGCCGTTCGCCGCGAATCCCCTGAATAAAACCGCCTATCCACCGCAGTGGTTGGCACTCCTGTTCTCCCCGGCATCCCACCTGAACCTCATGATCGGGCTGCATTTACTGCTGGCCGGGTGGGGCATGTGGCGCTGGGCGCGGGCGGAAGGGCTGCGCCCGGAAGCGGCGGCGCTGAGTGCGGCGGCGTATATGTTCGCGCCTAAGGCGTTAGGACATCTCGGCGCGGGGCATCTTGACCTGGTGTACGCGCTGGCGTGGTGGCCGTGGCTGATGGTGAGCCTGCGCGATTCATCCCTGTACGCGCACCTGCGGACGGCAGTTTTCGCCGCGCTGCTTTTCCTGGCGGATGTGCGCCTGAGTCTGTTCGCCCTGAGCATCGCCGCCGCCTATGAACTGTGGGGAATCGCGCAAAAGCGCGACAGGCAGCATGTCCTGGGGAGGCTGCTGGTCGTGCCGGTGTTCCTGCTGCTGACCGCTTCGGTACTGCTGCCGCTGCTGGGCTGGCGGCCTTATCTCAACCGGGCGACTCTTACGCCGGAGGATGCCGGGGTGTTCTCGTTAGAACCCGGCCACCTCGCCGGACTCATCCTGCCCGCCCATGAGGGCAACGTCGAAACGCTCACCTATCTTGGTCTGCCCGTTCTGCTGCTGGCCGGAATCGCGTTATTTCACAGACCGCGCCGCTTCGCGTTCTGGGCGGGCGTGGTGATCGTCAGCCTGCTGTATGCCCTGGGGGAGAACGGCCCGCTGTGGCCGCTGCTGGTGCGGCTGGTGCCGGGGCTGCTGTGGTTCCGCGTGCCGTCGCGGGCGTGGTTTGGCGTCGTACTGGCCGTCGCGCTGCTGGCCGGGCACGGGCTGGATACTTTGATGGGGTTTGTGGTGTCTTTTGCTCCCTCCCCAACCCTCCCCGCAAACGGGGAAAAAGCTGGTCAAACAGGGCAAATAAGTCGCCCCCGCTGGCGGGGGAGATTTAGAGGGGGTAAAAGGGCTAGAAATGCGGGAATAACAGTTGATACCGCCCCTCAAAACCCCCTTCTCATCCCCCGTCTCTTAGCGGCGGGGGGAATCGGCGTGGCGGCGCTATGTGGCGGGCTGACAGTGGCCGTTTTGCCACTGCCCGCCAGCGCCGGGCTGAGCACACTGGTGATCGGAATGGCGCTGGGTTTCACCCTCCTGCTGGCACTGTACGGCAGACTGCGCCCCGAACGGCTGGCGCTGCTGCTCCTGCTGCTCGTGCTGGCTGACAGCCTGTGGACAGGGCGGCAGTGGGTGACCTGGCAGGGGCCAGACTTCTGGCTAACCGCACAAGCGCCGTTAGCGGAACGCCTGTCCGCCGACGGCGCGGCGCGGGTGTATTCCCCTACCTACAGCTTAGAGCAGCAGGTCGGGGCGGCCTACGGGCTGCGGCTTTTCGGTGGGATTGACCCGTTCCAGTTGACCGGCATCGCGCAGGCCATCGCCCAGGGGAGCGGCGTGCCGGGAGATGCTTACAGCGTGATTCTGCCGCCGCTGAACAATGTCACAGGTAACGATCTTTCCAACGCAAACCGTGACGCGGTGCTGGATACACAGGTCTTGGCGGAATGGGATGTCAGCCATATTGTGGCGGCCTACCCGATGGCCGGTGACCGGCTGGAGTACGTGGATACAGTGGGCGGCGTGTATATTTACCGCAACCGGGACTATACGCCCGCACCAGCCGCCGAGGGAATCTGGCCGTCCGGTTGGCCGGGGCTGCCCGATGACAAGGCAATTGCCGATCTGAATAACATCACTTTTATTGTCGCGCTGGTTTCCGGGATAGGGTTTTTCGTCACTATGGCAGTACTGCTCATTTTCAAAAGTAAAGGACGCGAATGATGACTTCCCGTACCTCTTTTCGCTGGCCGCTGGTCGTGCTGGCCGGGGCGTTAGCCGTCGTCTTTTACCGCCTGCTGCTGGGGGATGTGTTTTTCTGGGGGCTGCCTTCGCTCCAGTTTTACCCCTGGCGTGAATACGCCTGGGAACTGCTGCGTGCCGGGCAGCTTCCGCTGTGGAATCCGTATAACGGGGCGGGAGCGCCGCTGCTGGCGAATTATCAGTCCGGCCTGCTCTACCCGCTCAACTGGCCGGGGTTCTTCCTGCCGCTGGCGAGCGCGATGAGCATCACGGCTGCGCTGCACCTGTTCATCGCCGGGTGGGGCATGTGGCGCTTCACCGGGCGGTTGGGCGTGCCGCCGTTGGGACAAGGGATCAGTGCGTTAGCCTTCGGCCTGACGAGCTACCTGGTCGCCCGCCTGGGCACCTATCCGATAATTAGCGCGGCGGCCTGGCTGCCCTGGCTGTTGTGGGCAGTCCTGGGCGTCGTCTCGCGCCCGAACCGCCGGAGCATGGCATGGCTGGCGGCTTTTTCCGCGCTGCAACTGCTGGCGGGACACGCCCAGACAAGCTGGTACAGCCTGCTGCTGATTGGCGTGTTCGCGCTGTGGTGGTTCATCTCCCACCGCCCCCTGAACCGGCGGGCGGCGGCGCTGCTGGCTGCCGGGCTGGCGCTGGGGGCGGCGGTGGCGGCGCTACAGCTTTTTGCGACGGCGGAACTGCTGGTACAGTCGCAGCGGTCAAACGGCGTAGGTTACGACTTTGCCATGAACTTCAGCTACAGCCCGTTACGGGCGCTGAACCTGCTGTCCTATAACATTTTCGGCAGCCCCGCCGACGGCAGCTATGTGACCGAAGGGGCGTTCTTCGAGGATGCGGTATATATCGGCCTGCTGCCCCTGATCGCAGCGGGAGCGGCCTTCGTGGTATGGCTAAGCGGCAAGCTGCGGCGGCGGGAGCGTCCGGCCTGTTTCGCCAGCGTCCCGCTGTGGTTAGCGGTGGTTGTGGTGGCGTTCATCTTCGCGCTGGGCAAAAATTCCCCAATTTTCCCTTTCTTTTATGACAATATTCCAACGTTTAAACTGTTCCAGGCGCCGGTACGGTGGCACCTGTGGACGGTATTCGGCCTCTCGGTACTGGCCGGGATCGGCGCGGGCGCTTGGGGGCGGGGAAAATGGCTGTTCTTCGGCACCCGGTTGGCTACTGCGGGCGGCATCGGGGCGGCGCTGCTGGCATGGATTGCGCCCAACTTCCTGCCGCCGGATGTCGCCGGGAATGATGGCGTGCGCGTGTTCATCCAGGCGATCACCTATACCGGCGTGTTCGGGGCGCTGGCCGGTATCCTGACGCTGCTCCAACCGCACGATCAGGAGAGCCGCCGCTACAGCCTGTGGATGCTGGCCGTGCTGGTTGTGGTGGCGTCCGACCTGGGTTACGCGGCGCAGGGGCTGAACCCGGTTGCCCCGGCATCTTTCTATACACCTCGTGCCGGGGACAGCACACCCCGCGCCTACTGGGAGGAATCCGCACTGACTGCCGCCATGTTTGAGGGGGCGGATGCCTTCCTGCCGCTCGATGATTACCGCGTCGCCGCCAGCCGGATTGATGATTACCGGGGGAGTGGATTGCCCAACCTCAATTTGCTGGATCGCCGCCCGCTGCTGAATAATTTCGACCCGCTGTTAGCCGGGCACTTCGCCGCCTACACCGATCTCATTGAGGCTGCGCCGAATTTCCGTGACACGCTGCTTCAGGCCGCCGGGGTAGAAGCGGTGTACACCGCGCCGGACGAAATGGAAAGGCTGCAACAACCGGCGGGTACTGCCTGGATGGTCGAGTCTGCCTGCTGGCATCCTGAAGGCACATCGTTAGCGGACATGCTCTTACGCCCGGACTGGGGGCCCCTCGCGCAGGTCAACCTGATTGGCGACGGCGACTGCTTACCCTTGCCAACGGAGGCGACTCCGCCGCACTTCCTGGCGCCACAGTACGGCGGCAGCACGATCACAATCCCGGTAGATACTGCGGGCGAGGGCTGGCTGGTGCTGGCGCAGACCGACTACCCCGGCTGGGAGGCCACCATAGACGGCCAACCAACAGCGATTCACCGGGCAAACGGCGCGTTCCAGGCCATCGCCGTGCCAGAAGGGGCAAGCATGGTGATCTTAACCTACCAGCCCTGGTGGTTGTGGCCGGGGGCATTTATTAGTCTCGCGGGGCTGCTGTTCGTCACGCTGCTCTTCCGCTCGACGCCCGTAACGGGCGGGGACGATAAGCGTTAGCCTTCAATCTTATCGCGGGCATCCCGCAGCGCATCGCGCATGGCCGCGCATTCGATAACCGGATTCACCGTCTCCATGCCATGCCAACCGGGCGTGTTCATATATTCGATGCACACCACGCCATCATAGCCGGCCAGCACAATCAGGGATTCCATCACCCGCCCGGTATCAATCCGCCCCCGTGCAAACGGAACTTGCAGTTGCTCCCGTGCCGCCTGCCGGATCTGAATATGGCGCGTGTGGGGCAGCAGTTTGATGATGTCGTCATGAAAAATGTCCTGGCAGATCATGTGCGCCCAGTCGAGTGTCAACTGCAACCCCGGCACATCCTTGATGAATTTCAATGCCGCGTCCGGCGTCTGCGCCATCGAATCAAGGTGCGGCTCGATGCTCACAGCCAGTCCTGCCGTCTGCCCTGCCTTCACCATCTCACGCAGGGCCACAACCGTGCGATCATGCGCTTCCTCATCCTCGGCAGGATGCGCCAGCCCCGGCGAGAGCGTTATCCCCGGCGTGCCCAGCGCCACCGCGAAGGGAATCAGCGCCTTAAAGAGTTCCAACTCCTTGCTCTGCCGGGCTTCGTCCGCCAGTGAAATGCGCGGCAGCATCAGGTAAAGATCACTCAGCTTCAGGTTAAACAGTTCAAGGTCATCCAGGATGTCCGCCGCCGCCTGGCGGGGATTTTCGGCGGCGCGGGGGGCGTTCAGGCTGGGGCCGCTGCCAATATCCACGTAGCGAAATCCCATCCGCGCAATCGTCCCCAGCGCCTCCGGTAAAGTCAGGTCGTTAAAAGCCCAGGTATGGCAGGCGAACTCAATCATTACTGCCCCTGCTGCCCGTTTTCACGCGGGGGATACCCGGCATCCCACATCACCTCATACTGCTTGACCCAGTGCTCAAACCAGTGCTGCGATTGGTCAGGCGTGATTTCCATGTGCATCCGGTCTGCAACCAGGTCATTACGGAAGCCCAGCACTTCCAGCACCATGCGCCCTTTGCTCCCGTGATTAGGGTCCACAATCACGAGGCTGAAACCGGGGCAATAGGGCAGCACACGGTATTCGATCAGCCCCCAGCGAGAGGCATTCTTGAGGATGTCCATAGACATCCGCAGGCTGTTTTCCAGGTCAGTGGTCTGGTCAATCTGGTCATGCAGGAAAGACATGCCTTCCTTGTTGCCGATATCCTGCGTCAGTACCCGTACCATCCCGCCCCGATCCAGAATTTCACGCTTGATATAGGCCACATCACGCAGGATATTGATGGCCGTCGGGCCATAAATCCAGAGTTCCCGCGCATCACGGATCATATCGTGGAAGGCGCCAAAATCGTCACGATCCTGCAACACGGCGTCCAGGTCAACAATGTCCGTTTCGGGCCGGGTCGTATTGAAGACCAGCAGCGCCAGCGCCGCCAGAATGGTCGCCATTTTCCAGTTTTCGGGGATCGCATCATCCACGACTCCGGCTACCGCCAGAACCAGGGCGAGGATTGTGACGACATACGACTCAATGTTACGCCCGGCCAGAATATCCTGGATGACTCGTTGCAGCCCTCTAATAATCCCTTGCACGGCTCGCCCCTTTACCGGTTAAATGGCTGCTGAAACGCGACACACAGTTCCGGCGCCGTCGCGCCATACACATAGGAAATCTTCTCCCCGTTCACCTCAATGCTGCCCGAACCTCCGCATGGCTGGGGATCGGCAGACTGCGCTTGAATCGCACCACCCGACGCGGTATTCAGGGCACAGGCGACCAGGTTACGCCCCAGGCGCGTCTCGTTGATGACGGCAATTGCACCCACCTTGGGGATCGCGCTGGCGGGTGTGGTTTCGGTGTATACCCGCGCCGAAAGGGCACCAACATCGCGGTAACACTGGATCATGTTATCGAGTTTGGCGATCATACCGGCCAGCGGCAGGTTGCCCCCGATCAATGACGCGCCCACACCAGCCTGCGTCAGCGCCTCGGTGACATTGGTCGCTTCGGTGGCGGTGTAACCGGGGATGGTGACAAGAAACTGCTGCACAGCCTCCGGGTCACTGGCAGTATCGCCGGTAGCAGGGACAACCTGGCACGCGGCCAGGAGCAAAACGCCCAGGAGTAAAGCAATCAAGCCGATTTTTCGCATGGTGATTGTCCTCTTGTTTGACTGGTTCAGCACAAACTAAGTATAAACCGTATGCGGAAAATCGCACAGGGCAAGCGGGCGACTCAGCCGGAACGAGCCTTCAGGGAAGCCAGGGCAGCATCCCCGGCTTCTACATCCTGAGCTGCATGTGGTACAGATTTGCGTATGTGCCATTCCGGGCGATTAACTCATCATGTGTCCCCTGTTCATCAATGCCGTTATCCGTCAATACAATAATTCTATGGGCATTTCTGACCGTTGATAAACGATGCGCGATGACCAGCATCGTGCGGTCAGCCATCAGCCTCTCCATTGAGTCCCGCACCGCTTTTTCACTTTCATTATCGAGCGCGCTGGTCGCCTCATCAAAGATGATGATCGGGGGATTTTTCAGAAAGACGCGGGCAATACTCAGGCGCTGTTTTTGTCCGCCGGAGAGTTTGACGCCCCGCTGCCCGATGTCCGTATCGTATCCATCCGGCAATGACATTACAAAGTCATGCGCGTTGGCTTTCCTGGCGGCCTCGATGATTTCTTCGCGGTTGGCATCAGGTTTTCCATAGCGGATATTGTCCGCAACGGTCCCGGCAAACAAATAAACATCCTGCTGGACGATGCCGATATTGCTCCGTAAGGAATGCAGCCGAATATCCCTGATATTTCTGCCATCCAGCAGAATTTCACCCCCGGTGACTTCGTAAAAGCGTGGAATCAGGGTACACAGGGTGGTTTTGCCAACGCCAGAAGTCCCGACCAGGGCGACATATTCACCCACACAGATGTTCAGCGAGATATTCTTAAGGACATAACTCTGATTCTCACTATATTTAAAACTGACATCCTGGAATACCACATTGCCCTGTACATCCGTCAGTTCAACAGCGCCCGGCGAGTCCTGAATATCTGGCGCTACCTCCATAACCTCCATAAACCGGTTGAAACCGGTGATGCCTTCCTGGTACAACCGCGCAAAATTAACCGCTCTCTGAATTGGTTCGGTGAGGTTGCCTGCATACAGCAGGAAGGTCAGCAGATCAGCTAAGTCCAGGGAGGCGTTCACAATCCCTATCCCGCCGAAGATAATCACAGCAATCGTGAAAATCTGCGTGAAAGCGTTCATACCGGCGGAAAAGTAAGCCTCGCTCTGATAGCCGGCTCTTCTGCTCTCCACAAACCGGGCGTTTTCGTAAGCGAACTTCTGCTTCTCAATACGTTCGTTAGTAAATGACTTGACAACGCGGATACCGGAGAGCGTGTCTTCAACCTGAGAATTGATGTCGCCAATACGTTCCTTGCTCCGCATTAAAGCCCGATTCATCCTTTTGTTGAAGTAAAAGGTATAAACCGACATGATCGGCAAAAAGAGAAAGATGATGAGTGTCAGTGTCATGTTGATATGCATCAGAATGACAAAGACGCCGCCAAACTTCAGCAGAGCGATAGCCAGGTCTTCCGGGCCGTGATGATACAATTCGGAAAGCCAGAACAGATCATTGGTGACGCGGGACATCAACTGGCCGGTCTGCTGTTCATCGTAGAATCGGAATGACAACTTTTGATAATGCTCGAACAGGTCGCTCCGCATGTCGCTTTCCATCATCGCGCCCATCACGTGGCCCTGATAATCCACAAACATATTGCTCAGAGTCTGGATGACCACCAGCCCAAGCATGACGATGCCCACCACGATGATCTGGTCAAGCGCATCGCCCGGATTTGCCTGCAATACGTTTTGCGTGATGTGCCGGGCGCCTAAAGGGAGGAGTAACGCCGTTGCGGATACCACAAATGCACAGGCCATGTCTGCGAAAAACAGGCGCAGATAAGGTCTGTAATATGATAGAAACTTCCTGACACGCCCAGACTGCACGTTGGATTCGACCATGAGTGTCCTTTAGCTCTGACCCGGTTAGTCGGGCTGGTTATACGAGATGCAACAGTATCTGCTGAGCGATCAGAGGCAGTAACAACAAGGTCGGTGAGACGTGTTGAAATTGTTCGGAAGGTCACCGGGCAGCGCACTACCACCTCATCACGAGAGGTCGTCAGGCCCACCGGATCAGACATTCACTTACAGGAGAAACATGACCAACGGGGCATTGTATCCAGAGATTACCGGGGCGGGTTCGGGCGATGCGCGCAAACCCGTTTCATCGGGAGCTGTCTAACCGGCTCTGGATGCCACCTGCACGCCATGCACGACAGATGGGCCTGTCTTGATAGTCAGTGTGGTCAGTTTGATGGACGGCATTGTTCACGTTTCCTTTCCACTTATCTTTGCGCGATGACGGGCAGAATAGCACAGAAGTGTTTCCCTGGCAAGCAGAAAAGGTCATACAGGGTCAATCATTGAGCAGGATGCCAGCACGCGGTCAGTAAGTGTCTGGTATCTTTGAAAAACCATGTCTCGAACATGATCGAGGTTTGACAAACCGCGCCCCGGCCATTAAAATCCAGATATAAATGAAGGGTTGTTGCCGGTTCGCTCAGACCGGGTCCTGCGCGGCAGGACCTCCGAACCGTGTCAGGGCCGGAAGGAAGCAGCACTAAGGAGTTATTCCTGGGTGCCGCAGGGGTGCCTGGCCTGAGCGAAGGGGTAACAACTCTTTTCTTTCTCCCCGCCCCTGGATACAATGGCTCACATGGTTACTCCACCCGATGTATACGTCCCTTCCGCCCCCTGGCGGCGTTTTACGTTCCGCTGGTGGCTGGCCGCTGGCATAGGCGCTGCGCTGCTGGTCGGGTGTGTACTGGTGTGCGCGGCAGCCTTACTTGTCGTCATCATTCAGCCCCCTGCCCCCACCCCCATCACCGTCATTGACGCTGGCACTGCTTACCAGATTGACACCTACGCGCTGACCGTCGCGGACGTGCTGCGCGAACTCAACCTGAGGCTGGCTGAAGGCGATGTCCTTTCGCAGGGGGAGGATACTGCCCTTGAGTCGGGTCAGGTGATTACCATCCAGCGAGCGCGGACGGTGGTGGTCACGGACGATGACCAGGACCGGGAGTTCCGCACCCTGTTCACCAACCCGCTCGACATCCTCAAAAGCGCCGGTGTAGAACTGGCGGCGGCGGATCGGGTATGGGTGGATGGCACGGAAACAACCCTCTCGAATATGCTCATCTGGCCGGTCCCGGCGACTCGTATCACAGTGCGGCGGGCCATGCCGGTGCATATCTCCGATGCCGACCAGCTTATCACCGTTGAAACCACGTTAGATACCGTTGGCGAGGCGCTCTTCGAGGCCGGAATCACGCTCTACCTGGCCGATACGGTCACGCCCGATGTCCATACGCCGGTTACACGGGATATGACCGTCACGATTACTCGTTCCCAGCCAGTTTCGATTGAGGCTGATGGGGTGACACTGACAACCCGCACCCAGGGGGAAACCGTCGCCGATGCGCTGGCGGCGGCACAGGTCGGGTTGGCGGGGCTGGACTACGCCATACCGGATGAAACCAGCCCGCTGATTCCCGGCATGACGATACGTGTTATCCGGGTGACGGAGCAGATCATCCCCAACCAGGAAACGATCCCCTACGAGACGATTTACCAGGCCGACCCCAACGCCGAACTTGACCAGATTACCGTGCTGCAAGCCGGGCAGAACGGCGTTCTACAGGCCAACACCCGCCAGCGCCTGGAAAACGGCATCGTCGTCAGTGAGACGCCGGAAAGCGCCGTCGTGCTGCTGGAACCGGTGAACGAGATCATCTCGTATGGCACGAATGTCGTAATCCGCACGGTGGATACCCCCGAAGGCCCGCGCGAATACTGGCGCGTGCTGCGTCTGTATGCCACCAGCTACCACCCCGCCGCTCTGGGGGGCGACAACATCACCGCTACCGGACGGGTACTGACCAAAGGCATCGTCGCTATTGACCCGCGCCTGATCCCCTATGGCACGGAAATCTATGTCGAGGGCTACGGCGTCGGGTTGGCCGCCGACACCGGCGCAACGCGCCACTCAACGCGCTGGATTGACCTGGGGTACGATGATGAGAACTGGGTCTCGTGGTCGCGCAACGTCACCGCCTATATCCTGACGCCTGTCCCGGCGGAGATTAACTACTTCCCGCCGGGATAGTGTGTGATTCCTGGCTCAGGCTGGTTGGCGGCGCAGCCACGACTCAACGGTTGTCGGCGCCGACCCGAAGACCTGTTCCGCCGGAGCATAATCCCCGATTTCCCCGACCTGGCTTGTTGCCCGCAGCAGTGCCAGGATTTCCGTTAGCTCCCCTTTGAGCACCATCCGGTTGATGATGCCCGCCAGCCAGAATGGCGCAACCGAGACCTGGATCGCCGGGTCTACCGCCTGCCGGTACATCTCGAAGGCGTCCGCGAAGGTCATCGCCTGCGTGCCGCGCACATAGAAGGTCTGGTTCACAGCCTTCGGTTCACTGTAGGCCGCCACGATAAACTTCGCAAAGTCCGCCACTGCCAGGAAGTGAATCGGGTGTGGTTGCTTGCCGAAGATGCTCATGCGCCCGTTCTGCACAAACTGCGGCATGATGTCTATGAAATAGGTCGGGCGGAAGATGGTATACGGGACTCCGCTGGCCTTGATCGCGTTTTCCGCGTCCAGCTTGGCTTTTTCCGCCGGGATATAGGCGAACCGCTCCGAAACCAGGTGGCCGGAGACATAGGTGATGTGCTGCACGCCCACCTCAGCGGCGATCTGGGCGATGCGTTTCGTGCCCTGGTGCTGGACGCGATCCTGTTCCTCCGGCGACTGTACGCTTTGCAGGCTGATATGCACGCCGTAGCACCCTTGCAGTGCCGCCCGCAGCGAATCCGCATCCGCGACATCCCCCTGCACATAATCCACGCCGGAAATACCGCTCATGCGGGCGCGGGCCGGGTCGCGCGTCAGGATAGATACCGCATAACCTGCTTTTTGCAGTGCTTCCGCCACCGGACGCCCGATTGCGCCCGTGCCGCCGACGACCAGAATTCGTTTTTGTGCTGCCATTGTTTATACCCTCACTTTGATATATCAATATTGATATATGTAAACCAGGCAAAAAAAAGAGCTGACCGCTCACCTGCCTGGCTTACACATCCTCGGAAAAATGGGTCTCTATTGTATGAATCGCGTCTTCCAGCCATGCGATAGCCATCTCGGCGTACCGTATCCCGAAGTCCTGCACAATCCCCCACATGATGGAATCGTCCTGTAGTTCCGGTTGGCTGGCGAGCATCTCGCTGGCTTCAGCGGGCAATCCCCCGGTGTATTCGGTCAGCTTGCCCCGATACGCCTGAAGCATCATCCGCAGTTGGTGGAGCACCGCGTCTCTGCCGACGGGGCGAGCAAAGAAGAGCTTCAGCAGCAGGGTACTCTTGGTTGGTTCGACTTTGTTCACCGGCTGCGCCAGCCATTCCCCGAATTCGGCCTTGCCGTCTGCCGTGATGGTGTAAATGCGCTTATCCGGGCGCTTTTCCTGCTCCTGCACCTCGGAAACCACCAGACCATCGGCTTCCAGCTTCTTGAGCGTCATGTAAATCTGGCTGAGACCGGCGTACCAGAAATGCGCGGTTGAAACCCTAAGCTGTTGCTCCAGGTCATACCCTGACAAAGGCCGGTAATTCAGAAATCCGAGAATCGCGAACTTGAGCATGAATACCACAATCTTTATATATCAACATTGATATAATAGGTGAGTTTTCAGGCTTTGTCAAGTGGGCATAATTTCCCCCCAGGACGCCTGCGTTAGAAGGAAAACGTCGTGTTTGCGTACACTCGGCCCCTGCCCCCTGGTGGTGCAGCTGCGCACTCCCCTGGCATACTCGTTTCGTGCGCCCCGCAGATCACAGGGCGATTGCATCAAAATGGGAATTTCAATTTGATTTACACTGCTGGCTTTTTTACCCCCTCTAAATCTCCCCCGCCAGCAGGGGCGACTTGTTGGTTCTGTTTGACCAACTCCCGCCCCGTTTGCGGGGAGGGCTGGGGAGGGGTTGTCCGCCCCGTTTGCGGCGACTGAGACGGGGACGCATGTCCCCTCAAAGGAGGGTTGGGGAGGGGTCAGAAAAGGCTATTTTGTATAGAGTGAATTTGATGCGATTGCCCTGTCGCAGATCACCCGACTGCTTCTCGTTTGGGATAAATTCTGCTAGACTCCTATGTTACCGTTCTCGCATCCATCAGGAGGTCGTTATGGCATGGGATAAGCAAGATGATGACTCCAGCAAGTCTGATGATTTCCTCGCCCAACAGATGAACCAGGGACAGCCCCTCAGTCCGCCTCAACCACCCCAGCAGGTCAATTTTAATCCACAGCAGCCGGGTTATGTTGCCTTCTCAACCGGACAGCCGGTTCTGACGTTCCAGCAACCCCGGAAACGTGGTTTGGGGTGCATTCTGTTGATAGTCGTGTTTTCTGTTGGCCTGCCGTTAATCCTGGCAGCGGTAATCCTGACATCCGTATCCGGCGCTCTGGGTGACCTGGGCGGTATCGGCGGCCTGATCGGCACAGCCACCAATCTGGGGCCGGAATCGCGGGCTATTGGCGGAAACCCCAGCCAGTATGATCCCCTGGCCGCACTCACAGAGGTGATGGCATTTGCCGGTGAAGGCGCACAACTTGCGGCAATTCATGCCAATTATGTGCGCTCGGATGGCACATTGGATTTAACCGCCACCTACACGCCTTCACCCTATGTTGAGTTCACGTTCCTGCGCGAAGTGCCTCGCCCGGCGGACGCTCCTCCTGTCGGCGCGGGCGGTTCGACAACCGGCCCCTGGTATGAGCCGATTACCATTGAGGCCTACCGCCCCGGCGCAGTGCGCCATGTCACACAGACGGGCGGCGGTTTTAACGCCACCTACAACTACACCAACCAGGGCATGATTAAAGAGGTGGAAAGCCCCACCACCAATCCTTTTGGCGAGATTGTGGCTATGCCGGAATGCACCTTCACACAATTGTGGGAAACGGCACTGGCTGAAGGCGCACCAGAGGAGGCGGTTGCCATCATAGATTATGATGAAGACGGCTACACCTTCAACATCGTGGGAACAATGGTACTGCGTTTTGACGCCAGTTGCGCTTTGAAATAGTCGTTCACTCCTGGTCTCCTTCCTGTTCAGCCTGCACTTCATCACCCCCTGCACTCAGCGTGAAGAGCAGGCTGAAACCAATTACTGCAAGTCACCAGTAAATCACTCAATTAAGGTGCGCAGTCCAGCGTGGTATGTTAAAATGTTCTGATATAACGCTGCCACACTAAGGTTATTATTTCATGATCGGTACCCGGCTTGGCGCATACGAACTCATCGAAGAAGTCGGCAAGGGGGGTATGGCGACGGTTTTCCGCGCCTACCAGCCCAATGTGGGGCGGTATGTAGCCGTCAAGGTTATCCACCGCTCGATTGCCGCCGACCAACAGGGGCTCGAACGCTTCCAGCGAGAAGCCCGATTGGTCGCCCGATTGGAACATCCTCATCTACTCCCGATATACGACTACGACGGGGCGCATGACCCGCCCTATATTGTCATGCGCTACCTCGAAAGCGGCACGCTCAAAGACGTGCTGGAACGGGGTAAGCTGCCGCCTGATGAGGTAGCCTACATGGTGCGGCAGATCGCTGCCGCGCTGGACTATGCCCACCGTCAGAACGTCGTCCATCGTGACATCAAGCCCTCAAATATCATGATTGATGCCGATGGCAACGTCTTCCTGACAGACTTCGGGATCGCCCGCATGACAGAGGGCGGCCAGGGATTGACCCAGACCGGCTACACCGTCGGCACGCCGGGGTATATGTCCCCAGAGCAAGGCATCGGTGGCGATGTGGATGGCCGGGCGGATATATACTCGCTGGGCGTGATGGTCTTTGAGATGATTACCGGGCATCTGCCTTACAGTGCCGATACCCCGATGGCGGTTATTCTTAAACACCTTAACGAGCCAATCCCCGCCGCCTCCGAAGTAGACCCTGGCGTTTCCTCTGATGTAGACGCGGTACTGGCGAAGTCGCTCGCCAAAAACCCGGATGACCGTTATCAATCGGCGGCAGCCTTCGCCAGCGCCCTGGCAACTGCGCTGAACGCGGACATCAACGCGACGCCCACCATGTTGCGGATGGCCGCCCAGCAAACCATTGACGTCCTGGTGGAAAAACGTGAGGAAAACAAGGACGAAATCAACGCAACGATGGCGAAGTTTGCCGCCGAACGCGGCAGCCGCAAACCCAATGCCGACGACGACGCGCCGACCATGCGCACCCCCAGCGGCCCGATGGCAACAACCGGGGCGCCCGATTCGACGACCCCCATTCAGCAAGGCGTTCGCCCGCCCGTCTGGCTGCTAGGGATCGGCGCAGTCGTGATTATCGCCGTAGTGGCGCTCCTGGCGCTCGGCGGTGGCGGCGGGAATGACGCTGATATGACGGAAACAGCGATTGCCGTCGGACTCGTACAGACTCATACGGCGGAGGCAGGGATAGTCCCCTCTGACCGCCCCACGCAGGCCGGGGCAACCCGCACAGCAGCGGACACTGACACGCCGGAACTCACCGATACCAGCGCGCCAACGCTCACAGCGACAGACACGCCCACCGATACCGATACGCCCACGCCCACTAAAACGAATACGCCTACCAGCACGCCCACCGCCACAACCACACCCTCTAACACACCCACGCCCACGTTCACCAATACGCCCACCGCGACCAATTCACCGACTCCGGCGACTCCGGTTGTTCAGGCGCTGCGGAGCGTGGTCGTGCGAACCGGGCCAGGGACACAATACGCCGTCCTGGGCAATGTGGATGCCGATGAGGAACTGATTTTGATCGGCATCAGCGAAGACGGCGGTTGGTTCCAGGTGATTATGCCCGATGGTATGGTCGGGTGGCTGGCAGCTTCTTCGGCTTCGGCGGCGGCCTTTGGCAACCTGCGTGATGTCCCGGTGGCGCTGGCACCAACAAACACACCATCCAGAACACCTATCCCGACCAACACAGCCACGGCGACTGCGACTGCAACCTATACTTTGACCAGTACGCCGACCAACACCCCATCCGATACCCCAACGGCCACCAGCACACCAACGGCAACGGCCACCAGTACGCCTTCGGACACCCCAACGGCCACCAACACGCCAAGCGGCACACCGACCAACACCCCATCGCCCACCGCGACCTTTGCCCTCACCCCCACGTTGATACCGTCGCCCACGTCAATTCCCGCCGGGCGGCTGCCGTATGTGGCGGATTTCGAGAGTGGCAGCCCGGTCAATGACTGGGACTTTGACCCGGAATTCTGGCAGGTTGTGCCGGAAGGTGGCGAAAATGTGCTGATCGGGCAGGCGCGAATGGATCAGCCGCTGGTCATCCTGGGGCGCGGCCAACCGGAATGGCTGGAATCAACCGCCAGTGACATCGTGATTAGCTTCAGCTTTAACATGGCGTCCCAGTCCGGCGGGGCACGGATGATCTTCCGCTGTGGCGGCGGTGATGGCTGCCCCGGTGGCTATAATGTGGTAGAGGTGCTGCCCGGCCTGCTGAGCCTCAAGCGCAACGCCCCCACACCGAATATCTTCGACAGCAGCACGGAGCGCTTTGTCACGCGGGCGGTCAGCGCCCCCATCCAGGCTAACCAATGGTATGACCTGACAATCTGGGTGGAAGGCAATCGGATTTTCGTCTACCTTGACCGGCAGTTACTTGTTTCCGGCAACGACACGATTTCGCCGCAGTTGGGCGCGGGACAAATCCTGCTGCAAACCAACAGTGCCTTCCGTGAGGTACGCTTCGATAACATCGTCATGCAGCGTGCCGAGGCCGCCAGCGACCATTTTGAAATATCGAGCCTGCCGCGTACCTGGCAGACTACCAGCACCACGCTGACAACCACCAGAACCGAAAATAACGGCAACCAGTACATTGATATGCGCGATGAGGTCACGCTCAACCCGATCATGCAGCCCATCCGCGATATGGCGCTTTCCTGCCGTATCCAGTCGGCGCAGGGCGGTTACCAGCTCGAAATTCGCAAGAATGCCGGGGGTTCGCTCCTGTTCGAGATGAACGCCGGAAATCTGACGCTGTCGCACCTGGATGGGGCGGGCAGTGTGGTCACCAGCCGCCAGATACCCAATTTCTACAACCGCAACCGATGGGAAGATGTCAACATTTCATTCATTGGCGACAGGCTGGAAATCTACCGTGATGGGGTCAGCCGTTTTGAAGAATCGCTGCCCAATTCCCCATCTGCCGGGACGATTGAGTTCCGCACCAAACGCGGCGACATCCTGAACCTGGATGACTGCCTGATAACCGAGGCTGCCGCCAGCCGGAATGAGGGGGCGCGGTTCGCCTATGAACTTCAGCGGGAGGTGCTGGCGCGGGACTTCCGGGAACTGCGCAGCGACCTGACCGAAGATTTCTCCGACGAGTTCCGTACGGATGTCTGGTGGCGCGATGGCCTGGGTGCGCCGGGGCAGTACCTGACCGACGCCGCCTCCGCCGACCACCAGCGCTTCCTGCGGATCACCCATGAAGGCCGGATGACCTTCCGCATGTTCCGGGATAACATCGGCACAGCCATGTTCGGGGCGGGGCAGGATACCCGTAATTTCAGCGACTCCACCGATCTCTATGTCCGCACGGACGTGCGCTTCCCTGCCGGGGCAGGGACAGCCTGGCTCGGTGTGCGCTCAACGCTGAGTGTTACCGGCGCAGACGTGCATGGCTACCGGCTGGAGCTGCAACGGTTTGCCGATGGTTCGACTAATGTCGTAGTGCACTATGTGAGCGCTACCCAGCGAGTCGTCTACTACGAAGGGCCGGTGCCGGGGTCTGAAACTGGCGCCCTGCCGGAATGGATCAACCTGACAGCCATCACCTATGGAGACCGGCTGGCGTTTTTCGCCAACGGCAACTTCGTGCTGGCGCTGGATGGCGTCGAGGCGTTAGGCGGCACCCTGGCGCTGGGTGTGGAAAGCGGTACGACTGCCGACTTTGACGATCTGATTATCCGCGATACCACCCCACACGGAGGATAAACATCTTATGTCGCTGCTCACCAGCGGGAACACTGCGAAACTCTATTGTCTGAACTGGATCGAACAGATTATTCAACAAAAAGGGGAATCCATTCGCATTCTGGATGCAGGATGTGGTCGGGCAGCCAATTTTATCGAACTTCTTCGCCGCTATCCGGGCGTAACATACACGGGAATCGAACCCAACCCGGCGGCCTGTGTAACAGCACAGCGCAACCTGGAGGGTTTCAAAGCGACCATTATCAATGATTATGCTTATGACATGATGGGGCGGTTGGTGGATAGCCCCTTTGATGTTGTACTCTCATTCAGTGTATTTGAGCATGTCTACCGCCGCCAGAAGTACCTTGATAGTGTGGTCAATTGTATGCATGATGACAGTTATTTCCTCATCAATTACGATGCCGGGCATTTCATGGCCCCGGCCACACTGAAAGAAGCCGCGAAAAACATCATCGGTCCCCTGATTGCCCCCCTCGGTATGGAACGCTATTACCAGCGGTTCGTGCCTGAAGCCGATTTTCGGTTGATGCTGGACACTGCCGGACTAGTCATCACAGAGGTTAAATCCTTTAATACACGCATGAAGGGCATTCATAAACATGTGCCGGATGCCCATAAAGAAGCACACATGCAGCGCTGGCTTGATTATGAATTGTGGCTCAACGAACTTAAGATTCCGTATGAAGATAAGGATGCCCGCACCTGGTTCACCCGTAACTACATTCTCAGGCGACAGCCACACAACCAATAAACTCAGTAATATACCACTGGATAATCCACCGGTGCGGTGCGACACATTTTACCCTGTAGCCTTGCGGAGAGGATTCAAACATGGTCATTACACTGGATGGCATTCTCTTAGCGTTGGGGATTTTCGCCCTGCGGGTCTTAAACAACGCGATGGGGACGGTGAGGATTGTCATTATCACCCGCCAGCAGCGTTTCCTGGCTGCGGTGCTGGCATTTATTGAGGCGCTCATCTTCGCGGTGGTCATCGCCAATGTCGTCAAAGACCTGTCCAATATCCTCAACCTGATGGCTTACTGCGGCGGATTCGCGGTGGGCAGCTACGTGGGGATGGCGATTGAAGCCCGGTTTATCACCAGCTATGTGACCGCCACCGTCATCAGTGTCACCAAAGGGCATGAGATTGCGCTGGCGCTGCGCGATGCCGGATTCGGCGTAACCGAAACGTTGGGCGAAGGCCGCGATGGGACGGTCACCATGCTCCGCTGTGTATTGATGCGGCGCGAAGTGGGCGACATGATGAAGGCTGTCCGTGAAGTTGAGCCAGAGGCCTTTATCTCGGTTGAGGAAGCGCGGGCTATCCAGCATGGCTGGGTGCGGAATGCGCACGGGCAGCGCCGCTGAAGTCACAGCGCATAGGCTCGCAGATATACGATAACCCCTGGCGCACCAGAACGATCAACCAGCACTTCAATAATATACGAGCCGGTGTTGGTATAACTGCCGCTGTAGACAGTCACGAAAGGCTGCCACCACGTGAATTCAGCTTCGTAAGGATTTGGCTGGGGAAACGGCGTAAAACCGTCCTGTGGCGTCACAATCCCCGCCTGCTCCCAGAATGCCGCCGCTGCCTTCTCTGATTCGAGGCTGAAGCGCAACCAGAAGATACGGGTCGGTCTGGTCTGAGTTGCAAACTGGACATCCGCCGCGCCTTCCGGCAGTTCTGTACCCAACGCGGCCAGCCCATCATCTATCGTAAAATTCCGGCTCGCCAGGAAACCAACCAGCGCCACCCCGGTCACCAGGACAAGCAGCGCGGCTGTCCCCAGCAGTCGTTTCAGGTAGCGCGTTGCGATTATCCCCCGCCAGAGTCCGCTCAAAGATCACATCTCCCTTACGCACATCGTTGAACCGCCTCAATTGTGACACACTTCGCCCCATTCAACCATGCCCGGTGTCGTGGGACGTGCTTTGCAGCCTGAATATACCGGATGTACTACTGAATTTATCGCACTAACACAGTTGGATTAGTCTTTTGGGTATATAATAGGCGTAAG
This sequence comes from Anaerolineaceae bacterium, assembly GCA_020634135.1. GTDB lineage: Bacteria > Chloroflexota > Anaerolineae > Aggregatilineales > Phototrophicaceae > JACKCG01. Next base: position 46,958 of record JACKCG010000002.1, on the reverse strand, counting down.
CTGGAAGGTGGGGGTATTTTATGGAAGAGGTTGCGCGAGGAATACCGAAATATTCTAAAGAATGGCTGCATAACGAAAAAATTCTGTGCTATCGTTTTGAAAACCTGACCCCGGTGACGGTAGATACCTGGGGAGATGATCTGAGCGATGCTCTGCTCACCTGGCCGGACGATAAACCCTGGCGGCTGCTGCTGGATATTCGCATGGGGGGCAACCTGCCCAGCACCTACGCCCTGCGCCGTTCCTACGCGATTTCCAAGCTGCGGCCCGAACTGCCGGGCCGGTTAGCCTTGTTGATTGGCAGCCGGTTAGCCGCCGAAATCATGTCCGCCGGGATGCGTGCCGCCGGGAACAGTTACCGCCAGCGCCGGGTATTCGTTGTACAGGCGGTTGCCATCTCCTGGCTGCTGGAAAACCTTACCTAGACATCAGGAAATCGCTTCAATCTGCACCCGGCTCAGAATCAGCGACTGAGGGTACTCCACCGGCAGCAGACCAGAACCGAAGCGACCCTGGGGGGTCACTATCGCATACTGGTTGTCTATCCAGGCGATGAACCCCAGCGGGCCGCGTGGGGCATAAGGTGCTTCATGCAGCGTTTCCCCATCCACCCCAAATACCGCGCCATCGTGATGCCAATCCAGTGTGTAAGTATGATCCTCCGCCAGCAAGTGAGGATCAAGGGACATTTCGCTCACCCCTAACGCCCGCTGCCCCACCGGCCACAGCCGCCGGTAAAATGCCGGAATCCGCATCAGGGGCAGGCCCAGCGGGGCTGCCGGCAGCAGCAGCCAGAACAGCAGACGACTTGCGTCAAAGGTGGCCGCCTTCCAACCCGGCCCCGGCACACCTGCTGCCAGTCGCATATCGCTGGGGGGCGATGAAAAAAAGAACCATACCGCCTGTGGAAATCGAAAACCGCGCTGCCCCGGCACGAACGGCTGATTCCAGAAGCCGAATCCCGCTGTGCCGCGCACAGTGTCCGCCGGGCGATCCACACGCGCCGTCACCGTCAGCCGCAGCGGTGGCTCCCACTGAAAATCACGGCGAGACGTATAATCGGCAATCTGTGCATCGCTGTAATGTGCCTCCGGTGTCGGGTTGACAGTCAGTGTGAGGCGGCCATCCTGGGGCACGGCGCTGGCTGCGCCTATGGTCGTCATGTGCCAGTGTGACCAATCGAACATATTTTCCACTTCAGTACCCCCTCACCTTGAGAAAAGGCCGTGTTTCGAGTATGATTAATGGTATCAGAGTGGCGATGTGTGTTCTGTTTCGCCGCCGGATACAGCCAGACTATAGCGTGATTTTCACACAATCTAAATGAGAACAACTTGCGAGGAACGCCAACTTGGACATTACATGGTATGGGCATAGCTGTTTCAGGATCACTGAACGTAATCGCGTCACCGTCGTGACCGACCCGTATAGCGACCACATTGGCTTGCCCCCCCTCAAACTCAAGGGGGATATTGTCACCGTCAGCCACGACGAGCCTGGTCATAACAACGTGCAGGCGGTAAAGGGCGATCCCCACATCCTGGGCGGCGCTGGGGAATATGAAATCGGAGATGTCTTTATCACTGGCATGGCGATGCATTACATTGGCGAAGAAACTGCCCGCTATAATGTCACCTACCTCATCAATTACGACAATCTGACCGTGCTGCACCTGGGCGACCTGGCCCATATTCCGGCACAGTCCACCACCGAGTCGCTGGGCGAAGTGAATGTACTGCTCATCCCGGTGGGTGGGGGCAATGGCCTGCGCGCCAGCCAGGCGGCGGAAGTAGTCGCCCTGATTGAGCCACACTATATTGTCCCCATGCATTATGCGCTGCCCGGCCTCAACCTGGAATTAGAGACGGTAGACCGCTTCTTGAAAGTGATGGGGGTCAGCAAAGTGCTGGAGGAGGACACGCTGCGAGTCTCGTCCTCGTCGCTCCCGGAACAGCCCCAGGTGATTGTCCTCAGACCACAGCTATAAGGAGGCGTGGCATGGCGGATTTAGGCAAAGACAATGTAAAACTGCTGATGCAGTGGGACATCAAACAGGAGAGCGAACAGGAATTCTTCGAGTTCCAGGTACGTGAATGGATCCCCGGCATCACACAGATGGGCTTAGAGCCAACCGGCGCCTGGTATACCGCCTATAGTCATGGCGACACACCCCAGATTATGACCGAAGGACTGGCCGAAGACCTGGCGACGATGCGGCGCATCCTCGATAGTGAAGAATGGAAAACGCTGCACGCCAAGCTGCTGGAATTTGTGAATAACTACCAGCAAAAAGTGGTTCGCGTTACCGGCGGTTTCCAGTTATAAGCAGGCGACGGCGGGCACGGTTGATCGTGCGCCGTCGCGTCGTTGAGCGAGGGCGTACCAACCCTTGTTTTTTAACCCGCGCATAGTATGATGGGCGTTCACTGGAGAGGTGCCAGAGCGGTTGAATGGGCCTGTCTCGAAAACAGGTGTGGTCTTTTAGGCCACCGTGGGTTCGAATCCCACCCTCTCCGCACCCAGAGCGAGTGTGTGGCCGCCAGCCTCACTCGCTTTTTTATTTGCGATACTTGTCACCGAGGAGCGCTGCACCCGTGTTCAGACTATCCCGCACGCACCTGATTGGCGGCGCGGCACTGGCAATCCTGCTGGTCGCGTATCTCCCCACGCTGCAAACCATCCCCAACGGCGCAGAACATTATTACATGATTGACGTGGGCGAAACGCAGATTGTCCTCAATACCTGGGGGACGCTGCACGCCACCGGCTACCCGCTGTATGTCATAGGCGGCAATCTGCTGGTGGCGCTGCTGCGCGGTCTGGGGGTCGCGGCGGTGACGGCTCCGGCGCTGGTATCGCTGCTCTGGGGGCTGGCGGCGCTGGCGCTGCTCTATGCCCTGGCGCAACACATCACCGGGCGTCCCTGGCTCTCGGCGGGGATGATCGTCCTGCTCGGACTGACGCGCACGACCTGGATTCACCATGTCATCGCGGAAATCTACTCGTTCGGCCTGTTCCTGCTGGCGCTGCTGCTCTTCCTGGCGCTGTGGCAGCGCCCCATCCGGGGGCGTATCTACTGGCTGGCGCTGGTCGGCGGGATTGGCGTTTTTCACCACCGGGCGCTGCTGATGACAGCCCCGGCGCTGCTGCTGGCCGTCTGGCCGGAACTGGTGGCGCGGAATCCGGTCACAAAATCCTGGTCAGGGGTGGTTCGCCGGGTAACGGTTGCGCTGCTGATCGGCCTGCTGGGTTTCCTGCCGTATATCTACCTGCCGCTGCGGGCCGCTGCCGGTGCGGACTGGGTTTACGGCCAACCGGGAACGTGGGCGGGATTCTGGGATCAGTTCATGGGGCGCGAGGCAGAGCGCTTCATCGGTACGCCGGGTTCGCTGGCGGGACTGCTCGCCAACCTGAACACCATCAACACGGTGCTGCTCACCGACCTGACTGCGCCGGGCTTGATTCTCGGCCTGTTGGGTCTGCTGCTGGCGCTGCGAAATCCGGCGCGGCGGCGGGCGGCGGCGGTATTCCTGGTGAACGGCGGTGCGGCCTATGCCTTTCACGTCCTGCTGTATACCGACATCATGTCCGCGCTGATTCTGCCGGTACTGGTGAGCGTCGCGTTCGGCTGGCTGTTCCTGGGGGAGATGGTCACGGCAGCCCTTCCGAATCTTCAGAGAGGGCGCTTCTTAAAATGGGCAATTCTTCTTCCCGTAGAGGCGCACCGCCGTGCGCCCCTACCATTAACCGGCTTCCTCATTCTAGCGATTGCGCTCCTATTTGGGGTGACATTATGGGGGCAGAATCAACCGTTTATCCATGAGATGACCACCAACCACACCGGCCTGGACACTATCGCACTGGCGGAGAGCGCCCCGCCCGGCTCCACAGTCATGTTCGCCTGGGGGCCGCGCTACTTTGCGGCGAGCTTCGCCCAGGACGTGGAGGGTGCGTTACAGGACATCCACCTGGTAGACCACCGCGCCGATTTTCCGGCCATCGTGGCGGCGGGGACACTGCTCACCCCGGAATACACCTTCTACAATCAGCCGGTAAGCTGGTGGGAGGCCAGACTGGGGACTCCGGTCTATCTGCACGCCGCCGCGCCCTACCTGGTGCAGATCGCCACGCAGCCGGAAACCGCCCATGACCTGCCGGACGGAATCAGCGTGCTGGGCGACTCGGTGACGTGTACCGAGAGCCGGATTATCCTGCGGGTGGCCTGGGCGACGAAAGCACGCCCGGCACAGGATTGGAGCGTGTTCGTGCATTTGCTGGATAGCAGCGGGAATGTGGTTGCGCAGGGCGACCAGTCCGCGCCGGTATACGGCTGGCGTCCGCTGACCACGTGGATGGCGGGGGAAGTCGTGCGCGATGTGTACGTTGTGCCGCGTGCCGCCGGGTCGCCGCTGCTGCGCTACGGGATGTACCACCAGCTCCCCTCCGGTGCATTCGTCAACGACATCGAACGGGAACTGGCAGTGACGTGTAACGTGTCGTAAAGGGGCAACAAACTGTATCCTTGCACGTTCATGCTGTAGCACATCTCCGAACTTCGGCAGTCTAAGGAAGGTCGTTGTCGGATGACAGCGGCTTTTCTGTGATTGCGAATAGGACAGGTCGGAATCCGCGCTCAGGGACAGGCTGCCACAAAGACCGCAGTGCCAGCAATTTAACATTGTTCCTGTCCTTGCGCGGCACATTGGCGACCAAGAGTCTGTTAATCGGGATACGGCGCGACGGCATACAGATTTCTATCATGCTATACTCTATCTAATTCATTGCGGTGGAGGATGGCGATGCGCTGGGGTGATGTAGCGGGTGAATTAGACGACTATCTGCATAAAGGCGATCTGGATCACTGCATTGAGCATGTTTCTCAGATTATTGCAGCCATGCCTCAAACGCCTTTTCATCTTGTGCTGACAAGCGAGTTTACCAACGCCCCCCAGCAGGTGGCATTTCATTTCGACACGTTCTTTGCAGAAATGCGCGAATTCGCTCCCGGTGCCATATACACCGAGACGAACGGTTTTTTCATCAACCCGGACCGCTGGTACTTCGAACTTTTCGGATACAGAGCCTATGGTGGCCGCGAGGACTACGATTGGCTGGCGAACTGGGATGCCATGTCTCAAGAAAGCATCACGCTGATCGGAATGGAATCATTACAACAGGTGTATAAGCAGTACAAAATCTTGCCCGATGACGCTGATCCTGTCTTGAGACAGGTGAATGACCTGAGCGACCTGCTCGTGGTCTATAAATTCCAGAACCTGATTAAACAGAGTGTCCCTTTGATGCAGAAGGTGCGATGTCCGCTAATGGCGACATCACACGAGTTCGACATCATTGCAGAATTTACCCCCTCGTAAACCAGCCAGAATCCAGAGCTTTTGAAGCGTGTTCGTGCATCTGCTGGGTGTGAACGGCAATGTGGTCTCCCAGGGCGACCAGTCCACCAGCTCCCCTCCGGTGCATTCGTCAACGACATCGAGCGGGAACTGGCAGTGACGTGTAACGTGTCGTAGCGATTCGCCACCTCACTGCCCCGGCGTGGGGGTGAGGCGGATTGAACCAGCCCAGCGCGAGGGCGTTGGCGAAGGGATCGAGCAGGCGGTGGGATGGTGTCGCCGGTGCTACTAATGAAAGGAGCGCCGGGTAGTGGCGCTCCTCGATGGGCAGGTAGCCCATGATGGCTTTCGATTCGGTGCGTGCCATGATATATCCTCTCTGGACTCAAAATGACCGTTTTCGCAAGAGGTCACTTTTGGCTAATCGGTTGGGGGCGAATTACGGCATGTCAACCTGTATCGTCACAAAGGCGTTCCACCAGTCCTTTTCCAACTGCGGGTCAGGCGAGACGTAGAAAACAATCTGATTGGCGGATGGATCAATTGCCCAGGCCGACAGATGATAGGTATCAGTCACAATGGCGTTCGTGATTGGGATAGCGGGACTCCCGTCGGTGGAAATCAGGCTAAAACGGTGTGAAACCGGCGTCTGGTTTTCGTCCCAGGTTTGGCTGAGAACATATTCACTGTTGAAGGGGGTGAGTTCGCCTTCTGCTATCCGCACGCGGTCTATGTTATCACCTTGTACGGTGATGAGATCGGCAAACTCTGTTGGATCGGCATTGAAGAAGGCATATTGTGGTTCTTTGTTGCCAATAACGAGAAACGTGTTATCTCCACGAGGAAGGATGGCTCCGGTTGGGCCGATATGGGAACAATGTTCTAACCGTGTATCAGACAGACCTGCATTCCAGTTCCAGTCCGGCCCGCCCAGAGGTAGATCGCACCAATTCCAGCCCGTCCAATCCGCAAAAATGATCTTGTCTGTAACGAGATCAACATAGGCCAGCGTTGGCGCTTCCGGGACACCCCAATTGAACAGAGGTGCCTGGAATGGGGGTGTATCAATATGACCGCTCCTATCCAGCACAACAGCGGCGTAATGTTCATCCGGGCTGACCCAGGCAATCCACTCAATTTCCCCTTCGTAAAGGACTTCACTTTCCTGGGTTCTGGCATCGAAACGAGTCAGCGCGGCAATGCCTTCCCCCCCACGTGTTACGTCACGATAATACCCAATCCCGTCCAGTGTCCCCTGTTCGGGACGACACAGTGGCCCCATATCAGTGACGGTTTTATGCCGTGACGGAATATCATAAACCACGTGTTCGCACTGCGTGTCCCAGATATTTTCAGGTGTTGTGAAGTTCATGTAGTCGTAACGCGGCGGATTGTCGTAGAACTCCGGCAGGTATTGAGGTCGTGTGAGAACCAGTTCCAGACTTCCAGGTTGATTGACATCCATCGAATAGATGGCATGTCTGCTCTCATCCACACTCCAGAGGATCGCGGTGGTATCAAACCAGCGCACGCTGTGCCATTCAACACAAAAATGGCAGGTCAGCACCCCGATTTCAGTCAAGTTCGCTGTCGTCGTGTTATAGCTGAAGACGCGGGTATCGTGATCTGTCTGGCTGAATAAGAGCAGCCATTGACCATCGGTTGACGTGAATACCGGCAGCGCCTCTGTCGTAAAAGGTGGCTGAACATCCCATGACTGACCGGATGGCAGGGGTTGGCTCAGGTGTCCGGTTGCAGCCTCACACAGATACACTCCCCCGGTGGCGGAGTCTGTGACATAAACCCAGGGATTGTCGAGATCGGCGACGGTCAGCCTGCTGGGATGACCACACAACGGAGTGAGGTGGGTAAATAACCCGGTCTGGGGGGCAAATGACCAGACCCAGAAATGAGTCGCTCCTGCTGTATCTGGGAGTGATTCCAATACCTCGACCAGGAAATCTCCGTTTGCACCCGGTTGGACATGATATACGCTGTGTATTTCCTCTGGATAGGCGTAACTGTGACCAGCGATCAGCAGCAGACGCGCCGCATTATCATACATTTCCGTTTCTTTTGAAGAGAGACGATAATCAACAATGTGGACGTTCGCTGTAAACATGGATTCCAGATCGGACTCATCCGACATCTGTGCCGTGCTGGTCAGAACGCCGATCAGCACGATCATTGACAGAGCGGAGATCAATTTCATCATCTTGATTTCGGATACCTCACACATGAATACCTGGCTTCTTAACCGCCAATCTGAGCCAGTCTGATTATACCTTGTGCCAATCCGCCCGTAGTCAACCGTGTCCAGGCGCCGGCGTCGAGCGTGAGCGTCCATGAATAGATACCAGTTGAGGCATTTTCCCCGCAGAGATGTATGGCGATGCACGCCTATGAATGACAATATCTGCGCTTTTCTTTAAGTGCGGCATCCTTTATGCAAAGCAAAAAGGGCGACCCACACCGGATCGCCCTTATAGCCTTCACCTCAAGACTCAGCACTGTGTACTCAGTACCCGGCACTGCCCCTAATACTGTGGCATGGAGGGGTCAACTTCCTCCGCCCAGGCCAGGATACCCCCGGTGATGTTCACCAGCCGGTTCTTGTACCCGGCCTCCCACAGGAAACGGATCGAGGCGGCGCTGCGTACCCCACTGCGGCACAGAAGGGCGATTTCGCGGTCATCCGGGATTTGCGCCAGTACCGACTCGTCGCGCAGTTTGCGCCCGGCCAGGAGCGCGTTTTTCGCCGCCTGGATGTCACCTTTGGGGATTTGCAGCGTATTCGCCACCGGCAGCGAGACGATCTCCCATTCATGCGGGTCGCGCACGTCGAGAATCAGGATGTCCTCGCCCGCGTCCAGCCGGGATTTGAGTTTGGTGACGCTGATCTCCGGCACCGGGATTTCCGCCCCGTTGCTGCTCTGGTAGTTGCTGTGGTCGTGGGCGGGCATCCCGCAGAACTGCTCATAATCAATCAGTTCCACCGCATCATGCGGCACGCCGCACACCGGGCAGTTCGGGTCTTTGCGCAGTTTGAGCGTCGTGAAACTCATCTCCAATGCGTCGTACAGCAGCATCCGCCCGATCATCGGCTCGCCAATGCCCAGCAGCAGCTTAATCACCTCCGTCGCCTGGAGCGTGCCGATTGTCCCCGGCAGAATGCCCAGCACACCACCCTCGGCGCAGCTTGGCACCAGCCCCGGCGGCGGCGGCGTGGGGAACAGGCAGCGGTAACACGGGCCTTCCTTGGCGTAAAATACGCTCAACTGCCCCTCGAAGCGGAAAATACTGCCGTAGACGTTCGGCTTGCCCAGCTTCACACAGGCATCGTTCACCAGGTAGCGGGTCGGGAAGTTGTCCGTGCCGTCTACGATGACATCGTAAGGCGCGAACAGTTCGAGCGCATTGGCCGATGTCAGCGGCACATTGTAGGTATCTATCTGGAGATGCGGGTTGATGTCCAGCATCCGCCTCTTGGCGCTTTCAATCTTGAGGACACCGACGCTGCTCTCGCCGTGAATTACCTGGCGCTGCAAGTTGGTTTCGTCTACCACGTCATAATCCACCAGCCCGATGCGCCCGATCCCGGCGGCGGCCAGGTACAGGGCGAGCGGACTGCCCAGCCCGCCGGTGCCGATGAGCAGCACGCTGGCAGCTTTCAGTTTGCGCTGCCCGTCAATGCCGACTTCCGGCATAATCAGGTGGCGGCTGTAACGTTTGATTTCTTCATTCGTCAATTCTGCGACGGTATTGACCAGTGGTAACATGCGTTACGCTCTCTCTCTCATGTCATCGTGAATGCGGGTTATTGTACAGGTTGCCCCGCTAACCCTGCTAACTGCTGCCTGAGCATGACCGTCCCGGCCACGCCATGATTGACCGTCTGTGGTTTTCCCTGACCATCCAGGATGAACGTGGTCGGAGCAGAAAATACCCCCCATCGCCGGGCGGCTTCCGGGTCATCGGCGGCATCTACCTGGATAATCTGAATCCCATCCCCCAGCTCAGTCTGTAATGTCGCCAGGGCTGGCTGCTGCTGCGTCTTGCAGGGCATACAGCCGGGCGTCGTGAAGTAGACAATGGCCGGAATACCTGGTTTCAATCCGCTCAGCAGCGGGTCGCGTTTGGCGTTGGTCGCCACGCGGCTCACATGATAGCGGCGCAGGACGGGATATGCCGTAAAGCCAACGGCAGCGATAATGGCAAGGATCAGGACACGCTCAAGCATCGGGTACGCTCCTACAACTGTCGTTAGCTCTTATTGGTGACGGGTGACTGTGCGAATCCGGGTATCCCCAGCCGGTTGAGTTGGTAGTATACCCAGCAGCCCACGCAGAAGTTAATCCAGAAGTTCAGGTTCGCCAGCGCCACGACGATCCCCACCAGTACCCAGCCGACAACAGGCGCGCCGGTCAGCAGCGCCACCGTCGCCGCGCCGTTGAACAGCGCCCCGACCAGCATGGCAAAACGGTGCGGTTCGGGATGGTCGTTGATGACGTGTGGCTGGACTAATCCGCTGGGCTTGACGACCCGCTGGTACAGCAGGCGGTAAGGTGCGAAGGGCGCATCCAGCGCGCCCAGGAGTTGTGCCAGCGCGACGAACGCCACCAGCACGGTGCTATCCAGCACAAACGCCAGAACCAGCAGCAAGATAGTCGCCGCCTGTCCGGTTTTCAGGCCGGTGTGATCTACTTTACGGTACGTTTCAACTGCCATCGTCTCTTCTCCCTCAGTAATAGTTGGATGGCCGCTTTGTTTGCTCAATCTGACACCACGAACGCTACCCGGCTAACGTCCTGATGTCCCGCCACCCGTAAGCGACTTCCATCAGTACCGCGCCGCCGATTTCGATCTCTTCTTCGCGGACATACTGCCCGCCCAGCGCTTCGTAAAACCGCCGCGCCGGGTTTTCCGCCAGCACCCACACCAGCAGTGACAGGTGATTGCGTGCCAACAGCCATTGGGCACAGGCTTGCATCAACGCCCGGCCTGCGCCTTTGCGCTGCGCCGCTTGCAGCAGGTAAATCGCGTAGATTTTCCCGGTATACGCTGGCGTCTCATCAAGCTCCGGCCCGGCACAGGCAAACCCGATGATCTGGCCGGGAGCGTCCTCCGCAACATACAACACGGAACGCCACGCCGGGTTTTCCAGGCCTTGCCGCCACATCGCTTCACGGCTTTCGTAGCGCAGTCCCGCCAGGAAATCCTCCGGCACAATCCCGGCATACGACGTGCGCCAGCTATCCACATGGACGCGGGCAACCGCCATCACATCATCCAGGTGCGCCGGGCGAACGATCATGACCCACCTGCAATGGTCGGGACGATTCGTAGCTGGTCGTCCGACTCAACATCCGTATTCAGCCCGTCCAGAAAGCGCGTGTCTTCATCCCCCAGGAAGACATTGACGAAATTCCGCAGTTCATCGCCATTAAACAGGTGAGCGCGCAGATCAGGGTACTGGTTCACCAGGTCGGCCAGGGCATCGCCCACTGTCCCCCCGGCCACACTCACCTGGGACTGGTTATCGGTGTACGGACGCAGCGGTGTTGGAATTTTGATGTTCGGCACAGTTTGTATCTCCTTCGTGATTGATGAATGATGACAAGTTGGTCAGTCTGGCAGATGATCGCTGACAAGCTGACCGGCTTGTGCTACGATTGGAATAGTCAGGAAGGTAGTCAACGGCCTGCATCTTTTCTGTTAGCCGCAGTCCGATAGCAGACCGCTGACCGCCCTGGGCGTTGGAGTGTTATGCTTCAGCGCCCTTTTTGATCGGATTGCCGATCAGATTACCCCACTCCGTCCACGAACCATCGTAATTACGGACGTTTTCCAACCCGATCAGGAACTTGAGCGCGAACCAGGTGTGCGACGAACGCTCCCCGATCCGGCAGTAGGTAATCACCTCGTTGCTGCCGCCATTGATACCCTGCGCGCCATATAACTGCAAAAGCTCATCCCGGCTCTTGAAAGTGCCATCCTCAGCGACGGCCTGTGACCAGGGGATATTCACCGCGCCGGGGATATGCCCACCGCGCTGCGCCGTCTCGCTCATCCCTGGCGGCGCAATCACATCGCCGACATATTCCGGGCCGGAACGCACATCCACCATGCCGAAGCCCTTCTGCCCCAGGCGTGACCGGATATAGTCACGATATGCCCGCAATTCATGCTGAATATGTGCCACCTGATAGCCGGTAGCCGGGTAGGCGGGGGTTTCGGTGGTAACCGGGCGGTTTTCCGCCAGCCACTTTTTGCGTCCGCCATCAATCAGGCTAACCTGCTCATGGCCGTAATACTTCAGCAGCCACAGGGCATAGGCGGCAAACCAGTTGTTGTGGTCGCCATACAGGACGATACGTGTGTCAGGGCCGATTCCCGCCTCACTCAGCAGGTGTTCGAGTTCACCCTGACCGATGATGTCGCGGGCAACCTGGTCCTGGAGCTGCGTCTCCCAGTTAAATGCCACCGCGCCGGGGATATGCCCGGTATCATACTGGGCCGTATCCACGTCAACTTCGACGATGCGAACGTCGTTGTCATTCAGGTGGTCAGCAGCCCACTGGGTACTGACAAGTGCGTTAGTCATACGAACTCTCCCTCATATCAAAAAATGTCACCGCTGCCAATGGTTCGAATGAGCCATCAGCCCTCAGTCATCTACCGGCAACACCGGGAAATCACTGAGGGCTGACGTTAATTCTGTATCCGTAAAGCCGCCTCGTTAAACCGGGAACGGTCTGCCCGCAGCCGCCACGCCCGGCTGTTGACAGCCTTCCCGCTGGCGACAGACGTAATCAGGTAGATGAAGTTCGGCCAGGCGTAATGACGGTCAAACCGTGACGGCACGGGCAGCGCGTCCGGGTGACTGTGATAATATCCCACCAGCGAAAGCCCCTGCGCCTCGGCCTGTGCCTCAATCCGCTCGTAATTCTGGGGCGTCATGGCATAACGATGGTACTGCTCTTCTTCAGCAAACGTGTTTGGAATACCGACTACGTCCGAAATCAACACCTGTTTGCCCCGGACTTCACCCAGCAGAAAACCGCCGCCCTCATTCGGATAGCTGGCTTCCATCTGCGCCCAGATACGCGCTTTCAAGGCTTCATCTAAAATTACCGGCATCATCATCGCTCGCTTGTTGTCATCGGATGGCACAAAGGTATCGCTGTTACTGCCCGAAAATAAAAAGAGCCAACCTGGACGGTTGGCTCTGCAATTTCGCATCGCTGCGGCGGAAACTACACGCGCCGCCGGATCACCCGCCCAGGAAATGGCAACATACCACACATACACAGACAGGTGGTGGACATCATTTCATAGGCGGTAAAAGCAGTAGTATTTCGCATGAGCAAAAGACTATCACGCTTTTTGATAGAAAGCAAGGGATTACAATATTAAGATTACATTTGAAGCGTGGAATCAGGGTATCAGGCCGTGTTTATGGAGAATGGCCTCTAACAGTTTGAAACTAAAGGGCTTAACCAGATAGCCATTCGCGCCGTATTCCATGGCGATATGTTCCTGGGTAACGTTGGGATCGCTGGTCATCATGACCACCGGAATAGAAACCCAGTTCGGATTTTGCCGGACGTGCTGAAGGAAAGTCAGGCCATCCATACCACCCATCAGAATATCGCATACAACGAAGTCGGGCGACCCGCTATTGGAGAGTATGTTCAACCCTTCCGCACCATCATTTCCAACCGTGACCTGGTGCCCCGATTCCTGTAGCGTGAGAGCCAGTACCCGGGAGAAAGGAATGTTATCGTCAACGAGGAGAATGTGAGCCATGCAATTTCCGCCGTAAATATTCAGGATTTGAGATGTTGTTACAGCTTAGTCTACAGCGATTTGAGAAGTTAGTCACAAGAGATTTGTGAATAATATTTGAAATGCTCCAAAAATCAATAGCATGGCATTCACAGCCTGTTACGATTTACCCTTTCCTGCACGCAATGCGCTGTGGATTGCAGCACGTTGCATCCGAACAGGCTGCCTATTTACAGGTAGCCCGTCAGATGCTGTTGATTACGACCTTGTAACCTGCATGTAACCACGCCGCAACCGGTGGAGACTACACTGGCGGCTGGTAATGAGGGATAATCATCATGCTGAGGCGTACTCGCGGATGCTTCCGGCTGGCTAACTGGATGGAACGCCCCTCACTGACCATAGTTTCTGCCCGTTTCTCAATATTTACACACGATAAGGTAGTCACCTTTGATGAATTCAACAGGAGAGTTGCAGGCGATGACGTACAAAGGACGTTTGCTAGTTGGATTATGTGTCCTGGCGCTGGTCGTTGGCATTGTCCCGGCGGTAGGCGCGCAAGGAAGTGTCATCCTACAGATTGCTGTGCCGCAGTTCATGCTTGATGTCTTTACGCCAGAAGTTCTGGCCCCGTTTGAGCAACAATACGGCGTTCAGGTTCAGGTCGTGGATGGTGGCACGGAGACCCTGTTCCCGTCCCAGGCTGCCAGCGATGTCAGCGGCCATCTGGAATCGATTGCGGAATATGTGAGCGCCGCCGACGTGGTGGTTGTCACCAGCGACAACCTGACGGTGGAAGCCACCCGCGCCGGATACTACCTCGACCTCATGCCGCTGGCGAATGGCGACCCTACACTCAATTCGGACGACTTCTACCCCGCGCTGTACCAGGCTTTCCAGTGGGATCGCGGCTTGTGGGCGCTGCCGGTTTCCACCAGCCTGAACACCATGAGTTACGACCAGGCCGCCTTTGATGAATTAGGGCTGGCGTATCCCGACCCCCGTTGGACGCTGGATGACCTGGCTTATGCCGCTCGCCAGTTGACCGAATTTGACCCCTCCGGTGCAGTCACCTCCCCAGGGCTGTTGGTTTCTAATGCGGAGGGCGTGGCGCTGCTGCTGCGCAGTTTGCTGGGGCATGGCTTCTACGATATGAACACGCTGCCGGAAGCCCCGATGCTGGCGACATCGGATTTGGAAGCCCTGCTGACAACCTGGTATGAGATGGTAGACGAAGGCATTGTGACCGTCGGTTTTCAGGAAGGCGCGAACGACCTGCCAATGACCATTGGCACCGGCTTCTTTGGCGGCGGTGGCCCGAACAACCAGCAGAATACCCGCGTAGATGTGATTCTGCCGGGCGGCCATGCCGAACTCGATGCCCAGGCAGTCGCCGTCAGCAAAGGGACGCTTTACCCGGAACTGGCCTATGACCTGGCGAAATTCCTGACCAGCAGCCCCGAAGCGACAAACAACCCCTTCGGCATCCGCGCCGCACGCCAGAGTATGCTGGGTGTCGAAGTCAGCAATAATACCGGTGGCCCCGGCGGGGGTTTTCGTTTCCGCGCCGTTGACGCAGCCACTGAAGCCATCCTGGGCGAAGCGCTGCCCACCGGCATCGGCGCATCCGAACTGCGGTTCAGCTCGTATGTTGCCCAGGCCATTCAGAGTATGCAGACAGAGGGATTGGATGCCCGTACCGCGCTGCTGGATGCCGAAGCCGCCGCCATCGCCAACCTGCAAACGGCAGCCGACATCGGCGCGGATACGGTGATTACAGTCGCCAGCCCGGACTTGCCGGTGGTACTGGCCGCCGGGGAAATCTCCCTGAATTTCGGCTATAGCTCGCTGTTCCGTCTGGGCGGGCTGCCTAACGAAGATCAGTGGCAGGCCTTGATAAATGAGTTCGTCGCCAATGATCCCCAGGTCGGGGAAATCATTATGGATGCCGGTGGCGACCCGCGCATCTCATCCAGCGATGACGCGGCAACCTATGACTGTTACGTGCTGCCGACCAACTCGGTGGCGGACACGGATTTAACGACCATTCTCAACCTCGACCCGTATCTGAACAGCGACCCGACCTTCGATCCGAACGACATGGTTTCCGGGGTGCTGGCGCAGGTGCAGCAGGATAACAAAACCTGGGCGCTGCCGCTGACGCTCAGCCCGCAGGTGATGGAGTACGATCCGGCGGCGTTCGCGCGTGCCGGTGTCCCTGAACCCGAAGGCGGCTGGACGGTGGATGAATTTGTGAACGCTCTACAGGCGCTCAAGGTTTACCCGGAAGACCCGACTCCTTTTGCCCCACAGGACAGCGGCACTTCGCTGCTGCTGCTCATCGCGGCCTACGGCGGCACGCCGCTGGACTACCGTACCAACCCGCCGACGGCCAATTTCAACGACCCGGCCACAGTAGATGCGATCCGCCAGGTGCTTGACCTCGCCAAGCAGGGTTATATTGCCTATAACAGCGAACAAGGTGGCGGCTTCGTGGTTATCCTCGGTGGCGCGGACGATGAATCGCCCATCCGCACCCAGGCCTTTGGCGGGCGTGGACAGGGATTTGGACGCGGGCCAGGTGGCGGGCAGGGTGGCCCTGGTGGCGCGGCATCCAATAATGACTACCTGATGACCACCTACCCCACTGGCTTGCAGTACAACGCCGTCTCCTACAGCATGTACACGGCCTATATCAGCGCCTCTGCTCAAAACCCGGATGCCTGCTACCGCTGGATCAGCACCATTGCCCAGAACACCTCCCTCATCGGGGGGATGCCCGCCCGCCGTTCGGCCATCAACGACCCGGCGCTGCTGGCGACGGAAGGACAGGACACAATAGACGCCTATCTGGAGTTTGACCGTCTGCTGGGCGACCCGAACACGATCACACTGACCAGCCTGACTACCGGCGGCGACCCCGCGAGTGCCATCCTTAACCTGTGGCTGAACCAGGTCTTCGATGACTATGTTCTCAATGATGGTGACTTAGAGGCCGGTTTAGCCCAGGCGCAGATTTACGCCGATGGCTACCTCGAATGCGTGGCAGCCCTGCCGCCGGTGGATGTCGCCAGTGATAATCCTGGGGCTGGTTTCCAGCAGATCGCCGAGTGTGCCACCAAGGTTGACCCCGGGTTCAGCTCGCTGATCGGTTTTGGACGGGCGGGCGGGTAATCCATCTCTAACCCAAGCAGGGTTGAAAGGACAGTTTTCCCCTTCAACCCTGTTCCATAGAATGCTATGCTAAATCAACGACGAACGATGGATTGACCGGGACGCGACGCGCCATGTTTCGACTGCTCGACACGCTGCTGTTTACGCTGGAACGCCTGTGGCGGCACCGTATCCTCGTGATATGGGTGCTGGTGGGGCTTTCGGCGGCAACCACACTGACATTGAGCCTGCTGCTCTATGTAGATGCGGTGAATACCGGCCTCTTGGCGTCCCACCTCAGCGACCCGGCTTATGCCTTCCGTTTCCGTTACCTGGGGAGCTGGCAGGGCAATATCACCCAGGCCGATGTCACCAGCGCCACCGCTGCCATTGAGGGCAGCTTTGTGGATACGATTGGCCTGCCCACCGCCCGTGAAGTGCGCTATATCAGCGGCGGGGCCTGGACGGTACGTCTCCAGGATGGCGCGCCGCTGGGGGCGTTTACCGTCGGCACGTTAGAAGGGGCGGACGAACAGATTCAGATTGTCTCCGGGGAGTGGCCCGCCGAACCATCCGCCGAGGGCGAACCCATTCCCGTCCTGATTTCAGAGAAAATGCTATATCAGATGGGCGTGCAGCAGGGAGACATCCTGAGCGTCGCCCGTTCCGGCGCGGCGTCACTGGAATTTCGTGTCGCGGCGCTGTGGACTCCCGTCAACAGTAACGACACATCCTGGATTTTCCCGCCCAAGTTCTTTGACCAGGTGATTCTCGTCCCGCAGGATGTCCTATGGAGCATGACGGGCGAGATCGAACGCCCGGTGGAAGAAACCGACTGGTTTCTGATCTTCGACGGGACGAATGTCAAAACATCGGATGTAGACGGCCTGTTAGGGAATATCATCAACGGTGAACGGGGTGTCACGGCGGCGCTGCCCGGCATCCGGCTTGATCTTTCCCCCACCGATGGCCTGAGTGCCTTCAATGAAACCGTGACCCAACTCACCCAGCAGCTTGTTATTGTGATCTTGCCGGTGGGCGGGCTGGTGCTGTATTTCGTTATCATGGTGGCCGGGCTGCTGGTAAGCCGCCAGCAAACCGAAGACGTGACGCTCCGCAGCCGGGGCATGAGCCGCCGGGTACTGCTGATGATTCACGCCCTGATGTGGCTGATTCTGGCGGGCGTGGCGCTGGGGATTGGCATGGCGCTGTCTCCCGGTGTCGTGCGGCTCGTCGGGCAAACTACGTCATTCCTGCGCTTCAACGGTACGGACGTTCTGACAGCGCCGTTTACCGCCGAAGTGGTGCTGGTCGGCCTGGCAACCGGTCTGTTGGCCGCCAGCAGCGGCCTGATCCTGGCGTGGCGCACCATGCGCCAGACGATCACCAGCTACCGCCAGCAGCAGGCACGGGTGACCAAAGCCTGGTGGCAGCGGGCGTATCTTGATTTCGCCGTACTGCTCCCGGCGCTCTACGTATTCTATACGCTCTGGCGGCAGGGCGGCCTGGTAACGAACGCCAAAGACCCCTTCAGCGATCCGCTGGTGTTTATCGCGCCGACCCTGTTTTCACTGGGGATTACCCTGCTGTTCCTGCGGATATGGCCTTTCCTGCTGCGGGTCGTGGGCGGCATCATCGCCTATAGCAGCGACCTGGTCCTGCTGATGGCGCTGCGCGAACTGACCCGCTCCATCGGGCGCTACCGGGGAACACTGCTCATGATGTGCTTCACACTCAGCCTGACCGGATTCACAGCTTCGATGGCGAGTACCTTAGACCGCAGCCTGAAGGATTCGATTGACTACGGCATCGGCGCCGATGCCATGTTGATCGTGGTTTCTTCCGCCGAAACCGAGAGCAGCACCGACGCCAGCGGCCAGACCACCCAGACCGTCACCGGCTATACCAACCTGCCGGTAGATGACCTGCTCACCGTTGAGGGCGTGGCGGCAGTCTCTCCGGCGGGGCGCTACTCGGCGCGGCTCGTCCTGGCATCGCAGCGCGTGGACGGCACGGTGCTGGGCATTGACCGCGCCACGATTGCCGAAGTGATTCGCGCCCGTGACGATTACGCTGCCGAGCCGATGGCGGACCTGTTCAATAAGCTGGCGGGCAACCGTACCGGCATCATCATTAACCGGAAAATGGCGGAAACCTACAACCTGGCGATCAACCAGGAAGTGACAATGCAGGTCTCGGCGCTGAACGCCTGGCACGAGAGCAAAGTGCCGATTGTCGGCTATGTGGATTACTTCCCCACGCTCGATCCGAATACCGGCTTCTTCGCAATCACCAATTTACAGCCGGTCTTTGAAGCCGTGGGAACAGAACTCCCCTATGACATCTGGATGCGTCTGGACTCCGGCGCGGATGTGGCAGCGGTGCGCCAGCAGGTATACGCCCTGGGCTACCCGGTGCTGCGCTGGCTCGACCCGGAAGCCGCCCTGCGAGAAGCACAGGCCGCCCCCTCGCGGCGCGGCGTGTTGGGCTTTCTTTCAGTAGGGTTTGTGGCTTCAATTGTGCTGACCCTGGTCGGCGCGGCGATTCAGAGCGCAGCCTCATTCCAGGCGCAGTCCACCCAACTCGGCTCCCTGCGGGCGATGGGGTTAAGCGGCGGCGCTGTCGGCATGTACCTGATGTTTTTACAGGGAATCGCGGCGACCAGCGGTATCCTGAGCGGCACAACGATTGGCGTGGTGACCACCCTGCTGTTCCTGCCGCTGCTCGACTTCAGCGGCGGGCTGCCCCCGTACCTGATACGGGTCGCCTGGGGTGACATAATCCTGGTGTACGCCGCCTTCGCCACCGTACTGCTGGCGGTTACGCTCTTCACCACAATTTTCCTGGGGCGGGAACGGCTGTCTACGGTGATTAAAATGGGCGAGGTGTAACAGGTTGGCTGTTGGCCGCTGGCTGTTGGCTGGAAGGTCAGCATACATCCACCGGGAGCACAATTTGGCGCTCCCCGGCACCAACCCGCAGTTCTTATTGTTGTTAATATCCTGGCGGCCAGCAGCCAGTAGCCAGCGGCCAAAGGAGTTCACATTCATGTTGGGTTCGTTGTTGCATCGTCATATTACTCGGATACTGCTGCCCCTCGCGCTGGTATCGCTCGCCGCGTGCTCAGGTGTCGAAACCCTGAATACCGGCAGCGAGGCCCAGCAGCAGGCTGCCCCTACCTCCACGCCGATTCCGACAGCCCCGGCAGTCGCCCGCCCGACATATCTCGTCCAGCGCGGTGTGGTGCAGGACTTGCTCGAATTCACCGGGCGCTGGCAGCCCCGTGACCAGTTGCAGCTATCCTTCGAGATCAGCGGGACGATCCGCCGCGTGAACGTCCAGCGTGGCGACACGGTAAACGCGGGTGATCTGCTGGCCGACTATGAGATCACCAGTCTGGAAAACCAACTGGCCTCGGCGCAGCTACAGCTCGAAACAGCGCAGCAAAGCGTCGAATCCGGCACGGCGGGCAATGTGCAGTCAGTCGCCAATGCTGAGATCTCGCTGGCAAATGCCCGGCTGCAACTGGAAAATACCCGCGCCAGCAGCCCCTGGACTTCACTGGAATCGGCGCGACTCAGCCTGGAGAGCGCCGAGCAATCGCTGGCGAACGCCCGCCGCAGCTATAACGATGCCATCAGCCGCCCGGATAACCCGGCGTCGGTGGTGGACAGTGCTTACCAGCAGCTTCAGAGCGCAGAGAACGGCGTGAAGAACGCGCAGAACCAGTATTATTCGGCGGCGCAGAATTTCAACAATCACCAGTTCAGTATCGCCCAGGCGGAAAACTCGGTTATCCAGGCGGAACTCAATCTCGAACAGGCACGCACCAGCGCCAGCCCGGATGAGCAGTCAATACGTTCGGCCCAGTTGAACATTGACCAGATCAACGCCGACATCGCTCGTTCATCATTGTACGCGCCGATTGCCGGGGAAGTCCTGGAAGTCACGATTCGCCCTGGCGACCAGGTGCAGGCCTTCACAACGGTCATCACAATTGGGCGGCCAGAACCAAAAGAAGCCGTTGCCAGCCTGGCGATTGGCGATGCCCAGCAGTTGAGCGTGGGGCTGGTCGGCGTGTGCCAGGTGATTAACGACCCGGAGAGCGCCGTACAGTGCGTCGTCCGCCAGATTCCGTTGAGTTCCCGCGATGCCGACCAGACAACCCGTGTGGCGGCTTCGCTGGCAAACGTGGCAACCAACCAGTTGATCGAGGTCGAAATGCCGTTACAGGTGCGCGAAGATGTCCTCTGGCTGCCGCCCGCCGCGATACGCACCTTCCAGAACCGGACGTTCGTAGTGCTGGATACGCCCGACGGCCCGCGCAGCGTGGATGTGCAGATTGGCCTGCAAACCGATGAGCGCGTCGAGATTATCAGCGGCGTGAACGAAGGCGACGTGGTACAGGGGCCATAGGGATGACACCGTATATTCAATGCAGGCAGGTCGTCAAAGCCTATCGCGTCAGCAACCATGAAATTGTGGCGCTGCGTGGTATTGACTTTGAAATGGAACGCACCGAAATGGTGGCGATTATCGGCCCCAGCGGCGCGGGCAAAAGCTCGCTGCTCAACCTGCTCGGCGGGCTGGATACGCCTACTGCCGGGCAGTTGATGGTAGACGGCCAGAATCTGCTGGAATTCAAGGGCAAACAGTTAGCCGATTACCGCCTGAAGCGCGTCGGCTTCGTGTGGCAGCAGGTCGAACGTAACCTGCTCCCCCACCGTTCGGCGCGGCGCAACATCACCCTGCCCATGATGATGGCCGGTATTCCCCCCTGGGAACGCGGGAAACGGGCCAATGAACTGCTCGAAGCAGTGGGCTTAACTGACCACCAGCGCAAACGGCCAGGGGCGCTTTCCGGCGGGATGCAGCAGCGCGTTGCAGTGGCCGTCGCCCTGGCGAACCACCCGGCGCTCTTACTGGCGGATGAAATCACCGGGGCGCTTGACCGGCGCACCGCCGCCCAGGTGATGGACCTGCTCCATGACTTGCGTAACCGTTACGGCCTGACAATCCTGATGGTGACGCACGATATGGCAATCGCCAACTACGCTGACCGCGTGTTGACGCTGCGTGACGGCGCACTGGGGCAAGAGCTGAACCATAACGAGGCCGAAGACGCGCCACGACTGGATAACGGTGGGAGTATCAAATTGCCGGAGGGCGTGCGGGCACACCTGGCCGATGCGCCGCGTATCGCCGTTGAAATTCGCCCGGAAGGGGTGCTGCTGCGCCCGGAAACCGACGAAAACGATGATGCTGCCGCCGCACTGCAAGAGATGCTCCCTCAGGATGCGCCACCAGACCAGCGTGGGCGCTGGCGAATCTTCCGGCGGAGGAAGCGGCAGTCATGAGTGACATCAGTGTGGCAATACGCGCTGTCGAACGCAGCTTTGGGAATGGTGATAGTCTGCTGCGGGTGCTGCGCGGCGTGGATTTAGAGGTACAGGCAGGGGAACTGGTAGCCTTGTTCGGGCCGTCCGGCAGCGGCAAAACAACGCTGCTCAACCTGATCGGCGCGTTAGACCGCCCGAATGCCGGCACGATTCATGTCAATGGGCAGGACATTCTGAACATGAGTGACCGGAGACGCGAAAAGTACCGGCGCAGACAGATCGGGTTTATCTTCCAGAACGCGACCCTGCTGCCCACCTACACCGCCGCCGAAAATATTGACCTCGCGCTGCGGCTGCCAGGGCTGGGCTACTTTGAACGCCGCCGCCGCACCCGTGCCGCGCTGGAAGCGGTTGGCCTGAGTGCGTGGTCGGGTCACGTGCCGGATGAACTCAGCGGTGGGCAGCGCCAGCGGGTGGCGATTGCCCGCGCACTGGCCCTGCGCCCTGGGATTATTCTGGCGGATGAGCCTACCAATGGGCTGGATACCCGCACTGCCCGGCGCACGATGGCGCTGTTTCGGGGCATCGCTGAACACCAGGGGACGACCTTCCTGATCGTCTCCCATGACCCGATGGTGGTCGAATATGTCAATCACGCTTATGACCTGGCAGACGGCCAGCTAACCCGTCGTGGCGGCACAACCGAGGTTGTCGCCGAACCAGAAAAGGAGTTTTCCGGTGATTAAAGCACTCGCTTCACGGCTGACCACACTCTTATTGATGCTCATCGCGCTGATGCTGGGAATCATCATCACCCGCATGACGATGGCGCCGCTGCCGGCCCAGCAGGCCGAAACCATGACCGCCACCCCTACCGAGGCCGGAGCGACCAGCACGCCCAGCGAAACGATTCCCCCCTATACCCCGCTGGCGACCCTGACTCCTTCGCGCACCCTGCTCCCGCCGCCAACCTTCGAGCCGCCGACCAACACTGTCGAGCCGTCGCTCACGCCCTCGACGACACCCACCCCCACCTCGGAAATATTCGTGTCCATTCCGGGGCTGCGCGGCGCAGAAAGCCCGACTCCCTCATCCACGCCCGGCTGCGAACCGCGTAAAGACTGGAAACTCACCTACCAGGTGCAGCCGAACGATGCCCTGGCGCGTATCGCGGAACGCTATAACACGACGGTGAACGAACTGGTCGAGGGCAACTGCCTGACTGACGCCAACGTGATCTACATCAACCAGGAACTGCGCGTCCCCGGCGATACCCAACCGCAGGAACCAGAAGTCGAATGCGTGGCCTGGGAGCCGCTGACGCCCGCCAATGGCACGTTTGCCGTAGAAACTACCGGCACGCTGACATTTAACTGGCGCGGGCCGCTTGCGCCGCGTAACCTGATCCGCGTCATCAAGCCGAACGGGGAGATTGTCGAGTTCGTGATCGAGTATCGCCAGAACGAGACGGTGACGAATATCGTGGAAACCTTCCCGGAAGAAGGCACATACACCTGGTATGTCTATCCGCTCAACCAGTACTTCCAGCAGGTAAGCTGCCTGGAAGGTGGCCCCTGGACGTTTACCAAGCAGCTTTCACCCACCATTACGCCGACCTCCGCCGGTGCGGGTGGGCTGCCATAAGGGACGCCATACCTATACGCTCTATGTGATATGGATCGGGGTGTGGCGAGTCATCAGTTTTCGGTCTTCAGTTATCAGAAAAAGATAGTCTAAATGCTGCATCCGGTAAATCTTCGAGGTTCTCGGTAGGGGAGCGCCCGTGTGCGCTCCCTGGGCGGCCACGCCGAGGCCGCCCCCACGTCTGTTCTTGAGAAACTTGCCGGATGAAGCACTAAAGTGGATCGGATTTGTAGGGGAGCACCGCCGTGCGCCCACGTTGACAGCATACGATCACTCACTTTAGTAGCCGGGTAGCCGGAAGTCCTAAGATGCTAACCAGCTAAGCTGCTAATCGGCTAGAAGCCAGTAGCCCAAAAATATCGTGACCTTATTTCACATAAAGCGCCCAATACAAGAACAGCCCCCGGCCTGTATTGATGAGCCGGGGGCTTTCAGTTCGGGGAAGCAGCGGGGAAACGACCCGGCTGCAATCAGCTGCCGGTATTTGCTGATCTGGCAGGCCGCGCCAGGGTCAGCACCACTTCGTAGTCCGTGATGACGATGTCCTGAACGTGCCCGGCGGGGGCGTGGTTCTTGATATACCGTACCCAGGACGTGGCAACCGAGGCGTTGATCTGCGCCAACAGGTCGTCCGAGATAGGCTGTCCGTCATGGGTGACGCTCGTCACTGACCAGTTGAGGCGGTTGTTCGCAATCGTCGGCACCAGAACGGACACGGTTTGTATCGGGTCATGGCCGCGAAAAGTGACGGTTTCGCTGACGACGACCTGGCCGGGCTGCAAGTCCACATAAACGTTGGTGACAGCAGCCCGACGCGGGTTGGTCACCCGGTACGATGCGTTGACCTGCTCCTCGGTAATGGTCACTTCATGAGAAGTTGTGGTGCTGTCCTGGGCGAAGGCCGGCAGGGCTGCCAGAGCGAGAACGGCGATCAGAGTGAAGATGGTGAGAAATCGAGCGGTGCGCTTCACGGAAATAGCTCCTTGTGAATAGCTGTACGATGTCTCTACCTTACCGGCCATCTGTTATCAGAGTTTGATCGCTGGTTGCCCGGATGTAACTTCTGTGTAAACTTTGTTCCTCCCCGTTTCTCCGGCCCAGAACACCTTTACCCGCCCAGGTTGGCCTGAATCTGTTCGGTCAGGTCGTTGACCGGGACATACATCAGGCCGCCATTCTCCGGTGCGCCATAATCACGTATCCAGCGCACGTTGCCATCTTCGCCCACCAGCACGAAGGTGTGGCCGGGTTCACCGGTACGGGCTGCCCACTGTAAGACATTATAAGCTTCCGAGACGCTGTGGTCAGCGTCCCGCAGCATCGGCACGCCGCTGATACGGTACTCGCTGATCCCCTGCTGTAATTCTTCAATGGTATCGAATGCGATGCTCACCAGCGCCACATCCAGCGCCTGGTAAGCGGGGTCATTTTGCAGATCCACGATCTGCTGCATACAGGGCGGTCAGCCCATCGCCATGTGGAAGAACAGCAGTACCGGCTGTTTGCCCTGGTAATCCGCCAGCGATACGTCGCCCCCGGCGGCATCAGGCAATGTGAAACCCGGCGCGGCAGCCCCAACCCCGAAGGCTTCCGGTGTCGCAGTCCCGGTACAGGCCGGGAGCAGCAGGCCAACCAGCGCCAGCAGCAGCACCTTCATCCATAGTTTTACTTGCATCAACGCTTTCCTCCCATTATTGTCTCATGCCCGACTATTCGAGCGAGAGGGTATTATAACGCACGAAAATAGGAATACCAGAAATTTTCATCTCTCACGAGCCGGGCGTGGGGGTGGGCGCAGGCAGCAAAGCCTCGATGCTCGCCATCACATCCAGTATGTCCGGTGTGAAGGGGTAGCCCAGTGCCTCTGCCTGCCGCAGGTCAGCCAAAGACTGCCGGAAATATGTGATCTGGATCGCCTCTGAAGTTTCTGCAATCCCTAACGATAGGTAAGCAATGCCCCGGTTGAAATAGACAGCCATGGCTGCCGGGTCGAGCGTCAGCGCCGCGTCGAAGTCGGCAATCGCCCGTTTGTACTCGCCCATCTCGGTGTACGCCAGCCCCCGGCTCAGATATGTCAGCACATCCGCCGGGCCGATAGTGAGTGCCTGGTCGAAGTCGGCCAGCGCCCGTTGAAAATCCCCCTGGCGGGCGTAGACCAGCCCGCGATTGTAGTAAGCGTCCGCATAGGTCGGGTCGTGGGCGATAGCCTGCTCAAAATCCGCGATGGCTCGTGCATCGTCGCCCAGACTGGCATACGCCGTGCCACGATTGCTATAAGCTTCCCCGTAGGTTGGGTTGAGGATGATGACCCGATCAAAATCCGCCACCGCCGCCGTGTATTCACCGAGCATCTGGTAGATATTGCCGCGATTGTTGTACGCGCCGATATAGGCCGGGTCGAGCGTGATGGCCGCGCTGTACTCCGCAATAGCCCGTTCATATTCCCCGGAGTCGTTATAGACCAGTCCCCGGTTAAAAAACGCCTGAGCAAGTTCCGGGTCGCGGGCAATCGCCGCGTCATAGTCCGCAAGCGCCCGCGCAGTGTCGCCCCGGTCATAGTACACGTTCCCCCGGTTGACATACACCTGCGCCGATGAAGGGTCGAGCGTGATCGCCTGGTTAAAATCGGCCAGCGCCTGCTCGTCGTCGCCTAACGTCTGGTAGGCCAGCCCCCGCGCCTGATACGCCAGGGCGTAATCCGGGAACTGTTCCACGAGGGCATTCATGTTGCTAATCAGCCGGGCGGCATCGTCCCCGCTTTGCAGAATCCCGTTAGCGAATTCGACGGAAATCTGGCGTTCATCCAGGGCTTCCTGCCGCAGCACCGCCGCCTGGGTTAATGTGGGTGGAATCTGGGTCGCGGTGGCCTGGGCGACACTCACCTGGGTATTCGCGACCTCAGCGCGGGACTCGGCCTCCGCCATCTGCTGGTTGACCAGCGTCAAGGTGGGTGGCACGGCAGTCAGTTGACCGTTGGCCTGCGCCTCGCGGGTCTGGGCGTTCTCGGCGTGCCAGATTAACTGGGCTGTTCCATCTGTTCATAAGCCACGTCAGTGTCGGTGGAATTTCGTCGCGGTGGTTTGCGTGCGGCGACCGTTCTTCCTGCGAATCTGGCCTGTACACCCACCACCGATGCCGCCACTGCCAGAATGACCGCTACCCCCGCAACCAGCGACGCGACCAGACTCGCCCGCCGGATGTTACGCAGACGACGCAAACGAGCGTCTTCCACCGTCCGGCTGGTCGTGATGTAGTTGGTTTGTAACGCGGTGGGGCGGGGGGCTTTGCCCTTTACGGTGGCGTCCGCCAGCCAGGACTCGGCCTGCGTGATTTCCTCACCAATCAGTAGTAGATCATCGGCGCGCTGCCCGTTTTCCCATTCCCGCGCCCGCACCTGCAAACGCGCATGGCGGCGGTTATGTTCCAGATCGGTGTTTACGGTGTCCAGCAGTTCATCAATGGACTCCGCAAATGGGATGTCCTGCCCCTGGGGATTCTGCCCGAAGAACACCCAGTTGATATGCCCGATCACGCCTCGGTTCGTGCGGGCGACTTGCAGCGGGTCGCGCCCGACCAGGATTTGCCCCAGCACGTCATCGGGCTGGACGGCGGCCAACCGGCCAAACGCCTGTTCAAAGTTCACCGTTTCGATCATCACCGGGATGACGCGCTTGCCGTTTTCGATGGCGTGCGCCAGTTCCAGCGTACACACCACCGACCCGACGGAATCATTACTCATGATGAAGATAAAGGTCGAAGCGGCGTCAATCCCCCGCTTGATCTCATCCCACCACCCGGCGGAACGCGGGATATTCTGCCAGTCTACCCAGGCGCTTACCTGCCGGTTCTGCAGGGCTGCAAACAGGCGTTCAGCAAAAGCAATATTCTGCCGGGAATACGAGATAAATCGGCATCCGGTATGCGACTCCCTCACACGACTGAGGATGGTACCGTTAATCATAACCGCATTCCAGAATGCACAAAACTGATTTGGGCACGCCGGCGCACTGGAGAATGATGGCTCGTTCTGGCTGTATTGGGGATCGGGTCAACTGCGCTATAATCCGAGTATATGAATCAATGGTGCTCATCCATCCAGGTAGAGAATTATGCCAGTCTGCGCAGTTCATTGATATTGCTGCGCCGCTTGAAACCGTGTTCGGGTTTATTGCAGACACGCCGGAACGCCAACCGGAATGGTGGGGACAGTTTGAACTTCAGGAGCGCGTGACGCCGCCGCCGACTCACCTGGGATCGGTTTCCCGTTACGTGTACAACATGCTGGGCGTGACGATCAATGGGGAGCATGAGGTGGTGGGCATCAACCGCCCGGAGTACCTGCACGTCAGAACCACCAGCGGGATAGACTCCGCATTTGAGTTCTTTTTCGCGCCACAGGACGGCGGCACCCGGCTCACGGTGCGGGTGGACTACAAACTGCCGGGGTCGGTCATCAGGGCTGCCCTTGAAATCTGTGCTGGGAGTTCATCCAGGTTATCAGAATGAAATGTAAGCGCTGCACCGCTTCGGGTAGGCGTGGATGGTCTGCCGGTAGGAAATGGTGACAATAGTGAGCAGAACTGAGATCGCAATTGCCAGCGGGATGGAAATGCCCAGCACGGCGGCACCCCCACCGGCCATCGCCAGGATAATCAGCATTTCCTGCGGATGGCGTAGGCGCTGGATGACGGGGCATCCGACGAGAACACGGCTAACCCGATAGGCTTGCTGATGGACTGATGAGGAAGTTCTTTTTGTTTCGAGGTGTTTTCCAATCAGAAAACGCCCCAGGTTTAATCGCTGCATGTTGCGTGTCCCTGGCTTGAGTGCCAATGGTCAACTGGTTTTGTTGTGACCGGAAAATTGTCGGGAAAAAGAATATTTAGAGCAAGAAAGGAATTGCAAGGGATTTTCTGGGAGGCGTAAGGAAAGTATCAATATGCCATGCCGGCTTAATACCCACGCCACCCGGAACTGCTGTCATCCTGCCACCATTCATCCCCGTTGGCTTTGGCGTTGGCACGCATCCATATCCCCATCGTCCCAGCCACCAACACAGCCAGGAGCATGATGACGGGCAGCACGAATCGTTGGGGGGTGTCGAAGCGGTCTTCCAGGATTAGCATGAGCGGTCATCGCCCGCAACCAGAACAAACCCACCAGCGCAGTGTTTTTCAGCGTGGTTCATTATTGAAGTCCGTTGAACTGTCTGTTACCATCCGTGACCTGACAGGTAAAGAAATTCGTGTCAGGAATGTAACAACGGAAACCGCGACATCCGAATCAAGAAAATATCAAAATCAGTGGGGAGTAATCGCTGCTTCGTGCAAAGCGTGGACAGTATCCGGCTTATCCGTTTTGAGCCGGTAGCCGACGCCCGGTTCGGTGATGAGGTAACGCGGGCGGGTAGGATCGGCTTCGAGCGGGTGCCTAAGCTGCCCCATTGTATACCCGCAGGTAGTGCATCTCGTCCAGCCGGCCCCCAGACATCATGCAGAAGCTGTTTGCGCGTGACGACTTTGTTCGGCATACCAGACCAGGATGAGCAGCAGGTTTGTAAAACACATGGGCGTCAGGTGAATCTGCTGTTCGTCAATTGGCCTTAGATCATCGGTGACTCCGATCCACGCGGAGATCGCCTGTTGTAAAAATGGGATCGTCCGTCCCCTTGGTGGCCTGGATGGCATGACGCAAGGCGACGCGCATCCGCGCCAGGAGTTCAGCCGTACCAAGTCTTGGTCAGGTAATCATCGGCACCCGCGTCCAGCGCGTCCACTTTGTCACGTTCCTGGTTTCGAGCAGTACAGGACAATGATTGGCGTGGATGTCCACTCGCGGAGGCGGCGGGTCACTTCCAGGGGTCCGTCCATGCCTCGGCAGCCCTAAATCGAGATAATCAGTTCGGGATGCGTGCAGTCCCACCTGGCGCCGACCATCTCCGGCGGTGGTCGCTTCCAGGTAGTGGTAATGGTTATCCATCAGCGTCGCCCGCAGAAAACGGCGTATCTGGGGATCATCTTCGATCACCAGCACGACCAGAGATTGTGCATCGATCCGCTCTCTATTAATCATGCCCAGGTCAATCTGTGGCGGCTCGCCATCTAATGGAAGTGTAAATACGAAATACCGCCCCGCCACCGCCCGTTTTTCGGCCCAGATATCGCCCGCCGTGCTGCCATTGAATGACGGCATGGAAAGATCGCCAACCCCAGGCCGACATCCGCTGGCCGTCGTG
This sequence comes from Anaerolineaceae bacterium, assembly GCA_020634135.1. Classification (GTDB taxonomy): domain Bacteria; phylum Chloroflexota; class Anaerolineae; order Aggregatilineales; family Phototrophicaceae; genus JACKCG01. The sequence goes on along the minus strand of JACKCG010000002.1, from coordinate 17,445 downwards.
GGACCAATCACCGGTAGAACTTCTTGAAAATGCGCTGTTCGTCACCCAGGGCGGCCCCGGCCCGCGATCTGCAACCGCAACGATCACTTGGCGGCCTTCCGCCCGTGCGAAGAGATCAATCGGCGAACCGGCTGGCGTATATTTTACGGCATTTTCCAGCAGATTGACCAGCACCTGCTCGATCAGCACACCATCAATCGGCACCAGCGGCAGATCATCCGGCAGATTCGTCTTTAGGGGCGGTCAGCAAACAGCCGTTCCAGGCGCAGCAGGGTCGTCCCAACCACCTCCTCCAGCGGCTGCCACTCTTTCTCGACCTTGACATTCCCGGCTTCCAGGCGGGTCATTTCCAGGAGATTGCTCAGCAGGCGGTTGAGCCGTTCGGCCTCTTCGTAGGCCACCTGTGCGAGTTCCCGTCCGTGTGGGTCAAGATCGTGATTGCTCTCGAGCAGGCCGCTGGCCGCTCCCGTAATCGCCGCGAGCGGTGTTCGCAGATCGTGCGAAACCGAACTCAGCAGCGAACTCCGCAGACGTTCGGCCTCAATCTGCACCTGTGCTTGTTCCGCTTCATTGGTTAGTTGCGCGCGTTCGATAGCCAATGCCGTCTGGTTAGCGAAGGTTTCCAGCAGGTGCGCTCGATCAGGTGATGCCACCCGCCCTGGTTCTGACGGATACACGCCCAAAACCCCGATTTTCCCTTGTGGCGTCAGCAGCGGCAGGTAGCCACCCTGCGCGCCGGGGGAGTGTCTGTGTCCCCAATCCGGCCTCCTGAGCATGGTCATACGCCCAACGTGCCACAGTCAATTCCTGCTCAGTCAGCCTGGCTGAGGCGTCCTGTGATCCATGCGCCTGAAGCTGTTTATCCGTGTCCGGCAGCAGCAGCAGCGCCTTGCTGTCGAAAACCGATTCAATATGGCGGACGGCGATCTGCGCCAGCGTATCCACATCGCTGTTACTGGCAAAATCACGGCTCATCTCATACAGGCTGGTGGTACGCTGTTCGCGTTCGCGGGCGGCCTCCGACCTGACCTTTGATGCGGGTCGTCATAGCTGCTGATGGTCAGCCCGACCAGCAGCATGACCGCGAATGTCACCACGTACTGTCCGTCTGGCTTCTGACACGTGATAGGTTAGCTATCTATCCGGGATGAAAAAGAAGTCAAACGCCACCACACTCAGCCCTGACGCCAGAATCGATGGGCCGCGACCATAACGCGAAGCCACCACGACGACTCCCACCAGATACTCCATAATCAGGTTGGCCGGGGCGAAAAATGGGAACATCAGTCCGGCGATCAGCGTGCAGATAATCATCGACGCCCAGCGCCCGCAGATAAGTCCCCAGCGGATGGCGCTGCCCTGGCGACCAGGGGCCGGGTAGTCTGCGATGAGGTGGCGCCCCATGGCATAAATGTCAATCGAACCGCTTTCAGTACCAGGTCGTTGAGCATCGAACCCAACAGCAGAGCGCCGGAGTCGGCGGCACGAAATCGAAGAACTGTGGCACCAGGAACGGCACAACCATCGTCAGCGCCAGTAGTACCAGCCCGAACAGGGTCACACGCCAGTGCTTGAGCATGGTGCGCGGCCAGAACAGTTCGACCTCGTGGATGTTCCAGAAGATCAGCGTGCCGTAAATCGCAATGAAGAGTGTCACTGCGCTGCGGGCGGCGAAAGTGTTTTCATCAGTGGCGAAGTACGATACCACGTAGAGCAAGGCCAGCATCGCCGCTCCCGTAATTCCGGCGGTGAACACGTAATCCAGTACGTCTTTGCGGAATTTCGCCATATAGCCGGGGCGAATCCAGCCGATGGCGATCAGTGTCGCCGGGATGTTGACCGTCCCGAAGGTGATCCAGCTGATCTGTACCGGCGTGGTGGGGAACGGCAGGGTCATGAAGCCGATAAAGAAGATCAGGGCGATGTTATAGAAGTTCTTGGCGAGGAAGAGCTTGGCCGTGCCGTAAATGCTCTGGGTGATCTGCCGCCCCTCCTGGAAGGCAAACGGCAGCGTAGACATGGCGTTATTCAGCAGGACAATATCAGAAACATCCTTGCTGATCTGCGTGCCGTCGTTCATGACAATCGCCAGGTGCGCTTCTTTAAGCGCCGGCACATCGTTCACGCCATCCCCGACCATCGCCACATATTCGCCCTGCTTTTTCAGGGTGGCAATAATCCTGCGTTTGGTTTCCGGCTCGATGCGGGCGAACAGGCTGCTTTCCATCACAGCGACTTCGAACTCTGCCCCGGACATGGCCTCCAGGTGATCCCCGGTGTAGGCGCGGTCAGCCGGCATCCCCGATTGGCGGGCGATGGCCTGCACGGTCTCCAGGTTATCGCCGGAAATCACTTTGAGGCGGACATTCTGCCCCTGAAAGGCATCCAACGTCGTTTGAATGTCCGGGCGCACCTGGTCGCTGAGGACGATCAATGCCAGCGGCTCGACCTGCGCCAATGCGCTATCCTGGGATGGTTCAGCCGCGCGGCCAAAGGCCAGCACACGCAGACCCTGGCGCGACAAATCGCGGGCGCGTGCCAACGCACCGTAACTGTCGTCGGTATCAGGCAGCAGGCGTTCCGGCGCACCCATCACCAGGGTTTCATCCTCGAAGATGATCGCGCCCCACTTGCGGGCGGAACTGAACGGGATTTCCCTCACTTTAGAGGGTACCGGGCCTCTGTGATTGCTGAAGGTGTGCTCGCTGTATTCCGCCACAGCCCCGGCAGTGCGGTTCAGGTGTGCCAGGTTTTGCAGATACAGGCGCAGTTTATGGTGAATATCCTCATTAGCCGCCCCATTCAGGGGCAGAAGCTCGGTCACAGCCAGCTTGTTCTGCGTGAGCGTGCCGGTTTTGTCAAAACACAGGGTCGTCACGTTCGCCAGCGATTCGACTGCGTTCACCCGCTGAATCAGCGTCTGGTGGCGGCTGATACTGATCGCGCCCAGGGTGAGCGAGAGCAGTGCCGTCAGCACCAGCCCCTGGGGCACGATACTGCTGACAAACACGACTTCACTGCGAATCGCATTGAGAAACGATTGGCCGTGCCGCAGCTCAGAGAAAAAGAGCATCGGCCCGATCAGCAGCATAACCACGATCATCAGCTCGACCAGGGCATCCAGCCGCTGCTGTGTGGGTGTCTTGACGTTCTTATAGGCTTTGGCGGCGACAGAAAGCTGGTTGATGGTACTCGCTTTGCCGACGCGGGTGGCAACCATCACGCCTGTCCCGGCGATACAGAACGAACCGGAGGTCAGTTCGCTATCCACCACCTTGAACACCGAGTCGGACTCGCCGGTAAGCTGCGATTCGTCCATTTCCAGGGCGTCGCTGGCGAGGACACGGCCATCCACCACAATTTTATCGCCCGGCTCAATCGGGATGATGTCATCCTGCACCAGGTCATAGATGGAGATGGTTTGCAGTTCCCCATCACGCCAGACGCGCGCCTCTTTAGCCGCGAGCGCCGCCAGTCTGTCGAGCTTACGCTTGGCGTTAATCTCCTGGATTGTCCCTAAAATGGAGTTGGTGACGACACTGAACCCGGCGAAGATAGCAGTCGAGTAGTCCTGCAACAGCACGACGATCAGCAGCAGCGTCCCCAGGACAATGTTGAAGAGATTGAACACGTTATCGCGGACGATTTGCCAGTATGTGCGGCCAACACGTGGCTTAAAGTTATTGGTCTGTCCGCGCTGGCGGCGGGCGTTGACTTCAGCGGCGGATAATCCCGGGTGCAAGGGTTGGTGAGTAGGCAATGAAAGACTCCTGGACAGGTTGGATAAATCACTATAAGGATATAACCCTGATCGGCCACAAAATATACGGTTGAATCTTGACGACACGCGGCATACGGGTATAATCGTCCTATCATAACCTGTCAGGCCCTGTAGCTCAATTGGCAGAGCAGTTGACTCTTAATCAATTGGTTGTAGGTTCGAGTCCTACCAGGGTCACAAATAGAAAAAACCCCGTTTCTTCTCTCAAAAACGGGGTTTTTCATTTCTTGCAACCGCCCGAAAACAGCGTTTTCTATGACCAATTGATTACAGCATATAGGTGAAACTACGATTCATCTTCCGAATCGGGTGAGAATTTCAGGCGTTTAACCGGGGTGAATCGGTTGTGCTTTGTGGCGAGTTCGGCATGGGAAAACACCGCGTAGTAGCTGGCAGTCGTGGTTACATTGCTATGCCCCATGATCTGAGACAGAGTCGCCAAGTCGCCACCATTCATGATGTATTCACGGGCGAAACCATGCCGGAAAGCGTGCGGATTTACCCTGCCGGTAATCCCCGCCCTTAATTTCAGTCGTTTGAGCAATTGATTTACTCCGCTTACAGTCAATGCCTTGCCGGTCAACCGGCTGCAAAAGACGGCGGTTGCACCTTCCGGGCGTTCCGCCAGATACGCCGCCAGCAATTCGGCAGTCTGCTCACTGAAAAACACAACTCGCATTGGCGTTTCCTTTTCCTGTACCAGGGCGCTGCGCTGCACCATGTCCAGTTGACCAGGTTCTAACCTAATCAGCCCTTGCACTCTGCACCCGGTATCAAACAGGAAGGCGATAAGCGCCTGATCTCGCACACTTTCCCGCCCATGACTGGCGGCGCCCAATAGTGCCTCAACATCGGTCAGATTCACACCTTTCGGCTTGGGAAACTTGCGCTTAGGGCGGCGGATGTTCGTCATTGGATTCGGCACATTGTATTCAGCTGCTACCCACCGCCAGAATCGATGCAAGGCACGGATATGACCGGCGATACTCTCCAGGCTCAAGCCGCCTTTCATCTTGGGGCGCTGTTTCGCTCCAGCGTAGCGGGTTTTCCGCTCCTGTAGCTGGACAATGTAATCTCGTAGCATGGGCGGTGTGATTTCGGTCAGTTCCGTTTCAGGGAACTGCTGGCAAAATGCCGCCAGCAGTGACCGTTACCAGTGCCAGTCGCCACGGAGACTCTGCCACTTGCCCAACATTCGGAAACAAGTCCGTAAATTGATCATCAGTGAATAGCGTCCCTAACTCGTCACGCATTTGCATATAACGATTGCCTTTGCGAAAGGCGACTTTTGCAACTTTGGCAGTTTCTTCTGGCACATCGGGAATATGACGGGGATGCAGGGTCATGGCGCAAATCTCCTTCTCTCAACTTGAGACAGAAAATGGGACTCTATTGCCCCATTTTCCCTCAAAATCTGTTCTTCGTCGATTCGCCAACAGGGTCTGTGACACTCATTCTGGTTCGTGGGATCAATAATATTCAGCGATATAGCCATATGCGCGGTCAAAGAGTTCATTGTCTTTATGAAGTTGATACTTTGCCAGTGTTTTGCGGAGTGCCATCTTGACCTTACGTTCGCCTTTATTGGGATTCTGCCAACCAGGGAAACGTACAATCCGTACTATTTCATCAATATCCATAACAATGCGTTCAACCATTTTGGGTGTCCCCCGTTTGCACCTCACGGAACAATTCAGTGAGCGCGGCAATCGCTTGATCTTCCAGTGTAACTTCAACTGTTGGCTCAGATTATTTTTCTGCCCGAACAACATCACGCGCCACTTTGAGCAACATCTTTAGAAGTTCGATGCTTGTGAGAATGCCCTGTTCATGACGGCGGCGTAGTTCTTCGAGCTGGATACCTAAAGCGACAAATCGTGGGCTATTCTGATTCTTACGAAGGCGGGCAACCAACTTGATTTCCAGTTTCTTGATGACCTTCGGATTCTGCTGTTCCAGCAATTCAGCGAGAAATTCTGCATCTATCACCAGCGTGTCGAGATCATCGCGGACATCCAGAACACTGACATTTTCGTGAATTAGATCGAGTGTCTTTGCCCCAAGCACGTGTCAGATGAGCTTGCCATGTCCGCTTGTCGGCTTTACTGACTCGTAGACTTGTGAGAGCCAGCGATAGTCATGCTTTTGGCGCATCAGTGATGGATCAGGCGACAATGCCTCCCATAGACATGCCAGCACCAGATACCTCCAGCGTGACGATACGGACAGCATACCTGGCATCAGACAATCCGCGACCAAAAGCGACGATAGGCTGTACATCTCCGCGTGATCCAATAGCAATGATAGTGAGTTTCATGGGGCACCTAACCCTGAAATGTAGTCTGTCACTTCGTCAACCATCCTGCGCGGGTATTCGTACCCCCACTTTGCTGCCGTTTCTTCTGTCAGTCGGGTGAACAAATGAACGGATGCGATCAGTGATTTTCGGCTGTCAGCCGCTTCGAAATGCGCGAAGGCTTCATGCAGTTCCCTCCATGTAGCCGCGCTGACCCAATCCCGCATGAAATCACCACGATAGTAGGTGTCCACCGGACTATCATGGGTGGCGTGTGCGTGCCATTCCAGCATTTCAAGCAGCATGGTCTGTTGAATCTGATCTGCCCATTTGATTTTCCATAGATTGCCGCGCCTGATCTGCTTGGCAACGTAGACCAAGCCGTAAAAATAGCCTTCGACGCGCTGGATGAACTGCGTCTGTGTTGGTGGTGTGTACGGCGGAGGTGCGAACGGGGTCGGCGTGGGAAGTTGTGCCGCGATACCATCTTTGTCCAACAAGATTTTGTAGCCCCGCTGCTGATCGTCCCATAAGGTTTTTGCATCAATTAGCGTTTGAAGCGCATCAACAGGTGTTATCGAAAAATCTACCTTGATGCCGCCCTGATACAGAATAAGCCAGCTTTTCGTTTCATCATGATGTTCTTCAAGGATCATCCAGATAGGGGCAAAATCTTCCATCCATTGCAGGTAAGTTTCGCTTTCGTGCTCATCACCGCCTGTGACATACAGTGAGAGGTCAAGATCGGAGTATTCATCCGCTGGTTTAATCTGTCGCGCCTGTGATCCGACGACAAGGATCACACGGACAGCGGGGATATGCTCAATCCATGCGAGAAGTTCGGTTTGTAAGCGCTCGTAAAATTGTTGTGTATCCACAAAATCCCTCACGATAATAAATTTAAAATGGCATCGATTGTGTTTTTTAGCCCATTTTCGGACGTGATTTTATCCCCCAGTTCAGATGCACACCGCTTTATTAGCGCATTACTGGTTGCGCTGTTGATTGCCCCAGCAAGTTTCTCCACCGTCAGCTTATTGTGTGGTATTGGGGCCGTTCCTGCACCCAGTTCATGAATCCGTCGTCCCCAGAATGGTTGATCTGCGATAATCGGCACGATAACCGAGGGGATGCCTGCACGCAGTCCCGCCGCAGTCGTTCCCGCGCCGCCGTGATGGATGACTGCCGCCATCCGGGGGAAAAGCCACGTATGAGGCGCGAAGTTCAGCAGAAACACATCATCTGGCATATTCTCTGCACCCATTCCTGCCCACCCACTAAGCAGTATCGCTCGATTTCCGGTGCACTTGACCGCCTCAAGGACAAGGCGCGTCGTAGCTTCGGGCTTTCGGTCACGCATACTACCAAAACCGATATAGATGGGTTTTTCACCATCTGCCAGAAAATCAAGTAAATCCTGTGGTGGTGTCCATTCTACATCCTGATCAAAGAGGTACCCGGTGATTTGGTGATGCGATTGCCAATCAGAGGGATGTGGAATTACGTGAGGGCTTACTAGCAATAGGGAAGGTGTTCTGTTCAGCATTTCCCGATGGTTTTTCCATGTCTGTTTAGATAAAGCAAGATTTTGTGTTCGCAGATGATTGCCATATTTGCCCATCGTCCACCACTGACTCCGCCTTACAAAATTCCCCGCCCACTGGTTATACACGGGGGTGGGTACAGGTACCCAGTTTGGCAGTGGGGGTAACATCCCGGAAAATTCTGCTGTTGGTACGTAAGGCTGCATGTTGATCAAAATAAGGCGGACCTTCTTCGCTTCGAGAACACCATTCACCAGCGCCACACCGGCTTCGTTCATCAACAAAACATCGCCATCACGAATAACGTCCATGATCTCTTTACCCATTTGCTCTGCGGTTGGGGCGATCTTCCGCATCCATTTGACTGCCTGTAGAAGATTTTCATTGTTTGTTAACTCATCAAGCAATGCCTGAATGTTGAGACTGAGTCCGACAAATGATAAGCCACGCCCCTCAATCCACGCTCGAAACTTCTCAGCGGCAACAAGGATCACTTCATAACCTTCGTGTTTCAGTCCTTGCCCTAGTACAACATTCGGACGTACATCTCCCCATGTGCCTGCGGCAATAATGACAATACGCATGAGCATTTATTCTTTCCCTAAACCTGCCTCACGGGCTTTGATGATGGCCTGTGCGCGGTCGACGACGTGCAGCTTACTGAAGATGTTTGAGATGTGATTGCTCACAGTCTTGACCATCACATTGAGCTGAAGGCTGATTTCATGATTATTGAGTCCCCTTGCGATGAGGTGAAGGACCTCAAGCTCACGTTCCGAAAGTTCAGGAAAGGGGACTCTCGGAGGGAGTTGATGTTGAACACGGTTTAAATTGCGGAAGTAGTCAGAAACTCGGTTGGCAATGGCCGCGCCGAACAAAACATCACCACTGGCAACGGCACGAATGCTTCTCAAGACCTCTGATTTGTCTGCCCCCTTGAGCACATACCCGCGTGCACCTGACATCATTGCCGCAAACAAGGACTCGTTATCCTCGATCATCGTCAGCATGATGACTTTCGTATCAGGCAGATGTTTAAGGATGAGTGCCGTCGCTTCGATACCATTCATCTCACCCATTTGAATATCCATCAGGATAACGTGTGGGTTTGACTTCTGTGCTTTTTCGATTGCTTCAGCACCGCTTGCCGCTTCACCTACCACCTCAATATCAGTGACGGTGAGAAAGATCGCCCGGAGTCCCTCCCGAAACAGAGTATGGTCATCGACAATCAATAGACGAATGACGTTTTCAGTCATGTATCTTGATTCCTTTCTGATAGGGGTAGTGAGACCCGAACGCAGGTGCCGCCGGTTGAGCGCGACTGAATATCGAATGTCCCGCCGAGTTCTTCAGCTCGTTCGCGCATGGAATGCAAACCGACATTCGGCACAACCGTATCTGGTAAGCTGGTGCCGTCATCCTCGATGGTGATGTGCATTTGAGCAGGACGGGAGTCGATCTGCAAGGTTATCCAGCAGTGATGTGCACGGGCATGTTTGACCACGTTGGTAGTGGCCTCCATGATGATGCGGTAACTAGCCGCTTCGACTGCGGCTGGAAGAGCATGAGGTAAGTTCTCAGCGGACAGGGTGATTTGCAGACCGTTCGGATGAGTTTTTAGTTGTGTGAGTGCGCTCCGCAGGGCTTCCGTTAGTCCTAGCTCATCTAGAGCAGGCGGGCGCAAATCATGGACGACTCGTCGGATATCTGCGACAAGCTGTTGCGCCTGTCGTTTCACCTCTCCCAGTAAGGTTATCGAGATTTGCTGATCCTGTGTGATTAGATCGAGTGCTGCATCAATCTTTAGGGTAAGGCCGGCGAGGGCAGGTCCCATTCCATCGTGCAGATCGCGGCGCAGGCGGCGGCGCTCTTCCTCACGTGTTGTGACGATGCGTTGGCGCGAATGCTGCAATTCATCCCACATCTGCACGGCGCGAACGGTAGTCGCGGTTAGTGCAGCGATGGCACTTAATAATATCTGCTCGTGCTGATTGAACTGCTCATGTGGACCGCGCTGTGCGACCAGTAAATCGCCAACGGTCTCGTTACTATAGATCAAGGGGATATGTTGCGCGAGTGCATGACTTTCACCCCATGCTGCCGTTGGTTGATCTTGCGGGTTCGCGGTGGAAAGTTGAATGGCAACATAAGGAATCTTGAGTGTCTGCGCGATCGTGTGCGCGAGGTTGGGAAGAATGGCGGCGCGAGTATCGGTCGTCTGAAGCTGATGTGCTAGGCGTGTGAACACGGTTGTGGGGTCATCGCGGTCGCCATACAGCAAGCGGTTCACGCCGCGCTGCAATCGGTCACGCAAAGGTTGGAACAGCACAGCGATGATCCCGGTCGCAATCAAACCGTTGACAGTGGTCGTTTGACTGTGAATCAGCGCACCTGTTCCGCCCACAATCAGCACGTACAGCATGATGATCAGGAACGTGAGCGCACCATATACTAATGTCCGGCTCAAAATCGCGTTGATGTCCCACAAGCGGTGACGAAACACTGCCAGCCCCACACAAACCGCAAACACGATCTGACTCACGTACCACAGAGTATCCTGTACGAGTTCCCACACAACACCCTGTTCGCGCGTAGCAATCAGATATTCGCTTGTAATGGCAGGGTAGATTTCAAAGACTGTGTAATCAAGAACGTAATTTAATGTGAGGAGCAGTGCTCCGGCAGTGATCCATTTGATCTGCTGGCGCTGTACTGCACTAGCATGAACACGGTATCGCCAGATCAACACGCTAATGGCGCATAGTGTGAAGATCGTGTTCAGGCTGATTGCCAACGGATAAGATAAAGTGTAAAGTGCTAAGGGTGTATCAGGGAACAGGACATTACCTGCCTGTATGAGCAACCACACAACGGCGATCCAACGTGCCCATTTTGCCACAAACTGCCCGTCTGGAAAAAGGAACACAAACAAGGCTGCCGCAACTGACAAGAGGAATGTTAGTAAACGGTTCAACACTATCAAGATAGGCGCTTGATTTTCAACCGTGAACCAGGCTGTTGACCATTGCCAGAACGGGTTATAAATGGGTCCTGCTGTGCCGACAAGCAGTAAAAAACTCGCAAGCAGGAGGACGCGAAGTTCATTACCACGCCGCCGCATGAGTACTTCGCTTAGAAAGACAAAGGGGAGAAGTGCTGCCACACGAAGGAAGATAAAATAGCCTTCAATCACCGCCGGAGTCAGTCCGGTATTCATGATCGCATCACGCCAGAGCATACAATTAGGTCGGTATTGCGGCGTAAAATAGAGCACATCACAATCAACGAACACCCACTGTGCCGCCTGACCATAATTAGCAAGTGCGAAAATGCCAATGCACAGCATCAACAGCACAATATAGAAGAGTCTTCCTGCCACCAAGGCATAATTTTTCAGCTGATATGGATGCGCTGCGTCCATGCTCGTTCTCAATCTTTCACTTTAAGAAATCATTACTTTTGACCAATGTGCAAGATGAATCCTTTAAATAGACAGACAAACGCTGCCCGTCTCTCTATTGTATCCACAAATACTTTATTCACCTGTGACATCTTATGAGATTGTCGTGTTCAAAATACTAAGCGAGCAAATGCTTTAGAGTTAACGGGCGGTGATCGTCATTGTGCCGCTCTCACCAACCGAGCGCCCGTCCGCGAACTGCACAGTACTGCTGACATAGACATCCGCCAGATATAGATCGGCATAAGCACCTGATACTAACAGGATCATACCGGAGGCGTGAATATCCGCCTGATCTGATCCTCCGCCAAGGTATAGCCCAGACGATTGTACCACCCCTCAACGGGGAAGCACCCCGGCTTTGCAGGTATGTGCGCTGGATTTGCAAAGATCGGTTTCAGTTTGTTCGCCTTTATTACGTCGAGCAGCGAAACACCAAATTCAACCGTCATCAGCACGTCAGAGTCACGGGTGGCTTCCATCATTTCCAGCACCATCCGCATGAAAAGCGGTGCGATGTGTGTCCGCAGGGTTTGAAGCTGGCGGATGAAGCGTTCGCACATGAGTGACGCATTCTCTCTGGCGAAGTTGTTCACAGTTGTCATCAGGAGATAGAAGCTCAGATCCCGGTCACGTACCCTTTTTTCATAGCTGGGTGACGCGACCACCTGTACCTCATGCACGGCTTTTTGTAGAGCCGTTCCCAGTACCACATGCGGACGAATATTGCCCCATGTGCCGTAGACAAAGATTGAGATGTGCATTACAGACGCTCCCGAACCCGAAGATCTAAACCAGGATAAGGACGCAGCGTAAAGCCTCCATCCATTTGCACAGACTGATTTTGATCAAGCAGCACGACTTGATAATATGTGAGGATGATTTGCAAGATGACTTTTGCTTCAAGTTCAGCTAGATTCGCGCCCAGACAAACACGCGCTCCACCACCAAAAGGCATATATGTATAAGGGGGATACTTCTCTTTCCAATCGCCTTCAAACCGTGATGGTTCAAATTTGTCGGGATTGTTCCAGAACTGCGGCAGATGGCGCTGTATGTAAGGGCTAATGTAAATAACACCACCTTTTGGGATGATATGCGTGCCTAACTGAATCTCTTCGACAACCCGTCGCATGAAAAGCGACCATGCCGGCGGATACATCCGCAGGGTTTCTTTCAGTACACGATCCAGCAACGACTTATCGCCAGAGCTACTGATAATTTCACGATGTAATTGTGTCTGTACTTCAGGTTGTTTTGCCAGCATATAAAGTGCCCAGCTTACCCATAACGCCGTTGTCTCATGCCCTGCGACGAACAGGCTGTAAAGCTCATCACCTATTTGTTTATCCGTTAACGTCTCACCTGTTTCCGCGTCTGTAGCGAATAGCAGGGCTGATAACTCATCACCGTGATCGGTCTCAGAGATGCGGCGGATTTTAATTATATCCTGCAAGTAGCTGATAAGAGTTTCCTTGGCCAGTCGTTCGCGCTTGTTGCGTTCCAAAGGCAACCATTTGGGCAAAACAATCAGAGACGCGGCATCCATAATAAACTGAGATAACAAGGTATCGACAGCTTGGCTGAGGGGAGTGGCTTCACGCTCAATATCCTGAATGCCAAACAGGATTTCACCAATAATTCCCATCGTAAGTGCTGTCATTTCCTGTCTAATATCATAAACATGATTGGTCTTCCAACGTTGCATGAGCTTCGTCGTATGGGCTTTCATCATGTTGATATATCCCTGAACACGTTCCGTGTGAAAAGCAGGGGTGAGTAACTTGCGTTGTGAACGCCAGATCTCACCTTCCAAGAAAACAATATTGAACTTGGTGACCCGATTGGACGCTTGTGTTAGACGTTCCCATTTGATGGTTTTCATCCACTGCTTCACCAGTATTTCACGGATGTACTCAGGTTCAGTAACAAGGTAAAGATCGGCAATTGGTCCAAACTTGAAGTATGCAATACCACCCTGAGATTCAGCCAGTCCCATCAAAAATGCAAAGGGGTTCGCCCGCAATTTTGACAGATTCGCTAATCCCAGAAAGCCACCTGTTGTATCGGTAAAATACTGTTGTTGATTGCTCCAGAGAGAGGGACAGCGGCATTGCTGCCCATCTCTTCATTATATTCTTAAATAATTTACTTACCGTTCGTGCCTGTCCTGTTTATGTGGAATGGCCTGCTAAAAATCCTCATCAAACAAGTGCTTCCATATGATTAGCGAACAGTAATCGTCATCGTGCCGCTTTCACCGACCGAACGTCCGTCCACGAACTGCACCGTACTGCTGACATAGACATCCGCGAGATAGAGGTCGGCATAAGCGCCTGATACCGACAGAATCATACCGGCGGCGTGGATATCCGCCTGATCTGATCCTCCGGCAAGGTATAGACTGCCGGCATAAAATCCTTCAATGACACCCTGTTCGGTTTCGATTGTAAACATGACCGTTACCGGATGAAGCGGCGGCGAGGGCATGGCGGTGACTTCCGAAATCGTCGCAGTAAGACTGCCGGAGAGGGCACCACTCACTTCACCAGCGCCCGCGATGCGGAAAGTCATACGCCCGTCTGTCAGGAGTTCAATGGTGGGGGGACCAGCCGCGCCATTACTGAATTCAAGGACGACAGGCTCATTTGAAAAATCAAGCGGTTCGACGGGTACAATGTCTTGAGCAAGTGACATGCTCGCCACGCCGATGACAACAATAAACAGAGCCAGTGCTGAAAGTACAATACGCAAGGTTTTCATCAGTCTTCTCCTTATTAACAAGCAAAAAAGTATGGTTTGGCCTACTTTTTCACTCTACACGGAGACTTTTCCCGATGTCATCGGGGCACACACCTAAAGAGGTCGGGAAGTTTTCCCGTTACAATAGATTTGCCGCTTGCAGATCATCCACAGCCGTTAGGGTTCGTTGCAACATTGGCATCCAATATTGGTGCGTATCCATGTTTAGCTGACTTCTACACCATTCGGTTGCTACGTAGACACCCATCATCGCGCACAAGCGATAATCATCCCAAAGTTGTTCCCATGTATACGCGGTTATCCCTTGCCGGATAAGGCATTTGTGATAGTGTCGAAGAACGTGTGTTTCTAAGGCTCGGCGGATTTTGACATCCCAATAAAGAACCATCGCATAGGCCAGATCGTATACAGCCAACCAAACAGTGAGGCTCCAGTTGAATGGTTGACGGTCAATCAGATAGAGTGGTCGCTCTCCGTTTATCGGCACAAGAATATTGTTCCGGTTCATATCACCGTGAATGAGCGTAAAACCCACGTCATCCTGCGTGCGTTGTACCATCAAATGGGGATGTGAGACATAAATCCGATTGATGACTTCCGGCCAGTGCGCTTTCAGTTCGTCCTCACAGGTAGCGATGATGAAACTGGCACCAAGCTTGCCCATGTCGGTAAATTCCTGGATTGCCTGTGCATCTGGTATGTGTTCGTCGATTTCTGAAAGGCGTATTTTCCCCCACCAGTGCGCGTGCAGCGTTGCAAGGCTTTCTGCCAGCGCCATGCCATAACCCAATGTTGGCATTCTATCGCGTGCTGTCATATGCGTATCTGAGAGGTCATCCATCAGGATGTGATAACGCCCTTGTTTTTCCGAATAGACCGCATCATACGTGCGAGGGATAGGCGCATCATGGATGCCTACATAATCGCGCTGGTAGTAATTGACCTCCGATGGCCCGAAGAACTCATCCTCCATGTCCAGCGTGACTAGCTTCAGAAACAGTTTTGTCGGTTTCGATCCTGTTGCATCTTCAGAGTAGGTAATACCAAGCCGAACACTGGTGGATAGTTCGCGGGCATCGATGAGCATATCCACTTTTGTTACCCGCCCCTGATATAGCGCCCCACTGGCCTCTAGAATGTGTGTTAACCACAATTCATTAACCTGTTCAACACTCGTGATTAACATATCGTTACTCATATTCCTCACTTCGATCCTTGCTTGTAAAGCGAGAGTGAAAGCGGTTCATAAACCGTGTATATTTTCGTATCATCATCCAGCACACCCTCGACCATAGAATGATCCGCAGAGAGGGATTTCCCACATGCCGCCACGACGAGCTCAATGATTTGATGCTGGTGTGCGCGCTCAATCTGAATATTGCTTGTGTGTGTTTCACCCGCTTTCTCGTAGACAAGACTGTATTCCGTCAGATGGATTGCTGTAACTGCCTCATCAACAAGCAGTGCTTCCAGAGTGTCCACATCGATTTGAGACATTGTGAATTCCCTTCATTGAGCTGGATTTATAACACCATCGATTCCATAGATCACACCGTTAGCGAGGCGCACATCCCACAAAATAGGCACCCCTTCGATTTCCCAATAGCCGCTGTCTGTACTGCCAAAATTGAGCGAAAGACTACTTCCTGTAATTGTCGTCAGGAGCTCATTTTCTGGCAACACGTAAGGCGGTAAATTCTGCGCCACAGTGTGTTGGAAAAGCAGATCATGGAGTGAATCAGTCTTTATTGTTTGTCCATCAAACACCGCGTTGACCGGAAGAAACAGGGTGTACTCGCTGTTGTCTGCCAGCGAATCGAGTAAATCTGTTTGTGCGATGAGTTCAGCAACCTGCGCGAATTGTGCACCTTCGTGGATGGAGCGCAGATACTCGGTAATCGTCGACTGGCTGGAGCGCTGATAAATGACCTGCGGTTCACCCGTTGGCATCAGCCGCACTGCAATCAGGAAATCGGTGTTGGCGTGTGGCGTAAACGTTTCCGAATACGCCATATTACTAATCATGCCACTGATGATGAATTCGGTTTCTGGGAGAGTGAGAAAGCCAAAATTGTTTGCTTGAACACTGTCGAGAGTCTGTTCATCGTTGATTGTCACATTTTCAATAGTTTGTCCGGTCAAATTGACAATGACCGCTGTACTGCCCCTCACATCAGATCGCAAGTTGGTTTCGTCAACGACGATAAACGCCACCTGTTGGCTGTAATCTCCATCGACGATGATGCTGTACTTATGACCCGATTCCAAGATGAGTGGGGTTGATGCACTCGCTTCCGCCTGATCGACAATCGTTGTTGTCAATGTATGTTCACCGGTTGAGACTTCGACATAATCCGTCGTAAAAGGAAACGAGATGTCCCCGAAAAGGGGCACTTCATTCAATTGAATTTCAATCATGGTGTTTGACGGCGGTAGATACGAGAGTTGCATAATTCGCATACGAGCAGGAGTTTCTCCCTGTGCTTGAACAAATGTGACAATGAATAAGGAGATCAGCAACAGGAACAGCGACTTTTTGAACATATTCACGCCCTTTATGGATAACCCATGATAATTTCCTTCACGGTAGCAGAGAATGTTTCCCGTTGTCATGGGGGCATACCCCTAAAGAAGTCGGGAAGTTTTCCTGTTTATTCTATTTTGGAGTTAGCATATAAATTACGAGTACAACTTGTTAGTACAATACCCTTGGGTCAGTTCCCACAGTCCCCACAGTCCCCACAACAGATATACTCTCTTTCATGCATCTTTGTGCGAAATATCAACTACATTAGGTCAGTCCCCAAATCCCCACTGTTCCCACACAGAATTTACTCATTTTTATGCAATTTTAGATACCCCCTAAATTTTGTAAAATTTATCAGAATGATGATTCCGCTTGTGGGGATGTGGGGACACGGAGGACGACGAGAAGGAAACTTGTCCCTCTCGCCTATTGGAATTAATCAATGTCATCGAACACATTGGCTTTCAAACGCCACATACGTACCTTCGCTTTGCGGATACTAACCTTAACCGTCAAATGACGACCACCATCATGTGTGAGCAACCAGCCATCTTCTCGCAACTGCGAACCAATTGCCGCCGTCGTGAACTTGAGTGCCTGTATGCGGTTCACCGCCCGATACGCTACTTCTGGTAGCAGGTGAATGAATTGTTCATCACGGTATCCAACGATGGTTGTAGCCGGAGGTGGTTCAATGGGATTCTGGCGATCTTCCGCCAGCATAACCTCGCCGCTTGCAAGAAGTTGTCCCAACACATTGAGGAATACCTCGCTGGCGCGTTCTTCACGCACGATCTGCACTGTCTCGATGATGACATCCTGCCATGATAGAGGTAAATACTCGCCATCGACTTCATCAATGAAGCGCGATAGTAACTGATAAACGGTCGCTAGCATCGCCCAATTGCCAATTAAACGGCCGGTGCTGGCGCGACTGCCTTTGATCTTACTGCGGAGTTTGGCGCGGTAGCCTTCGATGTTCTGCTGGTAGCGTCGGATGATGTCATCCTGTAATGTCCCCGCTTCAAGCTGTTTTGCTATCCATGAGGCAAAATGTGCGGTGAAACCGGA
>JACKCG010000019.1 GCA_020634135.1 Anaerolineaceae bacterium | reverse complement strand
CGCCGCCGGGAAAGCCGCCGCCAGCCCGCCCGCCGCGCTCACGACCAGCCAGCGCCGCCGCTCAACCCCGCTGATTTCGTCTTTCAGAATCAGCCACTGTGCCAGCCCGGCGATACCGCCCCCCGCCGCCCCGCCAATCCCCAGCCCGATCACGCCGCTGAACACCCCCAGCAGCCAACTCCCAACCAGCAGGCCGGTTGACCACCCGGCGACATTAGCGACCACCCAGCGCAGCAGCGCATAGGTGCGCCACAGGTAGCGGAATGTCTCCCATCCCCCGTGCAGCCGGTTCATAAGCGTCGGTGGTTCCATGCGGTTGCCTTCACCCTGATATTGAGAGTCGCTTTACAGTATAGCCTAACGGACAATGCGCGTTATCGCCCCAGTCCCAACCCTACGCCAGCGTAGGGGCAGGATTCTGCCTGTCCGGCGAACGCCTCTCTGGCTGCTAAACAAATGTACATTCTGTCACAAAGGGTCAGGGTGGGGCAAAATAACGCGCAACAGCTTGACAGCGGCCAGCAGGTTTGCTATAGTGTTCAACAGTGTTCTTTCTCAGGTAAGGAGGCAGCGATTGTATGGCACAAGTGAATGTTTTGACTCATGCTGTTCAGTGCGCGCCTGCCTGCTGGAACGCTTAGAAACCAGTCAATAACCACTGGCAAGGGGCAGTAAGCCCTTTCCACCACAAGCAAAGCGGTTTATAGATTGGTTTTGAACCCCTTCGCATTGATGCGTTAGCCGCGTTCTCCTTTGGACTTTTCAGCCGTCGCGGGCGTGTACCGTACACCGTTCCAGGGTGTTGTACAGGTGCTTGCCGGGCGGCTGTTTGATTCTCCGCACAACAACCGGTATCCGCTGCAACCACGCCGCGACCACCATCGTACACGACTCCTGGATATGCCGGGCAGCGCTGTCACGCTGTGCCTTAATCAGGAATCACCGTTACACCCTACAATCCAAAACGAATAGAGCATCAAGAGGGATACCAACCTTGCATTACGATGAAACGTATTCCGACGAATACGAGCAGTACGAAGAACAGTTCAACCCGCTGCGGCTGGATCGTCAGGCGCGGCGTAAACGGAAACCCAAACTCGTCCATACACCGAAGAAAGCGGCGCATGACATCGTGGATGAACTGGCGGACGAAACCGCCGAACTCGAAGGCGGCTTCAACACCACCTACCAGCCCTCGCGCTACGAGGAAGGCTGGCTGCTGGACTCGCTGCGCCCCTTCTATGAACTCCATTTCATCCATGACGTGCTGGCGCTGGTGAAAGGCGGCAAAGAGGCCAGCGTCTACCGCTGCGCCGCTATCCTGGATAACGGCAACGACGAACCGCTGCTGGCCGCCAAAGTCTACCGCCCGCGCATGTTCCGCCAGCTCCGTAACGACGGCATGTACCGCGAAGGCCGGGGCATCCTCGCCGCCGATGGCACGGAAGTCATCGAACGTGACCGCCGCACCCACCGCGCTATCAGCAAGAAAACCGCCTTCGGCAGCCAGGTCGCGCATACCTCCTGGCTGATGCACGAGTACAACACGCTGCAACAGCTCTATGACGCCGGGGCCGCTGTACCCAGGCCCGTCAGCGCCAGCGAGAACGCCATCCTGATGTCGTACTACGGCGACGCGCAGATTGCCGCGCCGATCCTGCATCACGTGCGGCTGGAAGCCGATGAACTCGCGCCGCTCTTCGCCGAGGTCATTCGTAATGTCGAGCTGATGTTGCGGCACGGCCTGATTCACGGCGACCTTTCGGCCTATAACATCCTGTACTGGGACGGCGCGATCACCCTGATTGACTTCCCCCAGGTGACCGGATGCCACAGCAACAGCAACGCCTATATGATCCTACAGCGCGATGTCGAGCGCATCTGCCAGTATTTCGCCGGGCAGGGCCTGGAACGCGACGCCAGCAACATCATGTCCTACCTGTGGAAGCACTACGTTGAGCGCCGCCCGCAGGATGTCGAGGCCGATCTTTCGGTACTGCTGGCCGAGGCAGAGGGGGAGTGACAACCCGCTGGAATCATTCAGCGGAGAGTGTTCACGGCATCCACGAACCGAACCGGCCTGGTCATGGTACCGGGCCGGTTTATTGGTGGATAGGACTTACGCAGTGGAGCAGGGTCTTTCAATAATGCGCGGTGATTGCCATTTGCAGATACGCCATTCCTGGTGTCCGCCGGGCAGATAGAAGCCTGTCTCTACAGCAAACCTGTATTGAATTGTTAGCCTGTGTGCCTGCACCCTTCGCCCCACCGCTTCCGGCCTGGGGCTTTGCGTTTTCCCACACACCCGCAACCCCGGTATAATCAGGAGTATATGGCCTGTTTTTCAGGATAGTGAAGGACGTAATTCACCCATGACCGACCTGCTCGTACAGAACTGCACCGTGCTCCACATCGCGGAAGACCGCCCGGAAATCACCATTCTGCCCCACCACGACATCCTCGTGAAAGGCCGCCGTATCCAGGCCGTTCAGCCCACCGGTCAGGCGGACCCCAGCCACTTTCGTTCCATCATCCCGGCGGACGGCCTGCTGGCGATGCCGGGACTCATCAACACCCATGCCCATGTGCCGATGGGCATTTTTCGTGGTCTGGGCGAGGATGTGAGCATCGAAAAGTGGTTCAACGAGTATATGTGGCCGCTGGAAAGCAACCTCCAGCCGGAAGATGTCTATTGGGGGATGCTCCTCGGCGTGGCCGAGATGATCCGGGGTGGCGTCACCGCCGTAGCCGACCACTACTTCTACACCGATGAAGCCGCCCGGGCCGTCGAGAAGGCCGGGACACGGGCGCTCCTCGGTTGGGCCATGTTCGCCAGCAACGGCCTGGAGATGATTGAGCAGACCGGCGCTTTCGTGAAGAACTGGCAGGGGGCGGCTGAAGGGCGTATCCGCACCATCATGGCGCCCCATGCGCCCTATACCTGTGACGATGACTTCCTGCGGGCGAGCGTCAAAAAGGCGGGCGAACTCGGCGTCGGCATTCACATCCACGTGGCCGAAACCATGTCCCAGACCGAAGCCAGCCTGGAAAAACGGGGTATCACCCCGGTGCAGGTCCTCGCGCAGACCGGCGTCCTCGATGTACCGACCATCCTGGCGCATGTCTGCGGGGCGACCCCGGCGGACATAGACCTGCTGGCGAAACACCATGCGGGCATCGCCCATGCTCCCAAGACCTATCTCAAGCTGGCGATGGGGACGGCCCCGGTGCTGGATTTCCGCGCCGCCGGGATTCCTGTCGGGTTGGCGACGGACGGCCCGGTGAGCAACAACACGCTCGACATCTGGGAATCTTTGCGCTTGATGGCGATGACCCAGAAAGACCACGCCGGGACGCCGGAAGTCATGACCATCCCCGAAGCCCTCTACATCGCCACGCGGGAAAGCGCCCGCGTCTACGGCCAGCCGGACGACCTGGGCGCGGTGGAGGCTGGTTATCTGGCGGATATTATCCTGATTGACCTCGGCGGCCTGCACCACCAGCCGGTTCACCGCCTCCCGGCCACGCTGGTCTATAACATGCTGGCGAGCGACGTGCAGACTGTCATCGTCAATGGCGAAGTGATTATGCGTGACCGCCAGCTTCTGACGCTGGACGAGGGTGAAATCGTGGCGCAGGTGCGCCAGAGCATGGCCCGCCTGGCCCAACGCAACCCCGACCAGCGCATTCAGGTGTACAATCCGTAATCATAGCCATGAAGGAATCCGCACATGATTGACCGCCTCCGTAACCAGGCGCAGACTCTGGACTCGACTGACCGGGCGAATATCCTGGCCGGGGGAGTTGCTATCGTTCTCTTGAGCACTGAATTCCTGCCGGGCGCTGCCGGCTCGGACTGGCTGCGGGTCGTGTTGGCGGTGGCTTACGGCCTGGTCGGCCTGGGCGGACTCATCATGCGCTGGTTGAGCACCCCTGAACCACCGGGCGTCCTGGTATACATTGTGCTGGCGCTAATCAACGGTGCCGGGTTATTTCTCGCGGCTGATATTTCCTGGTGGTGGGTGATGGTTGCGATGGGCCTGCTCACCAATGGGTTAGCGGCGCGTTTCCTGGGGCGACGCACCCTGCCGGTCTCGCTCATTCACATGGCTGGCGTGCTGGGCGGTGTTCTGCGCGGCGGGATGCCGTTGGAGATCGCCTGGATGGGTGTGGGGATGCTGAGCCTCGGTCAGGCTGTGCAGTTGCTGTTCCTCCCCACCGGGTCGCAGCCGGAAGCCCAGGTGATGCCCTTCGCCTATGATGTCAACCAGATGATTGTCCAGATAGACCGCACCACCAACAAGCTCGCGCAGTCGGCGCAGTCTATCAAAGAAGTCGTCCTCCAGCAGGCCGTCGGCGCCGAAGAGCAGGTAGACCTGCTCACCCGTACCCGGACTCTGTTGGGGGATTTCATGGAGCTTTCCAACCGGATTCAGGAGCAGTCACGGGTGATTTCCCAGCTTGCCCGGCAGACGGTAGAAACCGCGACGGCGGGTCAGGCGGCTATCCGCGAAACGATTGAAGGCATGAGCAGTATCCGGTCACAGGTATCGGCCATCGCCGGGACGATCCTCGCGCTGGCGCAGTTCACACAGCGCATTGACGACATCATCACGTCTGTGAGCGAGATCGCCATCCAGTCGAACCTGCTGGCGCTCAACGCCTCTATTGAGGCGGCCCGCGCCGGGACACAAGGGCGCGGCTTTGCGGTGGTCGCCGGGGAAGTCCGGTCACTGGCCCAGCAGTCTACCGATGCCGCCTCTCAGGTGCGCCATATTCTGGGGGAAATTCAGGGTGGTATAAAAGAGACCCTGCGCGTGACGGAAGAGGGGTTGCAGAGTGTTGACCTGGGCATGGAACGTACCCAGAAAACCGATGCGCTGATAAAAGGACTCTCGACGCATGTGACAACTTCACAGGACGCCATCACCCAGGTGTACGAGGTGATCCGCCAGCAGGTACACGACCTGGACGAGATTACCATCAACATTGAACGGGTTGACCGGATCACCGAGCACAGCCTGACCAGCAGTGAGACGGTCACCATGATCGCCCGCGAATTACAGCGGCTGGCAGCCGGATTACAGCGCCTCGTCAATCTGGAGTCACTGGAATCAGGTCAGGCTCCGAAGGATGATAACCACCAGGGCGAACAGCAGCCCGGACAGCCCGATCACCAGCCCCAGCAGGAATGAACGGAACAGGATAGATCGCCGTCGTATCCGCCACATTGTTTCCTGCTGCATCTCCTCGTATTCCTGTTCAGCCAGGCGCTCCGCCTGTCGTTCCGAGCGGGCCTCAATCGCGTTCAGGTGACGCTGCGCCTGGATGTTGAGCGGGTTAATCGAGATGATGTTACGCAGGCATACCAGCCTGTCGGAATCGGCATCAATCACATCCAGCAGTGCCAGCCATACCCGCTCATCGTAGGGATACTTCTTCGCCGTCTCGCGCCAGATGTCATGTGCCAGTTCCGGCTTCCCGGCCTGGAGCGCCACCCGCCCAGCCTGGAGCATATCGTCAAAGGTCGGATTGTCTGAAGGAAAAAGTTGATTCATCGCCTAATCGTCTCTGGTCAACGCGCTTTCCCAAAGTGTAACGTTTTTATGAGAAATTTGCAGGGCAGATGTTATACAATCGCACCGTGATGCGAATCGGGGGGGAAAAGCCCGCCCACCTTGCAGGATTGCCCGCCCCCGGGTAGAGTCAACAGTTGTTATGAGCTAAAGGAAGTAGCCGAGACACCCGTTAAAACGCATGACACTGACCTGGACTGAACAAGCGGCTGCATTGCTGAACATCCACCTGACCGAAGCGCAGGCCGCTCAATTTGACTTATTTGCCGCCGACCTGGCTGTCTGGAATGAGCGTGTCAACCTGACGGCAATTACCGACCTTGCCGCGATTCAGGTGCGACATTTTCTGGATTCCCTGTCCATTGTTCAGGCCGGGGTATTGCCGGATGGGGCGCGGGTGATGGATGTTGGCACGGGCGCGGGTTTCCCCGGTCTGCCACTGCAAATTGCTTTTCCCCACCTGGAGGTGACTCTGCTGGAAGCTACCGGCAAGAAAATCGCCTTCCTCGACCACATCATCAGCAGCTTAGGACTGGTGAACGCCCGCACGGTTCAGGCGCGGGCTGAGGAAGCCGGACATCTGCCGGAACACCGGGAGCAGTATGATCTGGTGACGGCGCGGGCGGTGGCACGGCTGCCAGGCCTGGCCGAATATATGCTGCCGTTAGCGCGGATCGGGGGGCGGTGTATCGCCATGAAGGGCGCAACCGCAATGACGGAGGCGGCGGATGCGCGTCAGGCGCTGGCTGTCCTGGGCGGGCGTCTGGTGGGAGTGGAAGCGGTGACTCTGCCGGAGGTAGACGAGCCGCATTACCTGGTCGTGATTGAGAAAATCGCGCCGACGCCCGCTGTTTATCCCCGCAAGCCGGGCATCCCAACACGCAAGCCGCTGCGGGGCTGAGTGCAAGCAAACGGAACAACGAGGAACTGTGATGGAACTCACGTATACAATCGAGCGTGACCTGCACGAAGCGGCGGCGATGGCCGAGGCGCTCGTGCCGTATATCTATGAAGACCAGCTTTACGGCAAGGCCGGATCGAAGATGCCCAGCCTGACTGTCGGGGCGCTGCTGCTGCGCCTGCGCCGCCTGAATGCGCTGCGAGACACGATGACCGATGCCCAGCGCGAACAGTTGGCGAAAGTCGAAGCGGTACAGCAGGATGTGCGTAAAGAATGGCGGCAGCACTATGAAAAGAAGCTCGTCTGGGAGACAGAATCGCGCCTGAAGGCGATGATGCCCTACTTTGAGGAGTGCCGGGAAAGCCCGCGCCTGTGTGCCAGTGCCTACCTGCCGGAGGCGCTGCGCCGGACGATTGTGGCTGAAATCCTGCTGGAACTGGATGCCCTCAACGTGGAGGTGAATAAGCTGGAACGCCAGGCGCAAAAGACCGATATCCAACTGCGCGGAGTCATCCAGCCGTGCGACTTCATCTGGGATGCCGCGCTCCAGGCCGTGTACCCGCCGGAAAGCTACTGGTGGCTGTATCACCGCCCGTCGGAGCCGATGGACGACAAGCCCATCTAGCCGGTTGCAGGGGGAGGGTCTGGGACCCTCCCGAATGATCGTGAATCTTACCCCGCCAACCGGGATTTTAGCGACTCCGCCCAGGCGCGGATCGCGTCCCAATCCCGGTGATCGCCCTCTTTCCAGACGCCAGCCCACACACTGACACGAAACTTGAGCCGGTCACTAAACGCTGGAATCCTGCTGATATCCAGCCCCCC
Source organism: Anaerolineaceae bacterium (assembly GCA_020634135.1). Lineage (GTDB taxonomy): Bacteria > Chloroflexota > Anaerolineae > Aggregatilineales > Phototrophicaceae > JACKCG01. Next base: position 127 of record JACKCG010000019.1, on the reverse strand, counting down.
GGCGAAGCAGCCCGCGCTCACCGGGTTGACCACGCTGCGCACCGGGTTGAGCCATTTCTCGACCTCAGGCCGGTACTTCTCCCCGTTTTTCATCGCCAGTGTCATGCAGACCAGGAAGGCCGCGAAT
>JACKCG010000018.1 GCA_020634135.1 Anaerolineaceae bacterium | reverse complement strand
AAGCCAGGAGTACGAAATGCTAATATTGCTTCTGGAAAGACTCAGGAAATCAGTCATTTTAGTATGATAAAAGAAGGCAAATTGTGGATTTTGGTTCCTTATGACGATGTGAATCAAACTAACTGGCTTGATCTTGGATGTGGCGATTGGGAATAGGAATATCGCTCACGCCTTCGCGCAGCCCAGGCTCTGCCAATTTCTCACACCCCAGCGGCTAACAGCCAGCCGCCAACCGGAACAAATGTTTGAACAAATGTTCGCGCAAATCTTCCCCACTTGCCACCCGTTCCGTGCTATCGTGGAACTGGCACACCATCCCGCCCGCTGACTACCAATAACTGAAAACTGATGACTCACAACCGACTACTGAAAACTGATAACCGACAACTGACCACTCTAAACTGGCGGCTGACAACCCGGATTGCGGCAATCGCTGCAATCGCCGCGAAAATCCGCATCGCGGCAAAAATGTCCCGCTTTTTTCCCTTGTTGACTCGACCAGAACACCATTTCATGAGGCAATTTGCGGCAATAACACTTCCCCATGCAGCCAAACACAGGCACAGGCAAAAAAACTGACCACTGAAAACTGAAAACTACTTCCCCACCGGCAGCGTGAACGTGAAACACGCCCCATCCGGCACTGGCTCACACACCATCTCACCGCCATGTAACCGCACCAACTGGCGGCTGATCGCCAGCCCCAGGCCGCTGCCCCCGGCATCCCGTTTCCGGGCTTCGTCCGCCCGCCAGAACTGGTCAAACAGCCGCGCCGCCTGCTCCGGGGGAATCGGCTGGCCGCTGTTAAACACACTGATCTTGACCGTCTCCGCCGTCTGCGTCGCCCGAATCGCGATTCGCCCGTGTTCCGGCGTATGGCGCAGGGCGTTCGTCAGCAGGTTATCGAACACCTGGAGCAGCCGGTGGGCATCGGCGTGAATTTCCGGCAGTGTGCCGGGAGTCTCTATCGTCAGCGTAATAGCCGCGTCCTGGGCCAGCGGCTCAAACCGTTCCGCCGCCTGTTGAATCAGCGTTTCCGGTTTCAGACGAGCCTGGTTCAGGGGTAAATGCCCGGCCTCGGCCAGCGTCAACAGGCGCAAATCCTCCACCAGCCGGTTCAGGTGTAGTACCTGGTCATACGCGACTCCCAGGTGCGCCGTATCCAGCGGGTAAATCCCATCCATCATTGCCTCCAGGTGGCCGCGCATCACCGTCACCGGCGTCCGCAGTTCGTGGGCGATGTCCGCCGCCATCTGTCGTCGTGCCGTTTCGCCTTCCCCCAGCCGCCCGGAAAGCGTGTTAAATGCCTTCGCCATCTGGCGCATCTCATCCGTACCGGAAACACTCACCTGCTGCCCCAGATCATGCACCGTCCAGGCGCTCACCGCGTCGGTGAGCCGTTGCAGAGGGCGTGTCAGGTTGTAGGAAACCAGGATGCCCAACAGGAACGCCGCCACCCCGCCTAACAGGGCTGTCAACAACAGGCCGCTGCTGGTTTCCTGGGAAAACTGCTGTTCCGCCTCGTTAATCGCCAGCGAACCCGGTGTCTGTTCCCCCAGGATGCCCACCCGCTGCTCGTTCGAGTCATGTAAATCAATCGTGCGCGTCGTACCCAGCGCCGCTACCGGTTGCCCGACCCAATCCGACTGCGTAGCCGCGACCACGATTCCATTGGCGTCAGCGATAAAAAGCTGGGCGCCACGCCCTTCGTTCCCACTTCCAGCACCGCTCCCACCCCCGCGTTCCGGCAGCAGGTCGCCCACCCCGTCCCAGGTGTTGTTCACCGCGTAGTAGGCTTCCAACTGGGTGACTAAATCCTGGCCGAAACGGGCGATATTGGTCTTGGTGACGTAATCCCGGAAATTCGACTGCACCGACGCGCTGATGAGCAGCGCCACTACGCCCACCACCAGCCAGGTGACGATCAGGAAACTCAGCGCCAGCCGCAGCCACAGTCTATTCATTCTCAGGCCTCATCCGATACCCGACTCCGTACACAGTTTCGATGTATTCCGGCGTTTTGGGGTCAACCTCAATCTTGATCCGCAGATTCTTGACATGCACATCAATCGTGCGTTCATAGGCGGCGTAAGCCTCGCCCTGCACGTAGTCCAGCAGTTCCATCCGGGTAAACACCCGTCCCGGACGCGCGATCAGGGTTTGGAGCAGGCTGAACTCGCTCGGCGTCAGGTCAATACGTTTTCCGTCGACAGTGACGGTTCGCATGGGGGCGTTGACTTCCAGTTCACCCACCCGCCACACCTGGGTTTCCGGCGAAAGCGAGGAATCCGAACGCCGTAACAGCGCCCGTACCCGCGCCACCACCACCCGCGGACTGAACGGCTTGGTGATATAGTCGTCCGCGCCGATTTCCAACCCGGTGATCTGGTCAATGTCGTCCACGCGGGCGGTGAGGAACAGCAGGGGGACACTGCTCTCCCGCCGGATCATGCGGGCGGCCTCCCACCCGTTCATTTCCGGCATCATCACGTCCAGAATCACGATGTCGGGATTCTCGTGGCGGCAGGTAAACACCGCGTCCCGCCCGTTATGCACGGTCAGAATGTCGTAGCCTTCCGCCTTCAGGTAGGCGCTCAGGGTATCCAGGATGTGCTGTTCATCGTCGGCAATCAGAATTTTCTTGCTCATGGTTGATCTCTAACGCTCGGTTTGCGGTCTGAAATCCATTCTAACAGAAAGGGGAGGGTTTGCGCCCTCCCCACGAAAATGACGATCCTATCCTTAGCGGGCCTGCGTGATGATCGGCGCGTCGGCCTCCCAACTCCGCATGTACGCGATCAGGGCGTTGATTTCCGTATCGCTCAGGCGGGAACTCCAGGCGGGCATAATCGTTCCTGGCACACCCATCGCAATGATCTGGTGAATCTGCGTGTCGGAGGTCGTCGTCAGGAACAGCGAATTATTCAGCGCCGGAGCCATCACCGTACCGTATCCGCCTGTGCCATGACACGAGGTACAGGTGATGTTGAACAGCCGCGCTCCGCTGGCGATGATCTCAGGACTCATGTCAATCGGCGGAACTTCCACCACTGGCACGGCCACGCCCATATTCTGAACCTCATCCCAGCGTTGGAGGAGCTGAACCAGTGCGCTGATCTCTTCGCTGGTCAGGGCGTTACTCCACCCGGCCATCAATGTACCGGGGACGCCTTGCTCGATAATCCGCGCCAGTTCAAAGCCATCCGTCTGTCGGATCACGTCCGTATTGAGTGTGGGTGCGATGCTCGACCCTTCCAGGTTCGGGCCATGACACGATACACAGTTCGCCGCGTACAGTTCCAGCCCGTCTGCCAGCGCCGTCCCATCGGCTAACGCGCTGACCTGCACCAGCGTTTCTTCCGAAACCGGCGCGGCCACCAGTTGGGGCGGCAGGACATCCAGTGCCTCTGCGCGGGTATACACCGTGCGCCAGTTGACATTCTGAATGAGCGAAACCAGACTATCAATCTGGGCGTCACCCAGAATTCCGCCTTCATTCACGCCATAGGCCGCCATCTGGGTATTGAAGCGCCCGCGCTCAATCGTCTTGTACAAGGTTTCCGCGTCCATATCGCTCACAAGTGCCAGTGAGGGATACGAACCCAACCCTTCACCGGCTGCGCCATGACACACCACGCAGTTTTCCAGGTAAATATCCATGCCTTCCGTGACGGAGGCGATCAGTTGCGTTTCCGCCGCCCGCGCCTGGATCGCCGGTTCGCGGATCACCGCCAATACCAGCGTGACCAGGATCAACACCGTCGCCAGAAAGCCCGTCCAGGCCATATTTCGACTCATGATTTTCTCCTATGCGTACACGGCGTCTGCGCCGCTAACGTGGTCGCGTTCGATCCGTTCCCCGGTATCTACGCTGACAACTCCCTCGGTAATTGTGACCGGGAAACGATCCAGCGGGCGGGGTGCGGGGGGATTAATCACCGCGCCGTCCATCTCAAAGGCCGACGCATGACACGGGCAGATGAAACTCCCGGCTTCCGGGTTCCAGGGGACGGCACAGCCCAGGTGCGTGCATTTCTGGTAGAGCGCCACGAAGCCGCCGTCCGCCTGCCGTACCACATAGAAACGACCAGTGGTGATGGGGGTCACACTGCCGGGTGGAAAATCATCCACTGCGCCCACTGTGAATACTCCGCCAAACTCACCTTCGACCACCTTCGGCGCGAAGAAACTGAGGGCGACGCCGCCGGTCACAGCCAGCGAAATCGCGCCGGTAGCCGCCCAGGCGACCTGGAGAAAATCACGACGGCTCGGTTCTTGTTGCGGATTCTGCGTTGTACTCGTCATGCCAACACCTCCCAGGGCCACATCAGCGCCATGCCTTCACCCCGGAAGGCGACGCCAATTACCGTTAATAGAATGAAAGCAACCACCAGCACAATGAATACCGCCTGCCGCGCTTCATCTCGCGTGGATTTGAACCACCACTTCATCAGCCAATAGTAGAGCGCCAGTGACACCAGCACGAAGACCAGCGGTATCCAGCCGTTGCTCACAATCGTGGGCAAGTCGGGGAACAGCGCGGGTAGGTCGAGAACATATTCGTCCCACAGCACCAGCAGGGGCGTTACGATGAGGGCGCTAATCGCGGCTACCCAGGCCATGCGCCGCCCCTTCCGTGACCGGAACCAGATACCCTCCGAGTCGGTGTCGAAGCGCAGATATGGGAAAACCAGCAGCCCCGTCAACCCCAGCGCCGGGATGACAATCGCGCCGAAAACCGGGTGGAAGTGGAGTAAGAGTTCCTGCAAACCCATGAAGTACCAGGCCGCCTTCGCCGGGTTCGGACTATGTAGTGGGTCGGCGGCGGCTTCCAGCGGGGCATTCACCCACGAAGCCCATAGCAGCAGCCCGGCCATCACCACCAGCGCGAAAACCACTTCGATGCTCACCAGGTAGGGAAGTGTGGAGACTTTTTCGACACGACCAATCGGTTCTTCGTCCACGTTGCGCGGAATAGAGAGCGTATCCTTACGCACACGCCAGATGTGGAACGACGCGATGAAGAAAATCAACATCGGGATAATCGCCACATGCAGGCCGTAAAAGTTGGTTAGCGTCGCCGCGCTCACTTCCGGCCCGCCTAGCAGAAGCTGGCTCAGGCCGTTTCCGATAATCGGGATGTAACTCAGCAGACTTGAGGCGACTGTCACCGCCCAATACGCCAGTTGATCCCAGGGGAGCAGGTAGCCGGTGAAATTTGCGCCGACCACCAGCAGTAGCAGCCCGACGCCTAATGCCCAGTTGAATTCACGCGGGGGACGCAGCCCGCCGGTAAAAAAGACCCGTAACAGGTGCAGAAAAGCTACAATCACCAGCAGATTACCGCTCCAGTGATGGATATTACGGAGCAGTTGGCCGAAGTTGACAGTGGTTTGCAGGGCCAGCATATCGTTATAGGCGGTGTCCGGCGAGGGGGTATACACAAACATCAGCATAATCCCGGTGCCAACCAGGATCGCCAGCAGCAGGATCGCCAGCCCACCGAGTCCCCAGGTGTAGGTGAACTTGAGGGTGGGGCGGGCAACTTTGCTGGGGTGGATGTGCAGGATCAGGTTATTCATCACGTACCGCAGCCGTGAACGTTCGGTATCGAGCGGGAAGTCATCCCGGTTCACTGAGTCAGCCACACGCTGCGGGAAGGGGTCGGGTCGTGGGTCAATCGTTGTCATAATCGTTTCGCTCCTGTTGCGTAACGGGCGGGGGGATACCGTCCTGGGTATCCCCCGCGCCGCGCTCCTTCGCTATGAACCGTTGCCCTGGCGATTGGCTTGCCCGTTGCTGTTGCCGCTCCGTCCGGGGCCGCCCCAGAGCTGCCGCCCGTTCGGGTCACGCAGGATGATGTGTTCGCCGGTAGCCGTCTTGGTGATGTCGCCGACCATGAACTGCGTGCCTGACCAGAACCCCAGGATTTCAACGGGGTCGCCCGGCAGGAGGGTGACTTCCTGGCTCTGCCAGAAATCAGGTCGTCCCAGTTGGAAGGTCAGTACGTCGCCTTCAGGGGTCTGGATCGTCAGGCCGCCGTTAGATACCGTGTTGACTATGCCGGTGAGCGTCACCCAGTCATCGGCTGCGACCTGAAACTCGTTTTCGCCAATATTGGGTTGTGTGGTGCCGTCTACGGTTATCGTGTGGTTCGCGCCGCCAGCATTATCCACGCCACCCGACCACAGCGGCTGCCCGTCTTCGGTACGGACGACCAGTTGCAACTCACCCATCGTCACCACGCGGGCATGAATCTGGCCTTCGTTATTGAAACCGTCTACCGTGACCACGTTGCCCACTGCCAGCGGGACACCCTGTGCCTGCCAGTAGGTCGGTGGGCCAAGTTCGACGTAAAATTCGCCGGTATCGGTGGCAATCGTCATGCCGAAATCATCCAGCACCGTGATCGTGCCGGTGGCCTGCCAGATATCGCCCACATTTTCAGTGGAAAGCTGAAGCTGTTGTTGTATGGGTTGGGCAGTCACTTCCGGGTTAGCGACACCTACGCCTGTACCAGCGTTGGCGACACCTGCGCCCGTACCGGCGTTGGTCGCCTGGTGGGTAGCTTGCCCGACAGCGGCAACTGGGGTATCGGCGACCACCGTCGAGGTTGCCAGGGATTGGCTGGCATCATAGACGCTGTAAGCGATTAGTCCGAGAACCGCCACGATAAAAATACCGACCATTAGTTTCTGTAACATGCTCCCTACTCCTTCTCATCTCTCATCCCGTTCGCCCTTGTGGCGGTATCCGGGGGATTGTTGTCGTTTGTATTGCCTGAGATGATGCCGGAGAGTTATGTGGAAAATGTGAAGACGGCATGTCGCCATTGTGAGGAAACTAGCTGTACGTGTGGAGTTGCATTGTGGATAGGATTACGCCAAGTTTCGCGTTGGGGGATTAACCCCAACGGACAATGCCTGCATTGTCCCTACGAAATCTGATCTTAATGGGACAGGTAGGGACTGGGCCTGCCCTGTCCGCTAAAGGGGGTATTTTTGCACTGCATTCCGAATTTTGGACACGATCCGGTCTGTGGTTATGAATGGGGCAAAGCGTATCCAGGCCACCTGTAAGCCGCATTCTGTCCTTCCGAAGAAGGGGCGATCATCTATCTGCTCCACCCGTTGCCGGATGGAGTCAAGCAGCACACCCGGTACTTTTTGCGGGACGGGCCGCCCCAATGTACCTGCTTGGCCTTGCTCCCGGTGGGGTTTGCCTGGCCGCGAACATCACTGCCCGCGCCGGTGGTCTCTTACACCGCCGTTTCACCCTCACCCCATGCCAACGTCGGCATGGGGCAATACACCTCTCTGTTGCACTTGCCATCGGGTTACCCCGCCTGGCCGTTAGCCAGCACCGCGCCCTGTGGAGTGCGGACTTTCCTCCCCTCTGAACAGGCAGAGGAGCGATCACCCGGTTGACCTGGATACAACAATTATACGAGACGCGCAATCCGGGGAACAGACCGGGGAAGCCTTAATCGCAGATTGGTTTGAAATCCTTTATAATCACCATAAGGAAGATGGAGTCAGCGGTGTCATGATGGCAGGAACAATCCGCTGCTGATTTTCGTGCCCGCTGAACAACCGTTGCCCGACGTGAAAAGGCGTATATTCTCTGATGTTTTCCAGTCGAAGAATCATTGGCATTTACCTGGTATTCGCCACATTGTGGATATGGATTGGCGATCAGCTTGTCGCTGTGCTGGTTCCATCCCTCGAGTACGTCACTATATGGCAAATGGCAAAAGGGGTATTGTTTGTCGCGATTTCCGGTCTGCTGTTAACCATCCTCATGAAACGCCAGTTCCGTATAATCCAGCAGGCGAGCGAACAAATGCAACGCTATATGCGACGCCTGGAACTTTTACGGCAGCTCGATAAAGCCCTCTTAAGCGCCGAATCGCCGCAGGAAGTTACCCATACCGCCGTTGAACGTATCCGGGAAATGACCCCCTGCTATCACGTGAGCATGACCCTCTTTGATGCTGACTCAAACATGGCATTCGTCAGTGCCGCCAGCACGGTAGCCACCAGTTATTTTCAGGAAGAACAGCGTTTCTCATTCGTCCGGGGGATTGAGGTATTGCGCAGTGGGCAGGTTTTCCAGGTGGATGACATCCAGCAGTTAGTCGAACTCACGCCCACAGAGAAGCTCTTACAGAAAGAGGGAATCCGGTCATACATACACATCCCTGTACAGGTGCGCGGGCGGCTAACCGGCACCATCAATCTGGTTGACAGAGTGCCGCAGCGGTTCAGTGCTGAGGACATCGCCATCGCCAGTGAAGTCACGACTCGCGTGTCACTGGCGCTCCAGCAAGCGCAGTTACTGGAACACGCAAGGGACGAAAATATACGCCTCGAATCCCTGCGTCAGGCAGGGCTGCGGTTAAGCGAATCGTTGAGTCTGGAGGATGTGTTTCACCAGATTTTAGATAGTGCCCTAAAGCTCTGCGACCATATTGATGTCGTGTACATCTACATGTATCAGAATGACACCCTGACGATCGGGCATTCATTCGTACGTTCGGGCAGCCATACTCATGAAGCGTACCAACCGCGCCAGAATGGTGTCCATTACGCCGTCGCCCATACTGGCAGCACAATCGTTGTCGAAGACCTCGCCCAGGATACCCGCTTCAATAACACAGCCCAGAGCTATTCCGGCACAATCGTCGCGTTACCGCTCAAGATCGGCACACAGGTTATCGGAGTGTTGAGCGTTTACAATTACCAGCCCTGTTCATTTTCGGTCCATGATATCAGCCTGTTTCGCTTGTTGAGCGACCAGGCAAGCCTGACTCTTCATAATGCCCTGTTGCACGAGCAGATGCGGTTGGATATTTCACAGCTCGAATCGCTGCGCCAGGTTAGCCTGTACTTGACTTCTCACCTGGAACTCCAACCTGTATTAGATGTCATCCTGGAATACACCCTTTCCCTGACAGAAGCGAAGAATGCCCATATTTTCCTGTACGATGGGGATAAACTTACTTTTGGCGCCGCCATGTGGGAA
>JACKCG010000017.1 GCA_020634135.1 Anaerolineaceae bacterium | reverse complement strand
CAGTGTAAATCAAATTGAAATTCCCATTTTGATGCAATCGCCCTGCACAATGCGCCCTGCGCCCTATAATACGCTCCTCAGTTCTGATACAATACCGAATCCCCGAACGGCTGGAGGAAACCCTGAATATGCAGCTTAACGGCTTACTGGATACCCTGCGTCTGAACCCTGCTTACCGCGCCCTGCTCGACGCCCTGCGGGGCGCTGGCCGCCTGCCCGACCAGGGGGTGATCCGGGCAGCGCGCCCGTTTGTGCTGGCGGCGCTGGCCCGCGACTGGGATGGCCCGGTGATCTATATCACGGGGCGGGTTGATCGCGCTTACAACGTATCGGAACAGCTTCCGGTCTGGCTGGGCGATGTCCCGGTGTACCGCTTCGCCGAACCCGCGCCGCATTTTTATGACCGCGCTCCCTGGGGCGATGGAGTCATCCGCGCCCGTATCGCCGCGCTTTCCGCGCTCATGCCGCCCGAAGATGAACAACGGGGCGCACCGCCCATTATCGTGACCTCGGCGCGGGCGATCATGCAGCGCACAATCCCCGTCAACCAGTTCCGCAAAGCCTCCTTGCTGCTCAAGCCCGGCCAGCGCCATGACATCAACCGGCTGTTGAGCCGCTGGCTGGCACTCGGCTATGAGCCAGCGCCGATTGTCGTGCAGCCGGGGACGTTCAGCCGCCGGGGTGGCGTGGTGGACATCTTCCCGCTGACGAGCGAAGACCCGATTCGGGTTGAGTTCTTCGACGACGAGATCGAGAGTCTGCGGGCCTTCAACGCGGCGACGCAGCGTTCCGCCGACACGCTGGAAGCGGTGGTCATCCCCCCGGCGCGGGAGGCGCTGCCGGAACATACCCCGCCGCTGGCCGCCCACCTGGCGGACTGGTTCGCGGCGCTGGGCGCTGTGACGACGGATAACGCCAGCCCGCAGGCTGACGCTGACCCGCTGGCGAACGGGTCTGCATTCCCCTACCTGGAAACCTATTTGCCGTACCTCTACCCGAACCCGGTGAGCCTGCTGGATTACGCGCCGGAGAACACGCTCATCGTCGTCGAGGACTGGGCGGAACTGCGCGATACGATTGCCGCGATTGAAGAGGCCGCCGTGCAGACCCGTGACGAAAAATCAGCGGCGAACGAAATCCCGCCGGACTGCCCGCTGCCGTATCTCACCTGGGACATGCTGGCGGAAGAACTGGAACACCGGCAGCACCTGCACCTGGGCCAACTGGAGACAATCCAGGAGGACGCCGAGGCCGAGGATGAAACCCCCGCTCCGCCGGATACATCCGGCAAGCTGGGGGGGCTGTTCACGCCGGAGCAGCGTTTTGGCGGGCAGCTCCGTGACCTGGTGACGAACCTGCGGAGCGGGCGCGGCGGCGCGCGGGTGGTCGTTGTCACGCAGCAGGTGGCGCGGGTGGCCGACCTGTGGCAGGAACAAGGCGCGTTTATCCCGGTGCTGCACGATGTTATGACGCCGCCGGAGGCCGGTTCGGTGACGCTGGTGGACGGGGCGCTGCAAGCCGGTTGGCGTCTGGTCACAGAAGGTAAAACGCTGCGCCTGCTTTCCGACGCGGAGATTTTCGGATGGAGCCGCCCGGAACCGCGCCGCCGCAAGACGACCCGCCGGACACGGATTCCGGAGTCGAGCTACGCGGATATGCACGACGGCGACTATGTGGTGCATGTGGATTACGGCATCGGGCGCTTTGGCGGGATGCGCCGCCGCACCGTACAGGGCAACGAGCGCGAATACCTGCTGGTGGAATATGCCGGGACTGACCTCGTTTTCGTGCCGATTCACCAGGCTGACCGGCTGACGCGCTATGTCGGGCCGGATGACCGCCCGCCAGCCTTGAGCAAACTCGGCAAAGCGGACTGGGGCAAAGTCACCGCCCAGGCCAAACGCGCCGTCGAAGAGGACGCCCGCGACCTGCTGGAAATCTACGCCCGGCGCAAGGCGGCAACCGGCTTCGCTTTCGCGCCTGATACGCCCTGGCAGCACGAACTGGAAGCGTCGTTCCCTTACGTGGAGACGGAAGACCAGTTACGCGCCGTCCGCGAGGTCAAGGAGGACATGGAGCGCCCGCAGACGATGGATCGCCTGATCTGCGGCGACGTGGGTTACGGCAAGACGGAGGTTGCGCTGCGGGCGGCCTTCAAAGCGGTGATGAGCGGTAAGCAGGTCGCGCTGCTGGTGCCGACGACGGTACTGGCGCAGCAGCATTACGAGACGTTCTCGCGGCGGCTGGTGAATTTCCCGGTCACGGTGGAGGTGCTGTCGCGCTTCCGTACCAAAGATGAGCAGAGCGCCATCCTGACAAAGCTGGCAAGCGGCGAGATTGACATCATCATCGGCACGCACCGCCTGTTGCAGGAGGATGTGACGCTCAACAAGCTGGGGCTGGTGATTATTGACGAGGAGCAGCGCTTCGGCGTCACCCACAAGGAGTATTTCAAGAAGCTGCGGGCGCAGGTGGACATCCTCACCCTGACGGCCACGCCGATTCCGCGCACACTGTACATGAGCCTGACGGGTGTGCGCGACATCACGATGATCCAGACGCCGCCGGAGGAGCGGCTGCCGGTGATGACGCATGTCGGCCCGTTCGATGAACGGCTGGTGCGCCAGGCGGTGCTGCGGGAACTGGAGCGCGGGGGGCAGGTGTTTTTTGTGCATAACCGCGTCAAGACGATTGAATCCGCCCGTGACCGGCTCGAAGATATTGTGCCGGAAGTACGGGCGATCATCGGGCATGGGCAGATGGACTCGCGCACGCTGGAAAAAGTCATGACGGTGTTCGGGCGCGGCGAGTATGACGTGCTGGTTTCCACCTCGATTATTGAAAGCGGGATTGACATCCCGACGGCCAACACCCTGATCGTAGACCGGGCGGACTGGTTCGGCATGGCGCAGCTTTACCAGTTACGCGGGCGGGTCGGGCGGAGCGCACAGCAGGCCTACGCCTATTTCTTCCATGCCAGCACGAACCGGCTCAATGACGAGGCGCGGCTGCGGCTGGAAGCCCTGGCGGAGAACACGAATCTGGGGGCAGGCTACCAGATCGCCATGCGCGACCTGGAACTGCGCGGCGCGGGGGACATCCTCAGCACGCGGCAGACCGGGCATGTGGCGGCAGTCGGGCTGCACCTGTATACGCAGCTCCTGGCGCAGTCGGTCAAGCAGTTGAAAAGCGCCATCCAGGGCGAGACAGTATCAGCGCCGCCCACCGGCACGATCACCATTGACCTGCCGATTCCGGCGTATCTGCCGCATGACTGGATACCGGAAATGCAGTTACGGCTGCAAATTTACCGGCGGATTGGCAACCTCGCCAGCGCGGAAGATGTGGATATGATGCGCGATGAACTGCGGGATCGCTTCGGGCCGCTGCCGCTGGCGGTGGAAGGGCTGCTTTACCAGATTGACGTGAAACTGCTGGCGCAGGCCGCCAGCGCCAACGCGGTGATTACGCTCAACGACGTGGTGAATGTCAAGCTGCCGTATCTGCCGAACATCAACCGGGAGCAACTGGAGGCCGACCTGGGCGACGGCGTGCGTGTCAGCCGGACGGCGGTACTGCTGCCCACCGGGGATGATGACGTGTGGCAGTTACGCCTGCTGGATGTCCTGCGCCACCTGGCGGCGGGCGTCAAAGAAGGGCTGGGGATTTAGGGGGAATCACAAAACGAGAGGCTGGCCGCCTCTTGTTTAACGAACAGACTCGATTGATGATAACGGGCGCGGTCAGTCCGCCGCAGCCGTTGGCGTGGTGGATTTGGCTTCACTGGGGGCGGCGGCGCTGTCGCTCTTCTTTGTGTCGTCGCTCTTGACGCCGTTGTCTTTGCTATGCCCGTTGGTGCCGGCTGTGTTGTTGATGCTGCTGCGGGATGCGCTTTTGCTATCGTTGACGTAGAAACCGGAGCCTTTGAAAATGATACCGGCGGGCTGTACCACGCGGATAACCTTCTGGCCGGTGGTGGGGCAGACCGTCAACGGTTCATCCAAAAACTTCTGGCGCAGATCAAACGTAGTGCCATCTTCACGACGATAGGTATACATTGGCATAGAACAACACCCTGGATTACTCACTGCGGTTGGGTTGGCCTGAAGACCACACCTATCATACCGCAGTTTTTAGCACTCTGTATAGAGGTTTGCTAAATTCTGATGGATTTTTTATGCAGAAGCGCGTCTTGCTCACGACTCGCCGGATGGAAGGGTAACGGTGAAGGTCGTCCCGGCATCGAGCACACTTTCGACGGTGATCGTGCCGCCGTGCAGTTCCACAGCTTCCTTGACGATGCTCAAACCCAGCCCGTAGCCGGGGAGGTTAATGACGTTTTCAGCGCGATGGAAAGCCTCAAACAGGTTCGTCATGGCTTCCGCCGGAATGCCAATACCCTGGTCACGCACCCGGAGAACAAGGTCGTTCTCACCGGTGTGCGTCAGGTCGACCCAGATAGGATTGCCATCCGATGAGTATTTGATGGCGTTGGAGAGCAGATTGGTGAAAATCTGGCGCATGAGCCGCCAGTCCAGTCTGCTGAGCTGCGGCGCAGCCGGCCCATGATAGATGAGTTCGTGGGCCTGCCCCGGCGTGGCGCGGAACTCTTCCAGAATGTCACGGCACAGCTTGTCCGGGTCCATCTGAACCGGGTTAAACCGGATACGCCCCTGCCGCATCCCTTCGAGTTCCAATACGTCTCCCAGAATCGTGGTCAGCTGGTTCACCTGTTCCTGGATTTTCTCCAACCGGCTCTCGATTTCTTGTTCCGACATCCGGGCACGGTAGTGGATCATCATCTCGGTAGAAGACATGATTACCGCGAGCGGAGTGCGGAACTCATGGGCGGCAATGGATATGAAACGGGATTTAAGCTGCCCCAGTTCGCGTTCCTGGGCGAGTGCCCGTTCGAGCGTTTCCTCGTAGTGCTTGCGCAGCGTGATGTCGCGGGCAAGCGCCAGGATGTATTTCCGTTTCTCAATGTGAGTTGGATGCAGCAGCACTTCCAGCGTGTGCATCGAGTTGTCAGCGCCAAGAATCTGCACATCCAGCCGCTCCAGCCCTGTATCCCACAGGGTTTTCATGGCTTCCTGAATGCGATCAACCTGTTTTGATATAGTGGCACTCAATTCGGTGAGGGGCTTGCCGATAATCTCTTCGCGGGAAGACCCACTTAAGGTGAGCATCGCCGGGTTGACGTCCTGGAGCGTGCCATCCTCGGACATGAGTATAATAATGTCGGGCATCGTTTCAAACAGGATTCGCAGCCGTTCCTCACTTTGGCGCAGCGCGTCTTCAATCCGTTTTCGTTGGGTGATATCCATGTAGGTGCCCAGAATGCCTGTGATTTCGCCTTCCGGGTTGCGCAGCGGGACTTTGGTCGTAATCGCCCATATCAGGCTGCCATCCGCTTTCAGACGCAGACTATCAAACGCCACAGACTCCGCACCCTGTATGATTTTCCGGTCGCTCTGGATATAACTGACCGCCTGCAAGTCGCTCCAGATCAGATCGGTATCGCGTTTGCCGACAATCTCCGCCGGGGACTCCAGCCCGGCATCCCGCGCAACGAGGCGGTTACAGCCCAGATAAACCGAGTCAGGGTCTTTCCAGAATACCCCAACCGGAATGGTGTCCAGAACGGTTTGCAGCATATGTTGGGCTTCGCGCAGTTGTTGTTCGCTCAGGCGCAGCTTGCGTTCGGCCTGCTTGCGTCTGGTGATGTCGCGCAGGATACAGATCAGGCCGGCTTCCTGGTTGCCCTGGGCTGGGACGAAAGCAATGCTGATCTCAATCTGGAATGCCAGCATGTTATCGCGCCGGATGAGCCGAATTTCTAATCGCTGACCGGATTGCTCTTCAATGATAGTCTGAAATGCGGCTTTGACCTGTGCCTGGTCATCCGGGTGGATGATGTTGAGCAATGAGTGGCCGAGACAATCACCGGGGGCGCAGCCAACCAGCGCATTGAAGGCGGAGTTGGTCTGTTGGATATTGGTAGTGGAAGACACCAGCGCGACACCATCCAGACAGTGGTTCAGGATGGCTTCAATTTGATCTTTGGTCTGGTTGGGGGCTTCAGTGCGTTCGTCCACACGCTGCTTCAGGATGGCCCTGAGTTCAGTGATTTCAGCTTCGGCCTGTTTACCGGCGTCGTCGAGGCGGCGCGATATCGCTTGTTGATTGGCGGCCTCTTCCTCGGCCACCAGAAGGCGTTGCTCCAACTCAGCGACCCGCGCTCTGGCGGATTCAAGCGCATCTTCAGTTTCCTTAAGACGCTTAATGATCCTGTCATCTCCCGCCATTACAAGTTGCCTCAGGTTAAGTTATACCACTGCCGGGCCGAGCACAGATGAACAGCTCTAAGGCTCAGTCTACGGATTTGAACCAGAGCTTCCGGCTCAAAGGGAATTGATCCTGCGTTTTTGGGCGTTATCGGGAAAATAACTCACATAATACATTCTGCTGACTGCAGAATGGGTGCCTAGCCACGCCGTTACGGGAAACGGTGGTTAGAGCCATTTGATAAGTCTGCGGGCGGGTTTCAAACTCTCCCCGAAAGTAACCAGGAATAACCCACTTTTCAAACGGTCTCTTATTTATCGGACGGAACATTTCGTGTTGTGTCTGGCAGCCAAATCACAAAATTGACCGGGCAGATTGCTGCCTGTCCTGCGAGCGTCAAAATTGTCTACCTGGCCCACGTAAGTTTCCCCGGTGGGCGTGTGGCACAAGCGTGTCCCGATAGTTCCCAGGAACCCATAGCACCAGTATAAAGTAAAAGAGCGGGTTTGCCTACTAATTATTACAATCTAAAGAGGAATATCACAAAATTACCCTGTCTTTTGTAGGGTTAAGAGCATGGCGGGCAAAAGGCATTCGTCATGAGAAAGTGTTTAGCGTTTGTACCGGCGGCTGCTGGCTCATGTTAGGATAGGGTCAGTATTGTTAGAAGCCGCGCAGTTGATCGAGCAGGCAGTTGGTTCAAGCCGAATGTTCTGCGGAAAATCCCTCTCCAACTGCGGAAGTCCTGTATTGTAAGCAAGGCACGCGGATTGTCAGACACGGATGTGGTTGCGATGAAGTTGGGGCGGATCATGTGGTTATGTTTGGGTTGTCTGGTCGCCTGCCAGACAGCCTATTCGAATGCTGTGCCGGCAGGGAGTCCGGCGTCATCCGAGGCGACACAGGAACTCAGCCCCACGCCGGATGAATGGGTCGAATTGGCGAGCGAGGGTGTGCGGCTGCGCCTGAAAGTGCCGCCGGGCTGGCAGGCACGCAGTATGGATGACGGCATCCTGGTCGCGCAGGAATTCACCCCGATGTTCACCGACGATCACCAGATCAGCGGGCTGCAATTCCATTTGTTCGTCCACCCGATGACGGAATTTAATCTGCCGGAAGGGTCTGGCAATGTCGCCCAGCATATTCTGGATCAGGTTATCCACATCCCGGAATACGTGGGTAATGCAGCGGTTTCCAGCCCACTTGGGTTCCATTGGGATGAGTACGAGGCGGCCTATTACCTGCTCAATGCGGGTGACGGTACGCTCACGATGCTGATCGCGCTGGTGGTGGGGGACCCGCCCCGCCTGGTGGTGTGCAATATCAACGCTCCGGCGGACAAATCCGCGCATATCCGCACGGCGCTGCCGCTGATCTTCCGCAACTTCTCGATTGACGATAAGCAGTTGGATGTGGGGGCACTCTACCGGCTGCCCTTCCCGCTGGAATTCCCGCAGTATCATGGCGGCTCTTCCGAAAATACGTCGCCGAACAATTAACTGGACACAAGCCCCACAACCGGATAGACTCACAGATGTTCTATCTACACAGCATAAGAGTCTATCCGCATGATTCCTGTTCGTCTTGAAGTCAAGAATTTTCTCGCCTATCGTTCGCCCGACCCGGTGCAGTTCGATGGCATACACCTCGCCTGCCTGACCGGGCCGAACGGCGCGGGCAAGTCGTCGCTGCTGGACGCCATGACCTGGGCACTGTGGGGGCGGGCGCGGGCAAAACGAGACGACGACCTCGTGCATGTCGGCCAGAGCGATATGTATGTCCAGTTGGATTTTGCCCAGGAAGGGGTGTTCTACCGGGTGATCCGCAAGCGTTCGCGGCGGCAGCGCGGCGTGGGTTCGCTCGACCTGATGACGCAGTTGGAGGACGGTCAGTGGAATACGATCAGCGAGCCGGCGATCCGCGACACTCAGGAGAAGATCAGCCGGCTGCTGCGGCTGGACTATGAGACGTTTGTGCATTCGGCCTTTTTGCAGCAGGGCAAGGCCGACTCCTTCACGACCAAACCCGCCCACCAGCGCAAGCAGATTCTCTCCGACATCCTGGGGCTGGAGCAGTGGACGGTCTACGAAGATACGGCCAAGGACATCCTCAAGCAGATCACCGGCGAAATCAATGTGATTGATGTGCGCGTGCGGGAAATTGACGCCGAACTCGCCCGCGAACCGCAGTTGCAGACCGCTCTGGCCGAAGCCGAACAGGCCCAGGCCGAGGCCGAAGCGGCGTGGAAAGCTGCCGAAGCGGCCTTAGCCGAAGTGGCCCATGCGCCCGCCGCGATGAAGGCCGCCCAGGAACGGCAGGCGGATATTGAGCGCCGCATCCGCGAGCATGAGCGCGACCTGGGAACCGTGGAGACTGACATCCAACGCCAGGAAGGGCGTTTAGCCTCGTTTGCCGATATTATCGCCCACCAGGATGATATTGAGGCCGGATATGCCGCCTTGCAATCCGCCCGCAGCCTGGATCATGCCCTGGGGGATAAGCTGCTGCAACTGCGTAACTTTGATGAAGAGCGCCGGGCGCTGGAAAAGCAACTGCATGATGCCCGCGCCGAACTCGAAAACGAGCTGAGCGGCTACCAGGCGCAAATCGCCGAACTCGAACGGGCGCAGGGGAGCGCCAACCCCGACGACCTGAGCGCGGTGCAGGCGGAAGTCTTCACTTTGCAGGAAATTGAATCGCAGCATAACGACCTGGACGCTGAAATCCGGGCGGCCAGCGAGGAGAAGGCCGGGCTGGATGGCGAGCGCAAGACGCTTGAAGTGGAAGGCCGCAGTCTGCGTGACCGGCTGGAGCGCCTGCAAGCGGTGGCCGATACCGTCACCTGCCCGTTGTGCGGCCAGCCGCTGGACGAGGAACACCGCCACCTGTTGATTGAGCAGCTGGATGCTGAAATCCAGGCGCGGCGCGACGACTATGCCGCTAACCAGGGACGCGCCAGGCAACTGGCCGACCAGATCAAAGAAGGGCGGGCGACGGTGGCCGCGATGGAGATTGACCTCAAGCGGCTGCCCCCCCTGTTGGAACGGGTGGGGAGTCTCCAGGCGCAGCTGGACCAGGCGCACGAGGCGGCGGCACGGCGGGATACGGTTGTAGCGCATCTGGAAGCAGTGCAGACGGTGTTAGAGAACGGGGCGTTTGCCCAGGATGTCCGCGAGCAGTTGGCGGCGTTGGAGCAGCGCCGGGCGGAGATTGGCTATGATGCCGATTCGCACAGCGCGGCGCGGGAACAACTGAGCACCTACCAGTCCTATGATACACGCCACAAGGAACTTGAACTGGCGATCAGTTCGATGCCGGATGTCGAGGCCGCGCTGGAAGCCGCCCATGCCCGGCGTGAACGGGTGACAACCGCCCTGACGGAAGACCGGGAAGCGGTGGACGGGCTGAAGACCGAAATCGCCGAACTGGATGTGCTGGTGAAAGAGCAGCAGGTGCGCCAGCAGGAAGTCAACCGGCAGCGCACCATCGAACGCCAGCAGTACCAGCGGCTGGTGAATGCCCGCCAGGAACTCGACGCGCTCGATAAGCAGCGTGCCCGCAAAGCCGACCTGGAAGCCCGCCGCGAGCGCAAACGCCACGAGGAGGCGCTCTACAAGGAACTGCGGGCGGCTTTTGGCAAGAACGGCGTCCCGGCCATGATTATCGAGGCGGCTATCCCGGAACTGGAAGCCTCCGCCAACCGGCTGCTGGCGCGTATGACGGACGGCAGGATGCACCTGAGTTTCAGCACCCAGCGCGAGAAGGCCGCCGGGGACGGCGTGATTGAGACGCTGGACATCCAGATTGCCGACGAACTGGGGACGCGGGTCTATGAGATGTACAGCGGCGGGGAAGCGTTCCGCATCAATTTTGCGATTCGGGTGGCGCTGGCGCAGCTCCTGGCGCGGCGGGCGGGGGCGCACCTGCGGACGCTCTTTATTGACGAGGGGTTCGGCACGCAGGACGAGGACGGGCGCAACAAACTGGTGGAGGCTATCACGGCGATTCAGGAGGACTTCGACCTGATTCTGGTGATTACGCACATTGACGAACTGCGCGACTCGTTCCCGGTGCATATCGTCGTGCAGAAGACGCCCACCGGCAGCCGGGTGAGTGTGCGGTAGGGGATTGCGATTATAATGGGTGATAGAGAGGAGGGTGTAGAATGATGCTGCCCGATACGGTCTTAACGGTATACGATGAATTCCTGGAATACCTGGCGCAGCGTGCCGCCCCGGAAGAAATCCTGGCTTTCCAGGCATCCGAATCGGCTCAACGCCGCGCCGATGAACTCACAGAGCGCAACAAGGCAGGCGATCTCTCTCCCGATGAAACTCTTGAACTCGAGCAGATGCTGCGTTTCAACCGCCTGGTTGCTTTGCTGAAGGCTAAAGCACTGAAATCCCTACGATCATGACTCAACGTGTTCCCCAATCTGTGCGTGATATGGTACGCCAGCGTGCTGAGGATCAATGTGAATACTGTTATTTGCCGGATGCCTTTGGTTACTACAGCCACCAGGTTGATCATATCTTGCCTGTGAAACATCAGGGTTCTTCAGACCTGGATAACCTTGCCTGGGCTTGTTTTGAGTGTAACAATGCAAAAGGCAGTGATATTGCAGGCTA
>JACKCG010000016.1 GCA_020634135.1 Anaerolineaceae bacterium | reverse complement strand
CGACGAGACCTTTCCTCTTATAAGCCAGACATTGGAGCAGTTGAAAGTGCCGAGTGCCGAGTAAAAAGCGCAGAGACATTTCACGCAGAAGCATTTCAACTTTCAACTTTCTACTGATCTGCGATGTTGCCGGTGCAGGTCGGGTTGGCCTGGTTGACCCAGGTGATACGGTTGCTCCCGCTATCCAGCAGGTAGGCCAGCCGGTGGATGTTCCCGCCGGAGCGAACGCCGCCAGCCGGTAAATGCGGGTTGTACCCAGCAGCAGCGCGTCGTAATTCTCATCGGTGAACCCGGCAGCGTTCATGGCTGCCAGCGACGTGAGCCACGCGCCGGTCTGCTCGCCGGTCGGGGTGGTGAGCGCCGTGATGAGTACCAGCGCCACCGGGACGGTCTCGTAGGTTGTGCTGTCCAGGTTGTGGATTTCCAGCCGCCAGGTGTAGAGGTTCTGCGGGATGTCCCCCAGCGGCGGCGCGGGCTGAGACTGGACGCCGAGCAGACGAAAGCGCAGCCGCAGCGGCGCGCCGGGCTGACCGACGAAAATCGAATCCCCCAGGTAGAAATCCTGCCACACGCCGCATGAACGCCTCCGCAGAACGACTTCTTCATCTGCGTTCCAGCGTAGCAAATCCGGCGTAGCAAACCCCTGTAGGATTACAGTTTTGGGTTAGCAGTTCTGACAGCGCGGTGTTCAGTTTTTCAGCTACCGCCGCTGCCTACCACCGCCGTTGGCGTGGCGATGGTCATCCCGGCGGTGGGGGGCGTAGTGATTTGCACAACGGTGGCTGTTGGTGTCAGAAAAATATCCTGACTACTCCATCCAACAAAGAGTCGGTCACTTGGTAAGACTGTGTAAGCCCCGTCTTCCAGATTGGTTACGTATAACTCACCATTTGAATAGTAGGCGAAATCTTGTTCATAGGGTCCCCAGAAAGGGTATGTTTCTTCAGTAAGTGCTCCCGGACCATAATCGCAAAAGGCGGTTATCTGATCCATAGACGGTGTATACAGGAGCAAATAATTCCTTTCAGTTGCTGGAACATATACTTCTAGCATGATGCTTTCCCCACTTGGGCTAACTACCGGTATCATACTTGCGATGCCAGCTTCCATCCCAAATGTGTTATTAATTAATTGTTGTAGATCCCAATCCTCCAGGAATGTATCATCTATATGTAGTTCAACCACCTTCCATAGACTAGTGTTTCGTTCACTGAGCAAAAGAAATACCAGATTACTATTCTGCATCCATATTAGTTTGTCAATTGGATATGCCTCAGTGGTTGGAATATTGTCGTAAACAAGTCCTCCAGTCTGCAAATCATAGATTTGTATACGAGGATCCCCTACCGACACTCCATATGTCGCTTGCTCACTAATATGTACAGCATAGTGGTGATCTGGTGAGAACTCTGTTCGTGGCAGCCTATTCCCCTGCGGAACAGGCAATTCAGGATAAATAATATCTTGTCGAGTACTTTCTACAATGGAAAAAGGGGCTTCCTGTATGGTGTAGACCTTGCTGGCAATCATCCAATCGATACTGATTGTACTAGAGTCATCAAAATAATATTGCAGCAGCAGGTGACGACTATCCAGCCAAATGAGTAAATTGTTATTTCGCTGGTACGATAGGCTGATGTTGAAGGTCAGGTAATCCAGATCAGTGGGTTCCAATAAGAGGCTGGCAGTTGCATTCGTCTGTAAATCCCATACCGTTAAGCCAACTTCAGATGATGTTGGACGAAAGACCATATAGCGTCCATCGGGCGACGTGCTGGGGGTAAACAGATCAAGTCCGATTTCGGGTGGGAAAGGCACACTGTATACCTGATTCCCAGACGCGCTCATCGCTTCAAAGCGATAATTGCTGCTTCCCTTCTCATCATATGGGGACTCGATGAGGTGGAAATACGTCCCGGGCAGAGTGGGTTGCCAGGATTGTGGCGTACCGGAACCGCAGATAACTGGGATATTGACCTGGGCAAACAGGATATGAATACGAGTTAATAGCAGTACCCCTGTGGTGAAGATGATCCACACTGCTTTTCTTCGTGTCTGATACATCGCTTTGCATCTCCAGTCTCCACAGATCAATACTCGTTTATATGCACGCAGCTTGTACTGCGGTGGTTTCTCTGGAACAAATCACCGCTCGCCATACGCAAACCCCTCGCTCACGGCCATGCTGATGAGGTGTTCGTTGGTGTTGGCGCCGAAGCGTTTGCGCAGCTTTTGCCGCACCCAGTAGATGCGCAGGGGCGGCACGTCCACACGATTATCTGCGGTATCTCCCAAAAAGCAAAAAGACCGACAGCGCTGTCGGTCTTTCTTAGCGGGGAGGACAGGATTCGAACCTGCGAACCGCTATAACACGGTTAACCGCTTAGCAGGCGGCCCCAATCGACCACTCTGGCACCTCCCCATACTTGTGCCTATCTGCAAGGCGGAGCGAGAGGGATTCGAACCCCCGGAGGGCACAAGACCCTCAGTGGTTTTCAAGACCACCGCCTTAAACCACTCGGCCATCGCTCCTGCTTGATGATATTGATGGGCATTCTAACATAGGCGTTTAACATTGGTCAATGGCAGAATGCCCCTGGATAGTGCGTGTCAAGCAGATATGGTCGCTGGCATTTCATCAAGGAAGAAGCCGGGGTACATGCCCGGCGCTCATGTCCTGAATCCGGGCTTGTTTAGCGGATGGGTAGCTGCGCCCAGAAAATTGACCCACCGCCGGGCGGGCAATCCACACCAACTGAACCACTCTGCAATTCAATCATCTGCTTAACGATCCACAGCCCCAGCCCGCTGCTGTGCTCCCCTGCGGTAGGACGGGTGCTGAGTTTGCTGAATTCCTTGAAAAGCTTATGCCGCTCATTCATTGGAATGCCGGGGCCTTGATCTGCAACACTGATGCGAATGGAATCATCCGCAACCTGCGAATAGATCACGACTGTCGTATTCATCGGGCTGTATTTAATGGCGTTGCTGACAAAGTTGCTGATCGCTTGCCTGAGCCGTTCCACATCCGCGATCACAACATCGTGCAATTCCGCAATCACAAGGTCAATCTGTTTTTCCTGAGCGGTGGGCGTATGTTGGGAGACAATATCACCGATCAGATTGGGCAAATCAACCTCAGTCAAATTGACTTCCACATGGCCGCTGTGAACAACCGACATTTCCAGAAACTCTTCAACCACATGCGTCATGTTGGTAACAGTCGTTCTTAAGCTGTCGAGGATGTTGGCTACAACCGGGTCTTCTGTACCCACAATCTGGCGCAACAGCTCTTCTGCGAAGCGAACATTCGCCAATGGAGACTTGATGTCATGCGACGCAATGCTGAATAAGCGATCTTTCATGTGCTGCGCCTCTTCAAGCCGCGCAATGGACTGTTTGTGGACATCAATCACACTTTTGAGCTTGAGTTGGGTGGATACCCGCGCTCGAACAACATCAATATCAAAAGGCTTGGGCAGATAATCATTCGCGCCGATTTTTAAGCCATGAACAATGTCATCGTTCTTATCCAGCGCAGAAATGATGATAACTGGCAAATCTTCTGTGCGGGGATCATTGCGGAGGATCGTTAATACCTCCAGCCCTGACATCCTCGGCATCATGATGTCCAGCAGCACAATATCAACTGGCTCCTGCTCAATAATCTGCAGTGCTTTTTGCCCGGAATCCGCTTCGTATAATTCCGCGTCTTGAGCGAATACACGCGATAGCAGTGTCCGATTGAAGGATTCGTCATCCACAATCAGAATATGTGGTTTACAATCTGCCACTTGATCGGCTTTGAACTGAGATTGGGCTGCCAACATCATCGCCTCCCATCTGGAATCATATAGGTTAAGCATACACCCTATTTTATTAAAACATAATTGACACCTTGATTGCTGGCCGATGATATGGGTGAAAGCAAGAGCGTGTAAGCTGGCCCAGGCTTTCAGATCAAAACCGGGATTGGGTACGAGCATGAACGACTGATTCAACTCGTTTACCACGCACTTTCCTGCAGCGTCGCGCCCGGATGCGCTTGCAGACCGGCAGCCGCATACTATGTATAATAAACACCGCACCCAGCAAGGGGACAATCCCATACAACCAGTCCGTCAAAGTGTGCAAACTACGGTTAAAGCGCGACACACTCAAACGTGGAATATCGCCCAACCCGATCAACCCGCACAATGCCTGTTCATGATGATTCTGAAAATACTTGGCCGCTACCACCGCCACCACCAAAATCTCAGCTGCACTGACGGTCGCCCGCCCATCATCGCAGTACTCATGCGCCTTCAGCAGGTCATCAATCACGCTATATACGGTTACAATATACGCTCTATGTGATATAAGGCGGGGCAAGGTCTCCCTGGCAAAGGATGGTGAGTCACCGGTTGTCAGCTTTCAGCCCTCAGCTATCAGGAAAGATAGCTCGATAGCCTGATAGCTGGTTAGCCAGAAAGCCTAAAGTGCTAACACGCTAACACGCTAGAGGCCGGCGACCAGAAAAGTATGGTATTCTCATTTCACATAGAGCGTAATATAGGTGTCGCTCATGTGGAACCTCCGTTGAATGTGGTTGTGGTGACCCCATTCTGACGGGTTCTGCATGAGCGACTTCAACTAGCAATCAAGGTAGATTCTATACCGGCCCCTGAAGACCAATCCTCCCCTGTACAACATGAGACTTGCTAACTCCTGCGTAACGGGGAATAATTGCAAGGGTTCAATCATGTGATTGTTTGTCGGAAGGGGATCATGATGAATGCTGCCGTGACCGACCCAAGACTCGAGTGGTACCGCCTTCTGGATAACAGCCGTGCCCAGGCGCTCACAGTTCTGGATAGGGTCACGCTAACCGAGATCGCTTACCCGGCATTGGGCTGGACGGTGAAGGATGTCCTGGCCCATCTGACAACCTGGGAAGTCGAAGTGGCGACTTCGATTCATCACTTCTCACACGGCACAAGCTACAGCATCCTGGGTTTCCACAGCCGGGCGGTCTATAACCAGCAGATGTATCTTCAGTACCGGGATACACCCTATCAGGTGGTCTACAGCGATTGGGTCGCTGTCCGTTCAGGCCTGAAATCCGCCATCCGAAAAACGCCCGTCGCATACCTGGGCAAGCAGGTGATCGCCCCCTGGGAAGACCTGCTGACAATCGCACAACTGGTTGAATCCGTCGTCGCCCATGAAACCGAACACATGACCGTGATTCAACAGGCTACCTCCTGACCAGGGTGATACACACGTCCATTTTGTTGAACAGTTAGAAATGAAGTCATGCGAATTCAATCCACGCTAACGATCACCTTCCTGGTAATGCTCATCGGATTGGCGGCCATCCTGCCGCTGACGCCGGCTGACGCCCAGGATACGGCCTTACCGCCCACACCCGCAGCGCCGCCAACTGCCACACCGATCCCGCGTCCAGGCGCGGCGCAATCGCTTTCCGCCGATGGCATGACGGTTGATCTGTACTTCAGCGGGCTGGCTCAGGGGCAAACCGGGCTGGTCTATGTCTCCGGGGAAGGCCTGGCCGGGGCGCGCGCCAGATTCCTCAACCAGTTGACCGACTGTTTTCCGGGGGATGACGGCTATTACTGCCTGATTTCGACCAGCATGGAACAAAGCACCCGCGTCTATGACCTCGACATATTTGGCTGGTTCGCTGACGAAGCCCGCACGACCATTCACACCCAGGTCGAAGTCGGGCTGGGGAAGTTTATCCGCCAGGAAGTCACGATCCCGCCGGAACGCGCCTATCTGATTGACCCGGAAATCGAACGGGGTGAATTGGCGCGTATGGAAAGTATCTTCAGCACCTTCACCGAGGAGGAGTACTGGGACGGCACCGGCTTCGCGCTGCCCATCGCCGGGTCGGAACTGACCTCGCCCTTCGGCGCTTTCCGCACCTTTAACGACTCCGTACAGACCCGGCACACCGGCTGGGACTTGCGCACCACGCTGGGGCAGCCCGTGATGGCGACTGCGGCGGGCGAAGTGGCCTTCACCGGCCTGCTCGATATTCGCGGGAACATCGTGGTCATAGATCATGGCTACGGGGTGTTTTCCACCTATTCGCATCTCTCCCAGGTGCATGTCACCCGAGGGCAGACCATCACCAAAGGGCAGATTATCGGCACTACCGGCAACACCGGGCGCAGCAGCGGCCCGCATTTCCACTGGGAAATCGCGGTCAACGGTGTGTTTGTCGACTCAGTGCAGTTTATCCAGATGTGGCTGCCGGCGCACACCGAGTAACCCGCCGTTATTAACCATTTTGAAGGAATTGAGCCATGACCCTGACTATTGAACCGATTGGCATTGTCAAATCGCCGGTAACCGATCTCGAAGCCCTGGACGCCGCCTGGAACACAGTGGTTTCCGAGATTCATATTGATAAGGCGCTGGTCGGTGGCCTGCGCGGGCTGGAAGACTGGTCACATGCTATCGTCATCTTCACCATGCACGAAGCCCCTTTCAATGCCGCCAAACACATGGCCTTCAGGCCGCAGGACCGCGAAGACCTGCCGGAAGTCGGCGTTTTCGCGCAGCGCTCCCGCTATTACCCCAACTCAATCGGCGTGACCGCTGTCGCCATCCAGAAAATCGAAAATGGCGTGGTCACGGTCAAGGGACTGGATGCCATTGACGGCACGCCCGTCCTGGCGATCAAGCCGTATGCCCCGCTTTTCGACAGCGCCCACGAAGAACCGGCGGTTCCGGTCTGGTTCTTCCGGCTCATGCAGGGTTAATCCTGCCCGCCTTGACACCTTCCCGCTGTGCGTATAAAATAACTATACAATACATGAACATTACACGCGCAGTAGAGTGGCGTAAAGGGAAATACAATGCGTATCATCATCACGGGCGGTACCGGGCAGGTCGGCAAAGTGCTGGCCGCTGACTTACTCAAAGACGGGCATGAGGTCATCGCTCTCAGCCGCAATCCGGGCAAGCCACATGACCTTCCGGCGGGGATTCGCGTCGAAAAGTGGGACGCCCGCACCGCCGATGGCTGGGGACATCTGGCCGATGGCGCTGATGCCATTGTCAACCTCGCCGGGGAAAACCTCGCCGGGTACAGTTTCTTCCCGGCACGCTGGACAGAATCCCGCAAACAACTCCTGCGAGACAGCCGCCTCAACGCGGGCAAGGCCATTGTCGCAGCGGTACAGCAGGCCGCCAGCAAGCCGCGTGTTGTCGTCCAGGCTTCCGCCGTCGGCTATTACGGCCCGCACGATAACAGCGTCGCCCTGGCCGAGGACGCCCCCGCAGGTGACGATTTCCTGGGGGAAATCTGCATCGAATGGGAAGACTCGACCAAAGCAGTAGAAGCGCTGGGCGTGCGCCGCGTAATCACACGGGGTGGCGTCGTGCTGAGTTTTGAGGAAGGCGCACTTGCCCGTCTCGCGCTGCCGTTTAAGCTTTTCGCCGGGGGGCCGATGGGCAGCGGCAAACAGCCCTTCCCCTGGATTCACCCGGCAGACCAGGCCGCCGCGACTCGTTTCCTGATCGAAAATGAAACCGCCAGCGGCGCGTTCAATCTGGCCGCGCCGGAAGCCACCACCAACGGGGAGTTCGCTAAAATCCTGGGTAAAGTGATGGGGCGTCCCTCCTGGATACCTGTCCCCGGCTTTGCCATGCGCCTGATGTTCGGCGAAGTCGCTGCCGTCGTGCTGGAAGGCCAGCGCGCCATCCCGCAGCGGCTGAAGGAGATGGGCTATACCTTCCGCTTTCCCACTGCCGAGGCCGCCCTGCGCGACATCTACCGCGCGTAGACTAAATGCTGCATCCGGCACGTTTCGCAAGAACAGGCGTAGGGACAGCATTTTTGTTACGCGCCCGACACCCAGATGGGTATCACGATAATCCGCCCCCGCAGCCTGCCTGAATTACAGCCAGCTAGCTGGTTAGCTAAAAAGCTAGAGGACTATCCAGCTAAATGCTGCATCCGGCACGTTTCGCAAGAACAGGCGTAGGGACGGCATTTTTGCCGTCCGCCGGACGCAGGGAGCAATAGGGAAAAGTGTCGTGTCGTGAACCGTCAATGGAGAGGGAGGGAGAACCGAAGGTTCGGAAGGGGTGAAATAAAGCCTCAGCATGATTTTATAGATAGATACTAACGGTAAGGTCGGGGCAGGTGTCTCGACCCTTGTGTGTTATATAAGGCGTACCCAGCCACCTGTCGAGCATTAAAATACCTGGCAAGCTGTGCCAAACCCGCTGAAGGGGTTGTTGTCCGGGGGGGGATTTATCCCCAGGCGCTTGAAAGGATGAATGATGAGACTTAAGGTAGCTTTGTTAGCAGGTGTCATCATTGTTTTTGTGCTGGGGCTGGCAATCGTGATCTTCCAGATCGCCCGAATATTCTATTTGCAGTATCCGGGTCTGAGTGACAAATATGAGGTGCGCTATCTAGCAAACGATATTTATTGCTATGAACGGAAGAAGGGATACGAATAGATGTACTTCACCGGTATTTGCCGAAAAAAAGAGTGAGGCGGGTTTCAGCCCCGCCTCCTGTTTCCCGCTACCCCGCCACCGACAGGTAAATATCCATCACGATGTCCTCAAACGGCGACCCGATGGGCGACAGCGCCTCCTCGACACACTGCTGGTGGCCGCACGCATACCCGCTGGCCTCGCGCCAGGCCCCCAACTGCCGCCAGGCTTCCCCGATCTTCGGCAGATTGCAGCGTGTGACGGCATACAGCCCGCCCTCAACTGTTTTGATGGTGACATCCTCGCTGGCCTCAACTTCGGCATCCGCCTCAAGCACCATCCACTGCTCGTAGCCATAATTCGGGCTGCCCGGCGAGGGCACCGGATTGTCAAAACCGAAGAAGCGCCCCGGCTGAACGTCATGCGGCAGCCCCTGCGATTCCGCCCATGCCAGTATCTTGCGCCAGGCTTCCCCTTCCGGGCTGGCCCCGAACCCATAGGCCGAAGCAACCCGCATCGGCGCTAACCGTACTATCCGTACCTCGAACTCGCTCATTGTGCATTCCTCCTGTGCCGTACAGCGCAACCATCCTCATCATACGCCGCTATACCTGACACCTGCTGTCAGGTATTCTGCGGTAGACTCAGGATAGGCAACAAACATGCTGAGTTATAAGGAGAAACGACGATGCGGGCTGACCGGCTGCTGGCGCTGCTCATGCTGCTGCAAACACACGGGCGCATGACCGCGCAAGCCCTGGCGGATGAACTTGAAGTCAGTGAACGCACCATCTACCGGGACATAGACGCGCTGAGCGCCGCCGGAGTCCCGATCTATTGCGAGCGCGGGGTGGGCGGCGGATGCAGCCTGATGGATGACTACCGCACCCAGTTGACCGGACTGACCGAAAACGAACTGCGGGCGCTGTTCCTGCTCAGTATCCCCGCGCCGCTGGCCGACCTGGGCGTGCGGACTGACCTGCGCGGGGCGCTGCTCAAACTGAGCGCCGCTTTGCCCCGGAACCACCGGGAGGCGGCACACCACATCCAGCAGCGGATTCACCTTGATTGGGCGTGGTGGTATGAAGGGGCTGTGCCCGTCCCGCACTTATCCACGCTTTATACCGCCGTGCAGACCGACCAGCGCGTGCGCATCACCTATGATGCCCGGTACGGCGGCAGGATCGAACGCGAAGCCGCGCCGTATGGGTTGGTGGCGAAGGGTGGGGCGTGGTACGTGGTGCTGGCGCGGTATGAACGCATCAGCGCAATGCGGGTATCGGATGTGTGGGGAGCACAGATGACCGGAGAGACGTTCACCCGGCCTGATGACTTCGACCTGGCGGCTTTCTGGGCAGCCTGGTGCGCCCAGGTCGAAAGCAGCCGTCCGCAGATTATCGTTCGTGTCCGCGCTGCGCCGGAACTCATCCCGCTGCTGCGCTGGCACTTTGGCGACGGGCTGGACAGCATCATTCAGGAGGCCAGCCCGCCCGATACACATGGTTGGCGTAACCTTTCACTGCCATTCGAGTCATTCGAGGCGGCGCGGGAACGCATCCTGGGCTATGGGTGCGCTGTTGAGGTCCTGGCGCCCCATGCGCTGCGGTGCAGTGTGCTGGATTTTGCGCGGCAGATCAGCGCATTTTATGGGGGTGAGTGACCCTTTACCACATTCAATCAGCGCCCTATATGCTTCCTGCCCTCTCCTGACCGCCCTATACCGCCCTATCCGGGTTTTCACCCCTCTATGTCCCCCTACGCCCTTACACAGCCGTGCTGAACTCCGTATTTTCCCGCCAGGGAGACAGACCTGCCGGGGCAGGGGGAAAACCACACACGGCACGGCGGAGGCACGGCGAGGACTATTCCGACTCGCGCAGGTCGCCCCAACCGGCGGCAGTCATCCAGTCGCAGATGATAAGGTCGCCGGAGGTATCCGGCTGCGGGATGCCATCGGTCTGCGGCAGGCCATCGTAACCGCGCAGATACCCGAATTCCCCGTCAATCTGGGCGCGGGCGGCCTCGGAGAGTTCGGCGTCGCCCACCGCAATCGCGTGGATATGGATGGGCGAGTCTGACCCAAGCTGTCCGGCTTCCCGCAGCCAGGCCGCGAATCCCGCCAACCGCAAGGCGCGCAGCATGATCGGAATGTCGTCCTCCAGCACGCTGAAGTCCTTCGGGCTGCGCACAGAGAGGTCTACTGCGCCGCCGCCGTCATGCGTGCCGAAGCTGGCCGCCACGTACCCGTTGTTATAGCCCCCCTGGGTGATCGCCAGCCGGAAATTGACGATTTCCCCGCCCAGCGCCCGGTAAATCGCCTCGGCGTGGTCGAGCATCGCCAGTGTGCGGGCATTCAGGATGGCGTACCCCTGGGTGACGCGGGTGTAATCCTCCGGCGGCGCGGCACAGACCGGCGGGACGCTGCCATCATCCGGCAGAACGGGCGCGGCCAGCGGTTCAACCCAGTAATCGGCGTCGTCGCCCTCAGCCGTCCACCCGGAGAGCGCCCCGGATTCCACCTGCCACCACACGTAGCCATCGGCGCAGCGCGGGCCATCCACCACCGCGAAAACCTGCCCGGCAGTCAGCTGGCCGACTCGCATCCCGGCGATTCCCGGCTCGGCGCGGACGTTATTGGGCAGACGGGGATCGGGCGGAATCCGCGCCCACATCCCGGCGGCGAGTCGTGCCGGCATATTGGCGGGGGTGGGACACTCCGACTGCGCCGAGGCAGCCAGCGGCATATTCAGGTACAGCGCAAACAACAGAATCAACAGGCGTCGCATATTCAGGCCACTCCTAAACCCTGGGCGATGAGTGAGAGCGCAAAAAATACCAGCACCGCGATAGTCGCCAGCAGCAGCAGCCGGGTCACACGCGGGCCGAGCGTCCGCATCCGGTCAAAGACCAGCACCAGCGCCGCCAGCACCCCCAGAAACGTGCCGTAAAACGCCAGCATGAAGGCCACGCCATGCCACACGGACTGCGCCAGACCCTCGACCAGCAGCGGCCCGGTGATCGTTCCCCAGAAGATATACGGGCCGGGACTCAGCCAGTTCATCATCATGCTTTTGAGCAGGGTGCCGCGCTGCGCCGGGGCTTCTGCCGCCGCGCCAATCGTCACGTTGGCGCGGTACTGCCGCCATGCGCCATAGGCGATCCACAGCAGGTACGCGCCGCCCACAAGCTGCACCAGCCGGATGGCTTCCGGCGGGAACTGCTTGAGCAGCACGACCATCAGCACGATGATCGGGCCGTCGGTGAGCAGCGGCGTGAAAATCACCACGATGCTGCGCCGCCAGCCCTGTGCCAGTGTCGTGTTGATGAGGTAGCCCTGGAACGGGCCGGGCATCACCCCGGCAGACCACCCCAGCGTACTGCCCCGCAGGATCAGTTCGAGCATAGCCGCGCTTTCTATTCCTATTCGCAAACAACCGGCTCAGACGACGCCGGTCAGGCCCAGCCCCTGGGCGATGAGTGAGAGGGCGAAGACGACCAGCAGGATAATCGTGCCGAGCATCAGCAGCCGGGTCACACGCGGGTTGATCGTCCGCATCCGGTTAAAGACCAGGATCAGCGCCGCCCAGATCGCCATGAATGTCCCGTAGAAGGCCAGCAGGAACGCCAGCCCGTGCCAGACGGACTGCGCCAGACCCTCGACCAGCACCGGCCCGGTGATCGTCCCCCAGAAGATGTAAGCGACGGGGCTGAGCCAGTTCATCATCATGCTTTTGAGCAGCACGCTGCGCCGCCCCGGTAATGCCTGCTCCCCTGGGCCGATGGTCACGTTGGCGCGGTACTGCTGCCACGCGCCATAGGCGATCCACAGCAGGAATGCGCCGCCGACAAGCTGCACCAGCCGGATGGCCTCCGGGGGGAACTGCTTGAGCACCACGACCATCAGCACCACGACAGGCAGATCGGAGAGCATCAGCCCGCCCATCACCAGGACGCTGCGCCGCCAGCCCTGTGCCAGGGTGGTATTAATCAGGTAGCCCTGGAGCGGGCTGGGGATAAACCCGGCAGACCAGCCCAGGGTACTGCCCCGCACGATGAAGTCGAGCATCGTTGTTCTTTCCGGTTGGGCATGAACCAAACCTGGACATCGTAGGGACGGCATTCTTGCCGTCCGCCGCCAATCAATACCGCCCTGTTAAAACGGCAGGTCGCCCAGGGGCAGCGGCACATCCAACCGCAGCCAGGTGCGCCCTACCCGGAAGATCGAACCGGGGCGCAGGCTGACCTTGCCTTTGACCTGGTTGTGGCTGGTTTCAATGAATGTCCCGTTGCGGCTGTCGCGGTCTTCCAGCCAGAAGGACAGGATGAACGGGTCAGCCACCGAGTCGCTGGCCGTGACCGGGATGGCGGCATACAGCAGGCGGGCGTGCAGCCGGGAGGCCTGGTTATCGAAGGGCAGGTGAATATCACAGCCCTCGCGCCGCCCGATCAGCAGCACCCGTTCCTCGCCCACATCGGGCTGCTCAAAGGACAGCACTTTGCCGTCGTGCGGGCCGCTCATAAACGTAATCGAAATGGATTTGCTCATGTGCATGGCATTCCCTGCCTCGTACCTGGGAGTATGAAGATCGTGAGTCCCCCGTAGTGTACCACGCTTACGCCCAGGCGAAAGCCGTTTGGGGGCGGGAGATGCGTAATCGGCGTGCTGGCGGCGGGGTGGTTAGCTGCTGTCACTCCGGTAGGCCGGACTCCCCTTGAAAACCGAGCGCCAGAAGTCCGGGTGATTGGGGTCAGTAAAGCGGGTCATGTCAGTATCGGGCGTCCACTGCGTGCCGTCGGGTAGGATAGTGTTTTCGTCAAATTCGGGATTTCTATATATAGGTTCGCCATGCTCTAGGGCGACACTCATCAAGATCATCCCCTGCAAATTTGCACCCTCCAAATTCGCATGCTGTAGCTTGGCTTCACCCAGATGCGCATTCTCAAGATTGGCCTCGTACAAGTTCGCACTCACTAGATTTGCAGATGTCAAGTCCACACTCGCTAGATTGGCTTCTTGCAAGTGTACGTACTGC
>JACKCG010000015.1 GCA_020634135.1 Anaerolineaceae bacterium | reverse complement strand
CCGGTCAAGCGGTTGGATGAAGTCCGGGCCGCCAAACAGCTGGTGCTATGCTGCC
This sequence comes from Anaerolineaceae bacterium, assembly GCA_020634135.1. Lineage (GTDB taxonomy): Bacteria > Chloroflexota > Anaerolineae > Aggregatilineales > Phototrophicaceae > JACKCG01. The sequence goes on along the minus strand of JACKCG010000015.1, from coordinate 14,745 downwards.
GTCCGCTGCCAGAATGGGCCGCAGGGGACTGATCGCAGCCAGCGTACCGCCAGAGAATAGATAACTCATGTTACGCACTTCTCGCCTGGAGAACAGTGGGCTTAAGCCCACTGCCTGAAGGGAAAATACCTGCAAGCTGCGTAACGTCAGAAAACAAAACAGGGGGTCGGGTGTTTAGCCCTGCCCCCTGTTCTTGGATCAGCTACGCTGCCGGAAAACCGGCCTATTTGAGGATTTCGTCGGCAAACCCCATCTCAACACAGGTTTCCGCGTCCATCCAGAAGTCGCGGGTCAGCATCGAGCGGACTTGTGCTTCATCCACTTTGGAATGCGCGGCATAGAACTGCACCAGGCGATCCATCGCCTTGTTCTGGAGCGTCATTTCGTCCTTGAACTGCTCATGCGTCCCCCACACAAACCCGGAAAGCTGGTGGATCAGCACGAAGCTGCTCGGCAGGATATACCGCTTGGCGCAGGACATCGCCAGCAAAGTCGCGGCGCTGGCACAAATCCCCTCAACCACCGAGTAGATCGGCGTCTTAATCATCTTCAACTGGTCGGCGATGCTGAACCCGGTGAACAGGTCGCCGCCGTAGGAATGGATATGCAGCCAGATGGGTGTGTAGGGTGTTCCCTCCAGCCCGCGTGACAGATGTTCGGTACGCAGGTCAGTATCCGCGTTACGAATGGCACGCATCAGCGCCAGACAACGATCACTATCCACATCCGCGTAGAAGTAGATGTGATTATCAACCGTCTCGACGGTCAGGCGGGGTGTATCATCACGATCCATACCGGCATTACCAAAAGACAGCGTATTGTACAGTTTGCGTGACATGCTCATGGTGGTTTCTCATCTCGCTATTCACTCACGATACAGTGTGAAAACAGATGTTACGCTGCTACAGAAAATGTGCATTTCTGTAGGGTCTATTATGGCACACTTTCAGCCGGTTCAATACCCCCCTATATATGGGGGATTGGCTGAAGGCCCGATGTGATTATCCAATTGGCACCAATAGGTAGCCATAGCTGTCCCCTTTCAATGCGGAGTAACCATACTGTTAATCATATCAGGTTCTTTAAGGTTCACAAAGGTTCAATATTTCCGGGATTTGTATTGCTGCAACATCCGAAAAAGTAATAGAACGGAAAAGGGTTGTTATATGATTTAATTCTTCCGGCTGGATGTCTGCTATACTGATTAAAATGGGTGGACATATCAGGTCTGAGACAAAAACCAGTAGCGACTTTCTACCAGGCGGCATCTCGTTAGTATCGAATCGCTATACGTGTCAGATTGTATAGACGCTACAATGCAAGAGAATAGAATTGAGTAGAAGTTGCGCAGTTGACCGAGCCGGTAGTGGGCTTAAGCCTACAGTGCTACAAGAGAATTTTTCCCAACTGCGTAAGTCCTATTGGGATTAGATGAGCCGAACCAGAAGCCCCTATCTTTCAATTGACCGAAAAGGTGAACTGAATGAGCGCACAGGATCCAAATGATAACATGAAAACCCGCCATCTCAATCTCCCAAACGCTGAGGAGCCGCTTCCCATGCGGGCCACTGGCCCCCTGGATGATGAACTCCCCTGGGTGATTGAGTTTCGGGTTGTCGGCACCCCGGAAACCATTCAGGTTCAGGTTCACGAAACGATGCTCATCGGACGCCAGGATATCAAGCAAGGGATCCACCCGGATGTTGATCTGCTGCCCTTTGGTGGGCAGGTCAAAGGGGTTTCGCGGGAACATGCGCTCGTCACCGCCAAAGACAACCGGATCAGCGTTCAGGATTTAAACAGCGTGAACGGCAGCCGGTTAAATAATCATGTCTTGACGCCGGGGCAGGAATACCGGCTGCGGGACGGGGACAACCTGACCATCGGCCAGATACAGCTTCAGGTGCGCTTTGCCGTTGTGCCAATGGTTCAGCAGCAAGTGCTGGATAGGGGCGTCAGCCACGCCACCATCCCGATTACCGGGCAGGGCGAAACCATCCTCGTGATTGAAGATGATGAGGATGTCGCCACCGTTTACCGGCTGGCATTGGAACACGCCGGGTACAAGGTGACGGTGGTGAACACGGCGGTAGCGGCGCTCGGAATCACCGCCCATGAACTGCCGGATGCCGTTGTGCTGGATATTATGCTGCCGGATACGAATATGAATGGCATTGATCTGGTACGGTACTTCCGCAAACAGAACACGGGGCGTCACCTGCCCCTGATTGTGGTCTCCGGCGCAACCGGCGGCTACCAGATGAAACAGGCCCGTGAACAGGGCGCGGACGTTTGCCTGAGCAAGCCGGTGAGCGTGGATACCCTGGTGAATTCCGTCAATACCCTGATGGGCTACGAAAACAGCGAACCCAACCGCATTTAGCCCGCCTGCCGGTTAAACCAGGTAGGCCGCCGCCGCCAGCGCCGCATGAGCGACCCGGTAGACCGGCAGATCATCGCTCCTGAGTGCATCCTCCAGCGCAGTAAGCTGATGCTGCCGGGCTAATGCCAGCGCCGCCACATAACGGATATCCGGCTCATTTTCCCCAGCATTACGCAGTGTATCCAGCAACCAGGGTTGGGCAGCCGTATCCGCGACCTGCCCTAATGCCCACACCGCATTGATTTTGACCTCGTAGCCTTCACCCAGTAACGCGGAAAGCGGCTCAATCGCACTTGCGTCGCCCACCCAGCCCAGCAGCACCGCCGCCCGCCAGCGCACTTCAACCTCGGCATGGCGCAGCGCCACGACCAGTGCCGGGACAGCGGCAGCGCCCCCCTCTCTTAGCGCAACCATCGCCTGCCAGCGCCGCAGCGGTTCGACATGGTTCAAGTCAGCCACCCATTGACGGATGTCATCGGTCATACAGCCTCTCTCCTGAGTTCAACTCACCGAATAGAAAAATCCCCTCCCCGCCAAATCGGAGCAGAGAGAGGATTATAGAGTCACAACCCACTTACTCCTCGTCAATTTCATCCTCTTCCGCCTCAGTATCCAACTCGTTTGCGGGGATATTCAGAATCGCAGCGCCCTGTCTTTTGAAAGCCTGATATGTTTTGAGGTTGGTGTACGGTGGTTCCGCATACCCCGCTTCTCTCGCCATCGCCCGCGTCTGGTAATTCATCCAGTAGTCGTCGAAAACCTCGACCCCCAAACCTGCAAAAACACCAGTGCCATTCATCAACCGATCCAGATAAGTTGTGGAGCCAATGTTCCGGGTATTACCACTGCCAGGCCGATCTGAGCCGATCCGGTATTTCTCCTGAAGAAAAAACTGAAAATCATGCGCTACCGAGGGGATATGATTCAAGTCAGCGATATCGTAGACCTGGCGCTCATCAATCCCTGCTGCTCGCGTGTAAACCACACCCAATACATAATGCTTGGCATATCGGTTATAAGCGAACGTGCTGCTCACCGGGCGGTCACGAACGCGAAAATAACCTCCGAACGTGCCGAGTTTCACGCGCACCGCCTCATCTTTGTCAGCGCGTGTTCGATAGGTGGTTTTAATATCCAGAGCGAAACACTGGTCATCAGAGTGCGATATCAGGCTAAGATCGGGATACTGATTTTGTACCCGGGCGATGACCAGTTGATACCCATGTTCCTCGGCAAAACGCTGAATGACGGGAAACATGAGCAGTTCAAGGACTTTGGATAAAACCTTCGTGTCTAATGAAATGGTGTAGATGCGTTGATAGACATCTATAAACCCTTTGACCGACCAATCGCCACTTTTTGTGGAAACACGTTCCTGCAAGGCATCAAAGTACGAGAGCAATCCCTCTCGAAACGGGTCAGACTCCAATTTGAATATCCTTTATCCGTGTGCAATCAGCAGTAATTCGTGGGATTTCCGGTGAGCCAGCGCGTATTGCTTGGGTTGAGCCGCCTCATGAACCGTCTTTTTATGCGACCTGAGAATCTGCAACAACTGGTCTTTGGACGGTATACCATCATCCCGATAGGAAATCACCAATATACTATCCTGGTGGCGTTGAACTAACTGTTCAAAAACGTCAGGGATCGTTTCTGTGCTATTCCAGGGGGATTTTTCGGGCTGCAAACGACGATGTTTACTCCCGTAATCAATTCGAGAATCCCAATGATAGTAATCGGTCATACCTTCAAGAAAGTGATAAAAGTCCCGGTAATCTACCCCTGTACCCTTCTGATTCAAATAAGGGGGATCAATATAAACCAGATCAGCCCCAACCGGGGTTCCCAGCCCATCAAGTTGTAAGGCCGTATTATCGCGCCCGTTATCGAAAACCGCCCGGTTCGCTTCGGCTATAAAATGACGAAAATGCGTCTCAAAAGGCGTATCCCAGGTCACTTTGTTGCCAAAAGTGCGTTTCACTTTCGCAGTTCGCATATAAAGATTAGCCCGATGAAACAAATTGTAGGGACGCTTAATAATGCAGGCCTGAAATAACGCAAACCGGGCCAGCGCCTGCTGATATGGATCCCTGAGAAACTGGTTTATACGGTAAAGCACACGATCTAACCAGACATTCTCCTCAGGGGTGAAATAGATATCCGGGAACGTTCGCTGGATAAAATCAGGATATGGCAGCGATTCCTGGACATTCAGAATATAATCTGTTTCGGTCTCCGAAAGCGTGGCCGCCCGGTTTTCAATCAAGGCCATCCCGATAGTCCGGTTAAACGCCAAAACATCGTTATAAGTCACCTGTTTCCCGGCGTTTTTAAACAGGTGACTGACCGCCCCAGTGCCGCCAAACACGTCCAGCACCGTGTCAAACTGCAAATGGCACACATTCTCCCAAATCCACTCGGTCAGCGTGCGTTTACTGCCCTGATACCGTGTTGATGGAAAAGGATAGTTGAAAGCACGAACACTTTCCGGGGAAAACAGAGAAAGTTGTCTATCCTGCATCTTTTGACCTTCATCTACGCATCACCTACAAGGATATACAGTTTGCCCTGGATTGTCTAACGGAATCAAAAAGGCGACCTCGCAAATCAGGCCGCCCTTTGATGCCAGCAAAGCAGTTACACTACGCGATGGTTACATCATCGCAGAGGTACACGTCCTGGATGGCGTTGAGCAGTTGCACGCCTTCCGCCATCGGGCGCTGGAAGGCCTTACGCCCGCTGATGAGGCCCGTGCCACCGGCCCGCTTGTTGATGACTGCCGTCTTGACCGCATCGGCAAAGTCATTCTTGCCACTGGCGCCACCGGAGTTAATCAGACCAATGCGCCCCATATACCCATTCGCCACCTGATAGCGCGTCAGGTCAATCGGATTTTCGCTGGTCAGTTGCGTATAGATACGCTCATCCAGCTTGCCATAGGATGATCCACCCGTGTTGAGGGCTTTGAAGCCGCCATTATTTTCCGGCAGTTTTTGTTTCACGATGTCAGCCTGGATGGTCACGCCCAGGTGGTTAGCCTGCCCGCTCAGGTCGGCGGACGTTTCATAGTTCACGCCATCCACCTTGAAGCCCGGATTCCGCAGGTAGCACCACAGCACCGTCGCCATACCTAATTCATGAGCATAGGCGAAGGCTTCCGCCACTTCAACAATCTGACGCCCACTTTCCGGTGAGCCAAAATACACTGTTGCGCCGACTGCAACCGCACCCATGTTCCAGGCTTCCCGGATGCTGCCGAACATGATCTGGTCAAAGGTGTTGGGATACGTGAGCAGTTCATTGTGGTTGATCTTCACCAGGAAGGGGATTTTGTGGGCATACTTGCGGGCGACTGAACCCAGCACGCCGTAAGTCGAGGCCACCGCGTTACAACCACCTTCAATCGCCAGTTCGACAATCTTGGCAGAGTCAAAATAGTCGGGATTCTTGGCGAATGACGCGCCCGCCGAGTGTTCGATCCCCTGGTCTACCGGCAGGATGGAAAGATACCCGGTGCCGGCCAGCCGCCCGGTATTGAACATCTGCTGAAGACTGCGAAGCACCTGGGGGGTACGGTCTGAATCGCGCCACACATCACTTACAAAGTTCGGACCAGGAAGATACAGGCGGTCTTTGCTGATCGTCTGGCTCTTGTGATTCAGCAGGGCATCGGCCTCGCTGCCCAGCATTTCAGTAATTTTGTTGATATCCAGATTTTGCGCTACGCTCATTGCGTTCTTCCTTCGATTTGTTTCAAATACGGATAACCGTCTCACATTATACCACTACCCTGACCTTTCTTTTATCCTTTGATTCAACTGACAAACGTCCGATTCGCCCCGTTCGCGTATTTTCCTCGGCTAAGACGGGCTGTGGAGCAGTCTGGCACCGGGGTGGCTGTGCAATTTCCCCAAATATTTTTGTGGGAATCGGAAAAATGGGATTCATTATTCACCCCTTCCCGCCACGCGAATCTGCGCTAATATGGTACTTAGTCAGAAGTTGAAGACAGAAAGAGATGATCGTATGCGTATCGCTGTATTGACAGGCGGGGGGGACGTGCCTGGGCTGAACCCCGCTATTAAGGCTATCGTGAACCGGGCAATGGATAACGGCTATGAGGTTTTCGGAATCCGCCGGGGCTGGGCTGGACTCCTGGAATACGACCTGGACAAAGAACCCCGCGACAACTGGCAATATGTCGCCCCCCTGGATCGCAACGCAGTGCGGCGGATTGATCGTACCGGCGGCACATTCCTGCATACTTCGCGCACCAATCCGGGGCGCGTCAAGCCGACTGGGGTGCCGGAAAATATCGCGGCGGAAGACCGTACCGGCACAGACCCGGTAGACTGCACCGGGCATGTTCTCAAAGTCATTGACAAGCTGGGCATTGACTGCCTGATCCCCATCGGTGGCGACGACACCCTGAGCTATGGCGAACGGCTGCACCACGAAGGCATTCGCGTGATCGCCATCCCCAAAACAATGGATAACGATGTTTACGGTACAGACTACTGCATCGGGTTTTCTACCGCCGTCACCCGCAGCGTCGAGTTCATCCATAACCTGCGTACATCCGCCGGTTCGCATGAGCGCATCGCTGTAGTCGAACTGTTCGGGCGTAATTCCGGCGAAACCTCGCTGGTCGCGGCGTACCTGGCGGGTGTAGACCGCGCTTTGATCTCTGAAGTTCCTTTTGATATTGAACGGTTGGCAAAACTGGTCCTGGAGGACAAAGCCAGCAACCCCAGTAACTACGCGATGGTCACGGTTTCGGAAGGCGCTCACCCGATTGACGGCCAGGTGCTGGAAACCGGCGAGGCTGACGACTACGGCCACCGTAAGCTAGGTGGTATCGGCAAGGAAGTTGGGGATGCCCTGAAGCGCCTTACCGGTCAAAATATCATTAACCAGCAGCTTGGCTACCTGATGCGCTCTGGCGTGCCGGACTCGCTCGACCTGATGGTGGCGGCGAACTACGCGCAGATGGCGATGGGACTGGTGGAACGCGGCGAATCCGGGCGGTTGGTGTGTTTGCAGCGTGGTGTTTACAGCGATGTGCCGATTGCAACCCTGTCACAGGGCAAGAAGCGCGTCAATGTGGCCGAACTGTACGACAGCGACCATTACCGGCCTAAAGTCCGCCACGTCTTCGGGATGCCGATGTTCCTGACGTAGCCAGACGGCATAGCAAAAACAGATTACACACTAAAAGAGGCTCTTAGTAGCCTCTTTTGGTTATTTACCCGCATGAGAAATTTTGCGAGATCGTCTAATCTCGTCTATAATACCGGCAATGTGCAATAATGCGAAATTTAAACCATTATTGTACTTTGCATAACTTAAGCATAGTTGAAGGAAATGTTAAAAGATGACCAAAAAATTGTTAACCGTACTTGTCGTGCTGATGCTGTTAGCAGTAGCTGCGCCCATCGCCGCCCAGGACACCCTCACCGTGCTGTGTACACCGCAGGAAGACTGGTGCGTCGCCATGACGCAAGCCTTCCAGGAAAAGACCGGGATTGAGACAACCTACGTCCGGCTTTCTTCTGGTGAATCGCTGGCGAAAATCCGCGCCACAGCGGATAACCCCGAATTTTCAGTCTGGTGGGGCGGCCCGGCGGATGCTTATATCGCCGCCGCCAATGAAGGCCTGCTGGAATCCTACGTATCCCCCAATGCCGAATTGCTCGATCCCCGCTATGTGGGTGCAGACAATATGTGGTATGGCGTATACGTTGGGGCGACGGGCTTCTGCTCCAATGTTCAGGTTCTGGAAGAACTGGGACTCGAACCGCCGACCTCCTGGCAAGACCTGCTGAACCCCGAACTCAAGGGGAACGTCGCTATGGCGCACCCGGCCACATCCGGCACCGCCTTCACCGCTTTCTGGACGGTCATTACCCTGGAAGCCGACAAGCTGGAAGATGCCGAAGCCGGCACGGGCTATGACGAAGAGGGTGTCCCCACCGCCGAAGCCATTGACAATGCTTTCGCGTACTTCGCCGAACTCAACAACAACATTCTGCAATACACCCGCTCCGGTCTGGCCTCTGGCCCGATGGCGGGACGGGGCGAAATCGCCGTGTCAATCATTTTCTCGCATGACTGCGTGAAACTTCAGGTCGAAGGCTATGAAGGCATCCTGGTGACTACCTTCCCCGAAGAAGGCACCGGCTATGAAAACGGCGGTGTCGGCATCATCAAGGGCGGCCCGGAACCCGACGCAGCCCGCATGTTCCTGGACTTCACCCTGAGCGCCGAAGGTCAGGCCACCGCGCTTGACGTGAACGCCTTCCAGATTCCGACCAACCCGGAAGCCCCGGTATCCGACCTGGCGGTTGACCTGAGCGCCCTGACCCTGATTAACTACAACTTCCCGGCGGCTGGTCTGCTGCGTACCGAACTGGTAGAACGGTTCGACACCGAAATCGCACCGGCACCAACTGAATAAAGCAACATGGATTGACCCTTTTTGAACTGCCTTTCCCAGCCCTGGGAAGGGCAGTTTCTACATTTCGGGCTGGTTGCAGCCCCCGGCACGAGCCAAGCGCTACAATCGGGAGCTGCATTCTACTATCACGATGCTCTATCTAGCCGCAGGAGGTTATCGCGGTGCTGACTCAAAACCGCTATGGCGCTGAAATCCGGCGTATTTTACAAGACCCTATCCTCACAATTAGCCTGATTTTTGTGATCCTGTTTGTTTTTGTTGCCATTATCCTGCCCATTCTGGCGATGATCGGTGCCAGTCTTTCGGAAGAAGGCCGGGAACTTTTCGGCCATTATCTCAGCACGAATGCTTACCAATCCATCATCTTCAACACCCTGGTGATGGGCGTGACGGTAGCCGCCGCCGGGACGGCAATCGGATTTCTCTTCGCGTATGTGCAGGTTAAAGTGAATGTCCCTTTCAAACGGTTCATGCACCTGATCGCGTTGGTGCCGATTATTTCGCCCCCCTTCGCGGTGGCAACGGCCATCATCCTGCTGTTTGGACGTAACGGACTCATCAGCAAGGGGATTTTTGGGGTGCGTTACGATATTTACGGGCTGGTGGGCCTGACTCTGGCGCTGTCACTGTCGCTGTTCACCATCGCCTATCTGAACTTCAAAGGGATGCTTCAGGCGCTTGACCCGTCATTGGAAGAAGCGGCCACTAACCTGGGTGCAAGCAAATGGCGTACCTTCCGCACCGTGATCGTACCGATGCTCCTGCCGGGGTTCGCCGCGTCGTTCTTGCTGCTGTTCGTGGAGGCGATTGCCGACCTGGGCAATCCGCTCGTGCTGGGCGGAAACTACGAAGTACTGGCGACGCGCGTCTATATTTCAGTCATCGGCCTGCACGACAGTACCGCCGCTGCCGTGTTTTCCGTGATTCTGCTGGTCCCTTCGCTGACTGTGTTCATTATCCAGCGGTACTGGGTCGGGCGTTCCTCGGTAGTTTCCGTCACTGGCAAACCCACTGGCACTGCCCAACAAATCAACCATCCGGTTGTGCGCTGGTCATTGTTCGGGGTGGTGATGCTCATCTGCGCCCTGATTATCGCCATTTACGCCGTTATTTTTATTGGATCAATCACCAAAGTATTTGGTGTCAACTATGAACTGACACTGGATCACTTCAACTTCGTCATCAACGGGTATGGTTCGGAGGCGATGACAGATACCACTACCTTCGCCATTATCGCTACGCCGCTGGCCGGGATACTGGGGATGCTGATCGCCTTCCTGGTCGTCCGTAAAGCCTTCATAGGACGGGGGGCGGTGGATTTCGGCACGATGCTGGGCATCGCTGTCCCCGGCACAATTCTGGGCATCGGCTATCTGCTGGTCTTCAATAACCCGATCACCATCGCACTGCCCTTCGTGGGTGACAATGTACCGGCCATCACGCTCATCCCTAAGCTAACCGGCGGACGGGCTGTTTTCGGCGGGGCGCTGGCAATCGTCATCGTCTACATTGTCCGCAGTACGCCGGCTGCCCTGCGCTCTGGGGTGGCGCTGCTTTCCCAGATTGACCCCGCGATTGAGGAAGCCTCAATCAGCCTGGGCGCGGATAATGCGTTGACTTTCCGCAAGATCACGCTGCCGCTGATCCGCCCGGCATTCCTGGCCGGTCTGATCTATGCCTTTGCGCGTTCGATGACGACCATTTCAGCTATTGTTTTCCTGACTACACCACAAACACGCATCATGACTCAACAGATTCTGAATGAAACCGAACAGGGACGCTATGGCAATGCCTTCGCCTACTGCGTTATTCTCATCGGAATTGTGCTGGTTGCGATTGGTATTCTGTATATGACAGTCGGTTCTTCTACCGGCGCGGAACGTTCGTTGGAAGGGGGTACATAATATGGCCGTTTCACATAATGGGGCAGCGGACAGCCTGTTACTGAACAAAATCTCAAAAATATTCCCGGCACGCGGCGGTGGGGGCGAAGTCACGGCAGTGAATAGCGTTTCGCTCACTATCCAGCAAGGCGAATTTCTCACCCTGCTCGGCCCGTCCGGGTGCGGGAAAACCACCACGCTGCGCCTGGTCGCCGGGTTCGAACTGCCATCCGCCGGTCAGATTTTGCTGGATGGCAAGGACATCACCAATCAACCACCCAACAAGCGCGATATGGCGATGGTTTTCCAGAGCTATGCCCTGTTCCCGCACATGACGGTATTCGACAATATCGCCTACGGCCTGCATATCCGTAAGCTCTCCCGTTCCGAGATCAAGACGAAAGTCGAAAGCACGCTGGACTTGATGGGGCTGCGGAATCTGGGCGAACGCCGCCCGAATGAACTTTCCGGTGGGCAGCAACAGCGCGTCGCCCTGGCGCGTTCCCTGGTGATGGAACCCCGCGTGCTGCTGTTCGATGAGCCGCTTTCCAACCTGGACGCCAAGCTGCGGGTGCAGATGCGGAGCGAGATTCACGCTTTACAACGCCGCCTGAGCATCACCAGCGTGTATGTGACCCATGACCAGATCGAAGCGATGGCGCTCTCGGATCGCATTGTGGTGATGAACCAGGGACAGATCGAGCAGATGGGAACGCCGGACGAAATCTACCGCCGTCCGGTTTCGCGCTTTGTGGCGGACTTCATCGGACGGGCGAACTTCCAGGAAACCCGCGCCGAAGCGATGATGAACGGTGAAGCGACAGTGACACTGCTCGGACAGAAGATGACGATCTCAGTGGCGGGAAGCCCTAAAGCCGGTGATACCCTGGTCGCCGTCCTGCGCCCCGAAGCCCTTAAACTGCGGGCCGATTCCAGCCTGCAACCGGCACTCGTAGAGCAAGCCATGTACCTGGGGTCTGAGGTCGAATATCGGGTTCGCATCAATAATGACACTCTGGTCGTGGTCGAAAACGACCCGCGTGCCAGCCACATTTTCGCGGAGGGCGAAACAGTAGGGATTGACCTGATCCCGGAAGCAATACACCTGCTGCCCAAGTAGTTCATCACTCAAGCCATGCCAAACGCCCTGGGAAGTGTCCTGGGGCGTTTTTTATGAGGATGAGGGGGCATCGTCAGTCTGCTGGCGGTAAAAGGATTCCCAGGCTTCGCGGAATTCCGAGTCCGGCATGACGACATCCGGGGCGGGTTGTGCCAGCAGCGGCCTTTCGGCAGCGGGCAGGTCTTCCAGCGCACGTTGGATGAAATACACCATGTCAGCAGCCTGAAGCATTGCCGTGAGACGATGCCACAGCCATGACAGCCCCAACAAAATCACCGCCAACAGCGTCACCAACCAGGGCGGCCAGGGGGTAAACACCAGGATGGACATGATGAAAAACGGAATCAGAAAGACATCCAGCAGGTAAAACAGCCGCCAACGCGCCCGCAAGTGGACTATGGTCGCGCCCTCCCCCGCATCCGACAACCGGCCATCCACCACCGCAGCCAATGCCGTGCGCCCATGCCGATTCCAGGAAAGCGCACTGTTGGAAGTCAAGCGGAAACCGCCCCGGAGTGGGTGCAGATAGTAACGGCGGCCTTCGGTAAACAGGTTGCGCAGGTGCAGACGTTGAAGATTAGGGCGTGCGGCGCGGCGCAACGTGAGCAGGCAAGTGGCCGGCGTCGCCTGCACAATCAGCACCATCGGCGCATGAACGTGCCAGAGTCTCCAACCGGTGTTTTGCGCTAACGTATCCATAGGCCATTAAGCGGCTCGCTCGGCGATGACCACGGTACGTTCCTGGTACGCATCCTGAAGGAAATCATAGTTACTGCATGTGATGAGTGTCAGCCGGGAATCTAGCGTGGGATATAACACACTGATGTCGTCAGGAGGGACAACCCGCACTTCGGTGACGATATACTGAATCTGCTGACCGTTAAAGCTCACGAAAATCGGGTCGCCAAGGTTGATTTGGTTCAGGCGGGCGAACACCCCGGCGCGTCCATCAGCTAGCTCCACATGGCCGGAAAGCGCCACGTTCCCCGGCGCATCAAACCAGGCGGTTCCTTCCAAATGGCCGACATTCTGTCCCAAGTGTGCCACATCCCAACTGGAACCGGAAAGGTAGGCTTCGATAATGGGCATATTCACGCCCACTGTGGGCAGGAGCAGGGTTGTTCGCGGTTGTGGCGTTGAAATCAGCACCGCTTGCGCTTGGGCTGGGGGTGGCGGGATCGTGGGCTGGAGGGTTTCAATGATGGTCAGCGGGACGATGGTACTGGCCGGTTGACCAGATGGGGCTAAGGGGGTACGCCACCGATCAAAAACCAGGAAACCCACGCCAAAAATCACACCCAGCAGAATCATCTGGAACAGGGTGGAAGCAGCACTCCGACTTTTGTAGATCGGCAGACGATGACGCGACATAAACTCTGTTTATTATACTTGAGATTAGTGTAACTATAGCGCAACTTTCCGTTTCTGAAAATGAGAAACTGTCGAGCACAGAGGGTTTCGCCCCTCAATTTCGCTGAGCCAGGGATGAGTAACCCAAGATTCCCTTTGCGCAGCGGACGTTTTGCTGATACATTGTGAGGAAAGTAAATTGTGTGGTTTGCGGTAGAAATCGAACGATGCCTGTGAAAAAATTGTGCCTGTTGTGTTTGCTCATTCTATTGGGCGTAGCCGCCTGTACCAGTGGGGGAACTGAGGAGTCGGCGGCGCTGCCAACGTCCACGCTTGCCCCACCGGTCAGCAAGACGCCCCGGTTCACTGCGACTCCGGTGCCGACCCGCACCCCGTTGCCGACCTTTACCTTCACGCCGTCGAATACGCCCATCACGCCGACGCCCTCCAATACACCCACGCCTTCGCCGACACCGCCAGTCACCGGTATTGTGGCGTCACTGGAAACGGTGAATGTGCGTGAAGGACCGGGTGTCACCTTCCGGGCGATCACGGCGCTGGTTCCCGGTACCGGGGTGGAAATCCTGGCGGAAAACCCGGATGGCCGCTGGCTGAATATCAAGATGGAGGACGGTCACGAAGGCTGGATTTCGGCCAGCCTGGTGCGCTGGAATCCCGTGCCGACGGCAGTCCCGACAGCCACGCCCTCACCGGATTTAACCGCGCTGGCACTCGGCACCGCCTTGCCAACCGCCCTCTTCGGCGGAGGGACAATCACGCCCACGCCACCGGGTTCGATTGTGACTGCGACTTTGCCTGGGGAAACAGTCCTGGCGACACCCACCGAGTTTCAGCTCCCGGTGATTAACGTAGAAACCATCAATGAGACGGCTACTGCCCTGGCGGGCGGAATCGCTGTTCCCCAGTTCACACCAACGTTTACCCCGGTAAACGTGGTTGGACTGCCCACGCAAAGCGGTTCGCCCTTCCCAACCCCGGACGCGGCCTCCACACCGATACCGACCAGCGAGGCCGGAGTCGGCGGAGAAGGCAATACCGGGAGTCAGCAGGGCGTAGACGTGTTGGCCTATTGTAACAACCCGATTTTCGGGCGACCAGCGCCCACCACCTTGCTCCCCGGCGCGACGATTGATGTGTTCTGGAGTTGGTACGTGGCCGAGCCGGAATTCATGGATCAACACCTGGAGCATGTGATTTACGAGGTACAGGTGGACGGTGAACCGCTGTCAAACTGGCGCTTGTACGGTACGGCAGTTCGGAAACAGGCTGATGGCAACTACTACAAGTACTGGTATGTGCCGTTTGGCCCACTGGCTTCCGGCCAGCACGAAATCAGCTATCGGGTCACCTGGGATGCCCAGATCACCGATGGCTATGATTTCTTCGGGCCGGGGACGAACCGCCCCAGCGAAAGTGGAAACTGCACCTTCTTCATCCCGTAGGAAAATCGTCCGGGGTGGGATTAACTCCTGCCCCGGATGAAGTTTGTAAATACGCGGAAAACGCCCCCACTATAACAAAAAGTCAATTT
>JACKCG010000014.1 GCA_020634135.1 Anaerolineaceae bacterium | reverse complement strand
CATCGTAAAATCGCACTGCCTACCTATCCCTTCCAGCGTGGCAGCTACTGGGTGCAGCAGTTGAAGGCCGATACCCGGCGGGTTACTGCGCCGCAGGGCGACATCCTGCACCCGCTGTTGGGCAGCCGCCTGCGTTCCCCGCTTAAAGTCATTCAGTATGAAAACACCCTGTTCACCGACCAGCTGACCTATCTCAACGATCACCGGATTTATGGCACGGCGCTGCTCCCGGCTACCGGGTTTATCGAAGCGGCAGCGGCGGCGGGGCGGCTGGTGTATGGCGGCGGGCAGGTTGAGGACTTCGTAATTCATGATGCGTTGGTGGTGGGTGAGGACGGGCGGACGGTTCAGGTCATTGTGACGCCGGTTGATGATGAACACGCCACTTTTGAGTGCTTCAGCCAGGGTGCAGACGAAGCCGACTGGCAGCCACATACTTCTGGCACGCTCAACGCAGTGGCGCCCACCGCACCTCCTGCCGTCTCTCTCGATACAGTGCGCGCCCGCTGTACGGAAATCGTCACAGCCGAGGCGCACTATGCCCGGCTGCGCAACAGCGGGTTGGACTTCGGCGACAGCCTGAAAGGTGTCGTAGAAATCCAGCGGTGCGACGGTGAAGCGCTCGGTCTTGTTCGTTTGCCTGATGCCTACACACCCGAACTTTCGGCCTACCACATTCACCCGGCGCTGCTGGATGCCTGTGTGCAGAGTATGGCCGCCGCGATGCCGGATACCAACGAGATATTCCTGCCCCTGAGCTTTGACCACTTCCGTTTGTACCAGCCAGCCACAGCTGAGGTGTGGGCCTATGCCCAGGTGCGTGCCGGCCATGATGGCCTGGGCGAAACCTTCGGCGGCGATGTCCAGGTACTGGACTCAACCGGCCAGATTATTGCGGAAATCTTGGGGATGCGCTTCAAACGCGCCAGCCAGGACGTGCTGCTCAACCTTGCACAGTCTCAGGTGGAAGACTGGCTCTACACGGTGGATTGGCAGCCACTCGAAGGGTTTAAGCAAGCCGCTGAACCGGTGGAAAGTATCGCTCTCCCTGCACCGGAGGCACTGGCTGATGAACTGTATCCCCGGCTTGTCTCATTGGCGGATGAATACCGGCTGCCCCGCTATACCGGTGGGTTACTGCCATTGCTGGATACCCTGAGCAGTGCCTACATTGTCAATGCCTTGCAGCAGTTGGGCTGGCACCCCGGTTTGGGCGAGCGCTTTTCTACCGGAACATTGAACGATCACCTGGGAATCCGCCAGCCACACCACCGTCTCCTGCTGGGGCGGCTGCTCGATATCTTGCTCGAGGACGGCTTGCTGGCGCGCGAAGGCGACGAGTGGGTGGTTATCCAGCCATTCCCAGCCCCCCGTGATATGAGTGAACTGCTCAATGAGTTGCTGGTAGAGTACCCCGAATATAGCGCGCAGCTGGAGATCACCGGGCGCTGCGGCCAACAGCTTGCCGAGGCGCTGGCCGGGCAGGTGGACTACCTGCAACTGCTCTTCCCCGATGGCGCGATTGCCACCGCCGAACGGCTGTACCGCGAGCCACCAATCGCCCAAATCTATAATGGTATTGTGGGGCAGGCGGTTCAGGCGGCACTCGCCCAACTGCCGGGGGATCGCCCGATTCGCATCCTTGAAATCGGTGGCGGTACGGGCGGCACAACATCCTATGTCGCGCCGGTACTCCCGGCAGACCGGGTATCGTATCTCTTTACCGATATTTCGCCGCTCTTCATTGCCAGGGCGGAACAGAAATTCGCCGAGTATCCTTTTATCCGCTTCCAGACACTCGATCTGGAAGCCGACCCCAGCGGGCAAGGCCTGGCCGGGGAACAATTCGACATTGTGATCGCTGCCAACGTGATTCATGCTACCGCCGACCTGCACCAGACATTAGGTCGCATTCAGCGCTTGCTTGTGCCGGGTGGATTGCTGCTCATGCTGGAAATCACCGCGCCGGAACGCTGGGTGGACATCACCTTCGGGCTGACCGACGGCTGGTGGCGCTTCACAGACCATGACCTGCGCCCCGATTATCCGCTGCTTAAGCCGGCGCAATGGTTCGGTGCGCTGCACGAAGCAGGATTCAGTGGGGCGGCGGCGCTGCCGGAAACCAGCGCCGACTTTATGGAGCAAGCCGTCATTATCGCCCAACGGGCAGTGGGAGTCCCCGGCAACTGGCTGATTTTTGCGGATAGCAGCGGCGCGGGACAGGCCTTAGCCGCCGACCTCAACGCGCGCGGGCAAAGCTGTGCGCTGGTCGTACCGGGCGAGTCGTATGCGGCGCTGAACGGGAACACCTGGCAAATCAATCCGTCGGAGGCTGCCGATTACCGCCGCCTCCTGCAAGACGCGGCAGGCGGCGAGTCGTATCGCGGGGTTGTTCACCTATGGAGTCTGGATGTGGAGGCCGAGGCACTCGAATGGGCACAACCGCTTAGTTACGGGAGCGCCCTATACCTCGTCCAGGCCTTGACGACATTTGGGGGCGAAGCGCCTCGCCTGTGGCTGGTCACGCAGGGGGCACAGCCTGCCGCCGGAACGAAGCCGGAGGCGGTGATGCAGTCGCCGCTGTGGGGGTTGGGCAAGGTCATCGCCCTGGAACACCCGGAATTACGCTGTGTGCGCGTTGACCTCGATCCGGCGGACGCCGCTGGCAGTCTCGCGCTGCTGGCCGAGACTGTCTGGCGGAATGACGCCGAAGACCAGCTTGCTGTTCGGCATGGCGCATGGACAGCGGCGCGGCTGGTGCGCAGTCGGGGTGAAGCGCCTAACCGCCCCAATTCTGACCGCCCCATTCAGTTGCAGATTACGGCGCGGGGCACGCTGGATAACCTGGTTTTACAACCGGTTGCCCGCCAGCGCCCCGGCCCTGGACAGATCGAAATTCGCGTTCAGGCTACTGGTCTGAACTTCAAGGATGTTATGAACACGCTCGGTATGTACCCTGGCGATCCCGGCCCGTTGGGCGGTGAGTGCGCCGGGACAGTAGTGACGGTAGGCCCGGAAGTCACGGGTATTCAACCGGGTGACCCAGTCATCGCGCTGGCCGGGGGCAGTTTCAGCACTTACGCCATCGCTGATGCGGCGCTGGTCGTTCCCAAACCGTCGCGCCTCTCGTTCGAGGAAGCCGCTACTGTCGCTATCCCTTTCATCACGGCCTACTATACCCTCATCCATCTGGGCGGGTTGTCGGCAGGTGAGCGCGTGCTGATCCACGCCGCCGCCGGGGGTGTGGGTATGGCGGCGGTACAGTTGGCGCAGCGTGCCGGGGCGGAAATCTTCGCCACTGCGGGCAGCCCGGAAAAACGGGCATTCCTCCAGGAAATGGGTGTGCAGCATGTGATGGACTCACGCTCGCTGGATTTTGCTGACGAGATAATGCAGATCACTGGCGGGCGCGGCGTGGACATGGTGCTGAACTCGCTGGCGGGGGACTTCATCCCTAAGAGTTTGTCGGTGTTGGCGGACAACGGGCGCTTCCTGGAAATTGGCAAGAGTGGATTGCTCACCCCCAAAGAGGCGGCAGCCCTGGGGCGTGGCAAGGCGTACTTCATCGTGGACTGGACGGGCGATACCCGCGACAACCCGGCGCTTATCCGGGACATCCTGCTGGAAATCACCGTTCTGATTGAAGAGGAGGCACTGCACCCGCTGCCTTTCCGCACCTTCCCACTATTGGACGCGGTCAGTGCCTTCCGCTATATGGCGGCGGCGCGGCATATTGGCAAGATTGTTATTTCCCAAGAAACCGACGCGCTGGTTCGCCCGGACGCCACCTACTGGATTACTGGCGGGTTGGGCGGGCTGGGGCTGCTGGTTGCCGAATGGCTGGTTGAACAGGGCGCGGACAGCCTGGTGCTGATGGGGCGGCGTGGCGCGGATGAAACCGCCCGCGAAGCGATTGCCCGCATGGAGCAGGCCGGGGCGCAGGTGGTCGTTGCCCGGGGGGATGTCTCGTCCGAGGCGGACGTGAGCCGCATTCTGGAAGAAATTCACCGTTCCCTGCCGCCGCTGCGGGGCATTATTCACTCGGCGGGTGTGTTGGATGACGGCGGGCTGCTGGGGCAGAACTGGAGCCGCTTTGATACTGTGTTCGCCCCTAAAGTAGTCGGCACCTGGCATCTGCACCGCCTGACCTACCATCTCCCGCTCGATTTCTTTGTAATGTTCTCGTCGGTGGCCTCGCTCATCGGGTCACCGGGGCAGGGCAACCACGCTGCTGCTAACACGTTTATGGACATGCTGGCCTATTACCGGCGGGCGCAGGGACTCCCAGCCTTGAGCATTAACTGGGGTGCATGGTCGGAAATCGGCGCGGCGGTAGAGCATGACGTTATCGGGCGGATTGATACCCAGGGCGTGGGTGTGATCCCACCGCAAGACGGACTGCGTGTATTGGAACGCTTGATGCAAGGCCGGGCAGCGCAGATCGGCGTCATGCCGGTGGTGTGGTCAAAGTTCCTGCGACGTTTCGCCAGTGGCTCTGAGCCGCGTTTCTTCGCAGAACTCGCCCACGAAACCCGCCAGCAGCAAGTTGCCACTATTTCCCCCGTATCCCAGACCGAATCGCAGCCGGATATTTTGCGCCGGTTGGCGGAGTCTGCCCCGGCCAAACAACACACGCTCCTGGTGGCTTTTGTACAGGAACAAGCCGCGCGGGTGCTGGAACTCGGCTCGCCGCGTGCAATCAGCGAACGAATACCACTCAGTGAAATGGGGTTGGACTCGCTGATGGCCGTCGAACTGCGGAATCGCCTCAGCAGCGGGCTGGGACTCAAGCGCACTCTGCCGGCCACATTGGTATTCGATTACCCGACTGTGGAAGCGATTGCCACTTTCCTGGCGCAAGAGGCCTTGAACCTGAAACCGGCACAGCCCGAAACCCCCGCAGTTGTGCCAGACGAATCGGCCATACGCGGGAATGCCGGCGGCGTGACTGGATTGCTGGATGCCCTTGAGAATTTAACTGACGAAGAGATAGACCGCCTTTTATCAGAACAGACCCGGAATAAGGACCAACGAAAATGAGCGATCTTTTTGACCGGATCAGCCAGCTTTCACCTAAACGATTGGCGCTGCTGGTGATGGATTTACAGGCTAAACTGGATGCCAGCGAACGGCGTAAGTCCGAACCCATCGCCATCATCGGTATGGGGTGCCGCTTCCCCGGTGGCGCGAATAACCCGGAACAATTCTGGGCGAATTTGCAGAATGGCGTGGACTCCATCACCGATATTCCGGCGGCACGCTGGGATGCCAGCCAGCTTTACGACCCCGACCCGGATGCACCCGGTAAGATTGCCACAATGTGGGGCGGCTTCGTGGACGATATTGACCGTTTTGAGCCGCAGTTCTTTGGCATTTCTCCCCGTGAGGCGGTCACGATAGACCCACAGCAGCGCTTGATGCTTGAGGTCAGTTGGGAGGCGCTGGAAAGCGCGGGCTATGCTCCCGATAAACTCACTGGCAGCAAAACCGGCGTCTTTGTCGGCGTCTGCAACCACGATTACGCCCAGATGGTGCTGCACGGTGATACGGAAAAATTCGATATGTATGTCTCTACCGGGAGCGCCCATAGTGTCGCCTCCGGGCGTATCTCGTACATCCTGGGGCTGCAAGGTCCGGCGGTCTCGGTGGATACAGCCTGTTCGTCCTCGTCGGTGGCGATCTACCTCGCCGTACAGAGCCTGCGCGACGGTGAGTGCCGTATGGCGCTGGCAGGAGGTGCGAACGCCATCCTCGCGCCAGAGGTGACAGTCACGCTCTCGAAGGCGAATATGATGGCATCGGATGGGCGCTGCAAGGCGTTTGACGAATCCGCTGACGGCTTTGTGCGCTCCGAAGGCAGCGGCGCGGTGGTGCTGAAGCGTCTTTCCGATGCGGTGGCCGATGGCGATTCTATCCTGGCGGTGATTCGCGGCGCGGCCATCAATCAGGATGGGCGCAGCAATGGCCTGACCGCCCCTAACGGTCCGTCGCAGGTCTCGGTTATCCGGGATGCGCTGGCAAATGCCGGGCTTGAACCCCACGAGATCAGCTATGTGGAAACACACGGCACAGGCACATCATTGGGCGACCCGATTGAAGTGCAGGCGTTGGGTACGGCGCTTGGCAAAGACCGTCCGGCAAGCCAGCCGCTGATGATCGGTTCGGTCAAAACCAATATCGGCCACCTCGAATCGGCGGCGGGCATTGCGGGCCTCATCAAGCTCATCCTGAGTCTGCAACATCATGAGATTCCGCCCCACCTCCATTTTCGGCATCCCAGTTCGTATATTGCCTGGGACGAACTGCCGATCACAGTGCCTACTGAGCGCACCCCCTGGGAAGCGCCGGCTGGAACATGTATTGGCGGCCTGAGTTCGTTCGGCTTCAGCGGCACTAACGTACATCTCATCGTAGAAGAAGCTCCCGTTCGCCAGTCCGAACCGGTGGAGAGCGAGCGGCCATCGCATATCCTGACACTGTCTGCCCGCACGGAACCGGCGCTGCAACAACTGGCCGAGCGTTACCGGGATGCGTTGGCAGGGCAAACACCCGACGCGCTGCCGGACGTATGCTTTACGGCTAATGCCGGGCGAGCACACCTCACTCACAGGCTGGCGCTGGTGGCCGATACCCTGCCGGAAATGAAGGACACCCTGTCGGCCTATTTACGAGGTGAGACGTCGGGCAACATGGTCACCGGCCAGACCGGGCCGCGGCTTGGGGCAGCATTCCTGTTCACCGGGCAGGGTTCGCAGCATGTGGATATGGGGCGGGCGCTTTATGAGACACAGCCGACCTTCCGCCAGGCGCTTGACCGGTGCGATGAGATATTGCAGCCACTGTTAGGGCAGTCGCTCCTGGCGGTGCTGTACCCCGAACCCGGCCAGGACTCGCCGCTCAATGACATCTTTTTCGCGCAGCCGGCGCAGTTCGCTATCGAGTACGCGCTGGCCGAATTATGGCGTTCGTGGGGCGTGGTACCGTCGGTGGTCATGGGGCACAGTGTAGGCGAATACGCCGCCGCCTGTGTCGCCGGGGTATTCAGCCTGGAAGATGGGTTGAAGCTGGTAGCAGCGCGGGGGCGGCTGATGCAGTCCGTCTCGCAGTCTGGCGAGATGGCAACGGTGTTCGGCTCGTATGAACGGGTCGCGGCGGCTGTCCAGCCCTATACTGACCGGGTTTCTATCGCGGCGGTAAACGGGCCGGAAAGTGTAGTAATCTCCGGCGAAAAAGATGCGGTACAAGCCGTCATAGACACACTCAAAGACGAGCGGATTCGCGCCCGGCGCTTACAGGTGACGACGGCCTCGCACTCCCCGCTCATGGATCCACTGCTTGATGAGTTCGGGCGGATAGCACGGAGCGTGGAGTTCCACTTACCGCAGATAGACCTCATTTCCGGGTTGACCGGGCAGCTTGCCGGGCATGAAATTGCGGATGCTGGCTACTGGCGGCGGCACATGCGGGAGAGTGTCCAGTTTTTCCCGGCCATGCAGACCCTCTATACGGGGGGCTATCGGCTGTTTGTCGAAATCGGCCCTGCGCCGAATCTTCTGGAAATGGGGCAGCGCTGTGGGTTGGGTGATGACTGCCACTGGATACCCTCACTGCGCCCCGGTCATACGGATTGGACGCAGATGCTCAAGAGCCTGGGTGCGTTGTATGTCGCCGGGCTGGATGTGGATTGGGCCGGCTTTGACCGGGACTACCCGCGTCGCCGTGTGTCTTTGCCTACCTACCCGTTCCAGCGTGAGCGGTACTGGCTGGATACCCATGCCACGAGACGGCAGGTTGCCCCATTGGGTGACGATGTGCTTCATCCGCTGCTCGGCGCACGTTTGCGTTCCCCCGCGGTGCAGGACATCGTGTACGAGTCGCGCCTTAACGCCTATTACCCGGCGTATCTTGACCATCACCGGATTTACGGTGCGGTGGTCATGCCGTCGCCGGTTTACCTGGAAATGGCACTGGCCGGGGCGGAGGATGCCTTTGGGCCGGGGCCGCACGGTGTGGAGAACCTGAGCATTCAGGAGGCGTTGATTCTGCCAGAAGAGGGCTTCCGCACGATTCAGCTGGTCATCAAGCCGGAAGGAACCGGACGCGCCTCATTCCAGGTCTTCAGCCTGGGCGAGCGCGATGAGTGGAAACAGTACGCAAGTGGCGGACTGGCGCTGCATATGGATATGCCGCAGACCGCCGACACACTGGTCGTCGCAGACATCCAGGCACGCTGTACCGACGAACTTCCCGGCAGTTCGTATTACGACCAGATTCGGGAAATCGGACTGGAATTCGGGCAGAGTTTTCGGGGCATTGAGCATATCTGGCGGCGCGACGGCGAAGCCCTGGGGAAGATTCAACTGCCGGAGGGACTCATCCACGACACGAAGGCCTACCACATTCATCCTGCTTTCCTGGATGCCTGCTTCCATCTGCTGGGTGTCCCTTTGCCGGATTACACTTTCGACACGACCTATCTTTTGATCGGGATCGACCAGTATCGGTTGTACCGCAAGCCACAAGGCACGCGCCTGTGGAACCATACGGTACTGGCCTGGCGTGATGATAATCAAGAGACGTTTTCAGGCGATGTCAGGTTGTTCGACGAGGGTGGTCAGCTCATCGGTGAGGTGACCGGCTTGCAGCTTAAACGTGCCGGAAAAGATGTGCTCATGCGCTTCGCCCAGCAGCGACCTGGCGACTGGCTCTACCAGGTTGAGTGGCTGCCAAAAGCGCAAACTGCTGCCAGCGGCGTTTCCCCGTTAGCGGAGATGGCGCTGGCGGAAACTGCCGCAAGCATGACCTCCCGCCTTGAAGCGCTGGGCGATCAGCACGGGCTAGAAGGATACAGCGGTTTCTTCGCGCATGTGGATCGCCTCGTTGTGGGGTATATCCTGACAGCGTTAGCCCAGTTCGGTGTGGATGTGCGCCCCGGTACGCGCTTCGCCCCCGATGTACTGGGTGTGAGCGACGACCAGCGGCGGCTGTGGGCGCGACTGCTGGATATGCTGGGGGAAGACGGCGTCGCCCAATATAGCGACGGCGGGTGGGAACTCTCTCAGATTCCTGATATTGACATCCAGGCATACTGGACATGGCTGGTTGAGCAGTATCCCGATTACCGGGCGGAACTGGCGTTGATTGGGCGTTGTGGGCCGCAGTTGGCTGGTGCGCTGCGCGGCACAGTTGATCCGGTAGGCCTGTTGTTCCCCGGTGGTTCGCTTGACTCGCTGGAGAAAATTTACCAGGATGCCCCCTTTGCTCAGGCGTATAACACGCTGGTCGAGCAGACTGTCCGTGAATTGCTGGTGGGTTGGCCGGAAGGTCGCTCGCTGCGTGTTCTGGAAGTTGGCGCAGGCACTGGCTCAACCACTGCCTACGTGCTTCCTGCACTGCCTGCTGCCGGAGCCGAATACGTCTTTACCGACCTGTCACCGCTGTTCCTGGAACGCGCCGCCGAAAAATTTGGGGCGCGGCTGCGTTACGAACGGCTGGACATCGAGCAGAGTCCTGCCGGACAGGGGTTTACCGGTGGTTCGTTTGATCTGGTGATTGCAGCCAACGTCCTGCACGCAACCCAGGATATACGTGAGTCGCTGGCGAATGCTCGTTCGCTGCTCGCGCCGGGCGGTGTTCTGCTGCTGTTGGAAGGCGTCGCCCCGCAGCGTTGGGTTGACGTGACATTCGGCTTGACCGATGGCTGGTGGCGCTTCCGGGATGCCGATCTTCGCCCGGACTACCCGCTGCTCACCGCGCAAGGCTGGCTGAATATACTGGACAGCGCAGGCTTTGTCGAACCGGCTTCGATTGTTGGGGAGCGCCCAGGGAGCATTCTTTCGCAGCAAGCGGTCATCCTGGCACGCACCGCGTCAGTAGATGCCGAAGCCGATATGCAGGGGACCTGGCTGATCTTCGCGGATGACGGTGGCCTGGGCGACCAGGTGGCCGCTGGCATAACCGGGCGGGGCGGGGAGTACCAGTTGGTGAAGCCGGGCGAAGCCTATCTTCCCGGTGGTGACTACACCTGGATAAACCCTTACGAGCCAGGGGATTATCATCAGCTTTTACACGATGCCGGGGACAATCTGCGCGGAGTCATCTATCTGTGGGGACTGGCTGCTGCCGGGGTGAACACATCCGAAGTGGAACAGGCAGCAGCGCAAGGGTTGATCTGCGGCGGCGCGTTGTATGTCACCCAGGCACTCAGCGCATTGTCGCGCCCGTCGGCGTTGTGGATGGTTACACAGGGGGCGCAGCCAGTAGAGGGCACAGTGAGCGCGCCCGATCAGTCTACGCTGTGGGGGCTGGGGCGGGTGATTGCCCTGGAACATCCCGAGATCTGGGGCGGGCTGATTGATCTTGACGACCAACCTGGCGAACAGGTGGCGCTCATCCTGGCTGGTATCACCCAGACCGATGGCGAAGACCAGGTTGGTTGGCGACGTGGGAAGCGGTATGTCGCCCGGTTAATGCCTACAACACCCCCGCTGCCAGGGCCGGTTCAGTGGGATGCTGAGGGCGCGTACCTCGTGACTGGCGGCCTGGGCGGATTGGGATTGAAAATCGCCCGCTGGCTGGCCGAACAGGGCGCGGGGCATCTCGTTCTGATCGGACGGCGCGGGCTGCCGGAACGTGACCACTGGAATAGTTTGCTGCCAGAGAGTGACGAACGACGCAAGGCAGACGCGATTCTGGAAATCGAGGCGCTGGGGACGCGAGTCACCGTAGAATCAGCGGATGTCAGTGACCGGGCGCGGATGACGGCCTTATTCGCCCGCTTTGGTGACACGCTGCCTCCGCTGCGTGGTATCATTCATGCGGCGGCCAGCCTGAGCAACCAGACGCTGGCGGAAATGGACATAGACACGCTGCTTGATTCGCTGCGGCCAAAAGTCATCGGCACGCATATCCTGGATGACCTTTCCCGCGATATGCCTCTGGACTTCATGGTGCTGTTCTCGTCTACAACGGCGCTGTGGGGGTCGCGCTTCCTGGGCCACTATGCGGCGGCCAATACGTTCCTCGATTCGTTTGCCCACTGGCGGCGGGCCGCAGGTCGGTCTGCTCTGAGCATCAATTGGGGGACATGGGATGAGATGCGGGCGGCCAGCGCTGAAGGACAGGAACTGGTGACACGCACCGGGCTGAACCGTATGGCATCTGACCATGCTCTGGCGTTTATGGGCGATTTCCTGGGAATTTCTGATCTGGCTCAGATAGTCGTCGCGGCGGTGGACTGGTCGGTGCTGAAACCGATCTACGAAGCGCGCGGTCAGCGGGCGCTCCTGGAGCGTGTCGGCGTTCGCCAGAAAGCAGCAATGGCGATACAAGCGGAGGTTAAAGGGTCTGACCTGCTGCAAAAACTGAGCGAGGCGCATCCTGACGACCATCATGATATTCTTTTAGCCCATGTTCGGGCGGAAGCA
This sequence comes from Anaerolineaceae bacterium, assembly GCA_020634135.1. Classification (GTDB taxonomy): domain Bacteria; phylum Chloroflexota; class Anaerolineae; order Aggregatilineales; family Phototrophicaceae; genus JACKCG01. Next base: position 7,213 of record JACKCG010000014.1, on the reverse strand, counting down.
GCTTCAGTCCTCGGTATTGCCCGCCCCGAAGAAATCAACATTCACCAGGGACTGTTTGAAATGGGTATGGACTCGCTGATGTCCGTCGAACTTAAGGGGCGGTTGGAAGTCAGTGTAGAACACACGCTGCCATCCACACTGACATTCAATTATCCGACAGTGGCGGAACTGGCGGAATACTTGACGACGAATGTACTGGCCGAAAAACCGGCTGCTTCGCCCGCCAATGAAGCCCCTGTGGTGGAAGTCACCAGTACACCGGCCAGCAGCGACCTGGACGATCTTTCCGAAGATGACCTGGCCGCGCTCTTGAGCAAGAAACTGCGGTTGAAGGATTAACCTGATTGAGGTGATTTGTGGCAATATTGATGATATGTGTGCTGCTGTTATCAGGATGCGTATGGCAAGATGCGTTCCCGACGTCAGATTCTTTCCAGGATTCACCACCACAGACCACCAATATTGCCTATGCCAATGGGCCGGATAATATTCTGGACGTGTATCTACCGGCACAGGGCAGTGGACCTTTCCCGGTGGTAATGCTGATTCACGGCACAGAGGTTAATAAAGACTATTTTACCGGTACCAACACCGTGCAAGACCTCGTGGCACAGGGCTATGCTGCCGTTTCGATTCACTACCCTGAGCCTGTGCCGACCAACCCTTATTCGGTGATGGACGATGCCGCCTGCGCCCTGGCCTGGATTCACAACAACAGCAGGACGTATCCTTTTGATACCAGTAATGTGGTCGTCCTGGGGCATTCTCGCGGAGCAGCGATGGCGGTCCTACTGGCTGTAATAGATGAACCAGGCCTGTTGCTCGGTAACTGTGAGTACCGTCTGCCGGACGCCAATTGGGTGAAAGGGGCGGTGGGGTATGGTGGTAGTTATGGTGTGCCCGCCGTAAGTTTTGCGAACTCTGATTTCCAGAAAACCTTGCAGAACTCCGTGGGGATGACTGCCGAGCAGATACAGATGCTGGAAACCCTACTTACCACAGTTCCACCGGAAGAATGGCGCAGCAGCCCGCAAATGCCCGAACCGCTGCGCTTACTCGCCAACTATTTGCCGCTGACCTGGTTGGATGGCAGTGAACCGCCGATATTGCTGGTACATGGCGAAAACGACGAACGCACCCCGGTGATCGAGTCGCAGGCCTTCGCTGATATACTGGCAGCGAAAGGCGTGCCGCTCACGCTGGTCATCATCCCCGGTGCATTCCACCGGCTGAATCAGGACGCTTTGCGCGATCCGCTGTTCACATTCCTGTCCGCGGTCACTGGTGGATAGGCAGCGTCTTCTTTCATAGTGTTCCGGGAGCGTTAAACAGTGCAGCGTTGCCGGTTACTGGATGCTGACCAGCACCTGTGCGCCACGCCATAGGCCTTCCAGGTCGTAATACAGGCGCTTGCTTTCGAGGAACAGGTGGACGACTACGTTTCCGTAGTCCATCAGAATCCAGCCGCTTTCCGCCGTGCCTTCAATCGAAAACGGCAGTTTCTCATACTGCTCTTTCACGCTGTTGCGCACGTTTTCCGCTAATGCTTTCAGCTGGCGGTCGCTGTTGCCGTTACAAATGACAAAATAATCTGCGATGATCGCGTCCGGACGCAGGTCAAGCAGGACGATGTTCTCCGCTTTTTTCTCATCCACAACATGGACGATGTGGCGTGCAAGTTCTTGTGAGTCCAGAAAAGCCTCCTATTGTGTTCAACACAGTGTCTCAGTGGGCATTGTAGCATAATCGGCATTCAGGGCAATGCTGCCCCTGTTTCAGCCAGGAATGCCCCCAGTGCTGCGATCACGGTATCTGGCTGCTCATCGAGTGGTTGGTGATTCACACCGGGAAGTTCGAGCAGCCGGGCGTTTTGCAACCGGTGTGCCGCCAGCCGCCCCTCCTGTGGTGGAACGGTGGTGTCTTCCGCGCCGATCAGCACGAGCGTGGGTTGTTGTATCCGCCGCAAGTCCGGTTCCAGGTTCTCGCGGGCGATGCTGGCGAGTGCCCCGGTTGCGGCCTGCCATGTCGCCCGAATGAAGTCCTGGCGGATCCGTTCGGCGGCTTCAACTCCGACATACGCCGGCACACTCAACAACGGTGCGAGAAGTTCCGATTGCGCCAGCCACCAGAACGGCTTGGAACGCGCCAGAGCGAAACTGCCCACATCAGTACTCACGAGACGATTGAGTTCAAGCGTGAAGCGCCCCGTCACAACCGGCGCGAGTAACACCAGCGCCTCGGCTAATTCGGGGCGCAGTAACGCCAACTTGAGTGCCAGCATCCCGCCCATCGAATGCCCGACGATGGCTTTGGGCTGGATACCATGTTGGTCGCAGAAGTCCATCACCAGGGCGGCATGGGTGTTGATGTCGAGCATCGGGTTTGCAGGCAGTGACGGGGATGCGCCGAAACCTGCCAGGTCAATCGCCCAGAAACGTGCGCGATCCTGTAAGGCATCAGTCATCACCTGCCACATCTTGCCTGAACTGGCCCAGCCATGAATCAACAGGACATCCGGCCCGGCTCCGGCGCAGGTATAGTGGAGTTGGATGGGTTGCGTATGGTTCACAAGTGACATGCGCTCATTATAGCATGACTCCTTCTCGGAAAAGGTGGGTGTTTTGTGCCCAACAATGGCAGACTGATCGTAAACCGCTGTACAATGGGTGAGCAACGGGAATTCGTACTAAAAGACAGGCGTCAGGGGCAGTCAATTAACCATGAAAGAAACCCAGGCCATTATCGAACGCATCAGCCGGGTGAATACTGGCTTCCAACGGTTACACCTCGCGGTAGATGAGTCATTGAGCCAGATCAAACCCGGCCAATCACTGCTGGCACGTCCGGTTGAAGCGTGGAATCCATATCTGCGTGAACACTGGTGGCCGGTGACTGTCAGTGCAGCGAACATGATTGTCGAGCGTCCTATTGAGTCCCGCTACGAACCCGGTCAGGTCGTGAGCCTGCTCGGCGTTATCGGGCAGCCCTACCGTTACCGGCGCACATTGCGGAACGTGCTGCTGCTGTCGTTTGACACGCCGCCTACCGCGCTGCTGATGTCTATCGGCTGGCTGCTGGGCAACCGGGTGAGCGTGACGCTTGTGCTGCTGGGTAGTGCCCGTCAGTATGATACCGCGCATTTGCCGCCGGAGCTGGAGATTATTCACGGAGAGGATGATTTTAGCTGGCCGGATCGGGTGATGACGGTGGGCTGGGCGGATCAGGTTTTTGTGACTGTTGCGCCGGACGACGAATTAGGCCGGTTTGCGAAGGTGTGGACGCTCTTCAAAGAACTACGGGCAGACATCCCCTCGAATTACCTGTTTGGCGTTTTCCAGCCGGAACTGCCTTGTGGCGTAGGCGCGTGCCAGGCGTGCCTGGTGGGTCTGCGGGGGAATACGGTGCGGACAATTTGCCAGGATGGGCCGGCGATTGACCTGACACAGGTGCCGCTGTTATGACACTGCGTTCGGCGGTATGCTTTTTCGCTCATCCCGATGACGAGACGATTCTGGCGGGCGGTATCATAACGCTGCTGGCGCGCCAGGGCGTGCGTGTACAGGTTGTATGTGCCACGCGGGGCGAGGGCGGCGAAGTCGGCGACCCGCCGGTTGTCCCCAGTCGAGAACTATTAGGCGCAGCACGAGAAGCGGAACTGCGCTGCGCGGTACATACATTGGGCGCATCGGTCACGGTGCTGGACTATATAGACCCGGCGGTGGGCGAGGGCGAGGTACTCCACCCATTTGCGGTGGCGTTCGACACGCTGGCAAAGCAGTTTGGGGAAATCGCCCGTCACTACCAGGCCGATCTGGTACTCACGCATGGCGTAGATGGCGAATACGGTCACCCGGCGCACCAATTGGTACACTGGGCAGTGCTGGCGGGGGTTCCGGCGGCGCTGCCGGAAACGCTGGTTTACACAGTGGCGGCGCGTGTGCCATCCATTGAGGATCGGCTGTGGAATCAGAGTGAAGCGGCTCACCTCGCGCTGGATATTCAACCCTGGGGCGCGGCCAAAGTAGGCGCGATGCTGTGCCATGTGTCGCAGCACGCCCTGTTCAAGCGCCGTCGAGGGCTTCAGACCGTGCCGGAAGCGTTGCGAACCACCGAGTCCGTGCGCCGTGCCTGGCCGGATACACATGGCGAACCGCCCCAGGACGCTTTTACCGGTCTGCTCCGGGAAGCCGGGGCGTGGTTATTGGAGTAGAAGGACGCTTATGGCTTTTGAGATTACCCGACCTGGAAAGAACAGCCTCGTTGTAGAAACCCCTGTGATGCCAGCCGCTGGTATTTTTGGCTTTGGCGATGTGTACCGCGACCTGATTAAAGTTGAGAAGCTGGGCGCGATTGTCACCAACCCGGTGACGTACCAGCCCTGGCAGGTTGCCACCGGGACGCGCGTGATTCCGCTGGACGCCGGGGTGCTGGTGCATACCGGATTGCCCAATCCCGGTCTGAGCAAGGTGCTGAACCAGTATCGCGGCCTGTGGGATCGCTACCCGATGCCGGTGATTCTGCATCTCGTTAGCACGACGGTGGAGCATGTGCGGCGCGGTGCCGAGCGGATTGATGAAGAGACCAGCGTGGATGCGATTGAACTCGGCCTCAATGATGATGTGGACTGGTCAGAAGCCGAACACCTGACAAAAGCGGCAGTACAGGCTACCGAGAAGCCCGTGCTGGTGCGCCTGCCGCTGCATGATGCGCTGGCTGTCGCTGAGGCCGTCATGGATGCCGGGGCAGGCGCGCTGGTCGTGGCCGCGCCGCCGCGTGGGACAGCCCGTGACCCGCATACCGGCAAACTTGTGAGTGGCCGGGTGTACGGCCCATTGGTAAAACCGGCGGTGCTGCGTGTGGTGGGGCAGCTTGCCCGTAAGGTAGATATTCCGGTGATTGGAGCGGGGGGCATCCATACGCAGCAGGACGCTCGTGATTACATTGAAGCCGGGGCGCGTGCCGTGCAGGTCGATTCCGCCACCTGGATACAGCCCAAAATCATCGAATTCATCGCTCGTGATCTGGGTGGGTGGGTGCTCACGCGGGAAGTCGGTGCGCTGGCTGATGAGTGGCATCCGGGCATTGGCGAAACCGAACGCAAAGCGCGCGATGCCGGGCAGCCCGCCGAACCGGGCGATGTGTCTACCAAGCCGACGGCGTAGCGGGAAGCGAGATTATCCAGACGGTTCACGCTAGGCCTGGGCAAGACGGTCAGTCGCCGAATCGTCCGCGTGCTTGGCCTCATCTTCGCCTTCGCTATGGCGCAGCGGAATTACCCCGGTGATACCACCACTGTCTTCATCAAACTCCGGCAGGTAGGGTGGGGCGGATTGGTCAGACTCCTGCCGGGTGTCCGGTTCGACATCTACTCGTGGCATCACACCGGTCTGAGAACCTGCGTGGGTGGGTTTCTTGGGTTTATCGGACATCACATTTTCCCCCATGTGCTGCTTCTCAATTTCATTGTACAGTACCTGTCTGCCAATACAAACACTTTTTATCAATTTTCGTGCATATGTTCAGGACTCACCCCAACGCCGTTTTCCACCCGGTGGGGATGTCCCCGGTATAGATGATGTCATCCGCTCCCAGGAAGGCCGCCAGGTTCTGAATTGTTTTAGAGACGCTGCGCGCCGTGGTTTTGTTCCCAGGGGCACCCGGCTCGGCGTAAACCGCCTGGATAATGAGTCGCCCGGTTTTGCGATCCATCTTCGGGTCAATCCGCCCGATGATCTGATCCCCATGCAGGATGGGTAGCACATAATAGCCATACTGCCGTTTGGCCTTCGGCACGTAGATTTCGATGCGGAACAGGAAGTCAAACATCAGTTCAGTGCGATCCCGGTCACAGATGAGGTTGTCAAAGGGTGAGAGCAGGGTCGTGCGCGGCTGCCAGTCCCCGGCCTCCAGGCTGTCGAGCAGAGGCAGATCGTCGGTATGGATGTACCAGACGCCCGGCCATACGTTGTCAGCTTCCGCGACTTTAATGCGTTGAATACGTCTGTCGGCCTCCAGCTTTTTCATCACAACAGGCAGGTTGTGGTAGCGGTTGCGGATATAATGCCGCTTGATGTGCATGGCTGTCCCCACACCCAGCGCCCGCAGTGATTTCTGCGCCGCCCGATAGACAACTACCTCCCGTTCAAGTTCTTCGCGGGGTGTCCATTCTGGTAAGTGGCGTTCGCTCAGGTCCCACAGCCGTTGTAATCCTTTGCGCCCGGAAACCATGATTTTGCCCTGTGACCACAGGTAATCGAGCATTTGGTTCACGTTGCGCCCGCTTGTCCAACCGGTAGAATGCCAGCCAACTTCGGTGGTGTCGGTGAACGCCTGCGACGGCAGTGGGCCATTCTCCTTAATTTCCGTCAGGATATGGTGATAAAGCTCCTGGTTTTCTGCGATCCACTTGCGGGTGCGCTGCCCCCATTCCGATTCACTCGTGCCATAACGCCGCATCATATCGGCATGGATTGGGTAGTCCTCGGTGGGGACAATTGAGGCGGCGTGCGCCCAATACTCGAACAGGCTGCGATCTTTCCACAACAGGCGATGGAAATCTTCAGTATCGTATTGCCCTAACCGGCTCCACACCACGAGGTACTGCGTGCGGGCAACTGCATTAATCGGGTCAATCTGGACGCAGTTCAGGTCGCGGATCAGATTGAGGATACCGTCCGGGGTGGCAGGTGTCTCCTGCCCGGCCAACCGCTGGCGTGTGATGGCGAGGCGGCGAGCAATTTGCGGTGTGATGGTGCGCACTGGATGCGGCATGATTCCCCCATACGATACTGGCTGGATGTTAGAACACATATTCTAGCACAGAATCGCAGGATGCGCTACTGAAAATCAGATAGATTCCTCTGCAATGCCTTCCATTATCCCTTATCCAATCAGCCGTCCCTGCATCTCGTCTGGTACTGGCTGCCCCAGGCGGTGGAGCAGAGTTGGCGCGATGTCCATCAACTGGTGACCGGTGACCAGCCCGTCTCCCTTTTCGTGAGGGTCGTAGAGAATAAACATGCCGTTGACGGCGTGGTTGGCGTCGTCCGGGCCGGTGTCATTTTCCAGTGTGTAATGCCTGCCATGACCCAGGCTGCCTACCGAACGCCAGTGCAAATCCCCAAAATACACCATCAGATCGGGCGCGATATTCCGTACCTGCTGGTAGATCGCCTCCGGTTGGAAAACCTGGGTCGCCAGCGGTTCGCCCTCC
>JACKCG010000013.1 GCA_020634135.1 Anaerolineaceae bacterium | reverse complement strand
AAAAACTGGCGGCCAGCCAGGATCATACGCCGATTATCTTCAGCGCGGCCCAGGACCCGGCACGCCCGTGTGAGCTGGCAACGGCGACGCTCGAACTCTTCACCGCTATTCTGGGGGCAGAGTCCGGCAACCTGGCTCTCAAAGTGCTGTCTACCGGGGGTATTTATCTGGGCGGTGGCATCCCCCCGCGCATCCTGCCCGAACTACGTAAACCACCCTTCCTGGAGGCGCTGCGCAGCAAAGGGCGCTTCCGTGCCATGCTCACCGATATGCCGGTGCATGTCATCAAGAACGCCAAAGCCGGGTTGTTAGGTGCGGCGGCATTTGCTTTAAAACTGCCCGCGAACTGATACGGCGGCACCATACAGGAGAAGCAACCATGCGCATTTTATTCATTGGTGGGACAGGCGACATCAGCACTTCGGTGAGCCGGTTGGCCGTTCAGAAAGGCTTTGACCTCTTTCTGCTGAATCGCGGGCAAACAAAGGTGGACATCCCCGGTGTGACGCTGATTAAGGGGGATATTCACCAGCCGGATCAGGTGAGCCAGGCGCTGGAAGGGCTGCGATTTGATGCGGTGGTCAACTGGGTGGCTTTTGTACCCGCCGACATCGAACGGGATATTGCGCTTTTCCGGGGCAAGACCCGGCAGTACATCTTTATCAGCTCCGCAACAGTCTACCAGAAACCGCCTGTCCATTCGATCATCACCGAGTCGACCCCGCTGCATAACCCGTACTGGCAATATGCCAGCAACAAGATCGCCTGCGAGGAGCGCCTGCTGGCGGCCTATCGCCAGGAGGGATTCCCGGTGACTGTGGTGCGCCCCTCACATACCTATGCCGCCCGAATCCCCAGCGCGATTCATGGCTCGCCATATACGCTGGCAGAGCGCCTGTTGAAGGGGCTGCCGGTGATTGTGCATGGTGATGGGTCATCCCTGTGGACGCTCACGCATTCCGAGGATTTTGCGAAGGCGTTTGTCGGCCTGTTGGGGAATCCGGCGAGTATCGGCCAGTCGTTTCATATCACGTCCGATGAACACCTGAACTGGAATCAGATTCACCAGACGGTGGCCGAAGCCCTGGGAGTGGAAGCGAATATCGTCCATATCCCATCCGATTTTATCGCCCGGCTGGACCCCGGTATCGGTGCCGGGCTGATCGGGGATAAAACATGGAGCGCAATTTTCGATAACAGCAAAATCAAGACATTTGTGCCGGGTTTCCAGGCGACGATTCCTTTTTATGCAGGCATCCGTAAGACGCTGGCCTGGTTCGATGAAGACCCGGGGCGCAAAATCGTTGACCCGGCGACACACGAGAAGATGGATGAGATTATCCGCGCCTATCAGTCCGGGGGACGCTGATTACTGAGCGACTAGCTCAACCGCAGCCGCTGCGACTGTACTTCATCCATGGCGGAGATGGTATCCTGCAAACTGGAAACCTCATCCTGAATTTCCAGGCGGAGGCGCTGCGCCCGCGAACTGTCTACCTCTTTCGTCCCCAACAGGGACATTTGCGCGTAGATTGTCCCCAATGAAGAGAGCGTGCTTTCCAGTTGGATTTCGGCGCGTTTGACACTGTTGGCCGTCGCATTCAGGTTGGTCAGCTGCTGCTCGAGCTGTCTGATCTGATTTTCCAGGTCACGATGCACTGCCGGGTCTTTTTCGCGGCTGACGCGAATGCGAGCCTTTTCGAGCTGCTGCGGCACCATCTTACGGTCACGCTCGACCAGTTCATTGTCTTCAAAGGCGTCAATGTGAAGCGCCAGATCATACATGTGGTCAATCCAGTCATTGATGTCGTTGACTGTCTGCTGGAGGTGCGTCCGCATCGCCCCTTTGTGCCGCTTCACCAGGGTGAGCATGTTACGCCGGTATTCCAGGGCGCTCTGGAGGCGCTGGCGAGAGACATGGCTGCGAATATCGCGCAGGTCATACTTGCTCTCGAACTCGCGGGAAATTGCCTGCTGGGCTGCTTCCGGGTCGGTGAGAGACGAGAGAATCAGCGCGCCTTCGGCAATCGCCCCGGCCACCAGCCAGAACCAGGGCTGCCACCCGGCAATCCCCACGTCACCGACGAACAAAAACAGAATCGCCGTCATCGCAATCGTGACGATACTTTCCCAGCGCAGCACCGCCGTTGCCAGCAGTGCGCCAAAGGCGCGATTCCGCACATTGGATGAATTTTCAGACATAAACATTTACTCCGCGTGTCGTACCCGGTAAAGGGTTTCGCCGAGGGCGGGCCTGAAACCCGCCCTATACACCCCAGCTAGATTTTGCCACTCTGCTGCAACCGTTCACGGCGCTCCTGCAACTGGCGGTCAATTTCGCCGCCGCGCACCGCATCTTCAATCTCCTCGGAGATATTGCGGGTCGCCATGTCCAGGCGGGCGTCTTCGGTATCCAGCCGCTGCCGAATCTTTTCGGACAGACTGGTGATCTGCTCGTCGCCCACATTCGACAGGTCATCCAGGCTCTTGATCGTCTTGGTGGTGACTTTCTTCGCCTCGGCCAGTTCAATCAGCGAGCGCAGGTGTTCGCGTTCCTGCTTAATCATCGTCAGGCGGGATTCCAGTTTCAGCCGCATATCGAGCATCTTCTGGTACTGGCCTTCCTGTTCCTGCCACTGTTCGTAGTATTCCTGAGAAAGCTCCTGCTTGGTATTCAGTTCGGCCTGGGCGGCAGCGGCCAGATCATTCTTGCCTTTAATCACCAGGGTATCAATATCACGGTCAAGTTTCTCCGCCTGGGCAGCGAATTCTTCATATTTGCGCTTGAGCGTTTTGACCGTGCCGCCAACTGTCGCCGTTGAGTCTTCCAGCGCCTCAAGATTGCGTTCAACCTGGCGGATGTACTCATCCATTACCTGTACTGAGTTGGTTTCCAGGGCGCGGTCTACAATTGCGTGCAGGTTGGCGTTAATCAGGGTGTTGATTTTTTCAAAGATACTGGGCATGGGACGGATTCTCCTCACATACAAAAAATGGCTGATGGTACCGCCAGGCAGCATACCTGGATGGAAAACTATCCTTTATTGTACTGCACAAGTGGCCGCATGACACGCAAAAACCTGCAAAATCGGGTGATATGCCCGCTACCTGCCACGCCACGCCAGCAGTGCCGCCCCCAACCCTATCAGGCTGAGGCCCGCCAGCACCAGCAGCAGCACCGGCCCGCCAAAAGGCAGTAACAGCAGGACATGCCACAGCGCAAAAAGCAGCAGACTGCCGAACAGGGCCGCCAATAACGGGGGCTGCGCCTGCCGGAACATGCGCCGCAGCAGGGAATCACCCAACCCGGCGGTCAGCGCCATCCACCCGGCTGCCGTCAATACGATGAGTGCCAGCAGTGCCAGCAGCAGCACCGGGATGAGTACCAGCCCAATCGCCGGGAAAAATCCCAGCAGCAGGACGGCACCGGCGGCCAGGCCGACCCACAGCAGCAGCGTCATGCCGCCTGTGACGCCGGTATAGATCGGGCGAGCAAAAACCGTGACTTGCATAGCCCGCATCGAGCGAGGGAACAGCATCACCCCTAAAAGCGTGATTCCGGTCAGGGTGAGCGCGGCCAGCACAGTGCCGATACCAGGCTGTAACACTGGCAAGAGCAGGTCGCCACCCGCGCTAAAAATACCGGCGAGTGCGCTCATCTGGCCGCACGAGCGGATACCAACAGGCTCAGGTCGGTTATCGGTGAGTGTCCCGGCGCAGTTGACAATCTCCCCGGCTAGATGAGCGTCAGCAGTTATCGTGATGTCACTGCCTAGCGCGATCACATCCCCATCCACTTGCCCGCCCAATACCAGACGTGTGCCGAACAGGGCGAGGTTGCCAGTCACCGTCCCCCGCATGATGACATCACTGCCAATCTGCGTCAAATCGCCGTTGACTATCCCGGCGGCGGCAGATTCAACCCGGCTGACAAGCGCCACATCCCCCTGCACAACGCTGCTCTCAGACAACTGTGATTGGTCGGCAATCACCACCAGCGGCGCATCGGAAGTGCCGGTCAGGATGTAATGCTGCTGGAAGACCACCCCCCGGCTTTCCGGCAGGCTCAGGTTGAGCAGTTGGCGAGCGACGACGGCAAGCAGGAGCACCGCGACCAGACCGATGGCAAACAACACAAATCTGCGGTAATTGGTGGATTGAGGGGAGGTTCTAATTTGCATCGCCCGTGTCCGAATCGTTGCCCATGACATACCGCGCCAGCCACAGAATACTGACCGGGATGAGCGCCAGCAGTGCTGCCGGTGCTTCCGGGCTGGTGGCAACCAGCGTTTGCGCTTTTTCGACAAATACGGTCAGCACGCCGACAACCACTGTCAGCAGGGTCGTTAATTGCTGGATCGCACTGCTGAGTGCCGCCGCGTTGCCTACTACGCTCAGGATCAACCAACCGGCGGCCACCAGCAGCGGCAGCAGCACGACAAATACCAGCGTCAACCCCAGTGCCAGCGCCAGACTGGAAACCCGCGTCTTGAGTTCCGGCACGCTTTCCGCCAGCCGCGCCATGATATTCAAGGCCAACCGCTGGGGGGCACGTTCAAAGGGCGCCGCCCGCAGTACACGGTCAACCTGTTTCAGGCGTTCATAAGTGCTGGAAAACTCGGTATCTTCGCCGAGTTTTTCAACCAGTTCCTGCTGGGCTTCGGGGGTGAGCAGATCATCCAGGGATTCCTGGATAAGCCGCTTTTGTCGTTCATTCGCCATCAGCTATTCTCCAACAATGGGCTGGTCAGTCGGGCGGCTGCCTGTGAATCAAGTTTACTTGCCAACGCCTGTCGGGCGCGGAACAGGCGGCTTTTGACGGCGCTTTCAGTGGTATCCATAATATCGGCAATTTCAGTATATGAATAATCGTACCAGTAACGCAGCACAACAGCTGCCCGGTAGTCGGGGCTGAGTTCGTTCAAAAGCGCCTGGATCGCTGCGCTACGTTCTTTGAGCAGGGTGACTTCCTCCGGTTCAGGGTCATCGCTGCTCAGGCTGATCGATTCGCCCGGCTCCGGCTCATCTTCCAATGCCAGCCACGTCAAACGGCGGCGTCGCAGCCGGTCAATACAGTAATTGGAAGCGATACTCAGCAGCCAGGTTTTAAACGAACGCGCCGGATCATAACGCTGCAAATTCAGATAGGCGCGTAAAAACGCTTCCTGTGCTGCATCCTCCGCTTCGGTACGCTCACCAAGCATCCGGTAACACAGGTTATAGACCGCATCCTGGAAAGTGTAGACGATCTCCGCAAAGGCGTCCTGGTCGCCATCCAGGGTTGCATTCACCCATTCTTGTATTTCCGGTTCAGACACGCTGACCGTTCTCCTACTGTGTTTTGGCCCGGTAGTGCTTCACGGTGTGCCGTTGTTGTGACTCTATACGCAGGCACACGGGAAAAGTTGTGCCGTTGATTCATCCCGGCACAACGCTACCCTATTGTAGCGTGTTTTTACGGCCTATCACCAGCGAGTTTGGGAAGTCGTGTAAGAGGCAGTCTGGATAGTCAGGAACTATCGCTTAGGGGAAGGGAATCTGCGGTCTGCGCTGGCTCTTAAACCAGAACAGCCTGAGAATCGCTGTCTCAGGCCGTTCTTCTCATTACACTGTTCAGATGGCGAAAGGCTACCGCCGTGAGCCGAGTGTTACCGGGACGGTCACGAACTGGTTATCCCGCCACACGGTCAGATTGACGGTTTGCCCCGGCACAGTGCTGCTGGCAAGATACGATACGAGCGAACTCATGCCGGTAAGCGGTATGCCATCTATTGCCGTGATAATATCGGCGCTGCTGTAGACAACCTCACCGTTCACCTGGCGGGCATTGGTTGGGTTCCTCAGTCCGGCCAACTGCGCCGGGCCGCTGGGCGTCACGTTATCTACGACAACACCACGCAGGTTGTTGGGCAGGCTCATGGCTTCGATCAGCGAGAGCGTAATCTCTCGTTCACGATTGGAACTGATGCCCAACAGGCTGTAGTTCACCGCGCCATTGCTTATCAATTCGGTGGCGACCCGTTTGACAAGGTTGCTGGGAATAGCGAAGCCAATGCCGGAATTGCTGCGCTGCTGGCTGAGGATCTGCGAGTTGACGCCAATCATCTGACCTTGCAGATTAAACAGCGGGCCACCGCTGTTGCCAGGGTTGATGGCCGCATCGGTCTGGATGACCGAGCCAACGGAATACTGCGTCAGGCCTTGTAGTGTGCGATCCAGGGCGCTGATTATGCCCTGGGTGAGTGTCCAGCGCTGCCCGAACGGGCTGCCGATAGCCAGTGCTGTCTGCCCGATTACCAGACTGTCAGAATCGCCAAATGTCACCGGCTGAAGCTGCTGTGCCGGTAAATCCACCCGCACGACGGCCAGGTCGGAATCCGGGTCAACGCCAACCAGGTCTGCGCGGACAATCGTCCCATCAAAGAAATTGACTTCAATATCGGTGGCGCCATCCACAACATGGTTATTGGTGACAATATAGCCCTGCTGATTAATCACAAAACCGGAGCCGGAACTCAGCACGATTCCCTGCGCATCGGAGAAGCCGCTCCCGGCGCGGCGCGAAATCACGTTGATCGAAACAACCGAAGGGCTGACATGAGTATAGAGATCCGCCATCGCCTGTTCCTGTGGCGTAAGCGAACCCTCTACAGCGGCCTCAACGACGATATTGGCGGATACGTTTCCGCTGGTGGCAGCGCTGGGGATGACCACCGCCCCCAGGATGACGCCGAGCATCACCAACAACCCGGCGGCGATGACAACTGCCAACCGGGGATTCCAGTTTCGCACCATAGCTTTCACATCCTCTCCTGACTGATATAAGTTCTAATTTAAAATTATAGATAGAATCCTGAGAAGTAGCTGAAAGGCATGTTAACTGCATATCAAAATCGGGGCGATTTATGCGGAATCGTCTTCAAAGGTCACTTTGTCGTATACGTCGGCCATCGCCAGCGTGCAGCCAACCGATGGGAGTTCCAGCACGGCTTCCGCCAGCGTGGTGTCGGAAAACAACCACAGTCCGTCGTCCTGGCGCAGATAACGTTCGATGCGTCCCCGATCCTGTGAAATCAGGAGGTATTCTCGCAGTGAGGGCAGTGTCCGGTAGGCGTGGAATTTCCTGCCCCGGTCATAAACTTCGGTGGTGGGGGAAAGCACTTCGACAACCACAGTTGGGTTCAGCAGAGTGTCTACCTGGTCGTCTTCAAATCGGGCCAGACCGCACACAATGGCGACATCCGGGTAGGTGTAGCTGTCCAGTGCCGGAATCCACACGCGCATATCGCTGGCGTAGACTTCGCAATTACGGCCTTTTAACTGGTTTCCGAGTGATATAACCGTATTCACAACGATCAGATTATGCCGGCGGCTCGCCCCGGTCATCAGAAATATCTCACCGGCAAGGTATTCATGCTTTTCCTCGCTGGCACGTTCAAAAGCCAGATACGCTTCCGGCGTCCAGTTTTGCTGGGGTAATGCCACCATTGTAAGGTATCCTGATTGTATGACCTGATGCCCACAGTATAGCAGATTCTTGTGAGCCGGGCGGCGGTGTTAGTCCTATTCCCAGGTCGTTGTCTTACCCAATGCCCGTGCGATCTGCTCAATGTGATTCAGATCGTGTATCGCGCTGTTGATGGCCTGTGTCAGAATCGTGGTTTCTCCAAAGTAGGGATGTTGGCCGCGCCGTTCCCATTGGGCATCGCTTAGTGACCGCACCAGGGCGATAAACTCGCGTCGCAGCGCCTCGAATTCCGCCAGTGCCATGCGTAAGTCTGCCTCGGCGTAGTTCCCTTCAAGCGCCATTGCCTGCTGGTCATTCGCCGGGAATGTGGGATTGTCCATTTCAAGCATCATGTGAACGCGCTGAAGATAAGCAGCCTCTAAATCACGCAGGTGGCATACGACAAAGACCACATTCCAATTGCCATCCCAACTGTTCATCGCCTGCTCCTGGGTGACATCCTGTAGGATGAATCGCAGCAGGGCGGGCGTTTTGGGCAGTGAACGGAGCGCCTTACCTTTGTCCAGAAGTGCCATTGGAATTCTCACTTTCGCTCGTATCTATTTTAAACAACCTCCCGTGTTCCTGATTCAAACACGGGAGGCCGGGTCAAAGCGATGCTTGCCGGGTGGCACCCTAACTCGCCACCGCCGCCTGTTCAATGTACTCGAGGCTCTGGTGGCGGAAGTAGGTGTTATACAGTTCAGCGTAATGGCCGTTCTGGGCCAACAGCGACTCGTGGTTGCCTTCTTCGATGATGCGCCCTTCACGCAGTACGATGATGCGATCCGCGTGTTTGATGGTTGAAAGCCGGTGGGCGATCACAATCGAAGTCCGGTTCTCCAGTACCACGTCCAGCCCCTCTTGAATCAGCGTCTCGGTGAGCGGGTCTACGCTGGCGGTGGCCTCATCCAGGATGAAGATGGACGGGTTTTGCAGCAGCACGCGCGCTAAGGTGACCAACTGCCGCTGCCCCATTGATAGGTTCGTGCCACGTTCACCCACTTCGGTGTGCAGGCCGCCGGGCAGTGCCGCCAACCAATCTCCCTGGCCGACCATCTGTGCTATGCGTTCCACCTCGGCATCCGTAGCATCCGGGGTTCCGTAGCGGATGTTCTCCAGCACTGTGCCGTCGAACAGGAAGGGAGATTGGGTCACAATCCCCAGGTGATTTCGGTAGCTATTAAGGTCAAAGGTGCGGATGTCCTGCCCATCTATGAGCAGATCGCCCCCCTGGAACTCGTAGAAGCGGGCGATGAGCTTGCCCAGACTCGATTTGCCTGCCCCGGTATGCCCGACCAGCGCCAACGTCTCGCCAGCATGAACCGTCAGTGAGAAGTCACGCAGCACCGGCTCCTCTTCATTGTAGCTGAAGTCCACATGACGGAACTCAATTTCGCCGCGCACTTCAGTTAGTGGGTGGCTGTCGGTCTGCACAACCTTCGGCTCGGCGTCTATTAACGCGAAGACCCGCTCCCCAGCGGCCAGCCCAAGCTGGAACTGACTCCAGAATGACGCGATACTGGTGAGCGGGAACCAGAACATCGCCAGCCCCTGGATGAACAGATACCACTCACCTGCCGAGAGGGCGCCGCTCTGGGCGCTGCTACCACCAAAGAACACCAGGAGCGCCGTCCCAATCCCGGCAATGATGTTCAGAACCGGGAAGATACTGCTGAAGGTGTACCCGGTGCGCAGGTTGATGCGGTATGACTGCTTGTTCACGTCAATGAACTCGTCGTATATCGCCTGTTCCTGACGGAATGTCTTGGCGATACGAATGCCGCTGATTGTCTCCTGAATGTGGGAACTCACCACCGCGTTGACCCGCCGTGACTGTGTGACGGTATCGCGGGCGATGCGGCGAAACAGCAGCGCTGTGAACACCACGAAAGGGGCAATCCCCAGCGTTATCAGGGTAAGCTGCACATTCACGGTGAACAGATAGCCGATGAGGAGAGCGACCAGCAGCAACTGGCTCAGGAGTTCAGTGCTTAACTGCACGACAGACGAGAACGCCTGGGTATCAGATGTCACCCGGCTGACGATCTTGCCGGATGGAAAGTGGTCATAGAATGACAGATCGCGCTTCACCACCGAATCGAAGGCGTCTTCGCGCAGTTTGAGCGTCACGTTGCCCACTGCCGCCGCCGTCACCCATTGGCGAATGGCGTTGAATACCCATCCCAGCACGCCCAACAACGTGATGATGGTCAGGATGGTCAACAGAGTAGTGGTTGTCGTATCGGTTTGCAGCCGGTCAAGACCATCCGAGATGAAGATCGGCAGCCCGGTACTCACCGCCGACGACAGGACAATTGCGGTAGCTACCGCGAGCATCCGGGGGAGCTGCGGGCGAAAGTAGCCCAGAATGCGCCGGACAAGCATCCGGTCACTATACTGGCGGTCATATTCTTCGGCATCCAGGCCGTCCATAATGAAGCCCATGGTGGACTCTCCTTATCAGTCTATGCTTACGCCGTTTGCAATTCGGATTCGAGCGGTGGCAGGGCGACATCGTAACGGGCGAAGATGCGCCGGTACTGCGCTGATGTCCGCAGCAGATCGTCGTGCGTGCCGCTGGCGGTGATCCGTCCACCCTCCAGCACAAGGATATGATCCGCCCAGCGAATCTGGGACAGCCGGTGTGTGATGAGCAGGGTCGTACGCCCTTCCTGCGCTTTGTGGATCGCCTTCTGAATTTCGTCTTCGGTGGCGCTGTCAATCGCGCTGGTGGCATCATCCAGGATGAGGATGCGTGGATTGCTCAGGAAAGCACGGGCCAGAGCGATCCGCTGCCGCTGGCCGCCGGAGAGCGTGACTCCCCGTTCCCCCACTTTGGTCTCATAACCATCCTGGAAGCTCAGGATGAAGTCGTGCGCCTGCGCATCCCGTGCCGCCTGTTCGATCACGTCCTGCGGCGTGCCAGGTGCGCCGAAGGCGATGTTTTCGGCTACCGTCCGTGAGAACAGGAAAACATCCTGCTCAATCTTGGAGATTTGCGAGCGCAGCGCGGTCAGATTCCACTCACGTACATCCACCCCATCTATCAGGATGCGCCCACTGGTCACATCGTAGGTGCGATTGATGAGTTCCGTCAGCGTGCTCTTGCCGGAACCGGTCTGCCCGACAATGGCGACAGTCTGCCCCGGCCTGATATGGAATGAGATGTCTTCCAGCACCATACCGTCCTCGAAGCCATAGCTGACATTCTCGAAGATGATTTCCCCTGCCACCGGTTGGCTGTGGCCTTCGGCATTTTCATCCATGTCGGCCTCAGCGCTGATGATCGTCAGGATACGCCGGGCGCTGGTGAAGCCGAGCTGTACCAGTGAGAAGGCGAATACCGAGATGAAAATAGGGAAGCGCAGAATGGTCATCAGCCCCATCACGGCGATGATCTGCGGAATCGTGACTACGCCCTGCCCGAACAGAATCATGGCATGAAAGAACGTCAGACCCAGGGCGAAGGCATAGAACAGCACCGGCAGGTAACGCGCTTCGACCCGTCCCTGCTGGGCGTAGTAATCGCGGTACTTGCTTGCGTTGCGGGTAAACTTGCTCTGCTCAAAGTGCTCCTGGGCGCTGGCTTTGACAATCTCAATCCCGGAAATTGTCTCTTCCAGCCCGGCGTTCAATTTGCCGAAGGCCTCACGCTGGTTCTCGATAACCGGATTCAGACGGCGAGCATAGCGGCGCACCGTCAGCAGGTAGGACAGTATGAACAGGAAAGGCACCAGTGCCAGATCGAGCTTGACCGTTGCAATCGAAATCAGCGGCACGGTCAGCCCCAGAACTGAATCCAGGATGAAGAGCACGCCAGGGCTAATCATGACGTTCAACTGCTGCACATCATCAGTGGCACGCGCCATAATGTCGCCGACCCGCTGCCGGTCGTGGAAGGTCTGGCTTTTTCCGAGCAGGCTGGTATACAGTTCCTGCCGGGCATCGCGCGAGAGGCGCTGTGCCAGTGTTTCCAGGGAGAGACTCGCCCCCAGGCTGGACAGACCGTCCATGACCAGCACCAGCATCACGACCAGCGCAATCTTCACCAGGCCATCATCGGCGGTGGGGTTGATGATCTCCTCGGCGGCGGAGCCGATTAGCACGCGGGAGATGCTGAAGGATGACCAGGCTACCGTGAACAGGCCACAGCCGGCGATGAGCAGCCACTTGTAACGCAGGACATGAGACATAATCCAACGGAAAGGGCTGGTCGTGCGGTAGGCGTAATCCCCGGAGACCGTGAACTCACTCATTGATGCCATAAACTCTATCCCCTCGTCTCTCAACGAACATGAGCCAGACTCATTAATTATACCGAACACTCGTTCTAAATACAAGCCCTCAGGCAGCACGCGAACTGTCCATTATATACATTTTTGCCCTTTTGTGAACCCTTATGATTATGTTCGAGATGGCTGCGGCAGCTTTCGTTCTTCTGTCAGGATTTACACACCTGGGCGGCGGGCAGGAGCGTGATATTTCATGCTCCTGCCGGAAAGAATGATCCAATCCCCGCGAGGTCTATTTATCAGCTTTCCCGCCGGATGAGCTGTCACAGGGCAGAGATTTTCAGGGGAGTAGCCCGTGAATTATCACGGTGACGAGCTTGAACGTGTTTTTCCCGCGCCGGGCATGTGGATTGGCGCTCTCATACGTCAGGATGCAAAGGGGAATTACACCTGTTTCCAATCCGGGGGATGGTGTTGCAGCCGCCAGCGCCAGCCAACCGGGTAGCCGGCCATTTTGGCGACATCCCCTACGACACGGATCACCGGCACAAGCAGCGCGGCGTACAGCCAGTCACCGGGGGATGTCCGGCCAGCGCGTCGCATTATTACCGGCAGGCGGCGGTAGGGCTGGTACAGGTAGGCCGCCCCGCCTGGTAGCAGCAAACCCCATAAGAGGGGATGCAGCAGCGCCCCAAGCAGCAGGATGGCAGGAAGCACGACCAGATAGGTGACATAACGGATTGCGTGCCGCTTGCGCCACAGGTCAGCCTTGCCGTCGCCACGTGCGTAGCGGTAATACTGCCGGTAGAAGCTGCGCAGCGTTGTGCGCGGACGGAAGTGCGCCACAGCTCCGGGTACAAAGGCGAACGGCCCGCCGGATGCTTTGAGGCGAAGATCGAAGATCAGGTCCTCGCAGTAGTCGAGCCATTCAGGATAGCCGCCGACACGCTCCCAGGCGGCTTTGCGAAAGGCCACGCTGCGGCTGCTGGGCAGAAACGTGGTCGCGTCAATCTCATCAGGCAGGGGCAGCACGGTTGCCCCCATCGCCGCCTCGAAAACGGTGTTCGCCTCGGCCAGGAAGAAGCCGCCTGCCACTTGCAGCGCGGGGTCAGCCAGCAAAGGCTGTATCAGACGCTCCAGCCAGGTATCTTCCAGTACGACTCCAGCGTCGGTGGTGACGATGATGTCACCTTGTGCGGCGGCAATTGCCCGGTTTCGCCCGGCGCTGATGTTACAGCCAGGTTCAACCAGCAGGCGCAGGGACAGACGATCTGTATAGCTCTGAATTGTCGCTGGCGTCTGGTCGGTGCTGCCACCATCCACGATGACAATCTCATCCGGTTGACGTGTTTGCCGGACGAGCGAGTCCAGCAGGCGGTGAATATTGTCCCCTTCGTTGAGGACCGTTGCAATCAGGGTAATCATAGGAGGTACCGTTTCAGCCTGTTGAGCAGTCTGAGCAAATAGTTGTGAACAGCGTATCTGACTATGCAGTGGTTATCCTGCCGGGGCCTTCGCCAACGGGTCGGGGAGGCTCACTACAAAGGTCGTCCCTTTTCCTTCCTCGCTCGTAAACCAGATGTCCCCGCCGTGCAGGTGAGCTGCTTCTCTGGCAATTTGCAGCCCCATTCCCGAACCGCGTATCGTCCCGGCGTTGCTGGCGCGTTCATAAGCCAGGAACAGCATATCCTGTTCTGCGGCTGGAATACCGATTCCGGAATCGATCACCCGGAAGATGATCTTGCCGGTTGCCGGGCGTGCCAGTTCGAGCAGAACGTCGGATGAATCCGGGGAATACTTGATGGCATTGGTGAGCAGATTCCGTAGAATGTAGCGCAGCAGTACCGGGTCCATGGGCATATCCGGGAAGTTGCCTACTGTCTGGATATGTATCTGGTGCTCGGTACGAGTCTCGTGGCGCACTTCGTCTGCTAATGCCCGGCAGAAATCCACCACATTCAGCGGTACCGGATCAAAGAACAGGCGTCCGGATTCGGTCTTGATGATAACGGCGATGTCTTCCAGCATATCGGTCAGGTAGCGAATCTGGTCTTTGATTGTCGCAAAACCGGTGGTGCGTCGTTCCGGGGTCATGCGTTCGTAATAGTTTTCAAGTAGTTCCGTTGAGGTCTGGATAGTTGCCAGCGGGGTGCGGAACTCGTGCGAGACGATGGACATGAAGCGGTACTTCATCTCGTAGACTTCCTGCTCTTTTTCATAGGCTCGCTGGATTACCTCCCGTTCGCGCCGCTCAGTCTCAGCTGACATGCGGGCGCTGATGTCGTGCAGGATAGCGATCACAACCGCGCCATGCTCATTCCAGAATGTATAGGACAGGGTGATAACCAGCGGCATAATTGTCCCATCCGCCTGTTGGTACAGCCGCGATTCGGATATTGCCTGGTGGGTTTGCACCAGGTTGCGAAAGGACGATTGGGGATTCGCCGGTGGAAACAGAACGTCAAAGTGCTTTCCTAACAGGCGCTCCCTGTTCTCGCCCAATATTTTCCCTGCCGCCGGGTTACAGCGCATCACCAGGCCGCTGATCGGATTGATGAGTAGAATACCGTTAGGCGACTGGTAGAACACCGCTCTAAACTGCTGCTCGAACGTCTGGAGGCGGTGATTCAGGATAGCGTAGGATGAAATATCCTGCCCGTTCACATAGGATAACCGTTGCCCGTCAATCGTGATGGGGCGCAGGTGAAAACCGCACCAGCGGATGTCGCTGTGCGTGGCAAAATGTACGCGGGCCTCGACATACAGCGGCATGTCTACAGTCTGTGTCTCAGCTTGCAGCAGGGTGTTGAGAAAGGCCCGCTGATCGTCGGGAAATATGTAGTCCAGTATTGAGTGACCAATGAGGGTCGAACCATCCGTCACCCCCAGCAAATGCATACCGGATGTATTGATGTACCGGATACTGATGTCATCCAGCAAGGCGAACAGAGATGGCGAGGCCTCAACAAGTTGTTGAAAATCGTCACTTGAAACAGACATGACCAGCCTCCCCTTAAAAGTAAATACACGGTGCGCATCATTGCAGGAGATGGGCGAAATGTATTGCCATCTCCGCTTCTGTGATTCAACGCAGGGAAGGATAATTCAGAGGCTGACGTTATCCAACCTGCTCGGTTTTTCGCCCACTCAGTATGTTTACAGTCCAGTGTCCGTACGCGAGAAGAGCATAAGATGATTCTGAGACATAAAATCTAATATTACCAGTATAGCAAAAGTGAGGAAAGTCAAGAATGTGTCCAGAGTATCTGTTCACAGCCCCGTGACACCTGAATCTCAGCAAACCGGCAAAAAAGGGGCCGGTAAGCCCCTTCCTGTGAATGCTGGTGTTGTGCCGGATGTGGTTACGATCTCGCCGCCAGTGCCTGAAGCATGTCGGCAATCCGGCTGAACTTGAGGCGGGGACGTCCGAGTGCCGCGCCGCGCTGGACTTCAAGTTCGTCCAGGTATTTCCACTCATCAAAGGTCACATAACGTATCTTGCGTTCTTTGAGCAGGTTTTCTATCGCATCACGAGATGCCGTCACTGGGGTCAGGAGCTTGCCCGCGTCCAGGTCTTCCAGCAGCATGTTCATGGTTTCAACCGAGTCAGGTTTGTTCGTGCCAATAATCCCGCTGGGGCCGCGCTTGATCCAGCCCACGACGTAGTCACCAATTACCTGTTCGCCGCCTTTCTGCTCGGTCATCACACGGCCTTTGTCATTGGGGATCGTCCCCCAGCGATCATAGAATGGCACATCCGGCAGCGCCTGGCCCCGGTAGCCAACCGAGCGGAAGATTAGCCCGATAGGCAGTGTTTCGAACTGGTCGGTGGCGCGGGGGCGCAGTGAACCATCATCGCTTTTATACAACTCATTCTTAACGACCTTCACAGCACGGAGGCCGTTTTCATCACCGATGAGTTCAACCGGGGAGACGAGAAAGCGCATGACGATTTTGATCTTCTTGCCCGTGTCGCCGCGTTCGGCCAGCTCGCGCAGAATCTGCACATTCTTGACGGCCACTTTGTCTATTCCAGAGTCAATGTATTCCTGGCTGAAGGGGTCAAGAGCAATATCATCGGGCGGGACGATCACATCGGCATCTTCCATTTCGCCCAGTTCCTTGATTTCCGGGTTGGTGAAGGCCGACTGCGCCGGGCCGCGTCGCCCCAGCACGTAAATCGTTTTGACATTGCTGTTTTTGAGCGCTTCCAGGGCGTAATCAGCGATGTCAGTCTTGCCCAGTTCGCCCGGCGTCCGCGCCAGGATGCGGATCACATCCATCGCCACATTGCCCAGGCCAACTACCGCCACGCTTTCCTGTGTCAGGTCGAAGTGGTAATCCCGGTAATCCGGGTGGGCATTATACCAGGCGACAAACTCGGTTGCCGGGTAGCTGCCGGGCAAATCCTCGCCGGGGATGTCCATTTTGCGGTCGGTCTG
Organism: Anaerolineaceae bacterium; assembly: GCA_020634135.1. Lineage (GTDB taxonomy): Bacteria > Chloroflexota > Anaerolineae > Aggregatilineales > Phototrophicaceae > JACKCG01. The sequence continues at coordinate 31,442 of JACKCG010000013.1, read as the reverse complement.
TGCGCCAACCGCGTAGACAATCGCGTGATAGTGCTGTGCCAGGTCAGCATGGGTGACATCCTTGCCGAACTCGACATTGCCATAAAAGCGAAACTGCGGGTTGCTGGCGGTTTTGTCGTAGACTTTCGTCACTGACTTGATTTTCTGATGGTCGGGGGCGACGCCGCCGCGCACCAATCCATAAGGGGTTGGCAGGCGGTCATACATATCCACCTCGATGACTTTATCCTGTTTGAGCAGATGCTCGGCAGCATAGAAGCCGGATGGCCCGGAACCAATGATCGCGACACGCAAAGGTTGATTTTGTGTACCCAGTGGCATGGCTTACTCTCTTAGTGAACTTTTCGTGCGATGAATTGTATCGAAGTATAACACGCCACAAGCAGCACGTCTCTGAAAACAGACAGAATACCGGAAATCGTGATGAATATCAGGGCGATGGTATAACCTTTATCAGGCACGTTGGGCGCTGCGCCCCAGCACCGACCACAGATAGCCTTTGCCCGGCGACAGAAAGAAGGCCAGCAGAAAAACCACCGTCATGGTCAGCACAATCGTCGCGCTGGCGGCCATCTGCCAGTGCCATGCCAGATAAATCCCCACGACTCCGCTGCCCGCGCCAATAAGCGCACCGACCAGCATCATGTGGTGCATCCGGTTGGTGAATAACCGCGCCGCTGCCGCCGGTGTTACCAGGAGCGCGGCTACCATCGCAATCCCTACGATCTGTACACCGATCACGATGGTCACGGCCAGCAGCGTGAGTAAGAGCAACCGCAGCCCTTCATTGGGCAGTTGCAGGGTTTGTGCCAGCGTGGAGTCGAACGAAATAACCAGGAACTCTTTATAGAAGATCAGCACGACCAGCAGCACCAACCCGCCGATGAGTGCCATCAGCATCAGGTCATCCTGGCTGACGGACAGGATGTTGCCGATCAGAATATGAGTCAGATCGAGGGCGTAGTTCTGCGCCCTGGAGATGAGGCCGATCCCTAAAGCCAGCGTCCCGGCAAAGACGATGCCGATGGCGGTATCTTCCGCCAGCCGCCGCCCGCGTGTCAGGAAGCCGATGCCCAGTGCCGAAAGCACGCCGGCTGCCAGCCCGCCAAAGAGGAGTGACTGCCCGCTGCCGCCGCTCAAGAAGACCGCCGCGACGCCCGGCAATACACTGTGAGCCAGGGCATCTCCTAGAAAAGCCATACCCCGTGTGACGACATAAGCGCCCATCACACCGCTGACTGCGCCGATCACTAATGCCGCCAGCAGCGCCCGCTGCATAAACGAAAATTGGAGAGGGTCAAGAAAGACCTGCTGTAGAATGTCCATAGGAGCACCTTAATTGAAACATTGTCTCAATAGTAGCGATAGAGTGCGCTGCTGGCAAGGGCGATTCAGACAGAGTCTTTATGGTAGATGCTTAATGCGCGAAGAAACCGAAGTCCACGTAAAAGCAGCGGCCTTCCTGTTCAATTTCGCCGTGTTCCTTAAAGATGAAGATGGTTGGTTCGTGGCGCTTGAGCCGCTTCTTGAGCGTGTTCCACTGGGATTTCGAGGGCTGGGTCTGGTCAGGCGGCAGCGCGAAGTAGGCCGGATCGAATATGGCACGGTAGTGGCCGTCCGGGTAGCTGTTGAGGGCTTTCAGGTGGGTCTGTTTCGAGATACGCTCGTTGGTAAGCATGGCGCTGATGAACGTCAGCACAGTTTCCCGGCTGCGATGTTTGAATTCGGGCAGGTCTTTCATCGGTTGTTTCCTTATCTTATATGTACCTTATTGTAGCTGAATGCTGCGCCGGACAATATGTGGAAAACGCAATCCGGTCAGGGTCGAAATCCGGTTTGAGTTTAGCCGGGGGAGTGCGGTATAGTTGTGGTTTATACACCGACCGATAATGAGTGAGGGACAATACAATGTCAGTTTTGCAGGATCGAATCGCTGTCGTCACTGGAGCCAGCCGGGGGATTGGGCGCGGTATCGCCCTGGAACTGGCGAAACGCGGCGCGACAGTCGTCATTAACTATAACAGCAGCCCGGATGCAGCCAATGAAGTGGTCGAGACGATTACGGCGGCAGGTGGGACGGCGCTGGCGTTCCAGGCCGATGTCAGCACCGAAGAAGGGGCGAACGCGCTCATCAAGGCGGCGACGGACGCCTATGGCAAGCTGGATATCCTGGTGAACAATGCCGGAACGACCCGCGACAATGTGATTATGATGATGAAAGCGGAGGACTTTGATTCCGTGCTGAACACCAACCTGCGCAGCGCGTGGTTATGTTCTAAAGCGGCGGTGCGCGGTATGATGCGCAAGCGTTACGGGCGTATCATCAACATCACCAGCATCAGCGGTGTCAGCGGGCAGGCCGGGCAGACTAACTACAGCGCCAGCAAGGCCGGGATTATCGGGCTGACGAAGTCATTGGCCCGCGAGGTCGGGTCGCGCAGCATCACGGTGAACGCGGTCGCGCCGGGGTTCGTACTGACCGACCTGACAAAGGATTTACCGGAAGACATGGTGAAGCAGTTGATCCCTATGATCCCGCTGGGTCGTTGGGCGACCATCGAGGAGGTAGGCTATGCAGTGGCATTCCTGGCTTCCGACGAAGCGGCCTGTATCACCGGGCAGGTCCTCAATGTAGACGGCGGTATGGTGATGTAGAGGGAAAAATGGCTTACGAAACCCTGCTTTATGACGTTCATGAAGGTGTCGCTACAATCACGCTCAACCGCCCCGATTCGTATAACGCTCTCAGCATGAAGATGCTGGAGGAACTCAAGCACGCCTTGCGCCAGATCGAACGCGATGCATCGGTGCGGGCGGTGGTGCTGACCGGTGCGGGCAAGGGCTTCAGCACTGGCGCTGACCTGAGCGAAAACGGCCTGGACGCGCTCGTGCCGGTGGGTGACCTGCTGCGTAACGGGCTGAATGTGCTGGTGATGCAGATTCGTTCACTGGAAAAGCCAGTGCTGTGCGCGGTGAACGGTGTGGCTGCCGGGGCGAGTGTCAGCCTGGCGCTGGCGTGTGATTTGCGGATCGCTTCGGATAAGGCCAGTTTCGTGTTCGCGGCCTTTGTAAATATCGGCATCATCCCCGATGCCGGGTCGAACTGGCTGCTGCCCCAGTTTGTTGGCCTGGGCAAGGCGATGGAACTCACGCTGTTTGCGGATGGCAAGAACCGGATGAGCGCCGAGTCCGCGCTGGGGCTGGGGATTGTCAACCGGGTTGTGCCGCACGAGGCGCTGGCGGAAGAAACACGGGCATGGGCTGCACGCCTGGCGCAGATGCCAACCAAGGCTATCGGCCTGACCAAACGTGCCATGTACCGCGCTGTTGAACGTTCATTAGCGGAGACGCTGGAATACGAGGCGCAGTTGCAGACGGTCGCCTTCCAGACAAAAGATTTCATTGAAGGGGTGACGGCTTTCCTGGAAAAACGCCCCCCGGTGTTTAAAGGTGAATAGAAGGTGTAGTGTATTATGACCACGATTTTTGGAAAGATTATCGCCAAGGAGATTCCGGCGGATATTGTTTACCAGGATGACCTGGTGACGGCGTTCAAGGACATCAGCCCCATCGCGCCGGTGCATATCCTGATTGTCCCCAACAAGGAGATTCCGACGGTTAACGACGTGGTGCCGGACGATGAGCATATGCTCGGCCACATGTTCCTGGTCGCCAAGATTGTTGCGGATGAGCAGGGCATCGCCAGGAGTGGCTACCGGCTGCTGGTGAACTGCGGCGACGACGCCGGGCAGGAAGTCTACCACCTGCACATGCACCTCGTCGGTGGACGCAAGCTGGGGCCGATGCTCCGCCGGGAGTAGGTTGCATCTTGCGAAAACCAGAAAGGCCAGTGGAGAGACTGACCTTTCTGTATTGCGATGGGATTATTGGGTGGTACGACCAGAGCAGGTAAGTACCACCGTTAGGAAGTGCCCCGACTATCCAGCACAGGCCTGGAAAGCGGGCAGATGGTTGTATTCCGAAGCGTTCCGTAGCGTGGTAACAACCTGCACCATGTCGGGATAGTCGGCCAGGATGGCCGCATTACGGTCATACAGGCTGAAGTTAGCGATTTCCGCATCGGCTGCGATCTGGCACGCAGCCGCCAGAGTGTCAAACTGTGGCACCGGGTCAAGCACGGGCACTTCTGGGATAGTGATACCATAACGGTTAAAGATCACCTCCCAAGCGGCAATGTGTTGGGCCTCCGCAGCCTGGATACGGGTGAAAGGGGCGACTGCGCCAAACTGGTCAATCACCGCCTGATACACCGCGTAAGCATGGTACTCGTCCAGGATGCCCTCAGTCATGGCGTTCACCACATCGGTAGGCAGATCACCGGGAACCGCAGGAGGCAGGCCCACACCAGGTACTACCGTGATTGAGCCAGTCTGACCATAGTAGCCGGACCCGAAATTTGACGGCGGCACACTGCTTACACGCCATTCCAGGTCCTGGCGGTACTGAGCCAAAGAGTCATCCATCTGGGCTTGGGTCATGAGGCCAGCGGCCACATCAGCTTGCAGGCGCAGGGTTTCCTGTCCAAGCAGCGGCTGGATAATATCTATCTGTGGATCACGATTACGAGCATTCGCCATGACGGCCAGGCTTTGGCCGTTCTGCAAACCAACAATCACCTCGTCTGGGGCGAGACCCATACCCATACCCGCCTGATTGAGGACATTCACACCATAAAAGCTGGTGTACTGCCCCTGTGCCGGGCCGTTTTCCCACAGGTCAGTCAGGCGAGCACGAATGTTCTCTCGCATTTCAACCTGCATCCACTCGGCCTGAAGCATACTGAGCTGCCCGGCATCAACCTGTGCCTGAATAGTAGCCTGATGCTGCTCAGCCAGAATATTCACCAAAGTATCCAGGTCAACACCCTGCTGGGCGGCGATGTCGGCATACGTCATCCCAGACTGCCGCAGTGCGAACATCTCGGCGCTGTCCTTATTCAGGGCTGCGGCCACGGAGTCCAACATCGTCTGGTTGGTAAAACCAGTGGCTGGATTTATACCGATACCCGCGTTATAGCCGAAGTCTTGTCCGGCCCCCAGGCCATAGCCTTGCATAGGCGCACCTTGCGCCCCATTATTCGGGCCGTAACCACCGCGTCCTGCTGCCCCACCGGGGCCACCCTGGGCATAGGCTACACTGGCGCCAATCGCGACACTGCTGATGAGCGCCAACACGCTGACACTGAAGAACAACGAACGTTTCCTACTCACGGTACTACTCCTTGTCACTACAACTTGCTTGACGGTTCGTTCTGACCGGCTGTTTCGTACTGTTCCGGTCATTACCAAGACTGTAGGACAAGGATATGAAGGCATTATGTAAGTGGTGTAGAAAACTTGTGGGCTGCACGCTCGATTGGATAGAGGCGTTAATGCTCAATGTTCTGGCAGTTTGAGCGTAAGTAAGGCCGTTATGCGTTGGGCTTACCTGGGTGGGTAGGGCGCTGTTGGCGCCAACGATGCAGCGCCGCGCTGATTTCCGCACTCAACAACAGGACAGCCATGCTGAGGAACGTCCAGAGTAGCAGGGCGATAACCGCCCCTAACGAACCATACACCACGCTGTAGGTAGCGAGGTTTTCCAGATACCATGCGAACAAGACTCGGCTGACTTCCCATCCGATACTGCCAAACAGTGCGCCGGGGATGATGGCCCGCCAGCCCGCCTGCGTCTGTGGCACATAGCGGAACAACAGTGTGAGAATGCAGGTATAGAGCAGCAGCGGCAGCAGCAGCGAGACCGGTCGCATGATGAGGCTGGGTGTTTCTAATGTGCTCTGGCTAAACAGGCGTAAACTGGAGGTTAGAATTAATGCGACGACCAGCAGCAGCGCCAGAATAATAACCGTCGCAGCCCCGATCAGGCGATTACGCCACATGGCGCGGTCATAATGGGTCGGGTCGAAAATCATATCTAACGCGGTGGTCAAATTGGAAAAGAACGAGGATGCTCCCCAGAGCAACCCGGCCAGCGCGATGATATTGAGCGATGCCCCCTGATTCAACGCATTTTCCACGCCGGAGATAATCATCGCTGGCACGTCGCCCGGAAAGAAACGCTGTGCCAGCCGCGCCACCTGCTCCTCCATAACGGCTTCTCCCCAGAGTATGTTGGCAACGGTGAGCAGGAGTACAAGCGCCGGAAACAACGACAGCAGCGCGTAATACGAGAGTGCTGCCGCCCGTACCCTATCCCGCTGGTTGAAGTCCGCCCAGACCTGTTTAAGAGATGACCACAGGCTGAATTCTGAGCGCGGGGTGTTGACCGGGGGCTGTTCAGGCATCTGTGTCTTTCCATTCGTTTATCTATCCAGGCGCAGAGTCTGCCACATTTGAATCGCCTGTAGGTATCGTATAGGGCAAATGCAGGTACATCACGATCTGTGCCGTATCCCGTGCCGCGTCTCCCATTTCGCCCAGCAAATTGATTAAATCTGCCGCGTCAATAAACCGCTTAATATCTGCTTGCGTCAGGGCACGGCCCAATTCAGCGTTTTTCTGCTTAATCGCGCTGTCATCTGGTGTGGGTTGCGCTCGTAGTGCCCGCCACTCTTCACGCAAGGTGTGGGCATCCAGCAGTTCCGCCGCGAAGGTCGGGTGTTCGGTCAGAATCCCGATTATATCCGGCCAGCGTGTGCCAATTGTGATCCAGTTTCCCAGGCGGCTCAGATCAATCTCGCCCAGTGTCAACAGGTTACGTTGGTCAGCGATGGCCGCCCGCAGCCTGAATTCGTTCAGGAACCGCTTGATCTTGCGCGGATTATAATCCAACACACTCGCTGCGTGAAATGTCGCCTGCTGAACTGCCTCCAGGTCTTCAAAAGACATATCCTGAAACTCCCGCGCACGCTGTCGCCGCTGTTCAAGTTCCGCATCCGGCGCGCTGTCGGATAGCGCAACGGTTTTCACGGCTTGCCCCGGTTCTGTTTGCTCCGGCACGCCGGATTCACTACCTGGAACCGCGCCAGACGATGAGAGTAGTTTCCGGGGACGATTCAGTAATTCGGTCATCAGCCGCTTGACCCGGCGCGGATTATAGCCCAGCCCGGCAACCGAACGCTCCAGGCTGCGTTGCAGATTGTCCTGTTCCTGAGCCAACAACGGTGGATTGATGCTTCGCAGATTCTGGTCAATGAACCCGGCAATCGTTTCTTCTGTGACGGGGGGAATACGAAAGTTGATCTGGATAATCTTCTCTAAGAACTGCTGCCCCAGCGTTAGCCCGCCAGGGTCGCTTTCCGACTCGTAAAAATCCTTCAGCTCGGCATACTTGTTCTCGATGCTGGCCGCCACGCCCCGCGAGTCCATACCGATGATATACACACAGTACTGTGAATCGATCAGCACATTGATCGCCTCGATGATTTCGACGGACCTGGGTGGCTCGCAGCGGTCTAGGTCGTCAATGAAGATCACCAGCGGGTTCTTCCCTTTCTGGGTGACGGCTCTCACAATCCGGCGAAAATCGTCGTCAAACTCTCCCAGAAAGCCGACTCGCTCACCATAATTCGGCTGCTTGATATACTGCGCGATGTTCAGATCGAACTTGAAGAAACGCCGGTACACCTGCACCCCGACAGCGATCATAGCGAAGACACCGAGAATCGAAATGGCTGATCCGCCATAGACCGGCACAAATACCTGCGCCAGCACCTCTAACAGTCCCAACATCGGGAGGATGTCCTTATCGCCAGGTTGCAGGCTGCTGAACGCCCACGATGACGCAAACCACAATGCCAGGAATCCGAGCACACCGACCATCACCGCATAAACGACCCAACGTATAATCGTTCGGGTCGCCTTGGGCACATCCACGCTGCTCCACCATAGCCGAACACGACTCCAAAAGCCGCCGTGTTGGGGTACATCGCGCAGTATTTTTAGCGCCAGCGCCGCCCAAAGAGATTCCTCCTGGTCGTATTTCCAGGCGTTGAACCAGACCGGGATGAACCCGCCTTCACCGCTTTTTAGCTCTTCTTGCAGCATGTACATCAGGCTGGTCTTGCCTGTCCCCCAGGGGGCATCTATGGCGATGACCAGCGGCTTGGGGAGGATACCGTCGGCGGGCTTTGCGATTCCGTTTTCTTTGGGCTGTTCGTGGTCGTCTTTCCTGTGCTGCTGGCTGCGGATAAACTCGGCCAGCACGATAGCATAATCGCGGAAGCCCAGCACGTCAGCGGTGGTCGGCGCGTCGGTCAGCACATGGATGAGCGTTCGAGGGTCAAGGCGTTGTAAAGGAGATGGGCTTACTGTACCCGTTGCTTTTACACCTATGTTTAGTGTGCCACTTCCTGTCCCTGTAATGGTTTCTTGCTGAGTCGATTCAGGTATACCATTCGCCCCTGTTGTTTCGACAGTTCCCGATTTACCTTGTACGGTCTGGCTTTCGGGATGCGTTTCTGAGGTGGAAACGGTAGGCTCGTAGACTTCAGATGCCGATTCGATGAATGGGGCGTCAATGGTCTGGTTTTCTTTTACTCCTGGTTCGGTTTGCCTAGCTGTGACATCATAGCCTTTTGCCTCAGCGTGGGCTGTCTCCACCCCTACCACCTGGTCAAAGGGTGGAATCGGTGTGTTTACAATACCATCCGGCTCGATCTTTTGAAGTGCTGCCACCAACTGGGAGAACGGCTTGTCAAACTCCTGCCGGAAATCCAGCCATTGGCGTTTTCGGATGATCGGAGGGACATCTGAGTCAACGACATCCCCACCTAGAATTGGGAAGACCTGCTTGTTGTAGCGCTCAAATGCTTCCAAGTACACTTTAAGAATAAACTCTGATTTGAGACTGCCGGGGGTAATAATGAACACAACAGCCAGAGAGTCTCTGATAGCATCCTGAATGGTTTGCTGCCATTCGACACCGGGGTCAAGTCGTTCGCGATCCAACCAGGGCTGAAACCCTTCTGACTCAAGCCCGGAATTTACCCGCTGTGCCAGTTCAGCGCCATCTCGACGGGCGTAGGCAATATATACAGAGAGGTTTTGAGCCATAAGCTTTATCCAGTGCAGCCCACACAACGCGACTATTTCATTGTAGATGAGAATATATAGGCCGGCAATCAAAAACAGCGCCGGGGCGGCCTGATAATCCCCCGGATCGCCTCTTGAAATCATAGTCTCCATTGGAGTACACTATCCACATCACCAGAACATTTGTTCTTTTTATGAGTGATAAGGAGAGGGACATGAAGAAAATCAAGATGCTGAACCGCGTTTCGCTGGATGGTTATTACGCTGGCCCGAATGGGGAAATTGACTGGTTTATCCATGACCCTGAAGTGGACAAAGCCTCACACGAAATGATGCAGGCGGATACCGTGCTGTTTGGCCGATCCACCTATCAGATGTTTGCAGCCTACTGGCCGCTGGTCGGGCAAGACCCCACCGCTTCCGAAAATGACCGCAGCCTCTCACTGGAACTCGACCGGATGACCAAAGTGGTGTTCTCCAATACGCTGGACGGAGTGACCTGGATGAATTCGCGGCTGGTCAAAGGTGATGTTACCCCGATTACCCAGGCGCTCAAGCGAGAGGCCGGTACAGACATCACCGTATTTGGCAGCGGTTCGCTTGTGCAGCAGTTGACGAACGCCGGACTGATTGATGAGTACCTGTTCATCGTCACGCCGGTTATCCTGGGGGCGGGCAAGTCCCTGTTCGATAGGGTTTCCAGGCGTGACCTTAACCTAATCGAAACGCGACACTTTGCTTCTGGGAACATCTTGATCCACTACAAACAGATTGGACGAGCTTAAAACCTATCCGTAAATTCGTCACGCCAACCTCACCCCTACTCGCTGCGCTCTTTTCCCCGCGCCGTGCAATAGAGAGAGGCAGAACCGTAGGTTTGGAAGCGGTGAAGGTTGGGCGAAACACTTCAAAGGCCGTTCTGTGCGATTGCCCGGCCTCCGTCTGTGGCAAAAATTGTTGCAAACCGCCATTGGTGTTATAGTTGAAATTGGACTCGTCCGCATACTCTGGAGGGGATAACCATGTCTCTGGACTCACCAATTCTGCAGGCGGCGGTTGGGCTGTTCTTTACCTATACCCTGTTGAGCTTGATTGCGACCCAGTTGAACTCGCTCATCTTGAACTTCTTCAATTTGCGTGCCGAGCAGTTGAAGGAGGGCCTGATGAATCTGGTGACAGACAAGGATTTGCAGGCCAAAATCCTGGCGCATCCCCTCATTCGCATGGTGGAAGACCAGGTGCGTCCCACCGATACACTGACCACCCAGCGCAAAGAGGAAATCATCAACGGCAAGACCACCAAAGTCTCCTATATTCCGTCGGAAACCTTTGTCAGCGCTCTGGTGAGTGTCCTCACGGCGAAATCCAATTACGAGATTTACCGCCCGCTGGACGAAGCCATCAACCTGATGGATAACAACGATGACAAGCTGAAGATTCGTGAACTTTACCGCGATCTGCGCAGCTTTGGCGATACCGACACCAAGAAATTCCGGGAAGCGATTCTCAAGCTGGATAACGAGAACGTCAAACAGGTGCTCTCTTACGCGCTGGAACAGGTTGAAGATGGCCTGGGAGAGTTGAACGTCAAGAGCGGCACGCTCATCCCGCTGCTGGATGGCATCCGCCAGATTGACAATGTGCATTTCCAGGGCGCAATCGAGACGATTATCGCCTCGGCGGTTTCGCTGGAGGACGCTCAGGGTAAAGTCCAGGCCTGGTTTGATGATGGGATGAGCCGTATCCGGGACATCTATAAACGGAAGCTCCAGTGGATTTCGCTCATCCTCGGCTTTGTGATGGCCTTCGTGTTGAATGCCGATACTATCCAGATCACACGGGCGCTGATGGATGACAACGTGCTGCGGGCATCCGTAGTCGCCAGCGCCCAGGGCAGCACTTCCGCCCTCGAATCGGCAGTGACCGGCACGACCACCCCCCAGGATGGGACGGAGAACGGCGATACGGCCCCTATTCAGGTCACGTATGAGCAGTTGCTCAACCTGCAACTCCCGCTGGGCTGGGAATATGTCCCGGTGGATGCCGATAAAGCGCAGGCACAGGTAGACCTCGGTCTGCCCAATCCGTTTGACAATGCGCGTAATGTGTGGAATATGCTCCCGCTGGGGAATCCCGGTTGGTTAGGGCTGCTCGTCAGTAAGCTTGCGGGATGGGTTCTGACGGCAATTGCGATTGCCCAGGGTGCGCCTTTCTGGTTCGACCTGCTGCGCCGCCTGACCGGGGGGAGTTCGTCGGCTGCCGCGCCATCGGTGAATGCGCCCATCAATGTCTCCACGCCGCCGGTGACTGTGAATGTGGGCAATGCCATGAGCACGAATGGGGAAGCCGCCCCCGCAGGCACCGCCGCACCGCCGCAGTTGGAAACCTGGCCGCTCCCGTCAGAATCGGACGACGAGCCAGGCGCAGTCGGCTAACCGTAACCTATTGTTTGTTGGTGGCAGGATAGCGACGTTCCCGCTCAGAATACGGTTTTAGTGTTTCGGCGCTGGGTTCGATTTCGTTTCCGTCAGCATCGAATCCGGGTTGCAGGTGACCATGCAGCGCAAAATACTTCTGCGCCGCCCGCCGCCGCCTGTCCTGCCGCGCTAATTGTTCCCACTTCCGTTGTTCAGTCACGTCATATACGACGATCAGTACCAGCCCAAGGATGACGATCCAGGTTACCATTGTTCTTTTGTCCCTTTCATCCGACCAGTACGCAGTGACGCTGTCGTTCAGCTTCAATCAAGTGTAAATGCCTGTCATCTGATCGAATTGGTTGTCTACTGTTATGATAGGGCACATATCGCGACTCAACCGTAAAGATTACGGTGCATGGTGTCTGATAGATAAAATACAGCCCCCGGACTGCCAAATACTGAACAAATCTTCTAACAAAGATTCACCCCTTTTGCCCATAAGTGTGCTATCGTAATCCTGTAGATTAGTCATCGGTGGTCGTCTCCCAGTGATCAGATTCTCCCCAGGCCTCAGCACGGTCAGCCCCCTCAGCCAGCGGCCAGCGGCCAGCAGCCCTTTTGCAGCAACCTCGCGCCTTTTGCAGCACAGGTACATCTCCACTCACGGGAGGATTACTGCAATCGCGGCACTCGCAGCACATCCCAGACTTGCGGCAAAACCCCGCTAACTGGTTTCCCCATCTCCGCAATGTTGTTATAATCAAACCACTTGTTCGTGTAATCAGGAGTGCAGCGAAATGCGGCGCTTATCTTGGATTATGGTTCTTATCGCAATCCTGCTCGTTGGTCTGCCGGTGGCCTCGGCGCAGGATACGGCGGATACCGGCGCGGCGGACGCACAGCCTACCCGCACGCCGGAAGAAATGGATGAGCTTTTCCAGCAGGTGACCCAGTCCGCTGAAGAAGCCAAATATGAATTTGATCGCGCCATCAATATCCTGGGGATATTCGAGGGCGTTGGCCTGATCGTCTCAGTGTTGAGTATCGTCGGCACCATCCTGGCGGTGGCTGGTGGCGCCGTTGGTTTCCGGGGCTTGAATTCTGCTCGCGCCCAGGTCGAGGAAACCCGCACGAACGTGACCAAAGAACTGGAAGATGCTCGCCAGCGCGTCCAGGAGGAACTCGACCAGGCCCTCCAGCGCTTCTCCGATGAAATGAAAGCTCGCCAGGCCGAACTGGTCGCTATCCGCGAAGACTTACAGGCCATCGTTGAAGACCAGCGCGAGAAAGCCGCCCGCGCCAATCTCGCTATGTCCTTCATGCCCCTGGGCGAACGCCAGTACAAATCCCAGGACTTCACCGGCGCGATTGATACCTATCGCCGGGCGCTGGAACTCGATCCATCCAATCTCATCGCCTGCTACCGCGTCGGCTATGTATATACCCAGGCCGGGATGCTGGATGACGCCCAGAGATACCTGAACATGGCGCTGGGAATTGAGGCGGATTTTGCCCCGGCGCTGGCCGGGCTGGGGTATGTCAACCGGCGGATTGGCGAGAAAATGCAGGCCGGGTCGGAACGCAACCAGACCCTCAACCGGGCGGAGTCGTATCTGCTCCAGGCGCTCACCGCCTCGCCCAAACTGGTAGACGACGACGGCGAATCCTGGTGGGGATCATTAGGCGGCCTCTACCGGCGGCGCGGCCAGATTCCGGAAGCGATTGACGCCTATGAAAAGGCCGCTGCCATCACCCCGCAGTCGTCTTATGCCTTCAGCAACCTGGCGTTGCTCTACCTCCAGACTCAGAACAAGGACGCCATGATCCAGACCTACGAACGGGTGGAGCAGTTGGCGAAAGGTGAGGTCCAGGCGGACGTGGATAACTATTGGGCCTATGCTGACCTGCTGACTTCCCGGCTGGCGCTGGGCAAGGTCGAAGAAGCCAACGAGACCCTCTTTTCGGTTCTGCATGTCGCGCCGTCGGAAGGCCCGTATGTATTCGAAATCCTGGTAGAAACGCTGGAAAGGTTGGAGCAGGCATTGGGCGTAGAGAACGCGGGGCATGTCCGCACCGCCATCGAAGCCATCCAGGTGCAGGTCGCTAAACGCAAAGCCCAGGCCGAGGCCGAACCCGCTTCGGATTAGCGGGGTTTCCTCCCAACCAGCCTTGCCTGACACGATAAACGAAAAATCCCCTCGCCTGAGGGGATTTGCTTTTTAAAATTACGCAGCCCAGCGGCCTAATACACGTTGATCTTCATCATATTATAGCGCAGCGGCTCAAGATAGTCCCCGGCCAGCCGCCCCAGCTTGTGTTTACGGGTGTAGTAGGAGACATCAATGGCGCGTTGATAATACGCCCGGTGGTAGCGGTCATCTTCCATGAACAACACGCCCAGCAGGTGAAACATATCCTGTGTCCGGTATAGACCGGCCATCAGGTTACGCTTCAACCGTGCGAAAGGTGAAGGCGGGAGGATGGCTTGCTGGCTTGCCCGGTCCAGCAGACGCTCCCGGAGATACGCCTGGTGCGCGGGTGTCGGGTTCGCTTGCGTACTCAACGCCGAACGTATCCGGGAGTCTAAAGTCTTCCTATCCTGCAAATCCATGAGCGGTAATCCCCATCTCTTGCGACCAGTTCACCGCGTCAAGGCGGCGCCGAAGATTTTCCCTGGCATAGTGTAAACGGCTCTTTACAGTGCCTACCGGGCAGTTGAGCGTTTCGGCAATCTCGTCCAGGCTTAACCCGTTCAGATAGTGCAGAACGACCACCACGCGCTGGTTAAACGAAAGCTCTTTAATCGCCTGGCGGACTTGTGCCTGCATATCGGCGTACTCGGCAAGATGATCCGGCGACTGCCAGACCGGGCACATCAACCGGTCAATCACTGCTTCCAGTGAGACCCGCCGTTTGTTCCGCCGAGACACCCAAGTATAACTGAGGTTCACTGTCACCCGGTATAGCCAGGGGGCTAACGGTAAATTGGTATCAATCCGGTTGGCATAACGATGAATCTTCAAAAAACAATCTTGTGTGATGTCCTCAGCAGCCGCGTCGTCTTGCGTAATTGAAACGGCTGCCCGGTAAATTTGCTGGTAGTAGCGATCAAACAGCACACCCAGCGCATCAAGATCATTTTCGCGGACAAATTGAATGAGTGCCGCGTCGCTCGTATCGGGGGCAAACTGCGTCATGAAAACATTCTCCAATGAAATAACAAACATCAACCCGCGTGACAGAGTGGGCAGGATGGGGCATGTTCGTGTAAATATTTTCTATAATCAGGCCTTATTCACTTCACCAACATACTGTCTAAGAGAAAATCCACCTCAGACTGCTTGGCCTCTATCTCTAATATTACTATTAACCCGCGCTGGCGGGTTGGAATTTCTCATTTTTCGTTAATTTTGCCTAAGCGCGCCTGCTAACGCCCTACCTGCCCGCCCGCGCTTTCCCGGTGATGACGTGGGTGAAAAACGAGGTCAGGTCGTCCAGCAGATAATCCGGTTGCGCTGCTTCCAGGCTCTCCTGGTTGCTGAAGCCGGTCTGCACCGCGACAGCCACCGCGCCTACCGCTCGCGCACAGGCCACGTCCGCCGGGGTATCGCCCACCACAATGACACTTTGCGCCGGGATGGGATGCCCGCGCAGTCGCTCCGCCCGTTCCAGCGCCAGGAAGGGCAGGTCGTTGCGGTCTGTTGATTCGCTCCCATACGCCCCCACGGCAAACCAGGCTGGGTCAAAACCGGCGGCGCGTAGTTTGAGCGGTGCGGTTGTCGAAACATTCCCGGTGATGATGCCCAGCAGAAGCGTATTTTGTGCCACCAGCCGGCGCACCAGGTCCAGCGCCCCTGGGCACGGCGCGATTGGGAAATCCGCGATCATCCCCCCTAAATGATGGGCAATCACCCGCTCGTACTCCGGCATCCGGCGACCAATCTCCTGAGCATTCAACCCGGAATCGCGCAGGAGTTCCGACAATGTGAACCAGTCAGTTTTACCGCCGAAGTGATGGTCATCCAGGCTGCCCTCGCCCCCGAAGACCTCTCGCATGGCGGCGCGGGTGGATTCCCGGCCAGCGCCCTTCGGCCACAGCAGTGTGCCATCAATATCGAACAGGATGAGTTGAACGGGGTATCCCTTACAGTGGTACATGACAGCGTGATCCTCTGGTATGTTGGATGCCGGTTGGATTGGCTACGATGTCAGTTTGTGTTCCATAAACCAGGTATACAACGTCGGATTATCGTAGGTCTGTGTCCATGAATTGTGGTTCGCTTCCGGGTAAACGGTGAGGCGTGGATTGCCCCCGGCAGCGCGCACCGCTGCCACCATCTCTTCGGACCTGCTCAACGGGACAACATCATCCTGCGCCCCATGAAATGCCCAGATGGGTGTTTTGTGTAACCGGTGTGCATCTTTGACCGGGCCGCCACCACAGATCGGCGCGATAGCCGCGAAGCGCTCCGGGTTCCGGGCAGCCAGATACCATGTGCCAAACCCGCCCATGCTCAGCCCGGTCAGGTATATCCGGCTGGTATCAACTGCATAACGGGTGATAATGTCATCCAGCAGGGCGTTCAGATGGTCGAGTTCGTCCGGTGCCCATGTAACGGTATCCGGGCATTGGGGCGACACGGTGATGAATGGGAAGTCTGGCTGGTTTTCAACCACATTGGCAATGCCGTGAATCTTCACCAGTTCCAGGTTATCTCCGCGCTCCCCCATCCCGTGCAGGAAAAGGATAAGCGGCCAGGGTTCCCCCGATGCAGGTGCATAGTTCGCGGGGAGGTGCAGCCAGTAGCCCAGCCGGGCGTTCGGGTCATTTTGCGGAACAAACATCTGTGCTTGTTGAGTCATGCGTTATGTTTCTCCCAGGCGTTGACGATTTTTACCAGCGTATTTGCGACTTCTCCGGCGCGGTTGAGCATGTGAAAATGCGTGCCGGGCAGGATATGTGTTTCCCAGTTGTTGTGTTTAGCCTGCTGGCAGGCGGTTTCATACGCCGGGCTGAACTGGATATACCCGCAAGGGGCGTCGGGCCAATCCGGTGAAACCTGAATCGGTTCTTCGTAGAGCGCCAGCGGAGTCGGGCGCACCTCGGCGGCGACCATCTCGCGCATCAGCGGCGGGGCGATTACCTCCCGCAGTTCAGCCTCGCTCCATGCGGGCAGTTTGCCGTTGTCGGCGGACTTCCGTAGTTGTTCAGCTTCCGCCGGGTCGCTGAACAGGTCGAGACGGCTCTTGCCGTCCCGTGGAATGTCTGAATCTACCAGGATGTACCCGTAAATCGGGCGCTCGATCATCTGCCGCGCCGCCGGGAGCAGGACACCCGCGCCGCTGTGTCCGACCAGGATAGGCAGGCTGTGGGCTGGCAGTTCGTTCACGACTTTGGCGATGCTTTCCGCCTGTTGAGTATAGTAGGGTGCGTTTACGGGCCTGGACAGAACGACCAGACCCGCCTCAATGTTGCTCTGGTGGAGTTCATTGGCAACCACGCCCCAGGTGAGCGGGCCAGCCAGCGGGCTGTGAATCAGAATGAAAATGTGGTTTGTCTGCATAATAAAACGCGGCCTTGAATCAAAATGCCTCATCAATAACTGTTGACGAGGCATTGTACCAGCTTAAGCGGATTTTTGCGCCGGAGAATTTACTCCTGAACCGGCTCTCCGGCTTCTTCTTCCTCTTCACGGGGGGGCAACTGCAGGGCGATAGCCTGCTGCGCCAGGTCCTTGAAGGCTGATTCCGGCAGCGCGCCCGGCTGGCTGAAAACGATGGTGCGCTGCTTGACAATCATGATAGTCGGAATGCTCATGATCTTGAAAGCCTGTGACAGGCCGGGGTTGTTATCCACATCCACTTTGGCGACGCGAATCTGCCCGGCGAATTCTTCCGCCAGTTTTTCCAGGATGGGGGCGACCATCCGGCACGGACCACACCATTCCGCCCAGTAGTCAATGATAACCGGCATCGTGTTGGAATATTCGAGTACTTCGGCCTCAAAGGTGGCGTCGGTCACGTGTATGGGTTTGTTGTTGGGTTGGTTATTCACAGGTTTTTGCTCACTTTGCTGTTCAGCTAACGAATTAGGTGATGTATCAGGCTGGTTGGCCGTCAGGGCGGCCTGCATTTTCTCGATGGCGAGTGGGACATCCGTTCCCCAGGGGCGGCTGCGGCGCACGATTTCCTGGCCGTTGTACCAGCCCACAAGAATGGGTTTATCCCCTACTCCGAAGCGGGTGGCCGCTTGCGGATTCTGGCTGGGATCAACCTGCCCAAAGATATACTTTGCGTTTTCACTCGCGGCCTTCTTAAAGGCACTGGTGAAATCCCCGCGCAGTCCATTACCATTGGAAAATAGGATAAAAACGGGCTTGTCTCCGTTTAGAACATTGTCTAATGTGGTATCGGTTATTACGACTGGCCCCTGCATACTGTCCTCTATCACTCTGCTCTCAGAACGTTATCCCTGATTATAGTGCAATGTTCTTCCAGCATCATATCCATCTTGACAGCCTGATTTTTGCTGCCTGGTATATGGACGCAGACAGGCACGGATTACTTACCGATCCTGTATTAGAAATCCAACAGATTCGGGGTTTGTGGGGGTGGCTAATGCCCGCTGAGTTCACGCAGATTCTCGGCGATCAGCAGGCGGGCGGTCAGGATCAGCGCGATAAACACGACCCAGCCCAGGAAGTCCCAGATAAGCAGCAGCGCGGTGATGCCTCCCAGGATAATCGTGACACTCAGCAGGAGGTTGACTAAGTGGCCGCGCAGGGTGGCTTCAATGACGAAGAACAACGCGACAACCAGCCCGACCCGCACCAGCCAGTTACCGGGGTCAATAATGAGCGAGAGCGCGAAAACCAGCAGCATCAGCCCGGCGCTGACCGCTGCCCAGAATTCAACGATCCGGCTGTGATTGGGCATGGGCGGTTCAGGTTTGTGTTGGTGGTGGATGTGCGCTGTCGGGTCGCCCAGGTTCCCGGCCTCAAGCTGCTGAAGGTACTCGCGGGAGGCGGCCAGCGTTTCGCCAATTTCCGCCCGGCGGGTATACTGAGCATTCAACTCGATCTCGTGCTGGATGAGCTTGGCCTGGCGGGCGTCGTGGAGCTTTGCCATATAATCGGTGGCGTGCAAGGCGCGGACTTCAAGGTCAAGCAGGCGCATCTCGTCGCGCAGTGTCTCGATACTGGCGTTCAATACCTGCATGGCGACTTCTAAGGACTGAACATGGTCAGCCAGACGCCGGGCAGCGTCGCGTTGTGGAGCGACCTTGTGCAGCCCGGCCCACCCGAGCGGGTTATGCCACGACTGGCGGATAGTGCCGTCACGGCTGTATTTCGGCCCGGCGGGGGCACGTTCGCCGCCCAATGGGTCTTTGGTATCCAGCCCCCACAGGCCACGGTAACCTTCCACCCAGCCAATCTCACCATGGAGCAGTACCGGCGACCACTCATCTGGCTGTCCTGGCCCGATTGCCAGACCATCGCCCCGCGCATAGTCCACGAATGGCACACTGAAAATCGCCTCAATCTGGTTGGTTAGCCCTGTGGGGTCGCCCTGGCCGAGACGCTCATTCCAGAAGCGGCGCAGCGAAAGTGAGAGGTTCTTCAGGGGCAAGAGGAACGCAGGTTGCACTTTCATCAGGTATTCGCCCGGCTGGAAGTAGCTGGCGTGCGAACCGGCGCCGGCGTAAATTACCGGGTGTGTGCCGTTGACTTTCTGTAAATAAGGGTCATCCCAGCGGCGGCGCAAATCGTCCCCGGAAAAATCATGCGAGGCATAAGCCACCCAGCAGGGCACGAGTCTATCGTTCTCTCCGGCGGAAAGGTAGACAAAGACCTGTTCCCAGTCGGCCTCGTGGTCATTGACGCCATGAAATGTGGAGCGCCAGTTGTTCATGGCATAAAAGAACAGGTAATGCAGGACGATATAGCCGCCGTCCCGCACAACGCGCCCATAATACACCCGGCGCGGGTCGGTTTGGTGGAGTGCCGTATACTGCTGGTGGGCGGCAGCGGTTGTGCCGCCGGGGACGCGACCACGTACCAGCAGCGACAGGTCGAAAGCGGCGTCCATCAGGCGGGCAGTCAGCCCGACTCGCGCCAATCGTCCCGGCGCGGTGAATGGCTCAATATCACTGGTCTGTCGCCATTTCTGGTAGTCCGGGCCATCCAGCGGTTCGCGCACAAAACGCAGATAGAGCGTGTGTCCGGGTGGAATTTCGGTGGCAGCGGCCAGTCGGGCGGCAGTCAGAAGCCCTGGGGCCACCAGTTGAGATTCAAGACCATTCTGATCGCGCATCCATAAGCTGCACTGCTGGACATAGGGGCCAATCGCACAGGGGAAAAACATCTCACCCCGGGTATAGCGAACAACCGGTTCGTACAGGCGGAGGAGTTCGAGATCATTCATGTGCGGCCTCCATGGCGGGCAGGATGCGGCCATGATGCCCGAAGGCCTGGCGGACTTCACTCTGGTTGAGGTAAAAGACCATCACAACTTTGATGAGCATGGAGATATACGGAGGCTGCCCGGCAAGATACGCGCCCAGGTAGAGCGCCATCGTCACGCCCAGACTCAGCATGAGCGCCAGCCACGCCCAGCGCCGCAGCCGCCATAGGCCAAACGCGATGACCAGCCCAAAGACATCCAGCAGCAGCCCGGCGAACTCATAGTCCGTGCGCACCAGTTCATGTAGGGTGTTGGTGCGGGTAACAAGGGCAAATGACCCCAGAATTGCCAGGCCGTAAATTGTGAGGAGCAGCGCGATAACCGTGACGCCAAAAGGTCGTTTGGGTTTCATTGTGGGGCTACCAACTCTGATGCATCGTGTTTGAGCCTATTATGCCCACAAGCGCCGGAATGCGCTAATCGCCTATATCCCTGCCGCATAACCCGCCGCTGTTGAGGCGACCACCAGCAGCCCGTAAGCGATTTCCCGGAAGCCGATGACCTTAGGCGCGACGGACTTACGCCGGGACGACAACCCCAGCGCCGCCCGCCCCAATAGCAGGACAAACACGATGATGGGCAGCCAGGGCGCATCGCCCAGTGCGGCCAGGAGCACCACGCCGGCCATCCCCAGCAGGTGCGCCGCCAGCGACGGCCAGGCTGATACCGGCTTGCCATGTTCCAGACGCAGTCGGGCGCGGACATACAGCACCGAAGGCACGGCGCGCGCCGCGATGATGCCCCATAATGGCAGCGCGTCCGCCAATGCCCAGCCACCGGCCAGCGCGATACTGCTGCTGGCTGCCGCCAGGCCAACCGGCCCGATGAGTTCAGGGAGCACGGAACGGCTGCGATTCGTGAGATCATAGTAAAGCTGGATGACCATCAACGGGAGCGCCAGTGCCAGCGGCAGGAAAACCGTGAGGTCAGTCAAAAGCAGCGCCCCCGCCAGGAAGGCCAGGATCGCCGCGCTGTAGGCCACCACGAACCGTTCCGCCAGCGCAGTTCGAACATAACGCCGTCCGCGTCTCCGGTCATTTACAGCCATTTTCAACGGATGGCGGGTGAGGAACATAGCGAACATGCCCAGGCCGATCAGCAGCCCCGCCCAGGATGGCGCAACCAGCAGTCCCAGCAAGATCGGTTCGAGCAGAAAACCCCAGCCACCGTGTTCCGCTGGCAGCGCGACTGTCTTGAGTTTGATCTGCGGCGTTGTGGTTGTAGCGGTCATGATTGACGCTTCAGCATCAGGAGAAGCATGGCAACCGGCGTTCTGGCGTGGACACTGTGGGGCAGGTTGGCGGCCATGTGCGCCCATGCGCCTGTACCCGCGTCCATCGCCGCTTCGCCCAGCGTGAGCCGCGCTTCGCCATGCAGGATGTGGATGATGGCTGGCATGGACGCCGTATGCTCGGAAAGTTCCTCGCCGGGCGCGAAGCCGAACAGCACGGCCCGCACCTGGTCATCATCGTGAATCGTGCGGCTGAGGATGCCCTCCGTCGGGATCGCTGCCGGGTCGGCGATGTTTTCGAGAAATTGGTAGGGATTGGTCATGTTATCTGCCCTTCTGGGTACCGGGTTCACTGTCTCTAACGTCCCGTTCCGATTGATTGTACCGTTTTTGACTCAGCACTCAAGCCTCAGCGCATTTTGCAGCTTCCGGTCTTTTTGAACTGCTCCGGCCTGGTGGTATAGTTAGCGTAAAAGTGTCTGAAAAATGGGTTTTTCATTGAGGTGCTTCGTGGATTTTGAATTGAACAGCGAACAACGGATGTACCAACGGGCGGTTCGGGATTTTTGCGAAAAAGAACTCAGGCCCTACGCCGCCGAAGTAGATGAAACCGGCGAGATGCGCTGGGAGGCGATCCGCAAAATGCCGGAACTTGGCCTGACCGGGCTGCAAGTGCCGGAGGAATACGGCGGGGCCGGGCTGGATACGGTGAGCGCGGCGATTGCCCTGGAGGAATTGGGGCGTGCCTGCGGTTCGACAGCGCTTTCGCTGGCGGCGCATAACGGGCTGGGCTGTGCGCCGATTGTTAATTGGGGGACGGCGGCGCAGAAAGAACGTTACCTGCCTAAACTCACCAGCGGCGAAGTCCTGGGTGCGCTGGCGCTGACCGAAGCGGGCGCAGGTTCTGACCTGGCGGGCGGGGTACGCACCGCAGCGGTTAAAGAGGGAGATAGCTGGATTATTGACGGCAGTAAGGCATGGATCACTAACCCCCGTTTCGCCCCGGTGATCGTGACACTGGTACGCACCGATAAGGAAACCGGTACGCGCGGTTTCAGTATGATTCTGGTTGAACCGGGGACGGAAGGTTTCACCATCCACGCCCCGGAGAAAAAGATGGGGCTGAAAGGGTCGCCCACCCAGATGCTGAGTTTCGACGGTGTACGTGTGCCACTGGATGCCACCCTGGGGACAGAAGGGCGCGGTTTCCACCAGACGATGCAGATTCTCGATGGCGGGCGTATCGGAATCGGGGCGATCAGTGTTGGGCTGGCGCAGGCGGCTTTTGAAGAAGCGGTGAAGTATGCCCAGCAGCGGCGGACATTCGGCAAGCCAATAGCCGAACACCAGGCGATACAGTGGATGATCGCGGATGCGGCGATGGAAATTGATGCGGCGCGGCTGCTGGTGTGGCGGGCTGCCTGGTTGAAAGACCAGGGCCGGGACTTCAGTAAGGCCGCCGCGATGGGCAAGCTGATGGCGACAGAAGTGGCCGAGAAAACCGCGCGCAATGCCATCCAGATTCATGGGAGTTATGGTTACAGCCGCGAGTTCCCGGTGGAGCGGATTTACCGTGACCAGCGCCTGATGACGATTGGCGAGGGCACCAGTGAGATTCAGCGGATGGTGATTTCGCGGAAGGTGTTGCAGGAATTCGGGGGATAAGATGCCCTGGCATCATGCATCATGTTTTTCTTCATAACGTACCGGCTTAATCTGAAAGGAGGTTGGCGCTTTGCCCCCAAACCCGGAGCAAAACGCTGAATGGTCTCAATGACGCGCCCTAAAATCGTGGTACTTGGCAGTTTTAACGCTGATCTGGTCATGTATGTTGATCGTTTGCCCGCTCCTGGTGAAACCATTTCGGGGCGCCGCTTCGCCACCGGCCCCGGTGGCAAAGGCTCGAACCAGGCTGTGGCCGCCGCCCGCCTGGATGGAGATGTCACTTTCGTCGGGCGGGTTGGAATTGATTCATTCGCTAACATCGGTTTTGAACTGTGGCAAAAAGAGGGAGTAAAAAGCGACTATGTGAGTCGGGACTCCGCCAGGGCAACCGGCATCGCCTCGATAGCCGTTGAGGAATCGGGCGAGAACATCATCATGGTGGCGCTGGGTGCCAACCTCGCGGTGACGCACGGTGATATTGATGCGGCGGCGGCGGTGATTGAGAGGGCTGACGTGTTGATGGTACAGCTCGAAACCAATCTTGATGCGGTGGAATATGCCCTGCGTGCTGCCAAAAAAGCCGGTGTGATTACGATCCTGAATCCTGCTCCGGCGGTACCGCTGCCCGCCGAGATGCTGGCACTGGCCGATTTCCTGACGCCTAACCAGACTGAACTGCAAACCCTGACCGGCAACCAGGGGCTGTCCGTACCCGATGCAGCTCGTTCCCTGATAAGTTCAGAAAAGCAGACCGTCGTGGTCACCTTGGGTGCGCAGGGCGCGGCCTGGTTCCGGCGGGCAGGGCAGGGCAGCAGCAGTGCCTATAAGGTGAATGTCATGGATGCGGTGGGCGCGGGGGATGCCTTTAATGCCGGGTTAGCGGTTGCTCTTGCGGAGGGTATGGAACTGCCGGAGGCCCTGGCATTCGCGGGCGCGGCGGCGGCGGTTTCCGTCACTCGCCCCGGCGCAGCGGCCAGTATGCCTTACCGAAATGAAGTGGACGAACTGCTGCAACGCAGGGGATAACACTTCACCGGCATACGCAGTGCTTGCATTTTTATTGTAGTTTGAGTATGCTATATTCAGGTTTATGAATGTATTCAGGTGATCCCGTGAACAAGTACACGAAACATGCTGCCTTGCTCAAAGTGATGGGTCATCCGGTACGGCTGCACATTCTGGATATGCTGCGCCGGGGTGAAACCTGTGTCTGCCACATCGAAAGGCTGTTGGGTAAACGGCAGGCGTATATCTCTCAGCAGTTGATGGTGCTGCGCGATGCCGGGCTGGTTGAGTCCCGAAAAGATGGTTTGCAGGTGTTCTACAGCCTTGTGGATGAACAGGCAGCAGAGGTTCTCGATTTGCTGTATGGGGCGCACGATTCGAGTGGGTTGGAAATCCTCGAAGGGTGTACCTGTCCGGCTTGTTCGACGGTGCTTATCGCCGAAATTGGATAATCAGGAGAGCAAGACCATGTTGCAAGTCAAGGTATTAGGTTCGGGCTGCCCCAACTGCCAGCGATTGGAACGCGAAACACGCGCTGCTCTGGACGAAGCGGGCATTGGTTATGAACTCATCAAAGTGACGGAGTTTGCCGATATCGCTGCCTATGGTGTGATGAGTACCCCGGCGCTGGTTATGAACGAAGAAGTGCTATCCAGCGGCAGAATCCCCAAACACGACCAGATCGTAACCTGGGCACACCAGCGCGAATCAGCCTGACCACAGAGCAAACAGCCCTGTCACCTGGCAGGGCTTTATCTTCGTCATTTTATATTCATGTTTCTGAATACAGGTGCAGTATGGCTACCAATACACAGCATTTTCTGAAGATTAACTCGGATCGCCGCGCCTTCCTGTTGGTAGGGCTGGTGGCGCTGGTCTGGGTGATTCTCTACAACAACCTGCAAGCTGTCGCGGACTGGCTGACGTACACGCTGCTCGGACTGAGCCGTGAGAGCGCGGCAGGGCAGTCACTCAACTTCTTCATCTACGATGTCCCCAAGATTCTGCTGCTGCTGACCGGAATGATTTTTCTCATCACGCTGGCGCAGACCTTTATCAATACGGAAAAGGTGCGGGCAGTTGTGGAAAAACGTGGCGAAGGCGTCGGTAATGTGATGGCCTCGCTCTTCGGCGCGATTACGCCGTTCTGTTCGTGTTCATCGGTGCCGCTGTTCATCGGGTTTGTCCAGGCCGGTATTCCGCTGGGAATCACGTTTTCGTTCCTTATCACGTCACCCATCATGAATGAGGTGGCTTTCGTGCTGCTGCTGGGGCTGTTTGGCTGGCAGGTGGCGCTGATGTATCTGGTTTCTGGCGTCGTGATCGGCGTTGTTGCCGGGATGATCCTGGGGCGGTTGAAGCTGGAGCGTTATGTCGAGGAGTTTGTTTTCCAGGTTCGGGCGAACAGAGCGGCAGTCGGACTGGTTGAAGAGAAACCGACCTGGTTAGAACGGTTTGAAGAGGCCGCCGAAAAGACCCGTGAGATTGTCGGCAAGGTGTGGCTGTTTGTTATCATCGGAATTGGAATCGGGGCATTCATTCATGGATTCATCCCTGAGGATGCCCTGACCGGCATCATGGGGCAGGATACCTGGTGGTCAGTCCCGGCGGCGGTGCTGCTCGGTATCCCGCTGTATTCCAATGCGGCGGGGGTGATTCCTATCGTGAGCGCCATGCTGGGCAAAGGTGCGGCGCTGGGGACGGTGCTGGCATTCATGATGTCGGTGGTTGCGCTGAGCCTGCCGGAGATGATTATCCTGCGGAAGGTGCTGAAACCACGCCTGATCGCCATTTTTATCGGCGTGGTAGCCGCCAGCATTGTTGTGACGGGCTATCTTTTTAACCTGGTTGTGTAGTCTAAATTTCGCTATGGGCAGTGTGAAAAGACCATCCTGACCGATGGTCTTTTTGCTTGACTCTGGCGGGGTACGCATGGTATGCTTAGGTAAATAGTTCAAAATAGATTGTATCAATTTAAGTTGGAGTATATGACATGGCTAAAGCGAATGTGTTGTTTCTTTGTACGGGAAACTCGGCACGATCACAGATAGCAGAAGCCTTTCTTCGCAAGTATGCCGGGGATCGCTTTGAGGTTTTCAGCGCGGGGCTTGAGCCGAAAGGGATCAATCCTTATACAATTCGGGTGATGGATGAGGTTGGGCTTGACATCCGCCATCACACCTCGGATTCCGTCAAGACTTATATGGGACAGAAGCATTTCCGTTATGTCATTACCGTATGCGCCCAAGCTGATAAGAATTGCCCGGCTGCCCTCTGGCATCTTGGCACTAAACTGCACTGGCCGTTTGATGATCCGGCAGCGGCTACTGGCAGTGACGAGGAAATCATGAAGCAGTTCCGCCAGGTACGTGATCAGATCGAGGGAAGGATCAAAGCGTGGGTGGGCGAGTTAGAGACGGCATGAAAATGGATAAACCACCCGAAATCCTTAAACTGCTGGCGCACGACCTGCGCTGGCAGATCGTCCAGGCGCTGGCGATTGGCGATTACCGCGTCAATGAACTGGTGGCACTGGTAGAACATCCTCTGAACCTGGTGTCATACCATCTCAGGCAGCTCCGTAAGGGGCATCTGGTCACGGTGCGCCGCAGCGAGGCTGACGGGCGCGACACCTATTACAGCCTCGACCTGGATTACCTGGGCACACTGTACCGGGAAGCCGGGGCGGCTATCCACCCGGCTGTGATAGGTGGGAGTGAAGAGGATGCGGCGTTAGGGGCAAGGCCGAAAGTGTTGTTTGTCTGCACCCACAACAGCGCCCGCAGCCAGATGGCCGAAGGCCTGATGCGCGATCTCAGCGACGGGCAGATTGAGGTCCATAGTGCCGGGAGCGCGCCAGGCGGGATCCACCCGGAGGCAATTCGCACGATGGATGCCCTCGGCATTGACATTCGTTCGCAGTATTCGAAAGGCTTCGATGAACTGGCCGGGCAGCCATTCGACGCCGTAATCACCGTCTGTGACCAGGCGCGGGAAGTCTGCCCCACATTCCCCGGCGACGGCCAGCACATCCACTGGGGATTCCCCGACCCGGCAGCAATTCAGGATGCGGCGGAACGCCGGCAGGCTTTTTCCGAGACGGCACAGCGGCTGAGCACCCGCATCCACCATTTCCTGACCGAGCTAAAAACAGGAGCACAGCTTTGACCGAATCCTTGACGACTTTTGGTGATGTTCATGGCAATCTCCCGGCACTTGAAGCGGTTTTTGCGGATATGGAACAACGCAGCTTGGAGAATCTGTACTGCCTGGGTGACCTGGTGGGTTATGGCACGTTTCCCAATGAGGTGATTCAGACGGTGCGGGAACGCGGTATCCCAACCCTGATGGGCAACTACGATCAGGGCGTTGGCAACGACAGCGCCGACTGCGGCTGCGCCTACAAGCTGGAGGCCGATCAGAAGCGCGGCGAACAGTCTATCGCCTGGACGAACGCCCACACCACTGCCGAAAACAAGGCCTATCTGCGGAGTCTCCCGGCGCACATCCCGGTACAGCTTGACGGGCTGAAAGTGCTGCTGGTACATGGTAGCCCGCGTAAAGTCAACGAGTACCTGTTTGAAGATCGTCCCGACGACTATTTCGAACGTATCATGAACGGGGTAGACGCTGACGTGCTGGTGTGCGGGCATACGCATCTGCCGTATCATAAGGTGCTGCCAAGCGGGCGACACATCATCAATGCGGGCAGCGTGGGCAAACCTAAAGATAACAACCGCGATGCCTGCTATATCGTGTTATCCGCCGAGGATAAAAATCTAACCGTTGAGTTTGTCCGTGTGCCTTATGATGTCGAACGGGCAGCGGCGGCCATTGAGGCGGCGGAGGGAATGCCGGATGAATTCGCGCAGATGCTGCGTAATGGGCGCGGTTAAGGTATGGCGATGGAAAAGGGTCTCTTACGGCGGGCAGGCGCGGAACTGTTCGGCACCTACGCCCTGGTGACGGCGGGCTGCGGCGCGATCATGGTGAATACGCAAACCGGCGCTCTGGGGCATACGGGCATCGCATTGACTTTCGGGCTGGTCATCATGGTGATGATCGCCGCTACCGGACATATCTCCGGCGCACACTTCAACCCCTCCGTGACCGTCGCTTTTGCGCTGACACGGCATTTCCCCTGGCGCGATGTGCCATTTTATGTGGGCGGCCAGGTGTTGGGGGCAGTATCCGGCGCATTAACGCTGCGTGTGGTAATCGGTGATGTTGCTACGCTGGGCGCGACACAGCCTGCCGGTTCGGTAGGCGCATCCTTCGGCCTGGAGGTTCTGCTCACTGCCATGCTGATGTTCGTGATTATTGCGGTTGCCACCGATACCCGGGCAGTCGGCGAAATTGCCGCTATCGCCATTGGCGCAACCGTCGCGCTGGACGCTCTGTGGGGCGGGCCGATCAGTGGCGCGTCCATGAATCCGGCGCGGTCAATCGGCCCGGCGCTGGTCGCAGGGGTAGGTACCGATCAGTGGATTTATATTGTCGCCCCACTCATCGGCGCGGCAATCGGCGGATTCCTCTATCAATGGCTGCGCCAACCCGCAGCGCAGCCTGCACCAGCCGAAGGTGCGGCGGACTAGCGTCCGGTGTTTAGCAGATGCGCGGCAGCAGTTCACCCGCCGGGAGGTCTACCACGCGAGTCCCGCCGATACCGGTACGCGCCAGCACGATGCGCGGGTGCGCATCCACCACCTTGCCGATAATCGCTGCGTTGCGTCCGAGGGGATGCGCCCGCATGGCGGCCAAGACGGTCTCGGCGTGTTCCGCCGGGAGGATAGCGACGAGTTTGCCTTCATTGGCGACATACAGCGGGTCTAACCCCAGCATTTCACAGGCGGCCTGCACCGCCAGGTTGACGGGCACACGGTTTTCCTCGAACTCGATACCCACGCCGGAAGCCGTTGCCAACTCGTTCAGCACGGCAGAAAGACCGCCGCGTGTGGCGTCTCGCAGCACATGAAGCTCTTTGGTGACCGCCAGCATGTCCGCGACCAGCCCATGCAGCGGGGCGGTATCGCTGCTGATTTCCGACTCAAAGCCCAGCCCTTCCCGCACGGACATAATGGTCACGCCGTGATCGCCCATCGTGCCGCTAACAAGGATGGCATCGCCGGGGCGTGCCCGGTTCGCGGCGATGTGTACGCCTTCGGGGATGACACCGAATCCGGTGGTATTGATATACAGGCCGTCGCCATGTCCGCGATTCACGACTTTGGTATCCGCCGCGATGACCTTGACGTCAGCCGTTTCCGCCGCCGCGCCGAACGAGGTCATAATGCGCCCCAGGTCGTCCAGCGGCAGCCCTTCTTCCAGGATGAACCCGGCGCTCAGGTAGAGCGGAGTCGCGCCGCTCATAGCGACATCGTTCACCGTGCCGTTGACCGCCAGTTCCCCGATATTGCCGCCGGGGAAGAACAGCGGGCTAATCACGAATGAGTCAGTGCTGACCGCCAGCCGGGGTGGCTTGCCCGCGCCGTCCAGGTCGAACACGGTTGAATCGCCAAACTGATTGAGCAGGTCGTTCTGAAGCAGCGGGGCGAACAGATGCGCGATGAGGTCGGCCATCATCTTGCCGCCGCTGCCATGCCCCATCACCACCGTTGGATAATTGCGGAGTGGCGCGGGACACACCCAGCCCGAAAGGTTCAACGGTTCGCGGGACTCACTCATGATCTCTGCTCCTCGGTTAGTGCTGCCTGGAAGCGGCCATAGCGGTAATAAGCGGCGCACGCACCTTCGGATGAGACCATCGTCGCGCCCAGCGGGGACTGTGGTGTACATTCTTTGCCAAAGGCCGGACATTCGTGTGGCTTCTTCAACCCCTGCAAGATCAAACCGCTGATGCACAGCGCCGACTCTTCGGTGGTGATTGTCTGCACTTCCGGGAAGCGCCGTTCGGCGTCATAGGCCTGGAATGCTTCGCGCAGGCAGTAGCCGCTCATGGGGATCATGCCAATACCGCGCCACTTGCGGTCACACAGTTGAAATACCTCGTTGATGATCTTTTGCCCGGGCACATTG
This sequence comes from Anaerolineaceae bacterium, assembly GCA_020634135.1. Classification (GTDB taxonomy): domain Bacteria; phylum Chloroflexota; class Anaerolineae; order Aggregatilineales; family Phototrophicaceae; genus JACKCG01. The sequence goes on along the minus strand of JACKCG010000013.1, from coordinate 1,629 downwards.
CCCACACGGGTAACGGTGCGTGAATAGGCGTTTTCGACTTCGCCACGCCCTTCCTCAAGCTGTTTGACCGTCATGAGGATACCTTTCGCCAGGTCAACCGGCTCGAAACCGGTCACAACCATCGGCGCACCGTATTTCGCCGCCAGGATTTCGTATTCCCAATAGCCCATCACAGCGTTGACGTGCCCCGGCGCGAGGAACCCATCCACCCGCACATCCTTGCTTTCCAGCAGCGCCGAAATGACCGGCGGCACGGTGACGTGCGAGACCAGCACCGAGTAGTTGTTCACGCCCAGGGCTTTCGCCTGGTAGACCGACATGGCGTTGGCCGGGGCGGTGGTCTCGAAGCCGACAGCGAAGAACACGACCTCTTTATCCGGGTTGGCCTGCGCCATCTTGAGCGCATCCAGCGGTGAATAGACCATACGTACATCACCCCCGGCAGCCTTCACGCTGAACAGGTCTTTGTCCGAGCCGGGGACGCGCAGCATATCGCCGTAAGATGTGAAAATCACGTCCGGCATGGCGGCGATTTTCACGGCTTTGTCAATCAGTTCGAGTGGTGTCACACATACCGGACAGCCCGGCCCGTGAATCAGTTCGACTTCCGGCGGCAGCAGTTGGTCAAGGCCACTCTTGAGGATCGAGTGGGTTTGCCCGCCGCACACTTCCATAATGTGCCAGGGGCGGGTTACTGTCGCGGCGATTTCGGCCAGCAAGCGCCGGGTGATGTCGCCATCACGGTATTCATCCAGGTGTTTCATACACGGATTCCTTTGTGTTTTTCCGTAGGGAAGGGCCTCAGACCCTCCCCTACATCTGATATGCAGCTATTTGCTGGATACAGCCCTGAACCCCGCGATCACAGCCTGACCGAGCGCCAGCCCGCCGTCATTGGGTGGGACGAGCCGGTGCGTGTACACGGTGAACCCGGCAGCCTGCAGTAATGGCAGTGTTTTGCCCAGCAGCGTCACATTCTGGAAGACTCCGCCGCTTAAGGCGACTTCATGCAGGCCATAGCGTGCTTCCAATTCCAGGCAGACATCGCGGATCATAGCAGCGACACTGTTATGAAACCGCGCTGCAATGATGGATGGAGACGCCCCGGCTTGCCAGTCGGCCACCACACCCTGGATAACCGGCGCGCTGTCAATCTGCTGGTTATCCACGCCAAAAGCATACGTGCCCGTTTCCGTCGGGTCAACCGCCGCTTCCAGCTCAATCGCCGCCTGGCCTTCGTAGGTCGCCACCTGGCAGATGCCTACCAGGGAGGATACCGCATCAAAGAGCCGCCCCATACTCGATGTCAGCGGCGCGTTCAGCCCACGTTCCGACTGGATTTTAACGGTACGTTGTTCGGCTGCGGAGAGCGCGACCAGCGGTGGCAGCGTGTCATCCGGCGAGACCGATGAAGCCAGCAGATAGCTGAGGCCTATGCGGGCGGGTTTGCGGGTGGCGGCGTCACCACCGGGCAGACGCACCGGCTTGAGATAGGCGGCGCGCTCGAACCCGGCGTAATCCGCAATCAGGAACTCCCCGCCCCAGATCGTACTGTCTGTGCCGTATCCCGTGCCGTCAAAACACACGCCGATGATCGGGTGTCCTCCGGTCAGACCGTGTTCAGCCATC
>JACKCG010000012.1 GCA_020634135.1 Anaerolineaceae bacterium | reverse complement strand
TTAGCCAGATACAGCATCGCTCCCAGGTAAGCCAGGGCAAATAGTCCGAAGATGAGCAGTGAAAAGTCCATGATTCGCTCGATCTGAATGCGGCATCCGGTAAGTTGATTCGTTTTGCGCCAGGGAGGTTACATCCCCATCAGACAACGCGGGCATTCCCCCCTGCCAATGCAGCAGGCTGCCCTTTCAGCTATCCGCCAGGCGGACTGGCTGGGTGAAGCCTGAACCCATTCAATCGGTTTGAACGGCTTGCCAGGTATTTTGGTGCCCGGCAAACGGTGGCGCGGATGGTTCTGACTGTCGTTTCTCGCAGAGGGAACAGCCTGATGCGGTTACACCCGCGTCACGTAGCTGTTGTCTTCCGTCTTGACGCGGATCGTGTCACCTACGTTGATGAACATCGGCACCTGCACCTGCAACCCGGTTTCTATCGTGACTTTCTTCTGCGGATTGTTGGCCGTGTCACCGGCAATCGCCATCTCTGAGTCAGTCACTTCGTAGTCAATCGTCAGCGGCAGTTCATAGTCAATGATCTCGCCTTCGTAACTGCTCAATTTGAGTTCCAGGTTCTCCCGCAGATACAGGGCATCATCGCCGAAGACATCCTTGCGGATTTGCGGCTGCTCGTAGCTGTCCATATCCATGAACGTCAGGAATTCACCATCCTCATACAGGTACTGCACGTTATGGTATTCCACCCGAATATCCTGCACCTGCATCCCGGAGTTGTACGTCAATTCGATGGTCGAGCCAGTACGCATGTTGCGGACTTTCACCCGGATGGTGGCGTTGCCGCGCCCTGGCTTGGTGTGGGTATACGTTAGTACCTTGTAAATCTGGTTTTCTTCCAGGAAGGTCGTGCCCTTTCTGAGTTGATTTACATCAATCATGGGTTGTTATATCTCGTCTTAATCCACTTGTATATTGAATGTCGCCAGTATAGCATACACCAGTGAGGTAGATAAGGGACTATTTTAGCGGCGATCATGCCCCCGACTGCCGGAGCGAATAGCGCACATGCACATATTGCGCGGCGGCCAGCCCCAGCAGCCACCAGAAGATAAAGCTCAGCCGGTCCCACAAAGGAATCGCGTCCCCGATGGCATAGACGGCGTGCGCCAGCAGCCCGGCAGCCACCCCGGCGGCCACTGTCCGGGCGGCGGCATCCCCGTGCCGGTAGCCGTAAACCAGCATGTAGCCCGCCACCACATACCACCCGCCAAACACGATGATCCCCGGAATCCCCAGGTCAGTCCCGATGCCAATCCACTCGTTATGGGCGTGTGGCAGGATGCGGGATTCGTAGCCCGGCGCCGGGTACTGCTCGCGCACCGGCCCGTAGCGAAAGCGGTCCATGCCAATCCCGGTCAGCGGGTGATCCTGGATTATGCTGATTCCACTCTGCCATATACCTACGCGGAGTGTCAAACTGGAATCATCCCGGTTAAGTGCACTTTCCCGGTTGCTGGGGAGGAACACATTGCTTATAATGGCTATTTCCAGCAGGCAAGCCATACCCAGTACTGCCCAGCCAATAAGTCTCTTGCGTTTAGACTTGATAAGTGTTACAATTATTACAACTTGTCCTGTTAGGGTGCCAAACAAGGCGAGGCGGCTCTGACCCAGGAATAAGGCAAGTATTAAAAATCCAAAAAAAACTGTTGGCAGGCGGCGCGGCCAGTAGTATAACGCAGCGGCGGCCATAACGGGCGTCAACCATGACAAACCACCTGCGATCTCATTAACATTGAATCCCCCTTCCGCACCAGGCATACCGCGTATGACGGGGATCATATTAATCAGCAGGATGAGTTGGTCGGATTTTGAAGTCCATTGGCTCATCGTCAGCGCGATTATACCCACCAGGCCACCCAACCCCACAGTTATCCAGAGCAGTGTGTCCAGTTTGCCGTGACGTCGCGCCTGTTCTGCCAAGACGGTGAAAATCGCCAGGCCGAACAAGGGCCGACCCAGCATAATAATCCCGCGTGTGTAGGGTGCGGCAACTATATTCAGGATACCCAGGGCAAAAAACGCGACCAGTAGCAAGTCAAGGGGGGTGCGTGTGTAAATACGACGAGCGACGATGAAGCGCACAATGAGGATTACCGGGAGTAACGCCAGCAGCCATAGCCAGCTATCCCGAATCGGACTGGGAAAGAAGAAGGCTGCGCCAATAATTGCTAATATCACCCATTCGAAGTTAAGTATCAATGACATCATTGGCATTAATCTGTGTACATAGGAATATGAAGGGTCTATTAAAGATCATTGAGTCGTTTATACTTATGTGATAAAGTGATATTTAAATAGATCAAGTGTACTATTTACCTGTTGACGTTTTTGGTATCTAATGATAATGGACTAAATGTGTGAAACACCAGGTTACTAAATAGACCCTGGTGATTTCACATAATGCTATTTATCTCCGCTTACCGGGGATACGCGCCGGCTAACCCTGACAACCTTTAAACCCGCCTAAGTGGTGTTGCATAACTAAAGAAAGAGAGCAGCTTATGCTGATAGAAAAAGTAACCAGACTATCCCCATCATCCTTCAGAGAGCGCACAGCGGGCAAGAAAATAGTCTTGCTTTACCCCTGGACAAACTACCGGACACTTTTCCTGGCGAGCTTCATGGATATCCAGGCTGGCCTTCTATACTACCGCATCAGCGAAACTCAGGAAACCCTGGGTTCCTGGTTAGCGGGGATGGCCGCCGAACTGGAAGCATCCTTAAAAGGGTTTGGCAGCAAACTCAAGAAGACCGCGCCGTCCGGCAAGCCGGACAAATTGGGCGAGGCGCTCGCGGCAGACCTCAACGCCCAAAGCGGCGGCAAACCTGTGACCCTGTTTGTGGACGAGTTTGATCGCATTCCGCTCGACACGGATCTGAAAAAATTCGTGGCCGCGTTTGTCAGCAATCTTGAGCCGGGCGTCCAGTTGGCGATCAGCTCCCGTCATCTCACATTCCAGCCCTGGTATGATCTGGTTGCTGGCGGCGATGCGGTTGTCCTGGGGACGGAATACCGCAAGAATGATGTCATCTTCACGGTGGAAGAGGGTGAGAAACCCCGCCTGGAAGTCTATGCATTAGGCCGGGGATATGCCCTGGTGAACGGCCAGCTTATCACCAACTGGGATGGCGCGCTCCCCCGTAACCTCTTCTTCTTCTTCATGGATAACCCCTTAGTCACCAGAGATCAGATATTTGATATTTTCTGGCCCAATCTGTCGGTTAAAGAAGCGACCAATGTCTTCCATGTCACCAAGCGGAAGATCAGCGAACGCATCAGCATGAAGGTGGATGAAACCGGCACCTACGAACTCACGCAGTATTCCAGCGGATTCTACACACCCAGCGATAAGGTGGTTCGCTATTACGATGCGTTCGAGTTCCAGGAAGCGGTTGAGCAGTCCATGTCCGCCATTGACGACGAGCAGGAAGAAGAACTCCTCATCAAAGCGATTGAACTCTACAAAGCGCCTTTCCTGGAGACAATCAACATGGATTGGGTCGTCGCGCGGCGCGACAGTCTGCGCCAACTCTACTCCCAGGCCTTGATCTCGATGGGGCGCATCAACAAGCGGCGGCAGGATTTCCCCGAAGCATTGGGCTTCTTCAACCGTGCTTTAAAAGAAACTCCGCAGCGCGAGGATATCCACCGCGAAGTGATGAACCTGTATCTTAAGATGAACAGCCCCCGTGAAGCGCGGGCGCAGTACGACTATCTCAAACGTATCCTGCGGGAAACACTCAACATTGACCCATCCCGCGAGAGCCAGGAATTGTATAAGCTGATCCCATAGCCCGGCATTCTTGCCGCCCGCTGAACAGATCGGTTGCAGGGGAGAGTCTCAGGCTCTCCCTTTTCTGTTGGCCGCCCCCGGATAGATGCCCTGGCAAACGCCGCGCCTGAAATTCCCCCTCCCAGACCTTTCGTGAATGCCCGCTTTTCCCTGGTATTGCCCGGAAAACCCCACAAACCAGACTCTAACCGGAGATTTGAACAAATCTTCGAACATAAATTCACCACTTCTTAGAACAAACGTGCTACGCTGGGGTCGTAATCAGGGTGAAGGAGAACCCGACTATGTACCCAACGCTCAAAACGCTTGACGCCGGGGCCGGGCGCATCGGCGGCTACCTCGTTATCTGGGGCAGCCCGGGCCAGCGCGACCTGCACGGCGAATTCTTCACTCCGGCGACTGACCTGGGGTTAGACTGGTATGACCAGCGCCCCGTACTCTACCATCACGGGCTGGATGGCGACCTGAAGGCGGCGGTGATAGGCGTGATTGACACGCTCCGCGCCGACGCAACCGGGTTATGGGCGGAGGCGCAGTTGGATCTGCGTCAGCGGTATGTCCGCGCCGTACAGCGATTGGTAGACCGGGGCATTTTAGGCTGGTCATCGGGGAGTCTGCCGCATCTGGTCGAAGTAGGGGACGATGGGCACATCAAGCGCTGGCCTATCGTGGAAGGCAGCCTGACGCCATCCCCCGCCGAACCGCGCCGTACCGATGTCCGCACCATCAAGAGCGCCTACGCCGCGCTGGGGCTGGATACCGGGCGGTTGGCTATACAGGATCGTCCCGAGTCCCCTGATTGTCCCGAAGATAACCGGGACGTAGGGGCGCACCGCCGTGCGCTCCTACCAGGAAACCACACGACTCATTCTGACTATCCGACACGCACGTACCACCCACAGACACTATCACCAGGAGAAATTCCCGCCATGCACGACGAACAGACCTTTACCCCCGAACATGAACCCGCCGCGCCGCGCAAACGTCTGCCGGTTGCCAGCCGCGAGGACGCCTTCAAGTCGCGCCTCACCGTCGCCAGCCAGTACGATACGCTCGACGCCCTCGATATGCTGTATGGCTATGTCATGCTGCGGGCGGGCAAGAGCTTCCAGGGCGTCAGCGAACAGTACGCCAACGCGCTGGCGCACAAAGTCCACCGCGCCGGGATGTCCGCCATCAAAGCCGACGAACTGAGCTACAGCACCCAGACCGGCTTCGGCGACGAGTGGGTGCCCGACCTGTGGAGCGCCCAAATCTGGCAGAAAGCCCGGCTGGAAAACGTGGTGCTGCCGCTCTTCCGGGCGGTTGAGATGCCCAGCAACCCGTTTGAACTGCCCATCGAAGGCGCAGACCCGACTGTTTACTACGTCCCGGAAACGAGCGATGAGGCGCACCTCGCGCTCGGCAGCGGCAACCCCATCCCCGATAGCAAAGTCGGCACGGGCAAGGTGCAGCTCGCCGCCAAAAAGCTGGCGCTGCGCGTCGGTTTCAGTGCCGAACTGGTGGAAGATGCCGTCATCCCCGTCCTGAACATCTACCGCGAACAGGCGATGCGGGCGATTGCCGACAGCATTGACCATGTGCTGCTCAACGGCGACACGACCACCGCCGCCACCGGCAACATCAATAGTGACGCCGCCGCCCCTGCCGCTACTGCCCGCTACCTCGCCTTCGACGGGCTGCGGAAACTGCCGCTGGTGACCAACACCGCCAACAAGGTAGACGCCGGGAACGTCGCCCCCGACCTCACCAAACTGCGCAGCACGCGCTTCAAGATGGCCGCCAAATACAGTGCCAAGCCTTCCGACCTGGCGTGGATTGCCGATGGCGGGACGTATGCCAAATTCCTGGCGATGACGGAGTTCCTGACGATGGATAAAGCCGGGCCGCTGGCGACGGCGCAGACCGGGCAGATTGGCTTTGTGGATGGCGTGCCGGCTCTGGTGAGCGCCGAAATGCCGCTGACCGAGGCCGATGGCAAGGTCGGGGGCGGCACGAATGACCGGGGGCAGGCCATCTGCGTCTACCGTCCCGGCTGGTTCGTGGGCTACCGCCGCCGCATCGCCGTCAATGTGGACTACCTGCCGTACTTCGACAGCTACCAACTGACCGCCACCGTCCGCCTGGCCTTCATCAACTTCGATACCGGCGTGGCGTCCGCGCTCTACAACATCGCCATCTAACGGATAACCTCACCCCTCCCGAACCTTTGGCTCTCTTTCCCCTCTCCATTCGATTTGAGAGGACGACACTTCTTAAAATGGATGGTACTTTCTCCCGTAGGGGCGCACGACGGTGCTCCCCTACCATCCACCGATTTGAGGGAGTAATCGGGAAAAGTGTCGTGTAGTAAACCATTCGATGGAGAGGGGACAATGAGCGCAGCGAACAGGGGTGAGGTCAGACCGGCGGACGCCCATTTCGACAATGTAGCGACCACGCTTTACAATGCGCGATTTAGCCACCAGCCCTTGTTCAGAGGTGGAGATGCGGACACATTCCCAACATAGAACCTGATTCTATCAGGATGTCATCCTGGAAAACCGCTGCTCGGATCATTTATCCCCGAAAATGGGTTCAGGGGATTCCAGTCATTGGGAATTTCAACTTTGGACTGCTTTAAAAACTTAAGGATGGTCTCCATCATAATCTTCTGTTCCGGTGTCAATCGGGTTTCCACCTTTAGCAGGGAAGCATAAGTACGGAGGGCTGAAGTTGTCGCGGTTACAACGTAGTGGCAGCTTGCTCCCTCCGCGTCGCAATTACTATCTTTGTGCGGACATAAAGCCGCCATATGATTACACTTTTCAAGTGGCATAACAAACTCCTTCTTATAATTTTCAGTAACGGTTCCCGGAACGCCGCGTCAGGAAAAAGTCTTCAGTGCAGCGAGGATGAGCAATGCCAGCGCTGATTCGAGCGACACGTAAGGGATAATAGCTCTATACACATCATCAATGCAGGCCTGAATCTTCCGCATCGTGGCGGCCAGTATTTTGTCCCCGATAATCTGATCAACCTGATCCTTAGATAATTTGGGAAGCCGGGGTACAGCGATGGCAGCCAGGCCCAGGACCGCGCCGATCACGGCTTCAATAAGTGAAGATGAATCTTTCAGTTCGATGTCTGTATTGAAGTAGGCACCCAGGATGAGTACTGTAAAAAGCGCGGCTGTTCCGAGTAAAGTCAGTGAGCGGTAGAGCAACGCTTGCCGTCGTCGCTCCATAATCCAGATTCGGAGATCATTGAGTTTTTGCTGGTCAATGATACGTAAATCTGCTTCCCAGAGGTGGTTTTCACAGGGATTATTCATGTTCCAATCCTCCTGCTGCTGAATACCTCCCTCTTGGATATATTATACTATAATTTGTCCTCCCTCACACCGTCCCATACAGGTCTTTCGCCGTCCGCTCGATCAGATCACACCATCAGGGGATAAATCTCCCGGCTAACAGAAGCCAAGTCCACTAAAAAGGGGCTGAACTCCCGCTGCCGAGAACTCCAACCCCTTCAACGGATTTGGCACACCTTGCCGGGCATTTTAACGCCCGGCATTACTTACCCGTGTCAAACCCCCTATGCCCCACCGGGTGCGGGTGTCGGCGTCCGGGCTTCCAGTTCCGTCACCCGGTCCTGCACAAACTGGCTGGCGCCACTCCCCGCCAATTCCAGGTAGCGCCGGTAGTTCTCCAGCGCGTCATCCGGGCGGTTGGTGTCATAGTACACGTTGCCCAGCCCCCAGTATGCGTTGGGGTATTCCGGGTCTATCTGGATGGCGATGCGGTAATCGGTGACCGCATCCTCATAACGCCGCAGGTTGCGGTAGGCGATCCCCCGGTTGTTATAGGCGTGTACGTAGTTCGGGTCGAGCAGAATCGCCTGGGTATAATTCGCCGCCGCCTGTTCGTAATCATCCAGCGCCGCGTAGCTGATGCCCAGGTTGTTATAGTAGGTAGCGATTGGCCTCAGTTCAATCGCCGCGCTGTAATCGGCAATCGCCAGTTCATACTCGCCCATGTCGTAGTACGCATTGCCCCGGTTATTCAGCCGCAGCGCCGATGGCTCGATTGCGATGGCCTGGTTGTAGTCGGCAATCGCCTCCTCATACTTATCCAGCTTCGTATTCGCCAGCCCCCGGTTCGCGTAAGCCGCCGCATACTGCGGGTTAACCGCAATCGCCGCGCTGTAGTCGGCAATCGCCTCCTCATACTCGCCCCGGTTATAGTGCAGAATCCCCCGGTTATTGTAAGGCGTGGTGAGCGGGTCGTAACCCAGTGTAATCGCCTGGGTATAATCCGCCAGCGCCTGTTCCTCATTGTTCAGCCGTTCGTGGACCAGCCCCCGGTTGTTATAGGCGCGGGCATACTGCGGGTCAATGGCAATCGCCTGGTCGTAATTCGCCAGCGCCGATTCATAGTCGTTCAGCCGGTAGTACGCCCAGCCCCGGTTGTTAAACGATGAGGCATTCTCCGGCGCAATGGCAATCGCCTGGTCATAGTCGGTGATCGCCCGGTTGTAATCGCCCATATCGGAATACGCCAGCCCCCGGTTGTAGTAGGCGAACTCGTAATTCGGGTCGAGTTCCAGTACGCGGGTATAGTCGGTGATGGCCTGCTCGTACTGGCCGAGCGCGTAGTAGGTGCGCCCCCGGTTGTGGTAGGCCAGCACATAATTCGGGTCGAGCCGGATCGCCGCGTCAAAATCCGGGAGCGCTTCTTCGTAACGCCCCAGGTTGCGCAGCGAGCTGCCCCGGTTGTTATAGGCCAGCGCGTCATCCGGCGTGAGTTCCAGCACCCGGTTATAGTCCAGGACGGCGCGTTCATGCTCGTCTATATCGGCGTAGGCCACACCCCGGTTATTAAAGGCGCTGGTGTATTCCGCGTCGAGCGCAATCGCGCTGGTGTAGTCGGCAATCGCCGTCTTGGTATCCCCCTGGGCGCGGTAAGCGTTCCCCCGGTTATAGAAGGCGACAGCATAGCTTGGGTCGAGTTCCACTGCCCGGTCATAATCCAGGATGGCGCGCGGGTATTCCCCCAGGTTGGCATACGCCACGCCCCGGTTGTTATACGCCAGCGAATAATCCGGGTTAATTTCCAGCGCGGTTGTATAGTCGGCAATCGCCTGTTTGGTATCGCCCATGTGGTAGTACGCCAGGCCGCGATTATTGTACGGCTGGTACAGGCTGCTGTAGTCCAGCTCAATCGCCCGGGTGTAGTCGGTGATCGCCCGTTCGTACTCGCCCAGCGCATCATACGCCCGCCCCCGGTTGTTATAGGCGGTGGCATAGGCGGCGTCATCTTCAATCGCCCGGTTGAAGTCCGCCAGCGCCCGCTCGTAATCCCCTGAATCATAGTACGCCAGGCCGCGATTATTGTACGGCCAGGCCAGCGGATCATGATTGAGTTCAATGGCCTGGGTATAATCCGTGATCGCCCGTTCGTAATTATCCATATCGGCATAAGCGATACCCCGGTTGTTATACAGGCGCGGGTCACGGGGATTGAGTTCCAGCGCCTGGTTGTAGACGGCAATTGCGCCTTCGTAGTCGCCGGCATCGGCTAGTGCGTTACCTTCGTCAATCAGGTCATTCACCCGCTGCCGAACGTCCGAGTTCTGCGCCAGTGCGGGTACGACGGCACTGAACAGCAGCGCCCCAACAACAATGAGAATCAACCTTCGCATGATGATACCCCTTTTCCCTCGGTGATTTGTCCTTAGACCCTATCCGCAAAATCATGTTAATGCTTTACCTCACCCCTTCCGAACCTGCGGTTCTCCCTCCCCTCTCCGTTGACGGAGAGGGGAAAACGAGCGCAGCGAGTAGGGGTGAGGTTGGTGTGACGAATTTACGGATAGATACCTAGTGCCATTATCTACTTATACGATAGCTTTGACAAATCGCTGCCCCCACAGTTCCAGCGTCAGCAGGCGGAAAACCACTTCAACCTGGCTGGTGCGCCCCCAGAAGTGGTCATGCAGCAGGGTATCGAGCGCATCCCGGTTGAACAGGTCGCGGATAAAACTGTTGGGGTTGAAAAGCGTCTCGCGGATACGTGGGCTGAGGTCGTGGTCGAACCACTGCAAAATCGGTGTGCTGAACGGCTGTTTGGGGCGTTCCAGCGCAAAGGGCGGCAGGTAAGGCCGCAGGGCTTCCCGCAGCACAACTTTATTGCTCCGCATCCGCAGTTTGGGCGGCACATTGGCGGCGAACTTCAGCAGCACCGGGTCGAAGAACGGCACTCGCGCTTCCAGCGAGGAGGCCATCGTTACCTTGTCGGTGTGCAGCAGGGCGTTGCCCGTCAGCCAGGTATTGATAACCAGCGCCTGCGCCGTGTTGTACGGGTCGTCGCGCCAACTGCGCTCAATAATTCCCCGGTAGACCTGTTCCTTGTGGTGATTCGCCTCCCAGGCCTGCACGAGTTCCGGGCCGTAGAGCTTACCGCGCAGCGAATCGCTGAACACCATGCCGTCGAACGACTGCATCCGCAGTATCGCCTCGTCCCGATCCAGCGTGGCATGGCGCAGGCGCGGCAGGTAGGTTGGCAGCGCCCCGATCACGCGGTAGCGTTTCATAGTGGGATACGCCCCTTCCAGCGCGGCAAACGCGCCATTGAACGGAGTCAGCCAGCGCCCCCAGGCGGCGCGATTCTGGAGCATCTGCGGGATGGCGCGGTGGTTGGGGTAGCCGCCGAACAGTTCATCCCCGCCCAGCCCGGTCAGCACGACTTTGACATGCCGGGCGGTGTCCTCCGCCAGCAGCAGCAGCGAAATCGCCGACGGGTTCGCGCACGGCTCGTCATGATGGTAGATATATTTCTGGAATCCCGTCCACCAGTCGTCAGCGGTGATAACCCGCTCGTAATGGTCGGTATTGAAGTGTTCCGCGACGCGCCGGGCGTGCAGCAGTTCGTTATCGGGCGTCTTCATGTCGTAGCCGACGGTATAGGTCAGGATACGCCCGCCCGCTTCCTGTGCCATCAACGCCAGCACCGCCGCCGAGTCGATCCCGCCGCTCAGGAACAGTCCCAGCGGGACATCGCTCCGCAGGTGAATCCGCACCGAGTCGGCCATCAGTTCCCGCGCCTCCTGGATCACCAGCGAGTCGCTTTTCTGCTCGCCGGGCTGGGGTGGGGGGAACTGCCAGAAGGCGTGCAGATACGGGTCGCGCCCCGGTTCGCTCACGTAAGCATGGCCGGGTATCAGCCGCCGGACACCCCGGAACAGCGTTTCTTCGCCGATCATGTAGCCGAAGCTCAGGTAGGTATCGAGCACATCCAGGTTGAGTTCGCTTGTGACACGCGGGTCGGCCAGCAGCGCCTTGACTTCGCTGGCGAACAGCAGTTTGCCGTCGCGTTCGTGCAGGTAGAGCGGCTTCATGCCGATATGATCCACCGCCACGACCAGCCGCCCGGCGTTCGCGTCCCACAGGGCGAAGGCGTACATGCCGCGCAGTTGGGCGAAGAGGTTCAGGCCGTATTCTTCATAGAGGTGGATAATGGTTTCGCCGTCGCCATCGGTGCGGGGGACATGCCCGCGCCGCCGCAGCGACTCGCGCAGTTCGCGGTAGTTGTAGATTTCGCCGTTAAAGACCAGCGCAATCGTCTTGTCTTCGTTATAAAGCGGCTGGTCGCTGCCCTGCACATCAATGATGCTCAGGCGGCGCATCCCCATGGATACATCGGGCGCATCGTAGAAGCCATCGCCGTCCGGCCCCCGGTGGCGAATCCGGTCAGCCATGCTCCTGACCAGCGCCGGGTCAGCGCGGCCTTCCCTCCGGTTATCCAGCATCCCGCAAATCCCACACATTGGATTAACCCTGCTCTCTGTTGTCAGCAATCATGCAGGTGATGATAGCGGTTTTCGGGGCGGTAGCAAAGAGGCGGAGTTAAGGGCTGCCGCTACAAGGCAAGTGGGCGGGGCAATCGTTTCAGGCCGATGATAGCATATTCCATGCCATGCGGATTCAATCCGCGCTGAGAGGCATCCAGAATTTCCATGCTGACCACATATCGTAGTCAATGATGACACCGGGCTTATCTTCGTCACTTATAGTAGATCGCTCCGACAAACCATCGTCCATGCCGTGCTTACGCAAGTATCATCCTGCTTTAACGGTGACAGTCAACGGGAGCATCAGTTTCTCGCGGTCATGTTTGCTGAAGTTCATCACCATAAAACCCACAACCCGCCCATCGGTTGTCCGCCGCTCGAACATATCGTCATTGATCTCTTCCATTACGGCAGGCGTATCTTCAAAAACGACTTCCAGCAGATCACCCTCGCGGTCATACCAGGCTTTTAAACCGTCCATATTATAACGCCTTTCTTCTCACGCCTGAGATAATTGGCGCACGTGCAGCACATCACGGCGGCTGACCGGGCGCACCTGATCGCCTTCAACAGTCACTACGTCCAATGTATATCCATCGGCGCTGAAAATTTCGAGTTCATAGCCTTCATGATCGCCATGAATCATCACCACGACGCCAACGTCGCCTGCTTTAAGCTGATATTCAGGTAGATCAACAATGAGCGCTACCCGTTCGTGTTCTCTTATCATGATTCCTCCAGCGGATAGGCAGTTGCCAGACGCGGTTGTTGCATGTCTTTTGGGATAAACCACACAACACGTACCTGGGGTGCCTGCTGATTCGGTGTCTGCAGCGCTCCCTCGACCACATAACGTGTACCGAAACGTGTTGTTTCCTGCTTGACTACCTCATGCTCTTGGGCATGACGTATGATCGCTGCTGCTAACACTTCCCATTGTGCCATAGAAAAGCCAAAATGGATAAAGAATAGTGCTTTCCCACGCCCATTTTCATGTTCAGTATCGAGCAGATAGGCGGTGATTTTTTCAGGAGGCACCAGAGCCTGTTCAGAATTGGGTAATTTCAACTGTCGCCTTTCCCCTTGTCTCAGGCCATCCCCAATCCAGCACGCCAATTTCTACGGCAAGCGGTACACACACAAACCCCGACTTCCCGGACGGAGTCGGGTGTTTGCGTTCGATACAACCAGACCAATAGATTGTCGAAAATGACTCGTAAATCTTATTCCCGACGGCCACCCTTGAGCGTGCCTTGCAGCGCCTTCAGGCCGTCCCAGTCGCCCTTCGCGGCGTACCCGGCCTGTTCCGCCCAGGTGGGGATACTCGGCGCCAGGCGCATCCCGGCGGATTCGACTGCCGCCCGCAGCGTGTCTTCCGAAGCGGCGGCCAGCTTGGCGTAGGTGTCAATTCCGGCAGCCACCAGCGCGGCGGACATCTTCGGGCCGATGCCTTCCACCACCGTCAGGTTATCGGGCTTGCCGGCAGCGGGTTTTGCCTTTGGCTTAAGCTCGGCTTCCTGTGTCTTTTTAGCGGCTGCCTCTGCCTTCGCCTTAGCTTCTGCTTCTGCTTCTGCTTCTTCTTTGGCCTTGGCCTCCGCCTCTGCTTTGGCTTTAGCTTCCGCTTCCTGTTTCGCCTTGGCTTCTGACTCTGCCTTCGCCTTCGCTGCGGACTCCTGTTTGGCCTTAGCTTCTGCCTCTGCTTTCGCCTTAGCTTTAGCTGCGGCCTCGGCGTCTGCCCTGGCTTTGGCTGCCGCTTTGGCCTTGAGCGCCTCCGCCTCCGTCAATTTTGTAGCGGCGGCAGCGGACTGGTCAGACTCCGCCCGTTCATCCCGCCACGCCCACACACCCAGCACCACCCCGATAACGGCCAGCAGCAGCACCAGTCCCCAGCTAACCGGAGTCTCTTCGGTCACCAACAGGTTAACGGCCAGCAGCACCGCCGCAGTGAGCAGCACGGCTGCCAGGAGCCAACGTACTGAACGATCCATAGTGAACCCCCTTCTAAACTCTTGTTTCACTCGTAAAAGGATGAATATTATTGGGACATATTATAGCGACAACTGCGCCAAAACGCTTGTCGAACCTTGTCACATTGGCATCATTCGGCCAATCGTTTTCAGGGTGCTATGCAGGGATAGCGTCCTAGTGCGATTAATGCGCGGCGCTCGTCTATCTGTTCGATCCGATTGAACTTCAGCAGACGCACCGTTACACGGCCTTCCGGCGTAAGCGGTTCAATGCTGGCGCCCTCCAAACGAAAGTGCTCTGCCCATTTTTGCTGTCGTGGATTAAAAAGGGGGGGTAGACGGCCTGTTTCCGGGTCAATTGAGCCGATGTCGCTCCCCTTAAATACATTACAGCCTGGGCAGCTCCACGATAAGTTATTCAGTTCTGTGGTGCCACCGTGTTTTTCGGCAATAATGTGATCCACCTGAAACGAAAAAGTGTTATCTTCCTGACTCAGACAACAATACTCGCAGCAGTTATTAGCCCGTGCCAGTACCTGGTGACGTAATTCGCTGCTGATATAACTCATGCCTGGGACAACTTTTCACGCGCGCGAATTTTGAGCATATTCATGAAATGATTCATGCGTAGAAATTCATCCAGCTCCGCCCGGCCTTCAGCCGTCAGAGTGTCCCGGCGGTTTCGCTCCAGCAGGTCGCTCAGACGTTGTTCCAGTCTTCCAGACGGCTTGAACGCGATAATGTCCTCCGGCGTTGGCGTGGATGCCAGAAAATCAATGATTTCCGAAAACAAAGTGTCTGGCTGTGCAAGTGCCATAGATTTCACTCCGGCTAATCTCGTTCTATACACCCAACAATTTACTTCAATATATGGATGAACGATGAACCTTGTCAAATCACATCACTCACCCCGCCACTTCCAGCAGAAGCTGGCCGCGTTCCACAACGTCCCCCTGTGCCACCAGCAGCCGCCTGACCGTGCCATCCCCCGGCGCGGCCACCCGGATTTCCATCTTCATCGCCTCCAGCACGACCAGCGTTTGGCCGCGTGTGACGCTGTCGCCCACCGCGACCAGCACATTCACCACCTGACCGGGCATCTGCGCCGTCAGATCGCCGCCGCCGCCGGACTGCCGCCGCGCCCGCCCGCGTGTATCCGGGATCGTCAGCGTGAAGTCACGCCCATCGGCATTGATATGCCGCTGTTCCCCCTGCGCCGCGCTGTAAACCAGTTCGCGCCGCGCCCCCAACGTCAGCAGCCAGCCGCCGTTATTGACCGCCTCGGCCTGGAACGTGTAGGTGCGTTCCCCGATGACCGCCTGATACGAGCCGTCCGCCTTGCGTTCGAGCTGGACGGTGTAAACCGCGCCATCAAACTCATAGGTGTAAATCACGAGTCCCCCTCACAACGAAAAGACTCCGGGAACAGCCGTTCGGCATAGGTATCCAGCAGGGCGGTCTCGGTTTGCGGGAACGTCAGGAAGAGCGCCAGCACCCGCGTCTCATTGATATACTGTGTCCAGTAGCGCAGCGTATAAGCGGCATTGCCGGAGACAACGGCGAACTCCCGCAGCGTGATCAAGTTCTCGAAGTTGCAGGAGGCGCGTTTTTCCCAGGAGGCATACGAGGAAAACACAACATCGAACCAGTCGTGCGAGAAAAATGCATCGGTTGCTTCCGGGGCGATACCCGGGTCAAAATGCAGGTATTCCAGGAAAGCCAGCCCGGAGATGGAGTCCGAACGCCACTCAGCGGTTGTCCGGTCTTCCTGCTCGGTAGCACGGGCAAGCCACATCTCCGGCTCGAAGGCAGCGTCGGCAATCCCCAGCGCCGTATAAATTTCACGCTGCGGCGGGGTATCCCCCGGCGTGCCAGTCTGCGCGATAACCGCGCCCCCGGCCACGACAGCCAGCAGCCCCGCAACGGTTATCAACACCAGGCGGCGTAGTCGGCTCATGACTTCCTCACAGTACCGAATCTCTTGCGACACTTACAACAGTAACACAGACGCCAGCAGCCCCGCAATACATCCGGCTCCGCCGGATTTCCGCGAGGATCGCCTCACTGATACGCGCAGTAGACGGCGCTTTGTTTCGATTTTACGCCCGCCTAATTTTCATTTCCGACCATCCCGCCGGGGACTGAGCCTGACCTAAGAAACCTGTTCCATATTGTCAAAGTGCAGCAAATACCCCTACGATGAAAAGAGCAAACAGTTGGAGACGGACTCTCGGCATGACGCAGATCCCCAATGAAACAACCCGCCAGGAAGTGCGCCGCGTGCTGCTGCTCACGCTCGTCCTGAATCTCGGCGTGGCCTTCAGTAAAATTGTGATTGGGCTGTGGAGCGGGGCGCTGGCAATCACCGCCGACGGCTTCCATTCCCTGATTGACGGCTCATCCAACGTGGTCGCGCTGGTCGCCAACCGGCTCGCCAACCGCCCGCCGGATGATGACCATCCTTACGGCCATCGCCGCTTTGAGACCCTGGCCGCGCTGGGGATCGGCGCGTTTCTGCTGGTCACGGCCTGGGAGATCACCAGCGGCGCCCTGGAACGCCTGAACGGGGGCGAACCACCGGTCATCACGCCGCTGGCTTTCGTGGTGATGCTCGCTACACTGGCCGTGAACATCTTCGTCAACAGCTATGAATCCCGCGCCGGACGCCGGTTGCACTCCGAACTGCTGCTGGCCGATGCCGCTCATACCCGCGCGGACATCAGCGTTACGCTGGCCGTCCTGGTGAGCATGGCGCTCATCACGCTGTTTGGCTGGTACTGGGCCGATACCGTCGCCGCGCTGGTGATCGTTGGCCTGATCCTGCGGGCGGCCTGGGGCGTGCTGCGGCAGACCGGCAGTGTGCTGGTGGATACCGCCCCCATACCGTCCGGCATGTTGGCGCAGTGGGCGGCAGAGGCCATCCCCGCCGGGCATGTCATCCGCGCCCGCAGCCGGGGTCCCGCCGACGCCACCTATATTGATATTGATGTCGAGGTCGCGCCGGAAGTCACCGCCGACCATACCGCCGCCATCGCCAGCGCCATCCGTGACCGGCTGGAACAGGCCGTGCCGGGTGTGGAAGAAGTGGAAGTGCATTTCGTGCCCGCCGCTGCCGCCGAACCGGACTATATGCTCCGCGCCCGCGCCTGTGCCGACAGCCTGGGGCTGGGGGTACATGAGGTACGGGTATGCGATGGCGCTGGCGGTAAACGGCTGGAAATGCATGTCGAAGTGCCGTCAGGGCAAACCCTGGTCGCGGCTCATGAGCAGGTCAGCCGCCTGGAAGCACAGATACGGGTACACATCCCGGAAGTCACCGAAGTCGTGACGCACATCGAACCGGCGCTGCCCCCCGCGCCGTTGCAGGTCACCAGCGACCAGGCGGAGACGCTGCGGAAACAGGCACGGGCGCTGCTCAAAACACAGTTCCCCCGCGCCGGTTGGCACGACCTGGACGTGTACCCGGTGGATGAAGGCTACGCCCTGACAATGCACGTCACGCTCCCGGCGGAAATCACCGTAGAGGCGGCGCACAGCCTGGCGGAAGACGCCGAACTGCGCCTGCGTGCCGGCCTGCCTCAACTTGAGCGGGTCACCATCCACACCGAACCGGGGGAATAGAGTCTGTTGATTGATGCGAATCGTATCGGGTAGGTGTCACACGCCACGAGGATGTTGGGGCGTGCTTCTGCACATCTGCCAAATTCCCCAGCTAAGATGAATGGTAAGCCCGCTGATGCTCTTTAAAAATGAACACGGTGATTGCCATTCGTAGGGGCGACACGACGTGGTCGCCCAACTTTTCTCCACTTTTATGCATCAATGGGGCTTACAGGAACATCTTGGCCGGAGGATTGCATCCCCTGGCAGCGAAGTTAGGGCTGTGATCGAGTCTACTTCAGCACGCCGCGCCGGATGAGCAGTTTTTCCAGTTCCACGCCCCAGAACACCACTGTACTCAGCACGAAACACAGCGCCAACTGTTCCAGCGTGAGCGGGTTCGTGTGGAACAGGTTGTTCATGAACGGCGCATAGACCGCCACAAGCTGCACCACGATCGTCGTCACCACCGCGCCCAGCAGCAGGCGGTTGCTGAAGAAGTTCAGACTGAAGAATGACTCACGGTGCGAACGCAGCCCCAGCGCGTGCCCCATCTGCGCAACCGTCAGGAACATAAAGACCATCGTATTCCAGGCCGGTTGGCCGTTGGCGGCGGCGAGGTTATTCACCCACGCCCAATACCCCAGCGCCACGCCGCTGATGCCCAGCAGCGCCCCCACCAGCAGGATATGCCGCCCCAGACCACGCCCGAACAGGCTTTCATCGGGCGCATACGGCGGGCGGTGCATACTGCCTTTTTCCGCTCTTTCGACGCCCAGCGCCAGCGCCGGTACGCCGTCAGTAATCAGGTTCATCCACAGGATTTGCAGCGTCGTCAGCGGGATACTCATCCCGGCGATCAACTGTGTCACCAGCAGCACCAGCAGTTCCCCGGTATTGCTGGCGAGCAGGTACTTGACGAAGCGGCGTACATTGTCGTAAATCGTGCGGCCTTCCTCTACCGCGCTGACAATCGTGGCGAAATTGTCGTCCAGGATCACCATGTCCGACGCCTCCTTCGAGACTGCCGTCCCGGTGATGCCCATCGCCACGCCGATATTGCTGCGTTTGAGGGCGGGCGCGTCGTTCACGCCGTCCCCGGTCATAGCGACCACATGCCCCCGGCTTTGCAGCGCGCCCACAATGTTCAGCTTGTGTTCCGGCGACACACGGGCGAACACCGGCACCTGTTCAACCTGCGCGGCCAGCTCTTCCAGTGTCATCTGGTTGAGATCGTGACCGGTCAGCACGCGGTCTCCCTCGTGAGCGATGCCCAGTTCGCGGGCGATGGCGTAGGCGGTCAACGGATGGTCGCCGGTAATCATCACCGGGCGGATACCGGCTGTCCGGCAGACCTGCACTGCGTCCCGCACTTCTTTACGGGGCGGGTCAATGATGCCGACCATGCCGACGATCACCAGGTCACGCTCTACCGCTGCGGTGTCCGTCCCGGCGGGGAGGGTATCCAGGTGGCGATACGCCAGCCCCAGCACGCGCAGCCCATCCTGGGCAAGCTGGTTGTTCGTGTTGCTGATGCGCTCGCGCAGTTCCGGCGTGAGCGGGGTAACCTGCCCGCTCAGCCACACATGACTCGCCACCGTGAGCAGCGAATCCACCGCGCCTTTGGTGAAAGCGACATACGGGCTGCCACCATTGACCAGCAGTTCCGCGATAGCGCGTTCATACCGGCCTGCTTTGCCATATTCGCGCAGGCTGTGTACCGTCGTCATACGCTTGCGATCCGAGTCGAACGGCAGTTCAGCGACACGGGGGAAGGCCGCGTCCAGTTGCGGTTTGAGCAGGCTGAAGCGTGCCCCAGCTACGACCAGCGCCGTCTCGGTTGGGTCGCCAATCGTGGTATAGTCGCCCACGCCTGAGCCATTCTGTTCAAGTATCGAATCGTTGCACAAAGCGCTGCCCGCCAGCAGCAGCGCCTGGGCCGCGTTGCGCGATACCACGCCGCTGCCGTTGAGGTTGAGGAGAGCGGGCATTCCCTCGTTCACGACATCGTCAATCTGCATCGTGTGTCCGGCCACGTCCACTACGGTTACGGTCATCCGGTTTTCGGTAAGTGTGCCGGTTTTGTCGGAAGCGATGGTCGTCACCGAGCCGAGCGTTTCGACGGCGGGCAGCTTGCGGATGAGCGCGTTACGCCGCAGCATCCGTTGTGCGCCCAGCGCCAGGGCAATCGTCACGACTGCTGGCAGCCCTTCCGGCACGACTGCGACAGCGATGGCAACGGCGTTGAGCAGCACGTCTTCCAGTGTCTGCCCGGTGAGCAGGCCGATCAGAAAGGCCAGTCCCATCACGGCGACGGCGGCATAGATCAGCACCAGTCCTAACTCGTCCATGCGGCGTTGCAGCGGGGTTTTCTCTGTTTCTACGGTCTGAATTAACTCGGCAATCCGTCCCAGTTCGGTATTCATGCCGGTCTCGACAACCACCGCCTCGCCTCGCCCGTAAGTGACGGACGTGCCCATATAGAGCATGTTGTGACGATCCCCCAACGGAGCATCGGCCTCGGTTAATGCCTGAGGAGTCTTGTCTACAGGCTGCGATTCACCTGTGAGGGCGGCCTCCTGAATACGCAGGTTGGCGGATTCGTACAGCCGCAGGTCTGCCGGAACGATGCTTCCGGCTTCGAGCAGCACAATGTCGCCTGGCACGAGGTCACGCGACTGCACATCCATCACTCTGCCACCACGCCGCACCCGAACCAGCGGCGCGGCCATTTTCTTCAGGGCGGCCATCGCCTGCTCGGCGCGGTATTCCTGCACCACGCCCAACACGGCATTCAGGATGACAATGGCGCCAATGGCGATCACGCTGTCCGTCTTGCCCAAAAATGCGGAGACGATGGCGGCGAAAATCAGCAGGAGCACCAACGGGTTTTTCATCTGCTCCAGCAGAATTGCCAGCGGGCTTTTCAGGCCGTGTTCGACCAGTTCGTTCGGGCCATGCTGCGCCAGGCGGTCTTGAATCTGGGAGGCAGTCAACCCCTGGGCGGGGTTACTCTCCAGTCGCTCGAAAACATCCCCGGCAGCGGTCAGATGCCAGAGTTGTTTGGGCTTATCCTGACGAGCAGGTTTTGCAGCAATCATATATGTGATCCTCAAGGTTAGTGGCAAGAAAAAAGCCAACACGTCCCCCTTATGAGAAAGGGAATGTCGTGTTGGCCTATATCGCAACCAGTCCACCTGCACGGCGCAGGGCTACTCTTCGCTCAATCTGCCATATTCGTATTGCATAACACGATAGCAGACTATCACAGGCTTTCGCCCCCCAATATTTGGGGGATTATGCGTTACTCAAACACGGTATTCAGGTCAGCATCCACTGTCAGCACAATCACCCGTTCGCCGGTCCTGGTGCTCATATCGGTATGCAGGCTGACGAGTTGGCAGCCGGTAACATCGTGTATGATTTCCGCCAGAGCAGGGCGGGAGCTTTCAAACAGGCGGCGGCGTGTTTCCTTGACCAGTTCGCGGTTCGCCGGGTTTTCGGCCAGCCGCACTTCAGCAGGCGTGAGGATGCCGCGCAGCCGCACGATAATCATATCGTTGAGAAAGAAGGTGCGCGCATCCGACGGGCCGCGCCCCAGGTATTCTCTTTCCAGTTTGATGATGGCCTTCGTAAATTCCGCCTCGGCTTCACCCTGTGTCTTTCTTCTCATCGCGCCCCCTTATCAGGCCCGTCCCCTGCGCACCAGAATCGCCACCGTTACTCCTAGTATAGCAATCAATCCAACTACCAGCGGTAACAGGGGGCTGGATGGCTCGTCAGCAGACACAGGAACAGGGGTCGGCACAGGTATCATCCGCTTTCGGTATCCGGGCGAGTGACGCTCTTCAGCCTGTGTACAAAGTCCTGGTCGCCCCCAACCGGACGAGATAGATAGAACCAGTCCAGTGGATAGGTTTCCCTTATGCTGATTGCACAAAGTTTTCCTAAAAATTCATGAGTGCAATCGCCGCCGTATCCAGCCAGCTAAAGCCAAAACCAATGGTTCAGCAACGTTATATTAAGCATGGTGTCCAGTATATCCGCTTGTTTGATGCCGAATCCAGCGGATTCGCCGGTCTGCAAGCCGGGGCGATTTGTACAAAACAACCAGTTATAGATAGGCATGATTACTACTCTTTATACAAAAGGCTATGTCATTACGCCAGATTCGGCTATACTGGTTATACGTGTTAAGGATTGAACACTGTCGTTTTAAAATGATGGTTATGATTTTAAGGAGACTGTCTCCCTATGGTGGCTGCACTCAAAAACCGCATTTCCCCTGCACATGATCTGATTAACCCCTATGAAACCGCACTTGAGCAGTATGAACGCGCTACCAACCGTCTCGGTATTGATGAAAATGTAGTTGAATACATGAAGTGGCCGCACCGCGAACTGACCGTGAATTTCCCGGTCAAACGCGACACCGGCAAAATCGAGATGTTCACCGGTTACCGTGTGCATCACAGCACGGTGATGGGGCCTTCCAAAGGTGGTATCCGCTTCAGCACCGATGTCACGCTGGATGAAGTCCGGGCGCTGGCGATGTGGATGACCTGGAAGTGCGCACTGGTCAACCTGCCTTATGGCGGGGCGAAGGGCGGGGTGCTGGTAGACCCGAAATCGCTCAGCGCGCGTGAGATCGAATCCCTCACCCGCCGCTACGCTTCCGAACTCATCCCGCTGATTAGCCCGCATTCCGATATTCCAGCGCCCGACATGGGGACAACCCCGCAGATGATGGCCTGGATTATGGATACCTACAGTATGACAGTCGGCTATGCAGTCCCGGCAGTAGTCACAGGTAAGCCCATCAATATCGGCGGCAGCCAGGGACGGACGGAAGCCACCGGGCGCGGTGTGATCGTCTCAATGATGGAAGCGCTCAAGCGGCACGGGCGCACCGTGAAGGAAGACATCCGCCTTGTGATCCAGGGCTTCGGCAATGTGGGTTCGCACGCCGCCGCCTATGCCTACGACCTGGGCTACAAAGTCCTGGCCGTCAGCGATGTGAACGGCGGTATCTACAACCCCAACGGCCTGAATATCCCGTCGGTACGCTCCTATGTCGCGGAAACCGGCGGCCTGAGCGGGTATCCCAGCGCCGAGCCGGTCACGAACGAAGAACTCCTGCTGCTGCCCTGCGAAGTGCTGATCCCGGCGGCGATGGAAGGGCAGATTACCGGCGAGAATGCGGCCAGGTTGCAGACGCAGTTCATCGTGGAAGGCGCCAACGGCCCCACCACCCCGGAAGCCGACGACATCATCAATGAACGCGGCATCTTCCTCGTGCCGGATATTCTGGCGAATGCCGGCGGCGTGGTCGTGTCGTACTTCGAGTGGGTGCAGGACTTGCAGGCCTTCTTCTGGGATGAGGAAGAAATTTTCCGCCAGTTGGAGCGTATCCTCGTCAAGGCGTATGACGCGACGGTGCGCACCGCCGAAGAATACAACGTGGATATGCGGACAGCGGCACAGATGACGGCCATTAAGCGGGTGGCTGAGGCCCTGATGACACGCGGCTTCTACCCGTAGGCCATCACGACGCGGAAAGCGCCACAACCGAATTAACCAACCGGCCCGCATCGGGCGGGGTGAGGGGAGAGTCGCGCACTCTCCCCTTGTGATTCCTATCCCCTGAACGCTGCCCCCTGTGTTACAATCAGCCTCTGTGTTTTCACGATCATCCCCTGGAGCGTCCGGCATCGTGCGCTGGTTCATCCTCATCCTGCTGATCCTGCTGGCCGCCTGCCAGCCTGATACGGCGGCGGAAACGCCCCCGCCGGTGGTGCAGATTCTCCACTTCTGGCAGCCGGTGGCCGATACGCTGGCGGCGGGCGGAACGGACTGGTGGCAGTTTGTCGGTCAGGGCGGCGACTCGATCAGCCTGCGCGTGAGTGGACAGGGCGCGGCGCTCACGCTGGCGCTGCTCGACAGCGGCGGTATCCGGTTGGGCGAGGGGGACACGATTGAATCCACACTCCCGGCCAGCGGGGTATACACGGTGCAGGTACAGGCCGATGCGGCGGTGGCCTATACGTTAGGCCTGGGCTACACAGATCGCCCCAATCCGGCGGAAGCGACGCCGACGCCGCTGCCGCAGGTTGTCGGTATCCCAACGCCGACACCGCCTGCTGATGCTGCCCTGGGGACATTTACCGGGACTCTTACTGGCGGCGAAGCCCGCGATGGGACGCTGGCCGGCGATGAACGCCACCTCTACACCTTTGAGGAGAGCGCCGGGACGGTTGTCACGATTCGTCTGGGGCGGCTTTCCGGGGCGCTTGACCCGTTGCTCACGCTTTACGACCCGCAGGGGGGCATCATCGCGCTGGATGACAACAGCGGCGGAGACAGCGAGGCCGTCCTCCGCAATATCCGCCTGTTCCAGGGTGGGGTGTACAGTATCCAGGTGGCGGGCGCGGGCTTCCCCGGCAGCTACCGGCTGAGTCTGTTGGCGGCGGCAGAACCGCTGCCAGTTACGCCGGTTGAGTCGCGCGTCCCGGTCATGGCGGCAGCCGGTTTCGTAGGCGCAGAGCGCTACGCATTTTACCCGTTCCAGGGATTGGCCGGGCAGCAGGTGGAGATTCAGGTGGTCGCCCGCCCTGGCGGCGACCTCGACCCGGTGGCCGTCCTCCTCGCCCCCGATGGCGCGGAGATTGCGGGCGGCGACGACAGCCCGGATGATATGAATCCCCGTTTCTCCGCCAGCCTGCCTGCCGATGGCACCTACACCGTCCGCGTGACCGGATACCTGAGCAGCGGCGATTTTACACTAACGGTAGACCGGCTGATGCCGCCATAAGAGACCGTTTGAGAATCTTGCGGGCGGATTTGATGCAATTTCACAATGAAAACGGCGAAAAACCGGGCAACCACACCGGATCGCCCCTACTCTGGAATGAGGGGCAGGTAGGGGAGGGTCTGAGACCCTCCCCCCGGAAATCTACCGGCAACAACCCGCTTTCCGCGTGCCCTCTAAAGGATTTTCCATGATTTTGAGAATGATGTTCGCAGCGCTGTATATCCTTGTTTCCACCGCCTCGCCTGTCCTGGCGCAGGCCACACCCCCGCCCGACCCGGTGCAGGCGTGCCGCCAGTTTATCCCGGAAGGCCAGGCATCCTTGCTGGAACTTGACCCGCCGGTTATTGAGATTGTCGCCCCGGAAAACAACGCCGTTGTCCAGGGTGACCAGATCGCCATCACCATAGACTGGCAGAACTTCGTCCTGGATGGCGAGAAGCACTGGCATGTGTGGGTGGACGGCCAATTACTGGGTATGATCTATGAACCGGCGACGCTGCTCAATTTGCAGCCGGGGACACACCAGATTTGCGCCGCCCTTGCGGACTCCCTGCACGGCACGGTTGGCAGGGCCACCGGCATTCAAATCGTGGTGGAAGCCCTCGCGCCCGGTGCGCCAACGCCTACTCTCCCCGCCGTCGTGGGCGAAATCGTGAACGAACCGCTGTTTGACGTCACCCAGATTATCCTGCTGATCGGGGGCGGCCTGCTGGCGGCGCTGGCCGGGTGGTGGGCCGGGCAGAAGTTGGCGCGGCGGCCTGTGGACAATACTCAAAAAAGGTGAACATGATGGCGTTCGGTGGAAAACTGCCGGTAAAACTGTTGATGGGCGCGGCACAGGTTGCTTCTATGACCTGGCCGGTGGCGTCAGCCCTTTTCCCGGAAAAACTCGAAGTAGATGACAATCAGGCATTGTGGGTCAGGCAGTCGCCGCCCTACACGCCGGGTGAGCCGCTGCGCGGGACGATTGACGTGGACCTGGCGATCATCGGCGGGGGCTTCACCGGCGTTTCGACGGCCTACCACTTCAGCCGCCGCTTTCCCGAAAAACGGGTCGCCCTGCTGGAGGCGAAAAGTCTGGCGAACGGGGCGAGCGGGCGCAACGGCGGGATGCTGCTCAACTGGTTGAGCGATCATACCGGATACAGCGACGACATGCTGGCGAAGGTCTATCACATGACGAGCCAGGGCATTCAGATGATCGTAGACATCATCAAGGAACATAACCTGGATGTGAGCTACCGGCTGGACGGCACGCTGCATACCTATACCGATCCCGCGCGGGCGGAAGCAGCCCACGCCGAAACGGAACACCTGAACACGCTCGGCATCCCCGAAAAATACCTTGACTCGGCGGCGCTGCGCGAGAAGCTCAACGTACAGGGCGTCTACGGCGCGGTGCTTGACCCCGGCACCGGCCAGATCAACGGCGCGCAGTTGGTGCGCGGCCTGCGCCCGGTGCTGGTCGCGGGCGGCGTGGCAATCTATGAGGGGACTCCCGTGCTGAAAGTCCGCGAGGGCAGCACCATCACCCTGACCACGCCGGAGGGCGAAGTACGGGCGAAAGCCATCATGCTGGCGACCAATGGCTACACCGGCAAACTCGGTTACTTCCAGGACGCGGTGTTCCCGCTGCATTCGCATGTCTTCGCCACCGCTCCCCTGACCGCCGAGCAGCAGGCGGCGCTGGGCTGGCACGCATTCGCCGGGTACAGCGACGACTTAGACCGCATTTCGTATTCAGTCGTCACCCGCGAAGGCAACATTGTCTTTGGCGGCGGCAGCAACCAGTCTTACGCCTACCTCTTCAAGAATCGCACGGCGTATCCCGGCACGCCCGATTCCGCCCCGCGTTCATTCACCAGGATGCGCGACACCATGACGCAGTATTTCCCGCAGACCCCCGGCCTGCCCATCCAGCACCGCTGGACAGGGACGCTCGGAATCACGCTGCGGCGTAACTGGCTGCTGGGCGTGCGCGGCGAACACCGCAACGTGTACTATTCGGTGGGCTACTGCGGGCATGGCGTGACGCTGGCGAACGTGGCCGGGAAGATCATCACGCAGATGATTTCCGGCGACGATGACGCCTATCGTGGGCTGCCCTTCTACCAGGCCAGCTACGGGCGCATCCCACCGGAGCCGTTCCGCTGGATGGGCTACCAGTTCTTCACCCGGCTGACCGGCAAATCCCCGCGTGCCTAAGGAGACCATTCACCTGCCAAATCGCGCCGGAAGCGGGTAAAATATTACGCATCTTACATTGACGACCAACAAAGCGAGGCAAATATGGCTTTTTCGGATATTGCCGGGGTCATTCTGGATATGGACGGCGTGCTGTGGCGGGGTGACGAGCCGCTGCCGGGCATGGTTGATTTCCTGGGTATGCTGCGGGCGCGCGAGCTGCCTTTCGTCCTGGCGACCAATAACAGCAGCAAAACCCCGGCGAATTATGTGGCGAAACTCGAACGGCTGGGCGTCCCCGGCGTGCCCGAACGGCTGATTGTGACTTCCGGCATGGCAACAGCCACCTATCTGCGGGATCGCTCCCCGGCTGGCACCCGGATTCATGTGTTGGGCGGCGACGGGCTGCGCCAGATTATGCAGGATGCGGGCTTCGTCCTCGCGGATTCGGATGCCGAGTACGTGGTGGTTGGAATGGACACGGCCCTGACCTATGACACACTCAAGCGGGCGGCGCTGCTCATTCGCCAGGGGGCGGTCTTTATCGGCACCAATGGGGATCGCACGTTCCCCTCACCAGAAGGACTTCTACCCGGCGCGGGGAGTATCCTGGCGGCGCTGGAAACGGCCACCGACCAGCAGCCCATTATTATCGGCAAGCCGTATGAACCGATGTTCCGGGCGGCGCTCACTATCCTGAACACGCTGCCGGAAGATACCCTGATGATCGGAGACCGGCTGAGTACCGACATCTCCGGGGCGGTGTACCTGGGGCTGGCGACGGTACTGCTGCTTTCCGGCGTGACCCAGCGCCACGAACTGGACAACGGCGACATCCAGCCGGATTGGGTGTACGATAACCTGGCGGCGCTGCTGGCCGATTGGAATTGAGTCCCGGCTCAGGAGTTTTTAAGGAAATATTTGCTTATCCAAACGTTCGTGCCTGGGCAGCCCGGCCTGAACCGAAAACGCACCCTTGTGACCTCTCGCATGGCGATTTTCCGGGTGCGTTGGTGACATATTCACAAACCCGTACCCGGTTTATGCGGGGCGAAATGTAAACCTTAATTTGCAAATTTCCGATTTTGTGGAGTAAAATGCCGCTTGTGTGTTTTCCCAAAAAGGGTACATGGGAACACAAACGGAAGCTAACACAGTCAAGTGAGTAAACGTCCAAGCATGAGAACAAACCCGACAGTCATTCGCCTCACCCGTTGGCAGAACAGCCAGCATCCTAGTTCGTCGTTAATCACCCGCATGATGCAAAAAGAAGGGCTTCGACCCTATTTGTGGAATAACACCCCAAATCAACGGTATGGGGTGCGCAGTCACGGGTATGCAAAAGTCCTCTATGTGGTGGATGGCGTACTGGAAATCACACTGCCTGATAGCAACCAGCGGTTGAACCTGCGCCCTGGTGATCGGGTTGAAATCCCGGCGGGCGTCCGGCATGGCACCATTGTCGGCAGCAAAGGCGCGGTGTGTATTGAAGCGGCAGTCAACGGCGCCCGCTGATACCCCGCCACCCGCATAACAGTCAGTTGATAAAACCCGGCCATCCGGGTTTTTTGTTTTCGGAATACCCGCCCCGCTGTTTCTCCATCCACCCTGTCGAAATAAGTGAACAAATGTTCTAACAAATAGTCACCCTTTCCACTGCGTTTTGTGCTATGAATCTTATATCTTCACATCGTGTCCACCTCCGACTCCGGACTCAGCACGCCAGACTCTCAAAGGATCGCCTATGCACCCCATTGCCACCCTACACGCCCTGCGCCAGCACCTGGGCATGGCCGACGACGAAACCGCCGATGATGACCGCCTGTTCGCCGCGCTGCTGGCCGCCTCCGCCTATATCGAGCGCGCATCCGGGCGGCGCTTCGTCCCGCGCCGGGCTACCCTGCTGCATACCGCCTGGAACAGCCGCGAACTCCTGCTAGATGATGACCTGCTCGAACTCCTGGTGCTCACCAACGGCGACGACAGCGTCATCCCCCCCTCTGAGGTCATCATCCAGCCCGCCGAAGGCGTGATCGTCGCGCTGCGCCTGATCGGTGGGAACACCTTCACCTGGGAGACAACGCCGCTGAATGCCATCAGCATCACCGGAATCTGGGGCTGGCACGATGACTGGGACTCTGCCTGGCGCAACAGTGCCGACACCGTCGGCGATGATCCCTTCGACGCCAGCGCCGCCATCCTGACCGTGAACGATGCCGATGGCGCGGACGCCGCCCACACTGCGCCCCGCTTCCAGGTCGGGCAGACGCTCCGCATTGGCGACGAGTACCTGCGCGTCCTCGTAGTGGATGCCGCCACCAACACCCTGGGCGTACAGCGCGGCGTGGATGGCACAACCGCCGCCGATCATGCTCAGGGGACTGCTATCTACACCTACCAGCCGCCCGCTGACGTGACTCTGCTGGCCGTGCGCTATGCCGCCTGGCTTTACAAAGAACCGGACTCCGGGTCATTCCAGGCCGCACCGGAGGAGATGACCGCCGCCCTCGCCGCCCTGCGCCGTCTCCGGGTGAAGGGGCTGGAAGCGTGAGGGGTAATTATCACAGTTCCGAATTCGCGGGCGCAATCTATCGCGCCCCTACAAATCCCTTATTTTAGGGTGATCCTGTAGGGGCGACCCGATGTGGTTGCCCGGTTTTTCTCCGTATTTGATCGTGAAACCGCATTATCACGCCTGAAGTCGAAATTACTGAACAGCCAGCAGCCAGCAGCCAACAGCCAACGGCCAACGGCCAACAGCCAGCAGCCAGCAGCCAACGGCTAACCAGAAGGTGATACCCGCCATGTCCTTCCGCACCGCCTTAACCAATCTGGCCGCCCTCACGGTGGCCGGAGTCACCGCCAACTATGGCGTGGAATCCGTACCTGATGAACTCAACCGGGTACAGCTTCCGGCTCTGCTGGTGCTGCCTGGAGATACCCAGGGAAACCGCCTGTTCCGTGACCGGGGTGAAGGATTCCAGGCATTGGCCTTCAGCGCCGGGGCACAGACCGTCACCTACACCGTCACCCATCTGCTGCTGGTCGCCCCGGTAGGCACGCGGCGCGGAACCCGTGCTCACCTGCCCGACCTGATAGACCGCATGGACGCCTATTTCACGGCGCTCGGTGAGAACCTGCTGCTGGGCGGGGCACTGCGCGAACCGGCGCAGGTCAAAGTTGAGCCGGGCATCTTCCAGCATGGCCTGGTTGCCTATCACGGCTGCGCCTTCCGCCACACCTGGATTATTGAGGTGTAGCCGGTTCGTAAGGCCGCGCCAGCGCCGCCCGCCACGCCTCCAGCGCCGGACGTGCCCCGCCGTCCTCATCGAACAGCCCGGTATCGCGCCAGACCGTCGCCAGATCGCCGCCGCCGATCTTCTCCCACAGCGCGTCATAGTCCCGCAGTACGAAGTTGACGACAAAGGCCAACTGCCGCGCTTCGGCCTCGGCCAGCACCGACTCGATATACGCCGCCTGTTTTTCGGGAGTCGATTCAAAAACGAGCGTGTCGTTGAAGATGGAGAACGTCTGCGCCGGATACCCGGTTTCGGAAATCGCCAGCGGTTTGTCGCTCAGGCTGAACAGGTCGTCAAACATCTCCGGCGGGATGTACGCGGTCATGTACTTGCTCATATACGGGTACAGGGAGACGGCGAAATAATCGCTATAAGCTATGATGTCCTCGAACGCCGCCATCTGCGCCTGGTGATCGTCCTCGCCCCGGTAGCCATCCAGGAACGCCAGCCCGAACAGCGTCGCCATCACCGGCAGGTCGGGGTGCTGCGCCTTGACCTCAGCATAGACGTAATGGTGCAATTCCAGGTAGGCGTCCCACTTTTCCGGGGCATTATTCAGCAGCAGATTCGACTCGATGCCGATTGCCAGGTAATCCGGCTGGAAGAAATCCACCGCCCGCAGCACGTAATTGAGGAACGCCGTTTTCACGTTGGGATCGTCGAAGTTGTAGCTATCCCAGGGAGCAGGCAGCGGCATATCGTCCGCCGTTCCCCGGTACGGCGCGAGTCCATCCCGGTTGATGCTGATCGGCGTCAGAGTCAGGAAAACCGTCAACTCCTCCGGCGTGTGTTCCTTGCGGTAATTCCAGTCATCCATGATGTGGGCAGAAAATGGCTCACCGGAAAGCGCCTCAACCCAGGGGACGCCGTTATCGAAGTGATGCACGATCATATCGGCGTTCGCGGCGATTGTCTCATAGCTGTAATTCACGGCCTCCACGCTGATGTCATACGGGAACGGCGTGAACCCCAGGTGGAAGTGGCGCGGCGTCCCGGCGTCCTGCGCGCCCACAGTGGATACCACCAGCGCCAGCCCGCATAACAGAATTGCCCATCGTTTCATCATGAATCGTCCTTTCATTAGTGTGTAGTTATCGGTGGTCAGTTGTCGGTTATCAGGCCTCAAGTGTCGGTAGACAATGCTCGTTAAGGAAATCATCGGGAAACCGACTGCTTCTGGTGGACGCGCAGAAGCACATCCCTACCATCGGGTTCTGTAGGGACAGGGCAGGCCCTGTCCGCCGCAACTTTCCCCTCGGTACCTGCGGGCACGATGATGCGATTTTACAATTAAATACGGAGAAAGATTGGGCGACCACGTCGGGCCGCCCATACAGAATCGCCCTAAAAAGGGGATTTGTAGGGGAGCGCCAATGTGCGCTCCCGTAAATCACAGCACCGTACTCATTTCTTCAAGAGCATTATCGTGCCCCTACATGTTCTGATCTCGGACTCAGTACTTCTCTACGCCCTGTACCAGGTTCGTGTTGCGCTTTTGCCGCATCAATAGGAACAAAAGGCTAACCTGATGACCACCACCTACACCATCACCCTCGATAGCGCCGATGATGGCAGCTTCAGCGCCGATCTCAGCGCCGCCGCGCTCAAAGCCGAATGGCGGTTGGGTATGGCCGAGCCGTTTGCCGCCATTGCCGCCATTGCGACAGCCGAAATCCTGCTGCAAAACCCCGCCCGCGCCCTCTCGCCGGAAGTCACCGCCGGACTCGCGCCCGGTACGCCACTGCGTATCCAGGCGGACGATGGCAGCACGGTACATACCCTCTTTACCGGCTTCATCACCCGTGTCGAGCCGCTGCCGGGCGACCAGGGGGCGCGTACTGCGGTCATCCACGCTGCCGGGCCGGAAACCGCGCTGCACACGACGACAGTCCGCCTGCCGCCCCAGGTGGCGCGCCGCGCTGACGAGACCATCGCCAGCCTGTTAGCTGCCGTCCCGCTGCGCCGGACTCCGTTAGCCGGGCGCTGGGTGCTGGGTGTGGCCGGTCACAGTGAACTGGGCGAGCAGACGGCCCTGCCCGGCGACCCGCTGATCGCCCTCGAAACCGGGATAACGACGTGCGCCTATCTGGGCGATACCTGGGAGGGTGGCATCCCGGCTATCGCCGCCATCCGCCAACTGGCTGAAAGTGAACGCGGGCGCTTCTTCACAGACCGTGCCGGGCGGCTCGTCTTTTACAACCGCCACCACACCCTGCTGGACACGACCCCGGTGGCGACCTTCAGCGATGACATGGACGACCTGAGCTATACCTACGGCGCGGATATGGCGAATCATGTCGCCATCACCCTCACGCCCCGCCACATCGGGGGCGCGGATAGCACCCTGTGGACGCTGGAAAACCCACAGCGTATCCAGCCCGGAGAATCCGGATTCCGCCAGATCACCGCCCGCTACCGCGACGCGCTCGATCAGCCGTGTGGGCGCTGGTCGTCACGCCCCGCTGCCCGGCACGGACTACACCGCCAACACTGCCGCCGATGGGAGCGGCGCGGACATCACCCGGCATGTGGATGCTGCTGGTGGCGGCGGATTTCAGCGCCGCGCTGCTCGAAGTCCGCAACCGTTCGACAGTGACGGCCTATCTTCAGGCCGGAGCGGTGCTGCATGGTACGCCCCTGCTCCAGGGCGACCCGGTGACGCTGGTGGAGGCGGACGCGGCCAGCATCACGTTTCACGGCCTGCATCCCCTGGTTTTCGACCTCCCGGCGCTCGATTCGGTGGAAGATGCCGGGCAGCTCGCCCGCTTTGAACTGGCACGGCGCAAAGACCCGCGTGGCATGGTACACAGCCTGACGCTGGTCAGCCCGCGCCATCGCGCTCCCATCCTGGAGCGGGCATTGTTTGACCGCATCACCGTCACCGAGACGCAGACCGGCCATCATGCCGGCTACTTCATCATCGGGGAAGCCCACACCCTTGACCTGGGCGCAGCCCGTCACCGCGTCACCTGGATACTCGAACCCGCCGCCGGGGATTTCTGGGTGCTGGGGGATGGCCTGCTCGACCAGGCGACGGTGCTGGCATATTGATTGTGTATCACACCGGAAAATCGCAGAGATAGCACTCTGGCAATCTGCGAACCCTTATCCCTTATGAATTCCTGAAAGGAGATCAGCGTATTATGCCCACAACTTGGGACGGAACACCGAAAACATGGTCAACGGGGGAGCTGGTGACGGCGGCCCTCTTGAACAGCGAACTACGGGACAGGATGGAGTACCTTGAGGCGCTGTTGGCTGCCAACGGGTACGTGAAGATTGAGAATCAACAGCCCTCCGGCACGTCGGGCGGGACATTCACCTCCGGCTCCTGGCAAACGCGGGTGCTGAACACAGAGGTGAGCGACACAGGAAATCTCGCCAGCCTTTCCAGCAATCAGGTCACACTGGCTGCGGGGACGTATCTTGTGTGGGCGGTGGCGCAGGTCGGCTCGGTGACCAGCCACCAGGCGCGGTTGCAGAACGTGACCGACGGCACGACTCTGCTGACGGGGCTGAACGCACTCTCCACAGCAGCCGCGAACTCCGGCAACCATGCCGTGTTACGCGGCATTATCACTGTGGCGGCGGGCAAGGCGCTTGAGTTGCAGCACCGCTGCCAGACAACGGGGACGACAACCGGGTTCGGGCTTGCGACAAGCTGGGGCACTGAAGTGTACGCGATTCTTGAGTTCATAAGGATTGGTGACTGATGACAACAATTCAACAATGTGACATCCGGCTTGTGTTGGGGCGTATCCGCCCCGGAGCGGCCTACGGCTGGCGTGGAGACGGTGACGACTTCGGCCACACAATGGAAGCAGTGGACTGGCGCGACCAGGCGACAACCAAACCACAGGAAAGCGCCGTGATTGCCGATTGGGACGCTTATCAGGCCGAGGAACAGGAAGCGACAAGCCTCCGCCAGACCATCCTCGGAAACGCCCAATCGGCAGTGGGCAAGACTCTGGACACGTTGACGACTGCCGAGCGGAATGCCCTGATCGCCCTGCTGCTCTACAAAGCGGGCGGCGTCCATCCCCGCACGGGCGTGGTGCAGCCTTTGGCGGATTGGGTGAAGTAGCCACCATCCAATACGTCCACCCGGCACTTTCCTCTCAAACCTCAGCACTGAGCACTATCCACCATCCAAAATACCCAAAGGAGATACCACCATGCAACAACACCCGATCTATCCCACCGACCCCAAAGCCCTGCGCAGCCCGATCATTGACCCGATCCTGCTGGCGCTCAAGTCGCGCCGGGTCATCATCGCCCTGGCCGCCCTCGTCGTTGGCCTGCTGGCGCTGGCCGTCCCCGAAGTCCAGCCGGTACGCGGCGAAATCCTGACGCTCGTCATCACCCTGGCGCTGGCCGTCATCGGCGGCTACTCCATTGAAGATGCCGCCCGCGCCGGACGCGAACGCGGGGCACTGCCGGAAACCGACCTGCGCGACCTCATCAAGGATGTTCTCACCGGCATCGTGGACGAAACCGGACGCGAATCCTAGTTTCGCCTCTCGACAATCGCATCCTGATTCACATCAGCCAGGGGCGGCGCGTCCCTGGCTTTTGGTATAATGAATTGGGTGAAGAGGATATTGAAAGGGTGTCAAACCTATAACTCATCCCGACTACCCACAATTACGTGAGACATTGCCAAGACACCGCAAAGTAGCCGCCTACCTTGTTCGTAATGCAGTAAAGCGTATTGACAAACTGCTAGAGTTACAAATGAAAGATGAGGAGCAAAAGGGGCAAGGGAATGATGAGTGATTTGCGAGATAAAGCTATCACACTGGCGAATCGCCCTTATAGAGTAGTTGTATTCCTGGATAAAACGACAGAGGGCGACTCAATTTACGTTGCGCTTAATCCTGAGCTAGAAGGCTGTGTATCTCAGGGTGATACCCCGGAAGAAGCAATCGGTAACTTAAAGATGGCACGGGAAGATTTCATCTATTTCCTTTTGGAAGATGAATTAGATGTGCCTGAACCACAATACCTTTCAAGCAACACAATTTTGACTATCTCGGAAGACATGCCTTCCGACAATCAGTCCATCGAGAACAAGTTACACTACGCTTGAACCAAATAGCTATTATCATTCTCCTGGTGCAACTTCGCATCCCTTCCATGCGTAAACAGGATATAACAACTGTTCAGGAGCGTATGGTCATGGGCAAAACGACACGAAATGACACCGGGCGCGGTATTGGCGGCATTGTCTTAATCGCACTCGGGCTGCTGTTTCTGGTGGGGCAGGTCTTCAACTTCAGTGTTCTCGGCACACTCTGGCCGTTTTTCATCATCGCGCCGGGGGCGGCCTTCCTGCACTTCGCCCAGAAAGATCGGAGTTCGGCGGGGCTGGCCGTACCCGGTTCGATTATCACCGGCACTGGCCTGATCCTGCTTTACCAGGCCGTCACCGGTCATTGGGCGAGCTGGGCCTATGCCTGGTCGCTCTACCCGTTGTTCCTGGGGCTGGCGCTGCGCTACATGGGGCGGAAAACCGAAGACCCGCAGATGGCGCGTACCGGCGAGGGATTTGTCACCTGGGGCGGGCTGGCCTTTATCGTCCTGGCCGCGTTGTTTGAACTGCTCATCTTCAACGCCGGGGGGATCTTCGGGTCGCTGCTGCTGCCATTGGTGTTGATCGCCGGCGGCGCCTTCCTGCTGCGGCGTGGCGATGTCCGTCCGACCAGCAAACGCAAAGCGAAAATCAGCGCCGAACGCATCATGGATGAGAAGCCCAAAGCCAGGCCGCTCACCCCCAGCGAGCGGCTGCGGGCGGAGATTGACGCCGCCTTAGCCGAAGACGACGACGTGGTGATTGCCAAACCGGTTTCCACCAGCGACCAGGATGGACACGACGAGGAGTAATGCCCTCTCATAAGCGGTAATACAGGAGACGCTCAGGCCAGGCGTCTCTTTTTGTTTTCCCCCTGTGCCGGCAGTATAATTCCCGCATTCCAAATACAAAGGGGATGCTTATGCCCGGCAAATACTACGATGAACTCGATGTGGGGATGGTCATCCGCCATGACCTTTCCCGCACGCTCACCGAAATGGACAACGTGCTGTTTTCCAGCCTGACGATGAACACCCAGCCGCTGCACCTCAACGAGGACTTCGCCAGCAAGACCGAGTTCGGGCGGCGCATCGTCAATGGGATTTTCACGATGGGGCTGGTGGTCGGCATCACGGTGCCCGACCTCACGCAAGGGACAATTATCGCCAACCTGGGGTATGAGAACGTGCGTCACCCCCGCCCGATGTTTCATGGGGATACGCTTTATGTGGAAACCGAAATCACCGCCAAACGAGAGAGCAACTCCCGCCCGGAGGCGGGACTCGTGACGCTGAAGCATATCGGGCGTAACCAGCACGGGGAAATCTGTATTGAAGTTACCCGCACCGCCCTTTTTCTTAAACGGTCTGCGACCTGAACCGGCTACGGCGGGCCATATACCTTATGTATCTGTGGCGGGTCAGTGGTTGTCACCGCCAAACAGTTGGACGTGTTGCC
Source organism: Anaerolineaceae bacterium (assembly GCA_020634135.1). Lineage (GTDB taxonomy): Bacteria > Chloroflexota > Anaerolineae > Aggregatilineales > Phototrophicaceae > JACKCG01. The sequence continues at coordinate 24,190 of JACKCG010000012.1, read as the reverse complement.
AATCGCCAACCAGGAATCACTCGGCACAGTGCCGGCGGCGATGTCCGCCTCGATTTCATCTACATAGCCACTGCACAACAGCGCACCCTGCGCCCGCAAGTAGATGTAGCTGATCTGCGGCCCCAGCACTGCCAGGATCACGATCACCACGATGGCGACCAGCATTAGAATGAGTGCGTATTCAACCAGACCCTGCCCGGTTTCGGGCGAGGCACGACTTTGTGTGAACTTTTGCGTGAACATGATAATTCCCCAGAGATGATAATCATTAAATTCATTTTAACCGCAAAGCCTGTCCAGGTTGCCGCTACAAACTGGACATAAACCGTAATTTCAGAAATAATTCAAAAATGAAAGGAAGGAGTAAAGAAAATGCCTCAGATCACCGTCAAAGGTCACGGCAGTTTTGAAGTGCCATCGGGCAAGCGCCTGGTGCTTGCCCTGGAAGACAGCGGCCTGGATATGCTCCACCGCTGCGGTGGCAATGCCCGCTGTACCACCTGCCGTGTCAAAATCCTTTCCGGCAGCACGGAACGGATGACCGCCGCCGAACGCGCCCGCCTGATGGATGAGGGGTTGATCGGCCAGGCGCGGTTAAGCTGCCAGATTCCCTGTGAAAACGATATGGTCATTGAGTTGATCTGGCGGCTTTCGACCACCGACTATGAAACGAGCGGGCAGCGGCCAGCCGACAGCATCACCCCTGAACCCGAATGGGTCCAGGTGCCCCGGTGATACCTCCCATTCATCAGGTGCCCGACGATTACCAGGAGGTCGAACATCTCGTCCTGCTCGAATCGGACAGCATCCTCAAACTCAATATCCTCGCGCTGGGCCTGCTGGCGCTGGGCATAGGGGTGATGATCGCCTGGCGTATAGTCGTCATCGGGCTGCGCGGCCCATTGCCGGGCAATGCCGGTATCAACCTGCCCTGGTGGGCGTGGGGGCTGCTGCTGATCGTAGGGGTGATTCCCCTGCATGAGGGGCTGCACGGTCTGGCGATCCTGTGGGCCGGTCACAAACCCCGTTTTGGCATGATGCTCAGCAAAGGCGCATTTTACGCCACCGCCGATGACGCCCTGTTCCACCGGAATGTATTCATTATCATCGCGCTGGCGCCCCTGGTGGGGATTACCCTGCTCGGCATGGCGCTGACCGTCATACTGCCCGATGACCTGAGTTACTACGCGGCCCTGCTGGTCGCCCTCAATGCCGGGAGCGCCATCGGTGATGTGTGGATGACCCGCGCCGTCCTGCGTTATCCGCCCGCTGCGCTGGTGCGTGACGAGGCCGACAGTATCCGCATCTATTCCCGAATCACGCTATAATGGCGGGATAATTTACTGCGCACCGCTGGAGGATGCCCGCTATGTCGCTTGACCGTATCGTAAAACTGCTGCTGGTCTTTGTGCCGGTGGCGCTCGTCGCTGATTTTGTACTGCACCTTGACCCGGTGCTGATCTTCATTTTCGCGGCGCTGGCGGTCATCCCGCTGGCCGATCTGGTGGGGGAAGCTACCGAAGAACTGGCGGTCTATACCGGCCCGAAACTGGGCGGGCTGCTCAACGCCACCCTGGGCAACGCCGCCGAACTGATTATCACCGTGTTCGCCATTAACGAAGGCCTGATTGACCTGGTGAAAGCCTCGATCATCGGCTCCATCCTGGGCAACCTGCTGCTCGTGCTGGGTCTGAGTATCCTGCTGGGCGGCATCAGGAACGGTATGCAGACATTTGACCGGCGCACTGCCGGATTGAACGCCACCATGCTTATCCTGGCGGTGGTCGCGCTGATGGTGCCATCGCTCTTTGACGCCGCAATTCAGGATAACCTGGCCGCCGAAGTTGGCCTGAGCGAAGGCGTAGCCATTGTCATGATTGTTATCTATGGCCTGAGTGTCATCTACGCTTTTACCAATGGTTCGCCCGTCACCCGTGATGCCGCGCACCATGAAACCAAGTGGACTCCGCGTGTCGCAGTCGGCATACTGGTCATCGCTACCCTCGGCATCGTCTTTATGAGTGAAATCCTGGTCGGTGCTGTCGAGCCGGTTACGCAGCAGTTGGGGCTGACCGAGTTCTTTATCGGCATCATCATCATCCCGCTGGTTGGTAACGTGGCTGAACACCTCGTCGCGGTGCAGGTGGCACTCAAGAACAAGATGGAACTCAGCCTGGCCGTGTCGCTGGGGTCAAGCCTGCAAATCGCGCTGTTTGTCGCGCCAGTGCTGGTATTTATCAGCCTGCTGATGGGCGGCGAAACGCTGCTCCTGGTGTTCAACACATTTGAACTCGTCGCGGTCACGGCGGCGGCGCTGGTGGCGGCTTTCATCGCCCTGGACGGCGAGTCAAACTGGCTGGAAGGGGCGATGCTGCTGGCGGTGTATCTGATGATTGCCCTGGCTTTCTACTTCCTGCCCGCTACGACAGCCCTGCCGCATTAAGTGCGCCGCTGATATTAGCCTGTTACGGCCTGTTGTGAGGGGAGAGCTATGCTTCTCTCCCCTCATACGAGAAAATGCCGCTGACTGCCCCGCCCAAAAAGAATGTATCCCTGACCGGATGCGCATCACCCGGTATGCGCCCCTCTGGAATCCCATCACTCCTGGAACACGTAACCTCCGCGCAAGAATTTGTGTGCTAAAATAGGTCACGATCATCAAAATTACGGGTGCGCTCATGACAATCCGCGACACATTCAACCGGCCACTGCGGGACTTACGCATTTCGGTCACAGACCGCTGTAACTTCCGCTGTACCTACTGTATGCCCGCCGCCATCTATGGCGAGAGCTACAAGTTCCTGCCCCGGCAGCAGGTTCTCACATTTGAGGAAATCACCCGCCTGACGGGAATCATCACCCGGTTGGGCGCGGTCAAAATCCGGCTGACCGGTGGCGAACCGCTGGTGCGCGAGCAGGTCGAAAAACTTGTGGCGATGCTGGCGGCAGTAGAGGGCGTGGGCGACCTGACACTGACGACCAACGGCTACCTGCTGCCGCAGAAAGCGCAGGCGCTCCGCGAGGCCGGTTTGCAGCGCATCACCATCAGCCTCGATTCACTGGATGACGCCGTATTCCGCCGGATGAACGGCAACCGCTCCGGCGTGCAGGCCGTGCTGGATGGCATCACCGCCGCCGAGCAGGCCGGGTTCGACCCGATCAAGATTAACGCCGTCGTCCAGCGCGGCGTCAACGATCACACCATTGTGGATATGGCGCGGTATTTTAAGGAACGCGGTCATGTGCTGCGTTTCATCGAGTATATGGACGTGGGCAACCTCAACGAATGGCGTATGGAAGATGTCGTATCCGCCCACGACATCGTGGAACGCATCGGCGCTGAAATGCCGTTGGAGCCGCTGGAACGCAACTATAAAAGCGAGGTCGCGCTGCGCTACCGTTACCGGGATGGTGGCGGGGAAATCGGCATCATCGCCTCAGTGACGAAGCCCTTCTGTGGCGCGTGCAGCCGGATGCGGCTTTCGGCGGAAGGCAGCATCTACACCTGTCTGTTTGCCGAAAAAGGCACTGACCTGCGCGGGCCGCTGCGCGAGGGCGCTTCCGACGACGAGATTGAACAGATTATCCGCCAGACGTGGGGCAGCCGCATTGACCGCTATTCCGAGGAACGCGCTGGAATCCCCGTGCGCCGCAAAAAAGTCGAAATGTATCACATCGGCGGGTGAGGTTCGCAAGCAGGGCTGCTGGTGTGTTGGAGTCCTTAGGAACGCAGTATCGCTTCGATTTCGGCACAGTGGATATGCTCATGCTGCACCATACGCCAGACGTGGCTGAAAACCGTGTGCGTTTTCTGCTTGATACGGCATTCCCGCGCCCAATCGGTGGTTGATAGTCCCCGCAGCGTGATTAAGAGAGCCTCACGACGCAGTGTAAAGACCCGCAGGCCCTTGGTAAACGGTTGTGCTGTATAGGGGGTGGCGGTCTTAATCCATTGGCGGGGATGGGTTTCCTGCAGGCGCGGATTGTGATGTGCCAGCATCGTATGGACGCTGTGCATCCACACTTCTTCACAGGCTCGCAGATGATTCAGGATTTCCAGGGGCGACCATTCGCCCGGCGCGGGTGGCTCGCTGAGGTGGGTGTCATCCCGCCCGGCGCTGCTGGCAGCAAGTCGTTGCGGTGTGGCTTCCGCCAGTGCCAGTGCCTCGGCAATTCCGGCTTCGCTCATGTTGATTACAGCCATCCGGCTCTCCTTTGCTGACTTTGGAACGCTGGACATCCTGAGCGCTGCGGAGGTTACACGGCCCCAGGACTTGCGGCCTGGGGCATCGCTTCCGTGAATTTCAAGGGATGCGCTTCTGCCGTCCCTACGCCTGTTTTCGAGAAACTTGCCGGATACCGTTCTGGCGCTGGCTAATCCCCTGGCACATTGATCGGCTGCGGTGTGAGCGCGGCTTCAACCTGACTGGCGATGTGGGCGAAGTCGTGACCGTTTTGCAGGAAGTCTATCCCATCCATCGGGATGGTCAGCACCGGGCAGGCCGTCCAGCGGCTGATCCAGTCGTCATACAGGCTGTTCAACTGCGCCAGGTAATCCGGCGAGATGTTGCGCTCGAATTCCCGCCCGCGCCGGTGGATATGCGCCATAAGCTGCTCGACACTGGCTTGCAGGTAGATCACCAGGTGCGGCGGCGGTAAAAAGGCGCTGATGGCCGCGTACAGGCGGTGGTAGGCGTCGTAATCCCGGTCAGACATCTGTCCCCGGTCATGCAGGTTGCGGGCGAAAATCTCCGCGTCCTCGTAAACGGTGCGATCCTGCACTACGCTGCCAGGGTGCTGGAGGAGTTGGTGGTGGTGCTCCAACCGCTTGCCCAGGAAAAACACCTGAGAGTGAAAACTCCAGCGCTGCATATCCGTGTAAAAATCCGCCAGGTAGGGATTTTCCGCGTTCGCTTCATAAAACGGTTCCCAGCCAAATCGCTTGCTCAGCAGGCCGGTCAGCGTACTCTTGCCAACGCCGATATTGCCCGCGATGGCGATAAAAAGGTTCGTCTGGTTATTCATCTGAAATCATCCAACAAAGTTTGAAGTGGACTACGTGTTTGAGCGTGCGATCCTGCCAGAAAAGGGAGATTGTAGTGTCTACACGCGGGACGTGGCGCGCCATATCCCTACAGAAAAACCGTACCCCTCCTCCTGCTGCTCAACGGCGTCAATCCTCAATCGGCAGGAAAAGAAATAGGCTCATGGGTACATTTAATGCGGACAAGGGGCTTAAGCGTTTTAATAAATTAGTACGGTGATTGCCTTCGTAGGGACGTCCTTCTGGGCGTCCGCCGGACAGGCAGAAGCCTGTCCCTACAGGAACTCCGTATTTAATTATGAAATTGCATAAGCTCCCTGCTCGAACGTACAGAAGCGCTACTTCTACACAAGAGCCAAGAAATATCATGATGTCCGCCCCGGCATGAAACACCTGTGCTACTGCGGCTCTATTGCTCATTATAGGACGGTCGTGGCGCTGGCACAACCGCCTCAAGGGTTAGATTTCGGATAGGATTTTGCTGCCGGGACGGGATATGAATTTTTCATTGATTTTTCTCAGAAAACCTAATAAACCTCAATATCCCGTATAAATGGCATATAATATTTTTATTAGGACTTACCCGGTTGCCTGGAAGGACAAGGGGCATTCGCGCTTTCAATAATTAACACGGGGATTGTCATCTGTAGGGGCGGCATTCTTGCCGTCCGCCGGACAGGCAGAAGCCTGTCCCTACGGGAACTCCGTATTGAATTATGAAATTGCATAAACCTCTTGCTCAAACAGAATTTTCTCTCTCAACTGTGTAATGTCTGCCTTATTTATCTAATGCGCTTCTCGCGTAGAGACACTTGGGTTCGCCCCGCAGCCTGAAGTATGGGCTGTGTCAGTCGTTAACGTAATGCACCGGAAACGCCTATGTCGCTCATTTTGCTTACCGTGAATGACCCATCCAGTCGTCAGTTATTGCGCGAGCAACTCAACCAGCAGGGTTACCGTGTCATGGAAACCGAGAACGGCGACCAATGCCTGGAAGCCTGCCAGAAGTGGCCGGTAGACCTGGTCGTGCTGGAAGCGAACTCAGCCGCAGTGGATGGGTATGAAACCTGCACCCGGCTGCACGCCCTGCCTCAGTTTGGCAAACGCCCGGTGCTCATGCTGGTTCATCCCACCCAGCAGGCCATCAATGCCGCCCTTGCCGCCGGGGCCGACGACTATATCACCATGCCGCTCCACCCCCACGCGCTGCGCGAACGTGTCGAGCAGCTCATGGAACGTCAATTGGCATCCCAGCGCGGGCAGTTTGCCTGGCTCAGGGTGTTATTCGAGCAGGCCCAGGACGGCATGTTTCGCAGCTTGCCGGATGGCCGCTACCTGGAAGTCAACCCGGCGCTGGTGAACATGCTGGGCTACACCACCAAAGAAGAATTGTATGCGCTCGACATCATCCACCAGGTTTATGCGGATCCCCAGGATCGGAAGCGTGTCGAAAGCCGACTGGCGGAAAACGGGTTGGCGGAGCAGGTCGAAGTCCTCCTTAAGAAGAAAGATGGTTCGCGGATTCTCGTCAATCTGAACATCCATGCCATCCATGACGAAGGGGGCGGTATTCGCCATTACGCCGGTACGGTACGGGAGATCACCACCACCCGCCAGATAGAAGAAACGCTCCGCGCCATCCTGGAAGTCACGTCTGCGGCAATCGGGGACGATTACTTCTACCGGCTGGTGAAAGCGCTGGCGGGAGCGATCCATGCCAGCTTCGTCTTTGTGGGCGAACTGGTCACGCCGGACACCGTGCAAACGCTGGCGTTCTGGAACAAGGGCGAATTTGGTGATAACTTTCGCTACGCGCTGCCTGGCACGCCCTGCGAAACCGTGATAAACCGCAATATGGCCTTCTACCCCAGGGATGTCCAGTCTCTCTTTCCCAATGACCGGGGGCTGCAAACTATGGGCATCGAAAGCTATTTCGGCGCGCCCATTTACACCCAGGAGGGCAAGCCGCTGGGCATCCTGGTCGTGATGCACGAGTCCGAGCTGAACATCCTGGCGACCATCAGGCCGCTGATCCAGGTTTTTGCCGAGCGCACCGGCGCTGAGATCGAACGGCAGCGGGCGCACCAGATGCTCAGGAGACGCCAGGAACTCGATTTCCTGGTCAATGCGATTTCGACCACCTTTATTAACCTTGAACTGGATGAGATCGACTCCGGTATCACGTCGGTCCTGAACGCGATTGGCGCTCAGATCGGGGCGGATCGCGGCTTTGTTTTCCTCTACAACGCGATAAAAAATCTGAGGATGACCTTAGCTTATCATTGGCTGGACGAAGGCATTCCGGTCACCTCGGAATTTCGGGATGGCCTCATTCCCACCGACTATCCCTGGTTATATGCCCACTTGCAGCAGCAGGAAATCATTGTGCTGCCCCGGGTTGCCGATGCGCCTGTCACCAGCCCTGACGAACGCGAGATGTGGACTCACCTGCAAATCAAGTCCATAGTGATCGTACCGCTGGCCTATGCCAACCGGCCAATCGGATTCCTGGGGTTTGACACCGTCCGCCGGGAACGCGACTGGTTCGCCGACGATATTTCCTTGCTCAAAAGTATTGGCGAGGTGGTGACGAATGCCCTCGTGCGCCGGAGCGCCCAAAGCGCCGAACGCGAACAACGCCAACTGGCGGAGGCAATCGCCAATATTGCGATGGAACTCAACAGCGGCCAGGAACTCGACCTGGTGCTGAACGATATACTGGCACAACTCGGTCAGGTGATCCCTTACGACATGGCCGATATTTCCCTCATTGAAGGGGGCGTCAGCCGGGTGATCGGCTCCCGCCACATGGACACTGGCGAGCAGCATAAGGAACGCCTGAAGATCCGGCTCACAGTGGCGGAGACCGAGAACCTGCGCCAGATGATAACGAGCCGGGAATACCTGATTATCCCGGATATTCAACAGCACGCAGGCTGGAAAAAGATCGAAGGGGACTCCGAATTTCACGGATACCTGGGAGCGCCGATTCTCCTCGATAAAGATGTGATCGGCTTTGTTCACCTTCTTAGCTACAAAACAGATGCCTTCTCAAAATCCCAGGCGCAGTGGTTGCAGATTTTTGCTTCGCAGATCGGCAGCGCGATACGCAGTGCCTGGTTGTTTGACTCGGTGCAGCGCCATGCGATTGAGATGGAGCAGCGTGTGGTTGAGCGCACCCTTGAAGTCGAAACGCAGCGCCAGCAGATCACCGCCATTCTCGACAGCATCAACGAGGGTGTGATGGGCGCGCTGGACTATGATACCAGCACCCACCCGCCCAAGCCCCGTACCCGCTATATCAACCCGGCCATGTTCCGGCTGCTGGGCTATACTGCTGAAGAATGGGACATCTATAAGCAGCGCAGCCAAACCCTTTCGCTGGAAGCCTATAATGCGATGCTCGTGGAGAGTGAACACGCCGTTAGCAATCAGGGTATCTGGTCCGGGGAAGTGCGGCTGCGGCGCAAGGATGGCACTGAGTTTGATGCGGCTATCACACTGGCCCGTATCCGGACCAACAAGGTAGAAACCATACCGAGCCGGGTGATGATCGTCCGTGACATCAGCCAGGAGAAGGCGTTGGAGGCGCAAAAAGCGCGTTTTGTTGTCAGCGCCGCCCATGAACTCAGAACGCCGATCACCAACCTCAAAACCCGCCTGTACCTGGCGAAGAAACAGCCGCAGGACATGGATAAGCACCTCGATATCATCTCCAGAGTGACCGAAACCATGCACGATCTGATCGAAAAACTACTGGATGTCTCCCGTTTTGAACGTGGCATCATTGCGCTGGAAAAACAAGTCACCAGCGTGCAGGCGTTGTTATCAGCCCTTGCCGATGTGCAGACCCTGGAAGCGGCGCAGAAATCCATTATCTTGCAGCTTCATCTGCCGGAAGCGCCCCTCCTGGTGGATGTGGATGTGGTGCGGATCAACCAGGTGCTGACTAACCTGGTCGCCAATGCGATCAACCATACCGCGCGTGGCGGCACCATCACGCTTTCCGCCCGCATCCAGGGCAGCTATGTGGTGATAGATGTCCGCGATACCGGGACGGGCATTAAACCCGAACATCTGCCCCATTTGTTCGAGCCGTTTTACCAGGTTGAGGGGCGCAGTGTGGGCTTAGGCCTGGGCCTGAGCATCACCAAAGAGATTATCGAACTCCATCAGGGGGAGATTAACGTCCAGAGCGTGCCGGAAAAAGGGAGCTGCTTCTCGGTATGGCTGCCAATGGTTGAGGCGGATGAAACAGCTCCCATAAACCCCGCAACTTAGGGGGTTCAGCCGTCCGGTTTCGAGCGGCATAATGAAAATCAAAAATTGAGTGCAGCGAGAATCTCATGAGCGACGAATTCCAAGTTACACACCAGCCGAAAAAAGAGGAGAAGGCCTTCAATTCGCTCGAACGTATTCTGTTGGAGCGCCGCCAGCAGCGGGCGTATATCCAGAAGCAAACTGTCATGTTTATCGATTCGCTGTTTGCCGCGCTGCGAACCGTCATTTATGAGTGCCGGGAACGCGGCCTGATGGAACTGGGCGAACCGCGCCTGATAGATCACCCGGCAGGGGGCAACCGGCGGGCGCTGCAAATCCCGATTGAGGACTGGAGCGTGATTTTTGTGCCGCTGGTGGGCGAAGCCTGGCCGAATATCCGCGACGAAGCTCAGATTCCAGGCTCGGCCTTCAAGGAATTGTGCGGGCGCATCGCCGTGTTTATCGGCAATGAGCCGGGCGCGAACTCATTCTACGACTTCCTGATCCTGCCCAATGGGTCGTGGTTCGCCTGGGGATATGGCTGGCCGCGCCAGGACTCCACCTTTGACAGCACCGATTTTCGGCTGCTGGCGTTTGAACTGATCGAAAGTTTTGTCAAGGATATCCATACGACCTGGCGTACTCGTTCCGAAACCGAACTGAGTCACGCGATGGATGCCCGCAAACGCGCCTATATATTCGGTCTGCCTGGGGATGAATAATGCCGTATACCCCGATGCAGCTTGCTGAAGCCTTTATCCGCACCGGCGAACTCGAAGATGCCCTTGACGCCCTCAACCAGCAGCTTGACGCTGACCCGCACGATAACACCGCCCGCCGCCTTCGCGCCCAGGTCATCGCCCGGATGCCGGGGGAGGATAACCTGCGGGCAGCCCTGGCCGATCTTGACCAGCTCACCGACCTGACTCCCGCCGATGCCTTATTCCGCGTCGTGACGCTGGAGCAGTTGGGCGATACCGCCGCCGCTGTAACTGCCGCCGCTCGCGCCCACGCAGGTTTTCCTGATGACCGGGCGCTGGCCGAACGCCTGTTTTACCTGGTTCTACACCACAAGGACTACGCGGCGGGGCGAACCTTGCTCGAAAAAATGCCGCAGACCTGGAACTGGCTGCACAAAGCCGGGGATTTAGCGGCGGCGGATGGCCGCTCCGGGGAGGCTCCCGGTTACTACACGGCGGCGCTGGCCGACCTGGATGCCCGGTTCGCCCCAGGTGACGACTTCGGTCAGGGAATCCGGGCGATGATTCTGGCGGCGCGGGCGCGGGTCTTTGCCACACTCGGCCAACTGGCGCAGGCGGATAGCGATTATGGGGCGGCGATGGCGCTTATCCCCGATGATCCGCTGCTCCCTTTCTGGCGCGGGTTCGTCGCCGCTGACCGGGGCGACCTGCTGCGGGCAGGCGACCTGCTGCGGGCGGCCTTCGCGCTGGCGAGCGACTCCATTAAAACGCAAATGCGTACTGCACTGGCGGCTTTCCACACACAGGGACGCTATACGGGGTTGTCTGAATCGTAGACATTTAGTGTTCTTTCGGGTTGTTTTCCGGGGCGCGGGAACAGTGCGACTCATCCAGAATCACGATACTGCGGGCAATACCCGTCTGCCGGCGGATACAGCCGCGCATCTCCAGCTTATCCAGATAACGGTACACATTGCCGGGTGACATATAGCAGCCATCTGAGATTTCGCGCAGGGTTGGCGAGTAACCATGCTCTCCCCAGAAGTCACAGATAAACTGGAAGACCGTGCTTTCGATATCGGTGATGTCCATGCTGTCTCCACTGGTGTAACAAAATCCTAACCAGTAAAACAGCATACCACAAAATAGAACAGATATTCTATCACCAATATGGTTCGAGTTTGATTAGAGATCGGTTGGCAACGCGCCAGCCACGCTCATTTTTAATGTGTGTTGGGGGATCAGGTGCCTCGGCGGTGTGTGGCGGTTTCCGTCAGGATCACCACCGAAACGACCAGGACAACCAGCAGTGGGGTTGCCAGGTCAGCGTTCAAAACAATGTGCAGGCGGGTGAGGAGGAAGACAATGGCGAACATCGCGGCGAATGTCACCAGCATAATGCGCGCAGCAGTGCCTATTCCCTGCCATAAGTGTTTACCGAACATGATTATTGCTCCTATCACCTTTTTCTTATGGTATGCCTGGCGTTCGCCTTCCGTCAAGTGACATCAATCACATTCGGGCTGGTGAAGCATATCCGGGGATAGGCTGCGGCAGCCATTCTCATGCCATGCTACACTAAGAGGGGACATTGCGCTAAGATATAAACAAGCGAGCGGGAGAGAGAGTAAGCGAAATTGGTGAATAAAGAACAGTTGAGGTTGTTCGAACACCTGGACATAACGGGGAACAGACTAGCAATTGAGCCAGAATCCTCTGGTTTCAGGCTGCACTATGACCATCCTCACGGAAAACTTTATCAGGGCGATGCCATTGACTGGCTACGCTCGCTTGAAGCCAAAACCGTAGACCTTATCTTTGCAGATCCCCCATATAACATCAAGAAAGCCGATTGGGATAATTTTGAGAGTCAGGAAGAATACATCGCCTGGTCACTTCAATGGATTGAGCAGGCCGCAAGAGTATTGAAGCCCGATGGCAGCTTGTATATTTGCGGGTTCTCGGAAATCCTGGCCGATATTAAACACCCTGCAATGCGCCATTTCGAGTCGTGCCGCTGGATTATCTGGCACTACAAAAACAAGGCCAATCTGGGGAGTGATTGGGGGCGTTCTCATGAAAGCATCATTCACTTCCGTAAGACAAAAAAGGTTCAACTCAACATAGATGATATTCGCATTCCTTATGGAGCACACACGCTCAAATACCCCTCTCACCCCCAGGCGGAAACCAGCCAATATGGGGATGGCCGCAAGCGGGACGCCTGGATTCCTCATCCCAGAGGCGCAAAACCGAAGGATGTGATAGACATTCCCACTACCTGTAATGGGATGGGGGAGACCACCCCGCACCCCACACAAAAACCGGAAGAACTCATTAGAAAATTTATACTTGCATCATCGGAAATCGGTGAAACGGTAGTAGACCCTTTTTCAGGATCAGGGACAACCCTGGTGGCAGCGGAACAGTTGGGGCGTTATTGGCTAGGGTGTGATCGTGAGCCTGAATATAATGGTTGGGCGATGGACAGATTAGACAATGTCCGTAGAATGCGGATTGAAGATTGGATTGAATCGGACCGAAAAACAGCCGAACGGCGGGAGAGTATTCGGTGAGGTTAGACGACCTTATCAGTGTCGTGACAAACAAAGACGATTTCAGATCGCTTCATGAGTACATCCATTTCACCACGCAATACCTGGATTTTGCCGCAGATGGCTTGCAGGCTGTGATTGTTTCTCAAAACGAAAACCACTACCGTTTTTATCAATACCGGGAAGATGGTCACTTCAATATCACACGGCCTCTGAATTCAAATCTACTGTATACCGCCGCAGATACAGTATGGCTCTCAAAAGACTTTCCAGACATCCTGCAAAATATACGTGATGTTCCTGAAAATGATTTGGCCCGCCGCGCCATCATTATTCGTTCTATTTATACAATCCAGCAATCTATTGGTGCCGTGCTTGACGCCTTACCCATAGGGGCATCTAACCGAGCGCGGAAAATCAATGGCGATTTATTTGAGAGGCTTATTCAGCTCTTAGTCCTGTATGTGGGTGTTGAATGCAGAACTGGCACGGTTCAGGTTCCAGTAGAAGTGGATGGCGTAGTACAGTTTCACATGAGCTACCAACATGATCTGCTGCTATTCGATGCTGACCAGCTTAAAGCGATTGGTTCGGTCAAAACATCCAGTAAAGACCGGATTGATAAGATTTTCGTGGATAAATTTCTGTATAGCAAACTGACCGATACCGCACTGCCGCACATTGCCATCTTTCTGAATGATGTCCAGCGTAAGCAAACAAAACAGGAAAATCAGTATCGAGTTGATGCTACTTTTCTGCCCGGCCATTTCAAGGGATACACTGTGAAATTAAACCCCTTGGACGGTGTGTATTACTGTGATATACGCCCGAACATGCAAACAGAACCCGTATTGAGAGATTACATCCGGACAATTGATTACTTCTTTTGTACTGACTTGTGGCGCTTAGTTGGACATCAGCAGGCATGAAAACGGGCGACCACGCCGGGCCGCCCGCAGGCAAAACGGATACACGTCTCCCAGTCGCTACGACGGCGACCACCAGCCACCGGCGAAGTCCTGGTTCTCACTGTTCGTCAGTTGGCGCCGGTCGCCCGGGTTCGCCAGGTTCAGGATGAAAATATCATACTGCCCGCGCTCGTTGCTGGAATACGCAATATACTGTCCGTCCGGGCTGAACACCGGGTAGACATCGTCGGCGGGGCTGTTCACGACCACGCTGGGCGTGCCACCACCATCGGCATTGCGGACGATGATGTCGTGGTTATTCGGGCTACCAGCCTGCGCGGCGGCATACACAATGCGCATATTGTCGGGTGCCCACCCTACCATCGTTTCGATGAAGTTCCCTGCGTCCGTCGTGACCGGCGTCTGCCCCAGTGTCGCCACGTCAATCAATACAATGTCTTCATCCGTTCCAGCCACCGCCGAAGGACTCTTCACCGCCGCGATGCGCGTGCAGTCCGGCGAAAGCGCCGGATAGGTGTAGACCGCATCGTCGTTTGTCAGCCGGCTGAGGGTTTTGGTACTCAGGTCAAGCAGGTAAACCTGTGTCGGCGGTTGAGTCAGGCGGAATCCCTGGGGGGCGTCCGTCGAAATCGCAGCAAAGGCGATGAAATTGGCCGTATTGCAGAACGAAACCATCTGAAGCTGGGTAATCGGCAGTCCGACGCCAATCGTCTCTGGCAGCGTGCCATTCAGGTTAATGATTTCCGGGCCGATGTCCTCCGTCACATAACGCCGGACATAGAGCAGCCGCTGGCCGTCAGCGCTGATCCGTACATCCACGCCTTTCGCCGTCCCAACCTGCGTGAACTGGCCGCCGCCGTTCAACGGGAAGTACCCGACTTCCAGCAGGCCATCCCCGCGTGAATCGCGCCCGCTCCACGCGGCGAGATTCCCGAACAGGCCTTCGGGCTGCGGCAGCGGAGTCGCCGCCACGAACTCGGTGGGTGCGGGGGAAGGCGTCCAGGTTGGCGGCAGATTCGGCGTGGGCGTCGTGGTCGGCGTCGGCGTCATCAGCGACTCCTGAACAGCGGTCTGCTCGGCAAAGATCGCAGCCTGGGTATTGGCGAGGCCGGTTTGCTCCATCAGTACCTGCTGCGCATCCCGTGTCTGTGACGCAACCTGCGCGTTATTGCCGCTGATAACGGCGATCACCACGACCAGCAGCAGCACGATGACCACCGCGCCACCGCCAACAATCAGCGTCAACTGGCGGCGGGTGATGCCGGGGATCACTTCTTCATTGGATTGCTGCTGTTTGGCTCGCGCTTCAATCTGTTCCATCGCTTTCCGGGCATTCTCATTATCCGGGTTGATGAACAGGACGTTCGCCAGGCAAACACGTCGCTCCTCGTCCGTATCCATCACCCGTGCCAGGTAATACCACCCCTGCTCACTGTGTTCATCCAGGTCAACGACTTGCTGGAAAAGCTCGCGCGCCCCGATCTTGTTCCCCGATCGGGCGGCTTCAACGCCTTGCTGCAGAAGCTCGCGGATTTTATTTGATTCGCTCACGATGATAAATCCTTATTGTCCTAAACGAAGAAGAATCTCTGGCCGAAACGCGATGGACTGAAAATCAACATGGCCGGTATTCGCCAGTCTCAGCCGTAAATTGCCCCGTAAATCCACCATCACCAGCCCGAAATTTCCACCGTCCTGGTTCGACGCAAACACGATATTTTCACCATCCGGCACGAACACAGGCGAATGGTCTTCCGCGCCGCCATCATCGGGCGTCAGGAGGAATGGTCGCTGGCCGTCGGCATCCATCACAAAAATATCGCCATCATCATTACGGTCACTGGCAAAGACGATCAATGCCCCGTTAGGCGACCAGGCCGGTTCATAGCTGCTGCCTTCGGCGTCGGTCATCTGGGTGAAAACCGGCTCGTCCCCGCCCATCGTCATGCTGAAGATTTCCAGCAGCCCGGAACCGGGTCTGTTCGACTGTTCCGATGCGAAAACGATCCGCGTGCCATCGGGCGACCAGGCCGGATCGGTATCACGCCAGTCATTGAACGTGAGCTGGCGCAGGTTATTGCCGTCTTCCGTCACATACCACAGTTCTTCATCACCATCCAGGTTGCTGACGAATACCAGTTGAATCCCGTCCGGTGCCCAGGTCGGATTGCTGAGAACATCGCTCCCCAGGCGTGTCACCTGGCGCGCCCCGGCAATATCAGTCAGGTTGGCAATGAACAGTTCCGGCGCAGTGACTTCCTCCCCGGCGTCATTGGTATAGGTCACGACGCGGACAAAGGCGATCTGCTCGCCCCCAGGATGAAACGCCACATCCCGGAAACCGTCGGAACTCGCGCCAAGCTGGAATTCGCCCACGCCCTCTCCATCGCTGCGGTACAGCGCCGGTTGTGAATCGCCGGAATTAAAAGCCGAGTACAGCAGGGTGAAAATCGCTACCGGGTAGGGTGTCACGGTGGGGAGAGGCGTCTCCGTTGCCGTAGGGGTATAGGTGGGGGTAAACGTTGGCGGGAGCGTCGGGGCGTTCGATGGCGCAGCCACCAGCACACCCACAAACGGAGTCTCGGTGAACGTCCTCGGGTCAGCCGTAGCAACCGGCGTAGACGTGACGAGCGAACGCTGGAAAGCCACCTCAGTCTCGCGGTTCGGTTGGGCCGGCTGCCCCAGAATCGCGCTGGCAATCATCACGATACCCACCAGGAGCGCGATCACCACCGCCACGACGATGGCATAACCGATCACCGGGTTGCGCCCCTCCGTAACCGCATTGGCTTGGTTGACGCGCCGCTGGGTTATTTGGGCGGGTGACTGGGCGGTACTGCGCGAGTAATCAGCGCGTCCGGTCCCCAGACGATCCAGCGCTTCCCGCGCGCGGGTGTTATTCGGGTTGATACGCAGCGTGTTTTCCAGGCACTCGCGCCGCTCTTCCAGGTTTTCCGCAGCGGAAGCCAGCCACAACCAGGCCGCTTCATGATTGGCGTCTGCTGTCACCACCTGCCGGAGCAGCCGCCGGGCTGTCACCCGGTCACCACGTCGTGCCGCCTCAATGCCTGCTTTCAGGGCGTCTTGTAGAGCTTTGTTTCCAGCCACAATCCCAAACCTCGGAGTTTACTATTCGTTTAACTGCTGCCAGCCAGGCTGGTCAACTGATGGGGCGGGACACACGTTGTCAGTGTGAACGGTATACGAAAGTCTGCTGTCTTTTTAACCTCGCCTGCACGTATTCCCCCCACAGCCGCGCAGGAAACCGCATATTCCTGGCGGGTGCATCATAAAACGGCGGGGTCTATCTACGTCCATTGTAGTATAGAATCGGTTTTCAGCGACACGCCCCGCACAAACAACAGGCGGCATCAACCCTTACTTGACGACGGCAACAATCACAATAATCGTGATTGCCAGCACAATCAACACCCCGGTCAGCACCCCGAAGAGTACCAGCGTGCGGTTTTCTTTGGCACTGCGCCGGTAGTCTATTCTCGTCAGGGCTTGCTGCGCCTGGGCATTATCCGGGTTGACACTCAGCACCCGGTTCAACCACTGTTTACGCTCCGTGCGCGTGTCCGCCATCTTTGCCATCCACATCATGGCGCGTTCATTCCGATTGTCATCGCTCAGCACCCGCTCAAAAATCTGGCGGGCGCCTTCCTTGTTTCCGGCTTTGGCCGCACGAATGCCCATTCGCAGCAGTTCTTCACGATTTGGTTGTTCGCCCATAGCGTTTCCAATCCTTTGTCTGATCCCTGTTCGTCAAGTCCTTGTTCTAGACAAAATATTAACATGACAGACCGTTCTAGGATAGTTTAAACCGCGAATCGGCCACCGCCCTGACCGGCGTGCCCCCGTCAGGCCAGCGCCACCGCCCGCACTTCACGCCGCAGCAGCGCTTCGTGCAGCACGAACATAATCACCGCCAGCGCCAGCAAAAACGGGCCGATGCTCTCCAGCCCCAGCGGAACCGTCAGTAAACCGGCCAGCCCTGGCAGCAGCGCCCCGCCCATCCCGGCGAAACCGATCTGGAAGCCGATGGCGTTGGCGGCAAAACGCGGCCCCGCCCGGCGCGGCGTTTCCGCAATCACGATGGCGAACATCGGCGCCTGCGCGAACCCCAGAATCGCCAGCCCCAGGAATCCCAGTTCATTACTCAGGTTGACCGTGAGCAGCAGCGCCCCGACCACCGTCCCCGACATCGAGAGGCGCATGAGCGTACTGTTCTGGAAGCGCCCGGCGATGCTGCCCATAATCATCCGTCCGATGGTGAAGCTCGCCCAATAAAAGCTGATCCAGAAACTCGCGGTTTCCTGGCTGATCCCCCGCGAATCGATGAACAGGGTGTTGGTCAACTGGCCGCCGCCGACTTCCAGCCCGGCATACGTGAACAGCAGCGCCATGCTCAGCAGGACTGCCGGGATTTTAAGCGTCTCGCGGATTGATGCGGCGGGCAGACGGCGCGGCGTGGGTTCATCGGTCACATCCGTTTGCGGGTCGGCCTCCCACTGGTTGCGTGTCAGCAGGAAGATCAGTGCCAGCGTCCCATGTACCGCCAGCAGCGCCAGGTAGCTCAGACGCCACGACTGCCCCTGCGCCACGACGATAAATGTCACCAGCGGCGGGCCGAACGTCAGCCCGATGCCGAAGAAAGCGTGCAGCCAGTTCAGCGGCCCGGCGCTGTAACGCGACGAAACGAAGGTATTCATCCCGGCGTCAATCATACCGCCGCCAAAACTCATCACCATCGCCCCCATCAGCAGCATTTCCCAGGATGGCACGGTCATGATGACCAGGATGCCGATCACCTCACACGACGCACCCAACACCAGGAAGTACCCCAGGCCGATAGCGGCACTCAGCCGCCCGCTGGTAAAGGCGCTGATGAGGTAGCCGAATGTCCCGGCGCTGAGCAGTACCCCCAGCGATTCCAGCGAAACGTGAAAGGTATCCTGCATGTACGTCCAGGCGATATTGAGGATACCACCGGGCATACCGATGGCGATAAACGAGAAAAACGAGATGCCCAGCAGCACAGCCGGGGAAAGTTGGCGTTTTTCAACCATAATCTACCTGCTTTTTCATAATTGCCATTACGCATCTTTGCGCATGTTTCCTTTTATCAGGCAGTGGACTGGTTCACACTGTTCACACGGGGAAGCGCGTAAGGAAAGACTAAAATGAGTGTCTGTATTGTAACGGTTAAAGGGGCTTCCCAGGCAGGGCCAATATACCGCCCGCGCTGGCACACCGTTGGCGTAATACCCCGCTTGACATTACAATATATTTAGTGCGTATGATGCACTTTTGTCTGTATCCCCCGTCCCCTTCTTCTCTCTCGTGGCGAAGGCGAAGAAGGCTGGCACGAAGCGACGGGGTAGAGGCTTCTATTGCTAAGTGACTGAGTTTTGATGGCAGCTATGGATAAAACAAACCCGCGTGTACTCATTGTAGACGATATTCCCGATACGGTTCAGTTGCTGCGCGACTGGCTCGAATCGCATCATTTTGAAACATTAGGCGTCACCAGCAGCATTCAGGCGCTCCAGATTGCCGAAGAGAATCTTCCCGATCTGATTCTGCTGGATGTCATGATGCCCAAAATGGACGGGATGGAAACCTGCCGCCGCCTGAAGGCCAACCCCAAAACGGCACATATCCCGGTCATCCTCGTCACCGCCAAGAACCCCAGCGACGCCCGTTCAGAAGGCATGTTGGCCGGAGCGGTGGACTA
Organism: Anaerolineaceae bacterium; assembly: GCA_020634135.1. Taxonomy (GTDB): domain Bacteria; phylum Chloroflexota; class Anaerolineae; order Aggregatilineales; family Phototrophicaceae; genus JACKCG01. The sequence goes on along the minus strand of JACKCG010000012.1, from coordinate 4,961 downwards.
TATCACCAAGCCGATTAACCTGCAGGACCTGGTCGGGCGCATCCAGGCCGCACTGGCGACCAACTCGCAATCCCCGGTGGATGTGCAGCGCCTGCTTGAAGAGGTGGTTCATTCGGCCCTGACGATTCTCGCCAGTGAAATGGTGTGGCTGCTGGCGCTGGACCCCAACGAAGAATTTCTGGTGAGCCGGATTATCGCCACCAGCAGCGGCTCACGGGCCGAAACCGAGTTCCTCGTCACCGCAGCCGGCGGTGGCAGCACGCCCCGCTATCTTCTGAGGGACATGGAGAACCCGTTGGTGGCCGCCCTGATAAACCGCACGATGGCCGCTAACATCGCCGTTGCCCAGTTGGGTGAGTCCCCGGCAACCACCCCGCTTCACAAGGCCGCTGACAAGCTGCGCCTGAGTTACCTGACCGCTGTACCCCTCATCGCCGCTGGCAAAACGTCCGGGCTGATGGTGCTGGGCGGCTACCAACCGCATAACATGGAAAGCTACCGCGCCCGCCAGATTGTCTCGTCACTAGGCAGCCAGGCGGCTATCGCCGTAGACTACTCGCGCGTGATGACCGACCTGACTGACCGTGAGAAGGAGATGAAACGGCAGGAAGCCTTCCGCCAGATGATCCTGGACACGATGAGCGATGGCCTCGTCGTGATCGACTCCAGCGGCGCGATCAAATACGTGAACCGCCGTTTGCTGCGGATGACTCAGCACGCGCAGGATTACCTTGAAGGGCGCTCAGTGGGCGAACTGTTCCACCCGGATGACCGGGTCGAAGTCCTCAACGGGCTGCTGCGGGAAGGCGCGACCACGATGAAATTCGACCAGCGCCTGTTCACCAAAGACCGGCAGGTGATTTCGGTGCGCTTATCGCGGTCACGGGCGCAGGCGGATGACCGCAACAACCAGGTGATCGTCCTGAGCGATATGACCGACCAGAAAGACCGCGAAGCCGAACTCGAACGCCAGACCGGGCGGCTGCGGGCGCTCAACCGTGCCGCGCATGTCATCGCGTCGAACCTGTCGCTTCACGATACCTTGCAGAATATCCTTGACTCGGCGGTGGACGTGGTCGAGGCTCAGGGCGCGTCGTTGTTCCTTTTCAACCGCGATAACCCGGAAGAACTCATCGCGGTGGCGGCGGTTGGCCTGGGCGCGAACATCATGGAAGGGCTGCGCGTCCCCCTCGGCCAGGGCGTCGTCGGCTGGGTTGCCCGCCATGCCGAGTCGCAGTTGGTGCGCGATACGACCCAGGATACCCGCTTCTATATCGGCGTGGACGAGAAAACCGGGCTGAGTACCCGCTCGCTCATCGCCGTCCCGCTGCTGGTTGGCGAGCAGGTCATGGGCGTCCTGGAAGCGGTCAATAAACAGAATGACGGCCTGTTCGATCAGGGCGATGTCAGCCTGCTGGAAAGCATGGCCGGTTCCGCCGCCGTGTCGGTGGTGAACGCCCGCCTCTTTGACCAATCGCAGCGGCGTGTCAAGGAGTTAGGGACGCTGCTCAACGCCAGTGAGGCCGCCTCCTCAACGCTGCAATTCTCCCAGGTGCTCGAAAGTATCGTGCGTAATCTCTCGGCAGGTCTGGAAGTTGACCGGTGCAGTATCCTGGCCTGGAATCCCGATAAAGACCGCCTGGAATCACTGGCCGAGATGGCCGACAGCCATTGGGACCCGGAAAACGCCCCCATTCATCTCCTGGGGGAGTTGACGGTGATGCAGGAAGCCATGACCAGTGGCAAGCCGGTGCTGGTTTCGCTGGCCGATTCCAACCTCAATCAGAAATCGCGTGCGGCGCTCGAAACGGCGGGGATGGTCAGCCGGGCCATCGTCCCGATCTCCAGCGGGGGGGAAGTCATCGGCGCTGTTGATCTGTTCAGCAATAACCCCCAATTCACCTATTCCGACGTGGAACTCAAGGCGGTCAGCGCCCTGCTGGAACTCAAATTCGGCAACCTGCCCCCCGGCACGATGCTGGACACGCTTGAAGCCAGCATGTTCAAGATGCTGACCTTCCAACTCAAGCAAATCGGCTCTACCGATACAGTGGCGCTGTGGGGCTGGCAGCAAGACTCCGGCATGGTGCGCCTCATTTGCGAATTAGGGTTCGCGGAATGGACGCGGCGCGGCGGCCCGGTCTACCCGGTAGAAACTTACCCGATGCTGGCGCGGGTGATCCGCGAACAGACGCTGCACATGGGGACGATAGACGACCTTGAGACTGACGATTCCGAAAAAGACTGGATTGTCTACCGGGGCGGGCATTCGTTCCTGTTCCTGCCGCTCATCCAGCATGGCGCGACGATGGGTGTCGTCAAACTCATCGCCCACCACCACCGGGTCTTTGACGAGGATGAAGTCCGGCTGGCGCAGGGCATCGCCAATGTGGTGAGCAACGCCACCGAAAATGCCCGGCTCTTCCATTCGCTGCAAAGCCGCGCCAAAGCCCTGGAAAGCGCGTACCAGGATTTGCAAGAAGCCGACAAAGCCAAAGACCAGTTCATCCAGAATGTCTCGCACGAACTGCGTACTCCCTTGATTTCCGTGCTGGGCTATTCCGGGCTGATGGCGGATAACGCCTTTGGTGAACTCAATGACGACATGCGCGACGCGGTGAACGAGATTGTCGCCAAAGCGCAGAAGCTCACCAACATTGTGCAGGACATTGTCTCGTTGCAGCCGCTCGATATGGGCGATCTGAAGCGCGAGGAACTTGACCTGCTGGGACTGGTGCGGGATGTGATCGAGAGCCAGCGTCCGGCGGCGGCTCATGCCGGGCTGGAACTCATCGTCAACCTGCCCGACACCCTACCCACTGTGTTTGCCGATAAAGAGACCGTGATTGAGGCCTTCGACAAACTGCTGGATAACGCCTTCAAGTTCGGCGTGGATGGCAAGAAGGTCGAAGTCATGCTGCAAGACATGGACGGCCCGATGGTGCAGGTCAGCATCCGTGATTACGGCGTGGGCATTGACCCTTCGGAGCATCAGAAGGTGTTCCGGCGTTTCTACCAGGTGGACGGCGCTTCAACGCGGCGTTTCGGTGGCACGGGCCTGGGGTTGGCGCGGGTCAAAGCCATCGTAGACGGTCACGGCGGGCGCATCACGATAGACAGCCAGCTCGAACAGGGGGCGACCTTCTCGTTCACGCTGCCCAAGCAGGAGCGCGTCGGCAACGGCAAGGGGTAGGGAGCGTAATGATTACGCAGGAAGTGGTGGTACAAAAAATCCTGGCGCATTTGAACGGGGAGATGCGTGAAATAGAACTTGTTCACTGGGCTGCGGCGGCCTTTGTATCCTTGAGTGAAAGCGATGCGGATGTTCCCGGCGAGGGCACTGTATTGGATGTATTAGGTATCTATCCGTAAAATCATGCTGATGCTTGACCTCACCCCTTCCGAACCTTCGGTTCTCCCTCCCCTCTCCGTTGATGATTGAGAGGACGACACTTTTTAAAATAGATGGTACTTTCTCCCGTAGGGGCGCACGGCGGTGCGCCCCTACCATCCACCGATTTGAGGGAGTAATAGGGAAAAGTGTCGTGTCGTGAACCATTGACGGAGAGGGGAAAACGAGCGAAGCGAGTAGGGGTGAGGTTGGTGTGACGAATTTACGGATAGATATTAGGGTATTTAGGAGCAGGGGACTCACCCGGATTTCCCCTCACATGGGAAGTGTTATCCCGCTTTCTGGAACAGTTGGGGACAAAAGTGAAAGTCGTTTCGCAGCCAGGTTAGCCCCTCTACACCCGCCGCGCCCTGCCGTGCTATAATCGCCCCACTGGTTTGCGAGGTACATTTGTCTCGCCTGCGTCGCCCCGGCAGACACTTTTGACTCAGTACTTTTAACTCAGCACTTTTACTCGGCACTTTTAACTCGGCACTTTTAACTCACCACTCAGGACTTACCATGACCCTTCAGGACATTCACGGCATTCTGTTCAATATGCACATTCTCTATTCGGTCATTCTGGGGATATGGGGCGCGGTGATGGCCGCCCGCCGCGAATCGATCTCCGGCAACTACTGGGGCGCAGTGGCAACGGCGACTATTCTGGCGGCGGCGGTGACGCTCGTTGGCATCGTCATGACGCTTGAGGGGTTGCGCCCGGCACGGCTGCTCACCTATTTCCTGTATATGGCCTGGCTGGTTATTATCATGCCGGGGCTGTACTCCCTGCTGAAGGGGCGCGATGACCGCAGCGCTGCGATTGCCTTCGCACTGCTCAGTTTCTTCAACGCCACCACGTCGATCAGCATGTGGCAGCGAGCGATTGTCTCTCCCTGGATGTTGCCAGGGGCGTAGGCCGGACTCAATCCGACTCCACTGAATACGACCCGTACAGCACCGTCAGGCCGAACGACGCCGCCAGGATGTTCGCCGGTTTACGGTGCTGGTCACTCCCCAGGCGAATGTCCGCCAGGGCAACCGGGCCATCCCCGTCGGTGTGAACATAAACCCGCCAGTGAATGTCCCGGCAATCACGCAGCACCAGGCGAAACGAATGCACTTTGTCCGTTCCGTCCGGTTGGTAGCGGCAGGCAAACGTCAACGTCGCGCCCCACCCGCTCACCCGCACCCCATCAATCCACAACGCGCCGGACGGCCAGGCATCCAGCGCCCGCGCGATCACTGCTCGTTCCATCTATAACCCTCTTTCCCTAGCTTTGATTCCCGGCATTATACCGCGCTTCCGGTTTTCCTGCCGTGAACAAATATTTGAACAAATGTTCGCACAAATGTTCCCCATTTGGGCTTCGGTTTGTGGTATGAATAAGGGTGTCAGCGATGAGCTGTTAGCCGCTGGCACCTTAGCTCGTTAGCTATCCGGCTAACCAGCTAATCGGCTATCCAGCTATTGAGCTAACCGGCTATCTAGCTAACTCAGCCCACCTACAAGGAGCGCCCATGTACCCCATCCCGACCTTACACGCCCTGCGCCAGCACCTCGGCCTGG
>JACKCG010000011.1 GCA_020634135.1 Anaerolineaceae bacterium | reverse complement strand
AAACGTGTCGCTGATTGTAGTTTTGGCGCTGCGGGCGGTCAACGTCATGTGGACTGATGGACTCATTCCCAACTAAAAAACCCACCTGTTCCGGTGGGTTCCTCAGTTGATTCTGAAGCTGGGGAGGAAGGATTCGAACCTTCGAATGTCGGATCCAAAGTCCGATGCCTTTCCACTTGGCGACTCCCCATTAAACTATACCGATTATAGGTGAAGTCCGCTCAAGTGACAAGACTGAAAGCCCGACACGCTCTGCAACGGGTATGCCCCAGAAAGCGATTTTCCGGGTGGTTCTGCATTCTGCCATCGCCTTAGCCCGGTTTTGTTTTTCGGGCAGTCACCCGAATCATCTTCGCCAGTTCTTCAATCGCCTCATCCACATACACATTCCGGATATCCAGCATGTGTACACCATCGCTGTCGAGCAATGCCTTGATATGCTCGGTGGGGGCTTTGGGTTTGGGATGCAACTGCTCCCAACTTTCCTGGAACACCGGGATCATGGTTTTGCTGATCTCGTGGGCGTGCGCAATCTCTTCCCGCACCCAGTCCGATTCGAACGTGGTATCCGCTACCAGGCAGACAAACACATCGTTATCGTGGATGGCCTCGATTAACCGCCGGGGGAACAGGCCACCACCGTCCACACTTCGCGTATCCACAAATACCTTGATGCCATGTTTTTCCAGTTCCTTGGCAATCAGAGTCGCCAGCGTGGCACTTGGGATACGGCGGTAGCTGATAAAAGCGCTCGGCTTGCGGCGGAGTCGAACCACTACGACAGCGCCAATACCGGCTGCGATGATGGTCGCCAGCGCGATGACAATCACGGACGTGTCGCCCGCAGAAGGCGGGGCTTCTGTCTGCACGGTTGTGCTGCGCTGTGGTTCTCCGGTTAGCGTTGGCAGAGCCGATTGTGCTTGTGATCCGGCTTCTGGGCCTGTCGGTTGGGTAACCGGGGGCAGTGAGGCTGTTGGCAGGACAGTGTTATTGCGGCCTTCTCCCGAGGCCACCGTTGGCGTGCTGGAACCCACCACGATACTTACAGCTCCGGATTCCGGGGCGTTGGCAGCAGCGCCTGCCGCGGCAGCGGCCTCCTGGGAAGCCTCAACCACCTCAATTGTGAAAGGGATAGGATCAATTGCCAACTCATAACGATTGCCTGCGACATCCGAGAGATACACTTCCATCCGCAGCCGGTTCTCGCCGAGCGCCTTGCGATCATCAGCCCGGATGTCCCACTGCCAGGTTCGCATCTGGTCCGGTTCGGTGAAATGCTGCATCCCAGTGGGCGGAATCGGGTCGAGGGTAAAATTAGAGAGACTGATCCCCGCAACATCCACGCCCATATACTCGAAAATGGTAATGGCGTAATTCTCGGTCAGCGGCGGCGGCGTATTGGTTGGACGAAGGCGGATGTCGGGTGTAGCAGTCGGCAGCGACGCGAGATTGGTGATAGCCGCAAACTGGGCATTGGGCCGGAAGACCTCGATTTCCACCCGGATTTCACCGACTTCACCCAACGTGAGGGTATCCGGCGCGAACAACCGCACGACGCCCTCTCCAACTTTCAAACCGCTGCGGTCACGCACGACGACAACCTGGGCGGTTGCCGTCAGGTTATTTTCAGCCCGTGCAGTAGCGGTGAAATCAATACTCGGCGTATCGGTCAATCGGGGTGTGTTGGTGACAGTGGGCGTTCTGCTCGCCGCCGGGGTTTCGGCTGGTTCCTCAGTGGCCTCTGCTGTCACCTGGGATGCACCCAGGTTGACCAGGGACAGGATGAACTCGCCAGATGTATCACCATCTTCAACACCCAACCGCGTGGTAACGATAATATACTCACCGCTTTCAGTGATCGTCGCTGTCAGGCGGGCAGTAGAACCCCCTTCCCCAGCGGTCATCAGGAGTTCGCCATTGGCGTCGAACAGGCCAAGCAGCGGTTCAAGATCGCCAGAGGTCGTTTCCATCGTGATCGTCACGGCTTCGCCGGCCTGCCCATCAAAGGTAAATTGCAGGTACGGTTGGCTATTGTTTATGGTCGCTGTGCCGCTGTCACCGTATCGCAGGTAATCACCGTCACTGAGCGTGTCATTCGCGCTGCTTGTCGTGTTGCTGCTGCCGGCATTGGAGGCGCTGCGCATTTCCGCTATCGTCAGTTCATACTCGCCGCTGGATGTGCCATCCTGGAGTTGATAGCGGGTGGCAACAAGGGTGTAAATACCATCGTCGGGAATCTCGAAGTCGAGAAGGGCCGCGCCTGAACTGCCGCCGCTGTCATCGTCACTGGCGAGAATATTATTGTTGCTATCCAGCAAAACCAGGAAGGGATCAAGGTTGCCAGAAATGGCCGCCATAACAATAGTAAGGTTATCGCCTTCTTCGGCCTCAACCGTGTAAAAAACAGCCGGTTGGTCGTTATCAATCATCCCAATTACCGTATCCCCATCTCTCAGCGACGTGCCGCTGCTGGCTACCGGGGGTGTTGGGGTACGGGTCGAATTTGGTATCCGGGTGGGCGTACTGGTTAGTGAAGCAGTCGGCGTGAAGGTTGGCGTCTCCGTCGCGGTATCAGTCGGCGTCGCTGTTGGCTGAAGGATGACCGGGATACTTTCCGCATGTCCGCTAATGAGTGAAGAGTCTGCGGACACCCATCCCAGATTACCGTCGTCCAACTCGATTTGATACCATGCGCCATCCGGGCTAATACCTTTTACATTCAGGATGGTTTCTGACCTTAAAGTCCGAATACTTGGATAGTGTATATCGGGACCCGATCTCACTGGCAAGTTTTGTAATCTAACGATCAGAACAGGTGTAGCCCGTGTAGCAGATGGTGTGCTGGTGGGTGTATCAGTAGAGGTGGATATAATAATCACGAGGGCTGGCGTGGCACTCAAAGAAAACTGTGTGGCGGGGAAGTTAAGTCCCCGTGACCGGGTCAGAGACAGCAGGCCCAATAAGATCACGAGTGCGGCTACGGTCAGACCAATCACGATGATGAAACGTCTCGAACGACGATTCGGTTCAGGTGCTTGGCTTGACGATGTTGGCGAAGGCGGCATAGTTCACGACCTTTATAAATTACCCATCTCTATTATAAGCCTTCCCATCTTAATCCCAAAAGACCTGCGGCTTCGCAGGGGAATAGCGGCGCTCATTGTGCGCCCTGGAAAACAATCGTTTGCTGGAAAGAGGTGGTAACCGGAGACGGATAGGGTTTCTTCAGGGGATTGGCTGGAATAGACTGATGGGATCATGGACTGCGGGGAGAGCAGAGGCGCTCTCCCCTACAATCTAAGCCCTTAACCGGATAGGGTTTCGCGGGGCTAACCATGCCCTTTATGTGCCAGGCCGACGACCCGATCAATCGGCACAACGAACATGATGCCGGTATGGGGCTGATCGAGACTGCCCATAATTTCCTGGGCGACCTCTATCATACAATCCACCCGGTCATCTTCAGCAGCCGAAAAGAGCATCTGGTTCGTTGCCCGTACCTGGTGCAGAATGCTCGCCATCGAAATAAACATCGGCAGTTCCATAGACCGGCGCTGCTCTTCCAGGCTGCCCAGGCCATAGCTGTCAATAATGGTGACGCCTGTGGCACCGCAGCGCTGCTGCCAGGCTTCGGCGACTTCTATCCCTTTTTCTCGATCACGAGAAATGAGTACAACCAGTTTTGCCATAAGTGTCTCCTTATCGGCTAGGCGTAATTTGCGGTTTGGGGGACTGTGTTTTCTGCCGGAATGCCCAGCGCACCATCGGCGGCGTCAACACGGTGGTCAGCAGGACGACCAGGAACAAGGGCGGGAACAGGGGGAACGCCCCATTGGAAAACGCCCCCGCCGTCAACCCTAACGAGGCGATAATCAGCCCGACCTCACCCCGCGACACCATACACACCCCCACACGAAACGCCTCAGCATTGGTGAAGCCGCCCAGCCGCGCGCCCCCCCCAACTCCGATGAGTTTGGAAACCACCGCCAGAACAATCATCAACCCGGTCAGGGGCAGCGCCGCCGTACTGATCTCCTTAAGGTCAGTACCCAGGCCAACACTCACAAAAAACACAGGCACGAGAAAAGCGTAGGCGATATTCATCGCCGCTTCTTCGATCTGGTCTTTGATCTCGTGTGGCGTCCGGCTGAGACCCACTCCAGCGATAAATGCTCCGGTGATGGCCGCGACACCTCCCAGTGCTTCCGCAGCCCAACCAAACAAAAGCGCCGCTGCAATACTGAGCGCCGCAATGGTCCGTACCCCGCTGCTATAGCGTTTGATCTGCTCCATCAGGCGCGGCAGCACAAACCAGGCGAACAACCCGGCCACGACGAGGTAAATCACAATCTGCGCGACGATCAAGACCAGGCTGGACGCGCTGCCTTCCGACTCGCCTGAGCCGGTGGTGGCAACCACAAATGACACCAGAAGAATGGCGACGACATCATCTATCAGCGCCGAAGCCAGCAGCGCGCTCCCTTCTTTTGTCCGCAGCAGGCCGAGTTCAAATAAGGTCTGCGCTGAAATACTCACGGAAGTCGCCGCGAGCGTCACCCCGGCAAACAAAGCAGCCTCGATGGAAAACCCAGCGGCCTGTACGACCGGCGTCACCAAAGCTACGGGGATAACTGCCCCGAGTATCCCGCCCAGCACCGCGACCCGGCCAACGGCCAGCAATTCGCTCAAGTGTACTTCCAGACCAACCATAAACATGAGAAACAAAACACCCAGTTCAGCTAAGGTGTGAATCATCTCCTCAACCAGGTGAATATTCTCCGGTTGGAAAACACCCCAGTGTAAGAAATCCAGTAATGTCGGCCCCAGAATCACGCCAGCCAGTAATTCACCAAAAACACGAGGCTGGTGTAAACGCCGTGCCGCCCCGCCTGCGGCTTTCGCCACAAGAATGACAATTGCCAGTGCCAAGAACAATTCAATGACCGGATTGGCTTCCAATAAACCTGACTCCTTTCGGGTTGGTACGTTATCGGATAGTCCACCATCTTACCCGGTAGTGATAGGCACGTCCAGTTTATTCCGGCGCGAGTTCCACAATGACGCCCTCACTCCAATCGTATTTCGCATCCATCAGCGTGCGGACTGCCCCCGCAAGCTCCGATTCACTGTTCGGGTCTACTACGCGCCCCTGGCCGGAGTGCTGCCCCCCTTCGGCATAAAACGATACCGTCGGGCTGTGCCGGATATTACGTACCCAGTGAGTCTTCTCTCCGCTTTCCGCCACGAGGTAAAACCGTCCATGATGGGTCACGTACCATATTTCGATTTCGTGGGGCTGACCGGTTTTCCAGCCGGTGGTCGTCAGGTAAAGAAATTCCGGTTTGTAGATCATGAGCATGGCACCCCGATGGAATGAATTGCCCTTACTATAGCCGATTCATGTCTTTCCTGCCGTACAGGTTGGCGATGTCCGGCACCGGTGCGGAGTACCCGCTGCATGATTGCGAAACGGTCTCCTAAAAATAAAGAGGAGAGTCCAGGACTCCCCTCCGTAATCTTGTGTGGTAGCTGTGGGGGGATTACGACACCAGTGATTCCTGAATCATGGAGCGAATCGCGCCGGGGTTCGCGCCAACACGCCGTTCAAGCACCGCGCCATTACGGAATACGATTACCGTTGGAATGGACTGCACGCTGAACTGCTGGGCGGTACGCGGGTTTTCATCCACATTCAGCTTAACAACTTTCACCTGCCCGGCGAATTCATCCGCCATCTTGTCAATAAAAGGGGCAATCGTCCGGCAAGGCGCACACCAGGGCGCCCAGAAATCCACCAGCACCGGCACATCACTGCGAAGTACCGCTTTCTTAAACGAACTGTCGCTGACATGCACTGCCGTTTTGCCCTGGCTGGCCCCGTTTGTGGGAGCGGCCTGTGCCTCGGCCTGTTGAACCGGGTTCGGGCCTTTGTCTAACAGGTATTCCACATGGGCGCGGACATCCGCCGGGCGCACGGCTGTTCCCTGTGACTTGATCTTCTTACCCAGCAGGGCTTTGGTGAGCGTGATAATGGCCGGAGTTGTTGGGGAATTGTACTGGTTATAGGTTCGGGAGTTAGCCGCCACATCTATCCGGGCGATCAGCATCTCCCCGGCATATTTCTTCGCCATTCGGGAAACCGCATCCTCAACCGGCTTATCCAGTTTTTCATTGCCGTTATACAGGTACAGCGCTACCGGCAGATTTTGACGCAGGATTTGTTTCAGATTATCGTCGTCAGTGTTAATCGGTGTGTTCAAAACAGCCATATACGTTATTTCTCTCCTTGTGTTTGCCACTGTTCATTAGACGCAGCCAGTCCGCGAAATTATACTCGGAGTATGATGTGATTGTCCAAATTGCCGCCTAACAGACTCTTGCCAAGTGTGGACTGATGGATTATACTCTCTTTCACATTCGTGGAAACATGAATGGGATGCCGAGGTAGCTCAGTTGGTAGAGCAATGCACTGAAAATGCATGGGTCCCCAGTTCAAGTCTGGGCCTCGGCACACAGAAAGACCCGGTTATCACAGCCGGGTCTTTTTGTTATAAGGCTTTCACAGTTGAATAAGAATCCCCCGTAGAACAGCCGGGTTAAGCCCACCCATATTCACTCAGATACGCAGCTTCAGTCGTTCAGCTATTCCGTACGATGCGAAAACCACGCAGGTCAGAAGCCAGGTCGGGATTCCAGCTTCCCCGGCAGGTCGTGCGGAAGCTGCTCATCACTCCGTCGAACCACGAGCCGCCACGCAGTACACGCACATTGTCCACATTAAGGTCAGCCAGGCCGGTTTCCCAACTGGTCGCGCACCACTCCCAGACATTCCCGGCCATGTCCACCACCCCGAACGGGCTGTCACCGCGCCCGGCATAAGCCGTCACCGGGACGGTGCCAATCCGGTTGCCAGCGAGATTGTGGTGACAGCGTTCATCATCCCACTCTTCACCCCAGGGATACTCGCGCCCATCATCGCCCTGCGCCGCACGCTGCCATTCAGCTTCTTCGGGCAGGCGAATCGCTTCACCAGTGGAGGCACTCAACCAGGCGCAGAAGGCCACGGCCTCATACCAGGTGACATGGGTACGCGGGCAGTCGTCACCGCCATAAGCCATATCACTTGGCTGCGGGTTCTCCACACGCCACGCTGCCGCCGGGAGGGAATAGTCCCACCAATGCGAGTCGGCGTAGCCGTCGGGTGCGTCTACGAATACCTGGTACTGCGCGTTCGTGACCGGGTATTGGGCGATAGCGAAAGGCGCGACTTCCACCGTCACTGGTTGTACGACGTAGCCGCCGCGCTGTACCAGACGGGTCGTGCCACCGGGGATGTTCACCCAGGCAAACGGCGCCGGTAAAAAAGTGCTGCTGGAGGCAGCCTGAGGTTTTGGATACATGATGAACTCACAGATACAGTCTTACGATAACCCGTATTATAGGCCGGTTTTTGTGGATTATAAAGGGTCATAATAGTTCAAAAATAGGGATTTTCTAATTCAACTCTCATGAGGATTGGTTGACAAGATAGAACAAATATTCTATTCTTGAATCATCGCAGAAATAGTAAAAAACTGCTTATGAAAGGGAGAGAACAAGATGTCCTATCCACTGGTTCATATCGAGTTTCCAACGCTGGATACCAAGAAGTCGCTCAAGTGGTATGCCGATGTGCTGGGGTGGGAGACCAGCTTTGATGATAAGATGAACTACGGGATGCTCAAAACCGGCGCTGACCAGGTTGGCGGCGGTATCAACCCGCTGGATGCGACACAGTTCTCGGCGGGCGCCGTCCCTTACGTCTCTACCGATAACATCCCGGCGCTGCTGAAGAAGGTGACGGCCAGCGGCGGCAAAATCCTGATGGATGAAACCGAAATTCCAACAATGGGGACATTGGCGATATTCACCGACCCGGACGGCAATCGCATCGGCGTTATTAACTTCCCCAATCCGGGTATGTAGCCAATCCAATCTGACGAAAACACACGAAAACACCCTGAATCCCCTTTCGCATGAAGAGGGGATTTTTAATAGTTGTCACGCCCCGCTCTCTAACCAGGCGGGTTTTGTTTTTGCCAGGGGGTGGTGCAGGATATTAAAGAGTTTGCGGGCTTCTTCCCAACGGGCGGTGGCCTGCTCCGGATGGTTAATGGCCGCGTGGTACGCGCTCTGGACGCTGAGCGCCTCGGCCAATAACCGGCGAGAGTCGGTGCGGCGTGCCAGTGCAATCGCTTCGGCCAGCCCGGTTTCCACCTGTTGGAAACGCTGCTCATACAGCGCGACCTGTGCTTGCCCGGTCAATCCCAGAATCAGCAGTTCAGGATCGTTGTTTCGTCCGTATTCGATCACTTCGGCAAACAGCGCGGCAGCAGCAGCGATTTCGCCCACAGCCAACAGTGTGCGCCCGTGATTAACCTTGAGCATGTGCGTCCAAAAGGCATTTTGCAGGGGTTGAATCCGCTCCAATGCCTGACGATGGTAATCCAGCGCCTGCGGATACTGCCCCAGCACATCATAAGCCACGCCCAGGTTACTGGCCTGGATAGCAGCTTGCAGCGTGAGATCAAGTGACTCACTTTTGCGGAGCGCATATTCAAGGATCGAGAGCGCCTGCTGTGAACGCCCTGTGACGAGCAGAAACCAGCCGTAGTTGCCCCGGCGTGTCGCCTCAGCCACCGCGTCATTCAGCCGGCGGGCTATCGCCAGCGATTCATTAAAGAAGGCTTCCGCCGATTCGATATCGCCCTGTTCGACATAGGCGTTGGCCGCGTTGGATAACACCAGTCCGCGCGTCTCCACGTCATCATGCAGCATATTCAGCGTAATCAACGCCTGTTCATAGTCCTTGAGAGCGCGTCCGCCCTGCCCCAATCGCTTGCGGGCATGGGCGATGTCGCAGTACAGCCGTGCCACCTGCGAGGGCTGATTCTCGTTTTCATAGGTCGTAAGCGCGGCGCTCCACTCGGTAATTGCCTCCGCAAACTGACCGCGTTCAGCGTAAAACAGACCAAAGTCACGCCGCGCCTGAGCTTGCGCCTGATGCAGTCCCTGCGATTCCGCTTCATAAATCGCCCGCCGGTAGCTCTCAGCGGCGGCCCGATCATCCAACCCGGTATAGGCGGCGGCCAGTGTCCGCAGCATCTCCACCTGTTCCGCCGGAGTATCTCCGGTATGAGTATCCCAACTGCCAACCGCCTGTTCGAGATGCGGGATCGCATCCTCCGCCCGTCGATTCGCCTGGAGCGCCATGCCCAGAACACCCTGCGCCATAATTTGCAGGTGGGTATCCGCCAGCGATGCGCTGATCGTGACCGCTTTACGAGCATGTTCCAGCGCTTCAACCCGGCTGCTGAGTCGCAGACAGGTCTGGGCGGTGGCGATTAACGCCCGTCCATATTCCGGCGTGGCCGTATCTTCAGGGAAAACCGTGAGCGTTTCCTTGAACGCGCGGTAGGCCTGCTCATAACGCCCGGTGGCGCAGGCGCGTTCACCCAGAATCATGCCCCAGTAGCGTTGATACTTCTTGTATTGAAGCTGTTTTGCCAGCCGCAGCGCCCGTGTGAGAAGCTGGTCGCCTTCATGCTCCTGTCCAGCGGCGATCATCGCCTGCCCCAGTCGCCCGACAAACAGGCTGCTCAATTCCGTATCGCCAGCCATATTGAGGCGTGCCAGTGATTCACGCAGCAGACGGATGGCGTAACTGGCATTACCATCATGCAGGTAGATATCGCCCAGATGCCCCAGGCTGCGCCCCTCAGCGCCAGGCGCATGAATCATGCGGGCTAAGGCCAGCGCTTCCTCATAATGGTGACGCGCCTGTTCCCAATCACCCTGTTCCTGGAAAAGCACCCCCAGGCCGGTCAGGAGATACACCATCTGGGTCTCTCTATCGTGCTCCTTAGCGGCATGATGCGCCTCGCGCAGGATCTGCTCGGCAGTCTGCCATTCGCCCAGGCCGATGAAGGCTTCCGCCTTATGCAGGGCGATCACCAGCAAACCGGTGAAATCACCCACCTCCTGGGCTAAATCCGCCGCATACTCAAAGGCCTGCACAGCTTCGGAATAGTGTCCGGCGTACTTGGCCTGCTGCCCTGCTTCAACCGCATTTTGGAGGTTCTGCACCGCAGGTGATGGCTCGGGAATGGTTTCCGTACCGATAAACGCTTTGATGTAATCCCAGAATTGCATGGAAATGGTCTCGTTCAACCTGTATGGGTAGCGAAAGAATGTTTTCGCCTGGCTACATCTTACCGCGATACCGGCGCGGCGCAAAGTGCGGTTTGATCGTCACTCCACCCGCCAGACATGCGCCACCGGCTGTGCCCCGTCCGCGAACAGCTCCAGCACATACAGGAGTTGGTTGGCGCGATCATAGGCCACATCACCAATACGCCCACGCTGCTGAACACCCGTCCCCAGCATCTCCGGCTCGACATTATCCGGGTTATGGTAGAGATAGGCGTCTATATCCAGGCTGGCATAAGGCTGTGGCTGGTCGGCGGCAAGCTGTTCCTGTGCCACCCGCGCCAGGTCATCCGGGTTATACAGGATGAACTGGGCGGCGAAGCGGGTACTCCACCAGCCCCGGAAATCGTTGTGGCTGCTGCACCCCTGGAAATCTTCGGGCGGGCATGGTGTGCCGTCCGCCAACCGACACAGGTCAAACTGGCCGATCATCTCGACTTCAACGCATGGCAGTTCTGCTCCCGCAGGATTCGCCCAACCGTACCAGTATTTGTCGCCAACGCTTTTAGTTCCCGCAAACAGCACTGCCGCACGGCCATCAACGGTGGTCAACCACGCGCCACCTGCCCACTCGTCGGGATGCTGGTAGCCAGTCATATTCCGCTCAATAAGCGCGGTAGTATTCGAGTCGGCATAATGCAGCAGCGTGACCGAATCCAGCACCGCGCGGTCCGGCGCATCTACCCAGGGGCGGTACGCGAAAAGTGCCGGCCCCATCCCCGACCAGCCGCCATCGCGGAAGCGTCCGGTTGCCAGGTAGCGCCCGCCGAGATAGGTGTCGGCCCAGTCCGCCGGAATCTCGAAGAGATAGTCGTTCACACTGTAAGGGTATTCAGGGGCGACGAACCAGCTGCCCTGCATGTTAGCCTGCCCCAGGTTCGGGCTGAACCAGGCATGAGACGGCGCTGGGTCATCGGGCTGGAAGTGCTGTCCCCAGGTGATGTGCAGCAGCGGCCCGGTTTCTGGCCGGTTGAGATACGCCAGGCCAATACGCGGGATTTCGTCCAGCCCCACGAAGAACCCGGCGGCGACATCCGTCAACGGCTGCAAATAGGATGCCCGGTTTAACGCGCCAACCGAATCAGCGGTCAGTGGAGCGGGAATCGTAACCTCCGCGACCCGGCTGCCATCCGGGAGTTCGCCATACGCCAGGCGATCATGACCGGTGACAAACAACGAACCAGGGAAGCCATCAGCAGCGCCACCAGGGTCGCCGTCTGGATTAAAGGTCATCGCGCCGCCGCCATACTCGAAGGTGTCGGGGCGCGCTGTGCCTTCCGGCAGTCGGAACGCGCCCAGATAGATCAGGTTCTCCGGTTGAATGAGCGCCGTCTGCCCTGCGACGCGGTTAATCCCACCCAGCAGCACCAGAAGAACAAACATGAACCATAAAGGCGTTTTAGACATGGATGACCCCCTGAAATAGTTTTTGTGAAAATTATAACATCCAAATTCACCAATCGCCCCCGGTATACGGTTCTGTTTCTGCGCGAGTACAGGTAGAATGGGATGGTGGTTCATGCGGTTGAGCCGCTGTTTCAGGTGGATGATAAACGAGGTGCACCCTTGCAGCTAAGTGAATACCAGTGGTCAGGCAACCCGCGTGGAATGCATAACGAAGGCTCTTTTAAACCCTTCTACCCGGAACGCTGCACTGCCTTGCAGCTTGGCTGGTATAAGTTCGTGTGTGGCGGCGAAGAATATGTGCCACAGTGCCAGTGGCTGCTGCAAAACAACATCACGCCGATTATCCGTATCTACCGGGCAACCCCCGGCGCGATGCCCGTGGACGACGACATACGGCGACAGTGGGATCAGTATCTGGCGGCAGGCTGCAAATGGTTCGAGTTCTACAACGAGCCGAATCTTTCCGACCCGGAGTGGCCGGCAGGCATCTGGGTGCATCACCAGAACATTGACGAAGTGATCCGTCCGTTATGCGAAAACTGGCTGGTCTTTGCAGAATACATGGTCAGCCGGGGGGCGTACCCGGCATTCCCGGCGCTGAGTGAATCGGCCAATGAATCCGATAGCGCCGTATTGTGGATGGATGCCTTGCTGGGCTACATGCGCGACAACCTCCGTGACCGCTTCCTGCATGTCCTCAATAACGGCACGTGGATCGCCACTCACCCCTACACGCTCAACCACTTCTACCAGGAAGAACCGGGACGCCCCACCGTGCAGCGCCCGTACCAGTCGCAGAACGGGACAGAAACGGGCTGGCACTTCGAGTATCCTTACGACCCGGTGACACAATCCAAAGACCCTGGTCGCAATG
The DNA here is from genome assembly GCA_020634135.1 of Anaerolineaceae bacterium. GTDB lineage: Bacteria > Chloroflexota > Anaerolineae > Aggregatilineales > Phototrophicaceae > JACKCG01. The sequence goes on along the minus strand of JACKCG010000011.1, from coordinate 79,614 downwards.
TGTTTTCGCCGCCCTATGGCGACCCGAATGGCGTTCTGGCGATGGGGATGGCCTTCCAGCAGCGCCTCTCGGACTGGTTTGGCGTGGGGCCGCTGCCGGTTGTCGGGACGGAAGGCGGTGTCTATCCGATTCCGGTAAACGGGCCAGAGCAGCCCGACCCGAAGTATGGCGCGTATGACCTGCGCAGCCACGCCGAAGCGACGGTTGCTATGTTCAACTGGATCGCCACTGACACACCGGAGTGGTTCCTGGGGAGCTGTGCCTGGAAAGAAGACCTGTACTTCAACCAGAATCTCCCGGCGATCTACCGGATGCGGGAAGTGCAGCAAATCTGGCGTTTTGGCGGGCCGGTAGTGGTAGGACGCGGGCCAGGGCCGGTGCAGGGTGAGCCGGATATTCACGCGGTTATCCTCGCGCCGGGGGTGGAGCCAGCCTGGTTTTTTGAGGCGGCACAGTCCTACTGGAACATCTTCCGCCCGTTGGTGACGACCCGCTGGGATTTTATCCCGTTTATCCCGTCTGACCGCAGCCTGGGGGTTACCATCATCACCCCGCAGAATATGGTCGAAACCTTCGTCCAGACGATTCAGACTCAGTATCCGAATGTCCTGTTCGACATGATGATCGTCAGCGGTGACCGAAGCGCCATAAGAGATACGCTGAATGCACGGGTATGGAGCAACCGCCGCTTCGGGTGAGGTGGAGTACACCTCGATAAATCAGAATCAGGAACGCCTCAGGAAAGCCAGGGTTCGATCCCATGCGAGGCTTGCCGCCGCCTCGTTGTATGCCTGGGTACGATCCGGTTCAAAGAACCAGTGTCCAGTACCAGGATAGATATGGAACGTCACGGGGCGTCCGGCATCCTTTAAAGACTGTTCCAGCTCGTCCAGGTTGGACTGCGGCTCAAAATCATCGTTACCTGCGAAGTGACCCAGGTAGTCTGCTTTCGATTTACTGAAGTCCGCCGGGCCAGTGCCATAGAAGACAACAACCTGCCGGACGGAGTCAGCGGCATTGACCGACAGGTCCAGCGCATAATACGCCCCCAGCGAGAAGCCGATCACCGCCATGCTGGCCGATTCACCGCGTTCCTTGAGAAACGCTGTGGCTTCTGCGAGTTCGGCTCTGGCCTGATCGTCGTTTTCACTCAGGGCAATACTGAGGGTTTCAGCTTCGGCAATCTGGTCTGTGACCTTGCCATGATAGAGGTCGGGGGCGAAGGCAACGAATCCGGATTCGGCCAACCGCCTGCAAAAAGCCTTGATCGTATCATTCAACCCCCACCAGGCATGGAGAACCAGGACAGGGCTGCCTTTGCCGTTTGTGGGCATCGCAAAATAGCCAGCGGGTTGTGTAAGGGACATGAGCATCTCCTCGTCAGTTTAATGCACATTTTAGAACATTTGTGCAGTTCCCGCAAGAGGTGGATGAGGGCGAAACTGATGATACAGCGCCGCGCTCAGTGCTATGTCCGGTAAGTTTCTCAAGAACAGGCGTTTTGCGACTTCCTGCATAAAGGCAAAACGATTTTTAAACAGCATAAGCGATACATAGAGCCGAGTCTATTAGCGGTATCCGGTATCCCACCGATAGACTTCAAATGATTGGCGGGATGACGATCTTGTGTCGCTTTTTGAACAAATGTTCTAACATAAATTCACCAACTGCAACCCGTTTTGTGCTATCGTTTAATCATCAGCTTTCAGTCAACAGGTGTCAGCTTTTCTTATCATGATGCAGCCCTGTTTCCCCCTCACGCCTCAGAACTCAAGACTCAGGACTGCTTATGCTACCTTGCTGCAATCGCACCAATCGCTGCAAAAATCCGTTTTACTGCAAAAATGCCCCGTTTTTCCCCTCATTGCCCCGAACTGAACCGCATATCGGTTGGCAATTTGCGGCAAACTCGCTCCACTAAGCAACAAAATATGACATAAACCCCAGCCGTTGCCGGAACATCGCCCCGCCATCCCGCCATTTTGATCTTCACCTCACCCCCGGCGTCAAAATCGGCTATAATCGCCGCCATGAAACCATCACCTTCACCCAAACTTCGCCTCGCAGCCATCATCAGCGGCGGGGGGCTGATTCTTTTGATTCTACTGGCGCTTGACCTCACCAATCATGGCGTGGCCTGGCGGTTGTTCTGGTCGCTCACCGGGGAAGAAACCCCACTGGCACAGGTGCGCGGCATGGTGGAATGGACGGGGTCGCTCATCCGCCAACAACCGGACACCGCGCCGGGCGCAGCGATTAACCATACGACGGAAAACCCCTTTGGCATTAACACCTTCCTGGAACAGGAAGTCGAACCGGCCAAACGTGAACAGCAGATCCAGATGATCGCCGATGCCGGATTCGGCTGGATTCGCCAGGAATTCGCCTGGGAGGACATCGAGATTCACGGGCGAGGCGACTACGAAGACCGGCGCAATGATACGGATGGCGACGGTCAGCCCGACCCGGTAGACGCCTGGGCGAAGTACGACCAGATTGTTAATCTGGCTGACCAGTACGGCCTGCAAATCCAGGCGCGGCTGAGCAACCCGCCCGACTGGACACATGCCAACCCCGATATAGGCGACAAAGCGCCGCCCGATGACTTCCAGGATTTCGTGAATTACGCCGTCATGCTGGCGGAACGCTACAGAGGGCGGGTGCGCTATTTCCAGATTTGGAACGAACCGAACATCTACCCCGAATGGGGCAACCAGCCCGTGAACCCGGAAGCCTACACCGACCTGCTGTGCCGGACGTACACCGCGCTCAAGGCGGTTGACCCGGAAATCGTGGTCATCGCCGCCGCCTTAGCGCCCACTGTGAGTCTCTCGGCGGAAAACCTCAACGACTTCATTTTCCTCCAGCGCATGTATGACGCCGGGGCGGGCGACTGTTTCGACATCATGGCGGCGCAGGGTTACGGCCTGAACAGCGGCCCCACTGACCACCGGATGCGCCCGACGACGGTCAATTTCGCCCGTAACGTCTATATCCGCGACATCATGGTGGCGAACGGTGACGCGGCGAAACCAATCTGGATCAGCGAAATGGGTTGGAACGCCCAGCCCGACGACCCGGCCATCATCACCGCGCAATTTGGCGAGTTCGGCATCGTGACCGAGGAACAGCGCGCGCGGTATACGCCCCTGGCCTACCAGCGGGCACAAGAGGAATGGCCCTGGGTGGGCGTCATGAATTTGTGGTTCTTCAAACGCGCCGCCGATTATGAGCAGAACCAGGCCTTTTATTACTTCCGCGTGGTCGAGCCGGACTTCACGCCGCTCCCGGTCTACGACGCGATGAAACAGTATATGGCCGAGGAACAGCCGGTACTATACCCCGGTATCCACCAGGCCGAAGATTGGCGGGTACACGTCAACGGGGAGCGCACGTTGGTGGACTTCCCCGGCGCGGAGTTCGGCCAGGTGTTGCAGGCTGGCGAGATCAGTTTCACCGTTTATGGCACGGGCGTTGTGCTCTTCTGGCGCGGCGGGGGCGAAACGCTGTATGTCGAAATTGATGGGGAAAACATCGTGGCGGGCGGGCAGTGCAACCACCCGCTGGCCGATGATGAACTCCACTTCACCGCGTTCTGTCTCGGCCTGACTGCCGGGGAACACACCTTCCGCATCACACCGGTCGTGCCGGATGAGCCGCTGATTATTGACTCGATTGCCGTGCTGGATCGCACCTTTGAGAATGTCGCGCCGCTGGCGGGCGGCGCGCTGGCCGTGCTGATCGTGGCCGGTATCGCGGTAGTGAGCGGCCTGCGGGAACGACGGAGACGCACAACATGAGGTCCCGACTGCCGCTTCCTGTGCTCACGTTGGCCGCCGTATTGGTGATTCTAATGCTGGCGGCGGGGCTGCGTTTCCACCGTCTGGGCGAGCAGTCCTTCTGGAATGACGAGGGTAATTCCTACGTCCAGGCGGGTCGCTCATTCAGCGACATCGCCATTAATGCCGCCCGTGACATCCACCCGCCTGGCTACTACTGGCTGCTGGCCGCGTGGCGCGGGCTGGCCGGGGAAAGTGAATTCGCGCTGCGGGCACTTTCGGCTTTTGCCAGCGTCGTCAGCGTTGCGTTCGTGTATGCGATAGGCAAACGGTTGTTCGGGACGGCGGCGGGCATCGCGGCGGCACTGTTCACGGCGCTGAATACCTTCAATATTTACTACGCCCAGGAAGCCCGCATGTATGCGCTGCTGGCGCTGTGGGCGGCGGGCGCACTGTGGGCGCTGGTGGGGTTGTTGTTTTCCGGGGAAAAATCACCCGTAGGGGAGGGTCTAAGACCCTCCCCTACTGAGGATGGTAGGGGCGACCCAATGTGGTCGCCCGCCGGGAGCGCCTCCCCTACACCCCTATCTGACATGCCTGCCTCGCCCCTACAAATGACCCAAAGTGGTCGCCCGATATGGCGCTGGATAATCGCCCTCGCGCTGTTTAACGCGGCGGGGTTGTATACGCAGTATGCGTTCCCGTTCGTGATGCTGGCGCAGGGCATCCTGGCCGTCCTGTGGCTGCTGGCGGATGCGTTCCAGCCGGGTGACAGACGCGCCCATCTGCGCGAGACGTGGCGGCTGCTGGTTGCCTACGCCGGGGCTAACCTGCTGACCCTGCTACTGTTTCTGCCCTGGCTGACCACCGCACTGAGCCAGGTCACTTCCTGGCCGAACACCGGAGAGCAAAGCAGCATCCCCGACGCGCTGGCGATGATTCTGCGCTGGCTGGCGTTCGGCATCACCGAAAACCCCGGCACACTTGCGGTAGCCGTCTATTTCTTCCTGCTGTTCGGCCTGTTGACAACCGGCGTCCCTTCACAAAAACGTGGTTGGTGGCGGCTGTTGCTCCCGGTGCTGTGGACGACGCTGCCGGTGGCGCTTTTCCTTGCGTTGGGGATGTTCCGCCCGGCCAACCTCAAGCTGCTCCTCCCGGCACAGTTGGGTTTCGCGCTGTGGATGGGACGCGGCGTGTGGGTGCTGTGGCATCTCAAGCCGGAAGCCCGCGCATCCGGTAGAACCGGGCGCATGGCTGTTTACCGGGAACAACTCGCGGCGGTACTGCCACGCCTGGCTGCCGGAGTGGGTGTGCTGGCGCTGGCCGTAAACCTCTGGAGCGGGATACCGGCACTTTATAGCGACCCGACCTACCAGCGTGATGATTACCGGGGGATTGTGGCGACGATCACTGCCGAACTGCACCCCGGCGATGCCATCATCCTGGACGCGCCCAACCAGGAAGAAGTCTTCCGCTACTATTATCGTGGAGACGCCCCCGTTTACACCCTGCCGCCAGGATTGGGCGGGGACGACGACGAGACACGGAGTCTCGTGGGAGACATCATCAGCCAGCATGACCGGGCGTTTGTGGTGTTCTGGGGTGAGACCGAACGCGACCCGAACCGTGTAGTGGAAACGACGCTCGACAGCGAAACTTATGAGGCCGGGCAGGATGTGTGGTATGGGGCGGCGCGGCTGGCTCGGTACGTGATGCCGGCTACCATGCCCGACCCGACTCTGGTAAATGCCCGTTTTGGCGACACGATCACGCTGGAAAGCTATGCCCTGAGCGCCCGCACCGTGCAACCGGGGGATGTGCTACAAGCTGAACTGCGCTGGACGACGGGCAGCCCCATCGAACGGCGCTACAAGGTGTTCCTGCAACTGCTCGATTCCGGTGGGGTACTGGCCGCGCAGCGTGACAGCGAACCTGGCGGCGGCTCTTCTCCTACAACCGGATGGCCGCCGGACGAGACGGTCAGCGACAATCACGGCCTGCTCATCCCGCGCGACCTGCCCGCCGGGGACTACACGCTGATTGCCGGGCTATATGACAGCGACGACCCCACCGCCCGCCTGCTCGTTGGTGAGGGTGATTACGTTGTGTTGGGTACGATTAGGGTATCCAGATGATTCTAAATCGCTTCTATCTGTTACTGCTCATCAGTTCAATGCTCCTTATCTCGCTTGCCACTACCCCGGTTGGCGCTCAGGAGTCAATGGTCACTTCCAATACACAGTTGGAACTGACAACCGAACTCTGCCCATCGGAAGGTCACTGTTCAATGCGCTGGCGGATGACACCGGATGGCACCCATTATGTGCTTTACATTTATGAGACTAAAAATGTATTTGTCATTGCGCTGGATGGCACTTTCGAACAATATGATTTGAGTGATGTCTGGCCTGTCTATTCTGCGGTCTTTGACTTTGAAGCCCTATCTGACACGGAGCTGCTTTTGTTTGACAGTGCTTCATTCACAATCTACCGGTACAATTTGCTAACCGAAGCAATGTCGGAATATATCCCATATAGGGTAACAGACTGTACATATTCAAGGTTTTTGCCGTCTCGATCAATGCTACGACCGTTAACCAGTGATAAGCTCGTCTTTTGTGGTTGGGATAGTGATTCGCGTTTCATTGGTACGGTGGATTTGCAGTCTGGTGAGACAACCATTGTCACCTATATTCATTTTCCGGTGCTTCAACAAAATATCCAACCCTGGGTCAATGTGGTTATCAATGCTGCTGGCGAGGTCTATGCGCTTTTTTTCGCAAATGTTCACATTGACAACTATCCAGAGTCAGCCAGAAATGATCCATATAGCTTTGTGATGTCAAGATGGGATTCGAATTCAAGCTCATGGCAGCATACTGAAGTGCCAACGGCGCAATTCGGAGATCGGGAAATCGGCCAGTTCGTTGGCGTTGATGACGCCGGAAATTATTATTTCTATGGCCTCAATCCATCGAGAAGCATAACGATTGTAAAACCCAATGGGCGGTTAAAGGCTGTGATCGCTGCGGGGGTGTTAGGTGAACATCCTAATTTCATCGGAATCTATCCCGATGGTTCGATTGGCGTTGTTCGCCGTGAGCAGTGGGATTCAACGGTTGGGCTAACCATCGAGACAATCATGGTTTCGGACATTGTGCCTACACCATTTCCACCTGCTGAGGGCGGTAGCCTGGAACCAGCGGAACAATATACCTACCTGGTATCATATATAGACGGTTCCGCTTCACTCAATGTGATTAACCCCGTCACGCTGCAAACAACAACCTTATCTTCAATCCCGATTACAGCGGAAGAAACAATTACACATGGCTTTCTAAGTCCCAGTGGTGAATGGCTCGCATATACGGTGTCTAATTTTAATAACCGTTCACTGGACATGCGACTCTTGAATCTTCATACCCAGGAAACGGTATCTGTGATTGAGGGATTCAAGTTTCCAGAGCGTCCCCTCTTGCTGGATGGGGATTTTGCGGTCTTTGCCTGGTCGTCCAATAGCCAGTATCTGGCGTTCCACCAGCAATCGCCGGAAGATTATCGTACCCGGTCGGATACCCAGGCGACCTATCTGTATCATGTGGGCACACGAACCCTGACCAATATCACCCCCGGCAGCGTGAATCAGTACCAGCTTAGTTGGTCAAACGGGGATTCACGGTTGGCCGTTGTGAGCATGGACTGTACGCTGGTTGGCTGTTCACGGGCGACGCTGGATGTGTATGATGCCCACACTGCAGCCATAGTCCAGACGGTTGATTTGAGCGCATTGGCGGGGAATGATGCGGGGCAATCCATGAATTTTCGCGCACTCCAGTGGAGTCCTGATGATCGCTATATCGCTCTGCTGGATTCGTGTGCAGGCTCAGCCGTGGGGCTGAGAGAAGTGCAATTGATTGATGTGGATGAGGGGACACTTGCTCAGGTAACCCATTTCACGCCAACCGATATTCCGCTTGCCGATTTGGTGTATGTATCCAGCATAAGCTTGGCTTGGGATGGTAACAATCACCTGCTCATTGGTGCTGACATTGTTCAGGGACGGCTCTTAACGCTTCCGGGTTCGACTTCTACCGCGACTTATGTTTATGATCTTGAGGCCGAAACACTGACTCAAATTGCAGCGCCCTACCTGAGTCAATGGTCGCCTGCGAATGAGCAGTTATTGGCATACCTATCTTATGACTATGTCACCGATCCTGTCAGGGGCAAAATTCCCACCAACGTTCAGGTTCAAACCGCGATGTTTGACGGACAACTGCTCACCCCGCTCGCATCCGCCCCGCCCGGTTGCCGGTTGGCATGGAATAGGAGTGGGAGTATCCTGGCCTACATCGAGGGTAACTCAATCTTTGCTGATTTTTGCACGTCACAATTCAACAAGTTGGATTTCGTTATGGATACAACGGTACAGAGTGTTACGCTCCCCCCAAACGCACTGGCATTAGGCTGGTTACGCGGCCAATGACGCCCGCCTGCCCGTTGGGGATGGTGATTATGTTATGTTGGGGACGGTCAGTGTGCGGTAGCTGTTTAGGGCAGCGCTTTGATTCTGGCGATGAGCGCCGACGTGCTGTGTCCCGGCAGGAAGTCAATCAGCATCACCTTCCCGCCATAGGCTTCAACAGTCGGGCGTTCCGGCAGGGGCTTGTGGGCGTAATCGCCACCCTTAACGTAAATATCCGGCTGGAGCGCCGTGAGCAGCGCATCCGCCGTATCATCCTCAAAGATGATGACTCCACTCACCGGCAGCAGCGCTGCCAGCAGCCGCGCCCGTTCCGCCGCCGGGATCAGCGGCCTGCCCGCGCCTTTGAGGCGGGTTGTGCTGGTGTCCCCGTTCAACCCCAGAAAGAGCGCATCGCCCAGCGCCCGCGCTTTTTCCAGGTAATCCAGGTGGCCGATATGCAGCAGATCAAAATGTCCGTTGGTGAAAACCAGGGTCTGCCCGGCCTCGCGCAGCGCCATCCGCTGCCGCAGCGCCGCCTCTACTGTGAGAATATGTCCCATCACTCCCTCATCTGCAACAAAATTTCACAAATCTTGAACAAGCGGACTTGTAGGCCACCCGGCTTTCCACTAGACTTTTAGTATATGGCAAGTTCGCACTGTTTTGATTGTTATACGTTTGAGCGTGTATTTCAAGTGACTGCGTTTGTGACCCGGCGTGTACCAGCACGTTTTGATAGCTCACAGCGGCCATTCAGGACGGCTTTCTGGCTGCCCGCGTGGAAATAGCCTCAAGGGACACACCCTGTTCGCGTCAGGGCGTGCGTTTCAATTGAGCCTGTTGTCTTGTTAAAATGGAGTGTTCACAGCTTATGGCTAAGATCATCGTCGTGCTGCCCACGTACAATGAAATCACTAATCTCCCCCTGATCTCCAAAGCAATCTTTGATCTGGGTGTGGAAGATTTGCATATCCTGGTCGTGGATGATAATTCGCCGGATGGCACCGGCAAACTGGCGGATGAACTGGGCGCGAACACCTATCCGGGGCGACTGCATGTGCTGCATCGGACCGAGAAAGCCGGGTTAGGGCCAGCATACATCGCCGGGTTCAGAAAGGCGCTCGAAATGGGCGCTGATTTTATCATCCAGATGGATGCAGATTTTTCTCACCAACCCAAATACATCCCGGAACTGCTGAGTGCCATTGAACAGCAAGACCTCGTAATCGGGTCGCGTTTCGCCAAAGGCGGGAGCGTGGATGAAACCTGGGGCGTCCACCGCAAACTGTTGAGTTGGTTCGCTAATCGTATTTATACCCCTATCATCCTGGGAATTCCGGTGTATGATGCCACTGGCGGCTATCGTATCTGGCGGCGGAATACGCTGATCGGTTTGAATCTTGACCGGATTCGTTCTAACGGGTATGTTTTCCAGGTCGAGATGGCGTATGTGACACATCGCCTCGGCTTCCGGGTAGGTGAAATCCCGATTTATTTCCCGGATCGCCTACATGACCAGTCAAAAATGGATTTTTCGATTACGATAGAAGCAGCATTGCGGGTGTGGCAGGTAATGATGCGCCACCGCCGCCTGAATGCCCAGATGCGTGGTACTGAGGCAGAAGTACACTCCTAGGTATATAGTATTGTCGTCATATCGGTCAGGCCAAACACCATGATGCCCACACGAATCGAACGTACACGGATTAGCCAGCTTACCTCGACCTACAGCCCGGATGAACCGCCGCGTCTGGCATTGGATTTTGGGGATTATCTATCTCTCTTATGGCGGTTAGATCAGGTTGCGGCGGAACCCATCAAGGTTAAGTATTACCGGCGCTGTCTCCAGGCTGTTGCAGCGGGGTTGGGCATTCAGGGTTCGCAGGTCGTCAAGTTAATGGAGCTATCCGCCCCCGGCCAGCTTTACGAGCAGCTTGCAAACGTGCCGTATCGCAGCGCCAATCGTCTGCTGGATGCGCAGGATCGTAAAGCAGCCATTGCCCAGATGGCGCAGCTCCGGCTCGACATTCTGCGGGTGGGAACTTACCACGATAAATGGCCGGTAAGCTGGCCGGGCAGCGGGATTATGGATACCGATCTGCGCGAACGAGTCTTCGCCGTTTTGTTCACAGCGCTGCAAGGCCAATATGAGAACTTCGGGCGGCTGCTGCTGGTCATTGACATCGTGTTAAGCGAACTGTTGTTAGGCACGCGGGAAATGGCTGAAGTTAATGTCGCTGACCTGGTTGAGGTGCATGGCTACCCCAATTTCAACGACACCAAGGTCCGCGCCCTGTACTACAGTGACAGCAAGCCGTAATCGGGAAATAGCACAGAGGGGCAAACATGATAAACACCGAATTTCTGCTTACCTCGCTCGTTGTCGTGCTTGTCCCAGGGACAGGGGCAATTTACACCATCACAACCGGCCTCACGCTGAAGTGGCGCGCCAGTCTTGCCGCCGCGTTGGGATGCACGCTTGGCATCATCCCGCATATTACGGCGAGCATATTGGGGCTATCGGCCATTCTGAATATGAGCGCCCAGGTTTTTTCCGTGTTGAAACTGGCCGGAGCAGCTTATTTGCTCTATTTGGCGTGGAGTATGTGGCGTGAAGCTGGCACACTGGACATCAACCAGAAAACCACCGAAACCAGCGTGAAACAAATCATCCGGCGAGCCATAACGATCAATTTACTCAATCCGAAACTGACCATTTTCTTTTTCGCATTTTTGCCACTATTTACCACAAAAGATTCGTCATCCCATACTGCCGAGCTGGTCTTGTTGAGCGCCGTATTTATGGGCATGACGCTGGTCGTCTTTGCCGGTTATGGCATCCTGGCGAGCGCTATTAGGACGTACCTGATGCGGTCATCCAGAGCTGTGAAGCGGCTTCAACAAGCATTCGCCGTGATTCTGGCCGGATTTGCGGTTGAGCTGGCCCTTAGCGAAAAATAGGCACAGCAGAGTCTCATCCTTCGCCGTGTTCGGCCCACCAGGTCTTTGACCACGCAACTGACTTAACAATGCCTTCGGCCAGCGGGGTCTGCGGGTTGTAGTCCAGCAGGGCGCGGGCTTTGCCGGTATTGGCGACATAGTGCGTGACTTCACCCACACGGGCTGACTCAATCGTCATATTCACCGGCTTACTGAGCGCCTGCCCGATGTATTCCGCCATCTGAATAAGCGAGCTGCCCTGCCCGTAAGCCAGGTTGATGGTGTGGTTGGTCGCTTCGCCGCTGACCAGCCGTTCAATCCCTTTGACAATGCCATCCACACAGTCATCCACATACGTAAAATCCAGCATTTTATCCCGGCCATAGATCGTGATGGGTTCGCCACGATTGATTTTACGGATAAACAGTGGGATAACGCGCTCCATGCGTTCGATGTCATTATCGAAACGACCATACACGTTACTGAAACGGAACACCAGGTACGGCAGGTTGTAGCACTGGGCGTAGGAGTAGATAAGCGCCTCGCCGGAGATTTTGCTGGCGGAGTACGGGCTTTCGGTAAAGGCGAAATCGGCGTGTGATTCTTCGGTGATGTAGCGGTGGATGTCGCCGTAAACTTCCCGCGAGCTGCTGAATACCACCGGCAGGTTGTTACGGCGGCAGAATTCCAGCACATTAAACGTCATGATGATATTCTTCAGGGCGCGATCCGGTTGTTCGACCAGTTCATGCACTTTGGCATGAGCGGCGAAGTGGACAACCACATCCAGGTTATCCGGGTATTTGACGTAGCCGATACCACCCTCATAGTTGCTGTAGGGGGCACTCAAGTCCTGAAGCAGCGTTTCAATCTGGTCAGTCCAGGAGTTGGGGCGGATGTCTATGCCGAATACCGTATGTCCGGCATCTTGCAGACGCAGCGCCAGGTTTGTGCCGATTTGTCCGCTGGAGCCGGTAATGAGTACGCGCATGAATATCTCCTCTTCAGGCCGTTGGTATCGCCAAAACATGTCCGATTGTAACGGCAGGCGCGGCGCGTTTCCACTGCCGGTTACCCGGTGAATGCCCTACTGCGATTACCCGCCGTCCGCCGGGAAGATCATACAGGTGGTCGTGCCATGTCCATAGAGCTTGCCGCCCGCATCGGTAACTTTGGCTTCGGCGGTTGCCATGCGCCGCCCGCTATGGAGTACCTGCGCCTCGCAGCGCACCGGGCCGGTATGCTGGGTCAAGGGGCGCACGAAATTGACGTGCAGTTCCAGCGTCGTGTAAAGCACCCCGGCGGGCAGCGTCGTATGCACCGCACAGCCCAGCGCCGAATCGAGCAGGGTGCTGATGAGGCCGCCGTGTACCACCCCTATCGGGTTGTAGTGGTATTCCGCCGGTTCTGCTGTGAATACCGCCCGGCCTTTCTCGACTTCTCCCAGCGTGAAATTCATCAGGCGGGCAATCGGTGGCGGCGGAAACTGCCCGGCAATCATAGCCTGCATGATTTCCAGCCCGCTCATGGTCGCAGCGTGCTGCACATATACCATCGGGTCATCCCAGGTGACAGTCAGGGTGCGGTTATTGTCGTTTGACACGGTATATTCTCCTGGATACGGGAATGCGTCAGGGTGCGGCCTGATTGTGCCGGAAAACCAGTGCGAATTACAGGGGGTAGTTATTATAGCACCTGGACTCCGAGCCGTTCCAGCAGCTTGCGGCTCAAGCCTGCCTCGTATTTGATTGGCGGTTTTTCGGGAGCGTGCGAATCTGAACCCGCGCTCGTGAACAGGTTGTGTTTTGCCGCATAAGCCTTGTACATCTCGATCTGTTCCGGTGAATGGCGCGGATAATACACCTCAAACCCGTCAATTGGCGTTTCAGTACGAAGTTCATCCAGCAGCGCCTCGTCAAACTTCACGTAGCCATCCCCGCGCCCCGGATGGGCGATCAGACAGATTCCGCCGCACTGGTGAGCGGCTTCCACGACGCGGCCAATCTCAACGGTGGTGATTTCCAATCCCGCGTTCAGGAGCAGCCTTCCAGCGGAGCGTTCCTCACTGTGGTAGCCCTGGTCTTTCGCCAGTTGAACCAGGCTGTGCGGCTGCTGCACCGAGGGCTGTTCGATAATGTTCTGGACTTCATCCTCCGGCAGCGGGTAGCCCTGCTCTGCAATCGCCCTGACTACCTGCCGGATGTTCTCCTGCTGGCGATGCAGCAGATCATCAGCGACGGCACGCAGCGGGCCAGGATTCTGGTCGAAGCCAAAACACAGCATATCCACCGGCTCGTTCCCATCGTGCCAGTGGGCGCTCATTTCCACCGCCGGAATCAGCAGAAAGCCTTTTTCCTGCGCCACCTGTTGCAGCACCGGCACGATGTCCACCCGGTCATGATCGGTGATGGCCGCCGCCCCAAAGCCCTCCTGGAGCAGATGGTCTATCAACGCCTCCGGTGTCCACGCGCCGTCACTGTGGACGGTATGCAGTTGCAGGTCAATCGGGGCATCCGCTGCCAGTGTCATTTTCCCGCCGCTCGGATTTGCCATTGGTTGTTCCTTTTCGTGGTGTAGTGTATTTCTACATTGTCGGAACGGCGGCTTGCTTGTGCCTAACCATCTGGGGGAAGATGGGAGCGGGAGATTACGAATGGCGTTTTGTAAGCCGTTCGCGCTGCCGACGGCTTTCATCGTGGTGTAAGGTATCTTCGGCTTTTACCGCTGCCAGACGCGCGTCAATTTCGGCCTGATGGTCGTAATAGAACGCCCAGGCGCTATGGACTTCAGCGGGGGTCAGATCATAGTTCTGGCAAATTCGTTCGATTGTCCAGTCCGGGTCGTTAATAAACTGAACCAGAAATTCCACAGTGATGCCTTTGCCAACGATACGATATTTATCGGAATCGGGTTTGCGGGCGATATGAACATCACAGAAAAATCGCGGTGCGTCACTCATACGTCCCATTCTTCCTATATTGTACTATGCTCCCGGCTTGCCTGTGCCGGACTGCCGCCGTTTTCGCGCCAGCAGCCCCCGGTAAAGGCCGTCCAGATCACGCACCAGGCGGTCTATCCCGTAGCGGTCCAGCATAAGAGCCTGCGCCGCCTCGGTTTCCGGTGGATTGTCCAGCGCCGCGAGAATCCCTTCAGCCAGCGCCGCCGGGTCATCAGGCGGGACAAGTGTCCCCAATGCCCCCTGGTCGAGCATATCCGGCAGGCCACCCACCGCCGTCGCCACCACCGGGCAGCGGGCCGCCAGCGCCTCAATCACCGGAACGGGCGTGCCTTCGCTCAGGCTGCTCACGACCAGTACATCCAGGTCACTGTAAATCGGCGGGATGTCCCTCTGCCACCCGGTCAGCGTCACCACTGCGCCCAGCCCCAGGCGCTCAATATGCGCCTCAACTTCCGGGCGTGTCAAGCCATCCCCCACGATGACGAAGCGTACATCCGGGCGCTTCTGGCGGATCAGCGCGGCAGCCTCCAAAAAGAGAGCATGGTTCTTCACCGCCGCCAACCGCCCCACAATCCCCACCAGCGGGGCATCCGCAGGGATACGCCACTCCTGGCGAAAACCGCAGCAGCCACGTGGCATATTCACAAAAGGCGACAGGTCCAGACCCAGCGGTAGCACGGTAATCTGAGCGCGGCGGGCGATGTGGTAGGTTTCCGCCAGTTCGCGCCGCAGCGTCTCGGTCAGTGTGACAATCGTATCTGACCAGCGTGCCGCCAACCGCTCCAGCCCGACAAACACCCAGGCCATACCGGGCTTGAAATACCCCTGGAAGTTATGGCCGTGAAAAGTATGCACGACCACCGGCACACCGGCCAGCCGCGCCGCCAGCCGCCCCAGGAATCCAGCCTTGGCCGTATGGGTATGCACCACGTCCGGGCGGAACTCGCGCATCAGCCGGTAAAGCTGCCACACCGCCACCAGATCACGCCAGGGATGGATCGGGCGGCGCAGAACCGGGATAACCGCCGCACTTATCCGGTGCTGCTCGGCCAGGTAAGCCATGTCACCATCATCAGATTCGACTGTACCGTACACGAGACGCGAATCGTAGTCCGGGCTGCCCAACCGTTCCGCCAGCAAAATCGCGTGCAGGCTGGGGCTGCTGATATTCAAACGGGTGATAATCCGTAAAATGCGTGTGGGTTGTTGATTCAATGGGCTACCCTGTGGTACTCCTTCAATAGCTGAGTATACACCGCCAGCGTTTCTTCTAAAACACGGGTCAGCGCGAATTCTTCCTCCGCAATCTGCCGCCCGCGCGCGCCCATCTCCCGGCGCAGGGCGGGATTTTCGATCAGCCGGCGCAGCGCTGCTGCCAGCGCATCCGCATCGCCCGGCGGCACCAGCAAACCATTGACACCCTCGCGCACGACCTCACGGCATCCCGGAACATCAGTCGTCACTGCTGCCCGCCCACAGGCCGCCGCCTCAATCAGCACTTTTGGCACACCTTCCCGCGCGGACGGCAGGCAGACGATGTGTGACCCGGCGAACACCTGGGGCATGTCGTCACGCTTGCCCCACCATTCGACAGCGTCCCCCGCCTGCCATTCTGCCAGTTGTTCCGGGGGAATCGCATCCGGGCTGCTCGGTTCTGGGTAGCCAACAATCACGAAGCGCGCCTGTACCCCGGCATCGCGCAACTGCTGCGCGGCCTGGACATATTCACCAATTCCTTTTGTCCACAGCAGCCGCCCGGCGAACACCACAACCGGCGTCTCGTCTCTTTCCGGTTGTGGCGTGAATTCATCCACATCTACCCCGCTGCCTTTAATAACCAGCGTGCGTTCCGACGGAATCATGCCGCGTTGCAGGAACAACCGTTGGTCGTCGGGGTTCTGGAAGATGAGACGGCTGTTAACCGGGCGCAGCGCCAGCCTGTAAGCCACCTGTGCCCCCGCCCGCAGCAAGCGCGTCTTGAGGTCATTTTCGGTGAACACTGTCCCCAGTCCGGTCAACGAGTGAACCACCACCGGGACACCGGTCATCTGTGCCACGATACCGCCGTAAATCACTGCCTTGATGGTCACATGATGCACAATATCGGGCTTAAGTTGCCGATACAGGCGGAATAATGCCCGGAACGTACCGACTTCTTCCCAGGGGCGCGTCCCGTGCTGGCTGATGGGTAGTGGGTGGAAGGCGAAGCCCTCATCCTGGATGATACGAACATTCGCCTCGTCATAGGTTGATGTCGCCACATGCACCTCGTAGCCAGCGGCACGGGCGGCACGGGCCAGCGGGATGCGGTGAGTGACGAAAAACCGTGGGATATTCACAACATACAGGATGCGTTTTTGAGGGAAATGAGTCATGAAGCAGCACCGTATCTATAGGGGCAATAAAAACCGCTTCATCATACTCAAGGCGCTGGCAGATTGCAAAACCAAGCCAGGCAGGCAGCGGCACTCACTTCGATTCTTGGCGCAGCCCACAAGAGGCGGTACACTAGTATCGTGAAGTGGGATATTTTCGTCACGAACAAGGGACTCAAGCCCTTGTCTCCCCGACTTCAGGGTTTTATGCACTGGCAGGAGCGAGTCTTGAGGGACTGAGGACTGCCCACTCGCGTCTGTGAACCAGGAGGCTGAATCGTATGTCGCAAGATCGCGCCGCTGTGCTGGCCGCTATCGCAGAAGAAGTGCGTGCCTGTACCGCGTGCCGCCTGTATCAGGGCACAAACAACCCGGTGCCTGGCGCGGGAGACCCTCACGCCGAAATCATGTTTATTGGTGAAGGGCCGGGTTTTCATGAAGACCGTCTGGGGCTGCCGTTCGTCGGGCGCTCCGGGGATTACCTTAACTACCTGCTGAACCTGGTTGGGTTGAACCGTGACCAGGTGTTCATTACCAATGTGGTCAAGCACCGCCCGCCGGAAAACCGAGACCCATCACCAGACGAAATCGTCACCTGCAAAGGTTTCCTGGATCGCCAGATTGGAATCATCAACCCGCTGGTGATTGCCACCTTGGGGCGTTACAGCATGGCACGGTACTTCCCCGACGCTCGCATCAGCAGCATTCACGGTCAACCCAGATACGACACTGACAACCTGCGTGCCTATTACCCGCTTTTCCACCCGGCGGCGGCACTGCGTAATCCCGGTCTACGGCGAGACATGGAGACCGATTTCCACCGGATGATTGAGGTTCTGGCAAAAGTGAAAGCCATGCGTGACGAGGATGTACCGCAAACAGAGGCCGAGCATCAACCGCAAACCCCACCTCCTGATGACAAACCGGAGGAACCACCGCAGCAGCTCCGGCTGTTTTAGCAGCAACCAGCGGTTCGCCTCACCATGATTCAACAGCTCACAGACCTTCTCCCATCAATTATCATCGTCATGCTGGTTGTGGCGTTGGTGTTATTTATCATGGCGCTCCAACAGCTCTACCTGGGGCGCACCGGCTCTTACTGGCGGTTGCGGCGCACAGCGGGGCAGCGAGGCGGACGGTTGTTTCTGCTCTCCGTCGGGCTGTTTATTGTGGCGTTGGCCCTGGCGTTTTACAGCGGGCTGGCAGGCGTGGCCTATAACCAGATTAATCTGCTGCTGGCGAACGATCCCAGCGGCCTGAAGGGGGTTGCGCTGCCCACCGCGACAAATCCCGGCGACCCAACCCGCACACCTACTGCAACCATCACATCTGTACCGCCCAGCCGTACCCCTACCGGGACGGCAACCGCTACACCGACACCGACCAACCTTCCCAGCGCAACGCTCACAAATACTGCTACCACGACTTCGACAGCCACCGAGACCCCCACCGCCACCCTGACACCGAGCATCACCCTAACGCTGACGCCGACTTTCGAGGCCATCCTCAATTTGACTCCGGTACAGTCTTCAAGGCAACCACGCCCGTCCGGGGCACTCGACCTGACCGCTGTCGCTGAAGGAGTCACGCCGGATGGCAGGCCTGACCAACCGGAAACCACGTTCCCTGCCGGAATCACGCGCATTTTCCTGTTTTTTTCCTATCGTGACCTGGATAACGGGCTGGCCTGGTCACGCATACTGTATCGTGAGGGCATCCCAGTACAGGGGCAGTCATACCTGTGGAGCGGTGGCGAAACCGGCAGCAGCTACTTCTTCTTTGGCGATCAGGCCGGTTACTTGCCGGGGGAATACACGGTTCGCCTGTTTCTGGGCGATCAGGAAATGAGCAGGCTCACATTTACTATTGCGGAGCAGTCATGAGCTTTGAGTCCGGGTGCGGTTGGTATAATTACGCGCAGAGTTCCCCTGATCCGAAATACAGAAAACCAAATAAATTAGGCAAAAGTAGTACATTGACTGAATCAAAGATGGCGGTATACTTCATCCCATTATAAATTCCAGCCTGATCGAAAATGTTCAAAATCGGTAAGGGTTGAGAAAAATCACAAATAATTAACATTTCCTTTACACTAAGGTGGCTTTTTTGCGATACCCTTGGAGTATGTTAATCATCTGAAACGCTGATGACGGAGCGAACCGCTTCAACCGCACGATAGCTACTAAAGTACGGTTGCAGCCTCTGAGCGATAGTGTGTATGATGCAAATTAAGATGGGCTAAGTAAGTATAGGGACGTGTTATGCAGAGAATCCGTGTGTGTTATAATGAGTTATCAGCAAATTAAGGGCTGTGTGTTCATTGCAATCAAGAGAACAATTATTTACAGCTAGGTTTATCGAGCAGGATGTAACAATGACAAACAGCGTTCTCGTTGTTGATGACGATCCACCGTCACGTGTATTCCTAGAGCAGATTCTGCGTTCATTGAAGGTCGAAGTTCAACAGGCGGTTGATGGCGCAGAGGCAATAGACCTGCTCGAACACGCCACCCCAAATGTCATCTTCCTGGATATGTACTTGCCGCGTGTGGGCGGGTTAGATGTGTTGGGCTTTATCCTCGATACACCGCGCCTGAATAATACTATCGTCGTTGTTGTCAGCGCTCATGAGCATATTCGCTTCCCTAGCTGCCGGGAACTGGACAGGGTAGATGAGTATCTTGTCAAACCAGTTTCGGTTAAAATCATACGTGATCTGGCCCAGCGGGCAATTTCCGGGCAGTTGATTCGTTAATTACGCCTGGGTTGGTGGACGGATTCTGCCAACCGGGGCGTATTGGTATGCATTCCACATCCTCTCTTGTGCGACTCCCTGAATCAGGTACAATCCAACATAGATAAGGCAGACACGGTTCGCGTGATTTTTCCCTTAGGGGCCACCCTGCCGCCCCAGGCGAATAGTATGCCGTGTACCTTCTGTTCAATATGGCTTACGCCGCAACAGGCGGCGCTAGAGTGTAAACGATGGCGTTTGATTTTGAAGCCCTGGTAGGACATTTATATATAGTCGGTGGCCGTTCGATCAGCGCTCCGCCCCCCGGTGCGCTGGTGGAAGTTGCCCCGCGCAAAGCAGCGCGTGGGCGGGAAACCGACACCTTCTTTGTACTGGTCTATCCGTCCGGGCAGGTAGTCGCTCCACCGGCTTTTTACGAGCAAATGGCATCGCTGGCCGCCGAGCGCTATTTTAGCGCTACCGGCAGCATCACAGCGGCGCTGCGCAGTGTTTTTGGCGGCCTGAACGGCGACCTGCACGAGCATAATATCAGTGGCAAACGCGCTTATGAAGCCAACATGCTGTGCGCGGTGCTGCACGATAACGAACTCTACCTGGCGCGTGCCGGTTCGGGAATTGCCCTCCTATCCGGTGACGAGCAGCATAGCTTCCCCGATGATTTAAGCAAAGATGAAGCGATTTTCCGGCCACCTATGGGCGTTCACCCCGTAGTGGATGTGCGTATGACACGCCACCCCGTCACGAGCGGCAGCCGTCTCGTCCTGGGCGATTCCGGTTTAGCTGACCTGGATCGCGACAAACTCTGGGCAGGACTCAAAGCCCAGGATATTGCGGCAGCCCTGGCCGCCCTCAAAGAGATCGCTCCGGCGCAGCTGACTCTGATGGCTGCCGAGTTCGTCCCGCCCGAAGCGCCTGTTTCCGTGCCGGCGCGTGAGGCGGAATCAACGGTTCGCCAACCACCGCCGCCTGACCCCACCCCCGATGCCGATACACCACTCCCTGCCGCGCCACCTGCCGGTAAGCTGGCTCAGGCTGCTGAGACAGTGCAATTACGGGCGCAGCGTGGGACAGCCTCCGCTGCGCAGCGTACCGCTAATGCGCTGGAAGGCGCGAACAGCTTGCTCGATAGAGCGCTGCCGGAACCCAAAGAAGGCCAGCGCAGTTGGATTGCCAGCCCGGCGGCGGCGGGCGCAGCCATTCTGATTCCAGTGGTGGTAGTGCTGGTCGTCCTGGTAATGTGGTTGGCCGGAACCGGCGAGAGCGAGTTTGAACTTTGTGTGCAGGAGGCGGGGCAGGCCGCCCAGACTGCTGAGGGGATCGCCTCTAGCGATGTACAGGGGACGCTGGCCGCCTGGAATGCAGTGCTGGCTGTCGTCAACCGCTGCGAGCAGATGCGAACAGGCGACCCGACTCTCGCGGCGCTCGTCCGACAGGCGCAGTCAGTAATTGACCACCTTTCCTACGTCGAGCGGCGCGATGTCACCGTACTGAAGGCGTTTCGGAATGCCGTCCTGGAAAAAGTCGTCTTGAGCGGTCTCGACCTGTATATACTGGATACACAGAACGAGCAGGTCTACCGTGTCACACTGACAAGCGACGGACGCAGTACAGTACCATCGGCGCAGGAAGTCATTCCGGCGATGCGGATTAACGCGACCATCGGTCAGTTCCGCGTGGGCAACCTGATTGATATCGCCTGGTCAGACGACGATGCCGAGATTATCGCGGTGGATCGAAATGGTCTGGTCATCAATTGTTCGGCGGGATTGGTTGGGAATTGCGGTGCGCAGCGGTTGCAGGCGTCGGAACGCTGGGTCAATCCGACGGCGATTACGCTCTGGGGCGGCAAGCTGTACATCCTGGATGCTGAAGCCAACCAGCTTTGGCGATACGAAGCGGTAGGAGGCAGCTATCTGAATCCCCCGATTGAGTATTTTACCGGGGAAGGCCGCCCGGATATTCGGATGGCAGTAGATTTTGCGATTGATGATAATGGGATCGTGTATGTTCTGATGGCGAATGGCTCACTTACCAAGTTCCTTTCCGGTGTTCAGCAGCCTTTCGGCTATGCCGGCTTCCCGGAAGGCCAGCAGTTGTCCAGTGCCAACGCCCTGTTCCTCGACCCGAATCCGGTTACGCAGTTGATGTATATCGTCAACCGGGCGGAACGCACCATCTACGAGACCTCGTATGCCGGGTCATTCGCCAACAGTTACCGCGCATTTGACGAAACCATGTTCACCAGCCTGAGCGCAGTCGTCGCCAACACTGACCAGCAGGTAATCTATGCCTTATCCGGCAATGCCGTGTTGATCGTGGAGCGTCTCCGTCCATAACCGCACTACACCAAGCGGACAGAGAGCAGCGCAATCGCGGCAAAGTGGAAGGCGCTCCCGCCTAACACAAACAGATGCCAGATTTCGTGATGCCCGAAGTAGGGAAGTGGATTGGGGCGTTTGAAACCAAAGATGAGCGCCCCGGCCAGGTACACGCCGCCCCCCAGCGCGATGAGTACAGCGGCATCGCCCGGCAGTACGCCGACAGCCTGTGGCAGAGAAATCGTCCCCAAAAAGCCCATGCCGATGTAGATCAACAGCGACATCCAGCCATCCTGCTTCAGGAACAGCAGTTTGTAGAGGATACCCGCGACTGCCGCACCCCACACTAGCGCCAAAGTCCCCCAACGCCAGGCTCCGGTCAGCACCATATAGAGAATCGGCGTATACGTTCCGGCGATGAGCAGGTAGATCGCGGCATGGTCCAAACGGCGCAGCCAGAGCAGGACTCGTGCTGTTCCCCGCGTAAGGTGCAGCGTGGCACTGGCGCTGTACAGGGCAATCATACATACCCCGTAAACCGCCACAGCGACCATCCGGGCCGGTTCATTCTGGTTGAGTACGAGCAGCCAGATCAACCCGGCGGCAGCCAGCAGTGCGCCGACGAGGTGAGTGAAACCATTAACAGGTTCGCGGAAGTACGACATCGGCAAAGTCCTTTTCTTCCCGTGCATCACCCTTATTATGCCCGCATCACCAAAATTTAACCTAAAAGTGACCGGAAATGCGCAGGATATCTGGACTTCGCAGAAACCTCTTGCCATCCAGGACAGGCTTCTGCCTGTCCTGGAACATCTGTCTCAATTATTGAACTACATCATGAGGCTGATCTTAAGCACCTTAGTGGCTTTTTTGCCCATCCCTACCCGCTTGCGCCCGGTGTTGGCGTCGGTTGGATGCCCATGTCTGTCTGCGGAGGTATGGGCGTGGGCGGCGCGGTAGTATCCGGTGGCAGGACACCACCTGTACCGGTATCCACTGGCGGGCCACTTTCTGCGACACCGCGCGGGCTGATGATATAGTTCGCCAGCGAACCGTCCCAGTAATACGGGTCAATACCACGCGCCAGCAGGTCATTCTGAGCGCGGATATTGGCCGCCGCCGGGTTGTCATCGTTAGCGTAGTCCATCGGGCGGACTGCTTCATCCAGCGCCGGGATACCGCCCACCGGCACAATGCCTGTCAGCAGTGGCACGTTCTCCGGGGGGATCGTCTCATTTGTCAGTGTATAGTTCAACCCGGCAGTGATCGAATAGCCCGGCCAGGGGTTCTGGGTGTAAGGTGTATCCGCCAGCAGGTCTGGCGGTGTACCGCTCAACACCTGGGACACAAACGGCCCGACTTCGCCAAAGTTGCCTGGCAGGTTGCCCAACATGCGGGATAGTGGCTCGAACAGCAAACGCAAGTTCTCCACCGGGTCATGAAGCTGTGTCTGGCTCAACGGGATGACGGCCCGCACATCCAGGTTGACCGGCACTTCCAGGTTGACCGGCACTTGCAGATTCACGGGCACATCCAGTGACAGGTGTACCGGCAGTTCCAGCCCTGCCGGGAGGCTGAGTTCCACCGGGGTGATGACTCGCTCCCCGTTCAGCGTAATGATGGCCGAAACCGTCAGCGGAATAGACTCGGTCAGCACGACGCTGGTATTGGTGTCGAGCGGGATACTCGTATTAAGCGGGATGCTGGTGTTCAGTGGAATCGTTGTCCGCACCGGGATTGTCCAGTCAATTGTCGCGTCGTTTAACCCGACAAAACTGCTGTGCAGCCCCATGACCAGCGGTTCGGCGACATTATTTTTGATGTCGAAAATCAATAGTCCCAGCACGATCAGGACGATCACCAGGATGATGTTGACAATGAACGAGAAAATGACCATGAAACGCCATAGAAATTTGCCGATTTTTTTCAACATGGCGGACTCCTTCGTGGGTGGCTGCCATTGGTGTGTGGTATACCCTACTATATCCCAGGCGGCGGCATCGTGGCAAATCGTTTTCTAACCTGTGAGTGCCGGTTGTTAGGAGAACCACGCCGCATTTGTTATGATGGTGCGAATATGGATGATCGGTTGAAGGAGCAGTCGAAATGCGTCTGGCGGTGATTTCAGATATACACGGTAATCTGGCGGCCCTGGAAGCCGTGCTGCATGACCTGGAAACAATCGGCGGCGCGGAGTTGACCTGGTGTCTGGGCGACCTGGCGGCCTTTGGCCCACGTCCGGCGGAATGCGTGCGGCGTGTGAAGGAGCTGGCCGAGGCCGGCGAGGGCAAAACATTCAAGGTAATTGGCGGCAACACTGACCGTTATCTGGTCAACGGCACACGCATGAAGACCCCTTCTGCCACCGACGAGGAAACGTTCAAGAAACGGGCAGCAGCCTGGACGCAGCGCGATCAGGGTTTAAACTGGACTGTCGGACAGCTTGCCTTCAGCGACTACGAATTTCTCAAGCAGATTCGGGGGCGCGAACTGGGGCAGGATGTCCAGGGCTACGGGCATGTGATCGGCTATCACGGCACGCCCGGCGACGATGAAGGCTTCCTGAGGCCGGATACACCTGCGACTGAGGCGCTCGACTCGCTGCTGGATCGGGAAGGTCGCCTGGGAATCGGCGGCCATATTCATGTGCAGATGGATCGTGACCTGGGAAACTGGCGGGCGGTCAACGTCGGCAGCGTCGGCTTCTCGTTCGATAACCCCGGCCATGCCCAATGGGGACTGTTTACCTTCACAGGAGATGAGGTAATGGTGGATTTACGGAATGTGCCCTTTGATGTTGAAGCCGTCATTGCCGATCTGCACACCGTTGGGTATCCTTCCGTTGATTTTGTAACCAACTGGCTGCGAGGCGGGGCTTAATTCATGCCGAAACGCGACAAACTACTAAGCGAACTACAGGGTCAGCACGATTATGGTGTTTTCCTGGCGGCACAAATGGGCGGCGTTCCCGAAGAACTCCAACTGATGA
The DNA here is from genome assembly GCA_020634135.1 of Anaerolineaceae bacterium. Lineage (GTDB taxonomy): Bacteria > Chloroflexota > Anaerolineae > Aggregatilineales > Phototrophicaceae > JACKCG01. The sequence continues at coordinate 55,034 of JACKCG010000011.1, read as the reverse complement.
TTCAGACGGCACAACTTGACGAGGCGGCCCAGGGGCTGCGCCCACGCAGCCAGTATGTACTGCGTGTCCTGGGTGTCAAAGAGCATCGCGCCAGCCTGGGCGTATTCGGAAACCTCTTTTTCACCGACCAGCACCCGCTGCTGTTTCACTACAATGAGCCACGCCAGATGATTCATTTTTCCGGTAAACCGGGGGATATTCATGAACTCGTGCTGGATATTCACCAGGCGTATGTAACGACCTTCGGCCCCTGGCGCGAACTGGCGGGCGACATCAACCGGAGTCAGCCGCTGGTAAACCTGCTTGCATCCGGTGAAGGACTGCTGGGGGTAATGCCGCAGCCCGTGGCCGAGCGGATGGCGAAGGTCTTTGCCCATCACCAGATGACCTGCACACTGGAAGCCGAGCCGCAGCCCGAAGATGATGAACACGGGCGCTCGCACAAGATGTCCCTGCTCGGCATTGGTGACTCGTACTTTGTGGCGATGGATTACAGCGTGGAGGAGATGGGGAAGATATAGCGAGCACCTTCAACCGATTCAGGATTCATTGTCGGATTCAAATTCGCGGTACGGCTGGTTTAAGAAGCAAGACTCAGCCCTTGTATTCTGGATTTTGACCTGGCACTTTCAACTATAGTTTTAAGGAGCGAATTTTATGGAACTAAACGGCAAGGTAGCACTGATTACCGGCGGCGCATCGGGTTTAGGGGCGGCCTGCGCCCGGCGTTTTACAGCGCAGGGGGCGAAGGTTGTCATCCTGGATCGGGACGAAGAGCGTGGCGCGGCGGTAGCGGCGGAATTGGGGGACGCGGCACGCTTCGCCCACACCGATGTCACCGACGAAGACCAGGTGCAGGCGGCGGTTGACCTGGCAAAAAACGAATTCGGCGCGGTCAATATCAATATCAACTGCGCCGGAGTCGCTACGGCAGGCCGCACTTTGAGCAAGAATGGGCCGCACTCCCTCGATATTTTTGAACTGGCTATTAAGATCAACCTCATCGGGACATTTAATGTACTGCGGCTATCAGCGCAGGCGATGTCGGAAAATGAACCGAATGAATCCGGCGAACGCGGCGTGATTATCAATACGGCGTCGGTGGCTGCTTTTGACGGGCAGATCGGACAGGCTGCTTATTCTGCCTCGAAAGGCGGAATCGTCGGCATGACGCTGCCCATCGCTCGTGACCTGGCGCGGAACGGTATCCGGGTGCTGACGATTGCCCCCGGTATCTTCAAAACACCGATGGTCGCCATGATGACTGAAGAAGTGCAGGCGTCGCTGGCATCGCAGATTCCATTCCCGGCGCAGCTTGGGGATCCGGCTTATTACGCCCAGCTCGCCCAGTCCATCATCGAAAATCCCTACCTGAATGGCGAGGTGATTCGCCTTGATGGCGCGGTGCGGATGGCACCCAAATAGGGGGAAGCGTGTTGATGGAACCATCCTTCCTGCAACTAACCGATTCGGTCTGGGTGTTTCCCTGCCACCCCGATCCACAGAAACTACAGCCGAATGTCGGCATCATTATTTCCGGCAGCGATACCGTGCTGGTGGATGGCGGCAACAGCCCGCGCCATGCCCGCCGCATCCTGGATGCTCTGGATGAACTCAATGCGCCCCCCGTGCGTTATGTCATTTACACCCACAGCCATTTTGACCATTTTTTTGGGGCGCAGCTTTTTAGCGTACCGGCCATAGCCCATGAACTCTGCCGCCAGCGGGTGCAGGAAATGGCGGCCAAGCCCTGGAGTTTCAGCTACATTGAAGATGAAATCAAGGACTCGCCGGAACGTGCGATCGGGCTGCGCAATATCGCCCGCGTGATGGACGAGTGGCGCGGCTTTCGTATCATCGTGCCGTCAGTGACATTCACGGCAGGGTTGCAGCTTTATCTTAATGGCGGGCTGCTGCTGGAGATTGAACACGTCGGTGGGCAGCATTCCCCCGATTCGTCGGTGGTACGTGTGCCGGAGCAGGGTGTCATGTTCGTAGCGGATGCCTACTACCCACCCACAGCCGACTATCGGCAACCAGGGGATACGATGGACTACGACCTGATCGCCCGCCTGATGCAGGATGAAACTATCCAGCAGGTGGTAGACGGCCACAGCGCCACTCCCCTGAGCCGCGACACGCTCCTGGCACTCCTGGATAAACGGGGCGATGGAGGGTAATTCCATCGAAGTACGTCCCATTCTGCCCATCATTACGGTCGCACAACAGGGGCGATTTCCATATAGAAGGTCTGGTAATTGTCGCCCTCAGATATTCACTTTCTCCCGCTTATTTTCCGCTACTCTCAATCTGCACCATCAATCATTCCCACCCTTTTGGAGCACGCTCAGCAACGCTGAAGCCGCTGCAATCTTTAGGGTGTGTTAAGTTTCGTGTGTTCAACTGGTCAGTATCACTTACTAGCAACCCGAGATGACAACCATGACCGAACAATCCGTTTCTTCTTCCAACCGGCGCGACTGGCTCTACCTGGGTATTTTTATCGTCGTCGTGCTGCTCATCACGTCTGTCCCTTATTTTTACGCATATAAAAGCGCCCCGGATAACATGCATTTTATGGGGGTGGTGTTCAATATTCCCGATCATTTCCAGTATTTTTCATGGATGCGCGAGTCACAAACCCAGTTCCTTGTTCCCAACCAGTTAACACCAGAGGACAGCACACCGCTGCTTTTTAACTTCCTGTGGTTCACCCTGGGACGAGTCGAAAGTCTGACAGGCATCGAATACCGGACGCTCTACCAGATGACACGGTTGCTGGCAGCGGCGTTCGTGATGATTGCCACGTACTGGTTCGCCTCACTCGTATTTACCAACCGCGCCAAACGCTGGACGGCCTTCCTGGTGAGTGTATTGGGAGCGGGCCTGGGCTGGGTATGGGTCATCGCCAAATATGTCGGCAAGGTGGAGATCGTGCCGCCCAACTCGTTCGATGTTTACACCAGCGAGCCAAACACGTTCTTTAACATTCTGGCGTTCCCGCATTTTTCAATTGCCGCCGGCCTGATTGCGGTGGTCTTCGGGCTGGTCCTGCTCGGCCAGAAGAAACAGAGTATGCGCTACGCCTGGGCAGCAGCGGCGGTGAGCCTGCTCCTGAGTGTCCAGCACGCCTACGATATGTTCATCATCTACCCGGTCATCGGCCTGTACGCACTGTTTATCTGGCTGCGAGATCGCAAATTCCCCATGTACCTGTTCAAATTGGGCGTTGTCGTCGTCCTGATCTCGGTGTGGCCGGCGCTCCAGGCATTTTATATCACCCAGGCTGACGACGTATGGAAAGGTGTACTGTCCCAGTTTGATAACGCCGGAGCCTGGACTCCCAATCCGCTCCACCTGCCGATTCTGATGGGTGTCAGCTGGCTGCTGGCGATCTGGGCGCTCAAGATTCGCCTGCCCTGGCGCGAACGTGATGATACGCACCTCTTCTTGATGGCCTGGTTCCTGGCGCACTTCATCCTGGTCTACATCCCGCTGAACTTCCAGATTCACCTGCTGAGCGGCTGGCAGATTGTGACAGGCATGATGGCCGTCATCGGCCTGTATACCCGTGTTCTGCCCTGGCTGCGCCGCCGTCTGAGCGCGGTGTCGCCACAGCGGGTTGCCTTGCTGGGGTCGTCTGCACTGCTGCTGGCCGTCCTGCCAACCAACCTGTATATCTTCGCCTGGCGCACACTGGATATGAAAGCCGCATGGCAGGAAATGGACGAACGGGTAACCGATAATCGCTATTTTATCCGGGTCAGCGAGTACGACGCCTACCAATTCCTGGAGACACAGGTGAAAGGGACGGATGTCGTGTTCTCCAGCCTGAATACCGGCGCATTTATCCCGGCACTCACCGGGGCGCGTTCCTTCCTCGGTCACTGGGCACAAACCCTCGATTTCCAGAACAAACGCACAATGGTAGACGCCTTCTTTAACGCAGCAACTACCGATGACCAGCGCCTGCAACTCCTGGGCGAATACAATGTGGGCTATCTATTTTACGGGCCGGAGGAAGCTAAACTCGGTGACTACGATCCGGCAGATTCGCCCTTCCTCACTGAGGTTTACCAGAACGACGATGTGACAATCTATGCGGTGGATACAACGCAGACCGGCGATTAAGGAATAACCAAACATGGCGGGGATAACGGTGAGGAATTTACGGCCTTGAGAAATCTCAAGGTTTAAAACAGGGGATTGACCCTATACTACAAGTAGATCGCAGACGCGATCGCGTACAAAATTCCCCAACTCCCCCAGCGTATGTCGCCAGTCCTTGTGTCTGGCGACATCACTTTATACCAGAATCCATGTAAAAGGCACGACCCGCCAGGGCTTCCCGTAGTTGCGCCTCGCTGATCGGTCCCTCACGCAGGATACGCAGGGTATCCCCATGCGATTCGACGACAGTTGACGATAGGCTGCCGGGTGTTTCGCCCCCATCCAGGTAAAGTTGTACCGCATCGCCCAAAGCCTCTATCGCCATCTGCACATTGGTTGGGCTGGCCGCGCCGGAAAGGTTAGCACTCGTGGCCGCCAACGCACCGCCCACCGCCCAAAGCAGCGTCACCAATGGCGCATGAGCGGGCATCCGCAGGCCAACCGTGTCATATTGCGAGAGATTAGGGGGCAGCCCGGCACGCTTCGGCAGTGTCAGCGTGAGCGCCCCCGGCCAGAAGCGATCTGCCAGCAACCCCGCCAGCGGTGTCACCTCCCGAATGAAGGGAGCAGCCGCATCCCACCCGGCCACCAGCACCTGGATCGCCTTCTCACGGGAACGCCCTTTGGCCTCGTACATCCGTTCAATTGCCGCCTCATTCAGCGGAGAACACGATACACCATAGACCGTATCGGTTGGGATAACGACCAGGCCGCCCGCCTGGATTACCGCTTGCGCGGCAGGGAGGGCGGCAGGGTCAGTAATCGAGATAATTTGCATGAGGTGGCTCTCCTAGCCCCCTACCCGCCCGTACACAGGTTTTCCTCGCACGGGATACCATCAGAATCCGGGTCGAGACTGAAGTTGCCCGCCGCCAGGCACGCCTGCGCCTCAGCACACGAGAACAACTGCTGGCAGGTAAAGGCCGTAGATGGACACGCCACGCCCGACCCGGGTGTAGGCGCTACCGATGTCGGTATAAATGTGACCGGATTGACGACTAATTGGCCGGTGGCCGGATCAATACTCAGGCCTGGCCCGCTTACCAGCGCCCCGGCGATATTGCTGATGAGCAACGCATACTCGCCACTCACCGGATCGGGCTGGTCTTCGCTGATGTCGCTCAGGATGAGGATGTAAAGACCATCCACCGCCACGGTGACCGGCGCAACGGTCAGGAGGGGGTCGCTCGTGCCACGCCCGACTGCCAGGAAGTTCGTTGGGTTATCAAATGGACTAACCGCCAGCAGCGGCCTGATATTACCCTTGAGCTGTAACACCTCAAAGCGCAGAGACTGGCCGACAGCAGCATCGAAACAGTAACCCGTTGATGTGTTGCGCGGCGTCAGCGAGTCAACAATCACTTCGCCAATGTGGATGCGCTGCAAAATGTCTGTCTGGTTCTGGAAAGTAAACAGACATTGATCGGGACCTACTTCCAGGGTTGGCGGGATAAGTTCGTTCAAACGCCGCCGTAAATCGGCAAATTGCCCGTCGGAAATCTGGATCGCGTTAAGTGCCCCCTGTACCGTCGCCTCACCCACCACCGCGTTCGTGTTCAATGTCCGCTGGCTGCACGCTTCAATCCACAGGTCTATCGCCAGCCGCACGTTCGCCATGGCAATGTTGAAATCGTTCTGCAACGGGTTGAGGGTGGGATAATAGGCTGCCAGTAGTGGATTGGCGATGTTGATGTCACTGGGACGTGGCGGGAAAGGTGTACACGCCGCCCGCTGGCCGAGCGCCACAGTCGTCCACGTCGCCCGAATCGCATCGAGCGATTCCTGCGCGATATTGATGCGTTCCAGCATCAGCCGCAGCGTGGCAAGATAGTTCTCATTGGTATCCGTTGAGGCCGGGGGCGCGGACGCCACCACGCCATCAATCGGCAGTTCCACAACACTGCGTCCGCCTTGGATTTCCACCCACTGCGTCACTACCCAGCCAAGAGTCCCCTCAAAATTTACCTGAAGCCAGGCGTTGTTCGCCGTGCGTCCCAGCAAGGGAAACACGGAATAGCGCGGTGGATTCGCCAGCACGGGATAGGCGGTACTGGGGCCGGCACGCAGCCGCAGCCCGCTTAACGCCAGGTAGCCAGAAATATCGCTGTTCGCGTCGGAAGGCCCGGAACGCGGGCTGTCAAAACCGCCGTAGGGGATGGTGCGCGGGTCAGCTACCGGCAGTGTGCCCAGGTCGCCAAAGATGTTAATCACCGCGACGCCGATCCAACCTTCCTGGCCGTTAAAATCCACCCGCACCCACTCGTTATCCGGGCTGCGAGCATCTGCCAGAGTCACCCAACCTGCATTCACAAAACCAACCACATCCGCGCCAATGGCGGGGAACAACCGGACATTCACGCCGTCCCGGTTGACGAGAATTTCAACCGTTGGGCGGGGCAGCGGCTGGGCCAGCACTGTACTGATTGACAGGCTCCACGCCAGCAGCAGGGTCATGAACCAGAAGACCGTTTTTCGCATCGTCGCCTCATTTGCTGTGGATTGCGCTCATCACTGTAGTATAACAACGATTCGACTTCGGCAATAGCGCCCTCTCAAACAACAGCTTATCGGGGCACCCTTTGTGGCGTCCGGTGGAGGGTTCACGAAATACTCAATGTGTATCGCCCCAGGTTGCCAACGCCCAGGCGAGTTCATCCGGGCGCGGTGTGTAATTGCCCACCCGCCGCACAACAAGGCCGCTGGCATAATTCGCCAGGGCTGCCGCCTCACTATACGACGCTCCAGCAGCCACCGCGAGTGTCAGCACAGCAATCGCCGTATCGCCCGCGCCTACTGTGTCATAAACGTCCGTTACCGCCGGGGCCGGGCTGTGCATCGCCCGTTTTTCAGCGCACAAAGCCACAGTCGCGCCATCCCCGCCGCGTGTAATCACCATACTGCCCGTCAGTCGCAGTGCCGCCCCAATTTCCAGCGCGGCGGCAGCGAAATCTTCAGCGGTTTCCAGGTCACGCCGTAGATAAGCGCGGGCTTCATCAGCATTGCACTTGACAACGCCGAACCCGGCGTATTTATCGAGTTCGCCCTGAGCGTCAGCGGTGAGCAGCACCCCGGCATCAGCGGCGAGAATGCGAATCGTCTCAACCAGGGCAGGCGCCAGCAGGCCGCAGTGATAATCGGAGAGCAGCACGGCGTTCACCTGGCGGATGTGCTGGTCGAGCATGGCACGCACCTGACGCTCAACCCCAGCATGAATCGGCTCACGCGAGAGGGTGTCCAGCCGGGCAACCTGCTGCGGGAAACGCAGTCCCATCTGTGCCATGATGCGACTCTTGACCGTTGTAGGCCGTCCGGCATCCGTCACGAGGCAGCCGGTATCAATTCCCCGCGCCTGCAAGACCTGGCGCAGGTTCGTTCCGGCGCTGTCCGGGCCAATCACACCAACCTGTATGGCGGTGCTGCCCAGGGCGGCGATATTGGCCGCCGGGTTCGCTGCGCCACCCGGAATCAATTGGCGCGTCTCGAATTCCAGCACGGGAATCGGGGCTTCACGGCTGAGGCGGGTGGTTTTGCCGATGAGATATTCGTCCAGAATGACATCGCCCACCACCAGCACGCGCTGTCCGGCGAGGTGCGGTATCCATGTACTCAAGGTCACAGGTTTCACCAAAACGCTGTTGATTAGCAGATGGCAGTAGTATGCCCGGTTTGGGAAAAATGCACCAGGGGCAGCCGTTTATGCGTATAGAGACGGTAGTACCTTGAAGCATGTTCAAGCGTTATAATAGCGAAGTAACCATCTATAGAGGATTCACGCTGATATGAACAGTCTGGCTCGCATGATTTCCACCGTCACGATATGGCTGATGGTCACCGGGATTATTATCACCGGTATGATTATGAAGTACGATGCCGGCGGGATAGCTGTGCTGGCCCTTATCCTGGGGATTGGCGCGGCTATCGCCACCGAGAAAATCTGGCAGGCACGTGAAGCGGGCGAAGAACCGCAGACCCGCAGGCAGCAGGAAAAAGCCAAGCGCCGCAACACGGTTGACCTGCTGTTAGAACGCCTGGACGACACCGAGTTGGATGAACTGCGCACCCGATTGATGGGGGACCATGACGGCGAGGCAGTCTCATTGGAAGATTTACTAGCAGAACAGGCGCGGCGCACCGAACGATAGTGAGTCCGGCGTATTCCTGCACATCTACAGACCGAGCATTCCCTGGGCTTGCGACCAGTTCGCTGCGAAAACAAACGGGCGGTTCTTCATCCTATAGCCGTAGACACGTACCAATCCATTATACGCTGTGCGGATCAGCGGCCCGGCTCCCAGCACGATTTTCCGGCCCTCGTTGGCGCGGGCTTCGCCGCTGGCGAAGAGTTCTCCTGCGGCGCTGAGAAAGTCACCGGGGACTCCCCCTGCTTCACGAATATCTATCAACAGGTCAACCGTGTGATCCACACTGGTGAGCAGGTCGTCCGCCTGGGCAACAGCCGTTTTCAACTGCGCCCATGTCCAGCCGCGCTTGAATGTCAGATGAATGACTGTTTGTTCCGGGTTGCCCCAGGCCGTTGTAATGCTCATGTGTCCTATGTCTCCATCGTGATGTTCCAGGCTGAAAGGTCGGCCAGGAGGCGGTGCGCCGTCATATCCAGGTGAATCGGCGTCACGCTGGCATACCCATGATGAACGGCCCACAGGTCGGTGCCTTCCTCATCGGTATGGCCGGTTGGCTCGTCACCCACAATCTGGTACACGTCACTCCCGTTTCGTGCCAACTCATCACGATATATACGCACACCCTGGCGTGTAAGTCGCAGACCTTTGACTTTTTCAACCGGCGGCACATTCACATTGAGGATCGTGAACGGCGGCAGCCCTTTTTCCAGCACACGGCGGACAACAGCCACCGCGACACGAGCGGCCTCGGCATAAGCCTCCGGGTTATCGGCGTGGCGATCATTGAGCGAGACGGCCACAGCCGGCAGCCCGTGAATCGAGGATTCAAGCGCGGCTGTCACGGTGCCGCTGTAGGTGATGTCCTGGCCCATGTTTGCCCCCCGGTTGATGCCGGAAACCACGATGCGCGCCGGCCAGCGGGCCACGCCCAGCGCCGCGATAGCGATGCAATCTGCCGGGGAACCGCCAACAGCCAGGGCGGGCGTGCCATCGCGCAGCGCCGCCTGATGGACAGGGATGTCCTGGAACAGAGTCTTTTTATGGCCGCTGGCGCTCTGGTTCTTGGCGGGGGCAATCACCTGGGTTTCTCCCAAATGGCGCAGCGCCTCCACCAAGGCGAATAGTCCCGGCGCGTCTACGCCATCATCATTGGTTACGAGAATATATGTCACGATACCATCCTTTAAATCCGCTTTTGCTGTAACCCCCTTAGGATAGCCGACTGCCGGGAGACTTGCTATGCTCATCTGTCCAACCATCACGATACTGCTGAATCATTAATGAAACCCCCTGAAATCAGGGGGTAACTTGGTGTAAACTGGGATTACAATGACAAATACACCACACATGACCCATCATCATCATGTAAGCGTATTTGCCGCCTAACCTGCAAAATCGCGTCAGACAAAGTGAGTAAATCCCCAAATGATTGAATCACATGAACTAAGCAAAGATTTCGGCACTTTCCGGGCTGTTGACCAGGTATCGCTCACCATCGCGTCCGGGACGGTGCTGGCGCTGCTGGGGCCGAATGGGGCAGGTAAAACGACCACTGTGCGGATGCTGACCTCAATCCTCGCGCCATCATCCGGTTGGGCACGGATAGCCGGATATGATGTCGTTAAACAGCCCGCCCAGGTACGCGCTCATGTGGGTGTGTTGACCGAGCAGCACGGCCTGTACGAGCGGATGAAGGCCATTGAATACCTGGATTTCTTCGGGCGTGTATACCGCCTGGATGCCACAGAACGCCGCCGCCGTTCGCTCGATCTGCTGGATCGTTTCGGGCTGAGTTTCGCGCTCGATAAACGGCTGGGTGAGTATTCCAAGGGGATGAAGCAGAAACTCGCCTTAGTGCGGGCGCTGCTCCATAACCCGCCGGTGCTGCTGCTTGATGAGCCAACTTCCGCTATGGACCCGCACAGCGCAAAACTGGTGCGCGATGCGATTGTCGAACTGCAACGCGACGAGCGCACATTCCTGATTACAACCCACAATCTGACTGAGGCACAGCAGTTGGCCGACCATATCGCCATCATTCGCAGTGGTGCCATTGTTGCCAGCGGCACATTTCATGATCTTGCGCGGCAGTTTGTGGGTGACCCGCTGATGGAATTACGCACACACGGCGCTTTCAACGGGCTGGCGACAGACATCAGCGACCTTGTGACGGTGGAAGCTGCCGGGGAGGATTGGCTGCGCTACCGTGTAGCCGACCCGTATAACACCAACCCGGCACTGCTGCGGCGCGTGGCCGGCCTGGGCATTGATGTCGTCACGCTCTCCGCCGTCTCGCAGACGCTGGAAGATATTTACCTGCAAGTCGTCAAAGAAGATGAGGGGCTGCACAATCTCGAATGACCGGACAAAAAATCACACTCGAAAACTTCTATGGTGACTTGATTTGCCAGTACATGAACGATCAACCGGACTTTATGGCAGCGGATCAGTACGATATTCAGGTGGCGCTTGAATTAAGTGACCATGAGTTCAAGATGGGTATGGATTGGTGCGTCCGCATGGGATTTATCACCCGATCCGACGAAGCAGAACGGTATCATTAAGGCTTGAGTGCTGAGTCTTGAGGAACCCGAAGTGGCAAGTTGAGAGTACCAAGCAAAAGGCTGACGGCTGACCGCTGAAGGCCGGTAACCGACCCCTGAAAACTGACGGCTAACGACTAGAGGCGATGGAATGGCAGCGACAACTCCCCTGATGCTGGAACAGACCGCTCAAGGCAGCGAGCCGACGGGCTTCCGCTATACGTTGGGCAACGCGCTCATAATCACCCGCCGCGAGGTACGTGACAGCTTCCGTGACTGGCGTATCATTGCGCCGATTGTGATTCTCACCTTTTTGTTCCCCGGCTTGGCACAGTTTGTCGCCGGGCGCTTCGCTGAGTTCGTGGCTGGGTACGGCGCGGACATTATCGGAGAGCGCACGATTCCGTTTTTGCTGATGATCGTTGGCTTCTTTCCGATTTCGATCTCGCTGGTGATCGCGCTCGAAACCTTCGTCGGTGAAAAAGAGCGCCGCAGCCTTGAACCCCTGCTGAGTACGCCGCTGACGAACACCGAACTCTACATCGGCAAAACGCTGGCCGCCATGATCCCGCCGCTGCTTTCCAGCTATGGCGGCATGGGGGTCTACCTGACCAGTCTGGTTCTGGGTGATCTCGAATGGCGCCCGCCGGCGATGCTGGTCGTGCAGATTATCCTGCTGACCACCGTCCAGGCGCTGGTAATGGTCACGGGCGCAGTAGTGGTTTCCAGCCAGACGACCAGTACCCGCGCCGCTAACCTGCTCGCCAGCTTCATCATTATCCCCATGACGATGCTTATCCAGGGCGAAAGTGTGATTATGTTCCTGGCTCCCGACGCCGAAGACCCGAACGGGATTGGCGCGCTGTGGGCGATTATCATTGGCATGGCGGTGGTGGTGTTTTTGCTGCTGCGCGTGGGGAACAGTATCTTTAACCGGGAAGAACTCCTGGGGCGCACGATTGACCAGTTGAATCTGAAAGGGACAGCGCGGAAAATCTGGCGCTTTGTCCTGGCGGTGGATGACGATGGGACGCCCGCCCGCAATATTGTGGACTGGTACCGGCGTGGCATCCGGTTGTCCCTTGGGCGGCTGCGTTCGGCTGTCATAGTGACAATCGTGGTGTGTATTGTCGCGCTGGTGGCAGGTTATATCATCGGCCAGATGCCGGAATGGCGACTGCCGCTGCCGGAGGCGTCTAATCTCACCGATACAGCGCAAACGCTGGGCCGCTATACCAGCATTCCGCTGTATACCGGCGGTTTCCGCTTTTTTCTGTGGCAGAACAGCCGCGTACTGCTGGCCGCCGCGCTCATCAGTATGTTTACCTTCGGGGTGGGAGCGTTGGTCATCACGCCGGTGGTGTACCTGATTCTGGGCTACCTGTTCAGCCAGATCGTGCTGGCCGGGTATAACCCCTCATTTTTGTTTGCGGCAGTGCTGACACATGGAGTCGTCGAAATCCCGATCATCATCCTGGCGACGGCAGTGGCGCTGCGCCTGGGTGCGGTGATTACCCGCCCGCCGGAAGGCATCACGGTGGGACACGCCTGGCTGACGGCCTTCGGGGATACGGTCAAGCTGGCGGTGGGGGTTATCCTTCCCGGTCTGGTGTTGGCAGCCCTCATTGAAGCGTATATCACGCCCCGTGTGGTGCTGGCTGTGCTAGGCGGTTAGGAATCTCAAACCAACCCCTTTATTCCCCAAAACGCTTATCCGAGTATAATGCAGATAAGCGTTATTTTTACGTCTGGATTGCAACAATTATCAAACGGTTTCGTCACGACGTGATCGGTTAAACAGGTATCCGAGCGCGGAACCGGGGCGATGTTAGCACACAAAGGTAGTTCAACCCTATGGCTCGTATTCATATCTTAGGCTCGGCAGCAGCCGTAAACGATGCGGAACATGATTACACGCACTTCCTCCTGATTGGCGAAAAAGACAGTCCGGTGTTGGTGGATGCCGGTTCCAGTCCGTTGGGCAAGCTCCAGAACCTGGGTATTGAGGACGAGGCGTTGCAGGATGTCATCCTGACCCATTTTCATTCCGACCACGTTTCCGGCGTGCCGAACATGCTTATGCACCTGTGGCTGCTGGGGCGGCAGGCGCCAATGCGTTTTTACGGGCTGCACCACTGTATGAACCGGCTGGAAGATATGATGGTAAGTTTTTCGTGGAACGAGTGGCCGAATTTCTTTCCGGTCACGTTTCACCGTGTGAGCGAACGCTTCAACGCCCCGGTGATGGAAAATGCCGATTTCCGCATTACCGGCTGGCCGGTTCAGCACTTCATCCCCACAATTGGGCTGCGGATTGAGAACAAAATCACTGGCAAGGTACTGGCCTATACCTGCGATACCCAGCCAACCCCCTCGTTATATGAACTGTGCAAAGATGCCGATATGTTGATTCATGAGGCCGCAGGGGAAGGCCCCGGCCACAGCAGCGCCCGCCAGGCCGGTGAGACCGCGACCCGTGTTGGCGCTAAGTCACTTTACCTGATTCATTACTGGGTATGGAAAACTGACCCGACTCCCCTGGTTGAACAGGCAAAAGAAACCTATGATGGCCCGGTGATCCTGTGCCAGGACTACGATGTATTCGAGTTCTGAACCTAGCTATACAGGTGTCAGACGTAAGGCTGCGCGGTCTGGTGCTGTCTGATATATTGCGCACGTATAGCGATTGGGATGCGCTCCTGCAAACCCAATGAGCGGGCAGCGACGGATGAGTGGCTGTGTTCCCGATATATATGCGTGATCGTTTTATCCAGTCCAACCAAATGGGGAAAACATGGCTCCTGTAAGTGTAACACTACGCGATAACCTGCAAGCGAAGATTCAGTCAGGACACCAGACCTGGCTTGCTGATGAACCCGTTGAAGCGGGTGGCACCGATACCGGCCCGACGCCAACGCAGATGCTCCTGGGCGCGTTAGGAAGCTGCATCGCCATCACGATGAAGCTCTATGCCCAACGCAAAGAGTGGCCGCTGGAAGGTGTGGACGTTGAGCTTGAAATGGAACGGTTCAACGGGTCAGACTATCCAGGATTCGAGGGCAAAGCGGCGTTCGTCCACGAAATCCGCAAAAAGATCACCCTGCACGGGCCACTGGATGAGTCACAGCGCCGCCGCATCAACGACATTGGCGAGATGTGTCCGGTACACCGGGCGCTGCAATATCCGACCGTGTTTGTCGAAAAAGAATAACCCACCTAACCTGAAGATTTCCTCCTCTCCCAGTGTGACACACCCCTCTAACCAGGGGTGTGTTGCATTTTATCCCTCACTGCGGAGTCCTGTTCTGCCTGTCCCCCTGGTTTTCAGGCGGGTCTACGCTATATCCGTCCGCTGTGTACCTGCAACCGTGAGGGGGAAATCCGCGCCGAACGCCAGAGCGGGGGTCAATGCCCCACTGTGACTCCCATCCAGCACCCGCTCAACAGCACGAACAGCGGCCAGCGTGGTAAACCAGTAGGCTTCCACCGTATCGAGCCAGGCCTGTGCTTCTTCGCCCCGGTCATTCGCCGCCCGCGCCCATACATACGAGCGTCCTTTCGCCAGCAGGTCAGCGTCCGGCCCCCTGAAGAACTGTCCTATCCACCAGTTTGCCAGGCTGCGGATAACCCGCGTGGAAAGCAGCCATCCGGCCAGCGGCGCGAACGGTGCAGCCAATCCCAGGATACGGGCGATACCCTGGGGAAAGCTCTTGTATACGGTGATATTGGGGATGCCGGTGGTCTGGTAGGCGGTGACGAGGTCGCCCCAGGGGATAGGCAGCGCCGTCGCCATGCCGTAAGAAAAGCGGATACGCCGCGCCCCACGCCCCAGTAGATAACCCGCCAGCACACCGTCCCGACGCACCAACCCGCCCATCTGCGCCAGTTCCAGGGCGGAGCGCATCGTCCCGGCGCTGGCGCTGGTGATAGCAGTGAAGGCCAGTTCTAAGGTGGTGGCGTCCGGCAGCTTTTCGGCCACATACCGCGCCAGGCAGTCGGTGGGGATGACATCGAAGCCCACACCGGAAATCAGGGCGACGCCGCGCTCGCGTGCCACTTCGTCAAAACTGAGGGTATTCAGCAGGGCCGGGATTTCTCCGGTGATGTCCAGATAATGCGCTCCAGCGGAGAGGCAGGCCTGGATCATGGGCAGACTGGTATGGACGAACGGCCCGGCGGCGTGCAGCACCAACTCCATACCGGAGACCGCCCGTTCCAGCCCCGGCGCATCGTCCAACCCGACGACGACATATTCCAGCCCTAATTCGTCTGCCAGTGGCGCCAGTTTTTCCGCCGAGCGCCCGGCCAGCAGGGGTTTGTGGCCGCGCCGGACGGCCTCTTGTGCCAGCAGCCGCCCGGTATACCCGGACGCGCCATACAGCATCCATGTCATGATGGTTTTCACCTCCTTAAAAGACAGGCTTCTGCCAGACGCTGGAAGCCATCCGGCTGAGTAAATAGTAAATCTCGTGACGCAGCTTAAGAATTAGATACCGGTTTTCTGTAGGGACTGGCTTTGGCCTGTCCGGCGGACGCCCAGAAGGGCTTCCCTACCCGCCTCACTCCGGGTCAAGGGTGTAGATCACCTCATCGCGGTTGATAACCTGAAGTTGGTTGTGGGAGGCATCTACGATAAGTTTGGCATTTTCGAACTCATACCACATGGCTATATCTATAGGTTTCCCCTGGCAGCGCTCATCGTTCGCATCACATTGGAAAATGAACAGATACTCCTCGAATAAATCGAGATTATTGTAGTCCCCTACTGTCAGATGGTATACATTGTCGCCCAATTTGGCGGTAGCGACATGATATAAAACGGTTTCATCACACAATACGCCTGCCATAAAAAACGCGCAGGCAAATAGAACTACCGGAATTAGAAGTACACTCAACCACCAACGCCGGGCGCGATACACCAGCACACCGCCGACCAGCAGCGCCACAGCTAAAGGCAGCAGCGGACTGTTATTTACAATACTCCAGGTGTGCCGCTGAATGAGTTCCGAATAGTTGACGATCTCATTGCTATTTGCCCGGTAGCTTGGCAGGCATAATTCCGGCCCGTACCCAATCCACACAACCGACAGCACCACCCACCCCAGGAACAGCCCGGTATAGCGGTTTTTCCGGCGTTTGGTGGGGTTGCTTTCTGTGGTTTTGAGGTTCATGCTTGTCTTCCACAGCCATGAACTGGTTGCTAGAATCAGATTGCCAGGTCTGGCCGCCATTCTGGGTGCTAAAACGTGGATACCGCTACCGCTATCAGAAAATGTAAACGCGACCTATGTTGGCTGTTGATAACCGGAGTTGGGGCGCGTCCGCAAACCCTAAATGATGCCGATAAATGATCTTGCAACGCCTCCCCAAAACTGAACTACCAGGTTTCAGCGCCATCATGTGTAATTGCAGCGAGTCTTCACCCAAACCCAAAGGTCTGTGCATCAAATGAGTCAATATTTTGCATTCCCGAAATAATTCAGTTGATTCTCAACATGGTCCCAGGTAGCCACATCTGATTGTCAAAAGGGAGATACGAAAATGCAAGAATCCTAAAAGGTTCGTGTCCATTGGGTCAGGTTCGTCTGGAATAAGGGTGTAAGGATCTAAAACACGGGATGCGTAGAGTGCAGATTCGTATGCGGTGTACCAGGAATCAACAATAGACCCACTAGCCACTGCTTGGCTCGATACAATATAATCCCGCTGACGAATAGCGCTATGCTCAGAATAAATAACGGGTCTTGTAGTATGTTCGTGGAATGTTGTCTGAGTAAATCAGAATAATTCACAAATTTGTTGTAGTCTGCCCGGTAGCTCGGCAGACATTCCCCAGCACCAAAATAAATCCATAAAAACGATACCAAAGTCTCGTTTCTTCTGGTTTCCATGAGATTTAGTGTTCACCCACGTTTCCTCCGCAATCCCCTTGCCACGACCAGAATCGCCCGGCCTACCGTGCGGCGGAAGAGGCGCACCAGTCCCGCCAGTGCCCGCACCAGCGCCTCCGGTTCGCGCGGCGGGATAATCGGGAAAGTCTCACGTCCATTATCATGTAAAACTGCATTGGCCGCCGCGATTCCGGTCACGCAGCAGCGTTCCATCCACATCGAAGGGGTCGGGTAACCGATCCAGTCCCCGCAGGCGTAGACTCCCGGCCAGGGGGTTGCCACCTGTAGGCTCTCCCCGGTGGGGATGCGGAAATTCGTTTGTGTCCGCAGGTTGCGCCGCACCGCGCCATGCACGAAATGGCCGCGCAATTCGGGGAACGCCCGCTGCGCCTCGTCCACGCAGCGCACCAGCACCACGCTATCCGCCAGCGTGAGGATATCCTGGCCGACATATAGGTGCATCTCCAGGACACTGCCACCGGTTACGGTGTGCCATTCCTTGAAGGCCGGAATCAGCCGGTGCAGCCAGAAAAAGTTATCCGGCAGGAAATCCCCGGTGAACATGCCACCCGGCGTGCCATCACGGGGCGGGGCATCAAACCACAGCCGTACCGTGAGATTCTGCACCGCGCCGGGGAAACGCAGATTCGCCGCCGCTTCCTGGGTAGCCGCGCCGCTTAGTAGCACTCGTTCCGCGCCCGGTGGGTCGAGCGCCAGCACCACCCGCTCCGCCAGCAGGGAGCGCCGCCCGCCGCGCCGTGAGTCTTCCACGATGACGCGCCAGTGATCGCCCTCGCGCTGCAACTCCTGAACCTCGGTGCCAAGCATCACGCCGCCTTCCTGCTCCTCGATATATTCAAGGATGGGTTCGATAACGACATGATGGGGACTATCAGGAAAATAGGCGGGCTGCCACAGGTCACGGCGCAGCATCGTGAAAAAACGAATCGCCGCGATGAAACTCGTTAGTGAGATTTCCTCGGCAGGCGCGGCCAGCAGATTGACTCCCAGGCCGGTGAACGTCGCCCGCAGGTTGGGCGTCCAGCCCCGGAAATACTCGTTCATCATCAGGCCGTCTAGCGCGACCTGCTCCTCTAATGGATCAAGCCCCACCGTCCACAGGATGCTGAACAGGAAACCCGGCAGCGAGAGGAAATCCAGCGGCGTGATCGTCCGCCAGAAGCGCGGGTTGAGCAGCAGCGTCAGGTAATGAAACGGCGCGGGAAACCACCCCCAACGCACCGCTCGCCCGGCTTCGATCATGCGGACTTCACGCCCCCAACGGTTAATCCACTCTTCACCCGGCGATTCCTGAAGGTGAACAGCGGTAAAGCGTTCCAGCGTTGCTCGCATATTGTCGTATCCGCCCCACAGCGCGTGCATCCCGTGTTCGGATGTAAACGCCCATTCACGCCCGTTATGGATGAATATATCCGCATCTCCGCCTGCCATGCGCCCGCCCGGCCAGCGCGAATCAGCTTCCAGCAGCAGCGGAGGAATGCCGCCCGCCGCCAGATGCGCCGCCGCTGCCAGTCCGGCCAGCCCCGCTCCAATCACCACAACCGGGAAAATATCGTCTTCCATAGCACCCTTCTGGTAAGGAATAGCGTACAACAAGTAGTCTGGAATATACGTAATTCAACACATCACACAATCTCTAATTTTTTCTAATGAAGCGAATCGCCACATATTGTGTTATTCTATGTGGCGTTTGCCCAACCAACTGTAACATGGAGGAACGTACTTGAAAATGAACACCACCCATTCCCTGGCTCAACAATTACGCGGCCTGATCCGCTTGACCCGTTGGAAAGAATATCTGCCCTTCGTCATCCCGTTGACGATTGTCGGCGCACTGATGGCCGCCCGCCCGCACGGCATCAACCTTGACCTGCGCCTGGTAGCCGTGACGATTGCGAATATTCTGGCCGTCGCCTATGCGTTCATGATTAACGACATTGAGGACGCCCCTGATGACGCCCTTGACCCGGCACGCGCCGCCCGCAACCCCATCACCACCGGGGAAATTGGCGTGCGCATTGGCTATGCCGCCTGCCGTGTCGTCGCTGCGGCCACGCTCATCGCTTATGCCTTTGGCGGGTTGGAAGTCCTGGCGATAGGCATCGTCACGCTGCTGCTCTCGCATTTCTACTCGTGGCGTCCGGTGCGGCTGAAGGCCTGGCCGGTTACGGATGTCGTTTCGCACTCCTTGATGCTCAGCGGCCTACTCTTCATCGCAGGCTACTTCATTTACCACAATGCGCCGGGAATTGTGTGGTTGGTCGCCGCCAGTGTCACGCTGGTTTCGGTCTATGGTCAACTCTACAACCAATTGCGTGACTATGACATGGATAAAGCCGCCGGCTTGTTCAACACCGCGATTGTTCTGGGGGAGAACAATACACGCTGGCTGATGTACTCGGTGGTGGTGATGGCCGGGGCGTTCATGGTCGGTGCGATTACACAGGGCGTTTTCCCGCTGTGGCTGGGCATAGTGGCGCTGGCCGGTGTGCCGATCAGCATGATGATGCGCTCCAAGACCGATATGCGCGGTACGGCGGTCATTGACCAGAGTGGCGTCGTGCAAGTTCAGGCACTCGTCATCTTCAATATGATCGCAATTGTCTGGCTGGTCTGGGCCATCCTCGAGCAGCTCGTCCTGCTTTAAACCTCGTATAACACTTCAGCAGAAGGGGCGCAGGGTGTGCGCCCCCTCTGCCTGCTTCCTTCATCCTTTAAACGCTGCTCACAACGATATAACGGGGATTTTCAACCGGCTTTCCGGTTACAGCGTTCGGAATTCCCGGTTTGCCAGCGTAATCAGCGCCGCCGTCAGCGCCAGCACCCCCGCCCCTGCGAACAGCATCACAATATGAAATTCCACCATAACACCGGCCAGCGTGTTGGCAACGGGCTGCAACCCAGCCGACGAGAACATCAGCAGGCTCATGACACGTCCCATCATTTTAGGGTCGGTGCGGACTTGCAACCAACTGATGCCTGCCACGTTAAAAATGCCGCTACCCAGGCCGATAGCTCCCATGAGCAGTGCGATCCCACTGGTATCGGGAGCGAAGACCATCGCTGGTATCGTCACGGCAAACAGCACCAACAGAATGATGAAGAGCCGCCCGCGCCGCTGGAATTTGACCGATCCGGCGATCAGCACGCCCAGCAGCGACCCGGCCCCAAAACCAGAAAGCATCACCCCTAACGCTTCTGCGCCGTTGAAACGGGTTTCCGCCAGCGTAGGCAATCCCACGCCAAACACACCCGCGACAGCAAAATCCACCAGCGCGATCATGATGAGCGCCGTCCTGAGCAGATTGTCATGCCAGGCATAGCGCAGCGCCTCACGGATCGCAGTGAGCAGCCCGGCAGGCGCGGCGGTTGGCTGTGGCGCAGGCTTGCTCTGGCTGTCCACAGTGTCATCTGAGGCCGGAGCAGATGCCCTCATCGCCAGCAGAGCCAGCGTAGCGACAGCAAAAGTCAGCGCGTCGAAGCCCAGCGCCGCCCCCACCTGGATTCGAGCAACCACAATACCGGCCAGCACCGGGCCAACCAGCATCGCCAACCGCATCGTGATTTGCATCAGGGCGTTACCGGCCTCAATGTCATCCTGGCTGAGCAATGTCGGCACTATGGAACTATAGGCGGGATAAAAAAAGGCGCTCACGATGCCGAAGATGAACACAATAATGTACACGTGCCACAGTTGAATCGTTCCTGTGAGCGTAAGTCCCGCCAGCAGCAGCGTGAGAACGGTGCGAATCCCATTGGAGTAGAGCATAATGCGGCGCGGCGAGAAACGGTCTGTGAACGCCCCGCCCAGCAGCATGAGAGCCGCGCGCGGGATGCCGGCGACAGCCAGCACCGTACCTAACGCCAACCCTGACCCGGTGAGTTGCAGGACAAGCAGCGAGAGCGCCACAAAATGAAACTGGTCACCCAGAATTGAGGTGCTTTCCCCTATCCACACAAGAACGAAATTGCGGTTTTCCAGGGGACGTAAAATAGTCAGCCGTGACCGTGATGAGTCAACGGCCCCGGCTGGCAGAGGTTCGGCCTGCGAAGTCATAGTATTCCACATCCTGTTCAGATTACGTTATGCTACCTATGATAACGCACCGAACAGGTATTTTGTTCATAGCAGCCCTGTGGTTGGGCAAGACATCCCGTTTAAACGTGGCGCTGGCACTGATGAATAATCGGCTCTCTTTTGACAGCACACAGTTCAGTTCATTGAAAGACTATTCATAGCGCAGCACGGCGGTGACTTTCTCGCTGATCGCCACCCGTGCGCTCAGAAATGTCGCCAGCCACGCGATCAACACCGACGCCACAACCAGCCCAAGTGCAATCGTTGTTGCCCCCGGCGGAAGCGGCGTAACGACACCCGTCCCAAACGCCGTCAGGAATCCGGTTGCCGCCATACTGATGCCTACCCCCAACACCCCGCCAAGTAACCCAATCACCGTGTTTTCCAGCAGCATGATACTCAGAACCCGGCTGCGCTTGAGGCCCACCGCCTTCAGGATACCAATCTGATACCGTCGCTCCAGGGTCGCCAGCGATACCGTATTCGCCATAATAACTGCCGCTGCCAGCAGCGAGAGCAGCCCCACCACAATCGGGATCGCGCTCAACTGGTCAATCAATCGCTTGAGCAGGCTGTCAATAAACGTCGCGTCAATGGCAAACAGTAACGGCGTCGTCGAAAGCGACAACAGCACATCGTTTACCTTGTCGGGTTCAACCATCGCTATCGTAACTTCTCGATCCGCCTCCAGACCAGGGATGTCCGGTGGCAAATACGCCCCGGCGATATTGGGTGCCAGGCCGTTGGCGTTCCCCACAATACCGATTACTTCAAAGTCGCGTTCTCCCCCACGAATCGCCAGTCTGATAGTTGACCCCACCGTGATTCCAAGGTCTTCCAGGGTATAGTCTTCCAACAATGATTCTACCGCTGCCTGCTGAGAAAGCACCACCACCGGCTGTCCACGATCTTCCGGCTGCAAGTCGCGCCCCAGCAGCACCGGCCCATTGGAGATCGTGACATCGCTGTTACGGGTGAGCACGGTCAAGCGTACACCATAACGGACACCTTCAAAATTAACGGGTTCTCCATCTACGCGCCGGATATAGGAGTTGTTGAAATTCAATTTCGAAATATGCTCGACACCGGGCAGATTACGCAGCAGTGCCTCAATCAGAGGTTGTCCGAAGTCACCTGGCAGCAGCGGCACTGTGATAATATTGCCCCCGAGCGTCTCGCTGAACTGGAAACGCACCACATCCCGCGTACCCAGGCCAACAAATGAAATGCTGCTTAAGGCAAACATACCAGCGGTCAGTGCCAGCAAAGTCGTCGCAGTGCGAAACCGCCGGGTACTCAGGTTCGCCAATGCCAGCCGCAAACCGGCACTCCCGAAGGTCGGCAGCCGCCCAATCACCCACACCAATGCCCAGAAAATCCCTGTCAGTATAGCCAGGAGCACCAAAGCTGCCGCGACCCCGGCAATCCCCAGCATAAAAACCAGGACAGTTCGGATGCCGATCAGGTCTTGCAGCACCGGGCCGAGGATTTGCCCGGCGATCAACCCCAATACCAGCACCACTGCTCCCAGAGCGATCAGTGATTGGACCCACCCGGCGCGGGGGATATGGGCCTCGTTAGGGCGCAAGATAATATTCGGACGCACTTTGGTAGCCGATAATACGGGCAGCACCCCGAACACAACCGTGACAATCAGCCCCAGCCCCAGCCCGTAAATAACCGCTTCAGGGTGCAGCCGCCAGGGAATCCTCTGCTGTAAAAACGCTGCGCCGTACTCGTTGACTCCCCGGCTCATGAGCAGACCGGCGACGATGCCTACAAAACTGCCCATCAAGCCCATCAGAAAGGCCTCAACAATGAACAGGCCCGCGACCTGGTGCCCCTTCAGGCCGAAGGTCTTGAGCGAAGCGATTTCCATTGTCCGCCGCCCAACCATCACCAGCATGGTATTCATTATCCCCACGCCGCCGATGAGCATCGCCCCCAACCCCATCATCACAATGAAACGACCCACGATATCCGCCAGTTCCTGATTCCGGGAAAGAAGCTGCGGTGTTGTGTGCATGTTAGCGATTCGCACACCAGCAGTTTGCACGCTGGCTGCCGCTGCTTCAATTTCAGCGCCGGTCGCGCCCTCAGGCAGCACGATGCCTAAGGTGTTCGGGCGTGAGGTGAGCTGCATGGTTGGCGCTTGCTGAGCATCAAAATAAGCAAATCCAAAGAAAGAAGCGAGCAGGTTATTGATACTGGCTTCAGACTCGGTCGGAACAATGCCGCGCACTGTGAAGAGGGTTTCTGTCCCGCTCACGCGCACCTGGTCACCCACCTGAATCCCCTGCGGTTGAGCCAGATTCTCACTGACAACGACTTCTGGCCCACCAGTAAAAAGATCCCGCAGGCGGACGCCTGCCGGGTTAATAGCGATGATGTCCCCGGCAATTTCAAAGGTCTGTGGATCAATAAAGAAGGTGCTGGTAAATTGGGGACGGTTAGCGTGATCGTCGTTAATCGTCGTAATCTGGATATTCCCCGCAAAAGCATAAGCCGTGATCCGGGCGCCCCACTGTTCCGCCCATACCCGTATGTTCTCCAATTCATTATTCCGGTAAACGTCCGGTTCGTCTTCGCCCCGCTGGAATGTGAATGAAAAAGGGCCAGTGCTGCTCACCACACTGATGTTAATATCGCCATGGTTAAAGCCGCGCACATTGGTCAGCAGCGAGTCTGTGATCGAGAGTCCCAGTGTCCGCAGCGCGACCATCGTGGCAACACCGGCGGCCACACAGAACACGGCAAAAATCGTCCAGCGGCCACTACGACGTAAATTTTGAACTGCATAGTGGAAATATAGAGTTAGTTGTCTCATGGTACGCTTTTGCCCTTTGCTGGAGAGGTTGTTGCGAAATGTGGCGAATACTGAATTCGCGCCGGATATCCCGGCTGAACAGAATTGATGATCCAAATACAGGCGAGCACCGAGTACGCTCCCGCCGGACAACCCTATCGGATCACCCTGCGCCCGGCAGATTTATCTTACCGGAATACTAGCATCCGTTTGAAAATACATCAACCGGCACCAGAGCGATTATAGGTGGGGTTTTGCCCCTCCGCACGAAATTTCAGGTATTTTTAAGATGATCGGGGGATAACCGGCTTTATGTTCCTGTTAGGGCTACATTTTACCGTGGTTTCAATTGGGGATGAACCGTATGACACCCTACTCGCCCTGTTCTTCGTCCAATGTTTAGCTTAAGGTTAGAGATTTCCGACTAATGGAGTCCTTTTTGTCGCGCTAAACCCCGGTGTGGGGTGTATAATAAACCTTACCAACCAGCATTTTAGAGTAGCCGATACATTATGACGAACTTTAACTCCAGTGAAACGATGCCGATGTCTGAAATTCAACGGCTGCGCACCGCCGTGAATGAGGTGATGACGGCGCTCCATAACCAGCAGGAAATGCTGCGGGTACGGGGCATGGACTTGCCCCCCGGAACCGAACATAATCTCCAGAATATTGACGAAGACCTGGCCGGTCTGGAAAGCAAGATTGCCAGTGAAGAAACCGAACTCCTGCAACTGCGTTCCCTGGCAGCGACTTCCGCCCTGGTGAATTCCTCGCTCGATCTGGACACCGTGCTGACCAGTGCGATGGACGAGATGATTAAGCTGGTAGGGGCGGAACGTGGCTATATCATTCTGCGCAATACCGACACCGGCGAACTCGATTACCGCGTTGGCCGCGATCTGGATGCCGAATACAGCGCCACCACTGGCGTAAACTTCCAGGGCAGCAGCACGGTACTGAACGAGGTGTTGGCAACCAGTACGCCGTTACTCACCGACAATGCCTATAAAGACCCGCGTATGCAGGATAACCTGAGCGTCGCGTCTATGTCGTTGCGATCAGTGCTGTGCGTCCCGCTCACCTATAAAGATACGACCATTGGCGCTGTGTACGTGGACAACCGGCTGCGCACCGGTGTTTTTAGTAACCGCGAACTCAATCTGCTCGTGACCTTCGCCAACCAATCCGCCGTCGCCATTGAAAACGCTCGCTTGTTTGCGCGGGTGCAGTCCAACCTGGCAGAAATCACCGATATGCGCCAGTTAATGGGCAACGTCTTTGACTCGATTGGCAGCGGCGTGATTACTACTGACGCTGAACGGCAGGTCACGACGTTTAACCCGGCAGCTGCCGACATTCTGGCTTGTTCGGCGGAACAGGCTATCGGTCACTCGTTGCAATCGGTACTGCCAAAGTTAAGCGCCGATTTTGATGAGCATCTGCAAACCGTACTTCAGGGTGACCAGACACAGACCATCAAAGGGGAAGCCGAACTGCACGGCAAAGGCCGCATGGCGCTTAGCCTCAAGCTGAATCCGCTCAAAGACTCACAGCACCAGACAATTCAGGGCGTGGCGATTGTGCTGGATGACCTGACTGAACAGCAAGAACGGGAAGAAAAGCTCAATATCATGGGGCGCTATCTTCCCCCGGCTATGATTGCCAACATTCACCAGGTCGCGCAGATTGACCTGGGCGGTGAGCGGCGCGAAGTCACCTGTATGTTCGTGGATGTGCGCTCGATTTACAGCTTCCCGACAGACCCACACCAGATGATGGAGATGCTCAACGAGTACCTGACTGTCGCCACCGATTGCATTCATGCCGTTGACGGCATCGTTGATAAGTACAACGGCAACGAAGTCATGGTGTTATTCAATTCACAGTTTAACCCGCAGCCCGATCACCCCGTGCGAGCGATTGAAGCGGCACTGCTCATGCGCGACGCATATCAGGACCTGTATCGCAAACACGGCATTGATCCCCAGCCACACTACTATCGGGTGGGGATTCACAGCGGTGTCGCGACGCTGGGCAACGTGGGCAGTATCAACCGGCGTGATTTTACCGCGCTGGGCGATACCATTAATCTCTCGCACCGTATCCTGGAGAATGCCAAGCCGGGACAGATTATCATCAGTGAGGACTGTCGGGGATATATCGAACGGTTGACGCAGGGTATCCCGGAACATCTTCTGCTTGAAGAGCGCCAGGCGATTAAAGCCAAAGGACGCCAGCAGTTCACACCTATCTACGAGGTCTACAAAGCGTAATGTTTAACGACTTTAATCCTGAATCCCTGGAAGAAACCGCGAAAATCCGCAAAGCGGAGATTACCTCGCAGGAGCAGATTCGCCAGTTGAGCCAGCGGGCGAATGATCTGATTGACCTGCTGCGTCACCAGCGTGATATCCTGCGGACGCGCGGGATGAATCTGCCGTCCGGTTCACTCGACAGCCTGAAGATGCTGCGCACCCACCTCGACAAACTCGCCAATAACCTCGGCCATTCCCTGACCGAGTTGAGGCAGTACCGGGCGCTGACGGTCACGGCTTCCCTCATTAACTCGTCGCTCGATACCAACGAAGTGTTGAATCAGGTGATGGACACCGTCATCCGGCTGACAGGCGCGGAACGTGGCTATATCGGCCTCAAGAACCGGCTTACAGGCGAGATGGAATACCCGGTGCAGCGCGGCATGGATCGGGAACAGTTATCAAAGGATGAATTCAGCGTCAGCACGACGATTGTCAATCAGGTCGCCAATACGGGCGAGGCGGTTCTGACCGACAATGCCAGCCAGGACAGCCGCTGGCAGGGGCATCAGAGCATTGTCGGCTTTCAACTGCGCAGCATTATGGCGGTGCCGCTGGAAGTCCGTTCACAGATCATCGGTGTCGTTTACTGCGATAACCGCATCATGTCCGGCGTGTTCAAACAGCAGGAACTGGATTTGCTCACCGCGTTTGCGCAGCAGGCGGCGGTCGCCATTGAGAACGCGCGTTTGTTCGAGGACCTCAACCAGCAAGTACAGCAGATGACCGACCTGCGCGACATGATGAACAACATTTTCACGTCTATCAGCAGCGGTATTATCACAATAGACGCGCATGGCGTGGTAAGGTATGTCAACGCGGCGGTAGAAGGCATCCTTGCCCAGAACCAGGAGTCACTCCTGGGGCATTCACTGGATGAAGTATTCCCGCCGTATGACGCGGATTTCCACCAGGCATTGGCCGAGGTATTCCAGACGGGCAGTCGGGCAATACAGGAAGTCGAAACGGCTGTAACCGGACTGGGGCCGCGCATCTGGAATGTGATTATGAGTCCACTGCAAGGTGACTCCGGGGGGAACGGCCAGGGTGTCGTTATCATGGTGGACGACCTGACCGAAATTAAAGAGCATGAGACTCGCTTCGGCCTCGCCAGCCGTTATATGCCGCTGGCGCTGGTCGAAAACATTCGCCACCTGGATGAGATTGACGTAGGCGGCCAGCAGCGCGAGATCAGCGTCCTGCAATCCGACGTGCGCGGGTTTACCAGTTTCAGCGAACGGTTAGCGCCGGAAGAGTTGATGCGCGTCATTAACCGTTACCTGAGCCTCGCCAGCGATGCCATCAACCTGTATGAAGGTGTCGTGGATAAATACCTGGGCGATGCCGTCACCGGCCTGTTCAACACGCAGTTCAACCCCCAGCAAGACCACGCGCTGCGAGCCGTCCGCGCGGCGATGAGTATGCGTTATGACCTGCTGGCGCTGCATGAGGATATGCCGGAAGATCAGCGTCTGTTCTATGGCATTGGCGTTCATACGGGTATGGTAGTGATGGGCAATGTCGGCAGTCATGACCGTAAAGAGTTCTCGGCGCTGGGCGATACGATGGGACTGGGCAAGCTGCTTCAGGAAAACGCCCAGGGGGGCGAAGTCCTCATCAGCCCGGCGACGTATGCTCTGGTGCAGGACTACTTCGCATGTGAGTCACTCCCCCCGCGAAAAAATGGCGGGCGTGAGGATTTCACCGTGATGTACCGGGTGGTAAAGCATAAACCGCGCACCGGCCCGCTCAATCTGGATGACCTGGATTTTTAGTAGTACGGGCAAAAAAGTGTTGAGTCTTGAGTCAGAAGCTATAAGTGCAAAGTGAACGGTAAGGGTGCAGCGACTGCGCCCTTATTTTCTGTCCGCTGCGTAACTCCTAACACTATTTGGTCACTTGTTTACAGGATAACGTCCGGTGATAACCCGTTATATAGCCTCACTTGATTTGTTCAGCATCAGCGATCAGAAAGGTGCTTTCCACCTCCATCATCCTCTGCTCCTGTTGGTGCTATTGCCAATGTTGATATTGGGCGGGCTACTGCTTGCGCCAACAATGGCAGTGGCACAGGAAATGTCGCCCACTCCCCTGCCGCCCACGCTTGAACCTGAAATAGCCTGTTTGCTGGATACCAATCCGGCCTGGTCACCAGATGGTCAACGCATTGCCTTTGTTTCCGGGAGATCGGGTAACCCGGATATATGGATCATGGATGCCGATGGCACAAATCTCCAAAACATTACGAATACAAGCGAAATAAGTGAATACAACCTGCTTTGGTCACCGGATGGGAACTGGTTCGTTTTCTTGTCGGGACCTTTCGGTATTGCGAATATCTGGGTGGTACGTCCTGATGGAACGGACCTTTTGAACCTGAGTGAAGGCGATGTGGGCCCTGCGGCAAGCCCAGCTTGGTCGCCAGATGGAAAGTATCTTGCGATTCCGTCCTTACAAGGTGGTGTCTGGGTGGTCAATATGGAGACTTTTGAGCGAATAAACATCACAGCGGCCAGTGACGAAGCGTATAAATGGCCGAGTTGGTCGCCTGATGGTCAACAGATTGCTTTGACGACTTATGATAATGACGATGTGCTTATCGCGAATGTGGATGGATCGGGTATAGCCATACTGAATGATACAAAATTCAACATCAGGGCACATTGGTCGCCGGTCAATCAATTCATCTTGGTCATCCATGCAACCACATTGGGCGGTAGTATGGAAGATTTATGGCTGATAGATAGCGATACTTTCGAGGTCGTTAACCTGACCGAACATTATGATGGGGATTACTTCTGGCCCACATGGTCGCCGGATGGCAGCATGATTATTTTCCAATCTAACCTAGACGGACGGAATAACATC
Source organism: Anaerolineaceae bacterium (assembly GCA_020634135.1). Taxonomy (GTDB): domain Bacteria; phylum Chloroflexota; class Anaerolineae; order Aggregatilineales; family Phototrophicaceae; genus JACKCG01. The sequence continues at coordinate 26,197 of JACKCG010000011.1, read as the reverse complement.
TGGCGGATGGATACTGACGGCGGAAATCTACATAATCTGACATCGGAAATTGTGGGATCAGTAGGTTTAGTAGCCTGGTCGCCGGATGGACAGAAGGTCGCTTTTCGTGTCCGTCATGAATCTACCCACACTATCTGGGTGGTTGATGCCGATGGCACGAATCCGATCAATCTTTCAGCGGTTATCCCATGTGCCGAATAGGTGTCATGTGCCGTGATAACCGCCAATACGACTTACAGAGTCTCCACACCGGCAGCAGGCTGCGGGTCACGCACGTAGCGCACCGTTACAAACAGCGCACTGAGCGCCATCAGCAATGCCACCACAAAGAGCGCCTCGTATCCCAACGACTGGGCAATTGTCCCGGCCAGCAGCGGCGCAATCAGCGAGGTGACAGCCGCAACCGTGTTAAACAACCCGGCGTAGATCGGGCGTTTGTCCGGTGTGGCATACCCCACAACCCAGTTAAGATAGCTCATAAACAGATTGCTCACCACCAGCCCGGCGATGAAGAAACCAGCATACAGTGGGACTGGCCCAACGACGCTCGCCAGCAGGGCGCTGACAGGCAGGAGCGCCCCCGCTCCCAGTGCCAGCCGGATATACAGCAGGTTATGGCGTGCACCCAGCCACGAATACAGCAGCGCCCCGGTCACACTGCCGGTAGTCTGCATCGCCAGGAAGACCGGCACCGCCGTCGCGCTGGCTAATCCGAGTTGGGTCGTGGCAAAACCAATGTAAAATGGCCCGGCCATGATAAACAGATTGGAGAACATCCGCACGATCACCATTGCCCGGAATGACGAATCGTGCCGCAGCACCCGCCCCAGGTCAGGCAGGAACTCACGCAGTGTCGGGACTTCCTTCACCGCTTTCCCGCCCGGCAGTTCATGGATGAAGAGCGTAGGCAGGATAGACAGCGCGAACAGCACCCCGGCAGCGCCAAAAAGCAGCGCGTAATTGTTCGGGAATTCCGGCCCGGCGTCGCTCAGAATCTGCCCAATGAGCGGGGAAAGGCCCAGCATTATCAGGCCGGTGAGAGCGGACATAATGCCGAAGAACCGCGCCCGCCAGCGGTTGTCCAGGCTGCTCCCGGTCAGGTCAGCCCAGGGGACGCCCACCAGGCCATCCCCTACCGCAGCAATACCGTAGCAGATGAGGAACGCCGCCAGGATCAACCCGGTACGTTCCTTCCCCAGGACGACAATCAGGATAGCAAACAGCAGAATTACAAACCGCACAGGGATATTCGGCCCGACAAACCACCACTTCTTGCGGGCCGCCCGCACCACGTACCGCGCTACAAATAACTGCGGCAGCAGCCAGCCAATATCAAACAGGCTGCTGGAAAGCCCGATCAGGATTTCTGAATTCGTCAGGTGGCGGATAAAGTCGGGAATCACCGTTGTTGTGCCGATCAGGTTGATCGCCACCATAAACAGGGTGCCATCCATCAGGAAAAATAAGAAATTACGCCGGTAAACCTGTTCGCGTTGAACAGGCGTATACGTTTGGTCTACCGATTCGATCAGCATAATGGGTGATGAGAGCCTCACATTTCCAGGCGGAAGGGGTTGAAGCGCGTGTCGTAGTCGTAATAGTCTTCCTGCTCGGCGTGTTTGAGCGCCTTGATGATTTGCAGGGTCAGCGGTGTGAATACCACTTCAATCCCCACCTTGAGGATGTAATTGGTCACGATCAGGCTGATGAGGATTTCCGGGGGGAACACACCTAAGGCCGTCGCAATCAGGAAGAACGACAGGGTATCTACCGCCTGCCCGACGAGCGTGCTGCCAATTGTCCGTCCCCACACCCAGCGCCCTTTGGTGGCAATCTTCATCTTCGCCATCACATAGCTGTTGCTGAACTCACCCACCCAGTACGCAGCCAGGCTGGCAACCACCAGCCCGCTTACCCCGCCCAGAATGGCGTCATAGGCGCTTTGTCCGGCGTATCCCTGCCACTCGGCCTCACCCGGTAGTACACCCGCCAGCCATACGAAGAAACCCATCAGCGCGGTAGCGGCGAAGCCCATCCAGATCACCCGCCGCGCCCGCCGGTAGCCGTAAACTTCCGTCAGGATGTCCCCGAAAATATAAGAGATTGGGAATACCAGCGTCCCGGCATCAAAGATGAGAGCAATCGGGCCAAGCGCAGCGCCCAGGTCAATAATCTTGGCGCTGCTCAAGAGATTGCTCAACAGCAGCACGGTGACGAACAGTGCCATCACCATGTCAAAATACTTGTATTGTCGTCGTTCCATGACCGTCACATTCGTCCACGTGGCTTTACAGCGCGACACCAATCAGCGAGAGGAAAAGATAGCATAATGTCGTGACAACCACCAGGGCGTCTATACGATCCAGCACGCCGCCATGACCGGGGAAAATATCCAGCCCGGCAAGATGCGAGTCTTTAATGTGGAAGAAGCGCTTTATAGCCGACTCAAACAGGTCACCCAGCACCGCCACCGGGGGCGCGATGCAGATCATCACCAGTGCCAGGAGTGATACTTTGCCCCCCACCGCCAGAAAGATGAATGCGCTCACTGCCCCGCCAATCATCCCGATAATCGCCCCCTCGACTGTCTTTTTGGGAGAAAGTACCGGAGCCAGCGGCGTCTTGCCAAAGCGTCTCCCGCCAAAATAGGCAAAGGTATCCGTTCCCCAGGTGAGCGCCAGCACGACCATCAGCCATGTCAGGCCGTCCGGCAGCCCCCGAATGGCGATGAGGAAGGCACTGGGGAAGCCAATATATAACACCCCCGCCAGCGTCATGCCCGTTTGCAGGAGGCTGCGGCGGATTTGCCGGGGATGCCGGAGCATTTCGAGCAGGAACGTAATACTAACCGCCAATGCCAGCGCCAGGACCCATATCGCCGGGATACCCAGGTGGAATGCCAGCACCACCGCCAGCGTCGTGGGCACGGCCACAATGGCACTGCCCTGAATATCCTGTCCGTGCGCCAGGACACAGAATTCCAGTGTGCCAATCGCTGCGATCAGCCCGATGAGGATCGTCATCGGCCAGCCACCCAGGTAGGCTGCCAGCAGCGCAATCGGCAGTCCAATTAGCGCGGTTGTCACGCGCTGGTTAAAATTCGCCATATCGGATTGGGATTTTTCTTGACCAGATAAAGTAGACATAATATTTTATCAAATGAGCATTCCCGGTTTCTACCGGCACAGGTCTATTCAATTACTATTGTAACGAACAAGCGGATATTATGCATAATCCACATTGGCGCTCATGAACATTCTCCATTTAACCCCCTACTATACCCCGGCGTATGCTTTCGGTGGCGTGGTGCGCTCGGTGGAAGGCATGACTCAGGCGTTGGCGGAGCGCGGTCACACCGTCACCGTACTGACCACTGATGCACTCGACCAATCCCGCCGCCACACCGGCCCGCACGATGAAATGCTCAACGGCGTGCGAGTCGTGCGCGTGCCGAATCTCTCCCCTTGGCTGCGGGGGAAGCTGAACCTCTCCACGCCCAGCAGGATGCATAAGGTCGCCCGGAATCTGCTGGACGGAATAGATGTGGTCCATTGCCACGAATTCCGCACGGTGGAAAACCTGCTGGTCACACCGGTTGCCGCCCGCCTGGGAATCCCGCTGGTGCTTTCGCCACACGGTACGCTGTCCCTTACGACAGGGCGCAGCCGGATGAAAGCTGCCTGGGATCGCCTGTTGAGTTCGGCGGTAGCGCTGCGCTTCGACCATGTCATCGGTCTGACAGTGGCGGAGGTCGAGGCGGTAAAAACGCTGTGGCCGGCTTTCGGGCGGCGACGTATCCCGGCAACGTTCAGTGCGATTCCCAACGGCGTCAATCCGGCAGAATACGAGAACCTGCCGGGGCGTGAGATATTCCGCGCACGTTATGGCCTGGGGAATGGGCCGGTCTGCCTGTTCATGGCGCGGCTGCATCCCCGCAAGGGGGCGCACCTGCTGGCTGAAGCCTTCCGGCAGGTGAACATCCCAGAGGCGCGGTTGGTGATCGCCGGGCCGGATGAAGGCGGACGCGCTCTGATCGAGCCAATTATAGATGAACGAGTCATTCTGACCGGCTACCTGGGCGGAGAAGAGCGACTGGCAGCTTTCGCGGCGGCGGATGTTTTCGCGCTCCCTGCTGTTGGTGAAGGGCTGCCGATGGTCGTGCTGGAGGCGCTGGCGGCGGGGCTGCCCGCCATCGTATCGCCGGAGTGTTACCTGCCGGAAGTCGCCCGGTCCGGCGCGGGGATGGAAGTCGAACCGGATGTGGACTCGTTGGCCGGGGCGCTGCGTCTGGTATTATTAGAGGCGGCACGGCGGCAGGAGATGGGGATCGCTGCCCGCAGGCTCGTCAACGAACGCTTTACCTGGGCGCAGATCGCGGCGGCGCTTGAAGCCGTTTATCAGGATATGCAAAGGCATCACACACCATGAAGCAAACAATCCGTTCCATCGTTCGCGCCATCAGTCCGCTGCGCTGGCTGCGGCGCGGCGCGTTCGCCCTGGGCAATCTGCGGCGGCGGCGGCGTAAAATTGAGTATGTGTCGCTGACTCTGCCGGCATCCTTGCCCCCGCTGCCGGAAGCCCGCCCCTGGTGGCAGCGGCGCGTCTTAGGCGCGGCGACGCTCAGCCTGTTGGAATTGGATCGTTTTTTCGAGCAGTTGGGGCGTGACCCGCGCCCCAAAGGGGTCATCCTGCATTTGCGCGGCTTCAACATGCCGCTGGCCGACCTGGAAACCCTGCGCGGCAGCCTGCTCAAGCTGCGGAAGTCCGGCAAACGGGTCATCTGCTTTGCCCAGGACTACGACAATGCGGCCTATTTCATCGCCAGCGCCGCCGATGAAATCATCTTGCAGCCCGGCGGCACGCTCAACACTGTCGGCTTGCTGAATCAGGCGGTCTTTCTGAAAGACGCGCTGGCCGCAATCGGCGTGCAGGCCGAAAGTGTGGCGATTTCTCCCTATAAAACCGCCCTTGATCGCCTCGCTCGCAGCGAACCGTCGCCTGAATCCCGCGAGCAGCTCAATTGGCTGATCGATTCACAGTTTGACATCATTGTGGGAAGCATCGCAGAAGGCCGCCGCATGACTCCTGACGCGGTACGCGCAATGATTGACGGCGCGCCACACCTGGATGATGATGCTTTTGCCGCCGGGTATGTGGACGCCCTCGATTCCGAGGAAGAATTACACCGCCGCCTGGGGAGCGAACATATCATCACCTTCAAACAGGCGCAGAAGACGCTGTTCCGGCAATGGCGCAAACCCGTTGATCGCTATGTGGCGCTGCTGCGCGTGGGTGGGATGATTATCCAGGGTGAAAGTGGCAGCCCACCGGTAGACATCCCGATACCCATCATCGGCGGAGAGCGTATGGGCGATATTACCGTCGTCAACCAGGTACGGGCGCTGATGAAAGACCAGGGCGCGGCGGCGGTCATCCTGTTTATTGACAGCGGCGGCGGGTCGGCATCAGCCTCCGAGGCAATGGCGTCCGCGCTGGATGAACTGGCGAAAAACCGTCCGCTGGTGGTCTGCATGAACAGTGTGGCAGCGTCCGGCGGCTACTATATCGCAACACCCGCCCACTGGATTGTCGCCCAACAGGGGACGATTACCGGCTCAATCGGCGTCATCAGTGGCAAGATTATCACCGATGGACTGTGGGATCGCCTGCATGTTCACCGCGTACAGTTCGCGCGTGGCGCAAATGCCGATCTTTATGGCGATACCGGCCCGATCACCGATGCCCAACGCGCCAAACTGCGTGCCGGAATCGAACACACCTACCGCCAGTTCACCGGGCGCGTGGCACACAGCCGGCACACAACCACCGAAGCGGTGGATGCTGTCGGCGGTGGGCGAGTATGGACAGGACAGCAGGCCAAAACGCACGGGCTGGTGGATGAATTGGGCGGGTTGGACGCGGCGCTCAAAAAAGCGCGGGAACTGGCACGCCTGCCGGAAGATGCTCCACTGGCGATTTATCAGGGGAAGGCCAGACCGCTGCCACCCCAACTGGCCGAAAAAGCCGATCCCGCCGCCGCACTGCGCTATCTCCACGAAAATTTGCGGGCGATTTATAACGGTTCGGCGCAGCTTATCCTGCCGTTCTGGTGGGAGCAGACGTGAAGGGCAAGGAAGATTCTCTATTACGGGTGGTGAACGGCCAGACGGCTGTCCCCACGATGTGCTTCTGGCAGCAAGTGATATGAATGTGAGGTAATGTAATGATCGGATTTCACCGTTTTCAGATTGGCGATTTCGCCGCAGTCACCGTGAATGATGGGCAGTTCGCCCGCGAGGCAGGCATCTTTTTCGGCAGTGTCCCAGACGCCGAACTGGAGCCGGTATTGGCTGCCAACGGTCTGACACGAGATGCGGTGCCGTCCTGGTTCGACCCGCTGTACCTGGATACCGGCCAGCACAAGGTCATCGTGGATACCGGCAACGGCGCGGAACGCGGTGGGCAGATCATGACCAACTTACAGGCCGCCGGAATTGACCCGGCGGACATTGACACCGTCATTATCACCCACGCGCATGTTGACCATATCGGCGGCAATACCACACCGGACGGCATGTTGGCTTTCCCCAATGCCCGTTATTACATCGGGCGCGATGAGTGGAATTATTGGACATCATCGGAAGTGTTGAATCTCAGACCGGAACGCGCCCCGCTGCTGCGAAGGAATCTGTCGGATATTGAACGTGTTTTCACGTTTGTCGAGGGTGAAGCGGAGATTGTGCCGGGGATTCAGGCGATCCCCACGCCGGGGCATTCACCCGGTCATATCGCCTTGCTGGTGGCCGGGGCAATGCTGCATGTAGGGGACGCACTGCACCAACCGCTGCACGCTGAATACCCGGACTGGTCGGCATCGTTTGACACGTACCCGGATGTCGCCCCTGCTGCCCGCCGCAAGCTGATGAAAATGGCGGTGGAGCAGAACTTACGAGTATTCGGTTTTCATTTCCCGTTCCCTGGTTACGGGCGGGTAACGCCAAAAGGGGCTACCTGGACGTGGCAGCCGGAGCTGTAGCCCGATCTTAGAAAGGCGGTGTCATCATGCCTGAACCAGGCCAAACCCACCGCGTCTTCCGGCTTTTCGTGCCCGGAATGGCGCTCATTATCGTCCTGGTAGCTGCCTTCTCCCTATCGCCAGCGCGTATGCTGGGGGATTTCACTTCTACTGTTTCTCCCACTGTGACAGGCACAGCCTCGCCAACGCCACCCTACGACCCAACCCTGTACGCTCTGCGCCGGTATCAGTTCCTCTACATCGCCGCCAGCTACGGCCCCACTGAAGACGCAGTATTCCAGGCGACGGAAGCCGCAGTGATCGCTACGTGGCAGGGCACGACAACTCCGCTGCCCACCCCAACATGGGGAAATAGCACTGCCGGGCTTTCCGGGGTGAATGCCGCCGGGACACTGGCCGCGCTGATGTTTCCCACGCCTGCGCCCGCACTCCCAACCGCGCAGTACACCGAATGCGGCTGGCAGTGGGCGACTCAGCCGCTGCCCGAACTGACCGGACAGATCCGCGCCATGTTCATCGCAGCCGGAATAGCAGATATTGAAATCCAGGCGACGGCTTTTGGCGAGAACTGCGTGCCAGGACGAGAAGGTATAGCCGGGTATTTCGCGGCGATGGAGACCGACTTTGATCTAACGCTCACAATGGACGCCGGGTTGGATGATGAGGCGATAGGCAGGCAGGTAGCGAATGCGCTGGATGTGCTGGCGCTCTTCCCGCCCGATAACACCCCAGGCCCGATGTCCGGCTATCTCAGGCTCGTCATCCTGCAAGGCAGTACAGCCCGTCAGTGGCGATTGAATGTCAACGACGCCCTGGCCGCCCGTGAACAGGGGCTGACCGGCGCGGCGCTGCTGGCAGCGCTGGATGCCGGTGATTAGATGGTCTGTCGTGGATCGCCCAAAGTTGGGTACAATCCTTGCATAAGGTTTTGCAGCATAAGAGAGGTTAAGCACCATGCGCTTTCACTATACCCAACTGTTCAGTACCTACAGCATTGTCGCCCGCGACCCGGAAACAGGATGGTTGGGTGTGGCGGTGCAAACCCACCAGATGAGCGTCGGGCGCGTAGTCCCCTGGCTGCTGCCGGGTGTGGGCGCGCTGGCAACACAGTCCCTGACTAACATCAGTTTTGGGCCGGTTGGGATGGAAATGCTCAAGCAGGGTATTCCAGCCGCCCGTGTCGTCGCGGCGCTGGTGGCTTCTGACGAAGGGGCGAACCGGCGACAGGTGGCGGTGGTGGATGCTGATGGGCGTTCGGCGGCCTGGACTGGCGATGGCTGTATCGCCCACGCTGCCCACCACGCCGGGGAAGGCTACTCAGTGCAGGCCAACATGATGACGCGCGATACGGTAATCCCGGCGATGGTTGCCGCTTATGAGGGTGCTTCCGGCAACCTGGCGGATCGCATGGTGGCGGCACTGATCGCGGCTCAGGAAGAAGACGGCGACATTCGCGGGATGCAGTCGGCGGCGCTGAAAATCGTCTCCGGCAACAAGGAAGACCCGGCCTGGATGTCCCTGTATGACGTGCGTGTGGATGAACATGCCGAGCCGGTGAAGGAACTCACACGGCTGGTACGACTGACCGGGGCGCAGATTGTTGACAATCGAGGAGATCGTGCGTTCCGTGCCGGTCATCGTGCCGAGGCGCTGGCACAGTGGACAGAAGCGCGGGCAACCGCCCCGGAACTGGAAGAACTTCCCTTCTGGCAGGCCGTCACGCTGGCAGATAACGCCGGCGACATCGAGGCGGCAGCCGCGATTTTACGCCCGGCGCTGGCGAACGACCCCCGCCGCGAACACTGGATTGACCTGCTGCGGCGGCTGGAAGTCTGCGGCATCATTGAGCGTGAAGGCACGGCGGACGAACTCATCACGGCGCTGGAATAGGAGTGGAGCGGGCGACTGATGGCGAAACTCAAATTGGACTTACACGACATCTATAACAAGGGCGACAAGATCGAAGCGGAACTCCAACGTATGATGGATGAAGCCGTCGAGAAGAAAATCGCGCTGGTAGAGATCATTCCCGGCAAAGGCAGCGGCCAGCTCAAAAAGCGCGTCCTGCGCTTCCTCGATCGGAAACACATCCGCGCCCTTTACCACCGTGTCGAAAAAGACGACAAGAACTTTGGCCGTATTTTCGTCCACTTCCGCCATTAATCAGACATCCGGGATAGGTTTTCACCTGTCCAGCCTACGGCAAGTGCCGCCCTGAGTTATTTCACCAAATAGCGAATCGAACACGAAGCAAAGTGAGGATTGTTATGCAGCAGAGACGACTGGGCCGAACCGGCCACATGAGCAGTGTTATTATTTTCGGCACGGCGGCGTTCTGGGAGATTGACCAGGATTCCGCGAACCGGGCACTCGATCTGGGACTGTCTTACGGGGTCAATCACATTGATGTCGCGCCGCAGTACGGACAGGCTGAAGAACGGCTCGGCCCCTGGCTGGAAAATCACCGGGACAAGTTCTTCCTGGGCTGCAAGACGCAGGAACGCGAACGTGCCACATCCTGGGCAGAACTCCAGCGTTCCTTGAAAAAACTACATACTGACAGACTCGATCTCTACCAGCTTCACGCCGTCACGACGTTTGAGGAACTTGACGCGGTGATGGGGCCGGGTGGCGCGATTGAAACGCTGCAAGAGGCGCGGGAAAAAGGGCTGACACGCTGGCTGGGCATCACCGGGCATGGGCTTCAGTCTCCGGCAGTTTTCGTGGCAGCGCTCGAACGCTTTGACTTTGATACCGTCATGTTCCCCATCCATCCCCGCTTGTACGCCGACCCCGATTACCGGCGCGATGCGGAACGCCTGCTTAAGCTGTGCGTGGAGAAAGATGTTGGTGTACAGATCATCAAGGCTGTCACAAAAGGTCCCTGGGGCGACCAGGAAAAACAGTACAACACCTGGTACCAGCCGTATGACACCCCGGAGCGCATTAGCCAGGGCGTACGTTTTGCCCTGTCGCAGGAAGGCGTGACGGGCATTCCCAGCGCCGGGGATGTACGCCTGCTGCCGCATGTGCTGGAAGCCGGGAAACACTTCACACCCATGACGCCCGGAGAACAGGCCGCCGCCATTGAAGACTCACGCGTGCTGGCGCCACTGTTTACCTAGTTCTTTAATTCAGGGCGGCCCAATCCGCGAGTCGCCCTGAATACGCTGTCTGTTTGCTATCCACCCGCCCGCAAATCAACGCAGGCGGCGTTCTTTGTCCCCGCTGCCCAATCGTTTCCGGGTGCGGTCGGTCGTGTCGTCCCCGCCATTTCCAATATTGCCCCGCATTACGGCATCATAGAAAGCCTGGTCATAATTGCGCGTTTTGACCACCACCGGCATCGGGACGGCGTGGCCCATGATGATCGCCTGCTGGCGGGTATCGAGGCGGGCCAGTACCTCGCGCAGGCTTTGCGCCCCGCTGATGCCGGTCAGCACCGCGTTGATGTCCCGGTCATTATCGAGCAGCGCGGTCACCCGCGTCCCGATCTGGCTCATCACTTCCTCGTCAATCCCGCTGGGGCGCTGGTCAACAACCAGCAAAGTCACATTGTACTTGCGCAGTTCACGGGCGATGATGCCAAAAATCGTCTGGCTGGCGATAGCCGGGTCAAGGAACTTGTGCGCTTCCTCAATGGTGATAAGCAGCTGCGGCGGTTCATGGGCTGTATCGCCCAATGCCTTCTCAACCTTCTCGACATACTGGCGGTGAATACGCCGCGTGAGATAGTTGGCGACCAGGATATATGCTTCGAGTTCATTGCCGTAACGCCCGAATTCCAGCACGACACTTTGCTGTCTTTCGACCAGCAAATTGATAATCTCTTGCACGCTGTCCGTGATCGTCTCATGCGACAGGAAATCCCAGCGTTCAAAGCGCTGTAAGCGCCGCTGGAGCGCGGAATACGTACCGCCGCCGATGTTGGTGTTCTCCACAATGTCATTGAAGTCATCCACCTCATCTTTGAGCAGGCGGCGAATCCAGCTTCTCCCCCAGCGTTTGCGCATCGTGTACGCGGCGTCAATCATCGCGTCGGAAAGGTTCATCGTCGCCCGCAGCATGGCGATGTCTTCCGGTTCAATCTCATCAAATCCCAGTTTGACCTCAAAATCAAAGCGGGCGTTACGCCGCCGTGACGACTCCGCGTCCAGGGTAATGATCGTAACCCGGCCTGGGAACAACTGCTTCAGGCCTTTTGCCTTCGGCCCGCGTTCGTCGGTGACCTCCCAGCCGTAATCATTATGCATGTCAAAAATCAGGTTGACGGCTTGCTGGCGAGCAATCACTCCGGCCAGCAGCACCCGCGTAAGGAAGCTTTTGCCCGTGCCACTCTTGCCGAACACCCCCACCGAACGCTCGACCAGCCGTTTAAGGTCAAGATTGATCTGTGTCTGTTCGAGTTCCAACGGCGCGCCGACGTTGAAGTGCCGGGCGTCTTCATCGCCAAACACCGCGTTGACATCACCCACCGTAGCATTCATCACCGGCATAAAGTGGCTGGGTATGGTCTTAACCGGCTTCGGTTCCGAGTCTTCCTCGTCAATTGACAGCATAGGCGCTACCGATACCAGGCCATAGGCCGCCGTCCCGATATACACGTCGCGCAAAAACTCATCGGCCATATCGGGCGGGCTGTTCTGGATGGCGGGATTGGTATTATCCAGCGCAATGTCGGTAATCATACAGAAAAAACGCTTGCCGGATGCGCCATGCACCACGACATAGCGCCCAACGGCCAGTTCCTCAATCAGTTGCCCGCGATCCAGTTTGACGAGCAGCCCCTTGCTTAAGGAACCACCAACGACCACACCGAGGCGCACAGGCCCGGCATACATGGCTGAACTCTGCGGGAACCACTGATCCAGGTTTTCAATTTTGCTGTAGGCCATAAAAGACTCCGTGTTTCACGGGAAAAGGGTTGTCGAAACGGGTTTAATAAGAAATTTCCGCGCCTTTGAAAACAGGTAGTTACCATTGTAACGCAAGGTCTGGCATAGGGCGATTGGCACGCCGATTAAAACATCTGTTCTATTATAGCATACGACTTGCCACAGCCCCACCCCTAAATCAGGGGGTACCTGACCGCCTGGATACTATGGATACACCGTCGCCCACCCAGGACAACACCCGTGAGCCAGCAGTACGAAAAGCATTCTGCGGGAAGGCGATAAGTCCACCCCCGTTGGAGACAGCAGTTACAGACGGTAAAATCCACTCTCAAGAATGTTTTAAGGAGGAACAATGGACTACCGTTCGATGGGGAAGACCGGACTCAAGGTAAGCGAACTCTGCCTGGGAGCGATGACGTTCGGGCGCGAGTCTACCGAAGAAATCAGCATCACCATGCTCAACCGCTTTGTGGAAGCCGGCGGCAATTTCATAGATACGGCGGACGTGTATTCCCAGGGCGTCTCAGAGGAAATCCTGGGGCGTTGGCTGCAGGGGCAGCGGCGGGATGATTTTGTAATCGCGACTAAGGTGCGCTTCCCAATGGGTGACAGGCCCAACGACGTGGGGTTAAGTCGTAAACACATCCTGGCGGGCGTCGAGTCCAGCCTGCGGCGGCTGAATACCGACTATATTGATCTCTACCAGGTACATATGTGGGATAAAAACACGCCCCTGGAAGAGACGCTCCGCACCCTCGACGGTCTGGTGCAGAGCGGCAAGGTGCGCTATATCGGGGCGAGCAATTTCACCGGCTGGCAGCTTCAGAAAGCGATTGACCTCAGCCGGCAGATGGGCTGGGAGCCGTTTACCTGCCTGCAACCGCTGTATAACCTGCTGGATCGGGAACTCGAATGGGAACTCATGCCGGTCTGCCAGAACGAGGGTGTGGGGATTATCCCCTGGAGTCCGCTGCGGGGTGGCTGGCTGAGCGGCAAATACCGCCGCGAGATGACCGGGCCACAAGCCGGGACGCGGGTCAAACAGGCCGAAGAGATGGGATGGAGTGAGACATGGAGCGTCTATAACAACGAGCATACCTGGACGGTGATTGACACCCTGCTGGCGGTAGGGGCAGAAACCGGCAAATCGCCAGCACAGGTGGCGCTGAACTGGGTGCTACAGCGTCCGAGCGTGACCGCGCCGATCATTGGCGCCCGCACAATGACACAATTCGAGGACAACCTCGGCGCCGCAGGTTGGGCACTCACCCCCGACCAGATGGAACGCCTGGACACGGCCAGCGCCAAACGCCTGCCCTACCCGTATGACCTTCAAAGCGGATAAACATTCCACCTGATCGCACAGGAGACGCCTCTCAGGGATGTCTCCTGTGTCCTTCACCATAGTTACTCATTGTCCACCGCTGGCGGGCACTCAAAGCATAACATTGCCGCTTTTTACCGCGCCTAATTATGGCCGCTTTGCCTACAGGTATGTTGTTCTATTCGGCAACCAGGGCTGCACACATTTGGTCGAAAGCCGCGCTATTCTGGTGAATCATTTCTTCGGCTTTCAGTTTCAAGACCCGAATATTGGTGCGGCTGACATCATCCAGATCATCGCTGCCTTCGACCAGTTGGGCTTGAAAACGATAATACCGCTGCTCACCAGTTGTCGTTTTTGGCAGCATCTGCTGCATCTGATAATCCACGGTCGCAGTCACCCCCTGCATCAGAATATTGATGAGTGGTCGCACCCAGTTTACTAATCCCCAATCCTTTGCCTCGTTGTAGTTGATCGGGCGGGTCAGTTCGCCGGTACCGAGAGAAACAACCAGGAAATCACTGACATTCGGGAATCGAGTACGGACATCGACATAAGCGCACATAGTTGGATTGTTGGCAAAAACACCACCATCAATCAGGGCATAGTATTCGCCAATATCCTCAGTTTCGACTTTACTGGCTTCAAAAAACGTCGGCGCGGCGGACGTGGAACGGGCAACCTGGGTCATAGGAAAATCATAGTCTGGTCGTTCTTTTGCCCGCCAACTCCGAAAGAACCAGGGGATTCGACGTTCGATTTCATAGCTGGTTATAAGAATATCCGTTACGGCGTCTTTCAGGCGGGCATCGCCAAGATATTCCTGCAAAACCTCCTCTAACGGCGCAGAAGGATATTTCTCATCAACCAGGCTTCCCAGGGTACGCACCCGCTGCCAGGCAGAACGTGAGAAGATACGATGGCCCTCATTCTCATACAACCGCACACCATCTTCAGCGGTATACTGAGGTCTGCCATCGGCATCCGGTTTCGTCATGCCCAGTGCGAGAATACCGCCGGTTGATGTCCCGGCAATCAGATCGAAGAGTTCTGCAATATGCTTGCCGGTGCGCCGTTCAATTTCAGCCATCGCCATCGCCGGGACGACTCCCCGGATGCCGCCCCCATCAATGGACAGTATTTTCATCCTGTTGTTTTTCATCATACCCTCTCAAAGTATCTAATAATCGGATTTATTGGTTTCAAAAAGTGCATCCTATTTTCTTTAACCATCTTTGCACATGAATAGAGCCGAGAGGCGTCAAACCAACCCAGGTCTGATCTCATTCCGCCCGGAAGATCAAGCCAGTATCCGGCTTCCATAAGATAATCATAGACGTTTTTACCATGTTTACGCCAATCCGGTATCGCCACCAACCGGCGGAAAAAGCATGAACTTTGCGAATCAACACACCCTTGCCCCATGTGAAGGTGATGGCGGAAGCGGCTTAACGGGCAGCGGATCACGCGGGTTGAAGAGATGGGCTGGGGGGAAGTCGTAGGGGGTCTATAACAACCAGCACACCCGGATGCCATCCGTTTGACCCGCAGAACCGGCTGTAACGGCTATTTCCTAGGATAATCAGCGGGACGCCCCTCGTGGGTGTCTTCTCTATCCCCCTCCACATACAAAATGATTTGTTTCTGCAAAATCGCCGCAGTATAATGATTCTGTCAGTATATTATTGCCAAGTAACTTTAGTGCATCCTTAACATTGTCTCGTACCCATAATTTACAGGCCAGAGGAAAAATGCGCGACAACCTGAACCTTGATGACCTGCGCGAGTACCTGGAACATGAGAAGCAGCGAAAAGCCAGACTCAAGCGAACATCCAGAATTGTGACCGGTGCAGTGCTTGGTCTAGTTATCCTGACGTTTGTGCTGAACAGTTCGTTCTGGCTGTTTGACCAGCTGGTTGTCTTGCTGATGATTGGGATTATCTTTTCATCCTGGTCGCTCTACTACTGGACTCAACTCATAACGATACCTTTCAAGCGTGCTCGACAGGTTGTTGAGCGCGTTCTGGTCCGTGACCAGATTGTATACAGTCTGCACATGCCAGCACGGGCAGCAGTCGAGGCAGCGATATTCTCGACATTCGGTGCAATCGGAATTATATTTCTGGCGGGGTATCGTCGAGAAGGCATACCGGTTACCCCAACGAATATCGTCGCTGACCTGAGCATCGCGCCGGATTGGGCGGTTCCGTTCTTGCTGGGCTGGGGTACCACCATCAGTATTGCGGTGGTCTGGCTATTTCGTTTATGGCGGGGCGGTGCGCGCCTATCCCGCCGGGATAGAAGACAGTTGATTTCTCGCTATGCCAGCCAGAGTATCGGCCTAGCGATTATGCTTGCCGCCGCCTTTGTAATCGCTCTTGGTTTACCCTGGCCGTACTACATGCTCATTGCGGTTTCAGTTCTCTTGCAGCTATCCAACCGCATCTCGTATTACCTTCAACGATTTCTGTTGAACCGCTACGTTACCCCTCTCATTGTCATGGGCCGCTACGCTGAGGCGGACAGGCATCTTCAGTATTTTCTGCGATTACGTCCCAATGCCTATCACTGGCAGTACTTTGAAGCGGTTCTGGCCTTTTACACCTGTGATTACGCGCGCGCCGAGCAACTCTGGCTTCGCTGGCTCATCCGTGTCCAGAATCTGGATACACGGTCTATCGGCTTGGCTCTGGCACTGCTGAGCTTTGCGATGAGCCGGCAAAAACACTACGAAGATGCGTTGCGTTACGCGGAGTATGCCGTTGACGCCGATCCGGCTGGGGCAACCGGGTATCAGCAATTATCGAATATTTACATGAACATGGAAGTAGAACCTGAACGAGCTTTAGAATGTTACGACTTTGCACGTAGCTTGCAACCCAAAAGCAGTCCCTTGGATGATAGTGGTTATGCGGTTGTACTGGCGCATAATGGTGAATTTGAAACTTCCGAAGCAATACTACGGGATATTGATGTTAATTTAGTTACTTCTGTCCCGGATAGAGCCGCGTTTGAACATAACAAGGCAGTAGTGGCACAATTACAAGGCGACTTGGCAAAAGCGCACGAACACTATGAGCAGGCTGTTCAAATTGACCCGAATGGCAATGTCGGCTGTATGGCGCGTGAACTGCTCCAGAAGTTGGACGAATGACGGGATGAGGCAGGGCGCATCTTCCCCTACAAACTCCCCAGGTTCGCCAGCAAGCTGCGGTAGAGCATCATCTTCTCGCTCCCGGATGAGCGGCGCAGCACGCGGTACAGCACCGCGCCGGGGATGATCCGCAGCAAGCAGGAAAAACCAATAATCCCCTTGAGCACCCTTGCCGAAACCGTGCCGTAGTGCTTGCGGAAAAACTGCACTTTGCTGCGGTACAACTGGATGAACATTTCCTCCCGGATGCGTTTGGTGCTGCCACCCCACAGGTGAACGGCCTGCACCGCCGGGTTATACAGTGTCTTCCACCCCGCCCGCCTGAAGCGGATACACCAGTCAATTTCCTCGGAAAACATGAAAAAGCCGGTGTCCATGCCGCCCACCTCCGTGTACGCCTCGCGCCGCACCAGCATGAACGCCCCCATAATCGCCTCGACTTCGCGCACGTCATTGAAGTCCCACCACGTCATGGCGAACTGGCCGAATTCGCGGCTTTTAGGGAACAGCGCGTTGAGTTGCAGCGCGATATACAGTTCCGTTTTCAGCGTCGGGAACTGGTAGGCGGAAGGTTGCAGGCTTCTGTCTTCGTAGAGCAGCTTGCAGCCCGCCATACCCGCTTCGGGATGCGCGTCCATGAAGGCCGCCATGCCGTCTACCGTGTTTTCCTCCACAAAGGCGTCACTGTTGAGCAGCAGCAGGTAGCGTCCCTGGGCTATCGCCATGCCCTGGTTATTCGCGCCGGCAAAACCGGCATTCTCACTATTTTCGATCAGGATCACATCCGGGAAGTCCTGTTTCACCATCGCCTGGCTGCCGTCGCTGGAGGCATTATCAATGACGATGATTTC
This sequence comes from Anaerolineaceae bacterium, assembly GCA_020634135.1. Classification (GTDB taxonomy): domain Bacteria; phylum Chloroflexota; class Anaerolineae; order Aggregatilineales; family Phototrophicaceae; genus JACKCG01. The sequence goes on along the minus strand of JACKCG010000011.1, from coordinate 8,936 downwards.
ATAAGTGACCTGTTTCACCGTAGACTGCACCGCCTGGATACAGCGGGTGAGCAGGTCTTTGCCGTTCCAGTTGACAATGATGATGGACACATCGAGCATACGAGTGCGCTCCTGAAGGATGACCGATAACCACGCAATTGAGGGAGAATGAGTCTGCTGTGACGATAGCCGCCCTGCCTTGCCTGTGACTAAACATCACAATCTGCCTGCGCCAACAGATAGCCCGCAGGCTGTGGGACGGTGAGATACAGCAGCGGTTAAGCGTTGGGTAAAAGAGACGATAGCGTGCTACATTCAAAGCGGGATTCGCGTTGTGAAATGGAGTGAAATCATGCCCATACAGATACCTTACCGTCTGTTGACTATTTTCCTTATTAGCCTTTGCCCGCTGCTGATGTCCCGACCCGCTTACACCCAGGACGAAGCGCCCGCGCCGCAGTTTCTTTTCCGGGATGGCAATCACCTCGTCCTCGTGAATGGTTATACTGGGGAAACCAGCCAACTCCCATTTGCAGTCAGCGACAACGATTATTTTTCCTGGTCGCTGGATGGCCGGTATCTATTGGCACGCTTTCACGAGGTGGATGGCCCCGCTTACCAGACTTACTGCCTTAACCTTTACGACGTGGATGCGCTGGCCTGGTTGTACGATGAGCCGCTGGCCTGCGCGGTGGAAGGTGTGGCACTCTCACCGAACAACACTCGCCTGGTTTACGCAACTACTGATGGTTTGAATGGAACCCTATGGCTGTACAATCTGGCGGACGAAATGACCCAGGAACTGTATCGAACCACAGATGGGGTTGAGCCGCTTTATCCTTCGGGGGTTTCCAATATGCAGTGGTCGCCTGCCGAAACCTATCTGACATTTGTGGATTATGATCAGATTTTGGGCGGCTCGATCAATACATTTGTGGTGATGAATGTTCAAGACCGCGCTTATATCACCCTGAATGCCCTGGATTCATATTATGCCGACTACGATCCCATCTGGTCAGCCGACGAAAACTGGTTTCTCATCAGGTTGCAAGACAGGTACGTGACCAGCAGCACATTGCCCATATCCAACGACGAAGGCGATATTTACCTCGTCAATGCGGCAACTGGCGACAAGGTTCGTGTCACTTATACGCCAACGGTCTACGAGAACGGTGTGGGCTGGACAGAGGACGGGCAGATTATCTTTAAAGAGTGGCTCCTGCAGGAAACGATACTCACGCTTGAACAGGCGCTGAATATACCCGAAGTGCCACCAGAAGACATCATCACACCAGAGCCGGTTCCCCTTGGTTATGGATCACCGCGCAATATCAGACTTTCACCCGATGCAATGATTGGTTCCTGGGTCACGCATCAAGGAGCGGGCGCAGATACCTATATGTTATACATCGGGTTTGTGGCGGACTTCGATCCGGTCTTTAATTGGAAACTGCCGGAGTACTATGAATATGGGAGTGTTCTCATCGGCTGGCGGCCTTCCAACTATCCATACCCACCGGGATAAACACAACTAGCTGTAGTGGTCTGCCCCTGTGTGGATACACCCCCGCCGAAATGGTACAATCAGGGTAATCAAGTGAGCTGGCGGAAGGGGGAAACCCCCTTTTTGCTCGAATCAATGGATTGACAACATGCGAAATTTTATCTCTGACAGTGTTCAACAGCTACGCCCTTCCGGCATCCGCAAATACTTCGACATCGCCGCTACAATGGACGATGTCATCTCCCTCGGCATCGGTGAACCGGATTTCGTTACGCCGGAGCATATCATTGACAAAGGGATCGAGTCGCTCCGTGCCGGGCAGACGCGCTACACCTCGAATTCCGGCACGCAGGAACTGCGGGAAGGCATCTCAGCCTATATCGAGCGGCTCTACGGCCTGCACTATAACCCTGATAACCAGATACTGGTGACAGTAGGCGTGAGTGAGGGGTTCTGGCTGGCGCTCAAGACCGTCACCAACCCCGGCGACGAGGTGCTCGTGCCGGAACCGTGCTTCGTCTCCAACGCCGCCGCAGTACATATGACCGGCGCCATCCCCGTGCCGGTAAAAACGCTGGTGGAAGATAACTTCCAGGTCACCGGCGCGATGCTGGAAGCGGCCATCACACCGCGCACCAAAGCCATCCTCATCAACTACCCCAACAACCCCACTGGCGCAGTCCTCAGCCAGGAGCGGATGCTGGAAATCGCCGCTGTCGCCGAGAAACATGACCTGGTGGTGATCTCCGACGAGATCTACGAGCGCCTGGTTTATGGCATCCAGTACAAGAGCTTCGCCTCGCTGCCAGGCATGTACAACCGCACGATTGTCCTTAGCGGCGTGAGCAAGTCCTTCGCCATGACCGGCTGGCGCATCGGCTATGCCGTCTCCACCCCGGAGATCATGGCGGGAATCCGCAAGCTGCACCAGTACCTCATCATGTCCGCGCCCACAATGGGACAGGTCGCGGCGCTGGCGGCGCTGCAATATGGCGAAGATGATGTGGAATCCATGCGCCAGCAGTATGACACGCGGCGGAAAACCATCGTCGGTGGCTTTAACGAGCTAGGGCTGACCTGCTTCGAGCCACGCGGCGCGTTCTATGCCTTCCCCAGCATTGCTGCCAGCGGCATGAGTGACGAGCAGTTCTGCGAGACGCTGCTGAAAGAGGAGCGGGTGGCGATGATTCCGGGCAACGCCTTTGGCGAAAGTGGCCGGGGCTTCGTCCGCGCCAGTTATGCGACCAGCCTGGAAAACATCGAAGAGGCGCTGGAACGGATCGCGCGCTTCATGCGGCGGCACGGGTAGAGGGGAGCAGATAGACCCATGACCACTTCATCCCGTATTCAACTGGCCGCCGGGGGGCCGACTTTTTCCCGAACCATCCCCGGCATGATGCGCCTCAACCAGTGGGGCATGAACAAGGCCGCCATCGCGGATTGGATTCAGGGCTGCCTGGATATGGGCGTGACGACTTTCGACCATGCCGATATTTATGGCCGCTACACCTGCGAAACGCTCTTCGGGAAGCCTTAGCCATCCGCCGAAACGCGTGACCAGATCGAAATCGTGACAAAGTGCGGTATCAGCTGGTTTCGCCCAACCGCCGGAACGCCATCTACCCCATTACGACACCAGTACAGCGCACATCCTCGCCAGCGTGGAAAACTCCCTGCGCGAATTGCATACCGACCGGATTGACCTGCTGCTCATCCACCGCCCCGACCTGCTCATGGATGCTGATGCGGTGGCGGAAGCCTTCACGCAGTTGCGGGCGGCGGGCAAAGTGCTGCATTTTGGCGTATCAAACTTCACGCCATTGCAGTTTGACCTGCTGGCATCCGCTGGACTTTCCGCTCGTCACTGAATCAGGTGGAAATTTCGGTGATGCACACGGATGCCCTGCACGATGGCACGCTCGATCTGCCAGCAGCACCGGGTTACACCGATGGCATGGTCGCCTGTTGGCGGCAGCGCGTTATTCGTTGGCGATGGGAACGGAAACACGGCTGCGGAACGCTATTGAAGAATTAGCGCGGCTTTGGGCGGCGCAGCGCTCGACCAGGTGGCGCTGGCTGGCTGCTCGCACTCCTCACACCCTCTGCCGGTACTGGGAACCGGCAAACTGGAACGTGTCCGGGCTGCGGTGGAAGCGAGGTCGCGGTCTCTCACCCGCCAGCAGTGGTTCACTATCTGGAAGGCCTGCCGGGCATAACACCGTAGACGAACACCCCATTTTAAAAGTATGGGGTGGCGGCCATGGCCACCCTCAAGCATAGTCCGATAATCTGTTACTGGCCTGTCACCGGTGAAGTCAGGTTGAAGTTTGAACCGATCACATACCAGGTCACGGATGTCAATGTGGGCATCCCATTCAGGTTCGCATCGGCACCAGCGCCTATCCAGACGAAGTTCGCCCAACAGTGCCGCATCCTGCACATTGATCGTGCTGTTGTCGTCCACATCGCCCATGGCAGGATCGCCTGACCCGGTCAATACCTGCCCATCACCGCTAACTGTCACCAGATAAGCCAGTGTGGCGACTGTGGCGCTTTCAGCATCAGCACATGGTGTTGGCGGGACATCCGTAAACTGGAAGCTGCCGCTCGCCCCGGTGGTCGTTCAACCAGCAGTTCCACCGTGCCACTGCTGTAGATACCAACAGTCACCGGGTGGTCATCCGCGCCCGGTCTGCGCCATACCATAATGGTAAATGCACCCGGCGGGCTGTGGCGTGACCGTCGGCGGTATTGGTGTTTCCACTGGCAGCGTGAACGGCACCAGCGTTGATCGGCGTGGCCGTTTCACGGTTGCGTCGGCTCAATCGGCACCGTCGGTACTGCGGGCTGTGTCGGCTCAACCGGCACCGTCGGTACTGCGGGCTGCGTCGGTTCAACCGTTGGTTGCCTGTTATCAATTCCGGTGAAAAGCGTACTGGTGATTTCCAGCGGCACATCACGTCCAAGGGAGTCCACACCCAACACACTACAGGTCATTGGCGTGACGCCAGCGGACTGAACAAGGTAGGTCAGGCTAAAGGCCGTCAGGCTGCCCTCAATTGGGCCGTTGGGTTTTATGCGGGTGGTCGCCACGCTCCAGGAACCATCTCCAACCTGATACCCCTGGTCAATGAACAGGCCATTGCCGTCGTTGAAACCTTCACTGCCCTGGTGCGTCATGCCACCTAAGATAGCCGGATCCACCACACAGTTCACTTGCAAGCCGAAGAGATTACTTACATTGTTCAGGTTCAACTGCATCGAAACCGTCTCGCCCACATTGGCCTGCGCCGGAGAAACAGCGAGCCATAGCCCTGGACTTTCGGAAACTGGCGGTTGAGTGGGCAGCGGGGGCAGCGTCGGCTGTACCGGTGGCTCGGTTGGAGGCAGTGTAGCTGTTGGCTGTACCGGCGGTTCGGTTGGGAGCAGCGTAGCCGTTGGCTGCACTGGCGGTTCGGTTGGCAGTGGAGTAGCTGTCGGTGCCATTGTCATCGTCGGAACGGGTGTAGCAGGCGGCTGCTGCGTCGTGGAAATAATCTTCACCGCCACGTCTTTCGTCAAGTTACTGACTTGCACCGTCACTGCGCCATTGTTGGCGGCGACAATTCCGCCATCGGTCACCTGTCCGGTGTAGGTATCCCAGATTTCGACCCGGTAATTACCGCTTGCCATCTGGTTGATGGTGAAGGTCGCGTTGAGCGGGTTGTTGTTAACACCCTGATCCCAGCGGGAATTATCCCGATTCTGTACCCAGGCAAAGGCCTGTGCCCCGTTCGCCGCACGCATCCCCAGCACACGCAGTTTTGCGTTGCTCACTGCAATGGATTGTGACGTATTCCGCACATCGTCGGTGGATAGATAGGTGAAGTTCAGCCCGGCATAATCCACGCCCTGGAAGTAACGACTGGCGATACCTGCTTCAGCATGTTTGGTGGCGATGAATGCCGCCGACTGTTGATCCCAATACCAATCAATCGGGGCCATGCCAATCGGGGAGAACAATCCTGCCCAGCGTACATCGTGCGTGGCTTTCGGGTTGATATTGGCCTGATTCCACTGCGTTGTCCCGCTATCGAGTTCGCCCCAGAAAATCGGCTTCGCCGGGCCATTCCAGGTCGAGCCATCTCCCAATCCCAGCCCGCAGTTGCGTGCGTCTGCGGTACGCAAACACTGGGCAAAACGGTACACGAAATTGGCTGCATCATATGTCAGTTCAGCTGGGTAACGTGAGATCATCATGTAGTCATGGTAGCTGGCAATGTCGAATGCTGAAGATGACCAGAAATCAGGACTCCAGGCCTGTGACCCCTGCGACGTGGTACGCAGATGGCGGTACGGGTCGGTCTGAATCTGGTACTGTCCATACGTCTGGTAGAAACGATAGGCGTCTGAATTGGCTAGGACATGCCCATGTTCATTCCAGACTTCCCAGGCCATGACGGCAGTGGAATAGCCCCACCGCGCCACCCGATAGCGGAAATTACGCTGCCAGTACCGCAGGTGCGCCGGGTCATCCATCGCCACCGGATTCGGATTCCAGCTTTCATTATAGACTGAAGCATCCCAAATCCAGAATGGGTCGCCATGCGAACCCAGGATAATCTGAACTCCATTGCGTTCGGCGGCCTCAATGATTCGGTCTTCTTCATAATTGCCGCGCTGGTTCATTTGCGTGCCTTTGGGCAGGCTGCCGATGTCAATTCCTCGATCTATCGGATTGAAATCATCCGGGTAATTATAGGCATCGAAGTGGCCTTCTACAGTCAGGCCATATCCATCATTCTGATCCCAGATACGGGTCAGGTTGATACCATAGCGAGCATATTCCTCAAAGGTGCGCTCGAAATCCAGGCTGCGCCCCTGCCCGAATGCCCACCACTGATGGCCGCTTGAAATCGGCACGAAACTTTCCCCATTGGAGTATTCCAGGAAACGGGAATCACGCGTCGAGGCCCGCACAAACCCTTTACGATTCGACTCGGTAGACGTAAACGCCAGCGTGCCATTCGCAGGGTGTCGGGTCGTGCCGTTGCGATCGGTGATGGTGATATAGTAGTTATAATCGCCGGTTTCTTGCGGCGCAAAACGCAGCTTCCACGAGAAGACATTAGTCGCTGTCAGCTGTGTCCCGGTTCCCTGGTACTGCTGGTGATAGAAAGCCGGGACAACCTGCTCCTGGCCGGATGGTGTGATGAAATGACCGTCAATCGTGATACCATCCACGCCACGCGGGTCGCTGGGGTCATAGTAATAGTACGGTAGCATGGAATTTGCCGGATAGCTCTTGTTGATCTGGAATGTAACTTCATACTTTTCATAGCGCCCAACCTGAGCAGCATTGGCCGCTAGTGAGGTCACCTGGGGCGTTCCTGCCGATTGAGTCGGCGCTACCGTTGGTATATTGGTCGGCACAGGTGTAGTCGTGGGTTGGGGCTGGCTGGTTGGTACAACTGTCGGCGCAAGCGTGTTAGTGGGTACAACCGTTGGCTGCCCGGGGCTAGTTGGGATGGCTGTCGGCACCGGGGCAACCGTGCCACTGTGCCGGAAAACCATCAGGTCGCCGCCATTGCCCTCTACTATAATCAGACCGCTGCTCACATAGACATATCCGGGCAGCACCCCGGAGGAATACGCGCTGCGGGATGGGCTTTCCGGTGGATCATAGTCGTTCCAATATGCCCACCAACCTGGCCCACTCCAATAGCGCCCATCGTTATAAAGGGTCAGTCCACAGGTTGTCCAGTGGGTTACTGCATTAAAACTACCGCAGGCAGTCTGGCGGCGAATGATCGCCGGGTGAATTGAGGAGGTTATCGGATTATTATACGTCAGCCCCAGGTTATCCGAGCGATTGGTGATACGCGTACTTTCGGTTGCACCCCAGTGCGCCCGGAAAATCGTATCCCCCGCAAGGCTGAATGGTCCCTGTTCATCTGTGATATGCAAGTAGGAGTTGGGAAATGAAATGAAACGCAGATCCCCCGCGACCAGTCCCGGCACAGTTGTGTTATCCAGCACCATTTCGCCCATATGCGAGTCCCAGCGGCCATCGGGCGGATTCCCCTGTCCACTGCGAAAAATGATATAGGCGACTTCATCGCCGTTCGGATAGGTGCGGATAACCGGCACCGGCCCGACATCAAGATATGGCGTACCATTTTCCATGCCCTCCGGGCCACCGTAGCCCACTGCCGGGACAAAGGTTTCTGCGCCGCTATCCAGGCTCAAGGCAAACAGGTTTTTGAGCTGCGGGTTGTTCTGAAGAAACGTGCGCGTCTCAGCGTTCGTGTTGGGATACATGCCACCGGGACCAGGCCCACCCCACAGACCGGCATTGTGGTCCAAACGCATCCGCACGAACACAATCCCATGCTGCTCGGCAATCACCGGCCACATACCATCCATTTCATTAGGAAATCCGGCGGTATTCGGTGTGGGCTTGACACGCCAACGCTGTGAGCCGTTACCGTTGTTGACACCATGTACATACAGATCGTTGGTAGCATAAACAAGCATATCCCGGCTGGCGGAGTAACTGGGCGGCGTGGCGATGGGCGCATTAGCCGAATAAACCCAGGCGGCGGCCATACTGGCTGTATTGACTTTGTGAAGCTGGCCGCTGTCCGTAACAGCAAAAACAAATCCATTCACCAACAGCATCGGCTTGTTAAGGGGATTACCCGCATTATATATGGCGACAACGCTGCCGTTACGGGCATCAATCTTGTAAAGTTTGCCGTCGGCACCTCCGGCAAACAGATAGCCGCTGGCCGTTTCATAGGCCGGGGTCGCATTAAAGCTGGTTGCTGTAACCCGCCAACCCTGACGGCCATCGGTTTTGGCTATGGCATACAAGCCACTGCTGCCAGCGGGCGCATAGACATAACTCCCTCCGGTCACTGTGCGGGCTTCCGGCGGAGCATCATAAAAATGCCCGCCAGCGCTGCCGTTTGCGTCCGCGCCGTTCCATGTCCAGAGAAGAGTCCAGGGTTCAAGTGGTTCCTCACCAATATAGCCAGTACGTTGGGCATTCCCGGCATCCTGTGTCCATTCGCTACTGACGGCCTGCACATCCTGGGCCACTGCCGGCGTGACCAGTATGACTGAAAGTGCGCTGTGCAACAGGCCAAGAATTAAGAGAATCATGAGATGTCGTGTTGATCGCATGGGCAAACCTCAATTAAACTTTGACTTCCTCGCAACAATATACGTTTTTCACAAATGGGTCTATAGGAGTAGAGTAGTACCCCCGTCACCGGCCCCACAGGGTAGACATATATAAGTAACGAAGGGGGCAGAATGTAGCTGCATTTTCAGGGGGAACTTTGTTCTATCTGCACTTAATTCAGGCACCGGAAGTATTTCAGGAAATTACAAAATTAAAACGACTTCTAGGAAGAAATGCCTACGACCTGTTGAGTTCTATTGCCCCTCTCTCCAGTCCAGTGGACAT
>JACKCG010000010.1 GCA_020634135.1 Anaerolineaceae bacterium | reverse complement strand
CAACCGCCAGCAGCCAACCGCCAGCAGCCAACCGCCAACGGCCAGCAGCCAACCGCCAGCAGCCAACAGCCAACGGCCAACAGCCAGCAGCCAACCGCCAGCAGCCAGCAGCCAACCGCCAGCAGCCAACGGCCAGCAGCCAGCAGCCAACAGCCAGCAGCCAACAGCCTTTTCTGCCCCCTCCCCAACCCTCCCCGTAAACGGGGCGGGAGTCGGTCAGGCAGGGCAAACAAGTCTTCCCTGCTGGCGGGGGAGATTGAGAGGGGGTAAAAAAGGCCAGAAACGATCATCAGTGCGAAATTTCCTTTTTGACGCAATCCTCCACCTGTAAGTTCGTTGAAATGTCGCTCCATTACGGTGTATTATGATGCTGTTTTGCTCAACCAATCACAGGAGCGCCATGTGATCGCCTGGCCGGAAAAACCGATCATCTATGAAATCAATACCTGGGTATGGCTGGACAGCCTGAGCCGGGGTTATAACTGGCCGGTCACGCTGGAAAACCTGCCGGATCATGCGCTGGACGAGATTGTGGATACCGGCTGTAACGTGGTGTGGCTGATGGGTGTCTGGTGGCGCAGCCCGGCAGCCCGCGCCAGCGCCGGAAAATACGCTGCTGAGTACAGGCCCGCTTTGCCCGACCTGACTCATGATGACATCATCGGCTCGCCCTATGCTGTCGGCGCCTACCTGGTGGATGAAAACCTGGGCGGGGCGCGCGGGTTGGCGAAGTTCCGCCAGCGGCTGCACGAACGTGGTATTTTGCTCATTCTGGACTTTGTGCCGAACCATATCGCCACCGACCATGCCTGGGTGCGGGTGCATCCTGACTATCTGGTGTTAGGCTCTCCCAGCGACCTGAAGAAGAACCCCGGCAATTACTTCAGTGCCCGGTCTGCCACCGGGCAGCTTATCGTCGTCGCGCATGGTCGTGACCCGTATTTCCCCGGCTGGATTGATACCACGCAGCTCAACGCCTTCAACAAGGGGCTGCGCGCCGCAGTCCTGGCGACCTTGCTGGATATCGCCGCGCAGTGTGATGGCATCCGCTGTGATATGGCGATGCTCATGCTCAACGAAGTATTCAAGCGCACCTGGGGCGATCATATCACCAGCGCCCCCGATCAGGAGTTCTGGGACGACATCATTCCGGCGGTACATGCGCAGTTTCCCGACTTCCAGTTTATCGCGGAGGTCTATTGGGGGATGGAAGCCCGCTTACAGGAATTGGGGTTCGCCTATACCTACGATAAGCACCTCTACGATCTGGTGATGCAAGGTAACGTCAGCGAAATCCGGGCGCATCTGACCGCCGGAGTGGATTATCAGCGGCGCTCTATCCGCTTCATCGAAAACCATGACGAAGCGCGGGCCGCCGAAACCCTGGGGTCACAGCGCAGCCAGCCTGCCGCCACGCTCGTCTGCACACTGCCCGGCGGGGCACTGCTCCACCAGGGACAGTTCGAAGGGCGTCGGGTGAAGCTCCCGGTGCAGATTGGACGGCAGCCTTACGAGCCTGTCCAGGAAGAGCTGCACGCCTTCTACAAGCGGCTGCTGGCGGAAATCCGTCACCCGATTTATGCTGAGGGTGACTGGCGGCTGTTTGAAGTCGTGCCCGGACAGAACAATGAATCCCATAAGAACCTGATCGCCTATGGCTGGCAGCAGAATGGCGCGTATCGTCTCGTGGTCGTCAACCTGACCGGCGTGCAGTCCCAGGCGCATGTCAGGCTGGAGGGCTGGCCGGACATCCCGCAGCACGATTGGCACCTGAACGACGTGCTGAACGGTGACCTGTATCTGCGCCAGGGCGATTTACTGGATGGCGTCGGTCTGTACGTAGACCTCGCGCCATACCAATCCCATATCTTCGATTTTGAACGGGCGTGATGCGTCTGCCGGCACTGACTCTGCGCCTGCGGTTGGGGGCAATCAGCTACGGGCTGCTGGTTTTCCTGTGGCTCTCCCCGGAAGATAATCATGTCTGGCCGGTGGCCGTGCTGGGCGCGGGACTCGCGCTGATGGTCGGGGGACTCGCCGTGATAAGCCGGTTTGGTGGGCGGGTGATCCCCCGGCGCTGGTTGCTGTTGAGCGGGGCGCTGGCGGGGCTGGTCGTGGGCGCTGGCGGGGCGGTGGCCGCTGCCGGGTTGATGCTGGTCAAGACGGCGCTGCATTCTCATATTTACCCTGATTACCCGCTGCCGCTGATCCTGGCGATGCTCGAACGCGCTCCCGCCTGGGGGTTGGCCGGGCTGCTGGTCGGTGGCGCGCTGGCCCTGCTGTGGGGTGCGCGGCAGCCACACACCGAACAGGCTGTCCTGTAGATAGGTGCGGATGATGAGCCAGATTTTTATGTGTTACAGCCGGGTTGACCTGCCGATCACCGAGCGGCTGGCTGGCCTGCTGCGGAAAGCCTTTGACCATGTATGGTTCGACGAGAATTTACATGGTGGTGAGGAATGGTGGGCGGAAATCGTCAAGGAAATCACCTCCTGCCAGCACTTCATTTTCCTGATGTCGGAAGAATCGCTCCGTTCCGAGTGGTGCCTGCGTGAGCTGGACGAGGCGCGAAAACTGCGCAAGCACATTGTCCCGATTCTGGTGCGGGCGCGGGTGCAGGTGCCGGATACGCTTGAAAAAATCCAGCATATTGACATGGCCGCCGGTATCACGGTGGAAGGGCTGAACCTGCTCTACGCCACGCTGGTTCGCTACCTGGATAACGAACAGAGCGGCCTGCGCGTCAGCCCGGCAGACCGGCGCCAGTTGGAACGGTTGTGGCTGTTTATCAACGGGCGCTATATCGAGGTGCTGAACCAGCAGGTGCAGGGCGGCAAAATTGACTGGGAACTCTACACGGCGCATGTCAGCAAGTACCTGGATTTGCGCTCAAAGTCGCGCACTGGATTCACCCACATGGCGCTGGAAGAGTCGTTTGAGGCCTTCGATGATGCCCTCATCCGGCTGGATGGGCAGATCGGCTGGACATACGAACTGGCAGAGATCACCGGGCGACCTTTTATGACCGAGCCGACCACCGCCTCTAACGATACCTACTGGTTCGAGAAGTACCAGCGCCTCATCCGCCGCGCCGGGGATGTATGGATGCGCCATGCGGAGCTGGCCGCCACGATTCGCCGCCTGCTGCCCGATTTCGATGTGCTGAAGGACTATTGACCCCCAGGTTACAGTGCTAACCGGTAGAGTAATCGCCCTGCGGCGTTATGGCTTTTCTGACCCCTCCCCAGCCCTCCCCGCAAATGGGGTTCACGACACGACACTTTTCCCTATTGCTCCCTCAGATCGGGGGCGGTAGGGGCGCACGGCGGTGCGTCCCTACGGGAGAAAGTACCATCCATTTTAAAAAGTGTCGTCCTCTCAACAAACGGGGCGGGAGCCGATTCTGCAATACCTGTTCCGCCCTCGCTGGCGGCTGAGATTCAGGCGTTATGGCTTGGCTCTCGTTTTCGACTGCCGGTTGTGCTTTAATGGGGCTGCATACAGAAAGGCAGCCTCTATCATGACTTCACTCCCCCCGATTGAACAGTTCCGCTCCAGCGCCGGGGCACGGATTTACCGCATTCCGGTGGAAGCCTTCCCGCAGTTCATCGCCTACTGTTACCTGATTTTCGACGCCGGGCCGATCACATTGGTAGATACCGGCTCCGGTTATGGCAGCAGTAACGACCACCTGCTGGCCGGGATTCAGGCGGTGCGAGACGACTTTGGTGAAGCCTTTGAGCTGCGCGACATCCAGCGCATCCTGGTGACGCACGGCCACATTGACCACTTCGGCGGCGTGGCGTTCATGGTTGAGCAGACCGGGGCGCAGGTCGGCATCCACCCGATTGACCGCCGCGTGCTGACGGCCTACGAGGAACGGGTGATTGTCGCCACGAAGGATCTGCGCGTCTACCTGGAACGCGCCGGGGTGAAGCCGGAACTGCGGGGCGCACTCATGGAAATGTACGGCTTCTCGAAAAAGCATGTCCGCTCCGTGCCGGTGGGTATCACACTGAACGAGAATGCGCCGCTGGATGGGATGCGCTTCTACCATGTTCCCGGCCACTGTCCGGGGCAGGTGGCGATTCAACTGGGGGATGTCTTTATCAGCGCCGACCATATTCTCTCGCGCACGACGCCGCACCAGGCGCCGGAGAGCATCACGCACTATACCGGGCTGGGACATTACCTGGAATCGCTGGCGAAAGTGCGGTTGATCGGCGGTATTCGCGTCGCGTTGGGCGGGCATGAAGACCCGATTTACGATGTCTACGCCCGCATTGAGGACATGTTCGCCAGCCACCAGCGTAAACTGGGGCGGGTGGTGGATATCATCCGGGCGGCGGATGAGCCGATCACCATCAGCGATATTTCGAAGGCGATGTATCCCGATAAAACCGGCTACGAGATTCTGATGGCGCTGGAAGAAGTGGGCGCACACGTCGAGTACCTCTATGAACATGGTGAAATCTCCGTCCGCAACCTGGATGAGGTGGAGCGCGAGGATAACCCGGCGCTGCGCTACTGCGTTGGTTAGGCAGACTATCCCAATTTGCTTGGCATCGGGCCTACCGTCGCGTTAAAAAGGGCAGAGTTATAGGTTACGAGCAGGGGCGAGGCATGTTATTCGCCGGGCATTCATGCGGTTCTGCAATGAAACACCGAGAAAAACCGGGCGGTCATGTACTTCCTGAATCGCCTCAGTGGACTTGGCTTCGCTGTTGATACGCTCAATCATTCGGAATCGTGGTGGTTGCTCAGGAACAGGGCTTATGTGCTTATCCGCAGAAGTAGCTATGAAGTAGCTATAAGGAAAACGATGTTGATGCGCTGTGCGCCGGAGGTTGTCGTGTCAAGGACGGGGTTATCATTCGTTATAGGTCTATTCCTCGCGTTGAGTCTGATCGTCATGCCGGCACAGGCCGGGGGTTACACTGCCATCATTCAAGCCCTGGTCTGGTCGCCGGACGGTCAGGCGCTGGCCTTTGCGAGCCGGGACGGTCTCTTCGTCGTTAATCTGGATGGAGAGCAACAGCGCATCACCGATGTTGATCCCCTGAATATGACACCCGCCTGGTCATCCGATGGACAGGCGCTTCTCTCCGTGCTGGAAGTCAACGACCAGGCCCAAATTTATCAGACTCCCCTGTCTGGCGAGGCCGGGGTCGCGCTCACGCCGGATGTCGGTTGGCGTCCAACTTACTATGCGCCGGGAGGGGTTGACCCTGTCCGCTCGCCGGATGGACAGTTTATCGCCTTTCTATCGCTCCGGGAGGGCGACGAATTTCAGTCGCTCTACGTGATGGCGGCGGATGGCAGCGATCAGCGGCGTCTGACGACACTCGGCAATATTGGGCGTCCGGTCTGGTCACCGGATAGCCAGAGCCTGGCCTTCGTCGTGCATTTCACCGGGAGCGCGCTCGGCAATCTCTACGTCATGAATCGTGATGGCAGTCACCTTCAGGCGCTTACCGATAGCGGAGACGTGGACAGCTACCAATGGCCGTCCTGGTCACCACTTGGCGATCAGATCGTGTTTTGTTCAATTCAACAGAACAAGGAACAGATCGAGCAGATTAACCTCGACGGCACAGCGCGACACACACTCTGGGATCATGGGCGCGCGCCGGTATATTCGCCTGACGGTCAGCAGCTCCTGTTCCTGGCACTCGGTTCAAAGTGGGGCGACCTCACATTGATGGATATGAGCGAGCATACCACAGTGACGATTCGCCTTCCAGGCGAGCGGGCCTACTTTGAGGCTTCCTGGTCGCCGGACGGAACGAAGATCGCCTTCGTCACCCACCGCTTTGACGACCCTAAAAGTGAGGACATCGTCGTAGCGGAGAACGACGGCAGCCATCCGCAAATGCTGGTCAGCATCAAACTGTGATGGCTCAAAAGTGGTGAGAGAAATTAACAGTATGTCCGGAAGCGGCCAGACCAACTTGTGACCTTATACCTGCAAGTAATGGCCTATGCCTGGTTCACGGCGCTGCTTAAACCATAGGAAGGTGTTTATTCATGCTTGATTTCAACCCTGGCGATGACCCATCCCGCCCGGCAGTCCACCGCCTGAGCGGGACGTGGCAGGCCGAACCCGTCGCGCTTGACGCCGCCGGACTGCCGGAGACAACCGGCGACTCGCCGGTCATTGTGCCGGAATGCGCCCACCTCCAACCGGTGCTGTATCCCGACCAGCCCTATTGGGGCGACCATATCCGCGACATCAACCGCCACGCCTGGATTTACCGTAAGACCTTCACCGTCCCCGATGTGCCATTCAGTCGCGCCCGGCTGCGCTTTGAGGCGGTGGACTATTTCGCGGCGGTATGGGTCAACGGGCAGTTTGTTGGCGAGCATGAAGGCCACTTCGCGCCGTTCACCTTCGACATCACCGGCTATCTGCGGACGGACGCCCCCAACGAACTGGCGGTGCGTGTCACGTCTCCCTGGGATGAACCCAACCCCGGCGGCACATACCCGATCAACCATGTAATTCGCGGCCTGGTGAAAGGGCTGTACGAACACGGCGAAGGCGTCATCCCGCCGGATGTCAACCCGCTCGGTATCTGGCGTCCGGTCTGGCTGCTGCTGGATGACGGCGTGAGCATAGATCACGTTCGTATCCGCACGGCATTGGATGGCCGGGCCGATGTGCGCGTCACGCTGACCAACGCCACCGGGGAAACCTGGGGCGGCGCGCTCGGCTTGCAGGCCGAAGGGGAAAACCACAAGAGCGACAGAGCGATGTCCGCCGCCCCGCTGGAACTGCCGCCCGGCACGCACCAGCTTGACTATCACCTCGACATCCCCGACCCGCGCCTGTGGTGGCCCTGGGATCAGGGCGATCCGAATCTCTACCGCCTGACGATCAATCTACAGGGGCGCAATGGCCGGCATACGGCGCGACATCAGGAAGTCTTCGGCATCCGTACCGTCCGGCTGGAACGCTCTCCGAAGCGCTTCACCTATTTTATTAACGAACGCCCCGTGTTTATTCGCGGCTCGTCATATATGCCGGGGCTGTACCTTTCCGAGTGGGACGCTGACCGGCTGGGGCGGGATGTGACCTTTGCGCGCGAGGCGAATCTCAATCTGTTGCGGGTGCATGTGCATGTCGCGCCGCCCGAACTCTATGACCTGTGCAACCGCGCCGGGATATTGATCTTCCAGGATTTTGAACTCAACTGGACGCAGGATGATTCCCCCGAATTTGAAGCCCGCGCCCTAACAATGCAGCGCGACATGATAGACCTGCTGGGCAATCACCCGGCGGTAATCACCTGGGCGTGTCACAACGAGCCGACGATGGTCTATACCCACCGCCGCAACCTGGAAATCCGGCCTGACCCGGCGCTCTACGCCGATGCCTGCCAGCAAGACCCGACCCGCCCGGTTTTCATCTGTTCCGGCCAGATTCCCGACGACTGGGAGCGCGCCGGTGACATCCACACCTATTACGGCGCGATCTGGTCGGCACGCTATACCGATATTTACCGCCACACCTTCCGGCTGAACACCGAGTTCGGCTTTGAAGCCCCTGCCGCCGCCAGCACGCTGCGCCAGTACCCGGAAGTCTGGGAGCGGCTCTCCCACCTGGAAGACCAGATTGAGACGCTGTGGCAGTACCAGGCCGAACTGGTACAGTACCAGACCGAACATATACGCCGCCTGCGCGCTTCCGGCTGTGGGGGTTACATCCACTTCTGGCTGACCGACCTCGTGCCACAGGTGGGATGTGGCGTGCTGGATGCGACGCGCCAGCCCAAAGGCGGGTATGACGCGCTGCGCCGCGCCTCAGTTCCTCTGCATGTCGCGCTGGAATATAATCACCGTCGCCCGGTGGCGCTGTGGGTCTTCAACGATACGCCCCACGACTACCCGGCAGTCCAGCTCCGCTGGCAGGTTCTGGGCAGTGACGGGCGGACTCTGACCGAAGAGACACACCCGGTATCGCTGCCAGCTAACCGGGCACAACGGCTGGTTCACACCAAGTGGCGGTTCGCGCCGAAACAGATCGAGCGGGTGAATCTCTCGCTGGTGGACCCCGTCAGCGGGGAAGTCCTGGCGGAAAACCATTATGACCACCCCTTCCGGCCTGCGCTGCGGCCACGCGGTTATCCCTGGAAATTCGACCCGTTCCTGGGGAGCAAAGTGTTTGACCGCCCCGACGCGCCCAGCCTGGCCGATCACAATGTCAATGTCCTGTTCCGGCTCGTGCCGCTGGAACTGCGCCAGTCTATCGCGGAATGGGCGCTGCGCCAGCGTCTGCCACGCCAGGTGCTTTCGGCCATCGCCGCTATCGCTGACGCACTGCTGTGAGTTTTCTCATCATTATCGCTTGATTGCGCAGCGTTTATTACTATAATTGAATTTATGACTGACCTCACAACGATCAGCCACAATTGCACGTTTTCCCCATCCTTTTAGGGCGTTGGTTTACGCCCACCAAGACAACCTGATAGCAGGTAGGAGCTTCAAAATGAGGGATTCTGAAGAGTCTTCGTGTTACTTTTCGCCCAGACTGGAAGTGCGCCTGGCCGGAGAAAAAGGACTGGGCATGTTCGCCCGCGAACCGATTCGCGCGGGTGAACTGCTGCTGGTGATGGGCGGTAAAATCCTCAATCAGGCCGGGTTGGCGCATACCGGCCACACCTTCAGCATACAGGTTGAGGAAGACGCCTATATCTGCCCGATTCAGGAAGAGAATGCCTACCGGATCAACCATTCCTGTACGCCGAATGTGGGTGTCGCCGGGCAAATCACGTTTGTCGCGCTGCGTGACATCGCGCAGGGAGAGGAAATCTGCTACGACTATGCCATGACCGACGGCGGCCCGTATGACGAATTTGAATGTCACTGCGGCACGGTGGACTGCCGGGGGCGGGTGACCGGCAACGACTGGAAAATGCCGGAACTCTGGTCGCGGTACGGCGAACATTTCTCCCCTTACCTGCTGCGCCGTATCCAGGCATTGCAGTCTATTCGCATCGCGGAGGCGTCGTAAGATGGCAGACCGTCCCACCTGTTACACATCGCCCAAACTGGCTGCCCGGCATATCCCCGCTAAAGGCTTCGGCGGACTATTCGCCGTAGAGCCGGTAGCGGCAGGCGAACTGCTGGCGATCTATATGGGCGAACTCATAGATGGGGCGCGGCTGGCACAACTGCCCCCGGCTGACCAGGTGCATATCCTCCAGATTGAGGAAGACCACTATATCGCGCCGCTGCGGGAAGAACCGGCGCATTTCGTCAACCACGCCTGCGACCCGAATGCCTGGTTTCATGGGCAGGTGGCGGTGATCGCCCGCCGGGACATCGCACCCGGTGAGGAAGTGTGTTTCGATTATGCGATGTGTGACGGCAGCCCGTATGACGAGTTCGCCTGTCTGTGCGGGTCGCCGCTGTGCCGGGGGCGTGTCTCCGGGGATGACTGGCAGCGCCCGGAACTGTGGGAACGGTACGCGGGGCACTTCTCGCCGTACTTACAGCGACGGATTGACCGGCTGCGGGGATAAACCCGGCCTCGCCACCGCTGCGCCGCAATGTGCAGAGATGAGGCCATTACTGAAAGAAAAGCAGAGGAGGGTCTGAGACCCTCCTCTACAGCAATCAAAACGAACTGGCCGGATACGGCATTTAGTTCGGGTTGATGATGTCCTTATTCACCGGGATCGCGTCCGGCGCGATGACATTGCCGTTGCCGTTGACTTCAATCTCTGCGCCTTCTTCCACCTTACGCTGGGCCACGACGTAACTGCCGTACAACCGCCACTCGTCCATGCGGCAGGAATGTACCAGCTTGCCATCCCATACCGTCATATCCGGGCAGCTTTCGCACATATCCACGCGGCCATCTTCCAGCAGGTCTGGCCCCTGGATGATGCCGATGCTCTGGACATAGATGGGCTGGAACAGACGCAGCGGGTGGCGCAGCACGTCCTTGAGGAACTTGCCATTGAACTGGCGCACGCCCTTGTCAAACAGGCCGAGCAGCATGGCAATCTTCGGAATTTTGTTGCTGGGCGAGTAGATCACATAGGTGCCGTGCTGCAAGTGGTGGAATGTCTGGAAGAGTTCCATCACCTTCGCTCCCACCGAGCCGTACATCTGGTGCCGGTTGCCAAGCTGCGCCGAAACGAGCCAGGTCATCTTATCAATCGCGTTCGTCCCGCCCATATAGGCCGAGGTCTCGTAATGCGGGAACTCATCCTTGATCTTCTTATAGATGTCCTTCGATTCGAGGTATGATTCCTGGGTGTCCTCGAACACGTAGCTGGTTTCCAGCTTGATCTTCTTGCCATCGGCGTAATAGTCATAGTCGCCGTTCATGGTGGCGTTGCGATAGCCGATCAACACCAGGCCATGTACCCGGTCAATGTTTTTGTTCGCCCAGCGGATCATCTCCGGCACAAAATCCAGGTTGCCAGGATAGACCGTCATGCCGAAGAAGGCAGTCATGTGACCGACATCATGCACCATATCAGCGTAATACTGGCGGAGTTCAAACAGTTCAGTTTCGGACTTGCCTTTCCAGTGCGGGCGCTGCTGTTCGCTGTCAATGTGGAAGGTAAAACCAATCGCCCCGGCGCGCTTGAGTTCTTCTACCATCGGGCGGTTGTTTTCCAGCTTAATCCCATTGGTGAGGATCAGCGGCTTCATCTTGAGGCTCTTGATGTAGGCGATGATTTCCATGATGTCCGGGTGAATGAGTGGTTCACCCCCGGCAATCGAAATATTGTCACAATTCCGCCACTTTGCCAGCAGCGCGATTTCTTCTTTGATCTGTTCTAAGGTTTTGTGCCCCTGCATCCCATTGATGCGGTAGCACCCACGACAATAGGTGTTGCACTTGTCGGTGACTTCCAGCCAGCCAATCGGGTTATCATTGCCTGACCAGGGAAAACGATACATATTGCGCTTTGAGAGTTCCATCTGTCCTTTTCCTTTCATTCACTGCGGGACAGCCTGGTCGTTTCGGATAGCGGTGCGGCCAAAACTTCCCATCAGAAACTATTTAGTGCAGCTAAATATTGTAGCGCATGTATTTAGTGACGCAAAGTAATTTGGGGCAAAAAGCTGTCATGAAAAAACGGTGACGAGTGTCATAATTGGTGGGCTGGTGGGTAGCTAACCCGCTGTCTTCAGCGCGACGACGCGCAGGCGGACGTAATCAGCATACCAGGCGCCATCGCGGTAGAGCGTGGGGCGCAGCCGCCTCTCGGCAGCCTCTACCAGGGCGGCGCGGGCATCCGGCGGGACGTTCACCAGGAGCGGGCCGCCAAACATGGCAATCCAGTTCCGCAGGCCATGTTCGCCGTCCAGCCGAGTCGGGCGGTCAAAGTGTGCCAGCAGCGCGACGCGGAAACCCGCTGCTTCCAGCAGGGTGGCATAAGCAGCGGGGCTGGGGAAGTACCATACCGGGCGGGCAGGCGGGCTATAGCCCAGCGAATCGAGCGCCGCCAGAATCCCGGCAGACAGCAGCGCGATATTGCCCTGGCCGCCGAACTCCGCGACAAAGCGCCCGCCAGGCAGCAGCGCCGCGTAAACCGATGCCAGCACCTGTTCTGGCGTCAGCACCCAATGCAGCACCGCGTTAGACAGCACCGCCGTGAAAGGTGACTCGACCTGGAAATTCGCGGCGTCCCCCTGGAAAAAAGTCAGCTCCGGGTAATTCGCCCGTGCCTGTTCGACCATCGCAGCGGCATGATCCATGCCCACGACAGTTGCGCCGCTGGCTGCGATCTGCTGGGTGAGATGGCCGGTGCCACACCCCAGGTCAAGGATACGCTCACCGGGCTGCGGATTGAGCAGATTGAGCAGATCGGCCCCATAGCGCGTGACGAAACTGTGATGCGCGTCATACAGGCCGGTATCCCACTGCTGCCCGGCCTCACTCATGGCAGGCGGCCAGAAATTCAGCGCAGATCGTCATGATTTCGCGCAGGGAATCCAGCGATTTTTCCCAGTCCCCTTCATATTCCAATGAATGGTTCAGCCCTTCAAAGACGCGCCAGCGCACGGTTGGCGACTCGCGGAAGGCCTCAACTATCTCTGGGGAATACAGTGAATCCGCCGTGCCGATCACCGCGAGGGTGCGAATATCCCCCAGGCCGTGCATCGCGCCGCCAATCGGGGTGAGCTGGATGAGCGAGACTCCATCGGTGGCGTTCTTGCGGGCGAGTTCGGCGGCCAGCGGCGTGCCGAGGGACTTGCCGGTGATGCAGATATGCTCATAGCCGCGCTCAAAGACCGGGGCAACCGCATCGGCCACGTCCTGCTGTAAGTAGGCGATATTCTCTGGCATGAGGTCGGTATTGTTCACCTGAAATCCGTATTCAACACTCAGGACATCATAGCCGCGCTCGAATCCCAATTTCCGCAGGTAATACAGCAGTGGATGCTCGGTGGTATAACCGCGCCCCGGCAGCAGCACCAGCAGCCGGTTCGTGCGGGGTTCATCGTGATATAAAAACAGATTGTGCGTTGTGACTCCGAAACCAGAATCAACAGTGATGGTCTGAACGTGCTGTGGCATACTGACCTTTCTTATGAATTGCTGTAGGTAGGGTAAAGGTCTTCAGCGGGACATCAATCCCGCCGGACACGCGGTACACCAGGAGGTCGTGAAGCATCCCGGTTGGGCTGAGGGGGGCGCGGTGGCGGCTGGGCTTCCGACATCGTATCGGGCGGCGTTTCCCCTGAAATACGTTCATGATATACCGAGAGGTAATCGAGGATTTCCTGCTGACGGCGCTTGGCATCTTCTTCCTGCTGGAGCTGGCGGGCGCGTTCCTGCCGCTTGACGATTTCGGCCTGCACCTGGCCGGGGCGATATACGTTGCGGAACACTTTGGATTCTTCGCTCGAACCGACCAGCTTGAGTTGAACATTGCCGATACGGAAGAGTGTTGAAAACGCGCCGCTGACATCCGACGAGATGTTATCTACCTGCGCCAGGAGGAACTGGTCGTTTACGTTCTGCAAGAACAAAGGACGCCGGTGGATGAGAGTCACCGTCCGGTCTCCAACGATATACAGGTCGTTGCGCCAATCCCAATCGGCCATATAGAATCCGCCGATGCCCGCTGCCACAACGCCAAATCCCAACAGGTATGACAGCAGTCCCAGGCCATTCGGCATTAACTGGCTGAACATATCAAAAACCAGGATCACCGCCCCGGCCAGGATGACCAGCAGCGGCAGCAGCACATGGCCGAACCACACGAGGTAATGTTTGCGGTAGACGGTTTCCCCTTTTTCGTTGGTAAACTTCATTTGCAGCGGGGAAATACTACCAGATGTCCGCACTTTCTTGCCCGCAGCGTCCTTCTGGTCGTTTTCGCCGCGATGCAGGACGCGGTCATCCACCTGGCCGCGAATGGCATTGCGTGTTTGTGATGCCATGTTCTCCCGGAATCGTGCCTGGTTGGTAAAAATCACATTCTGGACAGTCTGCGGCGCGGGCATCAGGTCGAATTTCACGTTGCCGCCCTGCCCGGATGTTTTGATCGTCACTGTGCCGTAATTCAGCAGGCGGGCGAACGGGTCGCCAGAAGGAATGTCCGCTTTGATTTCCAGGATGCTGCTCAGCGGAATTTCGCTGCGTGTCGTGCGGAAGGTGAGAATACCGCGCTCGATATGTACCACCCGCTGGTCACTGATTACCACGCTGTCATTGTGCCATTCCAGGTAAAAGTACACCATGAGCAGCCCGCCTACCACGACGCCCAGTCCGGCAAAAGCCACCGAGAGCGCGGCAGCCTGGCTGAATGCGGCCCCCAGGAACAGCAGCAGCGCGGCGGGGATGAGTGCCAGCCACAACCGGCGGATAAACGCCCACTTGTGGCGGCGCAGCACGGTCACGACCTGCTCGTTTTCACGCTGGCCGCCGAACTTCCGGTCGGGCATTGCCGGCAAGCGGCTGCCCTGCACAACGAGATTTCCCTTGATTTCGGGATACTCAGCGATCAAGCGCAGCATCTTATCCCGCGCCATGAACAGCACAATTGTCGTTTCCGGGACCCGCAGCGACAGGGTGGCGGTGGTTTCGATGAACAAAGCCGACTCGTTCAGGTATTCGTTGGCGGAAACCTGACCAACGACCTGTTCCCGGCCATCTGGCCCCGCCTGTGAGAGGAGTCCTTGGCCGGAAATCAGCAGCATCATACCGGGGATGCGCTGCCCCTGGCGAAAGATGAACTCACCTTTCTCATAGCGCAGCACGGCAAACTGCCCTACCACCTGGTCAAGCTGGTCCGGTGGCAGCTTCTGGAAGATCGGCAGCTTCTGAACGTGTGATTGGATAAAACGGTCAGCCATTGGACAATCGTTTCAACTCAACAATTTCCACCATTATACCCTACCCCGCCGCACCTTAATCGCTGTTCGCCGGGGTGATTGCGAACTGTTCGCTAATCATTATCGCGTAACGCGCCAGGTAGTGAATCAGATCCTGCCGTTCGCTGGAAGTCAGAAGCTGTAAGACCTGACGAAGCTGCGACATCAGATCCATCTGCACGGCCAGAAACCGTTCCTGACCGGCGGGTGACAGCACAACATTGACAGAACGGCGATCCAACGCGCTCGGTTCACGGGTGACGAGCGGCGGCGTCATATTCTCCAGACGTTTGACCAGCCCGGTCATGGTGGCGCTGGTTAAGTGATGTTCATGGGCGATTTCCCCAATCGGGCAGCTTCCACCGCGCTCGACCAGCGTCTTGAGGACATAGAACTGCGGTGGAGTCAGGGAATAAGTCGCCAGCAAAGCCGCCATGCGTTTTTCGCCATCCAGCACAATGGTAAACAGCAGCGTCCACAGCAGGTTGACATCTTGCTCAATGTCCGATTCCACGAATTCCCTACGCCTTTCCGAAAGTCTGATTTGCAGAGAGCGGTATCTGGTTGATCTGCACTGCTGCATATTCTCTGATTTTCAAAACCTTCCCTATGAGATTATCGCAATTCATGTAATAAATACAAATTTAATCGATCACAAATTGAGGCGAAGACTGATTTCGATCAGGAATGGCAGTTGAGAACTGGAAAGGCGGCGTTGGCCCTAGTCGTTATTCATGCGCCGGTATCGCCCACTAACCGCCCCGCCTCCCGAACCAACCCCGTCCCATTCGTCGTACCCGTTCCGGCGGAATTATGCTAGACTCGGCGGCATTCCCAACCGTATGAATCACAGGAGAAACACGTATGACCGCTCATCAACCGGACGGCACGCCAGCGCCCAACCCCGACCAGCCCCAGCGCCGCAATCCCCTCTTTCTGATTATCGTGATTCTGGTGGGCGGTGTTGTGCCGCTGCTGGGTATCGCCTATTTTATTTTTGTAGCTTTTGGCAGCCTGGGGAATATTTCCGGTCTCAACACCGGCCATACCCTGCAAGGGCCGCTCAGCCGCCCGCTCTCCGGCAACCCAGGCCGCTTTGATCCGCTGTTCGCGCTGCCGGAGGTCGCTGACTTCGCCGGGATCCGTGAGCCTGTCGAACTGATCTCCTTCAGTGCCTACTACGTGCGTTCCGATGGCACGATGGACCTGAACGCACCTTACACGCCCGCCCCGCACATTGAGTATCTTTTCCTGCATGAACTTGTCCCCGCCGCCACGCCCGGCAGCGAAGAAGCCGCGCCTCAGTATGAACTGGTGACGGTTGAGATCTACCACCCCGGCGAGGAACGTGAAGCCACCGAGGTCATTGATGGCGAAACCGTAACCTATACCTACGGTAATGAAGGCATGATCCGGTATACACAGCCGCCAACCGAGTCGCCGGATGTCACCGTCGCGCCGCAGCCAGCGTGTGGGCTGTACCAGTTGTGGGCGGTAGCCGTGACCCAGGGCGTGCCGCAGGATGGTGTCGCCGTAATTGAATACAATGCCGACGGTTACACCTTCACATTTGGTGAAACCACCGTCCTGTCATTCGGGCCGGACTGCGCTCTGCGCGAGTGACGCGCTGAACCTCCATACTATCGCCAGGGTAATAACAGCAGAATCGGTTCATCATCAGGAACACCCCTATGGACAGCCTGAAACACCTGCTGACTCTGTTCGCGCTGCTGCTCATGCTGCTGGCTTTTGTTCCGGCAGGAGCGCAGGGACAACCTGGGACGCTCGAATACGGTGGCCTGGAGCGCACCTATACACTCTATCTCCCAGAGGGTGTGGATTCCGAAAGCGATCCGCTTCCGCTGGTCATTGCGCTGCATCCGGCTGGTGGCGATGCGGTCACCATGGCCTTTATCACCGGGTTGAATGTGCTGGCGCAGCGGGAACGGTTCATTGTGCTGTATCCTAATGGGCCGGGCGGCTACTGGGATTACGGCTGGAATCTGCCGGAATGGGAAGATGTGCCGGATGTGCGTGATGACCCCGGGTTTATCGCCGCGCTGCTGGATGACATCACCGCCATGTACCCGATTGACGCACAGCGTATCTACGCGCTCGGTTTCTCCAACGGGGCGCGTATGGTTTTCCGGTTGGCGTGCGAGATGAACGGGAGGCTGGCCGCCGTTGCTGCTGTTTCCGGTCTGTTGACCAGTGATGTCGCCGCCATTTGCCCGGAGGAACTGGCGGTTCCCCTGCTGATGATGCACGGCACTGCCGATACGGTGATCCCCTGGGAAGGCAAACCGCTTTACCTGGATGGCGACCAGGTGGGCAATACGCTCGCGGCAGTGGATGTGCTGGATTTTTGGGCAAGCCGCGCCGCCTGCCCGGATACGCCTGACCTGGGCCAGCTCGACATCAGCCCGCATATCAGCATCCGCCGCGCCAGCTACAGCGGATGCGCCGGGGGAAGCAGTGTGGATTTGTATGCGGTGGTCGGGGGTGGGCATGAGTGGTTCACCTATCCTGGGTTTGTCGCCAGTGAGGTAATCTGGGCATTCTTCGCCGCATATCCCACAGCGGAGCCGGCGGGATAGGGGAGGCAAATTAGCTCTTGCCAAAGCCGGTCAGCCGCGCTATAATTTTTCATACGATGCGGGTGTAGTTCAGTGGTAGAACGTCTCCTTGCCAAGGAGAAGGTCGTGAGTTCGAATCTCATCGCCCGCTCAAATCGCCCTCTGGTGTATAACCGGGGGGCTTTTGATTCCGCTTAAAACGGTCTGTGGATAGATGCCAAGTGGTGGGAATTGCGCTATCATAACGGTAAACGCGAACAAAGGATTCCACAGCATGAAATTCGCCACGTACCTCTACCGTAACCAGACTCAATTAGGCGAAATCGTAGACGACTCGATCTACCGCCTGGCGACGCTCGACCCGATGGATCATGTCATCCGGCGGGGCGTAACCCCCACCCGCAGCAGCCAACGCCTACCGCTGGCCGATGTGACGCTTGTCAGGCCGCTGCGTCCCGGCAAGATCATCTGTATCGGGCGCAACTATGCCGAGCACGCCGCCGAAACCGGGAGCGATGTCCCCAAGGCGCCGCTGATCTTCGCCAAGTTCCCCAGCGCGGTTATTGGCCCCGGTCAACCGATCACGTGGGACGAGACGATTACGACTGAAGTGGACTGGGAAGGCGAACTGGCGGTGGTTATCGGCAAACGCGCTCGCAATGTGAGCGAGGAGGACGCTTACGACTATGTTTTTGGCTACACCATTGCCAACGACGTGAGCGCCCGCGATCTGCAACTCCGCACTGACGGCCAGTGGACACGCGGCAAGAGCCTGGATACGTTCTGCCCGCTGGGTCCCTGGATTGTCACGCGGGATGAAGTGCCCGACCCGCATAACCTGGCGATCAAAACCCTCGTCGGTGATGATGTGCGGCAGGACGGCCTCACCAAAGACATGATCTTCAGAATCCCGACTTTGATTGCTTACTGCTCGCGCATGTTCACCCTGGAACCAGGCGACCTGATTCTGACGGGGACGCCGCCGGGCGTGGGCGAGGGGCGCAAACCCAAGCTGTACCTGAAGGATGGCGATGTGGTGACGGTGAGCATCAGCGGTCTGGGGGAACTGTCTAACCCGTGCCAGGTGGTCAAAGCGTAAGCAACACGATTTCTTCTCTGTCATTGCTAGCTGCCCTTCTTTAAAAGGTAGAGAAGGGCAGCGGATGATATACCTGGTACGGCTTCAGTATGTGAGCAGGAGACGGTCTGTCACAACCTCATCTTCTAATGTCTGGCCTTCCATCTGGAAACGACGCAGCATAGAACGCCCACAATTAACCACCGCCTCACGCGCAAATAACCTAGGAGGAATATCGAGTTTGGGATTCTTTTTGCCGTTTTTTTTCGTTCCGTCTATGCTCAGAACGACATAAACACCCCGTGCCTTACAATCGGCAATAACCGAAAACAATCGCTTCAGGCTAAATGCCTGTGCTCCATATAGAATGGCCTGGGTGTCTGTATATGGGGGGTCACAATAGATCAAGTCTCCACTTTGAGCTTGACACATGACTGCCTCAAAATCATTGTGGATAAACTCAGTATGCTGAATACGATCGTGCCACAAATCCACACGTTTTGCGAATCGCTCCGGGTTTATTGGCTTATGGATTCCGCAGGGCGTACTCATGTATCCATCTTTACGAAATCTCACGACCCCGCCGTAACAAGAGCGGGACAAGAAAAGAAGATCGGCACCATTCGGATTTTCATTGTAGGCCGCCTTGATTTTCTCGTAACCCGCTATTTTGTCGTCTGCCATATACGTCTGCCAGCGTGTGGTATACCAGTGTTTCACCGTTTCAGGGTCGGATCTCAACATCTGCCAGATTTCGATTAATGGTTTCAGTGCATCACTCGCAATACCTTGTTTAGGTGCCAGTGTGCCTAAGATGGCACCAGACCCTAAGAATGGCTCGTAATATGTCCCAAAGTTATCAGGAAAATACTGGATAATTTCGTGGGCAAACCGCTGTTTATTGCCGACCCATTTTAAAAGCTGCGCGTTAAAAGGTTGGATGTTGTTGTGATGCATATAGGGTTCGATCTCAAATAGCGGAAGTTGCTTATTCATTGATTAGATTATCCTGTTTTGGGATATTTATATCTACATTGTAATATTTTGCTTATTGAATTGCAAGAAGATGCCACCAAACTTGAATCACGAACAAAAAACACTACAGATATTGCTCCGGCAAGTTCGAAAAGAATCCGGCCTAAGCCAACAAGAATTAGCTGTTTCGCTGGAAAAGCCCCAATCATTCGTTAGCAAGTATGAATCGGGGGAGCGAAGGCTGGATGTCATTGAGCTACGCCAAGTCTGCCAGCAGATTGGTATTGAATTTGTAGTCTTTATTGAGCGATTAGAAAAGGCACTCGCAATCGAAGATGAGGGCAAATCCAAAATATCGCAGTCAGGATAAGAAATTCTGGGCCAATGTGAGAACCATTGGACAAGCTATTGGGTATACCGACAAGCAAAGTAAGCAGGTGCGAATTTATAGTATAGATGACCTAAAACAGGCAATGGAAAGATCCCGTTTAGGCACCGAACATCTTGTTGGCGAGGATGGCAACCTTTCATCGCTTGCTGTAAATCTGCTGGAATACTTTGTGTATCGCGCGGGGCTACTCAATGACTACGTAGCCCCGCGCTTGATGGATGCTGAACGCGCCGAGATCACTTTTCGTAAATTATACGAGCAATATCAGCCAACCCGACCTATCCCCATGAATAAACAAGCAGGGGATAAGAAGAAAATAGCTTACCTCACTGGGATAGTAAACATGATAATCGAAGCCTATTCTGCTGGTCTTCCCTGTGATTATGATCCGCATGTATTAACTACTATAACCAAAGATCATGAACCGCTTCGCACCCTGGCGCGAAGGGTAGATGGGTGTTTCCCAAGCTGCATCAACCCGATTGCGATTTGGGAAATCAAAGAATATTACTACACCACAACTTTCGGAAGTCGTATTGCCGATGGGGTCTATGAGACTTTACTCGACGGGCTTGAATTGGAAGAACTTCGGAATCGAGAGAAGATTCACATCGAACATCTCTTGATTGTTGACGCTTATCTGACATGGTGGGATATGGGTAAATCTTATCTGTGCCGGATGATTGACATCCTGAATATGGGTTATGTTGACGAAATTCTCTTTGGTTATGAGGTAGTTGAGCGACTGCCCCAGATCGTGCAGGGTTGGGTTAAACAATACGAAGATATGAAATCGTGATTTCGTTTTAAGAGCAGTGGCGACTAAACTGCACCAAATTTCTGCGCCCTTCGCGGCATAGTGTAGTATAATAAACCATTATTCAGCTTCACGGCTGTGTCCGGTAAACGAGCGTACTTCTCTGTAGCAGGGTTTTGTGATTCACTGTTGCAGCCAGCCAATTCAGGATGCCTGATTCGGCGCTTAGTAGGCTTTCCATAGGGGATGGGATTATGGCGGCCATTACAGATGTCAACCTCAAGGTCCTGGTTATGGATCCTGATTTTTACTCCCTGCATTCGGTCAACAGCTTTCTGGCCTGGGACCGGCGCACACGGGTAACAAATCTTTCCGAAAGCCTGGAACAGATGTGGGCATATATTGACCGCACGCCGCTGGCCGAGCTGCCGGATATTGTGCTGCTGGAAGCCGATCATGTGGGCGGCATTGATTCCCTGTATGAAACGGTCACGCGCCTGAACGACGTCATCCCCCAGGTGCGTGTCTTGTGCCTGGGGCAAGACCCGCTGCCTGAACTGGTGGATGCCGCCGCCAGGGCGCACGCCTACGGTTACTTCCTCAAACACGATGTCCGGTTGCAGATTGCCTGGGCCATCGTCTACGCCCTCGAGCATGACTTTGTCGTGACTTCCGGCGTCGCTAAAGTCTGCGGTCATCTTTCCAACCGCCGCATTTTTCACGCCGTTCAGATTCCCGAACAGCGCAAATTCCCGGAACTCACGCAGCGGATTCGGCAGGCGATGAAGCTCTGTGTGCTTGATGGAATGCCGGCGCACCTGGCGGCTGACGAAATGGGCATCAGTCTGCACACGATTCGGGGCTATATTAAGGAAGGATACCGTATCCTCGAATCGTATGACGAAACAGACTATCCGGTAGAAATGACGCCACAGGAGCGGGCGTTCATGCGCCTGACGGCCTTCGAGAATAACTTGCCCGACAAACACGACATGCTGGATGCGTGAGCCGCGTTCACTGGTCCCTGTCTCACCCATCCTAGTACTTTGTTCCCCCTGCCGCCTCGTTGGCAACGCTGCTGTTTTTACGGTATCCTCAAGATAATCGCATATATCGATTCTATATAGATGTCCTTAGGGTCATGGCTAAGACAAGGTGATAGAGTCGGCAGCGCAAAAATAAGAATCCTCCCAATTTCAGGTTAGAATCTTATTGCATTCCGGCTCTCTTGCTGGCAGGAAAGCGTCCGGTGCTTCATAATAAAGATTGGGAGATTGTTGAGGAACAGCTGTTATTCTCAATAAAAATTGCAATTCGTAAAATTAATGCTTCAAAGTGACAATTTCATGGATAATGGAGTTATGTGACAGTTGCCTGGCCGGGGGATACGACCAACATGCCGCAAGTGCTTTATATTGAAGATCATCCTGACAATCGAATGTTGGTTCGCCGGATTTTAATGGCATCGGATTTTGATTTTGATGTCCTGGAAGCGGAAAACGCAGTCAAGGGGATTGAACTGGCGCGACAGACCCGCCCGGACGTTATCTTAATGGATATGAGTATGCCGGAGATGGACGGCTTAGAGGCCACCGCCTATATCCGTAATATTCCTGAACTCAAGGATATCTTGATTATCGCATTAACCGCCAACGCGATGGAGAAAGATGAGAAGCGGGCTCTCGAAGCTGGTTGTGATGGCTATATTCGCAAGCCCATTGACGTAGACTCACTACCTGGCGATATTATCAGTTATATCAGGAGCCGCCAACAATGACAGAGGCGCAAAATAATACCCCCACGTCACAATCGGACACAGGCGTACCAGAGACAACTTCAGCCACTACGCCGCCGGCTGGTGTGGCGAAACAGGTCGACCCGGGAGAAGCTCATGTCCTGGTTGTCGAAGACAATGTGCCGAATTTCGTGCTGATCGCCCGAATGCTGGCGTTCATGGGCGTGCAGCGCTGTGAATGGAAAACATCCGGCTGGCAGGTTGTCCAGTTTGCCGATACCCTGCCCCGCGTGGATTTGATCCTGATGGACATTCGCCTGCCGTATGAAGATGGTTATCAGGCGCTGCAAAAAGTGCGTGCCCACCCCCGCCTGCGCGATACGGTTGTATGTGCGGTAACGGCGGAAGCCAGCGAAGATCAGCTACGCAAGGCCAAAAAAGCAGGTTTTAACGGCTTTTTGGGCAAACCACTGGATGCAGACCGCTTCCCCTCTCAGATTCGCCGTCTATTAGCGGGTGAAGAAGTTTGGGAGTGGAAATAACACTTCGCGGTGTTGACAACTGCATAGTATCAGCAGTCCCCCTACCAGGTATCTGGGTTTTTCGAGTGAAGGAGTTCGTCCTGGATGAGCGCAGCGCCCGGCCTTGAACTGTTGTTAGAATTAAATGCTATTTTTGACCGGGATTCTGAAGCAGCGCCGGATAATTTCTTAGCGCAAACCCTCCCCGAAATCGCTGCTCGTATCCCCCAGTGTCGTTATGTCCGCGTCCATGCCCTGGCTGAACAGACGATTCTCCTGCGAGCCGCCACCGACCACAATCTCCCGCGAGATTTCCGGGCTTTGCTGGCGGATTATCCGGCTTTCGCCCAGGCACAGCAGACAGGTCGCCCGGCATACGCCGAGGGCATTTACGCTGTTCCCCTGCTCCCCGGCTCGGCGCTGCTGGGCCTGATGGAGATCGGTTATGAAACCGGCGCACCCGCGCCCGAAGACCACACACCCTGGATCGTCCTCGCGGCAGAGCACTTTGCCCAGGTCTATAAGAATGTCCTCCTGCGTGACCTGATCTACCGGCAGAACCAGGCCTCGGTTCAACTGACGAAAAGCCGCTCTTTTACCGAAATGGTAGGGGCGATTGGCAGCAACATGCTGGTTCACGGCGGCCAATTCGTGACGATTAACCTGGCCGAATATGACAACCAGGGGGACTTCGCCCGGCTGCGCGTGGTGGCTTCAGCCAATCGCAGGGAGTCTTACACTGCCAACGCAACCCTGGACCTGGCTCCCGATTCGTCATGGGGCAGCCTGTACGCCAGTTTTGAATCCAACAATTTTACGATTGTGAATTACGTGGCTGACGACGAAAGTATCAGCCAGGATGTGCGCGATTGGCTGGCCGGGTTCGGCATCAAAGCTTTATGCAGCCTGCCGCTCCGCAGCCAGGATCGCACCTTCGGTTACCTGGGGATCAATGACCTCCGGGGGGCGATTGCCCTGACCGAAGAAGAGACCCGCGTTTACCAGCAGCTTGCCGACCAGGTGAGCGCCCTCGTGCAAATCTACAATCTGGCCGAAGAAAGCACGTTCAGCCGTGTAGTGAGCGAGCGTCAATCGCAGGCTTTCTCGGAACTGCGTACCGGGCAGGATTATGTCGAGATGGCTGGGATAATCGCCCGCCATATGCTGCCGTTGGATGGTCAGGCGCTCAGCATTAACAAGCTCATCCGCGACGAACAGAACCAGATCGTGGACTGGCAGGTGGTGGCGCTGGCGAACCGTGACAATGCGCGCCCCTGGGACGGCCCACAGCAGGTGAATGCGAACGATTTCTCGCCGGAGCTGCGGCAGTCCGTCCTGGATGGTCGCCCCTATGTGATCAATGATATTCGAGCCGTCTCTGCTGAAAAGATCGGGGAAGGCTTCATGAACTGGATTCAGACGTTCCGTTTTAAGGTGCTGCTGAATATTCCGGTCATGGTTGATCGCCACCCAATCGCCTGTATCAGCGTTTTTTCCCAACTGGCGCGCCCGTTCACCGCTGAGGAAATCAACGCCCTGAGCAATCTGGCTGACCAGGTCGGGGTTCTGATGCACACCAGCGAACTCTTGGATGAAGCCCGGAGCGCACGCAACCTGGCGAATGACCTGGTGTTGGCGAACCGTCTCGTCAAAAATGCGGAAACCTACGACGATATGGCGAAAGCGGTTATCTATACCGTAGGCAACCGGGTGACCGCTGCCGGGTTGGTACTGTTCGACCACACCTTAGGCGGGGGCAACAAGCCGGAGTATCGCTCACTGGTTGCGCTGGCGACGGCAGAGAATACCGATGAAAACAACACGACGATGCCCTTTGACGTGCTGCCGGATGTCACTCATCTTGAAAGTTTGCGCCAGGGACTGCCGGTTATTATCCCGGATATTTACCAGGATACCACCTATATCACTGCCGGGCTGCGGGGGCGCTATGCCGCCCGTGAGTTGAACTGGGATGCGGTCTTCGGGCTGCGGGCAGGCGATCAGTTGATCGGCACGCTGGAAGTCCTGCATACCGAATCGTACCATCTGACATCCGAGGAAATTGACGCCTTTACCACGCTGGCCGATCAGATTGGTCTGACACTGCAAAGCCGCCACCTGCTGCGCGCCTCTCGTGAGGCGCAAAGCCTGGCGAACCAGTTGGTACAGACCAGCCGCGAGATCACACTGGCGAACAACTCGGAAGAACTGGCGGGGGCACTCATCGAGATGATGCCTGCTGGCGTAAGCATTCTGAGTATTGCGATGTTTGACCAGCCCCTGCAACCGGACGAACTGCCGCAGACTCTGGAATTCAGCGCGCTGGCATCACGCGAAGGTGTAGTCGAATTCCACATTACCGAATACACGGAGTCTGACCAGCACAACGCCCTGCGCGAAACCCTGAACCGCCTGAGGAGCGGGGAAATCGTCCATATCCCCGACATTCGCTATTACCAGGCGGTACTGACACCAAAATTCCTGGCACACCTTCGGAAGGCCGGTATCTTCAGTATCCTGACTTTCGGGTTACGTGTCGGCAATCGCCTCCTGGGGATACTAACCATCGGGTCGGAACAGGCGCTGCCCACCGATGAGGCACAGCTTGACAATTTCCGTGTGATTGCGGATCAGGTTTCGATCACGGTGGAGAACCGTTTACTCCTCAATCAGACCGAGACGGCGCTTAAGACACTCCAGGATCAGTACAATATCGCCAGTATTGTGCATGAAAACGAAGCCTCGGACGCAATTCTGGGGGCTATTCATGGTTTTGTTGGCTCGAAATACCGCGACAGTTACCTGGGCATCATTGATACCGAAGTATCGCTGACAGTGGTGCATATCGTCGCCGAGACGAATAACGGCTATACCCGCACAGCGAACCGCTATATCCCGCTCAACTCGCTGCCCGCCTGGGATACGCTGGCTGCGCTGGAAACGCTGTATATCGCTGATATTAACCTTGACGAATTCCTGACCGAGCAGGAACGCAGCCGCCTGCGGCAGCAGGGCATCGGGGGCATATTGGTGATCCCGCTGGTCGCCAGCCAGCAACTGCTGGGGGTGGTTGTCTTCAGCAACCCGGCGCAGGTCAGCCTGCCACCTGAACAGTTACGCGCGTTGCGTAACCTGGGAGATCAATTGGCGATTGTGCTGGAAAACGGGGCGCTGCTCCGCAGTACCGCCCAGACGCTGGAAGAAACCCAGGTATTGTATGTCGTTACCCGCTCGATCTTAGCCACGCAGGACACAATGGATGTGCTGCGTACCTTGCGCCAGCATCTTTCGCCCGAAGCATCGCTTATCAACCACTTCACAGTCGCCACCGACCACGCCGGACGCATTGAGGACATCGTGGTGGATTATGTGAACGCTCTGGACGATGAACGGGTCGTGCAGGTTTCATTGCGCGATGTGACCGGTTTTGACGAGATTGCCAAGGCTTTACAGACCAGCGACGCAACATTGGAAATCATCGAGGATTTGCAGGCTGACAACCAACCGTACCTGCTGCGTGACTTCGCCGCCCTCAACGGTTTTCGCAGTTATATCCACTTCATCATCCGGGAGCGCGGGCATGTCCAGGAGATGGTCACAATTAACTTTGAGTCACCCCAGGTCTTTGACGAAAGTTACCGCCGCCTGTTCCGTACAGTGGCTGACCAGATTGGCATCGTGCTGCAAAACCACCGGCTGCTGCGGGAAACCCAGGTGAGCGCCATCCAGTTGAGTGAGCAGGTTGAAACCCTCAGTACCCTGAACAGCATATTCAACCTGGCAAACACCAGCCGGGACGAAAAAGTGCTGCTCGATAGCATTGTGGTGGCGCTGGTGGACTTGCTTAAGGTAGACCATGCGGCCATCGTGCTGCTTGATAGCACCGGGTTGGCTGGCAATGTCATTACCGAACACCCGGATCATGGCGCGATTGGCATCCGGTTTGATATGCAGGCAAACCCACTGTATGGCGCGATGGCGAAACAGGATTTCAAGCCGCTTGTGGTCAATAACCTGGAAACCTACCCCGGTTTTGATGAGGCCACCCGTGAAATGCTATCCGGCCTGGGCGTTAAGGCGATGCTTCTGGTGGCGATTATGGTCCGGGGGAACGTTATTGGTTCATTGGGGCTGGACATTTATAACACATACCGCCAGTTCACCCCGGAGATGGTCAATATCACTCAGACAGTGATGGCTCAGGCCGGCATCACTCTACAAAACCTCCGGCTACTGCAAGATACCCAGCGCCGTGCCGAGCAGTTGCAGGTGATCGCGGCATTCAGCCAACAGGCACAGGCCGCGCTGGATGTGGAAGCCATTCTCGCGTCTGCGCTGAAAACCAGCGCGGAAATTCTGACTCAGGACAGTTTGCGGGTCGCCCTCTACGACTCGGAGACAGCGAAACTCCGCGTGGTGGCGTCCCAGATCAGCGGCCAGCCAACGATCAAGATGGCCGGGGGGACACAGGTTCCGATCAACGGTCATATTGCGACTGTCTGGGAAACGCGCAGCGTGCTGCATATTTCCGATCTGCACGCCTACCCCCGTGACCCGCAGGTAGATGCTCGCACGCGAGACTGGATGATCGTGCCGATGATTTCGCAAGGGCGTGTAGTCGGCATGGTGAGCGCGGGTTCAACCCAGCCGCATGTCTACAGCCAGACGGATGTCGCGGTGTTCCAGCAGTTCGTCAACCAGCTTGGCGCCGCCATCGAAAGCGCACGGGTATATAACCAGAGCCAGCACCTGGCGCAAAACGAATCGCTGATTAACGAAATCTCAACCAGTATTCAGCGTCAACACGATATTCAGGGTATGCTGGGCGTAGCTGCTGAGGAACTGGGGCGGGCGCTGGGTGCCCGCCAGGCGCGTGTCCGCCTGACTGCTGTCGAACCGAACGCCGAGCAAGAGTAGGAGATATAGGTGATGCGCCGCATAATTGCGAGGTTCTTTAGCCTCTCTCAATATCCCGACAAGCTAAGTGTTCAGCGCGGTTACATGATTTACGGCACGACTGCGATGGTTGTCACTCTCCTGACCCTCTTTGGCTTTGTCCGTGTCCGTCCTGAAGTCCATATGACGCTTTTTCAGGAAATGGCCGTTGATTCGGTAGTCATGTTGTCGGTGATTGGATTGTACACACTGGCACTCATCACCCTGCTGCTGGTGCGATTCGGCCAGCTCAATGTGGCCGCATGGGGGCCAGTTTCGATGTGGTTGCTAGGCGTTGTCTTCCCCACCGTCCGCAATGGGTTGCAGGGTAGTTCAGATAGTCTGGTGCTGGTTATTTTGATTTTGTTTGCCGGGCTGCTGGCTCGCGAATCCGGGCTGCTGGTTGGCTTTGTTTTGACGATCATGGCCCTGGTGGTAGGTATTCTGGCACGTGGCAATCTTGGCGACCTGTATTCCTCCGAAAGAAATATCTCCGACCTGATGGCGATTGGGTTTCAGATTACGGGTATCGCTGGCGTGATCTATATGTTTTTGCGCTACGCCCATATAAGCCGCCTGGAAGGTGAGGCCAGCGTCCAGGGTAAACGAATCGCCATGGCCGAGATTACGACCAATGTCACCCGGCAGATTTCCGGCAAACAGAGCCTGCAAGGGACGATGGACACCGCGGCGGATTTAATCGCCGCCAGCTTCCCGGATGTTTACCATGCCCAGGTTTTCCTGATGAACGAACCCGGCAACCAGGCTGAGCTGCTCGCCAGTACCGGCGAGGTGGGCAAACTGCTCAAGCAGCGCCGCCACAGCCTGAAAGTCGGTGGGCGCAGTGTGATCGGCCAGGTGACCGGCACCCAGCAGGTCGTGGTGGCCTATGCCGATACGCCGGATACCATTCACCGCCATAATGACCTCCTGCCGAACACGGCGGTTGAAGCCGCTTTCCCGCTGCGGGTTGGCGAACGTATAATTGGCGCATTGGACCTGCAAAGCCGCAATCCGGGCGCCTTCACCGATGATGACATCCCCGCCTTTCAGGCACTGGCGGATCACATCGCTATCGCTATTGAAAACGCCCGTCTGTTCGACGAGGCTGAAGAAACGATCCGGCAGAATCGCCAACTGATTGAAGAGTCGCGCGCCAGTACCGAAGAAGTGCTGCGCCTCAACCGCCAGCTGACCCGCCAGACCTGGGCGGATCACTTGCACGATAAGACCGATGACCTGGCGCTCAACATTGATTTTGGCAAAAACACCAAGGAACAAGGCGGCGCATGGACTCACACGCTGCGCGAGGCCCTGCAATCGAACCACACAATCCACCAGCGCAACGATGGGCGTCAGATCGTTGCCGTGCCGGTGCGGGTGCGCGGCGAGGTGATTGGGGCGATGGAGTTTGAACTGGATGAATCGGGCCAGCTTGCTCCAGAAGACATCCTCATGGTTGAGGAGATCAGTGAACAGCTTGGGCTTGCGGCGGAAAACACCCGCCTGTATGAAAACACGCAGCGTTCCGCCCAACGTGAAGCCCTGGTGAATCAGATCGCCGCCCGCATCCAGGAAACCAACCAGGTTGACGCGACCCTGGCGGTAGCGGCCCGCAACCTGCAAGAAGTCCTGAAGGCCGAACGTGTGGCTATTCGCCTGGGGACACCACCAGCGATGAGTCCTAACCAGTCAGGAGGTGGCGAATGACCGCCTTTCCTACACCCCAGACGGCGCAGCGCAATATCAACAGGCTGGACACGCTGCGGCGAAGCTACCTGATTGCGCTATCTCTATTCTGGATACTAGCCAACTTTGTTATGATCGTCGTCCAGTTAACGGTCAACTCATCCGCTTCTACGGCAGCTGCCTTTGGCGTTTTGATCGCTGTCAATGTTGCCATTCTCTGGCTCATCCAGCGTGGGCGTTTCCAGAACGCAGTCACACTTTACTTGCTTACTCTGATCCCGATTGTGCTGTTAGCGCCCGATTTGCTGATCTTAACCGGTTCTCTGGGTATGATCTCGGCAGCTATGCTGGGGAATCGCTGGCTGTTCGCTCTGGTTCAGGTCAGCACAATTGGGCGGGTTGCCTTCCTTATTTTGGAGCGGGCTTCTGTATCCACCGAAGTGGTGAGCAGCATCCTGCTGCTGGTGGCGTTAGGCACGCTCGGCATCATCGTCCGTATCTTTATTGAGGTAGCCAACCGGGTTGCCCGCGAGTCGCAGCGCAGTGCCCAGCTTCTGGCGGATACAGCCAGCATCGGCCAGGAACTCGCGCAAATTCTACAGTTAGATGAGCTGCTGCCAGAGGCCGTTGAACTGATCCGCCGCCGTTTTGAGTTTTACCATGTCCAGGTCTTTTTAATGGATGCTTCCGGGGAATATGCTGAACTGGCGGCCAGCACCGGCGCAGTTGGGCGTGAACTCCTCGCCCGCCATCACCGACTGGCGGTGGGTTCCCAGAGCGTGATCGGGCAGACCACCCAGAGGCGTCAGCCGGTTATCGCCCGCCATACCGACGCTTTTTATTACCGGAATGAACTCCTGCCGGATACACGCTCTGAACTGGCGCTGCCCATTGTGGACGGTGAACGGGTAGTGGGCGCGCTGGATGTGCAGAGCCACGACCCCCTGGCCTTCCAACCCGAAGACACCCAGGCGCTGCAAACGCTGGCGAACCTGCTGGCAACGTCAATCCGCAATGCGCGTCTGTTTACCGAACAATCACAGATTGCCCAGGAAACCAAACGGATGTTCCTGGAATCAGAAACTAACTTGCAGGAAACCCAGCGCATCAGCCGCCAGGCAACCCGAAAAGGCTGGCAGGACTATTGGCAGAGCAGGCGCGAAAACACCGGCCTGACGCTGGACAACCAGCAGCTTATACCCCATGCCGAGTGGAGTGAACACCAGATCAAAGCTGCTCACGCCGGGCAGGTCGTCCAGGAAGGCGAAGTGGTGGCTGCCCCGCTGATGATCGGCAGCGAGGTCATTGGCGTGGTTGAAGTGGAAGCAAGCCGGGACATGCCCCAGAGTGAGGCGCTGGAAATTGTCAATGCTGTCGCCCAACGTCTTGCCCTGAGCCTGGATAAAGCCCGGTTGTATGAGGAATCGCAAGACCTGGCCGCCCAGGAACAGCGTATTAACGAAATCTCATCCCGTTACCAGACGGTTGCCAACGTGGATGACCTGCTGCGGATTACGCTCTCCGAACTCAGCCAGTCGCTGGGGGCCAAACACGGCGCGATCCGGCTCGGGGGTGTCCAGTTGGACGATCAAAAGGGGAGCAACGGCGCATGATTCGGAATATCTTCAGCTATTTATTCACAGTACGTTATCCCTACGTCAGCGACATTGACCGGCAGCGGGCACGCCTGTTGATCTTATTCATGTTGGCTACGATGGTCGGGGTTATCCTGTGGATTTTCCTGATTATCCTGCCCCAGATCATGGCGGATGGCCTGGAGGGCGTCAATGCCTTTTCCCTGTTGATGGTAGGCTCGCTGGTGGTGTTTTATTTCATCTACCATTTTGCCCAGAACGGGCGGCTGCGGGTGGCAACCTGGATTCTGCTCGGCATCACCGTGGTGACGCTGGTACTAGTGGCGCGGGAAGGCCTCGCCAACAGCTCGGCGTCGCTCTATGGCCTGCCGATCCTGATCGCCGGGCTGATGCTGTCTCGCCGTGACCTGGTCCTCATAACAGTGATCGTAGTGACGGTCCTCGTCAGCGGTGGGCTGACACAGAGTCAGCAGACCACGACGCAGCGTATCACCCCGGCTGAAAACGCCGGGCTGGACTTCGCTATAATTTCCGTGGCGGTTGCCGGCGGATTCGGCCTGCTGGCGTTGTTCAGCGGGACAGCAGAACAAGTCACCCGTAACCAGGCAGTGAATACTGAGCGGTTGACGAACATCACCGCCTTTATGAGTACCCTACCGGTAGAGACGGATGAACACACCGCGCTCAACCAGATTGTGGGACTCATCCACCGGCACTTTCCTCTGGTTGGCGCGCGCATCTACCTGCGCGACATGGTAGGTAACCTCATCATGGGTAGTGGCGGTGAAGTCGGGCAGCCCACACTGACCGGGGAAGAAGTCATCAAGCTGACCGACACGAATATTATCAGCGAAGCCGCCCGCCTGCGCCAACCCCGTGCCGTCATGCGCCGTGACCGGTTGGATATTCGCAGCCACCATCTGCGCCCTAACTCAAATGTGGGTATCGCCATTCCCATTCTGACCGAAGATGATGCTGTGTTAGGCGTGATTGACGTACAAAGTGTGCAGACCGTGCCCTTTAGTGCCGATGAAACCCGCGTGTTAGAAACCCTGGCGCGCCTGGTGGCAGCGCTGCTCATGTGGCTGCGTACATCGCAAACTCTCAGCCAAACCGAGAATGAACAGGCTGACCGGATCGAACGCTTGCAGCGGCGACTGGCGGAATACGAGGAACGGGAACGCCGGGCGTCGAATGCGTGGGGCATGTATTTCCAGGAACGTGGCGCACCCTTAGTCGGGTTTAACCTGGTGGATGGACAAGAGCCGGAACTGATCGCGGCCACCGACCTGCCGGAGACACTGCGTCCAGCCTGGGAGCAGGGTGAACTGCATGTGGAGGTAGTTGGTGATGAGCGCATTATCAACGTCCCCATCAAATTCCGCGATACCACCCTGGGAGCGATGTCTTTCGCCTTACCGGCTGACCGGCCCGTGAGCAATTATCAGCTTGACATCGCGCAGACGGTCTCACAGCGTCTGGCATTAGCACTGGAAAACGCCCGTCTGTTTGAGCAGAGCCAGGTACAGGCGCAGCGCGAACGCGCCGCCAGTGAATTTACATCCATGCTGACCGGGGCAACCGATGTCAAAACCGCGTTGAACCTGGCGGCACACAATTTTAATCACGTGCTGGGTGCCATCCATACCCGTGTCTATTTGCAGCCTGAAGTGTTGGCAAAACCCGCGCAGTATGAGGATGCAGTGAAATGAGATTTCTCACCCGCCTCTTTGATTTCCCTTCGTGGCCGATCTGGGTCAAACTGTCGGTTGGCTTCTTGCTGGCGATTATCCTGCCAGCCGTGTTATCTATCTTCATCGTTGGCGGTGGCCTGTCCGAAGTTTCGAGTCGAACCCTCCAGGTATTCATCACTGAAAACGGTGAACGGCAGCGACAGAACATCCAGAATACGCTGGACCGCGCCCAACGCGACCTGCAGGCATTCGTCAATAATCCCGACAATGTCAGCCAGATTACCGGGCTGCTGCTGCGGGACGTGCAAACTAACCCGCCGCTGCCGATCAGCGCCACCAACGCAATCCAGGTCGCGGATTTGATCCGAAGGGAACTGGCAACCCAGGAAAATCTGTATGACTCGGTGCGAGTCCTGAACCGGGCGGGCGTAGTCATGACCGGTGCTGCGCCATTCAGCCTGCAAAATACGACGTTTGGTCGTGACGATTCCGAGACCCCGTCCTACATAAAGGCTAAGGCTGACGCGCAGCTTGGCATTGACCGGAGTCTTACATTCTCACGAGCGCCGCTTTTTAAGCTCGAACTCACGCAGGCGATTCGTTGGCGGGATGGGGCGGTACTGGGGTATCTGGTTGCCACCTTAAGCAGCGAACGTATCTTTTTTGATCAGATGTCCTTCAGCGACGCGGATTACCCGGCCTATAGTTTTGTCGTGAGCGGTATTGAACAGGAGTATGTGTTCAGTCCCGCGCCGACCCTGCTCCAGGCAGTCAAATCCGCACAGGAATCGCCAGCAGTCGAGCAGGCATTGGGTGGAAACGCCGGGCAAACAAGCTATACACTCACGACTGGCGAAGAAATGATCGGTTACTATGGGCCGATTTTTGACCCGACCCAACCTGATTCCGTCACACTGGCGCTCATCAGTGAAGTCCCTGGCGCAGCGCAATTCAGCACCGTAATCAGCTATTTTACCGGGGCACGCAGTTTTGCTCTGATCGTCGGGCCAGTCGTACTGCTCTTCCTGTTGGTGATGCTGTTTAATCAGGTGCTCACCCCGCCGCTGGTTGGGCTGCGTCAGGCGATCCATGCGATGGGCCGCCGTGATTTTGACGTTCCCGTACCCACAACACACCGCCAGGACGAAATCGGAGGACTGAACACCGCATTCGTGGATATGCGCAGCCAGGTACGCGGGCAGATTAATATACTGGAGTCACGTATCGCTACCCAGGGACGTGACATCGCCACGACCCAGGAAATCAGCCGGTTTGCAGCCTCGCAGCGTGACTTACAGACTCTGCTCGACAAGGTGGTTGACCTGATTGTGGAGCGGTTTTCCAACATTTATCATGCCCAGATTTTCCTGCTGGATGATGCTGCTGAGTACGCTGTGCTGCGGGCGAGCACCAATGAACCAGGGCGCGAGTTACTGGCACGCGGCCACAA
The DNA here is from genome assembly GCA_020634135.1 of Anaerolineaceae bacterium. Classification (GTDB taxonomy): domain Bacteria; phylum Chloroflexota; class Anaerolineae; order Aggregatilineales; family Phototrophicaceae; genus JACKCG01. The sequence continues at coordinate 81,514 of JACKCG010000010.1, read as the reverse complement.
GCTCGCCGTCGGCAGCGTAAGCGTTATCGGCCAGGTGACGGAGCACGGGCGAATTGTCGTCGCCCGCGACACATCTGACAGCGAAGTTCACCGCCGCAACGAGTTTCTGCCCGATACCCGCGCTGAACTGGCAATCCCCCTGATGTTGGGTGATACCGTGTTCGGCGCGATGGATGTGCAGAGCCGCCGCCCGGACGTTTTCGAGCCGGACGAGATCAGCGTATTGCAGACAATGGCCGACCAGATTGCGGTGGCAATTGACAACGCCCGTCTGTACCAGGACACCGTGCGGATCCGCGAAGAAATCCAGCAGGTGAACCGCGAGGCCACGCTGCAAGCCTGGCGTGAGTTCATGTATGAGCAGCGTTACCGTGAACTGGTCAGCGAAGCCGGAGTCGCTACCGGCAGCGACCTGACCGACCTGCGTCACCAGGCTGTTCAGAGCGGGCGCATCACGATTGGTGAAGTAACAAGGCGTGGCACCATCCCGATAGCCGTCCCGATCCAGCTGCGCGGCTCCACTTTGGGGGCTGTCGAGTGGGAACTGCCTGCCGGTGAATTGAACGAAACCAAGTTGCAGTTGGCGCAAGAGCTGGCGAACCGGATGGCAATTGGGCTGGATGGCACCCGACTGTATGAAGAAAGCCAGCGCGCCACTGAACGAGAGCGTATTGTGAATACGATTGCCGCGAAACTCACGCCGCAAACGGCGATTGAGGAGATTCTGGAAACAGCGGTCCGCGAGATTGGGGAGGCGCTGCATCTCCCGCATGTGAGCATTCGACTGCATGGTGAGCAGAACGGACATGACCATTAGTCGTCAACGACTATCAGCATGGTGCAGGGTTGAAGATAGTGGACTGAAGCCCACTACCTACCTCACCGACTGCATAAGATCATCTAGTAGCTAGTGAGTATAGGTCTCAGGGTGGATATGGTGCAGAAAAAGAGATCCCAATCCCGTAAGGCGCTGACGGTACAGCGCCAGATCATGAATCGTGTGACCCTGGTTGTGGTCGTGATCTTCGGTCTGCTGCTGGTACTGGTGGTGGCACTGATTCTTGGGCGTTCACAGGCGCTGCCTGGCAGTCTGGAAGCCGAACTCATCGTGCGTGAAGACCAGATCAACCAGTTCCTGCGCGATTCGATACAACAGGTCGATCAGATTGCGACGAGTCCGGAGGTACAGTCATTCGCCCTGAGCGCCGATCAGATTCGCAGTATTCAGGCTGCGGAGATCGCACCAGCCACACTGCGGGATGAGCAGCAGCATGTTTTGGAGCATTTCCTGGGGGTATTTAGCGAATCCCCCGGCAAGTACCTGGCAATCCGCTATGTCACCCGTTCGACATATTCCGTGTGGGCGGAAGTCGTTCTTGAGAACGGCGTCCCGCAGTCGAACGCTGACTTCCAATATGCTGCCCATGCCAACAGCCTAATGATGAATACCGTACTCAATCTGGCGGGTGACATCCTGCTTTCGCGTGTTGAACTGGTCAGCGATGCAGAGGGCGTGGTACGTCCGGTCATGTGGATCGCTGCCCCGGTCTCTGACCCGAATAATCCGGCAGTCATCCTGGGGGTGGTCGAATTTGAACTGCGGGTACAACCGCTGCTCAATCTTGTCAATGCTGCTCACAGCTACACCGGCGATGAAACCGTCGCCCAGCGCTGGCTGCTGGTCAATAATCAGGGGCAGTATCTGGCCGATAGCGCCAACCCCGACCTCTACCTCCAGAGCCTGAACGCGAACCAGAACTTCACCCTGGCCGACGTTGATCCGGGGCTTGCCCCGCTGCTCGAAACAGACCAGAACCTGCGGCAGTCCCGTCTGGGCGACCAACTGGTTTCCACGCGGCTTATTACCCTGGGGAATGCTCAGGGAATGCCCTGGCGACTGATCGTGGCAGCCAGCCAGCAGGCGCTGCCGGGCAACCTGATTGTTCTTGTCGCGCTGGCCGTCGCTGCCAGCGTCGGTGGGGCGGCCCTGACATTGTGGTATACCAATCGAACCATGAGTTACCGGCTGCAACCACTGGAAACCGCCAGTATGATGGCGGCGAAACTCGCCTCAGGCAATATCTACGAGACGCTGACCCCACAAAAAAGCAAGAATCCCTTCGGCCAGTTGCTGGAGGCATTTGAGCAGATTTCCCTGCGTATGCAGAACCTCACCCAGGACATCGAAAACCAGGATGCCAGCACCCTGCGTACCCTGGAAATGACCGCTCAGATCAGCCAGCGGGCGGCGGCACTTTCCGACGCCAACATGATGCTCCAGGAGATGATTGACTGGATATGCGAGCAGTTCGGGTACTATCACGCTCAGGTCTACATCCTGGATAATGTGAATCTCCAGGCCGAACTGCAACACAGTCATGGAACGATCGGTGAACAACTGCTGCGCGAGCGTCACCAGGCTGTGGTCAGCCCGGATAACGGCATCGGCCAGGTTATCACCTCTGGCGAGTTACTGCTCCTGACCCGTGCTGATGGAACGCTGGCGAAAACCGCACTCCACCCCTTGCTCCAGGATACGCGCTCTGAACTGATTCTGCCGCTGAAATCCGGCGAGACGATCTTCGGCGTGCTGGATATCCACAGTATTGGGGCGCGCATCGAACACAAGAACATCTATACCCTGCAAATCCTGGCCGACCAGGTGGCCGTTACACTGAAGAACGCTCGTGAACTGGAACACACCCAGCGGGAGCTTGAACAAACACAGCGCCTGAACCGCCAGTATACCCAGCAGTCCTGGCAGGATACGCGGGAAAAACATGGCCTGAAAGGGATATATACCTACAATCTGCGCGAAGTTCAGGAAGTCGGTTCCCGCGAGCGCGAGGACGAAGCCGCCCTGAGCCTGCCGATTTCAGTGCGTGGCGAAGTCATCGGCACGATTGATGTCGCCCCGCCCGAAGGCCAGCCCTTCACCGAAGGCGATACCTTCCTGCTGCAAGCGGTGGCGAGCCGTGTGGCGCTGGCGATTGAAGGCGCACGCCTCTTTAACGAAACCCAGTCCACCCTTAACCTGACGCAGCAGCTTTACAACCTGAGCAGCAGCCTGACCAAAGCCGATGTGCTGGAAGAAATCCTCCAGGCGATTATTGAGTCGGTGGTTTCCGATGCCAACAGCGGGCAGCTCTGGCTGTTTGATGACACGGATAGGCGCGCGAAGGAAGGCGAAGACTGGCTTGAACTCCACACGATATGGACCCAACCAGGGAGCGATGAAAGCCGGCAGCATGACCTGCTCAATCTGCGCCTGCCGATGGCAGCATCGCCTTTCCTGCAATCTCTTCAGGGCGATCGTGTAAAACTGGTCAATGATATTGAGCAGGATGTCCGCGTGGATAACCATCTGAAAGGGCTGTTGCGACTGTTGGGAGTGAAGGCGGTAGCGATTGTGCCCTTCTCGACACGTGGCGACTGGCGCGGCATCATCATCATTGGTTTCCCCAGCCCGCGTGAATTTTCCGCCCAGGAGAGCCGGATTTACGCCGCGCTGATTGACCAGGCTGGCGTCACGATTGACAACCGTATGCTGCTCAAAGACCAGGAAGCGAACGTAGCTGAACTTGAACGGCTGTATGCGGCCAGCCGGATTATCAACCAGGAACAGGGTGATATCCCTCTGGTGAGGGCGGCGGTTACGGCTTCCCGCGATCCCCGCACTAATTTTGAGTTAGGGATGCTGGAAGGACGGTTAGACCAAACCGGGTGGCCGACGGCAGTGCGTATCGTGGCCCGTTCTCAGGACGGCATGATCGTGGAAGATGACACCCTGAAGCCGCTGGTCATCGGACTTGATTCGCCCATACGCCAGCGTGAACCGGAAACCCAGTTGCGCGAGGACTCAAGCCCTCGTTTTACCGCGACCTTCCCGCTATTCAGCGCCAACCAGCCGATAGCCCTCTTCACGCTTACCAGTGATTATCTGCACGAACTCACCGAGCAGGATTATGAAGTGTTTCGGGCGCTGACCGGGCAGATGAGTACCGTGATTGAAAACCGGCGACTGCTGGAACGGACGACGCGGGCGCTGGATGAAACCCAGCAGCTTTACAGCGCCAGTCGTGACATTGCGACCTCCCAGGATGCCAACGCCGTGTACCAATCGGCGGCGTGGCACATCGCTCGGTGGGCAACCGGCACCTCACGGGTGTTGATCCTGCTGGCCGGGCCGAATCCGGGGCTGAATGCGCCCTATCTGGATTACGTTTATGTGTTGAATCAGGATGAGCGGTCAAGCAGCCTCCAACCGGGCATCCGGGTCTCTACCGAAGCAACGCAACTGCCCACGCTCTTCCGCGAATCCCGTGAAGCCGTGTATATTGCCGACCTGGAAACCGCGCTGGCTGATAACCAGCGGCTGCGCCTTGCGCTGCAACAGGGCGGCGCCGTCAGTCTGGTGGCCGCTTCGATCCAGTCCGGGCAAAAGTGGTATGGTATGCTCATCTGTGAAGCCAGCCAGCCAGATGTCCTGAACGAGAACCTGAAACCCTTCATCCAGTCTATTGCCGACCAGGTGGGTATCGCTGTCGAAAACCGGCAGCTCTTTGAAGAAGCGCGTCTGGAAGCGCAGCGGGCGCTGGCGCTGGCTGAAGTCGGCCAGCTGGCAACCCGTGTCGGCGCAGACTTCGCCAAGAGCCTGACCGAAGCCTTTGAGCGCATCGCTGAACCGGCCAACTATGACCGCTGGCTCGTCATGCTGCGGAATGAAGTTGTGCCCGACCTGCTGGAAGAGGTAATCTCGCGCAGTGTGCGCGGTGGCCCACAGTGGGATGGCTTATCGCTCAATATGGCGGCTGATGAGCATTCACTGGTGGATGCCATCCGCTTTAACCAGCCGATCATTATCAATGAGCCGGGTAAATACCTGGCATTTATGGGCGCATCAGCCGACGAACTCAAGTCGCTTGGCAAACATATCGTCGCCCCGGTACGGGTGGGCGAGCATATTGCCGGTGCGGTGCTGGTCGGGCGCGATACCAACAGCGTGGATATGAGCGGGCATGATGAACAGCTTATCCTCACGTTGGCGGCCCAGGTCGCGGTGGCGACTGAAAACCGGCGGCTGTTCTTGCAGGCTGAAAACGAGCGTGAGTACCTCAACTCGATTCTGCAAACCATGCCTACCGGCGTTGTTGTGCTGGACGGGCGCACGCTCAGACCGATTCGCTCGAACTATCAGGCTGAATCACTGCTGGGGCAGGCACTCTCACCGGAAATCCCGTTTGGCGACGACGCATATAACCTCTTCCGGCGCGACACCTATACACCTTACCCGGTGGCGGAACTGCCCGTCATTCATGCGCGGGAGACCGGACAACCGCAGTTCGCCAGTGACCTCGTGATCTTCCGGGATGATGAACGGATTGACCTGCTGCTGAACGCCGCCCCGATTCATGACAACCGGGGCGCAGTGACGGCTATCGTGGCGGCCTTCCAGGATATTACCACCCTGCGCGGCCTGGAATCCGAACTGCAGAACCGCCTGAACGAATCCATGACCCTGTACGAAGCCATCAAGACGCTGGCAGGCGCATCGAACCTGGACACTGTGGTTGACGCTGTGATCGAACAGGTAGAAGACCTGGGTGTGGTGAACGGCTATGTCCTCCTGCTGGATAGGGAGAGCGGCGCGGTCATCGTCCAGCGTGCGGTCTACCCGGTTGATGAATTCGACCTGCCGTATGATCTGCTGCAAGAGACACCGCTATTCATCGCCAATGTCGCCGAGGATACGGTACTGCCCCCACAGGCCCGGACCGCGCTGACCGAAAAGGGCGTCCACGCGGTTTCCAGCCTGCCGATGTGGACACGCGAAACGCTCCTCGGTTGGGTCGTACTGACTCATGACCAATTGCCTACCCAGGTCGGGGACTACGAGCAGTTCTTGAACGCGATTGTGGACAACGCCGCCGTGTCGGTGGATAACCACATCCTCTTCCGTAACACTGAACAAGCCTACGAGGAAGCGACTTCACTCTATGAAATCAGCCGTATCCTCGCCCGCGCGATTACACCCGAAGACGTGGTGAATGCCGCGATCAAGCATATCCACCAGGGGCACATCCAGCGCATCCTCATGATGGATGTCATGAGTAAGGAACTGACGCTCACCAGCGGGCATGTGCAGATCGCCGTCAACTGGGCGAAGGAAGGCGTGACTGACCTTGACATGCTCAATGTCACCCTGTCTCCCGACCAGTTCCCGAACTGGCGACATCTTGCCGCTACTTCCATTATCACGATAGATGATGTGACCCAGCAAGCAGACTTATCTGAAATGGAGTTGTTCGGTTTCCAGAGTCTGGATATTGGTGCGCTGGCGGTGCTGCCGCTGTTCGCCGCTAACCAGCCATTGGGTATCCTGTGGCTTATCAGCGACAAACCCTACCGGCACACCGAACGTGACTTGCGCATTTACCGGGCGTTTACTGAACAGGCGGCGCTGTCGCTCGGTGCGGTGCGCCTGCTCAACCAGACGGAACGCCGGGCGCGGCAGTTGGCGCTCTCTGCGGAAGTCACCCAGGCGGCCTCTTCGATCCTCGACCTGAATAAGCTGCTGCCCCAGGTGGTTGACCAGATTAAAGAGACTTTCCACTACGATCATGTTCAGATTTTCATGATGGATGAAAAGAGAGAATACGCGGAACTGCGTGCCAGCACCGGGGAAGCCGGTAAGAAACTGCTGAGTATCAAGCACAAGCTGGCGAAAGGCTCGATCAGCGTGATCGGACAGACGACAGCCAGGGGCGAGCCTGTGGTCGCGCTCGATACCATTGATGCCCGTTACCAACACAAACCGAACCCGCACCTGCCGCTTACCCGCTCTGAGATGGCACTACCGATCATCACGGAGGGTGAGGTCGTTGGTGCGCTCGATGTGCAGTCCAACCGCCCGAATGCCTTCACCACCGAGGACGCCGACGTGCTGCGCCTGTTAGCGGCCCAGATTTCGGTGGCGATCTATAACGCCCGTTTGTTCACCCAGTCACAGAGTCGCGCCAAGAATCTCTCCTTCCTGTTCGATGTAACGGCTGCTGCTGCCCGCCCGGATGAGACACTGCAAGAATCGCTGGAAAACGTGGTGTTCCAGGTGCGTGACCTGTTACGGACACATGTGGTTGCCGTGTATCTGCGCGAAGAATACTATGATCTGGAGGATAACATCTTCGCGGTGCTGGACCCGGTAGCGCGGGCCGGTTCTAACCAGCCCCTCTCCGAAATGCCGGAAATCCAGCTCAATGACCGGCAGCACTTCGTCAGCATGGCGGCCAGCGAAGGCCGGCCCCGGATCATTAATAATATTGAGCAGGAGCCAACCTACCTGCCGATTTCCTCGTCAACCCGTTCTGCGACCATTGTCCCGATGACATCCGGCAACAGCCTGACAGGTGTGCTCATCCTGGAAGATGACCGGCTGAATGCCTATCATGACGAAACGCTGATGCTGCTCGGCGCGTTGACTAACAACCTGTCGGCCATTGTGCAAAGCTCACGACTGCTCGAACGGGTCTTTGAGCAGAATGAGAAACTCATGGAGCTGGACAAGCTGCGCAGCGACTTCCTGGCGAACATGAGCCACGAACTGCGTACCCCGCTCAACTCGATTATCGGTTTCAGCCGGGTCATCCTGAAAGGCATTGATGGCCCGCTGACCGAAATGCAGGAGCAGGATATATCCACAATCTATAGCAGCGGCCAGCACTTGCTCGGCCTCATTAACGACGTGCTTGACCAGGCGAAGATCGCCTCCGGCAAGATGGACCTGCACATTGACTACTTCGACGTTAAACCTGTAGCGGACGGTGTACGCTCGATTGGCATCGGGTTGGTGAAAGACAAGCCAATTGACATCGTGCTCAATATCTCGCCAGGGCTGCCGCAGGCCTATGGTGATGAGTTCCGCACACGCCAGGTCCTGATTAATCTGGTCTCGAACGCCTGCAAATTCACCAATGAAGGCCAGATTGCCATCTCGATTTACGCTCAACCGCACGCGGCAAGCGGCAAAGAAATGGTTCGCATTGATGTTGCTGATACTGGTATTGGTATCGCTGAGAAAGACCTGCCACTCTTGTTTGAGGCCTTCCGCCAGGTGGACTCATCGCTGACACGGACGGTGGGTGGCACCGGGCTAGGGCTGCCGATTGCCAAATCGCTGATAGAGATGCAGGGCGGCATGATGCTGGTGGAGTCTGCTGTCAATATCGGCTCGACCTTCAGTATCCTGCTCCCACTTGAACCTATATCGCCGGAAGAACTGGAAGAAGCCAAGCAGAAAAGCGCTGCTTCGCTCAACCTGAGCACGGTGGACGACACGCAAAGACTCTCCCGGCCATCCCGCTCGACTGGCGCGAACGAAATCGCTGACCCAGCCGCAACTGCCCCCCAGGCAGTACCGTCCAATGGGGAGAGTGAACCCGGCCCGGATGATGACAACCGCGAGACGCTGGAAATGGCGCGGGCGAAGCGCAAGCGCGTTACCGGCACGATGGCGGGGGTGATGGCGCCCAAGCGTCAGATTCTCATCGCGGAGGAAAACCCGGCCATGATTGACCAATACCGCCGGGCGCTCCAGCGCGAGGGCTATGACATCTTCACCGCTGGGTCTTCCCTTGAAGCCGAGGCGATGGTTTCCGGCCTGCACCCCACGATGATTATCATGGATGCGAGTTTTGCCAACGGTTCGTGCTGGGACATCATGGCTCGCCTGAAGTCCCGCGAGGATACCGAAGACATCCCGGTGCTGATCGCCGGGATCACCGACGTTTCTGAACAGGCCTTCGCAGCCGGTGCATTCAGCTTCATCCGCCGTCCCTTCACGCCCGATCAACTGGTAAAAACCGTGACCCATGCCGAGCGAGAAGGTCAGACCGAGCGTATCCTCATCATTGACGACCAGAGCGACAGCACGCGCCTGCTCAAACAAATCCTGGATGCCCAGGGGCGCTACCGGGTGTATACCGCGCATTCCGGCGATGAAGGGATCACCCAGGTAGTACGCCGCCGTCCTGACCTGATTCTGCTCGATCTGCGAATGCCGGAAATGGACGGTTTCGCGGTGCTGGACGAACTGCGGGCGCACCCGGAAACAGCGGGAATCCCGATTGTGATTATTACCGGGGAATCACTGAATGCCGATGAAAAGGACCGCCTGGCCGATGTAGAAGTCCTTTACAAAACCGACATTAGCGTTGAAAATCATGAAACGTTTCTCAACGAAGTCAAACTCTATCTGACCGGGTTAAACGGAGAATAAGATTCATTGGCTAATTTATCCCCTTCCACCCATTATCATATTGAACTGGAGTGTATCAATTGTCGTACCCGTATTCCGCTGAACAGTTCCCTGGTTGGCTGCCCGAACTGCGGCGAGAATATCCTGGAGGCGCGATATGACTTCCAGGGGTTGCACGTAGACGAATGGTTGCAGGCGATCCAGCGCCGCCGTAACGGGCTGTGGCGTTACCGCGAAGTGCTGCCCCTTCAGAATACGGATAACATCGTCTCGTTGGGGGAAGGCGGTACGCCACTCATTAAGTCACAGGCACTGGCGGCTAACCTGGGTTTGAATCACCTCTACTACAAAGATGAACGCCAGGGGCCAACCGGCAGCTTCAAGGACCGGCAGGCGACGGTAGCGATTTCAGCCCTCAAGGAGATAGGCGTCCCGGAAGTCGTGGTCGCCAGCACCGGGAACGTGGCGATTGCCTATGCCGCTTATGGCGCACGGGCTGGCATTAAGGTATGGGCGTTCTTCCCCAGCCTGGCGCCCGGCGATAAGATGCGCGAAGCCGCCCTCTACGGCGCGGAGGTCATCAAGATCACCGGCACCTATGATGAAACCAAAGAATTGGCGGCGCGGTTCGCCAAGTCCAAAGGGTTGTTCCTGGATCGTGGCATCAAAAGTGTGGCGGCGATTGAGGCTATGAAGACCATTGCCTACGAGATCGCTGAGCAGTTGGGGGAGGAACTGGAAGACGGCAAACGCTGGCGTTCACCGGACTGGTTCTTGCAGGGTGTCAGCGGCGGTATGGGACCGATTGGCGTCGGCAAGGGCTTCCGGGAGATGGTGAACTTCGGACTGGTGGATAAAATGCCCGCGCTGGGCATGGTACAGTCCGCCGGTTGTGCGCCGATGGTCGAGGCCTTCCAGCGCGGCCAGCGTATTGCGACGCCTATCGAAAACCCGCAGACGATTATCTCCACCCTGGCAACCGGCAACCCCGGACGCGCTTATGAACTCCTGTATGATTACGTCCAGGAGAACGGCGGTTACTTCAACGCCGCGACTGACGAAGAGGCCTTTGATACGGCGGTTATCCTGGCGCGTACCGACGGTGTTTCGGTAGAACCGGCGACGGCAGTCACCTTTGCCGGGCTGGTCAAGATGGTGCGCGAAGGCGTGATTAAGCGTGATGATGTCGTCGTCGTTAACGTCTCCGGTCACACGATGGCCGTGGAGAAACACGTCCTGGGCGACCAATGGCAGCACTCGGTAGACCTTTCCAAGCAGAAGAAAGCCCCGGTACTGCCGGAAGAAGGCCTGCTCTCGGCGCTGGAACAGGTTGAATCGCAGGTCAAGAAGATTGTGATTATTGAAGATAACGAGGCCGCCGCCCGCCTCATCAGCCGTATTTTGCGGGCACGGGGCAACTTCGAAGTCCAGTCCGCGCCCGATGGCCGCCGGGGGATTGAGCTGGTCCGCAGGCTGCACCCGGATATGGTTATCACCGACCTGATGATGCCAGACCTGGATGGCTTCGGCGTGATTGACACCATGAAGGCCGACCCGAACATGGCGCGTATCCCGATTGTTGTAGTAACGGCAAAGGAACTGACGGCAAAAGAACGCTCCCGCCTGGATGGGCAGATCGAGAAGCTGCTGCAAAAAGGTTCGTTCATTGACGAGGATTTCGTCGAGAGCCTGGTGAGCCAGTTCGAGGATTAAACGGGGCATCAATGACTGAGTATCAGGGTGGGGGCGGCAGGTATGTCGCCCCTTCATTATTTTGGGGGCGGGTACAGGGTGCGGGCAAGCTATATTCTGTCCCTCTGTTAGGTATTCTCACCCTTCTGCTCCTCATCCTGGCGGGGTGCGACACCGGCGATACCAGACCGGAAATGTCACTGTGGGGGCCGGTTGTCACACTGGGGGAGGCGGAACAAAGCGCCGCGCCAGCTTTGAGTGTGCTGCCCGGTTGGGTAGCAGCTTTCTGGGTGGGGGCGGACGATACCGGCGTACACCAGGATACGCGCCTTGTTGATGTGGGAGGGCTTTCCGAGCGGGTGGTACTGCCCCTACCACCGGTACACCCTTACGGCCAGCAAAGCGCCCCGGCCAGCGCCGGAAACACGCATCTGTTGTGGCTGGACGCCGGGGACGACAACCTGCCGCGCCTCGTGAATGCGCTCATCACGCCGGAAATGACGGTAGATCGCGGGCCGCTGCTGGTTTCTGACCGGCGCACACTGCACTATTCGCTCTTACCTGCCGGGGATGGCGGGTTATGGGTGGTGTGGAGCGGTGGTTCGCCTGCCGAGCCGGGTCTGTATGTCCAGACTATAGATGGGGCGGGACGTTCACCGCATCCCCGGCCATTGGGTGTGACCGGTGATTGGCCGCTGCTGGCCGCCGGGAACGGGACAACCTATCTGTTCTGGCTGAACCGCGCCGAGAGGCAGGTCTACGGCGGGGAACTGCTGGCGGGCGTGCTGGCAACACAGCGTGTCCTCGTGGCACCCCCCGACATGCTGCCGGGCGACAGACTGCTGGCGGTGCAGGCCGGACTCGACCAGACTCACGCTTATCTCTTCTGGACGATCACACGGGCGGCGGGTGGTACGGAAACCTGGTACGCTGCCGGGTCGCCTGCGGGCGGGGATTGGTCGCCTCCGGCGCGGTTGGGCATTGTTACGACCCTGGATACGCCCTTCACCACCGGGTTTAACTCCGGCACGGCACGACAGTCGGCAGATGGTACGGAATGGCTGGCGTGGGCGTCGCCAGCCCCGGCGCAGTATGCCGTCCTGCCAGTCGCGGCGGCCTGGGGAAAACGGCTGATCGTAGTTTATTTCCAGGGGGGGCGGGTAGTGGGGTGGCAGGACATCGCCGCCACCAATGGGCTGATCGGCACGCCGCTGCTGGCCGCTGACCGGGACTTGCACCTGTACCTCGCGTGGGCCGACCCTCAGCCCGCCGGGTACGCCGCCCTCCGTTTCACCACGACACGTCAGGGGGGATGAGCCGCCAGCCGTCAGCCATTACGGACTGGGTTTGTGTTGCAAACGGGTGGTATCTGGCGGCAAATTGCCACTCAACTGCTGATTTCCGGGGGTTTCGATGGGCTTATTCCGCCTCAAGCCTGTCCATTTTTGATGATTTTTTGCCGCATTGGAGAATTTTGCTGCAATTGCCGCGATTGCAGCAAGGGTGGTTGTCTGGCATGAGTGGTCGGTGGTCAGTTGTTGGATTTCAGTGGTCAGTGATTGGTTATCAGTCATCAGTTTTCAGCCATCCGTGAGCTGCGGGTGTGCTGTAGCACCCCCTTACAGTCACCAGCGTACCACACAACGGGGCGCAAGTGGTGAATCTTTGTTCAAACATTTGTTCAAATTTTTGTTTTGGATTCTTGTGTAACCATCTCAACCCTCCGTTTCACCACGACGCGGCAAGAGGGATGATTTTTTAGCCCGTCGTCCCACCCGCCGCCGCGTACTCTGCCCGCAGGATGCCGAACACGTGCGTGGTTTCGTAGATGCCGTTTTTCAGGAAGTCATCGCGGAACGTGGCTTCATAGCGCATCCCGGCTTTCTCCAATACCCGCGCCGAAGCCGCGTTGCGGGCGAAGCATTGCCCCATCACCCTATTGAGTCCCAGGTCATCGAAGCCGAACTGTATGATACGCCGCGCCGCTTCGCTGGCGAAGCCCTGTCCCCAGAACACCCGTCCCACCCAGTAGCCAATCTCCGCCCGCTGGTGGTCGGCATTCACGCGGATGTTGATGCGCCCGACAATGGTATCATCTTCGCTCCGAACAATGCCGAAGGTGTAGCGCCCGGTGGGGAGCATCCTGGTTCACCTGCTGGATATACTGTTCCACCCATTGAACCGAACAGGGATAAGGGATATACAGCATGTAGTCGGTGATTTCCCGGTCATTGAGAATGAATTGCACGGCAGGCGCGTCCGCCAGGGTGAAGGCCCGCAGCGTCAGCCGTTGGGACTGCAAAACAGGGATAGTGTCCATGAAGCCTCGTCTCTGTCTGTTGTCTCATCATGATACCGTTTTATCTGCATCCGCGCACGGCAGCCGCTGGCGATGGAGCGGATAAGCTGAGACGTAGTCATCATTCACTTTACCCCGCACAATGCCGGAAACCCGCCATATGAAAAACGGTACTTTGTACCCGCTTTTGCAGGGAAAATGCTTTGTGTTATGATGATAGGATGATGGTCTGGTGGTCGTGTGTGCGATAGGGAATGATCTATGCCGGCGAATGTAGATGGAATGGTACGCGAAGGCATTAATGCGTACCGTGCGGGTCGAAAAGACGAGGCGCGGGCGTTATTGATGCGGGCGGTTGAACTCGACCAGTACAATGAGATGGGCTGGATATGGCTGAGCGCGGTGGTGGATACCCCCGAAGAACAGCGTACCTGCCTGGAAAATGTGCTGGTGATAAACCCCAATAACGAAACGGCCCGCAAAGGGTTGGATGTCCTGGCGAACAAATCCGCCCCGAACACGCCCCCGCCGCCCCCCAAACAGGCCGACGATATTCTGGCCGGGGCGAGTTTTACGGCAGCGCCGGCCCCCGCGCCCTCACCCTCGCCCCCACCGCCCCCACCGCAGGCTGAGGAGGAACTGCCGGATATTGACTGGCATGATCCGGGAATTGCCACCAGCAGCGCCAGTTCCCGGCACGCCGTGAGCGAATTATCGTCCGCTGACTATGACGACTGGGTAAAAGACCTGAATCTGGGCGGCAGTTCGTCCGCGCCATCGGTGGAAAATGCCCAGGATTTGATTTCTTCAACCCTGTTCGGTAATGACGATGACAGTGACCTGCCGGATATGGGCCAGCCCGCCTTAAAGGACGCTCCTCCCCTGCGGCGGTCATACACGCCACCCGATATGGCGGACAATAGTGATCTGGATGATGATTCTCCCTTTAGCTCGTCCAGCGTAGATGAAATTAACACGCTGCTGGATGAGATACGCCATACGCCAGAGGCGCCGCCGCCGCCCATACCGGAGAATGTGCCTTCACCAACACGTAACCGGCGCAAGAGCCGCAAGGACATGGATTCATCGCCTACGATTAACGTGCAGCGCGGCCTGCCGGATACCGATTCTGCCCACCAACTGCTGGATCAAATTGAGGATGAGCGGGAGGAAGACTACGACCAGGCCGAGTTTGATAAGCGCGACCCGGTTGAATACTTCGCCTATATCCCTAAAGAAATCAAGGCAACTCGTATCCCCGGCACGAATGAGCATTATCCGGCGCTGGTGTTATTGGGGCTGCTCGTGCTGATCGCCGCGAATATCGGGGCGGTCTATCTGCTGATTAATGGATTTGCTGCGTAACTCATCAACTCCCAAACGTTCGGGGCGATGCGGGTATCTGTATCGCCCCTTTTGTTTGATATACTTCCTTCCGATGTTTCCCGGAAATGGCAACAGGTTGATGCATTCATGATTCTTGAAACCCTCTCTGACCATAACCCGGTTCTCCGGGCTGAGCGCAGACACCAGCAGTACGTCATGGAAAGCAGCCGGGCCGGTACGGTGTGGATTGGGCTGGCGGCGCTGATGCTGATCCCGGCGCTCATCGTTTCGATCCTGATGTTCTTCGGCGCTCTGGTCAGTCCCTGGCTGCCAGAAGCCCTCAGCCTGTTTGATACCGAACAGGTCCTGGCCGACCTGGCGTTCGTGGATATCATCACCATGAACGTCGCTATGTATGTCGTCGTCACGCTCATCACGCTGGGGCTGGCCTCCAACAGCGTCACCCGCGAGAAAAATGGCAACACCTGGGAGACACTGCTGCTGACCAGTGTCAGCGCCCGGCAGATCGTGTGGGGCAAATGGTGGGCAACACTGCAAGCGCTGCGGGGCGACCACGCGCTGATTGCCGGGGTACGCCTGGGCTTGTTGGCGATTGTTCTGATCGGACTCCATGCCTCGACAGACCTGCCGCCGCTGCTCCCTGGCCTGCCGGTGATCCCGCCACACATCATCCTCTTTACGCTGTTGATGCTGGCCTATACTGCCCTGGAAGCGGCGCTTACGGCGGCGTTGGGGGTGCTGTCGGCGCTGCTGCCGATGGATGGGGCGGCGGGAATGATCGTTATTTTCAGCGGGCGGCTGCTGCTCACTGCCGGGCTGGTGGTGTTTCCCGCAGTGGTTTTTATACGCGGATGGGGTAGATTCTACCTGGCGCTGGGGTTGGCTGGCCTGGTTGTGTATGGGGTACTCGTCGTCGGTAGTTTGCTGCTGGCACAGGCGCTCGCAGTACGCGGGCACGCGGCATCACCGCCACCCACACCCTGAAGCTGTCTTCACACCGGCAGACGAACGACGAACGTAGTACCGCCTCCGACCTGGCTGTTACAGGTCATGCTCCCTCCATGCAGCTTAACACACCGCTGCACAATCGCTAATCCCAACCCCGTGCCGCCGATGTGAACGACATTGCGCCCCCGATAAAATGTGTCGAAGATGTGATCCATATCCTCTTGGGGGATGCCAACTCCACTGTCGGCCACTTTCAGGACGAGTTCGTGGGCATTCTGGCAGATATTCAGGTAAATGGCGCTGCCCTGGGGCGAATAGCTCGTGGCGTTAGAAAGTAAGTGACGCAAAATCGGCCTGATGAGGTTTTCATCAGCATGAACCCAATCCACATCACCATGAAAAGCGGGCCGCCAATCGAAGCCGTGCCAGTCCATGCGGCTCACCACAGATTGCACAACCTGGCGTAAACTCATCGGGGCCGGTTCAAAAGCAATCAGCCCGGTATCAATGGCAATCAGCAGGCTCAGATCGTCGAGGATTTCTTTCATGTGCTGGACTTGAACATGAATCACGGCCAGGCACTCATCGCGCCGGGTAGGGGTCAGCCGGTCAAGGTAACGCTCCAGCAGTTCGGTTGAAGACATGATCGTTGCCAACGGGGTGCGAAACTCATGAGAAATCGTAGTCATGAACAAGGTCTTGATTCGGGTCAGTTCGGTCTCATGGCTGCTGTGCTGATTGTCCACATCCGGCATTCAGTTTCTTCTTTCTAACAGGTCATGCCTGGTATTCAGGATGCCAGGCCCCTGGTGATATTGTTACGGGCTTACACCATTCGGACGGTTCTTCCTTTAGATATAAGGAGCAAGCCATGGCTTCTGGTGAACCAAGCAAGTCCGCATGATTGCTACCGGATGCCATACTATTCACCATATTCCATTATCAGAATATTCCAGTTCTCGGAATATAACGATAAAGATTTAGAAAATAATCATAAATGACTCTACTGTAAATACTTCAAGTTATCAATGACGTGGTTTCTTTGCGAAAGAAGTTTCATTTTTGTGCATTTATATTAATATAGGCGATTATCACCCTGATACAAAAGACGACATAAGTCATGGGGCATTGAGGCTATGTGTCTGTCAGCCGGTATATCGTTAGCCGTCGTTGTATCGCGCTATTGGTGGTGCGCTGCGCTTTCTGCCCGTTCCCATGCGCTGAAGCGCCTTTTGTCAGAAGCCAACCTGAAAGGACACAAGACATGACGACATGGCAGCCCTATAGCAGCCGGCACACGCCGCATACCGTGACCGGGGATGTACGGGTTTACCCGATGCTGGATAGCCCGCAGCTCGGCAACCGGCGCGATATTCTGGTCTATCTGCCGCCTACCTATACCACGAGTGACCGGCGTTATCCGGTGCTGTATATGCACGACGGACAGAACCTGTTCGACATGCATACGAGTTATGCCGGAGAGTGGCGTGTTGACGAGACGATGGAAGCGCTCAGCCACGAAGGAATCGAGGCGATTGTCGTGGGCATCCCTAACGGCGGAGAGCGCCGCGTTCACGAATACAGCCCGTTCCCAAAAGAAGGTGAGAGCGAGGGACAGGGGGCGCTGTACATGCGTTTCCTGGTCGAGACCGTCAAGCCGCTGGTGGATAGCACGTTCCGCACGCTGCCGGGGCGCGAGCATACCGGGCTGGCCGGGTCGTCAATGGGCGGACTCATCAGCCTGTATGGGCTGTTCCAGCACCCGGACGTGTTCAGCCGCGCGGGGGTGATTAGTCCGGCGTTCTGGTTCGGCGACCTGGGGATTTACGATCTGGTCGATACAGCGACCTTTATCCCCGGCAAAATCTGGCTGGACGTGGGGACGCAGGAAGGTGGCGAGGAAGAGATGGTGTCGCAAATGTACCTGTTTGGGGCGCAGCGGATGCACGGGATTCTTCAGGTGAAGGGCTACCGCGAGGGTGACACGCTGCGTTACCTGGAAGATAAGGGCGGCATCCATAACGAGGCGGACTGGGCGCGGCGCTTGCCGGACATCCTGCGCTTCTTGCTGCGGGGATAGAAAGGCGAATAGCATCACGCGATCACAACATAAAATTCCGCTCTAAAATCAGGTCGTCCGCGTCGTAAAAGCCCTCGTTATCGGCTTGCAGCAGGCCAGGATAGTGCGCGAACAGCCAGTCCCACAGGGGGTCGAGACGCCCTAATACGCTCGCGGAGTCCGTGCCCAGCCAGATGGCTTCTACCGCGACCATCGCCTGGGCATTCGCCAGCACGGCCAGCACGCGGCGTTCGGCCTCGGTTTCGCCTGTCCCGACCATATCGCGGAATTCACGCAGGTCATCTTCAAAGATGTCGTCGCCGGGGCGGTTGATTTCCAGCACGCCGCAGAAGGTTTCCCCGTGCAGCAGGTCAGCTATGCCGTCCACCTGGTCGCCCGCCAGGGTGTAGGCCGGGTCGAGCGCCTGGAGCGCCGCCGCGATAACCGGCACGGTAATCGCCTGCTGGCTGGTGGTGATAAAGCGCAGGTAGTAGCCCATATTCCATGTCCTTTTCTTTCAGGTTTCAGCCCAGGTCGCTATCTCCACAGGTATCCTGGTATAGCCGGGTGCCGCCTGGCAGGCACGCAGTAGACCGAGGCCAGGGGCGCAATACAACACGCCCCTGGTAAAAAGCTGGCTGAACTATTTATCATTCATAGCCAATCACCACTGTTGGAATAATGTCACGGATGACGGGCGTTAAAACCGGGATTTCCGATAGCGGGCCGATAACCGACACATTGATCTGAATATCCTCACCGCCATACGCTATGAACTGAGTGTAGCCCAGATTCTGGTCGGTGATGCTGAAATTCTGTTGCAGCACCGGGTAATCCCCGATGATGATGTCCATCTCTTCGTATTCCGCGTCGGGCGCGGAGGCCATCACGTTCTGGAGTACCTGGTCACCCCACAGATGCGGGTCGGCGGCGTTGTCGTCATGCACCGCGCTGATGCCAATCGTGGTTTCCATGCCGGGAATAATCAGCAGGGTATAAGTCTCCGCTTCCTGCGTCATCCAATCCGCCGGAATAGAGAAATCCCAGTAGTCCTCGCGCTGGTAATCCTGTGCCAGGGTGTAGTGAACAACGAGCGACTCGTTCTGAGGGGCATCATCGCCGGTTAACCGCGCGGTATCGAATACCCTCCATAGCGTGGGCAGCACCGCCGTGAACTGTTCGGTAACGCCAGCCAGCATCACCTGGAGATACTGGTCGTTTCCCAGTGCCAGCGTGACAAAGCGCACCGGGAGCAGCCCCAGCACATCAGCGAAAGCCGCTTCACGCCCGTTCACCGTCACATCCAGCACAACGCCCTGCGTGTAATTCGGTATACCCTCAGCCCAATCCCCGGCTACCTGTACTGCCAGGTCGTGGGCGGTCAGTTTCTCGCCGCTGACCAGGGTGAAGGTGGCCGTCAGGTCGTCGCGCTGGATGGCGATTCCATCGCCCACCGCGCCCTCGCCTGCCAGGGGAATACTGAACACGCTCACCTCTTTGCCCGGCGTCCAGTCGGCGGGATAGTTCATCTGAAAGGTATCCGTCGTATAGGTCTCCGTGAGTTCGGGCAGCACGGCATCATCCTGGGCGACGGCAGTGAAAGGCAGCATCCCCAGAACAACCAGCACAATCCAAATCCAGCGTTTCATCGTCTATCCTTTCCAGAAAGCTGTCAGTTGTTCTCATTATAGGAGAGAAATCAGCAGGGCGACCTGCCGGAAAGGTCACAGTAGGTAAAGTGTACTGTGCCGGTCTGTGCGAAGCGCGTTACATCGGCGAAGGTGTACAGGAAGTCAGTGTTATCCGTCGAGTTGTGGCAGTCGAAGCAGCGCGACATGATCTCATCAAAATAAGCGCCTGTGTCATACTGGAACGAGCCGAAATTCCAGTTTCCACTGCGGGCCACACCCACAAAATCCCCCGGACTCCAGTTCGTCCGCTTTTCAGCGACATGCACCATTTCCAGCGGTTCGCCCCGGACAAAGTGGCCGTCATCATCGCGCAGCGGCTGGCCGTCAGCGTCCGTCTGAGCGTAGTAGCCTTCAATCACGACCACTGTGCCATCCGGCAAAGGGCGGTTGAGGCGGTAGCCGGCCAACGCATCCGGGCTGATGTAGATGTCGCGGGTGATCCGGTCACGCCGTTCTACCGTCGCATAGTGGATGAATGTTTCGCGGTAGTTTTCCGGCAGACGCACGGCGGAATAAGGCGGCGGGTCTGCGGCGGGGGGTGGGACACTCTGCCGCGCCGGGGCCAGTACCGCCAGCAGCAGCGGCACCAGCACAATCACGCTCCCCACCAGCAGGAAACGCATACGACGAGCAAACCATGAAGCAACAGCGGGTAGATTGAGCATAAACTGAGTCTCTGGAAAGAATACTGCCCTGATTATGCCACCGAATCCTTACGATTCAGTGAAAATGGCGGTAGATTATCCCGCTTTATTTTCGCTTTCCCTATGTGTAACCGTTGTTTAAAGCCTCGGATAGCATATCCGGCTATACTGAAGCAAAACAGTCCAATCAGGGAGTATCTTTATGCGCCGAACCGGTCTGATACTGGCTTTCATGCTGCTGGTAACTACTACTGTGTTTGCTCAGGATGATTTCTTCGCTCAACTGGAAGATACGGGCACACACCCGGATCAGGTTCAGCCGCTTATCCAATTGGGGTGGGGATACCCGTATGATCTGGCCTGGACGCCGGATGGCGATACGCTGGTGGTTGCCACCGGGGCGGGATTGTGGTTTTACGATGCCCATGATCTGATGGCAGAGCCGCGCTTTGTCGAAACTGATACCCATGCCCCTTATCACATTGCGATCAGCCCGGATGGCACGCTGCTGGCAAGCGGCGGCAGTGATACCCGCCTGTGGGATATTGCCAGCGGGGTGCTGCTGGACATCCTGCCTACCGGCGAGGGAGTTGGTGGACTGGCCTTCAACCGGGATGGTTCGCTGCTGGCAGTGAGCAAGGGATTCGGTGTCCGGCAGGCCGATCAACGTGGGATATACCTCTACGATACCCGGACGGGCCGCGAACAGGCGCACATCTTCGATCAGTGGGCCTTATCTTATGTCCAGTTTATGCCGGACGGCGATCATCTGCTGGTGCAGGGCGACCCCAGCCCCGAATCACGCGGCCTGCTCCTCAACTGGCGCACCGAGGAATACCAGCTCATCGAAAGTCACTCCAATGTGTTTCTGCTGCTGCCGGATGGCGTCACCCTGCTCGATTACAGCGGCGGTGTGGGGCTGCGGCAGTTTGATCTGAGCGTATCCACTTCCGAACCGGTGCGTTCAGTCGCTTATGACGGCACGGACTGGCTGAGTCTGCTGGCGACTATAGAGGAGATCGGGCAGATTATCACCCTGACGCGCGATGGAGAAGTGACTTTGTGGGATGACCAAACATTGGAGCTGACCGCCCGCTTTGATAGTGGTATCAACCCAACCAGCGCGGCTCTCAGTCCCGATGGGACGCGGTTGGCCGTGGTGGATAAAGACGGCCTGCTGCGCTTAATCAACCCGTTGAATGGCAGTACCCTCGCAGAACGGCAGCACTTTGTCCCGCGGGCTGCGCCGATGCAGTTTGTGGGGGAAAACCGGCTGGCGTTTGTGATGAACCAGCGGGAAATCTGGGTGTGGAACTTCGACATGCTGCAAATTGAGCGGGTTCTGACAGGGCACGAGGGAACGATTACCAGCCTGGCGGTTGACCCAGAGAGCGCGACACTTTACAGCACAGACGACAGTACACTCCGTAGTTGGAATCCCGCTACTGGCGAGTCCCGTATCATTCTGGATACCGCCGACGCCCGCATTACGGCGATAGCCCTGGGCGGAGGAGACGATATTTATGTCGCTACCTGTACTTTGCGGGATGGCGCTATCGGACGTTATGCGCTGGATACCGGGGAGTCTATCGGCTTTACGCACGTGAACAGCCAGGACGGTCACCTGGAGCCAGTTCCCGCCATCGAAACGGACGACTGCCTGGATCAACTCATTACGGCATCGTGGTCGCTCATCTATGCTGAGCGGGGGAACGTGTATATTGTTCGGGATAACCTGGTGGGAATGCCAGTCACCCCGGCCTTTGAATTTCCGTTGCCGGTAGACAACCCTCGTTTGATGCAGGCCAAACCTAAAACATGGCCGCTGCTGGTCTATGGAGGTGTGGCGCTGGTGGATAGGCAGAACGACATGAATGTCATAGACGAGCCATATGCCCCTTATCCGGTGGTTGCGCATGATTACAGTATCACGGCTCTGGCACAGCTCGATGATGTTACCTATCTGTCGGCGGCCTGTGGCCGGACGGCCTACGGATACAGTGGCGACCCGTATTGCAGCGGCGTGGATATGGTCATCAGCGGCGGCTACCCCGGCTATTATGAGCGCTACCCCCTGAATGCCCACAGCGGGGCAGTGTTCCGATTGGTTGTCAACGGTGACCAGGTTTTCGCATCCGCCAGTACCGATGGCACGATTATCATCTGGGGCGTACCGGTTGAGGGAGCGGGCTTTGCGCCGATTCGGGTGATTTCGCGGTGATGGATGGGGAAGAATAGTACATGGGGCGCACCGCCATGCGCCCCTACCGCCGGTTGGTCACAATCTACGCCCGGAACATGCTCCGCATGAAGAACCACAGGTTCGCCGGGCGCTCCGCCAGCCGCCGCATGAAGTACGGATACCAGGCCGCCCCGAAAGGCACGTACACCCGCATACTGTAACCCTCCGCCGCCAGCGCTTCCTGCCGGGCGGTGCGGATACCATAGAGCATCTGAAACTCATAACGATCACGCGGGATGTTATGGTCACGGGCGAAATTTTCCGCCGCCACGATCATATTCTCGTCGTGCGATGCCACGCACAGATAGGCCGGGGACGGCGCGGCCAGGTACTGTTCCGTGATGCGTACATAGCTGCGGTCTACATCGGCCTTCGCCGGGAAGGCGTGTTCGGGTGGCTCCAAATACGCCCCCTTGCACAGCCGGATATGCGCCCCTTCCGCCGCGAGTTCCTGCATGTCCTGCTCGCTGCGCCGCAGATACGACTGGATGACCGTCCCGACGTTCGTAAAACCATATTCATCGCGCATGGTGCGGTAGATGCGGAGCGTTGTATCCGTGTAGGGTGTGTTCTCCATGTCAATCGTGACCGGGATGCCCGCCTGCTGCGCGTCGCTCAGGACTTCCCGCAGATTGGCCTGGCACAGTTCCTCGCTGATGTCGAGTCCAAAGTGGGTCAGCTTGAGCGATACACTGGCGTCCAGGCTTTCCTGGTGGATACGCGCCAGAATCTGCCGGTACATGGCGACCACCTCGCGGGTGTCTTCCTCGTGGGTGACGCTCTCTCCCAGGAAGTCCAGTGACGCCCTCATCCCTTTCTGGTTCAGGGTGTGGACGACGGCAATTGCCTCGTCCAATGTCTCCCCGGCCACGAAGCGCCGCGCTACCCGTCGCGCCAGCCCCCACCCGGTCACAATCCGCCGTGCCCAACCTGCATGTGAAAGATACAACAATATTCGCCTGAGCATGGTAGCCTCAATTCATCGGTTTAAGTAGACGAAACTATCCACCGCCGCCTGGTTTCCGGGGTGGATGAATAAGTCACGCATAATGATTTCAATGGGGAAATTGTAACAAATCCGAGGAAACCGCACAGCAGCCTACAAGTCCACTTGTGGCTCGCTCAGTGTGGTATGGCAGCTGCCACACACCCACAGATGAACCACCGGGGGGATGCCGGTCAGCTCAACCAGGCGCTGCGGCCAGCGCTGCGCGCCCAGGTAGGAGAACTCCGCCACTTCACCGCAGCTCGAGCAGTGCTGCACGTAAACTTGTTCTACCGGTTCATCAGCATGGGTGTAATTCATCGAACTGCCCTTTGGGGGTAACGGTCTTCAGTGAATAGCAGGGACAGCCTTCTGTCTGTCCGGCGGAGGGGGCGAATGCCATGCCCTTTCACCACCTATCAATACTATTATAGACACTTTTCTCTGTGCTGGTCTTAAGGATATTTGTGAGAAAAGTGTGAAGATTATTTTTTCTTCTTATTCAGCATCTCGGCGAACTGCGTGAAAAACGCCAGCGCACCGGGGTTGGTGGTAGGGCAGTGAATGTTGATTCACGACTTTCTTTTTCCACTTTCTGGTCACAGGTGGGGAGTGCCCAAGTGGATTACCTGGACGTTCAAATAGCGATATAAAAACTAATAGGCAGGATATACCTGCCTAATTTTTGTAACCTGTTTGCAGGTCTATTAATCCAAAGACTGGCTAATTCATGCCTAGGGCGGTTCTGAGCATCTCTTTAGCCAGAGATGTTCCTATTTCAGTGGCGATGTCCAAGGCCCATTTTCCAGCTGCGCTAAGGTGCTGCTTCACTTTCGCTACATCTTTTTTTTGTGCAGCTTGTTCAGCTTTTTGAACTTCAGCCATTTCTATCACATGCTCTGCTTCAGAATCTCGCTCTCTCATCGCTTTGCGTAATTGAGCCAATTCTGTCATAAGAAGATCAAAGTCAATTTGGTCAGACACATTGCTTGTTTTATTATTTTGTATAATATTCTCGACTTTATTTGCAATTATACCACCGCTCATTGAATCAATATGAATTTCCTGGTTAGAGTCTTTCTTGGTCATCTTGAACTCCAATATACTAGCCTAATTGTTGTCTTGTTTTATTTCTCCATCAACATTCGTTGTCACTACACCACCTGACATAGTTCCAATATCTACTTTTTGATTATTAAAATTGGCTACGAAAGTTGTAATCTTGGGGTCCCCAATGGCTTTACTTAATTGCTCAGCCACCTCTTTTAGAAAACGCTGATCGCGCCCCAGCAATACGCGCGCACGACCAGAATTTGTGATCAGACTCAAACCGAATCGCTCGTCGACTCGCTTTTGCCAAAACTGGTAGAATAGAAATCCTAGAACCCCTAACATCAAAATCCCAGGTATTGGCATTACCCCGATAAAATAGAGTCATAAGTTGTCTCCTGAATTAGAATTGATACGCAGAACAGGAGCAATGAAAATGGCAAAGAAGAAATCCTACAGTGACGAATTCAAACGGGATGCGATGCGGCTACAAGCAACCAGCGGCAAAACAGTAGCAGCAATCGAGCGCGAGTTGGGGTTGAGTCACAACTTGCTGCGGCAGTGGAAAAAGCGTTATCAGGTGGATGCCGAGACGAACGAACTGGAGCGCAGCGAGATCGAGCAGTTGAAAGCGGAGTTGCGCCAGGCCAAGCGCGAACTGGAAATCGCCTGCCAAGAGCGCGACATTCTAAAAAAAACTATCAGTATCTTCTCGAAGGAAACGTCGAAATGACGTATGAACAGGTCGCCGCTTGTGCGGTGGAATACCCGCTCGCGCGCGTGTGTGCGGTGCTGAACCTGTCGGAAAGCGGCTATTATGCCTGGAAGCAGCGTCCGCCGAGCGAACGTGAGCAGGAAAACCAGACCTTGAAAGCCCGTATTCACGCGGTGTGGCAGACGTTTCGACGCAGTTATGGCGCACCGCGCATCCAGGCCGAACTGCAAGCACAAGGCTATGCCGTCGGCAAAAATCGGGTGGCCCGCTTGATGCGAACACTGGGTATTCAGGGCAAAGGTGGGCAGAAGCGGCGACCCCGCACAACCCAATCCGCTGCCAGCCATCCAGTGAAGCCCAATGTGCTGGCCCGCCAGTTCGCTGCCGAGCGCCCGGATCAAGTCTGGCTCACGGATATTACGTATATCGAAACCGAAGTCGGCTTTCTGTATACGGCGGGTGTGATGGACTTGTATTCGCGTCAAATCGTCGGCCTGGCGATGGCCGAACACATGCGTTCAGAATTGACCGAAACCGCGCTGGAGATGGCTTTCACACAGCGACAACCTGACACCGAGGAGGCCGATCTGACACATCACTCGGATCGCGGCAGCCAGTACACCTGCTCAACCTACCAGCAGATGTTGGCACGACCCGGTATCACAGTCAGCATGAGTCGTAGCGGCAATTGCCTCGACAATGCGCCAATGGAGAGCTTCTGGGCTACCCTGAAACGGGAGTGTGCCGATGGGGTCTTTGCTTCTTTCGAGCAAGCCAAGGCTGCAATCTTCAGCTATGTGATGGGGTTTTACAATCGAGTACGTCGGCATTCCGCTTTGGACTATCTCAGTCCACACGACTTTGAAATGCAATTTTTGAGACAAACTTGCACTCCATTAAATTAGGGTATTGCCAGTATGACGTAATTAGCAAGTAATGCAATAACACCTATAAATCCAAGAATGTAGAAATAGGTTGGAATTGGTCGCTCAGTCGAGAGGTCAATAACCTCAATAAGAGAAAGATTATCCAAGGGGACGAAGGAGTTAGCAAATTTTAAGGTACGATTTTCAAGTCTTAGAAAGTCGGTTTTCAGTTCATCAGTATTTCTATCTGTATCTAGAAGTTGCCTAAAATTGAAGGACATCATATCTCCTTTAGATGACAAAATTTCTAGAATTTACCAAGATTATATATCAACAAGAGGTAGAATTGCCAACACCTCAGCACTTATTTTAATAATTTCAATTAAACATTAACAATCAGGCGAATCAAGATATTCTAAGTTAGGATAACAATAAGCTATTTTACGAGTATGATGGTTTGGATAGGATAGAATATATAGTTCATGATCCCTCTTTCTTATTCAGCGTCTCGGCGAACTGCGTGAAAAACGCCAGCGCGCCGGGGTTGCGCATCGCGCCAGGGTTGGCGGCAGCGTGAATATCCTTTCCCAGGAGGATTTTGCGGATCGGCACTTCCATCTTTTTGCCGCTTAACGTATACGGCACTTCCGGGATGAGGATGATGTCATCCGGCACATGACGCGGCGAGGCATCCTGGCGCAGCTTCTGTTTGATGCGCGTCTTCAGGTCGTCATCCAGCGTATAGCCTTCACGCAGGACGAGGAACAGGGGCAGATACGACTCGCGCCCCAGCAGTTCCAGGTCAATAATCAGGCTGTCCAGCACTTCGGGGAAGGATTCGACCACGCGGTAAATCTCGCTCGTCCCCATACGGATGCCCATTCGGTTGATAGTCGAATCGGAACGTCCGTAAATGATACAGCCGCCGCGCCGGTTGAACTTGATCCAGTCACCATGCCGCCAGATGCCGGGGAACATCTCGAAGTAGCTTTCGGTATAGCGGATCATCCGGGGGTCATTCCAGAAGTAGAGCGGCATCGAGGGCATCGGCTCAGTAATGACCAGTTCGCCCACTTCGTCCAGCACCGGCTGACCGTCCTCGTTGTAGGCTTCGACTTTTGCCCCCAACGACGCTGCTTGCAGTTCTCCGGCGTAGACCGGCTGGGTACGCGCCCCACCCACAAAAGCCGTACACAAATCCGTCCCGCCGCTGAGCGATTCAAGCGCCAGTTCGCGGTTGATATTGTCGTAAACCCATTGGAAACCCGCAATACTCAACGGTGAGCCGGTAGACCCGACGCCGCGAATCCGGCTGAGGTCGTAGTCCCGGTTCGGGCGGATTCCCGCCTTGATGCAGGCGCTTACGAACGCCGCCGACGTGCCGAAGTAGGTCATGCCGCTGGCTTCAGCCAGGCGAAACAGGGTATTCATGTCGGGGTAAGACGGGCTGCCGTTGTAGATGATGGCCGTCGCGCCGGAAAACAGGCTGCCCACCAGGTAGTTCCACATCATCCAGCCGGTGCTGGTATACCAGAAGAAGCGATCTCCGGCTTTCAGGTCGTTATGAAAAACCCCCGATTTGGCCTGTTCCAGCAGGATGCCGCCGTGACCATGCACGATAGGTTTGGGCATCCCGGTTGTCCCGGACGAATACAGCACCCACAGCGGATGATCGAAGGGCACTTGCTCAAAGGCGATGGCATCCGGCGGGGCGGCGTGGGCCAGCACATCGCCCCACAGCACAGTTTGGGCCAGGCCGCCGGTGTGGTGGGCGCTGAAGGGGATCAGGATGGTGTGTTGCAGCGTGGGGAGCGCGGTCTGGAGTTCAACGATGACTTCGCGCCGGTCAAACGGTTTACCGTTGTACTGGTAGCCATCTACGGCGATCAGCACTTTCGGCTCAATCTGCGTGAAGCGATCCAGCACACTGCGCCCGCCGAAATCCGGCGAACAGCTTGACCAGATCGCGCCCAGGCTGGCCGTCGCCAGCAGCGCCACGATGGTTTCCGGGATATTCGGGAGATAAGCGACGACCCGATCCCCCGGTTGTACCCCCATGCCGCGCAGTACCGCCGCCAGCCGGTTCACCCCATCGTAGACCGCCGCCCAGGGGATTTCGACCTGTTCAGCATCTTCAGCCTGGTAAATGAGCATCGGGCGCTGGTCAGACATACGGGTGAAGATATTCTCGGCGTAGTTCAGCCGTACACCGGGGAACCACTGCGTTCCGGGCATTTCCCGCCGACCCAGGGGCGCATCCCACTTCTGCGAATAACGCAGGCCGAAGTAGTCCCACAGGCTTTCCCAGAACGCGGCGACATCTGTCACCGACCAGGCCCACAGGTCAGGATAGTTGGTGACAGACACGCCCCGGTAAGACGCCAGCCAGCGCATATAGTGGGTGAGATTCGCATTTTCGATCACCTGCTGGGATGGCTGCCACAGCATGTCACCTTCGCGGATTGGAGTCACGGTTGCCCCTCCTTCTTAGTCAGGTTCAACATGCCGGGATATTACCACGCCCTAGCGCCAGACTGCCAGCGAATCCCGGTGGAGGACGGCCAGCGTCTTGCCGTTGGCACTGATCGAAAGGCTGTCAGGACTCGTACCCAGACCGAGGTCAACCTGCTCGATGATTTCACCATTGGCGGTGTTCACCGCATAGAGGATGCCCTCGTTGGTCAGGTAAGCGAACACTGTATTGTCCTTCAGGAAGCCGAAGAGCGCGTCAAACCGCACCGTGCTGACCAGTTCGCTCGTCATCTGGTCGCCAAAGCGGCTGAATACCGGCTGGTGTGTCTCCAGGTTAATCAGGAACACGCCCCGGCCATTGATAATGGCGAACGCCAGGAATTTGCCGTCACCGCTGATGAGGGGCGAAGCCTTGTCAATCGCGGCCAGGCTCTCCCCGGTGAAGGCCGGCTCGTCGCCCACCTGCGGGTCGGCCAGGTCTGTCAGGTAAAAATCGTAGCCACGAATGCCGGAATTGCTGTGAACCGTCAGCAGTTGGCCGCCGTCGGGCGTGAAGCGGGCAAAATCCGGCGCGGTTCTGAAGGTATGGCTGAAGTACACCTCGCCGCTTTCCCGGTTGGTGATGGTGACGGTGCTGCCACTGCTCACAACGTAATAGGTTTCGTTGGCGGCCAGGGCGGTCTCGCCCTCATTGAGTGTGATTTCGGCGGTCTTGTCGCCCGTTTCAGCATCCAGGTACCAGATCACATCTCCGGCTGCCCCTTCTACGCTGCCTGTCACGATAAATGCGCTGGAATCGGACGTAAAACCGAGCATATAGGTGTCGTTTCGGAAATCAATCGCGCCTTCCGATACGCTCCATTTCGTGCTGCCGGATGATGTATCCACCATCCGCAGCGCATTGGGTCTGCTGGCTGGCGTGCCGTTCACGTCCACTGCTGCCAGGTTGCCATCGGGACTAAGGCGAACGGTGAGCAACTGGGCGTCGTCGCGCGGTGTCGTGCTCCCCCGCGACAGACCGGCCAGCGCTCCCCCACCGCCGTTCAAGAAAACCAGCGCGATCACTGCTGCCGCCGCGATCATCATCAATACGATCATGATCGGCAGATACCGGCGTGAATTCTGCATGACTCCTCCTCAATGCCTGTGTGCGTGTAACCGTAGTTTGCGTTCAATTATAGATTTGTACGATTGGGCGGCAAGTTCACCCGGAGGCACAAAACGGTATTTTTTGCGGATTATTTATTCTGTGGGAGCGTTCTTATATATCACCCGTTTGGCGGGGGATAGTCGCCGGGAATCCCGGTCTTTATGACATTCATCAGCGCCCGCATGTGACATTCTTCACTATCTCCACCCCGGTCAATATGGAATACTAGGTGCAGGTTAGGTAAGGGATAGCAGGGAACTCCCAGCGAAAGCAGGGGGGATGGATGCTAGAGGTACGGCGAGGGCCGCCGAAACCTGACGCCGGTGGAGAGAATCTTATTATCTTTCTCGTGGAAACCGGAAGCTCCCTATAAAACGGGAGCAGCCCCCTGGTCTTATCCAGCAGTCAAAGGCGATGACCGCTCATGGTCAGGTAAGGACAAGGTGGGACTGCTGAGACAACCAAATTATATCATGCAAACTCCACCCGACTCCCTCACAGGTGGAGTTTGCATTTTAAACCAGTGACTCACCTGGGCCGCCGGTTAAGCGCGATACGCACCTGTTCCATCAGAACATTGCCGGAAGTCTGCCCCTTCTTCAGCACCTGTACCAGATGCTTGTCCAGTTCTTTCTGCTTCTGGGGAGGCAGGTCATTCGTCGTGAGGGCGATGACCGGGACATGGCTCGCGCCCGGCTGTGCCGAAAGCTGCTCTAACAACGCTAACCCGGAACTATCCGGCAGCATAATATCCAGCAAAATCAGGGAGACTGCCTGTCTGGATACGTGATTCAGCGCCTGTTCCCCGGTTTCCGCTTCCACCACCTCATATCCGGCATGAATCAACATGCGGGTCAACTGCACGCGGTCATTGGCGTTATTGTCCACAATCATAATCGGGTGCTGGGGTTTGACCCGCACGACCCGCGTGAGCGTATCTTGCAGCCGGGACTGCGTAACCGGCTTCGTGAGATAGTCCGCCGCGCCCAGGTAGTAACCCACCGTTTGCTGCTCAATGACCGACAACACAATCACAGGGATCTTCATCGTGGCCGAGTCCTGTTTCAGATTCGTCAGCAGTTCCCATCCGCTCACCACCGGCATCATCACATCAATGATAATGGCGGCAGGTTGCAGGCGGCGTGCCATCAGCAGCGCCTCCGCCGGATTGGTCGTGCCAACCACATGGTATTCCGCCTGACTCAGATAATCCTGTACCATCTGGATTGCCAGCGGATCATCATCCACGACCAGAATCAGCGGCAGATTGTCCGGTTGATGCTCCACATCCGGAGTCAGCGTGGTACTCGGCAGCAGAACCGTGAAAATACTTCCCTTCCCCAGGTCACTTTCCACCCAGATATAGCCACCATGCATCGAGACCAACTGATGTGTGATCGTCAGCCCCAGGCCAGTACCTTCATATTTGCGGATGCTGGAGCCATCTACCTGGCGGAAGGCATCGAAAATCAGCTTCTGGTTGGCGGGACTGATCCCAATCCCGGTATCGGCCACGACAATTTGCAGCCAGTTCCCGTTGGCGATATTGTGATGAACCGGCGGCACACGTCCGCTCACCACGTGACCGCCCTGAACCACCATCATTGAGGCTTCAATCGTGATCGTCCCCACTTCGGTGAACTTGGCGGCATTATCCAGCAGGTTGATGACAATCTGGCGGATACGCTGCGGGTCGGCCTGAATTTCCGGCAAAACTGAAGCGACTTCTACCCGCAGTTCCAGGTTATTGGCCTGGATGCGCGGCATAACCGTCGTCACGGCTTCCCGGATAATATCGGCTACCGGCAGCATGACCAGTTCAAGCTGCATTTGCCCGGCTTCAATCTTGGAAAGATCAAGAATCTCGTTAATCAGATTGAGCAGATGATTGCCGCCCCCATACACACGCTTCAGGCGGTCACGCTGTTTCTCATTGATCGCGCCGTACACCTCGGTGAGCAGCATCTCACTGTAGCCGATAATGGCATTCAGAGGGGTACGTAGTTCATGACTCATATTCGCCAGGAACTCACTTTTGAGCTTATTGCTGGCTAAGGCCTGCTCGTACAGGTCAGCGTTGCTGATCGCCAGCGCCACCTGCCGGGTGATGGTCATGAAGGTTTCCTGCTCTTCTACGGTGAAGTCACGACGCTCGCGGATGTTATCGAGTCCGATGCTGCCGATCAACTGCCCCCGCGCTACCAGCGGCGCCATCATCGTTGAGCGACTCTGGATACGCTCCATCGCCTGCCAGGAGGAATCGTCTATGGCGATATTGCGCTCATCAGGATGGATCACCAGCGGACGGACACTGCTCACCAGAGTCTCAAAAATCGGGTTGCCATCCGCCTTCATTTGCAGGTTCAGATTGCCGGTTTGCGGGTATTCCGCCACCAGATAGGCGTAATTATCGGTTTCGCTGAAGAGGACAATGCCGCAGTGATCTACCTCGAACAGGTCAGTCAGCAGTTCAGCAGTCGTGTTCAGCACCAGGTCGCGCTCCAGCGTCGCCCCGATCACTGTCGCCATACTATGCATTGAGGCCAACCGTCGAGATCGCTGCTCCAGCATTCCCAGGTGATTTTCGAGTTCGTCATGCAGGCGGGCATTCTCCACTGCGATAGCCGCCTGCCGGCCAATCGCAAAGGCCATACTTGCGTCCTGTTCCGTGTAGACGTTGGGGATATACCTATCGAGCGTAATCATGCCGATCACCTGGTCTTGCGCCAGCATCGGCACGCCCATCCAGGAGCGCGTTTGCAGGGCGACAGGAGTACCACTCTCCCGATTCCAGCCTGGATGGGTCTGCACATCGCCAACCACCAACGGTTGCTGCGATAGGAAAACGCGCTGCATCAGGCTGTTCGGGCCATAGCGGAATTCCACCCCCTTGAGTTCCGGGTACTGGCCGTGCGCCGCCGAAACGATCATCCGGCTGGCATCATACACGCCCGGCAGCGGCAGCAGAATACTGGCGTTATCGAAGGAGAAAACGCGCTGCATCTGCTCCAGGATACGCTCTAATACATCTTCATAGTGGAGCGACGAGTTCACCACCCGGCTGATGTCCATGAGCGTCGTCGCAATCTGGTGGCGCTCCTGCTCGGTCTCACGCAGGTCAATCGTTTCCAGGGCGTGCGCAATAGATGTTGCGATCAACAGCAGCAGTGAGAGGTCTTTATCGGTGAAGGTGTTCGGGATGGTATTGTGGATGCTAATCACCCCGAAGACCTGGTTTTTCCGGTTGAGGAGCGGCACGCCCACCCATGAGCGGGCAAAAGCTCCCGGCTCGTTCTCATCGGGCTGGACTCCCAGTGACTCCAATCGCTCCACTTCCTGGTCGAGATCACGGAAGTGCAGTGGGGTGTTATGGGTGATGACGGCATACCCCAGGCCAGCCAGCGGCATCTGCGTTTCATCCAGTTTGATGCCACTTTCCACCACCAGCGGGAGGTTGAGAGACGTATGAGCCGGGTCGAGCATACCCACGTAAAACGAGGTGGTGTCAAAATGAATCTGCATTTCCTGGGCCAGCACCTCACACAGGCCATCAGTGGTGGTCTGCTGGGCAAGCTGCCGCGAAAGCCCGTTCAACTCGGAAAGCACAGTACGCCAGCCGCCATTGACTTTGAGGTAGTGCAGGCGTGCCGCCAGGGTGTTTGCCAGCAGTAGGATGCTGGCATCATCCAGGCAGTCAGGGTTCTCTCGACCATCCAGCCACAGAATGCCGTAAAGGTCATTCTCGTAGCGCAGCGGGATCAGCAGTGCAGGGGCGTAATCCGCCATGCCTTTCAGGGGGTTGTCCGCGTCCAAACGCCGCGCTCCCGGCCAACGCTGCCACTCAACCCAGCTTGTTACCGCCTGCATCCATCTGGTGATCGCTGAGGCGGGCTGGTAGCCAGGCGTCGCCAGAATTTCGATTCCCGTGACCAGCGGGTCTATCAGGCCGAACGCCAGTGGAAATGCCCCCACCGACCAGGCTGCAAAGGCTTCCGCCGCCTGGCGGGGCGTTTCTGCCTGGTTCATGCTATGAATCACTTGCTGAAGGGTATCAAGCGCGTGATGATTGGACATAATACTTGCCTGTATCCTTGTGAGACGGTTCAATAGGTATAGCAGAAAGCAGTATTATTCCGGGAAGCCGTCTCCCGGATCATGTGTACAGAATCCGCAGCCGAAATTTCCAGTTCAGCGGTCAATCAGATCGGTTGATTTTTCCATGACTATTCAAGTCATTTTCCATTATGACATACAAATCCACAGAATTATGGCGATTTTAGGAAATTGTGAGGTGACGCATACCGGAATCTTGCCAAATTGCATCCGAAACTTTATAACAATGGCTGCGTATAAGATGGTGGGAATAGAATACGAGCTTTCGAGGAGTTGTAAAATGGTACCCAAAGAACGTGCCGATCAGGTGAGTGGTGGCGTGTTTCTCATCGGCCTGGCGTTGTTATTCATGGGCGTGCTGCCCTGGTGGCCGGGGATTATGTTTGTCATCGGCGCGGCGGCTATCGCCCGTGGCGTCGCGGAAGGCCAGCAGTGGTACCAGGTATCCGGCGGCATGTGGATGATCGGGATAGGGCTGGTGTTCTGGTTCGGGTTCAGTCTGCCGCTGCTCTTCATCCTCATCGGCCTGACCATGCTGTTTGGCTTCAATGTCAAGACCGGCTGGGAAACGCACAGTGAGAAGCGCAAGAACGAGGACAAAGCCAAGAACGACGAGCAAACCCCGCCAGAATATGTGTAAGCGGTTCAAGTGACTCCACACGCGATATGGTACCTGGGCGGCGCGCCGTGTTCAGGTAAAAGCAGTGTGGCAGAAAACCTGTCGCGGGACT
Organism: Anaerolineaceae bacterium; assembly: GCA_020634135.1. Classification (GTDB taxonomy): domain Bacteria; phylum Chloroflexota; class Anaerolineae; order Aggregatilineales; family Phototrophicaceae; genus JACKCG01. Next base: position 47,257 of record JACKCG010000010.1, on the reverse strand, counting down.
ACGGACTGAATTATGCGCGGTTGGATGATCGCCTGTTCGCGCACATTCAGTCCGCTTCTGTTGCTACCCAACCGGCTCTGGCGAGTCTCCGCGCCGCCACCTGTGACCAGCTCTGGCTGATTCCCCCGATAGCACAGGCACGCCGCACCATCACCGCCTATTTCGAAGAGTTTCCCCTGCACTTGGCGGATATAGCAGACATGGCCGGGCCGCTGCTGCTGGAGGGCGCGGCGCTCCTCCCGTGTCTGGTTGCGCCGGTGCTGGCCGCACCAGGCCAGGCGTTCTACTTGCTGCCAACTCCCACCTTCCAGAGGCGGTATTACAGCCTGCGGACATGGACAGCGGAGGTTGTGCGTGATTGCAGCGACCCGGCGCAGGCGTATGCCAATTGGATGCGGCGCGACGAGATTTTTGGACGCTGGGTGCGGCAGAACGCGCGGCATCATGGACTGGCGGCGCTCATGGTAGATGGCACACGTGACATTGCGGCAACCACCGCGTTGGTCGCCCGGCACTTCGGGCTGCGGTAATGTGTTTACCTTTCGCCGGGCGCGAATGGTGTTTCAACTACCAGGTGGCTGACCAGCAATTTGAGATAGAACACTGGCAGGAACCATTCGAGTCCCAGAGATGGCGTCAATACATACAGCCCCAACGCCACCCCTCCCAGATACATGCTGAATGCCACCGGGCGCTGAAGATACAGTGGCACACGCAAAATCACCAGCGCTGCCAACATCAGATAGGCATACGTTACGGCGAAATATCCCCAGTCGGTTTCCCGGAATAGTACTGCGACCAGCAGCAGGTGAATGAAATGCACGGCGATGAACCCCAGGTGATCGCGGGCGGTCTGGCCGGGGCGGTGATACCAGCGCTTGGTGGCGGTTGTGGTGTTGGCGACAACCCCGCCGAGCAGATCGAGTGACAGCAGCGCGACCAGTGCCACCTGAAGCGGCGTCCAGTTCAACTGCCGGTTGGCCTGATAGACGAACAACAGGATGGTTCCCGCGATGGAGATAGTAAGGATGAGCATGTTTTCGGCTGCGGTTGCGCCAGGGCCGATGAAGCTGTCCCACGCGCCGAGCAGGCCGCTACGGGGCTGTGGCAGAGGGTCATCAGGCAGTACAGTGGACATCGGGATTCCTCGTTGGACTTTGATAGGTCGTTGTGGATTGGTGAAACCAAATATATTATAACCCTGACTGTTATTATCCGTTCAGGAGACTCGCATGGATTCCTACTCCATTTTTACCGGGCGGCTGCTGCGCTTTGCCCCACCTTCAGCGGAAGACAGCGCCGCCTTTGCCCGCTGGACACAGGACGCCGACTACCAGCGGATGCTTGAAGATGACCCCATCAGGCCGCTTTCGATTGAGCAGGCCGGGATGTTCAACGGCGGGATTTCGCAGGATTCGTTTGATTTCCGCCTGCGCACGCTGGTTGATGATACCCTGATCGGCTTTATTGTCCTGTTCAACATTAAGTGGAAAAACGGCTCGTCCATGCTGGCGATGGGTATTGGCGAGGCGGCTTACCGGGGCAAGGGCTACGGCAGCGACGCCCTCAACCTGCTGTTGGGCTACGCCTTCCGCGAACTCAACCTGTATCGTGTCGGCCTGAATGTGATCGCTTATAATCTTCCAGCGATCCGTGCCTATGAGCGTGCCGGTTTCCAGTTAGAGGGGCGTGGGCGCGGCATGGTCCACCGCGACGGTGAACGCTACGACCTGCTGCAATACGGCATCCTGCGCGAGGAATGGGCGGCCAGGTAGAATCTTGCCTTGAATCAGCACCGTCTACAGGAAGAAATCGCGCAGCGCGTCGCGCACCTCGTCCACAATTGCCTCCCAGGGGGTATCCGGCTCACGGGTGACAAGCAGCGAATGTTCGGTGATCGTCAGCGCCGCGATGCCCGCCACACCGTTAAACAGCATCTGCGCGATAGGCGACCCGACATCGCCTTCGTCAAAATTGCGGTAGATTTCGGCCTCTTCCTCGGTCAGCGGCTGGTTCGTGATGATCTCCAGACTATCCGCGTCCCCGGTAGGCCGGGTTTCAATGGTGATATATTCAGACATCGGCTTTCCCCTCTTTGTACATCCATCATTATAGACACAAAGTTGCGCCGTCTGGCGCGTTCTTTCCCGCCTTTGCCAGGGCCAGTCTGCCTTCGCTCAAATCCCCCTGAATCTAGGGGGAATTCGGGAGCATTTTAGTGTATACTATAAATAGAACAAGTGTGCAACCAGGCGCAGGAGGAGACTGATATGAAACCCCGGAATATCAAAATCTTGCAGCGTCGTGGCAAAGACCTGCAAGCCAACATCCTGAATGCCCATACGATTATCGTCGCCAGCACCACCGGGTCGTCAGCGAACCATGTGGTCACGGTAGAGTACGAGCCGGATGGCGTGATCCGGGCACGTTGTACCTGTGCCTGGGCGATTAATGGCGGGATTGCCTGCTCACACGTCATCGCGGCGCTGGAAAAACTGGCCGAGACCAAGGGCCGCACCCTGAGCTTCTGGGATGAACGCAGCGACGCCGAACGCCAGAAGCACCGCATATTCTACCTGACGGGCGGCAGACGCCAGACCGAGCCGGGCGTGTGGATCACCAGCCGCCAGGCAGCGTAGGTGAATGTGATCGGGCTAACCAGAGCCTCGCTTTACCCCCGCGCCAGCACCAGGTTGCGGTAGGTATCCACCCGCGCTGACCAGCCGGGCGCGATGTACACGGTGCTATCTAACTGAAAGACCAGCGCCGGGCCGTTCAACTGTGAACCAGGGAACAGGTTCTCCCGTTCGTAGAGCGCCAGCCGCCCATCCGGTGTTGTTTTGTGGCCGATCAGGGCTTCCGCGCCGTCACTGTGGTGGAGCGGTTCGGCGGCGAAAACCGGTTTTTCCGTCAGGCCAACCGCCTGCAAGCGCACGTTGACCACCTCCACGACTCGTTCTGACAGGGCATGGCCGTATGCCCGCTCGTGCGCCGCGTGGAAATCCGCCCGCAGGCTGTCTTCGGTTGGTGAATCCGGCAGCGGCACCGTGAGTTCATAGGCCTGCCCGCTGTAGCGCATATCCAGTCCCGCATGAAGCTGTCGCCGGTCTGCCGGAATGCCTTCCTGTTCCAGATCGGCGGCGGCCTGCCCCAGCATTTCCGCCATCTGTGTTTGGATAGTCGCCAGCGTCCCCGCGCTCACCGGCTGTAGAACAGACCGGCTGTAATCGAGGGCGACATCCGCCACCAGCAGCCCCAACGCACACATCACACCAGGGTAACGCGGCACAAGCACGGTGGGAATATCCAGCCGTTCCGCCACTTCGCAGGCGTGCAGCGGCCCGGCGCCACCGAAGGCCACCAGCGTAAAATCACGCGGGTCATACCCCCGCGCAATTGAAACCCGGCGTAACGCCCGGTCAATATTCACGTTGGCGACCTGAATCACACCCAGCGCCGCCGCTTCCGGCGTGAGGTGCATCTGTTCCGCCAGGGTGTTCACTGCCGATTGCGCCGCTCCTGTATCGAGCGCCATGCCCCCGCCCAGGAAGTGATCCGCATCCAGCCGCCCCAGGATGGCGTTGGCATCGCTGACGGTGATCTGTTCCCCGCCGCGCCCGTAGATGATCGGGCCGGGGTCTGCTCCCGCGCTCTCCGGGCCGACGCGCAGCGCCCCACCCGCATCCAACCGGGCAATCGAACCGCCGCCTGCGCCAATCGTCTCAATATCCAGCAAACGAATCCGCAGCGGCAGGCCGTCAATCTCCGACTCAGGCCGCCGCGCCGGGTGGCCGGGACACAGGGCGACATCGGTGGACGTGCCGCCAATATCGAGCGTGAGGATGTGGTCAAAGCCCGCCATCTGCGCCACATGAAACGCGCCGATTACCCCCGCCGCCGGGCCGCTGAGGGCGGTCTGCACCGCCTGTTCCCGCGCACGCCGGGCGCTCACCATGCCGCCATCGGATTTCATAATGCGCAGCAGGGTGTTTTCCGGCAGGCGGTCTTCCAGGTTTTGCAGGTAGCGGCTCATCACCGGGCGCACGTAGGCATCCAGGGCGACGGTGCTGGCCCGTTCGTACTCGCGGAACTCCGGCAGTACCTCCGACGAGAGGGCGATCTGCCACTCCGCCAGCAGCCCGCGCTCCAGAATCCGCGCTTTGACGGCCTGTTCATGCGCCGGGTTCACGTAGCTATAGAGGAAACACACTGCGACGGCTTCAATCCCCTGCGCGGCGATGTCATCTAACACGGCGTCCAGCGCGGCCATATCCAGCGGAGTCAGTACCGCTCCGGTGTAATCCAGCCGTTCCGGGACATCGTAGCACCAGCGGCGCGGGATGAGAGGCGGGGGGAGCTGCGGCTGCAAGGCGTAGAGTTCAGGCCGGTTCTGCCGCCCAATGGCGAGGATATCCCGGAAGCCGCCGGTGGTGATGAGGGCGGTTTTCGCCCCTTTGCGCTCTAAAATCGCGTTGGTCGCCACCGTCGAGCCGTGCGCGACCCGCCGCAGCGCCGCCAGCCCGCCGGGGGTGATGGCAGCCAGCCCGGCCAGCATGGCGTCCGCCGGGTTATGCGGGGTACTGAGCAGCTTGTGAATCGCCAGCCGCCCATCCATGCTCAACACTAAATCCGTGAACGTGCCGCCAATGTCTACGCCGATGTGCATATCAGGATTCTCTTTCGAGGGTTATAGCTACCTCAACCAGATTGGGTTTTTCGGTGGAGATGTCGGCCTCCGGGTAGTGGTCGAACAAGTTGTACTGCACTTTCGTGTCCTGGAAGCCTGCGGCGGTGATGTTAAAAATCAGAAGGTCGCACGCGAACATAAACATTGTTTTATTGGATGCGAAGTTTCCCGCCGAGTCACTATAAAGCACCGTCGCCACTTCATGCTCCGGCGGGGGAAAGCGTGTGATAGAAATCCGCCCCTTGTTAACCGGATTGCCCTCAGGGTCGGTCAGTGTGCCGGATATGGTGATCGGCACGCCGTTGCAATCCTGCGGTATCAGCCCGAATCCAGAATCTGAGAACTGGCTCCATAACATCCCGCCAATGAGCGCAACGCCCAGGAGGACAGCTACGGGAAGAAGGGCTTTTTTCCAGGTTAGACGCATCTCTGATGATTCCTTGCCCGATAATTCACAGGGGATAGTTTACCAGCACATCGCCCGAACATAAGCCCGATTTAAACAAAAGTCCGCACTTCGTACCTTTCGATCAAGGGAAGCCGCGCGGCGCGAAGTGCGGTGAAGAAAAATGAGATATTTTATTGGCTGGCCTAGAGTTCGATCTTCGTCCCCAGAACGTCCAGGAATTGCGACAGCCAGGCCGGGTGTGCGGGCCAGGCCGGGGCGGTGACGAGGTTGCCGTCTACAGTGGCATCCGTAACCGGAATCTCTTTATAAGTGCCGCCTGCGATGTTGACATCCGGCCCCACCGCCGGGTACGCAGCCGAGGTCTTACCCTTCAGCACGCCGGCAGCGGCCAGTACCTGCGGCCCGTGACAGATGGCGGCAATCGGTTTGTTAGTATCGCCAAAGTGCCTGACCATCTCCAGCACACGGGCGTTCAAGCGGATGTATTCCGGCCCGCGCCCGCCGGGCAGCACCAGGGCGTCATAGTCTGCCGGGTTGATGTCATCGAAGGTGGCATTCAGCGCGAAGTTATGGCCTGGCTTTTCGCTGTAGGTCTGGTCGCCTTCAAAGTCGTGAATGGCCGTGCGCACGCTATCTCCGGCTTTTTTGCCCGGGCAAACGGCGTGAACAGTGTGGCCGACCATCGTCAGCGCCTGGAAAGGCACCATCGTCTCGTAGTCTTCCGTATAATCTCCGATAATCATGAGAATTTTCTTGGCTGGCATAGCAAGTCTCCTCAAGAAATATTTACGTTGGCTGCATTATAACGCCTGGGCGCACTTGTTCCAGTTTCTTTAACAATATTTAATGATGCTGTCGGGCATCTTTTCGGGCGCAGCGCCTCAAAGGCTGGCTTGCGTGCCTATTCTCGAAAAGTTTGTGAATTAAGGTACACGCAAGGCGCAGCCCCTTATCGTTAGAGCATGGTCTGGTTGTCCTGAGGCCAAGTACCGCCCATTTCCGAGCATATCTCCACAACTCATTATCCAACTCCATAACGGATAGTGGTATATTACATGAGAGTCGAATCAAGCAGCACCTACATGCCTACATGCAGTCAAAGGATCACAACGTATGAAGATTATTGTCGCAGGAACCGGGTTTGTCGGGCTGGCACATGCCGCCGTTGTTTCGGAGTACGGCCACGAAGTCTATGCCTACGACATTGATGAGAAGAAAATTGCCGCTTATCAATCGGCTGACCCCGACCAGATTGAACACTATGTCAACGAACCGGGGCTTTCGGCGGTAATTGAGGAAAACATTGACCGCTACCTGTTCTTCACAACCGACATTGAGTCTGTCATCGAAGGCACAGACGCGATTTTCCTGTGTCTGCCCACCCCACCGAATCCCAACGGGTCATCTGACCTGAGCTACTACTTTAACGCGCTCAACTACATCGCTGAACTGCTGGCAAAGCGCAAGGATACACGCCGGGTTGTGCTGGTCAACAAGAGTACCGTCCCGGTGGGGACTGCCCGCCAGCTCGAAGCCGTGCTCAAGCAGCATAATGTCCCGAATGCCGGCGTGGCATCAAACCCGGAATTCTTGCCGGAAGGCGACGCGGTTGAAAAATCGCGCCGCCCGGATCGGGTCGTGGTGGGTGCGGATACCGAAGAGGACTTCCGTATCCTGCGCCGCATTTACTCTCAATTCGTGAACCATGTCCGTATTCGCTATATCGAAACGACACCGGAAACCGCCGAATCAATCAAGTACGTCGCCAATACGCTGCTGCTGACCTATATTTCGTTCTGGAATGGCGTCGGGGCACGGCTGGGTGAAACATTCAAGAATATTCGGATGGAAGACCTTAAACGCGGCGTCACGGCGGACAACCGCATCAGCACCTGGGGGTCTTACGTCTCCAATGGCGCGGGCGGTTCGTGCTTCGGCAAGGATGTGCAGTCGCTCATCTACCAGTTGAAATCCGCCAACCAGCCGGCAGATTTGCTGGAATCCGTCTACCACATCAATGAATATCAGAAGACCTACCTGGTAGACCGCGCTATCCAGGAAGCGGGCGTCAGCTTCAACCAGAAGACCGTCGCGCTGCTGGGGCTGTCCTTCAAGCAGCGTACCAACGACATGCGTGATGCGTCCTCGCTGGCGGTGGTGGATGCGCTGCTGGGCAAGGGCGTGCAGTCTATCCGCGCCTATGACCCGCTGGCGATCTCCGAAGCCAAACGCTTCTTCGACCCGGCCAAGAATCATCTGTTCGAGAAGATCAGTTATCATGAGTCGGTGACTGAGGCGCTGGAAGGCAGCGACATGCTGTTTATCTCGACGGACTGGGAAGAGTTTCGCGGTCTTTCCCGCACGATTGAGAAGTGCGTGCGCCCGCCGTATCTGGTGATTGATGGCCGCCGTATGATCCCGGATTACCTGGAACTGGTCGAGCAGGGTTATGGCTATCTGGCCGTAGGTTCGGGCTATATGGGGCCAAAAGGATAGCGTTTTCCGCCTGAAATCGCTTAGAAGTTACGTGGTTGAGAGAGAAACTCTGTTTGAGCAAGGGGCTTAAGCCCCTTGTCCTTCCAGGCAACTGCGTAAGTCCTGATCGCTATAAATCGGTAGAGACCATTGGGGGATGAGTCCGTTCATCCCTCTTTTATTGCTGATTGCACAATATATCTGGGGATGCGGTGGATGTCATCCCCGCCAACCTGAGAACCATGATTGTGAAGGAGTTGGTGTAATGCGTAAACTCGTCTGGATTATTCTGATTTTGCTGACAGTGAGTATGCCCGCTGCCGCCCAGGACGGGCAAACCCCCATTCTGTTCCACGATGCCCCGCCTGACCCTGCCGCCTATCAACTGGTGACCGTGGCCGAAGGCTTTCACCGCCCGATTTTACTCACCAACGCCGGGGATGGCAGTGGGCGGTTGTTTGTCGTCCAGCAGAGTGGGCGCGTGCGGATTGTCGCCGGGAACGGCTACCAGGACCCGCCTTTCCTGGATGTGTCGGGCATCATCAGCCCCGCCGCCGCCAGTATTATGTATTCCGAACGCGGGCTGCTGGGACTGGCATTTCACCCGGATTTCGCCGAGAACGGGCAGGTTTTTATTGACTACACCGACCTCAGCGGCAATACCGTCGTCGCCCGCTATACGGTCATGGCGGATAACCCCGACCAGGTTGATCCGGCCAGCGCGACGGTGCTGCTCCAGGTGCGGCAGCCATATGCTAACCATAATGGCGGGCATTTAGCCTTTGGGCCGGATGGTTACCTGTACATCGCCCTGGGGGATGGCGGTTCAGCCGGGGACCCGAACGGAAACGGCCAGAATCCGCAAGCCCTCCTGGGCAAAATCCTGCGGCTGGATGTGGACGCGGGCGACCCGTATGGCATCCCGGCAGATAATCCGTATCTCAATAACCCCGACCTCGCGCCGGAAGTCTGGGCGTGGGGGCTGCGGAATCCCTGGCGCTATTCGTTTGACCGGGCTACCGGCGACCTGTATATCGCTGATGTCGGCCAGAACCTGTGGGAAGAAGTGAACTTCCAACCGGCAGACAGCCCCGGCGGTGAGAACTACGGCTGGAACATCATGGAAGCGACACACCCGTACAGCGGCGCTCCTATCGCGGACAGCCTGGTACTGCCCTTCACCGAATACGCGCATGACCAGGGCTGCTCGATTACCGGGGGGTATGTCTACCGGGGAACGGCGCTGCCGGACTTACAGGGCATTTACTTCTTCGGGGACTGGTGTACCGGGCGCATCTGGTCGAGTTACCGGGATGAGGCCGGGGACTGGCATACCAACGAGTTTATGCAGATGCCCCGGTTGATTAGCTCGTTTGGGGAAGATGAAAACGGCGAACTCTACGTGGTGGATTACAACGGCGTCGTGCTGCGCCTGGAAGCGGCACAGTAACGCCCGGTGTGACAATCCGTAACAGTCGAATGGTATGGGAAAGCGGCTTTCCGCCGTTTTCCCTACGGTATTGAGCATTCCGCCATTTCTGTGAGTAGAATCATCGCAGGATACACAAAGGAGGAATGCTATGTTTCGCTGGATAGTATCGCTGGTCATAGTTGCCGCTCTGCTCGTTGGAGGAATCGCCGCCGGGGCGCAGGACAACATTGTGCTGACCGTGTCGGTTCCGCAGTGGTTCCAGGATGCCTACAACCGGGATTACTTTAACGCTTTCCGTGAAGCCAACCCTGGCGTGGACGTGATTATCATGCCGGATACCGAGGGTCTCGCCTACTCACCCTCCCCCGCCTACAACACGATAGAAGAACACCTGGATGGCGTGGCGACCTACACCGCTACTGCCGACGTGCTGTATGTCGCATCCTGGGTCATCACACCGGAGAGTACGGCTGCCGGGCTGTGGTTGAACCTTGCCCCTCTGGTGGCCGCCGATCCAACCCTGGATGAGGCCAACTTCTATCCCCCGGCCTGGCGAGCCTTCCGCTGGGATAATGGCATGTGGGCGCTGCCCACCACCCTCACGCCCATTATTCTGACCTATAACCCGGCAGCCTTCGATGACGCCGGACTGAACTACCCGACAAGCAATTGGACGATAGACGACTATGCCAGCGCCATGCGCACCCTGGCTGAATACGATTCCAAAGGCAATCCGACCCGGCTCGGCTGCTGGTGCGATGCGCAAATCCTGTTTTACGCGATGCTCGGTCATGGCCTGGTGGATGTGAACGGGATGCCCCTGCTGGACGACCCGCAGTTGGCGGCGCTCATGGAGACCTGGGCATCAGCCCAGCACGATACCACACCCAGCGGCGGCTATTCGTCGGAAAACGTGCCCATGCAGATTATGGAACCCTGGATGCTTGATCCGAACATGCCGCCAGAACGCCGCAACATGATACCGGGTGAGATGCCGGGCGGTGTTTACGGCTCGCGGGTCGAGGGCTTCGCCATCAGCGCCGGGACGGCCTACCCGGAACTGGCCTTCCAGTTACTTAAGTACATTGCGGAAACGCCGGTCAATACTTTTGGCACGCTGGGCGCATTCCCCGCGCTGCGTGACCGTGAAATGGCAGAACGTCCCAACTTCTCGATGTCTTCCATAGACAGTCTGCCGCCAGAACAGCAGGCGCTGCTGCGTGACGCCGCCGAACACGCCCTGACAAACACCGATTTACGCTACTTCGACTATATCAGCAACGCCATGTGGCGTATGAGCGAGGAGAACGTGGATGCTGTCACCCTGTTGCAGGAGACCCAGCAGAAAATCCTCGCCAGCCGGGAAACCGCCGCCAACTGGGATGGAGCAGCGGCGGTGATGGTCGCCACGCCGATTCCCACCCCCTCGTTCGGCGCAGAGGAAATCGCACTCAACTTCGGCATCAGCCTGTGGACACTGCCCAACCAGCGCGACTGGGAACGGCTGGCGCGGGAATTCGCTGAAAACGACCCACAGGTGGGCGTGGTGAACCTGAATATGCAGGCCTCCAGCGATTATGAAACCTGGGTCAACGAAAATGACTGTTTCTTCCTCAACTACGATGCCATCAACCCGTATTCACAGGGGGAATATCTGGCGCTTGACCCGATGCTGAACGCTGACCCGAACTTTATAGCGGAGGATTTTGTGCCGGGCGCGTTGGCGGCCATGCAGCTCGAAGGGCAGACCTTCGCCTACCCGTTGTCGGTGGAAGTTTCGGCGCTGCGCTATAACCGTGAAATTTTCGAGTCGGCAGGCATCCCCCTGCCGGAAATTGACTGGACGATTGACCAGTTTGTGGACGCGCTGCAACAGCTTGACCGCTTTGACGGCGACTACACCATACCGTTTATGCCACGACCAGGACAGGACAGTGACTGGCTGCTGCTCATTGCCGCCTATGGTGGCCTGCCGCTGGATTTCCGGGTTGAACCCATGACCTGGGATTTCACCTCGCCGGAGACAGTGGATGCGATTCGCCAGGTGTTGGATCTGGCGAAGGCCGGACTGATTGACTACCAGCAGCTTGGCACATTTAACTTTGGCGGCGGGGGCGGTTTTGGTTCGCCCCTGGAATCCGCCAGTTTTTCCGGCTGGGAGGACGTGAACACGATGCCGATGATGGGCTATGTCAACTATCCGCGTGGGGGGCGTTACCGGGTGATGTCGCTGGGGAACATCGGCGGCGGGTATATCAGTGCCGACGCACTCAACCCGGAAGCCTGCTACCGCTGGATTGCGTTTGTGGCCGATCATCCTGAACTTGTGCCGAATATGATGCCCGCGCGGCTATCAGTAATAGAGGACCCGCTCGTCGCAGCAGCCCAGGGCGAAAGGTTAGTGGCGATCTACCGGGAATATGCGGCGCTGGCGGCAGACCCGCAGACGCTGAATGTGCCAGCGGGATTTGCCGGGGCGACCTTCGAGAGTTTCTTCCTGCATCAATTCCTGGGGCGGGCCTTTGACGCCTACGTGCTGGAAGACGCCGACCTGGAACAATCCCTGGCCGAAGCACAGCGCCAGGCCGACGAGTTCACAGCCTGCGTTGCCACAATTGCGCCGGTTACCGACACGTCTACACAAGAGGAACTGGACGCCAATGGGCAGGCGGTGGAAACGTGTCTGGCGCAGGTCGCGCCGGATATTGCCGCCGAGCGCCAGGCGATGATGCCCGGCGGTGGCGGGTAGGCAATACAGTATGGAGTCCTGTAGGGGAGGGTCTCAGACCCTCCCCTACTCAACAGTTTCATACGCGGGCTTATGGTAGCAGCCTCTATCCATGCCCCAGGACGGGGTGCGGCTGGTAGGGTGCTTCCAGGTAGGCCATGTCCTCAGCGGTCAGGCTAACAGCCAGTGCGGCGGCGGCTTCCTCTAAGTGGGGTATCTTGCTCGCGCCGATAATCGGGCTGGTGATGCCCGGCTTGTGCAGCATCCACGCCAGCGCGACCTGTGCCGGACGCACATCTTTCTGCACGGCCAGCGTGACGACCCGCTCCACGATTTCAAAGTCATTCCCTTCGTAGTACATATCGTGGGCGTACTGGTCAGTACGGGCGCGGGTTGTGCTGCCTGCCTGCTGGTCTTTGCCTTTTTCCGCGTGGCGCGTCCCCGCCAGCAGCCCGCGCGCCAGCGGACTCCAGGGGATCACGCCCACCCCGGCGTCTATGCAGTAGGGGATCATCTCACGCTCTTCTTCGCGGTAGATCAGGTTATAGTGGTTCTGCATGGCGACGAAGCGCGTCCAGCCGTGCAGGTCGGCGGTGTACTGCATTTTGGCGAACTGCCAGGCATACATGCTCGATGCCCCGATATAGCGTGCTTTGCCCGCCTTGACGACATCGTGCAGCGCTTCCATCGTCTCCTCAATCGGCGTATACGGGTCGAAGCGGTGAATCTGATACAGGTCAATGTAGTCGGTTTGCAACCGCCGCAGCGAAGCATCCACCGCCTGCATGATGTGCTTGCGGGAAAGCCCCCGGTCATTCACATCGTCGCTCATCGGCCAGAACAGCTTGGTGGCGATCACCACGTTATCCCGCCGGGCGAAGTCGCGCAGGGCGCGTCCGGTGACTTCCTCGCTCACGCCCAACGAGTACATATCGGCGGTATCGAAGAAATTGACACCCAACTCGACGGCCCGCTGGATAATCGGGCGACTGTCGGCCTCATCCAGCACCCATTCCCGCCACTGCGATGTACCGTAAGTCATCATCCCCAAACAAATGCGTGACACCTTCAACCCGGTTTTGCCGAGGTTTACGTACTCCATGAGTCATCCTCCTGTCTGATCGGGGCATATTCTGGCATATCTGCCGCCCGGTGTCCAATGGGCGGGCAGATGGCAGGGACACCCTGCTGGCCTGCTGCTCGAAGAACCACCTGTCAACTGTGATTCAGCACCTTCATCCCCTACGGCCAGAGCAGGCGAAGGGCATGGCATATTCGGGAGTACACTATATATATAACGAGCGCAACGACACTAAACGCGGGAGATGTGATCCAGCGATAATAAAGTTTCTTTGTTTATAGGGGGATACGCATGAATGCTCGACAACGGTATATTCTGTTTTTTCTTGTGACCTGTTTATGGGTCGGGTCAGGGTTGGCGCAGGAGTCTGCATCCTGCCCGGCGATTGTCTCAGATGCGCTGGCGGTGGTGGATTCACTGTGCGGGGAGACCGGGCGGAATCAGGCCTGTTACGGCAACTTCACGCTGATGGTCGAGGCGCAGGAAGGTGTTGATAATCTGACATTTGATACACCGGGCGATATGGTCAACGTGGCCGATATTCAATCGCTGCGTTTGACGGGTATGGACGAGGCGCTGCCGGAATGGGGCGTGGCGTTGATGAAACTGCAAGCCAATCTGCCAGACACCCTGCCCGGTCAGAACGTGACGATGCTACTGATAGGCGATATTGATCTGCGGAACGCAACCGCTGAGGGGTATTCACCGCTGCAGGCGTTCTATTTCAGCAGCGGTATGGGCGACTCGCAGTGTGCCGAAGCGCCGGAAAGCGGCATCCTGATCCAGACGCCAAAAGGGCAGGGTCAGATCGCATTCCGGGTCAATAACGTGGACATCGCGTTGGGGTCTACTGCTTTCCTGCAAGCGGCGGCGGGCGATGCGCTGTACGTGAACCTGCTCGAAGGGCAGGCGACGGTCACGGCGTTTGATGAGGCACAGACCGTGCTGGCCGGGGAAATGCTCAGTGTGCCGCTTGACGCGAATCTGGATGCATCCGGGCCGCCAACTGCGCCCAGTCCGTATGCCGAAGAGAATATCAAACGTGTTGCCGGTATGATAGATAGTCTGCCGGTCACGGTACAGACCAACACAATCGAGACGGCTGTTAATCCGCCGCCGGAATCGACTCATGGGGCGTATCCAACTTTTGACGCCTCAGCCTGCCCATACGAACCTGGCAAGGTGTATGAGTTGGAGGCGAATCAGGCTTACACCGTCAGTACGTGGCCGGGCTGCTGGATAACGATTGCAGATGCTCAGGCCTCCAAAGCAGAAGTATCCATCGCCGTGACGGTGGATGGCGTCCCCGCCGGGACGTTTGCCGGATTCGGGCCGGTAGGACACTGTGCGCCTGCGGACGGAGGATACAACTTCCAGGCGAATTTCCAGATTGCGCCGCTGTCTCCGGGAATGCACACCATACAGGTGGTTCACGATCATCCAGGCGGACGTATTTACACGCCTGATGGGAGTTCCGATGCGTGGACATGGGTCGAAACATGCACCATACAGGCTGAGTGAATCTCTGCATCAGGAGCTGTACGTTTACGGTATCCGGTTAACAGAGCGAGAAACATCACAGACGATTCCAATATGTACCTCATGAGTCATCCGGCTGTCTGACAGGGGCATGGCTGGCCTGTTTAAACAGACAGGGTTGCCCTGTTCACACGCTGGTTTCCCCGGAGGGGCGGCTTATGCGACAATAAGGCATAGCATGAGAGTCAGAATGCCAGGGATTGCCATGACCGGAGATGAATCCCACATATCGCCCGCGCCGGACGAGAATGCGACCACCATCGTAGAAGCTGAACGGCGGCGGCTGGCCGATCTGCTGGAAAGTGACATTATCGCCCCGCTGAAACTGCTGCTGGCACAGGCTAATGCCTATGAACAGACGATGGGTGCGAATCCCCAGGCGCGGCTGGCGGTTTCCGTGCTGGCGAACCTGGCACGCCAGGCTGTCCAGCAGGCCCGCGACCTGGAGGACAACCTTTACCCTGCCGCCCTGGAGACATTAGGCCTGGAACCGGCGCTCGAATCGCTTGCCAACCAGATGATCCGGGCGCACGGCGTTCATGTCCGGCTGGCGCTGCAACGCATCCCCGAACGACTGCCATCCATTGTGGAACTGGCGCTGTTCCGCGCCGTGCAGGATATGATGAACCGCGCAGTTCGCCACGCTCACGCCTCACAGGTGACTATCCAACTGACGGCAGCGGAAAACAGCATCACCCTGTATTTTGACGACAACGGCCTGCCTGCTGCAAACACCGTGCTGGCGGCGGCGGAACGGCAGATCGCCAGCCTGGGTGGGACGTTCACGATTCATACCGGTGAGACCTTCAGTGCCACGTTACAGTTTGTGCTTAATCCGGCGGTGGAACTCACGCCGCGCGAGATGGATGTGATTCAACTGCTGGTGGCGGGCAGGAGCAACAAGGAAATCGCCCAGGTGTTGGAAGTCAGCGCCCGCACGGTCAACTTTCACCTCGATAACATTTACTCCAAGCTGGGCGTGAATTCGCGCACGGAAGCGGCGGTCTATGCCCTGGGGCAGGGATGGGCGCAGCCGCCCGATGACCTGTTGAAATAGACAGTACCGTACCCGGCCAGACACCTGTTCCGGGCAGACGCTTTCTGTATGACAATGCGTGTAATCGCAAGGCAGTACCACGAGGAGACACACATATGAACACCCCATCCGACTACCCGTATCCGACGCTTGACCTGGGACCGCTGAACACGCTCCTGGACGACAGCGAAATTACCGAAATCATGATTAACAACTATGAAACCATCTATGTTGAGCGGCGGGGCGTGATTGAAAAGGTGGAAGCCCGTTTCCGCGATGAAGACCACCTCATGGAAATCATCCGGTTAATCCTTGAGCCACTGGGGCTGCGGGCGGACGAGTCCTCACCGATTGTGGATGGTCGCTTGCCGGATGGCTCACGGGTGCATGTCGTCCTGTATCCCATCGCGATCACCGGCCACAGCCTGACCATCCGGAAATTTCTCACCAGGCCGCTGGCTATCGAAGACCTGATCGGTTTCGGTTCACTCACAGCGGATATGGCGGACTTCCTGCGTGCGTGCGTGCGGGGACGGTTGAATATCCTTGTTTCCGGCGGCACGGGTTCAGGCAAAACCACCGTGCTGAATGTGCTGGCGAACTTCATCCCCGACGATGAGCGTATCATCATCCTGGAAAACGCCGTGAGCTTACAGTTGAACCAACCACACCGCATCATCCTGGAAACACGCCCGGCCAACCTGGAAGGGCGCGGCGAGATCAGCCTGCGCCAGCTCACGCAGTCGGCCATGAAAATGCGCCCGGATCGCATTGTGATTAACGAGGTGAACAGCGCCGAAGTCGCCGACGTGCTGGAAGCGATCAACACCGGCTTTGACGGTTCGATGTTCACCATCCATGCCAACAGCCCGCGTGACGCCTTCACCCGGCTGGAAGTCATGGCGACGATGAGCGGCCTTTCGATGCCGCTGCTGGCGATCCGGGAGCGCATCGCCAACGGCCTTGACCTGGTGGTGCAGCAGATGCGCCTGCCGGATGGCACGCGCAAGATCATGAGTATCGCGGAAGTCACGGGGATGCAGGGCGACATGATTACCATCCGTGACATCTTCCAGTATGTACAGACCGGCAGAACCGCCCAGGGCACGAACGGCTATTTTGGCGCCACCGGGCAGGTGCCGTTGTTCACGCGCCGCCTGGCCGATATGGGCATCGAACTGCCGATGCAGATGTTCACCGCGCCGTATGGCACACCTGTTGCCCCGCCGGCTGTCCCGCCTGTGCCACCGGTTCCCCCTGTGCCGCCCGTCCCTCCCCGGCGGTAGACGATCAGCGGACGTTCCCCCGTCCTGTCTCATACAGGTCGGGGGATGGCCTTCGCATTCATATTCAGTAAACAGACCCGATAATCCGCTCGCACAATTTGCAGTTGTGAAGACGCTGCGAAAGGAACTGGTGACGTATGTTTACAGTTTCTTTATTTGCATTTTTCCTGCGCTTGCTATAATTATGCGCTGCGCCAACCGCTGCCTCTGGTGGGTGCGGCTTTGTCTGGTGGCGGCTTCTACCGCCGTGTTCCCGCAGGAGAAAGTGAGCTATTCAGTGCCTGAACAACCGAAATCGTATCTTTCTCTCAAGTTGGAATATCTGCCAGTGCCACAGAAAGGCTTTTTTGGTGTTTTCGCCCGTGAAGCGCTCCAGGCCGGTGAACTGCTGGTGATGTGGGCGGGCGAACTTGTCACTGCTGAACACCTGGCCGACCTGCCGCCGGTACTGCGCAGCCGGAGTGTGCAGGTTGAAGATGACCTGTTCCTGGTGCCAACTCAGACCGAACCCGCAGATTTTATCAACCATTCGTGCGAACCGAACGCGCTGCTCAGCGGGCAGATCGCGCTGGTTGCCCGCCGGGACATCGCGCCGGGCGAGGAAATCTGCTACGACTATGCCATGACCGACGGCAGCCCTTACGACGAGTTCCCTTGTTCGTGTGGCGCGACGGCCTGCCGGGGGCGTGTCACCGGGGATGATTGGCAGCTGCCCGAACTGCAAGCCCGCTACCGGGGGCATTTTTCGCCCTATCTACAGCGCCGGATTGACCAGATGCAGGCTGATTTTATGGGCGATCTGGAAGCCCTCCCCGGCCTGGCGTCCGGCCTGTCGCAGCGTACCTCGAACATGATCTAGCATTCTGGAATGCTTGGGTGGCCGCCAGAAGGCACTATCATCCAGACTCAAGGGCATATTTCTCCGCGCCTGATGGTGGGGAGTCATGCGAGTATGCCGCTCAAAAATGAAGCATATAACGGTTCTGAGCGGGCAAGGCAACAGGGCAATCGCATCAAATTCACTCTATACAAAATAGCCTTTTCTGACCCCTCCCCAACCCTCCTTTGAGGGGACATGCGTCCCCGTCTCAGTCGCCGCAAACGGGGCGGACAACCCCTCCCCAGCCCTCCCCGCAAACGGGGCGGGAGTTGGTCAAACAGAACCAACAAGTCGCCCATGCTGGCGAGGGAGATTTAGAGGGGGTAAAAAAGCCAGAAGTGTATCTCAAATTGAAATTCCCATTTTGATGCAATCGCCCTGGGCAAGGCAATCTACCAGACTGCCTTGCCCATATCGTTATCGGTTACTCGACTTTGCCGCGCTTTTTCAGAACATCCTTGAGTTCAGCGATCACGCTGTTATAGGCGGCGGTGGTGTACGGCTGATTGGTGGACGGGTCCGGCGGCAGCGGCGGCGGTGTGGGCGGCGTGGCTGGGGTATTCCCGTCTCCTGCCGGTGGCTGTGTGGCCGCTGGTTGCGGCGCTGGTTGGGCGGCATACTGGCGCTGCCGCATGGCATCGGCGCGCTGGGCGCTGTTGATGAGTGCGCCCATCTTGGAAGGATTGGCTGCGCTCTGGCTGCCCTTCGGTATCAGCCGGCTGGCGACAAACGTATCGCTGGCAATCCGCGCCAGGCTTTGCTGGTGGTTCATCAGCGATTGCATGGCGTTCTGCGCCTGCTGTGCCCCACCTTCCGAGGCGGATGCGGCCATTTCCACGCTCTTGCTGAGCGCGGCGGCGGTTTCAGCCTGCCCGCTCATATCGCGGAACATATTGGCTGCGGTGAGCGCCTGAGTGACTGCCTCTAACCCGGTGGGGTCGGGCATGGACTGTAACTGCGGCATCTGAATCAGCGACGCGCCCAACTGCGCGGGCGTCAGATCAATGTCCTTCCCCCGTGATATGGCCTCGATAGGGGCGATGTCCGGCGGCAGTATCGGAATCGGGGAGTCCTGCCAGTTCCAGAAGCGCGACAGGTCGAGTTTTTCCGCTGAATTGAAACGTCCCAGCACGGCTTCGGCAAACACACCGCCGCTCGGCAGCGAAACCATGATCTCCGACTCGTCTTTGCCTTCGACCAGTTCATTGTCTTTCATCCACTTCAGGCGGGCGTCCTCATTTTCAAAGTGCCAGATAAAGCCGACATAGTTGCCAGTGACCGCCACCGGGGTTGGGTCGAGATATGCGCCCAATGGCCTGCTGTTACCTGTATCGCTCCGGTACGGGTCTTTATAGGTATAGCGCGACAGCACCCGGCTGAGGAGCAGCGGGTCGCCTGCCGCCCAGATCGCCTGACTGTAGTACAGAGCGTTGTCGTTGAGGTGATCCACAATGTCATTACTGGTCTGCATCGTTTCAATCGCCAGTACCGGGCAATCCACCAGGTTCCCGGAAAGCGGGTCGGGCGGCACAGCGGGGACTTCCCAGCGAGATGAACCACTGTCTGCGGTGACAATGAGTTCTGATGGTAGGCTGACCTGGTGGGTATAGGAGGTATTGACGCTCGGTTCACGGACATAAAAGGTCAGATTAGTCTCGCTATCCGAAGTGACTTCTTTCGTATGATGACGGGCGTCCCCATTAAAAAGCAGGTGGATTTCCGCAATATCATCCAATTCCAACGCCGGGTTGAAGCGCCAATAACCTTCTTGCCCCTTTCCGAAATCCTCCACCGGGAGATCCTCATAAGTCCCATCCACTTTCACGACTCGCAGCCCCAGCACCAACCCGGCAGCACGCATCCAGTACCGGATATGCGCTAACCGTCCATTATCAGCCCGGCGCGGCTGGTCGAGCTTGCTCGTCATAATGCTGACACCTGGGAACGGCAGATCATATCCACCCCTGGCGAGATACGAGTAATTGCGTGCTGACAGCCTAGCGACAATCGATTTTTGGAAATTCTGTATCCGGTCCCGAGTCGCCTGATCGGGCGCCGCCCAGGCCAGGACATTACGGTAACGGAGCAGCTTGTCGGCATCGAAGAACAGCGGTTTCATCGGCAGGAACAATACCCGATCAAAGTGTACACTGCGGGTTTTCACCCGGTAGGCCTGCACCATCTCGTAGTATTGCACCGACATGGCGTGCATGTGGTTGTAGTTGGTAATCACACGGGTGGTGATTTTCTCGTTTTCCTGCTCGAAGGTCTCGCGCACAACTGTCGCCCGGTGGCTGCGCGAGGCGGTGGCGTGCTGCGATGTGCTGGCGGCGATATTCTGCGACGTGTTGGTAGAAATATCGCGGGTACCGCTGGTACGGGATACGCTGCTGGCGAAACCGGTGTTCCCGCTCCTGCCGGAACTCTTGCCGCCGCTGGTAAACAGCGTATTGAAGGCCACTGTCGTCCCTTTTTGCCAGGAATCACTCTCGCTGGAAGACGATGACTCCCCGTATTGGGTTTCATTGGCAATCGCGTTGGTGATCTCCGAAATCGAGCGGTTCTGCTGCGTCCAGGTGGATTGAGACTCTCCCTCATCAATTTTCTCCTGGCCTTTTGAGGAGGTGCGCCGCATCCAGTCCACCATAGCGATCTTCGTGCTCTCGCCGGGGGCTAACGCCAGACTATGGAGAAGCTGACCGAGCGTGACGCCCTGGGCATACCAGGCCTGCTCGGTTTTGAGGAACACCCCTTCCGCCGGGCGGGAATAGAGCATATCGTCGGCGTTGTTGAGGTCAATCGCCGCGTCCTGGCTGCTCAGGTCAACGACGTTTTTGCCAGGGTCATCCATGCGCGTCATAAAGGCGCTGAAGTAATACACGCGCTCTGTGGCGTAATTGCCGGTGCGGGGGATGAGATCCGTCGGGGCTTCCGGGTCGTCTTCGGTCAGCGCCGCCGCGTTAAAGGTGGTCATGAGGATGTGCCTGGCATTCTGGAAGGGCGGCCATAAGGCCAGGTCGCCAATCGTCGGGGTATGCAAGGCTTTGGCGATGCGCCCGGCGATAGCGTCGCTGTTATCCCGGTTGCGGGGGTCAAAAACGATCTGGGTGACTTTTTCAGTGCCAATGGTATCCAGGCTCACCGCATCCGGGTCAAGCCAGAACGCATCGCGGGAAACAAAGCGATGGTTAAGGGCTTCCGTCTCAATAACGGTGCTGGCATCCACCAGGCTGCGTGCCATATTGAACAGCGCCGATGCCCCAAGGTCATAAATACTGGTGATACGCAGCTCGGCCTGTAAAACCGCCGCTACTGCGTCCGTTACGCCGAGCAGTTGGGTAACGCCAGCTTGTAGCAGTTTACGCCCCTCCAAATGCGCGACTTCGCTCCTCACTAACTGTTCAAAAGACATATCCAAAACTCCCTCTCTTCTCTATTGCAATAATCAGCCTGGTGGAGTGGGATGGGCGCGGAATGCAAATAAGTACCCCCAACCAGGTGATACCGCTTGAGGTTGAGGCGAAGGCAACCGGAAGCGACTTTTTTATAGTACAGCCATTAGTAGGATAGGACAACCGACCGGGAAACATTCCCAGGTCAGTTGGGGGGGTGATGCCTGTCTGACGTTACACCCGGCGTGGGTTTTCCAGCAGGAGGGCGATGACCACCGGGCCATCCCAACCGCCGCGCGCATGGCCGATCACTGCGGTGTACTCACCGCTAACCGGTGACTCGTAGTCGAGGATAGCCGCTGAGAGGTCCGTATCACTGACATCGTCATTGGCAATAAGGGGGATGCCATTCGGGTCGAGGATGACCAGCAGCGGGTCGGATTGCCCATCGGTTGTCACTGCGACCATGTTGATTTTTTGCCCGGCTTCCACCATGAACGGCACGCGGAAGAACCCTCCGAATGACATTGTGATACGGACGCGATCACCCGATTCGAGCGCGTCCATATCCACCGTATCGCGGCGGTTGAGCTTGATCCATTGATAGTAGTCTACCGCGCCTTCCGGGTACTGTTCGAGCCGGGTCTGGGCGTAACCGCGTATGAGATACAGCACCGCTGCATCGGGGCGGAAAGTGATCGCTTGCGAGAGGTCACTGATTACCGCCGGGAGGTCATCCAGCGCAAGGTACAGGTCTGCCCGCCGGAAGTACCCTTCGGCATCATCCGGTTGCAGGTCAGTATAGAGGTTGTAATCGGCCAGCGCTGAATCGGCATCGCCCGTCACCCGGTAGAGCAGGCCGCGCTCCAGGTAAACCGGGGCATAGGCCGGGTCGAGCGCCACCGCCTGGTTAAAATCCACCAGGGCGGCATCCAGGTCTTGCTGGCGCACGTAGAGTTTGCCACGCAGCAGATACCCTTCAGGGGCTTCCGGCAGCAGGTCAATGTAGCGGTTGTAGTCGGCCATCGCCGCCGGGTAATTGCGATTTTCGGCATAAAGCGTGCCACGCTCACGGTAGGCCAGCACCCCATCCGGCGTCAGGGCGATCACCTGGCTGTACGCTGCTACCGCCTGTTCGTAGTCCTCTGCCAGCACATGCAGCCGGGCACGGCTCAAATGCGCGACGACCTGGAAAGCAATCTGTAAGTGGTCGAAAGGGGTAGGTGGCATATCCCCGGATTGGGCGGCAGCAGGCAGGGCGACCAGCAGAAGCAGTAGCAGGGTCGTGAGGATACGCATGGTCTACCTTCCAATCACAGACTCATTGAGCAGGTACGCAGTTGACCGGGCAAGCAGCGGGTTAAGGCCACTGTTCTGCGAGAGAACGAACCTCCGCCGCATCAGTTTTAAAACTATAGCACGCCCTCGCCCCCGCGTGGGCAAATTCTCTTAAAATACTCAGCTTGGCCCATGCCATTCAATGCGCGACAAAGCAGACATACAAAGTTTACGTTTGGAATTTCATTCTTGATGTTACAATTATCTCATGAACAACTATCGGCTTAGGTCTGCGCAGCGCAGAAACGATGTCGAACGTCATGAGGGCGCAGTGGGGTTCAGTGTGAGGTTGACCATAGAACCCGCGTGCCCTGCCGCCAGGTGTTAGACCCATAGGAGTTTAACCTTAATGAAGATACTGGTTATTGAAGATGAGAGCACAATACGGGAAGAACTCGTGGATTGGCTCGCCTTTGAAGGTTTTGAAACCCTGGGCGCTGCGAACGGGCGCGAAGGGATTGAGATCGCGTTGGCAAATGTGCCCGACCTGATTATCAGTGACATCACGATGCCGGAAGTGGACGGCTATGGTGTTTTGCTGGAAATGCAGAAACACCCGCATACCATGTCTATCCCGTTCATCTTTTTGACGGCGCGGGCCGATAAGTCCTTTGTGCGGCATGGCATGGAACTGGGTGCGGATGACTACCTCACCAAGCCCTTCACGCTGGTCGAGTTAATGTCGGCCATCAATGCCCGGTTAGCCCGCCATGATGCCATCACCACCGGTATCCGCCAGGAAGTGAATGACTTTAAAGCGAAGGTCATGCGGATGGTGAGCCACGAACTCAAAACGCCGCTGTCATCGCTTGTCTTTGTTCAGCAGATTATCGAACGCCAGTTAGGACAGCTTGGCGAACGCGAACTGACTGAACTGCTACAGACAATGCGCGTCGGCACTGATCGCTTAGAGCATCTGGTCCAACAGATTATCTATCTGACTCAGATTGAGAGCGGCGTTCTGAACCCGGAAACTATCGAAGAAACCGGCGACGTGGTTTACCTGTGGCAGTTGATGCCGCTGGCAGCCGATCAGGCGCGGCGTCATGCCTTCCGCAACCGGCAGGGGCAGATTGCGCTCGACCAGCGTGACGCAGAAGTAGCGGTCTGGGGTCGAACCGACCTGCTCAAACATGCGCTGGCGGAACTGCTCTCGAATGCGCTCAACTTCTCCTCGGAAGACCGGCCTGTAGCCGTGACCCAATGGAAGTCGGAAGGGCGGGTCTGGATCAGTGTGCTGGATCAGGGCATTGGCATGTCGCGCGATGAGATTCACAAAGCCAAAGGCTCCTTTACACAGGTGCAGCGAGAAACGCGAGAGCAGCAAGGGCTGGGCATGGGGTTGGGCGTCGTCCAGCAGTTGATTGAGATTCATGACG
Organism: Anaerolineaceae bacterium; assembly: GCA_020634135.1. Taxonomy (GTDB): domain Bacteria; phylum Chloroflexota; class Anaerolineae; order Aggregatilineales; family Phototrophicaceae; genus JACKCG01. Next base: position 23,595 of record JACKCG010000010.1, on the reverse strand, counting down.
GCACGTTTGAGATTGGGTCGGTGAGCGGCAAAGGCACACAGGTGACGTTCAGCCTGCCGATCTACCGGGAGCCAGCGTAGGGCTGGCGCGGCGCGTCGGGTTCAGACGCCGCTATTTGTCACCTGTTGTTCCTCCCCGACAAAAAACGGCCTCTCGGAAGATGAGAGGCCGTTTGTGGTTATCGGTTGCTTCCGGTTTTTCCTGCCGGGGAGATATTTGATTGTACCAAATATCCACACCGTTATCGTTGAGGCGCAACGGTTAGAGGAAATCGGTTAGTGGGTTATTCTGGAAGAAATGCCAGCAGCCGTTCTTCGGCTTCGTCCACGCTGATGCCATCCCGCGTCCAGTCCCAATCAGCGGGTGCGCCCTGCGCGACGCCGCCTGACTGTACCCGTGCCGGTTTCCACAGCGCCAGGGCGTTATCCGTAAACGGGGCGTAGCGTGCCGGGTCGGACGGGCCGAGGATCATAGCGGTGGGCGCTCCGGCAGCGGCAGCCAGGTGTGTCAGGCCGGTGTCGTTGCCAATATACAGGCGGGATAAGCTGGCGAGCGCGGCGATTTCCCCGAATGACAGGACACCGAGAAAAACCTGCGCGGGGGTCTGTAAGCGCGATTGCACCGCCGCGATGATCGCCCCATCACCCGGCCCGGCCAGCAGAACCAGACGGGCATCCAGCTTAACGGCCAGCCGGTCAGCCAGAGCGGCGAAGTGCCCCGGCGGCCAGCGTTTCACGTCGAGCGTCATGCCAGGGTTGCGCCCCCCCGCCGGATTGATGATGAGCAGCGGCTTATCTCCGGGCAGCAAAGCGCGAACCCGTTCCAGGTCGGCGGCATCTACCGGGATATTGGCGCGGCAGCCGGATACATCCAACCCCAGGGCGCGGGGAACATCCAGGTAAATCTCGGCTTCATGACGCGGTTGCAAGGGGTCTATTGCAGCGCGGATCGTATAGCCAAAACCGCGTCCGGCGCTGTCTAACCCGGCGCGGTGGGGGATGCCGGAAAGCAGCAGCGCCAGGCTCATCAGCGGCGAACGGACAAGCGACACCGCCAGGTCATAGTGCCCCGCCCGCAGCCCGCGCACAAACCGGACGAATCCAGCGGGAGTCTTCACCGGGAGCGCCGCCGGGCCGGTATCCAGGATAGAGTCGAGCAGGGGATGGCGCGCGATTGCCGGGCGCGACCAACTGCCGATAGCCCAGGTGATATGGGCAGTTGGGTAGGCGCGGCGCAGCGCCTGTAAGACTGGCGTCGCCAGCACCACATCCCCGATGCAGCACGGCAGAATCAGGACGATACGCCCTGGCTGTCGTGGCGCGGGGCGCGTCGGGCAGAGATGGCCTGACAGACGGTAGATGGGAGACAACGAAAATCACCCAGCCGTCCGCTACACCGGCGGCCAGGGGTAATTCGGGCCGGAAGCATGTGGCGTTGGGTACTTCTTGCTCTCCAGCATCCGGCGTACCCGGTTCTGGCAGGCGGTAATCTCGTCGGTGGAGAGCAGCTTGCGAAGCCCCTGGCGAAAAGTGCTCTCTTCGTTATCCAGGCTCTGGCATAACCCCGAAACATCCTCCAGGAAGGCGTCCGGCACCGGCTGCCCGGCAAAGTCCCAGATGACAGTCCGCAGTTTGTCATCCTCATGGAACGTGATACCGTGATCTATCCCCCACAGCCGCCCCTGTTCATCCACCAGACAGTGACCACCCTTGCGATCCGCATTGTTCACAATGTAGTCAAAGGCCGCCAACCGTTGCAACGGCTGCATCATACTTTCGTCAAACGTGAAATAATTCTGTTCGGGATTATGGTCAATGTAAGCCTGCACCGATCCCAGACCGCGCGGGCCGTCACGCAGCACCGTCGGCGGGACTAACCGCCAGCCGAGTTCCTGCGAAGTCAGGAAGGACGCTACCTCACGGCGGCATAATGTGCCTGGCTCAAAATCCCACAGGCGACGCTCCCCCTTCTGGGGTTTGTAGACGGCGGAAATGACCGCGTCCTCGTGTTTGATGGATACCAGAAACGTATAGTTGGAACTCCATCGCATCAGGCCATGTTCCGTCTCAAACACACCCTTCTGGAGGATGTCCAATACCTTCTGGATGGTCATTTCTTCCCGCTGGGGGCGGGCGTCTCCCTCTGGTGGCTGTTCCATACGCATCAAGTCCTGCTGCTCTACGTCCAGTAATACACCAGACGCCCGTTCTGGCGGGGATCGGCGCGGCCTGCCCGGACAACCTGCATGGTATAGGCGCTCAGATTCCGCATCTGGCGGCGGCTGCACCACATCCGCACCGACGACGGTTCGGCGGATTCGTCTACTTCGCCATCTTCTGAGCGCGGTATAAGCTCCTGGGCAACCAGAACCACCATATCCAGGTCTTCATCGTAGCCCAACCCCATTTGCGCCACCCGGAACAACGGCTCAATCGGCTCGCGCAAGTCCATATCCACGTTGTCCAGGTCGGCTTCATGCGGTTCACCTTCGGCAGGCGGCTTGCGTTTATCCAGGTCTTCCAGCATCTCGCGGATCGCCTCGCTCAACGCCCAGGCCTGCTCTTTTTCAATCGTCAACGAAACAATCCGCTTGCCCTGCCCGCCTTGCAGGTGAAAAACGCGCTGTCCTTTCGGGCCGATTGTGCCAATCGTAATAAAATCTACTGGATTGAGTTCAATTTCCTGGTTTGCCATGCTTTACCCTATCGCCCCTGGTTACGACTGCTGTTCCTGCGGCACGCTGGATTCCTTCGCCTGTGCTTTCTGGTCGCGCTCTAACTGGAGAACGTGTGCGACATCATTCATTGTGGTGATAAATGGCCGCCCAAAACCCAGCGAGATACCGCTGATTGATGCAGGCGAGACCACAATCCGCTGGAAGTTATCCAGGTGCATTCCCAAAAAATGTGCCAGCACCATTTTAATCAGATCGGCATGGGATACCACGATGACTACCTGGCGGGGATGCCGCTCGGCCAGCGCTTCCACCGCGTTGACCGCCCGCACCTGTACTTCCCGCATCGTCTCCCCGTTGGGGAAGTACGCTCTTGAAGGATATTCCTGGACGACCTGCCACATTTTGCGTCGCGCCAGTGTGCTGATCTTCTCACCTTCCCAGTCCCCGTAACGCACCTCGCCAATCCCCTCCAGATGCTGAATGGGCAGGTGCGGGTGATGCTGCTGGATCGCCTGCGCGGTTTCCATTGTGCGTTCAAGCGGGCTGGCATAAATCTGGTTGAGCGGCGCATCCGCCAGTCGCTGTCCCAGGGCGGTGGCCTGTGCCTGGCCGTTTTCATTCAGATGCACGCCGGGCGTCCAACCGGCCAGCCTGCCGGTTTTCACATAATCGTTTACCGCATGTCGGATCAACAGAATCTGGGTCATCGTGTGTCTCGTCGCTTCCGGTGGTGTACGCTGTGCCGATGATAATCAGCCCCAATGCGATGATAGCATATCCAGTCGCTAATTGCACAAATTCAGGCGGCAGCCGGCTCACTCACTCCGCAGCGCCTGAGCTGTCACCAGCCTCCCCAACCGCCAGGCCGGATACAGGCCAGCCAGCAGCGCGGCCACGAACGCGATCAGGAATGCCCCGGCAAATTCAGCCGGACGTAACGCCAGTTCCATCGTCCAGCCAAACGAACGGACATTAATCACGTAGATCAGCACGAGCGACATCACAAACCCGATGGGCAGGGCCATCAACCCGGCGGTAATCCCCATCAACCCGGTCTGGATGAGCGTAAAACGCCACAGTTGGCCGGGAATCATCCCCACCGCTCGCATGACTCCGTACTGGCGGGTGTGTTCCAGTTGCAGGGCCAGCAGCGCACTCAGAATCCCGATAAACGCCACAACCGTCGCCAGCACTTGCAGCGCCACCGTGATCGAAAAAGCGCGGTCAAACACGGAGAACACGCCGTTGCGCAGGCTGGAATAACTCTGGATCTGCAGGTCGTAGCCCACCAATGTTTGAGTCTGGAGGGTGTCAATGATCGCCGCCGGAGTCGCCCCCGGCTCCAGGAACACGCCCATTGACGTGATATAGGCGTCATCGTAAACCGCCCGGTATATGTTGTCGGCCATTAACACTGTCCCCTGGTCGGTGGAATAGTCGTAAAATACCCCGGCGACGGTGAACGGCTGCGGCCCTCGGTCTGTGAGCAGCGTAATGGTGTCATTGGCTTCGGTGATGCCCCGGCGGAAGGCGAACGGCTCGCTCACAATCACCGCGCCATCCCGCAGCGCCGCCCAGTAATCCCCGTTCATGACGTGTGACCAGGCAAAACGGCGCGGGCGACTCGTGATGTCCATACTAGGCACAGCCAGGTTGACCGGCGGCAGGTCGGGATAATCCGGGGCGACAACGTGTACCGAGCGCACCGTTGCCACCCGGTTAATGCCGGGTACAGCCGCCACCACCTCTGCCAGAGCCGGATCAATATCCGCCCGCGCCGTGTTCGATGTCAACTGTGGCGGGGAGATATAGATGTCCGCGCCCAGTGTGATTTCCAGCCAGTCGCTCACCGTCTCGCGGAAACTGCCGATCATCACGCTGACGCCCACAATCACACTCACGGCGACGGTCAGCGCGGCGACAGCAATCGAAGTCCTGCTGAGGGAGCGCACCACCGCACGGGGGGCCATCCGCCCCAGCACGCCAAACACACGCCCGGTCAGCGGCACGGCCAGGCGCATCATGCCCACCAGCGCCAGCGGTGTGAACAGGGCGCTGCCGACGACGATACAGAACAGCGCAAAAAAACTGATAATCAGATGGGACGCGGGGATGCTCAACAGCAGCCCACCCAGGATGTTCATGCCCACCCCGGCGGCGGTCATCACCGGCAGTAGCCGGCGCGTGCGCTGCTCGACCTCGGAACGGCGCAGCACCCCGGCGGGCGGCGTGCGAGTCGCCTCAAACGAGGGAATCATCGCGGCGAAAATGCTGGCGGCCAGACCAACCAGCGCCCCTTTGAGCAGCGTATCCGGCATCACGGTCACGCGCTGCACATTGACGGTGAAATACAGGTCGCTGATCGTCTGCGAGACCAGCACCACCGCGCCGCGCCCGAAGAGAATCCCCAGTCCCAACCCGAACGCCGTGCCAACCAGTCCGAGCAGCAGCGCTTCCCCCAGTATCAGGCCAAAAATCTGTGCCTGGGTCGTCCCCAACGAGCGCAGGATGCCGATCACCGGGCGGCGCTGGACAACGCTGAAAGTGACTGTGTTGTAGATGAGGAATACCCCCACCACCAGCGCCAGCAGACTCAGCGCCTGCAAGTTGAGTTCAAAAGCGTCGGTCATCTGTGCCAGCGCCCCGTTTTCTGCCTGGGGGGTCGTCAGAACCGCGCCGGATGGCAGGATGTTCTCGATCAAACGGGTATCATAATCCGGCGGCAGAATCAGATCAATCCGGGTGATTGCCCCCGGAGTGCCGATGATTTCCTGAGCGGTAGCGATGTCGGTCAATAAGAGATTATCCAACGCCTCTTCGCTCACCGCATCGTCCGGCTGGAGCAGCCCGACGACCCGTATCTGTGCCGGGCGCTCGCCGGCCCGCAGCGTGACGGTATCCCCCGGTTGGATGCCGAAGCGTGACGCCAGCGTGCGGCTCAGGAGTGCCGTGTTTGGCTCCGCGATGAAGGCGTTCAGCGCGTCGAAGGCCCGCTGATTTTCCCCCAGTACGGTGACCGTCGTCAGATAGCTGCGGAAGGGCGGCTCGGCGAAGGTGTCCACGCCCAGCAGGAGCAGCGGTTGCTCCCCCAGGCTGGCGGCCCGCACATAGGATTCTATCACCGGGGCGCTTTCGCGCAGACCGAGTTCCTGGCGCAATTGGCGGTAGAGGTCAGTCGGAAGCCCCAGCGGGCCGCCGACAATCTGGTGTGTGGCCTTGCCGGTGATGCTTTCGGCGCTCAGGGCAAACGCGCGACTGGCAGAGTTATTGGCGACATCAATGGCGATCACCATCGCCACCCCCAGTGCCACGCCTACCACAAAGAGGGTGCTTTGCAACAAACGACGGCTGATATGCCGCCGCGCCAGACGCAATAATGCAAACACAGTAGACAGTCCTTAATGATGATGGTTCAGGCACGCAGCAGTTTACCAGTAAATGTCCCCCTGGGGATACCGGATACGCTTAGAATCCCATGAATCACAAGGGCGGGATACGCTCCCGCCCCTGCTGTCATTCTGCTAAATATCGAAACAGCTGGTGATTAGCCGCGCTGCGACCAATCCACGTTCACCCGGCCATAACCGAATAGCGGGTCCTTGCCCGGCGCACCGAGATCATTCGATGCCGCCCGCATAATGCTGATGACCTGCCAGGGACTGGCGCTGCCGCCCAGTCCGCCGATAATCAACGCGGCCACGCCGGAAGCATACGGGGCCGCCATACTGGTACCAGCCGCCCAAGAATAACCGCCAGGAATGTCGCTGAAGACCATATCGAACACCCAGCAGTAATTCACCACGCCATCCACTTCACACACATCGTCACCAGGTAAGATATAGTCGCCACCCGGCGCGGCAAAATCTACGATGACATTGCCGTAGTTGCTGTAGGAAGACAGATTATCCAGGTTGACCGTCGGGTCAACTGCCCAGCCTACTGGCGCGGTTGCAGAAACAGCCACGACGTAGGGCAGCATCGCCGGGAGATCAATCAGGATCGGGTTCTGGTGGTCGAAGTCAATGGCATCATTACCAGCCGAAGCGATAATGGTCACGCCACGATGATAAGCATAACGTGTCACACGATGCATCGCGATGACCAGTTCGGCCACTTCTCTCGCGGTGATACATTCGTCCGGCGGGTAAATATCGCAATCGCCAAACAGCGGCAGCGTTGCGCCCAGGCTCATGTTAATAATGTCCGCGCCATTGTTGGCCGCATAGACGATACCATTCATCACCCAGTCAAAATCACCGCTGCCAGTATATTCGGACAGCACCTTGACGGCCATGATTTCGGCATTCGGCGCGACGCCGATAATACCAAAACCATTGTCCGCAGCGGCGATGATACCGGCGACATGCGTACCATGATTGAAGTAGAAGCCAGGCTGTACCTGCCAGTCTTCACCCGGCACGAAGGACTTGCTCAGCGCAGTGTTGACATTCGGTGCCAGGTCGGGGTGGGTGGCATCAATACCGGAGTCGAGAACGGCAACACGCACACCAGCACCAGTCGCACCGTACTGCGCCCAGGCTTCTGGTACATTGACGGCATCATGACCCCATTGCATATTGAAGTAGCCGTCATCGTCGGTGGTGTTCGGCGGGCTAGCTACAAATCCCCCAGGCAGATTCTGGATACGTGTCGGTTCAATGGCATGGAACTGAATGTTCGGCACAACCGAGCGTACACCGGGCAGCCCTGCCAGAGTAGCCGGGTTGGAGGACGAAACGCTCACCATACCCATGTTCGCATACAGTTGTTCAATTTCGGCACCACGAGCGCGAAGCTGCTGTAACAGAGCGGGAGGAAGATTGTATTCGTTCTGTGCGATAACGATGTATGACTTTTCCCCACGGAAGCGATTACTCTGCGCCGCCACAGTTGAAACCGATAAGACGGCCATCAGTGCGACAAAAACAAAAAGCAAAAATATCGATTTTTTCATTCCCCTGGTCTCCTCACTAACTGACTTAACCCTCATACAGCCATAAGCTGTCACTAACCAGTATAGTAGAGGTTAGGTTTATACAGCAAGTGAAGAACATATAGGTATCTATAAGATTTCTCTTTTTCGTGTTAAGGATTTCATTCGGCGTTAATAATTCAACAAAAAATCCCGACTCGGAATGAATTGGGATTTCGTAAGACTGCGTTTATGTGTAGCACAAAAACGGGCGATTATTCCGGCTGCTCCGGCGCTGCTGTTGGGGTGGGTTCTTCCTCGTCACGGTCTTCCCAACTGATAATCCAGACACAGGCTCCGGCCACGAGAATCGTCGCTGTGACCAGGGCGATCCAGTTCCCCAGCGAAAGCCCCACCGACCAGGCTTCGACCACCAGCAGGATGACCATCCCGGCGCTCAGAACAAGCCAGGCCGCCAGGCGCGGGTGGCGCATGGCCCAACGAACAAGTGCGATGTTTTCCAATTGACTCATTACGTTTTCCAACTCACCTCTTACGACACAACAAGACAAAGGGGTGTGGGCGAATTCACAGAATGTCTTTTCGCGCTCTCCCCAAAATGGCGTCTGCCATCAGCCAGCCGACACACAGCAACATATTCCCGGAAACCGCCGTACATGCGCAGAGGGATGCCGCTTAAATCGGCTTCAGCACCCGATCTTCACGCAGCCGTTTGGTTAAAATCTGACTCTCCGGCTTCTGCGACATAATCTCTTGCGCGGATTCACGCCAGGCCGGGATTTTAATCTGGTCAACCGTCGTCTGGGAATACCCGCTCTTCACAAAGGTATCAATCGTGCTCTGCGGCGTGTTTAGCGGCAGGAAGATAAAGCCGACTTCGCTTTGCAGGTCTTTTGAGGCGAGTTCGATGGCTTCCACCAGGCTGCTGACTACGGCTTCGGGCTGGACACGATCCCCAATATAAAACTCGTCTACCCGCGTGATGAGGTTTTCGACCTGCCAGCCGACCAGCGCGTGAATAGTGTCCTGCTGATCCTGCGCGATCAGATAGCTCTTGTTACCAAACGCCATCATGATGTCCATGCGATTGATGGTTTTGCCCGTTGCGCGGTTCACGAAGGCGGCAATCGCCTCGGCATTGTTGGGCATTCCCCGGCGCACCGTAACTTCACCGACGGCGGAAGGGCCAGCCTGAGCCGCCGGCGCTGTGGGGGCGGGCTTTGCCGGGGCGGAGGGCGCCGCTGGGGCGCTGGGCGCCGCGCCAGCCTGCATTGACTTCATGGCTTTTGTCCAGGCCGCCTGCACCTGTTTCCAGGTTTCTTCCACATTGCCGTCATTATCAATGACGACGGTGGCTTTTGCGAGTTTATCGGTCTGGGCATTCTGTGCGTTGACCCGCAGCCGGGCATCGGCTTCGGAGAGCTTGCGTTTTTCCACCAGGCGTTTGACCTGGGTATCCGGCGTGGCATTCACCACCCAGATGGCATCTACGGCATCGGCGAACTGCCCTTCAAGGAGTTTAATCGCTTCAATGACGACGACCTGCTGTGTCGCCCGGCTGACCAGGGCGGAAATCGCCTGGCCGACAATCGGGTGGACAATCGACTCAAGCTTCGTGAGGGCCGCCGGCTGTGAAAACACGATATTGCCCAGCATAGCCCGGTTAATCTTTTTCTCGCCATCCAGGATAAACTGACCAAATGTATCTACGATAGGCTGGTAAGCCGGTGCGCCTGGCGACATCGCCCGATGTGTGAGACCATCAGCGTCAATGGTATACGCGCCCAGGTGCTGGAGCATCTGCCGTACTACGCTTTTGCCAACGGCAATGTTCCCCGTGAGGCCGATCACATATTTGTCTTTCCAACGACTCACGGTTTCCCTCCGTTCTGAATCAAGGCTGGTCAAATGAGTTCAATTGATGGGTTCATTATAGCACACGTATTGTAGCGCGTTTGCGTCGTACAGGTCAAACGAAAATGCATATCCGTTTTGAGTCAAAAATCAGTGGCAAATCGCCCGGCAGCAGCCCCTCGTTTGACTTGCGGCGGGTGGCACGCTGACGTATAGTGGAGATGTATCGGCACACTAAGTGGAAATCCCTTATGAGCGACCAGACAAATCCACCGCAGGACGAATTGATTGGTAAGACACTCGGTAAATTCGAGATTCTGGAAGAGATTGGGCGGGGCGGAATGGCGACGGTCTACAAGGCCCGCCAGATTTCCATGAACCGGATTGTCGCGGTGAAGGTGCTGCCTCGTCACTTTTTGCATGACCCCGGCTTTTACGAGCGGTTTGAACGGGAAGTGGATGTCATCGCCCACCTGGAGCATCCCCATATCCTGCCTATTTATGAGTATGGCAAGGCGGATGACGTACCGTATATCGCCATGCGCTATCTTTCCGGCGGGAGCATGGCCCAGATGGTGCGGCGGCGCGTCGCTGACCTGCAAGTCCTGGAAAAACCGTTCCGGCAGGTGGCGGACGCGCTCGACCATGCGCATAAGCAGGGGATTATCCACCGCGACCTGAAACCCGGCAACATTATGCTGGATGAAAATGGTAACGCTTATCTCTCCGATTTCGGTATCGCCCGCGTGTTGGGCAGTAACCTGACCGGGAGCGCGATTATCGGCACGCCAGCTTATATGAGTCCTGAGCAGGCCAACGGGATTTCGTTAGACGCCCGTTCCGATATTTATTCGCTGGGCATCGTGCTGTTTGAACTCGTCACCGGACGCGAGCCTTACCAGGCCGAGACCCCGATGGGGCTGCTACTCAAACACATCAACGAGCCAGTGCCACCCGCCAGCATGTTCCGTGAGGGTGTCCCGGCGGGGGTTGAGGAAGTCATCCAGCGTTCAACCGCTAAAGACCCGAATGCCCGTTATCCCTCTGCCGGAGAGATGGCGAAGGCCTTCAGCAAAGGGTTGCAGACCGGCCAGAACATTGTGGTGGATACGCCGCTGGCGGATGACATGCCGACTATCGCGCCGGGTTCACAGCCCCGCATGACTCCGCCACCTACCGGAGGGTACGGCACACCGCCGCCAACTCCCGGCTATATGACGCCGCCGCCCACCGGAGGGTATGGCACACCGCCCCCAACCGGATACGGGACACAGCAGGGCGGGCAAACCTATGTGCCGGGCTACCAGACTCCGCCGCCAACGGGAGCCGGGTATACGATGCCGCCCACGACCCAGGTACAGCCCCGCCGTTCGCCGCTGGTGGCGATTATCGGGCTGGTGGTGGTCGCGGCGATCATCGCGGTGGTCGCGCTGGTGGTTGTGCCGGGCATGACGCCCCAGGAAATCCCGGTCACGGAAATGGCGATGATCCTGGGGACGCCGACGCCCTTCAGCAATTCAACCGTTGTCAATGACGAGGAATTTTCGCTTTCAGTCCCGGCCAACTGGTCGTTCTTCGACCAATCGGAAGACCCCTGGCATCTGTTCATCTGGCAGCCGCAGTCGGGCGATGCTTTCCTGACGCTGGCACTGCTGGAAACGGATGTCCACAGTATTGACAGCTTCCACAACGCCATCAACCAGTTCAATGCGAAGTACCTGGATGATGACCCGCATATCAGGCTGATAGATGAACTGACCGCCCCGGATGGCACGCTGCGCCGTAGTTTCCGGCTGGATGGGGAGAGCGTGCCAGCCTTCCCGCAGGGGCAGATGGACGTGTTCTACATGGCACGCGCCCCGTACCTGGTCGTGATGCAGGTGTATTCTGCCGACAGCCTGGGCGATACGTTAGTGCCGACCTTCCAGATGATCCTGGATTCACTGCGGACGAAAGCGCCGACGGCGGGGTAAGACACAGGTAAAAGTGAAACGGAGCGCACACTGGCGCTCCTTTTTGATTCATGGAGGTGGAACACGGCAGCCAACCCTCATGGCGGGCGGGCTGATGGGTATTGCAGCACGTCTGGGATGTGCTGCGAGTGCCGCGATTGCCGCAATCCTCCCGTGAGGGGTGACGCTGCTGTGCTGCAAAATGCGCGAGGGTGCTGCAAAGGGCCATTGGCCGCTGGCTGCTGGCTGCTGGCTGCTGGCAGTGTCCCTGCACGTCACAGTATCAACAGGGTAGGGACAGGGCCTGCCCTGTCCGGCGGAGCAAGCAGGCAGTGTCCCTGCACGTCACGGTATCAACAGAGTAGGGACAGGGCCTGCCCTGTCCGGCGGACGCCAGGAAGGACGTCCCTTGTATCTTTGAGCAGACACGTTGGCCTGCCCCGTTTGCGGCGACTGAGACAGAACACGCCGGGCGTGCTACAATTTACGCAGGGTGGTCATTATGCTGGCGCGGTAGAACCGTCCCTGCGTGATCGTCCGGGTTAGCGCGGCAGTTCGTCCGCCGGGATGTCCTTCAGGAAACGGTTCTGCTGGTCACGCGGGGAAAGCAGCGGCGTTTGAATCCCCCAATCCAGGTTGATGTCGGGGTCGTTCCAGGCTACGCCGCGTTCATCCTTGCCGCCGTCATAGTAGTTGTTGACGAAGTACATCAGGGTGGCATCGGTCAGCGCGACAAAACCATGCGCGACGCCGATTGGGATGAAGACACCCATGTTATTCGTCTCCCCGATTTCGATGGTTTGGGTTGCCATATAGGTGGACGAGTTGGGGCGTAAATCCACCATCCCGGCGCGAATCGTGCCTTTGGGGACGTACCAATAGTCAATCTGCCAGAAGTGATAGTGCAGTCCCCGCAGCACCCCGGCCTGGCTATCCGAACGATTCCCCTGCATTTTGTCCCAGTTGATCCAGGGGAACCAGGAACGGCGAAAGGTTTCCATAAAGCGCCCGCGCTCATCTCCATAGGCCTTGATCGGCACCGTGAACACCCCTTCAATCCGTTCTGAGCGCTCGATTGGGGTGAGCAGTTTTGTTGGATCATCAGACATGAATGCATATCTCCCTAAGCTGGCTAGTCTGCACGGTATATACCGTATCATGGTAGTGTCTGCAAGTTGAGAAAACCTAACACAGCCGGATGTTACAGGTCGCAAACCCGACTTTAAAGGAAAAGCGTCTCGATTCAAATTAGGATATGATTGGTACGGGTGGGATTTTGGAACCTCCCATAACTCTTTGGCTTGTTTAACGGTAGATATGATGAATGACGCGACACGCTGGCAAAAGAATCATTGGAGAGTGACCTGTGGATCGCGTTGAAGAAAAGCGTCTGCTTCAACGCGCCCAGCAAGGGGATGCGGACTCGTTTGCCCAGCTTTACCGGGAGAACGTACAGCCCATCTTCCGGTACATCTATCACCGGGTGAACGATGTACAACTTGCTGAGGATATCACGAGCGCGGTATTCACCCGCGCGCTCCAGGCGCTGCACAGCTACACCGACCAGGGTAAGCCGTTCATCGCCTGGCTGTACCGGATCGCTCATGCCCGTGTGGTGGATCATTACCGGCGTGTGGGGCGTCGTCCGGTGGAGAGCGATGTCGAAGCCGAACCGATCCCGGTGGCGCAGGACATGGATGAGCGGTTATTACGACGACAGGCTGCCGCCGTACTGCGCGAGACGATTGCCCAATTGACGGACGACCAGCAGCACGTCATCATATTGCGCTTTATTGAGGGGTACAACCTGGAGGATACGGCGGCGATGATGGGCAAGAACGCCAATGCGATTAAGGCGCTGCAACACCGGGCGCTGCGATCTCTCGCCCGCCGCCTGGCGCAATCCGGGTTTGACAGTGAGTCTATTTTATCGGGTCTATCGTGAACACATCTGCTAAAGCCCAACTGGAAGCTATCCTGGCCGAATGCCTGGACGCCGTATTAAGCGGACAGGAGACGGTTTCCGGCTGCCTGGAACGTTTTCCAGCCGCCGCCGCTGAACTGAAGCCGCTGCTGCTGGCGGGGATACTCTCCGCCCGGCTGCGCAGCCCGGAGATGGCCGCCGAACAGGTAGACACGCTGGAAGCCCGACTGCGGGCGCAGATGACCGCCCAACCCAGCCGCCGCCGCAGCGTGATTCTGCTGCCCGGCTTGCAGATGGCGATAGGCCGAGCCGCCGCGATTGCGATTATCACCTTTATGGTGGTCTTTGGGGGGAGCGCCGGGTTAGTTGGCGCTTCGGCCAATACTGTCCCCGGTGACACCCTGTATACGGTTAAACGCTTCTGGGAAGAGATTATCCTGGTGCTTACGACGCTGGCCGGCAGCCTGAATGAACTGTGGCTGCACTTCGCCCAGGTGCGGCTGGAAGAGGTCGCCACCATCAGCCAGCAGGGGCGGCTGACCCCGGCGGCGCTGACGGATCTCTACACAGCGACGGTCAACGCGGCGCAATCCGCCCAACCGGGCGACCAGGCGAAAGTCACCGCGTTTATGGAACGGGCGCGGGTGACGTTAGCGCCCCTGGCACGCCCGGTAGAAGTCGAGATGCTGTTCCAGGACGTGCTGGCGCTCATGACCCCGGTATTTGACGACCAGAACCGGCTGCAAGTGCCGCTCTCGCCGCTGCCGCCGAGCTTCGGCCAGGCGACACTGCCCGACCCGACTCCTACGCCTACCCTGACGCCGGTCATCCCGGATACGGCGACCTTCACACCCCAGGCGACGGCCACGCTGACGGCCAGCGTCACACCGACGCCAACCGTAACGGCCACCTGGACGCCGCGCTTCCCCGCGACGGCCACGACTACGGCGACCTGGACGCCTTCGCCGACCTGGACGCTGACACCCACGCTGACACCGACGGCGACCTGGACGCCGCTGCCGCTGCCGCAAGTGCCGACCAGTGACGGATCACCGGTTGTGCTGCCGACGGCGGGGCAAACCCGACCACGCGCCACATCAACCCCGGCGGCGACGCTGGATGTCACCGCCCGGATACGGGAAACCCAGCGCGCGGTCTATCTGACGCAGACTGCCGGGCCGCAGACTACACCGGGGCCGTAGTGCCGCCACAACACGGAGTTTCTGATATGCTGCTGCGTTTCCGCTGGCTGCTCGTGCTGGTTGTCCTGCTGGCTGCCCCTGCTGCCGCCCAGGACGGCGAAATCCTGCCCGAATCGGCGCAGTCCTGGCTGGTGTTCTCCCAACGTCAAACGGAAGACGGACAGCCGCGCCTGATTTTTGTGGATACGGTGACGGGTGAGGAACGGCCTATGATCGTCGCCGGGGAACGGTATACGCCGGCGGGGAACGTGGTATTGTACTTCGACCTGACGACAGAGCGCGTCCGGCTGGCAGACCCGGAGGCGGGCATTTATGACCATCCGTTTATCCAGCCGGGCGGGGATACGCGCCGGGTGGATTGGCTGGTGGATACTCCCGGCGGGCGCATCGTCTGGACACTGACGAGCGGCGAACCAACGGCACTGGTGACGACGACGACCATCGCTAATCTGGACGGCACGAATCCCCGGCAAATCTGGGTGGATGGCCCGCGCAACGGCCTGCGAGCCTTGCCGGTGGCCTTCAGCGCCGATGGCGGCACGCTCTACTTCGATTTTCAGCCGGACGGCGTGAGTGACCTGACGCCTTTCCAGCAGTATGCCGCGCTGGTGGCGCTGGATATGGAGACGGGGGCATGGGACTATCTGCCGGATGAACCCGGCTGCTTCTGCGGGGCGGGTTTCGGCGGCGGGCTGTTTTTACGGCTGGGGCTGACGACGGACCTGAACGGGTTCGACCTGCACGTGCATACACTCTCCGGCGCATTGGAGCAGACTATCGCGGCGCTTGACCTGCCCGGCTATACCCAGGGCGGTGATTTCTTAGTCTCGCCGGATACCAGCCGCGCTGTGTACGCCCTGGGGCAGATACGGGCGTTTGGCACGCCCAACCAGACGCTGCGTACCCAGCTGGTGATCGTTGACCTGCTCACGATGACACAGACGGCCTTCGCAGCCCCGGCGGGTGTTCTGTTACGTCCGGTGGCCTGGACGGAGGACAACACCGCGATCCTGCTGGTCGCCCGTGACGCCGACGGCACCTGGAAACTCAACCTGAGCGACAACCACCTGGAACAGGTCGCCAGCGCCTCCTATATCGGGTTGCTGCGCCCCGGCGGGTGAGGCGTTGATGCAGCTTAAGAGACCATTTGAGAAGGCTGCGGGCGGCTTTCAAATCCGCCCCTACACCTGAAGATGGGTATGCATTGTAGGGGAGGGCCTGAGACCTTCCCGCAATCCAACCAGCAATGATCCACTTTGCAAATGGTCTCTAACCCTGCCGGTATCCCCGAAACACTACCCTGTATACACCGCTTTGCCGCCCACATAGGTCTGCTCGACGCGCAGATCAAGCAGCGAGTCCGGCGGGGTCGTGAGCGGGTCGCCGCTCAGAATCACCATATCCGCCCATTTGCCGGGCGTCAGGCTGCCCCGGTTGGCGTCATCGCCGCTGGCAATCGCCCCGCCCATCGTGTAGGCAACCAGCGCCTCGGCAGGGGTGATAGCCTGTTCCGGCGCGAGGGTTTCGCCGGATGGGATACGCCGGTCAAGCGCGGCCTTCATCCCCAGCAGCGGGTTATCGTCGGGCACAACCGGCGCATCCGAACTTAACGCGACGGTCAGCCCGGCATCCAGCATGGCGCGTACCGGGTAGCAGCGCGGGATGAACGAATCCGGCAGGTAGCGGCGGAAGTTGCCCCCCAATGCCGCCAGGAATACGGTCTGCGGCACAGCGATCAGGTTCAGGGCGCGGCAGCGGCGCAGGTGTTCGGCGCTCGGCAGCCCCAGGTGTTCGACCCGGTGGCGCAGTTCCGGGCGCGGCTGGCGCAGGTGCAGCCCCTCGTAAATGCCGATCACCTGGTCGAGCGTGACATCGCCAATCGCGTGCGTGCCGATGCGGAAACCTGCCGCATGTGCTTCCCACATCAGTTCGGCCAGTTCCTCGGTCTCGAAGCGCAGCACGCCGGTTTCCCCGGTCACTTTGTAAGGCTCGCTGATGGCCGCCGTCGCCCCGCTCAACCCACCATCCCCGAAGAATTTCACGGTGTCTATCCGCAGCCAATCGCTGACGAAGCGTTCCGGCAGCGGCAGCGTCTCCGTCCCCCCGTCGGGGCGGCGGATCGGCATCCCGTTGACACGCACATGCAGCCCGCCCTCGGCTTCGAGCTGGCGGTACACTTTGAGATGGAAGGGAGTCAGCAGCGGGTCGGTGGCGCTGGTGATGCCCAGGCTGAGTTGGTGGCGGTTGGCCGCCTGAATCGCCGCCGCCATTTCCGCTTCTGTCGGATTCGGCAGCACGGTGTTGAGCAGTCCCATCGCGGTTTCTTGCAGCAGGCCGGTGGGTTCACCATGTTCATCGCGCACAATCGCGCCGCCCGGCGGATTCGGTGTATTGGCGGTGATGCCCGCTAATGCCAGCGCCTTCGTGTTGGCGACGATCATGTGGCCGCAGGTGCGCGTCAGGGCGATAGGATGGTCAGTGCTGGCGGCGTCCAGGTCGTGGCGGGTGAGGTGGCGGCGTTCGGGCAGGTCAGCCTCATTGTAGCCGCGCCCGGCCACCCATGTCCCGGCGGGGAGTGTCGCCGCCCGTTCCCGGAAGAGGCGCACAATCGCCGGGATGTCCGGCGCGAGTCCCTTGCGGGCGTCCACCTGGATGGTGAGCAGCAGCCCCATTTTCCAGATATGCACATGGGCATCGTTGAAGCCGGGGAGCAGCGTCCGCCCGCCCAGGTTGACGCGCTGCGTGCCGGGTCTGGCCGCCGCTTCGACTTCCGCCAGCGTACCGACAGCGGCGATACGTCCGTCATCGCCGACCAGCACCGCCTCCGGCGCAGGGTAATGCGGGTCTATGGTGTGAATCGTGCCATTATGGAAAAGCTGCATGATGTGTGTCCTCTGCTGGCGGGGTATCAGCCGTTCAAACGGTGGGCGGGGAATTTGAATGTCATATCACGTCCAACCTCAGGGGGCAGTCCACTTTCATAGAAGCTACGCAGTTGAAGGGTAGAGGCATGGTAATGGTCATTAAGAAAATAATCGGGAAACCGTTCGATTCTGGCGGACGCCCAGAAGGGCGTTCCTACCATCAGATTCTGTAGGGACAAGGCTTGCCCTGTCCGCTAAAATCCTACCCGTAGCGTTTCACTCGTTACCTGATTAAATTCTTAACCTGCATTATCATGCCCCTGCAGGAAAAAACATCAAACTGTGTAAGTCCTGTTTCAAAAGCCAGTAGAGAAGTCTGGGGGCGGGTTTGAAACCTGCTCCTACACCCGTTCTGGAATATAGATTGGTGGGGAGGGTCTGAGACCCTCCTGGAAAACTATGGTAACGATCAGGCACGCCCCAGGTAGGAACCGTCGCGGGTATCCACCTTAATCGTATCCCCTGCGTTGATAAAGCCCGGAACGGTCACAGACAGGCCGGTATCCACCTTCACCCGCTTGTTGACAGAGCCTGCGGTGTTGCCGACGGCGGCTGCTTCCGCCTCAGCGACAGTGTATGTCATAGATTTGGGCAGCTCATAATCGAGCACCTTATCGTCTTCACTGACCATCAGCGCCAGGTCCATTTCCTCACGCAAATAGAGAACATCATCACCAAACAAAGTCGTGCTGACCTCGTATTGGTCATAGGTTTCGCCATTCATGAAGACGAGGGTATCGCTTTCGCGGTACAGGTACTTGACCTGCTCAGTCTGGACATAAATGTTATTGATGCTGTCTTCAGCCGAAAAAACACGGAACTGGGTTTGTTCGGTCTGAATATCCATGAGTTGGGCGCGCATTGAAGCCGCCCCACGTCCGGGATTGCTGTACTGGGTGTTGGTGATCCGGTACAGCCGCCCGTTTAATTCGATAACGATGCCTTTGCGAAGTTCGCTTGCTGGAATCATGCAGTCTGGTTTCTCATTTAATTAACACCAAATACATATTATATAGCATGAGCTATCCCCGCTTCCAGACCTGAACCAGGGGATCGCCCACGCGGACGACATAGCGATACGCGCCCCAATCCACCCACGACGCGCCATAATGCTCAATGCGGGCGGCAGCCGCCGAGGTGCATTCTGCGATCAGCGTTTCGCTGAGTGCCGCTGCCTGTGCCAGACCGGGAATCAGCCGCCGTCTCAGCCGTCCAACAAAGTCAAGCGGCTGGTGAAACTGGCTTTTTTCACCAGGGAATCTGCCGGGGAGGTTGAGCGAATAATGCAGGGTGCGCTCGATAACGGCCTTCGCGCCCTCGCGGTCAAAAACCGGAAGCGCCTGACGATACAGCGCCGGGTTGGTGATATACAGCGTGCGGGTCGCGTACCCGGCGGCGCGGATAGCGCGGTCTATTTCCAGATCATCTTCCCAGACCATCGTTTCGGCATCCCGGCGCACCGTCGCGCACAGGCTGAAGGGAATCAGGCCGGTTTTCCCCCAGAAGGACTGGTAACGCCCGGAACGGAAGCGCCAGCGCAGACGCGAGTCCCGGCCAAAGGCGGCATTCACCGCCTGGATAATCTCCGGTGGGATGTCCACGCCGGGGATAGCGGAATGCTGGTAGGGGGTATACGGACTCACGGCGGCGGGCTGGCCGTTCTGCGTGTGCCGCTCACTGAAACGCGCCAGTTTCGCCAGCAGCCCGCGCCCCCACACGGCATCATGCGCGGGCATCACCAGATAGCCGGGGGAAACCAGTTCACTGACCGCCTCCAGCGCCGCCAGAATCCGCGCCCAACGATCCGTGAGGCGATAGCGCCGCCACTGTTCCGGCGACGGCCACTCGCAAGCAAACGGTGTCCCGGCATAGGGGTCATCCGGGCTGACCGGTTCGGGGTTCACCAGCAGGGTTATCATGCGAAGATGGGGATACGCATCCCGGAGATCGTGCAGACTGTCCGCCACCCCCTGGTCGCTGCAAAGGAACAGCGCCGCCGCGTTGTGGCAGTGGCTGAGTTCGGCCAGGCGGGACGCCAGTGTGAAATCGAAAACACGCCGTTCGCGTCCCCCGGATGGCCGGGGTTTATACATGAACTCGGCGCAGACCCACTGCTGACCGGAGAGGTCATTTATCTCATGCGCCACCCGGTATTCCTATCGCTGCAATACGCCCATCATCCCCGACCAGCACCACTTCCGGCGCGGGGTCACGCGGCTCTATGGTGTGAATCGCGCCGTTATGGAATAGCCGCATGGTGGTGTCCTTTGGGTGAGTTACGGGGTTTATTCCCCCCCCAACAGCCTCTCGTAATACCCGACGATTTCGCGCATTTCGGTGTCAATGGTTTTCACGGAGGGGATGCCCGCCCGCAGGCGATCCAGCAAGCCGGGTTCGTGCAGCAGCCGCTCAACCTGGTGACGCAGGTCGGCAGCATCGTTGAGCCTGAACACCAGCCCGCTGCGTTCGTGTTCGACTAACTCCGCCATCCCGCCCAGATTGGTGACAACCATCGGCACGCCCATCTCGTTGGCTTCCAGGATGACGTTGGGGCTGTTCTCGTACCAGCGCGACGGCATCACCATCACGTCCAGCCCGGCCAGCACCTCCCACACTTTCGGCCCGGTATAGCGCCCGTTCCAGTGAATCGCCGGGTAGCTGGCAGTCTGCGTCTTGAGTTGGGTGACATATTGCGGCTCTTCCGTCTCAGAACCCCATAGGTCGAGGCTGACCGCCTCCCCGGCGTCCAGCAGCGCGGTCACCGCGTCCACCAGCAGATCAACGCCCTTGTGACGCTTAATCTGGCCCGTATAGCCCAGGCGCAGTGTGTGGTTGCGGCGTTCGGCAGCCGGCTTTTTATCCGCCGGAGTCGCCAACCCTTGCCGCAGGAAGACAAAGCGCTCGGTATCAAAGCCGAACTCTCCAAATTTGCTAATGAGGTAGTGTGAGGGACAGATCACCAGGGTCGCAGCGTCTAACGCCTGGCGCAGTGTTGTTTGCCGTTTGTTGATATGGGTCGTCTGCGCGGCGGCAAAGGGTAAGCGCCGGGCCATTGACCAGAAGGCATCCATCAGTGGCGGGGCGGTCTGCGCCGCCAGCCGGAAGCGTCGCTTATCTTCCATCAGGCAGCGCATACATTTCTCGTCGCTCTCCGGCCCGGTACACAACGCCCCGGTAGGCTGAATCAGGTTGAGTCGGGCGCACATGAACCAGTATTCCGTCAGCGTAATCACCACCGGCAGACCGGCTTCCCGTGCGGTATGGATAACCTGCCCACCTAATAAATAGCCGCTCACGATGTGTACCAGGTCGAACTGCCCCTGGGCCAGCACAGTCCGCAGCGCATCCCCTACCGGAGGATAGTCGTACAGGTTGCGGAAGAAGTCACCTGCTTTCACATCGTAATACAGGCGGTGAACCGTAAAGCCGTCCTGGACGGCGGTTTCGACGCGGAAACCGGGTTCATTCAGTTTTTCAACGGCGAAGACTTCGACCGTATGCCCGTTGGCACTTAACCAGCGTGCCATCCGTTCCGCCCGGCGTTCAGCTCCGGCGGAGTGCGTGGGTGGGAAACCATGTGCGGCGATTAAGATTCGCATCGTATTCTCAACCATTCTGTACTAATTTTAGGGCATTGCAACGATAAAAATGCATGATAAGAGACAAGTTTGCCCCACTTACAAATTCTTTGCCCAGTAAGTGAATTTGCGTCTCATCTCATTGGATATCTTTGATCCCTATCTGAGCGATAGTTCGAATAGGGCTTACGCGCTTTTTCATTGACGCCCTGTATTTAGAATACTCACCTGACTACTGTGATCGCAATGATGGGAATAGCGTAAATCTTAAGCGCATTCGACATAATGTGCAAAACCTAGCAAAGGAGAACATAGCCTATGTCCGGTATCGTCGGCATCGTCACCCCATCATTACATACAGCTCCTCATGAATTCCTAAAAATCGCAATCAAAAAGATGTCTCACTTTAACTGGTACGAATCCGCGACCTGGGTTGCGCCGGATCAAGCAGTCGGATTGGGCCGTATGGGATCGGTATCCTGAATCACAATGCCGCGCCGCTTCTGAGTGAAGAAGGTCGCCAGGTAGTGCTCATGACCGGGGAGTTTTACGATACCCAGCCGGTGCGCCAGCAGATTGAGCAGGCCGGTGTCATGCCGCGGAATGACAGCGATGCGGAACTGGCGTTGGGCGCTTACAAGGCATTTGGCCCGGATTTTTCCAGTCGGTTAGAGGGCGTTTTCATCATCGCCCTCTACGACCAGGAAAACCGCCGCCTGTTATTGACCAATGATCGCTTTGGTCTGTACCCGACATACTATGCCCAGCGCGGCGACACCCTCATCTTCGCGCCGGAAGTCAAAGGCGTGCTGGCGGATTCACATTTGCCGCGCGAACTCAACCCCAGAGCAGCCGCCGAGTACTTCCGCTTCCAGCACCTCCTGGGCAGCAAAACATTTCACGAGGGTGTACACTTGTTCCCGCCTGCCAGTACAGGTGTCTTTGACCTGGACGGCGGCACATGGACTGTCCGCAGGTATTGGGATTGGGACCAGATTCAGGATCAACCTGATACATCCTTTGCTGATGCGGTAGCCGAAACCGGACGACTGCTGCGCCAATCGGTAGCCCGCCTCACAAGTGATTCGCTGCGGCCTGGCGTGTTTTTAAGCGGTGGACTTGACTCGCGCACAATTGCCGGGTTAGTCCCGCCAGAGAAAAAACCCCTTGTAACAGCGACCTTCGGCACACGTGACTGCCGGGATGTATATTATGCTGAACTTATCTCCCGTGTCGTGGGCAGCAGTCACCATTGGTTCGACCTCCCCGATGGCAGATGGGTGCTGGACAATGTTGATCTCCATCTTAAACTCACTGAAGGGTTTCCAAGCTGGATTCATATGCACGGGATCTCGATGCTGCCTGATCTTCGAGGGATGCTTGATTATAATCTCTCCGGCTGGAACGGTGACACGATCATGTGCCACGACGCGGGCAACACGCCCCTGCTGCGGCAACCCGTTGACTACCATGCACAATTCGTTGAACTATACCAGCGACTGACCGGTATGTATACCTGGCCTGGAATGACCGAAGCGGAAGGGCGAGTGCTGTATCCGCCGGCCATAAGGTCGCAATATGTTGGCCTGGCTTTTGATTCGCCAGAAGATGAATTCAGACCCTATGAAAAGTATCCGGCCAATCGCCGGGCCGAATATTTCTTCCACAATAATCACGGTCTGCGCCTGACGTTCCCGATGGTGACGACAGCCCGCTCCCATATTGAGTCGCGATTCCCGTTCTTTAGTTACAAGCTGATTGACTATATTTACTCCCTGCCACCTGAATTCCGTTATAATGACCGATTATACCGGCACGTCATCACGCGGGAGATTCCCCAGTTGTCACTGATCCCTTTCGATAGGCAGGAATTCCTGCCTAATGCGAATCGCTGGTTGCACAAGGCACATGCGCTCTCAGTGAAGGCCATGCGGCGGCTGAAGTTATTCCCTGAGCGGGATACACTGTACGCGGATTATGAAAATTACCTGCGACAAGATTTGCGACAGTGGGCACAAGATATCCTGTTAGATGCCCGCACCGAAGCTCGCGGGCTATGGGATATGACGGCTGTCCGCTCGCTTTTCGCCCGGCACATGAGCGGTAACGAAGAATGGACAATTGGCAAAATCGCGCCGCTGATTACCTTCGAAATGATGATGCGCAGCTATTTTGATGAAGAGTGAGTCTCTGCCATGCCCTCTCCAATTCAGCATGAAACCGCGCCCCCCGCTTCGCTCCTGTCTCCTGGTGCGCTGCGACAGGCGCTTGAGACACCCTGGAAAGCCCGTAACGAGATCGAACGACTGTTGTTTCTACCTATAGCGCGCCTTCAGTGTGCGTTGGTCGGGGTCGCGTGGGGACCAGGGTGGAAACTCTACGGCCTGCCCATTATTCAGAAGCACCGCCGCAGTACCCTGGTGATCGGCGCGGGACTGGAACTGCGCTCAACCTGGCACAGCAACCCGCTTGGCCCCGCTCACCCGGTGATACTCAGCACCCGCCGTCCGGGGGCGGCGCTGGTCATCGGGGATGACTTCGGCATGACCGG
>JACKCG010000001.1 GCA_020634135.1 Anaerolineaceae bacterium | reverse complement strand
TGTTCCGGTTGTGTAGCATTGAGTGTTTCTAATGCCTGGGCTATTTTCCCATGCAGAATCTGCTGTGCGTCAGTCGAAAGGGTAGCGAGAACCCCCTCGCGCAGTTTGTCGTGGGCAAATCGCCAATTGTCATCCTGGACATCCAGCACCGCTGCTTCTGAACACACAGTCAGCATGTGATTGAGGTCCACATTGGGCGCCATTGCGCGTAGGAGCGCAAGGTTGAGTTGGCGACCATAGACCGATGCCGCTTGAAGCACTGGGTAATAGTTTTCCGGGATGTGCTGCAACCGCCGCTGGACAATTTTCTGAATACCACCTGCGAAAACCTGTGCTGGCAGCGTTGCCATACCAATCTGCTCGAGATTGCCGGCCTCTTCTGCCAACGCACGCACGACCTCAACCAGGAAGAATACATTGCCCTCGGTTTCGCGTTGCAACAGATCAATCACCTGTTCCTGTCGCCCCGATTCTCCCAGCATGGCTTCGCTCAATTCCGCAATGCCACTTTCATTCAGACGGGAAAGCTTTAAT
The DNA here is from genome assembly GCA_020634135.1 of Anaerolineaceae bacterium. Classification (GTDB taxonomy): domain Bacteria; phylum Chloroflexota; class Anaerolineae; order Aggregatilineales; family Phototrophicaceae; genus JACKCG01. Next base: position 912,519 of record JACKCG010000001.1, on the reverse strand, counting down.
ACTTGCATATTGGGCAACAGGGTGGGGAGTTCGGGAGATTCGTCATCGCGGAATGTGCCGACAATCAACAGGGGGAGTTCGGTTACAATCTGTGTCAGCCGCCGCAGAATGTCCAGGTTATCCTTGCTCCAATGCAGGTCTTCCAGCAGGAGTAAAATCGGCTGTTTCTGCTGGCGGAAGATCATCTCAATCGCGGAGGCCAGACGTGTTCCAGCGATTTTGTAGTCCGCGTCAGGGCTTTCCGGCACGGGGCGTTCCAGCAGGGTAGCGATGTCCGGCTCGATGGCTTTAAGGGTGCTGAGGTATGTGTCTTCTAGTTCGGTCAGGAGCAGCATCCACCGGACAGATGGACGCCAGAGTGCATTTGGACTGCCACCTTCACTCACGGACTGCCCTTTGAGAGCCAAAGCCCCTCTAACCAATGCCACTGTACGCAGTTCTTCGACTAACCGGGATTTCCCGACTCCGCTTTCCCCAGCTACCAACCAGGCGCTTCCTGATCCATCCAGAGCCTCTTCTAGTGCGCCAGTCAGATATTGGAGTTCTGAATCCCGCCCAACGAGACGAGCGGCCTGCAAGTAACTCTCGCGGATAGCGGCGGTTTCTGCCGGCAGGGGTTGGTGTGTTGCTTCCGTAAGGGCGGCGATGGTCTGAATTGCAGTTGTATAGCGTTCAGCCTGGCTCTTGCTAAGCAAACGTCTCAGAACCAGCTGTAAGTCTGTATCTACCTCGACATTCGACATATCCGGAACGACATACAGAATATCATTGATGAGACGTGAAACCGGTTCAATTTGAAACGGGTGGTGTCCGGCGAACAATTCATAGGTCATGACCCCGACCGCGTACAGGTCAGCAGCTTCTGTCGGTTCTCCGCCGATCATGACTTCCGGTGCCATGTATGCCAGCGTACCGGCAGTTGGGGTCGAACCGCTGTACTGGTCGCTTCCGATAGATACTCCAAAATCCAGCACTTTGACCTGATTGTTGGTGACCAGTACATTTTTTGGTTTCAGATCACGGTGGATGACCCTGCGGCGGTGAAGATAGGCCAACGCCTGGAGCATCTGCAGCAGCAAATTAATCTGGTACCCCAGCGGTTTTCCTTGCCCTGCTTCCAGAATCGTCTGCGCATCTTCCAGCAGTTCCATTGTGAAGTAAGGCATTCCAGTATCATCAAAGCCATAATCCAACACGCTGATAATATTGGGATGCCGCAGCGACGCCAGCACTTTGAATTCCTGGGCCAGTGCCAGTCGAAAATCAACGGTGCTGCTGCCTAATGTGGTGCCACCGGGTTCCTTCTGGGGCGGAAGCACTCGCTTAAGCGCGATTTGCTGCCCTGTGAGCCGGTCTGTGGCGCGATAAACAGCCCCCATGCCTCCTTCACCCAGGGGGGCGTGAAGGAGGTAGCGACGGCCAATTAAGGCAGGAATGGTTTCTTGAATTGAGTCTGTCATCTTCAAATAAAACTGTTACCTATTTGCGTGTTGCAGATCGTAAAACAGCTGGTCACCGGGTATTGCTCGCAGTACATATCGGTCCGCTGGTAATTGTCTGAACGTGTTCAGAGAAACACCGATGCCGCCAACCGGAGCGATGCGCATCGCCTGTTGTGCGCCATGTGCTGCCTCTCCCCATACATCCAAATAGTGACCGGTCTCAATCATTCCGGCGGTTAATGGCCCACTGCCAATCCCCATACGCAAAGTGAGCGGCATCATGCTGAACCGGATACGCCGAGACGTCTCTCGGATAGCCAGCGCCACATCGGCGATGACGCAAGCATGTTCCGGGTCTGGTTGGGTTATATCGCTGCTGATCCGGCATATTCCGGCTAGTGAGCGGGTAATTGTCAGGTTCGCACCCTGGGCCAGATCGTAGGCATGAACGAAAAATCCATTCAACACATTTACGAGTTCTTCCGGTTCGATAGCCGTTGCGATACGGTCTATATCTACAACCTCCATGACCAGGACACTGGCATCGGCAATGTGCCGCACATCGGATGGAAATAGCGTCCCCTCTGGAGAGTGCTGCTCCAACTGGGCGAGGTGCTGCTGCTGCCAGTCGCTCAACCGTTTGCGTGCCAGAGACGCATCTACCCGCGCCTTGAGCAGGATCGGATTAAACGGTTTGAACAGATAATCTTCTGCGCCAATCTCAATACATCGAACGACACTATTCAGATCGCTGACTGCGGAGATTATGATAACTGGAATATAGGGCAGGGATGAATTTTCTTTCACCCGCTCCAGGACTTCATAGCCGCTCATCTGGGGCATCATAATATCCAGCAGCATTAAATCTACCGGATTGTTCATCAAACATTCCAACGCACGAGGGCCGCTTTCCGCCAAAATCACTTCATGTCCATCGCGTTCGAGGCGGCGGGCAAGCATATCCCGGTTCATTTCGTTATCGTCAACAATGAGAATCCGTGCTGGTTCAGTCATCCGTATTAGCTCTCAATGCCCAGTATACTATTAATCTTTTCGATAAGCTGTGCGAACTTCACAGGTTTGGTTTCGTAGTCATCGCACCCGGCCTCCAGGCTGCGTTCCCTATCCCCGGCCACCGCATGGGCTGTGAGTGCGATAATGGGAATGTGGTGGGTCACTGTTGAGGCTTTGATCTCGCGTGTTGCTTGCCATCCATCCTTCACGGGCAGACTCATATCCATCAAAATCAAGTCTGGTTGCTCCTTTAGCGCCGCAGCTATCCCTTGTTCACCATCGGTTGCAGAAAGAACGGTATGCCCACGTTTTTCTAGACGCCGAGAGAGCATATCGAGATTCATCTCGTTATCTTCGATCACCAGAATCCGCGCCATGTGTTATGTCATCGCTTTCAACTCACTATAAATACCATACGCATTTTTTCCATGCGGTCAAGGAACTTCGTATTTGGGAATACACCCTGGTCAAATGCCACCTTCATTGAAACGTATAGGTGATGACCAGATCACGGACTTCTCGGAGGAGCGTGTCATGACTGCTCCCACCTTTCTGCAAAATGCGTTCTACTTGTCCGTTCAATTGCAGGCGTTCAGTGTCGCTCAGGTGCTTGGCTGTGATGACAATAACCGGAATATCGCGCCATTTCAGGTGTTTACGCTTCTCGATGACAAACTGGAATCCATCCATATCGGGCATCATCAAATCCAGCAAAATGATATCGGGCGTCTGTGCTGCCATCTGTTCCAGCGCCTTAAAGCCATTGACCGCTTCCTGAATCTGCCACCCTTCCTTCTCCAATGCGCGGCACAGCAGCGAACGGGCATCGTCGTTGTCGTCTACCACCAGGATACGACTGGTTCCTGCTTCGCTGTGTTTGGCCTGATGGTATTTGCGGACTAAGTTTACCAGGTACTTACGATCAATTGGCTTGGTCAGAAAATCTGAAGCGCCTAAGGCAAATCCCATCTGTTTATTGTCCGTCATCGTTAGCATCACAACGGGTATGTCGGCCATCTCCGGGTCGCTTTTCAGCGCCTCCAGCACCGCCCATCCATCCATTTCCGGCATCAGCACATCCAGCGTAATTACCGATGGACGCAGTTCTTTAGCTCGTTTTAAGCCAGCAGCCCCCGTTGCGGCGGTTTCCACTTTAAAGCCTTCGCGTGTCAAATAACGGGCGACCAGATCGCGCACAGTGGGTTCGTCATCAATAACTAATACCGTCATGGTCTCAGCGACGCGGCGGATTTCCGCTGTGCTGCGGATACCTTTCATCGAACCACCCATTACGATAGGGGAGTGAGTAACTTCTTGTGGCAGCCACACGGTAAAGGTTGAGCCGTGCCCCGCTTCACTTTTGACGTGAATTTCGCCACCCATCATCTGGCAAAACTGCTTGCTGATTGCCAATCCCAACCCGGTGCCGCCGTATTTGCGGGTGGTGGAAGGATCACCCTGGGTGAATTCCGTAAAGATGCTCTGTAACTGCGCAGGCGTCATACCGATTCCGGTGTCTGATACCTGAAAAACAACCCCTTCGATCTCATCTCGTGTTTCCTGGCTCACGTCAAGGGTGATCTGCCCGTTCTTGGTAAACTTGGTAGCATTACTGAGTAAGTTGAACAGCGTTTGCCGAACTTTTGTCAGGTCGGCAATCATCGTGCCCTGTATGGAGCAGTTGACCATGAGTGTATTGCCGTTTTGGTCTATCAGTGGTTGGATTGTCTGGGTAACGCCATCCACCATATTCACAAGATCGAATTTCTCCAGATAGATGTCACTTTTCCCAGCTTCGATCTTGGATAAATCCAGAATGTTATTGATAAGGTCGAGCAGATGATTTCCGGCAGCCTGAATCCGCTTCAAATCCGGTATGAAATCATTATGTGCGGCATCTTCCATGTCTTCCTGGAGAAGCTCACTGTATCCGATAATCGCATTCAGCGGCGTGCGCAGTTCATGGCTCATGTTTGCCAGGAACATGCTTTTTGCACGGTTTGCCGCTTCCGCCGTTTCCTTTGCCTTTTTGAGTTCTTCTTCTGCATGTTTGCGCTCGGTGATGTCGCGTACCAGCCCGCGAAACCCGGTGACAACCTGCTCGGTATTCATGACCGGGGAGAGGAGAATTTCGACATAACGCTCTCCGCTGGATCGTGTGCGAATCTCACACTCAACCGAAACAGAGCGTTCTTTTGTTCGATATAGGAGATTGGTTGCCGTGAACAACTTGCCGCTGTTGGCATCGTCCATAAACTGCCGGTAACTCTGCCCGATGATGTCGGTCTCTTGACACGCCAGGACAGCACAAATCGAACTGTTTACGGACGTGAAACGACCCGCCAGATCAACCTCAAAATACCCTTCTCGGATTTGTTCCAGGATTGTGCGGTACTTTTCTTCGCTCTCGTGTGAGGTGCTGCCACCCTGGGCCGCGCCGGACACATTGCGAATCATGCCGGTATAAAACACACGCTCATCTATACTGGTCTTCACTAACGTGAGTTCGGCGGCAGTTATCGTGCCATCGTGTCGTCTGAGTGGGAGGATGCGAGATTCTCCCGTTTCTGCAAGTTGGGCAAATACGTTTTTCCAGGTAGTCTCCGGCGCATCATCTGTGGGCAGTAGTGTGGTAAAGGGTTGCCCGGTGATTGCCCGCGCGGACAGCCCAAAAAAGTCCTCAACCCCTGGGCTGGCGCTGATAATCTGGAGTGTATCCCTGGAAAATGTAATAATCCCGTCCATAGTCTCCCTAACAACACAGTGGAAATGTCATCGCATTCGCACACGATGATACTCTACCTATCTCATTATCCCATTAAATTGAGCTGTCCGCATCCAAAAATTTCATAAAAACCATTCCTGTTTCAATATGTGACGCGGCTCGCAGGCATTCAACCGAGTATCGTATCATCTGATGTGCATGTCCGGCTGGGCATAAGAGTGTCAATTCAGAAATCGAGCCAGGCGATGTACTGATAGTTGGTAATTGCAAAACCAACCATCTTCGGGCAAACTGAACCTACCAGTGGGGTCGCCCTCTTTCAATCATCATGCCCACTTTAACTCTCAGGACATTCATGACCGATCACGACTCAGACCTGCCGGTAACTCCGGATTCCGATGCAGTACACCACACACCAGCAACAGCCATCATGTTCTGGGAATGCCCTAATTGCGGACAGTCGTATTTTGGTGAGCAACCGCCCGACCTGTGTGATTATTGCCAGGATTTTACCACCTGGCGGCTGGTGAAGCAGAATCGTTCGTGAAGGCGATGCGTAGTACCGGCCTACCGCCGACCACGCATCCGAGGGTCAAGTACGTCGCGCAGACCGTCCCCCAGAAGATTGAAGCCCAATACACCCAGCATAATTGCCAGGCCAGGGTACATAATCAGCCAGGGGGCGATTTCCGCCAGTCCTCGGTTGGAACTGAGCATCAAGCCCCACGATGGCTCTGGTGGTTGTGTTCCCAACCCGAGGAAACTGAGTCCGGCTTCGGTGATGAGCGCCCAGGAGAGTGCCAGCGATACTTGCACAATCAGCGGCGCGAGCATATTGGGCAGGACGTGGCGCAGAAGTATGCGCGTTTCTGGTGCGCCGATGCAGCGAGCGGCGGTGACAAACTCCGTCTCCTTGAGCGATAGGACAGGCCCACGCGCGACACGCGCAAAGATTGGTGTATACACAATCGCAATCGCCAGAATGGTGTTTTCCAGCCCCGGCCCCCGAATCGTGACAATCAACAATGCCAGCAACAATGACGGAAATGCGAACAGAATATCCATCAGGCGCATCAATATGGTATCCGGGTTGCCCCCCAGATACCCCGCAATGGCGCCAACAAAGGTCCCGGCCAATGTAGCCATCAGCACCGATAAAGTGGCAACCTGAAGTGAATTCGCGCCACCTTTCATGAGGTTGCTGGCGACATCTCGCCCGAATTGATCTGTACCCAAAATATAGGCCGGGATTTCACCGGGGGCTTTCAGTCGGTCAAGAGGATGCTGTTCCAGGATGGGGAAGGGGGTTATTTTGAGGATGCCGGCGACGCTGATGAGTACAAACAGTCCCACCAGTATCACCCCCACCATGCCACTTAGATTGTGCCGGAAGTTCCGCAGGAACTCACGTAGCGGCCCGCGCTCCAGTGGCTTCATGGGTTGATTCAAGGAAACGGCTTTATTCATGGCTGGCATAGCTGATTCGCGGGTCTATGGCCGCATAGATCAGGTCTACGGCCAGGTTGACGATGACAAAATTGATGGCAATAAACAATGTGACACCCTGTACCAGGGCGTATTCGCGCTGTGAGATGGCATTCACTGCCAGTCGCCCAATGCCCGGCAGTGAAAAAATCTGCTCAGTGATAAAAGCGCCCCCCAATAGATAGCCAAATTCAACCCCGATCAGTGTCACAACTGGAATCAAGGCATTTCGCAAGGCGTGTCGCCGGATCACAACGCTTTCACGCAGCCCCTTGCTGCGGGCCGTTCGCACATAATCCTCGTTCATCACCTCTAACATCGCAGAACGGGTCATTCGCATGACCGAAGCTGAAAACGAGAAACCCATCGTAATGGCCGGGAAGATAAGCTGTTGAATATTCAGCCAGGGGTCTTCGGAGAAACTGGTATAGTTGCCTGAATTGGGGAGAATTCCGAAATATACTGACAACACATAGATAATCAATGTGCCCAATAGGAAGTTGGGTACTGCCAGCCCCAGCATCGAGAACATCCGTCCAAACAAGTCAATCAGTGAATTGTGACGAATTGCCGAAAGAATGCCAATCGGTATGCCGATACCCAAAGCGATGACAATCGCCATAAAAGCCAATTCAAGCGTGATCGGGAAATGTTCTATGATAAGGGGCAGCACCGCCGAGCCATGCCGTATGGAAAAACCGAAATTGCCTTGAAGGGCATCGCCCAGCCATACGAAATACTGCTGAATCGGCGGTTTGTCCAGCCCGTAATAGGCTTCCAGCGCGGCTCGCTGCTCGGCTGAGAGCATCCCGGCCTCGGTGCCGAGTTGTGCAGTGATCTGGTCGCCTGGTATTAGGCGAATTGCGGCAAAAACAAGAATCGAGATTCCGATTAAAGTTGGGATAAATGCGATTAGTCGTTGAGTCAGGTAACGTGTCATTGTAAAGATCAACGGGAGCGGGCCTAGACCCGCTCCCTCGCTGATACCAGGCTACCGATTAATCTGTGCTGCGTACAGGAAATACAGTGAATCGTTGGCTGTGGGTTCCCACCCGCTGACATACGATTGATGGGCCGTATAGGTGTATGGCGCATACAGCCACACCCAGGGCGCTTTTTCCGCCAGTTCCCGTTGCAGTTGCGCGAAGATTTCATAACGTGCTGCCGGGTCGGTTTCCACCTGTCCCTGTTTCATCAGGCTGTCCAGCGAATCGTCAATATATCCGGCGACATTCTGGAAGCGTGCGTCATACTGCCAGTAACGTGCGTACATCGTGTAGGGATCGGTACGTCCACCGTTGAGCGCCACCGCTGCGGAGAAATCACCCGCCAACCAGCGGTCAACATAGGTGTTGAGTTCGAGCGATTCAATTTCAACGGTGATATTGATAGCGTCCAATTGTGCCTGAATGACCTGGGCTATGGCCGTTGCTGTCGGCGGTTCGGCATTCGCTACCATAACAGGTAGCGTGAAACCTGTTTCCATTCCGGCAGCCGCCATCAGTTCCTGTGCTTTGGCAACATCCTGTTCATAGCAGAAAAGGTCGTCCGTCGGCAGTGCGAAACTCGCCATTGTCAACGGCCCGGTAACGCGGCCTTCACCCAGCGCTGCCGAGTCTACGATCTCCTGGCGGTTGATGGCGCAGGAAATGGCCTGGCGGACTTCGAGTTTGTCCAGCGGCTCAACGGCGGCCCGTAACTGTAGCACGTTGTAGCTCAGAACCGGTGTGCGGTGCAGTGTGACATTAGCATCATCAACCAGGAGTGTCGCCACCAGCGGGTCGTTCAGGTAGGCGAAATCAATTGTGCCCGCCCGCAGCGCCGCCAGAATTGAGGCTTCATCGGGGATAATGCGGACTTCGATGCCATCAACATACGGGCCATCACCCCACCAGTCTTCATTGGCGGCCAAGACCATCTTCTCTTCTGGTGTCCATTCAGCCAGCTTGAATGGGCCGGTACCAATTGTAACCAAGGCCGGGTCTTCATTGGCTATCACATCCGACGAGAGAATGACGGCGTTGGTGCTTGCCATCGCGGCCAGCAGCGGCACATCCGGCTGGCTCAGATTGAACACAACCGTGTAATCATCCGGCGCTTCCATTGAAGTGATGCTCGCGTAATTTGTGGCCGCTGCTGAGGCAACATCCGGGTTCAGCAGGCGGGTAAAGGATGCGATAACATCTTCCGCCGTGAAGTCTGAGCCGTCATGGAAGGTGACACCCTGGCGCAGATTCATTGTCAGTTTCAGACCGTCTTCCGAGAATGACCAGCCCGTAGCCAGTGCCGGAATCAAGTTCAGATCATTATCTGTTGTCACCAGAGGTTCATAAATCATGGACAGCGCGGCCAGTGAAACGAACGCGGTTTGTGTGTGCGGATCAAGTCCGGTGGCATCCACTGCGCGTGCCATAATCAAGGTGTTGTCCTGGGCGGACATGGGCAGCGCAATACTCAACAGCCCCAGCATGACCAGAAGGAACAGGCCTGTGCGTAAAGAACGTGACATAATATACAGCTCCTCATAGAAATAAAAAGACCAGTATGTAGGGACAACCTGCGTGATTATGGACGAAATTCTTCCTTTCTCTTCCGGTTTCTGGTAACTCGTATCCTGCTATGCCATCAACCGCTTTCTGTAAATCAACTCGGTTACATCGGGTAGGACGTAAGCCGGAATTGCACCAACCTGGTCAAAGCCATGCCGCCTGTAAAACCGTTGTGCATCCATATTAAAGTCGGATACCAGCAAAAACAAATCCTGCCGCGCTTCAAGTGCGTGTCGCTCGACTTCAGCTAACAGCACACTGCCAACCCCAAATCGTGCGCATTCAGGATGGACGCCGATCAGTCGCAGATACATGCTGCGCCCGAAAGTCCCACCCGGCAAACACCATGCGAACCCGCAGGCAGGGTAGCCTGCCACATCTGCCACCAGCAGGATGTCCTGGGCCTTTAAGGCTTTTTCAAACTGAGCATTGATTTTTTCCGCTGTCAGGTTGTACCGCTGCCACAGAGGGATAAGAACCATCCAGCCAGTAATTACGGGTATGTCATCCTCTGTCATAAATCGAATGCTGGCGGCGTCCATCAGTGCTTTCCTCAGTTTGTAATGATTTGATTCTAACCGTAATTGTTAATACTGCCAATTGAAATGGATATATCTGACAAAAGGGGTCAGGCATTTCGCAGCGCCATCGCCATTTCGCGGGCGCGTTGGGGTGCATCTCCGACATACGACTCGACGACTAATATCGCGCGTATTGCCTCGGCAGGGAGCAGCGTGTTCAGGGTTTCGTCCGCGCACAGGCTGTCTACCAGAGGGTTTGGCTTTCCCTGGCGCAGTGTTTCCCAGGCGGCCAGACTGTGTGCTCGGATGACTTCGTGCAGCACCTGGCGGTCCCCACCTCGGCGTGCCGCTTCCATCAGCAATCTTTCGGTGGCAGCGAAGACACCGTAACGATCCAGGTTGTGCCGGATAGCCTGGTCATCCAGTCGTAGCCCCGTCAAAATGCGCTGCGCTCGAATCAGCAGTTCATCAGCCGCCAGAAATGCTTCCGGCAGCACCGTCCGCCGGTTGGCCGAATCATCCAGGGTGCGTTCGAGTAAGCTGTGCGCGGCGTTATCCCAGGCCACACGGGGCAGGGTGGCGATATAACGCGCCAGACTGTCCATATTCTCCGCATGAATCGGATTGCGTTTGAAAGGCATGGCTGACGACCCGACCTGCCGCTGTCCAAACGGCTCGCTCCACTCCCCGAACGGCGGTGATTGCAGCAACCTCACGTCAAACGCGAACTTGTAGAGTGTCAGTGCGAGTCCCGCCAGGGCATTCAGGATGTCCCAGTCCTGACGGCGCGGATAAGTCTGAGTCGTAATTGTGAACGCATTTAACCCCAACTTACTCATCATCTGTGTTTCCATCTCATGTGGCGTCATCCCCGTGCCGGAGAGCAGGTCGGCATACGAGGCCCCGGTCCCAACCGCGCCTTTGAATCCTTTTCCGCGAACCTCACTTCTGGTCCGCTGGACGGTTGCATAATCCCCCATCAAATCCTGGGCATACCCCGCCAGCCGGTAGCCCACAGTCGTCGGTTCAGCGGGTTGCAGGTGAGTAAAGGCCATACACACGTGGTCGGCCTCGCGCTCAATCAGTCCGGCCAGCACCCCCAATAAATCGCCCAATTTCTTTGCGACAATATCCAGGCTTTCACGCAGGCGCAGCGCATCGGCATTATCCTCTACATCCATGCTCGTCGCACCCAGATGGATAATGCCACCACCGACAGGGCATTGTTCAGCATAAGCGCGGACTTCGGCCATCAGGTCATGATGGATTTCGGCTTCAATGGCGTGGGCGCGATCCAGGTCAATATCATCCTGATGATTGCGTAGATCGGCAGTCTGTTCAGCAGTAACCAATCCGGCGGCCTGCTGCGCTTCAGCCAGTACCACCCAGATTCGTCTCCACAACTGCCGCTTGTAGCCATCCGACCAGATGTGGCGCATTTCTTCCGAGCCGTAACGCCAGGTAAATGGGCTGAGAAAAGTGTCATGCGTGAAAGTGGTCGGCATTGTCATTACCCTCCTGATTTATCATGTGATGGGGCTGATATTCAGAGCATGATTGTATCTCGAAACCGGAGACGATATATATGCAAATTGAACACCTTACTCATTTGACAACCCTTTAGCGATGTTATATACCTACAGCAGATCAAAATGGTCGCCCCATTGGTAAGTTTGCTCATCCCACGTTTAAGGAGATAAAGAGGCGAAATCTATGAACAACCTTTTTCCACATAAACAGAAAGTATCTTTAATTGTCGTAGCGCTGGTTTTAGTGCTGTCATCGCTGCTCAGTGCTGCTATTACTGCGCAAGACATGGCTGCACCGGAGAGCGTTACTATCGCCGGAACGGTTCAAAGTGTTCTGGGTTGTCCCGGTGACTGGCAACCGGAATGCGAAACAACGCATCTGGCCTATGATGCCGCCGATGATGTCTGGCAGGCGAGCTTTGACCTCCCCGCCGGAGACTATGAGTACAAAGCGGCGCTCAATGGTGGCTGGGATGAAAACTACGGCGCGAATGCTGAACCTGGCGGCGCGAATATCGTTCTCTCACTGGCAGAAGATACTACCGTGACCTTCCTTTATGACCACAAAACACACTGGGTTACGGATACCGTAAACACGGTCATTTACACTGTCCCTGGTAGTTTCCAGAGCGAAATTGGTTGCTCTGATGATTGGCAACCGGACTGCCTGCGCTCGTGGCTGCAAGACCCGGATGGCAATGGAATCTATAACTTTGCTACTATCACCATCCCGGCAGGAGAATACGAAGCGAAAGTTGCCGTCAATCAGAGTTGGGATGAAAACTACGGTGCAGGTGGTGAGGCTGGGGGCGCTAATATTCCCTTCACGGTGGGTGGAGACGGCTTTGATGTTAATTTCGGTTACAGCCCATCGCGGCATTTCATCAACATTAAAGTGACCGACCCGAACGCGGCAGTTGCCACTGAGGAACCGCCGGTTGAAGAAGCCGTAGGTGGACTGCCCACGCAGCTCCCTACTGGCAACCCCAATGGCTTCCCCGACCCCGACGCCGTGTCTGTTCCTGGAACGATTCAGAGCAGAATCGGTTGCCCTGGCGACTGGCAGCCGGAATGCCAGGCCTCTTATCTCCAGTATGACGGCGCGAACGGTATCTGGTCAGCCACATTTGAGATTCCCGCCGGCAGTTACGAGTACAAGGCGGCTCTGAATGATAGTTGGGATGCCAATTACGGTCTGAATGCTGAAGAACATGGCCCGAATATCCCACTTGAATTGGCAGAGGATACTGCCGTCACATTCTATTATGATCATAAAACCGGCTGGATCACCGATAACGTCACCAGCATCATCGCTACAGCGCCCGGCAGCTATCAAGGCGCGATTGGTTGCTCCGGTGATTGGCAACCTGAATGTATGCGCTCCTGGCTGCAGGATACTGATGGCGATGGCGTGTATGTCTATACCACCGCATCAATCCCGGCGGGTGACTATGAAGTGAAAGTTGCCATCAATTTGAGTTGGGATGTGAACTACGGCGCAGATGGTGAAGCAGGCGGGGCAAACATTCCCTTCACCGTTCCCGTAGACTTTGCCCTGACTCAGTTCAGTTATGACTCTGCCACCAACATCCTTACGGTTGCGGTAAATCCTGATGTCACCGGCAGCGCCTTCGTGGCCGGGGCGGGGGCATCAATAACCGCGCCTGTCGCTGTGGAACAGCCGGAAATGGTGGTTATCCCTGGCACGATCCAGAGTGTCGCTGGCTGTGACGGTGATTGGCAGCCCGATGGCGTGTGTACCGCTCTGACCTATGATGAAGCCGATACGGTATGGCAGGGGGTCTTTGACCTCCCGGCTGGCAGCTATGAATATAAAGTGGCAATCAATGGCGCGTGGACGGAGAATTATGGTGGCGCTGCTGACAGTGGCGGCCCGAATGTCCCGCTGAATCTGGCCGAAGATACCACCGTGAAGTTCTACTACAGCCATGCTACCCATTGGGTAGCTGACAGCGTAGCTGACCTGATTGCAACTGCTCCTGGAAGCTATCAGGCGGCGATTGGCTGCCCCGGTGACTGGCAACCGGACTGCCTGCGTTCCTGGCTGCAAGACCCGGATGGTGACGGTGTTTATACCTTCATAACCGGTGATATTCCTGCCGGGGATTATGAAGTGAAAGTCGCTATCAACGAAAGCTGGGACGTGAACTATGGCGTGGATGGCGAACCTGGTGGCGCGAATATCCCCTTTAACGTGCCGGAAGATGGTACGGTGGTCGCCTTCGCCTATAACTCCGCGACTAATGTGCTGATGGTAGGCGTGGGCGTGATGCCATCTGTGGGCAAGGTTGCACTACCTGACCTGACTAAAGCCCAGGCGCACTGGGTCACACGGGATACTATCGCCTGGGATCTGGGCGATATCGAAGAAGGTACAACCTTTGCTCTGTACTATGCAATTGAAGGCGGCTTGACTGTTTCATCGGCGGGTATCACCGATAGCACGTCATCCATCCCGTTGACAGTTGATCCTAACGGCCTGAGTGATGATGTTCTGGCGCGCTTCCCGCAGTTGGCCGGATTCACTGCGCTCAGGATTGGTGAGGCTGATCTCGCTATCGTGCCGGGTATCCTCAAAATGCAGTTTGCCGTCGCCAGCAGCGCCGGTGATGCTACTTCGCTGCAAATTCCCGGCGTGTTGGATGATCTGTATACCTACGATGGCCCGCTGGGGGTAACCTATGACGGAGACGTGCCGACTCTCAGCGTATGGGCACCAACGGCCCAACGTGTCCGCCTTCACCTGTTTGACGACTCAAGCCCTGAAACCGAAGCTCAGGTACTGAACATGACCCTGGACCGCGAATTCGGCGTATGGAGTATCACCGGAGCAGCGGACTGGACAGGCAAGTTCTATTTGTACGAGGTCAAGGTCTACGCCCCAGCGGCGGAAGCCCTGGTCACGAATCTCGTCACTGACCCGTACAGCTTCAGCCTTTCAACGAACAGTCAGCGCAGCCAGATCGTTGACCTCAATGACCCGGCACTCATGCCGGAAGGCTGGAACGAACTTGTAAAGCCGGAACTGGCCGCGCCTGAAGATATCGTGGTCTACGAACTACATATCCGCGATTTCAGCGCTTTTGACGAGACCGTGCCAGAAGAACATCGTGGCAAGTTCCTGGCTTTCACCGATGCCGCCTCGAATGGGATGCAGCATCTGGAAGGGTTGGCGCAGGCCGGGCTGACGCATATTCACCTGCTGCCGAGTTTCGATATTGCGACGATTAATGAAAATCCCGCCGAGCGCACCGAGCCGGACTACAATGAACTGGTTGCGCTGCCCGGCGACTCCGACCAACAGCAGGCTATCCTGGGACCGCTGCGTGATCTGGATGCCTTTAACTGGGGCTATGACCCTTACCACTACACTGTACCGGAAGGCAGTTATGCCACCGATCCTGATGGTTCGGCGCGTATCGTGGAATTCCGTCAGATGGTACAGGCGCTTAATCAGGCTGGACTGCGGGTAGTTGTGGATGTTGTGTATAACCACACCAATTCCAGCGGCCAGAGTGAACGCTCTGTGCTGGATCGTATCGTGCCAGGCTACTATCACCGCCTGAACCGAGATGGTCGGGTCGAAACCAGCACCTGCTGCCAGAACACCGCCACTGAGCACAACATGATGGAACGCCTTATGGTGGACTCGGTTGTCACCTGGGCAACGGATTACAAGGTGGATGCTTTCCGCTTTGACCTCATGGGACACCACATGCTCCGCAACATGGAAGCGGTGCGGGCTGCGCTCGATTCACTCACTATCGAAGCTGATGGGGTGGATGGTTCGCAGGTTTACGTTTATGGCGAAGGCTGGAACTTTGGTGAAGTTGCTAACAACCAGCGCGGTGTGAACGCCACCCAGCTGAATATCGGCGGGGTGGGCATTGGCACATTCAATGACCGTCTGCGCGACTCGGTACGTGGTGGCACGCCCTTTGGTGATCGCCAGTTCCAGGGGTTCATCAATGGTCTTTCGATATACTCCAATGGCCTGACTGATGGCACGCCGGAAGAACAGCATGACCGGATGCTGCTATTTGCAGATCGTATTCGTGTTGGGCTGGCGGGCAATCTGCGCGATTATACTTTTACCGGCGCGGCAGGTGAGTCGGTTACTGGCGCGGACATTGATTACAATGGCAGCCCCACTGGCTACACGCTCGACCCGCAGGAGAATATTGTCTATATCTCCAAGCACGATAACGAAACCCTGTGGGATATTCTGATGTACAAAGACCTTGACTTGCCAGTGCAAGACCTGGTTCGCATCCAGAATCTGGGTAATAGTATTGTCCTGCTCAGCCAGGGTGTACCGTTCTTCCAGGCGGGCGACGACATGCTGCGCTCCAAATCGTTGGATCGTGACAGCTATAACTCCGGCGATTGGTTCAACCGTCTTGACTTCACCTACCAGACAAACAACTGGGCCGTAGGTCTGCCGCCTGAACAGAGCAATGCAGAGCAATACCCGGTTATGCAACCGCTGCTGGCGAAAGCAGGTGTCACCCCGTCACCGGATGATATCATGAGCGCGGTCATGCATTTCCGTGAGTTCCTGCAGATCCGGTACAGCACCCCGCTGTTCCGTTTGCACACAGCAGAAGACATTCAGGCACGGTTGGCGTTCCTCAATACCGGCCCCGACCAGGTTCCCGGCATGATTGTTATGAGCCTGTCCGATATAGTGGGCGAGAACCTCGACCCGAACTATGCGATGGTGGTCGTAGTGTTCAATGCCACTGACGAGGCACAGAATGTCGTTCAATCCGATTGGGCCGGACAGGCGTATGAACTGCATCCGGTGCTGGTCAACTCGCACGATCCTATCGTGACTGCTTCGGCTTTTGACTCCGCTTCCGGGACATTCAGCGTTCCTGCGCGGACAACGGCAGTGTTCGTTCTGCCGGAATAGAGTAAGATAGTGGGGTAGGGGCGGGCGCATCCGTTCGCTCCTACCATCTGTCAACTTTGCCGGGAACGAATCTGTGCAGAAGCTCACCAAACGTGCCCTCTTCACCTGTTTTGCCAGTGTCCTGTTGGTCGTCCCGGCTCTCTTTCGGTTTGCGCCTGTCCAATCACAGGACTCCGTGCCGCTCTTGCCTGGCGATGGCGTCTTGCGGCGCATTCAAGTGCCAATCCTCATGTACCACTACGTGAGTGAACTACCACCGGATGCCGATGTCTACCGGGTGGATTTAACGATTCTCCCGCAGATGTTTCGCGCTCATATGCAGTATCTGCGCGATTCTGGATATGCAACGATTTCACTGGATGATCTTGATAGCGCATTGCTATATGGCACGCCTTTGCCCCCCCGCCCGATTGTCCTGACATTTGATGATGGCTACATTGACCATTACACTCATGTACTGTCCACCTTGCGTGAGTTTGGCTTTACTGGGACATTCTATGTCATCACTGGACGCGCCGATTCCAACGACCCGGCTTATATGAACTGGACTCAGATTAGCGAAATGGCTGCTGCTGGTATGACCATCGGTTCGCATTCCAAGTCCCATCTGGACCTACGCAACCGGGACTATGATTTCCTCGTATACGAACTCTTAGGCAGTATGGAAAGCCTGGAAGCGCATACCGGCTACCCGGTCACGACCTTTTCATATCCTGCTGGACGCTATGATGATGCCACCCTGGTCGTCTTGCGTGACCTGCCCATCCGACGAGCGGTGACCACGCATCCGGGGATGATTCATACGACTGACAACCGTCTGGAACTGTCACGTATTCGCATCAGCGGCGATACGGGTGTTCCTGGATTGGCCTACTTGTTGTCAAATGGGTAGTCTGTTGGTTTGGGGAAGTTCGACGGCGGTGCTGCCCTGGCTGGCCGAGAATCCGAAATCGAATAACCCGCCTGTTACTGGCGGGTCATCCTGAAATAGAATCTGTGTTCAATCGGTTTATTCAGGCAAAATCTTGGTGTCAAAAAACATATCCAGCCAGGTTACGAATATCAACCCAATCGGGACGGACATCACCAGGAAATACATTGTGCCGAAGTCCTCGACAGTGATCCCGGCAGATTCTGGTTTGATAATCGGAAAGCCAACCGTGACGATCAGCCAGCCAACCACGAAGCCCAACACCATTGAAACGACCCAGACGATCAACCGGCGAATGGTTAACGAAGACATTGCAGGTTCTCCAACTAGAAATCAGTGCCATTAATCGGTAAGATTGTAACCATACTGAAGGGGGAGATGCAAGTCTTGTTTTATATTTCTTGTTTTTCTCTTAGCGGAAAGAGAAGTACCAAGCCGGGTACACCCGATTGCGTGCTTTAAGAATGTTGGCGTATTGCCATAAGTTTGCTAAACTTTCACCAACTTCGGATTAAGGTAAAACTCGCTCTTATTCTGGCATCACCTGGCAAGCAATCCACCGGTTATTGTATCAAACTGCCTGTCAACACATATCAGATGGATTGAGCGGATTATCATTTGGCATTCAGAAAGAGGCCCCTGGATCAATATGGTTGACTTATTCGACAAAATTACAACGGACGCGACTCTGAAACGCGCCAAAGAAGCAACGGAAGCCGGGATATATCCTTACTTCCGCGCTCTTAGTGACAGCGAAGGCTCGACGGCCACCTTTGAAGGCAAAGAGGTCATCATGCTCGGCTCAAATAACTACCTGGGGTTGACCACCGATCCCAGGGTGCGCCAGGCAGCGATTGACGCCATAAAGCGTTACGGAACCAGTGTAACAGGGTCACGTTTCCTCAATGGCACGCTTGAACTCCACCTGGAACTTGACCGGCGTTTGGCGAAGTTTGTAGGCAAGGAAGCAGCACTGGTCTTCTCTACCGGCTATCAGACCAACGTGGGAACAATATCCGCTATCCTGAACCGGGATGATTTCGTCATCGTGGATAAGGATGACCACGCCAGCATTGTAGATGGCTGCATCATGAGCCAGGCGGAAATCAAACGCTTCCGGCATAACAGCATTGACAGTCTGGAAACTGTGTTGAGCAAACTGCCTGCCGAAGCCGGTAAACTGGTCGTGGTGGACGGTGTGTACAGTATGGGCGGGGATATTGCCCCGCTGCCGGAGATCGTCGAGGTCTGCCAGAGATACGGCGCACGTATCATGGTTGATGACGCGCATGGTATGGGCGTGACCGGCGCTGGGCGCGGTACAGCGGCACACTTTGGCCTGACAGATCAGGTTGACCTGATTATGGGGACTTTCAGCAAGAGTTTTGCCTCGATTGGCGGTTTCATTGCCGGGGACGCCGATGTGATTCACTTTATTCAACACAAGGCACGGGCGCTGATATTCTCGGCAGCGCTACCCGCACCCAATGCAGCAGCGGCGTTGGCGGCGCTCGATATCATGGAAACCGAGTCACACCATGTAGAAAACCTGTGGGATAATGCCGAATTCATGCGGAAAGGCTTTAGTGATCTGGGATATAACACCGGCAACAGTAACACGCCCATTATCCCGGTTATCACGGGTGATGATTTCCGCACGGCATTAGCCTGGTATGCCTTGATTCAAGAGGGGGTATATACCAATCCGGTGGTTCCTCCGGCTACGCCTCCTAATGGCGGGTTGCTCCGCACCAGCTATACTGCCACCCAGACCAAAGCGCAGTTGAGTCAGGCGTTGGAAGCCTTCAAAGCTGTTGGCGAGCGTCTTGATCTGATACCGGGCAAGTAGAACACCGTTCAAGATGCTGTAAAGCAAACGGGAGTGCCATCATGACACTCCCGTTCTTGTTTCATCCGTCTGCTACCAAGTTGAGTGTTACTCACTCCTCCCGATCAGCCCGGAAAGCCGCCGGTGCAGCGGGTGCAGCAGGCTGTACGCTACTGGTACGACGATCAACGTGAGCAGGGTGCTGCTGAACAGGCCGCCGATCACTACCGTCCCCAGCTCCGAGGCGATAATTGCCCCTTCAGAGAGTCCTACTGCTAATGGAATGAGCGCGATAATCGTTGCCAGCGCCGTCATGATAATCGGGCGCAGACGACGACCACCAGCCTCAATCAGCGCATCGTGTGTGGACATTTTACGTTCACGCTGGTTGGCCTGTACCCGGTCAATCAACACCACCGCATTCGTCACCACGATGCCGATCAGCATGAGCATCCCGATCATGGCTGAAATACCAAGTACACGGTTTGTCAGTGTCAATGCCACCGCCGCGCCTACCGGAGCGACCATGATACTCAGCATGATGTCAAACCAGTGTACCAGTGATCCGAATGTAATCACCAGAACGATGAACACAATCAACATAGCGATCAGCATGGCGACAATCAGGCTGCCAAAGCCCTCGGTTTGTAGTTCACTCTGAAAGCCCTGGCTCACCTTGACCCCTTCCGGCAGGTCGGGCATCGCCTGAATCGCCTCTACTGCCTGTCCCGTAACCCCCAGCGTATTTTCGGTTTCCAGTTCGCCTGTATATTGCAGGGCGGACTCGCCATCAATCCGAATATAGGTGGCTGGCCCGTTGTCACCACTGGAAGCATCCCCCAACGTTTCCAGGTTGCTGGTAACATTCGCCAGACCTTCGACATTGTTGAGGGTTTCAATCACCTGCTCGTTGATGGCTTCAATCGCATCCTGCGGGCCGGAAATCACTAGCGCGAAACCGCCGAAGCCCTGGTCACTCAGGGATGCCGCTGAGACGGTGACATTCTCCTTGCCGAAGATACGCTCCGCTTCAACCCGAATCTGCTGCGTCCACTCGTCTACCTTATCCTGCGAGTTGATACCAATTGTGACGTTGGCGATATTTTCGCTCACACCGCCGCCGCCCGTCACCAGGCTTTCCAGGCTGGCCCCGCTGCTGCCAATGGTTGTCTGAATGACTTTCAAGTCTTCTGCCGGGATGATGTTATGGATAGCGGTTTCCAGTTCAGTAACCAGCGTATTGGTTTCCAGTATCTTGGTAGATGATGGCAGCGAGATACTGGCCTGGATCTGCGGTTCGCCCAGGCTGGGGATGAAGGTCGTCGGGCGTGACCCAAACAGCGCAAACCCGAATATCATGCTGGCGATTGCGATGCCCAACACAATGAGGCGACTGCGCCCATTGGCTAACGCCCAGCGGAGAACCGGTGCATAGGTGCGTTCCAGCCAGCTTTCATGTTCTTCTTCGGAAACATCTTCTTTTCCGATGAACATATACGCCAGTACCGGCACAACTGTAATGGCGACCACAAATGACGACATCAGCGAATACGTCACCGCCAGACCGAACGGCAGGAAGAATTCGCTGATGATCCCGCCTGTCAGACCCAGTGGCAGGAAGACGACGACCGTAATCACTGTGGCTGCGAAGATTGCCACCGATACGTCCCGTGTTCCCTGTATGATGGCCTTCCGCTTGTCACCGCCCGCCTGAATTTCCCGGAAGATGTTTTCCAGCACTACAATCGAGTCATCTACCACGCGCCCGATAGCCACTGTCAGGCCAGAGAGCGTCATGATATTAATCGTGATACTTTCCGGGAACAGGCGCAGGATGAAGTGCAGGAGCGAGGATGTTTCTGCTGCCGGTGCTAACCAACCGTGAACCAGTGGCGGTATCCAGTTCATGAAAGCCATCGCCATCGCCAGCGACAGCGGAATACTCACCCCGACTACCAGAGTGCTGCGCCAGGCGGGGTAGGGTAGATTGCCCGGCCACAGCAGCACCAGCAGCCCAGCCAGCATTCCCAGCAGGAGCAGAACGCGCAGGATGACATCCGCCTGGGCAAATGCCAGCCCCAGGTCGCCGCCCGCCGCGTCCGCGCCGGATAACACGATTGCCCCCAGGGCAACCGCGCTCAGAACAAAGAGCGCGATACCGACGATGTTACGCGGCGAACGTGCCCACACCCCGGCGCTTAGGAAAATCAGGATGATGATGACGGCGAAGAAACCGCCGAGACCGCCTTCACGCGCCACGCCCGCAATCGATTCTTCAATGAAGCTGGCCTGTTCAAACGCCACACTTACGTCAATATTGTCGTTGGTGGCGTTGATCTCGTTGATGACATCATTGACCCGATGGAAAGCCTCAACCGTGTTGGCGTCGCTGGTCTTATAGACCGTGAGTACCAGGCTGGGATTGCCATTGGCGCGGGTCACAGCCGCCGTTGGTGTGAATGTCTCGCCATTCGATTGTGCCCTGGCCTGTACTGCTTCCGGTAGCTGCGCCATTACCTCTGGTGTGAGCAGGCGCAGGGCGTCTACCCCCAGGTTATCCAGGAATTTCGGTTCGCGCCCGTCCGCGCTGATATATTGAATAGCCTCGAAAGACAGTCCCCCGAACAGCCCTGGCGCAAAATTGCGGCCACCGGCACTGTTGAAGAAACCATTCATGAATTGGCTGGGAATCCCGGTTTTATCAGAGAAGCGGAACAGGTCATCGGCGCTGTCCAGTTCAATACCGAGGAAATCGCCTACAAACTGCCAGTCAGCTGTTAGCGGCGGCGCATTCGGGTCGGCGGGCGGCACATTTGTTGAGTAGAGTGCCGCTAATTCCTGTGCTGCGGAGTTTTGCTCACCACTGGCAATCGCGGTAACTGTCGCCGCAGTGGCTTCATCCAGGCCGCTCAGGATATCCGGCGGCAGCAGATTTAGCACGTCCGGTGAAAGTTTCGTCAGTACCCCGCTGTCCAGGTTGCTGTAGAAATCCGGCTCCTGTAGTGCCAGGTAGCGAACAGTTCCGGTGCTGAGACTATCAAACAACCGTACATCGTACCCCGCGAACTGCGCCGGAACGTCGGTGTTGATTGTGTTCAGGATGCTGGATGCCTGACCGTCACCAATCGCCAGCAAATCCGCCGCGCTTTTCAGTGGCTTGTCATTGAACTGAGGTTGGTCGGCCAGCGCACTCCACACATCACCCAACGGAGGTGCTACCTGTGCCAGCGCCAGTTGATCGTCAGAGAATATGTCAAACACATCTGCTGACAGGTTTGGAATAAAAGTGGGGTCATTATCGGCCAGGAACTGGATGACGTCCGGCCCCATAGATTGGGTCAAAGCCTTGATGTCAAGCTGGAAGGGCAGTGAGGGCATCCCGGCTGGTGCTGAGTCGGGGTTGGCAAGCAGCAACATGAAATTGAACAGATCAGCCGCTCGCAAGGTGGATGCGCCAAACTGTTCTGCTGCGGATTCCGGCAGTTGCAGGTTAATCAGGTCGTCGGCTGTGTCGAGTGTGACGCCAAATTGCGACCCCAACAGGAGGAAAAATGGCGGTAGCGCTGGCCCTTCGGGTATCTCGGCATTGCCTGGGTTATTGGCCGGGGGATCAACCTGCGTATTCTGTGGATCGGTGTTGGTCTCCGTATTCGTGTTTGTGTTTCCGGGGTTATTCGAGCTGGCTACTTCCTGCCCAATCGCATCGTCAGAGACGAACACGCTAAAACTTGCCAGCGGCAGGTCGTCAAAGCTGAAGGTAATCAATTGTGGCTGGGAAATACGCCATGCCTGCGGTAAGTCTACCGGCGCGGGTTCAGCGGCTTCGCCGGTAATGCTCTGGGCTAGTGCCTTCGCCGCCAGCTCATCGCGGGTAAACCCATCCAGGTTGGCGATGAAGTCCTCCGGCAGCGCGGTGAATACATCCGCCGACATCGCTGCCAGATGTTCTGCCTCGAAATATTCTACCATTGAGGGTTCAAGTGCCAGCATCCGGGTGATCGTTTCAGGTGTCAGGTCGTTGGTTTGTCCTAACGCGCCAACAATCTTCCCAGAATCGTAGAACTGGTTAAACACCGCTGAAATGTTACGGGTCAGTGTTCGCATTTCCCACAGATCACGTGCAGTCTGGAAATGATCCATCTGCCAGCTTTCTGGCAGTTCTGGCGGGGTGGGGGGCAGTGTGACTTCAACAGCTTGCAGCGTTTCAACCGCGCCAGTGTCCAGGGTGTCCAGCCCGACTTTTGGCCCGGCAATCGCCCACACTTCAGGCGAAAGCTGGAGCAGCAAACTGGCCGCCTGCGCTTCTACTGTTTGTGTAGCCGCCGCAAGTCCATCACCATCCGTTGGGAGTGCTTGTCCACCACTTATGCTGACACGTGCAACAATATCCAGGCTTTCCAACTGTGGCACAATTTCCTGGTCAATGAGTTGTTGGAGCGCCCCTTTCTGGGATTGCGAATCTTCGGTTTGCCCGGCGAGGTAAGCCAACAAGGTCTGTACCGTATCGTCCGGTAGCGCTCCCCAGACTTCCGGCGTCAACTGAAATAGGAAATTAGGGTCCTGTCCGGCCAGATACAGCAGAACGTCCGGTGTCAAATCAGCCAGAAGGCGATCTGCGAAATCACGTGCGTCTTCGCCAGCCGGGGGAGTGATGCGGCGCTGCGGCAACCAGACACTATCTATCGCTTCTCGAATGCTTGTCCGCAGCTTTTCCTGGTTCAGACCGAAGTCGTTTCGCGCCTGGATTACTGCACCAAATGCCCCGGTGGTCTGGGTTTCGATATTGACGACATCTTCAATCTGTGAAAGGGCATCTTCCATTGGCTTGGTGACGACGGTCAGCACTTGCTCACTCGTCATACCTGACGCCTGTGCCAGGATAACCGTTGTCGGGAACTCAATTGAAGGGATGAGTTCCTGTTTAAGCTGGGTAATGGCATAAACGCCAAGGGCCAGGAAGGTAACGACTAATATGAGAGTGACTGCTCGGAAACGTAGCGACAGGTTGGTAACGAGACTAAAGAGGGATTTCATCCAGAACGCACTCCTGAGTAGATATAAGCACAATGGGGAGAATGCCGCATTGCGTAAACAAGAAAATACACGATTTATTCCCTGGTCAGGGATAAACGTGCTGTTTTTCACGAACTATACAGGACGATTGTATACTGAGTGTCCAATAAAATGCAATCCTGTTACAGATTAGCATTGTGTGACGCCTGGCTGACCTGAAGTGATAGGGACTCATCGCTTCAGGGGTTTTTCCTTAGCCAAGATAAGCGGAGATGATTTTGGGGTTTTGCTGGAGCTGTTCCGCCGGGCCTTCGTAGGCGATGGTGCCGCGCTCGATGACATAACCGTAATCGGCGATCTGCAATGCTTTACGAGCATTTTGCTCCACCAGTAGAATCGGGATGCCGCGATCCTTGATCTCGGCGATGATGTGGAAAATCTCGTTGACCAACAGCGGAGCCAACCCCATACTTGGTTCATCCAGCATCAGCAGGGTAGGCTGCACCATCAGTGCCCGCCCAACGGCCAGCATCTGCTGTTCACCGCCACTGAGCGATCCGGCTTTCTGGGTGCGGCGTTCGGCCAACCGGGGGAAACGGGCGAAAATATCGTTCAAATCAGCCTGGATACCGGCGCGGTCTTTACGTGGATAAGCGCCCATCCATAGATTTTCTTCCACACTCATATTGGCGATCACCAACCGACCTTCCGGCACCTGTACCAATCCCAGGCCGGTTACACGATCCGCTCGCCAGCCGGTGATGTCCCGCCCGTTAAACAGGACTTTGCCACTGCTCGGTTTCAATAATCCGCTGATACTGTTCAGCGTCGTGGATTTGCCGGCACCGTTCGCGCCAATCAGACTGACAACCTGGCCGCGCTCCACCTGGAACGTGATTCCCCTCAAGGCTTTGATCGCGCCGTAGCTCGTGTGTAAATTGGAGACTTCAAGTAAGGCCATAACCTGCTCTGCTTAATAATGAATATCAAAGGCATATTGAACGGGCTTAGTTATTGCTTTCGGTCATTCCTCATCCTGACCGAGATAGGCTTCAATCACCTGTGGGTTGCGCTTGATCTCATCGGGCGTACCTTGCGCAATGATCTGCCCGAAGTTCAGGACGTAGATTTCGTCGCACACCTGGTGAATCAGCGACATATCATGTTCGATCACCAGCACGGTCAGCCCATCTTCCCGTACCAGGCGCAGAATCTGCTCTCCCAATGCTTCTGTTTCCACCGGATTCATCCCGGCGGTAGGTTCGTCCAGCAGCAGCAGTTTTGGCTGCGTCCCCAGCGCCCGTGCCATTTCCAGACGGCGTTGGTCACCATAAGGCAGATTGCCGGCGCGTAATTTTGCCACCTGAGTCAGGTGGAAGCGTTCTAACAGGTCGCTGGCGGTATCGCGCAGGCGTCTTTCTTCCCGCAGGTAACGCGGCGTGAACACCAGCGCATCCAGGATAGAGGCGCTGCCTCGCCCGTGCTGGCTGATGAGCAAATTCTCCAATGCCGTCATCTCGCCGAACAGTCGGATATTTTGATAAGTTCGGGCGATGCCGAGCTGGGCGATGTGGTGCGGTGGTCGCATGTGAATCGGTGTACCATTGAAGAGGATTTCACCGCTGGTGGGGTGGTCAAGCCCGCTGATATTATTGATGAGTGTTGTTTTGCCTGCCCCATTCGGCCCGATTAGGCCGACAACCTTGCCCGCTGGTACGAGCATATTCACCTGGTTGAGTGCCTGTAGCCCGCCAAATAAGCGTGAGACGCTGCGGAGTTCCAACATAGTCACGATACCTCCGCAGTGAGTGTGTCGCCCTGTTTTTTGCCACGCAGTCGCGTCCACAATTGCGACCATCCCGCAGGATTCACCAGTCCTCCGGGGAGATACACAATCACCAGCAGGAGAATCGAACCGTTGACGATACCCCGGTACTGTTTGAAGTCACGTAAAACTTCCGGTAGGGCGGTCAGCACAAAGCCGCCTACCAATGGCCCGACCCAGGTAGACGTGCCGCCCAGCACGGCGAATGCCAGGATACTCACGGCCTGGTCAAAACCGTAGTCTCCCGGGCTGATCGTGCGCGTCAGGTGGGCTTTTAGCACCCCGGCGGCGGCGGCCAGCACTGCGCTCATGATAAACACCATGTTCTTCGTATAGACCACATTGATGCCCATATTTGCGGCAGCGGGTTCATCCTGGCGCACAGCGGCCATTGCTCTGCCAAAACGGGAGCGGTGCAGCCGAATCATAATGAAGCCCGTGACCACCAGGAACGCTGCGAGGTGCCATGTCTCGGTGATTTTGGGGATGCCGGTGATGCCCAGTGCGCCGCGAGTCAGCCGCACGCTTTCACCCGTGAGCGAGCCGGCCAGTGTATCGAAATTGAGGATCAGAATACGCACTACTTCGCCAAAACCTATGGTGGCAATCGCCAGATAAATATCTTTTAGCCGCAGTACGGGAAGTCCTATAGGCACCGCCAGCACCCCCGCCACTGCCATCCCGCCGAGTAAACCGACCCATAATGGCTGGTCGAAGTTCTGCGTCAAAATAACGCCGGTATACGCCCCGATGGACATAAACCCGGCATTTGCCAGCGAGAACATGCCGGTGTACAACACCAGATACATGCTGAGTCCCAGGATGGCATTGATCAGCATGAATTGCATGACGATTTCGGTAATACCAATACTGCGTAAAAATTCCATAAATCATGCCCGCGTGTGTTCTTTTTGCCCGACTAAACCCTGTGGGCGGAATAATAGAATCAGGAATAACAACGTAAACACAAAGGCGTCTCGATAATTGCTGCCGCCATTGGCGATACTGAAGACCTCCAGCGCCGCTACCACAAACCCTCCAACCACCGCGCCCTGGATGTTCCCCATACCGCCGAGCACGATGACCGTGAGACCTTTCAGCGCCACCTGGTCACCCATGAACGGCGTCATGGAGTTATACGCCAGCCCGTACAGCACCCCAGCCGCGCCAGCCAGCGCCCCGGCCAGGAAGAATGTCATTCTGAAAATGCCGCTGACGTTGACTCCGAGAAGGCTGGCAACCCGCTGGTTGAAAGCAACTGCCCGCATAGCTTGTCCGGCACGGGTGCGAATGACCATATATTGCAGCAGCGCCATCAGCGCGACTGAAACCAGCAGAATGATGATCTGTATCGGGGTAATACGGAAGGGGAGTCCCTCAATTGTGTCTGTGGGGATGCTGCCGAGCGGGAAACGCTCCGGTTGAGTGCCGAATATCAGTTGCGCGATATTCACCAGGAGAATAGCCGCGCCGATACTGCTGATGAGTTGGGCGATACGGGGCGCATTCCGGCGGCGTAACGGCGCAAAGGCCACCGCATCCAGCAGCACACCGATCAAACCCGCGCCCAGCATGGCAACCGGAATTGCCAACCACACCGAAAAACTGAACTGAGTCACCATCACCAGCCCAATAAACGCGCCCCACATAAAGACCGCGCTATGAGCCAGATTCAAAACACCCAGAATACTGAAGACCAGGGCATACCCCAGCGCAAATAAACTGTAAACTCCGCCAAGCCAGATCGCATTAACAACTTGTTGTGTAATATTCATGATTTTGGAGTCCAGGGGCGATAATGACAATCGCCCCCGGATGCTTACTTTCCGTTTATATCGAATAGGCCGCAGGTTATTCACCCATCACCAGTGCCAGCGGTTGGAACTTGCCCTCCACGACGATCTGTGCGATTGGGTCGTGAACCGGATTGCGGTCTTCATCAAAGCTGAAAACACCCAGCGGGCTGTCGAAGTCCGCGATTCCGGCCAGTGCGTCGCGCACATCAGTGCGATCCGTCGAGTCGGCGCAGCGAATTGCCGTTGCCATCAGCCACGCGCCGGTATAAGCCTGCGCTGCGAACTGGTCAGGTGACATTTCATAGGCTGCTTCATACATTTCAACGAATTGCACGCTGCTCTCACTGGGGTTCGGGTTGCCGTAGTTCCACGCGCCGCCCACAATCAGACCTTCCGAGTCAGCGCCGGAATCCCGCAGCACTGCCGGGGAGTTAAACCCGTTACCACCGATAATTGGCCCTTCATAGCCTAGCGCCCGCGCCTGGAGAATGATCTGTGTGGCTTCTGCCGCCAGCGCCGAAACAACCAGCGCATCCGGTTCAGCAGCGATCAGGTTGGTGAGCTGCGCGTTGAAGTCCACGTCACCCTTAGCGAAGGTTTCTTCACCCAGGATTTCGATGCTGTTTTCTTCCAGGGCGGCCTTGAAGACTTCGTACCCGCTCACGGTGAAGTCATCATCATTGCCATAGAACAGCCCGACTTTTGCCAATCCCAGGATTTCGGCGGCCTGGGCAATCGTGCCGGGGATCACCGCGCCTTCCGGCAAGCTGTCACGGAAAACATAATCACCCATTTCGGTGATGCCGTTTGCTGTATTACTCACGCCCATCACAACGGTGCTGTTTTCCTGTGCCACTGGGTCGGCGGCAAATGCTTCCGAAGAGAGGGTTGGGCCGAGTACGGCAACCACGCCATCTTCTTCGACCAGTTTGGTCATGGCGGCGATGGCCTGGTCACGGTTACCGGCGGAGTCTTC
This sequence comes from Anaerolineaceae bacterium, assembly GCA_020634135.1. Lineage (GTDB taxonomy): Bacteria > Chloroflexota > Anaerolineae > Aggregatilineales > Phototrophicaceae > JACKCG01. The sequence continues at coordinate 883,949 of JACKCG010000001.1, read as the reverse complement.
AAACATGACCACCAGTGTTGTACTTTCGCCCAGGTAGTGTGACGCATTGATTTCATCCACCGCAAGCTGTACCGCGTTCTGCTGGGCCGTGCCGTATACAGCGACGGCTTCACTCAGGCCAAAAATCGCGCCGACGTTGACGGTTTCCGGTAGGTTTTCCGGTGTTGGGCATTGTTCCCAGAAGCCGACCAGGGGCTGCTCCATCATATCATCTTGGCCGAAGGCCGCGGTGACGGGCAGCAACAAAGCAAACACCATAAGGATAGACAGTAATTTTTTCATGGTTCACTTCCTGAAAATAAAACGAAACAGGTTTGCGAGAATCCCGATTGTAGCGGATAGGTGGCAATCTGCCAAGAAATGCTTTATTCACTTTTCTTCCCATTATCCTGATACGTTCAATCCGCCGGGGCAGGGCGTTTCGAATAGGTTTTGACAGCGATTAGTGCCAGTTTTCACAGGTCTGATAGTTTTTGAAAGCAATCTCCTGGTAGAGTTCACCCCATGACTACTCAACACACATCCCGAATACCGGGTTTTTATAAGCTGCCTCTGGCCGAACGGGTATCCCGTATTGCGGACTGGGCGGGCCTCACAGCCGGCGAACAACAGGTGCTGCTTGGCAGCAGTGGGTTAGGCGCCGAACAAGCTGGTCACATGATCGAGAATGCCATTGGTATCTATGCTTTGCCGCTGGGCATTGCTACCAACTTTCTGGTCAACGATCAGGACTATCTGATTCCGATGGTTATTGAAGAACCATCCGTAGTTGCTGCCGTCAGTAACGCGGCTCGCTTGTTTCGGGAAGGCGGTGGTTTCACTACATCCAGCGATGAGCCGGTTATGATCGGACAAATTCAAGTGTTGGATCTGCCGGATATTCAGGCAGCGGCAGAAGCGGTGCTGGCAAATCGTGACGCGCTCATGGCGGAAGCTGACAGGGTAGGGGGGAGTATTGTCAAGCACGGCGGCGGGGCACGGGGTATCGAAGTCCGACCTTTCCCGGAAACGCCCGCCGGGCCGATGCTCATTATTCACCTGCTCTATGACACACGGGATGCGATGGGAGCGAACGCCATTAACACTGCTGCCGAACACCTGGCAACTCAGATAGAGGCCATCACCGGGGGGCGGGTGAATCTGCGGATTCTGAGCAACCTCACGGATCGGCGTAAGGCGAGAGCTGAGGGCATGATCCCCGCCGTTGAACTGGAAACCGACTCGCTCGCGGGTGAACAGGTCGTGAAGTCCATCGTTGAAGCCGGTGTTTTCGCTGCGATTGACCCGTACCGAGCCGCTACCCACAACAAAGGCATCATGAACGGGATAGACCCGGTTGTGATCGCCACCGGCAATGACTGGCGGGCGATTGAGGCTGGGGCGCACGCTTACGCTGCCCGTGACGGCCAGTACACCAGCCTGACGCAGTGGTGGCAGGATGACGATGGCAACCTGCGCGGCTTGATAGAACTCCCGCTGGCGGTGGGCATTGTTGGCGGTGCAACTCGCGTGCATCCAACGGCAGGGCTGGCGCTCAAAATCATGAAAATTCAATCGGCGCGGCAGTTGGCGGAAGTCATCGCGGCGGTTGGGCTGGCACAAAACCTCGCGGCCATGCGTGCCCTGGCAACCGTTGGCATCCAGCAGGGACACATGCGGATGCACGCCAAACAGCTTGCCGTTGCCGCCGGTGCAACCGGCGATTTGGTCGCCCGCGTGGTGCAAACCATGATCGAGGAGGGCAACATTCGCCTGGAACGGGCTAAAGCCCTTGTTCATGGACTCGCGGGAACAAGTGACTAGCGCGTGATATGCACCTGACTGAGTTTAATACTTGCGATCTTAAGAAGAGATTCATGTCTGTGAACGAGCCTGAAAACACTGAAATATGGAGAATTGAGAAACTGCATGTCGAATGTAAATCTCACCAATGCAAATTCCCTGATGCGGCCTGACCGGCAGGTAGGTATTGTCGGTTACGGTTCGTATATTCCACGATATAGGCTGCCCGGCACGGAAGTCGCCCGGGTGTGGACGGGCGGGCTGGGTGGCAGCCCCATCACCGAGAAGGCCGTCGCTGGTCTCGATGAAGATGTTACGACCATGTCCATTGAAGCGGCGCGTAATGCGCTGGCGCGGGCACGCATCAGCCCGCAGGCCATTCGTGCGGTATGGGTCGGTAGCGAAAGCCATCCCTACGCCGTCAAGCCCACCAGCACGATTGTTGCCGAAAGCATCGGTACTTCGCCTAACATCCAGGCCGCTGACTGGGAATTCGCCTGCAAAGCGGGTACGGAAGCGGTACAGGCCTCCATCGGTATGATCGGCAGCGGCATGGTGGGGTATACCCTCAGCATCGGTATGGACACGGCCCAGGGACGACCCGGTGACGCCCTCGAATATACGGCGGCTTCCGGCGGCGCGGCCTTTTTGCTCGGCCCAGCGGAAGAATCCTGCGCGGTCTACCAGGGAAGCTACAGTTTTGTGACCGATACGCCCGATTTCTGGCGGAGGGCACACGAAGTCTATCCAAGTCATGGGGATCGCTTCACGGGCGAACCCGCCTACTTTAATCACGTGGTTTCTGCTGCTCAGAAGCTCATGGAAATGATGGGCACGACAGCGGCAGACTACACTTACGCCGTGTTCCATCAGCCTAATGTCAAGTTCCCTGGTCGGGCGGCGGCGATGCTTGGCTTTACTGAAGAGCAGATTAAAATCGGGCTGCTGGCCGGGGAAATCGGCAACGTATATTCCGGCTCGTGCATGGTTGGCCTGACGGCTATTCTCGACATTGCCCAACCCGGTGATCGTATTCTCATGGTGAGTTACGGCAGTGGCGCTGGTTCGGATGCTTTCGATATCCGGGTGACAGAACATATCAAGGATGTGCAAAACCTTGCGCCTGCGACCCGTGACTACATCCGCCGCCGTACAGCAATTGACTATGCTACCTACTGCCGTTTTCGCGGCAAACTGAAGGAGTGATGTGAATCATGCGCGATGTATCTATTATCGGCATTGGTCGGATTCCGGTAGGGGAGCACTGGGAGAGCAGTCTGCGGATGCTGGCTGCGGAAGCCGCCAGCGCTGCTTTGAAAGATGCCGGGATTACTGCGGTAGACGCCCTGTACGTCGGGAATGCCTATGGCGCAACCTACAGCAGCCAGCTTCATCTGGGTGCATTGATCGCGGATTATGCAGGCTTGGGTGGTATTGAAGCCTTTTCCGTAGAAGCGGCAGATGCTTCTGGTGGGGCGGCGCTGCGGGCAGGCTATCTTGCGGTGGCTTCCGGCCTCGTGGATACCGTCATGGTGCTGGGCGTGGAGAAATCCACGGACAGTATTGGCAGTGCCCGTGTTCAGGCTCGCACGATTAGCCTTGATGCCGACTATGAGGCGGCACATGGGGCGACTCTTCCCGCATTGGCTGCGCTGCTCATGCGGCGCTACATGCACGAATATAAGCTTGAGTTGGGTGTTTTTGAAGGATTCAGCATCAATGCCCACGCTAATGGTGCGCTCAGCGACTATGCCATGTTTCGTAACAAAATCAAGCCGGGGCGTTTTGCTGTCGCGCCAATGGTGAGTGAGCCGGTCAACCTGTTTGACGGCGCGCCGGATGGTGATGGTGCCGCAGCCGTGATTCTGACAGCCGCCGTCCATGCCGCCGATATGGTACCGCTGCCGGTACGCATTTCCGGGAGCGCCGCTGCCACCGATACCCTGACGCTCCACGATCGCAGCGATATGCTGTATCTGCGGGCGGTCAACCAATCCGCTAACAAAGCCTATGCCCAGGCGGGTATTCAACCGGAGGATGTACACCTCTTTGAACTCCATGATGCTTTTACTATTCTCAGCGCGCTCACGCTCGAAGCCGCCGGATTTGCTGAACGTGGTCAGGGCTGGGTGCTGGCACGCGACCAGGGTATTACGCTGACCGGCAAGCTGCCCATCAGTACGTTTGGTGGATTGAAAGCGCGAGGCAATCCAGCAGGAGCAACCGGTGTCTATCAAGCTGTAGAGGCCTGTTTGCAGCTACGCGACCAGGCCGGGGCGAATCAGGTTGCTGGTGCGAGGACAGCCTTGATTCAGAACATCGGTGGCCTGGGCAGCACGGTTGTAACACACGTTTTACAGGTGTAAATCCGGCTCTTTGAGAGTCTCTGATAGCTATCACACCGCCTCTGATAGTTTTTGATAGCGATTGTCCGTTATCATTCACAGCAGTTCGTTCGTGCAGTTTTGCACAAATGCTGTCATCAGTTATGAGGAGTAATCTGAATCATGCAAATTTCACGTCACTGGCGTTTGAACTCCCAGCGGTATCGTCTTCAGGGTGTGCGTTACGAAAATGGCGAAGTCAGCCTGCAGGCGCGCCCAGCCCCGCTGAATCGTGATTTTGAGACCGCCGAAGAGGTTCTTGCAACACGGAACCGTGTTGAGCGCGTTTCCGTGCGGGGGCACTAAACACGATGAGCGCATCATCCAATCCGGCTGCATCTCAACGTGAACACTTTACGTTCGCCGGAACGGGAGCGGTTATCAGTTTTACCACGCTTCAGGAAACTCCAGAGAACTTTGAGGAACAGTCACCGTACACGCTGGCGCTAGTTAAGTTGGACGAAGGGCCGGTGGTGACGGGGCAATTGACTGACCTTGACGGTGCAGTACAAATCGGTGACCGCGTTGAAATGGTTACGCGGAAACTGATGACCGAAGGGGCAAAGGGTATGATTGTCTATGGCTATAAATTTCGCCCGGTTTTGCCCCGTGCCTGAAAGACAGCATCCACTAAGAAACATAAAAACGGCGCCCGAAACAGCGCCGTTTTTGTTTCAATTTTCTTCTGCCGGGTTTATGACAGCGGCGATTGTGCCAGCAGTGGCGCGATCACCAGAGCAACAATCGCCAGGAGTTTAATGAGGATGTTCAAGGATGGGCCAGAAGTATCCTTGAACGGATCGCCAACCGTATCACCGACAACTGCGGCTTTGTGGGCTTCTGAACCCTTGCCACCGTGATTACCGGATTCGACGAATTTCTTGGCATTGTCCCACGCGCCACCGGCGTTTGCCATCATCACACTTAACATAAACGCCGAAAGCAGTGACCCGACCAACATGCCAATCAGTGTCTCGCGCCCGACAAACTGCCCCATCACATTGTCCTTCCCGATAATCGCCAGGACAGCCAGGATAATAGGCACAGCAACGGCCAGCAGTCCCGGCAAAATCATCTGCCGGATAGCGCTGTTTGTGCTGATCGCCACACAGGCCTCATAATCGGGTTCGGCGTCACCCTGCATTATCCCCGGAATTTCACGGAACTGGCGGCGTACCTCTTCTACGATCTTCTGCGCCGCATTGCCAACGGCCAGCATTGTCAGAGCGCTGAACAGGAACGGCAGCAGTGCCCCCATGAATAGCCCTGTAATGAAACGAGAGTCGAGTACATCCACCATAAATACTGTGCTTGATGCTCCGGCTCCTTGCAGCGCAGTGATGAAAGCTGCATTTAGTGCCAGGGCAGTCATTGCAGCGCTGCCAATTGCGAATCCTTTGCCGGTTGCGGCAGTGGTGTTGCCAAGGCTATCAAGTGCATCGGTGCGTTTACGTACAGCCTCGTCCAGTCTGGACATTTCCGCAATCCCACCGGCATTGTCTGCCACGGGGCCATAGGCGTCCGTTGCCAGCGTAATCCCCAAGGTTGCCAGCATCCCAACAGCGGCCACCGCGACGCCGTATAAACCGGTTGCGGCAGTAGCTACCAGGGTTACAATCACGACGATCATGACTGGCGCGATGGTACTGAACATGCCCAGTGCCAGCCCGCGAATAACGACAATTCCCGCGCCACCCTGGGCGCTTTCCGCCAGTTCCTGAGTGGGGCTGTAAGTATCTGACGTGAAATATTCCGTGAAAAAGCCGATGAGCACACCTCCAACAAGGCCGCTCAGTGTGGCGATAATCACACCCCATCCCAGGTCAAGCGCCAGGCCGAGCACCACAACCACCAGGCCAACTCCGGCGCTTGCGCTATACACTCCGCGCCGCAGACTGCCCAGCAGCATTTCTTGGGTGGCATCTTCTTTCGTTCGTACCAGGAACGACGACCAGATACCGACGAGCAGCCCGGCAGCCGCTACCAGTAGAGGGAATACCTGACCAGGCACTGTCTTATCCGGTGCCAGGCCGCCTCCTAATGTCGCCAGTGTCAACGCCGCAATGATTGAACTCGCATAGCTCTCAAACAGATCAGACCCCATCCCCGCTACGTCACCCACATTATCGCCGACGTTATCGGCGATTGTCGCCGGGTTGCGGTGATCGTCTTCAGGGATTCCGGCTTCTGTTTTACCAACCAGGTCGGCGCCGACATCTGCCGCTTTCGTATAAATTCCGCCGCCAACACGGGCAAAGATTGCGATGGAGGTGCCGCCAAATCCGAAGCCCGCCAGGGCGGAGACCGCCTCGTGCGCGCTCAGTAAGTTTGTGAAGAGCAAGAACAGGAGGCTTATACCCAGTAATGCCAGTGCGACCACGCTGGTACTCATCACCGTCCCGCTGGCAAAAGCTACGCGCAGCCCCTGGTTCAGACTTTCCGAGGCTGCCTGGGTTGTCCGGACATTCGCACGCACTGCGATGTACATGCCAATATACCCGGCAACGCCCGAAGCTAACGCACCGCTAACGAATGCCAATGCCGTCCACGGTGACATATTTGTTGCGGGAATAGCGCTCAAAGCCAGTAGCGCTACTGTCACCACCGCAACCAGAACCGCAACAGCGCGATATTCCCGTGAAAGAAAGGCCTGTGCCCCCTTCTGGATCGCGCCGCTAATCTTTGTCATACGTTCGTTTCCAGGATTCTGCGCTAACACCCACCTGCGTTGATACCAGGCGAATCCCAGCCCAATCAGGCTGGTAGCCAGCACAATGACATTGACGTTACTCGTGATGAATTCCATTGGTGCGCGTACTCCTCAATGTGTGTTTTGTTATTCAAAATGTAAAAACCCCCAGAAAAACAAGATAATTTGTGAAATGTGTACAATACGAGGTTGCTTAATATTGGAAAGATGCGTTAAACTTCGCTATCTATTGGAGAGGCTTATTAATGTATATAAGTTTTTCTGATTGATGCCTTGAAGTGAAACTTGTCTCTATTTGTAAAGAAGGAGGAACAAACACAGAATTCGGTGAATTTTCCCACAAGAGTATATATTTTTCAACATCTGGAGATCACCCAAAATGCGAGAACCAAATGACATTAAAGGTCCTTTAATATTTCCTTTACCGACGGGCAATGCGATTGCGAGTCTGTGGTATGAGGCTTGCCAGGTGTGCCAGAGCCTGGTTAAACACAAACCACAACTCTACAATCAATTTGCACCACCCAAGTCTCACCATGATCGTATATTTCCCCGCCAATCATCACTTGTATCTCGTGATGAATATCATGAATGCGTTGCAATAACACGCCGACTTAGCGCTAGATGGGTAGAATTTGTGTTGTGTGTAACAGCCTATTTAACGTTGTATCCGTTAAAGTTGGTTAACATTCATTTGGGTTCGTGGTAGGAGAGGGTCATGGATCCTCTCCTGCTGCGAAAAAGAGAGACCATTTTCTGGATGCAGCATTGAGTTATACATACTTAAATTCCGCTTGTTTCACGTTCATTTCATAAGGAGAGCATAGACGCCGTGCAAGCGATGAAGGGTATTCAACCTTTTGAGCAAGTAATGATTTACATCGTGCTGGCAACCGCCTTAGTGGCTTTAGCTTATGCCTATTGGTTGGCTCGCCAGACCTTCGCTGCGGAAAAGGGTAGCGCCGCTATGCAGCGCATTTGGGGTTTTATCCGCGATGGCGCGAATGCCTATCTGCGTACCCAACTCCGTACCATCGCTATTCTCATTGTCCTGCTAACCATTGCCATGTTCTTGAGCGTGGCCCTGGTGCATCCAACGGGTGAAGCCAACGAGCTATTCTGCCCGGCTGTGGTCGAGCAGGCCTATGCGGACGATATTTCCGCGAACACCTCACTTACTTCTGCTGAAGCCTTAGACCGTCTTGAAAACTCCGGCAAAACCGCCAAGCAGATTGCGGTTGAGAATGACTATGAGGCGTTTTCGCCGGAACGTATTGCCAGTGCCACCGAATGCCCGGAAGCTGTAACCGGGGTCGCTATCGGACGCGCCCTGGCCTTTGCGATGGGGTCAACTTTCTCGGCCATTGTCGGTTTTATCGGCATGAACATGGCCGTTCAGGGGAATGTGCGTGTCGCTGCTGCCGCCCGTAACAGCTTCAAGCGTGCGTTGACCATCGCCTATCGTTCCGGCACAATCACCGGCATGTTGACCGATGGCCTGGGACTGCTGGGCGGGACGATGATTTTTATCATCTTCGGCAAAGCATCGCCCGACGTGCTGCTGGGCTTTGGCTTCGGTGGGACGCTGCTCGCACTCTTCATGCGCGTTGGCGGCGGTATCTACACTAAAGCGGCTGATGTCGGCGCTGACCTTGTGGGTAAGGTCGAAGCCGGTATGGAAGAAGATGATCCTCGCAATGCCGCTGTAATCGCTGATCTCGTTGGCGATAACGTCGGTGATTGCGCGGGTATGGCCGCTGACATCTTCGAATCCTACGAAGTGACAATCGTTTCCAGTCTGATCCTCGGCCTGGCGCTGACGGGGCTGACCGGTCAGTTATTCTGGATCGTGCTGCCGCTTCTGGTTCGTGGTATTGGCGTTGTTAGCTCGATCTTCGGCACTTACGCTGTTTCCCTGTGGAAAGTGGACGATGCCGAAGAAGCTATGTACAAGAGTTACGAGCTTTCCAGCACCATCACCATTGTCTCAACTTTCCTGCTTTCCGTCTTTTATGCCGGCAACCAGGTTGGCGACGGTGATCAGTTAGCCTTCCTCTCACTGGGTTCGCTGGTTGCGGTGGGTGTCGCCCTGGCCGTGAGCTTTAACCCGCTGACAGCCTTTGCTACCAGTGCTAAAAGCCCGCGTGTTCAGAACATCGCCAAAGCGACACACTTTGGCCCCGCGCTTGTCATTCTGGAAGGTTTGTCACTAGGCTATCTCTCCAGTGTGTGGTCGGTACTGGTGATTGCTGCCAGTATTGGCGCGTCTATTGTGGTTTATAGCTTCACTTTCCCGGATAATCTCAAACTGCCGGCGCTGATTATTGGCATCGTGCTATCAATTCTGGCGATTATCAGAGGCTATCTCCGTAAAGATGTTATCGGAGGCGTCTTCATCGCCCTCTGGTTGATGGTGGCAGCGCTGTTCCTCATCAGCATACGTGTGCCGACTCTGCCCGATGGAACGCCAGTGTCAACCGATCAGCTGTTCACCTATATCCTGTTTGGGGTTTCGTTAATTGGCGTTGGGATGTTGTCGCATACCGGCAATAATGTCAGTATGGATACCTTCGGCCCGATTTCCGATAATGCGAACGGGATTGGTGAACTCGCAGGGGAAACGGACTTCTCGCCAGAAGCACGTCAGATTATGGCTGACCTGGATGCAGCAGGTAACACCACGAAGGCCATTACGAAAGGTATTGCCATTGGTTCGGCAGTTATTGCGGCGGTCTCGCTGTTTGGCGCGTTCTTTATTGACATCGAGCGAGTCATGCCCGCTGAACGAATCGGCACGTTTACGCGCGACATCAATCTTGCAAACCCGACGGTATTCCTGGGACTGCTTCTCGGCGGGGCGCTGCCGCTCCTGTTTGGCGGGCTGCTCATCAAGGCTGTGAACCGTGCTGCGGGTTACATTATGGCCGAAGTGCGCCGTCAACTGCGCATCCCTGCCATTATGAGTGGCGAGCAACCGCCGGAATACAGTAAAGCCGTCACAATCTCCACCCGTGCGGCACAGACTGAACTGATTCCGCTGGGCTTGATTGCCATTCTGTCCCCGATTGTCGTCGGACTGCTGCTCAAAGAGCAAGCGCTGGGTGGCTTCCTGGCCGGTGTTATCGTATCCGGGCAGCTGCTGGCTGTGTTCATGGCGAATGCGGGTGGTGCCTGGGATAATGCCAAGAAGTATGTGGAAGATGGCAACTTCGGCGGTAAAGGCACCGAAAATCACAAAGCCAGTGTCGTTGGAGATACGGTTGGTGACCCGCTCAAGGATACGGCAGGCCCGGCCCTGAACCCGATGATTAAGGTGATGAACCTCGTTGCCCTTATCATGGCGCCCATTGTCGTACAGACTCAGGACGAAGCTTCAACCTTGCCGGTGTTGGTTATCTCGTTGGTCGGCATCGTGTTGATCGTCTGGTCTGTCCGTCGCAGTGACCGGCACGAAGAAGCTGAAACGCCATAACCCAGTACAACCCTTTGGGGTCTCAGTAATTTCCAAATGCAATCCCCATTACTCCGGTAGTGGGGATTGTGCTTTTCCTGGTGGATAATCGGGGTACAATGGAAGGGTAGATCAGATACTTTTCATGTGGATTGTGATGGCAACGAAACAGGATACTGGTCAGCGCGGTGAACGTCTGGCACGAACGTACCTGGAAGAACGCGACTATACGATTGTGGCAACCAATTGGCACTGCGCACACGGGGAGATTGACATTGTCGCTCGCGCGGGTGATATATGGGTGTTTGTTGAGGTGCGTACCCGGCGGGCGGTGACCACCGCTGCCGCTCTGGAGAGTATCGGCAGCAGCAAACAACGGCGCATGATCGCTGCCGCGCAGCTTTATCTGGAAGCGCATCAACTGGATGCGAACTGGCGCATGGACGTGATTGCCGTTGCTTTGCCGCCTTCCGGCCTGCCTGTAGTTGAACACTACGAGGATGCTCTTGGCTGGTGATCGTCCGCTCATCGTGATTCTGGGGCCAACAGCGGTTGGTAAGACCGGTCTGGCGATTGACCTGGCAGAGCAGTTTAATGGTGAAATTATCAACGCCGACAGCCGCCAGGTTTACCGTTACATGGACATCGGCACGGCTAAACCTACAGCAGATCAGCTCGCACGGGCGACACACCATCTGCTCGACATCGTAGACCCCGACGACAATCTGGCGTTGGCACAGTACCAGCGTCTGGCATACAAGACGATTGATGTACTTCACAATCAGGGGAAGTTGCCCCTGCTGGTCGGCGGCACCGGGCAGTATATTACTGCCGTGATCGAGGGTTGGCGTATCCCGGAAGTCGCGCCAAATGAAGCTTTGCGCGAAAAGCTTGAGACTGTCGCTGCTGAGCAGGGATCAACCGTGTTGCATCAACGCCTTGCCCGGCTTGACCCGGAAGCCGCCAGTCGCATTCATCATCGTAATGTGCGTCGCGTGGTACGTGCCTTAGAGGTTTGCCTGGAAACCGGCCAGCGAGTCAGTGACTTGCAGCGCAAAGAACCACCACCTTATCACGTACTGCAATTCGGTCTGACAGCCGAACGGGAGCATCTGTATGAAACAGCCGACGCCCGTTTTGATGACATGATGCAGCGGGGTTTTCTCCAGGAAGTACGTGGGCTGCTGGATAGAGGATACAGTTCTTCTCTGCCATCCATGAGTGGCATCGGATACGCGCAACTCGCTGCCCATCTGGTGGATGGCGTTCCATTGGATGAGGCCATTACCGCCGCCAAGAATCTGACACACGATTTTATCCGTCGCCAGTATACCTGGTTCAGGGGGCACGATTCCGGTATTCTGTGGCACAATAGAGAGCACATTGACACGGCAGAAATCGGCGCTGTGGTTACGCGCTGGTTACATCAACAAACCTGAGCAACTATGTCTATTTTTCGTTCAAATAATAATCCTAATGCATTGGTTGCCATCTTTTTGCTGTTGATGCTGGCGATCTTCGCCGGGCCGGATACGCTGCCCAGGCTCGTATCTTCGGTGATTCCGGGTGCGGACGAAAGCGTGCCATGTAACTGGCTGCGGCTGGGGACAGGGCGCGCTATTCACCAATCCCTCGTAGGGCGGGCAGCGCAACAACCCATTGAGATTGATGTCAAGACGACGGCTGTCCCAAACACGCTGGAAGGCAGTGTTTTTGTGAGCATCATTATTACCAATCGTTCCCTCGGCACAGTCCCTATCCTGGTAAATGCCGACCCCAACCAGGTGCGTTTTGGTGATGACGGTGTCACCAGCGGCCTTGGACTGGTATTTAACAACAATGCGCAGTTACCCGCTGGGCCACAACAGCAGAGTGGTGTCCCGTACCCGGAAAGCGGCATTCGTCTATTAGGCCCGCGCCAGAGCTGTGTCAATAAGGTTGAACTGCCGCTTAATAACTTGCCCGACCCGGCTATCCTGAACGGGCAGGCATCGGTTAAGGCTTACTATCGCAATACGGATCCTGGCACATCCCAGCCGGTTACGCCGGGGGGTACAGTTATATTCCCAACTCAGGGGTTGTGGGTCGGTATCGCGCAATCGGAAAGTATCCCGATTCCATTGAGTAGCGGGTGAAACCGTGTACGGTTATAATCAATGATAAGAAACACGCTTATCTGACTGAGGGAGACGGTTGCTATGCCTCAATCTGATACGGAACGGCCTGTTCTCATCCTCCAAGGTGACAAACACGCTTCCGATCAATGGGTACTTACCAGTGATAATACAGTGCTTGGGCGCGACGAATCGTGCGACATAATGTTAAGTGAGCGCCAGATTTCACGCCAGCACATCCGCATTTTTAGGGAAGGTGTGCAGTTTTATATTGAAGACCTGGATAGCAAGAATGGTACCTGGGTCAATGGTGTGCAGATCAAGGGCGTGCGCGAACTCCATAACAATGATGAAATCCAGATTGCGCTCACAACCCGCCTGCAATTTATCGGCTCGAACGCCACCGCGCCTATGCCAATGCCGGTTCCGGCCTACCTGGGGGGGCGGCTGCGGATTGACCGCGATGCCCGCCGGGTATTCATCCTGGATGAAGAACTCGACCCACCGTTGAGTCTGCCACAGTACCGGCTGCTGGAACTGCTCTACAACAATACCGGGAGCATCTGCACCCGTGATGAAGTGGTTGAAACCGTGTGGCCGGAGGCGATGGGGGAGGGGGTGAGCGAACAGGCGATTGATGCCCTGGTGCGCCGCCTGCGGGATCGTCTGGCGGAAACCGACCCGGACTACCAGTATATTGTCACCGTGCGCGGGCATGGATTCCGGCTGGACAACCATTCAGACTAGTTTATTGCTAACATGATGAGATACAAAACAGTGGGCTGTGATAGGCCCACTGTCTGTTTATAGTGTACTCGCCTCTGGATACTGTATGCTCGCCTTTGCCGCCTTGGTGTGGCGTGTCCCCAGGAAATTACGATCTGAATTGCTGCACAAATAGCCCGTCCCTGTTATCATCATAGTCAGAGATAATGAATTTCATTGGAAATCCCACGATAATAGTCTTTAAACGGTTGGGTGGCGATGGATAGCGAAATCTTTGATTATGTGGTGATTGGTTCGGGCTTTGGTGGCAGCGTTGCGGCTTTACGTTTGTCGGAAAAAGGCTACCGTGTCCTGGTAATGGAACAGGGAAAGCGCTATGAAGACCAGGATTTCCCCCGTACCAACTGGAATTTGCGGAAGTATCTGTGGTTTCCGGCGCTGCGCTGCTTTGGAATCCAGCAGATTTCATTGCTCAATGATGCACTGGTGATACATGGCACGGGCGTTGGAGGAGGCAGCCTGGTTTATGCCAATGTCTCGATGGAGCCGGATGGCGACCTGTTTGCACTCCCCGGCTGGCAGCATCCGGTAGACTGGAAATCCGTTCTCAAGCCGCACTACGAAACCGCTAAACGGATGCGCGGTGTTACGACCAACCCCCGGCTGACACCGGCTGATTTTGTCCTGAAAGCGATGGCCGAAGAAGCCGGACGCGGTCATACATTTCGTCCAGCGGAGGTCGGTGTCTTTTTTGGCGAACCCGGCCAGGAAGGGCAGACCGTCCCCGATCCGTATTTTGATGGCGATGGCCCGCCGCGTGCCGGTTGTACATTCTGTGGCGGCTGCATGATTGGTTGTCGCCACAATGCCAAGAACACGCTGCTCAAGAACTACCTGTTCTTTGCCGAAAAGTGGGGCGCTGAGATTCGTCCGGAGTCGGCAGTGAAGGCCATTTATCCCCTCCCTGAAGACCAACCGGACGGCGCACGATTTGAGGTTGTCTACCGGCGTTCAACGGCGCTGCCATTTGACCGGCGGCGGTATCGTGTGCGAACGCGGGGCGTTATTGTGGCGGCTGGTGTGTTGGGTACAGTTCGGCTACTCATGGAATGCCGGGACGTGGTGGGTTCGCTCCCACGACTTTCGCCCCGATTAGGGGATCAGGTGCGTACCAACAGCGAGGCGCTTCCCGGCGCGACCAGCAGAGATCGCACATCCGACTATTCTACCGGCATAGCCATTACGTCCGTGTTTGCGCTGGATGACCAGACCCATGTTGAACCGGTGCGTTACCCGGATGGTTCATCGTTTATCCGTATGTTGGCGATGCCGATGATAAAAGGGGGAGGCAGCCCCCTAAAGCGCCTGTTCAAAACGATCTGGAACGGTATTCGGCATCCCTGGGACTTTTTGTATGCGAAATTCTTTTCTCGTTGGGCGCGATATACCACCATCCTGCTGATTATGCAGACCGTAGACAGTACCATGCGCCTCCAGTTAGGGCGCAATCTGTTTACACTGTTCCGGCGGGGGCTGGTTACGCGCCTGTCGCCCGGTCAGCAGATTTCCCCAGACCCCGCATTAACGCAAGGCGTTACTCAGGACTTCGCCGTCCGCAGCAATGGTATTCCGCAGGATTCAATTCCGGAGACACTGCTTGGGATACCGACCACCGCGCACATTCTGGGCGGCTGCCCAATCGGAACCAGCGAGGCCGATGGGGTGGTGGACATGTATGGGCAGGTATTCAACTATCCAGGGTTGTATGTTGCCGATGGTTCAATCATGCCCGCCAATCCCGGCATTAACCCCAGCCTCACCATCACCGCATTGGCTGAACACATCATGAGCCACATTCGCCATAAGCAGGGGATGCGGGAGCAGCCTCTCCCGGCGGAAGCTGCCGATTAGGACAGGTTGCGCCACTCGCAGAGAGCTTCTGCAATATAAAAACAGTGGGGCGTCAACTCCGTCCCCACTGTCATTGGCTGCACATTTACAGATTTGTCGCTGCCTGCGATTCGTCTTCAAAAGCCAGAATCGGGATGGGTGGTAGACCGCGTTCGCCGCGTGTGGCGCTCATGTGATCGGCGGCAAGCTGTGCGTTCTGGGCGACTACCACCATTTTCTTTAAACGGTCATGCGTCAGAACCGCACGTGCAAAGCTCAGGCCACCAGCATAGGTCGGGCGTTCATCCCCGGCTACAATCAGCAGGGTGATCTGCTGCTGGGCATCGTCCAGGGCTTCCAATACCTCTTTGAACATCACTGGCGATTCGCCTTCCGAATCCCATCCCTGTGGGAATGCCACGCGGATAACATCCGGCCTGGGCTGGTTGATCGTGTAACTGCTCATCATTTCACCTTTCCTCTATGGGCATTCGCTGAATAGCGTTATATTAGTAGCTGCTTGCCCAACCGTACAGTGAAGACTGTCGCTGAATAGTGTGTATTTTATCCTTAAGGTGGTTTGAATGACGAATAAATTGGTTGAATGCGTCCCGAATTTCTCTGAAGGACGGCGGGTTGAAGTTGTAGATGCGATTGTACAAGCTATCCAGTCCGTTCCAGGTGTGCATGTCCTGGATCGCTCCAGCGATGCTGACCATAACCGTTCGGTGATTACCTTTGTCGGGTCGCCGGATGTTATGGTGGATGCCGCTTTTGCCGGCATTGCGAAGGCTGCGGAACTGATTGACCTCGATTCGCACAGTGGCGAACATCCACGCCTGGGCGCAACCGATGTCGTGCCGTTTATCCCGCTCGCGGGTGTCACGATGGCGGAATGTGTCGAACTGGCGCGTCAGCTAGGCCAGCGGGTAGGGGAAGAACTCACCATCCCGGTCTATCTGTATGAAGCTGCTGCAACCCGCCCTGACAGGGAAAACCTGGCGGATGTCCGTAAAGGTGAATACGAAAAACTCAAGGAGACCATCGGTGTTGACCCAGGCCGGGTGCCCGATTTTGGCCCGTCTCGTGTGGGCAAAGCTGGCGCGACGGTGATCGGGGCACGAGCACCGCTGATCGCCTACAATGTCTACCTCACAACCGATGATGTAGGCATCGCCAAAGAAATCGCCAAAGCGGTGCGTCACTCGTCCGGCGGTTTTCACTTTGTCAAAGGATTAGGGTTACTGGTCGAAGGCCGGGCGCAGGTTTCTATGAACCTGACCGACTTCAGCCGCACGCCCGTTGCCCGTGTCGTGGAAGCCATCCGTCGTGAAGCCGCCCGCTATGGTGTCATGGTTCATCACTCAGAATTAGTCGGCCTGATCCCACAGAAAGCGCTGGTAGACGCGGCACAGTGGTATCTCCAGCTAGACCAGTTTGAACCTGACCAGATACTCGAAACACGTTTGTTCGCGGCGCTTTCCGGTGGCGACTCTCAGCCATCTTTCCTGGAACGCCTCGCAGATGGCACGGCTACACCGGGCGGTGGGTCAGCGGCGGCTTACAGTGGCGCGATGGCGGCGGCGCTGGCGAGCATGGTTGCCAGAGTGACCATCGGCAAGAAGAAATACGCGGATGTGGAAGCGCGTATGGTCGAGATAGCCCGTGAGGCCGATTCGCTGCGGGTCGAATTGGAGCAGGGTGTAGAGCGTGATTGCGCCGCTTTCGATGCGGTAATGGCGGCCTTCAAACTGCCCAAAGACACCGATGCCGAAAAAGCTGCCAGAGCCGAGGCTGTAGAAAAGGCGACTTACCACGCTGCCTTAGTTCCGCTGGATGCCTGTCGCCAGGTTATCCGGGTGCTCGAACTGATCGCAGAACTGGCTGAAACTGCCAATGTCAACGCGATCAGTGATGCCGCTTCCGGCGCGGCAATGGCGCGGGCTGCTCTGACTGCTGCTGGGATGAACGTCAAAGTGAATGCCGGTAGTATCTCCGACCACAAAGCCGCTGACGGCTGGCTGGCGGAATTGCTTACGCTGGAAGGACGGGCCAGGACGGCAGAGGCACGTATCCAACAGATGATCCGCGAACGCGCCGGGATTGGAGCATAAAATGTCTCTGATCGTTCGCCCCGAAACACCAGCAGATTACGCCGCAGTAGCCTTGATTCACCAGCGCGCTTTTGGCAGAGAGGGCGAAGCCCGGCTTGTCACGGCTATCCGCGAATCGGATAACTATTTTCCGGCGCTCTCGCTGGTCGCTGTTCTGGATGAAGCACTCGCCGGCCACATCATCTTCAGCCGCTGCCACATTCAATCGGCGGAACATAGTTTCCCGGCTTTGGCGCTGGCGCCGTTGGCCGTGCTGCCGGAATACCAGAATCGTGCAGTAGGCACGGCGCTCATTTGGGAAGGCCTCAACGCCTGCCGTAGAGGGCGGCATGAGATCGTGATTGTCCTGGGACATCCCGACTATTACTCGCGCTTTGGCTTTACTCCCGCCAGTACGTTTGGTATTCTCCCGCCGTTTTCAGTAGATGATGCGGCTTTCATGGGGCAGGGTTTGATACCCGATGCCCTGCAAGGTGTTTCCGGCACTGTCCAATATCCGTCCTATTTTGATAACGTGTAACAGGTTACATTGATGCGAATCGTCGGGTTGCGTGAATTGATCCAGGTACGGCCTGCTCGCCTGCGGTTTCAATTGCTGGCGTTCTCGTTCGTACTTACCATTTTGAATACGTCCCACCGTATGGTTTATCCATTTCTGCCGGAGATGGCGCGCAGCCTGGGGGTGAGCCTGGACGCGATCAACCTGGCAATAACGCTGCGTTTCGCGCTGGGCCTATTCAGTCCGTTCTTGGGCGCATTAGCTGACCGGCGCGGGCGCAAAAGCGCCATGCTGGCCGGCGTGGCTGTGTTTGCCGGGGCGATGTTCTTGGTGGGTGTCTGGCCGACTTATCCGGCCCTGGTGATTGCACTTCTGTGTACCGGCCTGGGCAAAATCCTGTTCGGGCCAGCAGTTCAGGCCTACCTGGGTGAACGTGTCGCTTACAACCGGCGTGGCCTGGCGATCTCGTTGACTGAACTCGGTTGGTCATGGGCATTTTTGTTTGGTATTCCGGCAGCCGGGTGGGTAATCGCCCGTTCCGCGTGGAACGTTCCCTACCTGTTTCTTGCAGGTTTCTCTGTTGGAATGCTGCTTGTGCTGTGGCGTATCCTGCCGGATGATCGCCCTCTCGTTGGCGAGCATCCCTCACTGATCAATGGGCTTCGTGTAGTCATAACACACCCGGCAGCCCTGGCGGGGCTTACCATCGCCGCCTTAATGAGTATGAGCAGCGAGACTATCAGCATCGTATATGGCGTGTGGATGGAAGATGCTTTTGCTTTACAGATTGCGGCCCTAGGCAGCGCCTCCGCGGTGATCGGTATCGCCGAGTTGGGCGGAGAAGGGCTGGTCGCGGCTTTCACAGATCGCCTCGGTAAACGCCGGGCATTGTTGCTCGGACTCATTACTTACACGCTGTCCAGCCTGCTGCTACCAATCCTTAGCAGCACTATCCAGGGGGCTTTGCTCGGCTTATTCCTGTTTTATATCACCTTTGAATTTTCGGTTGTCACCTCATTACCACTATTGACCGAGATCATGCCGGATGCCCGCGCCACGTTCATGGCCGCCACCGTTACCACTATTTCACTGGGACGAATGATCGGTTCGCAGCTTGGCCCAGCACTTTTCAGTTTTGGCCTACCCGCCAATGCCACAGCCTCTGCCATACTCACCCTGGTTGCAATCTTTCTACTGTGGTTATTCATCAAGGAGTAGGGCATCGCCATACCACTTCCGCTAAAAAGCCAGCAGACGACACCCGAGTCATGCCTCAAACGGATTGAAGTCAAGCATATTCTGAAGCGAAGCCTTGAGTTCCTGCACGGCAAACTCAGGCTCAAGGCAGCCTAAAGCGTCTACCCACAGCGAAAAGAGCGTGTGTGCGCTGGTTAAACCGTCTGAACCATTCAATACACTGTTGATCCGCCCCAGCAGATTATCGGGTTTCTTTGCCAACCGCTGGGTTTCCGAAATTAGCCATTTGTTATCGGGCCGCCACACCCGGTTGTAAGCAAAGAGAAGCGCCAGGATCGCATCAATACTCATCATCTGCCGTCGTTTCAAATCCATCACTTCTCCCCGGAAAATCAGATCATGAGCCGCAAATTTGACCGGCACATGAATCATGCGCTTCACGACCCCCAGAATATCGTGAATCACACGATGACGCAGCGGCTCCGGGTAAACACTAATCCGTCGCCTGAGCGCATCCAACTCGCGGTGGTTACGTAATACAATCGCGTGCGAGAGCGTCCATGCGATTTCCATATAGCTATCCCCGGCGGCAGACCGCACGCCCTGGCTAACATCCTGGATAATCTGTACCGCCTGGTTCAGATAGTCCCATGATTCCCACATCAGATTAACCAGTACGCCTTTTATCTGGTACTCAAACCACAGACGGCCATCGGTGCGTACCAGCCCTGGTCGCAGCTCATGGACATCCAGCACAGAGAGCCATCTCCGGCACGCTTCTGGCGTTGGATAGTTTTTTACCCAGAATACCAGGTCAATATCTGAGAACTTATCTGCTACCCCACGTGACACCGATCCCACAATGCCTATTGCATCTGCCAGGTCCGTTGGGCATAAACTGGCGATTTCGGTAGCAGTTGCGAACAGGTCATTGCTGCGGGTTGTCGCATTTTTCGGCAGCATCGTCATGTCAATGTCTCATCAATGACTGGGTCGGGGGAATAGGATACGCCATCTGCCATGTAAAGTCTCCTCTTCTGACGCCTATGACGCTTGCCGGTGGTCTCTACCACGCAGACTTATTAACTCATGGGCGGTTGGTGAACATATTATACCATCAGGTAAAATCGCTTAATTCCGCTTCTCCCTTTGCAATCCGATACTACTAGCTCCGTTCCCAATCTATCTGAATGACCAATACGAACCATACACCAGATGAAAAATCGGTTACGTGGTAATATCCTGCCAAACCGTCCCTGCAACCAACCAGAGAGGATAAACCGTGAAACCAATGTCATTTGACTTTCAATCCCGCCGTTCAATGGTACTTGCGAGGCGCGGGATGGTGGCCGCCAGCAACCCGCTTGCCGCGCAGGCTGGTCTAGATATTTTGCGCCAGGGCGGGAATGCAGCCGATGCCGCCATTGCCACAGCCGCCATGCTCAATGTGACCGAACCAGCTTCAACTGGGATAGGGGGGGACTGTTTCGCGCTGTACTTTGACGCCAAAACGAAACAGGTGACAGCCCTGAACGGCAGTGGTCGCGCCCCGGCAGCCCTGGCGCTGGATGATTTGCGCAACCTGGGCTACAACGAAATGCCGGAGCGCAGCCCCCATGCCATCACTGTTCCTGGCGCGGCGGCAGGCTGGCACGACCTCTTAGCCCAGCATGGTCGCATGACACTGGCCGATGTTCTGACCTCCGCGATCTATTATGCCAGTGAGGGCTATCCGGTGCATCCGGTTTTTGGGGCAGGGTGGAAGGCCTCCGAGAATTTTCTGCGTAACCGTCCAAACACTGAAGACTATCTCCCTGGCGGCAAGGCTCCGGAAGTCGGGCAGCTCGTTAAACTCCCCGGCCTAGCTCGCACGCTTCAGGCAGTAGCTGAGGGTGGCCCGGAAGCCTTCTACACCGGTCCGATTGCCGATTCCATTGTTGCTACCATTCAGGAACAGGGCGGTCTGATGACCCATGACGACCTGAAGAATCACACGTCTACCTGGGGCGACCCCATTGGCACCGGCTATCGCGGCGTTGTTGTCTACGAGCATCCCCCCAATGGGCAAGGGCTGGCGGCACTAATGGCACTCAATATCGCGGAAGGCTGGGACTTAGCCGCTATGCCCTGGGATTCACCCGAACGTCTGCACCTGATGGTCGAGGCGATGCGCCTGGCTTTCGCTGACGCCCGCTGGTACATCACCGATATGGCGACCAATCCTGCCCCGCTAGAGGCCCTGCTGAATAAGTCTTATGCTGCCCAGCGCCGCGCCCTGGCTTCGCCAAATAGTGCCATGCAGCCACCGTCCTATGGCGCGCCACCGACCAGTTCAAATACTGTCTATCTTAGCGTCGTGGATGGTGATGGCAACGCCTGTTCGTTTATCAACAGCCTCTACATGGGTTTTGGCACCGGCATTGTCGCTAAAGGGACAGGTGTATTCTTGCAGAATCGTGGCGCGTGCTTCAGCCTAGAACCCGGTCATCCGAACGCACTGGCGGGTGGCAAACGCCCATATCACACGATTATCCCCGGCATGGCTGTCAAGGATGGTAAACTCTGGGCGAGCTTTGGTGTAATGGGTGGTTTTATGCAACCGCAGGGGCATTTCCAGGTCATCAGTGCGATGCTTGATGATGATCTTAACCCACAGGAAGCGCTCAACCGACCACGTTTTTGCCTTATGGATGGTACGAGTGACAGTGTGTTGGCGCTTGAAGATGGCATCCCGGTTAAGACCATGGCCCGGTTAGCTGAACTGGGGCACCCGGTACGCCCGGTGGCGGGGCGGGGGCGTGGCTTGTTTGGTGACGGCCAGATTATCCGCCGTGACCCGGATACGGGTGTCCTCTATGGCGGCAGCGACCCGCGTAAGGATGGTCTCACAGCCGCCTTCTAATCTATAGTACTGCTGTGCCCAGGACGACTGTTCGCAGGAGCAGTACCTATTTTGAAGTGAGTTCCGAAGCGATGTCCGATACCCAAACACCACGCCCCCGGATTGTCCTATGCCGGGGGCAGTACTGCAACATAAGCCGCCGCGCTGACCTGCTCTATGAATATTTGCAGGTTCTCGTAGACGATGCAGTAGGCGACCAGCGCCCGCGTCCTATCAAGCTGGAAATTGCCAACTGCCTGGATCATTGTGGCGCTGCGCCGGTGGTAGTGGTGTATCCGTCGGGCGAGGTGTTTGCCGAAGTCACCGAAGACCAGCTTGAAGCCATTGTGAACCGAGCTTTGAACGCTTCCTCAGCCCGGCAAAACGGAGAGGATGACTCAGCTTGATCTGCTGGGGAGAGCCTGGGACACGCCCAGTTTCCCCAGAGTATCATACCGCTTATGAGCCGTAACCTCACACAATATACGGCGTGCTGGCCCCGGTTTTAACCATTCCCTCCGGGTCAATCGTGACATCAATACACGCCGGTTTTCCGCTGGCGAAGGCCCGTTCTAACGCGCCACCCAGATCACTCGGATCGTCAATGTGCTCCCCATAGCCGCCCATCGCTTCGACAATTCTATCATAGCGTGTTGGGGCGAGTGCGGATGCGACGGCGCGTTCTTTCCCAACCATCTGAATCTGCGGGTTGCGAATTTGCCCCCAACCGGAGTCGTTCCCGACGATACTCACAATTGGCAGGTTAAATCGTACTGCCGTGTCGAACTCGAACCCATTGAACCCGAATGAGCCATCTCCATTGATAATCAGAACTCGTTGTTCCGGGTAGAGGTGCTGTGCGGCGATAGCGAACGGCGCACCGACGCCCAGGCATCCCAGGGGGCCGGGGTCAAGCCACTGGCCGGGGCGGGTGACATCAATCACTTTGGCGCATGCGCTCACAATATCCCCACCATCCCCGATAACGATCATGTTTTCATCAATGAAATCGTTGATTGCTGCACCTAATCGAAAATGGTTAATCGGCTGGTCATCCAGTGCCGTCCATTTACCCAGTTCGGCATTCTTCTTATCCTCGTACTCACGGGTCTGCCGCAACCAGTCATCATACCGGATACCGTGCAGCCCCTCAATAAGTGCCTCCAACACGAAACGTGCGTCGGCCACCATCGCCACATCGGCCTCCCGGTTGTGGTTGATCTCTGCCGCGTCGTTTTCCACCTGGATCAGTTTGCAATCCGGATTCCAGCCATCGATTCCATATTTCAGCCGAAAATCCAGAGGCGTCCCGATTAACAGCACCACATCTGACTCCCGCAGTGCCTTGCCCCGCGCCGACTTGAAGCAGTTCGGGTGATTCATCGGCAGCGTGCCACGTCCCGCGCCGTTCGTGAACACCGGGATTCCCGTTTGTTCGGTGAGTTCGCGCAGCGTATCGTGCGCCACATCCCAATACACCTGTGTTCCCGCAATGATGACCGGTTTTTGCGCTGCCCGCAGCAGTTCAAACATACGGGCTATTGCCCCAGCCTCCGGCTCAACCGGCGTGATTGCTACCCGGGCCGGCAGCGCTGGCGCGTCTATAGCATTGAACAGAACGTCAAACGGCAGTTCGATGAACACCGGCCCGGGCCGCCCACTCAGCGCGGCCTCAAATGCTTCGGTCATTTTTTCCGGGATGTCGCTTGTTTCAGTGATCGTGAAACTGGCTTTGGTGAAGTCGCGGAACATGCCTGTCTGCGGCATTTCTTGCAGCGCGCCCATCCCTTTGGTTTTTAGCGGCGCAGCGCCCCCTAAAAGCACCATCGGACTGCGCGCCTGGTATGCGTTCGCCACCGCCGTCACCGCGTCTGTCACGCCTGGCCCCGCCGTCACCGCCGCCACGCCAATATTGCGTGTCAGACGAGCATACGCATCCGCTGCATGGGCCGCCGCCTGTTCGTGCCGGAAGTCAATAACTGAGATGTTATTGTTCAAACACCCGTCGTAAATCCCCATGATGTGCCCACCGCACAGGGTATACAGCGTCTTCACTCCCTGATTGGCGAGCATCTGGGCGACCAGTTCTCCCCCTAAAGTGTACATTTCACGACCTTTCCGTCCGCCGCAGGCACGGCATTATCAGATCAATCCTTATTTCCAAGAAATATTTTAAAGTGGCGTAGTTTTATACCTACGCCACCTGTACTTTTCATGCAGACTTTTGTACTTCTGACTCGGGCATTACTTGTGTCCGTTTGCTTTATCCTTCAGCAGGCGGCATGTGGCCTCCGCCAGAACAGCCGCCCCGACTGGGAAGGCAGTCTCATCCAGGTCGAAAATCGGGCTGTGATGAGGGCGGTTGACTTCATCCAGCTTCGCCCCCAGGTTAAACATCGCCCCTGGCGCCTTCTGGGTCATAAAGCTGAAGTCTTCTGCACCCATCCCGGCCTCAGCTGGAAAGATCCCGTCTTCACCCAGCAAATCAATTGCAACCTGTTCGATGAGCCGGCTCACATGTGGGTCGTTGTAGAGTGAAGGGTAGCCACGCACGACCTTCAACTCGTAGTCGCCTCCGAGTGAACGAACGATGCCTAGGGCTTGCTCCAGCTCAACCAGCAGTTGTTCCCGCACATCTTCATCAAAGCTGCGGATCGTCCCGTTCATCTCGACTCGATCCGGGATGATGTTGTTCGCGCTCCCACCGTGTACTGCTCCAATCGAGATTACGACCGGGTCTATCGGATCAATACGCCGTGCCCGGATTCCATGAATCGCATTGACTACTTGTGCCAGCATAAAGATGGGGTCCGCACCTTTGTGCGGATACGCTCCGTGACAACCTTCTCCGATAATCGCTGCTTCGAACGAATCCACCGCCGCCGAAACATGACCGCCGTCAATCATCACTTTCCCCGCTGGCATCCCGCTGGCAACATGCAAGGCAATCACTGCATCCAGGCCTTCAAGGGCATGGTCTTCAATCATGCGCGTCGCCCCGCTTTTGCCTTCTACATCTTCATCTTCCTCTGCCGGTTGGAAAAGAAAGCGAACTTCCCCTTGTGGGCGGTTTTCCATCTCACTCAACAACCGTGCCACGCCCAGTAGAATCGCTGTGTGAGCGTCATGGCCGCAGGCGTGCATTTTCCCTGGAACAGTTGAGGCATACGGTACATCGTTTGCCTCATTAATTGGCAGCGCGTCCATATCAGCACGAATGCCAACAGCGGGGCGTCCTTCACCCAGATAGCCAACCACACCGGTCTTGCCAACCCCTGTTTCGACCCGGATACCCATCGCTGTCAGGGTTTCCGCCACGAGATTAGCTGTGCGATGTTCTTCAAAGCTCAATTCCGGGTGCATGTGAATGTCCCGCCGCCACGCAGAGATGAGATGATCCATATCCTGCGCCCGTTCCAGTATATTGAGATATTCCATACCTGTTTTCCTGTACAAATTCGTGATTTTTCATTGCTAATTAAGAAGTATAGCGCAATTCGGTGCGCTTCTCGATACCGTACTTCAGGTTAGAGTAGCGTATGTTTTTTGTGGTGTCCATCACCTCCCCCCATTTTCTGGGGTATTATTTTCTTAGAGGCGTGTTAAGGTGTTGTTACATTGGGTGTGTGATGATTGCTGTTACCGAGCGCGAGGACGAATATCGTATGATAACCTGTGTTTTCCCCACTTTTTTCTAGCAACAGTACCCAAAAGTACCGCTTCAAGCATCGTTTTTCGTCTGCTGCATCTCATTCCAAAACCCATTTTGAGTGGAGATTAGCCCACCAGATGCCAAGAAAAAAATCAACCAAATCATCGGGCAAAGAGTCGAAAACTCCTGCCGTAGCTACGGAGTCTTTCGTCAATGGTACACATTTTATGGTAGATGCTGTTCCGACAGCTACTGCGCCATTTAGCATTACCCGTGCGTTGAATATTCAGGGGTGGGGACACCTGGATGCGGTTTTGTTAGCCGCCCTTGCGACCGAAGCCCCGCTGCTCCTGGTTGGGCCGCACGGTACCGGGAAATCCCTGTTGATCGAACGCCTGGCAAAGGCGTTGGGTTTATCCATGCGGCATTACAATGCGTCACTGCTGAATTATGATGATCTTGTTGGCATCCCTATCCCCGAAGAGGGGAATGACAGTCTGCGTTTTATCGCCACTCCCGATTCGATCTGGGGCGCCGAATTTGTGTTCTTTGATGAAATCTCTCGCTGCCGCCCCGACCTTCAAAACAAGATGTTCCCGATCATTCACGAGCGGCGGGTCGCTGGAATCCTCTTGGAAAAACTGCGTTTTCGCTGGTCGGCCATGAATCCGCCCGCGCCTGATGAGCCGGATGCGAATGCGCCCACCGCCAACTACTACCTCGGTTCTGAACCGCTTGACCCGGCCCTCGCGGATCGTTTTCCGTATGTCGTCCCGGTGCCGGACTGGAAGCAGCTAACAAAAGAAGACCGCCGCCGCCTTGTATCCTGGCGTGACGAGTTTCTTAACCCAGGCACGCGCCCGCAGCCTGTAGAAGCAATGCCCCCACTCCTGGAGATGGCGAACCGGTGCGCGGCACTCATTCCCGACCTGGAACAAGACCTGGATGAGTGGCTATCCGATTACATAATCCTGGTCATTGATCTCCTCGACAAAGCACAGCTTCCTCAAAGCCCGCGTCGCGCCAACATGCTCGCGCGCTCGGTTGTGGCGGTTCACGCAGCACGTATGGTACTTGAAGGTGACGATGCCGACCTCGAAACCAGCGCTGAAATTGCACTCTTGTTTGGCCTGCCGCAGAGCGCGACTGAAGTCCCGCCGTCTGAGCCGAACGTTGTTGCTGTGCATAAGCAAGCCTGGGAAATTGCCAGCCTGATGGAGGATGATGGTTGGCGGAAGATTCTGGAAGAATCTGACTCGCTGCGCCGGATTCTGTTGGCGGAAGAACTGGGTTTTGATGATACCAGCATCTCTCGTCTGATTACTCAGGCGTTGGGAGCGGAATCGTCCGAAGCCCGCCGTGTTGGGGTAGCGACGGCGTTGTTCCTGGCCTTCCGTGCCGTCCGCCGCCTGGCGCCTTCGGCCTGGGAGCCGCTGGCGCAGTTAGCAGGACGTGTCCTGCAACCGCGCGCGATGAATGTTACCGCCGGGCCGGGCGTTGATATGAACAATTGGAAGGCGATTAGCGGCTGGCTTTCCGACCATGAGCAAAACAAGGGCGAACAGGCACTCTTAGAGCGTAATTTTGTGCTGGCCGGGTATCCCGAACTGTGGCGTAAAGACAACTGGCGTGAATCGTTGGATCGGTTTCGGCAAGATTTAGCTTTGTTTGGCGTGTTTGAGGAGCAGCAGTCATGAGCGACGATCAGCAGCAAAATAAACCGCCGGAAGGCCAGCCAGCAACCCCCTTTGGTTCTCGTTTTGGGTCATCATCTCGCCCTGGTTCTCCGACAGCAAACCAGCAGCAATCTGCGCCCACTCCGCCATCCAGACCGAGCGGTCTCCTGTCACGGGTAGGGAACCGGCTTGATTGGCGTATTCTGCCCGTCACCGAGGTGATTATTCACTTTACGCTGGATGGCCTGGGGGATCCCTTTCATCGCATTCTGGGCAAGCGGCTGATGGTGGATTTTGGCAAGCGCGATGCCATTGTGAAGGTCTTTGAGGCGGGCGGGGCGGACATTGATGAAATTGTGTCGCGCCTGGAAATCGCGTGGCAAGAGTACGCTTTCTCTGGGGCATTTATGCTCTATCCCTGGAGTGATACCTTGCCACAGGTGATGGCGGGGCGGCTGCCCGCAGGGAAAGATGACGATGATGATATTCGCTACTCTGAGGACAACCGTCAACCGCCTATGTTGCTGCGGGCTATAGACCCGCTCCTGGTGTTAAATGTTCTGGGACGTGCCCGCGCCAATATCTTGCTGCCGGAAACGCCGCTGGTCTTAGAGAAGTCCTATCTCAACCTCTCTTTGATGGCTGATGACCCGCGTTTGATTGCCCTGGTAAAGGCTACCGGATATGTCGAGGAGTCCCTTGTAAAATGACCCGTGCTTCCCGCAAGTACAGCAACCGCCCGCGTGACGATGGCGCAAAACTGGCCTCCCGCTTGATTCACTCGGTGCCAGCCGCAACCGTGGAACTGGAAACGTTCTGCAAAATGGCCGGGATCAAAGTCAGCCCGCGTGTCCCGACAGCGGCAGTGGAGTGTGTGCGTCGTCCGCACCTGCTCATCAACCCGGATTTTGCCGCCAAACATTGCGAACGCGATGAGCACCTGTTTTTGCTGGTGATGCATGAATTGTGGCATGTCATTCTGGCGCACACCCGCCTCTACCCGCGTGTCACTCCGGCGCACAACATCGCCTTTGATGCCATTATAAATGCCGGTTTAGCCCGCCAGTACAACAAGCCCGAATACCAGGGATTTTTCGAGGAACTCAACCCGGCGGATAAATTCCCCCACATTCTGCTGCGCCCGCCGGTGGGCTGGCCGTCTGATCCACAGTATCCCGACGATGTTGGGCCGGCTGGTACACGCCGCATCCTGGAACGCCTCTATCCTCCGCCAGGAGAAGAGCCGCCGCTGCCTTTTTATGATGAGATTTTCCGCCTGTTGTTTGAATATGCTAAGGAAAATGGTTGGGTATGGGTTGAAGGTGAGCCATTTTTGCTTGGCGATCACGATAACCCCGAATCTGAAGAGCAGGCATTGGATGACGCTGTATTTAGTGAGGCCATCCGACAGGTCTCCGGCTCAATGTCGCTGCCACTTGGTGGTCGTGGCGGTGGCGGTCACCAAGCCGAACGCCAATCACGGGTTGACCCGACAACCGAACAGGTGCGCCGTGTATTCGCCAATGTGCTGCGCCGCTGCCTGGGACCGCGCCGGGGTAGGCACCGCCGCCGCGTCAAATCCCCTGTTCCGGGTATTGGCGGTACCAGTGTGCTGCCTAACCCCCGTGACCGTCTTGCGCCCGCCCGCCGCTGCCTGGGCGCACCTAAAACCATCTGGAATCAACCCGGCGTCGTCAAAGCCCGTGTTCCTGAGACGCCCAGCAAGGCCCATGTCTATCTCGATGTATCGGGTTCAATGGCGCAGGTGCTGCCGCATCTGCTCGGCCTGATTACGCCCTATGTCCTGGGAGGGCAGGCTGATGTCTACCAGTTTTCAACGCGGGTTGTGCCGCTCTCGGTGGCGAATTTGCAGAAAGGTCGCGTGCGTACCACCGGCGGCACTAACATTAACTGTGTGTTGAAACACGTCCTGGAAGCCGAAACACGGATTAATCGTATCCTGATTCTGACTGATGGGGCAGTGGGAGCACCGCATATTAACTTCGTGGAACAAATACACGAGCGGAACTTGCGAGTCTGTGTCGTCATGCCCGCCGAGGCTGCCTGGGAAGAAGACCTGCGCGACCTGGCGAATTTGATGATTACGCTGCCGCCTGTTGGCATCCCCGGCCCCATGTGGCGTCGCTAGAACTTGCGCAAATTAGGGCGTGGCAGAATGTTTCCCGCCACGCCCTGTTACGTGCTCTATGACCTCGTTACTTAAGCCTGTGTTCTGGCACTTTCCACTTTTTACTCAAGACTCAGTACTGTCTTTTCCTCCGCAATATTGATCAAGCCAATCCACCATGTGGGTTAGCCGGGCGACCCGGTGATCCGGTTGTCCACTACGGGAAAGCTCGTGGCCGTCTACCGGGAAGCGAACCATTTTCACCGTGCCGCCGCTGCGCTTCACGAACGCGAAAAGCTGCTCGCCATCCGAAATCGGCACGCGGAAGTCGTTTTCACTGTGAATAAGCAGGAGGGGTGTTTTGACCGTATGCGCGTAAGCAATCGGGGAGGCTGTCCAGAGTTTTTCGGGATTTTCCCAGGGTTCAAAGCCGAACTCATTCTTGATAAAGGTTGGAATATCCGTTGTGCCGAAGAAGGCCCCCAGGTTATACACACCACGCTGCGAAACCGCCGCCGCAAACCGTTCCGTATGGCCGACGACCCACGCCGTCATGAACCCGCCATAGGAGCCGCCCGTCACAGCCATCCGTTGTTCGTCAACGAATCCCTTTGCCAGCAGGGTATCTATTCCGGACATTAAATCCGGCATATCGTTCACACCCCATGCCCCGTGAATGCCATCCCGGAATGCCGCGCCATAGCCATCGCCGCCACGCGGGTTGCAGTAGAACACGGCATAGCCCCGCGCCGCATGGAACTGCCATTCATGAAACATGGATCGTGCCGATGGCCCCCACATCACGTGCGGGCCGCCGTGAATATTGAACGCCAGTGGGTAGGTTTTGCCTTCTTCATATCCAACTGGCAGCAGATACCACCCTTGAATCTCTGTGCCGTCCGGCGCATTCCAGCGCATCTCGTGTGTTTCCTGCACGATGACTTCCGCCAGAAACTTGTCATTTGCCTCGGTCAGCCGCCGGGTTTCTGTTGCGCCTGCCGCCTGCCAGAACAGTTCCGATGGATGTTCCGGGGTGCTGGCGGTGTAAGCGATGCCACCACCGGCATGAATATCCAGGCCGTCAGCCATCCATCTCCCGCCGATGACTTTCTCTACTGTGCCGCCGTTTGGCGCAACCTGGTAGATTTCGGTATTCCCCCAACTCGCCGCCGTGAACACCAGGGCGCTGCTATCCGCCTTCCAACGAACGATTTCCGTCGAGCGGTCAAAGGCCAGTGTCAGGTCGCGCGGTTCGCCACCCGTCGCAGACATAACCGTCAGCATCAAATTCGAGCGCGATGATAGATCCAGCGGGAAGCGCTGGTAGGCGATCCACTTGCCATCCGGTGAGGGCAGGGGACTGTAATCCGAGTAGCTCAGGTCGGTGAGTTGTTCAGCTGTCCCATCGTCTACGCGAATCCGGTAAATGCAGCTCAAACGCCAGGGTTCGTCCGCATCCGGCTCGGCAGAGCGATCCGTCAGAATATACGCGCTGTCCGGCGTCCACTGGGGTTCGCCATAATTAGCGTCCACATCCGTCAACCGACGCGGTTTGGCGTCATCGCCTTCCAGCCCTTCAGTCGTCGCGATGATATATATCTGTTCGTAGCGGTCATCCAGATAGCTCGTGCCGCTGCGGTATGGGATACGCCAGATGATGCGCGGATCCCAGCGCTGCTTTTCGTCATATTCCTTACGTTCTTTTTTCTGTTTGGCCTCGAATTTATTGGCTGGTTTCGGGTCTTCCTCGCCGCTGTCCTCTTTTTCCCGCTCCGCCGCGTTCATCCCTGCCAGGAATGCGATTCTGCTCCCGTCCGGAGACCACACTGGACTGTTCGCTCCGTTCGGCATACTCGTCAATGCGCGGGGTTCGCCCCCTGGCGCGACGATTGGCAGCAGGTATATCTGCGGCTTGTCGTCGCGGGCGGATACAAATGCCAGCGTCTTGCCGTCAGGACTCCAGCGCGGTTGCATGTCTTTGCCGCTGCGGGTGATCTGAATGCGCTTGCCGCTGCTGGTATTCACCAACCACAGATTACGCTTATAACCATTGTCCATCCGGTCAACTGTCATGTGAACATAGGCGATCCACTGCCCATCCGGGCTGATGCGTGGGTCCTCAATATATGCGATATTATACAAATCATCTACCGTAATCGGGCGTTTCTCGGTTTCCAAAGTCATGTCCTCATATAACTTTTCGCGGTTAAGTGACTTTCGTGATTGTTAAATTATAGCGTAGTCCGCCATTTTGCCAGGTCAATTGGATATGACCGTGAACCTTTTGCCGTCCAGGTCGTATCAGGGTGTACACGAGAGAATCATGGGGTGATGCAGTTGCGCAGCGACGAGGAATTAGCGCGGGGCATACAGCGGGGGCGGCGGGACGACCTGACTCTGCTGGTCGAACGCCACCACAGCCCGCTGCTCGGATTTCTCTACCGTATGGCAGGGGGCGACAGATCGCTGGCCGAAGACCTTGTGCAGGAGACTTTTGTCCGTATCCTGCATGGGATTCACCATTATGATTATCCACGCCCATTTAAGCCCTGGTTGTACCAAATTGCGGCCAACCTCGCCCGCGACCATTACAAACGTGCCGATACCCGCCGCACTGACTCACTGCCGGAAGACGATGTGTCACTGCGCCCAGCTGACGAAATGCTACCGGAAGATGTGTTTCTTCTCAACAGCGAGTCGCGGCAGGTAGCCGCTGCTATCCGTCAACTACCGGCCCACCAGCGCGAAGTCGTCATCCTCCGTTATTATCAGGAATTTTCGCTGGCTGAAATCGCGGACGCGCTCGATATTCCGATAGGCACAGTCAAGTCGCGCTTGTCTATCGGTCTGAACCGCCTGCGTACAGCCTGGTTAGAGCAGGAACAAGAACCATGAACGAAAAAAGCTCCCGTGAAGATCGCCTGCGTGCGCTGCTAGCAGAGGATGCGGACTCCCCGGAAGATGCTGAATCACTGCTGCTCCTCCTGACTTATCTGGAAGCGTGGTCATCGCCATCGCCAACAACCGCTGCAACATCCCGTCTGGTCGAGTCGCTGCTGCCCGAACTGCCAGAGCCTGATTCCCCCCTGGAATACGGGTTATCCTGGTGGCCGCTGCTCTTACTGCGGGCGCAGTTCCGTATCGTGCGTGGCGAAATCTGGCTGGCGACGGCGCTGGTAATGATGCTCGGCGTGATCGTTACTTTGGCGACCTATGATCCCACCACGACGAGCCTGCTGCCCTTTACTGTCTTAGCGCCGGTCATGGCGGCGGTGGGGGTCGCACTGCTCTACGACTCCGATATTCGACAGATGTTCGAGCTGGAAGATACGACTCCCGCTTCTGCCCGGCTCCTGCTGCTGGCGCGGCTGACGCTGGTGTTTGGCTTCAATCTGTTGACCGGGATTGCCGGGAGCGTCGTGCTGGCACTGCTGCAAAGTGACCTCTCACTGTGGCCGCTGATTCTCTCGTGGCTCGCGCCGATGACTTTTTTATCCGCTTTCGCTTTTTTCCTGAGCGTGGTGACTACCGACGCCTTTTTCGGGATAGTTGTTGGTCTGTTTGTATGGGGTGGGCATGTGCTGATGCAGCTCTTCCCCCATCTGGATAACTTCTCATTTGCTTTATCTCTACCCGGCTTGATTGCCGCCGAAAACCGCCCGGTGCTGTTTGCGGTAGCGCTGCTCCTGGTAACTGTAGCGACCTGGTTAGCCGGTTTAAACGAACGAACCTTCAGAGGAGATTTTGCCTGAAATGACATTCTCTCAATTCCTCTCTTTGCGTAATCTGGCGTTTATCATCATTGTGGTTGTGGCGACTGCGGCTATCGGCGCGGTGGATACCGACTCACGGGCTGCTTTCAGCCGTTTGACCGCTGACGATACTCGCCCCTTCGCCATCGCCGCCGCGCTACTGCTGGCGGGACTTGCCGCCTGGGGGGCGTGGTCAATAGCCCGTAGCCTGCGGGAGCACGTTGGTTTTGCCTGGCGTGCCAGCTTGCGTTTCGTCGGGTGGATTCCCTTTGTACTGGCGCTGCTTATCACCGTGTTATTCATGGTACCGGAAGGCACTGGTACCGGCTTTGTCTGGGACGATAAAACCCGCATTATCGAGTCCTTCATTCCTCTTGCCGCTGCCATCCACGCCGCGCTTGTCTTCTCGCCTGATGACGAACCCGCGTTAGAAGTTATGCTTGCCAGCCCTCGCCGCATCTTCTGGATGCTACTCGAACGCCTGACAATCGTGCTGCTGGGGCAGGTGGCTGTTGCGCTCATCACTGTCGCTCTCAGTCTGGCCCTTGTCAAAGACCAGGATGTGTTGACCGCCGTGTTCCGCTGGCTGCCGTCGTTGGTCTTTTTCGCCGGGCTGGCGATCTATATCACGCTGCGTTCACGGGTTGCTGCCTTTGGCGTCACGGTGGCCGGTCTGATGTGGTTCATCTTCAACTTCTTCAGCGAGTCGCTCCTGCCCGGTGCGCCGACATTCTGGCCGCTCAATGCCATTCTGCCATTTTTCTGGCCGCTGCATCCTTATCTCCAGCCTGCCCATCTCGGCATAGGGGACTATTGGCTCAACCGCCTGTGCGTCCTCCTGGTCGGCATCGCCTTTATCATGCTGGCGGTCTACCAACTTCGTGATGAAGAATCGGTTTTACTGGGTGGCCGCCAAACGAAAGGATAATCCGTTATGCAACTTAAACTTCTGCAAATTGCTGCTATGATCCGTTACGAATTTCGACTTCACTGGCGTGGTCGGGCGCTTCTCGTCATCATCCTGGCGCTGCTCGTGATGAATGGAGTCACGGCGCTGGTGATGAGTCAGAGTGGTGACTCGATGCCCGCTGGGCTGGTCATCAATCATTCCGCGATGGCCTGGGCGACAGTCGGCGTCACCCTGGCATTCCTGCTGCCCATCATCGTCTCCGATACTATCCCTAAAGACCGCCAGTTAGGTGTGCGCGAACTGCTCGATACCCTTCCGATGACGCGGGCCGTGTACCTGCTCGGTAAGGTGCTTGGTGTTTATGCGGCGGTGCTGCTCGGTTTGTTGGTCGTGATGCTCATCACCGGGGTGCTTGACCTGCTCCTGTTTGGTGAAGTGAATCTGTCTCGGTTTCTGGAAATCTGGTTGATCGGTGCGATGGCAATGGTCATTCTGAATGGTGGTCTGGGGGTGTTGCTGCCAGCCAGCCAGCCGAATCGCCGCCGGGCAGTGGTGCTGGTAATCGCCGTGCTGATCCTATCCTTTGCCCTGAGCGGAACAGGCTTCGAGTCTGGTTCTATAGATACCTACTTCAACCCGGTGCGCCCGCCGATCATCATGTACTATCTCACTGGCGTGGCAGGGACATTCGGAGGGGCTGCGGTGTCTCAATTCACACGGGGGGATGTCTGGCTCTCAATTGGGGTAGGTCTAGCCGAACTGATTGCAGTGGGTCTGGCGGTGTGGGGCTGGTCGCGCTGGCGTGAGGCACAGTGAGGGTGGGGAGGGAAAATGATCTTATCACAGCTGCGCGGCATGGCGCTCTACGAATTCCGCCTTCACTGGCGCGGGCGTCTCCTGGTCGCCGTCATGCTCGGCTTTGTGCTGACCGTCGGCTTAAATGTGCTGCTGGCAGGTGGGAATGTGCGCTGTGATACCAGTGCCCTGACCGATCTCGTAGTGTGCCGGCAGGGGATTACGATTACCGTGACTGCCGTCACCCTGTTCCTGGCTCTGCCGTTATCCATCCTGCTGCCTATTCTGGTTGCAGAAGTTATTCCAATGGATGCGCAGCGCGGTGTGCGCAGTTGGCTGGATGCTATGCCTCTCCATACGGGAACGTACCTCCTGGGTAAGTTGCTCGGCTTATGGCTGGGGCTGGCTGTTGCCCTGTTTGTGGCAATGCTCATCACCGGGGCATTGTGGTGGTTGGCGACCGGCGCACTTGATATTCTGGCTTATGCCCGGATATGGGTGTTCGGTATCGGAGTGGTAAGTATTTTCAACGGTGGCCTCGGTGTGTTACTGTCTGCCGGACTCACCACGCGACGGCGGGCTATTCTCTGGAATACCGCGCTGATCGTCACGCTGGCCGGGGTGGTGCAGGGGAGCGATTTCTTGTCCTATCTCAATCCGCTCCGTATGCCCATTATCAACTATCACATGGCCGTCTATGCGCCGATGCTCAGCGCATCACCGGATGCCGGTGAACTGGCGATTCTACTGCGAGCCTTCGCCGGCGGCATCGCCGGATTGATGATCACCTTTTGTACTGCCTGGGTCTGGCTGCGCTGGCGTGCCAACCGGACGTAACCCGTGAACCTTTGCGCGGCCTTTCTCGTAGCAGGCTGCATGAAAGAATGGAGCATAGACCGATGATCGAAGTCACTAATCTCAGCAAGACCTATAACGGCAGTGTTCACGCCCTGCGCGGCATTGATCTGGACATCAAAAATGGCATGTTCGGGCTGGTTGGTCCCAACGGTGCGGGGAAAACCACCCTGATGCGCATTCTCGCCGGGCTGATTCGGCCTACAACCGGGACGGTGCGCGTCCTCGGCCACGATGTCACCACCCTGCAAGGGAAGTTCGAGGCGAAGTCCATCCTGGGCTACCTGCCGCAGGAACTCGGCCTGTACCCCAACCTGACCGGGCGCGAATTTCTCGACTATATCGCTATCCTCAAAGGGGTTACCGATAAACGCGCCCGCCGCCAGCAGGTAGAAGACCTGCTCGAATCCGTCCGCCTTGCAGATGCCGCCGACCGCCGCCTTAAGACCTATTCAGGCGGGATGAAACGCCGCGTCGGTGTTGCCCAGGCGCTCCTCGGCAGCCCGAAACTCCTCATTGTGGATGAACCCACCGTCGGCCTCGACCCGGAGGAACGGGTGCGCTTCCGTAACCTGCTTTCTGAGATGGCCGGGCGCTGCACCGTCATCCTCTCGACGCACATTGTCGAGGACATCAGCCATAGCTGCAATGACCTCGCCGTCATCAGCCAGGGACAGGTCATCTTTCGTGGTGCGCCGGGCGACCTCATCACCGAGGCACGCGGCCATGTCTGGTCAATCACCACCCAGGGCGAACGTCCCAACGGCGGCCTGGCGGTGGTTTCCACGCTGCAAATGCACGATGGCGTCCAGTACCGCGTCCTCGGCACGCCGGAGCCAGGCTATAACGCCGTTTCGATTGAACCCAGCCTGGAAGACGGCTACATCTGGCTCATGCGCCAGCACAGCCCCGCCCCCGCGTAGATATGTAGTACACCCCCTGAATGTGTGGCGCTGCTCTCTTGGCAGCGCTTTTTTTGTGAGTCCTGCCTGGAAATCCGTTGAAAACCACACCATGCGGCATGATGCGCGGATAATATCATGCTTGTGAACGGGTTAATTATTGGATTGCCTGTTTTGAGAAAGTAGACTATAAAATGTTGTATCTCTTATTGAAACACACACCATTTAAGGAAAATTGTATGATACACAAACATCTCTTGCCGGTGACATTCTGCATCGGCTTGTTTTTTGTCCTGGGGTACACAGCCTCAGTCACTCTGGCGCAATCAGAGACAACACCTACGGGGGATCCTCGAGTAGCTTTTATTTCCCGTGCGCCGGGGAATTTTGAGATATATACCATATCGCTGACGAGTGGCGACTACTGCCGCCTCACCTTCAACGGCACGACCGATTCCAGTATTGCCTTTTCGCCAGATGGCAGGCAGCTTGCTTTCGTCTCGCATGGCAGCGGCGTTCAGTTGATGGGTATAGATGGCAGCGGTCTTCATAAACTTGCTGGCTCAAACTGGCTGACGGCGGATGGTAGTTACGCCGGAATCCAATGGTCTCCTGATGGCAGCAAACTCGCTTTACGTCGTATGTAGGGAACAACGGAAATCTTTGTCGCCGATGCCGATGGCAGTAATCCGGTGCAGCTCACCGATAACGATTATCCTGATTATGGCATCCTCTGGTCGCCGGATAGTGAGCAAATCATCTTTGAGTCCAAGCGCGACGGAAACGAAGAAATCTACATCATGAATGTGGATGGGGCGATCAACGCAATCTGACCAATGACCCTGCCCAGGATGGAGCCTTGTCGTTCATCGGCAGTACCGACCGGTTGGTTTTTACTCGACGCGCGATGGGCAGCGGGATTATAAACTCTATAGCATGGACACCAACGGGAAAATATTCAGGAGACCGAATTTGCAATGTTTGGCAAGTTTCCGTTTGGTCGCCGGATGGTGAACAGGTGGCATATTTATACCGGGGCGGTACGCAACCGAATTTGTTCATTGCATATGCCAATGGGAGAGAAGAGCAGAACATCACTCACTTTAATATTTCAGGGTATAGTGAAATCACGACCGCCGTCTGGTCGTCGGATGCACAATCCATCGCTTTTGGGTTGAGGCTCCGGGTTTTGCACTGTATGTGGTGAACGTTGACGGAAGTGGCTTACAGGAAATATCGAACGATGACAACTCCAGAATCCGGTCTGGGTGCGCGGATGACCCAGTTTCCTGACCGCTGTGGTTGCCCCGGAAATGGAACGATCAACGGGCGCAGTGGCCCCGGCACGGATTATCCGGTGGTGGATTCCATTGAGAATATCACCAATCGTTGCTTGGTCGTCACGGGTCGGAATGAAGATAACTCATGGATCAGGTTACGCAATCCGTTTAGCTCGGTTGAAACCGTGGGTATCTGCGCCTCTGCTCAAGGTGCGGGTGACCTCACAGATGTTGAAGTGGCGGATGAGTAGTCTGTCACTTCGCTCACACATCTCTCGTAGCGGCGAGGCATAGCCCCCACCTGACATGAGTGCTTCGTAGGGACATGGCGTGTGCCCGGTTAAAAATATATGGTTTAGTACCCGTAGGGCGGGCTGCCGTACCTGCATGTTCATACTCAAACCTGAACAAGCGATACCAGATACTCCAATCCCTTCCGGTCTGCTTCAGACTCATCAGCAGTTGGGTCACGGTGTGGCAGGCGAACACAAACACTTCGGCCAACACGAGTGCCACCACTAGAGCATATTTTAGGAAAGTGTAAGGCTATTTGTCCTAAAGTGTGCATTGCCGCCTTACACATTGCCAGAAGGGGATAACAAATGGATTGGGCAAAGCTTGTAGAAGTTTTTGTCGTGGTTCTATTTACATCTACCGGACAGCTCTTACTCCGGTTCGCCATGCGCCAATCCGATCTGACGGGCGGCAACTTTAGCCAACTGATTGACTACGCTCTAAAAACACCTGTCCTATGGTTGGCAATTGGCGCATATGGGTTCTCGACCCTGTTATGGATGCGGGTCCTCTCGCGGTATCCCGTTGGTTCCGTGTACCCGATGGTGGCGATTGGTTACGTCCTGGTTACGCTAGGTGGTATTCTATTTTTGAACGAGCGTGTGCCGCCGATAGCCTGGCTAGCCCTGGCGCTGATCTGCGCTGGAACACTACTGCTGGCCTCGTCATCCGGGCAAACATAGAATATCCAGCCTGTTGGTCACTACTCGAATAGTTGACTAAGTTAGATTTGCAGGGTAGATATATTTCGTTTCCTCCAATAGGTTTTACCTGGCATAATTGAGCTGAATTTCTACCACTTCTCACTGACTTAAGATCAAGGAGGGATGCTGGAACTTAGCATCTGTGCGTGATGGCAGTGACTGCAAGCA
This sequence comes from Anaerolineaceae bacterium, assembly GCA_020634135.1. GTDB lineage: Bacteria > Chloroflexota > Anaerolineae > Aggregatilineales > Phototrophicaceae > JACKCG01. The sequence goes on along the minus strand of JACKCG010000001.1, from coordinate 845,085 downwards.
ATACTCACCAATCACCTACTCGATTTATATGGGTTGAATACATCAAGGCTTCTGCGCTCCTTTGGATTTTTCTCAACCATGTTACTGAGATAATCTTTGGCTCTCCGCAAATTGCCAACCCGTCAATGTACTGGTCACCTTTAGGTGAACGTATAGCGCAATTGCATCCATTCCAGGGAAACGGCATTCTCGACATCCCGCTAAACCTGACTCGCTATGTAGGTTGGATGGGGGATCAGGGTGTCCAACTGTTTATTATTATCAGCGGCTTCGGCCTGACTTGGGGGTTACTCGCCCGACATAGCGAGGAATCTCTGCCATTCGGATCCTTTTATCGACATCGCGCAGTCCGTATTTATCCCTTGTGGTGGATTAGCCACGTTTTCTTTCTGCCAATTGCCTTGTTTACTGGGCGCTTTGGTCAGATGAGTCTGACAAACAGCTCATTTTATTTCAGCTTATTAGGTATTCGAATCACACCAGAACAGCTTTACTATTTTTCACCTGCCTGGTGGTATTTTGGTTTGTTGGTACAACTATATCTTGTTTATCCACTCCTGTGGCGACTCCTGTGCCGATTCGGTGCCTGGAAGCTTCTCCTTTGGGGTGGTGGTATAGCATTCCTGATTCGTGGTGCAGGTCTTGTCCTTATTGATGCTTACCTGCCAAGTTACCTAGATGCATGGTCACGCGGTGCAATATTCATTACCCGCTTGCCGGAATTTCTTTTCGGCATGAGCCTGGCGTATTTGATGTACAAGCGTCCCGATCAGCTCAAGCATATACTATACGCCCCGTCAACCCTGCTGCTTGCGGTTATCATTTATGCTGCTGGCATCGTCCTCTCACTGTTTCTGTGGGGCATGACCTTTGCGCCCTTCATGCTTGGACTAGGCGTGTTTGTGTTCCTCTATGCGCTCTTCAGTCGCACAAAGAGAACTGGTTTGGGTGTTTGGGTGGGGCAGCATTCCTATGCGCTATATCTAACGCATCATAGTTTTATTCTGGCCCTAGTACCTGTGGGTACTAGTAACTTAGTGAGAACAGGTGGAAACATAGTTATTGCCCTGTTTCTCACTGTCATCATTGCCCTTCTGTTTGAAAGAGTTGAGACTGAGATTATGAAATGGTACAAACAGGTGGGATTCAGAAGGTTAATCCTGAGGCTTGGCATGATTTTTGTAGTAGGCATGATCCTCATCTTCGGGAGTGAGGTTCTTGTCCGCCAGCTTAACCCACAAGAATCCAATGGTTGGGGCGAGCGTGCATCACTGGAACCCAATGAAATGTTCGGCTGGCGTCTTAAGCCTGACACTGTCACTCATTTGCGCTGGAAAAGCTATGACTATACGGTGACAGCAAATTCGTTGGGGTTCCCTGGCCCGGAATATTCGGTAGAGAAACCGGACGGTGCCATCCGCATTTTGGTGACAGGAGATGCTTTTTCCAGTGCAGAGGGTGTGGACACCAACCAAGCATGGCCGCGTCTTTTGGAGAATGAACTAGCTGCACAGTTCTTGGATCGCCCTGTAGAAGTGATGAATTTTGCTATCACTGGCTATGGCCCTGAACAATATGCAGCTGTTATCGCTGCTTACGCACCACTATACAACCCTGACCTTATTATCATTGAGTCCTTTGTCAATGATTATGACGATGTTCTTCTCTCTACTGAGGAATTTCAGCAGTCGATCGGTTTTCAACAGGCTCCCCAAGATAGCCTGGTATCCTATCTTTCCCTGGATCACTTGCGCACCTTTATACGATCCGAGGTGATTCCTACCCTATTCCATACAAATGATCCGGATGGATATTTCTTCAGCTATATCTCTATCCTTGAACGCAATCAGCCTGACCTAATCAAGCGTCAGCAGGCCGTTCTTGAATACTATAAAAAGATTCAGACGGTCGCAACTTCAATTGGCGCGCCGGTGATTCTCCTCATGATACCTGCTTCGTCTCAGGTATGTACACCTGCTGACCTGGCTTATTTTCCCTCAGATGTTGATCTGAGTAATTCGAATCGCTTCGATCTCGATCTGCCACAGCGAATCACAAAGGAAATCGCAGATACGCTAGATTGGGACTTTTACGATCTGCGCATCCCATTGAGAAATTCTTCTGAAGGTTGTCCTTACACATCCTATAATTTACATTGGTTACCTTTCGGCCACGAAGTGGTTGCGAGATTCGTAGATACATTACTTATCTCAAATGGCTACTTGCCCCAACTCGGAGAAACATCACCGTGACTAGCTTGATGCAGATAGCTTTCATAATCATAGGAAGCATACTAGTTGCGATTAACATAACACAAGCCAGTCGCCATAAGCGGCTTGGAAATCTGGTCTATTATGTTCTGGCGGGGATTGCCCTGTTTAGCATCGTATTCACATTATTCGTATGGCTCAACCATCTTTATTTCCCGCTCAACCTTGACCTGATGGAAAGCACGATTCTGCAGCACGTTGGACAGTTGACGAATGGTAAGCCGGTGTATCCCGAACCTTCCCCAGAATACGTTCCGCTGGCCTACAATGTGTTGTACTACGTTATCTCCATCCCCTTCGCCAGTGTCCTGGGACTCAGCCTGCCGACTCTACGATTTGTCGCTATTCTGGCCTCAATTGGGGCAACCATCATTATGTTTGATGTGGTGCGTCGTTACACACAGTCAATCTGGTGGAGTCTAATCACGGTTGGTCTGTTTGCGGCGGCCTACTACGTCATGGATACCTACCTGGATAATGCACATTCAGACTCATGGTTCCTGTTTATGGCGCTGCTAGGTAGTTACATCCTTGACCGAGCCAAATCACGAACGGTGAACATAATCGGGATACTGGTACTGGTTGCGTCTTTTTGGTTCAAGCAGCATGGAGCGCTGTTTACGATCGGTGGGGTGCTTTACCTCACCTTGCGTGAAGGAATCCTGAGATCTATTCCTTACTGGCTGACTGCTGGCATTTTCGGCCCGATAGCCTATGTGCTGGCCGGACCCGTGTTGTTTGGCCCACGCTTCATTTATTTCACCTGGGAAGTCCCGCGTGGGTGGTCAAGTATGGACTTGAGTGCATTCACTCGTCTTGCCCGCTTCATTGCAACGACTTACCCTTTCATGGCGGTATCTGCCGGCCTGTTAATTGGCTGGAAATTTATTCAGGAACGTCGAAAGATCAGCATCTGGTTTTTACAGGCGGTCATGGCCGTGTTAACTGGCTTGATGGGGTCTCTGGACGCTGGCTCGGCAGATAATGTGTATATCTCGATGGGCGTCTGGTTTATTCTCGCAGGCACCTTAGGCTTGTTTGAACTTGAGCGCCGTTCCCAGTTTGTGTCATGTTATCGCTTGCATTTGGTAATCTTACTTGCTTCCTTCGCATTGCTTCTGTACGATCCTCGCAATGTGCTGGTATCACCACAGGCACATGAAGCGTATATCGATTTCATTACCATGCTGGACGATCTCGACGGACAGGTTTATGCTCCTACACTGGGGCAGTTACAAGGTGATTATCAGTTTTACCCAGCGGCACACTGGGTTGCTTTGGAAGACATGATCCGGGGCCCGGGCCGGGAAACTCGAGATCATCCCAATACGCGTCAATTTTTAGAACCCCTGATATATCCTGAAGGGCGACCAGCCTATATTCTGACTAATAATCCGCTTGAATCCGAAGGAAATTTCATACTTGGGTTCCTGCTTGAGGATTACGTGTTGGATATTGATTTCGGTAACCGTTTCGAGCCTCTGCGTGTGCTGCCCAAACGCTTCGATCATCTGTGGCCGCGTTATTTGTACCGTTATGATCCCGAACAGGCAGCCACCGAATAAACAATAGCCCGGATCTGTAATGTGGAGGTATTTCTGGAAGAAATCAATGGGGTAGGGCGTGATTGTGTGTACCCCCTTTATACCACAATACCACCTCACCCCCACCCGCAGCCCGTCTTCGCTATAATCTCCCTGCCTGTTATTGCCCAAATAGACTTTCAGGAGCAAACTAATGACGGTTACACCCCCCCAACTCAAAATTACCGACTCTGAATTTCGCGCCCGCTGTGACTTGCTGCTGGCATTTATCCAGAAATCCGACCTCGGCGGCGTCGTTCTCTTTGACCGCGACTACCTGCTCTATTATACCGGTTTCGCCTTCATCCCCACCGAGCGCCCGATGGCCTTTGTCATGTCTAAAAGTGGCGAACGCGCCCTGTTCGTTCCCCGCCTTGAAGTCGAACACGCCCAGGCCAACGCCCTCATTGACCGCGTAGACCACTATCTTGAATACCCCGCCACCCCACACCCGATGGAGAAACTCGCCGCCATGCTGGCCGATATGGGCATCAGCGGGAAAATTGGTGCGGATCATGACGGTTATCCCTGGATTTTCGGCTATCGCGGCGCATCCCTCTCCCAAGTGACTGGCGCGGAAATCGTCCCCGTCGCGACCTTCATCGAAGACCAGATGATGGTGAAGTCCCCGGCGGAAATCGCCCTGTTGCGGGAAAGCTGCCATTGGGCGAACCTCGCGCACACCCTCTTACAGAGGTATACCGTCGTCGGCGCGACAGAAACCGAGGTCAGCCAGCGCGCCAGCGACGAGGCCAACCGCGCCATGCTCGATTCCATAGGCCCGATTTATCGCGCCCAGAACGCCTTTTTCAGCGGCGCATCTGCCGGGTATCGCGGCCAGATTGGGCGTAACGCCGCCATCCCGCACGCCCTGGCGAACAACATGGTTTTTCAGCCGGGGGATGTCCTCGTCACCGGGGCGACTGCGCCCGTCTGGGGCTATGTCTCCGAACTCGAACGCACCATGATTATTGGAAAACCTTCCGACGAACAGCGGCGCTTCTTCGACCACATGGTCGCCTTGCAGGATACCGCTTTCGCCGCCATTCAGCCCGGCCAGCCGTGCGCCAGCGTGGATCATGCCGTCCGCGCCTACTACGAGCAGCATAATCTGTGGGACTACTGGAAGCACCATGTCGGCCACTGCATCGGCCTGCGCTATCACGAAGGTCCGTTCCTCGATCTGGGCGATAACACCATCATTCAGCCCGGCATGGTCTTCACCGTCGAACCGGGCTTATACGTGCCGGGGTTAGGGGGCTTCCGCCACTCCGATACCGTCGTCGTCACCGATACGGGTATTGAACTGCTCACCTACTACCCGCGTGATCTGGAAAGCCTCACCCTCCCCGCCTGATGTCAAAAATAAAAACGGTGCCGGGCGACCCACTACCCGGCACTGCTTTTCACTCGGTCCTTTCAACTTCTTAGTGCTTTTACATTTGCTTCAGCACTGAAGACTCATTACTACTTTTCCTCCTCCTCACCCAGCAGTTTGATATAGCTGGAGAGGATGTCACTGGTGGCAACAATCCCCACCAGTACCCCTTCATCTACAACCGGCAGTGCGCCAAACTTGTATGTTTTCATCAGGTTGGCCGCCAGTGTGGCCGGGGCGCTTGACTCAATCGTCATCGGGTCAGCGGTCATACACGCTTCCGCTGTGACGCCAGTGAGTAAGGCCTGGTCCTGTGCGCGTTCGCGCATCGTCAGAGGGGAGTTCATCGCCAACCGGACATCCCGGTCAGTAATAATGCCGATCAACTGCCCATCATCCACCACAGGCAGTTGGCGGCAGGCATGGGACTTCATGATTCCGATGATTTCTCCCAACGGCGTGTTCCGCCCAACCGTAACAGGGCAGGAAGTCATAATGTCGGCTACTGTGAGCATTGGTTCCTCTTGGTGATATATGAAGTTGCACACAACAACCAGCCGCCGGAACCTTTTGTCTTGATTCCGGCCTGGCTGCTTGCTGTTGTTTCAATGAGTTGTGCTATAAATATACCACCAATCGCCCTATTTGACCGGAAATAGTGCATTGGCGAAAGCCGCGCCGCGTTCCAGCGCGGTATAGTTATCCGGCAGCATATCGCGCCGGTGCGCCGGAAGATGTCCCTCCAACGCCCGTTTAATCGAATCCAGTGGCAGTACGGCATGAGCAGTCACGACTGCGCCCAGCATAACTACATTCATCAGTCGCAGGTTGCCGATTTCATCCGCGATGTCCGTCGCTGGAACCGGCAGGTAAGTAATGTCTTCTCGCCGGCTCTGCTCGGTAATTAGCGAAGCATTGCTTGCCAGCAATCCACCTTTCGCCACGATAGGTTCATACTTGGTGAATGACGGGTTGTTAAACGCCAACACCACATCCGGATTATTGACGATGGGCGACCCGATTTTTTTATCGCTGATAACGACATAGCAGTGTGCCGTGCCGCCGCGCATCTCCGGCCCGTAGGACGGTATCCACGTCACTTCCAGCCCCTCATCCATCGCGGCATACGCTAGAAGCTGCCCGGCAAACATCACGCCCTGACCGCCAAACCCGGCCAGCAAAAATGATTGGTGCATGTGTGTCAGCCTCCTATAGCCCGTTCACTTCATCGCGGACTTTGTAGTCGCCCAGCGGGAAGTACGGCACCATGTTGTCTTCAATCCATTCCAGCGCCTTTTCGGGCTGGATGCTCCAATTGGTCGGGCAGCTTGAGAGCAGTTCCACCATACTGAAGCCCAACCCGGCCATCTGCACCTTGAGCGCCGTGATGATCGCCTTTTTCGCTTTACGGATATTTTTCACATCATGCAGTGACCGCCGCACGATATAGGCTGAGCCATCCATATTTGCCAGGAGTTCACTCATCCGAATCGGGTTGCCGGTCATCGTTGTATTCCGTCCGAATGGGGATGAGGTTGTCTTCTGTCCCGGCAGGGTGGTGGGGGCCATCTGCCCGCCCGTCATGCCATAGATCGCATTGTTGATGAAAATCGTGGTGATGTTTTCACCACGCGCCGCTGCGTGCAGGATTTCTGCCGCGCCAATCGAAACCAGGTCGCCATCGCCCTGGTATGTCACGACGGTCTTATCGGGCTGTACTCGCTTCAGGCCGGTTGCCATCGCTGGCGCGCGACCATGTGCTGCCTCGCAGCCGTCCGTCTCAAAATACTGGTACGCGAATACCGAGCAACCTACCGGCGCGACCAGGATGGTTTTCTCCCGCAGGCCAAGTTCATCCAGCGCTTCCGCCAGCAGCCGGTGAGCGATGCCATGGGTACAGCCGGGGCAGTAGTGCGTGACTACCGGGGAAAGCGATTCAGGGTACTCATACACGACTTGCAGACTATTTTCAGATATGGGTGCGTTTAGTGTTGCCAACATCCTATACTCCCTGCTTCTTATATGGGTAAGCCAGCGGCGCTGTACAACCGAGTCAATGTCTCTTCAATCGCCGTTAAAATATCATCCGGCATGGGGATCATGCCGCCCATCCGGCCATAAAAATTCACCGGAACCTGTCCGCTGATAGCCAGTCGTACATCATCTATCATCTGCCCGGCGTTCATCTCGACCACCAGGCAGCCTCGTATCCGGTCTGCCAGTTCGGAAAGCCGGTCTTCCGGGAACGGCCATAGCGTTTGCGGGCGCAGCAGGCCGACTTTCAGCCCTTTTTCTCGTGCTGCTTCCACCGCGCTGTAAGCAATTCGCCCCGCCGTGCCGAAGCCGATGACCAGCAGGTCGGCATCCTCAGTCAGGTATTCGTACCAGCGCTGTTCATTTTTTCTAATGATTTTCAGCCGTGCCTGAATTTTTTGATTAAAAGCCTCTTCTTCTTCGGGCTGCATAAACAGAGACGTGACGATGTTCTTCTCCCTGCCCTTCGCGCCCGTCAGCGCCCACTCGGGCCGTTCCGTCCGTATTGGTCGCATCGGCGGCAGTTCTGCCGGTTCCATCATCTGCCCGATCTGCCCATCCGCCGCGATCATCACCAGGTGGCGATACTTGTCTGCCAGATCGAACGCCAGCACTGTGAAGTCTATTGCCTCCTGCACCGACGCCGGAGCGAGGACAATCGGGTGATAGTCGCCGTGTCCTGCCGAGCGCGTCACCTGGAAATAGTCGCCTTGTGACGGTTGGATATTTCCCAGTCCCGGCCCACCGCGCATGATGTCTACCACCACACACGGCACATCTGACGCCGCAATGTACGAGAAACCTTCCTGCATCAGGCTGATACCCGGACTTGACGAAGAGGTCATTGTCCGCACCCCAGCGGACGCCGCGCCATATACCATATTGATCGAGGCGACTTCGCTTTCTGCTTGCAGAAAGACCCGGTTCAGTTGGATCATACGTTTGGAGAGATGTTCGAGCAGTTCAGTCTGAGGGGTGATCGGGTAGCCGAAGTAGGCTTCCAGTCCGGCACGGAGGGCGGCTTCAGCGATGGCGACGTTGCCCTTGAGCAGTTCTTTTGCCATAGTTCTGCCTCCCTGACTACGCCAGCGCCGGCGCGTGCTTTTTCGCCGGAGTTTCTCGATAGACGGTGATACACACATCCGGGCAAATGACCGCACAGATCGCGCATCCGGTACACTGTTCGTCCGGGTCTACCAGCGTGGCGGGGTGATACCCTTTCGCATTCAGCACATCATCAGCCATGAAGATCACATTCTGCGGGCAGACAGTCGGGCAAAGCCCGCAGCCCTTACAGCGATCCTGATTAATGACAATCGTTCCTTTTGCCATCAACTACTCCTGTTATTTGGGTCGGATAGATGCGTTAAGCCATGTTTAACTACACCTACCATAGCCGAAAGGGCGGGGAGGGGGCAGTATAAAATATCACTTTCCCCTACGCGACTTGTCATAAGGGCACAATGAGTATTGGGTAAAGTGCATAAAAGTATTCGGTTGCTCATACTGAGGAATGGTGTAAGTAATGAGAAGGCAAATCATCACCTTTTGATTGCCTGGTGGGCAAAAAACACCCCTCTCTCAGCGTCACAGGCATGGGCGAGAGAGGGGCTTAAGTGAGGGCGCTTACCCGAACTTCTTCGCCAGCAGATCGGCCAGCGTCGGTGTTCCAATTACCTGTAACTCATAGCGTACCCGTTCCATTGGCAGCTTCACGTTAATCACCCGTCGCAGGTCAATCGGTGTCGCTACAATCACCAGGTCGGCATCTGAATTGTTGATGGTCGCCTCTAACTCCGCCATCTGCTTGGGTCCATATCCCATTGCCGGCAGAACCGCCCCGGTAGTGGGATACTTTTGATACGTATCCACAATCGAACCTACTGCGAACGGACGCGGGTCAATCATCTCAGCCGCCCCAAACCGCCGGGCAGCCACTACCCCCGCGCCATAGGCCATCTCACCATGAGTCAGCGTCGGGCCATCCTCCACCACCAGCACCCGTTTCCCCCGGATTGCCTCCGGGTTATCCACAAAAATCGGGGAGGCGGCTTCCAGCACCAGCGCATCCGGGTTCACCGACTGGATATTCTTGCGAACCGTCAGGACATTCTCGTAATCCGCCGTGTCCACCTTGTTGATGAGCACCACATCCGCCATGCGCAGATTCACCTCGCCCGGATAGTACGCCAGTTCATGCCCGGGCCGGTGCGGGTCAACCACTACAATGTGATAATCTGACTGGTAGAAGGACAGGTCGTTATTTCCGCCATCCCACACAATCACATCGGCTTCTTCTTCCGCCTTCCGCAGAATCTTTTCATAATCCACCCCGGCGTAAATCACTGCGCCCCGGTCAATATACGGCTCGTACTCTTCGCGCTCCTCAATCGTGCATTCATACTCGTCCAGGTCGTCATACTCCGCGAACCGCTGAACCTGTTGCGCGATCAGATTTCCATAGGGCATTGGGTGTCGCACCGCCACGACCTTGAGGCCGAACGACTGTAAAGTTGCCACCACCGCGCGCGAAGTCTGGCTTTTTCCACTCCCCGTCCGCACCGCACACACCGAAACTATCGGTTTTGTGCTCTTGATCTGTGTGGCCGTGGCTCCCAATAGACGGAAGTCTGCCCCGCTCGTCATTACCTGGGATGCTTTGTGCATAACGTATCCGTGTGAAACATCGCTGTACGAAAAAACGACCTGTTCGACTTGGAGTTCACGAATCAGGTCGTCCAGTCTGGCTTCCTCATAAATTGGGATGCCCTGGGGATACAGGTCTCCCGCCAATTCCTTCGGATACTGGCGTCCTTCGATCCCCGGTATCTGAGTGGCCGTGAACGCCACCACATCGTACTGCTCGTTATTCCGAAAATACACATTAAAGTTATGGAAGTCGCGTCCGGCGGCTCCCATAATGAGTGTGCGTATACGTTTCATCAGTGAAAAATCTCCTTTGAATGAGTTTGTTTGCACATCATCAAGACGGATGATGTACCAACCTGCTGAATCATCCTAACCGGATGTAACGCTTTTCTGCCAGTGAGTGGTATCGCAATTGGTGGTGCTTTTTGTCCTGTTTGGGGGGCGCCTATAGCAAAAGATGTCCTCTGCAGGTGAGCCTTGTTTCACCGACAGAGGACATGTGAGGAGTAAAGCGTTTTTACCATACCACACCCGTCCTATTCGTGTCATCCTCCCGAAGGGGGATCAGGCGGGTGATGCTGGGGGTAATTCCACCAGGGCGAGTTCTCGCGCCCGCACCGTCGCTTGCGTCCGGCTGGAGACATTCAGTTTCCGGTAGATTTTCTTGATATGCGTTTTGACTGTGCTCATAGCAACGACCAGTTCCTCGGCGATTTCAGGGTTGGATAGGCCATTCACAATCAGTTGCAGGACTTCCAATTCACGTTCGCTTAACGGGTCTATCAGGGGTTGGTTTGCCCCGCTCTGATAGGGGGATGCCGGGCCAAAAGCTCCCAGTAGCCGCCCGACATAGCCCGGCAAAATCCCGCCTGAGGCCGCGTGGCGCAGGAGCGTCGCCATCGGTTTGCCCATATCCGCAAATACGCGGATGAACCCGTTTGTCTCTGCCAGAGACAAGGCTCGTTCCAGTGTTTCCAATGCCCTGCCTGTTTGGTCTAGCGTTTGCCAGGCCAGCGCTTCTACCGCGAGAGCGCGAATAACGCTGTAAATGCGCCCGCTGGCTTCGGCCCGGCTTCGGAGCATTTCCAATTGTGAAAGCGCCTGCCACGCATTCCCCTGGATAATGGCGATCTGAGCGAGCGTAAGATAGTCCGTTTCCCGTAGAAAGTCCGGTTCATCGGCCAGCGCCAATCCGCTCTTCTGCGCCCAATGGGCAGCGGCTTCAATGTCCCCTTTTAGCAGCCAGATCCGTGCCCGGTGTGTGACAACGCGCTCGGCCATGCGCTTCAGGTTGGCCCGTTGAGCAATCTGTTCGGCCATGGCATTCATCGTGATCGCCTCGTCCATATCTTTTTGGGCGAGCTTAATGCAGGCTAAATTCATATACCCTCTGACCGGCGCCTCCAGGTTGCCCAACTGCCGGCATTGTTCAATACCTGTGTGTAAGTGATCGGCTGCGGCCTCCAGGTCGTTCCATTCATAAAGCAGATGCCCTAGTCCGATATGGGCAGTTCCCGCGATAGGGAACGGGACCTGACTCTGCTCGGCCCTTTGAAGTGCCTGTTGAAATGTCTGCGCCGCCTGCTGGAGATGCCCCTGGTGAATCAGCATCCTTCCCTGGTTATAAATAGCAATAATCGCTATAAAAGGGTTGCCGCTGGCTTCAGCCTGGATAACAGCGTCCGTCAGGTAATATCCGGCAGTGTCCATGTCGCCGAGTTCGCCATGTGCGATACCCAGCCCCAGCAGAACTGCACTGCGCCAGATCAACCGATCTTCTGGTATAAGTGTCAGTGCCTGTTGGGACAAGGTAATCGCCAGTTGCAGTTCTTCTCGCCGGATCGCATAGGCAGCGCGGACGGCAGCCAGGATTCCCCGATCTGGGTGTAACTCCTTCATGAGCAGGGATTCAGCGGTGTTGAGCAAATCACTGGCCGATTTTTCATCGTTCGTGGTGAAAAACAGTGTCCACGCTTTGAGTAAGCACAATGTGGCGTTTTTCTCGAATGCTGCCTGGGGTAGGGCGGTCAGCCAGTCATGGAGTGCGCTGATTGCGCCACTCGCCCACGTGTTTTCAGCCTGTTCGATAATCATCCCGCCAGCATACGTGTAGTCTCCAGCAGCCAGGGCGTGACCCACGGCTTTTCGTATATCCTGCCGGGAATACCATTGGGCTGCTCGTCGCTGTGCCTGCGTATGTTTATCCGGTTGCAGGCGCAGATTGGCGAGTAGAAGTTCACGGAATATGCGGTGATAACGGTAGGTGAGCTTGCGTTGTTCATGGCCGATCATCACCAGGCTCATGCGTTCGAGTGTTTCCAGCATCGCAGGGCTGTTGTCATCTTCGCAAACAGCCATACATGCCGCCGGGGTGAGGCTATCCAGAACCGATGTCTTTACCAAGAAGTCCTGTACCGGACCCGGTAGTGAATGCAGAATCTCTTCTCTCAGGTATTCCAGCACGTAACGAGTGGCGCTCTCGAACAGCCCGGAAGGTTGGTCGTGCAGAGCGAACGCCATCAACTTGATGCCGGTAATCCACCCCTCGGTATAGTCGGTGATCCGGTGCGTATCATCATCTGAAAGGACAATCCCCTCGCAGTCGGATAACAAGGCCTTAGTCTCTAGCGGTGAGAGGCGCAAATCAGCCATACGGATTTCCATGAGACTCCCGGAAGCCCGCATTCGCGCTAAAGGGAGAGGCGGTACCGTTCGGCTTGCGATAACCAACCGGCAATTTTCTGGCGCATGTTCCAGTAGAAACGCGATGACATGGTGAATCGCGCTGGATTCGATAGTGTGATAATTATCGAGGATGAGATGCAGTGGAGCATCGGCCTCCGCGATTTCATTAATCAGCGTTGTGACGAGAGTTTCGATTGGTGGCATGACCGGCTCGTCCAGAAGAGTTTCCAGGTTTTCGCTGATGCCTGACTCTGTGGTTTCTATAGCCGCCAGCAGATATTTCCAGAAACGTCGTTCGTCATTATCATGTCTATCCAGAGAAATCCAGGCCGTCGTATCGCTGTTTTCGCGTGCCCACTGCGCCAGGAGTGTGGTTTTTCCCCATCCTGCGGGAGCAGTGACGAGAGTCAGTCCACTGCTAAAGCCTCTGTTCAAATATTGAATCAGGTGTGGCCGCGATATGAGTGCGTGGCGACACGGCGGAATGTCGTATTTTGTGGAAATTAGCTGATCTTTTTTATCCACAAAATAGTCAACCGTGATTCGCCTTGCTGTGACCATTATGCCCCCATAAAATCCTTTGTCGGCTCATGACATTAATACACATTGAAACCTGAGGAGGTTTAATTTCATTGTGAAGTTTGTGCTTTCTCCATCCTTTGGGGATGCAAACTTTCATCTTTCAATAAGGGCTGCGATCTGAGCAAAAACAGAGTTTTGGAGTACAATCGGTGGCTGTATAGTGGGAAACGGGCCCGCTAAATTTCGTTAGTGATGAAGGATTAACAAAGCTATGGTGAATGAACCAAGAGTGACGGTCTGGAACGAATTCCGGCACGAGATGCGCAACCCGGCGGTAGAGAAGATTTATCCCAAAGGTATCCATCAGGCGATAGCCTCTCATCTGCAGGGGCAGGGCATTCCTACGCGCACTGCCACCCTGGAAGAGCCGGAACACGGCCTCACCGATGCGGTTCTGGCCGAAACCGATGTGCTGACCTGGTGGGGACATATGGCACACGGCGAAGTGAAAGATGCGGTTGTTGACAGAGTCTACCAGCGTGTTCTGGAAGGTATGGGCTTAATTGTTCTCCATTCCGGTCACTTCTCAAAAATCTTCAAGAAATTGATGGGGACAAGCTGCGATCTTTTATGGCGCGAGGCGGGTGAAAAAGAGCGAATCTGGGTTATTGAACCCGGCCATCCGATTGCCGCTGGCCTGGGGCCGTATTTCGAGATTCCGCGTACTGAAATGTATGGCGAGCGCTTTGACATCCCTGCGCCGGATACACTCGTTTTCTTGAGTTGGTTTGCCGGTGGTGAGGTCTTCAGGAGTGGTTGTTGTTACCAGCGGGGTAAGGGAAAAATTTTCTACTTCCGTCCCGGCCATGAAACTTTCCCGATCTACCATCAACCAGAAGTGTTGCAGGTGATTACCAACGCCGTCCGGTGGGCCGCGCCGGTTCCCGGCACGCCTGTGTCGTTTGGGAATCGTCCCCAGCCGCTGGAGAAATTGGGCGGGGAATAGTTGTATTCAGGACGTGATATCTGGTGAAGGGAGTGTGCAGGAACAATCAACATCTCTTGCACGCACCTTTCAAAATACAGTACAGTAAAAATGCTGGACTTATGCAGTTGGAGATGAGTTTCTCGTCGAACAGCGGGCTTGTGCTCTTCAGGAAATGGATCGTGTAACTGTAAGGGCGGGGACTGCCTCGCTCATCAGGAGAAATTGCCCGATTAGATTCTTGACCTGCAAAAGCCCGCTTCCGGGGCGACCAACCAGGCATCTCCTGAAGTGCAAACTTATGTTTTTTAAGGAAGCATCACCATGTTTGATTTAGAGTCTGTTTTGGAACGTTACAGTGAGCGAGGTCGCGATGCCCTCCTGCCCGCGTTGTGGGAGATACAAACGGGCTTGGGGTATATCAGTTTGGATACAGTGCATCGTCTTTCGCACACACTGCACGTCCCTGCTACGGAGATCTATGGCGTAATCGAGTTTTACTCCCTGTTCCACACCGAACCGACTGGCGATACAGTGATTCAGGTTTGCACCAACCCGGCCTGCGGTGCGCTGGGGGCGGATGCTGTGATGGGTGGATTGTGCGATCGTCTGGGTATCCAACTGGGAGAAACCAGCGCTGACGGGCGCTACACCGTCTTATCAACGACGTGCCTGGGCTTATGTGAACATGCGCCGGCGGCCCTGGTAAGTGTGCGAGGGGTAGGGGAACGGGCTGTTGCTCCTGCTCAGGTGGATGATCTGCTGGCTGGCATCTTTCCGCCTTATCATCCGGTGGTAGGCGGTGATATCCGGGTTTTGCTGGATGGTATTCACCCTGGTCGCGCCCAGCCCTTAGCGGACTACGGTGATTATGTGGCCTTACGCCATGCCCTGATCGCATCTTCTCCTGAAGCAGTCATCGAGACAGTTGAGCAGTCCAATCTGATTGGGCGGGGTGGGGCGGCTTTCCCCACCGGGCGTAAATGGCGGTTTACCCGTCAATCTCCCAATCTGCCGCGCTATGTTGTATGCAACGCCGATGAGAGCGAACCCGGCACATTCAAAGACCGGGTCCTATTGGAAGGCCGTCCCCATCTTCTGCTGGAGGGCATGGCGCTGTGTGCGTATGCCGTTGGCGCGTCTCGTGGCTTTCTCTTTATTCGAGGAGAGTATCCCGAAGCGGCACGGCGTATGGCAAAGGCCATCGCGGAAGCCGAGGCCGCCGGGGTGCTGGGCGAGAATATCCTCGGCACGAATTTCTCATTTCATGTCGAAATTCGTCGTGGTGGTGGTGCCTATATCTGTGGGGAAGAAACCGCTTTGTTCGAAGCAATTGAAGGCAAGCGTGGCTTCCCCCGTATCAAGCCACCATTCCCGACAACACATGGCTTGTTCGGCCAGCCGACTGTGATCAATAATGTCGAAACATTGTGCGCGATCCCCGGTATTGTCCGGCACGGCCCGGATTGGTTCCGCCAGTGGGGGACAGACCGGAGCGCCGGCACTAAACTCGTTTCGGTCAGCGGCCACGTTCAGCGTCCGGGAGTCTACGAAATTATCCCCGGTATCACACTGCGCCACCTACTCGAAACAACTTGCGGTGGTATCATCGGCTCACTGCAAACAGTGTTAATGGGTGGGGCTGCTGGCACCTTTCTCACGCCAGAGCAACTCGATACCCGCCTGACATTTGAAGACCTGTGGGCCATAGGTGGTACCTTTGGCTCGGGCGCGATTATGGTGTTCAACGATACGGTCAGTATTCGTGACGTTTTACAGCGCCTTGGGCATTTCTTCCAGCATGAAAGCTGTGGCAAGTGTTTCCCGTGTCAGATAGGGACACAACGCCAGTCGGAAATCCTTGATCGCCTCGATGCGCCGTTAGCTGGCGATTATGAGCGGTTGCATGATATTGGGTTGACCATGACTCAGGCCTCGCTGTGTGGTCTGGGACAGACAGCGGCTTCGGCAGTGCTGAGTGCGATGCAAATTTGGCCGGAGGTATTCGCTGGCCGGGAGGGAGTCGGATGAGCGAGAAAATGATTACACTAACGATTGACGGTCAATCCATTACCGTTCCCGAAGGGACAAGCATCCTGGCCGCCGCCCGGCAGGCAGATAAGGATATTCCGGTAATCTGCTACCATGACGCAACGACACCGAATGGTCTCTGTCGCCTTTGTGTGGTGGATGTTAACCAGGGACGTGTCTTACAACCGGCCTGTGTGGCGCAGTGTCAGGATGGGGCAGTCGTAGAAACACGTAACGAGCGCGTGGAACGCAGCCGCCGGACGATTCTCGAAATGCTTGATTCGGCAGTGGATTTGGGGCAAGCGCCGGAGATTCAGACTCTGATTCATGACTATCAGGCTGCTCCCGATCGTTTCCCGGATGCCAAACGGCGTGATCATTCCGAGCTGGATGATAACCCGTTTTACGTCCGTGACTACAGCCAATGTGTTTTATGCTGGCGTTGTGTCCAGGTGTGCGGCGAAGATGCACAGTATACTTTTGCGCTGACATTGGGCGAGCGCGGTTTTAACACCCATGTCACTACCCTGTTCGATATAGGCCTGTTAGAGTCGCCGTGTGTGTTTTGTGGTCAATGTGTCGGTGTATGCCCTACCGGGGCACTCAAGCCAAAAGTTGAGTGGGGTATGGAACAGGGCTTCTCTGCCGATGAAATCCGCCAGATGACACGCCGTCCGCGCCGGAAGGCCGATAGCGAGGCGTAGTGGTATGGATGAAACCCTTCCTGGAATAATGCCGTATACGTATTGGTCGGTGCATGGCGAACATGCTTCGTTGACAGAGGCCGGTGTGATTCAGGAATCGCTGGTAACTCTCTTTGTCAACGGTCAGGATGTGGCGACGGTGATGTGCAGCCCACTGGATCAAGAGGCGCTGGCGGTAGGATTTCTCTATAACGAGAACGTCATCGCTTCTCCCGATGATGTGGGGCTTGTCCAGGCTAATGCTGCCCGGACTGTCGTGGATGTTCTGCTTAAAACCGACTTCAAGCCGCCACGTCGTATGATTCTGACATCTGGCTGCGGAGGGGGAATAACCTGGCAGGACTTGAGCCAGGCACACCCAGCGCTGGATACCGGCTTCACGACAACGCCCCAGGTAATTTTTGACCGGATGCGCGATCTACAGGGCGCGGCCAAGCTCTATAACCAGGTGCGCGGTGTGCATACGGCTGGTTTGGCGGACGCCGAGCAGTTGCTTGTAAGCGCCGAAGATGTTGGACGCCATAATGCTGTAGATAAAGTGACGGGCAAGGCGCTTCTGGCAGGTATTGCAATGAGTGATCGCCTGCTCCTGACAAGTGGTCGCATTAGCTCGGAAATGCTGGGAAAAGCGCGACGCATGGGTGTGCCGCTGGTCATCAGCCGTACATCGCCGACGAGCATCTCGGTACAGCTCGCCCAGGCCTGGAACATTTGTCTGATTGGATATGTCCGCCAGGGGGGGATGCGTATCTACACGCATCCCTGGCGGCTTAACCTGGCGATGGATGCGCCGGTTAGTCCATAATTTCGGCCAACTCAAGCATTTCCAGGTCAATATTTTTCTTGTTGGCAACCACTTCACTCAAAGGCGTTGTGGCGATTTTTCCCTGCTTCAACCCGACCAGCACCCCGTGCGCTCCTTCAGCCAGGAAACGCACAGCGCCAGCACCCAGGCGAGTCGCTAGCAGCCGGTCAAATGCGCCGGGGTCGCCGCCGCGCTGAACGTGGCCTAGAGTTGTGGCACGAAGCTGGAAGCCTAATGCTTCCTGGTTTTTAGAGAAATAGTCGGCCAGTTCGTCGGCATCGTGAGCGCCTTCTGCCACGACGACGATGGCATGGGCTTTACCCCTTTGGTAGGACTTGCGCAGGGTGTTCGCAATCTGTTCGGGTGTCATTTTCTTCTCAGGGATGACGATTGCCTCTGCCCCGCCAGCGATTCCGCTCATCAACGCCAGATAGCCGCAATCACGGCCCATGACTTCGATCAAGAACGCGCGTTGATGCGATGATGCAGTGGTTTTAAGCCGGTCTATGGCTTCCAGTGCGATGTTTAGAGCGGTGTCCACGCCAATCGTCATTTCCGAGCCATAAAGGTCATTGTCAATAGTGGATGCAACTCCGATGACCGGGAAATCCATCTGGGAGAGGGCATACGCGCCGGACTGAGAGCCATTGCCACCGATGACGACGAGGGCATCAATTTCGCGGCTGCGCAGTTCGCGAATCGCTTTGAGACGGCCTGCTTCAGTGTGGAATTCCGGGCAGCGGGCACTACCGAGAATCGTGCCGCCTCTTTGCAGGATGCCGCTTACGTCACGGGTTCCCAGTAGGTGGAAACTACCAGCAATACACCCGGCATACCCGTTCTGGACGCCATAGACTTCCCAACCGTGTTTGATGCCGCTGCGAACAACGGCGCGGATTGCAGCGTTCATGCCAGGCGCATCGCCGCCGCTGGTTAATACTGCGATACGGTTCATCGAAATCTCCTGAAAGTAATCTGTTACTGCTCACTATTGTACCCCGGTGTGCGCGAAACGCTCTTGATAAATGTGGGTATTGGGGGGTGGTTTTCATCATAGAATACCGGTAGAGTCGGGATGCAGATCGACTCAAATAGGAATCGGTGTTTTATGTCTCCGACGTCGGAATTCTTTAATGTGCAACCGGTAGCTGCTGCACTGGGAACGCTGTTGGCACACTGGTCACCCGCAAAGCGTGCGATTTCTCTCGATGTGCGCCAGGCGTTAGGGCGTGTGCTATCGGGCACTGTGCATTCGCCGGAAAACCTGCCTGCTTTTACCCGCAGCACAATGGATGGGTACGCGCTGCGGGCGGCGGACACTTTTGGTGCATCAGCTTCGCTGCCTGCTTACCTGCGGGTGGTGGGCAGTGTGCCAATGGGGGCTGCCTCTTCAGCCTCAATTGGGGTAGGGGAAGCGGTGGAAATTCATACCGGCGGGATGTTACCACCCGGTGCAGATGCTGTGGTGATGGTCGAACGCACACAGCCGTTAGGGAATGCTGAAATTGAAGTGCTAACACCGGTTGCTCCCGGCGACAATCTTGTATTGGTCGGAGAGGATGTCTGGCAAGGTGACGTGATTTTGCCCGCAGGACACCGGCTGCGCCCGCAAGATATTGGCGGGCTACTGGCGGTAGGCGTAATCCGTGTGGATGTATCTGTTTCGCTCCGTGTTGGAATACTCAGCTGTGGTGATGAACTGGTTATGCCTGAATCCGATGTTTCGCCGGGACAAATACGGGATATTAACGCCTATACACTGGCGGGTTTGCTGGCAGAGGCTGGTGCAGAGCCTGTCTTGCTGGGTATGGCACGCGATAATCTGGCCGATTTTGCCGGAAAAGCGCTAGCCGGGTTTGATGCGGTAGATATGCTCATTATGACCGCCGGGAGTTCGGTGAGTGTGCGGGATCTGACGGCGGAAGTCATCAGCGGGTTAGGACAACCTGGTATCTTACAGCATGGCCTGGCTGTTAAGCCCGGCAAACCAACTATTCTTGCTGTGTGTAACAATAAGCCAGTGATTGGCCTGCCGGGGAATCCGGTTTCGGCGCTGTTGGTAGCGCGCCAGATTGTTCTTCCGTTGGTTCGTCATGGGATGGGGCAGTCTGTCTATCGCCCGGCAAGTATCCAGGCGGTCCTAACGCATCATATTGCTTCAACCTCCGGGCGGGAGGACAGTGTGCCGGTACGTCTTTTGGAGAGCGGGGGTAAATTGACCGCCGAGCCAGTATTTGGAAAGTCAAATTTGATCTATACCCTGATGAACGCCGATGGCCTGGTATTTGTTCCCCTCAACAGTGGAGGATTGAAAGCCGGGACAACAGTACAGGTGGAGTTGTTTTAGAGCAGTGAGACGGAACCTATGGTACAACATGCGAGAAATGTCTATCTGGAAGACATCCCATTGGAGGATGCCCGCGCCCGGCTAAAGAGTGCTTTGCAGGCCGCAGGTCGCTGGGAGGCGCTGCCTGGTGAGTCTGTTCCCTTACCGGCTGCGTTAGGGCGCATTACCGCCACGCCGGTATGGGCGAAATTGTCGTCACCGCACTATCACGCCGCAGCGATGGATGGTTATGCAGTGTGGGCAGCAGATACAGTGAACGCCACCGAAACCCGTCCTCTGAAATTGCGGGTAATACCCCGCCAGGATGTTGCCGGTCATGGGCCAGGGTGCGCAATTCCCGTGAATACGGGTGACCCGCTGCCACCGGATACCAACGCCGTGATTATGATCGAGCATGTGCAGCCGGTTGGTGACCAGATCGAGATTCGCGCTGCGGTAGCGTCCTGGCAGCATGTCCGCCCCCTGGGTGAAGATCTGGTTGCTACCGAGTTGGTGCTGCCGGTGAATCATCGTATACGCCCGGTTGATCTGGGGGCGCTGGCTGGTTCGGGACACGTGACGGTCTCGGTACGCCGGAGACCTTTGGTCGCTGTCATTCCGACAGGCAGTGAACTGCTTCCAGCAGGCGAGATGCCACAGCCAGGCCAGATCATCGAATACAATAGTCTGGTGCTGGCTGCACAAGTCCAGGAAGCTGGTGGTCGGGCTGAGGTTCATGATATTGTGCCGGACGATGTTCCTAAATTGCAGGCAGCAATCGAGCTTGCCCTGAGTCAATCGCCCGATCTGCTGCTGTTGCTCTCTGGATCGTCGGCAGGTAGCAAAGACCATACAGCGGCGCTCGTGCGGGAGATGGGTGATCTGCTTGTGCACGGGATTGCGGTGCGCCCCGGCCATCCGGTCATCATTGGCATGATTGGGCGCGTGCCGGTGATCGGCGTGCCTGGATACCCAGTGAGCGCAGCGTTGACGGGAGAATTGTTGGTCGAGCCACTGCTGGCACAATGGCAGGGACGGCCTTCCGCTTTTGATACCCGAACCCACATTCAGGCTACCACGACACGCAAGATTCAATCACCGGTGGGAGATGATGACTTCGTGCGTGTGGTTGTCGCCCCGGTAGGCGAACGTCTGTTAGCCACACCGCTCAGCAGGGGAGCGGGCGTGATTACGTCTCTTGTTCGGGCCGATGGTCTGGCGCATATTCCCCGATTCAGTGAGGGCATAGATATGGGTCATCCGGTAGATGTGATGCTTTATCATGCGCCGGAAGTCATCCAGCGGACGCTGCTGCTGATGGGCAGCCACGACCCGATGCTGGATCTGCTGGGACAGTATTTTGCAGAACATTTGCCAGGGTGGCGGTTGGTTTCCGGTCATGTCGGCTCATTGGGTGGGCTGGTAGCGCTGCGGCGCAGGGAAGCCCATGCTGCGGGAGTGCATCTGTTGAATCCGCAGACCGGCAACTATAACGTGGATGATGTTCATAAGTATCTGCCAGATGAACCGCTGATGCTGGTGACCTTTGCTCACCGTGAACAGGGCCTGATGATTGCGCCGGACAATCCGCTGAGTATTCAATCGTTGAATGACTTGCCGCGCGTGCGCTTTGTCAATCGCCAGCGCGGGGCAGGGACGCGGGTGCTGTTGGATTACGAGTTGGAGAAACGAGGTCTTTCGCAGTCCGATATCGTCGGGTATGAACGTGAAGAATACACACATCTCGCGGTGGCGGCGGCGGTGGCTTCTGGAGCGGCAGATTGTGGATTGGGGGTTCGGAGCGCGGCGCTGGCGATGAACCTGGGGTTCGTGCCGGTGGGATGGGAGCGCTATGATCTGGTGCTGCCTTCTGCATATCACGAGCATCCAGGTGTGCAAGCCCTGGTTGACTTGTTAAATGGAGGGAAATTCCCCGCAGCGCTGGCTGAACAACCTGGCTATGACATCCGTGAAACCGGGCAGGTGCAGTACCGCCAGTAGCCGAAAGTCACCAATTTCTATGCAGAATGTCTAATAATAAGCCTGTATTTATAGTCAAAAATGCCCGAATACCCTAATATTGGACTCGTCTGTTGGTTGCACATCTCAAGGTGAAAAAATACATGGCAATACAGGATGAGTGCTATCTGATTTTTGGTGGGGCGGGGTTGGTTGGGCGGCAGATCGCCCGTGAAATTGCGTTTCATCTGAATCCACGCAAGATCGTGATTGCCGGGTTGTATCAGGGGGAGGTTGAGGAAGCCCTGGCCGACCTGCACACGATGTACGACGAGCATCCGATTGAATGGGTTGGCGCCTGGGGCAATATCTTTGTGCGTGGCGACTATGCCCATGATTCGCGCGGTAAGCTGCTCGAAAATGATGCCCGGCGTGAAGAGTTGTACGATGACTTGTTTGGTAATATTGATGATGCCTACGAGCGATCGCACATGGTCAAGCTCATTCGAGAGCATCGCCCCGATGTCATCATTGACAGCATTAATACGGCGACGGCTATCAGCTATCAGGATGTCTACACGGCCTCGGTAGTGGCGAAACGTGAGGTTGATAACCAGTTACGTGCGGTCAAGGCGGGTGATTTGCCCACAGCTCAGGCTGGAATAGAGGGTACAAACTTCAATTTTG
Organism: Anaerolineaceae bacterium; assembly: GCA_020634135.1. Classification (GTDB taxonomy): domain Bacteria; phylum Chloroflexota; class Anaerolineae; order Aggregatilineales; family Phototrophicaceae; genus JACKCG01. Next base: position 822,467 of record JACKCG010000001.1, on the reverse strand, counting down.
ACCTTTTGCTTTTGTCGCAGTCGCTCCCGCAGTTGGTGCGGCATACGCAGATTCTCCACCGTGTTATGTGTGAGGTGGATACCCGCATGTATTTGAAGATTGGCACCACCGGTACTGGTGGTATGGGGCTGAATATTCCCTACACCCACAGTGAAGACCGGCCTTCTTCCAAGCTGATGACCAAAACAGCGGTAGCTTTTGCCCATACCGGGCTGATGTTTTTGATGGCACGCACGCCTACCGGCCCTATTGTCAAAGAGATTAAGCCCGGCGGAATGATTGGGTACGCCGATGTGGTCTACCAACCCATTAAGGAACATGGTCAACCAGCACACGTTTTTGTTCACCGGGTTGAATCATTGGGCGATTCACTGGCATTGAGTGAGCCGGAATCGGCTTACGAGCGCTTGTCCCCGCTGGAATTGCCAGTGGTCAATACTGGTGAGAATGGCTTTTTCACAAAAGGGGAGTTTGAAGCGATTACCGCCCTGCGGCAGATGGAATTTATAACGCCTGAGGAAATTGCGCGTGATGCCGTGCTGGAAATCCGGGGCAGCAATTCGGGCTTTGATGTCATTGCGGCCATAGATAGCTCGGTGATGAACCCAACCTACCGTGCCGGGTATCTGCGCCAGCAGGTGTTATTGGAACTGGAGAAGCTGGAACAGGAAACCGAGACGCACAGTGTGGCATTAGGGCAGTTAGGGCCGCCGGAAATCCTTAAGTTATTGTGGGAGGCGGAACTCCTGAAAAGTGAATTTGGCACGTTGGAAGCGGTACTTGCCCATAAGCCAGAAGTGATTTCGAATCAACTTGCGGCTTATCTGGAACAGAATATCAAGCTGTGCAACACTATGACTTCAATCGGTGTTCCCATCCTGCTCCCTGACGGCACGCATCTTATCCGGGGGCCGCGTATCCGCATCCCGGAAATTCCTGGCACAACTGAGGTTCCGCTGCGGCAGGCTGATGTGGATCGGTGGGCAGCTAAGGGGTGGGTTGATCTGCGTCCGTCCAACTTCGCGGCCTGGCAGCAGCGTTTTCAGACGATTCTGGACCTGCGTTCACGTTATCGCGGGCGCGGGTCGGCGGCTGTGTCGCGCCAGATATATATCTATGATGATATTCGCATTGGCGAGCTAGTCGGATGGATTTTTAACAATGAGCAGGTCGGATATCGCATCAAATAACCTGTAAATTCGGATGTTTTATAGGTGATTCAACCGGGGTGAATGGAGCAGTGGTCTGGTGATTGCTGCTCTTTTTAATGCCTGGAATCCTCTTGGCATTGTGTAAAATATATGAATCGTATTTGACAAATCCGAAAATTAGATTTACATTAGGGATAAATGGGAGCGCTCCCATACTCCCGTTTGAGATGATTTTATTTTGATAGATTCTAAAGATTAATTATCATGCGGCTCGAAGATATTGCGGAAAAAGCCGGGGTTTCCCGCTCAACCGTCTCACGTGTGATCAATAATGATCCCAACGTGAGCGAGAAAACACGCTCTCGCGTATGGTCTATCATTAATCGGGAAGGGTATATCCCGAATCCGATGGCGCGGGCGATGGTTACTCGGCGCACGAATGTTATCGGCATTGTTGTTCCCCAATCAATTAACGTCTTTTTCGGCAACAACTCTTACTATCCTCAATTGCTCCAGGGAATGAGCGAAATGATCGCCGCGCGCGATAACGCCATGCTCCTTATGCTCCAGAACGACAGTGAAACCCGCGAGCAATTTGCTCACCGCATCACCAGGAATCGTCTTGTAGATGGCATGATTCTCTGTTCCATTCAGCTTGACGACCCGATTGTAAATCAAGTCCTGGAGATGGGGCATGTCACTGTCAGCGTGGAGCGCCCGGCGGATTCCGTCAAAGACCGTATCAGTTATGTGTCCATTGATAACCTGAGTGCATCAAAACTGATGGTGCAGCACCTGATTGAGGGCGGTTATCGCCGGATTGGGCATGTGACCGGGCATCTGAATATCGCTGATGGTCGTGACCGCCTGGCAGGGTATCGCCTGGCTCTTGAAGAAGCCGGGCTTCCTGTTGACCCCGATTTTATTGCTGAGGGGAATTTCTCGCACGAGTATGGCTACGAGGCTATGAAGACGCTCTTACCTCGTCATTTGGATGCGGTCTTCGCGGCAGGCGATACAACAGCGCAGGGGGTCATAGAGGCTATCAATGAAGCAGGGATGCGAGTTCCTGATGACATCGCCGTTGTCGGTTTTGATGATCTGGACGTGGCATTGCAGACTGTTCCGCCGCTGACTACGATGCGCCACCCGATCCAGGAGAAGGGGATGCGGGCCGTGAGCCTGCTGCTTGACCTGATTGATAAGGTCGTAGAGAACCCCCAACAAATTCTGTTACCAACACAACTCGTGATTCGCGAGTCGTGCGGTACACAAAAAGACACATTGCATAGCATGAAGGAGGGTATTTGACAACAATACGATTCGGAAGAGTTCATCCTTCAATTGCGCGAGCAAACGCTCAAGTTTTAGACTATTTACGAAAGGGAATTGTCTGATGTCTAAAAATGTAGTACGTGTTATGGTAGTAGGCCTTATTCTGGCGCTGGTACTGGGAGCGCTCCCAATTGCCGCACAGGATAAGATTGTCGTGACCTGGTTCGTCGGTCTCGGCACGGGCACCCAGCCGGAACAGCAGGCCATTCAGGATCAGGTCGCTGCCGATTTCAATGCCAGCCAGAACGAAATTGAGCTTGTTATCAGCTACGCTGGTAACAACCAGACCGCGCCTGATGTCCTCAGCACCCTGATTGCTGCCCAGACCCCCCCCGACATTGTCGGCCCGGTGGGCGTGACCGGTCGTAACCAGTTTGCCGGACAGTGGCTGGATATTCAGCCCCTGGTTGATGCAACCGGCTATGATCTGACCCAGTTCTCTGATGCCCTGATCGAATCCTATCGGGAAGGTGATGCGCTGGTTGGTCTGCCCTTCGCCGTTTATCCCGGCTTGATTTACTACAATGCTGACCTGTTCGACGAAGCCGGCCTGAATTACCCGCCCACCGAATTCGGTGCGCCTTATATCATGCCAGATGGCACGGAAATGCCCTGGGACTTCAACACTGTAGCAGAAATCGCCAAGATTCTGACGGTTGATGCCAGTGGTAATGATGCCACCATGGAAGGCTTTGACCCCAGCAATATCGTCCAGTTCGGTTTCGATCACCAGTGGGATACAATCCGCTCCGACTTCTCGACCTTTGGCGGTGCCGCAATCGTCAACGAAGACGGTCAGGTGGTTCTGCCCGAATACTGGCGTGAACATGCCCGTTGGATGTGGAATGCGATTTGGGTTGACCACTTCATGCCCAGCGCCACGTACATCAACAGCGATCTGTTCCAGCCACATGCATTTGCCTCTGGCAACATCGCCATGACCCGCGTCATGCTGTGGTACACCTGCTGCCTGGGTGACCTGGATGCGAACTGGGACCTGGCTGTAATCCCGTCCTACGAGGGCAACACCTATGCTCCGATTGACCTGGATACCTTCCATATTCACAAAGATTCCGCGAATCCCGAAGCAGCCTTCACGGTTCTCCAGTACCTGACTGGCGAAGGCGCGCTCCCTCTGCTGACGGCCTACGGCGCATATGCTGGCCGCCCCGAACTGCAGGAAGCCGGGATCCAGGCGAAGGCCGAAATCTATCCAAGCGTGAATAACTGGTCGGTCGTGGCACCTAGCATTGACTATGCCCCGATCCCGCATCACGAATCCTGGTATCCGGGCTTTGCCAAGGGCCAGCAGCGGTTCTCGGATTTTGCTGCCGTGCTGCGCGGCGATGCCGGTGCCGATCTTGACATTGACGCTGAATTCGACAAGCTACAAGCCGATCTCCAGGCGATTGTAGATGAAGCCAGTGGTTCCTAAAATATAAAGGTTAGGCAGCCATCGAAATGGGTGGCTGCCTCCACCTTGTTCGCGAGAGTATTTTTAAGGATGGTTTAATATGAATTCACAATCCGCCTCGGCTGGGGTGGCGGCGGCGCAAAATGCACCTCGTGCCTGGTCAATTGAGAAGCGGCAGCGCTTCTGGGGATGGGTATTCCTGTCGCCCTGGATCGTAGGGTTCACTCTGTTCACCGCGTTTCCAATTGCGGCATCACTTCTTTTTAGTTTTATGGATTTCAAAATCGGGGAGGAGATGCACTTCATCGGCCTGAAAAACTGGCAGACTCTGGTCACTGATCCGATTACGCTCCAATCATTAGGAGTGACTATCAAATTCGGGCTGATCGCACTGCCTGTGTCTATTCTGTTTCCCCTGGCGCTGGCGGCAATGCTGAATTCCAAGCACGTGGTTGGTAAACCGATATTGCGGGTCTTGTTTTACATGCCTTATATGGTTCCGGCCATTTCCGGGATATTCATCTGGCAGTCATTCCTGAATGGGCAAACCGGTTGGCTGAACCGGCTCTTAAGGTTAATAGGGTTTGTGGATCCGCCCAACTGGCTGTTCGATAGTGCCTGGATTCATTCAGCGATGGTTTTGATCGGGTTGTGGGGTGTCGGCAACGCTATGTTAACCATGCTTGCCTCTATGCAGGGCGTTCCGACTGAACTGTACGAGGCTGCTGATGTGGATGGGGCAGGGCCGTTTACGAAATTCCGCAAGATTACATTCCCGATGATTTCACCGGTGATTTTGTATAACCTGGTGCTGACAACTATCGGGTTGATGCAGTATTTTGTCGTGCCGTTTGTGCTATCCAGCACGACCCGTTCCAATCCAGACACGAACTTTATCAATTTACACCTGTACCGGACGGCGTTCCAGTTCTTCGATATGGGGTATGCCGCCGCGCTGGCCTGGTTCCTGTTCGCCATCGGGCTGCTATTAACCATTGGGATTTTTGCAACCTCACGCCGTTGGGTGTATTACTCTGGGGGAGACCTATAAAATGGCCGGTAATTCAATCTCGCGCTCCGTCAATACATCTCCCTTCTATTCCCGCCAGCTTCGTGGTTTTGCTATCAAAGCGCTTGTTACTCTCTTTGCTTTCATGCTGTTGATCGTCTACCTGCTGCCATTCGGAAACATGGTGCTGATTTCGCTCCGCAGCAGCGATATGCTGGCACTGACCCAGGATTCGTCTGTCCTTCCCCTCATTCCGATTACTTACACCTATGAAGACAAGGAATATCCCATTGTTGAAGTGCCAACCGATGATGGTGTGCAGCAATGGGCACTGGTCAAGAAGGGACGTCAGGCCAGCCAATTTATTGATCCGGCCAACCCGGATGCCGGGTTAATTGACTGGGATGGTAACTGGCGGTTACTCTCGGAAGTCCAGGAATTCAGCCCATATTTTGAGAACTACCCAACGGCATGGGAAGCAGCAAACTTCCCACGTATGTTTGGAAACACGCTGGTGATCGCGGTAGTTGGCATGATAGGCACGTTGTTGTCCTGTATCTCGGTAGCCTATGCTTTTGCGCGTTTCCCGATCCCCGGCAAGAATATTCTCTTCATCATCCTGATTGGCACCATCATTTTACCTAGTCAGGTGACGCTGATTCCGACCTATGCGTTTTTTGCTTCAATAGGGTGGGTCGGTACCTGGTTGCCGCTGATTGTGCCGCATTTCTTTGCCAATGCCTACAATGTTTTCCTGCTTCGCCAGTATTTCATGACTCTGCCACGAGAATTGGATGAAGCGGCCATGATTGATGGCGCCGGACCGTTCCGCATTCTCACTTCGGTAATTATCCCACAGTCCTGGGCAGCGATTATCGCGGTGGGTATTTTCCACTTCGTTTTCGCGTGGAATGATTTCTTCGGGCCACTGATTTACTTGTTGGGCAAACCCGAACTCCAACCAATCTCGGTTGGTGTGCAAATCTTCAACTTTCAATACAGCCCGCATCCTGAACTGGTTCAGGCGACATCGCTTATGGCGATGGTGCTGCCGCTGGTCATTTTCTTCCTCGCTCAAAAAGTGTTCATGCGCGGCATTGTCATCACGGGTGTGGAAAAATAATGTCACGGCCATTTGTTCTGGGGGTCAATTATTGGCCGCGTCGCAAGGCAATGTACTGGTGGTCAGACTTTGACGTTGCTGAAGTGCGGGACGAATTTGCCCTCATCGCCGATATTGGCATGAATGTTGTGCGCTTGTTCTTGTTGTGGGATGACTGGCAGCCGTCGCCCGATGTGGTATCGGCTGCCTGCCTGAAGAATCTGGAAACGGTATGCGATATTGCTGTTGAAAACGGTTTGGGTTTGGATGTCACATTCTTCACCGGTCACATGAGCGGGCCAAACTGGGCACCGGGATGGCTGTTGGATGAAAAGGCTTCCCCGCCAGCACGCTACTTTAAGCAGCTTGTAAGTGGCGGAGAGATTGTAACAGGCGGCTACCGGAATATGTTTTCCGACCCGGTTGCGCTTGCCGCCAGCCGGTTACTGCTAAAAACTGTGGTTATGGCGCTTAAAGACCATCCGGGTGTCTGGATGTGGAACCTGGGTAATGAACCCGATCTCTTTGCCTGGCCGCCTGATTCCGACGCCGGGCGCGCCTGGGTGCGCGAGATGACTGATTTGATCAAGTCTATTGACGACCAGCATCCCGTCACCTGTGGCCTGCATGTTGCCAGCCTGCACGAAGATAATGGCCTGCGAGTAGATCAGGTCTTTGCTGAAACTGATGTCGCCGTCATGCACGGTTATCCCATGTACCTGCCCTGGTCGCGGCACAATCTTGACCCTGATCTGGTGCCCTACACCTGCGCTCTGGTATCGGCCCTCTGTGGCAAACCGACTCTCATGGAGGAATGGGGTGGTTGCACCAATACACCAGGTAAACCCTCTGAAGTATGGGAGTGGACAGCCTATGGTGAACCACGCACGCAGTTCATGGCTTCCGAAGAAGACCTGGCCGCTTATGTAGCCGCTGTGTTGCCGAAATTGGTGGAAGTCGGGGCGACTGGCGCGATGCTTTGGTGCTTTGCAGACTATGTCGAAGAACTCTGGGGAAAACCGCCCTGCAAAGAATCGAAACATGAGCGCTTCTTTGGTCTGGTACGGCCTGATGGCTCTCTCAAGCCACACGCTGAAGCCATTCGCGCTTTTGCAAAAACAAAGCCAGTTGTTCATGCGAATCCGGCGCGGCAGGTTGTTCTGGATGTGTCGCCCAACGAATTTTATACCACTCCTGCTGCCCATACTGTTCGTCTTTACCAGCAGTATTTATCCCAGTACGAGGGGGACTGATGAAACGGTTTCTGCTGCTTGTCGGACTAATGCTTGTTTTTATCATGCCGTCTGCCGCCCAGGACGATGTAAAGGTGCTGCGCGTGGATGCTGGGCAGTTGCTTGGCGAAATTAACCCCTATGTATACGGCGCTAACTACGGTCCCTGGGCGCTCGTGAGCATGGACATGGCAAGCGAAGCCGTCAATTCCGGCCTGACGCTGCTGCGCTTCCCCGCTGGGAACTGGGGCGACCAGAACAATATCCGACCCGAACAACTCGACTTGTTTATGCTCCAGGTTCGGGCCTGGAATGCCGAGCCGTACATCACAGCACGGCTAGAGGGTGGCACACCGGAGCAGGCGGCTGAACTGGTGCGCTATGCGAACATCGAAAAAGGTTATGATGTGCGCTATTGGAGCATTGGCAATGAGCCGACACTTTACGACGATTACACGATTGCCCGCTTCAATGAAGAATGGCGGATTTTTGCGGAAGCGATGCTGGCTGTAGACCCGGATATTATCCTGATCGGCCCGGAAGTTCATCAGTATGCGCCCGACGAGGCCGCTCCTGACTATCTTCAGGTTATGCGTGAATGGGTACAGGAATTCCTGAAGACCAATGGTGATTTGGTGGATATCGTATCTATCCACCGCTATCCATTTCCATTGACGATGACTAGCAGCACGTCTATCGAGGAATTGCGTCTGAGCGCACCCCAGGCTGATAGCATGATTGACTTGCTCCGGCAGGATATTCGTGACGCTGTCGGCCACGATATGCCAGTTGCTATCACCGAGATGAATTCTCACTGGAGTAACAGTATCGGAAATGTGGCAACGCCTGACTCGTTTTATAACGCAATCTGGTGGGCTGATGTTCTGGGGAGGTTTATCCGAAAACAAGTAGAGATTGTGAACTACTTCGCGCTGGCAGCGACTCAATCAGGTTTTGGTCTGATTGATCGGTATTCGGTTCGCCCAACCTATTACGTTTACCAGCTCTACCAGCAGTTTGGCAGCGAACTCGTGTTCAGCGAGTCGCCGGATAATGATGTCACGATATATGCGGCGCTGCGCGAGGATGGCACACTGACTTTAGTCATCATCAATTTGTCGGATGTTGAGCAGCAGCGGCAGATTCAACTGGAGAATTTCACCCCGGGTGGGGTAGCACAGGTATGGCGCTTTGATGCTGAACATGAAGCAGAACCATTAGATGATATGACGGTTTCTGAAGCTGACATCGTGACGTTTCCAGGTCAGTCTATCACGCTTTATGTTGTGCCAGCGCAATAAAGTAGTACGTTCTAACCAGGAGCAGCACCTAATCTAAATGATGGCTTATCTATCCGCGTCCTGGTGTTTCACGTGGATGGTAGTTTGAATGTTGCGAAAAACCATGTTAAAGCAGCCCCATCTTCGGAATCTATTGTTTACCTGGCTTGTATGGGCGGTAATTGTCATCGGATTTCCTGTCCTGCTCGATACCCGCCTGGAACTCAAACGCCCGGACCGCGCTCTGAGCTGGACGCCGAATGAGACTGCGCGTAACAGCCAGAACGGCAAAATCTACCTGTTGGATCCGTTCATGAACCGCCAGGTATCCTGGGATTCTGAATTCTATCTTTCCATAGCTACCGTTGGCTATGATGACCCTGCCATTAGTGTCGTAGACATTCCTGGGGGAGAGAGGCTGTCAAAGAATTACGCTTTCTTTCCGATGTATCCCTACACGATAAGGATTGTACGCTTCCCGCTGCAAATCTTCGGCCTGACGCCCATTGCGACTTCCACATTGGCCGGAGTCCTGGTATCGCTGGTAGGTGCATTTTTCGGGATGTTAGCGTTATTTGACCTGGCACGTGCCGAATTGGAGGAATCCGGGGCGTATCGGGCTGTGTTTTACCTGTTGATATTTCCGACGGGTTTCTTCCTGGCCCAAGTATATACCGAGGGACTCTTCATCGCGCTGGCGTTTGGTTCGCTGGCTCTTGCCCGCCGCAAGCAATTATTCTGGGCAGCATTGCTGGCCGCCTTTGCAACCTGGACACGAGCGCTGGGCGCTGTCCTCATTATTCCGCTGGCTTTGGCCTGGTTGGATGAGACCGGCGGATGGCGCAATTTTCGGTTTTCAACCCAGGCTTTACTGCGGGGACTGTTGGTGCTCGTGCCAGTTCTGGCCTATGCCGTATGGTACATAACACTGGGTGTGCAACATAGCCTGGTAGAAGATCACTGGTTTGGGCGTAGTTTCTTGGATATGGAGCGTTTTTCGGCAGGTGTACAGTTCGCGGTTGAGCAAATTATGGATGGTGGAAACCCGCAGATGCGTGCTTATTATCTGCTGGAGTTCTTTGGTGTTGGCCTGGCAATTGTGGCCTGCCTTGCGACGCTGCGCCGTTATCCCGGCGTGGCGCTGTTTGGCCTCCTCGGACTGGCGATTACCATAACCACTGGCGCTCCGCAAAGTTTGATCCGCTATGTGCTGGTCGTTCCTTCAATCTACATTTTCCTGAGTCGCCTGGGACGCAACACTGCTTTTGATCGCGGTTGGACGGTTTTCAGCATTTTACTGCTGGGGATGCAATTAATGTTATTCAGCGTTGATATGTGGGTAGCCTGAGAGGTTTTATGGTCTTTCCAAAAGATTTTTTGTGGGGTGCTGCCACTGCCAGCTATCAGATTGAAGGTGGCGGCTTAACGGACGGGCGCGGAGAATGTATCTGGCACCGATTTTCGCACACACCGGGCAACGTGGTCAACGGCGATACAGGTGATGTTGCCTGTGACCATTACCATCGGTATCGTGAAGATGTCGCCTTGATGAAGGAACTAGGGTTGAAAGCCTATCGCTTTTCGACATCATGGCCGCGCGTGCTGCCCAATGGGATAGGTCAGATCAACCGGGCTGGCATAGACTTCTACAGCCGGTTGGTAGATGAACTGCTTGAAGCCGATATTCGACCATTTATCACACTCTATCACTGGGACTTGCCGCAGGCACTACAGGACAAAGGCGGCTGGGAAAACCCGGACAGTGTGAAGTGGTTTGGGGACTATGCTGGCGTCATGGCAAACGCTCTGGGGGATCGCATCACAGATTGGACGACCTTAAATGAGCCATTTGTGATCTCTTTTGTTGGCAACTTCTTTGGCACACATGCACCTGGCAAGCAGGATATAAAAGCCGCCTACCTTGTGGCGCATCACCTGATGCTGGCACATGGTGCAGCTGTCCCGGTGATTCGCCAGGCTGTCCCCAATGCGCGAGTTGGCATCACCATTGACCTGGGGTATTTTGAGTCTCCGACTGACAATGAGGCCGATGTTCAGGCTGCTTATCGGGAAGACGGATTTAAGAACCGTTGGTTTTTGGATGCGGCTCTTAAGGGACAGTATCCGGCTGATATAGTGGCTTTGCTCGGCGATATCCTGGAGGATATAGACCTGGCAGCAGTGAAGTCAGCAGCCGTGCCGGTGGATTTCCTGGGGATTAATTATTACAGACGCCACCTGTTTGTCGCCGGTTCCGATGGGCTGTTCTCCTCAAAAGATGTTGAGCCGGACGGAAGTGAATTTACTGCAATGGGCTGGGAAATTTACCCCGACGGGTTGCGTAAGCTGCTGGTACGAGTGGCAGAAGAATACAAGCCACCGGTAATTTATGTCACCGAAAACGGCGCAGCTTTTGATGATCCCCCTCCCGCTCAGGGCGTAGTAAATGACCCTCGGCGGGCGGCCTATTTACGTGACCACTTCGCAGCGGCATCGCAAGCGATTGAGCAGGGTGTGCCGCTTAAGGGATATTTCGTCTGGAGCTTGCTGGATAATTTTGAGTGGGCAGAAGGCTACAATAAGCGCTTCGGCATCATCTATGTGGATTATGCCACTCAGAAACGCACCTTCAAGTCGAGCGCTCGCTATTACCAGCAGTTAATCAGTGAGCAGTTGCGCTGACCAGAAGCGGCAAATGGAGAACGGTGGCGGGGCTGTCCTGCCGCCGTTTTGATTCTTACCGGAAAACAATCACACCGCGTGCGGTTGCCCCGGTAAGCAGGGTGTCGTATGCCGTATTGATCTCCTCCAGGCGGTATTCCTGTGAGATAAGCTCATCAAGTTTCAGTTTGCCCGCGAGATAGAGATCAATGAACAGAGGGAAATCGCGCCTGGCGTTCACCGTGCCATAATAGCTGCCCCGGATGGTTTTTTCCTGCCGGGTAATGATCGCGCCAGGCAAGTTAGTCGCTGTCCCCATCGCAGAAAGCCCGGCAAAGATGACACTCCCACCTGGTCGCGCCGCAGCGAAGGCGAGTTCCTGTATTGCGGGTACACCGACGGCTTCAAACGCATGTTCTACGCCTCGTCCGCCGGTCAGGTCACGGATCGCGTTCAGGGTGACTTCGGAATCGTCTTCAGCAAGGATCGTGTGACTCGCGCCAAACTGTCGGGCGATGGGCATCTTGGCGGGATTGGTATCTACAGCAATTATTGTTCCCGCACCACACAGCGCCGCACCCTGAATAATGTTCAGCCCGACCCCACCGCAGCCGAATATTGCCACACTATCCCCAGGGCGGACATGAGTGGTATACATCGCTGCGCCCACCCCGGTTGCCACTGCGCAGCCCACCAGCGCTGCTACATTCAGTGGCACATCGCGCCGGATAACCACGCAGCTTTCCTGGGGGATGACTGCATATTCTGCAAAGGTTGCCAGGCCGCAGTAAGCGTAGATCGGACTACCGTCTAGACGGTGCAAACGGGTTGTGCCGTCAAGCATTGTGCCCGCCCAGATTGGCCCGGTGAAGGTATCACAGAGATTGGGTTGCTCATGTTGGCAGTAAAAACAGTTGCCACAGGCAGGCGCCCAATTGAGTGTGACATGATCGCCAGGTTGGATGCCGGTAACCTCTGGCCCCACCGCTTCAACGACGCCGGCCCCCTCATGTCCGGCGATCACTGGCATCGGGTGCCGCGTGGCCCCTGAAACCAGATGATAATCGCTGTGGCATACCCCACTTGCAGTGATTTTTACCAACACTTCACCCGTTTGGGGTGGGTCCAATGTGACAGTTTCAATCACAAATGGTTGGTGCGGCTCATACAGAACCGCAGCCTTTATTTGCATAGACATGGTTTAGTCTCGGTTCAGACGCGGGTCAAGCGCATCACGCAGACCATCCCCCAACAGGTTGAAGCCAAGCACGGTAAGTGTGATGGCAATCCCAGGGAAGAATACCAGATGCGGTGAGGTGAAGATATACGCCCGCGCTTCACTCAACATGAAGCCCCACTCCGGCGTAGGAGGTTGTGCGCCCAGTCCCAGGAATGCTAAACCCGCAGCTTCCAGCACCGCGCCACCGATCCCCAATGTGGCTTGAACAATCAAGGGAGTCAGGGCATGTGGCAGAATATGAACGAAAACGATTCGCCAGCTTTCAGCGCCAAGCGAGCGTTCTGCTGTGACGAACTCTTCTTCCTTGACCTTCAAAACGCTGGAGCGCGTTACGCGGGCATACTGTGGGATCGAGACAATCGCAATCGCCAATAGGGCATTCTCCAACCCCGGCCCACGAATCGTGACAATTGTAATAGCCAGCAGCAGGGATGGAAAAGCCAGCATCACATCCATCATGCGCATGATGATGTTGTCTATCCAGCCCCCGGCATATCCGCCGATTAACCCGAGCAGCGTGCCGATTGTGATGGCAAATGATACTGAGAAAACGCCCACCACTAACGAAGTTCTTGATCCAAAGATGACACGGCTGAAAAGATCACGGGCATTCAGATCCAGACCCATGAGATGTTGTGCTTCTTCGACATCGCATCCCAGCAAATGAATACAGGGTGCTTTGCGCGGCAGGGGAGGTGTTTCCCCCGGTAGTCCGAACATTGGCAGTAATGGATCGTGTGTGGCGATTACTGAAGCGAAGATCGCAATCACGACGAGCAAGGCAATGATGATGAAACCGGTTACTGCTGAGCGATTGCGCCGTAGATTTCCCAGCAGTTCCAGCCAAAAATTGTAAGTTCTTTGATTTTTTCCTTGGTTGCTGAGTTCGAGGGATACAACACTGTCCATACTTTATTCCAGTCGAATGCGTGGGTCAAGGTAGCCGTATAGAACGTCTACAATCAGGTTGATAATGACAAAACTGATTGCGGTCACAATCGTAATGCCTTGTACCAGCGTATAGTCGCGAGCGCTGATTCCATCGAAAAGAATGCGCCCAACCCCCGAAAGCCCAAATACGGTTTCAGTCAGCACCGCGCCGCTGACCAATGCGCCAAAACTCAGGCCGATTACTGTCACCACCGGCAGAAGGGCATTTCGTACCGCGTGACCGAGGACAACGGCATACTCACTCAATCCTTTGGCGCGGGCAGTACGCACATAATCCATCCGCAGCACTTCCAGCAGGCTAGAGCGCATCATTCGGGCGATAATCGCTAAAGGTATGGTGCCGACTGCCATTGCCGGGAGTATCATGTGGCGCAGAGCGTCAAGCAATTGCGTAATATTGAGCGTCAGCAGGCTGTTGAGAATATTCAAACGTGAGAGGAAAATTAACAGGCTGCTGGCAGTTGCTTCACTATCGGCTATTCCCCAGACGGCATAAAAAGGAGCGTAGTTGGCCCCGGCAGACAATCGCCCTGATGGGGGGAGCGCGAAAGGGGTATCCTTTAGAACGACACCGAAGAAAAATGCCAGCATCAAGCCTAACCAGAAGACGGGCATAGAAACACCCAGATTCGCCCCCATCATGGTCCCGACGTCAATTGCTGAGTTATGACGGTAAGCAGAAATGATGCCCAGTGGGATGCCTGCGAGTGTCGCAAAGAGCAGAGCCGATGCAGCTAATTCAAGTGTGGTTGGCAACCGTTCAACGATGAGATCCGCTACCGGGCGGCTAAAACGAAACGAGACATCCAGGTCGCCGCGTAAAGTACGCCCGAGATAGATGATGAGCTGCTCGGTAATCGGTTTATTCAGGCCATAACGCTCGGCATAAGCATCGCAGACTTCATCGGTAGCGCGTTCGCCCAAAACCGCCCGGCATGGGTCGCCTGGAATTAACCGGAGCATCACAAAAGTAACGATCAGAATCCCTAATAAGACCGGGATTGTCATTGCAATGCGTCGTAATGCAAAAGTAGACATAAGGTCACAAATTCTGATGCACAATTAAATAAGGATGTAACACATGGCGGGGTTTTAATTACCCCGCCACTGTCTTTCTGGAATGGATAAAACACGGCACCGCGCCGATTGTGCTGGTGCGGCGGTGCCGTATCGTCAATCAGACTTACTCGGAAGCCGGCGGATTCATGAAGCCGCCAAACAGACCGGAGAAGTAAGTGAAGTTGCCATCGCGACCAACATGCAGCGGATGCGCGGCATCCCACTGAACGACATACGAAAGCACCACGTCGTTCGCATCCAGGTCGGAACCGTCATGGAACTTCACGCCTTCGCGGAGGGTGAATGTCCATTCGGTCAGATCATCGCTGGCACTCCAGTCGGAGGCTAAGCGCCCAATCGGACGGCCTGTGCCGACTTCGTATGCCAGGAGCGATTCATTGATCTGCTCACAGGCACGCAGTGTTTCACCATCGGTCTCGTCAGCGCAGTACAGGCCAATCGGTTCCGCGTTCTGCATCCAGACGAGGTTGTCGTCGTTCGGGTCTTCCATAAGAGCGAATTGTTCCGCGCCAATATCCGAAGCATAAGCGCCGGCGATGCGAGCCTGGAAGGCCGCGCCGTTACCGCCATGTGCAATGGCGATCATTGGCACCAGGTCACGAATAGCTTCATTCGCCTGGATGTAAATCTGATACCGTTCGCCGGTATCCGCCAATGATGCGGCTTGCTTCAGCGGCTCAGTGATTTCGGGGAATTTGTCGCCGAACTGATCGCTTGAACCTTCACCAAAGTGGAAGTCCAGGAAGTTAGTGGCATCCGGATAGTCCGCGCCCCAGCCCAGCATGTAGAAAGCCAGCTGACCGGCGTCGGAAGCATCCAGGAATGCACCGGATTCCATCACTTCGATGTTCACCACGATACCGAGTTGAGCGAGTTGTGCCTGGATATCCTGGGCCACAACACCGGGGCTGGGCAGGTAGCCACGCACCACGTCACGGTAATTAATCGTGACAGTGAAACGAGTGCCATCATCACCAACCGGATAACCAGCGGCGTCCAGCAGTTCGGCGGCCTTCGCCAGCTTTTCATCAACGGTCATGCCATCGTCCAACGGCTTGACTTCCCCAGTGAACCCAAAGATGCTGGGGGGCATAAACTGAGTGGCTGCGGAGGAGCCGGGCGGGTAGAAGTTTGCCACAATGCGTTCGCGGTCAATCGCATAGGCAAGAGCCTGGCGGACTTCAAGGCTGTCAAACGGGGCGATACGGTTATTCATGCCCAGATAGAAAACGTTCGTACCGCTACGGAGGTAGAGCGCCAGGTTCGGGTCGGCTTCAATCACAGCGAAGTCACCTTGTGCCGGGTTGTCCATCCCGTCAATATTGCCGGATTGGAGTTCAAGCAGGCGCGCTGTGGCTTCAGCGTTCCAGCGGAAGATCACCGTCGGCTCAATCGCCGGGGTGCCCCAGTAATCTTCGTTACGGGTCAGGACCATTTCGTTACCTTGATCCCACCGTTCCAATTTGTATGGGCCAGTACCAATCGGACTGGTGATGAGATCGCCACCACCGCCGGTTGCTTCCAGGTACTCCGATGGCTGGATCGAGAAGGCTGAGAAGGCAACTTTAGCCGGAAACGCCGGGTCGGGCGAACACAGAGTGAACTTGACCGTCATGGCATCCACAGCTTCGACAGACTGGAACGTGCCGGTGTACCCTTCAGCCGCGCAGTCGGTTGAATAGGACATCATGTCCTGCGCCGCAGCGGGGACAAGCGCCACGCTCAGTGCCAGCAACAGCACAAAGAGGGGCATTACACGCAGTACAGATCGCATACACAAACTCCTTAAGTAGATTAAAGTACTTTAATCAGGCGAAGTGAACCACCGTATACCACCCTTACTTCTTGAGACCGGCAGATGGTTCAATCTCCATGCGAGATTTTAATACAATCGCGAATGTTTTACAAACGATTACTTACGCCATCAAAAGCACCTGCTCAATCCGTTCCAATGCCCAGTCAATATCGGCGCGCGTGATGACCAGCGGCGGCGCAAAACGCAGGACGTGCTGGTGCGTCTCTTTGCAGAGCAGTCCTTCCTGCTTGAGCGCCTCGGCAAACCGCCGCGCCCCTCCCGCCTGGGGCTTGAGTTCCACCCCAATCAGTAGACCCCGCCCCCGCACTTCGTTGATATGGTCGCTTTCGATGCGCTCAAGTCTTCCCTTAAGGTATGCCCCCATCTCGCGGGCATTTGTGATTAACCCTTCATCTACCAGCACCTTGAGCGCCTCGCGGGCGATAGCGGATGCCAGCGGGTTGCCACCGAACGTGCTTCCGTGATCGCCCGGCTTAAATACCCCCAGGATTTCCCGGTTCGACAGTACCGCCGATACCGGATAGAAACCCCCAGAGAGCGCCTTGCCAATCGTCACCATGTCCGGTCTGACCTGTTCCCAATCAGCGGCCATCAACTGGCCGGTACGTCCCAACCCGGTCTGGATTTCATCCAGGATGAGGAGTACCTGATTCCGATCACATATCTCGCGTACTCGCTTGAGATAGCCGTCGGGTGGGATAACGACGCCGCCTTCTCCCTGGATAGGTTCAACCATGAAGGCGACTGTATTGGGGGTAATAGCCGCTTCCAGCGCATCGGCATCACCATACGCAACGGTTTTGAAACCCGGTGTGAATGGGCCAAAACCATTCCGGTATTGCGCTTCTGTTGAGAATCCGATAATGCTGATTGTGCGCCCATGGAAATTGCCTTCACAAGCAATGATTTCTGCCTGACCAGCAGCCACGCCTTTCACTTCGTAGCCCCATTTTCGAGCCGCCTTTAATGCTGTTTCGACGGCTTCTGCGCCGCTGTTCATCGGCAGCATCATCTCATAGCCAGTGAGTTCGCACAATTCTTGTGCCAGCAGCGGAAGCTGGTCGTTACGGAATGCGCGTGAGGTGAGCGGAAGTCGCGCCGCCTGTTCCATCATGGCTTTCAGAATACGCGGGTGGCTATGACCCTGGTTGACAGCCGAATACGCGCTCAAAAAGTCGAGATAGCGATTGCCCTCTACGTCCCAGACCCAGATACCCTCACCCCGTTCCAGAACCACATCCAGCGGTTTATAGTTATGGGCGTTATATTGGTTTTCTAATGCGATATAATCTTGCGTGTTCATGTATGTCCTTTGTGTTTCCCACTGTCGGGATGATGGATGTATGATGGTAACTGTAGTTTATCTGTGCATACCTCACAAATAAGTTTATGCACTCTATCTATGATAATCCGTCCTGGGCTTTGGGCAAGGGGCTTTACCTCCTGGCACAATGAATCGTAACATCATTGGCAACGATGAGGGCAAGCGTTGATGATGCCACTACCGATAAACCAACAAGTGACCTTTCTTTACACACAAGATCTGTCGGCCAGCGTCGCATTTTACGAAAATGTGCTTCACTTATCGCTCGTACTTGACCAGGGTACATGCCGGATTTATCAGGTCGTGGGGGAAGCCTTTATCGGTATCTGCCAGCGAGACGGGCTGGTACATGACCTGGCAGAAGCCAATCGGGTGATCTTCACGCTTGTCACGCCCGATGTGGATGGCTGGTACGCCTACTTGCAGGCCCAGGGCATTCATTTTGAGAAACCGCCGCAGTACAACCCTAAATTCAACATTTATCACTGCTTCCTGCGCGACCCAGGTGGTTATTTGATTGAAATTCAGCGTTTTTTGGATCCGGCATGGCCGGGGAGTAAATAAAAATGTTTCTTGAACTGCAAAGTAATGTACAGAGTCTGTGGTTGACAGTTCTTTTGCTGTCATGGGCAGTATTTCTGTTTGGCGGCTTCCTCTTTGGTAAGATTAACGCCGACCAGACTCACCGGATGCGCACCTGGACACGCATGGCGTCGTCGGTAGTGCTGGTCGTTGCTGGTTGGAGCTGGGCCGTCTTCATGCGTGAAACGCCGGTGGCGACTTATGCCTTGTTGGTTGCTGTGGGGATGTCCTTCGGTTTCCTGGGAGACCTGTTTATGGCGGGTTTGCTCCCGCTGAAAGATTATGTTCTTGGCGGGATTGGCTCGTTTGGAATCGGCCACATCTTCTACATCATCACTTTTGTGGGCTTTGGCGGCCAGCAGGGTTTGGATGAGCCAGGCGCCCGTTGGGGAGCATTAGCCTTGTGGTTGCTGGTTGGATTACTTGGCTGGTATATTGTAGTTTTCAGGGGACAGCAGGCGACCTTTTTGCACTACGCTGCTTTGCCCTATGCGCTGCTGCTCGCCAGTACCGCCGGGTTTGCCACTGGGTTAGTGTTGCAGGCGGGTGGTTTTGCTCCACTCGCACTAGGGGCTGCGTTATTTTTATTGAGTGACCTGATTCTGGCAGCGCAGTTGTTTAATAATCTGCGCTTTCGCTACATCGGGGATATTGTGTGGTTGACTTATGGCCCAGCGCAAATGTTGATTGTGTTTTCGGTTTACACCGCGCTGCTGGTGACGCGGGCCGGATAATTCTTTTCGGGTTTTCCGTATTTTGTTGATGACTGTTTCGAGTGAGTTGTATAGGTAGGGATGATGTCTATTTTAGGATTGCACCATATCACACTGGTTTGCGCCAATGCGCAGCGGACAACGGACTTTTATACCCGTGTCCTGGGTTTGCGGCTGGTTAAACAGACAGTCAATTTCGATGACCCAGGTAGTTATCACCTGTATTTTGGCGATGCAACTGGTAGTCCTGGCTCGGCTATCACCTATTTTGAGTGGCCGCATGTTCCCAAAGGTCGCTGGGGGGTGGGTGGCACGCATCATTACGCGCTACAGGTGGCGGACTATAATGGCCTCCTGAAGTGGAAACGCCGTCTGACCGATCATCAGATTGATGTACACGGCCCTTTAGACCGGCACTACTTCACCTCAATTTACCTCAAAGACCCGGATGGTGTCATCATTGAAATTGCCACATCCGGCCCCGGTTGGACTGTGGATGAAGCCCCGGAAAGCATTGGGAGCGAATATCGCCAACCGCCACCGCAGATGATTGTCAACAACCGTGATGAAACCCGCATTCAGGCGACCACCTGGCA
The DNA here is from genome assembly GCA_020634135.1 of Anaerolineaceae bacterium. GTDB lineage: Bacteria > Chloroflexota > Anaerolineae > Aggregatilineales > Phototrophicaceae > JACKCG01. The sequence goes on along the minus strand of JACKCG010000001.1, from coordinate 802,981 downwards.
GGAACCCGTGCCGGATATTACCGCAGACATGGCACTTTCCCATGGGATGCACCATATCACGGCGATTGGCGCAGATATCGAGCGGACTCATGCCTTCTACAATGGACTGCTGGGGATGCGGCGGGTGAAGATGACCTCGAATTTTGATGACCCTAATTCAGCACACTGGTATTGGGGAGTGGGGGAGGGCAACCCCGGCACAGTAATCACTTACTTTGAGCGCGATCCGCTCAAAAACCGTCCAGCGCAGATTGGTATCGGGCAGACCCATCACTTCGCGCTGGCTGTTCCTGATGAAGATGTACAACTGGAATACCGGGAAAAACTGATTCGAGCCGGATTCCGTGTTTCCCCGGTAATGGAACGGGTATACTTCAAGAGTATTTACACCAATGACCCTGATGGGCATATTGTTGAGCTGGCGACAATGGGGCCGGGCTTCTCAGTGGATGAGGATGTTTCCAGCCTGGGAGAAAATCTGAAACTTCCGCCCTGGCTGGAGACGTATCGCACGAAAATTGAGGGCGCATTACAGCCGCTCAATGTTCCTGCCTGGGTTGCGCCGGGGGTGGACGATGAGTAGTGATGCAAACGCGCACAACCCGCATTGGGGACAGCCAGTCCTTGCCGCCGGTGAGCCGCTAGCGACTGCCGCCGCCGCTGCTGTCCTGTTACATGGACGCGGTGCGCCAGCGGAAAGTATCCTCTCGCTAATCCCGGACATCGGTCAACCGGGTTTTGCCTACCTCGCGCCACAAGCCGAAGGACATACCTGGTATCCGCATAGTTTCTTGCGGCCAGTCGCGCAAAATGAACCCCGGTTGTCCTCTGCGTTGGCCGCAGTTGAGGCCGTTCTGGCACATATAGAAGCGGCAGGGGTTTCGGCAGAAAAAGTGATTCTTCTTGGTTTTTCGCAGGGCGCTTGCCTGGCACTGGAATATGCCGCCCGGAATGCCCGGCGCTACGGGGGTGTCGTAGGATTCAGCGGGGGATTGATCGGCGCGACCCTCCGTCCCTATTCCGGTTCTCTGGAACACACACCTGTATTCCTCGGCTCTGGTGATCCCGATGCCCATGTTCCCGCATCCCGCGTCAGTGAATCGGCAGAAGTGTTGACCCGTATGGGAGCGGCGGTGACCAAGCGGCTGTATCCAGGGATCGGACACACGATTATTCAGGATGAACTGGACACGGTAAAAGCCATGCTGGCGGCATTGGTGAAATAGTGAAGGGTAAGCAATAGTGAGCGAGATTGTCGTTCACTACGGAAGATTATGACTTTGTTGATGAAAGGTTGATTATGGCAGACTACATTCTGGCACTTGACCAGGGGACAACCTCCTCCCGTGCGATCCTGTTTAACCGGGATGGTCGTATCGTGGCATCAGTACAGCAGGAATTCCCGCAGATTTACCCCAAACCGGGTTGGGTGGAGCACGACCCGGAAGCCATCTGGCAGAGCCAGTGGAAGGTAGCACGGGATGTCATCGCAGGACATAATCTGGCAGCAGAGGATATCGCTGCTATCGGTATCACCAATCAGCGCGAGACGACCGTCGTCTGGGATCGTGCTACCGGTCAGCCTATCCACAATGCCATCGTCTGGCAGGATCGTCGCACCGCCGGGTTCTGCGATACGCTTAAGTCCGAGGGGTTTGACCAGACGATTCGGGACAAGACCGGCCTTGTGACTGATGCCTATTTTTCCGGTACGAAGGTCGCCTGGATACTGGAGAATATCCCCGGCGCGCGGGAAAAAGCCGAACGCGGGGAACTCGCCTTTGGCACGATTGACTCATTCCTGGTCTGGCGGCTGACCGGCGGCAGGTTGCATATCACCGATGTGAGCAATGCCAGCCGGACTCTGCTCTACGACATCCATAAACACTGGTGGTCAAGCACGATTCTCAAACGGCTGAATATCCCTCAATCCATGCTGCCGCGGGTTGTGGCAAGCAGCATGGTGTACGGCGAAACTGACCCGGCATTGTTCGGGAAAGCGATTCCAATTGCCGGTATCGCCGGCGACCAGCAGGCGGCGACCTTCGGGCAGGCCTGCTACACCAGCGGTATGGCGAAGAATACCTATGGTACGGGCTGTTTCATGCTGCTTAACACTGGTACGCAAGCCGTCGCCTCGAAGAATAATCTACTCACGACAGTCGCCTGGAAAGTGGGTGAAAGCGGCGCAACCCACTATGCGCTGGAAGGGAGCATCTTTATCGCCGGAGCCGCCATTCAATGGCTGCGTGACGAGATGAAGCTCGTGAACGATGCCGCCGAAACCGAAGCCATCGCCCGCAGTGTGACCACTACCGACGGGGTGTATGTCGTTCCGGCGTTCGTCGGCCTGGGTGCACCGTACTGGGATCAGTACGCGCGTGGCACGATTGTCGGCCTCACGCGGGGAAGTGGCCGGGCGCAGCTTGTCCGCGCTACGCTGGAAAGCATCGCGTATCAGACGCGGGACGTGGTGAGTGCCATGCACGCCGACTCCGGCCTCGACCTGCAGACGCTTCGGGTGGATGGCGGCGCGGTGCGCAATAACTTCCTCATGCAATTTCAGGCGGATATTCTGGGCGTGCCGGTGCAGCGTCCTGCCGTGACCGAAACTACTGCGTTAGGTGCAGCTTATCTCGCTGGTTTAGCGACAGGCTTCTGGTCATCGCAGAAAGAAATCGCGCAGCAGTGGGCAGTCGAGCAGACCTTTGAACCCGCCATGTCCGCCGACCAGCGTGAGGCGCTGTATGCCGGGTGGGGACGTGCCGTCGAACGAGCGAAAGGCTGGGCGGAGTAACACTCAATATGTCTCGTATAGGCTTTCTTCGGGATAATAAGTGGCTGCCGGTATTTGTGCTCTCCTGGTTGTTTCTTTGGTGCCATGTCGTCTCCCTTCTGATTTTGGCTGGAATGCCTGACCCGAATATCTTCTTGTCCTTTGGATTTGTTGCGAGTGTGAAGTCAGTTTCAATCTGGCTGACACTGAATGGATTTGTAGGGAGTGCCGTTTTATATGCCTTAAAGCGCCAGAGCATTTGGATGGGAATTGCTTTGTTACTTCCGTCTTGTTGCTGTATGATGCTTCCTTTTCTGATATTTGAACCCGTAGAATACATGCATAGACGAGTCCATACCGTCCGTCTTGAGGGAAATGACTACACGCTTTCCTACTATCCGGTTTCGGATGATGGTGAATACCATTTTGCTGATTTTGCATCTGCGCATATATATGTTCTTTACAAATGTGCGCGGGGAATAATATTTTGTAACGAGATTTTCCGCCAAACGATAAAAGGGTATATCGTAGACCCGCAAGACCCTCGTGGGCTTTATCGGCCTCATGAGCTATATCTGAGCACAGATGGCCGTTCTGTCATCGTCACAGATAACAAACGAGATGAAGTGTACCGGTGTACGCCCCATGAAGGAGATTGTTCTCTACGATGACCATCCTGATTTCCGGTCTCATCAACATTGAAACCACGCTCAAGGTTGAGGGATTCCCGGTTCACTATTACCCGGTGCGTTATCCGTTTTTCGGGATTCGCAGCACCGTTTCCGGTGTGGGCTATAACCTCGCCAAGGCCTTGACGACACTGGGCGATTCAGTGCATTTTCTCTCGATGATTGGGTGTGACCCGAACGGCACACTGGTACGGGACTCCCTGGCCGCTGATAGTATCCCCGGCCAATTCGTGTTGGATACGCTTGAACAAACGCCGCAGTCTGTTATCCTCTACGACGACACCGGGCGGCGGCAGATCAATGTTGACTTGAAGGACATCCAGGAGCGAAACTACCCGCCGGAGCGGTTTGAGGAAGCCCTGGCGGGGTGCTCGTTGGCGGCCCTGTGCAATATCAACTTTTCACGGCCTTTCCTGATGCGGGCGAAAAAGGCGGGTGTCCTGGTTGCCACCGATGTCCATACTATTGATAACCTCGACGATTCGTATAACCACGATTTCATGGCAAATGCAGACATCCTGTTTATGAGCGACGAGCATCTGCCGTGTTCGCCGGAAGAATGGGCGCAGCGTGTGCAGAATCAGTACGGAAACGCGATTATTGTCATTGGTCTGGGGGCACAAGGGGCGTTATTATCAGTACGAGCGGATCATTTCATGGAGCGTGTGCCGGCGGTGCAGACTCGCCCGATCATCAACACCATTGGGGCGGGGGATGCACTCTTTTCGGCATTTCTGCATGGCTACTTGGAAACTGGAAGCCCCTATGAAGCGATTCGCAAAGCGATGGTGTTTGCGTCCTATAAAGTGGGGGCAAATGGCGCTGCTGACGGCTTCCTGACTTCAGAACCATTAGACGTGCTGTATCGCACGATATATAAAGCATAAGGACAAAAGATGAGTACCCGGCAAGAAGTGTTGGCAAAACTGCGTAGTAACCCCAATGTCTCCGTGTTGATTGTAGGCGCGGGGATTAACGGGATCGGTGTTTTTCGGGAAATGGCGCTAAACGGCGTGGATGTTTTGTTGGTGGATCGTGGTGACTTTTGCAGCGGAGCCAGCGCTGGTTCGTCCCACATGGTACACGGCGGACTGCGCTATCTCGAGAACGCCGAGTTTCGCCTGGTTCGAGAAGCGTTGACTGAACGTAACCGGCTGCTGATTAACGCGCCGCACTATGTGAAGCCGCTCCCCACCACCATCCCGATTTTTAAGTGGTTTTCCGGCATCCTAAATGCGCCGCTCAAGTTCTTTGGGCTGCGGGATAAGCCTGGTGAGCGAGGCGCGGTTATTATCAAGCTCGGCCTGATGATGTATGACTTTTTCGCCCGTTCCTACCGGACTATGCCCACCCACACATTTCGTTTGAGTGCGCCCTCGCTCTTGCAGCGGCCCCAGCTAAACCGGGATGTCATCGCGACAGCCACATACTATGATGCCTGGATGCCCTACCCGGAGCGTATCTGCATGGAGTTAGTAACGGATGCCGAAGCACTGTCGCCGGAGGCGAGGGCGTTAAACTACGTTTCGCTCCAGGATGGGGAGGGGGATACGGTCACCCTGCGCGACGAGTTGACGGGCGACGCTTACCAGGTTAAGCCCAAAATCGTCGTCAACGCGGCTGGTCCCTGGATTGACTTCGCTAATCATTCTCTGGGCAAGCAGACACACTTTATTGGCGGCACAAAAGGCGCGCATCTGGTCATTGACCACCCGGAACTACACGCTGCCACCCAAGGACATGAGCTGTTCTTTGAGAACAAAGATGGGCGTATTTGCCTGTTTTTCCCACTTATGGACAAGGTGCTGGCCGGGACAACAGACATTCACATTGACGATCCCGACATGGCTGCGGTCACCGATGAGGAAGTGGATTACATCTTAGGCATGGTTAACCTGGTTTTCCCGACCATCAAGGTGGATCGTTCGCATGTAGTATTCTGGTTTACCGGCGTGCGCCCGCTGCCTGCCAGTGACGCCGCTACCGCCGGGCAGATCAGCCGCGACCATAGTATTCGCATTACCGAACCGGATGATTCAGTTGCATTTCCAGTTTATTCGCTTGTCGGTGGCAAGTGGACGAGCTTCCGCGCTTTTGGCGAACAAACTGCGGATAAATTGCTGGCCCGCCTGGGCAAGCCCCGCCGGGCGGGTACAGAAACGATGCCGATTGGCGGTGGCGCAGAATACCCCCGCAGTGATGTAGACAAACAGCAGTGGCTGGCTGCCACGCAGCAGCGAACCAATGTTTCAGGCGAGCGTATTGCGGTGTTGTTTGCTCGTTATGGCACTCGTGCCGCCGAGATTGCAGCATTTTGCGCCGCTGGTGAGGATGAACCGCTGCATCACCGACCGGATTACACTCGCCGCGAAATACGGTTCTTGGTCGAACGCGAGAAAGTAGTTCACCTGGATGATCTCCTGCTGCGCCGGTCACTGCTGGCGATGCTGGGGCAGGTGACCTCTGACCTGTTAGCCGAACTTGCGCCTATTGTGGGTGAGTCATTGGGATGGTCTGAAGCTGAGTCCAGGGAAGCGGTTAAACGCGCTGCTGATATGCTCCGGACACGGCACGGTGCTTCGCTTTAGGTGAATATGGAATAGGGCACGCACAGGTTACAATCAGTAAACTTCGCCGTTTCTTAAGGCTCTGAATCATTCGCTGACTCTTATAATTGTGTTGTCTAATCAATAATGCCTTCACTGAAAAAGGTTGACGCACAATTATGTCTCAATTGTTTAGGGTTGTATCGTTGGCGTTTCTGTTCGTATTGCTTGCTTTTGTACCTTGTGTGCTCTTTGCTAGCGGGAATGATGGCGCGGCGCCTACACTCATAATTCCGAGTATTCGCGTCTCCGCGCCCATTATTGAGTTCCCGCTTGGGGATTCCAGTTGGATCATTGACCCCTGGGAAAGTCAGATAGGTCATCTGGAAGGTACGCCTGGACTGGGGCAAAGTGGCAATATTGTTCTGGCGGCCCATGCAAAAATGCCTGATCTGGGCAACGGCGTTTTTGCGAATTTAAGTGAATTGCACGAAGGGGCTACCATTGTTGTGTTTGATGGTCAAATTGAGCACACTTATCGCATTGATAGCATTCTTTACGTGGATTACACGGACCTCAGCGTGCTGTATCCAACGAATCATGACCAGCTTACACTGATTACCTGCGATACGGCCAGTGGTTACGATGCTAGTCGTCAGGACTATAACCGCCGCCTCGTTATTGTGGCGAGACCCGCAGACTGATAGGTGTGTAAGTAATCATGTGTGGGGCAGGGTGCTGGCTGCTGCTGCATCTACCAGCCACAGCAGATTACCGTTCGTTGGCTGAATACTTTGAGCGGGTAGATCATGCGGTTGCCTTGGTCCATACAGAACTTCGCGCAGCCGTTCTGCTTTTGGCGCGCCTGCGACCAGGAATATAACCTGCCGGGCCGCGTTGATTACCGGCAGAGTCAGGGTGATGCGCCACACATCCTTTTGCGGTACATAGTTAGCCGTAACCCACTTCTGCGTTTCATTCAGTGCCGCAGTGTGCGGAAACAGCGAGGCAGTATGACCATCGTCTCCCATCCCCAGTAAAACCAGGTCAAATCGCGGAATACCGTCCCTGAAAAACGAGACCAGCGTTTGCGTATAGTCATCAGACGCATCCTCCGGTGACAATTCGCCGCATATCCGGTGAATGCTCGTCGGGGGGATAGCCACGTGATCGAGCAGCGACGCGCGCGCCATTCGGTAGTTACTTTCAGCGTCGTCCGGGGGGACACAGCGCTCATCTCCCCAGAAGACATGCACATTTGCCCACTCAATTTCATCCTGATAAGGACTGGTAGCGAGCAGCCGATACAGCGCGCGTGGCGTTGACCCACCAGACAGCACCAGACTGAAGCGCCCACGTTGAATAACAGCCTGCTTCGCCAACTGGGTGACTATTTCGGCTGCCGCCTGCATTAATTGCTGTGTTCCAGGCAGGACGCGGGTCTCGCTCATTGTTGATCCTCATGCATACAACCCTGACCCCAATGATGACCGTCCTGTGCCAGCAGCGCGTCGGCGGCTTCCGGTCCCCAGCTCGCACGCGGGTAGCTGGCAATCTGTGGCGCGTCGGGAGTCTCCCACCCCTTGAGAACGGGGTCAATAATCCCCCACAGGACTTCGATTTCGTCGCTGCGGGTGAATAGCGAAGCATCGCCTAGCAGGGCATCCAGCAGAAGACGCTCATATGCTTCCGGGATGGCGACTTTCCCAAACGAATCGCGATAGTGAAATTCCATATCAACCGAGCGTGTGGCGGAATTTGAATCGGGCAGTTTGGCCTCAAATGATAAATGCATACCTTCATCAGGCTGTACACATATCGAAAGTGTATTGGGGGCGAACGCCTTACCGTCTTCCGGCAGATTGAACATAAGGTGTGGCGGACGTCGGAAACGGATGCGAATCTGGCTTGTCTTGGCGGTTAGCGCCTTGCCGGAACGCATATAAAACGGGATTCCTTGCCAGCGCCAATTATCAATGTACAACCGGAGCGCGGCATAAGTTGGTGTCTGTGAATTGGGTGCAACTTCCTCAGCCTGACGATAGCCTTCATATTGCCCCCGTACTGTACCCTGAATGTCTATCGGGCGAATCGCACTGAGAACCTTTACCTTTTCGTTGCGGAGTGCGGTGGCGTTGAAAGAGGCGGGCGGCTCCATAGTCACCAATGCCAGCAGTTGCAGCAGGTGATTCTGGAACATATCGCGCAGTACACCGGCTTTGTCATAGTACCCAGCGCGGTGGCCGACATCTACCGTTTCTGCAACCGTTATTTGTACGTCTTCCACATAATTCCGGTTCCAGATTGGCTCAAAAATCGTGTTGGCGAAGCGGAAAAATAGGATATTCTGAGCAGTCTCTTTCCCCAGGTAATGGTCAATTCGGTAAACCTGGGTTTCATCGAAGACGCTGTGAACAATTCCATTGAGTGTTTTCGCCGAAGCCAGATCAATCCCAAAGGGCTTTTCAATGATGATACGCCGCCAACCGCCGTCATCTCGCGCCATTTGGCTTGTACCCAGATTTTGCACAATCGTTGGATACAGGAATGGCGCGACAGACAAGTAGTAGAGCCGGTTCGCCTGAGCACTTTCTCGTTCAGCCAGGAATTCCTGCAAGAGGGTCATATCATCTGGCTTTGTGGCGTCACCAGCGTGATACCATAGGTGCGGGGCGAATAAGTCCCATTTCGCGCTGTCGAAGGTATCACCAGAAAAAGTTTGCGCCCCCGTGCGCATGTGAGCGCGAAACGCCTCATGGCTCATCGGGCTGCGGGCGTTGCCAATAATGTTGAACTGCTGTGGCATCCTGTTCTTCTGAAACAGGTTGTACAGAGCGGGCACCAGTTTGCGGTGGGTGAGATCACCGGATGCGCCGAATATCACGATGCTTGTTGGTGAATTGCTCTCTGGTCGCATACGCTTTACTCCCGTTTGACAGCGTGCCCGCCGAATTGATTGCGCATGGCTGCCAGCAGCTTGGCGGCATAACTTTCATCCTGGCGGCTGGTGAAGCGGGCCATCAGCGAAAGCGTAATCACTGGTGCGGGTACACTCTGGTCAATCGCTTCCTGTACCGTCCAGCGGCCTTCCCCGGAATCCGCGACCCATCCCTTAATATCGCTGAGTTCCTGGTCTGCTTCCAGCGCGTTGGCCGTTAGATCAAGCAACCAGGAACGTACCACGCTACCAAAGCGCCAGATTTCCGCAATCTGGTGTAGATCAAGGTCAAACTCCTGCTTGGCGCGGAGAATTTCAAACCCCTCAGCGTAGGCTTGCATCAGCCCATACTCGATACCATTGTGGATCATTTTGGTGAAGTGCCCCGCACCCACATGCCCCACATGCCCCCAGCCTTGATCTGGTGCAGGTGCCAGTGTTTCCAGGATAGGCCGAATGAGCGCGATGGCTTCCGCACTTCCGCCTACCATCAGACTATACCCTTCCTTGAGTCCCCATACACCGCCGCTGGTTCCCGCATCCACAAAGTGAAGGCCTTTTTCCGCCAGCATCGCCCCTCGACGTACCGAGTCTTTATAATTGCTGTTCCCGCCGTCAATCACAAGGTCACCGGGTGACAACATGCTCATCAGGCGGGTGATTGTCTCTTCGGTTGGTTTGCCAGAAGGCACCATAACCCAGATGGCGCGGGGTACGGCCATCTGTTGAACCATATCGGCAACACTTTGGGCACCAGACGCGCCATCTCGTGTGGCGGCAGCAATTGCATCAGGGTTCAGATCGGTGACGATGATGTGATGCCCGCCAGCCAACAAACGCTTCGTCATGTTGGCCCCCATTTTGCCCAGACCTATCATCCCTAATTGCATGTTGTCTTGTCCTTTCGATCAACCCAATCTCAAATTTGTCGCGGGCAAATTGCTCAAGTATCCCGCCTTAAGTGCCGGATGCCATCAATCCCCGCGACAATCACCTCGGTTGCCATGCCGATAAACAGCCCATGCTCAACAATACCTGTGCGCTGCTTAATCCGGTGCGCCAATTCCGGCAGTTGCGCTATTGGGCCGAAGTTGCAATCCAGGATGATATTACCCTGGTCGGTGTGGAAGGGGTGTCCGCTTTTGTCCAATCGCAGCGTGACCACTGCCCCAAGCGATTCCAGGTATCGCTGCTGTGGGCCGTAACCAAAAGGGACAACTTCTACCGGGACGGCCCAGGTTGTCCCCAGTATGGGCGAGAGTTTGCTTTCATCTACGATAATGATCTCGCGCTTACTAGCCTGCGCCACAATTTTCTCGCGGGTGAGTGCGCCCCCACCGCCTTTAATCAGATTCAATGCGGGGTCAACTTCGTCCGCGCCATCTATCGTCAGATCAATGACCGGGTGCGCCTCCAACGTTGTCAGCGGAATATCGTATTCCTGGGCAACCGCTTCGGTAGTGGTGGAACATGGGATACCGACAATATCAGTGAGTTCCCCGGCCCGCAGGAGTTCCCCGATGTGCCGGACTGCCAGTCGCGCGGTGCTGCCCGACCCCAGCCCGACAACCATACCCGACCTGACAAAAGTGGCCGCGTGTTGCGCCGACTGCTGTTTGAATATATCAGGATTCATGGGTGTTGACCGTCCAGGATGCCGCCAGCGCTGCGCCGACAATGCCGGCGTCGTTTAATAGTTCAGCCGGTATCACGGGTGCTTGTGTATTCAGCAGCGGGAGGAAGCGCTCGTGCTTTTTGCTGACACCGCCACCTATAATGAACAAGTCTGGCGAGAACAGAAATTCAATCTTTTGCAGCACTTCATCAAGGCGGGTCGCCCATTTCTTCCAACTGAGTTCCTTGTCTTGTCGTATCTTGTCGCTGGCGCGGTGTTCCGCGTCTTTTCCCCTGATTTCGAGGTGTCCGAGTTCGGCATTCGGCAGGAGCTGCCCGTTGACAAAGATCGCACTGCCGATACCCGTGCCGAGTGTCAGGATGATGACAACCCCGGAATGTCCTTTTCCTGCGCCGAATGTCATTTCTGCTATACCGGCGGCGTCCGCATCATTTATAATCAACATCGGGCAACCCGGACAACCGGTATGTCGTTGAAACAGCATTGCGGCATCTGTGCCAATCCAGGCCGGGTCAACATTCGCGGCGCTGTAGGCTACACCTTTCTTAATGATTGCCGGGAAAGTAACGCCTACCGGCCCGTTCCAATTGAAGTGCCTGACAATTTCCGACAGTGTCACTGCGACGGCTTCTGGTACAGAGGGCTGCGGGGTGGGTATACGGTAACGTTCATCTATGAACTCCCCGGTCTCAGTATCTACTATTGTCCCTTTAATCCCGGAGCCGCCAATGTCGATTCCTAGTACATGCATAGTCTGCGCTGTCCTCTAGCTCAAATAGTTTAAAAACATTACTTCAACTGTACCGCGCTTCAGTGTTTTTTGCCGCATGATACTGAATTAAGCGGGCGATTAGAGCTGTCCACCCGGTCTGGTGGCTCGCGCCAAGTCCTGCGCCTGTATCCCCATGAAAATACTCGTAAAATGGGATGTAATCACGCCATTCTGGCTGGCTGTCGAAGTACGACCTATTGCCGAATACGGCGCGTTTCCCATCTTGTTGCACAAAGATCATATTAAGTCTTTGCGCCAATTGAGTTGCTGTCTGGTCTAACGTGGCAAATTGACCTGAGCCGGTAGGCATTTCCACCTTGAGTATGTCACCGTAATAGTGATGATATTTCTGTAAGGATTCCACCATCAGATAGTTCAAAGGAAACCAGATTGGCCCACGCCAGTTTGAATTTCCGCCAAATAATCCGGTAGTGGCCTCGGCAGGTTCATAGTCAAGACGATAGGTCTGGTCGTTGATGCGCCATTCATAAGGGTGGGCAGCGTGATATTTCGACACCGAACGCAGCCCATAATCGGAAAGGAACTCCTCAGGATCGAGCATTCGTTGCAGAATACGCTCCAATTGCGTGCGATTCAGTATTGAAAGCAACAGCCGTCCGCCTTCACCTTGCTCGGTCAGTGACGGGATATGTTCTACCAGATGTGGGCGATACCGCATAAACCATTCCATGCGTTGGCGGAAACGGGGCAATTTTTCCAGCAAGTCCGTTTCAAGAGTTTCCACCGCAAACAAAGGAATCAAGCCGACGATGGATCGCGTCTTGATCGGCATATAATTGCCGTCATTTTGCCGCAGCACATCGTAAAACAGGCCATCCTGCTCATCCCATAAACTATAGTTGTCGCCGCCCAGATTATGCATGGCGTTAGCAATATAGATGAAATGCTCGAAGAATTTGGTCGCCACATCCTCGTAGGCCGGATGCGTGCGGGCCAGTTCCAGGGCGATTGCCAGCATATTCAGGCTGTACATCCCCATCCAGGCTGTGCCATCGGCCTGCTGCATGAAGCCACCGGTAGGCAAGGCGGCACTCCGGTTAAAAACACTGATATTATCCAAACCCAGGAAACCGCCCTGGAAGATGTTATTGCCTTCAGGGTCAACTCGGTTCACCCACCAGGTAAAATTGAGCAGCAGCTTCTGAAAAACTCTCTCCAGAAAAATAGTATCAGCCTTGCCAGTGATATTTCGTGTGATCTTATAGACGCGCCAGGCCGCCCAGGCGTGAACAGGTGGATTGACATCGCTGAAATTCCATTCATACGCGGGTATCTGGCCGTTGGGGTGCATATACCACTCGCGCAGCAGCAGGATAAGTTGTCGTTTGGCCCATTCCGGGTCAACCATTGCTATCGGCAGACTTTGGAAGGCCGTATCCCAGGCGGCATACCAGGGATATTCCCATTTATCCGGCATCGAAAGCACATCCAGATTATACAGATGTCCCCAATCGTGATTACGCCCGTCTTGATGCTGGGGTGGGGTTGGTGTCCCTACTGGGTCGCCTTTCAACCACAATTCAACACTGTAATGATAAAACTGTTTGCTCCACAATAACCCGGCCAGTGCCTGGCGTTGGATGAGTTTTTCGTCGGGACTCAGGTGAGCCGGGTGGACGGTAGCATAAAATGCATCCGCTTCCTGAATGCGCTGGTTGAAAATGGCGTCCAATTGGTCAAAGGGCTGATGCTGTTGTTTATTGCTGAAGCGTATTTGAACGACAAATGTCTCGCCGGGCGCGACCAGCTTCTGAAAATGCGCGGCTGCCTTGCTGCCTATTTGCTCTGGATTTACGCCGCCACGTTGCCCATTGACGACTGTCTCATGGATGCCATCTTTAACGTAGGGCGTTGTGTTGTCCTGACCATAAAGGCGATTGTGGTTGGTGTCATTCTCAGTGAACAGTAATTCCGGGGTTTGCCCGTCAGCCCGCACATACCACCAGCGCCGCCCCAGGTGACGATGCTGCGTTTCAGCTTCCCCTGGGCCAGTCGCTCGGATAACCGGGCGCTCACTATTGTAGCCCCATGACCACACATTCCGGTACCACAGGTGCGGCAGGATATGGATGGGAGCGGCATCCGGCCCCTGGTTGACTGCTGTCACCCGGCAGAGCAGATCTTCTTCATCCGCCTTCGCGTATTCTATAAATACGTCGAAGTAGCGATTGTCCTGGAAGGCCTGTGGAATAGCATCTATCAGTTCGAACTCGGGGTCAAACCGCCCGCGCTGCCGGTTGGTTTCGACCAGGTCGTGGTAGGGGAATGCCACCTGGGGATATTTGTACAGCATCTTCATATAAGAGTGGGTGGGCGTGTTATCCAGGTAGAAGTAGTACTCTTTTACATCTTCCCCGTGATTGCCTTCATCTCCGCTCAACCCAAACAGTCGTTCTTTGAGAATTGAATCATGCTCATTCCAGAGCGCGATAGCCAAACAGATATTCTGGAAACGGTTGCAAACACCGGCCAATCCATCTTCATTCCAGCGATAAGCGCGGCTGCGTGCATAATCATGCGGGAACGCTTGCCAGGCATTGCCATCAGAACTATAGTCTTCTCGTACAGTTCCCCACGCCCGTTCACTGACGTAGGGTCCCCAGTTTTTCCAATCAGCAGTCCGGTTTTGTGAGTCGGCCAGTCGTTGATGTTCGGCGGTTGTCGTCATTTTTCGTCAGCTCGACACTACTTCAACAACCTACAGACTACTCTCGTAAGCTGAGTCTGCCATGAGTAAATGCGGTGCAACCTATCTGAAGTAGGGTGATAACTGTACCTTGTCACTTCGCCTATTGTGTGCCGGTGTTTTCCAGAATGTTGCGGATCGCATCAGCCGATGGTTCGGACTGATGCAGCTTGTTAGGGTAGGCGGCTTTGATGTCGGCCAGTGTGCCGCTGTGATATTTGAGCACGACATCGGGGTCTTTTAGAATGTGCCCGGTCAGAATGCCCACCACCGTTTCATGTGGCTTGATAATTCCTTTTTCAACCAGCTTCTTCGTGCCAACCAGCGAGCAGGCTGAAGCGGGTTCACAGCCGATACCCTGGCGATCAATGAGCGCTTTCGCATCCAGGATTTCCTGATCGCTGACCTGTTCCACCATGCCATCTGTTAAGTGGATTGTGCGCACGGCTTTCGCGTAGTTGACCGGATTGCCGATTTTGATGGCGGTTGCCAGTGTCTCAGCGTGCATAGGCTCGAACTCTTCAAATTCCTTGACAAAACTCCGGTATAAGGGGTTTGCGCCCTCTGCCTGGATAATTGCCACTCGCGGTATCCGGTCAATCAGCTTGAGTTCATACAATTCGCTCAGCGCCTTTCCGAAGGCCGAACTGTTACCCAGGTTGCCGCCAGGGACAACGATCCAATCGGGCGTTTTCCATCGGAACTGTTGAATCATCTCGAAAATGATACTTTTCTGGCCTTCCAAGCGGAAAGGATTCACCGAATTGAGGACGTAAATACCGAGTTTCGTGGCAACTTCTCGTACCAGTTCCAGATTACGGTCAAAATCCGCCGAAACCTGAATCCCGGTCGCACCATAGGCCACCGACTGTGCCAACTTGCCCAGGGCAATCTGCTTGTCCTGGAAGAATACGACGCCTTCCAACCCGCCCAACGCTGCATAAGACGCCAATGAAGCTGAGGTATTCCCCGTAGAAGCGCAGGCGACACGCTTCATGCCCAGCACCCGTGCCTGGGTTAATCCACCGGTCATGCCCCGGTCTTTAAACGAACCGGTAGGATTTTCACCCTCATGCTTCAGAAAAAGGGTCTTCACCCCCACCCATTCTGCCAGGCGCGGAACGGGATACAGGTTCGTATTTCCTTCGGGGCGACTTATGATGGTGCGCGCCTCGACATCGGGGTAGATGAGTTCTTTGTAACGCCAGACGCCGCTGTTATAAGGAGGTTCCAGTGTGCCCAGGCGCTGGTCAAAAAGCTCACGGCTAACGGTGTGGCGCAGGTAGTCCATATCATGGACAACATCCAGCAGGCCGCCACAGGCTTCGCAGGTATACATCACCCGATCAATTGGGTATTGCTCCTTGCAATCTATACATTGTAATATGCTCGTCATGATAACCTCATAGCCGGTTGAGGAAAGCGCAAGTTAAGGATAACACCGAATATGCCAAATGCCAGTGCTGAAGCCTTCGCGCCCGCTACGGTTGCCAACCTAGGCGTTGGCTTTGATATTCTGGGGTTAGCATTGCGTGAGCCGGGCGATAGGGTGCGAGTCGAACACCGGGACCAACCAGGTGCTGTCATCACGGATATTGAAGGGGATGGCGGTAAATTGCCGCGTGACCCCGAGAAAAATACCGCCTGTATTGCGGCTAACAGTGTTTTGAAGACCCTGGGCGTCTCGTCCGGGGTTGCTATCACCCTCCATAAACACCTTCCCTTGGCAAGTGGTTTGGGCAGCAGCGCCGCCAGTGCAGTCGCCGCCGCAGTTGCCGTGAATGCCCTCTTTGGTGAGCCGCTGACCCGGCCCGAGCTACTACCGGCGTGCCTGGATGGCGAAGCCGCTGTCAGTGGCTATCATGCCGATAATGTTGGCCCTAGCCTGCTGGGTGGCATTACACTCATTACGGGCACGAGCAGCGACCAGATTCACAATCTCCCCGTTCCCGAAGGGGTTTACCTTGCATTGGTGACCCCTGATGTGGCTGTGCCAACCGCTGAAGCGCGGGCAGTGCTGCCCAAAATGGTCAACCTGCATGACATGGTGGCGCAGACGGGCGCAGTTGCCCGGCTCGTGGACGCGATTTACAGAGCAGATGTGCGCGGGCTGGCGACAGTTATGGAACAGGATTGCATCATTGAACCGGCGCGGGCGCATTTAATGCCGAAGCTGATTGAAGTTCGTGAAGCCGCGAAACGAGCGGGTGCGTTGGGTCTGGTCATCAGTGGGGCAGGGCCTACCTTATGTGCGGTGTGCGATGACGAAAAAGTCTCTGAATTAGTCGCCGCTGCCATGAAAAATGTGTATGATATGGTGGGTGTTCAAAGTACAGCTCGTCATACACGCATTGCTGTGAAGGGTGCTCAGGTGCTGCGGGTGAATGACCGGGAGTCGCCTTAACGGTAGATTGGTAAGCTTGATTCTTGATACACTGCCGTCACCTGGACATTTCTTGATCTTGTTTGACTCATTCTAATTTCATACTTATTGACAGGTTGTTTTGCATTTTGTAAAATAAATTTAGTTAGTTCTGAAAGTCACAAATGTAGCTTCCGGCCATAATCGTGAAGGTGTAATATGATTCAACAGGCAATGCAGGCGTTAGAAACCGTTATCCTCGATTCGGTTACTAGTGACGTAAAAACGCTGCATGATGCAAGTCGCCACATATTGGAGGCCGGTGGAAAGCGGGTGCGCCCGCGTCTGATGCTGCTGAGCTACCTGGCCTGTGGCGGCACGCAGATTGAGCGAGTTTTACCTGCGGCGGCGGCGGTAGAACTGGTACATACGGCCAGTGTTGTTCATGATGATATCAACGATCATGGCGTGATTCGTCGCGGGCGGCCTTCAGTGAATGCCTTGTGGGGGCGGACGTTCGCTCTCTTGACCGGAGATTTCTTGTTCACCAAAGTTTATGAACTGATGGCGCCATACAAGGACTTGAACATTGTCCTTTCAGAAGCGACGGTGGCACTGGTTGAAGGGGAGACACTCCAGGCCAGCGCAGTGAAAGATAACAATTTCTCGCGCCAGGTATATTATGACATCATCGCCCGCAAAACAGCTGCGCTCTTTCGATCAGCAGCACACATGGGTGGGGACCTGGCCGGTGCCGATAAAACGACTGTCGAAGCTCTGCGCCTGTACGGGTTCAATGTCGGCCTGGCATTTCAGATTGTGGATGATGTCCTCGACTTGACCGCCGATACCGAGCAGTTAGGAAAGACATCCGGAATTGATATCCAGCAGGGGCGAGGGTACGCCGTAGCTTATGCCGTCAACGGTGAAGCTAAAGGACAGGCAGCAGTTGCCGAACCGTCTGCCGATCCGATGACGGCAATCAGAGAGAAGATGCTGGCGGGTGAAGCTGTTAAAGAAGGTTATGCCCAGGCGAATATGCTGAAACAAGCGGCAGTTGCCAGCCTTGATGTGCTCCCGGCTTCATCCTATAAAGACTCACTCATCGAGCTGGCGCGCCTGGTTGTCGAGCGTGACCACTGATAAACAGCTGTACCGGGCATGAAAAAGGCAGCACATTCCGTCGCTGCCTTTTTGTTTGGCTTATGATGGACGTCGTACTTTAGCGTGTCTGCGGCGCAGCAGCAGTCTGAGTCCGATGCGCAGAGGATGATCCACTACCGTTGGTGCGTGTGGGTCAATGAGTGCTGGCAAGACCGAAATATCGGCGGTCTGCGTTTCCAGACGCACGGGCTGCATTTCCTGTGTCTCGCTTGGTTTGGGCAGGCCAAAGAGTTCAAAGACACTGATTTCCCGCGTATCTAAGCGCGGAATATCCTGTTCAGTTGTGCGTTCACTCAGTGATTGCGTTGGAACGGCTCCCGCCTTGGTTCCAGGCAACGTATCCGTGATGGATGTCAGGCGAGGTGCTGTCTCCGGCGCTTCTGGTGTGGGCACTTCGGACGGAACATTAGGTGGCGGCGCAGCGTCGCTTATTGCTGGCTCGGATGACGCCGTAGGTGCTTCCAGTGGTTCTTCTGGTTCCGTTACGGATGGCGAAGGGACAGCCTCTACTTCCTGCTGATCCTGTGAAGAAGCTGGTTGTTCAGGTTGTTTTTCTTCAAGGCCGCCAGACTCTACCACCAGTTCAGTCTGCGGGGTATCTTCTGGAGGAGGTTGGGGTAGGATGCCGTGAGGCTTGGTATCCTCTTCCTGAATCGGTGGTTCGTTTATGAGCACTGGCGAAATCGGCACGTTCGGTTCGGCAGAATCCTGCTCTTGTATCATGGATGGATGACGTGGCTTGTACTGAGCACGTGCCTCGTAATCCGGTGCATCGCGCATCAGTGAACGTGCCTCAAACTCCTGGCTGCCGGATTCCACCTGGTTCATATAGCGCCACAGGCTTTTCAGGCTGTCAATCATGTCTCTTTCGAGAGCACGGCGGTGGTTAAGCGCGTTTCGCAGGCCGCCGATGACCCCCTTCATCTCATAATTGAACGTCCACCGAACGATAGTCCCTTCCGCGATTTCTTGAAGCCGGATACGCCCCCGGCATTCGCGGTATAGCCCGCCGTCCACGATCGTATATTCGTAGCCGACACCATCATACCAGGCGGTTGTTTCTACGATATATTCACGTTTACTCCGGCTGGTATAACGCCAGCGCATTCCAGCACCACTCTTACGTGAGGACAAAAACGAAATGCTTGTGCAATCCACTTGCCAGGCCGGGTTTCTGCTGATGTCGCTAATCTGCTCCCAAACTACAGCGGAGGAGCGTTTATCAATCAAAATGCGGTGATCGAGAACATTCATAAATAAGAACCAACCGCTTCCAGTTACCTGTTCAAACACCGGATTCGTGTTACACTATCAACTATTCGATTTTACCATGTGCAGGCAAGGTGGCAACTGTGAATGGTAACAACGATTCTGGGAGGAATCCGTGCCTGGCCCAACCGCGACTTTTGGCTTCATTTTAGCGACCTTATGCGGTGCCGCCTTTCACCTCGTTGTAGGGGGGGATGCGCGACGACTGGCCCTGTTTCTTCTGGCCGGTTGGGTTGGTTTTCTGCTCGGTCACGTTCTCGGAGGTATCCTGGGGATTAGTATACTGACCATTGGGATGCTGCGGGTATTCCCGGCGCTGTTGGGTGCGCTCGTCGCTCTCGTAGTTGCCCAATTCTTAACCCGAAAGCGAACCCGACCCGTTTCACGCTCACGCTGATGAAGGACGTGTCTATGCCAGAAAAAACATTACAACCTGAGGCGCAGAAAACCGGCGCAGAAAATCCGTCCGGTTTCTGGACTCTCCAACGGATTGTTATTGCTGCTTCAGGTGTATTGATCGGTATCCCTCTTCTGGTATTTGTTATCGGGGTGCTTTTAGCTACCGGCGCTGAACAGACTGCTTCTTGGGTTCAGGCAGTGCGCGATGTATTTATCATCACAATGGTGCTGGAAGTCATGCTGATCGTGATTTCGTTGGCCGTCCTTATCATGCAGATTGCCCGCCTGGCGAACCTCATCAAGAACGAAACCCAGCCCATCTTTGAAGATGCCCAGGACGCTGCCAGCGCCGCCAAAGGGACTGTTCGCTTTGTGGGGGACGCCGTGATAGAGCCAATCATCAAGATTGGCGCTTTCTTAGCTGGGGTGCGCGTGTTAATCCGTGAGTTGGCCGGGATTCGACGTGCAATTCGCCACACGCCGCAGGAGGAACGGGAACATGCTGGAGAATGACAGTCTTCAGCCCGATACGAATCGTGATGGGATGTTGATCCTGGGATTTCTGCTTGGCCTCTTGACAGGTGGCCTTGTAGCTCTGTTCTGGTTACCGCGCCCTGGTTTGCTGGCTTCGAAAAGATTATCTACCGAGGGAATGCACGCGCATGAGGCTCTGACTGTCGCATCTCCAGTCGATTCTGTTGCTGCCAGTATTGCGGAAGGCAGGGCCGCGGCTCACCGGCGGCGCATCGAAATGGGGCTGGACTAGTAAGTTCCTTTCTTAGTGATTTTCGATTGCGGTCAATACCTCTCCCAGGTTGTTGAGAACATCATCTGCGATGACACTGCGTGAGTTCCCAATCTGCCGCGCGGCTAGTTCCCCAGCCATGCCCTGAACATATCCCCCCAGTACAGCAGCGTTTACCGGGGACATCCCCTGAGCCAGGAATCCGGCAATCGTACCGGCCAGTACATCCCCTGTTCCGGCGGTTGCCAGCGCATCGGTTTTGAAAGGGAGCACAAAGAGCCGCCTATCTGGCGCTGCGATCAGTGTATGCGCTCCCTTGAGGATAAGGACGACCTGCCATTCTGCCGCTTTTTCCAGGGCAATTTTCGCGCGGTCAGCCTGCACTGTTGCGGTAGTGGTTCCGGCCAATCGTGCCATTTCACCAGGGTGCGGTGTGATGATTGTGTGCGGTGGCAGGAGTTCCCACCAATGATTAATCTGCGCCAGCAAATTCAGGCCGTCCGCGTCAATTACCAGGGGGGGCAACGATGCAACGGCATCCACGCTTTGCTCATTAGGAACGGCATTCGCCCGCTTAGTCGCAAATCCCATTGTGTTTTGTCTGTGGGAATCTCTAATTCCTTCGGGCACGGTGAGCAGTTTGAGCAGGAAATCACGGGTTGTGCCTTCCTGTCCCCAGCCCGGCCCCAAGAGTAGGGCGCTGTATCCCGCCAATTCGCCAGTAAGAACGCTCACCGCGCTCGCCGCAATCACGCCCATATCGTGGGGCAGCAGCAGCCATGTCGGCGCCAGAAGATGGCCTGCGAGGGCGCTGACGACTGACCCAACCGCACCGACTGTCACCAGTCCTGCTCCGCTGCGGTACGCCGCCATTGAGCATAGTCCCGCTGCGCCAACATAATTCGTTGATCCGGCGACGATGAGAGTCTTGCCAAAAGTGCCTTTGTTTGAGTCTGGTGGACGCGCTGGCAGCAGGCTTTGCGCCAGTGCGCTGTCTACCAGAACAGTCCCTGCCTGGTGTAGTTCAGGCAGGCTGTCTGGGATGTCAATCGTGGCGACCACTAACTGCCCGATATACGCTGCGCCGGGGAATGTCAGCAAACCGGGTTTAGCGGCTATGAAGGTAATGGTACAGTCGGCGACGATTGTTTTTTCATCCACCTGACCCGTGTCACAATCCAACCCGCTGGGGCAGTCTACGGCAATAACATATGGTTTTGGCAGGCTCATACCGGATCTGGGAGAGTTTGGGCTTATGCGTTCTGCCGGAATATGCTTCCGCTCTTGCAGTACCAGTCGGACATGCCCCAGCACTTCCGCCGATTTTCCTCGAAGTGGCAGTCGCACACCGATACCGAACACGGCATCTGCAATGACTTCTGCACGAGTAACCAGCGCAGTTAATGTCTGAAAATCACGATCATCATCTACATACGTGATGGGTATGCCTGCTACCAGCGCCGCCTGGAAATTCAGGTCTTCAGCAGAGCGGTGAGCCAGCAGGTAAAACTCTACTTGATACCGGTCACTCATGCCTGCCAAGACTCGCCCAGCGACCAAGCCATCTCCGCCATTGTTGCCTGTGCCAATCAGGAAGAGAATGCGCCGCTCCCCCGTATGGTCGGGTCCGGATTCCAGGTAGTCCGCGATCTGATGTGCGGTAGCAGTACCGGCATTTTCCATCATTGTGGCGTAGCTCACCCCGGCAGCATCAGCCGCGGCTTCTACGCGGCGCATGTGTTCAACAGATACGACCTTGAGCATGAATTCTCTCCGTTACTGTGTGGTCTCCCGGCGAAAAGTCTACCCGTGCCTATCATTTATAACCCCGGTGTACCGGAATTGCCACGAATCAAAAGCGCCCATGCCGGGCGCATAATGGGGTGGCTGATGGGATTTGAACCCACGGCCTTCTGGGCCACAACCAGACACTCTAACCAGCTGAGCTACAGCCACCATCTAACTCAAATTATAGCATGGGGGTTTAGTGAATGCCAGTCCCTTTTTTGTGTGCAAGGATTAAGGTTACACGGCTGTGGGGACAGGTTTCTTGCACGTTACGAACGGCGAATCCGAAACCCTCAAAAAAGTCCGCGATCTCAAATGGCGTGTCTTCCCGCTGCCCGGTGACACGATATAACCATTCTAATCCACGCGCTGCGAGGCCGCCGCCAGTAAAGACAGCGCCCGGCACGATGATTAACTGTCCGTTCGGCTGGAGTACGCGGTGAACTTCCTGCAAGACTTCTGGGTATGTGATGAACGCAGTCGGGAATGTGCAGATCACCGCCAGGTATGTCTCATTCGGAAAGGGGAGAGCCGCCGCATCGCCGCGCACCAGATTAGCCGGGAGACCGGCGCGCTTCAGTTTGGTGCTGGCGATACGCCCCATATGCGGCGACAGGTCGAAGCCAATCGTCTTATATCCTTTTTGCAGCATGTCGGCTTGTAAACTTCCAGTGCCATGTGCCAGTTCCAGCACCATGCCGCCGTTTGGAACGCGCAGATGGAGCAGGGCGGTACGCTGCCAACAGCGCCACGAACCCAGCGAGACGATCTCGCTGACCCAATCATAGGTGAATGCCAGTTCGTTATATAGCAGGCGAAAACCAAACTGCACCACCCGCCGCCATACATCAACCATACAGCGCCTTGCGGATTACCCCTGGGTGGTCTGAGATGAGGATGTCCACGCCCAGCTCACGCAGTTTACGGGCTTGTTCAACCTCATTTACTGTCCAGGTATTGACTCGGTAGCCTCTGGTCTTTGCCCAGGCCATAAACTCTGTATCAATCATCGTGTAATGTGGGTGACGCGCTTCGTGTTTAAGACCGAACATCAGCGGGTGCAACCAGCGTGGTGTATCCCGGTCATACAGGAATCCGATGGGGACATCTGGCATGATACGCCGGAAACGGCGCAGCGCCAGGGGATCAAATGAAGAGACGATTACGCTGGATTGCAGGCCGAAATGCCGGATTCTATCCGCCACAACCTGCTCGCAACCTGTGGTTCTTCGTGAATTCGACTTGATTTCCACATTGATGGCGAGTTTGTCTCCTACCGCTGCGAACACTTCGTCCAGGGTAGGAATTCTCACACCGCGAAAGGCCTCACCAAACCAGCTTCCGGCATCTAATTCTTTCAACTCAGCCAGAGGCATATCGGCTGCCCGCCCGTTTCCGTCCGTGGTCAAATCCACTGTGAAATCGTGAATAATGACCGGATACCCGTCTTGTGAGAGATGTACATCCAGTTCAATGCCATCTGCATCTTGCTTGAGTGCCAATTCAAATGCGGGCAATGTATTCATTGGTGCATCAGCTTTAGCGCCACGATGCCCGAAAATGAGTGAACGATTCTCTGCGTAAAGCTGAGTCAGTGATTGTGCCATAATCTTTCTCAAATGATGGTGTTTTACACGAGCAGACAGGTAATTTCCTGGTCCGATTCTAAAAGGTTACCCATCGAAAACAAGGCAGTCTTGACACCTTGTCGTATCCAGCCCTAATCCACATCTTTCGATGGATCAGGTTCAGGGGGTGACTTGAGAGTCTTATCAGAGTCCTGGTCATTCTCAAGTCGTTCCAGCGCCTTCGCCGTCTCACTGTTCTCAAGTCGTTTGGTGCTGAACGAGGATGGGATCGGTGTTGGTGTCGCCGGTTGTTCGATGGGTATCGCCTGTTTGCGATTTTCCAGGCTGAGTTCTGTTAGCTGGCGCACTGTCGGCAGACTCTCCGTAATATCAGGTGAGGGCGTATCGCTGGTAGTGAATTGCGCCCTGGAACTCACCTCTTGAATGAGCATCCCCGCCACAAGGAACATCAGTCTGCGCCCGCCTAACGGCATCGTCTCCCAACTGATCGCCCGCAGTGAGCACAGTGCCAGCGCAACATAGTATTCTTCCCAGTGTTTTGGATTTGCCAGGCATGTTGCCACAATCTTCCGAATAGTAATAATTGCTTTGAGTGCCTGGTTGATGTCCGTGTTATTGGATTCTGGTGGATGCTTGGATTTGTTTATAATCATGACAGCGCGCATCATTTTGATGGCCGATTCCCAGCTATCACCAGCCGCCGACATGACAGCGTCACCAAGCAGGCTCACTTCTAATGCGGCCCAGTCAAACAAGGTATGACCCTCGCGAGTATGCCCAAAATCAATCAGCCATAGACCGTTTTCCGGCCCCACCAGGATATTGCTCAGGTTCAGATCGCCATGAATCCGGCTGGCCGACCCACGTATAAAATAGTCGAGTACATCCTCGTAAGCATACAGCGGATTCTCAAACTCATATTGCCCAATCGTGATTTTCATGCTGGTCGGGTTGAATGCTGGCGACAGGGAACGAACGGCATCCAGTAACAACGCATCGCGCGTTTTCCAGACAGTACCTACCAGCCGATCAATGATTTCACCGCGATAGTAGGAATTGTCTATTTCTGGCAGGCGCACATCAACCCGAAAAGCACGATTTTCCGCTTCAGCGCCGTATTTGAGTGCCAGCTTCAGTGTTTTGTTTTTATGATCTACTTTCTGTACGGTGAAATTTTCCAGCACAATGTGATCTCCGGGCTGGAGATTCTTAAGTGTATTTTTCAGATGTGACCGCCTGAATGGAATGCGCAGCAGATGCATGTGAGAGGGCGTGTTTTCATCCATCTGCAAATCCAGCGTGAGAACTGACGGGAGTACCCAATCATATTCCTGCCATACATGAAAACGGTATGGACGCGCCTGTCCCCACCAGTATTTTTTGAACCGATTATAAAGCAGCTCCTCGAACAGAGTTGCTAATTGACCCGTACCTTCCCGATGGATGCGATTCCGTAAATCGAGCGGAATTATGCCATCATTGGCAACCAGTGTATATTTCAACCCGCCCAGGATTGCATTTTCAGGAATCATGGGAGCTTCTTCCAGCCGCGCCGTGTATAGAACTGCCGCATTCTTGATGTGAGTTTCATAATGTTGCGCCTCATCAAGGATGTTGTCAACCTGGTCAATTTTGACGACGACAGGAGCATCTTCCTGGTTATTCGCATGTATAGGTGTAATCACCAGGATGAGCGCACTTCGGAAACCAGTTAAGCGGCGTTCCACGCGGATTTTCGCGTAGGATGAAAACATACGACGCAGCACGACGAGTTGATTATCCGGGATTTCGTTGTGGTTGTCATAATGTGGCCCGAAGTCAATCCCGACATCCGGTAGCTGAGGTTCGAGTAAAGGGGTGCGCGTGCGGGCAGCCTGTTCCATGATTACCAGATCAGCCCCCATACTCTTTAGCAAGCGCATTGGGAGGCTTTCTTTTTCGATAACAATTGCGCTGAACAGCTCGCGTTCTGTAATTTCCGTGCGGTTATTGCTGAGCGCAATGTCATTTGCCATGTCAAGAATGACTTTCATGCGTGGGGTATAGCGAACCCCCGGCCACGCAGCCTGGGTATTCCCGGCACCGGCCCTACGGCGGATAACTTTTATGAAGGACTGTGCTGGAATTTTCTGATCCTGCAGGATACTTTGCGCCAACCCGCCTTGAATCTGGAGCAGGGCGATGAACAAATGCTCCACGCCTAAAAAATAGTGACGGGCGTGAAGTGATTCTTGTCGTGCCCAGATCAGTATGTCACGTAATAAAATCGGGTTATTGTTGCTCATCTATACGCATCCACGTGCGGCCTAGTTTGAAAAGCTGACCTGGTTGAATAATTATCGTGCCGGTGAACTGTTTATCTTGAATCCCGTCTTCCAGGAAAGAGCCATTGGTGCTGTCGCAATCCTGCAATAACCATTGATCTTTTTCCCGGATAATGTAGGCATGTAAACGTGAGAGAAATAAATCATCTGGCAGATAGATGTCCCTATCTTCGTGCCGCCCAATGCTGATGAGCCAACGTGAATCTTTTAGCTGACCGTCCTTGTTCTCACGGTCAAAGCTGAAGTGCTGCCCATCTAACACGCCGCTCATAATAGTGACATGTAGTTCGGTGCCCAATGACCTGAAACCCCCAATTAGCATCACGTTTTCTGGAAGCTGCGCGCCTGGATAACGTCTGATACCATACATATCCTGCAACTTCGGTAGGAGAAATAAACCGAACCGCGTAATTCCTATTTTTATTATACTGCGATTAGAGGGTTCTCCCAATCTAGACCTAACAAAATCTAAATGGATAAAACCGTAATTTCACCTAAAACAACCGGCAATTTTCGTTAGAGTGACGGTTTTGCGGGCCTGCTCACCGGGGTATACGGGAGATTATGTCCCATGAGATGTGCCTGGAAAGAGGGGATTACAGGTGAAGGATGTAAACTATTCTGATGGATTTTCATCCGATTATTCATGATTGGCTCTCTTGCGGTTCATCATGTTTTGTGCTACTATAGGCCTAGTTTAACAACAGCATACGATATTCCTCATGGAGAGCGGTGGAGGGAACGGCCCTGTGAAACCGCGGCAACCCCCTGTATGGGAAGGTGCCAAGTCCGGCAGACGTGGCTCTGACAGATGAGAGCGATCACTGGTATGATCGTGATACCAGGATGCGAACTCAAAGGCTTCAGCCCGAAGTCTTTTTTGTTTGCAAGAGCGAACCCCGGACTGTCTCCATTCGGGGTTTTTTATTTGAGCGGTGAGTGTGATAGGAGAACACATAATGTTACGGCAAAACGGGTTCGCAGTACAAAACGGTCATTCCCAAAATGGAACGTATGACAGGATGGCAAAGCAGGGATCCAGCACGCTTGCCGTTCATGCTGGCGAACAACGCCGTAAGGCCTATCACGCTCTCCATACACCTATTGTTCAAACTGCGACCTACACTTTCGCTAACACCCAGGAACTGATTGATTTCATGGAGAGCAGTATCTGGGGAGAAGGTGCTGAACGCGAAGAATATGGGCGGTATGGTAATCCGACGGTGGACTCGGTTGAGCGTAAACTGGCAAAACTTGATAATGCTGACGCCGCCGTATTGTATGCTTCCGGCATGACGGCGGTAACGTCGCTGCTGCTCTCGGTACTGCCTGCTGGGTCGCACATCATCATGACCGATGACTGTTATCGCCGCACCCGTCAATTTGCCCTCACTTTTTTGCAGCGCCTCGGTATTGAAACCTCGGTTGTGCCAATGGGTGACTATGAGGCCATCGAGGCTGCCATTCTCAAACGCAAAACCCGTTTCATTATCTCAGAAAGCCCCACCAACCCCTATCTGCGGGTGGCTGATCTTGAGCGGATTGCCGATATTGGGCGGCGACATAAAGTGCAAACCCTGATTGACAGCACTTTTGCCACACCCATCAACCAGCGCCCGCTTGATTGGGGTATTGATTATGTGCTTCACAGCGCCACCAAGTACCTGGGCGGGCATAATGATTTGCTGGCAGGTGTCGTCGTGGGGCAGGCGGATCGTATTGCTGCGTTGCGTGATGCGCGGGGTATTTTAGGGGGTATCCCCGATCCGCACACCGCGTTTCTGTTAGAACGGGGACTGAAAACCCTGGCGCTGCGGGTCGAACAGCAGAATCGGACTGCGCTGGCAGTAGCCCGTTTTCTGGAAGCACATCCCCGGATTGAGCGGGTCTGGTATCCTGGCCTGGAGTCGCACCCCGACTATGCCACCGCTACCGCACAGATGAAAGGTTTTGGTGGTGTGATTAGTTTTGAAGTGGCTGGCGACCTGCGTTCGACGGGCAACTTCATTGACCGGATGCAGATTCCTTATATCGCCCCCAGCCTGGGGGGTGTGGAAAGCTTAATTGAGCAGCCAGCTATCGTGAGCTATTACGACAAAACCACTGAAGAGCGTCTTGCACTTGGCATCAAGGATAATCTGGTGCGTTTCTCTATCGGTATAGAGGATACCAACGATATTCTCAATGACCTTGACCAGGCACTGGCGGGACTCTAGTCATCGTCTATTCATGGTTAAACACGTGGGCGATCCTCTCGCAGGGTCGCCCATTTTTACTCTTACATTACGTCAACATTGGGAGCTTTTCAGTGCTTCAGAGCGCACCAATTACTGTCTGCGTAAATTCCTCAGTGCTGATGAAGCCGCCACCACGCGGCGCAATATCGGCGGTACGTGCCCCGGAAGCCAGTGCTGCTTCCACCGCTTGCTCCAGTGCCATTGCTTCTGCCTCCAGCCCCAGACTGTAACGCAGGAGCATCGCAGCACTCAAGAGAGTCCCGGTGGGGTTAGCTTTACCCTGCCCGGCGATGTCTGGCGCTGATCCATGTACCGGCTCGTACAAACCGAATTTTTCCGCGCCAATTGAGGCTGATGGCAGCATTCCCAGGGAACCCGCCAGCACCGATGCTTCATCCGTGATAATGTCGCCAAACATATTTTCCGCCAGGACCACGTCGAAACTCGCCGGGCGGGTCATTAGGTACATCGTACAGGCATCTACCAGCACATGATCGAGTGCTACGTCACCATAATCTTCATGTACCTCGCTCACTGTTCGCCGCCAGAGCCGCATTGACGCAAGCACATTTGCCTTGTCCACAGAGGTGAGCTGCTTGCGTCGTCCCTGTGCCGCCCTGAATGCAACATGCGCCACACGAGCGACTTCCGGCACACTATAGAGCATCGTGTCGTAGGCACTGTCGCCGTCGCCCTGTTCCTGGCGCGGGCCAAAGTATGCGCCACCCGTCAGTTCGCGTACAAATAGGATGTCTACATTTTCCAGAAGTTCTGACCGCAGCGGCGTATGCTGCGAGAGCGCCGGGTACGCCCTCACGGGGCGTAGATTGGCGAACAGCTCAAAATGCTTGCGTATTTTCAGCAGCCCCTGTTCCGGGCGCACCGGGGCAGTCGGATCTGACCATTTGGGTCCACCGACTGCGCCTAATAGAATTGCATCGGATTGCTCCGCGATTGCCAGGGTTTCGTCTGGGAGAGAAGTGCCTGTTTTGTCAATGGCGATACCGCCAATCAACGCTTCATGGAACGTGAAATCGTGACCGTACTGTGTGCTAATCCGCGATAGAACGTGCATAGCCTGGTTCGTCACTTCCACGCCTATGCCGTCACCGGGGAGTACGGTAATGGTAGCCTTCATCTATTGTTGCTCCTTGTTTGCGTGGATCATGTCCTTAACTGTATCCGTTGATTCCGCGCTAGCTGCTGCCTGTACAACCGGTGCTATCGACAGCCCATACTCAATGCTATCAACTAATGCCAGCCAGCTTGCGTGAATAATGTTGCTGCCTGCGCCGATGGTGCTCCAGCGCCGGTGACCGTTTTGTGTATCAATCAGCACACGGGTCATCGCCGCTGTCCCATTATTGCTATCCGGGATGCGCACCTTGTAGTCGGCCAACTGGAAATCCGCCACCTGGGGATAGAAGGGGAGCAGCGCCTTGCGTAGAGCGAGGTCAAGCGCATTCACCGGGCCGTTTCCTTCGGCTGCGGTGTGGATAATGTCACCGTTGATATCGAGTTTAATCATCGCCTGCGAGAGACTTTCCTGGTCGCTGCGTTGTGCGACAATAACTGTGAAGTCCAGCAGGGAGAACAGCCCCTTATAACCAGGTTTTGCGCGATGCAACCGCACCGCTACCGATGCTTCCGCCCCTTCAAAGACGAAACCCTGGTGCTCGAGCTGTTTGATTTCTTCCAGCACCTTGACGGCCTCTGCTTTGCTGATGTCTAACCCCAGTTCCTCAGCTTTACTTAACAGATTCCCCTGGCCGGAGAGGTCGGATACCAAAATCCGCATTTCGTTACCGATCTTTGTCGGGTCTATATGCTGGTAACTGTCTACGTTACGGCGAATGGCCGCGACATGGATGCCGCCTTTATGTGCAAACGCGCTCTTGCCGACATACGGCAGGTGATTATCCGGCGCAAGATTTGCGATTTCCGCCACTGTGCGCGACAGTACTGTAATATGGCGTAGATTTTCCGGGTCTGGAAGGCAGCGATAGCCCATCTTGAGTTCCAGGTCGGGGATGATGCTGCATAGGTTAGCGTTCCCACAGCGTTCGCCATATCCGTTTACTGTCCCTTGTACCTGGACAACACCGGCCTCAACAGCCGCCAGTGTATTCGCGACGGCCAGTTCACCATCATTGTGCGTATGAATGCCGAGTGCCGTATTCGGGAATGTCTGCTTCACCATCTCAACATAACGGGCGACTTCCCAGGGGAGTGTCCCGCCGTTGGTGTCGCATAACACCAGCATATCCGCGCCGCCTTCCACCGCCGCCGCCAGTGTGTCCATCGCATATTCCATATCCAGCTTTGTGCCATCAAAAAAGTGTTCAGCGTCGTAGATGACCTCTTTACCCAGGCTCTTGAGATAGCGCAGACTCTCTCGAATCATCCGCAGGTTTTCATCGGGGGATGTTTGCAGTACATCAGTGACATGCAGCATGGATGTCTTGCCGACGACGGTGACAACAGGCGTCTGTGAATCCACAAGTGCCTGAATATTCGGATCGTTAGCCGGATCACTGTTTTTGCGGCAGGTTGAGCCGAACGCGGTTATTTTGGCGTGCTTGAGTTCCATGTCACGCACAGCTTCAAAATAAGCCGCATCTTTGGGGTTAGACCCCGGCCAACCGCCTTCAATATAGGCCACCCCCAGGTTATCCAACAGGCGGGTGATCTTGAGTTTGTCGGCTACCGAAAGCGAGATATTCTCGCGTTGGGTGCCGTCACGTAAGGTCGTGTCATAGATGGCGATGGTCATAACAAACTACCTCTTTTAACCCGGAATGGTCTGAACCCGTCCCGGATGATTGCTTTCATAGGCGGTGATGTGGTCGTCCTGCGTCAGGACAAAGCCAAGTTGATCCACGCCGTTAATCAGGCAGTGGCGAGCAAAACTATCTATCGGAAACGGCACACCGCGCCCATCGGGGAGCGTAACTGTTTGTGTTTCCAGATCAACCGTGACTGATGAGGATGGGTCTTCCTGTGCCAGGCTGATAAGCTGCTTATGTGTTTCTTCATCCACTACAATTGGCAGCAGGCCGTTCTTCAGCGCATTGTTCCTGAAAATATCAGCGAAGTAAGTGCTGATGACAGCCTTAAAACCCGCCCCTATCAGCGCCCAGGGCGCATGTTCACGGGAACTCCCGCAGCCGAAGTTGTGCCCGCCGATGAGGACTTCTGCCCCCTGGTAATCGGGCTGGTTCAGCACGAAATCGGGCTTCGGAGTGCCATCGGCTTCATAGCGCCAGTCCGAAAAACATGCCGCGCCCAGCCCCGCTTTATCCGTCACTTTCAGGAAACGGGCGGGGATGATCTGGTCCGTATCAATATCGTTGATTGGCAGGGCGACGATACGCCCGCTGAATGTGCGAATCGGTTCCATTAGTTGCTTAACTCCCTGGGATCAGTGACGACGCCTGTCACGGCGGCGGCGACGGCGGTTAACGGGCTGGCGAGGAAAGTGCGTCCGCCTTTACCCTGGCGACCTTCGAAATTGCGGTTGCTGGTGCTCACGGCATACTGGCCGGGCTGAAGCTGGTCGCCGTTCATGGCGATGCACATTGAGCAGCCTGCCTCGCGCCATTCTGCCCCCGCTGCCCGGAAGATTTCGTGCAACCCTTCGGCTTCGGCCTGGGCCTTTACCTGCTGCGAACCAGGAACGACCATCATGCGCACACTTTCGGCCACCCTGCGTCCTTTGATGAGGGCCGCTGCTTCCCGCAGGTCGGAGATGCGCGAGTTCGTGCAACTCCCCAGGAATACCACGTCAATCGCTTTACCGAGCAGCGATTGTCCTGGTTGCAAGTCCATGTAGCGCAGCGCCTTGTCCAGAGCAATTTTCTGGCTGACATCGCTCAGCTTATCCGGGTCAGGGACGGCACTGGTGATAGACATGCCCATACCGGGATTTGTCCCGTAGGTAATCATCGGCACAAGCTCATCAGCATTCAGGATGACTTCATTATCAAATACCGCTCCATCGTCAGTCGGCAGCGCCCGCCACTGAGCCACGGCTTTCTCCCAGTCTGTGCCTTTGGGGGCGTGCGGGCGCCCGGCGATATAGTCAAACGTCGTATCATCCGGCGCGACCATCCCGGCACGTGCCCCGCCTTCGATAGACATATTGCAGATCGTCATGCGCCCTTCCATGCTCAGCTCGCGAATGGCCTCACCCATGTACTCGAACACGTAGCCCGTGCCACCGCCAATGCCAATCTTTGCGATTACAGCCAGGATGATGTCTTTTGCAGTCACGCCGGCGGAAAGCCGCCCGTTGACGCGCACGGCCATTGTTTTGGGCCTGTTCTGAAGCAGACATTGTGATGCCAGTACATGCCCGACTTCGCTCGTGCCAATCCCGAAGGCCAGTGCCCCGAATGCGCCGTGCGTACTCGTGTGGCTGTCGCCACAGACAATCGTCATGCCCGGCTGTGTCAGCCCTTGTTCCGGCCCGATCACATGCACGATGCCCTGGTTTTCTGTCCCCAGATCATACAGGGGAATGCCGAACTCAGCGCAGTTCTTACGCATAATATCCAACTGTGCGGCAGCCATTGAGTCTATGACCGGTATGATACCTGCGGCATTGCGTGGGGTGGTTGGTGTGCTGTGATCCATCGTCGCAATCGTGCGGTCTGGCCGGCGTACTTTCAGGCCGCGCTCGCGCAGCATGGTAAACGCCTGTGGTGATGTCACCTCGTGGACGAGATGCAGGTCAATATACAGAATAGCCGGGGTATCCTGTGTTTCGGGCTGAACCAGGTGGTTCTCCCAGACTTTCTCAAACAAAGTGCGTGGAGTAGATGCTGTCATTATCCCAAATATCCCAAATTTATCCCAGATGGTCAGGTTAGCGGGCGGTGATGGTGTGTCACACGCCCGGTAAAAATTCACAGGTATACTTATTTGCCACCGACTTTGATCGTGGCAACATCGCCTTCCGGTTGATGCCCGCCCAATCCCATAATGGCAACCATGCGGTTGAGTGCTGCCAGGTACGCTTTCACGCTGGCAACCACGATGTCCGAATCCGCGCCGTATCCACCGAAAGAACGGCTGTCATTGGGCGGCGAGATACGCACCGTCACCTCACCCAGCGCGTCAATTCCTTCGGTTACACTATGAACACTATATTCAATCAGCGTGTTTGGTGCCTTAACGATGGCGTCA
Organism: Anaerolineaceae bacterium; assembly: GCA_020634135.1. Taxonomy (GTDB): domain Bacteria; phylum Chloroflexota; class Anaerolineae; order Aggregatilineales; family Phototrophicaceae; genus JACKCG01. The sequence goes on along the minus strand of JACKCG010000001.1, from coordinate 769,853 downwards.
ACGGCTTTGTAGCAGGCGTCTACCGGGCCAGTCCCTACAGCGGCATAAACAACCTCATTGCCCTCTGCCGTTTTCAGCTTCGCGGTGGCGGTGGGCATCCCCATCGTGCCACATGTCACCTGAATATCCGTCAGGCTGAAGATTTCCTCCGGCCCGTGAAATTCGTCGGCAATCAGGGCTTCCAGGTCGGCGTCCGTGACATTTTTCTTGGCGTCGGCCAGCACCTTAAAGCGCCCGAATACCTGGTTGAGCGCGTCCCCTTCAATGTTGTAGCCCAGTTCCTGTAGGCGGGCTTTCAGGGCATGTCGTCCACTATGCTTGCCCAGCACCAGGCGGCTTTGCGCCAGTCCCACACTATCCGGTGTCATAATTTCATACGTGCTGGAGTTTTTCAGTACCCCGTCCTGGTGGATACCGGCTTCGTGCGCGAAGGCGTTGCTGCCGACAACCGCTTTGTTCGGTTGTACATAAATCCCGGTATAATTGCTCACCAACCGGCTGGTTTTCATGATTTCGCGGGTGTTGATGTTCGTCTGCAGGTTGTAGAACTGCGGGCGTGTGTGCAGCGCCATCACCACCTCTTCCAGACTGGTGTTGCCCGCACGCTCCCCAATCCCGTTAATAGTGACTTCAACCTGCCGCGCCCCGGCGACAACGCCCGCCAGGGTGTTGGCGGTTGCCAGCCCCAGGTCGTTGTGGCAGTGTACCGACCAGGTGACACCGCTGCCCGGCCCGGCATTTGGCGTTTCCGCGATCAGGCTGGCAATGGTTTCCTGCCACTCCTGCGGGGTCACATAACCAACTGTATCCGGGATGTTCAGGGTTGTTGCGCCGCACTGTACCGCCAGCGTGCAGACTTCTACCAGGAAAGCCGGGTCCGTTCGCCCGGCATCCATCGGGCTGAACTCAACATCTTCACACAGACTGCGTGCCAGTGTGACTGATTTGCGGATAGCTTCCAATGCCTGTTCCCGCGTGATGCCGGTCTGGTATTGCAGATGAATATCCGATGTTCCCAGGAAGGTGTGGATACGCGGGTGTGCCGCATCTTTGACACCTTCCCAGCAGGTACGGATGTCACTCTCTACGGCGCGGGCCAACCCGCAAATCACCGGGCCATCCGGCGTGCCGACTTCACGGGCGATACGCTGGACTGCCGCCAGATCATCCGGGGAAGCCGCCGGGAAACCCGCTTCGATAATATCCACGCCCAATCGGGCGAGCTGCCGGGCGATTTCCAGCTTTTCGGCGCTGCTCAGGGTCGCGCCAGGGCTTTGTTCGCCGTCGCGCAGGGTAGTGTCAAAAATACGGACTACGTTTTCATCCATTTTACGTGCAGACATGATCGGGTGATCCTTTCTATGCTAGAAGAGTCGATTATGAGACTAAGGTCAGCAAGGCCATCTTCTGCCATACGATCACCCCCTTTCTTATAACGCCAGCGTCATCATCCATATGTCTTACTCCCCAAAATGGTATTCATCCACATCACTCACCGGGCGGTATCCGATATCCTGGTAGATGTGATTAGATGTCGGATTGCCTAAATCCGTATACAAGAAACAGAACTGCCGACCACTATCCAACATGGCCTGGCTGACCGCCGCTACGCACGCGCTGGCGTATCCGCACTTGCGAAACTCCGGCGGCGTATACACCGCTCCAATACGAATGCCGTGCGGGGTAGGGCCGGTGCTGCCGGCCATTGAAACGGGCTGACCGCCATCTACCCAGAGATACAGCCCTCGGTTCTGGGATGTCAGGTAGTTTCGAACCGCGCGTTCAACAGATATCTGGTCAACCGTGCCCATCGCCTCCTGGTGGAATGCGCCCAGCCACTCCTGCATCAGGTCACGATCCGCCGCTGCTGCCCGCCGCAATTCGCCAGGCACACCCGTTGGAAATATCACTTTATCCAGTCGGTAGATGCGCTGTGCCATGTGCAGTTGAACGCCTTGCTGCGTCAGCGCAGCCCACCTTCTGGCAAAGGCACGGGTGACACGCTTCGGGCCGGAAACACCTGGTAGTGCCCCGCTGTACAACTTGTGAACGTCCTGTGCGATCAGGTCAATCACCTCGACATCCGTCTCCATCTCTGAAAGGATCAGGTTATGGGGCGGGGTACGGAATGCAACCGCAATGACCGATTCTTCATGCTCCACACATGCCAGATACGGCGGCAATTTGTACTCATCAGTTGTAAGCACCATCGTGGTCAGCCCTAGAATCAGGTTGTGTTCTGCTTCCCGGGCTTCCAGAAAGCCTGTAGCACGCTCAGCAAAGGCCGCCGGATCATCAAAACGGATGAGCTGCATCTCTGGAAATTCTCCTTTGGAACCGTGTCTACGAGTCCTGCTTAATCTTTTTGGCATTGAGGAATGGCATCATATCCCGTAATTCTTCGCCCACTTCCTCGATCAGCAGGCTGTGTTCTGCTTTACGGCGTGGCGTAAAATTGGGACGTCCGTTCTTATTCTCATCAATCCAGGTTCGGGCAAAGCTGCCATCCTGAATCTTGTTCAGGACGCCGCTCAGTTCTTCTTTTACCAGCCCCTCGATCATATCGCCAACAACGTATCCACCGTATTCCGCTGTGTCACTCACGCTGTACCACATATAGCTCAACCCGCCCTGGTACAGCAGGTCAACGATCAGCTTGAGTTCATGCATACATTCGAAGTAGGCGACTTCCGGTTGATACCCGGCCTTGACCAGTGTCTCGAATGCCGAGCGAATCAGCGCCGTGACACCGCCACACAGGATTGTCTGTTCACCAAACAGATCGGTTTCCGTTTCTTCCTTGAATGTGGTTTCAATGACCCCGGCCCGCGTGCAGCCGATGGCGCGGGCATACGCCAGTGCCACTGCCTTCGCGTTTCCGGTGGCATCCTGATGGACGGCCAACAGACCAGGCGTGCCGGCCCCCTCTTTGAAGACTTCGCGGACGCGGTGGCCGGGCGCTTTGGGAGCGACCATCGCCACATCCACGCTTGCCGGCGGCTTGATTTCGCCGAAGTGAATATTAAAACCGTGCGCGAACATCAGCATACTGCCCGCCTTCAGGTTCGGGCCGATAGACTCGCTATAGACAGTGGCCTGCTTTGTGTCAGGGATCAACACCATCACAATGTCGGCGACTCTGGTAGCATCTGCCACCGAGTGAACGGTCAGACCATCAGCTACAGCTTTTTCACGGCTCTTGCTGCCTTCATGCAGGCCGACGACCACTGTGGCGCCGCTGTCTTTCGCGTTGAGCGCATGGGCATGACCCTGGCTACCATAGCCGATAATGGCGATTGTTTTGCCGTTGAGCAAGGATAAATCAGCGTCTTTGTCGTAGTACAGTGTTGCCATGTAGGTTATTTCTCCGATTCTAGTAAGGACAATTGGACTTGCTGCTCCCCCAACATCTCACCCTGCCATTTTGAGGGCAGGGCGAGAGTGGGAAGGAGGAGTTGAGCAAGGGAATATGCTGTTTGACAATTGAATTACACGCTGTAAGCCTGATGATTGCCATTGTTGCTGCTGATGAGCTGCGGCACATACTCCGTATCCAGGATGCGTGTGCCACGTCCCATTGCCACCACACCAGTCCGCACCATTTCCACGATACCAATCGGGTCAAGTTCTCGGATCATCGCTTCGACCACATCCTCCGGGGCGGTGATTTCGACAATGGCGTACTTCGCGCCAATATCCACAATGCGTGCCGGGTAGCGTTCGCACAGCAGCGTTAACGCATTACGTGAGTCGGCATCATCCGAACGAACCTTGATGAGTGCCAGGTCACGGCTCACGTGCGGCTCCTGGGAGACCACTTTGACATCAATTACGTTGACGAGTTTGTAGAGATTGGTGGCGATTCGTCGGGCATCTGTCCGCGCCCCATCTACCACGATTGTCATACGTGACACAAAGGGGCGATGGGTGCGTCCCACCGTCAGGCTGTCCATGTTGAAGTTACGACGGCGGAAGAGGCTGGCGACCCGGTTCAGCACACCAGGTTTATTCTCTACCAGTGCGGCGATGGTAAATTTCTCGGATGATTGTTCGCTCATGACTTCACCTCTTCCCCTGGCTTTGGCCGGCGGATCATATTATGGAGATCGGCGCCTGCTGGCACCATTGGATAGACGATTTCTTCTTTTTCCACGACATATTCGATCAGTTTAGGCCCGTTGATGCTGCGGGCGAACTGCACGGATTCTTCCATTTGTTCTCGATTGGTGACGCGCATAGACGGAATACCATAAGCTTCCGCCAGTTTGCAGAAGTCCGGGCTTATCATGGGTGTGGCATGATAGCGTTCCTCATAAAAGAACTCCTGCCACTGACGCACCATACCCAGGAACGCATTGTTGATAATGGCGATGTTGATATTGACATTTTCCTGTACTGCAGTCGCCAATTCGCACAATGTCATCTGAAAACCACCATCACCAACGATGGCCCAGACCTCTTCATCCGGTTTGCCGAATTTCGCACCGATAGCAGCGGGCAGGCCAAACCCCATAGTCCCGAGGCCACCACTTGTAATGAGTGTTGATGGCCGTTGGTGCGGGTAATACTGCGCCTCAACCATCTGATGCTGACCGACGTCGGTGATTGTAACCGCATTGCCCTCAGTGAAATGCCACAGGTCGTTAATGACCTGGGCTGAAAGCAGCTTGCTTTCCGTGCCCACTTGCAGCACATCGCGTTCATTGCTGTCTTCCTGCCAATCACGAATGCGGGCGATCCACTGAGGGTGCTGTGTCGTCTTGACGCCGGGTAGGAACTGCCGCAAAACGGTCTTCACATCCCCGGCAATGCCCACATCTACTTTAACGTTCTTATTGAGTTCCGAAGCATCAATGTCAACGTGAATCTTGCGGGCATTCGGGGCATAGGTCTTGATGTTGCCGGTGACACGATCATCAAACCGCATCCCCAGGGCGATGATGAGATCGGCTTCCTGTATCGCGTAGTTTGAAGCCGCTTCGCCGTGCATCCCCATCATGCGTGTGACCAGCGGGTGATTTTCTGGGATTGCGCCTTTGCCGAGCAGCGTAAGCGAGACCGGGATTTGCGCCCGTTCCGCCAGTTCACGCAGTTCCGACATCGCGCCAGCCATTGTGATCCCGTGCCCGGCCAGGATAATCGGACGCTGGGCACTGTTAATCAGTTCAAGTGCCGCGCTGACTTCTTCTTGGTTGGCCTGTGTTGGTGGACGGTAGCCTGGCAGACGAATCTCGCCCTCAGGATAGATAAATTCTGTTTGCGCGTTCTGGACATCCTTGGGGACATCTATCAGAACCGGCCCAGGCCGCCCGGTACGGGCGATATGAAAGGCCTCGCGGATAATATAAGCCAGGTCCGCCACATCATCCACCAGGTAATTGTGTTTCGTAATCGGCAGCGTTACGCCGGTTACGTCGGTTTCCTGGAATGCATCCGACCCAATTGCGCCGCGTGTCACCTGCCCGGTGATGCACACAATCGGCGATGAGTCCATCATTGCGGTAGCGATACCCGTGACCAGGTTGGTCGCACCAGGGCCACTGGTAGCAATTGCCACGCCGACCCTGCCGGTAGCGCGGGCATAGCCGTCTGCCATGTGGGCAGCACCCTGCTCGTGCCGCACGAGTACATGGTGCAGCTGAGGGTACTTGGTCATGGCGTCGTAGGTTGGCAGAATCGCCCCCCCTGGATAGCCGAACATAACTTCGACACCTTCGCGGAGCAGGCACTCCATAATTATTTCAGCGCCAGTTAGCAGCATGATGAGTCTCCTTTATTGGTTGTTGCTAGGTTGGGCGTGCATAGGTCAGCCAGCCATAACGATCGGGTTTCTGACCGGACGTGATAGCGAAAAACTCTTCCTGTAACCGTTTGGTGAGCGGCCCGCGTGTGCCAGAGCCGACAGGAATACGGTCAACTGAGCGCAGCGGCGTGATTTCGGCAGCCGTGCCGGTGAAGAAAATCTCGTCGGCCAGATACAGCATATCGCGTGGAATTGGCTGGTAGCGTACTTCGTAGCCGAAGTCCTGGAGCAGGGTGAGTACCGTGTCGCGGGTGATGCCCAGCAGAATGGATGACCAGGGGCCGGGGGTATAGATGACACCGTTATAAAGAACGAAAATGTTTTCTCCCGCGCCCTCACTCACGAAGCCACTGACATCCAATGCGATGCCTTCCGCGAATCCGTTGTCGTGGGCTTCCATACTGATAAGCTGACTATTGACATACTGGCCGCCGATCTTTGCCAGAGATGAGCCAGTGCCGGGGGCAGGCCGCCGCCAGGTACTGACCTGCACATCCACACCTTGTTCAACCGCTTCATTCCCCAGATAGCGCCCCCATTCCAGCGTCAAAACTACGACCTCGGTGGGATTTTGACGGCCTTCGACGCCGAGCTTGTTCGCGCCCCGGAAGACGAGTGGACGGATATAACAGGCTTCATGGCCGTTGCGCCGGATCGTCTCCAGAATAGCTTCATTGAGGTCGTCCTCAGTGTAGGGAACGTCAATCCGGGCAATTTTGCACGAATTGAGTAGTCGCTGTGTGTGTGGTTGCAGCCGGAAAACCGCAGGGCCTTTGTCGGTAGCGTAAGCGCGGATACCCTCGAAAACGCTTGAACCGTAATGGAGTGCATGGGCGGTGACATGAACAGTGGCATTCTCCCAGGCAACGAACTCACCGTTTTTCCAAATCCATTCAGCAGGCATAAATGATCTCACTCTCTCCAATTGCAAATAAAAACGCGCTTCCCGGTGACAAGCGGCTTATTTAGTAGCCGCGATTGTAAATGTCGGAAAGCGCGTGGCGGGTAGGCTCCTGCGTTTCGGCGTCATCAGTTTGCTGCGACTGTGGCGCCATATCATGCTGGCGTTCGGGCTGTGCCGCTGGCACGGCTTGAAACGCCTCTGTCCAGGGACTGGTTGGGTGCTCAGGTTGCTGCTGGTGCTGCGGGGACATGCGAACTGCTCCTCAAGAACTCCATCTATTGCCGAAAATGAAAAGCCCCCTGACTTGGGGGCTTTTGTTACACACCGTTACGGTTTTCTATCGCCACCCAAGCCGTTATACCCCGCCAATAATAAGGACGAGGACAACAATAAGAATAAGGCTGGTGAGAACAATAGAATTGAACTGCTTCGACATGATTCTGCCTGTTGCCTACATGCAATTGGGCGATAGCTTAACGAGCCTTCTGTGAACTGTCAAGCCCATCGCCATTATTTGCCTCAATCTGTACAAAATTCGTCACTATTGCCTGCTTTGATTTGTGCAAAGCGCCCAAATCAACCATGTGTGCGTGTATTGAGCCAGTCCTGTGCCAATTGAATCTGTTTGATAACTGCCTCGGGTGCGGGGCCGCCAGGTGCAACACGCCGGGCAACCGACTGCTGGAAGTCAAACACCGCCCTGACATCCTCTCCGAATAAATCCGAGATGCCGCGCAGTGTCGCCAGTGGCATCTGTGAGAGAGTTATGCTTTGTTCTGCTGCCAGGCGCACGACTTCGCCAACAACGCGGTGTGCCTGCCGGAAGGGGAGACCTTTTTTCACGAGGTAGTCGGCCACATCAGTTGCCAGCATATCTTCCGTCAATGCAGCTTGCATTCTCTGCGGATTAAGTTGCAGTGTCAGAATTATCGCCGTGACAACCGGGAGCAGGCGAGTCAGGGAATCAAAACTGTCAAAGACTGCCTCTTTATCTTCCTGCAAGTCTTTGTTGTACGTACTGGGCAGCCCTTTGAGTGTCGTCAACAATCCGGTCAGGTTGCCGATCAGGCGTCCTGTTTTGCCGCGTGCCAGCTCCATCGGGTCGGCATTACGTTTTTGCGGCATTAGGCTCGAACCAGTGCTGTAACGGTCATTAAGTGTTATATAGCCAAACAGCGGGTTACTGTAGAGAATAATATCCTCCGCTAACCGGCTCAGGTGTGTACCGGCAAGTGCCAGCCCGAATAGAAACTCGGCGGCAAAGTCACGATCACTCACCGCATCCAGACTGTTCGCCGTAATCGCCGTGAATCCCAGCTCTTGTGCCAGTTTCTCCCGGTCAATTAGGAACGGTGTTCCAGCCAGTGCCCCTGAACCGAGTGGGCAAACGGATGTTCGTCTTCGGCAATCATCGAGCCGCTCCACGTCACGGGCGAGCATCCAGAAGAAACTCATCAGCCAGTGCGCGGCAGTGATCGGTTGCGCCGGCTGCAGATGGGTGTAGCCGGGCATTAGCGTCTGGATATGTTTGCCAGCCTGCTCAACCAGCGCGACCTGCAAACCAACCAAACGCGCCTGTATCTCCTCGATTGCGTCCAATACCCACAGCCGGAAGTCCGTTGCCACCTGGTCGTTGCGGCTGCGCCCCGTATGCAGCTTGCCACCTGCAGGCCCGACCAGCTCGGTCAAACGGCGTTCAACGGCGGTGTGAATGTCTTCATCGCCCGGCTTCAGCGTGAATGCCCCGGCCTCGAATTCCTGCAGGACTTTCTGTAATCCCTGAACGATGCTCGCAGACTCTTCTCCGGTGATAATTCCGGCCTGAGCAATCGCCTGGGCATAAGCTATGCTCCCCGCTATGTCCTGCGCATACATGCGCCGGTCAAAGCCGATACTGTCGTTCAAGGCACGCAGATCGTCATCCGTTGGCTCACTGAAAGCGCCGCCCCATAACGTCATAGTCTCTCCTTAAATTGGCTTAAAGACACTCCCTCGGTGCAACCAGGAATGCGGTTTCCCGATAGGGCGTTGGGGCAAGGCAACGCCCTGTCCCAACATTTCTACACAGATAATTCGGGTGGTAACGCTCAGTCCCGCTTGAACTTGCTATAGTCCGGCTTGCGGTAACGGCTCTTACCGCCGCCGTCAATCGCCAGCAGCGCTTCGACCTTCAGTGGTAGGCCAAACAGGTGGATGAAGCCTTCAGCATCCTTCTGATTATAGACATCTTCCTGCCCGAACGAGGCGTAGTCTTCCCGATACAGGCTGTATTCGCTCTTACGCCCGGCAATAATGATGTTTCCTTTGTATAGCTTGATCCGCACCACACCGCTCACGTTGCGCTGTGTCACCTGAATGAAGGCGTCCATTGCTTCGCGCAGTTGCGTATACCACTGCCCGTTATAGACCAGTTCAGCATATTTGACGGCGATAAAGTCCTTAAAGTGCATCGTGTACTTGTCCAGGCACATGCTTTCCAATGCCTGATGTGCCTTAAGCAGTACCGTCCCGGCGGGCGTCTCGTAGACCCCCCGGCTCTTCATGCCGACCAGTCGGTTTTCCACAATATCCACCCGTCCTACACCGTGAATGCTCGCCAGCTTATTCAGGCGCGTGAACAAATCCACCGGTGGTAATTCTTCCCCGTTCAGGCTGACCGGGTTGCCCTGCTGGAAACCGATTTCGACATATTCTGGTTGGTCAGGTGCAGCTTCCGGGCTGGTCGTCAATTGGAACATCGCTTCTTCCGGCTCGTTCCAGGGGTTCTCCAGCAAGCCGCCCTCGTGGCTCAGGTGGAACAGGTTGCGGTCACGACTGTAGATTGATTTCTCGGTAGCCGAAACCGGGACATTGTACTTGCGGGCATACGCCAGCGCATCTTCCCGGCTGCGAATGTCCCATTCCCGCCAGGGCGCGATAATCTTCAGCTTGGGATTCAGCGCCATGACCGTGAGTTCAAAGCGCACCTGGTCGTTACCCTTGCCTGTAGCACCATGCGAAACGGCATCCGCCCCTTCCAATTCGGCAATCTCAACCATGTGTTTGGCGATCAGTGGCCGGGCGAACGATGTGCCGAGCAGATATTCACGCTCGTAGACTGCTCCGGCCTGCATGGTGGGGAAGACGAAATCGGTCAGGAACTCCTCGCGCAGGTCACGAATATAGAGTTTGCTTGCCCCGGACTGGATCGCCTTTTCTTCCAGCCCCGCCAGTTCCTCCTCCTGACCCAGGTCAGCGCAAAAACAAATGACCTCGCAACCATCATAGTTATTGCGCAGCCAGGGGACGATAACCGATGTGTCGAGGCCGCCACTGTATGCCAGCACCACTTTTTTGATTGTTTCTTGCGACATGATATTCCTCCAATGTGCCTGCTTGACGAAGGCTTGACAACATAAATAAAAAACCCCGGATGATGTGGTTGTCCGGGGTAAAAGTAGGTAGAACTCGTCGGGTTACAAATGCACACCCATACCGCCGGACTCGATTGCAGTACGGCGACGACGGATCGTGCGAGTGGGGTAGGGTGTCAGGTTCATCATGCGCATAAGCATAGCGCGTAGTTACCAGATGTCAAGGATTTGCGATAGCTTTCACATTTGCCGGTGTTCGTTGATGGAAAAACAACAAAAAACCTTCTATATCGCGTATAGAAGGTTCTGGATAGTCGGGGTGACGGGATTCGAACCCATGGCCTCTTGCACCCCATGCAAGCGCGCTACCGGACTGCGCCACACCCCGAACTGGTGCTGAGTATAGCCGATACAAATGTGTCCCGCAAGGCTGAAAAGATGCGTTTTCGTGTTGCTTTTCCTGTTAGCCACTCAGAAAGCGCCATCGTTTTTGCGACAATTCACCGCGCCTTCGCCTTTTCTTCTGCCCGGCCTCAGCGTGAAGTAATCTGGATGTTATCGCCCTGGACACGTACTGCGTATGTTGGCACATCCACGATGGCCGGGGCGGTGAGCACCTTTCCGTTTGTGATATCGAATGTCGCCCCATGTCGCGGGCATTCGATAATACACCCCGTGAGTTCGCCCTCTGCCAAAGGACCGTCATCATGTGTACAAACGTCTTCTATAGCATAATAGGTGCCATCCACATTGAATATTGCGACCCAGTGCCGCCCTAATTCGACAACCATACGCTCGCCGGGCGGGATCTCATCAATAGTAGCTACAGTGGTAAATTCAGCCATAATCTCTGCTAAATATCCTCTTCTTCGTCTTCAGACTTGCGCCATTCCGCCAACCCGTATGCGCCGATTTTCAGGACTTTCAGCGAAAGCAGTGCGCACTTGATACGGTTCATTGAAAGCGGAATACCGATCATTTCCAGGATATGCTCTTTATCAATGTGCCGGACCTCATCCAATGTCTTGCCGATGATTTCTTCACCCAGCATTGAGGCTGCCGCCTGACTGATCGCACAACCATCCCCATCCCAGGCGATTTCGGTAATACGGTCATTTTCGTCCACCCGCATCGTCAGATGGAGGCGATCCCCACACAGGGGGTTATGTTCCTCGCACTCAATATCAGCACTTTCGAGTATACCGGCGTGCCGGGGATTTTTCGCGTGATCGAGAATTATCTCGCGGTACATATCTTCCATAAGGATGTTCCTGTTATCCAGCAAATACCTTCTTTGCTTTATACAACCCTTCGATCAATGCGTCAATCTCCACTGGCGTATTGTACAGATATACGCTGGCGCGGGCCGTTGCGCCAACCCCCAGATAATCATGCAATGGCATTGCACAATGATGCCCCGCGCGCACTGCGATGCCCTCGGCATCCAATAACTGTGCCAGGTCGTGGGGGTGTATTTCAGCGAAGCGGAATGTCGCTACAGCACCCCGATTAGCGCCATTTTGCGGGCCGTAAAGTGTGACACCAGGGACTTCTGCCAGTCGCTCCAACATATATTCCGTGAGAATCTGTTCGTGTGCCTGAACTTGTTTCATGCCCAGCCGGGACAGATAGTCCACTGCCGCTCCCAAGCCGATAGCCTGTGCGATATTGGGCGTCCCTGCCTCGAACTTGTACGGCAGATCGTTCCAGGTGCTGCCCTCCAGCGTCACACGAGAAATCATATCCCCGCCGCTCATCCAGGGGGGCATGGTTTCCAGCAGGTCGCGCTTGCCATAGAGAATGCCTACCCCGGTGGGACCGACCATCTTGTGCCCGCTGAATGCCAGAAAGTCCGCGTCAATCGCCTGGACGTCAACGGGCATGTGGGGGACACTCTGCGCCCCATCTACCAGTATCAGGGCGCCATGCTCATGTGCTAACCGGGCAATTTCTGCCACCGGGTTGATCGTCCCCAGCACATTCGACATGTGCATAATCGTGACCAGTCTAACCGGCTGGGTCGCAAGCTCTTGCCTGAGCGTATCCATATCCAATGTGCCGTCGCTCAGAATCGGTACATACCGCAGCGTAAACCCTTTTTCAGCGGCCAGAAGTTGCCAGGGAACGATGTTCGAATGATGTTCCATCACTGTAGAGAGGACTACGTCTCCCGGCTTTAGGTTGGCACGCCCCCAGCTATTGGCAACCAGGTTAATGCTCTCGGTAGTCCCACGTGTAAAGATAACTTCCCGTTTGCTGCCCGCATTGATGAACTTCCGGACTTTCACCCGTGCCGCTTCATAGGCCACCGTTGCTTCTTCGCTGAGTTTGTGGATACCCCGGTGGACATTGGCATTGTACCTGCGGTAGTAGTCATCAATCGTCTCAATGACCGATAGTGGCTTCTGGCTTGATGCGGCGTTATCGAGGTAAATAAGGGGTGTGCCGGCGTGATGTTCCTGGTTCAGGATAGGGAAGTCGGCCCTGACCTGGTCAAGATCGTAGGGGAATGCCTGGCGTGTCATAGACATCGAATTATCCTTAAATAGCAAAGGCGCGCCAGATACGTAGTCACCGGACGCGCCTTGACTCGACTCACGAATGAAGACGTGCTACCCGATGATCTTGTTTTCCATCGCGGCTTGCAAACGTTCCCGCACCCGTTCAAATGGAATACGCTGGAGTAGCTCATCAAAGAAACCGTCAATTACCATGAGTTCAGCAGTCGGGCGGTCAATACCGCGCGCCATGAGGTAAAAAACAGATTCCTCTTCCAGGGTACCGAATGTAGCCGCATGTGAACAGGCCACATCATCAGCTTCAATCTCTAATCCGGGAATGGCATCCATACGCGCATCTTCGCTCAAAAGCAGGTTGCGACTCGCCTGGAAACCGTCAATTTTCTGCATTTGGGGCAGAGACTTAATCATACCCTGCCACACCGTCCGGGCAGTATCCCGCGCCGCCCCCTTGAATAGCAGGTCGGAGGTTGTCAGCGGTGCATTATGATTCTGCTGGGTGTCGTGGTCGAAAAGCTGGTCGTGGTCAGCAAAGAAGAAGCCCGACATACGCCCATTCGCGCCCATACCATCCAGTTCGATTTCCAGGTAGGCTTTTACCAGTCTGCCACCCATATTGCCGACGATCCAATCGAGATTAGCATTGCGCCCGATACGGCCACGTTGATGACTGAATTCAAAGGTTTCCCGGTTCCAGTCCTGCAAACTGACATATTGCAGGTTAGCTGCATCCCCCACGAGTAATTCTGTCGCGCCGATATAGGCGGATTGTGTCTCGCTGGTTGTGGAAGAATAGTCTACCAGCATTGTCGCCTGGGCATTCTCTTCAAGCACCACCAGGACATGCCCGAGGCTGGCCCCGGCGCGTGTGTTATAGTTGACCACATGCAGTGGCAGTTCGGCTGCCTTATTGCGTGGTACATACAGGAAAACGCCATGTGTCCACAGTGCCGCGTGCAGTGCTGCGAATTTGCCGTCACTGGGTAGTACCGCTTTGGTCATCAGATTGGCGCGTACCAGATCAGGATGTTCCCGGCAGGCTGTTTGCAGATCAGTGAAAACAATTCCCTGCTGGGTGAGTTCTTGCGCCAGCTCATTGTGGACGACCTTGCCATCCACAAAAACGAGCAGCCCGCCCTGCGCTTCACCAATCAACGGCTCACGGTTGGCCGCCGGGACCGTGTTCAGCGTAGCGCCATTGGCACGAACCTGCTTTTCCGCCTCATTCCAGCGGATGTGCCGGTAATCGGTACGCCGCCACTCCTCGGTTTGCAGGCTGGGCATCGGTAAATCTTCATATAGTTCCCAGGCTGCCAGGCGGCTTTCCCGCAGCCACTGGGGTTCATTGTTAGTAGCGCTGATCGCTTCAACATCAGCGCGTGTGTATCCTGGCGCGATGGGTTCAAGTGAACGCCTACGGCTTCTCACAACCACAGATTCTTTCTCCTCAGTACATCAGTATCAGACCGAGGTAATGGCTCTGCCCCGGTCGTATCATTGTATGGGTGGGTACTTAACCGATTGATCCTTCAAGCTGAATCTGGATCAGGCGGTTGAGTTCCAGGGCATATTCCATCGGCAGTTCCTTGACAAGTGGCTCAATAAAGCCGTTGACAATCATGGCGTTGGCTTCATCCTCGCTCAGCCCCCGGCTCATCGCATAGAAGAGCTGATCTTCACCAACCTTGCTCACCGAAGCCTCATGCCCCATCGTGACCTTTTTCGCGTCAATTTCAATATAGGGGTAGGTGTCAGACCGGCTGTGGTCATCCAGGAGCAGCGCATCACAGACAACGTTGCTCTTGCAGTTATCCGCGCCGTCAATGATCTTTAGCAGACCGCGATAGCTGGCGCGTCCGCCATCCTTGCTGATGGACTTGCTGATAATCTGGCTTGTCGTGTTGGGCGCTGCATGGGTAATCTTCGCCCCGGCGTCCTGGTGTTGTCCCTTGCCCGCAAAGGCGATAGACAGCACTTCACCATGTGCGCCCTCTTCCTTCAGGATAACTGCCGGGTATTTCATAGTAAGCCGTGAACCCAGGTTGCCATCCACCCATTCCATAGTGGCATTCTTGTAGGCTACGGCCCGTTTTGTCACCAGGTTATAGACGTTGTTTGACCAATTCTGGATGGTCGTGTAGCGGCAGCGCCCGCCTTCCTTGACGATGATTTCCACAACGGCGCTGTGCAGACTCTCTGAGCTGTAGGTGGGCGCAGTACAGCCTTCAACATAGTGCACATAGGCGTCTTTGTCCACGATAATCAATGTCCGCTCAAACTGGCCCATGTTCTCGGTGTTGATGCGGAAATAAGCCTGAAGCGGCATTTCAACATGCACACCAGGGGGGACATAGATGAACGAACCCCCTGACCAGACTGCGCTGTTGAGCGCCGCGAACTTGTTATCTGACGATGGGATGATCGTGCCGAAATATTCCTTCACCAGGTCAGGATAGTCGCGCAGAGCGGAATCCATGTCGGTGAAAATTACCCCTTTGGCCTCCAGGTCTTTGCGGATATTGTGGTACACCACTTCCGACTCATACTGGGCACTAACGCCCTGTAAGAATTTCTGCTCGGCTTCCGGGATACCCAGCCGGTCAAACGTTGCTTTGATCTCTGGCGGAACTTCATCCCAATTGCGTCCCTGGCGGTCAGAGGCGCGGACGAAATAGAAGATGTTGTCAAAGTCAATGTCGTTCAGATTGCCGCCCCATTGGGGCATCGGCTTGCTGATGAAGATTTCATACGCCTTCAGCCGGTATGCCGTCATCCATTCCGGCTCGTTTTTCATCATGCTGATCTGGCGCACAACATCAGGGTTCAGCCCTCTTTGGCTCTTGAAGGTGTAGTTGTCTGGTGAGGAAAAACCGTAGGTTTCCTCATACGACCCACGCACATCTTTCAGCGCTTCTTCTTGTAGTGTGAGTTCTTTATCGCTTCTAACAGAATCGTTAGTCATTGTTCTCGATGTTCTCCCTCTCTAGCTTACTGAGCAGCGCTGTGTTTCGCACGAACCCAATCGTAGCCATGTTCCTCAAGCTGCAAGGCCAGTTCCGGGCCACCGTTTTCTACAATCTGCCCCTCAAACATGACGTGGACAAACTCTGGTTTAATGTAGTTCAGAATGCGTTGATAGTGGGTGATAATCAGCACACCAAGATCAGGCCCTTTCAGACGGTTCACGCCTTCCGAGACAATTCGCAGCGCGTCAATATCCAGACCGGAGTCAGTCTCATCTAGCACGGCAATTTTAGGCTCTAAGGTTGCCATCTGGAGAATCTCAGCACGCTTCTTTTCACCGCCGCTAAACCCTTCGTTCAGGTAGCGCCCGGCAAAACTATGATCCATCTGGAGGTAATCCATTTTGGAGCGAAGCAGACGGATAAATTCAGGGACGGAGATGCCTTTGCTCTCCGGGTCTTCGGCTTTTTTGCGGGAGTTGATGGCCTGGCGGAGGAAGTTTGCCAGGGTAACACCTGGGATTGAAACCGGGTACTGGAAGGCCAGAAATAGCCCGGCGCGACTGCGTTCATCCGCTTCTAATTCGAGCAGGTCTTGACCATCATAGATTACTTGTCCGGCAGTGACATCATAAGCGGGATGACCCATCAGCGCGTTTGCCAGCGTGCTTTTGCCGGAGCCATTTGGTCCCATAAGCGCGTGAACTTCACCCTGTTTAATTGTCAGATTCACGCCCCGAAGAATCGGTTTGTCCTCAACGGAGACGTGCAAGTTGCGAATTTCCAATGCTGCGCCCATTACGGCGAGACCTCCTCAAGATGTTTAATGTCTGTTAACTTTTGTTCGTACCCACAGGTACACACCATCGCTGAGTATAGCAGGAAGGGATAGACCTGTCAATATTTATGATTAATATCAGAAAAACCCTGTGTTATGCTCAGTTTTCAGCCAGCGAGAGTATGAATTTAGCGCTGGTTAAACCCTAGACCATAATCAATTCAAATAATTCAGATACAGGTCATAAAAATTGACCTGGACGCGGACGTGTGCTACAATTCGGGAAAGTTTCTGTGATGCGCAAGGATACGAAAAGACGATTATGACCGAACAAACACCTGTGACTGAAGAAGGACTGCGCGAAGCGCTTCGACAGGTCATTGACCCGGAAATTGGCATGAACATCGTCGAGCTGGGCCTGGTACGTCAGGTTGAGATTTTAGAAGACCGGGGGCACCTCACGATGATTATGACGACGCCCTTCTGCCCTTATGCCCCGCAACTTCTGGAACAGTCACGGCGGACGGCTCAGAATTATCTTCAGCGCCCGACAACCGTAGAGATGGGTATGGAGATGTGGGACCCCAGTATGATGGAAGAGGGAGCAGCCAATGACTGGGGGCTGTTTTAGCGATCAGCCATATTCATGAATAAGAGAACGCCGGACTGATGCCCGGCGTTTTTGCTTTCCTATGGAAGTGGCGACTCTACTTGGGACGGTTAGCCTCAATGAAGGATCGGGGGTCAATATAATTCGCCAGCAGATTGTTCAGGTTTTTAGCAGGCCAGTGCTGAGGCTGTGACTCCAGAATCGTTGTTGGGCTAAGATCGAAGTGCAGATGGTAGGCATAACGCCCATAAGCGTTACCCACTTTCGCAATCTCCTGTCCCCGCCGGACTCGATCTCCGACATTGACAGTCATTGATTCGACATGGGCAGACCGGCTGTAGATTACACGACCATCTTGCAGCGGGTCATGCTTGATGACGATAACATTACCCCATACGGGCAGTTTGCCCGCAAAAACCACAACCCCACTGGCCGAAGCATAAACCGGGTCATGTGCATCTGCGTCGCGGGGCAGGTTCAAATCCGCCCCGGTATGGTAGGCCTCGCTGGGCGTACCCACAAAATACAGCCGGGCAAAGGGACTGGCATCCAGCCACTGTCCGGGCCAGACCTTTGTGCCGCGCCGTTCCTCCAACGTGCCAACCGGTGAGTCGAAACCATCTGCGTAGCCTTCCTGTGGCGCTGGGGTGGGGATGGGGGAGGGGGTAGTCACCCGTTTCCACCGCATGGCATCAAAGGCGATTTCTTTGCCAGTTTCCCCGGTTAGGTCGTTCAGAAAAACCGTGCCAGCACCATTGCTGTTTTTGTCCAGATCAAAAATACCTAATGCAATCCACTGATTGCTATAGCGCGACTGGTCAATTGGCACGAGGACCTCGCTGGTTGCCCCTTGAACACCGTTGATTTTGAAACGCGCATTGGTAGTGGTTGCGTGTCTTGCTGGCACAAAGGTGGCAATTTCATATTTGCCAGATGCAGGAAGCGTCGGCGACCATCCAACCCAGACTTTACTGGAGCGGGCCTCTGTTGTTTTGTACTTTACTTCCCAGCCCCATGTTCCCTGGAAACTCAGGAATTCCTGTTGACCAGTGTATGAACCGCTGTTAAATCCTGCATCACCTGGTTTGATGATAATCTCGTCTGTGCCGGGTTCTGGTGTGGGCAGCGGCGTCGGTACCGGTGTGCCGGGCTGAATAGGTTGGTTGATAACCTGCCAGCGCGCTGGGGTAATCGTTCCCAATCGCCACCAGCTTAGCCCCGGTGAACGGTGACGCTGGGTAGCGAGTGTGATTGCTGTATTCATGTCGGTGGGGTTGGCATCCCCATCCAGTACCGGGATGATTGTCTTGCCGTAGTGTCCCCATACATCGAAGGCTTCTTTAAGCGCGTCTTCCGGTGATTCGCGGAAAGTTGCCCAGTAGACCTGAGGATGCACACTATTGACGAAAGGTGACCATTCCTCAGGGTAGACAGAGGCGTAGTGCTGGCTGCGTGGGTCTATGGACATGCCAATATGAAACGCCCCAGGTATCGCCCGCCGGATTCGCATCATGTAGGGACGGATGCCCTCGCGCCCGCCCTGCCAGAAACCGGCATACGGCTCAACATCCAGAATCAAAGACTTCACACCAGGGCGCTTGCACGTTTGAATAATGATATTAGTTTCTTCTTCCAGGTGCGTGCCTTTGGGAACACACCAGGCGTGAAACTCCATGCCGTAGCGCTCCAACACAGCTACCCAGCGATCAATACTTTCCGGCCCATCAATTGCCAGAGCACGTTTGGTGTCCCAATAGCCTTGCCACTGCGCCCCACTGCGATCTGTGGCGTCGCTGGTTTTAACCCAGAGCTGCGTTACATGTGGTGCGGTCGTTTTGATGTTGCGAACAACATCTTCAATCGAAGCTTCGGGTAGAACATCGCCTTTCCAATGCCAGATTGCAACTTTTCCATCATACGGGGTTGCTTGCTGAGGCGTAATGGGTGCGGGGGCGGTGATCGCCTCAAAACTGATGACGCTTGTGGCAACCCAACCAGCCAGATTGACCTGCTCCACCCATACCCAACCGCTAGTGGTCCGCGAAGCAGGGTAATACACCAGTATCGTATTGTTACGAATATCCCCGATATCCTGATAGTTTGTGCCTGGGCCAGTACGGAGATTGACATAAATAGCCCTGGCCTGGGCGATGGCAACCTGACCATTCCCCGCTGTTGCTGGCTTGGGAACGGGCGGTGGGTAGACACTCATGCGGTTTCCTCCTTTATGGAGCGAATAAATATATACGCATCCTCTATTGTATTTTGATCCAATTCACAATATGAACAGGAACAGACTACTATTCGCAGATCTGATGAGGGTGTTTTTAGGAGGGCTTCGTATTGCTGCTCTGCCCCTGCCAGCCTACCGGGTATAACGCAATGTCGAGCGCTGTCCAGAACCGGCGTGCCTCGATCTGGTCAAGCAGCAGCAGCCAGACATGGTTACCGACCCAGCCCGTAACTTCATAATTGCCATTGTCGAGCTTGTCTACTGTAACGTGAGTCGTAATCGTTGGCAAGTCTGTGCTGCGAAGCGGGGCAGTCATCACCATTGCAGTCACCATATCTGATTTGTCGGGGAACAGGAGTTGTGTCAGATTAAACCAAAGCATTTGTGCTGCTCGCTGTGTCAGCACCCGTGTCCAGCGGCTCGCGTCTTCAGCAATGCCGCCAATTACAATGGATTCGCCACCGGCCTTGCGGCTAACAAATAGACTATTTGAGAGTCCGTAACTTGATGTGGGCTGATGAGACATATCCTGGCTACCTTCCAAAAATTAATTATTATGCTGGACGGTTAATCCCGCTCATCAAGTTTGGGGTTGGGTGCGTTGTTCCCCACCCTTACTTAACGATTATTTTCCCGTTCCCAGGTGCTACTTCTCCGATCACGCCCGATTCATCGCCAACCGCCGCCAGGGCATTGCAAAGCGCATGACTTTGTTCCGCCGGAACGGCCATGAGTAAGCCGCCAGAGGTCTGAGGATCATATAGGAGCAGACGCTCAACTTCCTGGATTGGTTCCGCGAAGTTTACCCATTCAGTAAAGTATTCCATATTGCGGAACATGCCCCCGGCGAAAAGCTCTTGCTCGGCGTATTGGCGTGCGCCTGGCAACCAGGGAATGCTGGCATACTGGAAGTGGAAATCCACATTGCTCAGGTGTGCCATTTCATGGGCGTGCCCGAGCAGCGCATAGCCCGTAATATCAGTCATCGCATGAACCCCAAACTGCTGCGCGATACGGGCGGCATTTCGATTCAACCGGCTCATGCTGGCGACAGCGGTTGCTACATGTTCAGGTTCAGCTTTACCATTTTTGAGTGCCGTAGTAATCACACCGCTGCCAAGTGGCTTGGTCAATATCAATTTATCGCCAGGACGGGCACCGCTCTTTGAGATAATTTTATCTGGGTGAACCATTCCAGTCACAGCCAACCCATATTTGGGTTCTTTATCCGTGACAGTATGGCCTCCGGCAATCACTGCTCCGGATTCGCGGACTTTTTCCGCGCCACCCCGCAGAATTTCAGACAGGAGTTCCAGACCCAATCCGTCAGGAAAAGCGACCAGATTAATCGCCATGAGCGGTTCACCGCCCATCGCATATACGTCGCTCAATGCATTGGCGGCAGCAATCGCCCCAAAAGCGTAGGGATCGTCTACAACGGGCGGAAAGAAGTCCATGGTAGAGATAATCGCTTGCTCCGAATTCAGGCGATAGACAGCCGAATCGTCTGGGGCAGTCAGCCCGACGAGCAAATCGGGATAGTTTTCGGGTTGGAACAATCCTGTCAGCGGCTGCAAAACTTGCGCCAGGTCACCGGGACCGAGTTTGGCCGCTCAACCAGCACAAGATGCCAACGCTGTCAGTTTGACGTGTGTGAAATCCATACGAGTATCCCAATGAAAGGAAAAACCACTCTTCCAATTATAGAATGCCCACTGTTAATAGGCAACTGTTCTGGCGATGTCTACACAATTCATTGACAATAGTTCTTTGGCAAATCACTTCCAAACACTTATCGCCAACAGATTGAGCGGAAAGCAACGAATGTGCAGCTTCACTTTCGTGCTACTGGCTGTTGTTTTGCTGGGTGAACTGGCCTTCCAGCCGGGCAATCAGATCTTCTTGTTCGGCAATCGCCTGGTCTAACTGGGCGCTGACATCGCCGATGGTGTTGCCCAGACTTTCCAGATCACCGTTGAAGTAACCCTGGAAAGTCGCCACCGCCGTACTCATAGCGTCCACCATCCGAAGCTGGGTATCGAGGGCGCAGTCCGGTACGGCGGCCACTGCGGTTGAGTCCCGCAGCGCAACCAACTTGAGGATGTTACCATACATCTCAGCGCGTTCCTGACCGGCGGTTGTGTTCATTGTCGCGATGAAGTCATTAAGCGCGAATGATGTAGTTTGCAGCCACCCTTCTAAGGTGCTGGTCTGGTCACATGTGCCAGACAAAGTGATTTCTGGCGGTGGGTACAGAGTCAATGGGGGAGGGGGCGTGGATTGGCTCGATTCATCTACAGTGCAGGCAGCCAACAGGATCAATAAAAACAGTATACACCAACGTAAAATCGGATACATGGTGCTGTTGCCTCTCTTTAATTAACCTGGATGACACCAAATGTACACGAATTATAACTGCTGCCCAGAATGACCTCGAAATCGGCAGTGCGATTGGGATCGGGGTCATAGATGATGTTCTCTTGCCTGACATTCAGGATGCTGGCGATGTCGTTCAAGCTGCTTCCTTTGGTCTGGCCGGTGTGGTCTATAAGAATTGTATCCGTATAGTCGGTACGATCAGCGCTGCCCGCTCCATAGGCAAACAGGCTATCCCATGCCAGTCGCTCGGCGGCAACCCGGTCCCAATTGGCGTTCGTCGTGCCGTTGTAGACGGCGATCCGGGCACTTTCAATCACGATCTGGCTTTCAGTTGGTGGCTGGTAGAAATCGTTCAGCAGTTCGATCATCGCATCCGGATTTGGAAGTTGAACATTCGCGCCATCCGGAGCCGTCCAGGGGATGGTATGGTAGCCACGGCCCAGGGTGAAACTCTCAATCTTACTGGTATCCAGGCCGATTGCGATTGGCAGCAGGCCGAGCATATCGTTAAACCCGATGTTCGTCTCAACAATCTCGATGCCTTGACTCCACAAATTGGGGAGGTTCGCCAGTTGCCCGGTATCCCGCGCTTCCCTCAGTGCCGCTCGAAGGATCTGCTGCTGGCGGCGTCCCCGGTCAAAATCAGAGCTATTGTTTCGGGAACGTGCATACCATAAGGCACTGCCGCCATCCATGTGATAATAGCCAACAGGCAGCGTGTAAAGATTACTGTCTTCGGCCTTAATGGCCTCTGGCGGGGGCGGAGCGCTAATCAGCGGGTAGTCCTGAATCGCGCAATCTACGGCAATATCCACGCCGCCCAGTGTGTCCACGATTTCTTTGAACCCACTCAGATTGACTATGGCATAGTAGTGTACATTGATACCCAGGTTATAAAAGAGAGTCTGGCGCATCAATCCAAAACCGCCATCTGTCCAGCCAATCTGCTCTCCATGCGTATATGCCAGGTTAAGCCGCTGCATAGTCCAACCAGGGATATAAACGTACAGGTCACGCGGCAGACTGAGCATGGCGACTGTGCCAGTCGTGCGATTAATCGAAACGATAATCATCGTGTCGGTACGGGTGACATTGTCGTTTGTTAGTTCGTCATCCCCGCCCATGAGCAGAATATTCACCAGGTCGAAACCATGCCGGTCTATGGCAGCCATCCGGGTCGGAATTGCGGTGGGCGCTGTTTGGTTGAAGTCTGGGTCTGACGGGAGCAGCAGGGTTGGTAATGGAGGCGGTGTTTCCGTTGGCGTCGCAGTTGCCGTCGGCGTGCTGGACGGCGTGAAAGTTACTGTAGGCGTTTCAGTTGCGGTATTGGTTGGAATCAGCGTTGGCGTGCTGCTGGGTGGTTCGGTAGGGGAGGGAGGCAAGGTATTCAAGGCCGGGAGGGTCACGACTGCCGAGCGGGGCGTATTCGTGACGAATACCTGCGCCACTGAAATCGCCGCTTCAGTCGGTTTCGCTGTTTCTGTTGCGGTTGCCGTATCGGTTGGTGTGCTTGTCGCTGTGGCTGTAGAGGTATCGGTTGCGGTTGCCGTATCGGTTGGTATGCTTGTCGCTGTGGCCGTAGCGGTATCGGTAGGCGTGGTCGTGTTGGTGGCTGTACTTGTGAAGGTTGGTGTATGCGTCTCCAGAGTGGGGGCAATGGCGGTAACGGTCGCGGCATAGCCATCATTTCGTTGGTTGGCTTCTGATTGTTCACCTATGCGACGAGAAATGTCCTGAGCAGCACCATAGCTGAACCAAATGATACCTGCAATCAGCACCACCGGCAGTATGCGAAAGATGAGAAAGCCGCCAATGCGCCGTAGCGTTGATTTTTTCTGCCCGTCAGCCAAAGTGTCCTTGTCCTTATCCGGTAAACCGCCACTCACTCAATGCTATTCTAATCAGCGCAAGGAAGATTGTCCACCATGTATCGAAATGCTTTAGGAAATCGGTAGGAAGTTTGGAGTATCATGAAATGAGAGATGGATCAAATGTAATCGTGTTAGGTGAATATAATGACACAAGCATTCAACGAAGCCGCGAGTCGCCTGCAAATTATTCAATCCTTATGTTTGAGTATGTCGTCTCGGTTGGAAGAAGATGCCGGGGCTATTACTATCCCGAAGAGCTATGAGTACGAAGGCCAATTGCAGGGATTCAAGGAAATTGCCGATGACACCTATGAAGCGGTGACAAGCATCACGGCGTCGCCTTCGGGGGAGACAGTTCAATCGGCGATTCAGGCCCTGGTTCGTAAAATAGAGAAACGCAAAATAATCAGCCAGGATGAATACAGCATCCATGAAAAATACAAACAAGACTATCGGGGGATGATGCTGTATTATCGCCCGATGGGTGTGGAAAGCGCGTGTAACAAAGTGCTCGAATGGCTGGATGATGTGATTCAGGTGCTCCATCTTCCAATCGAACACCTTGAGTCCAATTAGCCCGGCATCATATTGTCGGCTAGTTGCCGGGCAGCAACAGAATTTGCCCAACTTGTAGTAAGCGAGGATTGGGCAGGCAGTTCACGACAGTGATTTCCGTGACTGTGGTGCCATAGTCCATTGCCAGGCGAAATACACGATCTCCTGGCTGCACTGTATAAGGTTGCCATCCTTCCGGAATCGGCGCAACGCAGCCTAACGGACGTGGGTCGTTTGCGGTTACAGTAGGTACGGGAGCCGTAACTGAATAGGCCGGCGTAGGTGTTGGCAGAATGCCGGTAGCTTCCAATACCAGTGTGGCGGTTGGAATCGTGGGCGAAAGGGTTGGAGTGGATGAAGGTTTTTGAGTAGGTATGCTAGTGGCAACCGGGCTACGCCCTGGTGAAGGCAGAG
Organism: Anaerolineaceae bacterium; assembly: GCA_020634135.1. GTDB lineage: Bacteria > Chloroflexota > Anaerolineae > Aggregatilineales > Phototrophicaceae > JACKCG01. Next base: position 745,471 of record JACKCG010000001.1, on the reverse strand, counting down.
CTGCCGGTTGGGATGATAGCACAACGTCTGTCAGAGTCGGCGTCGCTGTTGGCGATTGTTGGATGCTGATTGTATCTTGCGCTGGTCGAGTGAGCAGCAGGAAGACGATAGCCAGGATTGTTACGAACGCGGCAGCGAGTAAGATGTAGTTTAGTGGCAGACGCGACGGGATCAGCACCACGCCGGGAAAATCAAGGGGCGCACGGCTGCTGTGCGCAGCAGAAAGCGAGAATCTGGCACGGCGTTGACGCAGCCACGAGCGTTGTTCAACGCGAATTTGGATGGGAATTTGCACGACCTGGCCGGGGGGTATCTGTACCAGCGGATGGCCCGGTACAACGAATACCCTGTCATCGGGCGCATGTCCGGCAATAAATATGTCCATATCAGCCAGTGTATGATTTTGCAGGCCTAGTATTGTGTTTTCTGGAAAGCGTGCTTCAGACGGGTTTAGCCAGCCAGTCAGGATGGGCTGCGGTTTCAGGATAATCTGAAACGGAAGCAGCAGAGTGTAGTCATCGGTGTTTAATCGGTCATAGACTCGCAGCCCGCAATCGAATGACACGGCGCTCACATCCTGAGGGATATGAAGTACCAGCTCTGTAGATTTCATTTCGCCAGGGCCGAGTTCAATGACTTCCTTCACCTCCACCCATTGGCGTGAGATACCAGCGACAATCAATCGCACCTGTGCCGTCTGATCCCCACGATTGCGAATTGATACCGGTACGCGAACCCGTTCCCCGGCAGCCATGTAGACTGGGTTGATGCTGATCTGGGCGCTTAGCTGACCACCAGTTTGCCAGTCTTTAGGCAGCGTGCCATCTCCAGCGGGGACATGTTGTCGTGTCTCCTGACTGTGTGAATCTGCCGCCACCATTTCGTGTGGCAGCGCGGGCATGACTTCCGTGCTTTCCCAATCCGGGGGCTGTGGCGGTTGCTCTGCGGCGGATTCTTCATCTGTGGTTGCGCCGGTTTCCTCTGCCATTTCCGGTAATAACATATCCTCCGGCGGTGGAAACGATGTTACTTCAGGGAGTTCAGTCACTACTTCAGGTGGGGCAGGCGGTTCTACTTCATCTTCATTGGATAGCTGCCAGGTTCCTGGCGCAGCTTCTTGCTCATCTTCTCCCCAGTAGATCAGCACTTCGCTCGGCGGGACAATTTGCTCATTGTCCTGTGTAACCGCCGCCGGGTGAACGTGTTCTCGCTGGACAGATGTCCCGGTAATTTCCAGTGTGTCAAGTTCGAGCGTGTAACTGCCGATGGTGACCCTTGCACCCGGCTTCCAGTTGATCGGTGTAAATGATTCAACAGGCTCAGCCTGCAACCGTATCGAGTCTTCATCTCCCAGATTCGTCAGCAAAACCTGCCCGGAAGTGGAAAGCAGCAAGCGGGCATGAATAGGCAGAATATCGAAGCCGTTCAGAACAAGATGAGCGGTGTTGCTGCTCCCTATCAGCAATGGCCTGTTACTGAGCTTGATGCGCAGCGTTTTGCCATCGCTCTGGGTGGCTGTGACCTGGTAAATCATAGGGTTTTCATCATGCATCATCAGATTTATCCGCCAATCCATTTCACGAGTCCTTCAATCAGGGTGCGGATTTCGCTCACCTGTTGGGGAAGGGACACGCCATAAAAAACCAGACGTGCAGCGACAAGGACAACAATCGCCCACACAACCATCGTTCCGAAGGGTATCCGCCGCTGCTTCCGAAAAATATATGTTCCGTTGCAGCGTTCGACCATGCCTGATGCTGCATGTACGGTCAGGCTATAGACGAGACGGCTCCGATTCTGTCGGGCGTCACGCGCTGGTTTGAATTTCAGCTTGATGACCTGCTCCTCGCCCGGTAGCACATCTAGCTGGGGTTTTTCGGGCGTGATAGTGAGGACATCCGGCGCTTGTACTTCAAAGGTGAATGTCTCACGCTGGTTGCCGTAGTTTGCGACCGTGAGTTCGGCACGGCGGCGCCGGTGGTGCGAAATCTCACTGGGGCGAAGGGCGACGGCAAACCGGGTCATAGCGACAATGCGTGCCTTGAGTATCTGGATTGCGCTTGGGATTTCGGACTGATCGGATACGACCTCGAGGGCGATTTCATGAGTTTTGCCGCCTACAGTGCCGATTGGCGGTGCGCTTACTATGAAGTCAAATGTATATGTCTCGCCTGAGCGGATAATTTGCCCCGCTGGTAATGTATACCAGGCTTCGGAAATACCTGGCCCTGGTTTGGCGCGCAGTTCATATCGCGCAAGTGGCGTATTTTCGGGCGTAACCTGTACCTGGACATACTGTGGCTTGCCCGGATCTATATAGATAATCGCCGGAGAGAGCTGCATATGGACAGACGGCCTGTTGCGGCGGTTATGCACTTCATTTAGCAGATTCACTACTTGATCGGCAGTGAATATGCCGGCATCAGATTCCGGCTGACTGCTGGGAAGGTCGGCAATCTGTAACAGGAAACCCCGAATTTGCACAAACTGGCTGATGTTCCACAGGACTCGCTCCTGCGGAGAAAGTCGTACACCATCTATATACGTGCCATTCGCACTTTGCAGATCGGTGATATAAAGATTCCCGTTTTTGTCGCAATCTATACGAGCATGGCGGCGCGAAACCGTGTGCTGGTCGAGTAGCAGGTCCACACCTTCTTCTCGCCCGACGATGACAGAAGTTTTCTCGAACCCGACAGGGTCCTGGGTGCCATCGGGTTTCATAATCATCAGATTGAAGCGAGTCGTGCGCGTTGGGGGATACTGTTCATCCAGCGCCGTCATAATTGTGCCGTTTGCCTGGGCGATAGCGCCAAGTGCTGCGCCGCCAACCCGTTTTGAGTCTATCTGCATAGAAGAAATCGGCCCAAAGCGCAATTCACGTAACGCGCTGCCCATTTCACTTGCAGTTTGAAAGCGCTCCGCTGGGTCTTTTGCCAGAGCTTTTAGTACGATGTGATCCAGCGCGGGCGGAATACCCGGTATTTCCTGCGAAGGCGGTACTGCAGGGGTGTAGGCATGTTGGTTAAGGATTTCCAGCAGCTGCGGTGATTGGAAGGGAACATGTCCTGTGATGAGTTGGTAAAGAATTATTCCCAGGGAGTAAATATCGGAGCGGCGATCTGGTTTGTTGTTGCCAAATCCGAAATGTTCCGGTGACATATATTTGGGCGTGCCGACGACACTGGTTGACCGCAGGGATTCAGGGTTGACGATCTGGGCGATGCCGAAGTCTGTCAGCACAAAGCGTGCCATTTGCCCTTCGGAAACTGGGTCAAGCAGGACATTCGCGGGCTTCAGGTCAAGGTGCAGGATATTCGCGTCATGGACATACCCAAGCGCAAACGCGAGATTCTCAATCATCTCCAGGGCAGCCCGCAGGTCGAGTAAGCCACCAATCTGATTCAGCGCATCCTGTAAGTTGCCGCCACGTATCAACTCCATCACAATCAACTGGTAATGTTCGAAACGGTACGTGTCGTAAATATCTACAATATTCGGGTGTTGCAGTCTCGCCAGGATGGCGACTTCTCGTTCAACAGTGCGTGTCTCTTTTGGGTCGCCCAGCTTGATGTATTTCACCGCTACCAGACGATCCTTGATTCGGGGATGGCGTGCCAGATAGACCAGCCCATAGCTTCCTTCACCCAGGCGCTTGATGAAGTGATACCCTTCAATAGTTCGATTAATCAGCGGATCCGTATTGGTGAAGTCTGGCACAACCACGACTTACAACTCCTCTTTTTTGTATAACTGGCCCATTATGCTCGGTTGCTCATTCTACTTCTGCCGTTGTGTCTGGCACAGGTGTCATTTCCGCCGTTTCCTCTGGTGGCGGTGCAGCGGTGGGCGTGTGGGTTGGCGGCGGAGTAGCGGTGGCCGATGGTGGCACCTGTGTATGAGTAGCCGGCGGCACAGCAGTATGGGTTGGTGTCGGAGGCGGGTGTGTGCTGGTCGGTAAGGGTGTGTTGGTCGGCGCGGGTGTTGCGCTGGCGTCCGGTGGGCCAGATGGCGCTAACGATTGGCTGCTATTTACCGGTTGGTCAGGACATTCAACAATTCGGGTAGTGATGAAGGCCGTTTCCCGGTGGTCAGGCGCAAAGGCGCGTACCACGATGTTGTGTCCGACACTCGTGCCGGAAGGCACCTGGCTGATTGCAAACTCAAATACACCTTCTGAAGGAGATGTGACCGGCGCGTAAGTGACTGCGCGGGTGGTTGAGAAATCGCGACCTTCCGCTGTAACCGAACCTGGCGGTACTAAAGATGGTATCTGTGCTTGCAGTCGCACAACGTAGCCGAGGGACGGCACGGATTGGCAGCTCGTGAGCGCCAATTCCGCCGGTGGGGGAATAATCCATGTTAAACTTCCCCGGCAATCCACAATGCGAATTGTTGTGATTAAATCGTATTGCCCGCCCGCAATGTCCACTGCCGTAAAATGAATGGTGTTTGTCGCTGAGTCAACCGGTGGTAGCACTGACGCATCAATGTCCACGCCGTATGATCCTGTCCCGGCGATACCTGGGCGTACCACGAGTTGATACGAAGCCCCTTCAATGTCAATAACTGCCGAGACACTGCTTACGGCCTCCGGCAAAGACGCCCGCACGGTGCCGCTGGTACGCTCCGGGTTAGCGGGACAGGTGGCGTTGCTTCCTGCCACAGTGCTGTCTGGCAAAGTTTCCCAATCAAAACTGAGGGTGCAATCCTGTATCTCGATATTCGAGTCAAGCGTATAGGTTTTATTGCGCTGGTCACGTACTGTAACCTGAATTACCGCAGTGCCCGTATATGTAACGCCCAGTCCACCGGGATCGAACGTGATATTGTAGCGTCCGGCCCCTTGTGGAACTACGGATAATGCCTGATTCAGACTTCCGCCGCTCACTCTTGCGGTGACTCCGGCATCATCCACCACACTGGGAACGGATACGGTGATCGCCCCTGATACGGATGACGGAGTAGATGGACAGAGTGCATTATCCGCAGAAACGATCCCGCCTGGCAGCTGCGACCAGGCCACAACCAGACTACAGGTTACGATATTGAATTGTGCCGTAAGTTGTTTTTGCTCCTGGCGTTTGTCGGCTGCTGTCACAGTAATTGTGCCGCTTGTTTCAGAAAGTCCGCTGAACCGCGCATCTTCCAGGTCAAGTGTGAATGCATAGCGCCCGCCGCTGAGCGTGTTGACCTGTAAGGGGAAGTCCTGGTCGCCAAATTGAACGCTGGCGGCTACCGACTCCACACCCGCCTGACTCGTCGCCCGTACTGTAATCGCCGCACTGCTGCTGTTCTGCGGACAGTAAAAATTATCGAAGGTCATTTGCGCCGGAGGCTGCTCGACCCAGCTTAACACCAGACCGGTTGGTGTGGCGGTAGCTGGCGGGGCGCAGCGGGTGAGTGAAAAAGTTGTGCTGAGGGTGGCTGAGCGACCAGCCGCATCCTGGGCCGTAACGCGCACAGTGCCGCCACTGCTGCTCGCCGGGACATCGCCCGGTATCTGCACGCCGAACGTGTACAGGCCAGCCCCGCCGCTGGAGACAACGGGTTGCGATGTGTCGCGCCCCTCTATCGCCAGTTCCGCCGTCACCCGGGTAATGCCAAAACCACTGGTAGCGCGAACAGTAACCTGTGCATTCGATGGGATGCCGTCACATATCATGCCAGTCATCAGGCTGGGTGGCATGGTATCCCACTCAAGGCCTAGTGGTGGCGTGCAGGCATCACCCGATCCGTCGCCATCGCTATCTGCCTGGTCTGGGTTACTGACTGACGGGCAGTTGTCAACCGCATCGCAGACTCCATCCCCATCCGCATCCGAACATGGCAGGCAAATGCTCTGCCCCGCGTAAATCGAATCGGGATCATCAATGCAGTTGACCCGGGCGACCAGGGAAAGACTAACCCCCGCGGATTGTGCCAGGCTATAAAGGGTATCTCCTGGCCGAACAACCTGATTCGGCCAGCCGTATGCTGCACACTGTGAAAAACATACCGGGATGTCGGTCGCAGTGGGCGTTGTCGTGGCGATGACCGTCCGGGTTGGTAGGATTCCCGAATCGTCAAAGGCGACTGGGGTTGATGTTGCAGGGGGCGTTTCTGTCGGAAATGGCGTATCAGTAATCTGCTGAACAACCGCGATGGGAGATGGCGGCGTGGGTGTGATCTCGCCTATAATGCGCGGTAAAATCACTGTTGGCAGCGATATCGTTGCAGCAAGAAACAACAGTAGCAGCGCCCAAAGGTGGTAAGGCGGGCGAATTAGCACACTGCTTTCCAATCGGTCAAACAGGCCGCTGGTCGTGAAAGCCGTGAACTCGACTGGCAAGCGTGCTCCCAAGGGGTACACACGGTTAGGCAGAGCGGTTACCTGTACCGAGGTGGTTGTGCCCGGTTGCGCCGTCGCTTCGGACGGGTCGAGCAGAAAAGTCAGTCCCGCGCCGGAAGCATACCCCTCAAAATAAACCTGCTCATCCTGTATGCCTTCATACGCCAGCGATAGGTGAGATTGGACGCCTGCTCTGAGATGCGCCGCGCTGCTTTTCAACTCGAAATGAGTGGGTGTTTCTCCAGTAGCAATGACTTCCAGTGTGAGTGTAACCGAACCGATGTTTAGCGTATCGCCTGGCTGCCACATATAGCCGCGATTAGCCACCAGGCGATTACCGTTGAGATAAGCGCCATTCTTGCTGTCCAGATCAATGACCTGAACGTAGTCGTTGATCCGGCTGACCGACAAATGGCGACGTGAGAGATATTTTCCGCTTATCTGGAAATCCGCCTGACGAGATGAACCAATCACCATCGGGCTGCTGCCAGATAATTGAAACGAACTACTGCTTCCCTCTTCACTTGAAGCAAGAATGCGGAATGTGCGATTTTCGGTTCGCTCAACCATAGAAGCGGAAATCCCCAAATTTACCCTTTTTATTATATCCTTTTTGGGAATTTCCCGCTTCTTTGGTGAACGCGGATTTCAAGACACCGGACGGCGAATTTCAGGGATTGTTAATGATGACCGGGATAGTACAAGTTGGGATTACTTCACTACTGTTTGCCAGAACAGTGAGTCGCACCCAATACACCTCCGGGTCAAACCGCCTGGTGTCGAGTACACCCAATGTACCCGCTGTAACAGACGTTTCTGACCGGCTGTAGAAATTGTACACGTCGGCATAATTAGGACGTATTTCGATCTTGTAGTACCAGAAATCATTCACAGTGGCGCTCCCAACGAGTGTAATGAGACCGCTTACCGTCTGACCCGCGCTCAGGTTGGTAATTCGCGCTCCTTCATAGGTGCAGCCCTCAACAGCCAGTGTCCCCGTTGGCCGTGTGCCGGAATAGGGCGGTTGGATGAATGGATGGCCCTGTGGTTGCCGGGGGACATAAAGCAGTGTCCCAGCAAAGATACTGTTGATGTTATCTAAGCAGTTGGCTGTCTGTAGCCTATTGACGCTGCTTCCACTCGCCTGTGCGATAGAAAACAGAGTGTCACCAACCTGGACGACATAAACCACCCAACCCGACGGCGGCGTGCAGTGATCGGGCGAAACCACTGCTATCTGACTCGTCACGGCGGTTGGAGTTGGCAGAATTCCCAGGCTCTCGGTAACGCTCAGGATTGTTGGTGTTGCCGAGGGGGTTTGCGTGGCTGTGGTCGTCGCCGTGTTGGTAGCGGTGGCAGTGTGACTAGGAGTCTGTGTCGGTATTCGTGTTACCGAAGGCTTCGCCGTAAGCAGAGCGGTTGGACTAACTGGCCTGGGGGTCGCCGATTGCTGGCTCACAATCGGTAGTGGTGTGGCTGAGGGCGGCAGTGGTGTGGTGGATGGTGGCTGCTCGGTAGCTGAAGGGGATGCCACTAGCACAACCTCAGTCCGGGTTGGCTGTACTACCGCGCTGGCCGTTGCCGTCTGGTCGGCATCTGATATGTTAGAAAGAGACAGGACAATCGCAAACACGAATGCGAAGGCTAAAATGCCAATCGCTGCGATGGCGACGACAATTTCGTTTCCTATGTCGCGTGGCATTAAAGTGTCTTAAACCTCCAACTCTGTGGTGATAGGAAAGGCAACATAAAAGATGCTTCCCGTGCCGGGGCGGGTTTCTAACCATAATGCGCCGTTGAGGACTTCAGCGAGCGATTTGGCAATGGAAAGGCCGACCCCCGTATCACCCAATCCCTGAATCAACGGGTTTGATGCCTTATATTTACGTGAGAAAACACGCTGCAAGTCTTCGTGATCTATTCCGCCGCCGCTGTCCTCCACCGAAATCAGGATGCTGTCCCTCGGCTCGGCAAAGGTTTTGCTGTGGGTTAGCTTAACCTCCTGGCGATGCGCAGAGATATAGACCCGTGTGTGAGGGGGGGAAGCCAGATAAGCATTGGTGAGGAGTTCTGTGACAATCTGCCCAACGGCGTCGTGGTCAGCCCGCAGCGGCGGAAGATCATCCTGCAAGTCAAAGCTCAGTGTCAGCCCTTTTTCGCGGAACTGAGTGGCAGAGAGCGTGAGGACATCTTCTATGATTTCAACGATGTTCACTGGCTCAGGCACCAAGCTCATGTTACCTTCGTCCAGTGCCACCATGCGTGTCAGGTCATCCAGCATGAATGTCAGACGGGTGACATTCGCGGCGATACGCTGTAGGAATTTGCGCTGCATTTCTCCCAGAATGCCGGCAGATTCGTCAATCAAGAGGTCGGTATAACCGACTATGGAAGTCAAAGGCGTGCGTAGTTCCTGCACTGTCCCTAGCACCTGGTCACGATTGCCGATCATAACGGGCGCAATGGCGTTATTGACTGGTGGTGGAGCGCTGACTCGCTGTTGGGCGATCTCAAGAGCGGACTGAGTCTCTCGTAATTCCTGTTCAAGCTGCATTTTTTGCTGGGAGACTTCTTCAATCATCCGGGTCAATGAATTCACGCCGTCTTCGCCGAGCTGTTTCAACCGATCTCTATCGCCGTCCAGACGCGCCATAAGTTGGTCACGCTCGGAAGCAACCATCTGATTCTCGGCAACCAGGCGATCCCGCTCCGAAATAAGTTCCTGCCGTTGCAGGTCGACTTGTTTCACCTGTTCACGTAGTTTGGCCTGATCTTCCTGGTTTTCACTGAGTTCCATCTGATACCCGGCTACCTCAGCCAGGAGGCGGGCGCGGTGCTGTTTGATGGCACTCATGTTGGCGACGGCCTCATCCCGTTCAGAGCGGTACTGGTCTCGCATTCGGGTCAAGGCCTCGCGGTCTGCGGCCAGGTTCTTGATTTCGGATTGTAGAGTTTGAATGCGTGTTTCACGTTCTTTTTGTTCAGCCAGATGTGTTTCAAGCTGTTTTCGCTCTTTGAGTAATGCGTCGCGCTCGAGGGTCAAGGCGTCGTTGCGTGTTTGGAGTTTGGCGCGTTGCTCCGCCAGTTGGCTGATAATCTGCGCAAGACCATCTTCCGTGTTTTCAATGCCTAGTGCCTTGAGTTGTGTTTCAATATCGCTGAGTTTGTGTTGAAGTTGGTCACGCTCCTGTTCCAGGCGAACTTTTTCCTGCCCCATCTGGTCAGCCATATTTTGCATGGCCTCTGGAAGTATAACCGCCTGGTCGCCGGATCGCAGCATATCCAACTCGCCTTGCAGACGTTGGCGCTGCGAGTCAAGGTCTGCCTTCTCGCGCTTCAGTCCCTCAATCATTGCTCTGAGAACACTCTCGTTGCCGGATGCTGTCGCGCCTGCCAGTGCTGTTTCGGCCTCCTGCAGGCGGGCCGCCAGCCGGTCACGCTCTTCGCGCAATGACTGATGCTCGTCATTGAGGGCAACAATGCGCTGCGAAACCGACAGTCCTTCTTCCGTATCACCAAGTACCTGGGTAATCCGGCTTCGTTCATGGTCAAGTTCGATTTGTAGTTTTGTGACTTGCTGGGTCAGTTCGCTCACTTGCTCGCGAGAGAACGCCAGGCTGGCTTGCATTTCCTGGTGGGCCGCAAGTACTGTGCCGTCTTGCACGTCCTCCAACGACGTCCCCTGGAGCATTGCGTGAATAGCGCGTTCTTCCGCCTTGAGGCGAGCATCACGGGCGGCATAACTCAATGAAAGCAGATTTCCGGCAATAATCGCCATACCCTTAAGTAGTTCGCTTTCAGCGTCCTCCAACTCTTTGTTGGCATACGGCATAGCGATGATAAGAACAGCCATAAGCTCCCTGCCACTGACCAGTGGCTGGAAATACGCCGGGCCAACCTGCTCAATATCCAGGCGGGTATAGAGGTCTTTCAGCTCATCCAGATTTCTATCGGGATACAGTGGGCGCTGCAATTGGCGCTCAATCGCGTTCACCAGGGTGGGCTGCTGGTCAAGGTTTAACGCCAGCGCGGAAATCGGTGTATCCAACACGCGGTTGTATGCAAATGAGATGTCGGCATAGTTGGCATCTTGCAGAGTAAGCAGTACCCCTACATCGGCCTTCAGGGTATCCACAACCGTAGTTACAACCCGTTTGGGGATGTCCGATGGGGCTGCTCCTTCCAGAATCATGCCCAGGGTACGCAGCAGGTGAACCGAATCGCGCTGGACTGGTGAGATAGTAGGTACATTCGCGGGGGCGGGCAGCAGCGATTGGCGAAGCCCTGTGGTTGGTTGTTCTGCCTGGGGCTGGGATGGCAACGGTTTGAGTTCGCCGGTTGCGGTCAGCACGTCCCCCTCGAGATTGCGAATGACCGTCCGGTAGATAATGGCAGGTACGAGAATGAGCGCCCCCAGGAATGCAAGTCGCGCTGGGCCGGAATAGTGCTCAATCAGGTTGCCCTGTGTGATTTGCAGAATCGATCCCCCGTACCCTAACAGCAGTATCGTGAAAAATACCAGTTTGAGCGGGGCATCAGTGATAAGACGGAAGTAGACCAGAGTAAGAATGATGCCCAGTAATGCCAATACTGCGGGGGTGAAAGTCCAGGCGATGCCAAAGCCGCTCAGGTTGAAATCAACCGTGTTGACCTGCCCAGGCCATTCCAGCGCGGTGATGGTGTAGCCCGATACGACAATCACCAGGAAAAGCAGCAGGATAATGTTGGGAGTTCGCCCCCATTGGGTGTGGTCAGCCGTGAGAAACGCCCAGGTCAACAGGAGAATGGCAACCACATTCACGGCACGCTCAAGGGGCGGAATGATCGTGACAGCATCCTGATTACTCAGCAGGGCAAACATGGCGCCAAGCATGAGAATAACCCAGGCAACTGTGATGCCCAGCGATGCCAACACATACCGACCTAAATCACGATGGGATTGGAAATTCAGATGGCGACTCCACGCCATGAATAGTCCCATCTGGCTGATTGCGATCACTGCCAGAAAGAACAGGAGATCGCCAGGCGGACGTACAAAGATGTTTAGGAAGTCACTGGACAAAGCATTTCACCTGACCGAAACTCGAACGCCGAATGAAGTTGAAGACGGAACCGAATATGTGTTTCCGGCGTATAGTATTAGAAAATGCCGATGATCCATACAAATACCTTGCGATTCATGCTCATTGGATAGTATAGCATATTCGGCATTTTGCGCTGATCGAGGACTGTAAAAATGAGAGTTGACAACGAGCATAAGCCGTTCAGCGTTGACGCTGCTCTCTTCGCTGGTTACACTAAGCGACAGTGTGCAGTGCACCGATTGGTTTTGGGATAAGTGAATTGCAGCGAATCGTGATGAATGACAGACCATTGATGCACCGCCTGGCTATGATACTGCGCCGGATGCCATGGTTGGTTACTTTGGCTTACTTTTTGTGGCGCTGGCGGCAGGCCAAGTTTTCCGCTGGTGTCGTGGCGGTGATTTTTGATAATCAGGGGCGTGTTCTTCTGGTGCATCATGTGTTTCATCCACATAACCCCTGGGGATTACCCGGTGGGTGGGTAGGGTACAACGAAACCCCGGATACAACGCTGGTTCGCGAATTATTGGAAGAGCTTGAGATGCAGGTCGAGATCGGGCCGCTGGTGGCGATGCAACTCACCGGACGTTCGCACATGGACTATGCGTACTTATGTACGCCCAAAAACCCGATTGGAGCGGTGAGCCGTGAATTATTGGGTTACAAGTGGCAGGACGTTACACAACTACCCCGGTTGTATGATTTCCATTATAAGGCTGTTCAGCAGGCTTTGAGTATGATACCTGTGGCGGACTCAACGCGATGACTGTAACCGGATTAGGGACACGGCAGCGTAAGCGTCGCCGGTTGCCCATCATTCAGATCTTATCAGTGCTGATGCTTCTGGCTGCAATCGCCATGTTTGTGATCGAACTGGTCGGATTTAGCCAGCAGCAGGAACGTCTCCCGGCAGATGTGTCGGTGGCAGGGGTGCGGGTGGGTAATCTGCTGCCACGTGAAGCAACGACTTATCTGGATGAGGCCTACAGCCAGCCTGTAGTATTGTACTATCGCGAGAATCCGATTCTACTGGACCCTTCGGTTGTCGGTTTTCGCAGCAATAATGAGGTGATGCTGGCTTCTGCCCGGTCTACGCGGGATGTGGAAGCCAGCTTCTGGCTGCGCTTTATTAACTATCTCCTCGGGCGAGAAGCAGCGGCGGTGATAGACATACCGCTTTCGGCAGACTATCAGCAGAACCTGCTGGAACAGTATCTGCGCGATATTGCTGCTCGTTACAACCGTTCGGCTGGTGACGCGGAATTTGATCTGCAAACCCTGACATTACGTTCCGGTTCTGGTGGGTATGTTCTGGATGTGGATAGCGCAATCCCATTGGTGGATGCGGCGCTGCGCAGACCGGATAATCGGGTCGTTGAGCTTCCCATTACTGAGGCGGTCGCGCAAGGCGGGAATATTGAAACCCTACGCGCAATGATTGTTGCCTATCTCGATTCCCAGGGCTTCATTTATGATGGGCAAACCTCGGTGGGTTCGGTGTTTATCATTGATTTGACCACTGGTGAGGAAGTCAATATTCTGGGCGATGTCGCCTTTTCCGCAGCGAGCACCGCGAAAGTTGAGATTCTGATTGATTATTTCCGGCATTTATGGTTCCCCGTCCCACAGGATGAAGCCTATTTAATGGCGAATTCGCTCCTGTGCAGTAACAACTCATCATCTAATCTTATGATGGAGATTATTGGCGAACGTAGTGGGGGACAGCGCGATATATTTGCCGGACTCCAGGATATGGTGGAGAATACGCAGTATATTGGCGCGGAAAACACGTATATCACCGCGCCGTTTGTGTTAGGAATTGAAGGGCAGCAGTTCGGTTCGATACCAGCGCCGCAGACCAGCCCGAATGCCAACTTCAATACCAGCGCCGACCCTTATAATCAGACCACAGCCGAAGACATGGGGACGATGTTCACCATGATGTATGACTGCGCCAACTACGGGTCCGGGCTGATGGCGGCCTATCCCGATGGCGAATTCACCCAAACTGAATGTCGCCAGATGTTGGAACTCATGAGCGCCAATGATCTGCTGCGGCTTCTTCAGGGTGGGATACCGGAAGGTGTACGGATTTCGCATAAGAATGGCTGGATATCCGATATGGTGGGCGATGCCGGCATCGTCTATCCCCCTAACGGGCGCAACTATGTTATTGCTGTTTATCTCTGGGAACAGGCGGAGTTTCAGGACTTCAACCGGCTGTGGCCTCTGGTGGAAGGCGTTTCACGGGCTGCGTGGAATTACTTCAACCCGGAGACACCCCTGGTTGCAGCGCGCACCGATCTGCCGGAGACCGCTCAGGCGTGTGACAACTTTCTGCCACCACCCGAATTGCTCGATTTGAACAATATCAATGGCTGGCGTTCGCAGTAGATTGCAGCGGCAGCGTCGGTAATAATGGGGCAGGTAAGCTCGTCGCTTTTCACATGCGTCTGCGCTTGACCATTATAAGTTGGTTGCGTCCCCGCCATGCGTACCGGACTTCATCCATCAATTGCTTAATGAAATAGATACCCCATCCCCCGGTTGTCCGCTCATGCAGGGGCGTAGCCGGATTGGGTGATGGGCGGAGCAGTGGGTTGAACGCGGGGCTGTCATCCATGAGGATAATCGTGAAGGCATGGGCATCTGCCTGACAGATGACATCAATCACCTTGTCTCCGCCCTTGAGCTGATAGCCATGTTCAATGATATTCGTACAGGCCTCATCCACCGCTAACTGGCAATGATAAGCAGCGCGTTCATCAAGCCCGGCTTGATGAGCAGCATTGCCAACGAACTCGCAGGCCACCGCGATCTGCTCTAATAGGCCGGGTATTCTTATTCGCGTTTCTTGGCTCATCATACGCTTCCCGGTCACTCATCTGCGGAAAACAGAAACTGGCGTTTAGTAACTCCCCAGCGCTTCGGCCTGGGTAGCGAAGATGCGAAAAATGCTGTCTAATCCAGCCATTTCGAGCACTTCGCGGACTCTAGGAGAAGGTTGTGCCAGGCGCACATCACCTTGCCCCTGTACTTTCTTAAGCGCGGATACAATTTCGCGCAGCCCGGCACTGCTCATGTAGTCAACTTTGGAAAGGTCGAGTACCAGGTGAATATGGCCGTTGTCTATTTCCCCGGATAGGGATTCGCCGAGCTGGTGCGCATTCATACTGTCAATACGGCCACTCACTTCGACGAGGGTGATTTGCTGTTCGATAGAAACGTTAATGTCAAGCATGGCATTACACTCCTGACACAGGTGAACTGGTGAAGCGACTTTCCAAATAAGCGTGCAGGAAAATCGTGCCTGATGAAAATAGAAGAACCTGACTCATTTTAATGAATTTTGTATATAAATGCCACCGCGAAGCACAGATCGAGGGAATGATCTGTTCACTGCTTTCTGGAAGGCGGTATAATAATCTAAACTTCGGGTATGAAAAGGCAGATAGCATTTATGGATTGGGGTTCATTCGTTTTATTGACGGGGAGCTTTACAGTCATCATGCTGATGGTGCAGCGGGCGGAACAGCGGCGGCGTCTGGTTGTCGCGCTGTTCATGCTGGTGATCGGTATTCTGATTCAACGTTACGCAGCATCCTGGGGACTTCATACTGAGGTTCAACTTGGATTTGTGGTCGCGTTGGTATTGAATTTTCTGTTTTGGCTGCTGATAGGCCGCTATAACCCGGTCGGCAGCAGCGACGATATTCAAGTGCTGGGGCTGGATGACTGAGTCTTCCTGAAAAGAGTAGATTTGCAGACACCTCCTGACTGAATTTGCATAGATTTTCCCATTGTGAATCAAAAGAGGGGCAATCTTAGTGAGACTGCCCCTCTTTGTTCGCTCTTCAGTTGCTTGTAGTTAGCCGATGATATTGAGCGGGATGACATCAGCGGCTTGCAGTGTCATCACACTGATCCGCGCTGCCACTGTTTGTGCCAGCTTCTGGAAGGCCTGACCAGCGGGGTTTTCCGGCTCTATGATAACAATAGGTCGTCCGAAGTCTCCGCCTTTGCGGACCTCGGCATTCAGCGGGATGCGTCCCAGGAAGGGAACACCGCGTTCGGCTGCCAGTTTCTCTCCACCACCTTCACCAAAGAAATCACCGGCCATATTTTCCACGATACCCAGGATGGGGACATTCAGCGTCTCGAACATCGCCAGGCTGCGAAGCGCGTCGGAAACAGCCACATCCTGCGGTTGCGTGACGATAATCGCCCCGGTAAGCGGGAAGGATTGCGCCAGGGAAAGGGGCGCATCGCCCGTGCCGGGTGGCAGGTCAACGATCATGTAGTCAAGCTGTCCCCAATTGACATCGGTGAACATCTGGCGAATCGCGCTGTGCAGCATCGGGCCGCGCAGAATCATCGGCTTATCCGGTGTGGTGAGGAAACCGGTACTCATCAATTTGAAGCCATAGGCTTCCATCGGCTGCATTTTGTCATCAACGACGGGCGGTCGGCCATGTCCCAGCCCGGTCATGGTCGGCAGGTTGGGATTGAGAATGTCGCCGTCAATCAGGCCGACCCGTGCGCCGGCATCCGCCAGGGCAGCCGCAAGGTTGGTCGAGACCGTGCTTTTACCGACGCCACCCTTGCCGCTGGCGACAGCGATCAGGCTGCGCATTGGCACGTCAAGCAGGCCATGAATTTTGCGATCAGTCGGCACCTGAGAATCCCAGCGAATCTCCAGTCTGGCGATGCCATCAACTTTGCCGATCACAGCTTCATCACACAGCCGCACAAACACATCTTTGAGCGGGCAGGCCGGGGTCGTCAGGACAATGGTGAAACGGGCTGTGTCGCCTTCAATCGCAAGATCGCGCACCATATTCAGGCTCACGATGTCGCGGTGCAGCTCTGGTTCAATGACGGTGCTGAGTGCAGCCATCACCTGTTCTTGTTGATTACTCATTCATACTCCCGTGTTTTATCTTTGTCTACAGTAAAAATAATTATAGCGCAGATAAGAAAAATTATGCAGGGTCTTTGGTCACATTCTGGTTCATGAGGCCCAGTTATTCATCACCTGACGGAGGATGGCGAACTCGCCAATATGGTAGGCATTGTGATCGGCTACTAACAGGATTTCCCGCAGAATTGTATGGCCGTCATAGCCATGCGGAATCGGCGCGTACAGGTCGGTCGCCGGGTTTTTGACCAGTTCAATAAGTGCATGTAGGTCATCCCGGAATGCCTGGACTGTATTTTTCCATGTTCCGGCATCGGCCAGGGCATCGGGAGACGGCCAGTAGCCAACCGGCCACTGTGGAGAGACATGTTTTGGGTTGCGGATGTATTCGAGGATATCCCACTGCGCAATATTCAGGTGTTCTACCAGATGCCAGGGGGTATAGCTGACATTCAGTGGGCGCGTGTTAATGTGTTCCATTGGGAAGTTCGCCAGCGCATCCTCAAATGTTAGGTGAGCGCCTTTTCCTTGCAGCAGGGTAATCAGATGTGCGCGGAGTATCTGGTCAGAAGTCATAATCGCCACCTCCCGGGTTTCAAAGCGCGTATGCTAATATAAGAGGGGCGGTGTTGGCCGCCCCTGCTCGCTGTCTGTTATTCCTTGTTGGCTTTCTTCTCGCGAATTTTGGCGAGCATGGCCTGTTTGTCGAATTTGGGTTTTTTGTCCCCACTGGTTGCTGTTGTCTCTGCCGGTTTATCGGTAGAAGGTGCTGCTTTTTTTGCAGTCGCTTGGGGAGCTGCCGGCTCAGGTGCTTCGGCTTTGGCCGATGGTTCGGGTTTGAGCCACATATTTTCAATGGTGGGCGCGGTGGTTGGTTGTCCGGCTTTCTTCATCGCCTTCGCGATGTCGTTGTGTTCCCACTGCCCACGACTAACTGCTTCTTCCAGGGCGCTGGTCGGAGCGATGTTCTTCCAGTAGCTCACCGGCTTAGAGAGGCGTTTCTTGTCATGAATATGCACCGTCGTGCGATCATAACTCGCCATTTCGTAGTCATGATCCATCTTGATCGCGTCAAATGGGCAGAACTCGGCACAGAAACCGCAATTCATGCAAATGTCGGTATCAATATAGAACGCATCCGGCTGGGGGACTGGGCGGCCTGTTTCGGGGTTCGTGCCGCGCACAATCCAGATACACTGCGGCGGGCAGACTTTTGCGCAGATACCACAGCTTGTACACCAATCTTCACCAGGACGCTCCGGGTGGTCGGCATCTTCCACGACCAGAAAGGGAGTGAATCGAAAACGTTCCGGGACGGCAATTTTTTCTTCAGGGTACATGACGGTGTACGCGCCGCCATTTGGCCGCAACCCCTGGCGAACTTCGAAGTTCTCCTGGTGCAGATATTTGCGCCCGGCGTAGCGAATATCGTCTACGTAGGTGGTGAAAAAATGTTTGAATGTGACGAACAGGCCTTTAGCAATGCCTTTTCCGTACATTTTTGCTCCTTCAGATTGTACGGGGAGAATCAGGCTGCCCCGCTTGCTATTCCTAAATATATGCTTGTAAGGGGCTTGTGTCCAAGCCCCGCGATTTTAACGATCTGTTTCACCCAATACAATGTCAATGCTGCCTAGAATGGCGACGACATCGGCGACCTTGTGGCCTTTGCACATCTCGCCCAGCGCCGTCAGGTTGATGAAGCTTGGGGCGCGAACATGATAACGCCAGGGGTTCTGCGGCCCTTTTTCATCGCCTGCCGAAACGACATAGTAGCCGAGTTCGCCTTTCGGGTTTTCGACACGACCATACGCCTCACCGAGTGGCACACGCGGCGTATGCTGTTTCGGGCCAAAAACATTCTCGCCATGCGTGCGTTCCAGGCGGGGCAGAATCTGCTTGAGGATACGGATGCTTTCGCGAATTTCGTCCAGGCGAATAAGGTAACGGTCATAGATGTCACCGTTGTAGCGCACCGCAACATCGAAATCGAGTTCAGGGTAGATGCTGTAGGGGTCAGCGCGGCGTACATCGTAAGGCACACCACTGGCACGGAGCAGCGGCCCGGCGGCACTGTAAGCAATCGCCATTTCGGGCGGAAGATAACCGACGCCAACCGTGCGCGTTTTGATGATTTCACTGTCGGTCAGGAACTGGTCGAGTTCGTCCACCGCACGCGGCAGTCGCTCATTAATCAGTTCTGTCAGGTAATCCATGGTGTTAAAGTCGCGCACCATGTCGTTGACCAGGTTCGCCACACTCTTAATGCGTTCGGGAATATCCTTAAACACGCCACCAAAGCGCATGTAGTTGCACATCATCCGGCTGCCAGCAGTGGCTTCAAAGAAGTCCAGGATGCGTTCGCGTTCGGCAATCGCATACAGTGCCGGGGTGAAAAATGCACCCAGATCGTTGAGCAGGAAGCCAATCGCCCATAGGTGATTGACGATACGTGTGAGTTCGACCATCAGTACGCGAATAGCTTCAGCGCGATATGTCGGTGGAGTCCAGCGGGCACCTTGGCTCAATAGCTGCTCAACGGCCAGCGCATAGCCGTGATTATTGCCCATGCTGCTGATGTAGTCCAACCGATCTGTGAAAGGCATGTTATGGAGGAATGTGTTCCGCTCTCCAATTTTTTCGTGATTGCGGTGCAGATAGCCCATAACCGGTTCGAGCGATTCGATCGTTTCCCCGTTGAGGCTGACGACCATGCGAAATACACCATGAGTGCTGGGGTGATGTGGCCCCATGTTGACGATCAGACGATCCGTTTGCAGGTGCTCGCTGTTGCCCAGGTTCTGGACGCTAACGCCCAGCCCCATGCCGGAATAGATGGATTCTTCCGAGACATCATTCAACGTACTCAAGTCGAGATCATCGGGATAAGCGACGTTTTTGCCGTAAACATTTCGTTCTTCAGCCCGGTAGACATGACCACCCGGCCAGCGGCTGTCAAAAGGCTTATGATCCTGCTCGTAGTAAGCTTCTTTCCAATCTTTACGCAAGGGGTGGCCGTTGAATCCCTCCCAGAGCAGAATTCGCTTGAGATTGGGGTGGCCTGAGAAGCGAATGCCCATCAGATCCCAGGCCTCGCGTTCCTGGAAATCTGCGCCCGGCCACACATCAATTAATGAAGGGATTTCAGCGTTATCGCGTGGTGTCTGCGCTTTAAAAACCAGGGCTGGGCCGCCATTGGTGCTGTAAGCGTGGTAGACCATTTCCAGATGATCGCCGATGCCCAGATAATCCACGCCAGTTGCGCTGGAAAGATAGTCAAAGCCCAATTCGTCACGGATGGCGGTGGCGACTTCAACCAGTTTGTTTTTGTCTACAATGATGCCTTGGTAACCCTCACGGGTGTCGTCCTGAATGGCATCGGGGAATTTTTCTTTGAGTACCGCGATGGCGGCGTTTGTGTCAGTCTGTTCTACGACAGCGTTATCAGTCATATTGTACTATCCCTTATTGGCCTTTTTTGCGCGGATTTTCGCCATCATCGCCTCTTTGTCGAACTTCGGCTTTCCACCTTGTTCGGCGGGGGCAGCTTCGGCAACCGGCGCAGCTTGTGCCGGGGTGGGGGCTTCACCCGCAGGTTCGGCAGCCGGGGCATTCTGACCCTGAGCAGCACGTTTGCGAGCAAGTGCTTCTTCACGCTTGCGCAGACGTTCAGCCTTAGCGGGATCATCAGTCGCAGCAACCGCCGCTTTGGCCGCTGCGGCCTTAGGCGCTGCTTTTTCAACTTTAATCGGCTCAGGAAGGTTACGGATGGCAAAGGTCTTGCCCGCTGCGGCCATCTCGGCCTGGCGGCGGATCAAGTCCATCTGGCGCGGATCAATGATGTCCGGGCCGAGGATAGGAACCGGGGCAGGCTCGGCAGGGCCGACACCGTACCAGGGTACATCATCCATGTTTGCCAGGGATTGGCCGTCAATCTTCTTTTGCAGTGCGATCATGCCATAAATGAGTGCCTGCGGGGTGGGAGGGCAGCCCGGTACATACACATCTACCGGCAGGTATTTATCAATGCCGGAAACAACGTTATAGCCTTCCTTGAAAGGCCCGCCGCCGCTGGCACAAGCACCCATCGCCAGGACATACTTGGGTTCAGGCATCTGATTATAGAGGCGGACAATCGGCACGACCATTTTCTTGGTGACCGTGCCAGAGACGATCATCAGGTCGGATTGGCGCGGGCTGGCACGCATAACCTCCATCCCGAAGCGCGAAAAATCGTAACGCGCGGCGGCGGTGGCGATCATTTCGATCGCGCAACAGGCAAGGCCAAAAAGCATCGGCCACAACGACGAACGCCGTGACCAGTTATAGAGCTTACTTAAACTGGTGATGGCGACGTTTCCCTGCATATCTGCCGGGATAGGAAATTCGGTATTGTTTAACTCGCGCAAGTCGAGTTCACTCATCAGGCATTGACCTCCTCGTACCACTCCCGCAAAATTTCATTGAGAATGCCCTCATTAACCAGCGCCGGGTCGTCAGCGAAGTTGGGGAGTGAGACAATCAATTGGCATAACTGTTCCAGACCAATAGTCTCTACATCAGTAGCGGCATAGTGCTCTATCAAGCTCAGGACAATCTCGTAAGATGTGTCCCAGTATAGGCCGGGTGTAGTTTGCATACCAGATTAGCTTACCGCAGATTCAGGTAAATTACGACAAAATTGGTCAGGACTTTTGAGGATATAAAATCCAGTTTAACGGTTGCCAAGTATAAGATGTGGCGAATCGTTTGTCAAGAAATGCACAAGTGAACTTTATGCAGGTCAAGACCACTGGTTGAGGGGGAAACGGTCACCAGATTGGCAGATCGCTCATTTTTGTCGAATCTCTGCAATCGGCAGGGTAAATGAGAAGGTGCTGCCTTTGCCCTCCTGCGAATCGACCTCAATTCGGGAATTGTGCCGCTCCATGATATAGCGGACGATTGCCAGTCCGACACCGATGCCACCGCGCTGCCGGGTGGAAGTGGCATCTACCTGATAGAACGAGTCGAAGATTTGCCCAATCTTGTTCTTGGGGATGCCAATCCCGTTGTCCGTTACCGAAAAGTGAATCTGATGCCCAACCTTATGTGCGGAGATAATCACCGGGCCGTCACTGAATTTAAGTGCATTATCAAGCAGCATTTGTAGTGCGATAGCCAATCCCTGCTTGTAGGCCTGAACAGGGGGTAGGCTTTTGGGCAAGTCAATCCGTATACGCTCGGTGTCGTCTTTGTGTTCCCAACTGCGGCGCAGGTTGCGAATGGCGTAGTCAATCGATTCACGTATCAGCACCGGGCCGAGGTGCTGCGAATCCATGTTCAGGCTTTCGGCCAGGCGCACAATGTTATTGATGACCGCTTCCAGGCGCGTGACCGCGACCTGCGCGTATTGCAGCAGCAGGTCCGTATTTCCGGCGTTTTCGCCCAACAGCGCGACCGATGACTTGACCTGGAGCAGGGGGGTTTTTAGCTCATGTGAGACTGTGCTGACAATAGCGTCCTTGAGCAGATTGATTTCCGAGGCGACGCGCTGGCTGCGACTCAGGGTTTCGTTCAGTTGTGCATTTTGGGTTTCGAGCTGGCTGTTTCGCTGCGAGAGCGTTCGATTCCGGGTATGCAGATTCAAAATGGCCTGAAGCTGCATTTCCAGAAGTTGATAGGATTGAATCGGCAGAATCATGTCCACACCTACGGCGTTGAGGTCTTGGGCAGGCGCGTTGGTGAGTCCGATCAGCAGGGGTGTGGGCTGTGCCTGCCGGAGCAGTTCCGCCGATATGCTCACCGTACTATCCGGCTTATCCAGTGCCACAATGATGATGTCTGGAATTCCCTCCTGTAGCAATACAGGTTCGGTATCTGGCTGCAAGGTGGCGCTGGTGACATGGTAAGTCTGACTAAGATGCGTGACTACCTGTTGAAACCAATGCGGGCAATCCGGGGGAGTCAGGCTTAAAATGTGTGGCAACGTGCCATTCTTGTGAGCCATTAAACCATTCTCAACTTGGTGCGGTCAAAACTGGATACGGGTAAATTCAGTTAAATACCATTCTTTCAAATGAAAGAGGGTTTTGATTTCCGCTAGTGATGAACTGATGGAATCCATAACCATTGTAGCGCATCGTCGGGAAAAAGGTTGCGAAAGTTTGCTATTCGCAACGTCCAAGTGTCTGGCAGAGCTGGTTGATGTGCAGTCGGTCATGCTGGGCGGTGAAATGCGCCATTTCCAGCAGAGTCGTCGGCCCAAAAATGCTGTGACGTGCCGGGCGCTGCCAGTCTTCCGGTTGTAAACTTCTAACAAAGTCGAGCGTCTTTTGACGTTCCTGAGCGAAGCTTGTTGCGGCCTGCCATCCGTTGGGGGCGCAGGTCTGGGCTTGATGAGGGCCGGGCGGCGATTGAGGGGATGCCAGGAAGGGGTTATGCTGCTGGACAATCCGCTCCAGGCGCGGACGTTGAACAGTGGTTTCGCTCTCTAGTAAATGGCAAATCACCTGTATGGGGGACCATTCTTCCGGATCAGGATGCTGCTCCCAGAAGTGCGGTTTCACATCAGTCAGCATCCCGAACAATGCGCCCACATTACCGGAAAGTTCGGGAATAATCATTGAGGAGGCGATAGCCGGTGGAATGATCGTATCCAGCCAGTTTTCCTGGGTAATCTGACGATAAAAGTCATCCAACGTACCACCTGGAATACTGCGCTGGGATGATTCGCTTGTGATATGAAACACACTGAGTCCGGCCTGCTGGGCCGGCGCAATGTCGTTACTTGGATTATCACCCACCATGATAGCCTCATCAGGTTCAACACCCACGCGGGCAATGATTTCTGCATAATAAGCGGCATGGCTCTTGGTGAAATGCATGTTTTCGCTGTGGGTGACCAGGGCGTAGCTTTCCGGGGTATTTGGCAACCCGGCCCAGGCCAACCGCTGGTAGACGGCTGTGGCGGGATAAAGCGGGTTGGTGGCGATCACCAGCGCATAATCATGCTTGTTTAGGGTTGTTATCAGGTCATGGGCAGCGGATACGGGCTGTGTACAGGAACGGAGTTGAGGGAAAACTTCGCGATAGAATTCTTCAAATGCAGTCTGTATTTCTTCAATGCTGCGATTGGTACTCTGGCTGATGATATCCAGTGCAACGGCATAGTTGGTTTGCCGCATATCTCGTGTCCCATTCATAGCATGGAGCGTTTTGAGCAGTACCCGTGAAAGGGGTTGCCCCCAGCGACGGGTAAAGAAGTGGTCAATCTGCCCCAGATATTCGATGACAAACCGCGAATCGGGATTGATAAGCAGGGTATCGTCCAGATCGAGCAGCACGGCTTTAATCATCGTCTGCGTCCTCCAGCGCGCGGCGAAAAATATCTAATCCGGGGCGTTCGGCATTGCATTGCGGGCAGCCGACGTACGGATCCGCAATCATTGTGCGATGCTTGAGGCAGGTGGCTGTGACCTCGTTGCGCCTGCCAAAGCCGAGCAGTCCGGCCTTAATGGTCAGTGTCAGCTCCAGATTTGGGCTGGCATTGGCATTCAGGATGTTCGGCACGGGACACCGGGCGCAGTCTTCGGGACGCCATCGGGCAGAGTCGGGGTTCTCTTTGTTCAGGCGACACTCCTGGATGTTATGGCCTCGGTGGAAATCCTGGTAGTAGTGACGACATTCATTCCCAGCGGGAGTACGCATAGCAGTCTCCGGTTGTCTTAAGGGCGGTTCAGCCATTGGCGGGCGGTTTCTGGCAATGAATCCAGTGGGCCATGCTCAATGGTACACTTAGGCAGGGCGTCAAGAAAATTCATACCATAACCTTTACTGACGATGCGCCGGTCAAAAACCGTGACAATTCCTCGATCCGAGCGGGTACGAATCAGCCGGCCAAAACCCTGGCGGAAGCGGAGAATCGCCTCTGGAACAGTGTACTGGTCGAAGGCAGATTCATACGTTTCTGCCCTCGCGGCGAAAACCGGGTCGGTTGGCACAGCGAACGGAAGCCGCACGATGACAAGTGCACTCAGCGCTTCCCCCGGAATATCCACACCTTCCCAGAAGCTCTTTGTGCCCAATAGAACTGCTTTTTCGGTGGACTTAAACCCATCCAGCAGTGCTTGCCGGCTGCTTCCATCACTCTGATCGTAAACAGTGATGTTGCCCAACGCTAGTCGCGGACTGATGGCCTGGGCAGTCTGGCGTAAGTGTGAATAACTGGTGAATAGCACGAGGACGCGCCCCTCCAACGCCGCAGCCAGTTCGATGATGCCGCGTTCAACGAACTGCTGGTAACGGTGGCGGTCATTCGGTTCCGGCATATCACTGGGAAGGAATACCAGCGTTGAGTCGGCATAATCGAACGGTGTTCCGACATCCATACTGGCAATCCCGCTGGCGTAGAGGCGTTCCTGGATGTAATCGAAATTGCCGTTAGTCTGCAAGGTGGCGCTGGTCATGATGACCGTTTCTTTTGTATTCCAGAGATGCTGCTCAACCAGGGGGCCAATATGCAGTGGGGCACTGTTGATCGAAAGATAGCTCAGGTTTTGGCCGCCGTTGAGCCAGTAAATGCTGTTGGGGTCGGGGTCAACAACAAAAGCATGAAGCTGGCTGCTGGCTTCGTTGAGATAACGGGCGGCGCTGGCGGTGCTGTTCGCCAGGTCATCGTAATCCGGTATATTGTACTGTTCCAGGCGGGTCAGGGCTTCTGCCAACCGTCGCATTGCACCGCTCAACGCATCAAAAAACTGCTGGAGTGTATGCCACCGTGCCTGGATATGTTCAAACCCGCTTTGCGCTCTGATTGCGGGTGTGATACGAATCTGCGTCGAATACTCGCTTGAGCCGCCGTTGGCCGCCTCTGCAAAGAAGGTGCGCAGTGATTCGAACAGCATCTTAATGTGAATCCTCATCGCGTCGGAAGCCTGTGTAATTGTTTCAACAAACGCGCTAAGCCGCTGGAAATCCTTTGGGGGAATCGCGCTCTGGGCACTGGTGAGCAGCGCACCCAGCAGACCGCGCTGGGGTGTGCCCAGGTCTGCCAGACGACGTTGCAGAGTCGATTCATCCAGCCAGAAGGTTAGGGCATTTGTTGTGGCATCTTCCAGGTGGTGGGCCTCGTCTATGACCAGATAACGATAGCGCGGCAGTACCTGATTTTCCGTCATCGCGTCGGAGATTAGCAGGGCATGATTAACAATGATGATATGGGCAGACTCGGCGGCTTTTCGGGCGCGGTAAAACGGGCAGACGCCATCCATCTGTGACCGGCATCGCTCCAATCCGCAGCCCTCATCCTCAGCGCTCAATCGGCTCCAGGTGTCGTTTTCAATCGGCCCACGCAGGCTGATTTCTCCTCTGTCCCCTGTATTGCTTTCCAGCAGCCACACCAGAATCTTCGCCAAAGTGCGCAGCGCATCCACATGAGTCGGCTGGCGGCGTCGGGCGATTTCCAGCCGACGTGGGCAAAGGTAGTTACTGCGCCCCTTCAGCACGATTGCCCTAAACGGTATATCCAGTATCTGTTGAAGGCTGGGGATGTCTTTATTGAGCAGTTGTTCTTGCAGATTGATGGTATTGGTTGAAATCACCACACGCTCGTTGTTCTGTGTCGCCCAGAGGATTGAGGGTATCAGATAGGCGATGGATTTACCTGTCCCTGTTCCGGCTTCAATCAGCCCGTGCCGGGACGCATTGTAGAATTCAGTGATGGCAGTCGCCATGTTGATCTGCTGGTCGCGTTTTTCATAATTCGGCAAGCGTTGCGCAACTAACCCCGACTCATCGAGAATGGAGGAAATGGTGACGGAATCAATTGCGCTCACTTGCTCCACCGGACGCAGTGGGTGATTTTCAACTGGCCTGACATCAAACAGAGGATACAGACCTGGGGTGTTGGTTGCGGGCTGGTCGTTTGCTTGCATTTCGTTGAGCGCGGCTTCAAAAGTGGATCGGGCGTCCCACTCGAGTCCCTGGGCAAGTGAGACGATTTCGCGCAGGGTAGGGTAGGGCAATGTGAGCGCTTTTTCCCACAACATCCAATAGAGAAGTGCTGTCGCGCGGGCGTCATCCAGGGCGCGGTGGGCGTTTTCCAGGTCAATATTGATCTGCTGCGCCAAACTGGACAACGTATAGCGTGGCGCGCGAGGGATCAGTACTGAGGCCAATTCATACGTGTCGATTTGAATGTTAGTCCGGAATACTCCCTGGCGCTGAAGAAAGCCGGTGTCAAAACGGACATTGTGGCCGATTATCGGGGCATCCCCCACGAATGTGACCAACTGCGATAATACCGCCCCCAACGTGGGCGCACCTACCACGTCATCATTGCGAATACCGGTAATATGGGTGATGTATCCTGGAATCGGGCGATTCGGGTTCACTAGCGTGCCAAATTCCTCTATAACTTTGCCGTCCTGAAGGCGAACTGCGCCGACTTCGATGATTGCGTCGCTTTCGGCGGAAAGGCCGGTGGTTTCCAAATCTAAAGCGACTAATTCGCCGCGCATACCTTGCTCCGATCTTGTGGTTGGTTCACGTCTAGCCCAAAACAGTCAGAGTATAGCACAGCCATTGAGAATAAAAATACCCCTACCAGTACGGTAGAGGTATCCATGTAGTTCGGAAGATGCGACTTAGCTGCCAGGTTCAGCCGTCACTTCCGGTTCGGCGGTTGCTTCTGGCGCGGTGGCTGCCGCAGCGGCGGCTGCCAGGGCTGCGTCGAAAGCCTCTTGCAGGGACTCGCGCAGGACAGGCAGGTCGCTAAATTGAATGCCTGTAAGATTGCCGTTGGAAAAGAGAACGTAATTATCATCTGTGAACATGTACCACAGGAATGATTGAACTTCAGTACGTTCTAATGCCGCCGTATTTACCTCAAGCTGGGCCTGGCGTGTCAAGGCATAGCTACCGTCGGCAATCGTCTCTTCACTGGGGGCAACACAATTGCTGCCGAAGTTCACGCTGACAAGCTGAATATTGGCCTGATTGTTTGCCAGCACCTTCTGATAATCCAGCCAACTCATGAAGGTCAGTGCACCTTCTACATTTGCTGTCGCCGCCGCCCGGTACAGCGGATCGCGATTGATCTGGGTGTCCTGTCGTGCTGGTCTGTCACTTCCTGTAGTTTTAATCATGAGCAGATCAGTGCTGCTATCACCAGACGTGGGTTGGAAGAGCATGATAGGCATTTCCGGGAAGCTGCTATCTACCTGATTCCAGGTCGTTACGGCTTCTCCAGAAGTGGCGCTCCAGGTCGTGGTGATTTGCTCGGTGGTCAGGCATTCGAGATGCGCTGTATTGGCATTTGCCACCAGGACAACGACTTCGCGTCCCAGGTCGAGGTTCAGGGTCGTGATCGTGTTTGCCGCGCAGTCAGCTTGCGCTTCTTCGGGGAGTCCGTTGTAGCTCACAGCGATGTCTGCCTCGCCATTGCAGAGGCGGCGAAAACCAGCGGCTTCTCCATCCAGAGTGGGCGTGATGGTGACACCGGGATAGCTGGCATTAAAGAACTGCGTAACCGTACTGAGATAGGTCTGTGCCACTGGCGAGCCGGCGATCCCGATAAACCCGCTGACATCTGCTGGTATATTGAATGTCGCGCTGTCGGTGACAAACTGGCTGCTGGTCTCCGTGCCTGTCAAAGCAGCGACATTATTGGCATAAAGAGCGCTGCTCGGTGAAGTCAACCCCAGGCTGGAGAGTGTTTCTGCGCTTTCCGGCCCTGTGACATGGGTGAGCAGATCCAGCAGTCCCTCAGTCTGAAGAACAGCGCGGTTGACATAAGCGAAAAGCATATTGCCACCCGCATACAGGCGATTTTCAACGGTCTGTGCCGAAGGTGACTGGCAGCCAACAGCGTCGTTGGTGTTAACCATTAGAATCTGGGCAGATGTGGCTTCAGGGAGTAGTACCGCGCCGATGCTGCCGGTGCCCTGCTCAACACTGCTGAGAATAGAGGCTGTGGCCTCATAGTTGGCATCAGCTCGCAGGCCATCACCACTTACAAGGCGATCCAGCTCGGTGAAAGCGGCAGAATCTAACTGTGGCGCGTAAACTGACAGGGGCAGATCGGGATATTCTGGGTTAAGCTGATTCCAATTGATCGTTTCTGCTTCGGCGCTGGGCGCGAAAATGGCGTCCAGATCAGCGGTACTCAGGCAGGTCACGAAGTCCACGTCGGGGCTGGCGATAATCGCGGCCACACTGCTGCCAATGAGTAGTTCCGCATACTCGACCCCGTTCTCCTGGCACACTGTATTTTCTTCGGCAGTAATCGGGCGGTTCGCAGCAACGAGATCAGCTTGTCCCTGGCAGAACTGGCTGAACCCGGTAGTCGTCCCGGTTACGGTTGTGTTCAGGGTGATTGCACTTTCGGCGTTAGCGACCAGCGTTTCCAGCACCGGAACCACCATGCCCGACCCAACAACAGTGACTTCAGTCATATCCTGAGCGTTCAGGGGAATAGCAACTATTAGGAGCGCAAGCAGGATAACAATCCCGATCTGGCGCTGAAATAAACTCATAACCCTATCTCCTTACGAAAAACAGCACGTTATCAGACATTTAGCGCAGTGATTGTACTGTTCTGCCGGCAATTGTCCAGCCACACTTTCACTATGGCACTATAAGCGGTATCATAAACGGCATGGATTGAGAGTGTGGTTGGTATGCCAGAACAAGAACAAACGATTTACGACGTGGTGGGTGGCGAACCTACATTTGAGAAGTTAGTAGATGTCTTTTACGAGCGCGTGGCAGCCGACGAAAAACTGCGCCCAATGTTCCCGGAAGATTTGGAACCAGGGAAGTACTGGCAGTTTCTTTTCCTGATCCAGTTATTCGGCGGGCCGTCTCGGTATGCTGTTGAACGCGGCCACCCTCGGTTGAGGATGCGTCATGCGCCTTTTCCAATTGATGTTGATTCGCGGGATCGCTGGTTGGGGCACATGCGGGCTGCAATAGAGGCTGTTGGTATCGCTGAACCAGCGCGAAGTGCCATGATGACGTATTTTGAACGTTCTGCTGCGTTTATGGTGAATGCCGACTCGTCCGTTGAAAATGTGATGCAATGGCAGCGCAAGTATGACGAAGCATAAAAAACAGATCCGCCCCAAAACGGCTGAAGAAATGATGACATTCAGTCAAAGGGCTGCACAACAGATCATAGAACTCCCGCGTGGTGTGCGTATTCTTATGGTCGGGTTGTTTGCAGTTGCCGCAACATTTGCCGTGAACCCGGTCATTGATACCCTGTATATTCAGTTTTTTTACAATGCTGATACTGTGATTTTGCCCTCTATTGCCGCCGTATTTGTCGGCATGGTGGTCTATGTCCTGGGGTGGCTGCTCATGATTGGCACAGTCGGAGAAACACCCCCCATACGTCGGGTGATTGTGTGGTATTGCCTGGTTGGTCTGCTGGTCGTTGTATTGGTTGTCGGGGCGCTGATTATGGGGTTGAACAGCGGCAACGCTCCAGGCTATTAGATCAGCTTGCTGCGAATTGAACTGAGGAAGGATGAAGGTGACAGATGTTGAAACGAATCTTTTTCTCACTATTGGCAGGCACAATGGTGATTCTGGCGGCCTGCCAGCCAGAAGCTGAGGTACTGCCCACGTTAGCGCCGACTCTTGTACAGGAGACAGTGACTGAAGAACCCACCGAACCCCCGGCAACGCTGGTTACTGCGACTGTGCCCCCTGAGCGTGCGACGCTGCCCCCAACCTGGACTCCACCGGCCAGTGCGCCAACCGAAACCTTTGTCCCGGCTTCAGCGGCACCTCTCCCAACCGTGCCACCGCCACCTTCCCCACTCGCAGTATGCGCGACATTTGGTGTGGATGTGGCGTTGAATGTTTCTCCATTTTTTGTGCTGGGGGATAACCCCCAGGTGTACTGGACACCAGTAGAAGGCGCGGTAAGCTACTATCTACGGCTGATAGATGAGTCGGCGGAAGAATTGTTCGCAGATTATCTGGTTGAGACGACATTCACGTTCCAGGCTGACTTTTTCGAGAAGGATAAGCGTTATGCCTGGGAAGTCTACCCTATTGATAACCTGGGCCAGCAGATGTGTATCGCAATTGGCGCTGAGTTGTTCCCCGAATAGTGCCCATCCCAAAACGGGGCGATTAGAGATTGTGACTAATCGCCCAGGTTATATCACCCGTCAAATCATCAGTTAGTCTTGCCGCGATTTCAGAATGTATTTCTCAAATGCTTCCGCCGTCCAGGGGAGGGCAGGGGCGAAGAAGTTGTCGTAGATGGCCTGGGCATAAACACGGATTTCGTACTGCGCATCGGCGGCCATGCGTAGTCGCAAAAAGTGCATCAGGTTATGTGCATCTACTTTTGCGACCCAGGTGTAATATACACTGAACCCCGGCAAGAAGAAACGCGCCATCTCCTTAGCGACCCCGGCCTGCAGCGCTTCCTGGTACAGCGCATAACCCTGTTCGTAGTGGTTGAGCAGTTTTTGCATGAGTGCCTGGTTGGTTTCCGGGTCGAGTTCCCCTTCACTGGCTTGTTTATTATCTTTGGCCTGCAAGCGCCAGACTCCCGGTACATAAAAGGCCGATTCATCAAACGGAGAATATCGGCCACTCTGGGCATTAAAATTCCAGGTGCGGTGCCTGACCCACTGCCACCATGTGACCAGCGGTGCATGTACACGGAACTTGAACTCGACCATCTCGAATGGACTGGTGTGCGCGTTGCGCAGCAGGTAGAAAAGCAGCTTTTTGTCTGCTTCTTCTCCCTTACTTTCCCCAAGGAATGAAACCCGTGCCGCGTTCACAATCGCCAGGTCACCGGAAATTCCTGTATTGGGGTGGGGCAGCATATCTGTCAGTTCAATCCAGCCCTTGTCCAGCACTGGAACACGTTTATTGATAAGTTCTGAGGTCACAGAAAGTCTCCACTTGTGTTGTGTTACTCGTCTAGCCAGCCCGCCGCCACCATGCTGGCGTGCATCTGATCCATATCCTGGTCCTCCTGGGGAAGGGAGAGATGATACGGCAATGCGGCAGGTTCACTCTGTTGAAACAGGATACCCTCACTGTTGAGAATGACCGAGATCATAGGGATCGTTCGCAGTAAGAGCGATAATGGTTCATCCCGCCACCCCGCCAGGTCACGGGCGATGGTCTCGAGTGTCGTCTTGCCATCAGCTCGGAGCCATAGTTCACTGGTCAAACCGTCCAACATGATTATTCGGTCTTCATAGCGGTTATGGACGGCTATACCATCCGGTAAGATACGGTAAAGCCCGTCTCGTTGTGGGAATTCCTGGAGTGAAGAACCCATCTAGACAACTCACATCAAATAAAGTATTGCAGGGCGAGTCGCACACGCTCCTCGATATCCTGTGGGGCATCCTTTGGCAGCGATTGTATCGCACTTTGCGCCTCAACGATACTATAGCCGAGCGCGACCAATGTATCCATGACGTCCGTATTTACGTCGTCAAATATTTCTACTGGCATAGCGTCCATGCCGATTTTGAGCTTATCCTTGAGTTCCAGCAGGATTTTTTGCGCCATTTTCTTGCCAATTCCCGGCACACGGGCCAGGATCTCCGGGCGCTCGCTGATGACTGCGTTACGCAGATTGTCAATACTCAGCGTGCTGAGCGTCGCTAAAGCCATCCTAGGGCCGACACCGCTGATCGAGATGAGAGTTTCAAAAAGCTCACGTTCAGCAGTGGTGGCGAAGCCGTACAGCGTGATCGAATCTTCGCGCACAATCATATGCGTATGCAAGAAGGCGTGGTCAGAACCCAGGCGTTCCAGCGTAGAATGAGGCGCAAACACCTTATATCCGATGCCGCCCGTTGTGATTATGACATGATCCCGGCCCGCTGCGGCGATCTTACCTTCAATGCTCGCGATCATAATGCTAATAGCCCTCGTCGGCCATACTACTGTAACGGTTGCTGTGAATATCGGTGATGGCAATTGCCAGGGCGTCAGCAGCGTCATCGGGACGCGGGATTTTCTCTAACCCCAGCAAGATGCGGACCATCTCCTGCATCTGCGGTTTTGGCGCGCCGCCATAGCCACACACCGACTGTTTAATCATGTTTGGCTTATACTCGGCAATAGGGATTCCGGCGGCTACTAAAGCTAACAAAATCACACCACGCCCATGTGCAACCGTGATCGCAGTTTTGGCGTTCT
The DNA here is from genome assembly GCA_020634135.1 of Anaerolineaceae bacterium. Taxonomy (GTDB): domain Bacteria; phylum Chloroflexota; class Anaerolineae; order Aggregatilineales; family Phototrophicaceae; genus JACKCG01. The sequence goes on along the minus strand of JACKCG010000001.1, from coordinate 712,968 downwards.
TGGCGAAAAACAATTCTTCGACCCCGGCGTGATCTGGTTGGTGTTTGTGTATGAGCGCTAGCAGTTCGTCATAGATAATCTTCAGGCGCTCGGTCAGTGCCAGATCAGGTGTGGTGGTAATCACACCAAAATCAACGGTCTGGAGCGAGCCGTCCGACAGTTCACGCACCAGACCGTAACCAATTCGCGCTGTTCCCGGGTCTATCCCCAACGAAAGCATCAAGCGGTCTCGAAAGCCGTAATCAGTTCATCAGTGATGAGCAGGTTAGAGGCTACCGATTCTACATCGTCGAGTTCCTCAAACTGCTCTAACAACCGCATATTCTGGATCGCTTTCTCCGTTGGGAGTTCTGTTTCATTCTTGGCAACCCAGCGCAGTTCTGAATCGTCAACCTCATAACTGGCCTCAGTCAGTGCTGTTTCAACCGCCGAGAACATCTCGCGGGGGGTATAGACGACAATCACGTCATCTTCATTGGCAACATCATCAGCGCCGGCTTCAGCAGCGACCATGAAGACTTCCTCAAAGTCAAGCTTTTCGCCTTTCAGTGTAATGTAACCCTTTTTGTCAAACTGCCAGGCTACCGACCCCGCCGCTGCCAGGCTGCCTCCGGCGCGGTTGAATACCCGTTTCACTTCTGCCAGAGTGCGATTCTTGTTGTCGGTAATCACATCCACCAGGTACGCGACCCCATCCGGGCCATACCCTTCGTATGTGATTTCCTCCAATGCCTCAGCGCCGTCTCCTCCACCCGTACCACGCATAATAGCACGCTCAATATTGTCTTTTGGCATATTGTTGGCGCGTGCTTTCGCGATAGCGAGTTTCAGTTTGGGGTTGGCGTTTTCATCGCCGCCGCCTTCACGGGCCGATACGGTGATGTCTCGCGCCAGGCGGGTGAAAATCTTGCCGCGCTTGGCATCTTCCGCCCCTTTTTTACGTTTAATCGTTGACCATTTACTATGTCCAGACATAGCTGATTGCTCCGTTTACTGTGTGACTCATTCTGCAATTTTCTGGATATGATTATATCACGATGCGGGAGAGCAAGTCGAGTGCAGCACTAGGCATGAACCGGGTTGCCGGTGTTATAATACGCAGACGGTGTCCGTTGTTATCATGAGGATGTATAGTTGAACCAAACAGTCACCAGTGCTGGAGAGATTGCCGCCCCGCGTCGCTTCGATTCGCAGCGTCTTGCCTGGGGGGTAGTGCTGCTTTCCTTTGCACTCTTCTGTGTCATGTGTGTGATCGCCGGACTGGGTGTGAATTATTTTCTGTTTCAATCTGTTGTTCCCCTGGATGTGACAATGCGCGTCGGACGCGGCTCCAGCGGAGTAAACGGTCAATTTGTGGCGACGCGAAGGGATTTAACCAACAGTGATGAACTCGTGACCGCCGCACAATCCCAGGCTGTGATCTTTTTTCGTGACCCATATCAGGAAAATCGGCTGATTGCGATGGTCACACTGAAAGGCAACACGGAATTAGCCTACCGGCGAGCGCTGCGCCCTCGATTTGAATGGAGTTCGAGTAGTTACCTGGTTGAATTGGAGGCGTTTACAGGCGATTTGGATATTTTTATTGGGCCTGAGTTGCCGCGTGAGATTCTCCTGAGTGTACGTTCAGTTCAGGGTGGGAGGGTGTATTTCAATGCGGCGGGACATTACCTGGTAGATGCTTCCGAGGAACGAATGCGGGTAGTCAACCTGGATGGTGATGTGGTGTTAATTGCATCAGATGAGCAAACAACACGCCATATCCCGGCGGGTAGCCTGGGTGTAATCGGGATGGAAGACGCCAACGAGATTACGGTTGCTGATGGGTACGTGAATCTACTAGCCAACCCACATTTAGATGAGGCTTCCGCAAACACGGCGCAATCCTCTAATATCATGACGGGCGATTTGCTCCTTTCGTGGGCGTGTACCAATACTCAGGAAGAACTGCCACGTGGAGATTATTTATCTGAATTGGAAGATGGTCGGCCAATCTTGCGCCTGGTTCGTGGTGGTGAGGCAACCAAGAACGGTGAAACACGTTGTCAGGCACGGGCGATTAATCCCACTGACTCTATTGACGTGGGCGGGTATGATTACCTGGTTCTGCGAGCTACCTTCAAGATTAACTACCAATCATTGAGTGTCTGCGGTCAGGCAGGTAGCGAGTGCCCCCTGACTGTGCGGATAGATTACCTGGATACTGAAGGCCGGGGGCAGCGTTGGTTCCATGGCTTCTATTACTATGTTGACCCCCAGCGTCAGGTTCCTTTACGCTGTGATAGCTGTACTTTGGAACATGAGCAGGTGCTTGAGAAGTCGTGGTACACCTATGATACCGGTAATCTGTTAGCGCTGTTTGGGGCAAATGCGCGCCCCAGGCAGATTGTTTCCGTCTACTTTTATGCTTCGGGACATCAGTACGATGTGTCGGTGAGCGACGTTTCGCTTTTGGCCGGACATCTGAATAACGGGGAGACCGAGACTGGCGGGTAAGCGATTATTTGGTGAAGACCAACCCCATTTCTTTGAGGGATGTCCAATTATGCTGGCCGATGATGATGTGATCCAGGAGTTGGATATCGAGCAGCTTTCCGGCTGCCAGCAGGGATTGGGTGATCTGCGTGTCTTCTGGAGAGGGTGCTGGATTCCCGGAAGGGTGATTGTGTGCCAGGATGAGCGCCGGGCAGTTGCGGGTGACTGCTTCCCGGTAGATTTCGGCAGCGCGCAGCACTGAGGCGTTGAGTGTGCCAATGTAAACTGTAGAGATGGTGACCACGCGGCGCTGAGAATCGAGCAGAATCACACGCACATGCTCTTGTTTCAGATCGCGCATATCATCAACCAGAGCGGCGGCATCAGCAGCGTTCTGCACCAGTGGGCGTTCTTCCGGGACTGTTGTTGCCGCGCGGCGGCCCAGTTCGAATGCGGCAGCGATTTGTGTTATTTTCGCCAGCCCCAGGCCGTTGAATTGTTCGAGTTCACCGCGAGAAGCGCTTGCTAAGCCGTGGATCCCGCCAAAATGCGCCAGAACCCGCTCGGCAAGACGCAGGACATTTTCGCCTGCTGTTCCGGTGCGGAGGATAATGGCGAGCAGTTCGATATTGGATAGAACTTTAGGGCCGTGTGCCAACAAACGCTCCCTGGGGCGTTCAGTATCTGGCAGCTTGTTGATGGTCAGGTATTCTGGTGTATTGTCGTTTAGCGACATAGAGTCAATCTGCCTTGATGCAATTTTCGCAATTGTAACATGGTTACGCTCAATGATACTTAGGGACTTTGCGCCAGCCTCCGCAGGCTGATATACTGGCGATTAGGTCAAACACAAGTTTAGGACGGGTCATGGCCGACTTACTTACGGAACTGGGATTATCTGAAGACATTATTGCTGCGGTAACGATCTATGGCGTGATTATTCTGGCGGCCTTCTGGCTGGCACTGGTACTCTGGGCTTATCGTGATATGCGTGCACGGTCACGAGACTTCTTCGCACAAATCGGCATGGCGTTACTGGTCGCGGTGCTGACCGTGCCGGGTGTCATTATCTATCTCCTATTGCGCCCCCGCGAGACATTGAGCGAGGCGTATGAGCGTTCGCTGGAAGAAGAAGCCTTGCTGCAAGAGATTGAGGAGAAACCAACGTGTCCTGGTTGCGGCCAGCGTGTGAAAGATGAATGGCTGGCTTGTCCCCACTGCCATACCCGTTTGAAGAAGGCCTGTATCCGCTGCGGCAAACCGCTCGAATTGTCATGGAATCTTTGCCCTCATTGTACAACCGGGCAGACCGCGGCTTATCAGCCTGTTGAGCGTCCGGCTATGGCGACGCCGCACGGTTACAGCAGCCCGCCACGCACCGCCGAAGATTACACACGAACGAGTGCAAGGAGCTATAATCCCCCACCTCAGGTGAGCCAATCACAGGAACAGTTGGAATTCATTGAAGGTGAGGATATTTGAGGCACGCCCGGCAGCGGGCGCCAGTGGGTAACATGCCCACTGGCCGTGTCTGCTCTTGTTAGATTTCACCAAGTTCCCCGACGACATGGATTTTGAGAAAGTTTGTCTGACCGCCAACCCCGAACGGCACCCCGGCAATAATCACCAGGCTGTCGCCCTGATTGACCAACTCTGCCTTGCGGGTAGCCTGTGCCACCGCCGTAATCATTTCGTCAATGCTGGAAAACTGTGGGATCAATAGGGGGATAACGCCCCAAACCAATGCCATCCGCCGGTGTGTGATTTCACTGGGTGTAACACATAGAACCGGCGTGCGTGGACGCTCTTTGGCAACCAGGCGGCTGGTGTACCCGGTCAGTGTGGAAGTCACAATGGCTTTCGCTTTGAGAGTATCGGCGATCTGGTACGTTGCCTGGCTGACCGCATTCGAGATTGCTTCCCGCCCTTCACGATTGATCGGATGAAAGCGGGGATTTGTAGTGCGGTTCGTCCACATACTCTGCTCTGCGATGACCGCAATTTTTGCCATCATCTCAACGGCCTCAACCGGGTAATTGCCGGCGGCGGTCTCGTTACTGAGCATTACAGCATCGGTACCGTCCATGATGGCGTTGAAAACGTCACTGGCTTCGGCACGGGTAGGGCGGGGGTTGTCCACCATCGAACTGAGCATCTGGGTGGCTGTGATGACTGGTTTACTGGCATCGTTGCACAGATGGATGATCCGCTTCTGCTGGTAGGGGACTTCCTCCGCAGGCGTTTCAACGCCGAGGTCGCCGCGTGCAACCATAATTCCATCCGAAATTGCGATGATTTCCTCAATGTTATCCAGCGCTTCATGTTTCTCGATCTTGGCGATGATTCCGGCCTCACCCCCCAAGTGGCGAATCAGCCAGCGCAGTTCACGAATGTCTTCTTGGGAGCGCACGAAAGACATGGCAATATAATCGCACTGCTGTGCCAGGGCAAACTCAATGTCAACCCGGTCTTTATCGGTGATAGCTGATAAAGATAGACGAGCTGTTGGTGCCGAGACACCTTTTCGGGAACTCAAGTGACCGCCTACCACGACTTTGCAGGTTAATTTGCGGGACGATGCTTGTTCGACCACGAAATCCAGATTGCCATCGTCTAGCAGCAAATGCATTCCGCTTGTGATGTCTTTAATAAACTCAGGGTGGGGCAGGGAGATCACGCCGTTTTCGCCAGGCACACTATCCAGCGTAAAAGTGATCTGGTCATCGGGTTCTACGACTAACGGCTCATTTGCGACTGTTCCAATACGTATTTTGGGGCCTTGCATATCGCACATGATAGCGACCACCGCATTTTCTTCCTCCGCAATGCGGCGTATCCGTTCAATTGTTTCACGGTGTGTTTCATGAGCGCCATGAGAGAAGTTGATCCGCGCCACATTCATTCCGGCACGAATCATACTGCGTACCTTGTCTTCACTCTGTGACGAGGGGCCGACGGTGGCAACGATCTTAGTGCGCTTGCCGTCGATTAGGTTTTTTGCCAAGGTAAATCCTTTCGTTTACTCAGGCCAGGTAAGGGAGCAGGTCAGGATAATTAGAGGTTAAGATTGGTAAAGGCCTTCAAGCCAGGATAGACAGCCGCCTTGCCCAGCTGCTCTTCAATCCGCAGCAGTTGGTTGTATTTGGCAATACGATCCGAACGCGCAGGGGCGCCGGTCTTGATCTGGCCGGAATTCATGGCAACGGCCAGGTCTGCGATGAAAGCGTCTTCTGTTTCGCCGCTGCGGTGGCTGGTTACAACTGTCCAACCATGCCGCTGGCTCAGTTGGCTGGCGGCCATCGCTTCTGTCAGAGTGCCGATCTGGTTGACCTTACACAGCAGTGAATTAGAGGCCCTTTCTTTAATCGCCCGCTCAACGCGCTCAACATTGGTAACGAGCAGGTCGTCGCCAACAATCTGAACACGATCACCGATGGCAGCGACCAGTTTCGACCAGTTCTCCCAGTCATTCTCAGCCAAACCGTCTTCAAGCGAAATGATGGGATAGCGAGATACCCAGTCTGCCCAGAATTCGACCATTTCTTCGCCGGTCAGGGTGCGGCCTTCTATTTCCAGATGATACTTGCCGTCTTTATAGATCTCCGATGTTGCCGGGTCAAGCGCGATACGAATTTGCTCACCGGGGGTATATCCTGCTTTCTGGATGGCTTCCATGATGACATCCAGTGCCGCCTGGTTGGAACCCAGACTGGGCGCAAACCCGCCTTCGTCGCCGACTGAGGTGCTATGTCCTTGCTTGTGCAGGATTTTCTTGAGCGACTGGTAAATTTCGACACACCAGCGCAGTGCTTCGCGGAAAGTCTCCGCGCCCACCGGCATCACCATAAACTCCTGGAAGTCGGTGCTGTTGGCCGCATGTTTGCCGCCGTTCATGATGTTCATCATGGGCACGGGGAGGACATGGGCGTGAACCCCGCCAAGATAGGCGTAGAGGGGCAGACCAACGCTGTTGGCAGCAGCACGGGCAACGGCCATTGAAGCGCCCAGGATCGCGTTCGCGCCCAGATTCGATTTGGTTGGCGTGCCATCCAGTTCCAGTAGCAGGTCATCTACACCTTTTTGGTTGATCGCGTAGACCCCCGTCAGGACATCCGCAATTGGGCCATTAACGGCCTGCACGGCCCGCAAAACACCTTTTCCGCCATAACGGGACTGATCGCCATCACGCAGTTCCAGCGCTTCATGTTCGCCGGTAGATGCACCGCTGGGCACCATCGCTGTGCCAAGCGCCCCATCTACCAGATAGACTTCCACCTCAACAGTGGGATTTCCACGAGAGTCCAGAACTTCGCGGGCGTTGACACTTTCAATAACTGACATGCTGATTCTCCTCTATGACTGCAATAGTTCAACATTCACGATTCACGAACACACGAACTACGAGTGCGTTTCGTTATTGGGTTTAGAATCTATCTGTATAGTTATAAGCCTCGTTTGTCTGGGATACCTATTCTCAGTCAAGGCAATACAGATAAACAGGGTCTTGGGTAAGCCCCTCTCTATAATAGCCCGTTTCCTGCACGGCGTCATGTCTCAGGTTGCCTGAAAATCAGGCGCTGACGTGTGCCAGAGCGTGGGTTAAAATGTACAAAATGCCGTTGAAAGGGGGCAACCATGCCTGTTAATCGGACTGTTTATCTTGACCATTCGGCCAGCACGCCCACCGATCCGCGCGTGGTGGCAGCGATGACACCTTATTTTACCGAGATTTACGGGAATGCATCATCGGCCCATCGTTTTGGTCGCCAGGCAGAGGCCGCGATTGAAGCTGCACGGGAAACCGTTGCCCGAATTCTGAATGCGAAGCCGTCCGAGATTGTGTTTACCAGCGGTGGTTCGGAAAGTGATAATCTCGCGCTGCGCGGTGCTGCGTGGTGGGCACGCCAGCACAATAAGCGGAATCACCTGATAACCATGCCGCTCGAACATAGTGCAGTCAGTAAGACGATGGCACAGATGACATCAGTCATGGGGTTTGAGCAAACCATTCTCCCAGTAGACCATACTGGCCTGGTAGATGTCGAAGATTTGGGTGAGGCGCTGCGCCCGGATACCGCTCTTGCGACCATCATGTATGCCAACAATGAGATCGGCACGGTTGAACCTCTGCCTGTTCTGGCGGCGTGCGCTCACAATCGGGGTACGCTTTTCCATACGGATGCGGTGCAGGCAGCGGGTCAGCTACCGCTTGATGTCGAGGCGCTGGGTGTGGATTTGCTCAGTATTTCGGCACATAAGTTTTATGGACCCAAGGGTGTTGGCGCGCTGTACGTGCGGAATGGTGTGGAGTTGATCCCAAGCCAGAGCGGTGGAAGTCATGAGGAAGGCCGGCGCGCTGGGACATCGAACACACCGTTTATAGTTGGACTGGCAAAAGCACTGGAAATTGCCTATGCTGAACTGGATGAACACAACGCCCATTACCAGGCGATGCGTGACCGGTTGATTGAAGGGGTGTTGCGGCGAGTCCCGGATTCCCTGCTTAGTGGACACCCTGAGCAGCGTCTCCCGGCACATGCGAGTTTTGTATTTGCTGGTGTAGATAGCAGCCTGTTGGTGATGCACCTGGATATGAAGGGTGTGGCTGCGAGCGGCGGTTCGGCGTGCAGGACGGGTAATCCGGAACCATCCGGGGTGTTACTGGCGATGGGCTACAATGAGCAGGAGGCTATCGGCGGTCTGCGATTGACGGTTGGCCGCCAGACAACAGAGGCTGACATTGAGTACGCGGTAGATGCTGTAGTGGGTTGTGTAGAGACAGTACGGAAGTTAAGACGAGAGATGGCATCGTGAGCGATAACGCAAATACGCGAGTGGTGGTTGCCATGAGCGGCGGGGTAGATAGTTCCGTCGCGGCTGCGCTGCTGGTTGAGCAGGGCTATGACGTAGTGGGCATGATGATGCGGCTGTGGTCTGAAGAAACTTCTGGCGGCGGCATTGCTAATCGCTGTTGCACGCCCGACCAGATGGCTGATGCCCGCCGGATTGCCGGAAAACTTGGAATACCGTTTTATGTGGTGGATACCAAAGACGTATTTCGTAACACGATTGTCGAGTTTTTTATTGACCAGCACCGTGATGGTGTGACACCGAATCCCTGTCTGGAATGTAACCGGCAGATTCGCTTCAAGTTCCTTCTGGAACATGCGCTGGCACTTGAAGCCGATTATCTGGCGACCGGGCATTACGTGCGGTTGGGGCGGGATGGTGCCGGACGGTTTGTGCTGCGTCAGGCCGTTGATGAGCGCAAGGACCAGAGTTACGTCTTAAGCGTCCTTGGGCAGACACAACTGCAACATGCCCTCTTCCCGGTGGGTGACTACACAAAGCCAGAAATTCGCGAGATTGCGGCAAAATTCGGCCTGCCGACGGCCAGCAAAAAGGATAGTCAGGATTTGTGTTTCATTGGTGATAATGACTACCGCCGCTTTTTGCGTGACTATGCGCCGGATGTAATGATGCCAGGGCCGATTGTGCGAGCAAATGGCGAAGTGCTGGGTGAGCATACCGGACTGGCGAATTATACGATCGGGCAGCGCAAGGGGTTAGGGGTACATACGCTTGAACCACTCTACGTGATTGCGATGAATCCGTACCGGAATGCACTGATCGTCGGGCCACGAGATGAACTCGGCCAGCAGACGCTGACTGTGGCGCGGGTGAACTGGGTGAGCGGCGAAGTGCCGGTTTCACCATTCCGTGCGGGGGTGAAGATTCGCTATAAGGCGCGGCCCGTTTCAGCCTGGGTCGAACCCCTGGGGGAAAGCCGGATTTCTGTCACATTTGACGAGCCGCTTAGAGATATTACGCCGGGGCAGGGCGCAGTAATTTATGATGGGGATGTTGTGCTGGGCGGGGGCATCATCGAGAAGCCGGTCCGTTAAATGTGAACGCCGCGTTGTTTCGTGTAGTCAGTAACCAAACAACAACAACCGTACTTCAGCTCTAAACAGCAGCATCAGCAGTGTGCCAACAACGATATAGGGGCCATAGGGGAGGGCGATTAACATACCATCTTGCTCCCCGCGCAAGTTGCTGGCAACAAGAAAAATTATAGCCCCTAATGCGCCCAGAACTACCGTGATAAACATGGCGAACAGCAGCGGCTCTAGTCCCAGAATCACGCCACTAAATGTTGCCAGCATGACATCCCCAAAGCCGAAAGCCACTTCGGTAATCTCGCGTCCCCGCGTTTGCCGTACAATGGCAACATACAAATAGCCACCCAGATACATCATGAAAAAAACACCAAACCCCAACGCACCACCTAAAAGCGCCCGTCCCAGATCAGGCTGGTATTCGGACGGGGTAAGTAGCGCGTCCAGCACGCCCACAACACTCGCTGGAATAATCACGGAAAAAAGAATCAGATGGTGCTCAATATCCGTGATGGTAATCAATACAAAGATTGCCATATAAGCCAACCAGAACACAAGCTGAAGATCGCTGATGTCGTCGGGTCTGGCCTCTTTAACAATAAATGTGATGAGCATCAGTGCTGCACACGCAATTTCTGTCAGCGGATAGCGCCATGAGAGTTTTGCTCCAGCAGGAGATTGCCGCTTACCTAACAGGAACGCAGTGAGTCCCAGCCATGCAGCAGGCGAACGAGGCACATCATCCGGGTAGTGGGGGAGTCGCGGACGGCGGTAATGTGGCAAGTCATCCGCCAGGATATTCACCGCACCACCAGCGAAAATGCCAACAAGAATGATGAAAATCGGGAGCATAAGCGAATGGATTCTCCTACGGTATAGTTGGCGCTGGTGGGAGCAGGCTGAGTGAAATTACGATGACGACCAGGAATGCGAGAATCATACTTACGACTATTGCCATGCTTTGCGCGGGTGAGAATGTGCGATCCTCTGCGATTACCGGCGCTGCGCCTCCCACAACCAGATCAACCGGCAGCACATCGCCATGGTTGATTTCCCATGCGGCCAGACGCGCCTCTGCGTGGCGCAATCCCACGATGAGGTATGGCGTGCGCGGGTAATGTGCCTCTCGAACATCGGTAGTGGAGGGAATAGGATCACCTGCCGGGTGCGAATGGTAGAATCCGAGCAATTCCATGCCTTCCGCTTCCAGCGTAAAGAGTACTTCGGTGAGCTGTCGCTCATCCATCCGGTAGTGATGTTGCGGTTCGGCAGCGCGGTTGGCTACCGGAATCACGCGCTCAACACTTTCCCCTCGTCCGGCGAGGATGCCACATGCCTCGTGCGGCGCATCCGCACGCGCGTGCAGTACTATCTCCCGCGCCAGCGTAGAAGGCAGCCACAAATGCCCTGACATTATGTATCCATCTCATTATCAGCCGGGGGGATGACAAAAGCCTCGATCCGCTGATCCTGCGACGGGTTGCGTGTCTCGTAAAAAAGATCAATCGTCAAAGTATACGCCCCGGCGGGGTCAGTCATGCCGCGTAAATGCAGAGTGAACTCCATATCATAATGCATCGTTTCAATGACATTGAGTTCATTCACCATGCGATCTTGCTCGTCATGCACCACCAGCAGGAGATTAGGGCGCTCCTGAAACGGCGTCACGCCTACCGCGACATGCACGCGAAACCGATCCGGGTACGGAGTGATCGTGACGTTTTCGATGCGCACCTCGCGTTTCGGCTTTGGCACGCGATCTGTGTTGTTGAAGAGGTTGATTTCCATAGTCTGATTATAAATATTGGCCGAAGGGAATCAATGGTAAGGACTAGATTTCCCGTTGCAGCCTCTCAAGCGTTGCCAGCGCCGTATCAAACTGCCCGGCTGAAACCAGAATATGATCTCGTGAAAAGGCGGCCAATGGTAATATTGAAACACCTGCGTCGGCCAGCGCCCTGCTGACAAACGCCATAAATCCGACCATGTCAAGTTTCAGTTCAATGTCAAACGTCAACAGCCGATAATATTGCGTGCTGACCTGATGGCCGGGCAGACGTGACTGAAAATCCTCCCAGGCTTCTGCCGGCAGAATCAGACTTACTTCATCTTTGTCTACCAACAGGGCACAGAACGGTTCACTCACCTGGGCGACGACCCCGGCAGCAGCCGTAATCGCTTTGGGCGGCAGCTTGACCAGGGCATAATTCTGATGGTCCGTGTATAAGGCGGCATTTTTGAGAGCTTCAACGGGGGTTTGTGGCATATCCTTAGCTCCAATTATTCATCGAACTGATAGGTGGCTTCAGCGTAGTAGCGCACCTGGCGAGCGGCAAGCTTCTGCTGCATCCATTGTTCAAGTTGCTGGCTTTTGTCTGCTAATGTCCGCGTGGTATCGCGCAGCCAGTCCAGCGGATAGTTGACACGCAGCGCACGCCCATGAACAATATGGCGGCTGATACCGGGCGGCAGAAATGCCTGGAATCGGGCAGCGGCGATAATGTCGGCAGGCCTGTACTCCGGGAAGACTACGACGCCCATCGCGTCCGGGTACAACGGCCAGACATCCGCCATTTCCGTGAGCGCGGTGCGGTATAATGTGGCGTTTCGCTGGTAAATGCTGACCACCTCGCGCAGCGCTGCATTGCGCTCATGGGTACCCTGTACCGGTGCGAGCAGCGCGAGAACACGGTTATCCTTGAGCAGAATATGGGCAATGGCGCGGCTGTCCTGCCCTTCAATGATTTCGATCTTGTGTAGGGCTTCTAATTGGCGGACAAACTCACCGGCATCCCATTCACTGATGATATGTCGCCACGTGCCGAGTTCCACATAGCCGCTGTCATAGGGCGCAACTTGTACCAGCATATGCGGATATTCCAGGTGGGCAAAGGCATAATAACGATTTGCACCATCCAACACCACGTACTGGTTCGCTTCCATTGGCGCCACCAATGGGGGGTTAATCACAAATTGTTCGTGCTTCAGTCGCTTAATGAGCGGCATCGCCCTTTGTGAGTCGTGATCTTCGTGCGGGGAGATGCTGTTTGTCGGGACAATGCGCAAATCGGGTGGCGGTGCTCCGGTATGATTATTTGTCATAAACCAATGATTCCTGCATAGAGCGTGAGGTTAGCCATAGGGTAGCATGTTCTATGGCGCGAAACAATTCCAGACCACCACTTTTTGCCCTTGAAAATTCATTTACAGACCAGGTGTAAACCGAGTGCTGCCTGAAGAGAACTGATTTTACGGATGAGCATGAAGACACAGCGAAAGGAAATCGGGATGGGTGCAAATGAGCAAGGGGCGGACGCCACTGCAGGACGCTGGTTGGTCATACCGCGAACACTATGCTTCGTGTTGAATGGTGACGATATTCTGCTAATGAAACGCGGCGCACACAAACGGGTGTTCCCTAACCAGTACAACGGCCTGGGAGGACATATCGAGCGTGATGAAGACCCATTCACAAGCGCTCGGCGCGAAATTCTGGAAGAATCGGGACTAGATGTGCGGGATGTGACACTCCGTGCGGTCTATAACATTGATACAGGGGAGTCAACCGGCATTGTGTTATTCGTATTTACTGGGATCAGCTCCAGTCGTGCAGTGATCGCCAATGACGAAGGGACGCTTCACTGGGTGCCGCGCGACCGCCTGCTGAGTCTTGACCTGGTAGAAGATCTGCCTGTGATTCTGCCGCGGGTCTTGACAATGGCAACTGACGCGCCGCCTGTGTTTGTGCATGTCAGTTATGATGAAGAAGATGCGATTCAGATGCGATTTGCGGGTGAAAGTCTATTGTGAGTGCCAAAATCCTATAGAATAAGTGGCTGATTTCTATTGCTTGTGACGGGAACGGGGTATACTAGTCTTGGATTTTCGCAGCAGGTTGTCATGCTGTGGTTTGATGATTGGACACTGAATGTCTGAAGCGTTACAGACAGCGCACGCTCTCCCGGAACAACCAGCTCGCCGTTCACCGCTGCGCCGAGCGGGTTGTATCATCGGTCTCGTGCTGTGGTTTTTGCTGTTACTGGCGCCATGCGGACTGTTTTATCTGGCGACACAGGGTGAAATTATCCTTACCTTGAATGAATCCCCGCCGCAGATTTTGCGTATATGGTTGGTAATGGAAGCACAGCAGCGCGGGGTGGGATTTTCGCGTCCAACTGTTTTTGCGGACGAAGCGAGCCAGACAGTATGTATTCAGACTGATGTAAGTTTCCTGTTATGGCAAGGGCAGGGGGATGACCTCGCCTCAACCTATTGCGATTGCTATGCTCAAAATGATGGCTGGGTTTTGGCGCGTACCGACGAAGGCGCCTGCCGGTCATAGATTCAACAGAACTATTATTCTGAGAGGGTAAGTGGATATGGACATCCTGCAAAATGTAGACATCGGAACGCTGCTGCTTCTTGGTGCCGGGTTAGCGGTGCTATGTGTTGTTGGGATGATACTGTTTTTTGGATTACAGCTAATTGGATCGGCATTTGGCGTCCTGATCGGGTTTATCGAACTATTCTCAGGGGTCGTGACTGGTGGGCCGGTGGCCTGGTGCGGTTGCCTTGTGCTGATCGCTGCCTGCCTGTTATGTGTGGGGACGGTTCTCTTATATTCAACCTGTACCGCTAATCCAACAGCGATGAACTTCTGCGCGATTTTTCCGTAAAACAAAGAGCTGCCAAACTGAGGCAGCTCTTTCTCTGCGTGCATGATGGTCGTTGACAGCGTCAGGCTGGGCTGGGCGCTGTGCCGGGTTTCCCCAGCGGCGGCAGGTTGTCGTTTTCCTCGACTTTGCCCTTCTCCCCCGACTTTGAAGTTGACTTGTTGCCACCATCGTGTGTATCGGAAGCCCCTATGACGTGCTGCTGGCCTTCCATAACCGCCAGGAATTCCTCCGCTTCCAGTGTTTCCACTTCAAGCAGGCGTTCGGCCACCGCATTAAGTTTGTCACGGTGCTCGGTAAGGATACGGCGGGCCTCATCATAAGCCCAGGTCACAATAGCGCGTACTTCTGAGTCGATTACTTCCGCCACAGCCTCGCTATAATCGCGCTGTTCACTAATCTCTCGCCCCAGGAAGATCATTTCCTCTTTCTGGCCGAACATCATCGGGCCGAGTTTGTCGCTCATCCCAAACCGCGTCACCATCGCTCGCGCCAGTTTAGCGACCTGTTCCAGGTCACTTACCGCCCCGGTGGTAATTTCATCAAATACCAGTTCCTCAGCCGCCCGCCCGGCTAAGGCCATCACAATCTGGTTTTTGAGCCGGGAACGGGTCATGTGCATCATATCTTCATTCGGCAGGTAGATGGTGACTCCGGCAGCCATGCCGCGCGGGATGATCGTTACCTTCCGTACGGGGTCTCCGGTAGGGAGGTAATGCGAGACGACAGCGTGCCCCGCTTCATGGTAGGCAGTAATCCGCTGGTCTGCCTGGCTGATAACCCGGCTCTTACGTTCCGGGCCGATGATTATGCGCTCAATGGCGGCATGGAAGTCATTTTCGCCGATGGTCTTCTTGTTCTTGCGGGCGGCCAGGATAGCGGCTTCGTTCACCATGTTCTCAATATCTGCCCCCACAAAACCCGGTGTAGACTTGGCAAGTGCCGTCAGGTCAACATTGGATGCCAGGGGCTTGCCACGAACATGCACTTTGAGAATTGCTTCGCGGCCACGCATATCGGGACGATCCAGGACGACGCGGCGATCAAAACGCCCTGGCCGCAGCAGCGCCGGGTCCAGGATGTCGGGGCGGTTGGTCGCGGCGACAACGATCACATTTGTATCTGTGTCGAAACCGTCCATTTCCACCAGAATCTGATTCAGCGTCTGCTCGCGTTCGTCATGACTGCCACCTAACCCGGCACCACGGTGGCGTCCGACGGCATCAATTTCGTCAATGAAGATAATGCAGGGGCTGTGGCGCTTGGCCTGGGTGAACAAGTCCCGCACGCGGCTGGCGCCTACACCAACGAACATTTCAACAAACTCGGAGCCGGAAATGCTGAAGAACGGCACACCGGCTTCCCCGGCGACCGCTTTTGCCAGCAGTGTTTTACCTGTGCCCGGGCTGCCCATCAGCAGCACACCTTTTGGAATGCGCGCGCCTAGCTGGATGAACTTTTCCGGTTCCTTCAGAAATTCAACTACTTCAGCCAATTCTTCTTTGGCTTCATCCGCTCCGGCGACATCTTCAAACGTGATCGTCGGATGGTCACTGTTGAACATTCTTGCCCGGCTTTTGCCAAATGCCATCGCCTGGTTGTTGGATCCTTGCGTCTGGCGTAACATGAATATAATCAGGCCGCCCAGCAGGATGATGGGCAGTAGTGTCGTGATAATGCTGAACCCGACTGCCGGCCAATTGTTAGGCTGTTCGAATACCCAGTTGATGCTCTGAATATCATCAGACGTGATACCATGTTGGATGAGTTGTTCTTCTGCCGAAAGCTCTGGGCTTTTGTTTGTGACCGCTTCCGAACCATTCTTATATTGGATGTAGAGCTGCTCGCCCACCACCCGGATACTATTCACTTTGTCGGTCTGTATCTGCTGTACCAGCTCGGTAAACTGGATTTGCGACGGTTCATTCCCATTTCCAGCTATGCCAAGTATGATGACGAAGATGATAAAACCGAAAAAGATGTACAGCAGGGTGCTTCGCGTTTTAGGGTTATTCATTTGCAACTGGCCTCCTCATAACATAAGGTGGCTGGTAAGCGCGTGAGGGGCGACTTTTCCATACCAGAACAATTCCATCGTAATTTCCATAGCACATACTCAATGAAAATTATACAATCTAATCGAATTATCTTCTAGGAAGAATTGATAGAAACTGCGTATGAACTCAGTACAACAACTTAATGAGCATATCAGGCAGGAGGCGGGGTTTGTTCCCATCCTGCTGGAAGAAACAGGCCGGGTAGTCGTGGGGCAGGGGCGGCTGATGAATCGGCTGCTGATTGCATTACTGAGTAACGGGCACATCTTGATAGAAGGTGTGCCGGGACTGGCAAAAACCCTAGCAGTGCGAACCCTGGCACAGGCTATCAGCGTTCGCTTCCAGCGCATTCAATTCACCCCCGATTTGTTGCCTGCTGATCTGGTCGGCACACAGATTTATCATCCGACCAGTGGCGGATTCACGCCGCATCCCGGGCCAATCTTCACTAACATTGTCCTGGCAGATGAAATCAACCGCGCCCCAGCGAAAGTGCAATCCGCGCTTTTAGAGGCGATGGAAGAACGTCAGGTCACGCTGGGTGAACAGACGTTTCCACTCGATGATCCATTTCTTGTTCTGGCAACTCAGAACCCGATTGAACAGGAAGGGACGTATCCGCTGCCGGAAGCGCAGCTTGATCGTTTTATGCTCAAGGTCGTTGTGGGGTATCCTTCTCGCGATGAAGAACGAGTCATCATTGAGCGTATGTCCGGTGCGCTACCACCTCCGCCGCAACCTGTCATTGGCCCGGACGTGATCCGACGAGCGCGAGAAGTGGTCAACAGCATTTACGTGGACGACAAGATTAAGAACTATGTTCTGGATATTGTCTTCGCCACCCGCGACCCGGCAGCAAACGGAATGAAGGAGATTCGTTCATTAATCGCTTTTGGCGCCTCACCGCGTGCGACAATTTTCCTGGTCAAAGCGGCCAAAGCCCATGCCTTTCTGAGGGGTAGGGGGTATGTGACGCCGGATGATGTGAAACAGATCGCACCGGATGTACTGCGCCATCGTATTCTGGTGACGTTTGAGGCCGAAGCGGAAAATGTTACGTCAGCGCAGATCATCCAGCAGATTTTGAACAAGGTAGCGGTTCCCTGATGCTCACAGCCGAGACTCTGCAAAAAATCCGGCGCATTGACTTGCGAACCCGCCGCCTGGTAGATGAGACGTTCGCCGGTGCATATCACTCAATTTTCAAGGGGCGGGGCATCGAATTCGATGCCGTTCGTCCGTATGAACCCGGCGACGATGTGCGCGATATTGACTGGAACGTGACTGCCCGCACAGGAACACCTTTTATTAAGCGCTATGTCGAAGAGCGAGAACTCACAGTGATGCTCGCCTTAGACATCAGCGCCTCATCCTTCTTTGGTACGCAGACCCGCCAGAAACGCGATACAGCCGTCGAGTTGGGGGCGGTGCTGGCCTACTCCGCTATCCGCAATCAGGATCGTGTCGGGCTGCTCTTATTCACCGATCAGGTGGAATTGTATGTTGCCCCGCACAAAGGGCGTAACCATGTGCTGCGCCTGATTCGTGATCTGATGGCGGCGCAGCCAGGCCACACGGGAACTGACCTGAGTCTAGGGTTGCGCACGGTGAACCGTTTGCTTAAGCGCCGGGCGATTGTGTTTCTGATGTCGGATTTTCTGGCTGCTGGCGAGTCTTATGCCCAGGATTTGCTCCAAACTGCCCGCCGCCACGATTTGATTGGTGTTGTCCTAAGTGATCCTCTGGAAGCTGCCTGGCCGAAGGCGTCTCTCGTGGCGCTGCGGGATGCTGAAACCGGTGAAACTGCCTGGGGGGATACGGCATCTCTCGCCTGGCGTGAGAATTTTATGCGGAGCGCGCGGCGTTTCCGCGAGGCGCGGGACACGGTCTTGTCTCAGGCCCAGGTTGACCGGATTGATGTGCCGACCAATGGTGATTACGTGCTGGCATTGACTCGGTTTTTTCAGGGACGGGCGCGGCGTTGATTCGGGGACTGTGGAATTATGGATGGTTTGCGCTTGTTCTCGCGATTCTGGCGGTATACGGGGGGATTGTAGCAGGGCAGGATGGGGCGAGCGCCCGCTTTGTAGCGCAGAACCTCGCGCCGTTGGTGGGACAGCCGGTAGACCTGGTATTGATAGTACAGGTTCCCGCCGGGGCGATCGTAAGCTGGCCGGATTTTCCCGAAGATTGGTCGCCGTTTATGGTAAGGGCGGCGGGTGAGAAAGAGATTGTGAGCAGCGGCAGTGGGCAGACGATCCGGCAAGTCTTGACTGTAGTATTGTGGCAGCCCGGTGACTACGAGACTCCTGACTTTGCATTGGATTACCAACTGGTGGGCCAGCCTGAAACCCTGCAAATCGTTGCTGAAAAAGCGTTCTTCTCTGTGCCGAGCGTGCTCGATGTGGAAGACCTGACACTTCGCCCGCTAAAGCCGCCTGTTTCACTACCCTACATTTCGCCATTGTTAGTGCCGGGGGCCATTGCCGGGATAGTCATCGCCGCTCTTGCCGGCTGGCGCTGGTGGTATCGCCCGACAGCGGGCATGAGACGGGTGGTGGTTGCCAGCGATCTGCACCCGGCGGCACAGGCGGCACTAACCCAGATACGCCGAGCAGCCGCTGACCCGCAGGTGGCGGCAGAGTCTTATCGCGTAGCAGCGGACGCTCTGCGTGGCTATGTGGGGGAGCGTTTTGGGTTGCCCGCGCCCGAATGGACAACAGGAGAACTGGTGGCTGCACTGGAGACTCATGCCAAACTGGCGCTGCGCCGCCAGCGTGAACTCAGCCACATGCTGGAGCAGGCCGACCTTGTCAAGTTCGCTGCAATGCAGCCCCGCGTGAAGGCTGCTCAGCGATTATTAGGGGCCGCTTATCAGTGGATAGAGCAGGTAGACCGGGCGGCGAGCACTGCCGAAAAACTGCCATGATATTCCGTTTTGCGCATCCCCTGGCTTTGGGGCTTTTGCTCCTTCCTCCACTGCTTTGGCTGGTTTCCCGCTGGCTTGGCTGGGAGTGGGTTGTGCCGGGATTGCGTTATTCCGATACCCGCCTGCTAAATGGACTGCCTGTTGGGTGGCGGGTGAGACTGCGGCGTTTGCCAGATGCTCTCCGTTTCTTGGCGTGGCTGCTGCTGGTTGTTGGTCTGGCGCGCCCACAGAGCGGATGGTTTCAAGAGATCATTCAAGGGCAGGGCGTGGATATTGTACTGGCACTGGATATTTCTGGCAGTATGGCCGGGCTGGATTTTCAGCCGCAGAATCGGCTTGGCGCCGCTAAAGCCGTAATAGGTGATTTTGTGTCCGGGCGGGAATTTGACCGGATTGGTCTGGTGGTATTTGCCAGTGACGCTTTTCAGGTAGTACCCCCCACTTTGGATTATCCGGCGCTGCTGCGTTCTTTGGCTAGTGTGCGTCTTGCAGGTGAGTTAGGTGTCGGTGATGCCACTGCCATCGGTCAGGGGTTGGCTGCTGCGGCAAATATGATGCGGAGTGGCACGGCGGTCAGCAAGGTCATTATCCTGTTGACAGACGGTGCGAACACGGCAGGGAACTTCGACCCGGTTACGGCGGCACAGGCTGTTGCTGCCTTAGGAATGCGTATCTATACGATTGGTATGGGTAAGGCGGGGCTTGTGCCGTTCATGGATGCGAGCGGCAGTACCATTACCGTCGAAAGCGATCTGGATGAAGCTGCCTTGCAGGTGATTGCCACCACCGCGAACGGTCGTTACTTTCGTGCGGAAGATGCCGCCGATTTACAGCAGGTTTACGAACAGATAGATGCATTAGAGCGCAATGATGTTGAAAAACAGGTCTTTGTGCGCTGGCAGGAGCAGGCCTGGGCGCTGTTATGGGTCGGGTTTGCCGCCCTCATTCTTGAGCGTATCTTACGCCACAGTATGTTTCAGGCCGTGCCATGAATGGATTGATGTTTCCCTCTGTATTGGTGTTGTTGCTCCTCCTCCCTTTTGTCGCCATATTCTTTGTATGGCGCTGGCGTGTACGGGCTGCCTTGCTGTATTCGCTGGGGGATGCCGAGCAGTTGGCTGGCCTGGTGAATACGATACGATACTCCCGCCGGGTAGTGAAGCTGGCATTGTGGTTTGTGGCAGTTGGCGCACTGATTTTTGCCTTGTCACGTCCGTTGTGGGGCTTTGAAGCGGCAATCATCGAGACACGAGGTATCTCTGTCATGGTGGTGTTGGATGTCAGTGCCAGCATGGATGCCCAGGATGTGAATCCCAGCCGCCTCGAACAGGCAAAATTCGCGGTGCGGGACTTATTTACCGCCCTGGCAGGCAACGAATTAGGGTTGGTCCTGTTCGCTGGACAAGCTATTATCCAGTTTCCCTTGACGACTGATACCGGGGCGGCAGAATCCTTCCTGAATGCAGTGAGTACCCGGTCTATGACCCGCCAGGGGACGGTGATTGATGCGGCTATCCGGTCAGCTGTGCGTGGCTTTGAGGCGGGACGCTCCGGCACACAGGTGATTATTCTGGTGAGCGATGGCGAAGATTTTGAGGGAGATCCGCTTCGTGCAGCAGATGAAGCCAGAGAACAGGGTATAACCATCTATGCGCTGGGTGTAGGTGGCACGGGTGAGGGGGCACCCATTCCAGTGTATGACGCAAACGGACAGATCGCCGGATACAAGTCGGAGGCGGATGGCAACCTGGCGCTTTCCCGGTTGAATGAAGTGGTCTTGCAGCAGGTTGTTGAGCGTGCAGGTGGTCGGTACTGGCATCTGGATGGTGGCGGCGATAGCGTGCGGACGCTGGTGAACGAGGTAGGTGATCTGGAGGATGGGTTGTTGGGGAGCCAGGCGGAGCGGCGCGGCATCGAACGATTCGGAATTTTCGTTGCGCTATCGCTCCTGGCACTTTCGGTGGAGATGTTGTTGCCTGAAACGACCTTCAATGAGGTGGTGTAAGCACATGTTGCATCGGCAAACACGATACAGGCTGGTGGTCTGTCTGCTCGTTTTATTGGCAGGCTGTGCCGTAAACCCGGCGGAACGCAATAACACGGGTAATGCATTGTACGGGCAGGGGGATTACTCCGGCGCTGTGGATGCCTACCAACTAGCCCAGGTGACCGCGCCTGATGACCCTGTACCCTACTATAATGCTGCCAGCGCCTTAGCGATGGACGGTGATTTGCAGATGGCGACGCTGGCCTTAGAACAGGCCATCAAAACCGCCGATATGCCGCTTCAGGCGCGAGCCTATTACAACCTGGGTAATGTGTATATGGCGTTGGGGCAATATGCCGATGCTGTTGGCGCTTACCAGCAGACCCTGTTGCGCCAACCGGATGACGCCGATGCCCGTTACAACCTGGAGTTGGCGTTGCGCCAGATTAAGCCACCGCCTGATGAGCGTGGAGGGGATGCTACACCGACCCCCGAATCCGGCATTGGCGGCCAGCCTGAGCCGACTACCACAGAGACTCCTACGCCAGAAAGCGCCATCAGTCCCGCAGATGCGGAACGGTTGCTCGACAGTGCGGGACAGAACCAACCTGTATTGCCTGCGGTTCTAGCAACCGATTCTGCCCCTTTTAATGATGAGGCCTCACAGAAGGACTGGTAGCGAATGAAGTGGGTAGGGTTGTTTGTCGGTATCATCATAGGGCTGGTGCTGCTGAATGGGTTCGCTGTGGCACAGGGTGGCCGTGATTACCATGTCGAAGCCGAAGTGGATAATGAGACTCCTTTTGTCGGGCAGCGTATTGTCTATACGCTGCGGTTTTTTGCCGCTGCCGATGTCGCCCTTCCGGTGCAGACCCGTTACCAGCCTTCTTCTTTCGAGGGGTTCTGGTATGGTGGCGAACTGGCCGAGCAGCAAACAGTCCAACAGCGCGATGGACGGCAGTATGTTATACGTGAGATTCGCACCGTGTTATACCCGCTGCGAGCCGGCAGTATAAGCATCTCATCTGCCGGGATCGTCTTTCCGGCTACTGTGTTTCGAGGTGAAGAGACTTTAGCTGCGGATCCGCTTCTGGTAAACGCCCAGCCTCTGCCGGAAGGTGCGCCAGAAGGGTATAACGGCGCGGTGGGGCAGTTTGACATGGTGGTGACTATTGATCGTAATGAAATGGCGCAGGGTGAACCCATCACACTCAACCTGGTGGTGACCGGGACAGGTAACGTGGAACAACTCTTGCCCCCTCAACTGAATCTGCCGCAGAATTGGCGTGTATATGTGGAGTCGCCAGTATATCGTCCGCTGGATGACACGGCGACGCTGGCTGAGAAAGTCTTCTCCTGGCAGATTGTGCCTGCTGAGCCTGGGGAGCAGTTATTCCCCGGTGTAACTCTGCACTTTTTCGACCCTGTTAGCCGGGCCTATCGCTTTATCAGTACCGCGCCAGTGCCCCTCAAGATTATCCCGGCTAACCCTGTCACCGGTGGATCATCCTCCAGCGAATCCGCTGCTGTAAGCACCGGACTCCATCCCCTTAAGCCTGTTCCCGCCAGTGTGGATGGCCCCTTGTCGGGCAGAGATAACGGCGTCTGGCTGTATCCTCTATTCGGGTTACCGTTACTCAGTATCCTGGCCGTTCTGGGATGGTATCACCGGCAGCGCTGGTTAGCACAGAACCGATTACGTCTCCAGCAGGCCAGGGCACTGGGTAAGGCTGTACGCGATCTGCAATCTGCCCGTAAGCTCCCGTCAGAACAGGCCTATGGTGTAGTTAGTGCAGTGGTTCTCGATTACCTGTTTGACAAAACGGGTGTGCCGGTGTTGGGCAAAGGACATAGTGAACTTCGCGGGGTCATGCAGATGAGCAGCGTCTCCAACATGGCAGCAGACCGTCTTATTGCCTGCCTGGAACGTGCTGAAGCAGGGCGATTTGCCCCGTTGGAAACAGGCAGTGCCCAGGGTGTAGTGACGAATACTGTAGAGGCACTGACCGCAGTAGATAACGAGTGGCGGTCAGGATGAGACGACGAGGCCTGTTATTGCTATTGATATGGTTGATCGCTGGTCAGGGGGTGGGGCAGGGCGATAATTCTCTCACGATATTTACCCAGGCGAATGCGGCTTACGAAAACGGCGATTATGCCCAGGCGATTACATTGTATCACGCGCTGGAAAATCTGTTTATTGAAGATGCCCACGTGTATTACAACCTGGGAAATGCTTACTACCAAACCGGAGATATAGGGCGTGCGCTGGTGTACTACTTGAGGGCGCAAACGCTCATGCCACGTGACTCGGACTTGATCGCCAATATCGCGCTTGTACGGGCCGAGCGGGTAGATATTCAGAGTGATGAGACCGGTATCCTTGACGGGCTGGCTGCCCTGACCACCGGTATCTTACAGGTTGTTGAACTGGCGGCACTCGTTGGGCTGGTATGGGCGTTCTGGTGTGTGGTCGTGACGGTGTTTATTGTGCAGCGGCGCTGGCGCGAGACATTGCGCGGCCCGTTGCTTGTTGTGGGCGCTGTTGTCGTATTCGGTGGTATGCTCCTGGTAAGCCGTATCTATGTGGCAGAAAATCATCCAGCGGCAGTAATTATCGCTGCCCGCGTGCAGGCTATGAGCGGGCCAGGGACGGATTACCTGTCATTGTACCCGCTCTACGCCGCAGCAGAAATTCGCCTCGTGGAATCGCGTATGGGATGGGTGCGTTTCAGCTTGCCGGATGGACGACAGGGGTGGCTGCCGGAGGATGTCATCATGATGGTAGGGTGATGGTAGGGGAGTGGCGATAGCGCGTTTTTAGCTAAGCAATTCCGGAATGTTTTCCGGGTTACTGGCGACTCGGACTCCCGCCTCCTGCAACGCCTGAATCTTCTCTTGTACCGTTCCTGTGCCATTTTCGATTATCGCCCCGGCATGGCCCATTCTGATGCCTGCTGGCGCGCTGTTGCCAGCGATAAAGGCTACCACCGGCTTTGTCATGGAGCGTTTAATAAACTCCGCAGCGTCTACTTCGGTGCGTCCGCCGATTTCCCCAATCATCACGACTTTCTCAGTTTCCGGGTCTTCCTCAAACATCTTCAGCACATCTACGAAATCTGTGCCGATCACCGGGTCACCGCCGATGCCCACACACGCGGTCTGGCCGATCCCAGCCTGAGTGAGAGTGTACACGATTTCATAAGTAAGTGTGCCGCTGCGAGACACTACCCCCACATTTCCTGGTATGGCGATATAACCCGGCATGATACCAATCTTTACTTGATTGGGGATGAGCAGACCAGGGCAATTGGGACCGATCAGGCGGCTATTGGTGTATTGGATGTACTCATAAATATGCATCATATCCTGAATTGGGATGCCTTCGGTGATGCATACAATCAGCCCTATTTGCGCATTGATCGCCTCGTAAATAGCGTCTGCTGCGTGTGCTGCCGGTACATAGATGATGCTGGCATTAGCGCCAGTCGCGTCTACTGCCTTCTGGACCGTATCAAAGACTGGTTTGCTATGCACCCACTCACCGCCCTTACCTGGTGTCACGCCGCCCACGACATGCGTGCCATACTCGATCATTTGTGCGGTATGAAAGCTCCCCTCACGCCCGGTAATGCCTTGCACGATCAAGCGCGTATCATTGTCCACCAATATAGACATGGCTAATTTATCCCCCTGGCCGATGCGATGGCTTGACGGGCCGCTTCAGTCAGGGAAGCAGTGCAGGTGAGATTGGGCAACTGCGCCCGATTAATCATCTGGCGTGCTTCATTGGCATTTGTTCCGGCCAGGCGGATGACGAGGGGAAGAGTGGTCTTAGTCTCGTCCAATGCCTGCAGAATGCCATCCGCAACCTCGTCACAGCGCGTAATGCCTCCAAAGATGTTCAGAAGAACAACCTTTACATGGGGATCTGCCAGCATAATGCCGAGTGCGGTGGCAACTGTATTTGACTGTGCGCCGCCGCCTATATCCAGAAAGTTGGCCGGGCCAATTGACTCGTCGGCATAGAGATGAATCATATCTATAGTCGTCATCGCAAGACCCGCGCCATTCGCCATACAGCCAATCTGCCCTTCTAACCTGACGTAGCTGATTCCGGCGGCACGGGCGCGGGCTTCCTGTTCGCTTTCGCCGTCATTATCGTACATTTCTGCTAGATCGGTGTGCCGGTATAGAGCATTGTCGTCAATAATCAGCTTGCTATCCAGCGCCAATAAACGGTTATCTGTCGTGATAACAAGCGGGTTGATCTCAGCCAGAACCGCGTCGCTGGCAACAAAGCAAGCGTAAAGGCTGTAGGTGATTTGTAAAAAGGTCTTCCAATATTCATTGGGGAGGTCAATATTGCTGGCGATACTGCGAACCTGATAGTCACGCAGGCCAATGCAGGGATTAATGGTGTCTCGAAAGATTGAACCGGGTGATGTGCGGGCAACTTCTATAATGTCCCGGCCTCCCTCGCTTGAGGCGATGAGCATAGGTTTACTGCTTGTTCGGTCATTCATCATGCCGAGGTAAATTTCCTGCCTGATGCTGATAGTTGGATTTACCAGTACTTTTCGAATGATTAGTCCGCTGATGACACTTCCTAGCAGGCTATTCGCCAGGTTTTCGGCCTGTTTTGGGTTTTCAGCGAAGAGAATTCCCCCAATCTGGCCGCGATTGGGAGTGGGGATCTGCGCTTTAATCACGACCTTCCCTCCCAATTCACGAGCGATTTCATAGACCTGCTGAGGCGTACTGGCTACCTTGCCAGGTAATACGGGGATGCCGAATTCGGCGAATCGTGCTTTTGACTGGTATTCATGAAGATTCACAAGGCGACTCCGTGAGATAACCTGAGCCAGGAAGATAAAACTAGTTTGCAGGAGCAGCTATTCTTGATTATAAGTCCTCAATCTCATGATGTGTGATAAGCACGTCATAATGCGTCTCAATCCATTCCAGAATGCTCGTCAGTATCTGATGATTATGCATATTGGAATTGCTGACCACAGCAATAGCGATTTCGGCGGACTGCCACAGATCATGATGGTCGGTCTCTGCCGCTGAGACATTAAACGTATTGTGTATACGTGCCAGCATAGACTTGAGAATGCTGCGCTTTTCTTTGAGCGATGCAACGCCGGGAAGGTGTAATTCGATTTGACAGACGCCGATAATCATATTTTCAGTCAACAGGTGATTTGGGATTGTACGAGCAAGTAGCTTAACTATACTGAAAATAAACATTTTTCACAGGTTTTTTAGGGTTCTGAAAAAATTGTAAGCGAAGTGGACAGCATTTGCTAAAGTATGCTATGCTGTTGGTTGATAATCTGTCAGCACAGTCGAATACCATTGGCGGAGGCACTGCACTCATGACCCCAACACGGGTGGTGTGTATCGAAGATGAACCACAGATGATTGACCTGGTAAAGTTGATTCTTTCCCGCGATGGGTTTGAAGTGATTGGTGCGCCGAGTGGTTTTGAGGGCTTACAGGTAGTTGAGGATGTGCAACCGGATTTGGTGCTGCTTGACTTGATGATGCCCGATATTGATGGGTGGGAGGTTTACCAGAGGATGAAGGCAAACCCGACTACCAGCAGCATTCCAGTGATTGTGGTGACAGCACGAGCCCAGAGCATTGATAAGGTGTTGGGATTGCATATCGCCAAAGTGGATGACTATATTACCAAGCCGTTCGGCCCGGCAGAACTGCTTCAAAGTGTTGAAAAAGTTCTGGCAGAACGGCTGGCTTAGATTACGTTTACATCAAGACAATAGACACGATATGACGATAGGCGCGCCATAACCAATATGATGCGCCTGTTTTTTTGCTTAACCGGTGCCGGCCAGGCCGCTTTCGATATATCCGGCAAGTTGATCGGGCGTGACCATGCCGCTGTGCGTAGCGTAGATATTGCCTTCCGCGTTTATAAAGATGCTGGTTGGATAGCCCTGGATGCCGAAAACTCGCTGCAACTGCGCGCTCGTGTCGAGCAAAATCGGAAAGCTCAGTGCCAGATTATTCGCAAACGGGATGATCTGTGCAGCGGATTCGGCGTTATTGACGGCCAGCACGACGAATCCCTGATCTCCATATTGGTCAAAAGCAGCCTGTATACTGGGCATTTCGGCCCGGCAAGGTGGGCACCATGTCGCCCAGAAGTTGAGCATCACCACTTTTCCCTGGTAATCGCTCAGTGTGATGGTCTCACCACTTAAGGTACTGGCGGTGAAATTGGGGGCATTTCCTGATGACACGGAATTAGCGGCGATTGCTGCAATAATCAGCCCCACGCCGACCAGCACAAATGCTGCCCGCAACCATAGTTTTCGCTGTGCCTGGTTTGCCTGTTGCTGCTTTCTCCGTGCGGTTCGTGCTGAAGTACTCATTTAATACTGCTTTCCTGGGGTAATATAGAATAGGATTTGAAATGAACCGAAGGTTATAGGTCTCTTGGTAACAGTACTTTGATGCGATTATCAGCCGATACCTTACATATCTTTTATGTCTTTTTGGTCTGAACCCGGACAATATAGTATCATTAGCTGTGTTTATTGGAGTGAATGGCATATACTCATGCCTGGAAAACTATTTATGGTGCAAAAACACGTCACATTGGGGGATTACATGAAACGCATAACCCTGAAATTTTTTGTGTGGCTGCCGGTTGCTCTGCTGCTGATGGCCTTGCCCGCATTGGCACAAGGGACAAATCTAATCACTAACCCTGGTTTTGAGGGCAGTTTTACGGCTATTGGCGGCGACCAGACCATCCAGGTTGCAACAGGTTGGTCTCCCTGGCATGTTTCTGGCGGTGCATCGCTTTCGGAGAATGTGCAGCCAGAATACTACAAGGCATCTGATTTCGTAACCGCCGGACAAGGTGTCTCACGCATTCGTGGTGGTAATGATGCCCAGCAGTTTCTCACCGCGTTTGCAACTTTTGATGGCGGAATCTTTCAGCGCGTGTCCGGTGTCAAACAGGGTGACAGCCTTGTTTTTACAGCATTTGTCTACGTGTGGTCAACGACCTTCGATGATGTTAACCTGAGTGATCGTCCCGGTGATGTGGTCGTCCAGGTTGGGATTGACCCAACCGGCGGCACGGATGGTCAGAGCGGCAATATTGTCTGGTCGTCCCCGGTTATTCAGTATGATGCCTATAACGAATATACTGCGACAGCCACTGCCGGCGGCAATGCGGTCACGGTTTTTATTCGCAGTACTATTACCTCACCAGTAAAATCCACCAATGTATACGTAGATGATACGTCTCTTGTCGTGGCGGGTAGCACGCAACCAGTGAGCAGTGCCACGCCAACTCTTACTCAAACGCCATTTGTGCCGAGCGCCACGCCGACTTTGACGGTAACGCCGTTTGTGCCAAGCGCTACGCCGACACTCACTTCGACGCCTCTTTTGCCCTCAGCGACGGCTACTTCGGGCGACCTGGGGATCGTGACACCGGTTTTACCGAGTGCCACCTTCACGTTAACACCAATTCTGCCCTCAGCGACAGCAACACTGACACCGGTTCCGCCCTCGGCGACCTTCACATTTACGCCATCACTTACGCCTAGCAGTACCTCAACCGCTACACCGACAGCGGAAGTGCTGCTCCCAACCAATACCTTTACCCCAACCCTGACACTGACCCCAGGTGAGGTAGATAGCACTGTGTTCCGCAATAATATTGTGCACACAGTCCAGCGGGGTGACACGGTAGGTGAACTGGCACGGCTGTATGACAGCAGTATCGAGGCGATTATTAGCAAGAACGGGTTAGATGAAAGCGCCTTAATCCGGGTTGGTCAGTCACTGCTCATTCCGGTCCGTTTGGCTGCCCCGGCAACGTCCACGCCTTCGCCGACGCCTGTATTTGTCGCAACCGAGGTAACTGCCGTACCGCCACAGGAAGCCAGCGTCTATGTGGTCCAGCCAGGTGATACTTTGTTCCGTATTGCCGTGCGCTTTAACACAACAACGACCACCCTGGCGCAACTCAATGGTATTGCAAATCCCAACGTCATTCGTGTGGGGCAGCGCCTGAACGTTCCTGGCGCGGGGATACCACCCGCACCGGTAGTTGTGACTGTTGTTGTACCAGTTACGGCCACGCCCGCTCCTGTGACGACATCAAACACCTATGTTGTGCGGGCGGGCGATAACCTGTATCGCATTTCACTGCGTACCGGTGTCTCACTGACTCGCCTGATTCAAGTGAACGGGATTATAGACCCGAATAGGCTGTATGTTGGGCAGGTGTTGACAATTCCATGAGTAAACGGTGGCGAATTTTACGAAATGCCACAACCGGAGATGTAGTTCTGCCTCGTGTGAAGTGGTGCCAGAGTTTCTGGTGCCACTTTCGTGGTTTACAGTGGGTGCGGCATTTACCGGAGAATGAAGGGCTGTTGTTTATCACCGATAGGGAAGGGCGGGGGCATACTGCTATCCACATGTTTTTCATGTTCTTCAGTATAGGTGTGGTGTGGATGGATGCTTCGGGCAAAGTTGTGGATAAATGCCTGGCGAAACCCTGGAGGCCTATGTACGCCCCGAACTCCCCGGCCCAGTATTATCTGGAGGCCAATACCGATATCCTTGAACAGGTTGAGCTAGGTGATGTATTGCGGTTTGATGAGGTTGTTGGATGATTTATCGTATCGCGTATGGTTTGTTGCTTGCCGTGCTGCTTGTGCTTCCGGCCTC
Source organism: Anaerolineaceae bacterium (assembly GCA_020634135.1). Classification (GTDB taxonomy): domain Bacteria; phylum Chloroflexota; class Anaerolineae; order Aggregatilineales; family Phototrophicaceae; genus JACKCG01. The sequence continues at coordinate 683,224 of JACKCG010000001.1, read as the reverse complement.
GGTAATAGTAGGACAGGAATCACTATCTTCTACCCAATCCGAAATGACGATTCATGTCGTTCAGCGGGGTGAAAATCTCTTTCGCATTGCCTTAGGGTATGGACTGACGACGGATGAACTCGCAGAACTCAACGGCATTGTTGATCCGGGCAACATCCAGGTTGGACAGCGGTTACTGGTGCCGGTGGCCGGTACAGTTGCTGCTGTGCCCCAAACACACACTGTCCAACCCGGGGAAACCCTGCAAAGTATCGCGGCGTTATATGGCCTCACGATAGACCAACTGGCCGCTTATAGTAACCTGGTGGATGTGAACACCATTTTTGTCGGACAAATCCTGACTATCGTCCCTGCTGCCGAACCAACCCCGCTCGCGCCGGAGGTCGCTGTGGAAACTGCTCCTCCAGTGAATTTAATTCATGTCGTGCAGCCGGGTGAAACCATGTTTCGGATTGCGACCAGCTACGGTCTGACGGTAAATGCAGTTGCCAGTGCGAATGGGATTAGTGACCCCACTTTGATTGATGTTGGGCAGCAACTGGTGATTCCTGGTGTCGAACCACCGCAGTTGGCGCTGGATTTGCCCGCTCCGATGACCGGACTAACGATGGAGCCACTCCTATTGGTTGAAGGGCAAACGGGGGAACTCCGATTGACAACGGCGGTGCCAACTACCCTGACTGGGACGTTCCTGGGGCGGGCGCTGGTTGCCTCGTCTGAGCATAACAACACGCTTCATATCATTTTGGTCGGTGTGCCGGTTTTTACTCAGGCCGGGGTTTATCCGCTGCAACTAAGCGTTACAGATGAGTCCGGCCAGCGGGCAGATTTCGTCACGAATCTGGAAATCCTCCCTGGTTTATATGGCAGTGAGCAAATCACTCTGCTCTCTGACCGGGGTGATTTGCTCGACCCGGCGGTTGAGAGTGCCGAGCAAGACCTGCTCCAGCGAATTATGGCGACGAGCTTTACCCCAACACGTTACTTTACCGGCCCGATGGGGCTGCCGGCAGCGGCCCCCTTGATTTCTACCTTTGGAACAAGCCGCTCCTATAATGGCGGCGCGTATGATCGGTTTCATAGTGGCACGGACTTTGCCGGTGCGCCCGGCACGCCGGTCTTGGCGGCGGCCTCGGGAACGGTGGTGCTGGCGGATACCCTGAATGTGCGTGGCAACGCAACAATCATAGATCATGGTTGGGGGGTCTATACCGGATATTGGCATCAGACGGAACAATACGTGCATGTGGGCGATTTTGTAACGGCTGGGCAGGTGATCGGCACAATTGGCGCGACTGGCCGGGTGACAGGGGCGCATCTTCATTGGGAATTATGGGTCAATGGGGTTCCGGTTGATCCGATGCAATGGGTGATTCAAGATTTCTCATAAGCAGGACTGAAGAAATGGCAAGAAAAGATCCCCTTCGATTTTTCCACGAACTGGCAGGCAAGTCACTGGTTGATGATATCAAAACGACTGAGAAAGCATTAGGTCGTTATGACCAGAAATATGCTGCTAAAAAGCGGCGTCGGCTGCCTCCCTGGAATGCTTTGGGTGGTGTGAAGCGCGTGACTGCTTATGAGCGAGGTGTCCGGCTCATGTGCGAGCAGGGGAATGTGGAATTGCAGTGGGTGGCAGCCGACTGCTTGCGGGTACGTTTGTATCCTGATAAACGTGCGGAGTTTTCCGCGCCGTTTTCGTATGCTGTCAGCAAAGTGGATTGGCCGGAAGTCCCGATTGAAGCAATTGACCATCCGGTGACTGTCGAGATGCAATCAGCGGCTATGATTTGCCGGGTGGAAAAGCTGTCATTTCGCCTGCAATTGGAAACACTATCCCACGAGCTGATTTGCGCGGATTTATCTGGGATGCAGTGGCGCGAAGACGGCGCGGTGCGATTGTCACTCCGTTTGCAACCAGATGAGAGTGCCTATGGGTTGGGTAGCCGGGCCGTTGGTCTGAACCTGCGCGGCAAACAGTATCAACTGTGGAATACCGATCCTCCGCGTTTCCGGCGTGATGATGATCCTCTCTATTACAGCATCCCCTTTTACCTGGGAGTCCATGCGCACGGCGCGTATGGCGTATTCTGGGATAACGCGACTCGCGGTACGGTGGATGTGGGTATGGGCGCCAACGATGCGCTGGTGTTTGAGGGAGAGGCGGGAGAACTGCGTTATTACCTGTTTTTTGGGAACGATGTCAATAGCGTTTTAGCGCGTTACACCGAGCTAACTGGGCGCATTACGCTCCCGCCCCTCTGGAGTCTTGGCTATCAGCAGTGCCGTTTCAGCTATTACCCACAGCAGACCGTGTTGGATTTAGCCGGGGAGTTTCGTAAGCGGGGTATTGCGTGCGATGTACTGTATCTTGATATTCATTACATGGCTGGTTTCAGGGTGTTTACCTGGGATCGAACTCGGTTTCCTGCATTACCTGAGATGATCGCCACGCTGCACAGGCAGGGTTTTAAAGTTGTAGTGATTGTTGACCCAGGCATTAAGATAGACCCGGATTATCCCGTCTATGTGAGCGGCGTCGAACAGGATGTGTTCCTCAAGTACCCTGATGGCAAGCCAGTGACGGCAGCGGTGTGGGCTGGGGCATCCCATTTCCCCGATTTTACCAGTGCGGCAGCACGTTGCTGGTGGGCAGAGCAGTTTCTCCCTCTGTTGGACGCCGGGGTGGATGGTATCTGGAATGATATGTGCGAACCGGCCATCTTTACCTCAGATGGTGCCAGTACGCTGCCTGACTATGTGATCCATGATGTAGATGGGCTGGGGGGCGATCACCAGGGGAATCATAACGTGTATGGCCTGCTAATGGGACGTGCCTCACAGGAAGCACTGCGCAAGTACTACCCTGAGAGGCGACCCTTTAATATGATCCGGGCCGGCTTTGCCGGGGCGCAGCGTTATGCCAGTTCGTGGACAGGAGATAATTCCTCGACCTGGGATCATCTGCGCCTTAGCCTGAGCATGACGTTGAATATGGGGCTTTCCGGCGCACCTATGACCGGGCCGGATATTGGCGGTTTCGACGGAGATACGGATGGAGAGCTTTTCACTCGCTGGTTGCAGGCGGCGGTTTTGATGCCCTTTTTTCGTACCCATACTGGAATGGATACCCACGCGCAAGAACCCTGGTCATTCGGACAACCGTATGAGGTCATTAATCGCCTGACAATTGATCTACGGTATCGCTTCCTGCCATATTTGTACTCACTCGTGGCGATTGCGAAAGAATATGGTTGGCCGGTCATTCGCCCTGTATTCACTCTTGAACCGATGAATCCTGATCTTCGTGCGGTGGATGACTGTTATCTTCTGGGGGATTCGGTGCTGGTCGCGCCGGTTCTGGAACCGGGCGCTGTGCGCCGGTCAGTGTATCTGCCGGTGGGGGAGTGGTATGACTACTGGACAAACGAACTGCTGCCGGGCGGTCAGGTTGTGACTGTGCCAGCGCCACTTGAGCGTGTCCCACTGTTTATTCGTGCGGGGACATCCCTTCCACAGTGGCCGGAAGCGCAGTATGTGGGCGAAAACGCAGTGGACACGCTGCTGCTGCGCGTTTATCCGGGCGATAGTGAAACGATCTTGTATGAGGACGATGGCGAAGGCATGGCCTATGAGAAAGGCGCCTATCGCTGGGTGTATATCACCTGTAATTGGGATGAGGACGGCAGATTCATCATTAACCGCCGTGTTGCTGGGCAGTATACGCCAGCCTATACCAGAATGAAGATTGAAGTCGTCGGGCTGGATGAAGAACCCATGCATGTGCGGGTAGACCGGCAGGGTGCGCCGCTCTGGTTTTTTGATGAAGGTTTGCTGGAAGTGAGTATTGATACTTTCCAGCGTATCGAAATCCGACGCCGGCCACTGCCCGACGACAAAACGCTTCTGCATCGCCCCTGGTAATCCGTGAGTTCGGGTTAGAATGCAACGAGGGATACGAACTGCGTACCCCTCGTTTTGTTTGGATATGTGACCAGGCTATTTCTGGACAGCGGGATCCAGGACTTCGAAGTTGGTAAACAGGAAGTGGTCGTGGTAGTAGTGGATCCACAGGAACGATAGAATTGCCGTGTAGTAGGCCGTGTCGAAGTGCCGGTTGGGGTCAATGTCGGGAATAATGATCGCGGCCAGCGCATAGACCACGAAAAATACAGCTACCGGGCCACCCAGGAGCAGGGTGCTGAGGCCGAATAGCCCACGCGAATCCTTGCCTTTGCTGAAGCGGGCAACTACCGGGGCATCCTTATCCAGTGTGCCAAGCTGCTGCCGAATCTTAATGATATAGAACGTTAATGCCAGATACTGGAAGGAGTGCCACATATTTGCGCCCTGGAAGGCTGTGTCCAGGTTTTCAAAAGCGGGCAGTGGCAGGAAGATAATGACCGACAGGCTGATGAATATCGTCTTCGGCCAGTTTATTGTGCCGCTACGATATTCTCCGACGGTCTTCACGATATATGCCAATGCGGCCAGAATGAATACACCGGCTGCCGCGAAGAAAACCAACTGGTTTTCAAATAGGTCAGGGATTACCTTTGTGAGATCATTTGTGCCGATTTCAAATGAACCCTGGCTTATTTTATAGGCGGCGATAGGGAACAGACACGTCAGAATGACGGCATAGTCAATGGCACGTGACCAGAGTTTGACGCTTGATCCCTGACGAACCATTGTATGCTCTTTGTGATTATAGAGTTCCACCACATAGATCACCTGATGCAGTACGTGCAGCATCGCCCAGAAGAAGAAAATCGTGAGAAGCAGAGTCAGGTTCAGGAATGCCAGAGATACGACGACGATAGGAATGATGATGGATGAACGGATCAGCATCGGATAGCGTTGTTTGAAGTCACTATCCAACCCTGTGCGGAGAAAAGTGGACATCATGTGCGGGCCGCCGACGGCGATGGCTACAAAGCCATTGACAATATTGCGGCTGACATCCGGGTTGACATTCAGCTGGTTGACCCCGATCAAATAGAAGATGTAAGGCAGGGGAACTACCAATACGCTGACTACGATGTAGACCAGGTCCCAACGGCGGTTGCGTAACCAAAGTTGATTAGGGCTGGATGCAACCTGCGCAGGGGATGAGAAACTGGCGCTAGAAACACTCATAACGATACTCCCTTTATAAGCTAGATGCAGGTCGGAGAACTATACCGCAATGTATTTAGCTTTGCAAAGTATTTTTCGAGAGCAGCGAAGATTCTCTAATAATGCGAACACTTAGTGCATTTCAGTTTTTGGGGACAATGTGATGCTCGCGGCAGCGTGCCTCATAGGCTTCCTGTGCGCCTACCATGATAATTGGGTCGTTGAAGTGAGCGGGTTCCCCGTTTACTAGCCGCTGGGTGCGGCTGGCCGGTTCACCACAGATCAGGCAGATTGCGTGTAGTTTGGTGACTTCTTCAGCTTCGCACAGTAAGCGGGGCATCGGGCCGAAGGGTTCACCTCGGAAGTCCATATCCAACCCGGCCAGAATGACACGCAGCCCTTTATCGGCCAGTGTCTCTACAATCTCCACGATGTCGCTGCTAAAAAACTGCACTTCATCAATGGCGATGACCGTTGTTTCGGGCTTCAGCTGGTCGAGTATTTCTGAGGGTTCTGTAATCGTCTGGGCTTCAAAGTTCTGCCCATCATGGCTGGTTACATTCTGGACATGGTAGCGGTTGTCTAGCGTAGGCTTGAACACTTGAACGGCTTGTTTGGCGATGGCGGCACGCCGGACGCGGCGAATTAGCTCTTCGGTTTTGCCGCAGAACATGCTGCCGCAGATAACTTCAACCCGGCCAGTATGATGGCGCATGTTTCCCCCTGATCGTGTCTAGACAAGCATAGAGGCAGACATGATACATCTCACGCCTGCCTCTACAGTGTGTAATGTAAGGTGTTACTCGGCGGTTTCGGCCAGCGGTAGATCGTACCCCCGGTCACGCAGTGCCCGTTTGATGTCGGTCAGAATCTTGCGACCAATCCCAGGGATTTCCAGCAGCGCGCTATCGCCACCCTCTTCCAGCTTGGCGATGAATTCGCCGGCAACGTTGATGCCACTCTCGCTCAGAATGGTCAGGTAACGCTTCTGAACACCGAGTTCCGCCAACGGCAGGTCGGGGGAAGTGAGTGCTGCAACACGCGCTTCGGCTTCAGCACGCAGGTTGTCACGTACCTGGAGTCGCTTCAGGAAGCGGTCAACCTGGCCTTCCGTATCAACAATGCGTTGTTCACCCGTATAGAAGGGATGGCAGGCCGAGCAGATGTCGGTTTTGATTTCTGGGACGGTTGCACTGGTGATCCAGGTATTGCCACACGAGCAAGTGACTTTTGCTTCTGGATACCATTTAGGGTGCAGAGCTTCTTTCATGGTGATGTCCTTTTTCTCGCTACGGCCTGCGTCTATCTTGCGCAGGTAGCGTAGCAGCATGGATTAGAGTGTTACTTTTTTTCCGGCAATTCGGCATAGACGCTGATTTGCTTTTGCCCATTACGCCCGCGCATCCGCTCAAAGACCACGTAGCCTTCGGTTACTGCATAAATCGTGTGATCTTTTCCGAGGCCTACGTTTTCACCTGGGTGGAAATACGTGCCGCGCTGCCGGACAATGATATTGCCAGGGATAACATACTCCCCACCAAAACGTTTCACGCCCAGCCGCTGGGCATTACTGTCGCGGCCATTACGACTTGAACCGCCACCTTTTTTATGTGCCATTGTTCATTTCTCCCTGACTGCGTTACTTCACAACAATATCATCAATCCGCAGCCGGGTATAATACTGGCGATGCCCGGTCTTGCGGCGGTAATTGGTGCGCTGGCGATATCTGAAGACAATGATCTTTGCGCCGCGAAACTGCTCGACCACAGTGGCTTTCACGACGGCGCCTTCGACATTTGGCTGGCCGACGAGTGTGTTGTCACCGTCTCCGATCAACAAAACATCGTTAATCTCAATGCTTTCGTCTACTGCATAAGGTAGTTTTTCAACTTCGAGCAGTTTGCCAACTTCTGCCCGGTACTGGCGGTTGCCGGTACGAATAATTGCGTACATGGTGATTGTCTCCAATCTTCACTTGCCACCGTCCCTGCGCCAACACCATTCCTGGGCAAACCGACGGGGAAAATTGGCTGTGATTATTGTGGTAAACAGGACGAATACCCCAGGTAACAGGGTAATTGTTGTATTATATGCTGGCGAGGCAGGGGCGTCAACGTAGAATTTTACCACTTGCTCATTCGATGAACATCGCATCCCCAAGTGAATAGAAGCGATAGCCCTCTTGCTTGGCGACTTCGTAAGCATTCAGGATGTGTTCCCGGCTGCTGAATGAACTCACCATCATCAGCAGGGAAGACTTTGGCAAATGGAAATTCGTCAGCAGGGCATGGACAGCACGCCACTTGTAACCCGGATAGATAAATAAACGGGTATCTCCCTGGAAAGCCGCAACAGGCCGCCAGGGACACATATCGGGTAGCTCGTCAGGACGAGTCGGATCGCCCCCGGCGCTGATGATGGCAGCGCTTTCCAGTGTCCGGGCTGTTGTCGTGCCAACGGCAATGATGCGTCCCCCGGCGAGTTTGGCTTCGTTGATAATGTGCGCGTCTTGGGGCGAAAGTTCCGCCCACTCGCTGTGAATATGATGCGCTTCTACATCATCAGCCTGAACGGGTTTGAAGGTATCCAGCCCGATGTGCAGGGTACAATACGCCAGAATAACCCCCTTTTCCTTCAACGCGAACAGCACTTCTGGTGTGAAGTGCAGTCCGGCGGTTGGGGCGGCTGCCGAACCTTCCTGCCGGCTGTAGATCGTCTGGTACCGTTCAGGGTCATCCAGCTGGGTGTGGATATAGGGGGGTAGGGGCGTATAGCCGATGTCATACAGATACCGGCTGACGGATTCTGAGAAATTCAACAGGCGTTCCGCGCCGTCTAGCGCTTCCTCTACGATAGCAGTTAGTGGACTGTCTTCGAATGTCAGTCGGACGCCAGGGTTCACGTGCCTGCCGCCGACCAGGGCCTGCCATCGCGTCGTATCCACCTGGCGCAGCAGCAGGATTTCCACCGCGCCGCCTGTTTCGGCTTTTTGCGCGTACAACCTTGCCGGAATCACGCGGGTCGTGTTGAGCACCAGGACATCCCCAGGATTGATGAAATCCACAATATCACGGAATACACGATGGTCCAGGTGGCCTGTTTGCCGGTTCATCACCATCAGGCGCGACGAATCGCGCGGCTCAACAGGGGTTTGAGCGATGAAAGACTCAGGCAGATCGTAGTTGAAATCAGACACTTTCATGGACGGTTGATTAACCTTATCACAATGTTAAAGAGAACGGTCAGTATAACGCTGACGAGAATCATGCTCACAACAGGAATCAGGCAGGAAAAGCCCTCTCCTTGTATGCGAATATCACCAGGCAGATTGCCCAGATTGCTGAGAAAGGGCAGTCGGCCTGCTAACATCAACACGCCGCCCAGTGCGGCGAATCCGATGCCGACAAACAGCAGGAAACGGCCTATTGACTGTAAATCCATGTGATGGCCTTAGAATAAAGATGGCTGGTCGGGTATATCTTCAGAGCCGGTATCCTCGTGGAAGATGCCAAGATGCTCATAAGCATGGGCGGTGGCGACCCGCCCGCGCGGCGTGCGTGCCAGGAAGCCAAGTTGCAGCAGGTACGGTTCATTGACATCCATAATTGTGCTGCTGTCTTCGCTGATGGCGGCGGCGATGGTTTCCAGACCAACGGGGCCTCCGCGATACTTCTCGATGATAATCTGAAGGATGCGGCGGTCAATATCATCCAGGCCGAGGTGGTCAATATCCATCATTTCCAGAGCTTCTCCGGCTACGGGACCCGTGATGACGCCATCCGCCCGCACCTGGGCGAAGTCCCGTACTCGCCGCAGCAAGCGCAGCGCAATACGCGGTGTCCCGCGTGACCGGCGTCCGATCTCCGTAGTGCCTTCTGGTGTAATCTGTACCTTGAGCATCTTTGCCGCCCGGCTGATGATGAACTCTATTGCAGGTAGCTCATAAAAATCCAGCCTGAACTGCGCGCCAAAACGATCTCGCAGCGGGGCAGTCATCAGCGCCAGGCGAGTGGTTGCCCCGATAATGGTGAAACGGGGCAGATTGAGTCGCACATTCTTTGCAGCGGGTCCCTTGCCAATAACAATATCTAGCTTGAAATCCTCCATTGCCGGATAAAGGACTTCCTCAACAGCTTTCCCCAAGCGGTGAACTTCATCAATGAATAAGATGTCATTTTGCTTGAGATGCGTCAAAATAGCGGCCAGGTCTCCCGCCCGTTCAATGCTTGGTCCGGCGGTCACACGAATGTTGACATTCATCTCATTAGCGATGACATGCGCCAGTGATGTTTTGCCCAAACCGGGTGGGCCGTGAAACAACACGTGATCGAGGGTATCATTGCGTCCTTTGGCGGCCTCAATGAGAATTTGCACGTTATCCCGCACCCGATCCTGTCCTACAATGTCTTTGAGGAGTTGCGGGCGCAGCGCAATATTCTCGTTGTCATCACGGCGGCGGCTGCCACCCACTAACCGACCCTCTTCGGACATGAAATCACTCCCGCAAATTGCATAAACAAGGCCACGACTAAGTATACAAGACGGGGGCAGGGGCGCAAAGGCTGCTTTGACAGGGGCGACTATCCGGCATACAATTACGCGGCTTTGGTTGTTTTTACGAAAGGAGTTGCAATGTCTCAGGTTCACGTCTCGACGCATCCCCTGGTGCTGCACAAACTGACCGTTTTACGTGATGTAAGTACCGATCACCGGGGGTTCCGGGAATTAGTACGCGAACTAGCGTTACTTTTGTGTTACGAGGCGACGCAAGACTTGGAGTTGGCGCCGCACACGGTGGAGACACCAATGGGAGAAGCGCGAGGGCACAAGACCAACGATACTATTGGTTTAGTGCCGATCCTGCGGGCCGGGTTAGGACTCGTAGAAGGCGTTATGGAACTGCTGCCCAACGTACAGGTATGGCATATTGGCCTTTACCGCGACGAAAAGACGCTGCGGCCAGTGGAATATTATAACAAGCTGCCAACCGAACCGACGGTGCAAATATGCCTCGTGCTGGACCCGATGCTGGCGACGGGCGGTTCTGCCGTGGCGACGGTGGATATTCTCAAACGATGGGGAGTAAAGCGCATTAAGTTTGTCGGATTGATCGCCGCGCCGGAAGGAATCGAAGCGTTGACAACGGCGCATCCTGATGTGCCTATTCATGTGGCCGTCGTGGATGAGCGCCTGAACGATATAGGGTTCATCGTCCCTGGCTTAGGGGACGCAGGTGACCGTCAGTTTGGCACTTGACCGGGGTTGGTGAGGCGATATGAGCGCGATAGGTGCGTTTGTGCTGGTCTTTTCATTGGCATTGAGCGTAACATTGGTCTTAGTGCCGTTGTTCGACTTTTTGGGGCGGCGCTGGGGTGTTGTGGCCTCATTCGGTGGCCGTCGCATCAATGAAGCTGACCGGCGCCGCGTTTCCAAAATGGGCGGCGCAGCGCTCTTTGGCGGGCTGATGATTGCGGTGCTGGTCGCGCAGATTCTTCCCGTGGAACGCCTCGACCCTTATGAAGTCATACGCCTGGTCGGGTTCATACTGGGTGGTATCGTAATTTTCATCATTGGTTTGCTGGATGACCTCTTTAATTTCTCAGCCCTTCCGCTCTTTCTGGGACAGTTCCTCGCGGCGGGTATTGCGATTGCTTTCCAAATCTTCATTGAGATGTTCAACAATCCCTTTACCGGGCAGCAGACCGATGCCTGGCCGCACATTGTCACAGTTTCGTTGAGCCTGTTCTGGTTGGTGGGCATGATGAATACTGTGAACTTCCTTGATGGGCTGGATGGCCTTGCTGGGGGAGTGGCATTTATCGCTGGGACAATGCTGTTCATTAACAGTGCTTTTATCGTGCAGCCAGCACAGACCAGCGTCAGCCTGCTGCCGTTGGCCCTGATGGGTGCTTCGCTCGGATTTGTTCTGCACAACTTTAATCCAGCACGTATTTTTATGGGTGGCGGGGCATACTTTTTGGGGTATGCCCTGGGTACGCTCAGCATCATCGGCGGTGCGAAAATGGCCGCTATCTTGCTCGTGATGGGGCTGCCGCTGATGGACGTGGCCTGGCAGGCCACGAATCGCATTCGTAAAGGCCGTAATCCTTTTGTCGGGGATCGTGGACACATTCACTTTCGGTTGCAGGATATGGGATTCAGCCAGCGTCAGATTGTGCTGGCTTATTACTTCTTTTGTGCCGTGTTTGGTGTCCTGACCCTCATTACGGAAAGCCGTCTTTTTAAGTTTGCGGCGCTTGGCATTATGCTGGCACTGATTGCGGCGGGTTTCGCTCTGGTAGCCCATTTGCGCCGGGCAGAATCGCAATCATCCTAGTCTTCACTCTCGTCTGTCTCATCGCCAGGAGACGCAGCAAATGGCGATGCAAATGGGCGGGCGTTTGTCACTCCGGCAGCTGAGCCGGAAATTACGGATGGCTCAGCACGGGCAGGGGGTGCGGCACTCGGTAGCGCGCCCGGTTCACGGGTGATTTCGAAGGCGGGGGTTGGCGCTTCCTTACCGGGGGGACCCGGGACGGGTAGCGGAAACTGATAGATGGTTAGCTGTGCTGCTGCTGCCACCTTTCCCCGCCGGGCGGCTTTCTCGCGGTCTTTGGCGCGCTTTTCCAGCATTTCTACCCGGCTCATCGTGACCATCTTGCCGTTCTCGAATGTGGCGCTATCCCCGGTGATGCGTTCAATGACGGCTTCAATAGTTCCCAGAACGGCCACCATAAACAGGTTAATACCGATAATCACCGTGAGGATTCCCGCCAGATTATTCAGCACATCGGTAACAGTTCCGGCCAGGAATGTGACAATTGCCTGGTTGCCAATCCCCAACATGAACAGGATGACCACAACAACCGCACCGGCAATTATGACACCCCGCAGGCCGTGCAGGTCTTTCATGCTGGGCATGGATGTGTTACTGATAGTGAAAGTGATATACAGCCATAACCAGAAATCCTGAGCCGAAGTGAACTGGTTAATCGCCGCTGTCAAGTCTACAAGGTAGCCGTCATTCAGCAGACTGAGGAACTCCTGCACATTCAGGATGTTGTTAGAGATAACCGAAACCAGTAGCAGGCCGGTGATGAATGGGGTTATGGTGATGATCGCGGTGCGCAGTTGACCAGCTTTGGGCGCAAGCTGTACAAAATTGAGTTTCAGCTCGCCGATTTCCTGTTTTTCCGGCCAGACGATGGCCCGGTCTGCCCGAACATTGAGCAAACCGGCCATCAACCAATAGCTGAGTTCGTAGAGGAAAACCCCCGGCAGGAAGAAGGCATAGTAGAGGATGGTGGTGGTTTCGTATTTTTTCAAAACCAACCATCCGACTTTGAAAATGTGCTGGTGTAGCCAGACCTGTAACCGGCGCAGGGTGTAAAGCAATCCGGCAACCAACAGCCAGGGAGTAAGAAGCTGAATTTCGAGCAGCTTTAGCCTCCTTTGGCTTGTGCTGCCGCCTCTACAAGTTTCGTGAAGTCGTCCACCTTGAGTGAAGCTCCACCGACCAATGCGCCGTCAATATCGGGTTGGCTCATATATTCGGCCATGTTGTCCGGTTTGACGCTGCCGCCATATTGAATACGGACGGTCTGGGCGATGGTATTTCCGTATAACTCTGCCAGTGTAGCACGAATCGTGCCGCCAATGATACTGTTGGCAATCTCGCCGCTTGCATTCTTGCCGGTGCCGATTGCCCAGATGGGTTCATAGGCCATGACAATGTTTGCCATATTGGCGGCATCCACGCCTGCAAGCGCGGCGCGTACCTGTCCGCCGACAAACTGTTCGGTTTCTCCAGCTTCATTCTGTGCCAGGCTTTCACCCACCGCAACAATAGGCTTTAAACCATAGGCCAGTGCGGCTTTCACTTTCTTGTTTACGGTCTCGTCAGTCTCATTCAGGTAAGCGCGGCATTCCGAGTGACCGATGATGACATATTCCGCCACCCCCTGGAGCATTGTGGGCGCGATTTGCGAGGTGAATGCGCCTTGGGCCTCCCAGTGGATACTCTGCGCACCGACGAGAACATCTGTGCCTTTCAGAGCATCCGCTACGGCTGCCAGCGCGATATAAGTCGGGCAAACCACCCGTTCAACGGAGGTGAATGACGCAAGCCGAGGAGCGAGTGCCTGTACGAATTCAACGGATTCGGACAGAGTTTTGAACATTTTCCAGTTCCCGGCGATGATTGGTTTGCGCATGAGGCTATCCTTACTTGTCTTTTAAGGCGATAACACCGGGCAGGGTTTTGCCTTCCAGCATTTCCAGGCTGGCGCCGCCGCCGGTGGAGATATGGGTTATCTGGTTGGTCAGACCGGAATTTTCGATTGCGGCTGCCGAGTCGCCGCCGCCAATAATCGTGATTGCGCCATGACGGGTTTCGTCCGCTAATAGCTGCGCGATCAGATTCGTGCCTTTAGCGAAGCTGCTCATCTCGAAAACGCCCATCGGCCCGTTCCAAACAACCGTTTTTGCGCCATGAAGGTGTTTACCGAACAGTTCGACTGTCTTGGGGCCAATATCATACATAGACCACGCATCGGGGATACCACCCTCAACTGCGATAACCTGAGTATGGGCGTCATTCTGGAAAGCGTCGCCAATAACAGCATCTACTGGCAGCACCAGTTTTTTGCCGCCTTTGCCCAGCAGACTCCGGGCCGTATCAAGGGCGTCGGCCTCTACCAGGGATTTACCCATCGAGATTCCCTGTGCCTGGAGGAATGTGTTTGCCATGCCGCCACCGATCAGCAGACGGTCTACTTTGTCCAGCAGAGCTTCAATCACAGCAATCTTATCGGATACCTTCGCCCCGCCCAGAATAGCGACAAATGGCCGCTTTGGCGCTTCCAGTGCAGTTGCCAGATAGTCAATTTCTTTTTCCATCAACAGCCCGGCAACGGCGAGAAGGTGCGATGAAACGCCAACATTCGAAGCATGGGCGCGATGCGCGGTCCCGAAAGCATCATTTACGAAAATGTCACCCAGTTTTGCCATTTTTCCGGCGAGTTCCGGGTCGTTTTTCTCTTCGCCCTTGTAATAACGGGTATTCTCTAACAGCAGTACGCCGCCCTGGGGGAGATTGGCCGCGGCTGTTTCCGCTGTTTCGCCCACACAATCATTGGCAAACTGGACATCCTGACCGAGCAAAGCGGCCAGGGCTGGAGCTACCGGGGCAAGTGAGTATTTGGGATTGGGTTCACCTTTCGGGCGTCCCAGGTGAGACATCAATATCACCGAACGTGGTTTCTGATCCAGGATGTATTTCAGGGTTGGTACAGCAGCCCGGATACGGGTATCGTCAGTAATCGTTGTGCCGTCCAGTGGCACATTGAAATCCACCCGCACCAGGACACGCTTGCCACCGAAAGCTGCATCACGAACAGTCATTTTGTTCATGTTTGTTCTCCATTTTGAAAGAGGCGAGGTCTGATAACCTCGCCTCAATAAGTAACTACTTGGCCGGGCCTATAGCTTGCCGCCAACCAGGATAATCAGGTCAGCGACGCGGCTGGCATAACCCCATTCGTTGTCATACCAGGTGACAACTTTCACCATGTTGCCGCCCATTACCTGGCACGACCCTACGTCAATAATGCTGGAGCGGCGATCCCCCTTGAAGTCACCGGAAACCAGTGGCTCGTGTGAAACACCCAGGATGCCCTTCATCTTGCCGTTGGCCGCTTCTTCAAAAGCCGCGATCATCTCTTCTTTGGTCGTGCCGGTTTCAACCTCAGCCACGAAGTCCACCAGGGAGACGGTAGGAGTTGGTACGCGGACGGCATAACCATCGAACTTGCCCTTCAGGTCGGGGATCACCAGTGCGACAGCCTTCGCTGCACCTGTGGTGGTGGGGATCATATTGAGTGCGGCAGCACGGGCGCGGCGCAAGTCCTTGTGCGGCAGGTCGAGGATGTTCTGGTCGTTGGTATAGCTGTGAATCGTGGTCATCAGGCCACGCACGATCTTGTATTGATCGTTAATCACCTTCGCCGCTGGTGCCAGACAGTTGGTGGTGCAGGAGGCGTTAGAGATGATGTTATGATTGGCCGGGTCGTAGGCATCTTCGTTAACACCCAGGCAGATGGTGATGTCTTCGTTCTTCGCAGGGGCGGAAATGATGACCTTCTTCGCGCCTGCCGCCAGGTGCTTGGAGGCCGACTCGCGGTCGGTGAAGCGCCCGGTGCTTTCGATCACAACATCTACACCTAGTTCCTTCCAGGGCAGGGTGGCGGGGTCTTTTTCCGCCAGCGCCTTAATGACGTCACCATCCACGATAAGGTTGCCATCTTTGACTTCCACGCTGCCTTCATAACGGCCATAGTTGGAGTCATAACGGAACAGGTGGGCCATTGTCTCCAGGTTGCCCAGATCGTTGAACGCCACCACATCGACGTCATTTGGATAATATTCACGGAGTGCCCGCAGAACCTGACGGCCAATGCGTCCGAACCCATTGATACCTACACGAATTGCCATGATATACTCCTTGTCTAGATACTTGTATCAGCGCGTTGTGCGCTGCTATCCTAACGTGTTTTGAACTGTTTCGACAGATTGAATCAGACCGTGATTTCGGAAATGGGTTTTCTGCTCACGGCCAGACCTGATCGTTCTTCGGTAGCAAGCTGAATGATAGCGCCCGCCAGCTTTTGTGGATCGTGTCGCCAGGGGCGTTCAGTGTCGGTCAGGTCGGTGTAGCGAATTTCGTAACGCTGCAAAATCTCATGATGCTCTGGCGCGGGCGGTACATAATGGGTGTTGTCGCCAGCGTTGAGTACGGGATAGACATTATTCGCCAGCGCCGCTTTGAATACACCACGTCCAACGTGTTTTTCCAGCGCAAGAACATGCTCGGCAACCGTGAATCCTTCCGTTTCGCCTGGCTGCGTGGCGACATTACAGACATACACTGTATAGGCACGGGTCGCACGCAGTGCTTCGGCGATATCCTGTACCAGCAGGTTGGGTAGAATGCTGGTAAACAAGCTGCCTGGTCCGATTACAATCAAATCCGCCGCGAGGATGGCCTCAACGCTTTCATTGTAGGCAACGATATTGGTCGGACTGAGACGCATCTCTTCGATATATCCACCCGCCTCGCTGATTTGCGATTCTCCGTGTACTGTAATCAGTTGGTTTTCTCCGGGCAACCGCACATCTGCGACCAGGTTTACATCTTCCAACGTTGCTGGCAGCACACGGCCCTGAATATTCAGTACGCGGGCTGTTTCTACCAATGCGGTTTCGATACTGCCGGTTACACCCGCCAATGCGCTGATGAACAGATTGCCAAAGGCATGACCACCCAGATCACCAGAGGCAAACCGGTACTGAAACAGGTGTGTCATCAAATTCTCATCATCAGCCAGTGCCGCGATATTGTTACGGAGATCTCCGGGGGGCAGCACGCCAAGTTCGCGCCGTAGCCTGCCGGAACTGCCGCCATCATCTGCAACGGTGACAATCGCCGTGATATTGCTGGTGAAGGGTTTCAGGCCACGTAGAACAGATGGTAGGCCTGTGCCGCCGCCAATCGCAACGATTTTCAGTCCCTTTTGGCGTTTCGTGTGGGCATAAACCGCATCAATTACTCGCCCTTGCTGGTGTGTCCGGTATGGCGCGAGGAAGTTCTTTGTCAGATGAGATAAGCCAATGCCCACCATACCTGTACCAAGTCCGATGAGTCCGGCAACCAGGAAAAACTCTATACCTGCCGGCAAGCTGGATATACGCTGGATGCTGATTGTTGAGGTGATTATGTCGGCAATTGCCGTAGCGATAGCAAAAATCCCCACGAGGATGAGCAAAAGCCAGCGTTTAACTCCCAGGCCAAAAACAAGCCAGGTAGTGAATGACTTACGTTGACGTGCCAGCCAGTTCTTCAGCGTCACTCTCCTAAGGAAGATTAACACCAGGGCGATTTAGAGTCAAAGTAAAGAGTCAACACTGTTATAGGTCAAATGTCACGGTTGCTCCGCCACCGCCGGTTGAACGCCAGCGTCAGCAGCGCACTGCACACCACTAGCCCGCCAATCGTGAGCGCGGCATCAAACCAGAACTGCTCAGGAAATAGACGGATGAGTGTGTCAGAATAAGCGAAGCGCCAGGTGCCACTTTCAAAGAATAGCGTGTGGAATCCTGTGAAGAAATAGTCCCAGTTCACAATTGCCGCCACCACGATAGCGGCGATCAGAAGAAGTGTCAAGATACTTCCATGCAGAAAGGCCTTGCGAAAAATGGGACGTGTCGCGGGCTTCCACAGCAAAAGAATGCTCGCGGAAAGTGCCCCCAATCCGGCAATCCATGCGACTGAAAACGCAACCGATGTCAGTGCCTTGACATCTTCCATGTGCTGTAACTCGTTAGTATTGAACAGTGCGCCGCCTTCCCGGAAATGCAGATCTCCCAGATAGCTGATGTCCGCTGCATTGAGCAGGTAATCCAGGGCGTAAGGGGCGTAATTAAGCCGGTCTTCACGGGTGAAGCCGTAAATATCAGGCGGGAAGCCTGGGCGGTTGTATTCCAGTTGCAGAAATAAGGGAGTCATCACCAATCTGGCAGCGATGAGGGTGAGCAGCACCGGGTACGCCAGAGTGATACCACACCGAATGACCCTCAGAATACTATTATGCCAGGCCTGGGGCGGCGGATTGCTGGTCATGATTGCACTCCCACTAATTCGGGTTGGCGAGCTGATCTGCGCCACCTGCAAATAAGAAATTCAGCACCAGCGAGTCAACGAGTGTTTCTACCGGGGCATGGTCATCGGTAAATACGAGGTCGGAGGCATGAATCGGCGTGAGTTGGTTCACGCCCCAGACGAGCGAGTCATAGAGCAGGGGGGTGCTGTCCGGCTCGACGGCGTTTGCATTGGCTGCAAGATTGTCCGGTGAAGTGGTTTGGCGCGTGGCAACCAGAATCGTATTGAACGAATTCGGCACGTCCATCGCGTGGACGCTGGGAAACACTCGCAGCAGGGTAGCCGTCATCGCATCCACTAGCCGTCTGTCGGTGTTGGTGCGCCCCACGTTCACGGCGACCACGCCGTTAATTTCCAGGTGATTGGCAACTTCCTGAAAGAACTCAACGGTTGTCAGATGCCAGGGGATATAGGGCGGGCGATAGGCGTCAATGGCGATAACACTGTAGGTGCCGAGTTTTCCCAGCATGTAACGCCCATCTTCGGCGTAAACCGTCAGATTTGGCATCTGTTCCGCATTCATGTCAAAGTACCGGATGCCCGCTTCAATAATGCCGGGGTCAATTTCAATTCCGTCAATCGGGATAAGGCCATACACGGATGTATACTGCCGGGCGATTGTTCCAGCGGCCAGCCCGATAATCGCCAGTGAATGCATGTCATCCGGTGTGTACGGAGGGTTATTGAAGTACGGCGCGGTCAGGAAGAAGCTCCAGGTGCGATGCCCATCGGCAACCGTATCTGGACTCCACTGGCTGTGGATGCCCTGGCCTTCGTTCAGGTACAGGTAGCGGTTTCCAGCGCCATCCTGCTGCACTTGAATATAGTTATAGGCGCTTTCGTCTTCATAAAGCAGTGTCGCCCCGGCGGTAGGTGGACGTAGCGGGCCGTTGAGCGCCCAGGCAGAGAGCAGGGCAATCACAAACGGTATCCATAGCCACAGGAGAGCCTTGCTACCCTGTATGCGCCATAACCCGAATAACCCTACCACGTAGAGCAGCCCCGCGAACAGCAAGAACGTGCGGAAGGTGCCGAGTTCTGGTATCAGGTACAGCGTCGGCAGGAATGTCCCCAGCAGGCTGCCCAGTGTGCTGATCGCATAGATGCGCCCGGAGATTTTCCCGGCGCTGCGCAGATCGGTAACAGCCAGTCGGATTGCAAAGGGAGAGACACAGCCGAGCAACGTTACCGGCACGGAGAAGAGAATCAGCACGGCCAGAAACGAGCCGACAGCCAGCCCCGCCTGTGCGCCAACAACTGCGCTGGCGGCAGCAGTCAGGATTGGACGTGCTACCAGGGGAATAAGTGCACTCAGAAATGCCCCCCAGATGAGTATCCGGTAGAGTGTGGCCGGGAACGGGGAACGATCCGCCCAGCGTCCCCCGATAAAATATCCTATCGTGAGATAGAGTAAAATCAGGCCGATGACATTTGCCCACACGATGTTACTCGTGCCGAATACACTTCCGAGCAGTCGGGATGCTGACAATTCAACTGCCAGTGTCGTCATGCCGCTGGTAAATACGGCTAGATACAGGTATTGCTGAGATATGGATTTCGCTGTCAAGTTGATTTCTCTGCATTGATTGATATTATGGCTGAATGGTAGCGTATAAGCTGTGTGGGGTGAAGGGGATACCACCGTGGAGATCACGATTCGTCCGGCAGTGGTCGGAGATGCGGCGGCTATCGCTGCGGTTAAGGATGCTGTGTGGCCGGAGGAAACGTCCGAGCCTGGTCGGATTGCCAGGGTTATTGCATGTGGTGAGCACACTTCTTTTATCGCTGAATACGGCGGGCAAGTAGTCGGTTTTGTCGACTCGTTCACGACCTATTCACCTATGGAAACTGCTCGTTGGGAAGTGGACTTACTGGCCGTTCATCCCGATCAACAGGGCAGGGGGATAGGCCGGGCGTTGGTCAGCGCTGCTTCTCAATCCGGGCACGAATCCGGTGCAACCTTTGCAAGGGCGCTGATACAGACTCATAACACGGCTAGCCAGCGCGTTTTTGCCCGGTGCGGCTATAGATCTGATGGGGTTGCGCGCGATTTATATGTGGCGACGCGCGGTGTTGCGATCCCGCAGCCCGTTTTCCAGGATACGAATCTCATTGAAGTGCGGACATTCAATTATAATGGCCTGTGGGTGGAAGGCCATTTGACGATAGACAGTCTTTCTCGTGCGTTGACCAGGCTGGCCGCAAACTCACACGAATACGGATTAGCTGGCGTGTTAATCTCTTCCTGTGATGCAGCTCTAACGGAAGCGGCGATGTCGTTAGGGTATACACTTGTGGCGGCTTTTCACTGGTGGCGTAGAGACTTCGATGATTAGATCGGGCGCTGAGCCAGCGCTGCGCCCAGGTCGTCATTTTTGCGGATCGAAATCGTCGGGATTTTGCCCAATCGGAGCATTCCGCGTATTTCTTCGGCGGGTTGTGCGCCGCCAAATGAGTGCGGATCCACAAAAACGCACATTGGCCGGATCCCCCGTCGCGAGAGAATCTGCGCTTCAGTGACCCAGGTGGCATCTGTGGATGAGGTGACAATCAGCAGGGTTGTTCCACGTGTGAAATAGGGCGTTTCCAGGGTGAGCATTTGCGCCAGGGAATAGCGGGAAAAGCTGCGGGCGACAGCCAACGTCTCTAGTATGCGGGTGAGCTGGCGGTTGCCACGTTCTGGTTGATGGACTTCCCGATAGGGGGTATAAGCCGCGAACCCCAGAGCGCGTTCCGATTCAATGAAATACTGTGCCAGCGATGCAGCTATGACTACGCCATACTCTTCGGTGGACGGTGGAATCGCGCTGCTGGTGGGGATTACTGTTCCGGTGCGGCCTACACGCTGCAAGCCGGGGTCTTCAACCAATGACCCCGCTGAAAAATCCACAAATAACCAGATATCTACCAGCGGGTCAATATCGAATTCCTTCACCAGCAACCGGTCTTTGCGAGCTGTGCTCGGCCAGTGAATCCGGTTGAAGCTATCGCCTGGCGCGTAGTCCCGCACCCCGGCGGCATTTGTTGTGATGAAATGGGCGCGGCGGCGCTGGGCATCACCGCCGGAGAGCAGGCCAACCGGGAGTTGAAACTGGTTAATGTGGATGGTGGCCGGGTAAACGATCACCCGTGACGTCGCTGCCAGGCGGCGTGGTGTCAGGAACAGCCCGAATGGGTCGCCGCTGTGGATGGTAATTGGCCCAAGCTGGAACTCCCCCCTTACCTGGCAAGGGGTTTCCACGTACCAACGATAGCTCGAGCGCCCCCCCATAATCGGCACAATATGACTGGCCCGATGGCCGGGCAGGGTCGAATGGTCTCGCACTTCTAACCAGAGCTTAGGCAAAATGCTGCGGTTACGAACGATAAATGCTTCATCCAGGCTGCGACCTACCTGGGCGCGGCGGGCGCGGGTTTTACGGGTGATGGTTATCCAGCGTACTGAGAACCACGACCACAGAAATGACAGCACCAGCAACCCGAAGAAGAGGTAAGCCAGGGTGAAGAATAATGCCCGCCCCGTGAATAAGCCGGTGAGCAGCGTCAGAATCAACAGGACGTAAATTGCATTGCGACGGTTAGGCATGATGGCCTCGCTTACCGGGCGGAAGAGCCGGGAACAGGTGTCGTCGCCAGGATGTCCTGAACAATCGTGCGTGATGAAATGTCCTTGATACGTGCTGCCGGCCCAACAATGATGCGGTGGGCGAGTGTTGTTTCTGCCAGCGCTTTAATATCATCAGGAATCACGTAGTCCCGCCCCGCCATCGCGGCACGGGCCTGCGAGGTGCGGAACAGTGCCAGCGAACCGCGTGGGCTGCTCCCCAGGTAAACATCTGGGTGCTGGCGGGAAGCATTGGCGAGGCTCACGATGTACTGCTTGATCTCCTCGCTCACATATACTTCGCGGATTGCCCGCTGCGCCGCCAGGAGTTCCTGAGCACTGACAACCTGTTGCATATTGTAAATCGGATGTTCGTATTGCTGGGCGGAAAGCACCGTGAGTTCTTCATTCGGACTGGGGTAGCCCAACTGGATGCGCATCAAGAACCGGTCAAGCTGAGCTTCTGGCAGCGGGAATGTCCCCTCGTACTCGATGGGATTCTGTGTTGCCAGGATCATGAAAGGTTCATCCAGGGCGTAGGTTATGCCATCTACAGTGACCTGGCGTTCTTCCATCGCCTCAAGCAGTGCTGCCTGGGTTTTGGGCGTCGCCCGGTTAATCTCGTCTGCGAGAACAATCTGCGCCATGATCGGGCCGGATTTGAACTCGAACTCGCGCGTTTTTTGATTGAAGACAGATACCCCAGTGACGTCCGACGGCAGCATATCCGGTGTGAACTGGATTCGGCTAAAAGTGCAACCGATAGTGCGGGCCAGCGTCTTTGCCAGCATGGTTTTGCCGACACCGGGGATATCCTCAATCAAAATGTGTCCCAAACTGAGTAGTCCGAGAACGGTGAGGCGGACTTCATTACGCTTACCGATGATGACCTGGCTTACGTTTTGTGCGATGCGCTCCGCAACTTGTTGTGCCAGCGTGAGTTGGGCGTTCTGATGGGCGACTGGCCGTTGAGACTGTCGGGTATCTTGTGGATAGTCGGGCATATGACCTGCTTTTGCTCTAATCTTCGCGGGTGAACATGATTTATTGTGGCCTGCCATCGGGCGGTTAGCTGGACGCCAGGCCTACGCTAAACGGGTCGCCAGACTATCGTGACTCGCTGGTTTGGCGATCCTTAATTCCTTATGCCTTGCTGTTTGCCTTATGTTTAGTATAATTGTGCTAGTGAAGATGTGCTACCCCTGAGGAACAAAATTCGCTATATTATAGAATAGCTTCATTGAACATCAATAAACAAACGCGGCGGAATATTGGTCGGCAGCAGATACGGGCTGACTTCTCTTTATAATTTGATCCTTACCCGGTACTGGTCCCGGGTTATGTTTTGGGAGGACATAAAGATGGCGAGATCACGGACTGAGCTCATGGTTGATCGCCTGCGGGATTTGCAAGCGAATTCCCCGGAAATTGAGGCTTCTGCTGTCGTGAGTGTAGATGGTCTTATTATGGCGTCGGCGCTCCCGGCGGGCGTTGAGGAAGATCGCGTGTCGGCTATGTCGGCTGCCATGCTCTCCCTGGGCGAGCGAATCTCAACCGAGTTGGGACGCGGTTTACTTGACCAGGTGTATATTCAGGGCAACTCAGGCCGAGTTATCCTCACGTCTATCGGCGTTGAAGCCGTGTTGACTATTCTTGTTCGCGAAGGTGCGAAGTTAGGGTTAATTTTCCTCGATATGCGCCGGGCTGCGGATGACCTGGAAAAGCTCGTATAACGAGGATCGCTGATTTAGCCAGTCCCTGATCGGAATCAGGTATAGCCAGCGGGGAGGTGATACTGCGGAACGTAAATCTCCCGGCTGTCTTTTTTTTGTTGGGCAGAGTCAAAGGTGAGTGAGGCATTATGCCCAAACCGAAATACATATTTTGCACGGGTGGTGTGGTTAGCTCGGTGGGTAAGGGCGTTACCGCAGCCGCAGTGGGGCGTATCCTGAAGGCACGCGGGTTGCGTGTCGCTATTCAGAAGCTTGACCCGTATTTGAATGTTGACCCCGGAACGATGAGTCCCTTCCAGCACGGTGAGGTATTCGTCACGGCGGATGGCGCTGAAACCGATCTTGATCTGGGACACTACGAGCGTTTTATTGATGAAAACCTGAACCGTACATGTAACGTAACGGCTGGTCAGGTCTATAGCCATGTGATTGATAAAGAGCGGCGTGGTGATTATCTGGGTGGTACTATTCAGGTTGTGCCGCATATCACCAACGAGATTAAACGCCGTATCATGTTGGTTGGCAAAGAGAGCGAAGCTGACGTTATTATTGTTGAGGTAGGTGGCACAGTCGGCGATATTGAGGGATTGCCTTTCTTAGAGGCAATCCGCCAGATGCGAATGCATTTGGGGCGTAATGACTGTCTCTTTATCCACGTTACTTTCCTGCCATATATTGGCGCCACCGGTGAATTGAAAACCAAGCCGACCCAGCACAGCGTCCGCGACCTGCGCGGAATCGGCATTCAACCTCAGGTGATTATTGCACGTACCGATTATCCCGTTAGCGCGGAAGTAACCGATAAAATCGCGCTGTTTTGTGACGTGGAAGCCGAAGCGGTGATTGCCCTCGTTACAACGGATCTGCTTTATGAAGTCCCGCTGGTTCTAGAGGAATCTGGTCTCGGTGACTATCTGGTAGAGCAATTGCAGCTTGAAGGCCTGAGCGCGCCTTTACTGGACGACTGGCGTGTCATGACTCAGCGGATGCGTTCGCCACAAGGTAAAGTGCGTATTGCAGTTGTCGGTAAATATGTTGAGCTTCATGATGCCTACATCAGCGTGAAGGAAGCTCTGTTTCATGCTGCCAGCGCCAGTGATTGTCGCCTGGAAGTTGATTGGATCTACTCCGGTGATCTCGAAAAAGATAAGGGCTGGGACGCCCTGGCGGAAGCGAACGGGATCGTTGTTCCCGGCGGTTTTGGTGAACGCGGAATAGAGGGAAAAATCCTGGCGGCACGCTATGCTCGACAGAACCGGATTCCATACCTGGGATTGTGCCTGGGGATGCAGGTTATGTGCCTGGATTTTGCCCGTAACGTCATGGAACTAGACAACGCCAACAGCACGGAGTTTGACTCGACAACCGAGCATCCGGTTATTGACTTAATGTTGGAACAACGTGGTATCACCGACCTGGGTGGGACGATGCGCCTGGGGTTGTATCCCTGCCAACTGAAGCCCGGGACGCACGCTGCCCATGCCTATCAGGGGCAGCCGGTTGTTCATGAGCGTCACCGCCACCGTTTTGAGTTTAATAACGCTTTCCGGGAGGCATTTGAGGAACACGGTATGGTTTTTAGTGGTATCAGCCCTGATGGACAGTTAGTAGAGATCGCTGAAATCAAAGACCATCCATTTATGGTAGGCAGCCAGTTCCATCCCGAGTTTTTGAGTCGTCCGAATGCGCCGCATCCCTTGTTTGCGGCCTTCATTGCTGCCGCCGTTGACCAGTCTCAAGCGGTGGAGTGCCAGGATGTTGACCAGATACCGACTGATATACGCAACCAGTTGGAGATTAAGGAAAGTGATTGATGTCTGTTGAAAGCTTCATTCGCGCTATGCCCAAAGTGGAACTTCACGTCCATCTGGAGGGCGCGATTCGCCTAGAGACTCTACGGATTATTGCTGAACAGAACGAAATTCCTGAAACCTTGAAAGATTACGCCACCTGGATTGATCTTGTGGAACACCCGGACTATCAACGCATTGATGAGACGATTTTTACTATCAGTCAGTGGTTACAGGCTCCGGAAGATTTAAGCCTCATGGCCTATGAATTAGGGGTTTCGCTAGCCAAACAGAACGTGAAGTATGCTGAAGTACAGGTAAACCCGATCCCTTATATCGAAGGAGGGTTGGCATTCGACCAGTTTATCACGGCCATCAACGACGGTCGTGACCGGGCTGAGCGGGGTTGGCATGTGCGTATGGCCTGGATATTAACCATGACGCGGGATAACCCTCGCCGTTCGGATGATATTCTGCGCTGGGCAACTGGTGCTTCTGCTCGCAAAAACGGTATTGTAGCTCTTGGCCTCAGCGGGCCGGAGAACGCACAGCCGATTGGTCAATTTGAACGTGCTTTTCGTAATGCCGAAAAGAAAGAACTGCCCTGCGTGCCTCATGCTGGGGATACGCTGGGTGGTGAAGGTGTTCTGGAAGTTCTTCAGGTTGCCCATCCCTATCGCCTGGTGGATGGTTGGGGCAGCGCCGACGCCCCTGATGTGCTGCAACAGCTCGTAGAACAGCATATCCCGCTGGATGTCACCATCGCCCGCCAACTCTGTCTGGGGCATCTGGAGAACTATGCAGGTTACCCGCTGCGTCACTTGTATGATGAAGGCGTGTTGTTGACCATTAACTCCGATATGCCTGCGTTCTACAAGACTACCCTGAATGATGAATATCTGGCGGTGTTCGAACACTGCGGTTTTGCCCCGGAGGAGATTGAAGAACTGGCGCTCAATGCTGTGCGCTACAGTCTGCTACAGGAAGATGAGCGCCAGGCTATGCTTGAATCGTTCCGAACCACCTATGCCAGCCTCAGAGTCGAGCATCTGGTATCGGAAGAATCTACGCCATAGCAGCGTGTAACTTGGGCTGGATAGCAAAACAGCGGCAAAGTGTCCGCTGTTTTTTGTCGTCGCAGGACGTGTTTTTATTAGCTACTTAGTTGGATCGTCTTTTTGCAGCAGCTTGACCATTTGAAGCAATACCTGGCGCACACTTGATTTCGTGGTCGCTACACACGGCATTACCGTGACATCGCTTCCGGCTTTCGTGCCACGCCGTACTTCAGCTAACTTGGCTGCATTGGGTAAATCGGTCTTGTTTGCTACGACCAGGTGGGGGACATCTACGAAGCCGGAGAAAAGCTGAATCAGATCAGCAGCATCCGGGAAGGAAGGGGAGTCGGTGCTATCTACCAGGACGATAAAACCATTCATTTCACTGGAAAGAATTTCCCACATAAAATCAAAACGAGTCTGGCCGGGTGTACCATAGAGGTAGAGCGTGTCGCCATCTAAGGCGGTACGACCATAATCCATTGCTACCGTCGTTTCCGCCTTGATGCCTTTATCTTCAGTTGTGATCTTTTTTTCCGTAGATACCACCGGAATATCAGAGATCGTTTTGATGAATTCGGTTTTGCCAGAATTAAACGGCCCCGTGACAACGATCTTGAATACAGCCACACAACCCTCCTTGAGGGAAATCAATTTTTACTATTACTATTCATCATTGTACGTGGAAATAAGTGCTGTCGCAAGGAAAACCCCGCGACAGCAGGTGCTCATCGTTTAAAATCAATGAAACGATAGCCCACCCCGCGTTCAGTGAGAATATACCGGGGATTAGCCGGGTCTTCCTCGATCTTTTCTCGCAGGTAATTGACGTACAGCCGAACATAGTGGGCCTCATCACGATATTCGTATCCCCAGACTTTCGCCAGCAGTTGATCGTGCGGCACTGTCCATCCTGCGTTTTCAATCAGGTGATAGAGTAGGCGATATTCAGTTGGACGCAGCTTGACACGCTGGCCGCTCACGATCACCTCGCGCCGGTTGAAATCTACGCTCAGGCGCTCGTCAATCTTCAGAACCGCCTCATCGGGTGAACTGGACGGCATACTGGCACGGCGTAGTACCGCTTTAATACGGCTCGAAAGCTCACGCGGGCCAAAGGGTTTGGTAATGTAGTCATCTGCGCCGAGTTCCAGGCCATAGACCCGGTCATTTTCTTCCCCTTTCGCAGTCAGCATAATGACTGGAATATTGGAGAACTCCCGTAACAACCGGAGCGTCTCAAAGCCATCCAACTCAGGCATCATGACATCCAGCAGTACAATATCCGGCAGTTTAGTTCGTACCGATTCCAGCGCATCCAGGCCATTATGGGCTTCAATAACCTGGTGGCCTTCCAGCTCCAGGTTCATACGGATAAAGCCAATCATGCGCGGCTCATCGTCTACCACGAGAATACGTTTCGCATCTCGCTGGTTTGGTTTAGGTAGTTTTGTCGTCATGGTGCTTACGTCCGGGTACTACCCTAATCTGTACGCCAGAGCTGCGGGAATTCTTGTTGTTCATCCGGGTCTGGCAGAACTTGAATCAAGTTGATGCGTGACCAGGGAAACATCACAGTCGTGACCCCTTCGTCCAGCCATTCTGCTTCGCGATCCTTACGGTCGCGCGGATTTCTGCCAACGATCATCACATCGCCGGGTTGGGGCAGTTCCTCTACGTCTAACTTGATCGGTTCCGAATTGGCAATATGAATGAGTAAGGTAATCATAAACGCTCCACTTGTATGGATAGTATGCCTATTTGAAGTAGATATGGGCGACAAGTTTACCCAGGCGAATCTCGTCACCGTCCCGCAGAACACGTGGCTGTTCTGGCACCAGTCTCTGGCCGTTCAGATGCGTGCCATTGGCGCTGCCCAGGTCTACCAGTGTCAGGGTGTCTTCGCTGCGATGAATCGCAGCATGAATTCTGGATACACCTTTTTCTAATGCGCCAAAGGCTGTTAAATCCATATCAGGTTTTTGCGGGCTGTTATCGTCTGCCCGGCCCAATACAGTACGTTTCATCGGTTGAATTGTCAGGGGTTCATCGGCGTCACGGATATGTAAAATAATAAACGCATCTCTTCCAAATCGCGCAGTGCCCCAAGTCGCTTTGGCAGCTAACTCATTTGCCCCTTGATCCAGCTGTCGTGTAGGCAGGACGGCGTCCGAACCTGTTAAACTCTGTCCACATTCTTCGCAAAACATCATGCCTTCACGGTTTGAAGTTCCGCAGTAAGGGCAGGCCTTCATTACGTTGATTCCTCACTTGAAGCCTCTAATAAAAGGAAGCGCGTCTGATACTTTAACGTCTTTCGACCCTGGTCGGAAAGATTGCTAGTATAGGCCACACGCCGCGCTTCTGACATAGCCTGGTGCGCGAGGTCTTCCTCTCCCATCGCCAGTAATCGGGTGGCAAGATTTTCCAGACGGCGAGTTGCTTCCCGAACATCGCCGCTTTCTAATGCCTCCTGCGCACGCTCCTGCATTCGATACAGTGTCAGTTTTCCGAGTGCATCCAGGATCGCAATCGGCGGGTCTTCAGGAGGAGGGTTTTCTGCAATTTCCAATGAAAGATCGCTGACGCCTTGAAATTGCTGCTGGTGGTTTGCCAGAATGTCTGCTTCGGCTACCAGGCGAGCGACTGACCGGAAGCCGAGACTCATGTTGGCGGGCATTTGAAACTGGAGTAACACAGATATATGGCGATTAGCCTGTAAGCTGCCCAATTGGATATAATCATCCCCAACACTGAGCGGCTGCGGATGCGGAGACAGCTTAAACGCCGATTCCAGACGTACATCCGGGTCAGATGCTACCGAGAGGCGAGTACGCTCCGCAAAGGCATTTGACAGATTGCGAACATGGTCGTTAAGGAAGCGTACGACTGCACTGGCACTATTAATATAAGACGATGTGCCGCCAGTGATGGATGCCAGTTCATCCAGGAATTCATCATTCCATTCCTGGCCTAGCCCCATCGCGCTGATCGAGATGCCCTGTTCCGATGCTGACCGTGCAAGTGTGATGCACTGCTCCTGGTCTCCGTAGGTATTACCATCGGTCAGCAGCACAACATGGTTGACGAGTTTTGGTGCCAGGTAGCGCTTGTTCTGGTCTACGCCAGCTGACAGTCCTTTGAAAATCTCAGTACCGCCCGAAGCATTCATCATGCTGATTTTCGCTTTAAGGGCGGTCTTATTCTCAACTGGAGTTGCCGGAATGAGGATTTCAGCCCGGTCATTGAAAATAATGACCGAAAGAATATCCTTTGCGTTGAGTTGGTCAATAATCTGGTGAGCCGCAACCTTAACCTTATCTAGCCGGGTGCCGTTCATTGAGTTGC
This sequence comes from Anaerolineaceae bacterium, assembly GCA_020634135.1. GTDB lineage: Bacteria > Chloroflexota > Anaerolineae > Aggregatilineales > Phototrophicaceae > JACKCG01. The sequence continues at coordinate 653,857 of JACKCG010000001.1, read as the reverse complement.
TGCGATCAAGAACCAGCGTCAGGTTCAGCCGCGATTCGCGGGTCTGTTCCGCTTCTTTGGCACGGGGATCGGGCAGTATTTCTGCCAGTAGGTACATCACCTGGACTTCTGGCAGCGGCGTGATTGCCCGCTTGCTCGGTGTCACCCGCAATGTGAAGATAAAGTCATTGCCAGCTTTATTCTTGGAAAGTTCAAGGTCGAGTTTCCGCCGCTTTTCGGGGTCCAGCAGAAGCTCGTATGCCGTCGTAATATCCTGAAACTGCACCGCAGCGCCAGGGTTGCCCTGGTTGGCATCTGGATGCAATCTCCGGGCAATACGCCGGTAGGCGGTCTTAATCTCCTCAACGGAGGCATCGGGTGCGACGCTCAGCAGACTGTATGGATTGTTTCGTGTCGTCATACGACTATCAATCAACTACTCGGTATATACAGAAGGATGGCAGTAATATTGTCGGTGCCGCCGTTTGTGTTTGCCAGGGCGACCAATTTGTCACACGCTTCTTGTGGGTCATCGTGTGCTATGACGATTCCCAACATATCTTTTTCCTCAACCACATTCCACAATCCATCACTACACAGCAGCAAACGTGAATTCGGCGGGAGACGGCGGGTGAGGGCGTCAATCTCCAGTGATTCACTCTGCCCAAGCGCCCGATATAAGACGTTGCGCTGCGGGTGGTGCGCCGCTTCTTCTGGTTTGAGCTGGTCAAGTTCGATCAGCCGCTGAACCAGTGAATGGTCACGAGTGATCTGCTCAATCCCATCCTTTGTAATGAGGTAAATCCGACTGTCTCCTACGTGGACAACATAAGCCAGGTCACCAATAATCGCGGTGGCTGTCAGGGTTGTGCCACCATCTGGTATACGCGCGATAATATCGGCATTGGCTTTTTGTACTGCGCTTACCAGGGCTTCGGTGATAGGAATACGGTCAGCATCATTTTCTCCTGTCAGCATTGGCAAATAGACACTGCTCGTAACCTGTGCTGCGACGATGTGCGCGGTGGCGGCAGAGGCTTTTTCACCATCATGATGTCCACCCATACCGTCAGCTACAATAAATAAGCCGAAGTCAGGCCGTTGATCGGCATTGCGGCTTGTAGAAAAAAAGGAAAAAGCTGCATCCTGGTTGTTGCTGCGGACCATACCGACATCGGTAGACTGTCCAAAAGTGAGGTGCATGTTGCTTGTCGTGATCACCGTCTCCGGTGGCAGAGGTCGGGTAGCACCATCCGCATACGCAATTTCTGACTCATCCTTTTCTTCGACAGCATTCACCGCCGGTATAGGAACAGTCGTTGCTTCTGTCGCCTTCTGCTCTTCAAATGGTTCGGGTTCGATGGTCTTCGAGATCAGTTCATCAGGCTTTGCTTGAGATTGAGTAAATAAACGGCGAAATAAATCCATACTTTGTAGCTCCAATACCGACTTGTGCAGGCAAATAAACGCTACTTAACCGACTAAGGGTAGGGCATATAGGGTTTTGTCGAGAGAACCGATCAAAATTACATCATTGGCGATACAGGCAGTAGATGTAATTGCCCCGTTTGTCTTAAATTTCCATCGCTCTTTGCCGGTCTGGATATCTACACAGTAGAAATACTCATCAATTCCGCCAAAGTAAACGGCGCCATTGTGAACGACAGGAGAGGAGAGAATCGCTTTCTCGGTTTGAAACTTCCACTTTTCCCTTGATGTTTGGGCATTTATGGCATAAAGATAACCATCTGCAGACCCGAAATACAGCAGGCCTTCATGGACCACTGGCGACGATATGATTGGTCCATTGGTGCGGAAGCGCCATGAACTGTAGCCGCTACTCGCATCCAATGCATACATATAGCCATCCGTTGAGCCGACGTAGCAGATACCTTCTATTGTATCTACATACGGGGATGATGTCAGGCTGCGGCGGGCGCGGAAACCCCACTTCCGGTTGCCGGATAATTCGAGTGCTACCATCTCCCCGGATTCTGCCCCGACGATCACCAGATCGTTGAATATGAACGGGCGGCTGCGAATCGGATCGCCCATGTCATGCTTCCATAGAAAACGGCCATTCAGCACATTTAGCGCGTGCAGATGTCCATCATCACTTCCAAAGAACACTGCATCAACGTCCGGTGCGATGCGAGCGGTGCTTCGAATTTTGTCCTGAGTAGTATATGACCAACTGATACGCCCGTTACGACAATCCAGGGCATAAAAAGTCTTATCTTCCGAGCCAAACAGGACAAGTCGGTTGGATTCGTCTACAATGGGTGATGCGGCGATCCCCCCGTGCGTGGCGTACTTCCAGGCAAATTCCCCATCCGCGAGATTGACACCATAAACATTGGTGTCATATGAAGCTACAAACACCATCTCCTTATAGATGCTGGCACTCGCCCGTATCTCATCTTCGGTTGGGTATTTCCACTTGGGCTGGATTGCGCCGTCTGCATCAAGACCATCAAAGAAATTAGTACCGTCGTTTACCTCAGCAACCGCCCCAAAAGCCACCTGCGGCTGATAGCGCAATCTCTCGAGATCCGCTTTCATCTCGCTGGCACTGTTAAAGCGCTTATCCGGTTCCAGAGAAAGAGCACGTTCAATGGCTTCGACAAAGCGCTCCGGCACGTTGGTATTAAATTCGCGTATGGGCCGCTCACCGAAGCTGAACGGTGGCTCCAGACGCGGGTCTTTGCGCGTCAGTACATGATGTAGAGTAGCGCCAAGCCCATAAATGTCGCTCAAGGTGGTCACGTTGCCTTTGTACTGCTCAGGAGCGCAGTATCCTTCCGTGCCAATCATTGTGTGGCGGCGCACATCGCTGTCAAAAATCTTGGCGATACCGAAGTCAATCAACCGAACCTTGCCAAAATTGTCAATCATGATATTCGATGGCTTCAGGTCGCGGAAGATGATCGGTTTCGACTGGGATGTGTGGAGATATTCAAGCACATCACACAGTTCGATTGCCCAGTCAATGACCTTGTCTACTGGTAGCTCCTTGGTTTTGTTGATGAGTTCTTCCAGGTCTGAACCGACAATCAATTCCATAACCAGGTAGAAACGCTCATTCTGATCAAAGAAATCGAAGATTTTTGGGATTGCTGGATGGTTGAGTGTCGCAAGAATATTGGCCTCGCGCTGAAACAACTTCAGCGTTGAATTGTGGATAGCTGGATCGGTGGCCGGGTTGAGCATTTCCTTGATGGCGACCAGTTTGTGTACATCGGGAAAGTTCAGGTCACGTGCCTGGTAGACCGCGCCCATACCTCCCTGGCCGAGTATGCCTAATATCTTATAGCGCCGGTGTACAACCGAATTGGCTTGTAGCGAATTGTCGCTAGAGCTGTCGCCACTACCGCCGGCAAATTTTTGTGTCTCAGGCATAATAGTCCCTTGCTCAACTTAGGAAATATCGCGATACGTTTGAAATAAATGATGATAAGGATTCTTGCATTATTATATTGAACCTGTAACAATACCGCAATTCTATCATACGTGGATTTACGTTGATTTTATCATGACTTTTATACAAGGGTTTCAATCTTTATACCTTCATATCCCATTTTGCAAGACGAAGTGTACCTATTGCGCTTTTAATGCCTACGCCAATATGGATACACTCGTAAACGATTTTGTAGATGCGTTGGTTCGCGAGGTCGAAATCGTCGGGCGCTCCCGCCCCGGCCAGCAGTTACATACCATCTACTTTGGAGGTGGCACGCCCAGTCTGCTCTCACCGGGCCAATTTGAACGATTATTGAGTACCATTCATGCGCTGTTCAATGTCAAATCCGGTTCAGAGATTTCATTGGAAGCCAATCCGAATGATCTTGATGCTCCATATCTCACAGCTTTGCGCCAGCTCGGATTCAACCGGTTGAGTATTGGGATGCAATCCGCCCACCAAAACGAACTCCGATTATTCGCCCGCCGCCATGATAATGACGCTGTAGCGAGAGCGGTTTCCGCTGCTCGCCGGGCAGGTTTTGCGAATCTCAACCTCGATCTTATTTATGGGTTCCCGCATCAGACCATGACCACGTGGAAAGCCAGCCTCGTGCAGATGATGGCATTGCAGCCAGACCATGTGTCATTGTATGCACTGGGTGTTGAAGAGGGTACGCCACTGGAACGTTGGATTGCGCGCGGCGAATTACCGGAACCAGATGATGATCTGGCTGCTGATATGTACGACCTGGCGACTGATATATTGGGGCAGGGCGGTTTCGAGCAATATGAAATCAGCAACTGGGCAAAACCGGGCTATGAGTGTCGTCATAACCTGCAATACTGGCGCAATCTGCCCTATCCAGGTGTAGGGCCGGGTGCTCATGGATGGGCTGGTGGGGTGCGTTATTCAACCATCCTCGCTCCACAAAAATACATTCAGGCCTTGAAAAGCTCGGTAGGTGATTATGTCTACCCCCGCACCCCTGCCACAGTTGAAGCCCTGGAAGTAGACCGACCCGGCGAAATTGTGGATACACTCTTGATGGGATTGCGCCTGACACGGGAGGGCATTCAGCGGGCGGCGTTCCGGGAGCGCTTCGGCGAAGACGTTGTCACCCTCTATCCCGCACTGATGAACCGTTTTAGCGCACAAGGCTTGTTGAGGATTGACGCCGACACAGTGCGTCTTACCACGGAAGGCCGCCTGCTTAGCAACATGATTTTCCGCGAACTTGTCTAACGGTCACGCTGGAACAGTGCACGAGTTAATTGCATAAGCCACTCGGCGGCTTCTCCCTTTGGGTTGGCCTGCTGAATCGCCAACAACGCCTGTTCAAAATAACGTTGTTCATACATTTCAGTGTAAGTTCGCGCCTCTGCTTGCTCCAACGCCGCCAATGCCTCGCTCACATCAGCATCTGTCAGGTTGTCATTGGCATAGATTTGTGCCAGAGTATCGTTTCTTTCTAGCGCATAAAGTACGGGTAGTGATTTCTTCCGCGAGAGAATATCGGTAGCCGCCGATTTCCCGGTTACATCCGGATCCCCCCAGATCCCCAGAATGTCATCCCGAATTTGAAACGCGATGCCCAGATTCAGGCCATATGCCGCATAATTCTCAGTGGTTGACAGATCACTGGTAGCGATCAATGCACCGATGCGTGCGCAAGCGGCCACGAGGGCGGCGGATTTCCCTGCTATCATCGAGAGATACTCGTCAATACTGACCTCTGCTTGGTGTTCAAAACGCATATCCAGGTGCTGACCACGAGTGAGTTCTATAGTCGTCTGGTTAAAGACATCCCAGATCATCAGAATGCGATCCAGCGGCAGACCGCTTTGTGTCAGGCGGTGCAGTGTATAGAAAGAGACTGTGAACAGGGCATCTCCAGCGTTGATAGCGTTAGCCAGTCCCCATAGTTTCCACACCGTAGGCCGCCCGTGACGGGTAGGGCTGCTGTCTTCAATGTCATCATGTATCAGAGAAAAATTATGTAGAAACTCTACAGCAGCCGCTGCTGGCAGTGCCTTGCGCCAATCGCCGCCTGCCGCGTCGGCACACAAGAGGAGTAACAGCGGGCGAATGCGTTTGCCGGTAGTTTGCTGATAAGGATTATCATTCTCATCTACCCAACCCATTGCATAGCGCATCATCAGGGTGAAATCGGCGGGCAAATTGGGGATGGAATCGATCATCTGGCGCATTGTCGCGTCCAGTTCGGGTAGATAATGTGCGACTAATTGTGGCAACAATAGAGATACCTACACTTTCAGCAGCGGGGCTTGTTGTAGTTGTGCGATTGTGGCATTTCCACTACACAGCATGGCAATCCGTAACTGTGCTACCAATTGGCGGGCGAGTTCATCCGCTGCCTCAACAGACTGATCGGCGGCTTTCAGGAATGGCCCGGCCAAGCCGCCCATCGTTGCGCCCAGAGCGATACATTTCGCAACATCCAGGCCGTTACGAAGCCCGCCGCTGGCGATAATCGGCAGTTTTGGCGCACCTTGCGCTGCATATCGGATGGCTTCGGCGGTAGGGATGCCCCAGTCGGCAAAACAAGCAGCAATCTGCGCATGGAATTCGGTTGGGGCGCGGTGGTATTCCACTTCGCTCCACGATGTGCCACCGGCTCCAGCTACGTCTATTGCCGCCACGCCAGCATTTGCCAGGTCACGGGCGTTCTGCTCCGAAAAACCCCAGCCGACCTCTTTGGCAATGACCGGAACGGAAAGCGCCTTAGATACAGCCTCAACCTTACTTATCAGCCCACTAAAATCTGTATCGCCTTCTGGCTGAACCGCCTCTTGTAATACATTGAAATGGAGAATCAGCGCATCGGCCTCAATCATATCTACCGCCCGCTGGCACTCTTCTGCGCCGTAGCGGTAGTTCAGTTGGACAGCCCCGATGTTAGCGAATAGAAGAATGTCCGGGGCGACATTACGCACCCGGTAACTGTGAGCGAGATCGGCATTTTCAATAGCTGCGCGCTGCGAACCCAATCCCATTGCGATCTGGTTCATCTGTGCGGCCTCGGCCAGATGCTGGTTAATGCGGTACGCCATGTCCGTTCCGCCTGTCATGGAAGAGATCAGGATTGGCGCGGAGAGCTGTTTGCCAAATAAGGTAATAGATGTGTCTATATCCTTGAGGTTGATTTCCGGCAGTGCCTGATGTATAAAACGGTACTTTTCCAGACCGGTGGTCAATCGCGGAAATTGAACGTCTTTTTCCAGATTAATGCGGATATGGTCAACCTTACGGTTTTCGGTGGTTGCATCCGTGACTTTGCTCATGGTATGGTGTTCCTTATTTCGGTGAGGGTAATCCTACCCGATGAGTTGAACTCGTGTCAATGATATAGCACTGGCAGAGTGCATGATTATTGTTATAATCGGCTTCTGTTAGCAGCGAAATGTATAATGCCCCACAATATGGGAGGAACCAAATGTCATCAACTGAAGATCGCGTGAAAGAAATCGTTGTCGAGCTGTTGGGCGTGGAAGAAGATCGTGTTGTGCCAACTGCGCGCTTTCGCGAAGACCTGGAAGCCGATTCGCTTGACCTGGTTGAATTGATTATGGCTTTTGAAGAATCGTTTGGTGGCGAAATCACCGACGAGGATGCTCAGAAAATCACAACAGTGGGCGAAGCGGTTATGTATCTCAATGAGCGTATGCAGGGTAGCTAAACTGTTGCCTGGAATCATAATGGGGTAGGGCGCTGACTGGAGTGCCTACCCCGTTTTTGTTTGCCGCAGATAAATCCACAACATGCCAATGCAAAGCAGCGTATTCGTCAGCGTGAATAACACGATCCCCGCGCCGGTAGTTGTGATGTGAGTCAGTTCCTGAAACAGTGTCAGGCTCTCTTTAAGACCGATCAGACTTGCCGCTGTGGCGATCCCAGCCAGCCCTGCTGCGAGTGGCAGTCGCCACTGGCTAAGGAAGCGACTCAGGCTGATGACCCCACCAATCAGGACAAACAACGCCAATCCGAACTGCTGTTGGTAGTTCGGGTCATTCCGATAGAGGGTGAAGAACTCAATTGGCGGAAGCAGTGCCATGCCCAGCACCAACACAACAAGACCACGTGCCCACCCCGCTAGCCCCATCGGCGCGAAAGCGATTATTAACCCCAGGCACGCCAGGGGGAGGCGCAGCAGCAGGCTGGGCAGCAGCGGCGGTTGCACGTACCGCGCTGCCGGGTGCAGGCTCATCCACTCCGCCAGATCATACGCGCCGGGGCTAAGGCTGCTGCTTGGCGCAACCAGCCAGGGCAGTGTATACGCCACCAATGCCAGCAGAATGAGAATCCATCCAAGACGAATGTGGACAGTAGAGATGGCGTTAGTGTGCGGAGATGAGTTCATCAATGCGTGTCCGTATCTGTTCGTCTTCGACATGCTGGCTCTCGAAGAAGTTGACCATGAATTCGCTGCGGCGCTGGCGCAGCGCCATCGGCGCGACTGCCCGAATGTCGCCTATACCAGCTACATCTCGCCCGTCGGCAGCGGCATGGGCGCGGGCAGCCTCGAACATCGTGTAATCGGCGCGATGCGAGTCGATGTCCAGGTCCTGAATCAGCGTTAGCCCGATTTCCAACGCCTCCGGCGCGAGTCTCGTCTCTTTCAGCAGTTCCCGCGCAAGGATAATTTCCTCACGAGCCTCAGCGGTGGCTGCGTCCCATTCCCGGATGAAACGTGATGGGGTGAAACGGTAGGCCATACTGCGCTCGTACACCTGCATCCGTTCATCCCTGGTCATCAAACCCCTTACATTCACGCGCAGCCCGAACCGATCCATAATCTGTGGCCGCAACCGGCCTTCTTCCGGGTTCATTGAGCCTACCAGTACGAACCGTGAGCGATACGTTCCGGACATTGCGCCCCGGCGTACCGTGTAGGCTCCCTGTGCGGCAGCGTCCAGTATCGCGTCTACGATTTCGTCGCCCAGCAGGTTCACTTCATCCACGTACAGCAGGTTGTTATCCGCCCGCGCCAGAATCCCGCGTTCCAACCGTACCCGCTGCTGCTGAATCGCAACCCGCTCGTTAATGCCGCCGACCACATCCTCCAGTCGGGCATTCAGCGGCAGTTCCACCAGCTTGACCGGCTCAAAGTGCGAAATACGCTCCCCTGTGTGGAACTTCTCATAACACTCCGGGTAGAGGAACTTCGCCTGTTCGTGCAGTAAGTCCTCTGGCAGTACGCCCTCCTCGCAGTCGCTCACTTCCACGTCGGGCAGAATACCGGATAAGCTGCGTACTGCTGTGGTCTTGCCCGTGCCGCGTGGCCCGATGAGGAGCACACCGCCAATCGCGGGGTTGATGACCGAGAGCATCAGCGCGACCCGCATCTCCAACTGCCCGACAATCGCCAGGAACGGGTAGGGGCGGTGTTCCGCCAGCCCCAGATCAGGCGCTTCCTGCGCCAGTACCGCGCGTGCCCCCGACTGGCTCAGGATACGCAGGAGGGTGGACTGTTCAGACCCCCGGTTGAGGTCGGGCAGTAAGTCGCTCATGTTTTGTTCTCCTGCTTGCGTTGCTGCAACCGGTAGGCCTGGCGGTGTTTCGCTTCTTCGGCGCGGGCTTGTTGCAGAGGCGTCTCGTAAATCAAACGCGGCACTTCGACCGGGATGCCTTCCGGGCTGAGTGCCACATACACCAGATACGCGATATTGGTGATCTTTGCTGCGCCGTGCAGGGGGTTTTCCGCGCTGACTTCCACCCGCGCTTCCATCGAAGTGCGTCCGACATACGTCAGTTCCGCCCGGCATAGTACCAGGTTGCCCACGTAAATCGGCTCCATGAACGTCATCGAGTCCACCGCGACAGTGACAACCGGCATTCGCGCATGGCGCATCGCCACCAGCGCACCGGCCTCATCCACCATCTTCATGATGATGCCGCCATGCACGTTCCCCTGTGAATTGGCGTTCTGCGGCCCCATCAATGCGCTCAGCGTGAAGCACGAGTCTTCAATGCGTTTGATCTCAGTTTCCATGCAGTCCTTCAATCCATATCGGGCTTCAGATCGGATACCCGCTTGAACACCTCTTCATCCCACTCCAGCACATCCACTTTGTCGAACCCCAGTTCGCTGCACATCGCCGGTAATGGCGGGCGCGCCGGCAGATTCGCTGGTTTTCGCGGGGTTTTCGGGCAGTCTTTCAGCAAGGGGGGGCGGTCATAATTGCGCTTGCGGATAATCCGGCCATCCGGCCAGATATTGCCCACCCATTCGCCCAGAACGGTGTACACGTCGTACTTTTCGCCGCGCACGAACCCCATATAATCCCCGCGTGGGTCCCACAGGTACGGCCCGATCAGCGTTGCGTGCCACTCGCCACGTGTATCGAAAATGAAAAATGGTTTTGCCGGGTCAATCTTGAATGGTTTCGCCATGATGAACTAACCCCATAACGAATAAACTTTGCGCCATTATAACATAGCCTGTGATGCGATAGGCAGTCCTGACGGCCCTATAACACCACTTTTTGGGGGTAGGGGATGCCGGGTGGCCGGGATCTGTGTGTGTTTTCTGGATTCTGATTAATTCCCTGGAATGGGGTTGGATTACACTGTATTCTAAGAGTGTTAATTAGCGGGAAGGTAAACATGGAACGATTTTTGGCACCGTATTCTCTGTTGGAATGTGTGTCGCGCCTCAAACAACTCAAGCGAGGCGATAGATTGAGAATATTCTCAACCCGAGTCACGATTCGCCGCCTGGATGAGCAGACTTATAGCTATAAGATTAGCAGGTGGGAATACTTGAATTTTGTGGCTGAAATGTCTGGCGAATTGACAATGTGTGATGAAAAGACAACAAATGTTATTGGGCAGGCGAAGATTAGCCTCCACTTGCGTCTGACATTTATTATGTACCTATGTATGTGTATATTAGGAGTAGTAAGCTATCTTGCGCAAAAGAGATATGATTTGATGCCTTTATGGATAATTGGTTTTGGAGGTGCCGCCTTGATGTGCTTTTTCTGGTCTCGCCCTAAGAACGAACTGGCTAAATCCGTCAAGCGTGCCTTAAGTTAAGCCGGGGCGAAGACATTATGCTGCGCTATGCAGCAACTTCACGCTTTTTGCAGCAAATGTGCAGCTTTTTGTGGAGTGAAAAGGGGATGGGCAGTCGGCGGAAGAAATCACGCTCAGGATTAATGGGCTGGGAATCTCTCGAGGTAGGTAAATTTGAGGTTATCTTCAATGCAGCCGTCCCACTATTGTCAATCGCTATTGGTAACTCCTGGACGTGGGAACAAGATGATGCTGTGCAGATTTGGGGTGTTCCTGCAAGGGATCGGTAAACAGAGAGTCACGATCTGGCGTTTTTAACCTTCTACTGGTTTTGAACAAATGTCTGAACAAAGATTCGAACACAAATTCACCAGCAATAGCCCGTTTTGTGGTATGCTGGCACTAACGAGCAATCCCGCCTTTTTCCAGCCTTGAGCGATAACCGATGCCTGCTAACCGACAACCGATCACCACTCTTGCCATTCCTCAAGCCTCAGCACTAAAGCCTCAGTACTGCCTTGCAGCAATCGCTGCAATTGAAGCAAAAATGCGCAATGCAGCAAATTACCCCAGCATCTCCTGGTAAATGTCGCGCAGATGACGCGCTGACTCCGCCCAGGTGAACCGCTTCGCCTGCTCGAACCCCCTTTGAATCAGGTCTTCGCGCAGTGCCGAATCTTCGATCAACCGTCTCAGCGCCTCGGTGAGTTCCTCCACATCATACGGGTTGACCAGCAGCCCGGCCTCGCCTGCCACCTCCGGCAGGGACGAAATATTGGAGGTCACCACTGGCGTTCCACAGGCCATCGCCTCCAGCACCGGAATCCCAAACCCCTCGTAGAGTGACGGGAGCGCACAACACACCGCCCCGCTATACAGCGCCGGGAGGTCACTTTCCTCCGCGAATCCCGTGAACCGGACAAACTCTTCCATGCCCGTTTCCTGAATCGTTTGGTAGATCGAATCTTCCAGCCACCCGCGCCCGCCCACAATCACCAGCCCAACATCTAGCCCGCTCTGGCGAAGATTCGCTAACGCCTGCACTAACCGGCTGTAATTCTTCCTCGGTTGTACCGTCCCTACGGACAAAATGTAGGGGCGTTCCCCGAGCGTATACCGATTTCGCGTAGTCATAAGAACTCCACGATCCACAACAGGTTGAAAACGCGAATCGACCCCACTCAACAACACCGTAATCTTCTCGTGAGGCAAATTATAGAGTTCGATTAAGTCTTGCCGCGTCGCCTGGGAATCGGCCAGGATATGGTCAGCCCTTCGTGCCGAACGAGGGACTACCTGTTCCAGATATTTTCTCAGACTCGGATTCGCTGTTTCTGGCACCCGGATAAACGACAGGTCATGCACAGTAAGCAAGGTTTTTATACCAGGTAGGGTAGGGGGTAACACAAAATCCGTCGCGTGATAAAGTTGCGTTCTCCCAGTAAACACTTCTACCGGAATCGGCAGCCGCGCCCGGTGCCAGAGACGCGCCAGCCATGTCGGGGTTAAGCGCGTCGGCTTCCACATAAAGTTCTTTCCCGGCGCGTTAGGTAGGCGGGCAGGGGATGCCCCCGAAACAAACAGGCGGTAGTCCGTCTGGCTATCTAACGCAGACAGAGCGGTGGTTAATTCTCGGACATATCGCCCGATACCACCGCCCTGTTCATAGGCTGGTGTATAGTCTATCGTAATCGTTGGCAAAGTCAGTCTACGTCGTTATATGTCCAGATGCGATTCGCTATAAAATTCCAGAACATCACCACGACAACCCCAATCAGCATGGCAACCATAGTCCCCAATTTGCCTGAAGCCGTAACCGAAGGCACATACCCCGGACGCACGATCTGAATAACCGGCAGGAGGATCGGCATCATCAATTCGCCCAGCGGGTTAAACGCCACACTGATCCACACCGTACGCGCTAACCACCCAACCAGGCTAATAAATGTGAACATCACCAACTGCCGCCGGACAGACCGTGACCGCGAGTCGGGATATGTCCAGTAACGATTCCAGATGAAGTTGCTTACAACAGCCGCCAGGAAAGCGATACTGGTCGCCAGAGCCACGTTACTGGCAATCGGTTCATTGTTTGAATTAGTCGGCGGCAGAAGTGTAGCCTGCAAGACGAAGACCGTGCCAAAATCCACTATCGCGCCAATCAAACCAACAACAGCAAACCGGAGGAAACGCTCGACTTCTTTTGATTTGCTCCCAAAACGGCGGGCAACTGCTTCAATGATAATGTCTAGGGGATTGCGAAATCCTCGTTTCGTGCCAGTGACTTCCATCGCGGAGTTGTATTGATTCATAGGGTTTCCACTCTAATATGTCTCTGTGATTGATTATACAAGACGCTCAAAATACCTAGCATTAAGCCCAGGTGGATAAACAGGTTGTTGACATACAGACTATCAAACAGATGATGAATACTCAGATAGACCCAGCTTCCTAACAGCCCGATAACCGTCACACGCGCCAGGTTGTCAGGATGTCTCCTTGCGCGCCAAGTCAGCCACATTATTATGAGCCATGCCTTGCCGTATCCTAAAAGCCCAATGATCCCCGCTTCCGCCAGAATATTCAAGTAGTAATTATGTGCGTGACCTAATGATTCTTGCCAATTAATAAGGCGAGAATCATCATATGCAATCTCATAATTCCCAAGACCAACGCCTAACCAACTTTCCTGGGTCGCCATATTGAGAGCCGCCTGCCAGTGTGCCAGACGCTCCACTACAGCGTAATTATCCGGCGTTATATCAACCCCGCGCACATCACTAATCGAGAAATATTCCGCAGTTGTGCTGTTTATCCGCTCAACGATAGATGCTGGGAGTATGCGAGCAAACCATAATATTGCGACTATTCCACTTATCCCTCCAACAAGCAGGAGACCATGCCAGAATCTGCGAGGCAAGGCAAACACCATAACCCCCCCCGAGACCACAAATCCCATCCACGCGCCCCGACTCCAGGACGCAACGAGGCCAGCGAACAATACCAACGCTGCCACCGTGAAGAAAATGCCCGATACCATCTCATAAAGCGGAATAACACGAGCTGTGCGCCAGGATTGCCAGGCACGCAGGGCGTACCCCAGTGCCATCATTAACGCTAGGGGAAGTACCAGCCCCATAAACCCGCCAAATGGGTTTGGCTGCCCGAATGTGCCGAAAGCCCGAAAAAAACGATCATTGATGAGCAGATGTAAAGCACCACTGCCGCCGAAAAACTGATATAAGCCCACCAATGCGTTAGCAAGTCCCGCCAAAACCAATCCAGTAACCAGCCACCGCCATTGGTCACGCTGACTGGTGTGGTTAACAAGGACAACAACGATTAGAATGACTAGCCATTTGAGCCACTCTGTCAGCCACGCGCTGACGGAATGCGCGGAGAACACGGTTAAACCGCCGATCAACGTAAACAATAGGACTGGGAAATATACGGGCGACCATTGGAATCTGGCAGTATGTCTTAGGCCTGATCTGCGGCGGGCAACCTGGTCTACTCCCCATGCCAGCAAAAGACCAAGGAATGCCAATTGCCCAACATCTAAGGGAAGCTGGAAAGCCGATTCTGTCGCAATTAAGACCTTCAATGGGGATAGGATAATCAGCATCATGAGCGCTGCCCATGGCGTGATAAGCACAGTCAGGCCGAATGCGATCAGGATACCCAATGAAAATGTGATATTAACCGGCGCGAGAGCGGCCACCAATCCAAACAAAGCGGCTATAAGGAGGGAAAGCCACTTTGTATTGGCTGGAGAAAAAGCTATGCGTTGCTGCCGGATCACAATACCTCGCGGAAGTAAGCGATGGTTTGGGAAAGCCCATCACGCAAATTGACGACTGGTTCCCAGTTTAACACCTTTCGGGCGCGACCAATGTCTGGTTGGCGTGTCTGGGGATCACCTTGTATACGCTCATCTTTGTAAATGATACCGCCTTGATTTTGGGTCAGATCGTTGACGACCTGGGCGAATTCCAGGATGCTCATCTCATAGGGATTGCCGATATTCACAGGATCATTAAAATCTGAGAGCAGCAACCGGTAAACCCCTTCTACCAGGTCGGAAACATACTGGAAGCTTCGGGTCTGGGCACCGTTACCATAGACTGTCAATGGCTCGCCACGTAATGCCTGAGCAATAAAGTTCGGGACGACCCGTCCATCTGCCAATCGCATTCTAGGACCATACGTATTAAAGATGCGAACAATACGAGTATCTACCCCATGAACGCGATGATATGCCATCACGAGCGCTTCTGCATAACGTTTAGCTTCATCATAGACGCCACGCGGTCCAATTGGATCTACGTTGCCAGGATAACTCTCTATTTGTGGATGCTCCAGCGGGTCACCGTAGATTTCAGAAGTGGATGCAAGCAAGAAGCGTGCCCCCTTTGCCAATGCCAAACCCAAAGCGTTATGTGTGCCTAATGCGCCCACTTTGAGTGTCTGAATAGGTAGTTTCAGGTAATCAATCGGGCTGGCCGGTGAGGCAAAGTGGAGCACTGCATCAACTTCACCCTTGATGTAAATGTAGTTGGTGATGTCATGGCGGATAAACTGGAAATTTGGATTCCCGGCAAGGTGAGCAATGTTGCGAACATTACCTGTAATCAGATTGTCCATCGCAAGAACATGATGGCCCTCAGCCAAAAAACGGTCACACAGATGCGAGCCAAGAAAGCCTGCCCCGCCGGTGATTAGAACGCGCAAGGTTTCACCCTCCATATCTGGTTAAGCCGAAACTGTTGAGCAAGAGGCTGTTTTAAGCCTGACCAGCCCGGTATAAGTATTGACTGGTATGTTGCTGGTGGAAGTTTACCACAGATTATGGCGGGGCAGACACATGAAATTAGACTTGAACCTTGCCTTGATTGGTCGCTTTAAGTTCCTGCAATTGCAGTTTCATCTCTTGGCGGAATACGTTGTAGGCCGTTTGTGTTTCCAGGCAAATTATGATCGTGCGCAGATATTTGGGGTCTTCAAAGGTGAAGTCAATGATGCGTTCTAACATCGTCTTGGCACAGTTTTCCAGGGGGTAGCCCATTGTTCCCGTTGAGATTGCAGGCATGACCAATGATGGTAAACGGTCTTCTTCCGCCAATTGCAGGCATTTCCAGGTGGCATTTGCTAGTTTGCCACGTTCACTGCCCTCACCCCAGCGGGGGCCAACCACATGAATCAGTCGTTCTACCGGGAGCTGCCCCGGGTTGGTTATCACCGCCGAACCAACTTCGCACCAGCCAATCTGGACACATTCCTGCAACACCTCCGGGCCGGCAAGGGCAGAGAGTTCCTCAGCAACTGTGAGATTGGGATCTGTCTGAAGGACGAGACCAGCATCAGCAACAGACAACGGATTCCCTTCCACAAGCTGGATTGCGACTTTGTTCACCTTCGCTTTCATGATGCGCCAGCTCCCTGTAATCTTTGTTGTAGATTAGCAATAAGCTGGGTATTTAGTCAATAGCACTGATGTTCGGTAGCTGTGCTGCAAGCCCCAACAACAGCATGAAAACGAACGACAAGTCCTGTACAAAGACACTATTATCAACTAACCCGTGACTGAGCAGATTGCTCATGCTGCCAATTGTGCCAACTGCCAGCGCGAACAGTAAAGCATTGTTCCCGCGCAGCTTCCCGTATGCGCGTCTCATATTATTCCAGAAAAAGACCTGCAACCAGAGCAGAATAATTACGCCACCGAACCCCAGGCGCACCCAGAAATCGAGTACGATGTTATGCGGATGGGATAAATCGGGTTCCTGCCAGGCATCAGGCAGAATATAGTGGCCGCGAAAGGCATACAGAAATTGGTCCAATCCCAGACCAGTTATGGGATGATCGCGAATGACATTCATGGCGCTTTGCCATACCCGCAAGCGGAAGAAATTTGTTCCGCTGGTGAAGTCCAGTATGCGGGCAAAACGGGCTGACTGCAACGAAAGCAAGAACAGCCCAATTCCGCCAACGGCTATAGTCCCTAATATTTTCCAGGTGTGTTGCGACAATGTCAGGAGCAATACAACTGCAATACTGACCGGGACACCTATGAAGATTGCTCCGGCGCTCTGGCTCAGGATAGTTGCAGCCAGCATGAACAATAGACTTGTTCCGGCTGCCGCCCGGCGTCGGCGATCTGTTTTTACGAGTAGATAGCTCAGAACAAATGGTATGCTGCGTCCCAAAAACAGCCCGACATTATTTGGCGATCCGTATACGCTGGCGAGACGACGAACCCCATCTTCGGCGGTGATAGTTGCTTCACCCTGGAAATAGGTGAACAGACCGACGATAGCAACCACGAGTCCTGCAGCGACTAATGCATCAATCAAGCGGATCACCGCTTTTTGGTTTAGATGGCTGGTGCGGAATATCGCATAAAATAAGGCTGGTTCAATGATGATGACACGCAGTTCGGTGAAGGCCTGCGGACGGTAGGAAGCCCATGCCAGAGATACTATCCCCAGGACAACCCATGCGATGACTCCAATATCAAGAGGGCGAAGCAATATGAGGGTATAGGGCAGGGGGGTAAGTCCAACGCCTGCCTGGCGGCGTCTTCCCCATTCCACCAGGTGCTTTAGTATCCAGGCGGCAGCAGTGATGATTATCATCATTTCTGCCATTGGGAAGGCGAAGCGATACAGCTCTATGGGAAAAAGGAAAAACGGCGACCAGAAAATGACCAGCATTAACCCAAGATCAATCCGGTTGTAGATAACGATAAACAAGAGCGCCATTGCAAGGAGTGTGAGAAGGAAGCTCAACTCCAGATAGATTGCTCCCGCACTGAGAATGGCTATGAGCAAGTTTGCGGAATCTTTTTTGAAAATGTGAGGGACACCATCACCCCAGGTCATCATCATTCCCGCCAAAAGAGCAGCGGATGTGACGATGCTGATGGCTAGTTGGCTCGTATTATTGATTATGCGGCTGAGGGGGTGCAACCAGCTCAATAAGCGTTGCCAGGGTAGGATGCGGCCTGTGATGACAGTTGCTGTCGCCGCAATGATCGCTGTCACCCAGCCAATGGTAATCTGGTTATTATAAGGTATAGCCAGATTACCTGAACTAACGGCGAATCCGGCTAACGCCCAGCGATCCCAGCCACGATCTGCGGTAATATGCAGGATATGCTGGTCGTCGCTCAAGCCACGTGCAATCGGCGCGAGGGCCAGTTCGGGATTCCGAGTATCGCTGGTCAGCACTATATAGGTATTGCCGGATGCGTCTTGGGGGGCAGCATTGGCGGGCCGGGCATCTACAGTGGGATAAAGATAAGCTGTGTAGTCGTCTTTTCTCACCAGTAGGGCGATATCGCGTCCTGAGAAGGTGAAATCGAGTTGGCTATCGTTGAGCCAGCCAATATCGGCACCAAGCTCGCCAAATGTCCAGACACCGCTGTACTGAGCAAATGCCGTCTGCGGATGAAACAGGCCGTTTTGTGCTGCTGCCGGTTCAGCACGACTCGATAACGCCTCCCACAATAAGCCGGGCTGCTGATTCTGATCGATGAGCGCGAATCCCCATAGCGGGTCGTCATTGGGGGCAAAAGGCTGCCAGTGTTGCAGGATCATCCCTGCCAGCCAGGGCCATTCCCGTTCTGCGCGATTCAGGGCCTCCAGGCTATAGGTGACTCTCTGCCCTGCTGTGACCTGTCCCCAAATAGAGGGACGCCCGGGCCAATCTGTGGGCAGGCTGTTCCAGCCCCAATTACTCGCCCAGAGGGGTTTAGCGCCATCCCCGTTCTCAACCATGATTTCCCGTAGGGCGATGATACGTGAAAAGTTGAGGGTATTTTCGCTTACAGTGCGATCTTCTACATCAGAACTAAATCCATAGGGTTTAGCGGCTGCGGCGTCCATGTAGTCATTAATATGGAGCGCGTAGAGTCTGCGGAGATAACTGATGTCGCTGATGTTGCGTGGACCAGTCTCGGTAGTTGGGGCGAGGGCCGCTAAAATAACCTGGGCGGTTGGGTCGGCGCTATGGATAGCGCGATATGCGGCCTGAAGCAGGGCGGCATAATCGGTTGGGCGCGGCTCCAGGCCGCCCCAGGCTTCAGTGAGGTTGGGTTCGTCCCAAATCTGGTAATAGTCAACCGTAGTTTGGTAGCGCCGTGCGAATTGGGAAGCGAACCCCGCAAAGGTGTCTGGATTATCCGGTGGGGCAGTAGGATCACCCGGTGCAAGCGGGGTTCTTGCCCAGTCTGGTGTATTGACGAGTACCGCAATCAGGTGCAGGGTCGGATGCTGCTCAAGTACATCTGTTATACTATCCCATTTGCCCCAATCGTATCGGCCTTGTTGTGCTTCAACCTCATTCCATGGAATGGTCTGGCGTACCCAGTTGACACCTGCTTGCTCCATCCATGTAAGATGCTGTTCTAGTTCAAGGGTGGTGTATTGCGTGAGGTCTGCATTGACGCCGAGTCTCGGCACGCGATAAGGCAGATTGGGATTTTGCGTAGGGTCTTCATAACCCCTCAGATTAAAGTTACGCAGGTCAATGGTAGCGAAGGTCGTCACCAGGCTGCCGATGAGTGCTGCAAGTGCCACGATAAATATAACGAATGCTCTATTTATCATGGTTTATTTCCAGATTGGGTTTGACGCGCCACTGTCGAGTGTCAATTGATGTGCCACGCCAGAATCGACAGCGATTATCCACAGATTCCCTTGGTAGATGAAGGCAATCTCTCGCCCATCAGGACTCCACGCAATCTGCTGTGGCGCTTTCAGGCCGGGAAGCGTTTTGTCGGGAGGGAAGATTACTTGTGCATTGCTGCCGTCGCGGTCTGCTACGACCAGATCATATTCTCCGCTAATGCTGCTGGCGGGATCTCTGGAGCGAAGATAAGCGAGGTAAACCAGAGGAAATTCACTGTCTTGTCGTGTGATTTCCGGTGAATAGATTGGCGATGACCATATGCCTGCACCTTTTACGATTTCTGCTCTGAAGTTCCCTTCGACATCGGTGATGGTGACATTGAAAATCGGGCTTTTTTCGGGTAGTTCGAGTCCTAATGGCTCGCCGTGAATTGTGGTTGCAATCAGTGAGGAGTCCGGAGACCAGGATGTTGTCGCCCGCCATGACCAATCGGCATCAGTGCGAAATGCGGGATACGTCAGAATAGGCGGGTCTAACACCTGTTCATCCAGGTTAACCAGCCCAATCTGGTCTGCTTGTACCCAGGCGAGACGAGTGCCATCAGGAGACCATTGGTAAGTGGTACCCCACCAGGCATACAGCCCACCTGTGGAGCGTCCCAGGATTTCATCCACATTGATTGCTTGTCCTGTAGTTGGGTCAATTCGCATTCGCCACAGGTCATTATGCGCGCGCCAACCTGGGGCGACGCCGGGAGTTGCCTCAGCAGTCGAATAAGTTATGGTGTTTTGCAATCCAGGGACCCAATCCGCGTATAGCACGTCACTAGGGACCAACTGTACCGGGTCGCTGTTTTGTGTGATGTCCGGCTGCATCCATAATTCATTGAAACTTGTACTGTTTTGATCGTTCTCGAATACGCTGCGCGTATACAGCAGACGACGTCTATCCGTTGATAAGCTAAACACGCGGCTATCCAAGTCGCTATGGTCTGAAATCGGACGTTTGTTCGTGCTGCTTCCCTGTATGGCCCAGGCAGTGCCATGATTAATGTAGGTGAGCGTGCCAGTGATTGGGATAGGTTCAATAGCGCCCGTAGGGCCAACGTAAATTACTTCATCCTGAGGGGTAACGATTTCAGTGCGGCGAATTTCAACAGGGTTGTCTCGCCGTATCCCATCATCCAGGTATATCCGGTAACAGATTTCAAGAAGGCCATTTTTACCTGCTTGACCGACGCGCTGCTCGCCCGGTGGTAAACCCTCATATAAGACTGTTCGCTGGCTATAGGGCACTTCTTGCTGTTCACACTCGACCTGTTCTTCGACACGCACAATGGTGATACGGAGGCCATCACTGATTTGTGTGAATTTCTGTGGATTTACCCGATCATTTTCACCTAGCTCAATGCCGACCAGCGTGTCCGATAGGAATTCTCCGACGGTTACAGGAAGGCCATAAAAATACACACGTTCTCGGCCATCGGCGATAACCGTGATCTGCATTTCGGTTGGGGTTTCCTTGGGAATACAGGAGACAAGTACCGTGAGTGCGATGGTTAGGGTGGTTAGTAGTCGTTGTGACATAATATCCTATGTGTGTGCCTGTGCAGTTGTCTGAAATCCATCCGGCCAGTGGATCAAACGCACACCCGTAATCTTCCTGAACGTTTACGAGGTAATCAGGCGAGCGTCAGGGATGCATTTCAATATAGATTATCCCGACCCTGCCTGTATAGGCAAGGCCAGGATTCTCAAGACCAGCAATTTTCTTCGTTACGGTTTCCAGTCCGGTTCAGAGTCATTTGCACCATTGTCAGTGAGGCGTATCGGTGTGTTGGTGATATCCAGCGAGTAAATCTCGTTGTTGCCATCCCGATCCGTCACGAAGGTCAGAAACTCATCATTGGGTGATACCGTTGGACTGTTTTCGTTAGATGCATCGAACGTGATCTGGGTGATGTTGCTTCCGTCACTGAGGATAACGAAGAGGTCGTTATCGCCGCTGCGATCTGACACAAAGATGATCCGATTGCCTGTTGCTGACCAAGCCGGTTGCCGATCATTTGCTGTTGAGTCAGAGATATGCAGAACGCCAGAGCCGTCGCTGTTCATCACGTAAATCTGGCTCAACCCATCACGATCACTTGTGAAGATGATCTGATTGCCGGCAGGCGACCAGGCAGGCTGCGTATCATTGGCCGCTGCATCTGAGATTTGCGCTGCGCCAGAGCCGTCGCTGTTCATCACGTAAATCTGGCTCAGCCCATCACGGTCACTTGTAAAGACCAGTTTGCTGCCGTCGGATGACCAATCCGGTTCTGTGTCACTGCTGGGATTATCGGTCAGGCGGACAACGTTTGTGCCATCGGCATTCATCACATAGATTTCATTATTGCCGTCACGATCAGAGACGAATGCGATCTTACTGCCATCGGGCGACCATGCTGGTTGCCGATTAGCGCCGCTGTTGCTGGTCAGGCGGTTAACGGTTGCGCCGTCGGCAGTCATCACATAGATGTCGTTACCCCCATCCCGAGTTGAAGTGAATACTATCCGGTAGTCGGCGGGAGCGGGTTGGTTGACGGTGATGGTGGTGGTTGCCGGTTGGCTGGAGCCGCCGGGACCGGAGACGGTGAGCGAGACGGTGAAGATGCCGGCGGTGTTGAAGGTGTAAGCCGGGTTCTGCTCGTTACTGAAACCGGAGCCATCGCCGAAGTCCCACTGCCAGGTGGTGATGTTGCCGGAAGAGGTATCGGTGAACTGGACGGGGAGCGGTGCATCGCCGGTGGTCGGGCTGGCCGAGAATGAGGCGACGGGCGCTGCGGGAGCGGGTTGGTTGACGGTGATGGTGGTGGTTGCCGGTTGGCTGGAGCCGCCGGGACCGGAGACGGTGAGCGAGACGGTGAAGATGCCGGCGGTGTTGAAGGTGTAAGCCGGGTTCTGCTCGTTACTGAAACCGGAGCCATCGCCGAAGTCCCACTGCCAGGTGGTGATGTTGCCGGAAGAGGTATCGGTGAACTGGACGGGGAGCGGTGCATCGCCGGTGGTCGGGCTGGCCGAGAATGAGGCGACGGGCGCTGCGGGAGCGGGTTGGTTGACGGTGATGGTGGTGGTTGCCGGTTGGCTGGAGCCGCCGGGACCGGAGACGGTGAGCGAGACGGTGAAGATGCCGGCGGTGTTGAAGGTGTAAGCCGGGTTCTGCTCGTTACTGAAACCGGAGCCATCGCCGAAGTCCCACTGCCAGGTGGTGATGTTGCCGGAAGAGGTATCGGTGAACTGGACGGGGAGCGGTGCATCGCCGGTGGTCGGGCTGGCCGAGAATGAGGCGACGGGCGCTGCGGGAGCGGGTTGGTTGACGGTGATGGTGGTGGTTGCCGGTTGGCTGGAGCCGCCGGGACCGGAGACGGTGAGCGAGACGGTGAAGATGCCGGCGGTGTTGAAGGTGTAAGCCGGGTTCTGCTCGTTACTGAAACCGGAGCCATCGCCGAAGTCCCACTGCCAGGTGGTGATGTTGCCGGAAGAGGTATCGGTGAACTGGACGGGGAGCGGTGCATCGCCGGTGGTCGGGCTGGCCGAGAATGAGGCGACGGGCGCTGCGGGAGCGGGTTGGTTGACGGTGATGGTGGTGGTTGCCGGTTGGCTGGAGCCGCCGGGACCGGAGACGGTGAGCGAGACGGTGAAGATGCCGGCGGTGTTGAAGGTGTAAGCCGGGTTCTGCTCGTTACTGAAACCGGAGCCATCGCCGAAGTCCCACTGCCAGGTGGTGATGTTGCCGGAAGAGGTATCGGTGAACTGGACGGGGAGCGGTGCATCGCCGGTGGTCGGGCTGGCCGAGAATGAGGCGACGGGCGCTGCGGGAGCGGGTTGGTTGACGGTGATGGTGGTGGTTGCCGGTTGGCTGGAGCCGCCGGGACCGGAGACGGTGAGCGAGACGGTGAAGATGCCGGCGGTGTTGAAGGTGTAAGCCGGGTTCTGCTCGTTACTGAAACCGGAGCCATCGCCGAAGTCCCACTGCCAGGTGGTGATGTTGCCGGAAGAGGTATCGGTGAACTGGACGGGGAGCGGTGCATCGCCGGTGGTCGGGCTGGCCGAGAATGAGGCAGTTGGCGGATTGACAACCTCGCTGACGATAATGGTTTCCTGAGCGCTATCTGTACCGCCAGTCCCGCTGATTTGCAGTGTAACAGAATATGTACCTGCCGTGCTGAATGTATGGCTGGGATTGATGTCAGTACTAACTGCGCCATCCCCAAAGTCCCAGGAATAGGTCAGGTTTTCGCCGGAGGACTGGTTCGTAAACTGCACAAGTAATGGCGCCGGGCCGGTCGTCTTGTCAACTGTAAAAGCTGCTATAGATGGTGGAATCGGATTGGTGGCGCTGATAGTTACTTCGGCAGTGTTTGTGCCGCCAGGGCCGGTTACAGTGAGTACTACAGTATAGGTTCCCGCGGTGTTGTACGTATGGGTAGGGCTTTGCTCAGTGCTGGTGGCAGTATCACCAAAATCCCAGTTGTAGCCGCTGATGTCGCCAGTGGACTGATTGGTGAAGCTCACTGTAAGGGGCACTTCGCCGGATGTTTTATCAGGGGTGAAGGCTGCGGTTGGGGCATTAGGTGCCTGGGTAACTGTAATAGTCGAGGTGACTTGGGATTGTCCGCCAGGGCCGATTGCCGTTAGTTTGGCTGTATAGGTGCCTGGGTTTTGATAGACATATGCCGGACTTTGCTCGGCGCTAGTGCCGCCGTCTCCAAAGTCCCAGCTATATGAGGTTATCTGTCCTGTAGATGTGTTCGTGAATTGTACTGGGAGTGGGGCATCGCCACTGGTAGGATTTGCGTTAAAGATGGCAACAGGTGGTGGGATGACCGGATCTTCTACAGTGATCTTGCGTGTTACGCTGGATGACCCTCCGTTACCAGTTACAGTAAGGATAACATTGTATGTGCCTACGGCTGTAAAAGAGTGCAACGGGCTTCGTTCAGTGCTGGTTAAGCCGTCTCCAAATGTCCAGTTATACGTGTTAATCTGGCCGGAAGACTGGTCTGTGAATTGGACGGCTAAGGGCGATGGGCCTGAAGTTTTGTCTTGTGTGAATCCCGCAACAGGTGCTGAAGCGCTCTGAACATTTATCTGCCGTGACACATTAGATGTGCCGCCAGGGCCTACTACACTGAAAGTAACAGTATACAGCCCAGGCATACGGAATGTATGAGTTGGATTGGCTTCCGGGCTGCTGCCGCCATCCCCGAAGTTCCAACTGTAGCTGCTGATAATGCCACTGGATTGGTTGATGAAACGGACGACGAGCGGTGCTTGCCCGCTTGTCCGATCCTGGGTAAACGCAGCAATCGGACGAGCGATTGAAGGTGTATTAGAGGGGATTGGAGTTGGTGCCTGATTCTGGATGCGAATGTTATTGACCGTGGTAATGAGGCTTGTGCCATCCCTTAGCGTAACGCGTAGCCGAAGTTGATATACGCTATCCTGAATGGTTGTCGTGTTCCAGATACCGAGCAGGCCATTTAATACCGGTGTTTGCACAATTCCGCTTGCGGGGAACCAAAGGTTGCCAGAGTTCGGGTCCGGGCCATATTCGAGTTGATATTGCAGGAATTGAGGATGGATTGCCGCCCCTAACACCTGTACATTTCCAGCAACTACGTTACCTGGAATGGGGGATAAGATCACAATGCTGATGGGTAGCGGGGTGCTGCTTGCCTGGATCACAGGTGGGGCGATGGCGGTGGAAGGAAGTTGTCCACTTTGGGTGGTTGGCAGCGCGAATGGTGTTAGTGTTACCGGAAGGGTTGTAGGCACGCCACCAACTGCGATTTCCGTTCGGGTAGGGAGGGGGGTGTTGGTTGGTGCTAACGTTAGTTCGAGCTGCTGTTCCGGCGCGTTGTTCAGGTTACACGCGGCAACCAAGAATACGAAAAGCAGCAGTAACGGGATAATTCTTTGCTGTTTTCTTGTTGCCATGAAAAAGCCCTTTCTTTAATTTGGGTTCCGATAAGAGTGAGTCTACATTAAATTATAACAGTTTATGGAGAATTTGTACCTGACGGGCAGTAGACTATCACCCGCCTGCTTGTGACGTGAACGGTGTGATGATACACTATTGCTATAAATGTTCCCTATTAATCACTCTGGAAGACCGGTAGATGGGGGGGTATATGAAGGTGCTTATTGTTGATGATGAACAAGCGATTCGTGATGCGCTTGGGCGCAAGTTGCAGCGTGAAGGGTTTGAGGTCGTGTTGAGTGGTGACGGGTTAGAGGGCCTGCGTGCTTTTCATGCTGAACGCCCCGATCTGGTGGTTCTGGATATTGTTATGCCCGGTGGGATGGATGGGATGACAGTATGCCGCCGGATTCGTGAAGTAGCTGGTACCCCCGTTATGATGCTTTCTGCCCAGGCCATCACCGAAGATGATGTGATTGAGGGATTGAACGCGGGCGCAGACGAGTATCTTATTAAGCCAATTCGCTTGAATGAATTTGCTGCGCGGGTCAATGCACTGCTGCGCCGGTCTCAAGTAGGGAGTTCGGAAGCAGAGCAGGGATATAATGATGGCTATTTGAGCATTGATTTACATCGGAGACAGGTGCATGTGGATGGCCGTAAGGTACACCTGACGCCGACAGAGTTCAAATTGTTGGCTGTGCTGTTGGAGAATGCTGGTCGGGTCGTCTCTCAGCGTGATTTGTTGGAACAGGTTTGGGGGCAGGAATATATTGATGATGTTTATTACCCCAGAGTTTATATTAGTCAATTGCGACGAAAAGTTGAGGCTGACCCATCGAATCCAGTATATATTTTGACAGAACATCGTATTGGTTATCGCTTTGAGAAACAGGCTCCGGGTATATCTAAAAATCCGTGAGCCTGTTTACGTATTAGTTGTTGCTTTATGATCCCACTAGGTGCCATTACCCTTCTCATAAACGGCCTGACTCTTGCGTTATCGCTGGGGTTTTTGCTGATTGTCTTGTGGCATGATGCCAGGAAAGAGGTGAATCAGGTTTTTGCGGTGTTTTTGGTGTTGGTCACGCTCTGGAACGTGGGTTCTTTGATGGCAATTGCTTTTTCCCTTGTGGATGTCGGATTCTCTTTATTACCGTTTGCGATTAGTTTGATGGAATTGGGGTTCATTGGGTCGAGTATTGCGGTCTATGCTTTGACCGCTATTCTGGCGGGCATACATACGCGACGCTTTCGCTTACAGGCTTTTGCGGGTTTGATTGTTGTGTTGTTGTATCAAGGTGTTCTGATTGTTAATAACCAGCAACCGACTATGAATGTAGTTGTGGATGGCATTGTAACGTACCGGTTTCAATCGTTGTCGGCATTGTTTTATTTGGTTTTTGATGGAATCTCTCTATATTTCCTGTGGCGTTTCCGTCGCAAAATGCGTTCACGGGGTTTGGTTTTGGGGTTGTTGCTATTTATCGTCGGGCAGAGTGTCGGTTTTTTGAATCCCGAACTTCAAATAACCGGCATTGCGGTGAATACCGCTTCGGTAGCTGCGCTAGTTATTAGTTTCGGGGTGCTGCGCCAGGAGATCATTACTCCGTTGGCTGATCGCATTGCTCAGGTGGAAGCAATGCATAAGGTGAGCCTGGCAATTATTAGCCAACTATCAATTGATACGGTCTTGAACCAGATCACAATTCAGGCTGCGAGATGGCTGGAGGCGGATGGTGCCGGGATTTTCCTCAATAAGGAAGGGATGCTTCAATTAGCAGCGGTTTATAACCTGCCTCGTCAATACATTGATGTTCGTATCCCTCTGGGTTATGGTGTGGCCGGTTCAGTGGCACAAACCCGAAAATCCATTTTTTTGGAGAATTATGGACGCGATTGGAAACGGGAGTCGGATCTACCTTTGTCGCGAGAGACTTTTGGCTCGGTCATTTCTGTCCCGTTAATCTATGCGGGTGAGACAATAGGCATTTTGATGGTTATCACCGGGCGGCAAGGGCGATTACTGCACGAAGAAGACGTACCCTTGTTGGAAATGCTCGGTGCACAGGCCGCCACAGCAATTTCGCATAGTCATTTATTCAAACAACAACAGAAACTAGCAGAACAAGTAGAAGCTGCCCGCAGCCGACTAGAAACAGTCCTAACCAGCACGGAAAACCCTGTCATTGCAGTAGACCGTAAGTTCCACTTAATCTTTGCAAACCCAGCAGCCCAGAAACTTATAGATACAGAAGAACCAGGCTCTAGCAGCGCTCTGCTAGACATTGTTTCCACAGATACACTGCCATCATCATATCGCGACGTTCTACGAGATCTACGGACACATAAGGTACATACTTATGAAATTGAGATCAAAAATAAAATATATCTCTGCCACTTAGCCCGATTAGGCAGAACAGAAGGGTGGGTAGGTGTTTTAAACGATATTACCCAACTCAAAGAACTAGATAGACTACAAAGCGAGATGATACGTATGACCAGCCACGATTTAAAAAACCCACTACAAGCTGCTCTAGCAAATCTCGACTTACTAACAGATGACATAAATATCAACGACCATTCAAGAATACGTGAGACAACACAAATCATCGAGAAACAGCTTTTACGTATGAACCGCATCATCTCCGGCATATTAGATTTAGAACGTATCAAGATGGCAGTATTCTCACAAGAAGTATGCTACCCAGCAGATATCGTCCAAGACGCTGTTGAAGAACTACAATTCCTAGCACAGGACAAAGAGATCGAGTTGATTTCTGAGATAGAAGCTGATTTACCTGAATTTTTAGGTAATAACGAGCAATTTAGGAGAGCTCTAATCAATTTACTAGAAAATGCAATTAAATTCTCTTCTGCCGGTTCAATTGTCTACATTCGAGCTAAGATTTACCAGAATGGCCTGCAATTTGAAGTAGATGACCATGGAATCGGTATTCCCTTAGCACTACAACCGTATGTCTTTGATCGATTCTTCCGAGGAGGACAACAGGGACAAAAGGGGGCTGGACATATTAGCGGTTCTGGTCTGGGTTTGAGTTTAGTTAAAACCATCGTAGAAAATCACGAAGGCAAGGTGTGGCTAGAAAGCGAGGAAGGGAAAGGAACGAGGTTTTTTATTAGAGTCCCGTCTTCTACACACCCGCATTAAAGAATAAATGAACCCGGAAAATTTAACTCAAGACACAAAGGGATACTTATCCACCGTGCGGATAAGTATCCCTTCTTATGACCCTGAATTTCACACCTATAGAATCTTGCTCAAAAACAATTTCAGACGCTCATGCTCGGGATTCTCAAATAGAGCAACCGGTGTCGTTTCCTCAATCTTTCGTCCTTCATCCATAAAGACAACTCGATCAGCTGCCGCCCGCGCAAATCCCATCTCATGAGTAACAACGACCATCGTCATTCCTTCTTTGGCAAGATCCAGCATTACATCCAAAACTTCTTTAATCATCTCTGGATCAAGCGCAGATGTTGGTTCGTCAAACAGCATAATCTTTGGATTCATCGCCAGTGCCCGCGCGATAGCAACGCGCTGCTGCTGACCACCTGAAAGCTTAGCAGGGTAGACATCCGCTTTTTCGGGAATGCCCACCTTTTCAAGCTGAATACGAGCAACGCGCTCAGCTTCAGATCGGTCACGTTTCCGAACAACCTGCTGCGCCAGCATAACATTCTCTAATGCCGTCTTGTGAGGAAACAGATTAAACTGCTGAAAGACCATGCCAACTTCGGCGCGTATCTTATTAATATCCGTAGACTTGTGTGTAAGGTGGATGCCATCCACCCATATTTCACCGGTATCAGCAGTCTCCAGATGATTTATGCAGCGAAGCAGCGTGCTTTTACCTGAACCACTGGGGCCAATAATAACCACAACCTCGCCCGCATAAACATCCAAACTCACATTTCTTAATGCCTGCACAAAACCGCCAAAAGTCTTCGAGATGTTCTTCATACTGATAATTGGTGACTTATCCAATGTGATTAACCCTCCCGCTTCTCAGCCTGGAGACTAATCTCCAAATAATTCGCAATAGTAGATAAAACTATCGTCAGGTTCGCGTAAATAAATGACAGCACCAGCAAACCCTCTGGATAACGGAAGTTATTACTCGAATACTGCCGTGTGAGTTGCGAAATTTCCGGAACAGCTACAACCGATGCCAGAGAAGTATCTTTTAACAGGAAGACAAAGTTGTTTGCCAGGGCAGGCAAAACATTCCGCACCGCCTGTGGCAGAATAATGAATCGCATTGCCTGTACATAGGTCATCCCCAATGAGCGGGCAGCTTCCATCTGTCCATGACCGATACTCTCAATACCGGCGCGAAAGACCTCCGACATAAAAGCGCCATAGGTCAACGCAAAAGCCAACATAATACGCCAGACAGAGTCGATGTCTCGTGTTCGCAAAGCTGTGGTTGAAATTGTCTCTGGGTTCGCGCCAAAGATTACTTGAACAACATCATCGAAAGGCGACTGAGCAATCCAGTCAACGATTGCCGGAGTTACAACAAAGGCAAAGATCAGAATAATTACCAACAATGGTAGACCGCGAAATATCTCAACATAGAAGGTAGCAACATTATAAATCAATACATTCTTCGATATACGGCCAAACGCTGTTATTAGGCCAATAATCAAGGCAAATACAAATGCCCAAATAGTAATCTGAATTGTTACCCCGATACCCCGGATAACAAAATTCCAGGCATCTATAAGCTTGTCATTGTTGAAAATTCCATAAATAATCAATAAATCGAGCAGGAAGAAAGCTAACAGCCAACCGCGTCGGCTAAAGCGCTGTCCTATCTGCTTTATCAGTTGGTTGCTTGAACGTTCCGAACTGACCATCACACAATCCCTTGAATAAATCTTCGTGTATTAAAAAAGTGCGAGGTGAGTCGCCATCACCCACCTCGCAGCACACTACATCCACTTGCGAAGCGTTAATTCGACTCGAACCACTTCACATAAATGGCATCCCATTCACCAGTAGCCTGAAGCGACCACATAGCCGCATTGATGTAGGGGACCAGTTCGCTGCCTGGCGGGAACGCAAATGCCAGACCTTCAATGCCGGCCAGCGAACCCGGCAGAGTCATCATGCCGCCTTGTGCCTCAATATATCCCTCAGCAGCAGGGCGGTCTACAACCACTGCATCCACATCATCGTTCAGCAGTGCTTCAATGGCAGCACCAAAAGTGTCAAAGCTCAACACTCGGTCTTCGGCAAAAAGGCTCTTTGCGGTAATTTCATTAGTCGTGCCGACCTGTGTTGCCACACGATATTCGGGCAGAGCCTTTAGGCTCTCAGGATCCGTGAACCGGTCTTCACCCTCGCGTACGAGCAATGCTTCATCGTATGCCTGATAGAGACTGGAGAAATCTACACTCTCATCGCGGGCGACAGTGTAGGTGATGCCATCACCTGCAACATCCCACTGACCAGTAGCAATACCCGCCAACATGCCATCCCAACCGACTTCTTCAAAAACCGGGACGCAATTTAACAGCGCGCATATTGCATTGAACGTATCATAATCCCAGCCGACAGCCTCGTTATTTTCATTGTAGAAGTTATAGGGAGGATAGGCATTTTCTACAGCGATCACGATTTCGCGACCGCCAAGATCAGGCCAAGCGGGAGACGCGTCTTGTGCGATAGTACCGAACACCGGCACTGCAATCAGGAGTACGGAAAGAAATAACAGTATTGCTTTAGTGCGAGACATGGTTCTCCTCCAAAAAAAGATCAGCAGTACAATATTATACTGGCAGTTATTCGGACGCCGCCAGCCATAATATCTTAACAAGTATACAAAATATTGCCAGTTTTGCTCGGTCAGATCCAACAATGAGAAGGTATCAGTCAAATACAAAAGGGGCGTCTTGATAAGGTTTCTTCATATCAATATACTGCTGCTTCTTCTGACGACTCAACCTCTTGAATGCTGCTTCAGCTTTTAGCGCAGCACTACGTCCCAGAAAACGCCAGGCTGCAACACATTTTACGGGGCGCCGCGCTGCCGTATATGCCGCTCCACGGCCCGCGTTATGCTGCGTAACGCGCCGATAAACATCAACGGCGATACCCGTGTATAGACTTGTATCACTACATTGCAGAACATACATGTACCAGACCTGGGGGGCTTGGAGGATGTAAAAAGCACGGTTTTCTGTACTGATAAAATCAACAGCAGTATAACCAGCAGTAAACGCAGATTGCAGTGCCTGCCGCTGAGCCATTCGCCAATCGTATGCTCGCTGCGGATTCGTTTGTTTCAAAGCCGTGAGATTCATGGGTACTTCTGCGAAAATATAGGAGAATGATGAGTCGAGTGGTTTTACCTGCGGCGTATCGTCGCCTGCGTTATACAAAAGGAATGCATCTTCAGGGTAGTTTCTTGTAAGTGGGGAAGGGGGGCCGCCATCAGACAGACGCGCGACCCGTTTGTTTTTTAGATGCCAGGTGATCTCAAGCCGATCGGACGGAAGCCCTGCATTAATACCATCGGTCATTTCGCCATAAAAGTTCACATGATATGCATTTGACACAGCGCCCAATAAATGTAGGTTTAGATTCGCATTTCCCCGCTGCAAAGGATCGAAAGTCCATGCAATAGTACTGTAACCATTCTGCAAAGCCCAGGAACGTTGCATCTGCTTCAAACCAAGACCGATACCACGACCCTGGTAATCGGGGTGAACGCCAACCATATGTGACCAGAGCAACCATTGGCTTCCCTGACGTGCGGGAAGCGCAAATCCCATTCCAATGAGCCGTGTGTCATCAAAGGCCCCCACTAACATCCCGCCACTAACCGTAACAGCGTGAATCAGACTGGAAGGAACCGCGTCACGGGGAGCAAGCTGCCAAACAGCAATCTCAAGATCAACCACCTGTTCAAAGGTAGCTATATCATCCAGGAAACGATACTCAATCATAATATAATGCGAAAGAAGTGCTATTACTTTCCAAGTGGCTGAGAAAGCAGCATGCCAATCAATGCAATTAAGACGCCGATATGCTCAATGACAACCCCCGCTAATTGTAGAACCTGAGAGTTTGCGGAGACATTAATTACCTGGATAACGAAGCTTACAACCACCAACACAATACCAATCACAACTGGCAAGCCACGGCGGCGCGCAAGAAACTCACTTATCCATTCAATCAATCGTGCTAATGAAGAGGATCGATCAATTCGCTTGAACATGTCTATTCGCTCGAAATCAGATAGTCTTTCAGACGTTCGTATAAGAATAGTGGGAGGTGTGCCGTAACCCGTGCGCCAGACGGTGTGTGTTCCTGCGATTCAATCGTTGCTGATGAAAAAAGCATGGATAACAGATCGCCTCGGTCATACGGAAAAAGTAAAGTTACACGCCGCATGGATGCGGAAAGTGTAGTTTCAATCGCCGATAGAAGATTTGATACACCGTCGCCAGTGATCGCCGAAACCGTTACTTCAGCATCATACTTTTCCCCTCCAGCGCGAGCAAGAGGTGGCTGCCCCGGCGGCAATAAATCGGATTTATTATATACAAGGATACGCGGTATAGGTGGCACCTCAAGTTCAGCCAGTGTATCTTCAACTGCTTCGATATGTTGCGGCGCATTTGGATGTGATGCATCTACAATATGTACCAACAGATTCGCATTTGCAACTTCTTCCAGTGTTGCGCGAAATGCAGCAACAAGCGTTGTGGGCAGTTTCTGAATGAAACCTACCGTATCCGTCATGACAATCTGCCGCCCGGAAGGAAGATCAACCCGCCGGGACAGGGGATCAAGTGTGGCAAATAACTGATCGGCCACGTAAATATCATCTCCTGTCAATGCCTTAAGCAGCGTTGATTTTCCTGCATTGGTATAGCCCACTAATGAAATGACTGGTATACCGGTTCGGCTGCGCTGCTGACGATGCTGCTGACGATGCTGACGAACACGCTCCAGATCAGTCTTGAGTTTGTCTATCTTTCGACGAATCTCGCGCCGGTCAACTTCGAGTTGTGTTTCGCCCGGCCCGCGCAGGCCGACCCCAGCCGCGCCACCCCGGGCTGCCCCGCCACCAGCCTGACGCACTAAGTGCGTCCATTGGCGAGTTAAGCGGGGTAGACGGTACTCATACTGCGCCAGCTCGACCTGTAGTGAACCTTCACGAGTGCGTGCATGTTGAGCAAAAATATCCAGAATCAACACCGTGCGATCAATAACTCGGATATCTTCCCCAAACACTTTTTCAAGCTCGCGCTGATGTCGTGGAGACAATTCATCATCAAAAATGATGACCTGCGCCTGTGCTTCGAGCACA
This sequence comes from Anaerolineaceae bacterium, assembly GCA_020634135.1. Lineage (GTDB taxonomy): Bacteria > Chloroflexota > Anaerolineae > Aggregatilineales > Phototrophicaceae > JACKCG01. Next base: position 620,437 of record JACKCG010000001.1, on the reverse strand, counting down.
GCCTCGCGGATTTCCTCTGCTTTGCCAGAACCAATAAATGTATTTGGATCAATGTGTCGCAGGTTTTGTGTTGCCTGGCCCACAACTGTCATTCCGGCAGTATCTGCAAGCAACGACAACTCACTTAACGAGTCTTGCAGAGTCAACAATGGCCGTGTGCCATATAATTCAACACCCACCACAAACGCCCGTTCATACTCTGCGTTGATTACCTCATGTTGTCTCGACATAATTGGCCTTGCTTATCCTGATCTGTAGGCAGAAGTGTACCAGGATTTTAGTTGACCCAGCGCTTGATCCAGACGATCATCCGATACACCTACACTCAGCCGGATGTAGTTTTTTCCGCCTTTTCCGTAAGCTTCGCCGGGAGCAAGCGCCACGTGCGCTTCGGTTAGCGCACGCTCAATGTACTCTTGACTCGCAATCTGTGTGGCATGTGCCCAAATGTACAAGGTTCCCTTTGGCTTGTCTGCGACCAGGCCAATCTCGGGTAGTGCTTCCAGAATCCGGTCACGGCGGCGGCGATAGACTGCATTACGCTCATTTATCCAGGACTGAGGCGTATGATCCAATGCCGCAATTCCGGCATCATAGATGGCCTGGAAATGACCGCTATCAACATTACTCTTGACCTGCAAAAGTGTTCGTAGTGCAGCTGCATTACCTACGGCTGCGCCTAGTCGCCAACCTGCCATATTGAATGTTTTAGAGAATGATACGAATTCAACAGTACAGGCTTTTGCATTCTCCGCAGAAAGAGCACTACAAGCCTGATAACCATCAAATGTAACATCAACATAGGGATTGTCTGAGAGAAGCAGAATATCATTCTTCAAGCAAAACCGCGTCAATTTGTTGTAAAATCCTATGTCAGCGGTTGCTCCGGTCGGGTTGTTTGGGTAATTTACCCATAACACTTTAGCGCGAGAAGCAATGTCATCTGGGATCACGTCTATTTCCGGCAGATAATAATTGCTCGCAACTGTGGGCAACCAGTAAACTGCTGCCCCAGCAAGCCGAGCGCCGGTAGCGTATGATGGATAACTAATATCTGGCACAAGTGAAATATCCCCAGCATCCAGATATGCCAGCGACATATTCACAATACCCTCTTTACTACCAATCAACGGCAGCACTTCGGTGTCCGGGTCCAGGTCAACACCAAAGCGACGCTGATAATAGCGCGCCACTGCCTGGCGAAATGCTGGGGTGCCTTGATAGCCAGAATAGCCATGTTTGCCTGAATTCCGAACCGATTCGGCCAGGGTTTGCACCACATGAGGCGGTGGTGGCATATCGGGATTGCCAATATCCAGACGGACAATATCCAGACCACGCTCCTGCATTTCGCGCATTCGCTGCCCAATAAGGGCAAAAAAGTACGGAGGCAGATTACGCAACCGATCAGATATTTCAGGCACTATATTTCATCTTCTACTGTAATTTCGGATTTCAAGACCGTCGCTATTTTATCATCGGGAGGGGTATCCCGCATAGGGATCATAATGTGGAATGTGCAACCAGGATACGTCTCTTCGTCGTAACCATCACTCTCCGCCCAGATAGTGCCACCATGCGCCTCTATTATGCCTTTAGCGATTGGCAGACCCAAACCTGGGCCACCACCCTTGAATTTTGTTTTTCCACTCGAATGCAGGGCGACATCTCCCAAAGCGGAAAAGGTGTCAAAGATGCGCGATAGATTTTCCGGGGCGATCCCAATACCACTGTCAATAATGCTTACATCGGCAAACCCAGGCAATTCTCTGCCTTTAATAACAATTAACCCGCCATCTGGAGTGTACTTAATAGCGTTCATCATAATTTTCTGCACAGCCTGCATCAAACGATCCTGATCGGCATAGGTAAGTTGAGCAGGTATCGTAGATTCATGAATGACCAGTTCCAGGTTGCGCTGGTTCAGTGTTTTCTCAACATTTCGAGCCATCGTGCCCAGCATCTGCCGAAGCCAAACAGGCTGAAAATACAACTCCATCAAATCCAGATCAAGCAAAGAAACATCTATCAGGTCAGAGATGATCTCTCGCAGTCGTTTTGTGCCACCCTCAACACCCTCGATTAATAATGCGGTATCTTGAGCGCCTGTGATTAACGGGTTATTAGATAACATGCCGAGGTATCCCTCTACCAATGTGAGAGGGGTGCGCAGTTCATGGGCGGCAACAGCGATAAAATTAGACTTGCTTTTGTCCAGCTGTTCGATTCGGCTCTGAGCTTTCTGCAATTGAGAGCGCAGGCTAGACAAGAGATTCTCCGATTCTAGACGTGAAAGAAAAATGGAAGACTCTCTGAACAATTGTTCGCTTGCCAGCAGGTGATTAACCACATCACCGGAAGAAGCCGTCACCTGGATGTGCTCCCACATCACCTGTTTGAGAGTCGAGAGTACGGCGATCAGCTCGGTTGAAGTTGTATCTGTAGGCGCGCTGCGCGATTCCACCCAATCAATCAGGATTGTATTCAAAATACTCGCATTCTTATGGCGGATAGATTGTAAAAATGAGTCGTAAAACGCACTGACAGACTCGTTGACCTCTGAGCGCAATGCTTCATCCTGGGACAAACGCGCGGTTGCTGTATCAATCAATAGTGTCAAATTGTCTTCAAGCCAGTTTGCAAAAGCCGTCATACGTGATGGCGCTTCCTAATCGGTTTATTTACCATAGTTCAGATATTTATCTGTAGCATTTATTATGAATTCGCGCAACTGGTCAAGAGAACGCTCAACGTATGCTGCGTAACGATCACGCTTGTTTCTTACATATGGAGAGAGTTCGGGCAGGATTCCAAAATTCGCTTTCATCGGCTGAAAATGCTTTGGTTCAGAATGGGTGACGTAGTAACATAATGCACCAAGCATGGTGCCCTCAGGCAAGACAAACAGCGGTCTGCCTGAAAGGTATCTGCTCATATTTATCCCGGCCAATAGCCCGGTGGCGATGTTTCCCATATACCCCTCAATGCCGGTCAATTGCCCGGCAAAGAACAGATTTGCACGACCCTTAAATTGGAGCGTTTGCGCTAATAGGGTAGGGGAGTTCACAAATGTATTGCGATGCATCTGCCCCATGCGTGTAAATTCCGCCCGCTCCAGGCCAGGAATCAGTCGAAGAACTTCCCGCTGCTCTCCCCAACGGATGTTCGTTTGGAAACCAACAATATTGTAGAGCGTACCAGCAGCATTGTCGCGGCGTAGTTGTACTATTGCATGTGGGCGCTTTCCTGTTCGTGGGTCGCGCAGGCCTACCGGGCGCATTGGTCCAAAGGCCAGTGTATCATCCCCACGTGCTGCTAACTGTTCTATCGGAACACACGCCTCAAAGAAATTTGGATCATCTCGCTCAAAATCCCGAAGCGTAATCGTCTCCGCGTTTATAACGGCCTCAACAAATCGCCGGTATTCAGTCTCGTTCATTGGACAGTTGATATAATCGCCTTCTTCGGCTTCTCCGCGATCATAGCGATTGCCTGAAAAAGCAATATTCATATCAATGGTATCTGCTTTGACGATAGGCGAAATCGCATCATAGAAATGCAAATACGCCTGCCCGGTAAGCTGTGCCAATGCTTCACTCATCGCCGGCGAGGTTAAGGGGCCGCTTGCGATAATTGTGGGGGTATCTTCGAGTGTGGTTACTTCCTGGCGGATCACTGTGATATTCGGGTGAGACTGAATTGTATCAGTGACGATACGCCCGAAATGTTCACGATCTACGGCTAATGCACCTCCCGCCGGAACCATGGTGCGGTGGGCACAATCTAGCAGTAATCCCCGCAGCATCACAAGTTCGGATTGAAGTAAACCTGTTGCCCGATCAGGAAGCTTCGATCCCAATGAATTACTGCACACTAATTCGGCCAATTGATCGGAAACATGCGCGCCCGTAGATTGATGTGGACGCATCTCGTACAAATCCACACGAAAACCCCGCTCAGCAAGCTGCCAAGCTGCCTCGGAACCTGCCAGACCTCCACCAACAACAGTCACATCTGCCATCAAAAACGACTCATCCTTGGTTAATGGGTGGGGAAGTATTCGGGTCAGTATTTATGCTTAAGTGCTGCGCAAATTCATAATACTTCTCAATTTTTTCTTTGTCATCCGCATTGGGTGGCACGAGTCGCAAGGCAACTTGATACATCTCCAAAGCTTCATCATAATTCCCCAGGGCAAACCGAGCATTACCGATGACATCGTAAACCCGATAGTCGCTGATTTCGACAGCGCTTATAAGCGGTTGAAGCTCCTTGATAACCTTTTCATATTCCCGCTGGTGATAATGGCAGCAAGCAATCTGGTAACGTAACGAAATTTCCCAGGGGTGATCGGGATTGAACTGCAAGGAGCTTTGGTATGAAACTAGCGCATCCTGATACTGCTTGAGTCGAAAGTAAGCGCTACCCAACATTTCGTATACCCGGGACCACGTCACATCTACCCCCAGTGGTTTCCGTGCAATTTGCAGGAATCGCTGAAGATAAAATACCGTTTCTTTTTCATGGCCCATCATGACTGAAACTAACTCTGCGGAAGTGAGTAGCGCTTCAGATAATCCTTTGCGACCTTCTACTCCGCTGGTACTCGCGATTTCTACGGCTTTTTGTGCCGCTTGAAGTGCCGCTTGAAAATCCTGCATTTCTCGTAGGACCCGACTGCGTAAGTTATGGACCTGAATCAGCCAGCTTTGATCTTCACTGGCAGGATAAGTGTCTACTGATTTGTTTAGAAATGTGAGTGCCTTACTCAGGATACGCCGCTCATAGAATGCAATAAAGCCCAATCTCTCGTAACAATAAGCCGTCAGGTTGTGTACATGACTAGGATTAAGCAATGCGGTCTGAAATGCTTGAACGGCGGCTTCGGTATCACCGCTGGTCATCTGGACGCGGCCAATCTGATAGTAAATCCAACCCGCATTACTGTATTCAGGCTCTTGCTCTAGAATTTTTCGATAGATACTTTCGGCTATAACCGTGTCATTGCGATCCGCAAATCCAACGCTAGCCAGTTCAAACCGCGCCAGATAGCTATCAGCTACCAATTCCTGGACAGGCAAAGCCTGATAAGCGGATTCATCATCAGCCTGGACTGCTAGCAGATCAATGAGCGAATCATCAGGCCGCGCAATCAATAAACGCAATCTGGCGCGTTGGATAAGGAGTTCATTCCTTTCCGACTTATGCAGCGTGGTTCGCAGACCTTTTGCGATGAGCATCTCGGCCTTCTTGGTGTCTCGCTGGCCGATAAGCTGATCTATTAGGCGTAAATTGTCCTGCATGAATGCCTCAACCCCAATCCGCTAATCATTCCAATGATAGTACACGGCGGTTTAGAATGCAAAACGCACGAATGGCATCGTGCGTTTTAACTTGAACCACGAAAATGGTTTGGTGCTTAGATTGCTCCGAGTACAATTGATGCGTTTTGCCCACCCAGGCCGAAGCTATTTGAGAGAATATATTTCAGGTTCTTGAAGTCTCTCGCTATGTTTGGCACATAATCCAAATCGCATTCAGGATCGGGGGTTTCGTAGTTTATCGTTGGGTGGATAACCTTTTCTGCCAGGCTTTTCGCACAAGCAATGATCTCAATCGCGCCAGAGCCAGCCAGAGCATGGCCCATCATGCTCTTTGTAGAACTAATGGCGACATTGTATGCGTGTTCACCAAGAACACGCTTGATTGCGAGTGTCTCCATAGCATCATTGGCTTTTGTAGACGTCCCATGTGCGTTGATGTATTGAATATCCTCTGGGTTTACATGAGCCGATTCCAGCGCCCATGTCATTGAACGTATCGCCCCCTTGCCTTCAGGATCAAGGGCTGCAACATGATAAGCATCAGAGGAAGAAGCATGGCCGAGAATCTCTGCATATATACGTGCGCCCCGTTTCAGGGCGTGGGCCAGGCTCTCAATAATGACGATGCCGCAGCCCTCGCTGAACACAAACCCAGAACGATTTGCGTCAAATGGCCGACTTGCGGCAGCCGGATTAGCGTTGTACTCATTTGCCAACGCCTTCATGGCATCAAATCCTGCAATCGCGTAATCCTGCAGTACGGCCTCAACCCCACCTGTGATCACCATGTCGGAGCGGCCATTCATAATTAACTCACTGGCTTCGCCCACCGACTGTGTTCCGGCGGCACAGGCTGTAGAGGGTGCGTTAAGCGGCCCTAAGGCGCGCAGAAAGCGGCTCACATAGTGAGCAGGCATATTGGGAAGCGCATTGATCAGCGAAAGCGGATTGGGCTTGTTATAGCCCCCCGTTTTGTACTTGAATGTGCTCTGCTCGGCCATCTCGTGCGCACCCAGTGATGAACCAATCACCACGCCAACTCGTTCTCCTTCGGCCTCGACTTCATCAATCGTTATATTGGCATCTTCTAGAGCCATTGTTGCTGCCGCAATGGCGAAATGGGAGGCTCTCCCCATCCGTCGCGCTTCTTTTGGTTCAATATACTCCGTAGGATCAAAATTACGCACTTCGCCGCCGATTTGAACGGGAACGTGATCAATGGGAATGGTCTCAATGCGGCGGATGCCCGACTGTCCTGATTTCAGACCATCCCATAATGTTTTGACCGGGCCAAGTGCGGTGACACTACCCAATCCGGTAATGACTACTCTCGGTCGACCATTACGTAACAATTCCATAATCCCTCACTCTGCTGTGTCTTCGCGCATTGATTGCGATACATTTAGACCATCGTGAATAGCTTGAACAATATTGCCAGTGACCGCCAACCGCGCCTGACCTATAGCATTTTTGATTGCCCGCGCATTTGAGCGGCCATGACCTATAATAACAACACCATTCACTCCTAAAAGAGGCGCACCACCGATTTCAAATGGGTCAATTTGCTTAGAAACACGATTGAATGCGCGTTTTGCCAGCAATCCGCCTAACATTGATACTGGATCGCGGGTCAATTCTTCCCTTATTAAGCCAGATAACGCATTTCCAAAAGCCTCAAACGCCTTGACCACAATATTGCCCGTAAAGCCATCAGAGACAACGACATCAGCCTGATCGCTCAGTACCTCCTTTGGCTCCACGTTGCCAACGAAATTCAGCTGTGGGTAGGTGCTAAGGATTTCGTGAGTTTCTCGGATTGCCTGGTTACCTTTTTCTTCTTCCTCTCCGTTAGAGAGTAGTGCGATTCGAGGGTTTTGAAGTCCTAATGCTTTACGCGCATAGATGTCGCCCATCAATGCGAATTGCGCCATCCACTCCGGCTTGGAATCTGTGTTTGCACCAATGTCCACGAGAATAACTTGATGACCGCGCACTTTAATAATGGAGCTGAGCGCGGGGCGTTTAACCCCAGGAATACGACGCAGGGTAAAGAGCATCGCAATGGTCAATGCGGCTCCTGTATTGCCGGCTGTGACAAAGGCTTGCGCATCACCGCTGTTTATCAGATTCATCCCAACATGCATAGATGAGTTTGGCTTCGATTTTCCGACAGCGCCCGGCTTATCATGCATTGTAACAACTTCTTCTGCATGGATGATCGTTAATTTCAAGCCATTCACATCAAACTTGCTTAAAGTGGCTTCTATAGTTGACTGATCGCCAACCAGTAGAACTTCATCGCCATACTCTCTGGCGGCTTGTATGGCACCCTCAATATCTGGCAATGGGTAGTTGTCACTCCCCATTACGTCAACAGCGATTCGCATGGTCTTTTACCCTTGTTTCCATAAGCCGCAGCTTCATGGTCATGAAAAGGAAAGAAAATTAGCATATCAGAACCGCGTTGGGATTACTATGGGATTTCGTGCAAAAGAATACACAGTCATAGCGCAATAAGGAATTGACAGTCTGCCGTCTGGCGGTATAATATCCGTTGAATAGAGTGTTATATGTCCCGGTGGCGGAATAGGCAGACGCGCACGGTTGAGGGCTGTGTCCCTTGCGGGGTGGAGGTTCAAGTCCTCTCCGGGACACTCTGATAGAACTCACATTAGTGGGTTCTATTTGCTTTCTGCTGATGTTTCACTAATTCCTTTCCCTGATAACCTTTTCGCATTATACTCATACTAAAATAATGTTGTTCCAAGGGACGTTGTTACTTCCGGAACAAAACCAATGGGGATGCTAAATGAGCGATACAACGGAATATGTGCTGGCGAAGGCATTTGACCTGATTGAAGCCGAACGGCTTACTGAAGCTCAACAGCTTCTAAAGCCATTAATTGAGTCCGATCGCAACGATGCGGATGTTTGGTGGCTCTACGCACATGCCGTAACGGATCCGGAAACTGCGCACATCGCATTACAGAACGTTCTGCGTATTGATAAAGATTATCCAGAAGCAAAATCACTTTTGCAGACACTTGAGACCAATCTGCCAACTGACGCTCTTGATACCAGAACAGATCAACAGATGCCTTTCGATGTGCCAAATTTACCCGCCACTTTACCTGGCTTGCCTGGTATGGAGGAGAATGATCTCAAAGATAACGTAACAGGGCGGTCGTTGCGCAGCATTTTAATTCCGGCGGCGATAATGGGAGTTGTGTTAGTTGTTGTTATATTTATGCTTCTTCAGAATCCCGCTGGTACTATTGATACCTCAGGAGTGACTCCAAGGGCAAGCCAGATACTGAATACATCAGTTCCTGCGCAGGACTCAAGTGAATATGCGGCTGTCTATACGTCAATGGCAGCTTTCAATTTACCAGAACAAGCGGTCTCTTTGGAATCAACCTCAATCGGTAACATGTTAGTCGTAACTGTCTGCGAGTCTGACCGCCGCCAGGCACGCCAAACCTTGCCACTCGCCCTTGATACATTGGCAAGTAACATAGAGTCCATAAACGGTGAATTTGACGCTATAGGTAGCCGAGTCCAGAATTGCGATACTGGCGAGGCATGGATGGGAGTAGGTGTATCCCGTCAACTTGCCAGTGACTTTTCGAGCGGCAAGTTGGAAACAGCCGATTTTCAGGCTGCCTGGCAGCCCATTGAGTGATCGGTTTCATTGACGAGCTACTTATGTATCGGCAGCCGGACGGTAAAGGTTGACCCTTTCCCGACCTGACTACTGACTTCTATTTCTCCATGGTGCTGCTGGACGATTCCATAGCTCACGAAAAGTCCTAACCCGGTACCACTGGCTTTGGTTGAGTAAAATGGATCAAAAATCTTACTGAGTTCCTCTGATGGGATGCCGATTCCGTTGTCTGTGAACTGGGCGATTGCATAGTCATTGTCAAGATAGGTCCCAATTCTAAGTGTGCCATTTTGCTGCATCGCGGCCTTTGCGTTTAAGATAATATTCATAAAAACCTGTTCAAGTTGATCCTTACTACCGTACACCGGTGGCAAATCATTTAAATCGGCAGCAATCTGCATGTTTTCCTTCTCAAAGAACTTTCGATTGAGACCGATAACACTTTCTATTATCTGGCGAATGTTCAAGAGTTGAATATCGCTGCTGTCCAGATTGCGCTTTCCTGTAAACTCCAGCAAGCGGCTCACAATACGGCGGATACGCTCTACACTCTCCTGAATTGTCTCAACCGCCCGCGTATCAATTGGTACGTTGTCCTGAATGTCCTCCAGCATATGCTCCAGGTTGATTCTAATAGGCTGCAATGGGTTGTTTATTTCGTGGGCGATGCTTGCGGCCAGATGTCCGATAGACGCCAATTTCTCAGCTCGTATCAAAAGCTGTTGGGCGGATTCAAGTTCTTTGGTGCGTTCGTTTACCATATCCTCCAGGTGCAAAGCATAATTCGATTGAATTTCATAGAGCTGCGCATTACGGATCGCCAGCGCTGCCTGCCGCCCAATCCCCTGGAATAGTTGTAGATGCTTGTCATCGTATTGCGATTCGCGCGAAGCAATAAGTAAAAACCCAAGAAGACTCTCACCATGTGGCAGGGCAACGATCATGCCAGAATCGTAGTCAAAATCTTCCAAAGAGGAGGGTTCATTTGCCCAGATGCTGGGTACTGGGTTTGAGATAAATTTGTCAATAAAAGAAGGTGGGACTAATTGTTTGTGGTATACCTTAGAACCTGCTCGATGTCTGGTGTAGCAGTTTATGGCTTGCTGCTCATCCAACAGGCAAATCATCGCAGATTCTCCTGGGAGAAAAGCCAAGGACAAATCGGGAACAAGGGTCAGCAAATCATCTATTTCGATATAGAGATTGAATTCATCACTTATGGTAAGGAGCGCCTCTAGCTCCCGCGTGCGCCGTTGCAGCGCCATTTCAAGCTCGTGCGCCTTGATTTTGCTCTTTACACGCGCAAGCAGTTCTTTAGGCTCAAATGGTTTGTAGACGTAATCGTCGGCACCCAGATTTAACCCATGTGCGACGTCTGTTGGTTGGCGGGCACGTGCGGTGATGATGATTGTCGGCAGAGTGCTGGTTGACGGTGTTTCCCGTAAAGCCTTTAGCACTTCAAAGCCATTCATTAAGGGCATCTGTATATCCAAGAGGAGAAGATCTGGTATTAGCTTTTGTGCGGTTTCAAGCGCATCTACACCATTGTGAACCGACCTTACTTCGTAATTTTCCCTGGTAAAGATGCGTTCAAGCATAATGGTAGTGTGAGGTTCATCGTCGGCCACCAGAATGAGCGGTATCTCGCGTTGTGTGTTCATCGTTTCCGCCTGACAGAATCAGAGTTGGGTTTATACATAAGCGGTGCTACAATTCACCTTAATTAGTGATTATTCATAGTAAATCATGTAAATGGGGTCGGGCGCAAGCTATCCATGAAAAATCATCCATTTTGGCGTTCAATTGTGAGTGGCGCAGTTGTGGGAACGATATTGGGGCTGACTTTTCTGCTTGGCTTTTTGTCCCATGATCTAATCAACACAGATCAGGTAATGGGAATAGGTGTAGCTGAATTCCCCTTGCTGAATGAGGTTCAGGTACTGCTCGATCAACATTACTTACGGGAACAACCGGAACACTCAGCTCTTGAATACGGAGCCATTAGGGGTGTATTGGAGACATTGGACGATCATTACACATTCTTTATTGAACCCCCTGTTGCGCAGAGCGAGTCAGATGTTCTTGCCGGTACTTATGGAGGTATTGGAGTACAGATACAACGTAATGAACAAGGTCAAATGATCGTCTATCCCTATGATGATAGCCCGGCTGTTACTGAAGGTATTATGGCGGGGGCTGTGCTGGTGGCTATCAATGGGGTGCCAGTAGACATTAGTATGCAACCAGACCTGGTTGATCAAATGTTACGTGGTGAGGTAAAGGATGGAAACGGAGTGACTCTGACTGTCATCCAATCCCCGGACGGTGATGAATTTACGACCTTCGTTCCTTTTGGTGTTATCAATGTTCCATCTGTAACCTGGCGTGTCGTGCCTGAAGATTTACGCATCGGCTATTTACAGGTGCTTCGATTTACAAATCGTACCCCAGATGAGTTGGCTGCGGCAATATCCGAATTGGAGACGGCAGGGGTTGAGGGACTGGTTTTGGACTTGCGGGATAACAGTGGCGGGCTGCTAAATGAGTCAATTATGGTTGCTGGGCAGTTCTTAGGCGAAGGTGTTGTAGTTTACGAGCGAAATAATCAGACTGAGAAGGCGCTGGAAGCTGATTCGCCTGGGGCAATAACTAGTCTCCCACTTGTAGTGCTGATTAATCACAACACTGCCAGTGCCGCAGAATTAGTTGCGGGTGCCATACAGGATCGCAGGCGTGGCATATTGATCGGACAACAGACCTTTGGCAAGGGAACTGTCCAGCAGATTTTTCGACTCTCGGATGGATCTTCTTTGCATGTCACTTCCGCGGAGTGGTTTACTCCAGAGTATCAGAAATTAGATGGCGTGGGATTACAACCGGATATTGCTATAATCCCGGATATTAATGGACGAGACGTGGAATTAGGCGAGGCACTTCGCCAGTTAAGCAGCCAGTTGGCACAGGAATAAGATGAGTAAAGACGGAATAAAGGTTGTCACCAAAAATCGCAAGGCCTATCATGACTATGAATTGGAAACTACTTATCAAGCCGGCCTGGTCTTAATGGGGTCGGAGATAAAATCTATTCGTGCCAATAATGTCAATCTGAGAGACAGTTATGTTGAAGTTCGAGGCGGTGAGTTGTGGCTGATAGGTGTGCATATCGCGTTGTACAAAAATGCCAGCATTTTCGGTCACGATGACCCGCTGCGTCCCCGTAAGTTGCTCTTGCATCGGCGCGAGATAAACCAGATTGTTGATCGGTCACGAGAACGCGGCTACACAATTATCCCCACAATGCTATATCTTGAACGTGGCCGTGCAAAAGTGGAGATTGCGTTGGCGCGTGGTAAAAAGCAATATGATAAGCGCCAGGCCATTGCAAAGCGCGATTCTGAGCGCGAAGTACGCCGAGCGCTGAAAGAGGGTCACCAGCAATGAGTGAGCTGTGGGGGAATTCTATACGCGAGGTAAATCGTCTTGCGGAAGAGAGAAAGCTGGCAATTTACCGCACACTGCTTCCTGATTGGATTTATTCCGCCTACCAGATAGACCCGGACACACTTACTGTTGACGGTTATCCTGTTGTACGTTTTCGCTGTCCCAATGGTAGTAGGGCGCTGGAAATTTCCGTTTACAGACAGGCGGCAGATCGTGACCCGGCCTTGTACCTGAATATGGCGGATACGTTTAACAACCAACTGTTGGTATTGCTGGTTGTGATGAATAACCCCGATGGACCTCGCTTTAATATCGATGTGGATGCAAATGGCAACCCAACACATCTAGGCACGGCGGGGCGCAACCTTGCGGCGGAGGAAGCTGCAATGAACTACGGATTGGCACCTGGACAAATTCGGCCCGGTCTGCGCTCATTTCGCCATGCGATTCCACTATTTGAGCAATTTGTAAGCAACCTGGGTCATGATATGTTTTTGATCGAGCCAATGGCGTATCACAATGCAGTCATCTTTGAGCGTTACGGATTTAACTATATGCGAGGACATCGGGAAATGCAGAGAATTCACACGGAGTTTCAGCCTGGCGGCGAACTACACGCCAAGCTTTCGAATGACCGTGTGTTTCGCCCGCCTGATGCCTGGAAGACCATCCGTGGTAGAGCATGGGCAATCCATGATGGTATTCTTGGGCATCCGTATACGGGATTTCAGATGTATAAGCGAGTTGGTGTACACGCCGGTATTCAGACGTTCCCAGATGCTGTATGGTAGCCGATGCACAAAAACCCTTTATCAGTGTTGAATTTGTCCGCGCTGCTTTAGATGCACTGATTTATATTGGACAGAATCGCAGGCCAAACCCACTGCACTACCTTGCTTTAGTTGATCAGATTATTAGTGCCCCAGAATTCCCCCGGATTGAGCATCATCGTGAGTACGCTCTCGAGACGCTGCTATTAGGAATTATTACAGACACCTACGATCATTATCGGCGACTTCATGGCCTGCTGCCGATTTCCGGTGATATTTCGCTCGCAGCGGCATTAGATGCATTGCGGCAATGTCGCGAAACTGGCGCCTTCAACCTGATGGGATGGACTGTCCTCTACTTTCGTTATGTAAGGGTTGATTTGGACATTACGAATGAGATGTTTTGCAATATGTTCGGCGTTGATGCGCGCACCTTACGCCGATACCTCCAGCGCGTCTTGCGCCAAGTGACGGATATTCTGGTAAACCAGGAGTGGGAACTGCGAGCACAACTGTGGCGGCAGCATCTTGTCAACAGCCTTCCATCAACACGAGCAGTGCGTTTATGGGGTCGTGATACGGACTTGAAGAATGTCCGCAAAGCGATTCTAAGTGGCGATGCATACCATTTCCTGATAACAGGCGTGGCTGGAATTGGCAAAACAGCCTTTACGCAAGAACTTATACGTAGATTGATTGAAGATCAGTTTATTGATCGACTAATATGGCTGAGCGAACCGCCATCTGTGCAGGCGGTTCAAGATCATATAAGGGATGAATTGCTCGCGAAAGACACCAGATTGACAATACGTGATTGTCTCGCTCAGTCGCGGGTAGCTATTATACTGGATGGCGCGGAAGCTGTTCTCACTCAGAATGCGAATGGGTTGATAACCCTTCTGACCGATCTGGATCAGGCCATTGTTTGCATGACTAGTCAGATCCTTGTTCCTGTAGCAACAGAGTTGACCTACGTAATCTTAAGCGAGCTAAGACGACAGGATGTAGTCTCCATGATTGAAGAAATCGGGAACATGCGTTACCCGATTGATGGGGAACTTCAGCATCTGGCGTCCTTAATAGCCGATGGCGTTGGCGGGAATCCACAGGCAGTGCTGTTAGCATTTTATAATATTGACTCGTGGGATGCTATTCAGATTGGTTTCACACAGGTCTTTGATTCCATCTACAAGTCCTTGTCAAAGGATGAAAAGGTGACTTGGTTAGCATTTGCATTGTTCCCACCTGGTCAGGCCATAGCGATGGAACAAATAACAGGATTATGGACATCGGATACTCACCAGGAGGCCGTGCTAGCCCTATGCCATCGCCATTTGGTCCGGTATGTCTCGTTTCCTGAACCCGTTTTTCAAATTGATTCCTCAATACGGCGTTATCTTGAGTCCCGGTATCTACATGATGAAGAGGCAAGGCGAAGTATAGATTCCCTTGTTGCGCGGTTAATAGATGGCGTATCTCACCATTTGTATTTGGATGTGTCAATTGTTGAGGGGCTACTTATGTCGAACTGGCTAAATTTGCCAGATGATGCGGTATCTTTGCTCTTAAACAAATATTGGCAGGATGGGCTGCGACTAGGTCATGCCGCGCGCTGGCAGCAAATCTTGGCACACTTTTATGCGCGTCAACAGAATCATTGCGACGAACTGCGTACCATGTATATCTATGCCAATGTTCTGCGGAGGGTTTCTGAGTTCGATGCAGCCTGGAGTGTTTTGGACCGGTTGATCTCCTTAACCGGGCATGAAGGTGATTTTGTCCAACAAGGATGGGCAATCTTGGAATCAGCTATTCTATTACGAAGCCAGGGACGCTATGAGGCATCTCTTTCGTATTTGCATCGGGCGAAGAATATCGGTATCAATTGGCGCGTGGCAGAACTGGCTGAGGCAGCGAATATTGAGCAGGCTCAGATTCTCTTGGATGTTGGTAAGGTCTCGGAAATGCATGAGGTGCTGGAAGGTATCCCGAAAACAAGTCGCGTAATATTTCTCGAAATAGAAGGATATCTCTTGCTGGATATGCCGGATCATGCCTTAACATTACTCCTGGATAGTTTCGATCTTTTCAACAAGAGTGCAGAGAACAAAGTATCGGTACATATACTTCTTGGGCGTTGTTATGATCGTTTGCAACGGCCCGAAGACGCGCGTTTTCATTTTCAAGTTGCGTTGACACTTCTTGAGATGTCTGGCAACAAGAACCTTTTAGGTCGCGTGCAAGGTAATCTTGGCGCGCTATTGATTAAATTACAGGAATATGAAGATGCCTACCGTTTGTTATATCAGGCGGAGGCGTCCCAGCATCAACTGGGCGATCAAGTGGCTCTGGCAGCTATTCAGCACAATCTGCAGGTGTTGGATAGGCGAACTGCTAATTGACCTGATTCTAACTTTGAGTACAATAAATAAAGAATGCGCCCATAGCTCAGTGGATAGAGCAACGGTCTTCGGAACCGCAGGTCGGGGGTTCGAGTCCCTCTGGGCGCGTTTTTGTTTTGCCCTGGTAGCTGAGCGCCGTCTCAGAACGGAGCGGGTCGCGGGCGACCAGTCGGGATATCGCCCAATTATCACCCCTGGCCGACAGCGGGCAGGTTGAGCAATGCTGGACAGAGCGTGAGCGACGATCACAGCATTGCTCGGTGATAAGTGACATTATCACGAGTAATAATTTAACGTGTTTTGTGCTATGTTTTTGCAAGTGATGGTGTGTATAGATAGTTGCGGGTGTTGATCTGATTCAAAGGTATACCTAGTGGTGACTGTGATTTGCCTCTGTTGGTTGCGTTCGCCCTGAAATGAAAAATCTGATACATTTGAACTGTTAAAGGTGCTTACCATCCAAACTCGCTGGGACTGAAGAACGTGCTTCTGGCGATTCGGGAAACCCGAATGATTAGAAATGTTCTAGTAATTACACGATAGGAACAAATCGAATGCAGCATTCACGCACCCGCAAGCAACCGTTGGATTTTCGACAAGAAGAAGTTGGTCGCATTATGACGCGCTGGCGGGCATCTGATTCGTGCTCGCTCGTTGGTGTTGGTAGCGTTGGTAAGTCGAATCTATTACAGCACCTGATTGACCCCGATGTTCAGGCGTTCTATATGAACGTTGCTAATGCTGAGAAATTTAAGGCGATTATCATTGACCCCTCGTTACTAGGCGCCATGCCAAATCCCGACACGCCTGATTATGACCAATTTCGCGCTTGGGCCGGGTACGAATTGCTGATGCATCGTCTATACCTGGCGTTTTTCCCGTTAACTGATGTCCTTCATCCTGAAGATGCGGCGGCTTTTGAAGAGTTGCTCGATGTCTTTAGAGATGGACATAATCCATTATTCAAGTACATGGGCATACGTTATCTGGAACTTGGCCTAGAGTTTTTCATGAGGCAAGGTATCCAGATCGTTTTTATGTTTGATGAATTTGAGGACATGCTGTTTAACCTTCCAATCAAATTCTTCCAGGCGTTGCGAGGTCTCAGAGACATCAATAAAAAGCAATTGTCGTACCTGACATTCACACGCAAACCAATCTTAGATATTGCGGCTGAGGCAAATATAAAACTACTGGATATTGAGCCTTTCGCCGAACTATTCACAGACAGTGTCGTCTATGTTGGTCCCTATAATGAAAAAGATGCGCATCAGATGGTGCAGAGTTTAATGAAGCGAAACAATCAGCAATACGGAGACCATGTGCAGACCTTTCTTGTCTGGGCTACTGGAGGATATGCGGGGCTACTTCGGGCCGGTTTCCGCGCTCTGGAAACCTTAGATGCCCTGGATGCCGATACAGTAATGCGCTCCAGTCAACAACTTGCTTATCAACTTGCGGCCCACCCAGGAGTTCGCGAGGAGTGTCGTACAATTTGGACGAGCCTGAGTGAATCCGAGCGCATTATGCTGCGCGAAATGGCGAGTGGTAGACCCAACATTAATCTTAATGATACTAATATGAAGCGAGTCGCAACATTGCTTACAAACAAGCGACTATTTCAGCGACGTGGGCAGGAAGTTGTTATTGAACCACCTGTCTTTTATGCTTTTGTAATGAGTAACCCTGATACTGATTATTAATAGGACATCGTGGGCGACATCCCCTATTTTGAGCGTTCGCTGTTTCTTGAGGGGCCAGTGGGTGTGGGAAAAACCGCAGCGGCGGCCCGTTTTATCCATGACACTGTAATTAATGAAGAGAACAGTGTCATGGTTATTATCCCCTACCCTGCTCTGCTTCATCGCTATATGCCTGCTGGATCAAAGTTCCTTGATGCAGAAAAGCTGTATATAGCGACATTTACAGACTTCGTGATAGCTATGCTTCGTCGTTTTGACCGGGTGACGCGCAGTGCATTGCCTAAACCCCATCAACCCGTAACGTATGCCTCTCCCCAATTGGCACGCTATCACATCCTGAGTATAGCTGCTCCATTTCTTGAAAGTGGCTTGTTGGATGATAGCCGACTTTCCCCTGTGCGATTGTGTCATACAATTGAGAACTTACTTAATCAGGCGGCAGCTACAGGCTTATCGTTAGATGCGGCCATGACGAGGCTAGCAACTACTTGGGAAGCGGCACAGCCTCATCGCCCTCATATATATAGTATCCTGGCGCAAATTGCGCAGCAGTATCGTGAATTTTGCCTGAGTCAAAGCTTGCTTGATCCCTCGATTGTGATTGAATTATTCAATCATTATATTCTCGACTTATCCGAATTTAGAGAGTATATACATTCCCGCTTCTCGTTGGTTGTAATGGATAATGTTGAGGACATGGGTGCAGTAGCACATGATTTTGCTCTTTGGATAATGGAAACTGTCTCTAAATCTGTGTTTATTTATGATCAGGATGCTGGATATCAGGTAATGCAGGGGGTTGATCCGGTAAATGCTCTGAGTCTGGCGGAAATCTGTGATAATCATACGGTATGGCAACACGAAAAAGAGAGGACTGGTCCGGCTGGAGTCTCTTATAAACTCGCGAATCTGATCCACGACATTGTAGACTGGCCGCCTGTATTAGAGTCTCCCGTACAGGGTACGGCAACAGCGTCGGGTTCAGTGAACCTGAGTGTACACTCCGTTTATTCACAGGCTGTAATGGTGTGTGTAGAGAAGGTAACATCACTTGTTGGGCGCGGTGTGCCACTTTCCGAAATTGCCATACTAGCTCCTTATCTTGGAAGTATGGCTTGTGCTGATCTTCAAAGCAGCCTGAAAAAAGCCAACATTTCTTCTACAGTCTATTCAGGTGCAACTGCCCCTCCGCAGACTGTCAGGTCTATTCTCACATTGGCTCAATTACATACGCCAGATCATGGGGTTTCGCGCCACTATGTAGCTCAGGCGCTCGCCAATTTGATCCCGGCCCTTGATCCGGTGCGCGCGGCACTTCTATCTCAAACGGTTTATCAAAAGGGTATTTTATCAGGATTTGACTCGTTGACGAGCAATATGCAGCACCGCATTACTAGCGAAGTTGGAGCGCAGTATGAAAGGCTGCGCCTATGGTTGGAAAGTAATGCGCAGTTTGTACAAGAATTTCCGCTTAATGTGTTTATAGAGCGTTTTGCCCGTGAGGTGTTGTCACAACCTGGCTACTTGCTGTTTGTGGAATCCAAATCAGCTTCAATGATAGATTACTGGGTTTCAATTTTGGAGGATTTTACGGCAGCATTTGCGCCAACTGAGGATTGGGCAAAGCTCAATTCTGAAATTATTAAACAAATCAATTCCGGCGAATGGTTAACAGATTCGGCTCTAGTTGGGAGGCAATTCCCGTCAGATGTAGTAATAGCGCCCGCAAGTATGTTTATGCGTATGAATCGTAGTGTGGACTATCAGTTCTGGATAGATATTGGTAATCAGTGGTGGTGGCGCGAACAGAATGCGACTATCGTTAATCCGTTTATCCTTCGTCGCAGTTTTACGCAGGATACATGGACAGGCACATTGTCTGCTGAGACCCAGCGTCAAACACTGCAAAAGTATTCGTGCGGGCTATTGCGCAGATGCCGCCTTCAGGTGTATGCCAACTATGTGGAACAGAGTCTGTCTGACTTCCGCCAGATTAGCCCGTTAGTCTACGCGCTGCAAACCCTGTTAGATCAGTAGGTACCATGAACGCATCAATGAAAAAGGAATCGCTCACCCCCTTATTCAGAGCCGAACAATACAAAGTGCTGAGTTATCGCCTTGGGAAGATGGCTATTTTAGCAGCGCCCGGAAGTGGAAAGACGACTATTCTCGCTCATCTTGCTGCTTCCTTACTAGACAAGAGATTGTCGAAACGGGATATTGCGAAAGGACGCGAGATTCTGGTTGTCACCTTGACAAATGCCGCTGTTCAGAATTTTCAGAACAAGTTCGTTACCAGTATGCAGATACGCGGGCTATCAACCGAGGCCGGATACCGCATTCGCACATTGCATGGGTTATCGCATGACATAGTCCGTGAAAATGCCGCCTCTCTCCGGTTGGCGGATAACTTCTCTATTCTTGATGGTCAAACTCAGTATCGGATAATTCGACAGATTGTGAGAAGACATCTACAAGCTGATAGTACCTGGCTTGAGAATTTCACCAGACAGGATTATGTAGTAAAAGGTATGCTTCCAAAACAGGCGTGGTGGCAGTATGTAACTCAATTATGTGTGCGTTTTCTGCGCTACTGTAAGGACTATGCACAGTCATCTGGCGATCTGCTTGCGGCCTCAAATTATGCCACTTCAGCTCTGGTGCGCTTCTGTATACGTGTTTATGATGAATATCAAAGAGTGTTAATGTATCAGGGTGCAGTTGACTTTGATGATCTTGTTACCTATGCGCTTATGTATCTAAGAGAGAATGAGGCTGATTTGGAGCGCCTGGCTGGGCGCTGGCCTTATATCCTGGAAGATGAAGCGCAGGATAGTAGTCGTTCGCAGGAGCAGTTGCTCCGTATGCTGTCTGGAGATAAGAATTGGGTGCGGGCGGGAGATGTGAATCAAGCGATTCATGCCACTTTTACTACTGCTGACCCATCGTATCTATCTGCTTTCGCTAGTGAACCCGATGTGGTTGTGGTTCGATTAAAACAATCGGGCCGGTTTGGGCGGCCAGTTGCTGATCTTGCAAACGCCCTGCAGAAGTGGGCCGTCTTGGATCACCCTGCCCCGTCTGTTCGGGCTGCCTTTGATCTATTAGAGATAGCGCCTCTTGAACCAGGGGACAGGCAGCAACAGCCGCGAATATCAGATGTTACTATTCATATTCATCATATACCCAGGGTTCAGGTGAGCAGTGATGAAGAACTGCGATTGATTTTACATAGTTTGCAAAGATGGTTACCAGACCATCGAGAACAAACGGTATCTATCTTGGTGCCAGATAATGCCAGAGGCTTCGTAGTGGCGAAACTGCTAAGGCAACAGGCTATTCCTTATGAGGAAATGTTACATAGTACATCGTCTGTTCGTGCTGTTATAAGTGTATTATGTATAGTGCTTGAATATATGGCTACTCCATCCGATAGCGGGCGTTTTCAGCGACTCTATCGTACTGTTTGGCGTCCTACGTCTTCAAGTATGGTAGATGAATTAGCTGGTGATCGCGTTGAGCGCTACTTGGCGCGCCATCGTTTTCCTGAACAGGTATTGTACCCCTTAAATGGCGCTCTGGTAGATGACATTTCCCCTGACTTGGTCTTAGAGCTTGATGCTTTTTGTGAGTATACTCGTCAACTCCTGAGTCTTTTATCATATTCTGTTGATGAATTGCTGGTGGTTTTAGGGCGAAAGCTTTTTCGTGAACCGTCTGAAATTATGTTGTGCTATCGCTTAGGACAGATTCTGTTGTCTATTCAGACCGCAAAGCCTGCATGGGGCATCTCAGAGATGGTTGAGGAAATGCGGGCAATAGGAAATCACCAGCGAGAGTATTTGTCAACTGAGGATTTGCGTGCGGGTTATTTACCTCGGCCTGGTGTTGTTACTGTAGCTACTATGCATATGGCGAAGGGCTTGGAATGGGATCGTGTTTACCTGACTGGGGTGAACAATCGCTCGTTTCCGTCTTTTCAGATGGGGGATCGTTATCTTGGGTCGAAGTGGTTTGTTCGCGATGGCCTTGATCTTGAGGCTGAAATGATTGCACAGGTATCTTCTATGATTGGTCTGGGTAAGTATCATGGTGAAGAGGGTACTGCTACACAAGTTTCTCAGTTAGCATATGTGAGTGAACGGTTACGGTTATTGTACGTGGGGATTACACGTTCTCGAAAGGAATTAATTATTTTATGGAATGTGGGGAAAAATGCAGTTCACGGTGAGGTGTCGCAACCTGCCCTACCCTTATTAGCCTTGCAAGAGTATTTAGCTGGTACACTTGTTTTTTGATCTTTTCGTTTCTGGCTGTTGTGCGAGAGAAACTCCTCACACACAGATCATAGAAGCGCGGATGGGTTTTGTGTTTTTGTGTGTGGGTGTTTCTCTCTTTGTTGTGTTAATGACTATGCGAAAGTTGGGCTGAATGGAAAATACTGATGCCAGTTACGCCGTTCCGGCTGCTCGCTGTCAAACTGAAATTGTTATTGTAAATTCTCGCTTCATCACAACTATTGATATGATTGCCTCAATGAGTGATGTGAAAGGTCTTTTGGCTGATGTGCGTACCGAGATGCCCGGCGCATCGCATCATGTCTATGCTTTCCGGATTGGTTATGGAAATAGTGTTGTTGAGGGTATGAGCGACGCTGGTGAGCCTTCGGGGACGGCAGGCCCACCAACTCTGGCTGTGCTGCGGGGAACTCAAATTGGTGACATTGCCATTGTTACGACACGCTTTTTTGGTGGAACAAAACTTGGTACAGGAGGACTGGTTCGTGCATATACCGAATCAGCTCAAATTGGCCTGGCGCAGCTTAAGACACGGCTCAAGATCGCTACGGTCACACTTGGCATCGAAATCAGCTATTCACTCTATGAACGTGCGAAACGGCTGATCTCAGCGCATTCTGGCGATATAGTTGACGAAGACTTTGCCGGTGAAATTATCCTCACGGTAATACTTCCAACTACTGAACAAATGGCGCTGAGTCATGCACTGGCTGAACTATCTGCCGGTAAAATTGTTCCGGTTGTGTTGGATTAGTTTCTGACTATGCGAAGCAGCTAGTTCATAGACTTGGCAATATAGGCACGGACTGCCGATAACGCTGGATCACGTGGCGCAATTGCCTCGGCGCGAAGAAGAAAACTCTTCGCCTGTTCATCTTGACCACTTTCAAACATACAGCGACCGGCCAACGCCAACAATGGGACATCTACCGGGTTTGCCGCCAGCCCTCTATTCAAGTACCGTAGCGCCAGTTCCCGTTCATCCGATCGCCACAATGTACCGACCAGCATTTCCAGCACCCTGGGGTGATCCGGCAAATGCTTCTGTCCGTCCAATAACACTTCCAGGGCATCATCTGTTTCACCCCATTTTATATATGCCTGAGCAAGCAGTAAATAAGCCTCCGCCAACGTTGGCACTTTCTCAAGGGCATGTTCCAAAAAGTCAACATCGTCTGCTTTCGGCGACACACCAGCGTTAATCAGTGTCGTTAGTTCGGCCATTGCTGCTTCAAAGTCTGGATCATCCGCCGTCAGTAACAGCCGATCAACCTCAACACACGCCGCCTTATCCCCTGCTGCAAGGTCTCGCGCCTTGTCCAGAACGTCCCGCGCTTCGGCATATTGCTCATCCAGCAGTAGCACATGCCCTAGATTGCGCAACAGGTCGAACCGATCAGGTGAACGGACTACCGCCTGCCGCAAAACACGCACAGCTGGGCCAGCATCCGGCACACTAACCAACGCCTCAATAACCTGGCGCACATAGTCACCCTTATCGTCAGCGGAAACCAGCAACTCAAAGTCATTCCACACCGCGTCGTAATCTTCCATCTCAATCAACTGCATGACCAGTGCGTGCAGAACGCCCGCACTGCTCTCACTTTTCAGAACAGCACGATATGCCGCTATCACCTCTACTGCCAGCACATTTTCCGGCTCAACATTCTCCAGGTCGGCCAACACAACTCCATCAACAAAGGTTCTGCCAGTAATCCCAACACGGTCATTGTCAAAGTCAAACTGTACACCCGCCATATCCATTAAACCCAGCAATTCGGCGTATTCCATATAATAAGCAGCTGGCACATCCGCCGCTCCAATACCCCGCTGATAGGCATCCACTGCCTCAAAAAAATGCCGGTTTCGATAATACATTCGACCCAGATTTATCCAGAATATAACGTCCGATTCGAATCGCACAGCCGCGTCCTCCATGAGTTCGCAGCCTCGCTTCAGGCTATCCAGTCTTGCCACCGCAGAACTAAGTAAAATATATGGAAACACTGACTGCTCAAACATAGAGACCAGTCTTCCTACTAAGGGAAAGAGCAAGGAATCCAACGGGTGGAAAATCGGATTCAGGATCCGTGCTAAGCCATGCGCCGCCAACCATCCGCCGATATCGCCACTCAACGCAGCACAGGCCTCAAAAAAACGCTCAAGCTCCGGCTTTGCCTGCTCGGCTCCCCATTCTTTTCCCCATAAATGCAACAGAAGGCTGACCTCATTCGCAAACAACTGACCCAATACGCGCTCCAGATCGGCATCTTTCCAGCCTCCTATCTGGTAAGGCCGTCGGGAAATATTGGGATCTCCAGCTTCCAAAAAAGCAGCGATTTCGGCTGCTATTTTAGGAAGACCTGCGACTAATTGGGCCAGGTTATCAGTTTCATAACGGAATTGCTTCAGGTCATCTGGCTCATCTGCCAGATCATTTTCTACCTCAAGAGTAAGCGACCACTTTTCACGCGCGGTTTCCAATGTGCCCCATATGGCTACATTCTCATCCAAGTCGTCCAAACCCCAATCATCCACATCAAACTGGGATTTTTCCGGTAACCAGGCATAATCTGCCGGGTCACCGTCCAAGGATGCAAACAAACGATACACCCTTAGGTCACTCGACCAATCTTCCAGCAAGAAGCCCAATAGCCCCGCTAATCCCATTGCAACCTGTGGGGCGGTAGTGCTACGCACCGGCCACAATCCAATACGTAAGCGTGGTCCACCGGCATCAATCGCATCTGCTAAACTCGACGCAGAGCCGAATATAGCGGTCTCCAGGCCGCCACCACTCTTACTCTGCTGTCTCCCCATTAACTTGTCTGCAAGGTCATACATTTGCCCCACCTTTCACAAAAAAACAAGCTCTACATCTGTGTGTAGAGCCAATCAAAACAGTTAGATTAGGACCATCTATGCAACTCGCAACCTATCTACGATATTCGTTTATCAGATTCACCATATCTTGAATAGCAACGGGCTTCTGGATGTAATCATCACAGCCAGCATCGGCATAGCGGCTTGCATAGATATTATCGTACGATGTGATAGCAATAATCGGTACAGCAACACCATTATCGCGCAGTTTGCGAGTCAACTCCAATCCATCTATCTGATCGTCACCCAGGTGCATATCAATGATAATCAGGTCAACAGGGGCCTCATTAATCTGGCTAAATGCGTCCAATGGGTTGCGATACGTGATCAATTCGTCCTGATTCATATTACAGATACGACCCAGCAGCGCCAGGTTTGCGGCATTGTCTTCCACATAAGCAATTCGCATAACATCTTCCCACACTTGCGTTCTAGCAAACAACGATAGCTGCTAACTATAGCATAGAGTCCGCCTGCAACGTATAGGAATTTTATCCAAGATCGCAAAAGGATTAGAACAGGTGCCTAATTACCCCAAAATGCGTAACAGGCACCTTCAAATCACGGTCTCGTTTTACAGGCAACGCTTCTATTCACCAATATCAGGTCGGAGAATTCTAGTGCCGTCTCCACAAACCCAAGTTGCGCAGCGAATTAACCGACAACAGGAATCAGGCTGGTATCACCACGGAGCGTAACCTGATTGGCAGGAACCCAGCCAAAGCCCAGGGTCGTATTCAACTGCACCCAGGTAAAATCAGCTGTCCGAGCCACAACTGCTACCTCTGCCGGTGCGCCTACTGTACCAATCGCGCCAAAATTCAACCCTGGCGCAGCGTAAATCGTCACCGGGGCCGCTATAACGGCTGTGGGCGATGACAACATACCAGTCGCATTCCGAATAATCGGAACGGCCTGGATGCTGCCCCGGAATACTGTGTATTCATTGTTGACCCAGGCCTGTCCAAAAGGCCCGCTCACCAACATCCATACACCATCGGAAGCAATGCCAATAACCGGAAGCTCTGTGCCACCGGCAAATGTTGCCACAGATGTGAACTGAACCCCAGGGCCACTGCGTCCATTCAAGAACGGTGTGTTCACAACGACATGGGGTGTATCAAGCGTGAGACTTCTTGGCGCAGTCGTAGTTGTTGTAGCAGTCGTGCCAGTTGTCGTTGTCGCTCCACTGCTCACAGGAGCAGCACCAACCAGAGACAGATCAATCAAGTCCGTCACCGTCCCGGTACGTCCCGTAACAGCTTCCAGTGGCACCCAACCACGCAATCCATCACCCAGTTCCAGTTGGGCAAATTTACCGTCCTGGCTAGCACCAACCAGGAAACCCTCACGACCAGCAGTCAGATTCGGCATATTGGTGCCGCTGCCACCCGGTGTATCCGTCATCTGGACAACTTCAGCGATTACAATGTAGACGTTGCCGGATACCCGCGATAACCGAAGCGTAACTTTAGGTGCTTCAATCCAACCCGTTCCAATGCCAGCCACATCAATGGCGAACCAGTCCACATTGTTACTGTCGCGCGAGGAGCCAACCAGCGCGTAGTCCGTTGCATTGGTTTCATCTCGGAAGATTGTTCCCAATGATGGCGCATCCGCCAGGGGCTGAGAACGAACATTAACCGCTTCTACATCCAGTTTGACGCGAAACCGCTCGCCAGCTACAACCACAGTGGGAGTCTGAAATTCACCGAAGTACAGTTCAACGCGACCGCCCTGCCCCGATACCGTCGCAGCGGGCGCGCCACCGCCACCACCCTGCCCTGGAAGAGCCAATGAAGTCGCCGTTGTGCCAACTGCCGACGCCGCGATGTCGGAAAGGCGGATGGTGGGAACTTGCTCGAAATTCCCGCGCGGGATAGTGTATTCAGAATTCACCCAGGCAACTCCGATAGGAGTCGAAACCTGAAACCAGACATTGTCTGTTGCCCGCCCCAGAACCGGCAGCTCGGTGCCACCTACCAGGGTAATCAACACTGCATATTGCACGCCCGGTCCTACACGAGCATTCAGAAAACTCGAATTAACAATCAGCCGAGGGGCTACAAACTGCACCTGTTGTGCCGGGGGCGAAGCAACCACAGGCTGGGTAAAAACAAACACCCCTGAAACGATAGAGAGCATCAGCAGCAGCGAAAGAAGTTTAGCTTGTTGTTTCATTGCATATTTCTCCTGATACCAGCCCGCCCCTCCAATCACAGGTATATCAGTTTGTCAGGCAGGCCACTATGACCGTAAGTAAAGTATAAAGTGAAATGGCAAATTATGCTCAACTTTGCATACACATATTGGAGTATAAAGCGATACTGAAGATCATGCAATCCAGTTGGCAAAAGAAAATAGTCCCGATTCCGTCAGGTGTTCGGCAGTTAACCGTACAGTCCTGTGGTATTCGAATGCCGTAGAATAAATTCAAATTCCAGAATATCAGTCATTGCATAGGGTCGCACACACGATGAAAACAATCCGGCACACCATCCCAACGCTATTTCTCCTGCTGACTATCACCATTCCCAGCGCCTTAGCACTCGAATGTTTCCCGGAAACGCCCTGTTTTGATATTTCATCGGAAATCTATGGTCTGACAGCCGACGAGATAGCCCTTTACCCTGAACCCAATGTTCAGGTACTTACGACCAACAACAACCTGCTCTACGACCGAGCGTATCAACAGGTCATTGGCAAAAATCCATTGACAATTTACGACACCCCCGACGGAAATGCCACCGGGACACTGGACGCAGGCTTCAACTTCGTGACATCGCTTCGGAATCAGGAAGGTTGGACAGAAATCAATACCGACCAGTGGGTAAAGTCCGAGCATCTTGGCGCGATGGGGGCAGCAGTCTCGCACTTCAGTGGTGTCCTGCTACCGGAAACGCCACTCCCCTATCCGATGGCCTGGTTGCTCGTGAACCTATACCCTAGCACTGTCCCCGGCAACGACCCGGATGGGAGCCAACCGCTATTACCACGTTATACCCGTGTCAACATCTATGCCAGTGTGACAATAGATAGTTACAATTGGTATCAGATCGGGGTTAACCAGTGGGTACACCAATTTCATGTCGCGAAAATCGAACCCATCACGCGCCCCGAAGAAGTAGAGACGGATAGATGGATCAGTATCGATCTTTACGAGCAGATTGCGATTGCTTATCAAGGCACGACGCCCGTTTTTGCCACACTTGTTTCATCCGGCCTGGATCGCTGGCCGACACAAGAGGGATTGTTCAACATCTACTTCCGCCGCACTCGTAAAAACATGAGTGGCGGCCAGCCCGGCGATGACTATTACTTCCTGGAAGAAGTTCCCTGGACAATGTTCTTTGACGAAGGTCGTGCTCTGCACGGAGCATACTGGCATGATGGATTTGGCTACCGCCGCAGCCATGGTTGTGTCAACCTATCAATCACCGATGCGTACTGGCTGTATAACTGGGTAGCCGAGGTCATGGGCAGCATGTCCTCAGCAGAGCAGGAAATTGGCCCCGCTGTTTACGTTTACAGCAGTGGTCAATACGACTAAGTTCAGACCACAATCAGGCGCACCCTGTTGTTCAGGTGCGCCTGCAGTTTTCCTTATTTCCACCGTTGCGTCTCCTGGAAACCACGCTATGATGAGAGAGATTTTTCCTGAAAGCGGGGTTTTCGCGCGTGAGCATCCACGACCACCAGATTGCCGATCTTCTTCAAAAGCACATGGCGCTTTATGGCTATGAACTGATTGATCTACCGATTATCGAACCGGCTGACCTGTTTCTCATCAAGGCCGGTGACCCTATTATCAGTTCGTTGTTCACATTTGAGCGGCAGAACCACCAATTCGCTTTGCGTCCTGAATTTACTGCCGGCGCAGCTTCTCACTATACACGCCTATTCGGCAACCAATCCCCGATGGCACGGTGGCAATATCATGGCCCAATCTTTCAGGACCCGCCAGGAAACGGCAGCAGCACATACCAGCACTATAGCATTGGCGCGGAACTCATTGGTATGGGCGGGGCGATCGCGGATGCCGAGATCATCAGTATGTCAGCACATGGCCTGACCGCAGTTGGTGTGAGCGATTTCCAACTCACTATTGGGCATACTGGCTTAACCCGTCGTCTGCTGTCACGTTTTCAACTTGACGCCCGTATCGAACGTTTTCTTCTCCACCACTCTGCGATACTGCAAGACCCAGGACACGGAAAATCTCACTTAGTAGCGCAGCTCAAACGGCTATACGCACCTGAACAGGCGGCAAGCAGCGCAGATGAAATTCTGCAATTTCAGCTTGATAAGTCAACGGACTTCATCGGAGGCCGCAGCCGCCAGGATATTGCCAGGCGACTGCTACAAAAGCGCAAAGGCGCAGCCGCCTGGGAGCAAATCATCGCAGCCACCGATTTCCTCGACCAGTGGGGGCAGATCGCCGGCCCGCCGCCTCAGGTTTGGGATCGCATGAGGGATTTAATCGGCGCCAGCGACGAAGTATCTCAACAGATCCTCGCGGAATTCCAATCCGTCATCAATCTCCTAGAGATCTGCGGTATTCCTGCGGAACAGATGCGCATAAAGCCTTCGCTTGCACGTAGCTGGGAATACTATACCGGTATCGTTTTTGAATTGGCGTCTCGAGATGGTATTAATGTAGGTGGTGGTGGCCGGTACAACGAACTCATCCAACTTATCAGCCAGCATCCAGCGACTCCTGCCGTCGGGTTTGCCTACAACATGATTAACCTCGCTCGCGCCATAGGGGAAATAGCGCATACAACAAACCCGCCAATGCAACTCTATATCACACCAACAGCCCATCAAGCTGGAATGCGATGGGCACATCTGCTGCGACAACAGCAAGTCGCCACCGCCATTACAAGCGACGTTGCAGCACAGACAACAGCACCGCTCAGGATAGATGAGACGGGAAACTGCCACGCCCGCCAGCGGATATATACACTGGATGAAATCGAGCAACTGGTCGCAGAACTAAAGGAAGTGAAGCAATGACCTCAGCCACCACACTTGCACTACCCAGCAAAGGGGCAATTGCCGACCCTACGCTGAATTTCTTGCGTGACTGCGGCCTAGCGGTTTACAAACCCAACGACAGGCAATATGTGGGCGAAATCCCTGTTGTACAATCACTCAATGTATTGTTCCAGCGGGCCACTGATGTTCTGTATAAAGTTGCCGATGGCACTGCACAGCTTGGGATTACCGGATTAGATATTGTACGCGAACACCCTCACGAGGATGTGATTGTCATCCATGAGACTTTAGGCTATGGTCATTGCAGCCTGGTTGTTGCTGTGCCGGAAATGTGGGTAGATGTTGAAAACATGCTGGATATTGAAGACATTGCCCTGGACTTCCGTGAGAACAAGGGACGCAACCTCAGAATTGCCACCAAATACCCCACGCTGACACGACAGTTCCTGCACAGCCGGGGTATCCACCACTTCACCCTGGTAAAGGCGGAGGGAGCAATCGAAGCCGCGCCCACACTCGGATATGCCGACATCATCATTGATCTGACACAAACCGGCACGACACTGCGCGAAAACCACCTCAAATGGTTTACCGATGGTGTTATCCTTGATTCGCAGGCCTGTTTTATCGGCAACCAAAGCGCCCTCAGGAATAACCCGGAGACCCTGGAAACAACCCATGTCATATTAGAACGCATGGATGCTGCAACGCAAGGGAAAAAGTATTACCAGATCATTGCCAACATCCACGGCGAAAGCCCGCAGGATGTTGCAAAACTCGTCTCCACAATACCAGAGACGCGTGGATTACAGGGACCGACAATTGCTCCAATCTACCCATATAATGGCGGGGACAGTAGTCACGAAATGTGGTATACCATCACGATCATTATTGACAGCAGGAATCTACTGAAGGCGGTGGAGCATTTGCGCAGAATCGGCGGCACTCAAGTTATCGTCAGCCCGGTGCGTTATGTTTTTATGGAAGATTCGCCCACCTTCACCAGGCTGTTAACAACACTAAACAGCACAGAAATATGATGCCTTAGAGTGCCCGCGCCACCTTATCAAGTGTCCGATCAATTAAGCTGCGCTCACCACGACTCTCCGCGCCCATTTCAATAGCCATCGCCAATCCTAACAGGCTAATTTCCACCGGAAAGCGCCCCGAATCAGCCAGATTCATCGTCAGAAAGGGACAGCAGAACAAGGCTGCCTTCAAGTACGCCCGCCAATCTGAGCGCAACCAACCACGTTCCTTAAGGGTATGCATCATAGGAATCAATACCCTTTCCACCTTGCTTTCCAGGAACATGTGTCGCACCGGCGCCAGGGAATAGTCATACGTCACCCGCCATACAGTGCCCTCGGCGTGCAGTGTTACAGGCGTATGCTGCTGTTTTTCGTGGGGAAAGTACATCCACATCGCAAACACATTGTGAAACAGTGGTTTGGTGAGGTCAAGCAGCGGGTGATGCCGGCCAGCAAAAGCCGGATCAAAATACAATAATGAGGCATGATGGCCCACCCGTTGCAGGAACACATTTCCATTGTGTGCGTCCCCATGCCCGGTAACTGCCGGCCCAGTCTGTTCCGGTTGCAGTATGTCCAGCGCCCGTGTTATCACATCATTCAGCGAATCAGTGTAGACCTGACCGTTGATCTCCCACCGCGCCCGGCGCACATCTGACATCAAGCGTTCACTGCCAGGAAGCGCAATTGTGACATCCTCACCAGTCCGCCCTGGCAACGGCCCATAGAATCGCGCCAACCGCCCGCCGATCAACCGGTGGTAAAACAACTGGTGAACAGGCGATTGCCCGGCTTGGTGTGGTGTCTGCTCTACCAGAGTCTCCCGGTAAAGTTCCAGAAGGTGGTCATCGGCGGCGTTTTGAGCAGCGCTCAGAACTGCCATCTGGTCACCTGCGCCAGTTTCAATCGCCCAGGCGACATCAAACACAGAGGGTGAGTCAATCACGTCATATATCAGGAGCTGCTTTCCTGCTTCAGTTGAGCTAAACACCGGGCGGATCACTGGATAACCGGCTTCCGCCAACAATGCAGCCTGATAGTACTCCCCGATGACGGTATCCGACTCGGTATGTGTTTTAAAAAACAGTCGCGTGCCATCTGCCTGTGTCAGGAATCCGTTGAACGAATTCAGCGATACCGCTAATGGCCGCAACTCCACCGCCTGCACATCAGTGGCATAAATCTCGCGCACGAAATCGAGGAGCAGCGACTCCGCTGCCCCCTTGTCCGTAAACTGTAACTCTTGAATCTGCTGGAGCAAATCACTCATAAGCCCAGAATTTCGTTTCGCTTGCGGATCGCATAAGCATGTGCCGGGAATCCTTCGTAATCGGCTAACGTCGCGGCAACGCCCTGCAAGCGCTCATACCCCTCCAGAGAGAGATACCCCACGCCACTGCGCTTCAGAAAGTCCATCACACTCACTGACGAAAAACTGCGACCAAAGCCGCCAGTAGGCAAAATTGCGTTCAACCCCAAGCAGTAATTCGCGGTGGGGATAGGCGTCAGTGAACCTAACAGAATCTCGCCAGCATTCTTGATCTGGTTAAGCGTGATAAATGGTTCTTTGGTCAGTACTTCCAGATGTTCAGGCGCATAGTCATTCACAAACTGCACTGATTCCGACAAGCTATTGGTGAGCAGCACGCCACCATAATTCGACAGCACGGTTTTCACGAATTTCTGCCGCCATTCTGGAAGCTGTGCAATGTATTCCGGCAATACGGCCAGCGCCTGCTCCGCCACTTCGCGGCTGTGGGTCACCAGAATTGCCGCCGAATCCGGACCATGTTCAGCTTCCACCAATAGATCAAGTGCCGCCAAACGGGGATCAACATGCTCGTCCGTCAGGATGATTGACTCGCTCGGCCCCGCAGGCAATCCCACATCCACCACGCCATATAACAGGCGCTTAGCAGCCGACACATAGCTGCTGCCTGGCCCAATAATTTTGTCCACTTTCGGCACGGTCTCAGTACCATACGCTAACGCCGCCACCGCCTGCATCCCACCCACAACATACACTTCATGCACGCCGCATATTTCGGCAGCAACCAGCGAGGCGTCATCTGCCTTGCCTTCGGGGGTCGGCGGCGTCACCACAACCACACGCGGCACGCCAGCCACCACTGCAGGGGTCGCCAGCATCAGCATCACAGAAGGAAACGCACCTTTTCCGCGTGGAACGTATAGCCCGGTACTGGCTACTGGCGAGACTTTCTCCCCAGCCATCACACCCGGCTGCACTTCCATGAACCACATTGGTTCCGGCATCTGTTCGGCATGAAAACGTTGGATATTTTCATGCGCAGCCTGGATCGCCTCAACAACATCCTGACTCAGAGCCGCCCGCGCCGCTGCGAAATCTTCGGGGGTGGCTCTCAGCATTTTCGCCTCAAAGCCTGGCGCATCAAACCGACGGGCATAGTCCACGACAGCCGCATCACCTTCAATCCGCACCCGGTCAGCCACTTCCTGCGCCAACGGCAGCAGGTCGCGGATGTCAGTCTCAGCGCGGCGCATAATTTTACTGAGTTGTTCAGCCTTTAATTGGCTCAACTCCCAGAATTGAATCATCATATCGCTCCTTATAAACAAAAAGCGCGGAGAGAAGATCACCCCGCGCCAGATAAACTCTCGTAAGCCGGCCAGTTAGCCAACCTCTATCGGGGCAACCTGTTCATCAATGATTTCGGAACGATGGCGTGTGCCATCCCAACGAATATCCGGTATCAAAATGCCGTGTTTCTCCAGAATCCGTGCCTTGTGTGGAATCAGGTCTTGCAGCATGATCCGCATCTCGGCCTTAACATCATGTGTCGGTTGATATCCCAGGTCAATCAAGTGTTGACGGTCCGGGTTGAAGTAGTGTTCTTCCATCTCCTGGCGCGGATTTTCATAGTGGTGTATTTCCACGTCCAGGCCGATGCTCTGGCCTACTTCCTGCACCATGTTTGCCAGTTCCTCAACGTTATAACACTCTTCAAACTGGTTAAACACCCGGTATTCACCGGCTTCCGGGGGGTTTTCCACCGCAAGAGTCAAACACTGCATTGAGTCACGCATTGGCAGAAAGCCGCGTGTCTGCCCGCCGCGCCCGTAAAGCGTTAGCGGATGGTCTATCACCGCCTGGCAGCAAAAACGATTAATGGCTGTCCCGAAGCATTGATCAAAGTCCAGGCGACTTCGCAGGCGGGGGTCATCGCCCATCTCATCAATCTGCGTGCCGAATACCACACCTTGCATGATGTCCGTTGCCCGCAGTCCCCAGATTTTACAGGCAAACATCGTATTATTGGAGTCGTGTACCTTACTCCAATGGTAGAAACTGCCTGCCTGACGCGGGAACGGCAGATAATCCTTGCGCCCTCGGTACTCCACCTCGAAAAAACCCTCCGGTATGTCAAGGTTGGGCGTACCGTATTCGCCCATGGTCCCGAGCTTGACAAGATGCGCCTGTGGACAGACTTCCCGCATTGCCCATAGCAGGTTCAAGCTGCCAATCACGTTGTTGTGCTGAGTAAAAGCAGCATGATCCTGGTCAATCATTGAATAGGGCGCTGACGGCATTTCCCCCAGGTGAACCAGGGCATCCGGCCTGAATTCTGCCAGAAAGTCGCGCAAGAAAGGATAATCCAGCAGATCACCCTGACGGAACAGCAGGTCTTTACCATACCGTTCACAAAAAGCCGCTAACCGTTCCTCAATTGAAAACACGGGAATCGCGCTGTGGCTGCCAACTTCTTCAACCCACTGTCGCCGGAACAATGTATCAACACCTGCGACGTCATGCCCGCGTGCAGTCAAATATTGTGCCAGCGGCCATCCCAGATAGCCGTCAATACCTGCAATGAAAACCCTCACGTACCTTTCCTCCTGAGTGAGTAGCCGAAGTATTTAACACTCCTTATAACCCAGCATCACAGGGAAAGCTACGAGTTCAATCCCGCCTTGTCGCGCTTATGATGTCCCCAGCGGCTTACCGTATCTCTCGTACCAACCAGGCTCATATCAGGGATGAAATCCGGCGAGATACCCCTGTACGGCAAGGAGTTCAGCATTGAGAATACTACTACCCGCTGCGCCGCGAATGGTGTTATGCGCCAGCGCTGCGAACTTATAGCCCAGTAGCGGGCAAGGTCGAAGACGTCCGACGGATGTCGTCATGCCGTTCCCTGCGTTCCGATCACGCCGGATTTGCGGGCGATCAATCTGTGGCAGATATTGTACCGGGCGCTCCGGGGCGCTCGGCAACTGATTTACCGGCGCTGGCCCGCGAAAGGCTTCCCACGCTGCCACAATTTCATCCAGTTCCGGCCTGGCTTCCATATCCACCGACATATTAACCAGATGCCCATCCACCACAGGTGCCCGGTTGCATGAGGCACTTGTCACCGCATCCAGCCAGGCAATTTCCTCCCCGGCAAGTGTCCCCAACATCCGCAGCGACTCGGTCTCCATTTTATTCTCATCACCACTCACGTAAGGAATGATGTTATCCAGAATGTCCAGTGAAGCGACTCCCGGATACCCCGCGCCGCTAATCGCCTGAGCACTCACCATAAGGATTTTGCGAACACCAAACTTGCGCAATGGCGCTAAAGACATCACTACCGGCATCACCGTGCAGTTGGAGTTGGCGACAAGCGCGCCGGTTGTCCAGCCACGCTTCCGCCGTTGTACGTCCACCAACCGCACATGATCGGCATTTGCTTCTGGAAGCAGCAGCGGCACATCGGCCACCATCCGATTCGCTGATGCATTTGTACACACCACATGGCCCGCTGCCGCCAGTTCCATCTCGCGGGTCTCGGCAGCTTCTTTGGGAAGCGCAGAAAACACCAGAAGCGATTCAAAATCCGCATCCAGTGGTTTGACTTCCAATCCCGAAACCGCGGCGGGCGGGCCACCATCCAGCACCCAGTTGGCCGCTTCACCATAAACCTGACCGGCACTACGTGACGAACCAATGACCTCTCTTACCTCAAACCAGGGGTGATTTTCCAGCAGTTGGATAAATCGCTGCCCAACCGCACCCGTTGCCCCCAGTACAGCAACACCCAGTTTTTCCACGATCACACTCCCGATGTTAATCCATGCCCACCGATTCGCGCCCGGTTTTTGTCGCAGGATAGGATCCCAGCATCTTCACAAACGAAGCCCGTTGCAATAAGCCCGCCAGTGCTTCCTGGCAGTTGGAATCTTTCCAATGGCCTTCCAGATCGAGATAAAAGACCGGTTCCCAGGGCCGGTTACGCCGGGGGCGGGACTCGATCTTCGTCAGGTTAATACCCCGTGTCGCAAATTCCCCCAGACACTCATACAGTGCCGCCGGGCGATGCCGTGTAGCGAACACAAGCGAAGTCTTGTTATACTCCCCGCGTGTTGGATCGTCATGCCCTAACACAAAAAAGCGCGTGAAATTAAAGGGAACATCCTCAATTTCGCTTGCCAGCTCGGTGAGGTTATACAGTTTGCCGGCCAGTGAACTGGCAATCGCGGCAACACCCGGCTCCAGCGATTTAGATAAATCGTGGGCCGCCCCTGCTGTGTCATACCAGGGTTCCGGTTCAACACCTAACCTCCGCAGATACTTTTCGCACTGCGCCAGCGCCTGTGGATGAGATCGGACAGCTTTCAGGTCCGCTAAGTCCACCCCGTTCGGCACGAGTAGCGAGTGATGCACATGCAGGACTACGTCGGCCTGTATCCGCAAATCCGAATCCATCAGCAGTTCATACGCCTGGCTTACAGCCCCGGCCAAGGCGTTTTCTACTGGCAGCATGGCATAAGTGACCTGCCTGGTTTCGATAGCAGTGAACAAGTCACCCAGAGTCGGACAGGGATATGCCTCTACTTCATCTCCAAAATACTGTCGGATGGCTTGTTCGGAGTAAGCGCCTTGCACGCCTTGAAAACCAACAATCACAGTCATAGTTCTTCTTTCCAAAATGAAACCCAAGAACGCGGAGACTCGCGCTCCACGTCCCACCAATCTGTGTCTCTTATACTGACAGACGTTACATGGCCGGAATAGAGTGTTCCCAAAAATTGCAGGCTGTCATCCAAACCGCGCAAGTCCTGCCATAACTACAGAATTTACGAAGGCGCTGCAATGGTAACATACCGCCTTATACAGCGTCAATCAGTATACCTGCTCAAAACCGCATGTCTTCTACTGGTAACATTCTTACAAGTTGACAAGAAGTGACCAGGAATGATAGACTTTTTTATGATAACCATCAATAATATTTTCAGGAATCGATCGTCGCCATGCAAGAAACCAGGCAGCATATTCTGGAAATTCTCAAAGAACATGGGCAAGCTACTGTTGATGACATCGTGGCAGAGTTACAGCAGCGGCGCGGGGCGATAACAGCTGTTACAGTCAGACATCATCTTAATCGGCTGCACGAAGATGGCCTCATCACTGCCCCTGAACTGCGCCGGCGCAGTACGCCGGGACGTCCACAGCATATTTATATGCTCACGGAAAAAGCAAAAGACTTTTTTCCTGACAACTACCAACCTGTGACAACAGCGCTGCTCAAAGAATTATCTAACCACCTCCCCACTTCTACTATCAACGTTATCCTCGAAGCCACTGCTTCCCGTATGGCGCAAGATGCCTGCATTGGTGCTGATTCACTACCACAGCGATTAGATCAGGTTGTAGAGTATCTGAACCAACATGGGTATGACGCCAGTTGGCAGCCTCATGCGGAAGGATATGCGCTTGAAACAGCTAACTGTCCATATCATGAAGTCAGCGAACCTAATCATGTCCTTTGTTCAATGGATATGCACTTCGTTGCCTCGCTATTGGGTGTCGTCCCCCGCCTGCTCTCACGAGCATCCGAAGGCGCGGAAAAATGTGCGTATCTGATCCCTGTCAATTAAGGAAGATTATTTTTATTACTCCCGTCTATTTAATTGACGCTGTGTGTGTGCCATGTTATAATCAAATCAATCTATCAAAAGGTGATTGAGGAGCGTTTAAACCCAATGGATGTTGCAGGACGTGTTGACACTGATATAAAGATCGAAACCCCTATACTGAATGTAACGATGGAAGCAGTGAATATTATTAATACACTGCTGAAACAGCGCGAAATCCCCAATCATGCATTACGTGTTTTTGTCTCCGGCGGTGGCTGCTCCGGGATGCAATATGGTATGTCCTTTGAAGAAACGGCCAAAGACTATGACACCGTTATCGAAGTCGAAGGTGTGCGCCTGTTAATTGACCCAACCAGCCTCATGTATCTGCGGGGTGCGACCATTGATTATGTAGACAGCCTTATGGGGGGCGGTTTCCGCATCGACAATCCTAATGCGGTTTCTACCTGTGGTTGTGGGCACTCATTCCGTACTGACGACTCTGAAGACGCCGGTAGCGGCTGCGGTGGTGGTTGCAGCCATTAGCATCAATTGCTTCCGATCAAACACCTCGCCAACTGTGACGAGGTGTTTTTATTTACCGGCTTAACGCCGAAGAGACGCCGCAAACAAGCCAAGCAAGCCTACCCCACCCAGTAATGCTATGGGCACAATGGGCGGGACGGCAGTGTCCAGTGGGTTATCTACACTTTCCGCTGCCGGGTCTGGAGCTATACCATCTGCAGGAGTGGGTGAAGCAGTTTGCCCGGAAGCCACCGCCAGATCGGGCGGCCAGGTAAACGTCGGCAGCAGTTGTGGCAGTCCCGAACCACTGGTCACCTGCCCAGGCTCCCCCAAACTAGACCCTGGTGCGGGCAACACCCGTGATTCCGCAGTCGCAGTCAAAATGCCGCCGGGTATCTGTGTA
The DNA here is from genome assembly GCA_020634135.1 of Anaerolineaceae bacterium. Classification (GTDB taxonomy): domain Bacteria; phylum Chloroflexota; class Anaerolineae; order Aggregatilineales; family Phototrophicaceae; genus JACKCG01. The sequence continues at coordinate 582,116 of JACKCG010000001.1, read as the reverse complement.
ATTGCCTCCCATGTCCCCGTAGCATTGACTGCCGCAACATCCACTGTCGGCAGTGCGTTGACATTCAAATCCAGAATTGCGGTCTCATCACCGATAATGGTCACCAGTTCATCAAATACCCAGGCTGTGCCATTGGGTGATTTATCATATTGAAATTGCAACCAGCGGAAATAACGCCCTAGAATCGGGTAAGTGTCTCCAGCACGGATGGTACCTAACTTCTCCGCCTCCAGATCCGCCTCTGCCCTTACGTTTGCTTCAGTCAACGCTTCCAACAAGGCCGGCCCAACCGGTGTCGGAGTTCGCGTCGGGGTTGGTGTAACCGCCGCCTGTTCCACACTACCAGGAGCAGCAGCATTTGGAATCTGTACTTGAACCGGTGTCGGACTCACACTTCCCTGGGCGGACACCCCCTGCCCCACCCACATCAAGCCAATCACAACCGGGAAAATCAACCACTTACGCATCACCACAAACTGTGCTCCTACCCGTTACCACGCCACTCGATTTTCAGTCGTGAGTCGCCCTTGCTCGGCGACTCGCCGTTCATCGCCCTGTACCATATATCCCTGGTATTCTTGTCCTTCCAGCCCAATACTTGTCCAGCCAGACATCACAAATGGGGGACGCACATGCTCCGGCCCACACAACCCGCAGGACACTGGAATCCATTCTCCGTTAAAGCGACGGGCAATATGTAAATGTGTCGCATTGGAAAAACCACCCTCGCAAGACGGATGTCCAATCACATCCCCGACCTGCACCTGTGTCCCAGCTTGTACGCGCCCCTCGGTAGCAATGTGAAGATACAGCACCGTCCAACCCGTAGTTTCATCGCCATCACCATCAAGGTCAAGAATTACACTGCCACCACCACTGCGCGCGATAATTCCCGGCGCAACCGCCGTCGCCCAATAATCAGAGACATAACAGCTTGCACTTCCGGGTTCAACCTCGTCCGGGGGAGCAAAGTCCAGCGCAGCCCAGGCACTGCCACTTCCCCATCCACCATGTGGCCCGCCAGTAAAAAACCAGGTTTCCCCCGCCTGGAACGGAAATGTCATCTCCGGTTGTACAATTCCAGGTGAGACAAGCGGCTCAACGATACCAGAAAACGGATCGCCAAAATAGGCATAATACGTCCGGTAAAAACCTTCCGCGCTCACCTGTCCCTGCCAGTTCGCATACGAATTATTCAGGCTGAGAAAATACTGTAAGCCTACCGTTCCCGCATTTAACCCCGGTGCATAGAGCTGGCGAATACCCAGATCAAATTCGACAATCCGCAAATCATCATACTTCCAGCCGTAATAGCCACTATTCAATCGGTTGGCAGCCCAGGCAAGCTGCTTGTACAACCCTTTCCGGTCAAAGCCGGGGGGCGGCTCCTGCCCTTCAAGCGGATAATCCCTGGCAGTGTCAGATAACTCCGACTGGCTCAACCACCCAGCCTTCACCTCTAGCAGGGCAAGGAGCAACCGTGCATCCAGGCTGTATTCCAACGAAGCACGCTGCACGATCTCCGCCGCCGGATACGTGATGGAGTCGATCTCATCGCTAGCGGTACGGATATAGCCTGGTTGTTGAGCAATGAACCCGGCAACATCAAATGCAGCGCTACCCGGCCCTCGTACGAACTTATTGTCAGACAGTATCTTAAAGTCCGGGGTAAACGTATCCGGTGGCGCAGGGAGTTTAAGGACTTGCCCCACCGCCAAAATATTCGGGTTTTCCAGGGTGTTCAGCGCTAGCAGCGCCTCAAGCGTTACACCATTCGCCGCCGCTATCCCGGACAGTGTATCGCCTGGCAATACCTGATACTCGCCCGAAACTGGCAAGTCGGAAACGGGGCGAGTCGGGTCAGGAGTAGGAACAACCAGTGGAGCATCAGGAACAGGTGATAGAGATAGAATATCCGGGGCAATTGCCTCAACCGGCATAGTCACGGGAAACCCGGTGTCCCCCGCAGGCGCGAAAGTAGCAGTGATAACGATTGTTTGAGGCTGGCTCTGAAAACAGGATACAGCACTTATGCCCAATATGGCGATAACAGGAATAAGTTTTAGCTTCAATCTCACAGATGCTCCCAATCAACAGCCTCAGTGAAAACTCCATACGCCAAAAACACCCTCGGCAACCGCAAAGGGAACGATGTTTTCCTGAGTCACATCAATCACATTAAGAAACGACACATCACCCTGATCTTCGCTGTAAATGATAAACCGGCTGTCAGGCGACCATACACGGTGACTCTGTGCAAACTGATCAAAGAAAGCAATCAGATACAGCATTTCTTCGGTGGGTGTGAAGAATCCATATCGTCGTACAGCACCATCAACAATATCGAGTACTGACCAAGCCATCTCGGGCACGCGCTGCAAAAACGCTGGCGCTGCCGGAAAACTCCCGATTTGTGCCTGGGTGGTGAAGGTGTTCGGAGGCGAAGCGAGCGTCAAAAAGGCAATGTGCTTGCTATTCGGCGACCAGAAAAACGCAAACACGCCCGATGTATCGCTGCGAGCAACCACCTCACCCGTTACCGCATCCACAATAGCCAGCGGCCCCTGGTTATCAGTATAGGCCACATAATTACCGTCTGGCGACCAGCTAAAAGCCACCGGCCCCGCCAACCCCGCGGCCAGTGACTTTGTACCGGCAACCGTCATCACTGTCATGTCCGTAGATTGGCTATCCGCACCCAACACACCAACTAACCAGCGGTCATCAACTGGTGACCATCCCGGCGCCTGGAAAGCACCGGGTACGCCATCCAGTGTAGTTACAATGGCATCATTCTGGACATCATAAATGTCTAGCCGCTGCTGATTACGCTGCCAGAGCATCTGTGTTCCATCAGGACTCCAGCTATAATAAAATGGGCGTCCGGTACTTGTAATGCGGGAAGTATCCTCACCTTGTTGATCTTGAACCAGGCGGATAAATAAACCATTCGCTGAGCGACTACTCATCAGCACGGCCAGATCCCGGCAATTCGGGACAATAAGACAGTTCTGCGGAGACCAATAGGCGTAATTCACCACTTCATCCAGGCCAGCATAGACCATTTCGCCAGAATCAAGACCATCGCCCGAAATATAAACTTCCGTCACAGGACGGCCATCCACCGGGATCAAGCGAAAATAGGCCAGACGACCATCAGTTGACCAGGTAGGCCACAAATATGGCAAACCCGCCTCACTATCATTGGTTAAAATTGCCTGGGAATGGGTGTCGAACTCCAAACTGTACACATTGCCATCGGACCCAATGTAAGCCACCATACCAGGCAAATCGGGGAACAATGTACTATCTTGTGCCCGCACTATATCCGGCAGAAAGGCCAGGATCAGCAATGCAATTAACAGATGTGATATCTTCAACATCATGCCATACTCCGGGCGTTTGAGCAGAGATACAATTAATTGTATACTATTCATGGGATTGGTGATATAACTGTATCATCGTTTCGACTAATCATAACCATCATTCAGGAGTAAGAAATCACATGGCAACGAGCGAAGAAATCGCCCAGATCTTCCCTACAATGGCGCAGAATTTTCTGGCCGCAAAAGCAGAAGGTGTTAATGCGACAATTCAGTTTAATCTGAGCGGCGAAAATGGTGGACAATTCTGGCTAAAGATCACGGATGGCGCGTGCGAGTCAGGTGAGGGCAGCGCCGACAACCCGAAAATGACCCTTGAGGCCAGCGCTGACGACTGGTTCAATGTTTCTACCGGCAAAAGTAACCCTATGCAGGCGTTTATGAGTGGAAAGATCAAAATCAAGGGGGACATGGGGCTGGCGATGAAACTCCAGACCATGTTCGCTCAGTAAGTATCACCTTCTATCACTCCAAAGGGCGTGGCATTCTTGTATTACCGCGCCCTGTTTATGTTCAAGTAGACCGCTGCAACAACAGGATCAGCACTGACAATGTGATAGGGCTGAGTAAAGTCGTAACCAGAACGGTGCCGAGCTGTTGCTGCATATTGAGCTGAAACTCGTTGGCAATAATCAATGTGACGACGGCCACCGGCATACTGGCTTGTAATACAATCACCATGCCTACTTCCCACCGGACCTCGAAAAGTGCAACCAGAAATATCGCAATGACCGGAGCGGCTAGCAAACGAATGCCCGCGCCCAGGCCGATCAAACGAAACTGAGCAAACTTCGCAGCTTGTGCCAGTTCCAGACCTAACAAAATCAGCATAGCTGGAACAGCAGCCTGCCCCAGCAGAGAAACCGAGCGCATAATCGGGAGCGGAAGCGCAAACCCCGTTATATTCACCACAAGACCACCAATTGCCGCATAAATAGTTGGCACGCGCACCATATTCAGCAAAGCCCGAATGATTGAACTCCGCCCGCTGCTTGCCACGAATATTCCCAGTGAAAAGTTGGAAATCGTCGCTACAACAAACGCGATAACCGCATACGTCAACGCGACTTCACCTAGGACAAAGCTAACGAGCGGCAAGCCCAAATTACCTGTGTTCGGACACATTGCACTCAACATGACACCGGCTCGCCCAACCCGATTATCGCGATACCCTGCTGTACTTAGGTACGCCAGCACCAGCAGCGATACCAGCACCAACGCCATTACTACTGACACTTGCACCAGTTCTGTTCGATCAACCTTACTGGATGCCAGCGAAGAAAAAACCAGCGCCGGCGAAAAAGCATAGAATATCACCCGTCCAAACGAGCGGGCATCTACATGCAGGTGCCGTCCAATGACAAAACCGACCCCGGCAATAACCAGAATCGGCGCGATATTGTTGATGAAAATTGAGAGTAATTCGCCTAGAATACCCACTACGAAGTCCGATCAATTGAGATTAGCGTATGGAGACAAACAGCTGAAGGAGTATTCTTGGCTTAAGTGAGTTATCGAAAGCAATCCTATGAATGATGGGATTCGTAGGGCGCACCGCCCGTGCGCCCACGCTAAAAACATACGATCACTCGTTTTCGTCATCGTCGTTGAAATCATCCAGATGATCTAATTCGTCCAGTTCGAAATCGAGGCTGCCAAACATCTCTGCGTTTGCCAGTGCGTCTTCCACCAATTCCAGGAATTCGTCATCTTCACGTTCTTCAGCCTGGTCCGCCAGTCTGGTTAGAACACGTATCGCTTTGTCGCCGCCGATTTCCCCAAGAGACCAGACCGCGACTTCCCGAATTTCTGTATCACGTCGGGATGCTAGAACATCCAAATAGCGCACAGCCTGCGGCAACCCTAGTTCGCCAGCTGCCCGCGCCGCCTCAAATTGAATTTCTGGCTCACTGCTACCGAGTTCGGTCATAACAAGGCCAGCCCAACTCGTATTGCAGGTACGCCCCATTGCAAACACGGCACTCACTTTCATCAGAATATCCGGATTATTATAGGCTTCAAGAATTGCACCGGGAACCATTTCATGACTGCTATTTGCCAGCGCTTCCAGTGCCCGTCGCCGCACCTGAAAATCCTCAGATTTATTGTTCCAGGCAGTAATCGCAACCTGCTGTGCCCGCTGCGCTTCTCTTTCCGGAAGCTCTTCATACTCGCCCATCAAAATAAAACGGCCTAATTCACTCATCGCCGCCGCCCGCACAGTGTCAGACTGATCCGTTTTTGCCATATCAATCAGGCGCGACATGAATGCCACAGAATTATCAATCCAAAGGGTGTCAATCGCGGCTTGACGCACCTCGGCATCGGGATCGTCCAAGGCGAACAGCCCCAATGCACCATAATCCAACTCAAAATCGGCCTCACTCAGATCCGCAACCTGGCGCATCAATTTGCGACGGCGCTCGTCATCCAGCCCCCGCCAGACTGGGCGTATACGGTCTATTTCTTCGGATGATAACCCGGACAAGCCATAGTAAATATCAGCAGAAAGCAGATTCCCATCCTTTGATGCTAAGGCCTTCAGCACCACATCAAGGGACGGCTTTTCACGTTGGCGAATTTCCACTTCATCGTCGTCATAGTCAAACATGACTTAATCCCCCACCCTTAGGGCAGCAAATTCGTGATTGGATTAACCAGATCATTCACGGTAATCACAAAAAACAGGGAGAGCAGCAAGGCAAATCCGATCAAATGCACCAGGCCTTCGCGTTCCGGTGCGATAGGCCGCCCCCGAACAATCTCTAGCAGCACAAAGACGATCCGCCCACCATCCAAGGCTGGAAGTGGTAGCAAGTTCGTCAGCCCCAGTGCAACATTTATCATGGCAATATAGTTCAGGATCAAAATCGGCGTGTCTTGCTCCACACTCTGCCGCAAAGCCGACGCCCCCACCTGGCTGATTGCCACGATTCCAATTGGCCGTGCCTCTTCCGCACTGATTTCCTGGTTGATTATCTGCGACGGAATACGAGCAATTGCATTCACGATAAATCCGATACGCTCTACACCATAACGCAACGATTCGCCCAAAGACTGATTAACTACAACTTCCTGACCAACGCCTTCCTGGTAAACCAGGCCCAGGCCGGTATCACCAAAAGCGGGCCAGATCGCAATCCCCATAGCACCCTGCCCTTCCGGGAAAGTCTCGCGCGGCACAAGTGTCATTTCGAGCATCTCGTCACCGCGTTGGATGGTCAGCGTCATTGATTGTCCGGCATTCGCCGTCGTCCGTGCTTTCAGCTCATCAGTACTTGCGAAGGGTTCACCATTTATCGCCATGATAACGTCACCGGGTAAAAGACCAGCCTTACCCGCCGGTGAATCCTCTACTACGCCAGCGATACGCACATAGCTATTTGCAACCGGCGCAACCGTTGCCATCTGGGGAGTAAAGGTGATCTCAATCGGCTCGTCCTCGCTTTCCCGGTGAACGAGCAGCATCACTGACTGCCCATTCTGGGCATACAGCTTGTTGAAGAAATCCTGACTGCTTTCAAAGTATCCATCATTCAGGCGCAGAACAAAATCGCCGGATTGCAAACCGGCTGCTGCCAATGGTGAATCCGGGTTCACATGCACGATTTCAACGCTGCTGCCAACGACCTGGGGAATACCAATCAGGGCAACCAGGGCAAACAAGACAAATGCCATAAGGAAATTCATGATGGCGCCAGCTGCCATGAAGAAAATTCGCTGGCGCGGACTGGCTTCAGGCAGCGCCTTCAGCTTCCGGCGTGCAATCTCGTCCGCGACTTCAACACGCGAGCGGTCACGTTCGACGGTCTCAGCATCCACTGGGCGTACAAAATCCTCACCAAGCGGCAATACAAACCCACCCAAGGGCAACCAGTTCAAGGTGTATTCCGTCTCACCCCGCTTAAACAGCCGTATCATACGCGGGGGTATACCAATACCGAATTCCAATACCGCAACGCCAATTGCCTTCGCTGCCGCAAAATGCCCGATTTCGTGTATCAAAATAGCGGGGATTAACACCAGTACAAAAGCAATGATCGCCGACAGAAAATCGCTACCCAGTAGAAAATCCAACATCAATCTTCGCCCTCAAGTCCAAGACAATCTATATTGCGATTATAAGCGCATTCACACCAGAGGCAAGGTGTGCGCCTTCCGCACTTATCATTCCCTTAGTTTGCCGACGTGATCACCTGCGCCGCACCACCCGCCCCGGCTACGAGAACCGCCTCTACGCCCGGAGTAGCGCGCAACCGAGACTCAACTTCTGGGGCATGGTTGCTCATGCACAGACAGTGGACATTCGGCCCTGCATCCAGTGTATAACACACCTGCAAACCCTCGGCTCGCCAATCCCGAACTGCGCCCATAATCGTCAGTGTGGCTGGAAGCCAGTAAAACAGCGGCGGACGACTGGTCATCATCACCGCGTGCATTAGATTGCTATCATGCTCTACCACATCAGCAAAAGCCATGAAATCCCGGTTCAATACCGACTCTTTACAGGCCGTCAGGCGCGCAGCAGCCCCGCCTACCCGTGCCACCTGTAATTCACTGGTGTTCGCGGACTGGTGACCACGAGCCGAAACGACTGCTTTATGTTCAGCGCTCACAACAGCAATGACATCCACTAAATCCCAGTATTCGGGTGCGGCAAAACTCTCCGCGTATGAATCCTCGTGCGTATCCCCGGCGTACCACTCCACAAATCCCGCCGGCACGGAACGCGATGCCGAACCAGAACCCAGCCGCGCCAGTGTCGTCAGTTCCCGCTCACTCAACTCCATCCCAGCCGCACCGACTGCCGCTACTGTCAGCGCAGCAAACGCCGCCGCCGAAGAAGCTATGCCCGCTCCCATCGGGAAGTTATTGTGCGATTCCACCGCCGCATACCCGACCAGTCCGAGACGCGCCCGCAAAACATCAAGATGCTCAGCAACCCGCTTGCGAGCATCTTCTGTAGCAGCCCGCTGGTTAAGAACTAAGGTGTCACTTTGGAGTCTGGAATCCCAACGAACCATCGTTTCAGTATACAGTCCAGCCAGATTCATGCTCAACGAGCCATTTACAGGCAAGCGCAGTTTATTATCCCGGTTGCCCCAATATTTGATGAATGCGATATTGGCAAATGCCCTGGCAGTCGCCCTATTTACATGCATAAAATCTCCTCAAATTTAGATAAAGTTCACCGTTCCCAAACTAATGTAGCATTTGCCTCTACCGGAGGCTCGGCTATAATTTCACAATACCATATGGTGCGGCTAGAATAGAGGGAACAAACATTGCAAGCACTCACCGGATTATTCCGTACGATGCGCCCTAAGCAATGGGCGAAAAATGTCATTATTTATGCTGGTTTAGTTTTTGATGGGCAGCTTTTTCAAGTAGAGCCGTTCATCCTGATAACGATTAGTTTTATCCTGCTATGCCTGGCTGCCAGCACCGTCTATATTGTGAACGACCTGGCCGATATTGAGCGAGACCGCCAGCACCCTAAGAAAAAGTATCGCCCCCTGGCCTCCGGCCAACTGCCCGTCTCGCTGGGGATAGCCGCCGCCATCCTGTTCCCTGCAATTGCCATTGGTGGCGCACTGCTCTACAAACCAGTCTATGCTGCTATTTTAGCCATTTACATCGCACTCAACATTATGTATTCGCTCCGGCTGAAACACGTTGTCATCATAGACATTCTGGTGATTACAACCGGCTATGTTCTGCGCGTTGGGGGTGGTGTCATGGTGATTGAGGTCGCCCGGTTCTCGCCCTGGTTGTACACCTGTACGGCGCTTCTGGCGCTGTTTCTGGCGATTGGTAAACGGCGACAGGAGCTTATTACTCTGGGAGATAACGCCGCTGCCGTCCGCCCCATTTTCAAAGACTACAACCTTCCACTGCTGGATAGTATGCTGAATATCGTCACGACCAGCACCTTGATTGCCTATATCCTTTACACTATTGAAGCGCCATCTTTGCTCCTGGCAGGCAACAATCTGGCACTCACGACGGTGCCATTTGTAATGTATGCCATGTTCCGCTACCTGTACTTGATCCATGTCAGAGGTGAAGGCGGTGCGCCGGATGAAGTCATTCTGCGCGATCATCCATTACAAGCAGCAATAATCCTGTGGGGACTGGCGTTTATATTTATCCTGTATCTACCCAAAGTGATCTGATATGACCGCGTTTGCAGCCTCCGCCCCGGCAAAAATCATCTTATGCGGTGAACACGCCGTTGTCTATGGTCAACCCGCCATCGCCGTGCCAGTATCCAGCTTACGGGTAACGGCGCAAGTATCACCCAATCCGGCAGGCCGGGCTGGCCTGTACCTGATCGCCAGTGAAGTGATGGAACAGGTGATATTGAGTGCCAACCCACCCTACCCTGAAGACCCGCTTGCTTTAGCAGCGACGCTGGCATTGCAGCACTGGCAGCTAGATGCCCCCGATCTGACCATCACCGTTAAATCCACAATTCCGATTGCCAGCGGCCTGGGCAGCGGTGCTGCCGTCACGACGGCAGTAATTCGCGCTTTGAGCATGGCACTCGACCGTCCTATCGAAACTACCACGTTAAATGAGTTAGTCTATGAAATTGAAAAACTGCATCACGGGACGCCTAGCGGGATTGATAATACGGTCATTGTTTACGAGCAGCCAGTATTGTTCGTGCGGGACCACCCCATCGAGCGCCTCGTCATAGGGGCACCGCTGCATGTTCTTATTGGTGATACCGGCCAGACTGCCCTGACCCGTGTCGCAGTAGGTGATGTGCGGCGGTTGTATGAGTCGAGTTCGTCGCTCATTCAGCCTATCCTCGATTCGATCGGGAATTTGGTCAGAGAATCGCGTAAAGCGATTGAACATGGGGATGCTCCCGCGCTTGGCAAACTCATGAATCAGAATCACAGCTATCTACAGCAGCTCACTGTGTCTTCGCCGGAACTGGATTTCCTGGTCACAGCCGCCCGAAACGCGGGCGCACTGGGCGCGAAACTTTCCGGGGGCGGGCGCGGCGGAAACATGATCGCACTGGTGACGCCAGAAACCGCCCTGAGCGTACAGAGCGCCCTCCTGAAAGCCGGGGCAGTGCGGGTGTTCACAACCACACTGAAATCTGACCCAGCCATCACATAGAGGAAACACGCCATGCTCACATTTATTAAACTCGGCGGCTCACTTATCACAGATAAACGGATAGAAGCTAGTTTTCGCCAGGAACCCACAGCCCGCATCGCCCAGGAAATCAGCCGGGCGCGGCAGGAAAACCCGGACTTACAGCTCATAGTAGGGCATGGTAGCGGATCGTTCGGTCACTTCGCTGCCAAGCAGTATCAGACAATCGCCGGAGTTCATACAAGGGAGCAATGGCGCGGATTTGCGGAAGTCGCTACCGTCGCCTCTGAACTCAACTATCTCGTAGCGCGAGAATTCAGTGCGGCGGGAGTCCCGGTATGGCGGTTACAACCTTCGGCCAGCGCCATCAGCCGGGATGGTGTCCTGGTGAGTCTTGCCCTGGAATCGCCTCGACAGGGGCTAGAAAACGGTCTTGTTCCGCTGGTATATGGCGATGTCGCGCTCGATGAAGTGCGCGGCGGGACAATTATCTCGACAGAGACGATCTTCTTTTACATGGCAAAGCATCTGCCAGTTAATCGGATCTTGCTATTGGGCGAGGTAGAAGGGGTAATGGACAGTGCAGGGCAAGTCATCCCAACCATTACTCCGGCCAATTTCGCGGCCATACAACAATACCTGGGCGGCTCAGCCGGCACGGATGTCACCGGCGGTATGGTGACCAAAGTACAGGACATGCTCACTTTAGCGAAACAAGTCTCCGGACTCACGATCCGCATCATGGATGGCCGCCAACCCGGTTTATTATTCGAAACGCTTTTGGGCAAGGTGGAACCCGGCACATTGATTAGCGGATAGTATTAGTTTAGTCAATCGTGCCTTCCTAAAACAACCCGATACAGTACTGACTCGGAGTGATTATCTGGCTGCCGTAAACGAACCCAAAAGTCCCCATCTTCAAGCCACACTACAGTATCATAGGACTCTGCTGTACCATCTCTAAATATGGGTACAGGCTGAAAATCCCATAGATCAATGATTTGCTGGTCATCACGCAACCAATAACGGTGATCTGATGACACGTCCATAATCCGAACATCTCGCGCGCCGCCATAGCGCGTCGTGATTACCACATCAACGCTGCTGTCATCGTTGAATGTGATGCGCCGGAGAGAAGGCAGAGTCTGCACAATCGTTACATCACCCCGTTCAGTGGTCCGAATATTCTCCCATGATTCTTGGGCAGCGATTGTAACAGTCTGATTGTCTAGCCAAACCACCTGCCCGGCGGCAAAAACACCTATTGGTTCAGAAAGATAGACAACCTGGCCGTTTGGACGATGCACAACCGCCACCTGCCAACCACGATCCTGGGGATAGAATGGTGACCACCAGGGAAAATCCAAAACACCATTGTCATCCATCAGTAGCACAAAATACTGCCCGTCAGGTGAAACACCAATGACGGATTCGATTTCGCCCTTGAACAAGACGTTACTACCTGCTTCGAGTTCCACGTCATAGCTGTAAAGCGAGGAAATCGTCGCGTTTTCACCTTCAATGGTCAGATAGTAAAGCGTATTTCCTAATCTATAGTATGGAGAGGAGTCCCATTCATCGAGTACAACAGGGATGCACTCATAGCCAAGTTCCTGATGGCGCACATTATCGGCATCATAGATCGTCAACATACAGGGTTCATGTTCAGAACTTCTACTACCTGTAATAGAGGCAACAAAATCCTCTGAATACACCGAGATATATCGCACAGGATCATCGAGATGGAATGCATAGCCACCTTCCCAACCGCCAAACGCATATTCAATACTGTCGGGTTGGGTTATGTCGAACGCATAATAGCCTATACCCGGCCACGACCGGTATATATCCGCTGAGCAGAGCAACCCTTTTGTCTCACTAACCCAGCCACATAGTGCTACCGCATTATCAATGCCTCGGCTGACTGTGCCAAGTGGCATTAACTGGTTTTCGGCAATGCTGTAAACATAAACACGATAATCGCCGCCAATGCTCCAATCTTTTGCTAACAGCAATATCCGATTTTTATTCGGGGAAGGAAATTCACTCCATTCGGTCAATTCCGCAGGCAGGATGTCACGCTGCTCACCCGTCAAAACATTACATAAAAAAACATGCTCATCCTCATGCTCTGGATAGCCAACCACCCAGCCGTATTCCAGCCCGTTTTGTGTCGCATGTCCGCCGCAAGTGGGAATCAATGCCTCGTCAACCCCAATAGGCACATGCGCGATAGGCGTTTCTTCAATTATTTCCCACTGAACACCGTCTGCAAAGACCGTTTCAGGGCTGGGCAGCCATGCGGGTTCAGATGTCTGGGCATTGGCAACCGGGGCACAAAGGAAAGACACGAGGAAAGCCCCAACAATCAGAGATGCTTTCATGGCGATTTACAGGCTCACTAACTATAACCTTCCTGCCATAATTATACTGGGGTTTCCATCACCTCACGTGCGCGGTGGTCGCCCCACCTGGTCGGCCAGTCGGTTAACCGCCATCACTGTCAACGTGATCGCCAGCCCAGGCGCGATACTCACCCAGGGTGCAACCCGGAACGCCATCCGGCTTTCCGCCAGCATCACCCCCCAATCGGGTACTCCCGGCTCGCCGCCCAGGCCTAAGAAACTCAATGCGGCACTGTTGAGCAGGCTATAACTGAAAACCACCCCGGCAAAGGCCAGCACGGTTTCCCGCACATTCGGCAGGATGTGATGCATAAGAATCCAACCATCCGCCGCACCGACTGACTGCGCTACTTCAACATACATCTGAGTCCGGGCGCCAATCACCGTAGTGCGCACCACGCTGACATACCCCGCCATCTGTGCCAATCCTGTCGCAAGCGCCAGCGGCACAGGGCCTCGCCCGAACAACGTCAGACAAATCAGTGCCAAAAGAAGTGCCGGAAACGCCAGGAGCGTATGCACAGCCGTCATGATTCCCCGATCAACCCAACCACCAAACCAACCGGCCAACAGACCCAGGCATAGTCCCGGTAACACTGCCACCAGCGCCGCCAGCGACGTCACCCATAGGGAGCGCTGTCCACCATACAACAGCCGGCTGAGGACATCGCGCCCCAGGAGGTCAGTACCCAACAGATGCTCCCCACTCGGCGGTTGGTTCAGTTGGTCGGTATTTGTTTTCAGAGGGTCGTAATCCGTCAGGAGCGGGGATAGCAGCGACAATCCGATAATGATTATTAAAACAAATGCAGAACGCCACATTAAGCTATTGTCACTCGCGGGTCAAGCAGGCGGTACAGGACGTCAGCAGCCAGACTCAACGCAACATACACCACTGCCGAAAACACTACGACACCCTGTACCACCGGGTAATCCTGCCGCAGCACGCTGTCAAGCAGAAGTCGCCCAATGCCGGGGCGCACAAACAAACTCTCAGTAATCACCGTTCCGCTCAACAGGAACCCCGCTTGCAGTGCGATAACAGCAATGACCGGCGGCAGTGCAGAGGGCAGAATATGTCGAAGCAGCACGGCGCGTCCTGGCAGACCTTTAGCATATGCCGTCCGCACATAAGAGGCCAACAACACTTCGCGGAGATTTGCCGCTGTCACCCGTGCAATCGCGCCCGCCGTATGAAATCCCAGCACGGTCACTGGCAGTACCAGATGATTTACCGTCCCTGCTCCCGCCGACGGCAATATCCCTAACCATACGGTAAACAGGTAGATCGCCAGCGTACCGGTCCAGTAAATCGGCGTGCTGAGTGCCAGATCGGTCACCAACCGTGCCAACCATGAAACACCCCACCCCACGCGGATCTCCACAGCTATCCCCAAACTGATGCCCAGGAAGACCGCAAATACCAGCGCAGACAACGCAAGCGTCGCTGTCGGCACAATCTGCTGGCTGATTTTCAGCATAACCGACTGTCCATCCTGCAACGAATAGCCCAGCTCTCCAACCAGTAGGCCACCGATAAACTGCGTGTACTGCACCTGTAACGGCGCATCCAGACCCAGAACTGCTCGGCGCTCAGCGAGCACCTCAGCACCCGCACCACTGAAGACGAGCTGCGTCTCGATAGCATCTCCTGGCAACACCCTCAGCGCCAGAAATGCCAGTGTAGCCGCTAGCCAGACCGTAACTGCCCCCTGCCCCAACCGTCGCAGCACGTCATCATTCCTGTCCAGACCGGCTTGTATTGGCAAGCAGCGGGAACCAGCCATAAGCATCGAAAGTCAACCCCTGTAAAGCTGCCGCGGAACCGTTCAAATTTACATAATCCCGAATAGGCAGAATTAAGGCCTCGTCCATAATAATACGCTGTGCCTGAGCATACAGAGCCGCACGCACGGTGTCATCAGTCTGATGTGCTGCCTCATTCAAGATGTTATCTAACTCAATGCTTCCAAAACCCGTCCAGTTATTGCTGCCCTCTGTCAGGAAATACTGATTCAGAAAGGATGGATCTACACCAAAGGCATTAAACGCTACCAGATTAAACTCGCCGGAAGTAACCCGTTCAAGCAGTGCCCCAAAAGTCGGTACAGGCTCTAGTCGGGCGCGAATCCCGACTGTTGCCCATTGATCCTGGAGTAACTGGGCGGTTTCCGGAATCAAGCCCCAGGGCGGCACCAGGACATCCACAGTTAAATCTACGCCGCCCAATTCCAGGATTCCATCATTGTTAGTATCCTGGTAGCCAATGGACGCCAGCAGAGAACGTGCCTGCCCAATATCGTAAGCGTACAGCCCAACCACATCCCGACTATAATAGCGCGTACTGGCCGCCAGCGGCCCCCAGGCAACCGGTGAAAACCGCTGGAAAACCGCATCAATAATGGCGTCCCGGTTTGTACCAAACAACAATGCTTGCCGCAGCGCCCGATTATCTGTCGGGTAGCGCTGGGTATTCATCAGGAATTGGAGGGGTTGGCCGGGTATCGGCGTCGGTAGAAGTTTAACTGCGCTGTTTGTCGCTAAAGCCCGTGCGTCGCCCGGCAGGAGTTCACCCATAATCTGAACATCCCCACCCTCTAGTGCCAGCGAACGGGTCGGCGAGTCGGTGAAGAAACGAAACTCAACTTCATCCACCGCGTCTGTCGCAGGCAGCGTATAGAATGATGGCCCCCAGGCATAATCCGGGTTACGCCGGATTACTAACCGGTCTCCCGGCACCAACTCCACAAATGTAAATGGTCCCGTGCCAACCTGATGAAACTGATAACGGTTAAGCGAATACTCTGCCAATGCTACCGGACTGGCAATGCCCAGGTACACCTGACTCAATGAGTCCAGAAGTGGACTGAAAGGCTCGCTCAGAAAGAGGCGAATTGTGTACGAATCCACAACTTCATAGCTAACATAAGGGCCAAGCAGAAATACCGCATACTGCGAACCTGTATCAGGGTCTGTGATACGGTCCAAATTCACAGCCACCGCCTGCGCATTGAAGGGCGTATTATCATGAAATTTCACATTCTGACGCAGAATGAAAGTATATATCAGACCATCTTCCGAAATAGCCCACTCCGACGCCAGCCCGGGAACAAACTGCTTACTTACTGGGTCCCGGTAAACAAGCGTATCGTATACCTGGCGAAGTGCTATGCCCAACTCCGATGAGCGATTGACATGCGGATCGAATCCGCTGGGTTCCAACGTCAGACCGTAGATAATGCGGTTGACCGCCTGCGGGGAGGAAACGGTTGGCGATGAGGCGCTTGTGGCACAGCCTGTGAGTAAAGCCAAGCTGAAGATCATCGCGCTCAACAGACTTTTAGGCAGCATATTCTATCTTTCCAGGTGAAAAACAATCCGCTAGGATTACAAAGTATAGCGCACTGGCACCTAGAACAGAAATGGGCAATTGTGTCAACTTCCGGCTACCTAATTCCACCGCCAATAGATGTCGAGGAGATTCAGCCTCGCCGCCCGGTGTGGCGCAGCTTGATGATCCAGCAGGGAATCCTCTTCGTTCTTGCCGCTGGGATGTTCGCAGCAGTCAACTTTCTCGGCATACAGTTACCCGCCAACTTCAGCCAGATCGGCGGGCTGCTTCTCGTTTTCGTTCCGGTTGGGCTGTGGTTGTTGTTATCATGGAGACCAGAAAGTTCCGCACCACAGCCACGCCAACGCCTGATTAATGTGGCGATTATCAGCGGACTGGCTGCTAACGCTATTGCAATTCCGATGGTACAGGATTTTTTTCAAGTAGACCTCTGGTTGCCGCTTGCCGGGGCCATCAACCGTATAATCGGCTACTCCTTTACCGCCGGCATAACCTACGAAATCATAAAGTATCTAGTGATCCGCTATACCGTATGGCCCGACGATTTTTCGGAACGGTTCGATAGTGTAGCGTATGGTACGGCAGGCGCGATTGGCTTTTCTACCG
Source organism: Anaerolineaceae bacterium (assembly GCA_020634135.1). GTDB lineage: Bacteria > Chloroflexota > Anaerolineae > Aggregatilineales > Phototrophicaceae > JACKCG01. The sequence continues at coordinate 565,254 of JACKCG010000001.1, read as the reverse complement.
TACTGAACCTCATTTTTATCCTTTCCGACACCCCTCCCCCGGACATTGCGGCTCTGCGTATATTTGAGACCACCACATTACAACTAGCGACAAGTCTGATCGTTGGCTATGCCCTGGCCGAACTGCGCTTCAGCCGCCCAACACCGTTGCTGCTACCCTCCGCCGTAGCAGTAGCGGCATTTATCAATGGTGTTGCTATTCCTATCCGGGCTGGCCTGGTGAACGCCACCTTCAACCTGACTACAAGTGCGCCAAAATCCTTATTTGGACTCGGATTCGCTGTTGCGCTGTTTGCCGTAGTCGTCGCGGTTGTGTCGTTCCTGCTCCGCAGTACAGAACAACAGGCACGCGAAGCCGCCCCATCCCAGGAAGGCGAGCTAAGATGACCGTTATTGAGATCACCGGCGCACCAGAAGAGCGTATTTCCCCCCGCCAGCGCTGGAGCCATTATTTTGTGTTGTTGTTCGGTGTGATCGGCCTTCTTGTTGGTATCAACCTGCGTGACAGCGCCCTGAATGCCGTCAGCGTTTACGTGAACACCGAAGCAGGTATTCGTGCCGCTTATCCCCGCAACTGGCTGATAGATTTCGGCACAGATTATGTTTTCCGGGTACGAAATACTACTGAAATCGGATTCAAGACCACGATTCAGATAGCGATTCGCCCGGTCGGGGCGAACACAACCGGATGGAATGTCCTGACAGCACAGACATTAAATCGCGCCCAGACCCTGGCCGCCTACAATGTGACATCCATCGAACCATATACCCTGCCCGACGAAACGCAGGCAACTATCATGAACTACAGCTATGTCGCTGCCGACACTAACCCATTTCTCCAAAGTGCGCCGACGGCAGTGCGTGGCAGTGATATTCTGGTTATCAAACGCGGGCAAGCGATTATCATCACTTTTCTTTCGAATGCCCAGCTTTATAACGAGAATGTCCGTATCCTTAACCAGTTTTTGCGAGATTTGGAATTTTAGCGATGTATCGGACACACATACTGGCCGCCATATTGCTGTTCAGTCTATCTCTCTTCCCTATTTCGGTTGATGCACAGCAGCAGTCACAAGATTTAGATCGTATCCAACGTGCAACGGTCTTTATCATGCAGGCACAAAATGTGGGTGACGAGCTGATAGTTACCTGTGTGGGTTCCGGCACGATCGTGAGTCGCTCAGGGCTTATCATCACCAATGCTCACAACACATTGCAGGATACCGCCTGCCCTGGCGAAACATTGATCGTTGCTATGACGATTACACCTGGTGAGCCGCCAGTCCCGAAGTACCGGGCGGAGATTGCCCAAGCGGATCCAGGTTTAGATCTTGCACTGCTCCGCATCACCCAGGAACTGGATGGCCGGTTAATCGAGGGCAATAGCCTGGCGCTTCCATTCGTAGAACTGGCCGATTCTGGCACGACCCAACTCGACCAGACTATTACAGTGGTTGGCTACCCTGGTATTGGCAGCGAAGCGGTTGGTATCTCCAGAGGCACGATTATCGGCTTTACGGCAGAACCACGCGGTGCTGATAAAGCCTGGATCAAGACGAGCGCAGTCATCCCCGGTACAATGTCTGGCGGAGGGGCATATAACCAACAAGGACAACTCATCGGCATCCCCACCACTGCCCCCATCACGGTACTCAGCACCGATACCACCTGCCAGCCGCTTCAGGACACCAATCGTGATGGTCTGGTGAACAGCAGTGACATATGCATCCCCGTAGGTGGATTCATCAACGGACTGCGACCAGCTAGTTTTGCCCAGCCTTTACTGCGTGGCGCCTCCCTCGGCCTTGCCGTCACCACCCCCGATCCTCCTGGTTCACAGTTTCACCGAACTGGAACACCTGAATTTAAGAATCTGTTTTTCGCGCCATCAGTTAATGAAGCTGGGATGCCAACATCAGTCATCGGCAGTCTGCCGGCTGGCAGCACCGGTCTGTATCTATTCTTTGATTATGTGAATATGTCTCCCGAGACGGTATATGAACTGCGCGTCACTACCAATGGTATCCCTAATCCGACTTTCAGTCTGGCCCCTGTGCGTTGGAGCGGGGGCGAAAATGGTATCTGGTACATCGGCAGTGCCAACCAACCCTGGGCAAATGGTGTATACGAATTCACTTTATTCGTGAATGGTGTTGCTTCCGGTACGGCGCGCCTGAATATCGGCGGCTCAGCGGAACTCTCACCCTCGTTTCGAGACATCGTTTTCGGCATCCTGGATCTGCGTGGCAACCCGTTGGGCAATGGATTTGTCCTGCCGACTGGCAACGTAGCCGGGGCACGTTTCATTTTCCAGAACATGGAAAACGGCATCGAATGGATCAGCCTGTGGTACTACAATGGTGTTGAATTCTCCCGTCAAACAAACACCTGGAATGCTGGTGCAAACGGCGATATGACCACCAGCATTCAAGCAGAAAGTGGCCTGCTCCCCGGTACCTATCGCCTGGAACTCTATATTACCGGGCGATTGGCAGCCAAATCTGATCTGGTAATCGCCGGGGCACAGCAAGGCGCCTACGCAGATATTTTCAGTAACCTGCATTTCACCGCCGCCAATACCGATCTCGAAGCACTGACTGCCGCACCTATCAGCAACTTCCCCAGCACGATAGGCAATCTCTATACGCTGGTTGACTGGCAACAAATCGGTGCCGGGACACTGTGGACAATGCGCTGGTCGGTGGATGACGACACGTTTTACGAACAGGTTGTTCCCTGGAGTCAACCGGAAAGCGGTAGTAACTATTTAGTGCGCCTTAGTGCTTCGACGAGAATCCCGGATGGCACGTATCGCGTCGAATTTCTTATCAATAATCTGCCAATTGCCGCCGCAGAAACGCAGGTTGGTATTGGGCAGCTTCCGATTGACCGTTTTGCACAGGCGGGCGGCGTGCAATTCCGGGGAAAAATCCTGGACGCAGATACCCGCGCAGGCATCCCCGGTGTGACATTCATCTTGATTGGCGAAGATTTCTCCGTCAGTGAGTTCGTTGAGGAATGGAATCAGGATATGATTTTCGCCCTGGCCGTAACCGACCAGAACGGCGAGTTCGAGTTAGATCGTCCAGTGCAATTCGACACACTGTATAGTGTGGTTATCGCCGCCGACGGCTACTTGCCTATCACCGCTGACGGCGTTGAAATCACTACTGAAACCGAACTGCCCCTATATCTCACAATATACTTGACCCGCGATTAATCCGATGGCAGAAAAACAGCGCCTTGACATTCTGGTATATGAACGCGGTCTGGCGACCAGCCGTGAAAAAGCCCGGGCTATGATTATGGCCGGAGAAGTCCTTGTTGGCGATCAGATGATAGACAAACCTGGCACACGGATTGACCAGAATGCCGTCGTCACTGTTAAAAGCAAGCCGCGTTATGTGAGCCGGGGCGGGGACAAGCTGGCTGGAGCGCTGGTCGACTTTGCAGTAGATGTTCGCGGGCGGATTTGCGCCGACGTAGGGGCCAGCACTGGCGGTTTTACCGATTGCCTCTTACAACATGGCGCAGCACGGGTATATGCGCTGGATGTCGGCTATGGGCAAATTCACTACAAACTGCGCCAGGATAAGCGCGTTATTGTTATGGAGCGTACCAATGCCCGTCATGTCACCGCCCTGCCGGAACCAGTCAATCTGGCGGTGATTGATGCTTCATTCATTTCACTGAAACTACTGCTGCCCGCAGTAAAACAGTGGCTTGCGCCGCAGGCGGAAATCATCCCACTCATCAAACCGCAATTTGAGGCCGGGAAAAACGATGTCGGCAAAGGAGGCGTCGTCAAAGACTCCCAAATTCATGCCCGCGTCCTGGAAGAAATCCTCATCTTCGCCCTACAGGAAGGGTTTGCCGTCAAAGGGCTGACTACTTCGCCCCTCAAAGGCCCGGCGGGCAATACCGAGTTTCTGGCCTGGTTCGCATGGGGAGAAACACAGGTTGATTCCCTCGACCTTGAAGCTCTCGTACGAACCACCCTACACGGATAATCACCGGCCACTGTATAATAGTGGTATTATGAACAGGTAAAAACATGAGCCAGGAACACATACGTAATTTCTCAATTATCGCCCATATCGATCATGGCAAGAGTACACTTGCTGATCGCATGTTGCAGCTTACCCAGACCGTCAGTGACCGTGAGATGCACGCCCAGCTACTCGACAGCATGGACTTGGAGCGCGAACGTGGCGTTACCATTAAGGCTTCGGCTGTCCGCATGAAGTACCTGGCAAAAGACGGGCAACTCTATGTCCTCAATCTGATCGATACACCAGGACACGTGGACTTCAGCTACGAAGTCAGCCGGGCTTTGCAGGCCTGTGAGGGCGCAATCCTGGTCGTGGATGCCAGCCAGGGGGTTGAAGCCCAGACGCTCGCCAATCTCTACCTGGCATTAGAACAGGACCTGGAACTACTTCCGGTTATCAACAAGATTGATCTCCCGGCGGCGCGTCCGAAGGACATCGCCAAAGAACTGGAAGACCTGCTAGGTGTATCCGCCGACGGCATGATCCCGATTTCCGCCAAGCAGGGCACCGGCATCCAGGACGTACTCGAAGCCATCATCAAGCAGGTGCCTCCCCCAAAAGGCGATGCTAATGCCCCTCTGCGCGCCCTGGTTTTCGACTCACACTATGATTCTTACAAAGGGGTCATAGCCTATGTTCGTGTCTTTGAGGGGCGGTTGCAAAAACGCGACATTCTGCGCCTGATTGCCACGGATGCAAAGTTCGAGCCTGTCGAAATCGGTGTTTTCAGCCCCGATATGCGGGCGGTGAACACGCTAGAGGTGGGGGAAGTAGGCTATATCGCCACCGGCTTTAAGACTGTTCGTGAATGCCGCGTTGGCGATACCATCACCCTGGCGACCAACGGGGCCAGCGAGCCGCTGCCGGGTTACAAGCAGGTCAAATCAATGGTCTTTGCCGGGTTCTATCCCACCAACAACGACGATTATCCCGACCTTAGAGATGCGCTCGAAAAGCTGCAACTCAATGATGCTTCCCTCATTTATGAGCCTGAAACGTCACAAGCGCTCAATTTCGGTTTCAGGGTCGGTTTTCTGGGCCTATTTCACATGGAAATTGTTCAGGAACGGCTTGAGCGAGAATACGACCTCGATATCCTGGCAACAGCCCCCAGCGTGGAATACCAGGTCGTCAAAACCAACGGCGAACTGGTCACTATTGACAGCCCGGCGCAGCTTCCCGATGAATCGGTTATCAGTGAAATCCGTGAACCCTGGATGAAAATTCAGATTTATACTCCTCAGGAGTTCATCGGGCCGATCATGGATTTGGCAATTAAGAAACACGCAGAGTACGAAACAACGGAATATCTCGATACACAGCGCGTCATCCTGCATTACCGGATTCCGCTCTCGGAAGTCATTGTGGATTTCTTTGACCGCCTCAAAAGTGCGTCAAAAGGATATGCCAGCCTTGATTATCAGTTTGATGGGTATCGCACTGGTGACCTGGTGAAGCTTGACATCCTGGTAAATAATGAGCCGGTAGACGCACTGGCGATTATCGTCCACCGGGACGATGCCTACCACAAAGGACAAAAGCTCATCAGCAAACTGAAAGACCTGATCCCGCGCCAGCAATTTGTCGTGCCTATCCAGGCAGCGACGGGCAAGCGCGTCATCTCCCGCGCCAACGTAAAGGCATTACGGAAGGATGTGCTGGCAAAATGCTATGGCGGTGACATTACCCGTAAAAAGAAACTGCTGGAAAAGCAGAAAAAGGGCAAGAAGCGCATGAAGATGATCGGCTCGGTTGAAGTGCCGCAGGAAGCTTTCATGGCGCTACTCTCACTCGACGACGACTAGCCTCTATTGACCCTGATTCTGCCGCATCCACTCATACACAGACGTGATTTGCCCTGCCGGAAGCAGGGCTTTTTCTTTAAGCGCGTCCATGACTCCAGTCAGATTGACCAGCGAAAACATGGCACAGTCACTTGAGAATCCCGATTCAAGATCAATCAGCCCGACGACTGTACTGACCTTTAACCCAACCTGGCGAACACGCCAGATCAATGACAGCAGCGATTCACCGTCAGAAAGTGCATTCGTCAGCACAACCACCGTTCGTCCGGAGTCATACGCACCCACCAGATCAAAAGCGGGAGACTCGCTTCTTCCCCGGCTGTAGATAAGCGGAATCCCTGTCCGCAAACTCACGCTGACGCCCAGCGGGAGCGCATCGGGCGCAGCCACTAATCGTTGAATGTTACCGGGCAGCAACTCCCCTAGAAGGCCGGTAACCTGATCCAGAAACGCCGGATATGCCGGTAACAGTTCCATATGCAACCGTAACGGAGCATAGCCATTATTCTCTCTGAACTCACCAAACTGCAATATGCCAGTTTCAAGGAGTTTCTGCGCGATGTCAGCAGTTGTCATTCGGTAAATTTCTCTTTCAACATACGCCAGGCCATAGACATCACCCAGGTGCTCGTCCATACTGGTGCAGTTTCCGACTGCCCCCCAAACCCATACTCCCGTGATCTCACTTCGCCAGCGAAATACACTGCAATGGCAGTACCCGGCTCACTATCAGCATGGTCATCTCCCATCTCGGGGTTGCTCACAATTGCGATCCCAAGCCCACCTTCTACTTGCCGGGAAACGTACTGCGCCGCTTTCTCAGCTAACTCACGAATACCAACGCCATCCGTTGATTCAAGTTTCATCTCGAGTTCACTGGGAGAAGCATAAACCTCGGCGATTACAAGTGCCTGCTCCCCTTGGGCCGCTCCCCTGATTCGGCTGGCAACTACATCCTCTACTCCGGCCTGGACAATCGCCAGTCGCACGTTATTCTTAAGCAGAAGGCGTACCAATACATCTTCAATCTGTTCATCATCCACGCCAAAAATATACGAGCCGATCCGTTCCCGCAGTATGGTGTCCACTTCGTCAATCATCCGGTTCGCGACTTCAATACTGATAGCCTTTGCCGTGACTCGCACATCCACCTGACCGGCATGAGCGGCCAGACCAATCGTTGGGTTACTTTGCTGAAGCAGGTCATCACCTATCTTGCTATCCAATGTACTTTCGCCAATCCCCGCGGTCTTGAGCACCCGTGCCTTAATTACAGTTTCCTTCAAATTATAGCGGCGCTTCAAATAAGGGATCACCGATTCGCTGAACAGAAATTTCATCTCACGCGGCACGCCTGGGAGGCTAATAACCGCTTTGTTTTCCAGGTATTCAACAATGAATGCCGGGGCAGTTCCAACCGGGTTTTCGATCAGCAGGGCGTTGTCCGGGAGGTATGCCTGCCTGGCGTTGTTTTCGCTCATGCTCACTTTAAAGCTCATAAACCGTGCCGCAATCACATCGTAGAGACTCTGATGAAATGTTATCCCCCGCCCCGTAGCAGCAGCCACAGCTTGCCGTGTCATATCGTCCACGGTTGGCCCCAACCCCCCACAGGTAATTACCACGTGAACCCGTTCCAGGGCTGTTCGTATAACATTCGCAATCCTGGTTTCGTTGTCACCCACACTAGACATAAAGTACACATTGATACCAATATCACGCAGCGCACGTGCCATGAACACGCTGTTGGTATCGGTAATCTCTCCTAACAGAATCTCAGTGCCAATGCTGATAATTTCAGCATTCACATGCTCCATAGCCCACATCCCTCTTACCCTAATAGCTCTTCTTGTTATTGTACGTTTGATCTGCATCGTTTCTAGATGTATCACAAACCAATTGGCGGTCTGCAGATTCGGCGCTGATGGGCAAAAAACAGATCGCCAACTCAAGTTAGTAAATTTCCATCAATTTGTTGCAATTTTTGAAACCACGTCTTATAATCTTCTCAATTGCAAAAACTTTGTGCAAAATTAACGAATATTGCCTTTTGCGTATAGAGATCAGATCACGGAGGAAATCAGTGGCAAGTGTAACCTTCAGTCACGTTTGGAAACGCTTCAATGAAACAGTCGCGGTACAGGACCTTGATATTGTAATCGACGACAAAGAATTCCTTGTTTTTGTCGGGCCATCCGGCTGCGGCAAATCCACCAGCCTGCGTATGCTCGCTGGCCTGGAGGAAATCAGTGACGGCGAAATCTTAATCGGTGACCGCGTCGTGAACAATGTCGCCCCTAAAGACCGTGATGTTGCAATGGTGTTCCAAAGCTACGCGCTGTACCCACACATGACTGTCTATGATAACATGGCTTTCGGTTTACGTCTGCGTAAAACTCCAAAGCAAATCATAGACCAGCGCGTGCGTGAAGCAGCCAAGAGCCTGGGCATTGAGCAGCTTCTGGATCGCCGCCCCCGCCAACTTTCCGGCGGTCAGCGTCAGCGTGTTGCGGTAGGTCGTGCCATCGTCCGCGAACCAGCTGTCTTCCTTATGGATGAACCTCTCTCCAACCTGGATGCGAAACTCCGTGTTGAAGCGCGTTCGTTCATCAGCAAACTCCACCAGCGCCTGGGGACAACATTCATTTATGTAACCCACGATCAGGTGGAAGCTATGACGATGGGGACTCGTATTTGCGTGTTAAGCGCCGGCGAACTTCAGCAAATTGACACCCCCTACAATCTGTACCACAATCCGCGTAACCTGTTTGTTGCCGGGTTTATCGGCAGCCCTGCCATGAACTTCTTTGATGCGACATTACTGAATAATAATGGCAAGCTCGTTGCTGATACCGGTGTGTTCCAGCTTGAACTTCCACAGCATCACATTGAAATTTTCCGTGACCATGCCGGGCAAAAAGTCGTCCTGGGCATCCGTCCGGAAGATATTCATGACTCCCTTTATCTGCCTTCCGGCATTATTCCGGCCCAAGTTGAAGTCAACGTGGATGTAGTTGAGCAAATGGGTAATGAGATGGTGGTCTATCTGGAAGAACAAGGCACCAGCTTCATTTCCAGAATGGACCCACGTACTTCGGCTCGTGTCGGCCATCGCATGGAAATCGTATTCAACATGGAAAACATGCATTTGTTCGATGTGAATACCAAGCTTTCCCTGGCGTATGATACAAAACAGGCGGCCATTAAAGCGTAAACCTGTTTTTCTCCCGCAACATAAGTGTTCGATCAGCAAACCGCGCATTTTTGGGCGGTTTGTTTATAATACAAATAAACCCACTTGAATGCATAACTTGATTAATGCTATACTTTTCCCGGTATGTCACCTTCATCCTAATTCACTCACAGTCATATCAACAGGAGCAGCGTCGGCAATGAGGCTTACCATCTACCAGGATGCTCGTGTATTTTCAGACCTTCAATCCGAATGGAATGATTTGCTCCATCGAAGCACGAGTAATCGGATTTTCAGCACATGGGAATGGCAGTCTACCTGGTGGGAAGCATACCACCCTGGCGACCTGTGGGTTACGACTTTCCGCGACGATAATAATCAACTGATTGGCATTGCTCCCTGGTTCATCGGGCGCCATCAGGAGCAGGGACAGGTCATTCACAGCATCGGCTGTGTTGAAGTATCGGATTATCTTGACCTGATTATAGATACCCACCACATTGAATCCGTGTTGGCCGCTCTGGCCGACCACGTAAAAGATCAACACGGTGTATTTGACTCCATCAACTTGTGTAATATCGTAGAGGACTCCCCCACAAAGACCTGCCTCCCCCACTTTTTGGAACAAGCCGGATTCACTGTTACCTGCTCGCAACAAGAAGTCTGCCCCACTATCCAGCTACCCGCTAACTGGGAAGACTATGTCGCCAGTCTGAACAAGAAGTACCGACATGAACTACGTCGCAAACTGCGTCGGGCAGAAGGGGCAGTCGAGCAGGTAGATTGGTACATTGTCGGGGAAGAGCACAATCTTAACGAAGAGCTGGAACGTTTCCTGAAGCTCATGGCTGCCAGCCACCCAGAAAAGGCCGGGTTTCTGGATGACCCGCAAAATACCAAATTCTTCAAAATGGTAACACCTATCCTTTTTGAGCGTGGCTGGTTGCAGCTCAGTTTCTTGACCGTTGATGGCACAGCAGCGGCAGCCTATCTCAACTTCGACTATAACAACCATGTCCTGGTTTACAATTCAGGGCTACTGCCAGGGGACTACGGTCATCTGAGTCCAGGCATCGTACTGCTAGGACAGAATATCCGCCATGCTATCGAAAACCAGCGGGAAGTTTTCGACTTCCTGCGCGGGGACGAATCCTACAAATACCAGATGGGCGGCGAGGATACACGCCTGTTTATGCTTGAAGCCTATTGGGGAGGCCAATCATGACGAATACTCAGCGTATTATGATGCTCAGTGTTCACACAAGTCCACTGGCACCGCTTGGCGGCAAAAAAACGGGCGGCATGAATGTCTATATCCGTGAACTGGCGTTTGAATTAGGACAGCAGGGTATCGCCGTTGACATCTTCACACGGCGCATATCGCCGGAGCAACAAGAGGTTGACCAATCGTTGGGGGAGAATGTTCGCGTAATCCAGATCACCGCAGGGGACAGCCACCCCCTCGGGCCGGATGAAATCTTCCCATATCTGTCCGAATTCACTGCTGGGGTGATTGCGTTTGCTACGCGCCAGAATATTAGCTACGACATCATTTACAGTCACTACTGGCTTAGTGGCTGGGTCGCCCACAAGCTCAAGGAAGTCTGGGGCGTCCCTTTTGTCGCCATGTTCCACACTCTGGGACACATGAAAAACCGGATTCTGCCCGGTTATACCCCAACACTTACACCCGACTTACGAATAGGTGTCGAAACCCAGATTGTTCAATGGGCGGATCGTGTTATCGCGGCGACACCCGCCGAACAAGCACAGCTTCTATGGCTGTACCGAGCTGACCGGCGGAAAATCGCTATTATCCCGCCTGGCGTGAATATCATACATTTTCAGCCCATGTTACGGGCAGATGCCAAACACGAGTTAGGCATCCCCCCGGATACACAATTGCTGCTTTTTGTGGGACGGATTGAACCTCTCAAGGCTGTCGACACGGTGCTGGAAGCACTGGCCGTAATCCGCAGAGAAAACAACAAATCGCTTCAAAATGTCCGTTTTGCAATTATTGGCGGTGACCCGCAGGATTCTAATGATATTGAATTAACGCGCCTGAAAGAACTCAGTTCACGGCTCAAGTTGAATTGTGTGGTCTGCTTCCTGGGAGCAAAAGACCAGGAACGCCTGCCCTACTATTACTCGGCAGCGACTGCTGTGATTATGCCATCAGACTACGAATCCTTCGGTATGGTCGCGCTCGAAGCCATGGCATCCGGTACGCCGGTTATCGCTTCGCAGGTAGGCGGGCTAGCGTTCCTGGTACGCCACCAGCAAACCGGCTTTCTCGTCCCCGCTCGTGAACCACAGGCCCTGGCCGAGTGTATCACGACCTTGATATCTGATCCGGAGAAGTGTAAAGAAATGGGCCAGGCAGCATCCAACCTGGCCCAAAACTACACCTGGAATACAATTGCCAGGCAGCTGTTAGCGATTTTTGCACAGGTGAAACGACAACCTGCAAATTCTGGCTCTTAGCCACCGTAGGCATTCGGAATATCAGCAACGTCGGCCACGATATATGGCTCTACGTTGCTCAAACCTGCCAGCACTTCTTCGGCAACGGCAGTCTGCCCTTTGTGGTAAAGGACATCGTTAAACCCATCATAACGATAGCGCCGGCTCACCCACCCATAACGGTTATGTTGGAAGATCACATTAAACTGAACGGCGTCTTCCTCCAGAACCACTTTCTCGTCCACAATCCACAGGGGCGCATATTGTCCCAGATGGGGTTTTGCTTTCGCGTCACGCTTTTGCAGCAGGGTCTTTGCATCCATAATCTCGATATATCCTCTATCTGTATCAGGCGAATCTTATTCTGTATTGTAACCGGGGCAAACCAGATTTCCAAAGCCTAATTCCAGCAAGCTCACTCTCTGTCCTGCATACAGAGACACATTGGTTCACGTTGAATAATAGTGTATGATTCACCAGTCTGGCATGAACAGGAGTTTGACTATGCGTGAAACCCTTGCCCTGGCGTGGGATCGGTTCAAAATCATTGGTAGCATCGTCGGGGATATTCAAAGTCGTTTTATCGCCACCGCATTCTACTATACCATTTTTGTCCCCTTCGGACTCGGCACGCGCCTATTCAGCGACCCGCTGCACATTACCCCAGCAGCGCCGGCCTGGATAAGCCGCGATCCAGTTGAGAATGAACTCGACGCCGCCAAACGACAAGGTTAATCATGTATATTCTCGGAATTTCGTGTTTCTATCACGACTCGGCTGCTGCGCTGATTCATAATGGGGAACTGGTAGCGGCTGCAATGGAAGAACGTTTCTCACGCAAAAAGCATGACAACGGCTTCCCCACCCACGCCATCGCCTTCTGTCTCAAACAAGCCGGAATTACCGGCGCAGACCTGGATTATACAGTGTTCTACGAGAAACCTCTGGTTAAATTTGAGCGAATTCTCCAAACCGCCCTCAGCACTTTCCCGAAATCCGTAGATGTCTGGCACGATGCAATGCTGAGTTGGCTCAAAGACAAGTTGTGGATCAAGAACATCATCCAGCAGAAAGTCGGAGTACGCTATGATCGGGTATTATTCTGCGACCACCATATGAGTCATGCTGCCAGTGCCTTTTTTGCCAGCCCATTCCGTGAAGCCGCTGTGCTAACGGTGGATGGTGTCGGAGAATGGACAACTACCGCCTTAGGCACAGCCACCAGCACCTGGGAGGGCGAATCCGACGGCGTAAACAGAATTTCCCTATTCGAGGAACAGCGTTTCCCACACTCCATCGGCCTCTTGTATTCAGCTTTCACTGCGTGGTTGGGTTTCCGTGTCAACAATGGCGAGTACAAGGTCATGGGCATGGCTCCTTATGGACAGCCCCGTTACGTAGAGAAAATACACAAGATATTCCAGCAGGATGCATCCACAGGCAGTTTCCGCCTGAATATGGACTACTTCGACTTCCATCATTCGACATCCCAGAGCTACAGCCAGCGTTTTGTAGAGTTGTTCGGCACACCCCGTCCGGCGGAATCCGACTTTTTCACGATGGATACGAATCCGGAACGCGCCGCCGAAAAGGCCGCAATGGACTTAAACCAGTATTACGCCGATGTTGCGGCCAGCATCCAGCGCGTGACGGAAGATGCGCTCATCGCCATTGCCAACCACCTGTACCAGAAAACCGGCAAGAGCAAACTGGTGATGGCCGGGGGTGTCGCGCTTAACACCAAAGCCAACTACCGCCTGCTCAACGAAACGCCATTCGAAGAAATCTACATCCAACCGGCAGCGGGCGATGACGGTGGCGCTTTAGGAGCAGCACTATGGGCCTGGCATCTCGTGCTGGGGAAACCACGCCGCTGGGTCATGCCGAACGCCTATTGGGGACAAGGGTTCAGCGATGGTGAAATCGCCGATTTTCTGACGAGGAAACATATCGAATTCGAGTCATTTGCGGATAATGATGACAAACTGCTGGATATCCTGGCAGACAAACTCACCAATAAGAAAATTATCGGATTCTTCCAGGGGCGCTTCGAGTGGGGGCCACGCGCATTGGGCAATCGCAGTATCCTGGCCGACCCACGCCATGATGAAATGAAGGAAGTTGTCAACACCAAGATCAAATATCGTGAACCGTTCCGTCCGTTTGCGCCGGTTATCCTGCGTGAACACGCCGCCGCATACTTTGATTATGCCGATGTTGCCCACCATGAAGCGCCTCGCTATATGTTGATGGTCAGCCCGATCAAAGCGGACAAGCAAGATCAACTTCAAGCAGTCTGCCACCAGGGAACCGGGCGCCTGCAAACCATTGAGCGCGAAACCAACCCGCGTTACTATGGTGTTATCGAGCGCTTTGGACAAGCTACCGGCGTCCCGGTCTTGCTCAACACATCGTTCAACCTGCGAGGTGAACCGATTGTCACATCACCTCGCGATGCCTGGAACACATTTCAAAATAGCGACATTGACCTGCTCGTGTTGGGGTCATTTCTGGTGAGAAAACCAGAATAGAGAGGGAAAATAATGCGCGACATGCTGGTTCGGATGGGGATTTTCGGTGAATTAATCTCCTTCCTCTGGAAACGCAAACTCTATTGGCTCATACCGATGATGCTGATGCTGGTGGTTATCATCATCATTGTTATCCTGGGCAGCAACCCGGCCACACAACCGTTCATTTACTCACTGTGGTAATGACGATGGACAACATAGTATTGGCACTCTTGATCGGTGCTGGGTGCGGATTGGCTTTCGGTATTCCCATAACCCGCCGTTCAATCAGTAAAGAGAAAATACACGGCGGCCTACCAGCGCACGTTTTCCATTACATTGGCGCAGCCGCCTTCGTCGGTGTCCTGCCCACCGTTCTCGCCAGCCTGATCCTGCGCGGCGGCTTTAGTGTCGCGCTTCCTTTAGCATTCAGCATGTTGGCAGCAAGCTTCGGGGCGCTGTTCCTGTTTGCCCTCGTTGAGCGCCCCGCCCGACCACAGACTGCGCCGGAAGACACAGGCTGGACAAAAGAAGACGCGCAAACATCCGGGCTATAACATAGCGCGCCCTTAATCGTGAGCCGTTCGCGTCCATCATTCAACCGCAGACGGCTCTCTGTCTGCCGCAGGCTCGCCCAACCCTTCATGTTCCAGAATGATGCGTACGGAACGATCATAGGTGAGGTAATTCCACACCCAGCTAAAGAACACACTGAACCGATTACGGAAGCCCATCAACCAGATTAAGTGTGCCCCTAACCACGTAACCCAGGCGAAGTAGCCAGTCAACTGTACCCGGTAGAACAGCCACGCCACCGCCCTGCGGCGGCCAATGGTTGCCATAAGCCCGCGATCAATGTATGCAAAAGGTTGCTGCGTTTCACCTTGCAGTTGGCGCAGGATATTCCGCGCCGCCAATACCCCTTGCTGCTTGGCAACCGGGATCAGCATAGGATAAGGTTCACCCTGAACATCTTCCAGGTAGACCAGGTCGCCAGCGGCATAGATATTATTACGTCCGGCCACTTCAAGTGTCGGCATAACCGGAATTCGTCCCGCCCGCTGCAAAGGCATATCCAGGAAGTCACAAATTGGCGACGCCTTCACCCCTGCTGCCCACACTAATGTGCGGGTCGGGATAAAGCGCCCATCACGCAGGTGAGCGCCATCTTGTGTGACGTGTTCGATCACCGCGCCCAACATTACTTCTACACCAAGTGACTCTAACTGCCTGATTGCAGCAATTTGCAGAGATTCAGGATACGGAGCAAGTAAACGATCCGTCGCCTCCACCAAAATCACACGAACAGTAAAACTCGGTTGCCCGAATTCCTTACGCAGCACATAGGTATATAGCTCGCACAACGCTCCGGCGGTCTCCAAGCCAGTCGGCCCGCCCCCCACAACAACAATCGTTGTGAGCGCATCACGGTAATCCGGATCCTCGCTCCATGCAGCTCGCTCGAACTGTTTGAGCAGGTGATTTCGTAATACTACCGCATCTGCCAGGTCTTTCAGGCCAAAACTATTAGCCTCTAGAGAGGCCATGCCAAAATAGTTGGTAACACTGCCAGCAGCCACGATCAGGTAATCGTAGGCTTCGCGCTGTACAGCGCCATTCGTTTTGACTTCGATGACGTGGCCGACATAATCCAGCCCGACCACCTCCCCCAACATGAAACGCACATTTGGCACACCCCGGAAAATTGTGCGTACCGGATATGCGATTTCGCTAGGGTCCAGGCCACAGGTTGCCACCTGATAGAGCAGTGGAGTAAAGGTGTGGAAATTGCGCCGGTCAATCAGTAATACATCAACCGGCTGATTCGCCAGGGTGCGGGCAGCATACAGCCCACCAAAACCAGCGCCAATGATAATAACACGGGGACGGTTAGGTTTCGCCATGGGACTCCCTCTTTTCCACTCAGCGAAACGGACAAGGTAATTTCATCATATCACTATTGTGAAAAATTACACAAGTGATTCTCATCTCACATTCATCAACCAGCTACCGTGACTAATTACTGTCTTTTATCGGTCACCTTCTCTCAGATACAATCTGACTTACAGGTCATTCTGACCCTGTGAAAAATAACGGGAGCACAATCAATGGACTTCACCGATACAACCTCCGAGGATCAGCAAGCCGTCCTGCAGGCCACCCAGGTAACGGCCACCAATCTGCGTAAACTTGTCACCGAAACCACACATCAGACCGGCAGCGCGTCCCATGTTTCTGTCCCAGAACGGGAAGATTTGATTGAACTGATCTCCCAGATACTGCCCGCTGGCAACGTGGTTGGCTTCGTCTTCAGTGGCATCCTCAACGCCAAAGGCCGCGACGTTCCCCCTGCTGAAGGGCGTATGTACTTCAATTCGCTATTCAAAGGGCTGGCAATTGTCCGCAACAATGCTTTTTACCGGATGATGTTCCTCGGCCCAGCAACTGTGCTTGTTGGACTCAATATGCTTATTCGTTTGGCTGGTGCAAAACCTGAAGATTTCCTACCGGAAGGGGCTTGGCAGTTCTATGTAGAGTTTGGACTGCGTGAAGATGCCGCCCGTCACAGCAGCGAAACACTCGGCTTCCAGCAAGCAATGAGAAAATTACGCCCCTCCCCTGCTGAAGAACTCACGGCCTGGACACTGTCGGCCATGTGGCTGCTCCGGGACTATCATTACCTGTTGGCAAATCTGTGGGAAGAAAATGTCCGGCTATATGTCATTGAGGAAACCACGGGCCTGACTAACCTCCACAACCTTTGGCGCAAGCAGATTCCATTCACCCTTGCGCCTAACGAAACGCGCTTCAGTCTGCCAGTCTATCGCCGACAACGCTTTGAGCAGTTCTGCACCGAACAACTCGGTCAAATTAGGGAGAGTCGACGGCGGCAGTTTGAGCAGGTATGGGCTGACCCAGAGCATCAACAACAGCGTGAACAGGCAATCCAAGCTTACCAGCAGCAACTCTCGATTCGAACCTATCTTTCACCGGAAGAATACAATGAAAAACGCACCGTTATTCGGGCAAGCGACCTGCAAATCGGGATCATTCACAAAGGCAGCTACTATCTTATCCCAATGATAGACCCAGCTAATCCCACCGCCCCGGCACTGATATACAATCAGGCAGATGCCATTCTCCGTTCCCGAAATCCGGAAGCCAGGCTAGACCTGCTGCTAGCAACCGCCCCACGTGCTGCACAGAGTCAGTTACGCAAACACCTTTCCCTCGAACAACAAGAGGCCATCAACAATCTCCAACATGCGCCAATACTCATCAATTGGGATCAAGCAGATAGCGGTCTGACCATGAGTATGATTCGGGAACAGCATCGCGGTATTGGCGACCACGCCCTTACCCTGTTCCGCACCAACAACAGCATGGTTTTCGATTTTTCCCACATCTATTTCGATGGGCCCTGGGCCTTGCAGGTAGCTGAGATGCTCACGAACACGGCCATCCATCATGTGCGAAATCGCAGCGTCGTAACCACGAAATCAACCCAGGATGTCGCGCCCCACTCGCTCAACCTCGACTCGAATGTCCGCCTGGAACGCACTTCCCGAAAGTTCCCAACTGCTCTGAAAGATGTCAGCGCCGAGGCCAGTACCAGCCTTGTCCCGATAAATGCGCTTCGCAAGACATTGGCGGAACGCACCAGGCCAACCGTTCACATGACAGTAAATGACCTCCTGGTACTCTACCGTACTATTTTTAACCAGCGATATACACCTGGTATCCAACTTGCCCGTGAACTGGATGACCTCCGGAAAAACCCGAAAAATCGAGCAGTCGTGAAGGCATTGGACGAGATGTTCACCAACCTGGTGGAAACAAACCCGTCACTCTTGATCCCCATTGATGCCTCACGCTTTGAACCCCGTGAACGCATTTTCCCCAGCACATTTCGTAGCCCTATGGTAGATTTCCGCCAGGAACATGACCACGTATTAGGATTACTCAATGAGATGAATAGCAAGTTATTTCGCAAAGGTCAGACACGCGACCTATTTTTACATGCACGCGGCGAATACATCAGCACTCTGGCGGTGTTCGGGGAAATCATGCGCCGTTATCGTGCGATTGCTGTTGAAGGCAAAAGCATGAGTACGACAGCTATCCGCCTGATTGCCGGGCTACCAGGGGCCATGCAGCGCCTTATGGACGGACTTCCGGGACACTTCGCATTTATGAATGAGGCGATTAAGGGTGAAGAGGTTTTTAGTAATGTCGGTCAGGTTACACCCAACTCATCCATCACCCGATTCTCCAGTGCAAAAGACGATAACGACAAAAAAGTACTCGTTTGGGGTATTATGACCGATAATAATGGCAGACTCTTTCTGACTCTGCGCGACTTCCGTCCACCGGTTTTGGCGCTCGTAACCGAAGGGCAATCCCATTTGGCACAGCTTATTACACAGGATTTTGCTGTGCAATTTTTGAAAGGATTCGTTACATTTATCGAGGAAATCAATGCTATAATCACTACTTCTGGGAGCAAGTAGTCCATCCCCGTATGTTATGATTACGCGATTAAACTCATTTTCAGCAAGGATTTATGACTATGCCACGTGCGCTGCTCAGCGTATACAACAAAACTGATCTGGCTAAGTTCGCAGCGACTCTGATCGAATTAGGATGGGACCTCGTTGCCAGCGGCGGCACCTACCAGGCCTTAGAACAAGCGGGGCTGCCGGTTACAACTGTTGAACAACTCACCGGACAACCTGAAATGCTGCATGGCCGTGTCAAGACCCTGCACCCGGCTATCCATGCTGGCATTCTGGCGCAGAGCAAAGAAGATGACATGGCCGCCTTGAAGGAGGCTGGATATGCACCCATCAACATGGTCGTCTGCAATCTCTATCCTTTTCAAGAGACGGTTGCCCAGATGGGCGTCACGTTACAAGATGCGATTGAACAGATAGACATCGGTGGTGTCACCTTACTGCGGGCCGCCGCCAAGAACTTTCTGCGTGTGGTTGTCGTAAGTGACCCTGCCGACTATTTGAAAGTTGCCGCCGAACTAAAAGCCACGACAGAAGTCACCCTGGCAACCCGCCGCAAATTAGCGGTGAAGGCCTTCGCCCACACCCGTGACTACGATACCGCGATTCACGCCTTCCTCTCTCAGGACATTGTACCCAGCCTGACCACGATTACCCTCCCCCCGCATCTATCATTGGGGATGCAGCAGATTGAAACGCTGCGCTATGGTGAAAATCCACACCAGGCAGCAGCGTATTACAGCCGCCTCACCAAAAACGGACCGCTGGGCGGAACTGTCCTGGGTGGCAAACATCTCTCTTATAACAACATCCTGGATTTGGACGCTGCCTGGCGGGCAGTGAGCAGCTTCAGCGAACCCACAGTGGTTATCGTCAAACATCTGACACCAACTGGGATTGCCACGGCCAATACTATTGCCGAAGCCTACCCACTCGCCCTGAAATCTGATGAGGTTTCGGCATTTGGGGGTGTCATCGCTGTGAACAGGCCCATAACTGAAGAATTTGTGGATTCACTGGGGGCCCTGTTCATTGAGGCCATCGCTGCGCCCTCATTTTCTACAAATGCCCAGGAAAAACTGAATGAAGGGCGTAAAAACTGCCGCTTGGTACAAATCCCACAACCCTTCACCGGGAACGACTTCGAGATTCGTTCGGTGCATGGTGGCCTGCTGGTACAGAGCGCCGATATTGGCGACCCGGACAGCACAGTATTCAAGACCGTGACCGAACGACCACCCAGCAGTGAGGAATTGCAGGCACTTCAATTCGCCTGGAAAGCCGTCACCCAGGTCAAATCGAACGCCATTGTTCTGGCTATACAAAACGCTACCGTCGGTATTGGGGGCGGACTGCCAAGTAGGGTAGATGCGGTACAATTAGCCATCGTCAAAGCGGGCGAACGCGCTAGAGGGTCGGTCATGGCCTCAGACGCCTTTTTCCCATTCCCGGACGGTATTAAAGCGGCTGCAAACGCGGGAGTCACGGCTGTTATCCAGCCTGGCGGGTCTATCCGAGACAACCAGGTCATTGAAGCTGCGAACAAAGCGGGTATTGCAATGATTTTCACCGGCACACGCCATTTCCGCCACTAAAGGATACACTCTCATGCTTACTGAACTCGAAGTTATCATCCAGGATCGCCGCAATTCTCCGCGTCCTGGTAGTTATACCAACAGCCTGTTTGATGCTGGCCTGAACAGAATTTCTCAGAAGGTGGGCGAAGAATCCATCGAAGTCCTGGTTGCCGCCCTGGGTCAGGGACGCGACGCGCAAATTGCCGAACTTGCCGATTTGTTTTACCATACATTGGTATTGATGAACCAGCTCGGCATCACCCTGGAAGACGTTAACCAGGAGTTGGAGCGACGTCACCAGAAATAATACACCTGCATGGGCTGCTTACTTTCAGGCTTTCGCCACCTGCAGGGAGCGGCTACAATGCAAACACAGTTAATTGAGGTTCAGATATGTTTGTTACTCGCCAGCAAATGGAACAAGTCGAAGCGGAAACCCTGGCGCCGTATGCACTGCTGAGTGGCAAGAGCAAAGGCCGGCGTTTTCCCGACTCAGAGCCGCGTTATCGCACGGCTTTCCAGCGTGATCGTGACCGGATTATCCATTCTGCCGCCTTTCGAAGGCTGGAGTACAAGACGCAGGTTTTTGTCAACGACGAAGGCGACTACTATCGCACTCGTCTGACGCACACGCTGGAAGTAGCGCAGATCGGGCGCACACTGGCTCGTGCTTTAGGCGTGAACGAGTATCTCGTTGAGGCTATTTGCCTGGCGCATGATTTAGGACATCCGCCCTTTGGTCACGCTGGAGAAGGTGTATTGGATGCACTGTTAAAAGAATATGGCGACGAGAACGGCTTCAACCACAATTTCCAGAGCTACCGCGTGGTGACAGCACTTGAACATCGCTATCCCGGTTGGTCAGGACTCAACCTGACTAATGAAACCCTGGAAGGCATCGCCAAGCATGAAACCGAATACGACTTTAGTGCCTTCCCGGACTTTGACCAGACAACCCGAGCCAGCCTGGAAGCCCAAATTGCGAATGTAGCAGATGAACTGGCTTACAACGCCCACGACTTGGATGATGGATTACAGGCAGAATTGATCCAGCCCGAACAGTTAAACGAACTGGAAATCTGGCGGCAGGTGCGGGAAAGTGTGGGCTGGAACGGGGGCAAACTCGACGAAATCGGGCGACATCGCGTGATCCGTGAACTTGTCGGCATTCAAGTGGATGATGTCTTAACGACAACCGTCCGCTTGATCGAAGACCTCAACCTGCAAACACCGCAAGCCATCCAACAGCACGATAGTAACATCGTGCAACATAGTCCCGCCTTCAAAGCCAACAACAAAGAACTGAAGGCCTTTCTTTACCAGCACATGTACCGGCATTTTCGCGTAATTCGGATGGCAAAACGCGCAGAACGCTTCACGACTGAGATTTTTAGGAGCTACGTTGGCGAACCGCGCCAACTTCCCCAATCCGATCAGGAAAAACTCAAAACGGCCAGTCTGCCTCGCGTAGTCGCTGATTATATTGCCTCCATGACTGACCGTAGCGCTTTACTGGAATATCGGCGGCTTTTTGACCCGCTCACTCGTCCGTAATGATGTGATCTAAGTGAAAGACAATTCACTGATGAGCAACGATACGCTTCTCAATAATCGCTACCGGTTGGTTGCCCAGCAGGGTTCTGGCGGTATGGCTGTCATCTATAAAGCGGTTGATATCGAACTGGGTCGTACTGTGGCCGTAAAAGTGCTGCGCCCCAGTCTGACATCAGACCCTTCGTTTCTTACCCGCTTCCGCAACGAAGCCCGAAGTGTCGCGAACCTGGCCCACCCGAACATTGTCACCGTGCATGATGTCGGCGCCGACGGCCCGACGCATTACATTGTGATGGAATTTATCGAAGGCCAAGACTTAAAAAAGATAATCAAGTCAGAAGGCATTCTTAGCGTTGACCGCACCTTAAAACTGGCAATCCAGATATGTGCAGGCATCGGATTCGCCCACCGCGCAGGGTTGGTCCACGCCGATGTCAAACCCCAAAACATACTAGTCACAAAGAGCGATATCGTCAAAGTGACGGACTTTGGTATTGCCCAGGCGTTAAGCGATACACAGCCGGGCGAAAAACAAAACATCGTATGGGGCAGTCCACATTACTTCGCGCCTGAGCAGGCACGCGGGGAACGCCCCACCCCGGCATCTGACGTTTATGCTATTGGCATTGTGATGTTCGAAATGCTCACCGGGCGTCTGCCGTATGTTGGTGCCAGCCAGCAGGAATTGGCGCTGGCACACATCAAAGAACAAGTCCCGCTTGTCTCTGCGTTTAACGCCAATGTGCCGGAGAATCTTACACAGATCATCCACAAAGTGATGAGCAAAGAGCCATCAGCACGCTTTCGCATGGCCGACCAGTTAGGGCATGTGCTGGAGAGCTATCGTGCCCGTGGACGTGAACAGACCATTTCGCATCCACCAGTGTCGTCACCGCCTCCGCAGCAGTCCCGGCCAACTACGCCGCCGCCACAGCAGTCCCGGCCAGCTGCACCGCCACCTCCGCATTTGCCGTTTTCCCAGGTGGGACCTGCCTATCCCCAGACACCCCGCCCCAATACGCCAGAAGCAGCGCCGACTCAGCGATATAGCGCCGCGCCGGAAGCGCCCAACTCAGCGCCGCCTGCTCGCCCGTCCAGTATCCCCTCGCCATTTGAGCGCCCGGCACAGACACCGCCGCCTCAGGAACCCACCGCGCAGCACGACCTGGGTATCACCGGGCGGCAGTACTACTCACAGCCGCTGAATCGCCAGGAAGACATCTCATCCGGGCTGGATATCGTGACGATTATCCTGGCTGGACTGGCGTTTTTTGCTGTCGCCTGTCTGATTCCGCTGTACATCGCGGTGCTTCAAGCGCGCCTCGGGTAATGCAAGCGCAATGTACATCGCTCGGGACATAATAGTCTGCATCTTTGCTGGTATCCTGATTCTGGCAGTGTCCCCAGCCCACGGCCAGGAATCCGTGCCGGATATTGTGGGCGAACTATACGCACCGCTTACATTCCCCGTGGAAGTTGACCCAGGCAGCTACACCAATCCCTTTGACCCTGACGATATTGAAGTCCTCGGGATTTTTAAGTCGCCTAACGGCGAGCAGATCGTAATTCCAGGATTTTGGGCGCAGTCCTATGAAAACCGCTGCCCTGACTGTGAAATCGAGGATTTACAGCCCACTAACGAGTCTGGCTGGGCTGTGCGTTTCACGCCATTCCAGGTGGGTGACTGGTCATATACGATTCAGTCACAGGATAACAGGGAGATCGCCGAAACGCTCGTTTCCGGCCAATTCACCATCGCGCCCTCGACCAGAGCCGGGTTCGTCCGGGTAGGGGCGAATAACCGCTATTTCCGCTTTGATAGCGGCCAACCGTTCTTCCCTATCGGCCACAGTATCAAATGGTCGTGGGATGAGGCCGGTGGCGTGAACACCTATCTCACCTGGCTGCGCAGCTTACATGACTCTGGCGGCAATTATGCTCGACTCTTTATAGATACACCCTGGTTCATCGGCCTGGAGTGGGAAGCGCCTGCCGGAGACTACACCCCGGCACAGAAAGCCGCTGCCCGTCTTGATATCATCCTGGAAGCCGCCGCCGAATACGGCATTCAACTGCAACTGGTACTACTGTGGCATCAAGCTCTGACTATCTATGGTGGCCCCCCTGTCCTCATTCCAACTACCTTTGACCGCCCCGATACTGCACCTGACTGGGACAATAATCCTTACAATATCATCTACGGTGGACCCATCGGCGGCCCCAGTGTATTTTTCTATAATGACCGTGCCCAACTGTTATTTCGCCGCCGTCTGCAGTACATCGTTGCTCGGTGGGGTTACAGCCCGCAGATTTTCGCCTGGGAGATCATTGATCGCCTGGACCGTACCGGAGACTACGATGCTCAGATTGCGGGAGATTGGCTGGCAAATACCGCCAGCTACCTTAAACAGATTGACCAGCAGCGCCACCTCGTCACCGCCAGCACACTGAACTTTGACCCAGTTATCGCTGCAAATCCACTGCTGGACTTCACCTCTGGGCAGTATTATCAGAGCCGCCCGATTGAAACGCTCTCCGATCAGGTAACAGGTACAGTCAATACAATTCGTCACTATCTTCAGGCCAGCACTGCCCCCACTCTACTGGTGGACTACTCGCTAAATCCCTGGTACGAACCAGCAGATGACGATCCGCAGGGAATCCATATCCAGAATACCTTATGGGCAACCGCGCTTTCCGGTTCAGCAGGGGGTGCAGCCCCGGACTGGTGGTACAGCTATCTACTGCCTCGTGGGCTGCAAGCCTTCAATGCCCCGCTGGCATCTTTCACCGTCGGCATAGATTGGGATCACCTTGACCTGCAACCAGCTGAAGCCGGGTTAGTAATCAACGACGGGAACGCCTATTCGGCGGTGCGCATCAGCAATTTCAACAGACTTTTCTCTGCGCCACCCCTGTCCTTGGTCGAGACCCATACTATCTCGGCAGATGGCGTGTTCCCGCCAATAGACAATGTGCCGAGTTTCCTATATGGACAGGTCTATAACAGCCAGTTCAGCCAGGCGCAGATTTACCGGGTTGCGCTCCCCTTGAGTTCGTATCTCGAAGTCCGAGTCCGGCGTGTTTCCTCACAGGCCAATGCCCGCCTTATCATCACCATTGACGGGCAGGATGCCGCATCCCTCGACCTGAATGTGAATGCCACGAGCATTGCTATGCGCGTTCCTTTAGATGCAGGAGAGCATGAAATCGTCCTGGATAACATGGGCGACGATTGGCTGGAATTGGACTATGTCGAAATTGGCAATTTAATCGCTCCGGCGCGGGCACTTACACTACGCGACTCGACTAATGGCGTCGCACTGGCGTGGCTGCAACACCGCGACTATACCTGGGACAGCAGCATACCAGCCAGCGAACGCGCTCTTATTCAGGCCGAGTATACCCTGGCACAGATGCCTGCCGGCCTGTATACCATCGAGACCTGGGACCCCCTTTCGGGCAGCATCCTGGGTGAAGAGCTGGTACGGGTTGGGGATGATCGCCAGCTTCGGACTGCCCTGCTACCATTTAACTCCCAGTTGGCACTACGCATTTTCCGGCGCGAAGACGCCCCGACTGAACCCACTCTGCCGCCAGAAATGACTTCGCCACCGGCTCCGCTTCCAACAACAACAACCGCCACCCCGCAATCCACAACGCCGCCACCTTTCCCCACCAATACCCCTCGCGCATCATAAGGGATTCGTCAGAAAATTAATACAGACTCAATCAGCGCGCAATTTTGAAAACTGCTATACTGGCCTTATGTAGCAGATTTAAGGGTCTGGATGAATGAGTATCCGGTTGAGTAACCGCAGCGAACGACTGGCAAAAATCGAACGGATGTTGTTTCGCAGCAGTCATGGGTTACGAGCGGTAGAAATCGCTGAAGCCTGTGGAGTGGATCGCAGGACCGTCTACCGTGACCTGGCCGCGCTCGAAAAAAA
The DNA here is from genome assembly GCA_020634135.1 of Anaerolineaceae bacterium. Classification (GTDB taxonomy): domain Bacteria; phylum Chloroflexota; class Anaerolineae; order Aggregatilineales; family Phototrophicaceae; genus JACKCG01. The sequence goes on along the minus strand of JACKCG010000001.1, from coordinate 539,634 downwards.
CGACGTGCCAATCACACAGGAAAATGGCCGGTTCTTAATCAACCGCGAGTATTACCTCGCAAATGTGCGTCTCAATTTGAATGAAGCCGTTGCCTTGTTCCTTGCCGCCCGAATTTTATCGCGCCACGCTGACAAACAGAACCCGCATGTGATTTCAGCCATGAATAAGCTGGCTTTAGCTGTTCCCCAGGCTGTAGCGACCCACATCAGCGATATTGCTGAGTCAGGCCGGGTGACGCCAGTTGACCGCAGTTATGTGGATGTGCTGGAAACGGTTGTCCGCGCCTGGGTGGAGACTCGTAATCTGAAGGTATGGGGTAGTTCTACCCGTACTGGCGACATTGAAGTCCGCGATTTCTCCACCTATTTCATCGAACCGACACTTTCCGGCGGGCTGTATGCCATCGGTTTCGACCATCAGGCCGAAACAGTCCGTACGCTTAAACTAGAGTGGATACGCCGCGCTCGCCTTCTGGACACCACCTACCAGATTCCCACCGGGTTTGATCGGGCACCCTTCCTCGCCAGCATGTGGGGCATCAGCAGCAGTGAAACCCAACAAATGCGCGTCGTGCTTGCATTTTCCGCTGATGTTACACCTCTTATCAAAGAACGCACCTGGCACGCATCACAGCGTATCGAGATACTCGACGATAAACGCTGTACGCTGAGTATGCAAGTCACCGATTGGCGCGAGCTTCTCCCTTGGATTCGCTCGTGGGGGGCGCAGGTTGAAGTCCTGGACCCACCCACCCTACGTCATCAATTATCTACCGAAGCGCATCAACTACGCCAGCTATACACCGCAACCTCAGCAGCGGCCACGCCTTAAATTAAAGAGGGGCCGCAGCAGCAAGCCCCTCGTTCCGACTTAATTACGGATTGAGCGTTAGGGTGTGGATTCCTGGGTCACTTCCGGCTCAAATGGCAGCGCTTCAACCGTTGGTGGTTGAACTGCTTGCATTTCAATGGTGGGGGCTAACTCTGGGGTCGGAGCCACGATATCGGTTAGTGTACTGGAGCTATCCTGACGCAGTTCCTGTATCCCACTAAAGACCGGACGCACGGTGCCATTCGGGCCAATCAGGCTATAATAGCATGTTTCGCTGCCATCAATCTGCACCTGGCAACCGTTCAGGTTATACAGGAACATCGGCCCAACAAAGCCCAACTGCGCTCCCAATTCAAAACCTCTGGCATCGTAAATCCCTTGCTCACCAAGGCTGGTATAACTTACGAAGATCTGCGTTTCCGGCGGCGGGGCGGTATCTTCACTGCTGCCCCACCCAAACTTCGTAACCCAGATGGCCGTATTGCCATCCTGCTGCTCAGACATAATCCGGCGGTAATCATTGAGTGTACTCAGGAAGTAAAAGCTAGGGTCTTCATAGTGAGTTTGCACACCTACCGGGGCAGCACAGCATAGTGAATCCGGCGGGTTGGCCCAACCATTAGGGTGCGCCCCAATCCCATCGCTCATATCGGCCAGTCCCGCCGCATATAAATCGCGGAGGAAAAGACGGTCATTGGCAGCATTCACGCCATCATTGAAGCCTGTCGGCGCTAAACCGGCGCTGATAACCAGAACTTCAGGATCGGCGGCCTTCACAGCATCATATCCAGCACGTAAGAGGGCAGCATAGCTCTGCGCGCCAATTGAATGTACCGAACTGTTCCATTCTCGGCGCAGGTTGGGTTCATCCCAAATCTCATAGGCATCTACCCGCCCAACGTACTGTTTCGCCAGCGCTCCCATGAAAGTGCCAAAATTCGCCATGTCATCCGGCGGGCCGCTCTCAGTTGTACTGCTGCGTGCCCAATCCGGCGTCTTGGATACCGTCATCAGGATATTAAAAAGATTGGCATCCAACGTCTCTACGATGGTATCGAGAGCGGCGAAATTAATCTGCCCCTGGATAGGCTCATAGTCACGCCAATCCACACGAAGTTTCACCCAGGTCACCCCCAGGTCTTGCAGGTCGTTGACTAATGCATTCACATCCTGCCCAACCAGGTATACTTCAATGCCTCGCGCATACCCTGCCCCTTGTGTGGTGGTCGTTGTGGTGTCTGTGCTGGTGGTTACTGTGGTGCTTGTCGTCGCCGCCCCCTCACTGGCTGCGGGAATCGTTATAATCTGGCCGACATAAATCACATTCGGGTTAGGGATGTTATTCAAAGAAACAAGCTGGACAACGGTTGTCCGATTATTAATTGCAATACGAAACAGCGTATCCCCTGGACGAACGGTATAGGTGACCGCGGGCGGAGGCGGCATAGTCGGCATAGGTGTTACTGGAGTCACCGGAGTCGGGGTTGGACTCGGTACAACTCCCGGAATTCTCAGTGTGGTACCGGAACGAATCAACGCCGGGTTGGTGATACCATTTTCCTGGGCAATAGCGTTAATGGTTGAACCGTAGCGCAGCGCAATCCGGTACAGGTTCTCGCCAGGCCGGACTACATGCTCCATCATCGGCTGCGGCACAGGTGTCAGACTAGCTATTGTTGGTTCTTCGGTGGCTTCTTCAGTAGCTTCTTGAGTCACCTCCTGCGCAACGACTGAGCCTAAGCTAAAAACCAGCAGACAGCATAATCCCAAAAGGGCAGCGGCCATTCTTACATATCGCATCGCACGATCTCCTTACTTATCAAAATCTGCGTCGAATAATCACAATGAGTGATGTTACAGTTTGCATACGTTGATATTACACCGTTCGCACGAGAAGCGCCACCACACGAATAAGTGAGACATGCTATAATTCCCCTCAGACTATGATGGTGCTATGAGGTCCGGAAGATATGCGAAAATTTCTAGTGTCAGGCGCGTCTTTATTTCTGCTGTTATGCCTTGTTGCCGGCGCAGCAGCACAAACACGCTCAGTCTATTGGCAACAATGGGATGTCCTTATCAATAACGTCAACACATCCGAAAACCGCTTTGATGTGACAGAGAGTTATAACGTTCAATTCACCGGTACATTCAGCTTTGGGGCGGCCTCCATTCCCAACCAGAACCTGACCAGTATTTCCAATATTCGGGTGCTGGAAGCCGGGCAGCCTCTCACTGAAAGCTGTTCCCAGCGACCTGGCACATACTGTATCGAAAACAATGGCAGTGAGTATGCCTTGACATACTATTTTATGAAGCCAATCACGAATGCCAATCGGAACTTTGAGATTCAGTATACCGTTCGGGGTGCGCTGCGGGTATATTCTGGTGGCGATCAGTTATGGTGGACGGCGATCCCAAGCGAACACTATGGATTCACAATTGGCAGCAGTACCGTCACTGTGCAGCTTCCCGATGGATTCGGCCCACGTGAAGGGGTAGACCCGGTTGTAACCTACGGTGCGCCCACAAACGTGAATGTATTCCGTACCACCGTCACCGCGACAACCACTCGTTCGATAGGGGGCAGCGAGAACCTGGAAATCCGTGTCCAGTATCCGCACGACCCCAACGCCACTCCTCCCGCCTGGCAGCCATCTTTTGATGAACAGCGCCTCTATGAAGAAACAACCAAGCCGCTGATTGATCTGGGTGCTATTGCATTAAGTGTTCTGATAGGCTTAGGCGGCATCCTGGGAGTATATGCCTTGTGGCGCACACGTGGGCGCGACCCGCAGATTGGCCCCGTGCCGGAATATCTGACAGAGCCGCCCGGTGATCTGCCACCCGCAATTGTGGGTACGCTCCTGGACGAACAGGCTGACTTGCGCGACGTTCTTTCTACCATCATTGATCTCGCGCATCGCGGCTATCTCGTGATGGAAGAGGAACAATCTGCGGGATTGTTTGGTATCGGCAAGAACAGCACCTTCACCTTTAAGCGCACTGATAAAGGCCTGAGCGGTCTCCGCAAGTTCGAACAGCGCATGATGCAGAGTCTGTTTCCATCGAATAAAATGGAACGCAGCCTGGAATCGCTTAAGAACAAATTCTATACCGTTATCCCGCGTCTACAGGATGAACTCTATGAGTCACTGGTTGATGAAAACCTCTTCACTGCCAAACCCAGCACAACTCGTGCGATCTGGTCTGGTTTGGGGACGCTCATTCTAGTGGCGGCGGGTGTGATTGGCTTTGCTGTTTTCAGCACGATGGAAGAATCGATTGGCGCGATTATCTGCATTCCGATTTCGCTAGGGCTGGTCGGATTTGTGACGATGATAAGCGGCCAGCACATGCCCGCCAAGACCCGCAAAGGTGCAGAGGATGCTGCCAAATGGAATGCTTTCCGAAAATACCTACAGAACCTGGAAAAATACAGCGGGGTCGAGGAAGCTGCGCACAATTTCGATGCGTTCTTACCTTATGCCGTCGCTTTCGGTATTGACCGCGCCTGGATTCGCAAATTCAGCCAGATGCAAAATGTCCCTATTCCCACCTGGTACTACCCAACCTATATGGGCGGCCCCTACCGGGGAGGTTACCATGCCGGCACTCCCCTCCCCCAGAATATCGGCATGAGCGGCGGAGGACTGCCGGGTGATCTCGCCCGCGCCGGAAGTGGCGGGCTTTCACTGGATGATCTCTCTGGCGGGCTTTCAGGTGGACTGGAGTCCATCTCCACCGGTCTAACATCCATGCTCGAATCCGCGTCCCGTGTCATGACAAGCAAGCCGCAATCAGCCAGCAGTGGCAGCAGCGGTAGCTGGCGCAGCGGGGGCAGCGGGTGGAGTGGCGGCGGGTTTAGCGGCGGGGGTTCCAGCGGGGGTGGCAGTCGGGGCTTTGGTTAACCGCTGAAGAATAGCAGGATTTACTCAGTCGAATCGGTTAGACGCTAATGAATTTTCTTCACCAAGTGAGACTTCTCACTCAACTGTGTAAATCCTGAATACATACAGATTCTCATTGTCATCAAGGAGAAGTAATTCGCTATGAATACGGGTCGTTTAGTAGGAATCATCTTGATGGTTGTCGGCTTCGCTATCGCTGTCATTGCCGGTCTGTGGTTGGCGCTGCAAGTTTCCAATGAGCAGCTTACCAGCGGCGGCGCGGTCGTCGGCGCGGGGATCGCTTTCATCCCCGTAGCCTTGTTAGTGGGCTTTGGTATTTATATGGTTGTACAGGGCGGCAAAGAAGCTGTCGAAGAATCAGAAATGCGCCAGCAACGTAACCTGCTCGACATCGTGAAAAGCCGGGGTCAGGTTAGTGTGACCGACCTGGCATTGGAGATGAATATCAGCGCCGACAAAGTAAAAGACCTGGTTCACCAACTGGTCGGTCTCCAGGTCTTCAGCGGGTATATCAACTGGGACGAAGGCACACTGTATTCATCACAAGCTGCTCAACTACGTGAACTCGATAAGTGCAAAAACTGCGGCGGAGAAATCCAGCTTGCCGGTAAAGGGGTCGTCGCCTGTCGCTTCTGCGGGACTGAGTACTTCCTGACATAAGACAACACCCCTAATTAGGGGGAACAAACAATTAATTCGGTGTATAGTTGAAGTATCTGTATACCAGAGGGAAAATAATCAATGTCTGAGCTTTACGATCAAATCGTCAGTCAGCGTGGAAAACTGGAAAATCTCGTTGCGCGCATCCCCGGTTTCCGTGGCTACCTGGACAACAAGACGCGCCGGACTGCTGACCGGATGCTCCGTGATCACATTGCAGGGCTGATAAAGAAACGAATTGAGCGCCTGACCGAGATTGAAAAGACCATTCTCGCCAATGATGGGTTAGCCTATATGAGCGAGACGCGCAGCGCCAAAACCAAGCTGCAAACATTCCATGATCGGGTGAAAGCCGCTGCACCAGGCTATTCCGGATTCTTTGAAGCTGTCAAAATCGGCGCGGCAGAAATGGAAACGCTCTACAGTTTTGACGAGGCCCAGATTCGCTTTGCTGATCAGTTTGATGAGGCGTTAGACGCGCTGCAGCAGGCTGCACAAAGTAAGGAAGGCCTGAATGAAGCCATCGCCACCTTAAATCAGGTTGCGATTACCGCCAACGAAGCCTTTTCGCTGCGGGAAGGCGTTTTGACCGGTCTTGATAAGTCGCTTGGCTCATAACGAGCTGCTGCACCCACCAATTATTAACAAGGAGCAATGTAAATGGCACGCATTATTGACGTAATTGACCATACCAACGTCATGGATGATGAGTTTACGTACCGTGAACCACAACAAGGCAGCGGCGATTGGCGTATGGGTTCCCAGGTAATCGTCGGCGAAAGCCAGGCGGCGGTATTCGTTCGGGGCGGTGAAGCACTCGATGTTCTCGGATCGGGCCGGCATACCCTTTCGACAGCTAACCTGCCCCTGCTTTCCGGCTTAATCGGACTGGCAACGAGCGGGCGCACCCCCTTCACCGCCGATCTGTACTTCGTAAACCTAAAAGATATGCCTCAGGTTGGCTGGGGGACAAATCCCCCTATTGTGCTGGAAACACCAGGGCGCGGCCTGGGCGTTGTGCTGCTGATTACACATGGCGTTATTGACATCGGCGTGGATGAACCCATGCTCTTTGTCAAACAGTACGGTGTTGGTAAATCGGTGCTGCGCCTCCGTGACTTAAAAGACCGTATTCAGAGTATGTTGCTGAGTGAATTGGCAGAACTGCTAACCAAATCCGGAGCGCAGAGCGTCCCCGAAGCCAATGCACTGCTCAGCGATGTGAAGGGCGCGATTCTCGCGCAAGTCAATGAGAAGTTTGCCGCGCTCGGCTTGCGTATCAAGGCATTTGAAGCCAATCCCTTCACCGCCAAAGACGTGCCACTGGATGAACTGCGGAATTATGTCAGTCTCGATATGTGGGAACGGGTACAACGCCTGCAAATCGCGCAGAAAGCGGCAGAAAACCCCGGTATGGGTGGCGCATTGGCCGGTGCCGGTGTCGGCCTGGGCGTAGGGCAGCAGATGGGTGCAGCCCTTAATCCTGATGCTGCCGCCATGCAGCAGCAAATGATGCAGCAACAGTTGATGATGCAGCAGATGATGAACCAGATGATGTCAAATCAAATGGGTGGGCAGCAGCAACCGCCGCAACAGGCTAATCCCCCCGCCAATCCGCAGACCAGAGAGGAAATTCAAGCACTACTGGATAATCTGGATATGAAACTGGCGTCTGGCGAGCTTTCCGAGGAAGTCTATAACCGGCTGTATACGAAGTGGCAGGAACGCCTGAATCAACTCGGTTAAAGGATAGATTTCTACTGCTAGACAGGGGGCGCAAAAGCCTCCTGTTTTATTTTGCAGGCAGAATCACGTTCTGGAGCAGAAAGCTATCCGATACCCCTACTGCCAACCGCTCATTCGTCGTAGGGTCATAAAGCCCGACCAGCAGTGTATAATCCCCTGGCGGCACCTCAGCAACTGGAATCCTGTAAACATCGCGGAAGATGTGATCTACAATCCAGGTCGTAGTAGTCAGAAGACCATCCTGCGGAAACTGGTCATCCTGCGCCCACAATGGCGAGCCGGTTGCCGGGTTGACGGCACCCGCCAGATGCAGGAACACTTTAAGCGCAGCATCTGACTGCTGGAGTGGACGCCAATATAACCATACAACCAGTTCCCCGGTTGGCTCCGGCGTCGCAAAGACCCGCGCCCCCATCAGTTCGGCAACTTCGCCAAACCGTGCCAACGGCAGAGCTTCCAATTCGCTCTCCGATACATTCCAGGGCATATATTCTTGAATACGCAACCGGTCAATGTGAGTGTCGCGCACAAGCTGCATATTGGCCTGAATCCAACCTTCAACCACGCCCGCATTCGGCCAATCGGGGAAAGTCTGTCCCACTAACCAGATTGCCCGCTCGCTGTTTTCTGCTAGTATCCGCCGTATCTCGTCGTCCGGCTGTTTTGGACTAGCGGGCAGTGCTATACTCGGCAGCGGTGCATAATAATACCCAAATGCAGCATCTATCGAGAGTTGAATCACCAGATCATCCTGCGCGACATGCGCCCTAAGGTAATCTGTCAGACTCGGCCACGCCTCCGACTTCCCATAAGTCGGGTCATAGTAGGCATTGTACAGACTGTACGCGGCTGTACCGCCCCACCCCACCAGCAGCGCCACCGCCCCCCATCGCACCACCCTTTGATGCGAGCGCACCAGCAGCACCAGCCCACTCAACACCAATACGTAAGCAGGAACCGATGACAGGATGTAACGGGGTAAAAATATGTTGAATCGCGACGATACCAAGCCGATCAGAAGCAAAGGCAGACCCGCCAGAGAAAGCAGCAGCAAAGCGTACTTGCGACTGCGTCCCCACCAGGCATACCAACCAGCACCCAGACCAACCAGAAGAATAGGCCACAGCGCATCCAAAGTTGATGCTGGCAAGGTATCGCCCAAATTCAGCACTGGCACAAACCAGGTCACCAACCGCGCCGGGTTCATCACCTCGGTGATCGTTCCGGTATAGGCACCACTCCCTACCAACTGCCCTTGCAGTACCAGGAATGAAACCGACGCGCTTATCATCGCCATCACGAGAACAGCCAACCACGGCCAGTAATCCCGCCATGACCGCCAATACACAAGGACGCTATAAAGGCCGAGTGCCATCAATGAGAATGCTTCGGTGTAGAATACGTTGGCCGTCACCACCGCCAGCATCAGGAACAACAACCTGTCTCGCCAACGGCGCGTTTCCAGTGAACGCACCCCAGCCCACAGTGTTATTGCACTCAATCCAGCCCAGACAGCATAATTACGGGCATCCTGGGAATGCCAGATTTCAAACGGATGCACCGCCCACAGGAGGGCCGCCAGTATTCCAATCCATACCCCACCCAGGCGCTTGCCCAGAGCAAATAATGCCGCCACACCGAGCACATTAAATAACGCGGGGAGTAAACGAATCGCTAGCGGACTCGTGCCAACCAGAAGTCCCCATCCCCGAAACAGGACATACGTAAGCGGCGGGTGCGGCTCTATCGTGGCGATGTGCGTGAGCGAATAACTCAGCGGTTGCCCAGCCCAATTCTGTGCCGTAAAAGCCTCATCTCCTCGCAGCGGCACGGCATTCAGGCGGTACATCCGCAGCCCGAACCCCAGCAGAATGATGACAACCAGGGGCAACCAGCGCGGGATTTTCAACCGGCTATACCCTCAGGGTCTAAAGCCTCCGCAATCAGTGCAATTTGCTCATTCGTAAGCCCGTATTCCGCCTCGTCACTTGCCTTTGCAGCCGATTTCTTTGAAGATTTCTGCTGCTTTTGCTCAAACTGCGCCTTTTTCTGGGATTGTGCCACATCCCGCAGGTAGTCCGTCAGGTTGGGTTTTTGCTTGCTATCCGTGTAAAGCACAGGCAAAAGCGGATCACTGACTTCCAACTGAGCGCGAGGGTCTACGAAAATTACCATCGGCTGGACCATGACATCCCCCGCCGCCTCCCCCAACAGTCCCTGAACATGCGCCGCTGCGTTCTGGGCATCGGCAAACGGGTTGCGGACGCTATCCTGTCGGAATACGCGGAAGATCATATTAAAAAGTCCACCAGGCTCGCGCCACTTTTCACCCTCAACCGTGTATCGCTTATCCTGAAACCGCGTGATGATCGCGAATACCCCCTGAGGACAAACCAGCACATGCCGTGCCGGGAAATGATAGTAGTTATACAGCACACTCCTCTTGCTCACTCCCTTTAAGCCTTCTTGAATCGCGGCCTCCGGGCGTGGCTGGCGGATCCACAGATTTGTCATCCTTACTGAGAAAATCGTACTGACAAAGCCAATTGGCAAGATCACCCAAGGTAACAGCAGCGCCAGAATCAGCGACGTATCACTGCTGATGACGTTGGGGTCAGATAACTGTGTGTTCGCAACAATAAAGCCACCCACCAGCACAGCCATACTGAAGAAAAACAGGAAGTGAGCTGTACGGCGATTACGTTTAATCAGCCGCTCATTAGTTTCAATACGCATGATACGAGTTGTTCCTCTTTCTGGTTTATCATAAGAATATTCATAAACAAGGGGCTGCCGCCCCCTGCTTGTTTAACACTATTCAGCTCAGATACTTCTGGGACTACCCGCCCGGCACGAAGTAAGATAATCCACCACCGCGCTTCACTTCGGCACACACCACGTTACCAAAACGAACCGACGGCAGAATTTCCCATTTTCGCGGCGTTCCATAAGCAACTCCCACCACCGCGCGATCAATATCCGCCGGATTCGCCTCAATACAGTGTGTCACCGGCGCGGATAACTCCCCGGCAAAAACGCCTTCATCCGTATAGATCGTAAGGTCGTACAGAAGCTGCATCCGGGTATATCCTGCCGGAGAAGCTGGCGCAAACCCCGGCCAGATTTCCTTGCAAATCAGATCAATCGAGTCCTTCAGCGTAATGCCGACATCCTCGGTATCCCATTGCAGGGTTTCGCACCCAGCATACTGGCGCATCACGAAAATTTCGGCAGGCACCGGCGCGGAAACCTGAGTAATCAAGCCGGTGGCCGGGTCAATCGTCTGTGCAGTGGCATCCGAACTGCCAGCAGCGCCAGTAATTTCAGCGGTGATACGGGCAATCCCGTTCATATTCAGGTTGACAGGGGCGCTACCATCCGCAGGACCAAAGACTGAGGCAGAAGAAAGCTGTGCCAGATCGAACCGCGCACTAGGCGTCCACCCCCAGTAGGTCAAAACTGACGAACCGGATTTATCTGCCAGAAACTTAAAGTCTACTGGCAGGTAAAAACCAACCCACACTACCGGCTGGGTAATTTGCAGCGGAGTATCAAACACTACGGTAAACACTCCTGCCTGCGTAATATCCACCTGTTTTTGCCCGACGAGCACGGCATCCACCGGTGACCCGCCATTGCCATCCTGGTAGACCACCACATCAATCAAAGTTCCCGGTACGGCGGTATCCACCGCAATACTCACCCGGTCAATCGTCGCCGGAAGCTGCAATCCCAGCGGCGTCAGGTCAAAACCGTTCATCACAAGCGTTTGTTCACCACTGACATACCAGATTGAACTATCCGTGCCGCTGTTATTCGTCAGCACACGATCCCCGGCTTCTACCAGGTTCATTGAAAGTCCGGCAAGCAACATCAGACCCACCAGAAGCCCTATTCTTAGTTTGTTTAACATGGCATCATCCTGACCAAGCGGTTTATCTATACGCGCTCTGCATAACTTTATGTATAATGCGTTGGTTATTTTAGGGGTTCTTACGCGAATGGTCAAGCAACGACACATTCTGGCACTGCTCATACCTGGCGCAACGCTGCTATTGGCGGTCGCCTTTTTCACGGTCAAAGGGTCGCCACCACGCCATTTTCAAGTATCCAAATGGCAGCTTTTTGGCGATTTTCCAACGGAAATGTACGCCTCCGTCAATGAGGGAATGCCGGTGGAAGTCAGTCTCAGTAATGCTGCACAGACCAATTACTGGCGTGAGACCCTGTCATCCTGGCATGGTGTCAGTCTATCGGACACCAGTGTTCCCAGACAATACCCCCTGTTAGCCGCTACCATGCCGGGCAGCGTCTCGTTTGTCCTGATCGCTATCGGGTGGTTTCAAACAGCTTCCCCATAGTTTTTCAGGTAATCTCGCCGACAGACTGGTGGTTGCCAGCTCACTAGGCGGGGTTATAATGACACGGGTTTTCTTAAGAGTTGCGCAGTCCCCAAATGGCGCAACAGCAAGACAATACGTATCGAAATGGAGTGATATGCAAGAGTTTGCACTGCTGGCAATGGTAATGCTACTGGGATTGGGCGCTTATTGGGCAATGGTCTTGTTTCCAAAACAGCGCACTTTCCAGAAACGTCAGAACTATATCCGCGAATTAGCCGAAGGTGACGAGGTAATTACCTATGGCGGCATCATCGGCAAGGTTATTCGCATTGAAGCCGAACAGGGCATTGCCTTCCTGGAAATTGCCGATGGGATCGTGATTCGCGTCATTATGGCGGCAATGCTTCAGCCTTATGACCCGGACGAAATCGCCCATGCTGCCCAGGGCGGGCATGACCCTGTATTACCAGCAGAGTAACAGTTATGACTAACCGATAGGCGCGGCAAATCTGCCCGCCTTTACCGAAAGAGGTACACATGAGCGCACATGGTCGCTGGCTCATTTTCATCATCGTACTGACCGGGTTTTGTATCTGGATCGCGCTGCCTGATACCAATATCAATAACATCGCGGAAAGCTGCGCCAGAACAAACCCGGAGATCACCTATACAAACCAGGGCATTCACCTGGACTTCAATGACGATTGCCAGCCGGACATCAGTCTGAACGTGCAACAAGCCCTGGGGCTAGACCTGGTTGGTGGGCTGCGGGTACTGCTGCAAGCCGACCTCCCAGCTGGTTCCTTCTCAGTGGAAGACCTGCGTCAGGCAGCCAATAACGTTTCCCGGCGCGTGAACGCCCTGGGGGTAGGCGAAGCAACCGTGCAGGTACAGGGGTCAGATCGTATTCTGGTCGAACTCCCCGGCATCACCGACCCACAGCAAGCTATTGACACTATACAGAAAACCGCGCTGCTGGAATTTGTGGATTTCGGCGGGCTGCGGGGTCAGTCACAAGATTATACGGGGCGCAAAATCCTGACTGTACCCCCTGCGGTAAACCCCTGTGTAGAAACTGCCGACCCGTCAGCGGCTGCCAGCTCAAGCCCGGAAGTTACGCCAATACCACAGGCCACTGCAGAAACAACACCGGAAAGCACACCGCAAGTTGGAGCCGAGGTCACACCGGAAGCCACAGTAGAAGCCGCGCCTGTAACTGCGGAAGAACCCGCCCTGCCCAATCCCTTAACCGGACAGCCATTCCAGGCCGTGATTACCGGCGCGTGCCTGCAAGCAGCCGTAGCTCAGTATGGTCAGGCACGCTCTGGCGCTCAGGCCGAATGGTTCATCCAATTCCAGCTTAAGCCGGAAGCCGCCGACATTTTTGGCACTTTCACGGCATCCCGTATCAACGAGCCGATGGCAATTGTCCTGGACAATCGTGTGATTTCGGCGCCAATCATCAACTCTCAGCTCGATACAGGTGGCATCATCACCGGCAGCTTTACCGAAGATTCAGCTAAAACCCTGGCGCTGCAACTACGTTCTGGCGCACTGCCCATCCCGCTGCGGCTCGAAAGCGCCGAACGGGTTGGCGCAACACTCGGCCAGGAATCGGTCAACCTGAGCATTCGCGCCGGGATCATCGGCATCATCGTCGTCCTGCTCTTCATGACAATCTACTATCGTGTCCCCGGTATCGCTGCCGCACTGGCGCTGCTGATCTTTGTTGCTATCAACATGGCCGTGTTTAAACTCATCCCGGTCACACTGACACTGCCCGCCATCACTGGTTTCCTGATTTCAGTCGGAACAGCAGTTGACGGCAACATCCTGATCTTTGAGCGTATTAAAGAAGAAATCCGCAACGGGAGCGACCTGGACACGGCTCTGCAATCCGGTTTTGATCGTGCCTGGAACTCTATCCGCGATTCGAATCTCTCCACGATTGTGATTAGCGGTATCCTGTTCCTGTTCGGCCAGACACCCGGCGCGAGTATCGTCAGCGGGTTCGCTATTACCCTTGCGCTCGGCCTCATCATCAACCTGTTTACGGCAGTAATCGTAACACGCACATTCTTGCATCTACTTGTCGCCTTGCTGCGCCGTGCTCTGGAACAGCGTGCCTGGCTCCTGGGCGTATAATCGGAAGGATTAACCACAATGTTCAGTTTAGTTCAAAAACGGCGACTGTTTTTCCTGATCTCGGCGGCAGTTATTGTGCCGGGTATTCTGATTATGCTCTACTCGGTGGCGACAACCGGGGCATTGTTTCGTCTGAGCATTGACTTCGTGGGCGGCAGTATCTACGAACTCAAGTTCAGTGAAACCGGCGCGGACGAAGGCAGTATCCGTGAAGTGTTCAGCAGTTTCGGTGATGAAAATGTCGTCATCCAGCAAATTGGCGCACCAGAGGACTACCGCTGGTCGGTACGCGCCTCGTTCCGCGAATCCACCGAAGATGTTATCGTTGCACTGGACACGCTTGCGCCGCTGGATCGTGATAGCCTCCGCATCGAGCAGGTGTCGGCTACCGTGGGACGTGAGGTAACGCAGTCTGCCTTTCTGGCGACAATGGTCGCGGCAGTAGTTGTCACCGGTTTTATCGTCATCGCTTTCCGCCAGGTACCGAATGCTTTCCGCTATGGCGTCTGCGCGGTAGCCGCCATGTTCCATGATATTCTGGTCGTCAGTGGAATCATGTCACTGGCCGGCCTACTCCTGGGCTGGGAGGTTGACGCCCTGTTCCTGACGGCGGTATTGACCGTTGTCGGGTTCTCAGTACAGGATACGATTGTGCTGTTTGACCGTATCCGCGAAAACATCCCGAAATACCTGGGAGAACCCTACGAAACAATTGTCAACCGCAGCATCCTGGAAACCATCCACCGCTCGTTAGCAACACAGCTAAACGCCTTTTTCATCATGGCGGCCATTCTGCTGTTCGGAGGCGATACGATCAAACAGTTTATCGCAATTCTGTTTGTCGGCTTGCTCACCGGCACTTACTCATCTATCTTCACTGCTGTGCCGCTGCTGGTCGCATGGGAAAAGGGGGAAATCCCCTTCATCAATCGCCGTGGTCTGGAAACAGCCACTTACGAAGCCTGACCTATGCGGGCGTTGATTTACGACGAGCATCTCCACCTGGATACAGCAGTCCCCCTGCCCCAAACACAGGGGGATGAAGTCTTGCTGCGTATCCGGCGAGCTGGTATCTGTAATACTGACCTCGAACTGGTTGAGGGCATGTACAACTTTTCGGGTATTCTCGGCCATGAATTCGTCGCTGAAGTGGCACATGGTCCGGAAGACCTGGCAGGTCGCCGGGTCGTAGGCGAAATCAATATCGCGTGCGGCCACTGTGATTTCTGCCTGGCAGGAATTCCCAGTCAATGTCGTAATCGTCAGGCAATAGGCATCCATGACCATCCCGGCGCGTTTGCAGACTATATGGCGCTTCCCGCTCGCAACCTGCACCTCATACCAGACTCAATCAGTGATGACCAGGCTGTCTTTGTCGAACCACTGGCGGCTGCACTGCAAATTCTTGAAGTTGTTCATGTCACTTCCACAGATCAGGTCATCGTGCTGGGAATGGGCAAGCTGGGAATGCTGGCTGTACAGGCACTTCGCCTTACCGGCGCGGAGGTCATTGGCGTCACCCGCCACAAGAAACAGGTAGACCTGTTGAGTAGATGGGGAATTCCCGCCACAAGGATGGAAAGCCTCGCAACACAGCAGGCACAAATCGTAGTTGATTGCACTGGTCAGGCCGGGGGTTTTGCCGATGCGCTCCGCCTGGTGCGTTCACGCGGCGTGATTGTACTCAAAAGCACCTATCGTGGCTTACCACAGGTTGACATGACCCAAGTAGCCACCAGGGAAATACGGGTCATTGGCAGTCGCTGCGGGCCGTTCGGAAGTGCGCTGCGCCTGCTGGAGGCCGGTCTGATAGATGTTACATCACTCATTGATGCCCACTTCGATTTCGATAATGCAATGGACGCCATGAAGTACGCCAGAGAGCCTGGCGTGCTGAAGGTAGTGTTGGACTTCTAGAATCAAGAGAGGCATGGCTTGTAACCCGTGCCTCTCCTCAATCTCTCCCAAAAAGAATGATGCCTATTTCTTCGCCAGCGGGATCGTCACGGAAAAAGTTGATCCCACACCCAATTCACTCTCCAGTGTAACCGTGCCGCCATGTGCCTCAACAATATGCTTGGCAATCGTCAGTCCCAACCCGGTGCCGGAAGACTTGGAAGCTGTATCCGCCACCCGGTAAAACTTCTGGAACATGCGCTTCTGGTTCTCTTTGGAAATTCCATACCCCGTATCGGTGACGGCTAGCCGGACAAAAGGTTCGCCGTCCACATTCACTTCGGAAGTCGAAATAACAACCTCTCCGTTCTCTTTGTTATATTTGATGGCATTTGTCAGGAGATTCAGTAGTACTTGCTTGGTTTTGCCCCGATCTGCGTTGGCAACGAATTTGCCACCTTTGGTACTCATGGTGATACCTTTTTCATTAGCCTGATGAATCACAACGTCCAGGCTTTCTGTGATCAACCCATTGAGATCAAACCGGCCAATATCCAACCGGGTACGACCGGATTCCAATCGCGCCAGGTCAAGAAATTCGCTCGTCAGTCGTATCAGGCGTTCTGTTTCGCTTTGCATCATATCCACAATATCGCCCTGGCGTTCTTTGGGCAGATCGGCGCGTTTCAGTAATACGGTACTGGCTTTAAGCGATGCAAGCGGCGTTCGCAGTTCATGTACCATCTCAGCGATAAAGTCACTTTGTTGGAACAAGCGCGCATTCTCAATGGCAACAGCGGCCTGACTTGCTAATGTAGCCAGTGTATTAATGTCATTTTCGTCAAAACGCTGGCTGCCTAGCTTGTTTACCGACTCCAGTACACCGATCACTTTATTGTGAGCGCGCATCGGAACAGCCAGCAGACTGCGGGTATGGAATTCGATTGTGTCATCCACCCGATTGCTCCAACTTGGCTCTCGAGTCACATCATCAATCACGCGTGGCTCACCATGCGATACCACCCAGCCAGCAATGCTATCCATCGGAACGACAATACTATCCATGTCCTGCGGCTTGATGTTGGATGCAATCTCAAAACGTAGTTCACCCGAAGCCGGGTCAATTAACAGGATTGATGCCGCCTCACAGCGGGTCAACTCTTTCCCCGCCGAAATAATCTTCCGCAGCAGCGACGCCAGATCGAGCGTTGAATTTAACTGGCGGCTGATTTCCATCAGGCGCTCATACCGTTCTACCATATCGGCAACTGTAGCAGGCATTTTTGCATTATCCATGATATTTCTCACATCATCACTCATATAGAAGTCGACTCAAGACAACTCAGGATCGCAGGCAGAGCAAGCGCAGCGTTTTCGTGAATGACCACATCCGCCATTGAATCCAGTGGTGTCGGCTCCAGATTGATGATAATCAATTTCGCTCCATTACGCTTTCCCAGGATTGGGATGTCACTAGCTGGGGCAACTTCCAGCGATGAACCAACCACAATCACCATATCAGACCGCCGTGCAGCTTCCTGTGATGCCAGAAGCTGCTGGATAGGAAGCTGCTCACCGAACAGAATCGCGTTCGGTTTCAGCACACTGCCACATTTAGGGCAGTGCGGCACCTGTTTATCCTTCAGGAACTGCGCGATAATCGGCTCTGCTGGATACACAGTGAAACAATGAATACAGGTGGCCTCGCGCAAATGCCCATGCAATTCGTAAATAGTCTTGTTCCCAGCACGGGTATGCAGCATATCAATATTCTGCGTAATCACAGCTTGTAGCTTACCCATAGCCTCCAACTGCGCCAATGCCTTGTGGGCCACATTCGGTTTTGCAGCCAGAATCAATTCAGTCAATGGGTAAAACCACTCAAAAAAACCCGCCGGATTCTGACGAAACCCCCAGATACTAGCCACAGCCATCGCATCCACGGACTGCCATAAGCCCGAATCGTGACTGCGAAAATCAGGGATGCCTGATGGCGTACTGATTCCAGCGCCTGTAAAGGCAATACCTTTGCTGGAACCTTGAATAATTTCAGCGCTTTGACGAATTAGATCATCATTCATAACAGAAAATCAAACCAATTTAAGCCAATCCATAAATATAATCTGAGGTTAAACAAGTGTCGAAATTCCCCACGCAGAGGCACGAAATTCGTGGAGTCTATTCCTTTGGTCAACCGTGAAACCTCTGTATTTTCTATGTCCCCGTTTGGGTGCGCCAAGGGGGCAATGAAGCGCTAGTCAATCAGGAAGATGATTCTCGATCCGCCATCATGCGAATACGCTCGTTCAAGTCTTCCGACAATTTGATTATCTGGCTGGAAACAACCGCATTTGGTTGGTAAATGACCATCGGAACACCTGCGCGAATTGACTGAAACGCCAGATCATGTGCGACAGAAATAATCGCCCGAATCTCATGACCCAAGGAGTGTTCGATTTCATGCCAGGGGGTTTGCATCGTCGGCTGCGCGCGGTTGATAACGACCACATGTACCAACCCACTGCCACCACCTTCGGCTTCAAGTTCCTGCAATACTTCCCGCGCCATCGCCAACGCTACCGGATTTGGCTCAACGACCAGCACCATCTGATCCATCTCACGGTGTAAGCGGCTCACGAGCGGGTTAAAACCATTTCCCAGGTCGAACACTACCGGACGACCAATCATGCGCAATCCCCGCACTACCGCCAACGCCGAATCCAGTGAATAATTCATCTGGCCTTCGCGCGGGCTGATTGACGAAAGCAGTGCCCGCATCCCGGACTGATGAGTCACCAATTCGGATTCCAGCAGCGGAGCGCCAATACTACCAGCCGCCTTACCCAGAATAGTCGCCATACCCTGCGACGCGCCAATACCCATGAACAACCCCAAACTGCCCGAGCCAAGTCGGAAATCTGCAACAATGGGCCGTTCACCATTGAGGGTCAATGCCGCCGTAACGTTCAGGGCAATTGTGGTTGTGCCAACCCCACCTTTCGCCCCCAATACCCCAATCGTGCTTCCTTTAGGGGGTTCTGGCGCACGCTGCGGGGCATTCTGCATTAAAATCGCTTTGACACGAGCCGCCAGTTCCTGGGGATGGGTCGGCTTGGTGAGATAGTCATCCGCCCCGGCCTCAAAACCGGCCACTTTATCGTCTACCAGAGTTTTGGCGGTAAACATAATGATAGGAATGGCCGAGGTATCTGCATTGGCACGCAGCCGCCGACAAACCTCATATCCATCCATATCTGGCATCATTATGTCCAGAATAATCAAATTAGGCCGTTCACTCACGGCCTTCATCAACGCTTGGTTGCCAGCATTCGCTGCAACGACCTCATACCCCTGCCGTTGCAACATCAGGCCAATGAGTTTCAAGCTGTCAATGTCGTCGTCTACAATGAGGATTTTGTCAGTCATAATTGTTACGTTTTTGTACTAATCTGAACGCTTCCGCAAGTCTAGCACGAAAGAGAAGGCGGTGCAAGCGGACTGACGGACTAACGTGAATCTCAGTCTTGTCTGACTATAGCACGCTTGCTATAATTGCCCATACTCGCCACCCTAGCTCAATGGCAGAGCATACGCTTCGTAAGCGTGAGGTTGAGGGTTCAAGTCCCTCGGGTGGCTCAATGCCCGTGACACAGCTTTGTTGCGGGCATTTTTCATGCAGACAGGAGACGCTCATGAGCGACCGGCCAAACCCAATAGTTATCGCTGTCGCGGGGGGCACAGGCTCTGGCAAAACCACTATCTCTAACGCCATCCTGGAACGTATTGGCAGCCACAATATCGCCTACCTGCCCCATGACGCCTATTATAACGACCTGGAAAGTATCCCACAGACTGACCGACAAAACATTAATTTCGACCACCCTGATGCACTCGACACCCCTCTTCTGATTGAACATATCCGCCACCTTCGCAGTTGGAAGTCCGTCGAAATTCCCATCTACGACTTCACAATCCATGCCCGTAAAGAGCAAACCCAAGTCGTTCACCCACAGCCAATAATTCTGGTTGAAGGGATTCTCATCTTTGTCGAGCGCGAACTACGCGAACTATTCGATGTTAAGATTTTTGTAGATACCGATGCCGACATCCGCTTCATCCGCCGGCTGACGCGGGACATGGCTGAACGGGGACGTACCGCCGATTCGGTCATCAGCCAATATCTCGATACAGTGCGTCCCATGCACTTGAAATTTGTCGAACCCAGCAAGCGTTATGCAGATGTCATCATCCCAGAGGGTGGCTTCAATATGGTGGCAATAGATATGGTGGCAGATCGTATTCGCAGTATGCTCAGGGGGCATCGGGAGTTCACAAAGGGTAATTAAGGGCATTATGATCCCGTCCTTAGGATTGACACACCCGCGCAAATCGTGCTATACTGCTGGCAATTCAAACTGAATACTGGAACAAAAACGATGAGTGGGAGTAAGTAAGCAGCTCACTTGCGCCAGAGAATACGGGCCACCGGCTGCAAGCCCGTTCGCAACAGTCTGTCCCAAAAGTCGCCCAGGAGTTGCCAGGCTGAACCAGGAGTAAGCCTGGACGGGTTTGCCCGTTATAGCATCACGAGCGCCATGCTAATTACCTTTAGCATGGAAGCAAGGTGGTACCGCGAAAGCAGCCCTTTCGTCCTTGTAACATGTGGACGAAAGGGCTTTTGATTTTCTATCAGGAGTATTATGCACACGGAGAATCACCATACGAACGAGTTCTATGATGCGATAGCCCAATACTATCCACTCTTTTACCGGGACTGGGACATTCAACTTGAACGTGAAGGGCTGGGACTCCGCTCGATTTTCCGTAACAAGGGGGTAATTCGCGTCCTGGATGCGGCCTGTGGAGCCGGCACACAGGCAGTACCCTTGGCCCAGCTTGGCTTTGAGGTCGTCGCGGCGGATCCCAGTTCCGGCATGATTCAAAAAGCACAGGAGACTGCTAACCGTTTCGGTGTATCGGACAAAATCCGGTTCGTGTGTATAGATTTCCTACGACTACATGAAACCGTAGACGGGCCGTTTGATGCCATAGTCTGCAAAGGAAATGCCCTGCCACATCTCTTGCTGGACGAAGATATTGAAGCGACCTTGCTTACATTTTATGAACTGCTCCGCCCTGGAGGGTCGCTAGTAATCGGAATGCGTGACTTTGGCCCATTTATGGAAGACCGTCCGCGCTTTCTGCCAGGCTTCGCCCACGAAAATGATGAAGGTGAGGAGTTCATTACCTTTGATATTTGGGAATGGGAGGAAGGCCCTCCTGTTATTGCCACACAAAACCTGTTCATCGTTCGTGGCAAAGAGAATCAGTACGACACCATTAAGCGGCAGGTTATATTTCGACCGCTGTCTACCGATGAAGTCAAGGTTGTGTTGCTAGAGGTCGGCTTTGAAGACATAACCGACCAACCAGATCGCTGGGAACGGGTGCTGGTCGCCCGCAAACCATTAGCCGGCTAACATAAGGACCCATACGATGCCCAAACAGATGCCCAAGAATTTCGATTTCGCAGAGGCAGAACGCCGCCTTTACACCTGGTGGGAGGAAAACGGTTGGTTTAAACCAGAAGTCGCCCCCCCAGATGCTGAAACCTTTGTCATCAGTATGCCACCACCCAATGTGACTGGCTCGCTGCACATCGGCCATGCTCTCACTGCGTCTATAGAAGACCTGATGATTCGCTATGAAAGGATGCGCGGCAAGGCGGCAGTGTGGGTCCCTGGCACCGACCACGCTGGCATCGCTACCCAACTCATGGTCGAGCGCATGTTGCAAAGCGAAGGCACCAGCCGGGAAGAAATCGGGCGTGAGGAATTCCTGGCGCGTACCTGGGCGTGGAAAGACAAGTATGGCAGCACAATTTCTAACCAGCACCGCCGTCTGGGAGCAAGCTGCGATTGGGAGCGCGAACGCTTCACGCTGGATGATGGCCTTTCTGAAGCGGTGCAAACAGTTTTTGTCAAGCTATACGAACAGGGTCTGATCTATCGCGGACCACGCCTGGTGAACTGGAGTCCGGGGCTGCAAACCGCTGTCTCCGATCTCGAAGTGGAGCGCGAAGAAGAACAGGGCAAAATGTACTACTTCAAGTACCCGGTGGAAGGCGGTGCTCACCTGCCTGTTGCGACCACCCGCCCGGAAACCATCCTGGGCGATACGGCGGTCTGTGTGCATCCTGAAGACCCGCGTTACCAACACATGATCGGCAAAACGGCCTACGTACCGATGCTCAACCGCCCCATCCCAATCATCGCTGATGAGTATGTGGATCGGGAATTCGGTACAGGCGCATTGAAAATCACGCCGGGGCACGACTTCAATGACTATGAAATCGGCCAGCGTCACAATCTAGCGGTTATTAACATTATGAACCGTGATGCGACCATGAACGCCGAAGCCGGTCTATATGAAGGCATGGATCGTTTTGCCTGTAGAGAAAAACTGTGGAATGACATGGCCGCCGCCGGAATGACCATCAAGATCGAAGATCACACACTGGTTGTGCCGCGTTCGCAACGCGGGGGCGAAGTCGTTGAGCCGCTCATCAGCACGCAATGGTTTGTGAAGATTCAGCCGTTGGCCGAAAAAGCACTGGCCGCCGTCCGCGATGGGAAGATTAAAATCGTGCCGGAACGGTTCGAAAAAATCTACTATCACTGGCTGGAAAACATTGAGGATTGGTGTGTCAGCCGCCAACTTTGGTGGGGACACCGTATCCCGGCATGGTATAACACGAACGGTGAAATCTATGTGGGACAGAAGCCGCCTACCGGAGAAGGTTGGACACCGGAAGAGGATGTTTTAGATACCTGGTTCAGCAGTGGGCTGTGGCCGTTCAGCACGCTTGGATGGCCGGCAGAAACCGCTGACTTGGGCCGTTTCTATCCTACGTCCACCATGGAAACTGGCTATGACATCCTGTTTTTCTGGGTCGCACGAATGATTATGATGGGTATCTGGTTCACAGGAGAACCGCCGTTCAACACTGTGTATCTGCATGGATTGGTGCGTGACAAATTCGGGCGCAAAATCAGTAAAACACTGGGCAACACGATTGACCCGCTAGAACTGATTGACCAGTACGGTGCTGACCCGCTGCGCTTCACACTCGTCACCAGTGGAACACCCGGCAATGATCTGAACCTGGATACAGATCGCATCGAAGGCAACTGGCGTTTTGTGAACAAAATCTGGCAGATGACAAACTTCATCACCAGCAACCTGGAGGGCGAAATTCCGCCTGGTCTTCCACCGCAGGGGGAACTAGACCTGCCCTCACGCTGGATTATCAGCCGCCTGAATCGGCTCGTCACCAGCGTGCAGCACCTCTTTGATATTTTCCAGTACGGAGAAGCGGGACGGCAGATTTATGATTTCCTGTGGAGTGAATTTGCCGACTGGTATATCGAAATCAGCAAGCACCCCCTATACAGTGGTGATGCGACAGCCCAGCAGAATGCCCGCCGCACCCTGATAGCTGTCCTGGACACCAGTTTGCGACTGCTCCATCCTTTTATGCCGTTTGTGACTGAAGAACTATGGAGTTACATCCCCCACGAAGGTGAGGCGCTCATCCTGGCCCGCTGGCCGGAAGCAGACGAGACTCGTATAGACGAAGCCGCCGAAAACCAGATGGCAACCTTCATGGAATTGGTGCGCGGCATCCGCAATATCCGACTGGAATACAATGTGGACCCGGCACGACGGCTTAGTGTCTCGGCAGCGCCCGGCAGCTATCGTGCTGCCTTGCAAGAATACAGTTACCTGTTTGCGCGTCTATGCAATGTGGAGCAGGTCAAAGCACTGGCCGACGGTTCTCTTGCACCTGGCGAGGCCGCCTCGGTGATTGTCGGAGATGTCGCCATCTACTTGCCGTTAGCCGGCATGATTGATATTGCCGCGGAGTGCGAGCGCCTCAGCAAAGAACAGTTGAAATTGCAGGAACAGATGGGGCGATCACAGGCGATGCTGGCAAACGAACAGTTCGTCGCCCGGGCCAAGCCCGAAGTTGTCGAGCGTGAACGTGCGAAGCTGGCCGAACTCCAGGCCAGTGCCGCTCAGATCAGTGAGCGGTTACTCGCGCTGTGCCGGAATAACTGACCGGCAGCGCAGGGAAATTCAATCCGGGGCGCAGCTTTTTGCGCCCCTCCATAACAGAATCAAACATTACTGCTATCTTGATCGCTGTTTTGTTGCTTGAGGAGGAGAAACACCTTACGCCCGGCTTCTTGTGCCGCTTTTCGCACCTGCTGATCAGCGTCATTGTTAAATACAGATTGGAGCGCTGCAAATCCATCAGCATCAGGCAACAGTGCAAGCTCACTGATTGCCTTCAGGCGGACTTCAGCATTTTTGTCCTGAAGCCGGGCGATATGGAAATCCACGATGCGTTTATTGGGTTTGTTAGATGCCACCTTCTCTTACCTTTTTGCTGCCAATTTACCAGACCGGAAACCGTAGCCATTATAGCAGAACATGTTCACATCATATCGCTATATTTTTTGCGAGGCAAGAAAAAGCCTCAAAACCGCACAGCATGGTATAATTCACAAACTGTATCAGGGAGAAATCAGGCGTTGGTCAACTATGCGGTCATTCTAACCACTGGCAGCCAATACCATCAGAGCCGTTTAACCTTTAACCGTCCCCGTGCCATGCTACCCATAATGGGGAAACCGATGGTCGTGCGGGCGATGGATTTGCTCTATCGGGCTGGTATCAGGCGCTTCACTATCGTGGTAGGTGAAGATGAAGGCGGCGTCGCGGCGTATCTGTCATCCCATTGGATGCCCAATGTCGCGCTGGAATTCGCCATTCAATCCAGCAGCCTGACCCGAACATTGGCCGAAATCGCCCGCCATGACCGTCAACCTTTTATCATCACGAGCTACAACACTTTCATTCAAGCCAACTATCTCGAACGACTGCTGCACCATTACCGGGAAAGAGGAGACGGGCTGATTCTCAGTGGTGCGAACATGTCGCTCTCAAAATCCGAAGATCACTACTATGCTCAGGTGGACAGGCAAGCCGTCACCGAGATCACATCCGGCACCAGTGCCCCACCAGGCGCTTATATCCTGAGCAATCTGGCCGTATGCGGCAGCCCGTTCATTGATTTTCTCGCTGACCTCACGCTTAATACCCAGTCCTTTACCAGAAACTGGCTAGACCTGGCAACTCTGTACATTCAGAGGGGCGGCTCTTCAACAGTTGCGGATGCCGCCTGGATACTTCAGGTCGAAACCGATCTCGACCTGCTCACGATCAACCGCCTACTACTGGATGAGGCTGTGGATGCACATATACTGAGTGAGCTGCCCGGTACAGTACAGATAATTCCACCCGTCCGGATTGATCCACAGGTCAGCATCGGTCAAGGCGCGGTCATCGGCCCTCATGCCTATCTCGAATCAGGTTGCAGTGTCGGCCAGGGCGCAGTAGTCCGTCGAGCAGTTGTATTGCAAAGCGCAGTGATACCAGCAAAAGAAACGATTTCTGACATGATTGTTTCCTCAAAAATGCGGATCACGGCAGCTTCGCCAACTTAACACTCGCTATGCCCTTTTGCCCACCTGTATAATATGCTTGGTTTCTGCCTGAAAACGAGCCAGTGGTGAGGTTGCGGTTTGTCTCAGCCGTATAAAAAGTGTCCAATCTGTGAAACGCCTAACCACCGCAGTGCAACGCTCTGTCGCACCTGCGGTTCTTCATTGGCAGGTGTCGAACTTATCGCTTCAGAAAATCTGACTGAGCAAGCCGCCGCAGGCTATGTTCACCAATATGGCGAAACCGACCTGCTGGAAGGCGGCCTTACCTGGAAAGGCGGTACCTATTTTCTGGGGGGGATACTCGTGTTGGCATTGGTGATTTGCATTGCCACACTCATCATCGCCACGTTGCCACTCCTCAACCAGATTGCGCCGCTGGCAGTTACGTCGCAGCCTTCACTCAGTCCGCAGGTAAACCCCGCAAGTAACGGCGGTATATTTGTTACGCAGTCTCCCTTCCCAACTATGTTCCTGGCAACCGTGACACCCGCACCACCGACCCGTACCCCCATGCCCACACCCACCGCCACAGAAACACCGTCTCCCTGTATGCAGCAGGTACTGCCCAATGACGACTTAATCGCTGTTGTATATCGCTGCGGACATCGAAGTCTGGATGTGATCGAACTGGTACTGGAAATAAACAACCTGGCCGACGCATCTCGCATCCAGCAAGGGCAGATTCTCGAAATCCCCTGGCCGACACCAACAGTTGATCCCAACGCGATCCCGACGGAAGTACCAACCCAAGACGCCGGCATCCCTGGTATCGCCTCCGCTGGAAACCCGGCTGATGTCAATATCAGCACACCCCTGCGCGGCTTAGGCCCGGCACCTACCGAAACACTGCCTCCAGGTGTGGCCTGGCACCGGGTGCAAAAAGATGAAAATATCATCATTGTCGCCTACAATTACGGTGCGAATGTCAAAATCCTATCCGACCTGAATCCTGAAATTACGTTTTCGCAGTGTGATTTTGGCCTGGACACCGGAGGGCCGAACTGCATTGTGCAGCTATTTGAGGGGCAACTCGTGCGCGTCCCGGCGCCGACACCCACACCCACATTATCCCCTACCCCGTCCGGTAGCGAAACACCAACGCCTACCGCAACACCCACCTTCAATGCGCCCAGCCCACTCAGTCCTGATAACCGCGCATTTTTCGAAAACGATGAATTTGTCACATTGCGCTGGGTGGCATCCGGCACATTGGGTCCGGCACAAAGTTATACGGTAGACCTGGAAGACACCACAACCGGAACACAATATACCGCGACAACCCAGGAGCTATTCTTCATACTGCCGGAGGACTGGCAGGGAACAGATGGTCAGCGTCACGAATATTCATGGACGGTGAGCGTCATTGACAACGACACCCCGGAAGACCCATACTTTACCACCCAACCCCGAACCTTTGTCTGGGAAGGGCGTGGAGGCTAATTTTATGTGTATAACTCGGCAGCAAGCATTTGCCAGCGGCAGTCCGGTGAGACTACCGGCAATGTTAATCCTGGTCAGTATCATGGCATTGACTGGCTGTAACCTGAATCTCAATCCTGGCGGCGCTACCCCAACGGTGCAGGCCATCATTGCCAGCAACACCCCTGAGCCAACCCTGACGTTACCTGCCAGCGCGACCCTGCCAGCACAACCGCAGATCGCTTCTGCTACGCCCAGCCCTTCCCCGCCGCCGCCATCCGAAACCCCAACTCCCAGCGATACACCGGGACCGTATGAACACATCATGGCACAAAACGAAACACTCGGATACATCGTTCAGCTATACGGGTATACCGATCTCAGCGTCGGCACGGGCAGCATCATTGACCAGGTCGTTGCCCTCAACGACAACATCCCGAATGCCGACATCCTGCCAGGCGCCGGGTCACTCATTCTCATCCCGCGACAAACGGTAACCCCTACCCCCGCCAATGTGGAAACCGCGGTTGGTGGAGAAGGCCCCGTAGTCACACTGCCCGCCAACAGCAGTGTTATCCAGTACATTGTGCAGGATGGTGATAACTTACTCAAGATTATCGAGGACTATAAAATCACGCTGGAAATCATCTCGCAGATGAACCCGGATTTGAACATCTTCGGCTGCGACCTATCCAACCCCAGTGGCGGCCCGAACTGCATTGTCCCGCTCAGCGTCGGGCAGGCCATTAATGTACCCGCCCCAACACCGACGCCAACTCTCTCGCCCACACCTTCCGGAAGTGAAACACCAACCGTGACACCAACGTTCGCACCACCAATCGCCGTATTCCCACCCGAAGGCGCAATCGCCCCACCCGGCGTATTCCGTTTGCAGTGGGTGAGCGCCGGCATCCTGGGGGATAATGAGGTTTATCTGGTTCAGATTACCGATCAGACGAATGCCGCCAGCTTTGCCGGGGTGACGAAAGAGACATCCCTACAAATCCCCGATTCGCTGATCCCAACCGATGGACAGGCTCATACCGTGAACTGGACAGTAGCCGTTGCCCGCCCTAATCAATCAGGCGTATATAGTATTATCAGCGGCCCGCCGCCTACTCATAGTTTCACCTGGCAAAGTCGTTAGTGCCCCAGGCGCCCGAACTCACGCGCTAACTGGTCGCTCGTCATGTGCAACATCGTCGGGCGACCATGTGGGCAGGTATGCGGGGATTGGCAGCGTTCTAGCTGACGGATCAGTCCTTGCATTTCTGTCAGGCTGAGAATCTGCCCGGCTTTGACGGCTGCCTGCTTGCATACTCGTATAATAATTTTCTCCTCAATTGACGCTTGCCCTGGTTGGTGACCCTGCTCCAGGTCTTCCAGAATACCCAGGAATACATCCACAGGTGCGTAGTCAGCCAGCATCGCGGGGACGCTACGAATCACGAATGTGTTACTACCAAACGGCTCAACCTCAAAGCCCACTGCCTGCAGCGCATCCAGGTTCGCCTCTACCAGCCGGCTTTCACCTGGGGCGAGGTCAATTGTCTGCGATTCGAGTGCGTACTGCCGGGGCTGCTCATGGCGGGCATGTTCTGCTATAAACTGCTCATACAGAATGCGTTCGTGCGCAGCGTGCTGGTCTACCAGATACAATCCCGCTGGACCCTCCGCCACAATGTAGGTCGCACCAACCTGTCCGATTACCCGTAAAATCGGCAGCGTGCGCGGCCTGGCGGGAGCGCCCAAACCCACCGGAATTGCAGTAGGGTCATCCGAATCATCGCTATCGGTGTCCATCTGCTGTCCGGGCAACTGACGGGGATACTGCCCCGCGCCCTCCAGGTCTAAGTCCATGTCGAGCTGTGTCCGGCCCTGGATTCCGGCGGTTGTCCAGCTTTCACCGCCCATCTGCTCTACGTTCCGATTCTGAAGAATATAGCGACCACCTCGCAAAGTCGGCGTTTGCGCCAGCATGACTACTGCCTGACGTACCGCACGCTGTACAGCAGAAAACACTGCACCAGGGTCTTTGAAGCGCACTTCAGCTTTTGTTGGATGCACGTTGACATCCACATCTTCCGGCGCGAGTTCGATCAGCAAAACGGCTACCGGATGCCGCCCAGTCATCAGTAGCGTATGATAGGCCTGGGTAACGGCATATGTCAGGCTGGTATCCTGAATCGAGCGTCCATTGACAAAAAGTGTGATATGGGTGCGATCCGCCCGGTTGAGATTAGGGGCGGACGTGTAGCCAGTCACCCGAATGGGTATGGCATCTGGCTCAGGCTGTGTTTCCCCATCCACTTCCACCATATCCTTGAAGCTGTCAATACC
Source organism: Anaerolineaceae bacterium (assembly GCA_020634135.1). GTDB lineage: Bacteria > Chloroflexota > Anaerolineae > Aggregatilineales > Phototrophicaceae > JACKCG01. The sequence continues at coordinate 510,770 of JACKCG010000001.1, read as the reverse complement.
CAGCGCCGCCACCAGCACATCGGCTAACTGCCCGCTACCGCTCGAACGGAATACTTCACGCCCATCCTGCAGCAGCACAAAACGCACCTGCGGATAGGCCATCGCGTACCGTGTCACAACGGTGATAATGTGACGCTTTTCAGTGGTTTCTTTTTTAAGAAATTTCAGGCGAGCGGGAGTGTTGAAAAACAGATTCTCGACAGTAATCACGGTCCCGGCGGGTGCTCCCACCGTGTCGCGCTGGATTATCATCCCACCATTTAGCCGCAGACGTGTGCCTGTCGCGTCATCCCGGTGGCGTGTCGTCATCGCAAGCTGGCTGACTGCCGCAATACTCGCCAGGGCCTCACCCCGGAAACCAAGAGTCTGTATTTGCGCCAGATCATCCAGTGTTTGCAGCTTACTGGTCGCGTGACGCTGAAAAGCAAGGTCAACTTCGTCCGCTGGAATACCGGAGCCATTATCGCTGATACGGATCATCTGCCGACCACTGCCAGAAATCGCAATTTCAATGTGTGTCGCCCCGGCATCAAGCGCGTTTTCTACAAGTTCCTTAACTGCCGAAGCCGGGCGTTCCACCACCTCCCCGGCAGCAATCTGGGCAACAACCAGGTCAGACAGCACATGAATAGACATAGTACACAACCCTAACAAAATAACCCCGTCAAGCGGGGTCATTATAACCTATTCAGCGAGCGTAGATAGAATTTATTCGTGCGAACCGATTAAATTCGCCCCACTCAACGGAACACTCAGGAAAAAGCAGCTTCCTTTCCCCTCATCACTTTCCACCCAGGCATTACCACCGTGACGTTGAGCGACACTGCGCACAATGAACAGTCCCAAGCCACTGCCTTTAATCCGCTTATGCTCCTGGCGGGCCAGGCGCACATGGCGCTCAAACAGGCGCTTCTGATTCTCCGAGCTGATACCCAATCCCGTATCACGAACCGAAACCAATACTAAGTCGTCTCTGCAATCCACACCCACCTCAATTATGCCGCCGTTGGGCGTGTATTTGATAGCATTATCCACCAGGTTCGTGATCGCCCGCTCTAGCATGTTGTAGTCCACATTGACAATCGGCACATCGTCGCCAGTCTTGATATTGATCGTAAGTTCCTGTTTTTCCGCCGGGACAAGATGGTTATCCACGATACGGTTCACCATTTCAGTCAGATCAACGTGTGAGCGGGACAATTCATAGAAGCCGGTTTCCGGGTCATATCGCCCGGCATCCTGGATATTGTCCACCAGTGAGGTCATCTGCGTGATGCCGGATAGAATTTTGTTCACAAAATGGTCTTGCTTTTCGTTGAGTTCTCCCACCATTTCGAGCATACTGGCAAATCCTTGCATAGATGTCAGTGGTGAGCGCAAATCATGCGATACGATCCGCATAAATTCGCTCTGGTTGCGGTTCAACCGTTTGAAACGGGTAATGTCGCGCAATGCCAGAATCCAACCCTCAATTTCACCGTCCTCATTGCGTACCGTGGTAACTCGCGGCGCAAAGGTGCTGCCGGTTTCATTTGTCCATTCGGTCAGAGTTTGCTGGGCTTCCTCGACCAGGGCTACCAGTTCCGTCGCGCGAATCACATCCGCTAACGGGTGTCCCCTCATTTCAGCTAGTACCACATTGAATGCGGATTCAGCAGCCGGATTCAGCAGCATAACCCGCTTTTCATCATCCAGCACCAGCAGCGGGTCAGGGATGCTCATTAGAAGTGACATACTCAATTGGTCGGCATTATCCCGCTGCCCGTCCAGAAGCAGATTGGTTGCAACGATCACCAACCCATCAACAATTGCATTAACCGCCGCGAGATCGCTTTCGGTCAACGCGGGCTGGGATGGAAAAGATAACCAGACCACTCCCTTAGTTTCATCCTTTACCTGGAGTGGCGCGACCAACCAACCGTTGTATTGCACCACCAACCCAGTGGGCAAGGGCTGGTTGACATGCACGCCAGGAGCCATTGTTTGTGCCAGGTCGCGCAGTACACTGCGTCGCCCAACCCATTCTTCGCCTTCCCCTACAACAACATGCGTATCGGGATCATCAAATAGGCTAAGACATGCCCCAACAGCCCCGGTAAGGGTTTGTGCCAGTTTCAGCAGTTGTGAAGCGCTGCTTTCAGACTTGGAATCTGTCGCCATAATGTGAAGGACTTCACGTAACAGTCCTGCTAAATCCTGCTTGTGGACCGCAGTTGATTGGGACATTCATGCCTCACACGGATAGATCATGCACTAATACGTTTGAGTAGATTATATAGAGAGTATACTATACGGGCAAGTTTGCACAGTTTAGATTCTATGCGACTGTCCGCAGGTTTATTCAGCCAATCTGCGATAAAAACAGGAGATGTTCCCGGTGTGGCAGGCCGGCCCCTTAGGATTGACCTCCACAAGCAAAGTGTCTCCATCGCAATCCACGTAGATCGCCTGCACTCGCTGCGTATTGCCGGAAGTCGCCCCTTTGTGCCAAAGTTCGCTCCGGCTGCGGCTCCAGAACACGGTTTCCCCTATCGCTAACGTCTGTTCCAACGATTCGCGGTTCATATAGGCCACCATCAAAACCCGCAGTGTCTGCGCATCCTGCACCACTGTCGGAACTAATCCCTGGGCATCCCACTTGATTTGTTCGAACATCACAGGTTCTCCCATCCCGAAAGTCTCATTGGGACACCCATTTCTGCCAGATACGCCTTCAAGTCACCAATACGCAGCTCATTATAGTGAAACAAGCTCGCCGCCAGAGCGGCATCAGCTTTGCCCTCAGTGAGCGCCTCGTAAAAGTGCGGTTTCGACCCTGCCCCGCCAGAAGCGATCACCGGAATAGAAACAGCAGCGGCCACCGCCCGCGTAAGCTCGATATCATAACCGGCTTTTGTTCCGTCTCGGTCCATACTCGTCAGCAGAATCTCGCCCGCGCCGCGTTGTTCGACTTCCTGCGCCCAGGCAACCGCCTCTTTATCCGTCGGCACACGCCCACCATTGATATGCACCACCCATTTTCCATTTACACGCCGGGGATCAATCGCTACCACGATGCATTGGCTGCCAAATCCCCATGCACCCTGGCTGATAATATCCGGGTTTTTCACCGCAGCGCTGTTGATCGAAACCTTGTCCGCCCCGGCCAGCAACGTTGCCCGAATATCCTCAATCGTGCGAATACCACCGCCCACACAAAATGGGATGAAAATACTATCCGCCACACGCCGCACAATGTCCAGCATGGTGTTTCGGTTTTCATGTGAGGCCGTAATATCCAGCAGCACTAATTCATCCGCCCCTTCACGGTCATAGACGGCGGCCTGCTCTACCGGGTCCCCGGCGTCGCGCAGGTTGACGAAGTTCACACCCTTCACCACCCGTCCATCCATAACATCCAGACAGGGAATAATTCGTTTAGTCAACATCTTCACCCCCTGCGGCAGCCAGCGCCACCGGCAATGTCAATCTCTTCTCATATAGGGCCATACCGACCACCGCCCCGGCCACCACGCGGCTTGCCGCTAACTGACGTATGTCCTCCAATGAACTCACACCACCGGACGCAATAACCCGCAAGCCGGTCTCCTGTGCCAGCACAACAGTCGCTTCGACATTCACCCCTTGCAAGCCGCCATCCCGGTTGACATCGGTATACAAAGCGTGCCGCACGCCCCGCTGTGCCATATCCCGCCCAACCTGTACCGGGGTGAGATTTACTGTTTGCTGCCATCCGTGCGTGGTGACTTTTCCATTACGTGCATCCAACGCCACGCATACCCGGTCAGCGCCCCAGCGGGAAACAGCCTCGGCCACAATTTCCGGTTGCTGGATAGCGACTGTCCCCAGAACGACCCGCGCCGCACCCTGCTCAATTGCCCTCTCAATATCCGCCATGCCACGCAGCCCACCGCCAAACTGCACGCTTACACCGAGTCGCGCTACTTTTTCCAGGATACGTCCGTTATCGTTAGCCGCTGCAAATGCGCCATCAAGGTTGACCATATGAATCCAGGTCGCCCCTTGATCTATCCAGCTCTGTGCCGTCCCCACCGGGTCATCACTGAAGACTGTCTCTCGGTCAGGATCACCCTCTTTCAGCCGCACCACCCTGCCGCCACGCAGATCAATTGCCGGGTAAATAATCATGCTGCTACCTCCAGAAAATTCGCCAGAATCCGCAGCCCCATCTGCTGGCTCTTCTCAGGGTGAAACTGTACCCCGTAAATATGATTACGCTGCACAACCGCCGCGAACGCGCCGCCATAATCCACCGTTGCGACCACATCCGCTCGCTCAGCCGGGACACAGTAGTAGCTGTGGACAAAGTACGCATATCCGGCTTCAGCCCCTTTCAATAGAGTAGAAGGACGCTGTAATTCTAGCTGATTCCAGCCCATGTGCGGAATCTTGAGACCAGGCAGCGGCGCAAAACGAGTGACATGTCCCGGCAAAAGCCCCAACCCAGCATAATTTCCCATTTCGTCACTACTCTCAAAAAGGAATTGCATCCCCAGGCAAATTCCCAGGTATGGTTTCCCGGCAAACACCGCGTCCTTAATCGGCTGCACCAAATCCTGCTCATGGAGCTTCTGCATTCCTGCCCCAAATGCACCCACGCCGGGCAGGATGATCTTATCTACCTCACGCAGATCACGCGGGCCACGTACCACCCGAATGTCGCCTACGCCCAGATAGTTCAGTGCATGAAGAACACTCCGCAAATTGCCCGCACCGTAATCAATGACCGCCAGCATACCCTTTCCTTTCGATAAAACAAAAAAAACCCGCTCAGTGCGGGCTATCTGGAAAACTCAAACCAGAGTGATGGTTACATACCGTCCAACACTGAAGGGATACTATGAAACAGATAATGATGCTGCCACTGCATGAAAAACACTCCCCTATTGAGTATGTGCCAGTATAGCCGTCCACAAAACAGTTGTCAATAAATCACCGCCCGTTTTACAATCAAGGTAAGAGTTGATACACTGCCCGTTTCAAACCGCCTATGACGCGCCTGCAACCTGCTGCGTGTGATCTAGGGAAGAGGCTCTTATGAATCCAACAATCGCACTGCTTACCGACTTTGGCCTGGATGACACCTACGTGGGTGTTATGAAGGGCGTCATGCAGGGCATCTGTCCAGAGGCGCACTTTGTAGACATCACTCATAAGATTAACCCACAGAACGTCCGCCAGGCTGCTTTTGCCCTGCTCAACAGCTACCGCTATTTTCAGTCCGGCACAATTTTCCTCATCGTGGTGGATCCAGGTGTTGGCAGTACCCGCAAACCTATCGCCGTTCAGACACATGATTATGTATTCGTGGCGCCGGATAATGGCATCCTCACCTATCTGCTGGCCGAATACGAGTCGTACACGATTGTAGAACTCAGCAACAGGACTTACCAACGCAATGTTGTCAGCAACACCTTTCATGGACGAGACATTTTTGCGCCAGCAGCGGCACATCTGGCAGCCGGTATTCCCCTATTCAAACTTGGTCCGGAAATCGAATACCTGTTCAAGCAGCCGATTCCACACTTGAGCATCGAGGGCAGCACCATCACAGGTGAAATTGCCCATATTGACCACTTCGGCAACATCATTACCAGTATCGGCCAGATGGACTGGGTTGACCCTGAAACACTCACACTGCACCCCCGCTTCGGCAAGCTGCGTGATCCTATCCGGCTCCGCGCCGCACAGGTTTCGACAACGATTAATCATCACACCATTACACCTATTCAGGTTGCGTACAGCGAAGTCGAACGCGGCGGCTTATTGCTGCTGGTGGGCAGCAGCGGCTATTTGGAAATCGCGGTAAACCAGGGCAGCGCGGTGGCCCGCCTGGGCGTTTCTATCGGAGATCGCATTGAAGTACAGATTGGAGTGTAATCATGCAGGAATTTATCATTGAAGGTGGCAAGAGCCTGGCCGGAGAACTGACCGCCAGCGGCAACAAAAACGCGGCTCTCAAAATGCTGCCTGCCTGCCTGCTCACCGAAGAGCCGGTGACACTCACCAACCTCCCCGATATTGGTGATGTCCGTGTAACCATCCAGATTTTGGAGAAACTAGGCGCAACAACGGAGTGGATCGCGCCGAAAACCCTGCGAGTTCATGCCAAAGATATTCCGAGTGGTGCATTAGACCGAGAGTTAGGGCAAAAAACCCGCGCCAGTGTCGTTTTTTCTGGCCCGCTGCTCGCCCGCTTGGGCCGCGTCGAACTACCGATCCCCGGTGGTGATACGATTGGCGAGCGCCGCCTGGATACGCTTACCAGTGCGCTTGAACAGCTTGGGGGCAAGCTGAAGTTTGGCCGGCACGCCCTGGAAATCACCTCAAAGGCACTCACCGGAACGAATATTCTTTTGCAGGAAGCCAGTGTCACCGCAACCGAAAACACCCTGATGGCCGCAGTACTGGCACGGGGAACAACCGTTATTCGCAACACCGCCAGTGAACCGCATGTGCAAGACCTGTGCCAGATGTTAATCGCCATGGGGGCACAGATTGAAGGAGTAGGCACAAACTGTCTCACGATCAAGGGGGTTGAGCGGTTGCACGGCTGCGAAGCCCGCGTTGGCGCGGATTACATGGAAGTCGGCAGCCTGATCGGAGCGGCGGTTATGACCGGGGGTTCGCTGCGAATCAAACAAGCCGACCCGCACCATCTGGATATGATCGCGATGGTTATGGGTAAGCTAGGAGTACACTGGCAGGTTGACAGCGATGATGTCTTCGTTCCATCCGGGCAGTTGCTCACGGTTAAGCGCGATCTGGGCAACCACGTACCGACTATCAAGACACAGCCCTGGCCGGCATTCCCGCCGGACTTGATGAGTATCGCGCTGGTGATCGCCACCCAGAGTGCCGGAACAGTCATGTTCCATGACTGGATGTACGAGAGCCGCTTCTTCTTCACTGACAAACTGGTGCGGATGGGGGCAAATATTACGCTGTGTGATCCACATCGCGTGCTGGTGCAAGGCCCTACCCCACTCCGGGGTGTACCCTACATTACCAGCCCAGACATTCGCGCCGGGATGGCGATGCTGCTGGCGGCGCTGGCCGCCAAAGGCCAGACACGCATCTTTAATATCCAGCAGATTGACCGGGGGTACGAACGAATCGACGAGAAATTAAATGCTCTAGGCGCATCTATTAAACGGGTTACTGCCGATGCCACATCAACTGGTGAAATCCAACTGGTCAACGAGACCGCCCAGCGTTAGGCTCGACGGCCCCGTACCCGTACATCACCGTCCCGGCGGGTAATCCCCTGGGCATCCAGATACTCAAGCAGGCCTATCGCGTACTTGCGCGAGGTCTGGAACTGGTCGCGCACCTCACCCACTGTAATCTGACCATTGGCTGCAATCATATCGAGGATTGTCCCGACCATTTGTTGGTAGACCAATTGGCTGAAAATAATATCCGGTTGCACCTGGACGATTACCCCCGAGTCTACGAGCGCGTGCAGGACATCGGCACCCACGATTTCAACAGCTTCTGAGGTTGAAGGGGGAGTAAATGACTGTGTCGCCAGCACGTGCTCCAATTGGTGAATGCGTACCTGCTGCTGCTGAGTGTAATTTACTGTGTGGTCATGCATTCGGACGAGATCATTGTGCGAAATAACGCCTTCAGCGCGTTCCAGAATCATCGTAAAAGTCGCATTTTTCAAGTTAAGCCGACTCCGAAGTTCCTCGCGGGAAATCCCCAGGCGCAGTGGATAGGTCATATGAAATCCGCTCACCTCGCGCCTAAGTTCATCCTGTATCTGCCACAGAGTGACCGCAGCCATAAATGTTCCATCCGGCAGCATAACCAACTGACCAGTCGCGACGCCTTCCTCAATTGCCGTCGCCAGTTCCTCGTCAGCATATCCAACCAGTTTTTGCAGTGCTGCCCGCTTGATCGGTTCGCGCCGAGCCGCAGCCTGGGCCACCCGCTCCGCCGGAGTCCCCATCATACGGGTATTCAACTGCGCAATCACGTCGCTGCGAAACCGCTTCCAACGCTGTCCGGGATGGGGATTTACCACCAACCCACCCCCGATGGTTTCCGGGGGCGATGGATACCGTAGAATAAACCGGTCTCCATGCGCCAGCGCCAGTGGCTTTTCCAGCCGAATTTGCACCCAGCCTTCCGCACCGGGAGGCAGTTCTTCGTCCGCCAGTAGTCGAGTGTAGCCCACCGTCTCTGCCGCACCAGAGAAGAACTTCACCTGGGCATTATGTTTCAACGACCGAGATGCATCCGCGAGATGCCGAAAATGCACATCCACCAGAATCGTCGGCTGTAACTCGCCCGGCAATGCCAGCACATCGCCCCGGTTAATCGCCTTTTTCTCAATTCCTGAAAGGTTCACCGCTACCCGGCTGCCCGGTTCAGCAATATCTACCGTTTGTTTGTAACTTTGCAGTCCTCGGACTCGCGCCTGTACCTCCGCAGGTTGGATTTCAACCTCCTGTCCTACCCGCAGCGCCCCACCGAGAAGTGTCCCGGTAACAACTGTACCAAAACCGGCAATCGTGAAAATACGGTCAACCGGCAATCGTGGATGGTTATAATCAGCACGGGGCGGCATCCCATCAAGTAACTCGGTGATACGGTCAACTAGCACCGGAATCCCAGCCCCGGTACGGGCAGACACGCGAACAATGTGCGCCTCCGCTAATACAGTCCCGCTGACAACCTGGCGCACATCCTGTTCGACTAAACCCAGCCATTCAGAATCATCCACCATGTCAACTTTCGTGAGGACTATCAGACCGAATTGAATGCCTAATAGATCCAGGATAGCAAGATGTTCGCGAGTCTGGGGCATTACGCCTTCATCAGCGGCAATCACCAGCAAAACAGCATCAATACCCCCCACCCCAGCCAGCATATTCTCAATGAAATCCCTGTGACCTGGGACATCTACAATCCCCACGGTTTCATCAGTAGGCAATCGCAGCCAGGCAAACCCCAGGTCAATCGTCATCTCACGGGCTTTTTCTTCAGCCAGACGATCCGGGTCAATACCCGTCAATCGCCTGACCAACGTTGATTTACCATGATCTACATGGCCGGCAGTGCCGATAACGCGCATGATACCTCGCCGCTAGGTGTTGCTGCCGTTGGCAGGTGGAGCAGATGAAAAGGTAGATGACAGTTTCCCGCCAGTGTCATACTCCAGCAAGAGTGCCTGGTAACGTTCCCGGTAAAGCTGCGCCCGATCTCGCTCCAGACTCCACAACCGGTTCACCGCGTCAATAATCGGCGTAAACTTTGAACCCACCTCGCTTAACTGCTGGACAAAACGATCAAACTCCTTGTCATGGCTGCGCCATACTTCGTCGTTCGACAGTGTGAACTGCTTCCAGCGCTTCTGGTCGTCAGAAGTCCAATCATTCCACTCCTGGCGAAAGCGCTCTTCACTCAACCGCTGCATTTCTGCTACTTCGTTAATACGCCGTTCCAGCCGGTCACCAATCCGTTCGAAATCTTCAACAATCTTTTTCATATCGCGGTAGGCTTCCGACCAGGTTTCGAAGCGTTCGATATTACGCTGCATTGTGCTATCCTGCTCTCCAAATCGCTCGGTAAGCTGGACAATCTGGTTGTCACGCTGCTGGAGTAGCAGGGTTTGCTGGTCAATAAACTGCTGAATCTGTTCACGGCGCTCACTCTCACCAGTCTGCACCTCTTGCACCCGCCGTTCGATTCGCAGTGCCAGATCTTCCAACAGGGTGAGTTTGGGGCGCATACTATCAATCTGTTTCTGCTGCTCCGGCAGTTCAGATTGCACTTCAGAAATCCGGCGAGCATCCTGGCGACGCTGTTCTTCCAAAAAGGCAAGGCGGCGATCCGGCTCCTCAAGTCGTTTGATAAGATCATCCACTCGCTGTTGTAAACCACCCACCGCATCGGCTAGCCGCTGGCGCTCCACATCTGAAGCCCCAAAACCACTGGTCTGGCGTTCCAACTTTTCAACCGTATCCGTCAATTCCCGCACCGAACGCATTATATTCTCGCGGTTAAGTTCCGCTCGGCGTTCGGCTTCACGCTCTGCCAGCAAGCGCTTCGACTCGGCTTTTTCCAGCAAACCCACCATTTCTCTACGGAACATGTCCGGGAGATCGCTATCCCGCACACCGGGAGACAATTCACTGCGAATCACGGTCTGGTCAGATTCCATGCTATTGACCCGACGCATCATCAAGTCAATAGTCTCCTGCTGCTGCGCCAAACGCTCTTCCAGGGTGGCAATCGTTGATTTATCCCGGCGGCGTTCCTCGTCTAACCACTCAATCATCCGCGCTGCCTGGTTTATATCCATCATCGTGAGCTAACCTCCGGTGAACTGCGGTTCACCTATCTCAACTGCATATTGTTCGGATTATAGCATACGCGATGTAGAACCGTCACTTGGCGACAGCACCATTGCTGGCTATTCTAGTGGCATCACATGCAGCTACCAGGAGGATTCCGTTGGCACCATCTGACCGTTTTGTAGCCGAAACAACATTCCATGTCCGTTATGCTGAAACAGATGCCATGCAAATCGTACATCACGCCAGCTATATCGTCTATTTTGAGGAAGGTCGCAGCGGCTACGCCCGGCAACGTGGCAGCGATTACGCCACATTCGAACGCAGCGGCTACTACCTGACCGTCTCCGAAGTCCATGCGCGGTATATCGGGCCGGTCAAATACGACCAGCGCGTGACCGTTCGCTGTTGGATCGAGGAGATGAAAAGCCGTACTCTGACTTTTGCTTATGAGATTATCGCCACTGCAACCCAGGAAGTCTGCGTCACTGGCTGGTCAAAGCATATTTGCATTACACATGATGGCCGTGTGACAAAAATCCCGGACATCTGGCGTGCCTGGGCAAATTCATAGCCACTGTAATTGTTTGACCCGGCGCGGGCCACCCGATATACTTGGCACACTCAAAAGAAAAGTTTTGCGTTATTCAAAATCGGAGATTTAACATATGGTTACTTACGTTGATCGTCCCTGGTTAAAGAAGTATGATCAGGGAGTACCCGACTCTTTAAAACCTTACCCGAATACCCCTCTGCACAATTTCCTGATGGAATCCGCCCGACGCGCTCCTGCCAATACCGCACTCATAACGAATCTGCACCTGCCTGTCCTGGGCCGTGTTGACAAAAACCTGACCTATGCTGAGTTAGACGCTCAGTCCGATGCATTAGCCGCCATGCTGGTAGATAAAGGGTTGAAAAAGGGTGACCGGGTTGCCCTGGTCATGCCGAACATCGCGGCCTTTGTGATCGGCTTCTATGCTGTCCTCAAGGCCGGGGGGGTCGTTGCCGCCACCAATCCGACCTATCCACCGGAAAAACTGCAATACCAGATTAACGACTGCGATGCGGAATTCGTCATCGCCATGAGTCTGTTCTATAACACCGTCAAGAAGATTCAGCCCAAAACCAAAGTCAAGCAGGTGATTGTCACCAACGTCAAAGAGTACTTCCCCGGCGCCGGAAAACTGCTGTTCACTCTGGCAAAGGAGAAGAAGGACGGTCACCGGGTCGAAAGCCTTGCCGCTGGCGATGTATGGCTGCAAGATGTCCTCACACAATACGCCGGGCAGAAACCCAATGTGAATGTCACACCTGAAGACCTGGCGCTTTTCCAGTATACCGGCGGCACAACCGGCATTTCCAAAGCCGCAATGTCCACGCATGGCGCACTCGTTGCCAATACTCTCCAGATGACAGCGGTGCTACAACCGAAACCCACTGAAGTTTTTCTGGGTGCAATACCTATGTTTCATGTGTTTGGCATGGTTGCCGTCCTGAGTGTCGCCATTCAATTGGCGTCATCTATCGTATTGATCCCCAATGCACGTGACCTGAATGACGTCATCGGCGCGATTGACAAATACAAACCCACACTCTTTCATGGCGTACCGGCACTGTATAACGGTATCAATAATCACCCCGACATCACATCCGGTAAAGTCAGTCTGCAATCGATTCGCCTGTGCGTCAGTGGGTCAGCCCCCCTGCCCCCAGCAACCAAACGTGAGTTTGAGCGGTTGAGCGGTGGCAAACTGCTCGAAGGCTTCGGCATGAGCGAAGCCCCTACAGCGACCCATGTCAACCCGCCATTTGGCGAAAACCGAACCGGGTCAATCGGACTGCCTCTGCCAGACATGGAAATGCGAATAGTCAGTCTGGACGATGGCGACACAGAAGTTCCTGCTGGCGAAGTGGGCGAACTTATCATGAGCGGCCCGCAGGTCATGAAGGGCTATCATGGAATGCCCACCGAAACCGCAAACGTACTGCGGGAAAAAGATGGAAAAATCTGGCTGTATACGGGCGATATCGCGCGAATGGATGAGGATGGCTACTTCTATATTGTTGACCGAAAGAAGGATATGGCCCTCATCGGCGGATATAATGTCTACCCGGCGGCGGTAGAGAAAGTCCTGAAAGATCATCCAGCGGTTTTAGAAGTCGGTGTCGCTGCTGTCCCGCACCCGGAAAAAGAAGGCCAGGAAGCGCTGAAGGCATGGATCGTCCTGAAGCCGGATCAGACTGCCACCGAAAAAGAACTTATAGACCACTGTTCACAGCAGCTTGCACGGTATGAAATACCGACTCGCTTTGCGTTCATCCAGGAACTGCCCAAATCGGATGTCCTCAAGACATTGCGGCGCGAACTGGTTCGCATGGAGATGGAAGAACGAGAAACACAGAAATAACGCTTTTCGTCACCAGCTTCGGGGCGAGTCCATGATTACGATTTTTGGACTCGCCCCCCGATTTAATACAGCACATGAGGATACCATGTCCCCAACCAGCAGCGACATAGATGCACTAATCGGCCACGAATTCGAGCCGTTCGTCATGCACTACACAGCGCGCGATGTCAGTCTGTATGCTCTGGGCGTAGGAGCACCAGCCAATCCACTTGAGCCGGATGAGCTGAAATTTGTCTACGAACTCAGCACAGAAGGTTTTCAGGCATTACCAACTTTCCCGGTTTTGTACCCATCGCAAATGATTGATGTACTGCTCAGTGGATCCCTCGGCGGGCTGACCTTTAACCCAATGATGCTGGTGCATGGTGAACAGTATCTGGAAATCAAACATACAATCCCAATAGAGGGCACAATCACCTCTTCTCCCAGAATTACTCATATTTTCGACAAGGGTTCTGGTGCGCTAATCGTCACTGAGACCATTTCCAGAGATGAACATGGGATTGAAATTGCTCTCAACCGCTCATCCATGTTTATACGAGGCATTGGTGGTTATGGGGGAGACCGCGGCCCATCCACGCGAGATAACATGCCGCCAGATCGCCCGCCGGACAAGATTCACCAGGAAAAAACCAGCGAAAATCAGGCGCTGCTCTACCGCCTTTCCGGCGACATCAACCCGCTGCACGCGGATCCGGCTATGGCCGCGCTGGGTCAGTTTGACCGGCCCATTCTACATGGACTATGTTCTTTTGGTTTTGCCGGACGGGCTATCCTTAAACATTACTGTCAGAATGACCCGAGCCGCTTCAAGAGCATCCAGGTGCGTTTCTCAAAGCATGTCTTCCCTGGGGAAACCCTGGTCACGGAAATGTGGCAGGAGTCGGTCAACAGGATCATCTTTCAGACCACAGCTGCCGAACGCGCTGAGGACGTGCTGACTTACGCCGCCGTCGAAATCAAAGCATAAAGTAGAATTTGCACTAAAATACATTTGTATGTTTCACAATGAAAGCTAGGGGGCATATCGTCTGCCCCTTTTGTATATTCTTGCTAAAATGAGTTGGTTGAGGGAATTTTTACATATGACAACTTATGCTGACCGTCCCTGGTTGAAAAATTACGACCCTGGCGTGCCAAAAACACTGGAACCCTATCCACAGCGCCCGCTCCATAGCTTTTTGAGCGAATCCGCCCGGACTGCACCCGATAGAATCGCCCTCATCAGCCCCGCAAAACTCCCAGTACTCGGTTTCCAATCTCGTATCATAACCTATAGTGAGTTGGATCGAATGTCCGATTCTTTTGCCGCCGGATTGGTGGACATGGGACTGAAAAAGGGGGATCGTGTTGCTATCGTATTGCCTAATTCAGTCGCATTCGCTATCTGCTACTTTGGCATTCTCAAAGCTGGCGGTGTCGTCGCCGCTACTAACCCCACTTACCCCCCTAAACGCATGGCATATCAGATCAATGATTGTGACGCGCAATTCGTGATCTCCCTCAGTCTTTTTTACGAAACCATCAAGCAAATTCAACCTGGCACAAAAGCCCGGACTATCATTGTCACAAATATCAAAGAATATCTACCGCCCGCCGCCCGTGTGTTGTTCAGCCTCACCCGTGAGAAGAAAGACGGCCATCGTATCGAAAACCTGCTTCCAGGGGATGTCTGGCTTCAGGAAATACTCGTGAAATACGAGGCCCAGAAACCATCTGTTTCCGTTTCGCCCGACGATCTGGGATTGTTCCAATATACGGGTGGGACGACGGGAGTCTCCAAAGGCGCTATGCTGACACATGGCGCGATGGTCGCCAATATGCTACAGATCCAGGCATGGTCATCAGTGCTGGAGCAGGGTGAGAATGGGTTGGTACGTGCTGAAATGCTTTATCTGGGCGCAATCCCGATGTTCCATGTCTACGGGCTGGTGGTACTACTCAGCCAGGCAATGGCGAGCGGCTCAAAAATCGTCCTGGTCGCCAACGCCCGCGATATTGACAACCTGGTGGACGTTATCGCGCACTACCGCCCCAACGTGTTTCTGGGTGTTCCAGCGATGTATAACGCAGTAGTCAATCACAAACGGGTGAAATCGGGTCAAGTCAAGCTGGATTGCTTCACGATTTCCACCAGCGGCGCTGCCCCCCTGCCCCCGACCACCAAACGTGAATTCGAATCATTGGGCGCTCGACGTTTAAACGAAGCCTATGGCATGAGTGAAACCTCCGCTGCATCACATTCAAATCCGCTGGTTGGAGAAAACAGAACCGGCTCAGTCGGGCTGCCCCTCCCCGATATGGATATTCGTGTCGTTGACCTGGATGAAGGAGATGCCGATATGCCTGTCACAGAAATCGGGGAAATCATCATGGCTGGCCCCAACATCATGTCTGGCTATCATGGAATGCCTACCGAAACCGCTAATACCATACGGGAAAAAGATGGCAAACGGTGGTTGTACAGCGGCGACATTGGCTACATGGATGATGATGGTTACTTTTATATTGTGGATCGTAAAAAGGACATGGCTCTCATAGGGGGATTTAATGTCTATCCCAACAACATCGAAAAAACACTGAAAGAACATCCGGCGATTCTTGAAGTCGGTGTTGCTGCTATCCCCCATCCCGAAAAATCTGGAGAAGAAACACTAAAGGCATGGATTGTCCTCAAGCCAGGTCATCAGGTCAGTATAACAGACCTGATAAGCCATTGTTCGCAGTACCTCGCGCCTTATGAGGTACCCCGGCGCTACGCATTCATTGACGAACTTCCGAAAACTATGGTAGGGAAAACCTTGCGCCGTGAATTGATTCAACTGGAAATGACAGATACCGAAAATAACACCTAACGAGTTCCAGGGTGGTCTTCAGTCGCAGCCTGTGTCGGGCGTACCAGATAATATCCCCGGTAAAAGGCGCGCGCCGGGCCACGATTCATATACCAGACGACGTACAGCATGACCAGCAGACTACCCAGGAATTCCCCTTTTAATATGGCCGTGCTGATCGCATCCATCGAGGAAATCCCAGCCTGTAAATCCGGTTGTGTTGTCGCCTGCCGGAGTGTCAAAATCAGGGTTATCATTGTAAGAAGAATGACTGCCCCTGGCAAAGCCTGTCGCATCCAGCGAG
The DNA here is from genome assembly GCA_020634135.1 of Anaerolineaceae bacterium. Taxonomy (GTDB): domain Bacteria; phylum Chloroflexota; class Anaerolineae; order Aggregatilineales; family Phototrophicaceae; genus JACKCG01. The sequence continues at coordinate 494,893 of JACKCG010000001.1, read as the reverse complement.
GGCGTCCACGCCAGGCAAACACTGCGACAAACAGAATCAGGATGCCGCATATCACCTGAACCACCAGAATCCAGACCGGAACCCCCAAGAAATCGCCGCCATAGGCAATCGGTTCTATACCCCCTGCCGTAAAATCAAGATTCTGAAACCGCTGCTGGATCAGTAGGAGCAAACCCACCTGCAAAAGCGGCAAAACAGCAAACCAGATCACACTCATGATAATCGCTAAAGACACACCTATTGGCCGCCCTGGTTTATCCATATTTCCCTCGGTTAGATACTTGAAAAAGAGCCTACGTGGATGATGCTACTGATAGTGAGTATGCTATCTTTTATAATATTCCTTGTTGCATTCGATTCGAGCCAGAATACAATTTCGTAAGGCAAAGATACCTTCACATTAGCAATTCGTATACCATTTGTGTTATAATGATTATGGTATAAATCATCATATTTGACGAGTTGGAGACAAAACGATGGATTTGCATAAGTTACTTGATACAACTTACCGGGCCTTTCAGGAGCAAATCTCACAGGCCCGCATTCTACTGCTGCACCCGCGAAGTCGCTATCGTTCAGTCATGGTTGCTCGATTGATTAACACCTCCGACTACCTGACATTTTACTACGCAATGGGGCATGATGACATTAACTTGCCGTCATTTGTATCCGGGTTGACCCATGACCTGGCAAACCAGCATCCAACCTTCGGACGGCATACCAACACGCTGCTGCCCAGCGATTATGAGCAGGACATCACACCACTGTTGGACGCTTTCACGCGGGATCTGGCCGAAATCAGCGACCAACCATTCCTGCTCATTCTGGATGAATATGATCGCAGCGACAGCGCCGACGATATTCAGCTCTTTGTTGAAAAATTGGTGGGGTGGCTGCCAGATAACTGTCGCCTGGTATTGAACAGCCGCACCCTGCCCCGCCTACCCTGGGTATCCCTGATTTCGCGGCGCTGGGCTGTCCTGCTGGAAGATGACCAGCTCATCCGCTCAAATTTCTATGGGTTACTGCGTGAGGGCAAGGATAAGCTTGTGGTTTCGGCACTTGGCCCCGGCGGCGTATTGATTAATGGGAAAGCTGTTGATAATTGGGAGGGTCATCTTCCGCGGCTGCTGTTTTTCTTCGCGCTGGATAAGCCGGTCATTACCCGTTCAGAAATCTGCCGCGCTTTTTGGCCGGAACTGGACACTGATCAAGCCGTCAATGTATTCCATGTGACTAAACGTCGTCTACACAAAGCGATGGATTCCGACTCCCTGGTACATGAGGATGGTTACTACTGCATCAATCCTGACATGAATGTGGAGTACGACATCATCGAATTCGTCACCGCGCTCATGGCTGGACGGGATGAAAGCAATCCAAAGCGGGTCGCATCCTGGCAAAAAGTCATTGATCTGTACAAAGGCCCGTTCCTGCAAGGCCACACTGATAGCTGGATTGTTGAACGACGGTTGGACTACCAGGCCGGGTATCTGGAAGCTCTGATCGAAATGGCGCGTGTCCGCCTGGCTGACGAACGCCCGGAAGCCGCGTTAAGCCTGTTCCAACGCGCCCTGGCAGAAGACATCAGTTATGAAGACATTCACCGCGAAGTGATGCAGCTTTTCGCCCACATGGGACGCCGCAGTGAAGCCGCCGCGCACTTCCAGAAGATGGAAGATGACTATAAGAAACAGGGCTGGGTGATTTCAGATGAAACCCGGCAGCTTTATCAGAACATCATGTCCTGATAAGGAAGCACCAACAGGCTACAAAAAAACTGCACCTGTCTAAAATGACGGGTGCAGTTTTGCATCTTGCGCCCCTGGCAGGACTCGAACCTGCGACCTCCGGTTTAGCATCCAGCATCGTGTTTCCACGACCACCATTCCGGCTTGCTGGCTGGACTGTGTCTTGGCCGTCTCAGGCCGCAGGCGTACAGTCTCTACGCATCCCGTTGTGGGCGGTTTGCTCGGCGTTGTCATGGAGTTGCCCTCCGACGATGTTCACCGATACAGCCTGCTCCACTCCTGTCGTTCCTCTGTGAAAGGTTGATTCTTTCAACAGGTCTGAGAAATCCAACACACAACTTTCTCAAACTTACGACAGAAGGCTCCTTTTCTTAAAGACCGCTGCTCTATCCACTGAGCTACAGGGGCAATCTACTAGGATTGTAAAACGTGGGGTATGGACTGTCAAGCACGGGGCAACAGTCCCGCTATTGTCTGCATTCCCACAGTGGGGTATAATAAATGAAGAGAGTTGATGATTTTTGAGAGGGAAATCACTCAAATTCATTTACCCCTATTCATGTAATGAAAATTCGCAGGCTGTTTTAGCAACGCTCAGGCGTTCTGATACTAGTGGTATGTCAACCCGCATAGCAATTTCTGTTCATCAAACACGAAAGGCAGCAGGACATGGTGGATAAGGGATCCGCTCCCATCAGGCAGCAAACTGATGAAGATATTCGCGCACTAGACCCAATGGAGCACGTGCGACTGCGTCCCGGTATGTATGTGGGCGGCACGGATAGCAAAGCGCTCCATCATCTGGTTTACGAAGTGGTTGATAACGCGATAGATGAAGCTCTGGCCGGGCGCTGCGATCATATCTGGGTGACGATTCATAACGACAATGTCGTCTCTGTCCAGGATAATGGCGGTGGCATACCGGTTGGGGTGAATAAAGAAACGGGCAGACCGACATTGGAAGTCGTCATGACGGTCATCGGTGCAGGCGGGAAATTCGGAAGTGGTGCATACAAAGCCAGCGGCGGTTTACATGGTGTCGGCGTCTCGGCAGTAAACGCCCTTTCCGAAGAAATGCGCACCACTGTCTTCCGTGACGGTTACGTATGGGAACAATCTTATCAACGCGGGCGGGCACTAGATGATGTGCATCGTGTCCGACCGATGGAACCAAATGAAATCGCCGGTACTATCCAGTTGTTCCGCCCCGATTTCAGCATCATGGAACACAACGATTTTAGCTTTGCCGTGCTCGAGAAGCGCTTTCGAGAGATGGCTTTCGTCACGCGCCGAGTCACAATTACCCTGCGTGATGAACGTGTTTACCCAATTCCTCATGAGACGACCTTCTACTTTGAAGGGGGTCTGCGCTCGTTTGTGCGACATCTGAACTACAATCGCAAAGGCTTGCATGACCCGGTTTATGCTGACCGGGAAGTGGAATTCACACCTGAAGATAAGTCACCTTATACCATTGGTGTTGAGATCGCCTTTCAATACACTGATTCGGCCACTGTAACTGAGTTGGCCTTTGCCAACACCATCAATACCCCAGATGGTGGCGCGCATCTCACCGGCCTTCGCTCGGCTATCACCAGCGTGATTAACCGTTATGCCCGTAAATCCGGCCTACTCAAAGAGAAGGATGCTAATTTCTCCGGCACCGATACCCTAGAAGGGCTAACTGCCATCGTGAGTGTCAAGCATCCGAACCCTTCTTTCGAGAGCCAGACGAAAGTCAAGCTCATCAACCCGGAAGTTCAGGGGGCAGTATCACAAGTCGTCTCCGAGGCGTTCAACGAGTTCCTGGAACTCAACCCCAGAGAAGCGCGCAAAATCATAGACAAATGTATGACCAGCAAGCGTGCACGCGAGGCCGCTCGCAAGGCCCGCGACCTGGTTCGCACTGGCCCCAGCCTGCTGGAAAGCAGCACCCTGCCGGGCAAGCTGGCGGACTGCTCCCAGCGCGGTGACGGTGCAGAGATTTATATTGTCGAGGGTGACTCGGCAGGCGGTACCGCTAAACAGGGGCGTGACCGGCACTTCCAGGCCATACTTCCCTTGCGCGGCAAGATTCTGAACACCGAACGCGCTCGCCTGGATAAAATCCTGGATAACAATGAAATCAAGGCGCTGATCTCCGCACTTGGCACGGGAATCAGCGAGGATTTCAAGGTAGAAGGCCTGCGTTATGGGCGCGTCATCATCATGACCGATGCCGATGTAGACGGCAGTCATATTCGCACGCTGTTGTTGACTTTCTTCTTCCGCCATATGCAACCACTCATCCAGGAAGGCCACCTCTATATCGCTCAACCGCCAATCTACCAATTGAAAAACGGTAAACAGGTTGAATACATCTATGCAGAAGCGGGGCTTTCTGAATCTGATATTCTGGTCAAAGCACTAAAGAAGTATAACAACCCGGATCGTATCGGCGTCCAGCGTTATAAAGGTCTGGGCGAAATGAACGCAGATCAACTGTGGGATACAACCATGGATCCGGGGCAGCGCACCCTCCTCCAGGTTACAATTGAAGATGCGGCGGAAGCCGATCGTATCTTCGACATGCTGATGGGCAGCAGCGTTCCCCCACGGCGTCGTTTTATCCAGACCCACGCGAAGAATGTGCGCAATCTCGACATTTAAATCGCATGTCCGTTTCAGGTAAATCACGGGGGGCTTCTATCAAAGCCCCTCGTTTTTCATACCCGTTCACATATCTACAAGCGGGATAACCAGCGCCGGGTCAATTTGCACCGTGAGCGAGTCCCCCACTGCCGGAATGTCATCGCCATTATGCGCGGATACCGTGAATGTAAGTCTCTCGCCAGTGACCAGTACCAGCGCTAACTGGTATTCACGCCCGCTAAACACTCGCTCCACCACCGTACCGGAAACCGCCAACTGTCCAGGTGTTCCATTCGCTAACGAAAAACCATCGGGATGTAGCAGAACAGCAGCGGGTTCACCGGGGACAGCGAATTCTCCCACTGCGGTTTCTACAATCCCCGCACGATGACTCCGCACTGGTAACACGTTGTTCAACCCCAAAAAACGGCTCACAAACACCGAGGCAGGATGGCGATAGATCACTTCTGGCGTACCGACCTGCTGAATACGGCCCGCATTCATCACGGCGACACGATCAGCGATAGCGAAAGCCTCGCGCTGATCGTGGGTAACGTAAATCGCTGTGACGCCCGCCTGTTTAATAATGGTTCGGAGTTCGATCACCAATCGTTCCCGCAGTTGTGCGTCCAGCGAACCCAGTGGTTCATCTAGCATCAGCAGGCGCGGGCTGGGTGCCAGACTTCGGGCTAACGCGACTCGCTGGCGTTCCCCCCCGGAAAGCTGCGTCACATCGCGCTCTTCAAACCCGGTTAGCCCTACCAGTGCCAGCACTTCCCGCAGGCGCTCCTGCTGAGCGTGGCGCGGGATGCCGTGCATTTTCAGGCCAAACGTGATATTCCCGTCAACGTTGAGATGCGGGAACAGAGCGAAGTCCTGAAACATCAACCCGAAGTCGCGGGCATGTACCGGTACATCCAACACCGAATGACCATTTACGAGGACATCCCCCGCGTCCGGCTGCTCCAACCCGGCGATTACCCGTAGGAGTGAAGTCTTCCCGCAACCGCTTGCCCCCAAGAGACACAGTATTTCACCCTGGGGAATATCCAGGTCAATGCCCTGGAGCACGGGCTGGTACTGATAAAAGAGATTAATCTCCCGCACTGCGAGCATCTAAAATTCTCCTATTCCCGCCGTCCGCAAGCGCTCAATGAAGACAAACCCGACGGCGGAAACGATCATCAGGATTACGCTTAACGCGAGTGCCTGCCCGTAGTTAGCGGCGCCGGGCTGACCTAGCAGACGGTAAATTGCCACTGGAATCGTCGGCGTATCGGGACGGGCGACGAAAAGGGACGCGCCAAACTCCCCCATGCTCACGGTGAAGGCGAAGGTCGCGCCCACCGCCAGCCCTCTGCTGATAAGAGGCAGATCAATCCAGCGCCAGACTCGCCAGGGGGACGCGCCCAGGACACTCGCTGCCTCCTGGACTGATGGCGGAATAGCCCGCAACGCCGGTAAAACACTCCGCACCACAAATGGCATAGCAACCAGCGTATGGGCCAGCGGAATCAGTAGGGGAGATGTACGCAGATTTAAGGGTGGCTTATCCAGGGCGATGATGAAGCCAAAGCCAAGCGTCACCGCGCTGGCGGCCAGCGGGAGCATAAACAACGGATCGAGCCAGCGTACCAGGGGCAGGTTCCGCCGGGAGAGCAGATAAGCTGTAATCAGGCCGAGGGCGAGTGCCAGCAGAGTCGTGATCGCGGCGAAGACCAACGAATTCGAAATGGCCTGTGCCGGGGGGACAAACAGGAGCGATTGGCGGGTATTGACGGTCAACTGCTGATAATAATCCAGCGTCCAGCCTGCGTCCCCGGCGGTAAAGGAACGGATGACCAGCGCCAACAGGGGGGCAAACAGGAGAATCACCATAACAGTGAGGTTCACCCCAATCGCCAGCCTCGCCCCGCGACTACGGGGCGGGAGAGCGACTCGCTCCGCCCGTTGAATGTCGGTGGTGATCTGTTTTTGCAGGCGGGTGTAGACAGCCATCAGGATAAACATGACGATGATCTGCACCAAGGCCAGCGCCCCGGCCACCGGCAAATTAAACAGGCCGGTAGCCTGCCGGTAGATTTCAACTTCCAGGGTGGCGAAACGGGGGCCACCGAGAATCAGCACGACGCCAAAGCTGGTAAAGGTGAAGATAAAGACCAGCGCCGAAGCCGCCAGCACCGCCGGACGCAGTAGAGGCAGGCGAATCGCCCACCACAAGCGCCAGCCGTGCGCTCCTAAGACACGGGCGGCTTCCTCCATGCGCGGATTCTGGTTCGCCCAATACCCGCTGATGAGGCGCAGGGCTACAGCGTAGTTGTAAAACACATGGACAATCAAGATGATCGCCAGGGTACGCTCCAACTGAACGGGAGGGGTATCCAGCGAAAAAAGGGACATCAGGCCGGTATTGAGCAGTCCACGTGGGCCAATCAGAGCAGAGAAAGAGGCGGCCACTACGACTGTTGGCAGGACAAACGGCAGAGTCGCCAGCGCCATGAGCAGGGATTTGCCGGGAAACTGGTAGCGTACAAAGATGTAGGCGCCGGGCAGCGCCAGCCCAATTGTGAGCAAAGTCGAAAGGAGCGCCTGCACGGTGGTGAAAACCAGCGTATCCCGGTAGTACGATGATGTAATCAGCGCCGTAAACGCGCCGAGGTTCAGTTGACCATCCGGCACGAGGCTGACTCCCAGAATTGAGATGAGCGGGTAGAAGAAGAATACCCCCAGGAACACCAACGGTACGAGCAGAAGCCCGTACCGAAGGTTTACCAGGCGGATCAACGGAGAACGGTTTCGGTCCACGCCTGTATCCAGTCTTCACGCGAAGAATCAATCTCAGCGCTATCAAAATACACCGGGTTTTCCGGGATAGACGCGAACTGCGCGAACTCCTCCGGCAGCTCCGCCTGAGTATTCACCGGGAAGACATACATCTGGAAGGGCATATCTTCCTGGAAAGGCACGCTGAGCATGAAATCTATGAACTGCTGGGCGGCTTCTTCATGCTGTGTCCCGGCGAGGATGCCGACAAATTCGATCTGCCGGAAACACATCCCATCGGCCACGATGCTCCCGGTGGTGGGCAGACCGGTCTCGGTGTCTACAGTGAAGGGTGGGCTGCTGGCATAGCTGACGACCAACGGGCGCGTGCCATCTCCCCCACCGGAGGTGAACTGCCCGAAATAGGCGTCTGACCAATCATCAGAAACATAGACATCGTTGGCGACGAGATCGCGCCAGTAATCGAGATAGGTGTAGTCGCCTTCCTGCCCGAACTGGTCAATGGTCGCCAGGAGGAAAGCCAACCCAGGGGAAGAAGTCGCCGGGTTTTCGACCACGAGCAGGCTCTTATAGGCCGGGTCGGCCAGATCGAGGAGGCTTTCCGGCAGGGAGAGGTCATTCTCCTCAAAATAGGCTACATCGTAATTCAGGCAGACATCCCCGTAATCCACTGGAGTCACCCGGTAATCGGGGTCAAGCTGGAATTCCTCCGGCACATCGGCCAGGAGAGGCGATTCATACGGGCTAAACAGTCCGGCATCCAGGGCGCGACTGAGAAAGGTATTATCCACCCCATACATGACATCCCCCAGCGGGTTATCTTTCGTCAAGACGGCCTGATTGACCATCGTCCCGGCATCACCGGAGCGGAGAATCTGCACAACGATGTTATGTTCGGCCTCGAATTGGGCGAGCAGGTCTTCGGTAACGCTGAAACTATCGTGGGTGACGACGATGAGCGTTTCCGGCTCATCCTGAGCATAGGCCGGGACGCCGAGGACAAAAGCGATCACAACGACCCATATTATCCGGCGAAAGTGCATGGTGAAACTCCTTTCATCTGGTACCAACAGAACAAAAACACCCCTACGTTATTCCCGTAGGGGTGATTGATGATGTGCCGTAAAACACTCCCTACGCCGGTATGACCCGGATCAGGTTAAGGGTCGGCGCGGCTGTACGCGCCCTCTCAGCCCGCTTGCGCGGACTCCCCTGGTCTGAGGTATGTGATTGTGGATTCAGTATATCACGGATGGGAGGGAAAATACAGTACTGAGTCGAAAGGGCAGTGGAAAGCACTGAGTCTTGAGTGCTGAGTCTTGAGAAAAAGAAGTTAAAAGTGCCGAGTGGAAAGTGGGAAAACGGTAGTGTAAAAGTGAGGGATTGCAGCAATTTCAAAATTGCTGCGCGTGCCGCAAAATGCCTCTTCTGCCAGTATTTTGAGGGGAAAATGGCGGCGTGTTGATTGCTGCAAATCTGGATGGGCTGCTGCAAGGACGGTTCATTTGCTGCAAAATCATGTGGTTGGTGGGTTGAGGATTGAGGAATGTTGGATGGTTTTTCATCGGAAGAACCCTCTATGTGTTGTTCGCGGGCGAGGCGGGCATCGCCCCTACAGATGCGGATTGGGGGGGGTAACCGGATGTTTTCAACGCGGGCGCGCTGTAGCACGCCCCTACACATCCCAAGATGGCTTTCAAGGCTTCACTTATGGTGCTTGTAGCGTAGCACGAAACGCGCCGGAGATGGTGAATAAATGCTCGAATCTTTGTTCAAACATTTGTTCAGTTTGGCCGTTGGTTATTAGCCACTGGCTACTGGCTGGTGGGGCGAAGGGGGGAATAGCTGGTTAGCCGGTTAGCTGAATAGCCTGAGGCGTATTCACAGGAGAGGGTGTATTTCAAATTCGTGCGATTTTAGCCGCCAGGGGATGAAATCCTTATACATTACCCATATCTCATCCTGGTCTCCGCCGGAGGCTGGAAGCTAATGGGTTGTAAGCCCCTTGATGCGTTTCAAGGAATTGGCACGGTGTCGTGGTTTGGGGGCGGGCACGATATATCGTGCCCCTACATGCCATCATTTTAGGGCGATTCTATAGGTTAGCGACCACACAGCCCGTCCCTATTATTGGATTATTCCCGGTAACTCACTTCACGACTCCGCATCCAGTGGGGATTTCTGAGCATAGCCGACCTTATCCAGAATGATACGCCAGATCGCCAGCCGCTGGGCATCGGAATACCCCATCAGGCTTTCACCTGCCGGGACTTCGGCCCAATAATCGGGATGAAGAATAGTTTTCATCGGGTTCATTCCTCGTCCGGCGTCTATCCTTCAATGAAGGCGGTCAGGTAGTCGTCGAAGCGTCCAGCGTTGCAGGCGTCGGTGTAGCGCAGAAATTCACCGCCCGCGACGGGATAATCCGGGTAACAACTGGTCGGCCACGCGCCGTTGGGCGCATGAACAATGTAGGTCGCGCCGGGCGCGGGAATCAGTGTGCTTTCGAGCGAGCGTTCGACACGATCCACCAGGCGTTCGACGGTGACAATGACCGTTTTTGCCAGGTACACCAGTTCAATATCCACACCCACGTTGTTGTTGATCTTGACATTACCGCGCGAATCGCCTTCCAGACCATGCAGGATGGCGACATCGCAATGAATGGCCGGGAAGGCCATAAGTTCCTCACCGCTGTAGGGGTCGGTGACGGTTTTGACATCCGGGCGGAGCTTCGGCAAGTCGGTACCTATCCAGGCGCGGGACGGCATGAAGCCAACACCCGACATCCCGGCGCGGATGCCCATCGCCAGACTCGCCTCAGTTTCCTCCATGACGTGAAGCGAACCGTTTTGCGCGGCGGCGGTGAACATGGGCGCGAGGCCGAAGGATTCCAGCCCAAAATAAACCGAGCGCACGGTGCGAACGCACCCTGCCCCGACCAGCAGATCGGACTCCAGGCTGGCGGTGAAGCACAGTAATGTGAGATCACTGGGGCGCGGTTGGCGGCGCAGCAGTTCACGAACAAAGGCCATCGGACGACGGTAGACAGTCATGCCGCCGAGGGCGATGGTCTGCGCGTCCTGAACCAGTGCGGCGGCTTCGGGGAGGGAGAGAATGTTGGTCATGAAGCGTTACCTTCGCTGTGCAAGCCTTGAATCAGAAATCAAAAGTGCCAGTTGAAAGCAGAAGATGATACGTTACCCGCCAAGCTCCTCTCGTAACTTCTTCGGCAGGGATTTCAGCACCAGGCCATAGGAATGAACGACCATCTCCTCGATCTCATCATCGGGAATCGAAGCGTCGGCCAGGATGGTGTTCCAGTGTTTCTTGTTGAAATGGTAGCCGGGCGTGACGGCGGGATATGTCTGGCGCAGGATTTCCGCCCAGGCAGGGTCACACTTAAGGCTGATGCTGGGCGGGTCAGCAACCACCGGGATAAGGGCGAACATCTTGCCCCCCACTTTGTATACAGCCGCCTCCGGCCCAAATGGGAAATCCTCATACGCACCTTGCCGGCTCAAACAGGCGCGGCGCAAATCCTCACGACTCAACATAATATGCAACCTCTCTCACTCTTGTGGCGGCAGGAGGGGAATCAGTTCCGGCCCCTCCAGAACCACCGCCATCATACCGGTATCCGAACCCGACTCATGCCACTCCCCTGCTGACCAGAAGGCAGCCTGCCCTGCCGCGATAGGTGTTCGTTCCGGCGACTCACCGCGCACCCAGCCCTGCCCGGCTACGACCAGAAATAGCTGGTTGTATGTCGCCTGATGATAGCCCACTACTCCAGCGGGGGCGATGTGCATGACGACGGCCTGCATCGTGGCTGGACGGGCTACCGGCGTGACCACCGCCCCGCTACTCTCAAAACGATCTATCAACCTGCCCGCCTGGGCATCAAAACGGGAAATTTGCATGGTATGATTCTCATCACATATTTACGCTACGCAAAATCAGAACCGTCTATAATAATAACACGAGTAACGTACTGGAATCGGAGAGAAACATGAGTGTCTTACGCGCCATCAGCCAGCGTGCCAACCACCTGGGAATCAGCCTTCTGATTGTCGCAGTGTTCGCGGCAGGGTTTGTGCTGGGCAGCAACCAGACGGTCAGTTATGCCCAAAGCGACACTGCCGCGCCGCCCGGAGCTGTTGAACTGTTCCAACCGTTCTGGCAGGTATATAACCTGATACTGAGCGATTATCTGAACGACGTAGAACCCAACACCCTGATGGAAGGTGCCCTCAACGGCATGATTGATACACTGGGCGACCAGTTCAGCGGTTACATGAACCCCGAAATTTATGCCTTGATGAATGCCGATCTTTCGGGGCAGGTTGAAGGTATTGGCGCGATTGTACGCACGAATGAAGACACCAATGAGATCGAGATTGTGAATGTATTGGATGGTGCGCCTGCCGAAGCCGCCGGAGTCAAGAGCGGGGATGTTTTCGTAGCGGTGGATGGCGAAGATGTCACCGGGTGGACACAGCTTGAACTGGTGGGCAGAGTACGGGGTCGGGCCGGGACGGATGTCACCATCACATTCCGGCGGGGTGAGGAACTGATTGACATTACAATCACACGCGCCCGCATCACGGTTCCCAACGTCGAATCGCGGATGCTGGATAGCAACATCGGCTATATCAAACTACGCGACTTCAACTCGGATGCGCGCAACCAGTTGGACGCGGCGCTGCAAGAACTGGATGTAAACAACCTGGACGGGCTGGTATTCGACCTGCGCGGCAATCCAGGCGGGCTGCTCACCAGCGCGATTGACATCGCCAGCGCGTTTATCAAGAATGGTGTCATCCTCACCGAGGATTTTGGACAGGGCAGCGAGCGTGTCTATGAAGCAAATGGCTCGTATATTGGCGTGTCGGTGCCGCTGGTGGTGCTGGTTGATGAAAACAGCGCCAGCGCGTCAGAACTGGTGGCCGGGGCGCTGCAAGACCGGGGACGGGCGACCATCGTAGGCGAAGTCACTTTTGGCAAAGGCACGGTGCAGACCTGGCGCGAACTGGTGAACGGTGGCGGCGTGCGGCTGACTATTGCCCGCTGGCTAACGCCGGACGGCCACTGGATTCACGAACAAGGTGTGACGCCGGATGTGCTGGTGGAGTGGACGCCGGAAGACCACACGGCCAATCCCGACGCTGACCCGCAGCTTGACGCGGCAGTTCAATTCCTGCAAACAGGGGTTGCTGCCCCACAATAACCTGGCAGAGTAAACATGACCGAACAGCGGCCTGTACCAACGAAGTTTGTCTGGTACAGGCCGCTTTGAGTTTAGACGGTAAAGGCTTTGCAACCGCCGGGTGTCATGCTATACTGCGGGGGCTTTACGACGGCTAAGGAGTGCTTACCATGCAGGTCGCATTACAAATCGCTTCAATTATTGTGTCGGTTATTCTGGTGATCCTGATCCTGCTTCAGGTCAAGGGCGGCGGCCTGGGCAGCCTGCTCGGTGGCGAAACCGGCGGCGGACTCACCCGCACCCGGCGCGGATTGGAAAAGACCATGTTCCAGGTCACAATCGCGCTCTCGATTGCGTTCCTGGCAATTTCGATTTTTTCGGTTATCGTCTTCAGGAACTGAGTTCGGCCTGAATCCATATTATGAAATCAGGTGTTTTGCACATGCTGGCAAAGCACCTTTTTGTGTCTATCCGGTGTGAGGTATTAAACTATGCTGCGAGGATTCCGGTGGCAGTTTGTCGTACTACTCATGGCCGCCATCCTGTTCGGTGCCAGCCTGGTGGCGCGACCCGGCCAACCCCCGGCGGACGAAACGACGGTTACACCCGCACCCACCAGCACCCCACTGCCCACACCATCACAGGCTATCGCCATCACCCAATCCGTAGGGGACAGCACCGGGCCAGCAGCACTCCCAGAGGTCAGCACCTACCGGGAAGCGGTGGTTGGACAAGTGCAACGGTTGAATCCCCTATTCGCTACACTCAACCCGGTGGATGCGGATATTACGTCGCTCATCTTTGAAGGTCTCACCCGCACCAACGAATACGGCGAGATTGTCCCGTCGCTGGCAAAAAGCTGGGTGATTTCCTCAGATGGTCTGGAATATGTCCTGCAACTCCGCGATGATGTACTGTGGCAGGATGGCGTACCCTTTTCTGCCGCCGATGTCATCTACACCATTTCGCTCTTAAGATCACCGGATTTCCCGGGCGATAACGAACTGACCGTTTTCTGGCGCACGGTGGAAACCCAGCAACTTAGCGATACCCTGATTCGCTTCCGATTAACACAGCCGCTGGGAAGTTTTCTCGACGCGCTGCGGATTGGCATTCTGCCGGAACATGCCCTGCGCGGCACGACAGCGGGACAGATCGCCGACCACCCGTTTAATCTCGCCCCCATCGGCACCGGGCCATACCAGTTAGAAGCGCTGCGATCCGTTGATGGGCAGCGTATCAGCATCGTTGATCTGCGTGTCGCGCCGGTTTTCCGCCAGCGCCCCGAAGGCCAAGAAGGCTACGCGATTGACCGGGTGCGCTTCCAGTTTTACGACACATTTGACGCCGCGTTGAATGCCTTCAGCGCCGGGGAAGCAGATGGCCTGGCAGCGCCTTCCCGCCGCGAGAGACTGCCGCTGCTGGCAACTCCTAATGCCAGCGTCGAAACGGCGCTCGCGCCAACTCTGGGGGTGGTTATCTTCAATTGGGCGAAACATGGCTATTTCCGGGAACAGCGCGTGCGGCAGGCGCTCATGACCGGGCTGGAGCGCTCGCCGATATTGGAGCGAGCATTACCGAATCTGGTCGTCAAAGCAGATAGCCCCCTGCTACCCGGCTCATGGGCTTATGCCCCAGACCTACCCTGGCCGCAGCCCAGCAGTGAAGCCGCCCGCGAGTTGCTGACAACTGCTAACACGCAGCGCGGTAGCGACGAAGCGGAAGCGACAGAAGAACCCAATGGCGCATTACTCAGTTTTGCCATTCTGACACCGGACGACGCCGCCCTCATCAGCGTGGCGCGGGAAATCGCGGCGCAATGGTCACAACTCAACATGAATGTGAGCGTGGAAAGCGCCAGCAAAGACGAATACCAACAGCGCTTAGACGATGGGGAGTTTGACGCGGCACTGGTGGAACTGGCGTTGGGTGACAGCGCCGACCCCGATATTTACACTTTCTGGGATGAGGGGCAGTATCCCGACGGTAAGAATTACGGCGGAGTGAATGACCGCCGCATCAGCGAGGCGCTGGAACGGGCGCGCCGCGACCCGGATGGCACTAACCGTATCATCCATTACCACAGCTTCCAGCGAAATTTCATTGAACGCGCCATCGCCATTCCGCTGTATTATCCATTGTTCACTTATGCTACCAGCAGCCGGGTGAGCGGCGTGCAACTCGGCTTCATCGGGACACCTGCTGACCGATTCTACACGCTGAAGGACTGGACCATCCAGGCGAATTAGCCGGAATTACAGAGCATTTTCAGCGGCCAGTATCGCCCGGAGCAGGTCCTTGCGCGCGCTCCCGGCCAGCGTCTCCAGCTTTCGCACACCGAGCGGGTCAATATCCTCCCGCAGTAAGCGACATTCCTCGGCAGTGGGGGGCGGAGTCTCGTGAATGTCGGGCGCAATCGTGAGATCAAAACCCGTCTTGGCCTGGATACGTTCAACTGTCACCCCAGGGTGATACGTTGTCAACCGCATCCGCCCTTCGGCCCAGTCGAACTGACCCAGGTCGCTCACCAGGTAGTGCGGTCCTGAGCCGCTTGTGCGCTCGGGCACATGCCCCAACCCGCTGATAAAATCCACACTGTTGACAAAAGTCACCCGCGAATGGCGCGGCACGTACAGATAAACGTGGCCTGAAAACACTGTGACATCCGGGATACCCCCCGTACCCGGCAGGCGCATCCGAGGGCGATGGTAATCCGTCCCAAATGCAATATTATTGAAGTTGCCAGCAGCATCTACCTGGGCGGGGCGGAAGAATTCCTTCGTTTCGTAACTTGGCAGCAAATCCGCCGCGCCGGAGACAAAACCGAAGTGCGTTAATGCCCGGCCAACCCACAGGTCTTCAATGCGCCCGACGCCGAGTGGCGCCCAGTCGTGGCACAATCCCTGGCCGATAGCCGAGGTAAATTTCACATTCGGGGCATGGGTACACTGCGCCAGAATTAATCCGGCCATCACCAGGGGCGTATTGATGCCCTGCGCCAGCAATTCACCATCCACCACCTGGCGGGAGATACACACGCTAATCAGTTCATCAATTGTAAAATCAGACATCTTCGCCCTTCGACTTTCCATCCATCCGCACCAGTACAGGCCGGAACTGACCCACAATAGCAACCAGATCACTCTGTGCGGCAATCACGTCTTCAATTCGCTTGTATGCCTGGGGCGACTCGTCAATTCCCGCCGCCAGCAGTATAACGCCACGTTCCTTCAGGTAGCGGTCTCGCTCAGTTTTGGTGATACTGTGCAGCGCCTTCTTGCGGCTCATCTGCCGCCCTGCCCCGTGTGAGGCTGAATAGAGGGCATCCACATTGCCCAGGCCACGTACAACATAACCGGGGTCAGCCATCGAACCGGGGATGACACCCAATACGCCACGCCCTGCCGGAGTCGCACCTTTGCGATGAACAATCACTTCGCGCTCGCGTTCGGCAAAACCCGGTGGGGCGGGCAACCATTCCTTCCAGGCGAAATTATGATGATTCTCTATCACCGCAACCGGCTTGACACCTACTGCTTTCGATACCCGGTGGTGGATCACTTCATGGTTAGCGGCGGCAAAACGTCCGGCTAACTGCATGGCAATCCAGTATTCCCGGCCTTCATGCCAATCTAAATCCAGCCACGCCAGGAAACGAACAGCTTTATCGAGGTTAGGGTGAAAGGTCATCGCCAACTGCGAATAATGGTTGGCAATTTTAAAGCCCACGCCCCGCGAACCGCTGTGCGAGAGCAGCGCCAGGTACTCGCCCGCTTCTAACCCTAAAGCTGCATCGTCTTCAGCAATCGTGAATGCGCCCCATTCGACAAAATGATTGCCGCTGCCGCTTGTCCCTAGCTGGCGATAGGCGATGTCTTTGAGCGCGGCGACGTACTTTGAGGATGACCAGTCGGGATCATCCAGCACAGCATGTTCGGCACGCTGATTACCACGCCATTCGCCGCCCGCGCCGAATACGGTCTGTTCCAGGAGGGCTTTCTTGAACTGTCCGATTTTCTGCTTAATGAGAATGGGTGATTGACGAAACACCGAGAGCCGCATCCGGCAGGCAATGTCCACGCCCACAGCATAGGGGATAACCGCGTTCTCAACAGCCAGCACGCCTCCAATCGGCAAACCATAGCCGATATGAGCATCCGGCATGAGCGCCCCCGCTACACTTACCGGCAGGCGCATGGCATTATCCATCTGATCGCGTGAACCGGAATCAATGAAGGCGTCTCCCCACACCCTATAGGGCAGCGGCTTTTCCCGAATGGGTTCCCCCATGTGATTCATGTGATCTTTCTCCCCGATTTCTTCATAGGATACGTCGAATCCTACAAACCATCCACCAGTGAACCTGGCGCGATCCTTTGTCAATCTTTATTAGATTATAAAGGGTCATAAAGGGTTAAGCCAGTGGTTTTTTCCACAGTGAGGAATGCTGAACCCGTTATGATTTCGTTTGTAAGACAGGGGGAGAGCTTGCCGAGCCAAGCAAGTATGCTACAATTCGAACATAAGGAACAATCAAGACAAAGCTCTATAATGGGCTTAGGAACAGGAGTTAGAGATGTCCGTCGTCACGATTTTGAAGCAAGCCGACATATTCTATGAACTAACCAATACACAGCTTGAGCTGGTCGCATCAATTTGCAGTGAAAAGAAGTATCAGGCTGATGCGGTCATCTTTGAGGAAAACACGCCGGGCATGGAATTATATGTGATCGCCAGTGGTGAAGTCGGCATTCAGGTAAACCCGGCGGTGATCGGCAAAGAAGAGAGTACCGGCACCCACACGATTGCCGTGCTGCGGCGTGGTCAGTCGTTCGGGGAAATGTCCCTGGTAGATGAAGGGCTGCGTTCCGCCGGGTCAAAGAGCCTGCAACCCGACACCCATCTGGTCGTCATCCCCCGCGACAAGCTGATGCTGCTGTGTGACACCTACCCGCAGCTTGGCTACCGACTGATGCGTAATCTTGCAGCGGATATGGCGATGAAGATCCGCCACACCGACCTGCAGGTGGCCGAGCAGTTGACCTGGGGGCCTAAGACCTAACCCAAGCAATATCCATAAGAACTAACATGGGAGCAGGGGCACAAACCTGCTTCCTTCGTTTTTGCCTTGTTTCTCCTGATGCACGTCCTCCCGGAAGATAATGCTCACCAACACGGCCAGCTCTGGCAGGATGCCGTCCTTGCAGCGTGCCGTTTTCCACCACTCCCAAAATACGTCTTACCGAGCAGTATGGCCGAATGGCTATAGCGTAACCGCGCCCGGCTTCCTATACTTGGCACTTTCGCCACTTGGGGGGAATCATGGACGTGATTATCGTTGTCGCCATCGCGTGCCTGCTCATCGGGCTATCCAAAGGCGGGTTGGGCGGGCCAGTGCCTGTAGCCCTGGTGACGCCGCTGATGAGCCAGGTTATGCCAGCCAGCCAAGCGGTTGGGATCGCCCTGCCCTTGCTGATATTCGCGGATCTTTTCGCGCTGCGGATGTACTGGCGGAAGTGGGATGGTCGCCAGGTCAGACTAATGCTGCCCGCCGGGCTGATTGGCGTAGTCATGGGTTCGCTGCTGCTACTCACCCTGGCGAACAGCGGCCAGAACATCACGCTGCGACGCATCCTGGGAATGTTCACGCTGCTGGTGGTCATCTACAAGGCTGTGGATAACCGCCTGAGTTCCATTCACTACATGCCGCGTGACTGGCACGGCTATCTGGCAGGATGGGCTTCGGGATTTGGGTCGGCACTGGCAAATGTAGGAGCGCCACCCTTCACAGCCTATATGCTGCTGCAGAATTACACACCAAGCGTATTTATTGGCACCACTACCCTGTTTTTCGCCATCATCAATGCCGCCAAACTGCCGGGGGTGTTGAGTTCGCAAAACGTGTTGAACCTGGAGCAGTTCGCCAGCATTTTATGGGCTGTCCCGCTGATCCCACTGGGGGTCTGGCTGGGGCGGCGCTTCATTGAGGTCATTAACCCGAAGGCCTTTGAAACCCTGATGCTGGTTCTGCTGTTCGGGGCAAGTCTCATGCTGCTGTTTTCTTCCCCAGCAGCTTAAAAGCAAACAGGGCGGAAAAACCCGCCCCGTCATGTAAAATTCCGGAACTGTGGACAAACTAAATCAGGCGCTCGCGGATGGTTGCGCTGGCATAGTCCAGCACCGTGACGACAATAGCAATCGCCAGCACCGCGACCCCGGCCTCTTTGTAGCGCAGCAGGTTGATCTGCTGTTGCAGCAGGAAACCGATGCCGCCACCGCCCACAAAACCGATGATGGTGGACATACGCACATTGATGTCCCAACGATACATGGTGAAGGCGATATAGGGCGGAATGATCTGTGGCACAACGCCATAGATTATCATCTGCAAGCGGGTCGCGCCGGTTGCAGTGATGGCTTCCACCGGCCCTTCGTCAATGCTCTCAATCTGTTCGGAATACAGTTTGCCAAGCGCGGCAATCGAGTGGAGCGTAAGCGCCAGAACACCAGCAAACGGGCCGATGCCCACCCAGATGACAAACACGATACCCATAATCAGCGGTTCAATGGCACGCAGTGCATTGAGAATAGTACGGGTCGTGTTATAGACAACCATACCCAGCGGGAAGGTAGAGCGTGTACCGACCAGCAGGCCGCCGAGCGCGCCCAGCACCGCGCCAATCAATCCGGCAGTGCCAATATACTCTGAAATCACCATGTCACCGATATGGAACCAGGGTATGGCCGCTGGTAACTGCCCGTTGATGACACTCCGTGTGATGCCAAGCATATTGAAGGCCACCATAAATCCAAGCACCGCTACCACACCGAAAAGTATCCAGGAAATCGTGATGGACGTGTTCGTTTTGATATGGGATGGATTGAACCAGCGCTCGTAGATTTGCGAGGCAACCTGCCCCGCCAGGACTGCCGCCACGATGGGCGCGAGGAGTGTCAAGAGTGCCCCTTGCGTGCCGATCAAAGCCACACCAATCATCAGGAATGCGCCAGAAAGCAGCCCCAGCACACCCCCACCGACATAATTTGGAATCAAGGCCAGAGACTTCAAGATACCAGCAGATGCACTTGTGCCGGTTGAAGCCACCCAGAAAGCGGTCAACAGTCCGGCGAGCAGCGCAATACCATAATCCACCAGTGAGCCAAGCGTGGAGAGGAAGTTACCCAACGCGCTGACCAGGACGCCCGTTACATTTGACACAAACTCAACGGAATCCGCCAGCGGTTTGCCGATGCCGACAAGTTCCTGCCCTATCCAGATCATCAGGCCACCAATTGCGCCCAGTACGAAAATCATCACCGCCAGGAGCAGAAAACCCATCACAATTGAGCGCAACCGTAATGCAAAGCCACCCGATAATGGGAGGCGGCTCACTGCTGAGGCGATATAAGCGTTGGCGGCAATGACAACCAGCGGCACGATTATCCCCAGGATCTGCTGATCTCTGCCCAGGCGGACTCCCACCTGCCCCACCTCCCCCAGGATGGCAGCACCTAACAGCCAACCTACGGGCAGCAGCACGAAGCCAACCAGGACACTGCCCAGCGGCATTGTGACCTGCTTCATCAGGTTGCGGGCGGCCAGGAAACTGATCGCGAAGGAGATCGGAACCGCAACGGTAGTCGCCATGAGCGCCAGGAAAATCGTCTCGACAATTTTCTCGATTACAACCCGCGTGGTACTGCTAAAATACGGTGAGCCAGTCGGAACACGCGACTCGGCCTCGATCCGATGGATTTCACCGGCACTGCCCCGAATGCTTGGCACAGGGACTTCGACCGTCAGGCTGCCGGAGGCGTCCAGCGTCATATCGCTCGATTCATAGCCCACTGGAATCAGCGGGCGGGCGTTCCCGTTCGGGGGTATCCAGCGCAGTACGCCAGGCGCATTTGCGGCAAAATTGAAGATTTCTAACGTAACGATATCACCCCGCGTCCCGCAGGCCGGCGTTATCAGCACAAACGGCTGGCCGTCTGCTACTGGAGGCTGCTCCGGCATCTCATCAGAACACTCCATCAGAAAATTCGCATCGGCAAAAGCTGAGTCGAAATCCTGGTCGAAAATATTGGGTGACAGCAGTTCACGCAAGGCGCGCTGCACCGAAGCCTGGCGAGTAGGGTTCTGTGTCTCTTCCAGGCTGATGTCGGTGGTTTGCCAGCCCCAGGCATACACCAATACACCAACAACAATCCCCAGTACCGTAATCAATCGCCGTAAAGCCGAGCGGGAAGAAGGCGAATTAGTATTGTTCATGATAGCCTCCTTACGCGATCTCTACGCGCACAGCGTCTTCGCCATAAATCTCTTTAAAGCGTTTTTCGTCTATTTCTTCAGGCGGGCCGTCAAATTCCAGCAACCCATCTTTGAGCGCGATGACCCGATCTGCATAGGTGCGCGCCAGACTGAGAAAGTGCAGACTGCACAAAATGGTGATTCCATCTTCTTTGTTCAGGGCTTCCAGGTACTGCATGATGGAATGCGATGTCGCCGGGTCCAGACTGGCAACCGGCTCGTCCGCCAGCATCAGCTGCGGCTCCTGCATCAGGGCACGGGCGATCCCTACACGCTGCTGCTGCCCGCCACTCAGTTCGTCGGCACGGACATAGGCTTTGTCACGGATGCCAACACGTTCAAGCTTCGACAGTGCTTTATCACGGTCTTCCCTGGAGAAACGGTTGACAAAACTCCAGAACTGGTTGGTATACCCCAGGCGTCCACCCAACACGTTGGTCATGACGCTGGAACGTTTGACGAGGTTGAACTGCTGGAAGATCATCCCGATACGGCGCCGGATATGGCGCATTTCCTCGTCGGTGGCCGCCGTAATATCCACACCATCCCACAGGATTTGCCCGGAGGTTGGCTCAACCAGGCGGTTAATACAACGCAGCAAGGTGGATTTTCCCGACCCGCTCAGACCGATGAGGGCGACAAACTGCCCGTCCGGGACAGTAATTGACACATCCTTGAGGGCATGAACCCCGTTGTCATAAATCTTGGTCAACTTTTCGATTTGGAGCATAATTTCATTTCCCAGTTACTATATGTTCACATCCCCCAGGTATTAAAAATGGGCAGAGCAATCACCCCTCTGCCCAAATTTTCAGTTCACAAAAGCTGCACAGTTGAGAGACGAATCACACGGAACAAAAGCCGGCGCGGCTGCTATCAACTGTTCAGCCCTGTTTCACAGCCCGGTACAATGCGTTATTTGTAACGATCAATCAGGCTGGGCGCGTTGGCAACCATCGCACGCACGATGTCAAAGTCGGCATCAGTGGCCGGCGCAATGCTCGTCCAACCATAGAAGTCCGAACTACCGATTGACGCCGCCCATTCCTCGGTGCCAGAGAAGGTAATCAGGGCGTCAATAATCTGGTTACGCAGTTCTTCTGGGAATTCCGGCCCAAAGCTCAGGGTATCATTGGG
This sequence comes from Anaerolineaceae bacterium, assembly GCA_020634135.1. Classification (GTDB taxonomy): domain Bacteria; phylum Chloroflexota; class Anaerolineae; order Aggregatilineales; family Phototrophicaceae; genus JACKCG01. Next base: position 473,070 of record JACKCG010000001.1, on the reverse strand, counting down.
GATAGGCTGGCTGACGCGCAGGATACGCACCTGGTCAACAATATCGGGAGCTGTATCGCGGACATTAGCCCGTGCATCCATGACACGAATATCGCCCACGAACAATTTGCTGCCATCGTCGCTGACATAAGATTCATCTACTGTCAGGTCCCAGGGTTCGGCCAGGTCGCCAATCTGCCAGGCTGCATGACCTTCCGGCATCAGCGGAGGGCTGTAGAAGGTTGTGCCGAAGTCCACTTCGCCATTATAGACGGCCAGCACGGTCTGGTTATGACCGCCGGTTTCGACAGTATCGCCCACTTCGATACCAGCATTCGCCAGTTCCGTCGCGGGGACAATGTAGCCAGAGGTGGAAGTCACATCGCCATAGCCCCAGGTCTTGCCAGCGAGGTCACCGAATGTAAAGATCGGGCTGTCGCGGCGAACAATGTATTCAGCCCAATAGACCGACCAGCCAAAACGAACGGCAGCAGCGCCAACTTCGACACCACAGCGTTCGCTGGCAACCACATAGCCCGCTGCCGGGATAAACCCGATGGAGTTGGCCGGTGACGCGCACATGGCTTCAATCGTCGCTGCATAGGAGGTCGGGACAGCTACCTCGAACGACAGACCAGTCGCTTCTTCAAGAGCCGCCTTCATGACATCGCCACCAGAGACGATGATGGAGGCCTCAACCGACGGAACGAAATAGACCTGAATTGGATTTTCCGGGGTGCCAACATCACTCTGCGCCATCGCCGGAGCTGACACCAACAACATAGCAACCAGAATAACCAGTAATAATGCTTTGTTCCTCATTCTATGTACTCCTCTTTGGGAACTAACGAGCAAAAGTGAGTGTAACACACCAGCGATTTTAGCACCAATGATGTTAAGCATTTTGCACGAAAAGATGAAGCCAAAAGCAAGAAAGTGTCAATTTTCTCGCTTCATAATGACACCTGACACGAAATTCAGCCTGCAACCAACCGCACAAACTTGCGTTTGCCCACTTGCAGAACCGCTGGAAGCGAGTCGAGAGTCACGACAGCGAAATGATCCGTCACCGGTTCGCCATCCAGACGGATGCCATTCTGCTCGATGAGACGCTTGGCTTCCTTGCCACTAACGACCATATTCAGGCGGCGCAGCAAATCAACGATTCGTTCTTCTGCGTGCAGGGTTTCTTCGGGCATGTCCTCTGGCAAACCACCATGACTGCGAAACACTTCATCCCATCGTTTCTGCGCCGCCACCGCGTCATCGGGACTGTGGAAAATTGAGACAATCTCCCGTGCCAGGCGCATCTTAACTTCATTGGGATGCAGTGCCCCGGAAGCCAATCCATTTTCCAGTTCTTTAAGCTGCACCGGCCCCCACCCCAGGATGAGTTTGTGGTAAATCGCCATCGCTTTGTCCGGCACGCTCATCACCTTGCCAAACATATCCCAGGGTTCACCCAGGAGGGGAATATGGTTGCCCTGGCTCTTGCTCATCTTCACGTCGCCATCAGTACCGGGCAGGCTTTCGCCCATGATGATGGCAATCTGCGGCTTTTGTCCCAATGCGCCCTGGAGTTTACGACCAGCGACCAGGATATTAAACAATTGATCCTGCCCGCCAATCTGCACGTCGGATTCCTGGGCAACAGCGTCATAGCCCTGCATCAGGCCATAGAACAGTTCGTGCAGGTAAATCGGCTCACCGGCATCGTAGCGTTTCTTAAAGTTTTCGCGGACAAGGAACTGCTGCACGGTAAAATTGCTGGCAAGCCGGATAATATCGGCAAAATCGAGGGTGGAAAGCCATTCGTCGTTATAGCGGACCCGTGTCAGGTCGCGATCCAGGATTTTGAAGGCCTGTTCGGCGTAGGTACGGGCGTTTTCTTCCACCTCGTCTTTCGTCAGTTGGTCGCGGGCTTTGTCTTTGTCAGAAGGGTCGCCGATCAAGCTGGTGAAAGTGCCGATCAGAAAAGTGACATCATGGCCGAATTCCTGGAACTGGCGCAGTTTCCGCATGGTGATGGTATGGCCGAGGTGCAAATCCGGCTTACGTGGGTCGTAGCCGCAGTATACACGCAGAGGACGCCCCTGCTTTTCGGCCTCAATCAAGCGCTCGCGCAGTTCTTTCGCCATATTCACTTTGATCTCCGGGTCGCCATACTCCGCGCCGGACATCAAAATCTCGACTTGTTCGTCTATCGTTGGCATACCTTTACCCTCGCAGGACATCATAAAAAGACACACAGCGGCGTCTGTCAAGGAATATACAGGCGGTAGTATAGCACAGGTGATGACCCTTGTTGAGCCTATACCCGGAGGCTATAATTCCTGGCACAGCATCCAGGCATAAGGGCAAGGAAGATGAACGTATGAAACGGATGACGAGCGCGGAAGCGCGACAGGCTTTTCTCGAATTTTTTGAAGAAATGAACCATAAACAAGTCCCATCGTCGTCGCTCGTCCCCGGCAACGATCCCACTATCCTATTCACCAACGCCGGGATGGTGCAGTTCAAAGATGTGTTCCTGGGGCTGGATAAACGCGACTACCGCCGGGCAACAACATCGCAAAAGTGTATGCGTGTAGCCGGAAAGCACAATGACCTTGAAGAGGTCGGGCCATCACCGCGACACCATACATTTTTTGAAATGCTTGGCAACTTCAGTTTTGGCGACTATTTCAAACGAGAAGCCATCCGTTACGCTTATGACCTGCTGACTAAAGTTTACGGACTTCCCGCCGATCGGCTGGCCTTTACCGTCTACCAGAACGACGACGAAGCCTATGACATCTGGGTGAATGACATCGGGGTAGACCCCAAGCGAGTCGCCCGGTTGGGGCCGAAGACCAATTTCTGGCAGATGGCCGATACCGGCCCCTGCGGGCCAACCAGTGAAGTCCACTGGGATAAGTTCCCTGAAAAGGGCACGGACGGGATTATTACGGCATTACAGAAGGAAGATGATCGCTTCCTGGAACTTTGGAACCTGGTGTTCATGCAGTTCAACCGCACCCAGGCCGACCCGGATCATACCGGCCAGTATGACACCCCCCTGCCCGCCCCCGGCGTGGATACCGGGATGGGGTTGGAACGGATTCTGAGTGTTGTCAACCAGGTGGAAACCAACTACGAAACCGACCTGTTCACGCCAATCATTGAAGCGACACAACGCCTGACCGGGCAGACCGACGCCGAACGTGATGCCAATATCATCCCCTACCGGGTGATTGCCGATCACATCCGGGCGGCAGTCTTCCTGATCGCGGATGGTGTGCTACCGGGCGCGAAAGGTCGTGACTCGGTGTGCCGGTTGGTGCTGCGTCGCGCGGCCCGCTTTGGCGCGAAAATCGGCTTTCACGAGCCGTTTCTTGGCAAGGTAGCCGACGCGGTCATTGACGTGATGGGCGGCCATTATACCGACCTGGTGGAACGCGCCGACGCGATCAAGAAAGTGATTACGCAGGAAGAAATCCGCTTCCGGCGCACGCTGGATCGCGGCTTGAACGAACTTGAAGCCGAACTGAATATGATTAAGGAAGAGAATCGCACCGAACTACCCGGACGGGTTGCCTTTTACCTGAAAGCCACGCTCGGCCTGCCGATTCAGGTCATCAAGGATGTGGCGGAAGAAAGCGGCTTTACAGTAGATATGGCCGGATTCCAGGCTGAAGAAGAACGCCACGCCAAGGTCAGTGGGGGCGGGCAGGCGATGGGGGAAATCGCGGCAGCGGATACCTACAACGCAGTGTTGGCACAGCTTAAAGCTGCGAAACTGCTGGGCGAGAAAGGCGTCACCTACACCCCGTACATGAAGCATCCGGCGGTAAGTGATCGGGTTCTGGCACTGTTCCGTGATGGGGAACGGGTCGAGAGCGCGATGGCCGGAGAAAAAGTGGAAGTGGTGCTGGGGCATACTCCATTCTATGTTGAATCAGGCGGGCAGGTAAGCGACACCGGTACGATCAGCGGCAAAGGCTGGCTGGTTGAAGTGGAGGGGATGCGCCATGCTGTCGGCGGATTGATCGTTCATGTTGGCGAGGTCATTGAAGGCACGCCACAAGAAGGGGATGAGGCGGCGGCAGAAGTGGATATCGCCCGGCGCAGAGCTATCACCCGCAATCACACCGGGACACACCTGCTGCACGCGGCGCTGCGCAATCACCTCGGCACACACGTCCAGCAGCGGGGTTCACTGGTCGCACCGGACAGACTGCGTTTTGACTTCGCCCATGACCAGCGCGTGACACCGGAGGAACTCAACCAGATTGAGTCCGAAGTAAACGCCATTATCCTGGAAAACTACCCGGTTCACTCGGAGGAAAAGCCGCTTGCGCAGGCACGGCAGGAAGGCGCAATGGCTTTGTTTGGCGAAAAATATGGCGAAACCGTGCGGACAATTGTGATTGAGGAAGACAGCCGGCGGTACAGCTATGAACTCTGCGGGGGCGTGCATGTAAGCGAAACCGCTGAAATCGGAACATTCCTGATCGTCAGTGAGGGTAGTGTGAGCGCCGGTATCCGCCGAATTGAAGCACTGACCGGACAGGGTGCCCTGGCTTATATGCAGCACAGCCTGGATACCCTGGGGGAAATCGCTTCCCGGCTGGGGTCTTCACCTGAAGAAACCACCCAGCGGGTCGCATCACTCCAGGATGAACTGGTTGCCAGCAAGAAGCATATCGCACAGCTCCAGCGGGAACTGGCGCGCAACCGCTTTAACGACATGATTGGCAGCCTGGAAACGCTCAACGGTGTCCCGGCACTAATCGCCCAATTGGACGGGCTTCCGGTGGATACGCTGCGCGAGATGTCCGACTGGTTTCGTGACCGTGTGCCAAGCGGGATACTGGTCGTAGGCAGCGTAGTAGATGGCCGCCCGCAGTTGATTGTAACCGTCACTGATGACTTAACGAAAAAAGGGCTGCACGCAGGGAATCTCATCAAGGAAATCGCGGCGGTGGTAGGCGGTGGCGGTGGTGGCCGCCCGACGATGGCACAGGCCGGTGGCAAGGATGCAACCAAACTGGCGGCAGCACTCGATAAGGCGCGGCAGTTGGTGGTGGTAAAGTCGTAAGAACGCCAATGTCCAAGAAACCGCTCTACGTCCAACTTGAAACCGGGGATGATGCCAATTCGGTTCGTGACCGGCTCTCATTCCTGCGCGGCGAACGGGTGCTGCTGATCTGGCCGGAAGAAGGCACGATTCTGACGCGCAAGCTCGATCTGGTGCTGATCCAGCGGGAAGCCATGCGCCGGGCAATCCGACTGGCACTCGTTACTCACGACTCACTGGTGATTCGCCATGCCAACGAACTGAATATCAGCACATTTGAGACGATTGGCGCGAGCGAACGGGGACGCTGGCAGCGGGGACGATCAAAAGTCTTCACCAATCGTTTCCAGCGCCCCAAAAACGAACCGGAAGCAGAAGAACTCAAAGAGGTTGCCAGCCGTGTTGGCGCCGATGAAGACACCCCTGGGCGCAGGCGGCGGCGCTGGCTCATCCGGTTGGCGGTTCTGGCCGTAGTGGTGCTGCTGCTCGGCGGGCTGTTGTATGTGGTCGTCCCAACAGCGACTATCACGCTCACCCCGGCACAGAGTCTCATCACGCAGACTGTGGAACTGGTCGCTGACCCACAAGCGGCGGGGGTGGATGTCGAAAACGCGGTTATTCGCGCAACGACGCTACGTGTCCAGGTGGAGGAAACAGGCACACTGGAAACCACCGGCACACAAGACCTTGGCGCTTTCCCAGCCAGCGGCTCGGTGGTATTCATCAACCAGACAAATAACACGGTGAGTATCCCGGCGGGGACGGTGGTCAGCACCAGCGCCGGAACGCCAATCCAGTTTCGCACCAGTCAGACGGCGGAACTGGCGGCGGGTGTTGGTCTGCAAATTGAGGTTCCGATTGAAGCACTTCAGAATGCGTCCGGCGACGCGGGCAACGTTGAAAGCGGGCTGATTAATACCGTAATCGGCCCACTGGCGAACAACGTGACAGTGCGCAATTTAGCGCCCACCAGCGGCGGTGAAAATCGGGTCGTGCGCGTGGTCAGCCAGGAAGATAAAGAGCGATTAGCAGATACGGTGCGCCAGCAGCTTCAATCGCGGGCATTTATCGAGATGCGCCCGCGCCTGAGTGAAACCCAGTCCATTATTTTTGAGACGATCCACATCGCAGAAGAACGGGCGGACTGGACAAGCTACAGCGCCAACACAGGCGATGTGGCCGATACCCTGACGCTGACGATGCAGGTCATTGTGGAAGCCTCAGCGATTGACCAGCTCTTAGGACAGCAGGTGGTGTTAGCGCGTTTATCCCAGCAAATTCCGCGCGGGCGGGTGCTCAGCCCGGAAAACCCGGTAGCGTATGAGGTCGGGCCGGTAGTGAACATTGATCCCCAAGGGCGTATCACTTTCTCGATGACCGGCAGCGGGCGGGTGACAGCCGAAGTGGATACAGATATCCTCAAGGAACGTTTGGCAGGCAGACCGCTGGACGAGGCGAGTGCCTACTTAATGGGCGAACTCGACCTGAAAGAAGGCACATCCCCGGTCATCACGATTACGCCGGACTGGATAGATCGTCTTCCCCTGCTGCCGACACGGATCGCGTTTGTGATTCAGGAAACGACACCATGATTCATGGACGCTTGCTCGGAATCGATCATGGACTGAAGCGCATCGGCCTGGCAGTCAGCGACTCATCGGGACTGGTAGCGCGAGAACTCAGCGTCATTCATCGGCGCTCCAGGCAGGAGGATTTTGCCGAAATCAACCGAATTGCCGCAGAAAATGAGGTCGTCGGAATCGTAGTCGGCCTCCCCCTGAACCACATGGCGGAACCAGGTCAGCATACCCAGGCGGATACCGTCCGACTGTGGGTCGAGCGGTTCAGTGAAACCCATACGCTGCCGGTTTTGCTGTGGGATGAGAGTCTGACGAGCGAAGATGCCCGCGAGGTTGCGATTCGCCAGAAACGCGGTGTCCGAGACCCCATTGATGACCTGGCAGCGCGGTTGATTTTGCAGAGTTACCTGAACGCGGTGCGTGACGGCCTGGCCGACCCGCCACCCCAATCCCGAGTGAATTAGGAGCACTGCATGGGACGGACAATACGGGTCATTGTGGTAGGGATTCTGCTGCTGGGATTTGTGGCGCTGGTCATCGGCGGCGTCGCGTTCATCCTGTGGGGAGATGAGATTATTGACTTCGCTCAGACTGCCCTCATCCGGTATTCACTCTCCTCGCGGCAAGACGACCTGCTCACGCCTGCGGGATTCGATGATTCCCCGGTACGCTTCGTAATCGAGCCGGGCGATACGCCGAAAATCATCGCAGACCGGCTGGTATCGTGGGCGCTTATCCTGGACGGGCAGTTGTTCGTGGATTATCTGCGGGCAAATGAACTCGACAGGCAAATTGAAGCCGGGACGTATTTCCTCTACCAGACACAGACCATACCACAGATTGCTCTGGCGCTCACCGATTCGAGCAACAGCCAGTTCCCGTTCCGCATCCTGGAAGGATGGCGGTTGGAAGAGATCGCGGCGGCAATTGACGATAATCCGTATTTCGGGTTTTCCGGGGCGGATTTCCTGGCTGTCGTTGGCGCGAACGGGCTGGTAGAGCCGGATTTCATGGCCTACGCCGGGCTGCCGCCGGGCGCATCGCTTGAAGGGTTCCTGTTCCCGGATACCTATCAGCTTCCGGCAGAAATCACTCCACTGATGCTGCGGGACATTCTGACCCAGACATTCCGTGAACAGGTCGGCACACAGCTTGTGGCTGATGCGGTGGCGGATGGATTTTCACTATACGAAATCGTGACGGTTGCCTCGATTGTCCAGCGCGAGGCAGTTCACGCAGACGAACACCCGCTCATCGCCAGCGTATACCATAACCGGCTGGCGAATGGTATGAAGCTCGACGCCGACCCTACCGTACAATACGCTATCGGCTTTCGCGGTGGTCGCTGGTGGCCGGGAATCAGCGCTGCCGAGTATACCAGCGTGGTCTCGCCCTATAACACTTACCTGAATTACGGCCTGCCACCGGGGCCGATCAGCAGTCCCGGACTTTCGGCTATCCGCGCCGCCGCCTACCCTGCTGAGTCGAGTTACTTCTACTTCCGCGCCGATTGCAGCCCGGACGGTTACCACACCTTCGCCACAACCTATGAGGAACACCTGGGTAATGGCTGCTAAATGGTGGAGGACAGCAATCGTGCTGGCGGGGTTTTTGCTGCTGGCGGGGTGCGCCCCACGCTCATTCGATGTGACCGGGCGGGTGGCACTGCTGGGGCCATTCGAGGGGCGGTATCAGGAAGTGGGTTATAACGCGCTGTACGCGGCACGGCTGGCAGCACAGGATGCAGGTCTTACCCAGGTGGAACTGATCGTCATTGACGACGGAGGCACTCCTGAGAGCGCAGCTAGCCGGGCGCGAGCACTGGCGCGCGACCCACTGGTTAAAGCCGTTTTGCTCACAGGCTTTGCCGCCACCTCAGCAGAAACCCAAATCGCTTTGGGCGATGTTCCGGCGCTGATTATCGGGGATTGGTATGCATACCCGGAGACCAATACCGTGTTCAAACTGGCGAATGGGCTTGTTGACGCGGCACATACAACGCCCAAGACCGATGTGATTGAGGCCGCCACGCTGACTCAGCCAGTTGTTGGCGGTGAGGTGTTCGCATTAGCGCAGTTTCCGAGACTGACAAGCCACCTGGAGAATATTACCATTTACTCCAGCGCGAGCCTACCAGACACGGCCTTCGCCGAGCGTTACCGGAACAGCGGACTGTTCGTACCGGAACCAGGGCTGCTGGCAACCCTGACATACGATGCAACCCGGATCGCCTTTGCCGGGGCGGCGCAGGACAACCGGGCTGCCGCCAGAGATGCGATTGCACATATTGATTATACCGGCCTCAACGGCACTATCCGCTTTGAGAATCAGTTCTGGGCGGATGCGCCGGTTAATATCTACCGCTACAACGCTGATGGACAGCTAATTCCCGTAGAGGGTGTCATAAAATAATGGCAGCGGTTCTACCGGCGTCGGGCTGTAGGTGATGGCGCCGGTCAGGCGCTCCCGACATGAGGCCAGTTTCGCGGCGTCATTTGCGTAAATCGTTGCCAGCGGCGCGCCGGCTGTGACCCTATCACCCACTTTGACGTACACTTTGAGGCCGACAGCCAGATCAATCAAATCACCTTTTTTCTCGCGGCCTGCGCCCAGCTCCGAGGCAGCAATGCCAATCTGGTCGGCGGCAACCTGGGCAATATGGCCTGACTGCACCACACTTACCTCCTCAACCAGGGCAGCCTGGGGCAGCAGCGCCGGGTTATCCACCATGGCGACATCGCCACCCTGCCCGGCAACCATCTCCTTGAACTTCGACAGCGCTGCGCCATTGTTCAAGTAATGCTCTAACAACTTTCGTGCTTCGTCGGTGTCGGTCCACTTTGCGCCCTGCCCTGCCAGACGCAGCATGTGGACTGCGACATGCAAGCAGTGTTCACGGAAGTCTGCCGGGCCACCGCCTCGGAGCGTCTCAATCGCTTCGACAACTTCCAGTGCATTGCCAACGGCCACACCTAATGGCTGATTCATGTCGGAAATCACCGCCGTCATGTCACGCCCGGCATCCACACCAATGTCTACCATAATCTGTGCCAGTTCCCGCGCCGACTCAACCGTGTTCATGAATGCGCCGCGCCCGGCCTTCACATCCAGGACGATACCATTCGCCCCGGCAGCAATTTTCTTGCTCATGATACTGCTGGCGATGAGCGGCAGGCAGGGCACGGTGGCTGTCACATCGCGAAGCGCATAGAATTTACCGTCGGCGGGGGCGAGTTCTCGCGTCTGACCGGCTAGTACCAGGCCAGTACGCCCCACCGCAGCACGAAACTCGGTCTCTGTCAGATTCACATTGTAACCGGCAATCGCTTCCATTTTGTCCAGCGTGCCACCGGAAAAACCCAGGCCGCGCCCGCTCATCTTCGCCACGCGCACGCCACAAGCAGCCACCAGCGGCAGCACGACCAGCGTAGTTTTATCACCTACCCCACCGGATGAATGCTTGTCCACCGCATAAGGGATGATGTCGGATAAATCCAGAATGTCACCGGAATGTGCCATCGCTAGAGTCAGGTTGACCGTTTCTTCACGAGTCATACCGCGCAGGAAGACCGCCATCAGGAAAGCTGACGCCTGGTAATCCGGCAGGTCACCGCGTGTATAGGCGGCGATGAACCAGTCTATTTCTGCCTTTGTCAGCGGCAATCCATCCCGTTTTTTGGCGATTACATCAACAGCCCGCATCATCTAAATCCTTTTCCTGTAGAGACTACCCTGTTTAGTAAAAATGTGGCAGCCGGTACGCATTAATATAACTCTAACTTGAGAAGTGGACAAAGATACGCGACAATTCTTTCCTAAAAACAGCATAGGAAAGGCTCAACCATTTCATGAACGAAAAACGTAACCAGAATACGCTTATTGTCGCGGTTGTCGCTGTCGTCGCGGTGCTGGCGGTGGTGGGGGTCATCATCCTCAGCAGCAATACAACGCCGTCCGTCTCAAGTGAAGTCGCTTTTTCGCAGGTTCCGCAGGAGCGTACCGAAGACGGCGCGTTTGTGATCGGCAATCCGGCTGCACCCATTACGATTGTGGAGTTCGCTGATTTCACCTGCCCACACTGCCAGGATTACGAGGAAACGATTGACCAGTTCGTTCAGAACTACGTCGTAACCGGGTTGGCCCGCCTGGAGTACCGTATGATCGGCGGGACGAGTTCACCATACCGGGAACATCTGGCACAACTGGCCGAGTGCGCTGGCGACCTGCAACCGGGCAGCTTCTGGGATACCCACAACGTCATTTTTGAATATGCACGAGCCGGGCGTTATGAGGAAGTCGGGCGGGTGATCGCTGACCGGATTGATATTAGTTATTCCGACCTGTTGCAATGCACGTCCACCGCCAGGCAGTATATCACGGATACCAATGTGGCCGCGTCCGTTGGGGTACAAGGCACACCGGCAGTCATGATTCGTGTCGGGGATGGAGAACTTTCCTGGATGAATATCGGCGGCCAGGTACTGAATCGCGGCGGCATCCCGTATGAAATCCTGCAATCGGTCATGCAATCGTACCAGTAGTCAATTTCGCCCAGGCAGTGGGCATGTTACTTAATCTCACTGCCTGGTGTTACCCCCCGAACCGCGCCCGGCACAAGACAACACATCCGGAAACTTGCTACAATAAAGGCAGATAGAGTCAAGGAGCCAAGGCTGTGGACATTAACACCTTTCTTGAACAGAGCAAATCCTTTGTAGCATGGATGTTGACCTGGAAGGAGAGCCTACAACCACTTTCTCTACACACGCTTACGAGGACAGATCCCTCCAGTGTCGGCATTGTATCAGTGGACGTGATTAAGGGCTTTTGCAATGTTGGGCCATTGTCGTCGCCACGTGTGAACCAGATCGTCACACCGATTGTTGAACTGTTCCAACTGGCGTGGGAACAGGGCGTGCGTGACATCGCCCTGACCCAGGATGCCCACCCGGCAAACGCGGTTGAGTTCGGGCAATACGCCCCGCACTGCATTCGCGGTACGGAAGAAGCAGAGACAGTCGCGGCATTCCAGGCGCTACCGTTTTTCGACCAGATCACGGTAATCGAGAAGAACTCGATTAACAGCGGGCTGGCGCCAGGTTTTGACGCCTGGCTGCGAGGGCGTCCGCATATCAAGAACTGGATCATCGTGGGGGACTGCACCGACCTGTGTACTCACCAACTGGCAATGCATGTTCGCCTGAGCGCCAACCAATACCAGCGGGAGGGTATCCGTGTGATCGTACCGATGAATAGTGTAGACACGTACGACCTGCCGGTGGAAACTGCGCTGGAGATTGGAGCGATACCCCATGACGGGACGTTCCTGCATCTGGTATTCTTATATCACATGATGCTTAACGGCATCGAGGTTGTGACTGAAATCACACCCTGAACATTGTGCCTTAAGGATTACACGATAAAGGAAGACCCATGCGAACTGTCGAATGGCACCAGAACCAGGTACGGATGATTGACCAGAAGCGCATTCCCTGGGAACTGGCGCTGGTGGATTTACCCGATTTTCAGGCTGTAGCACATGCGATTACGGACATGACGGTGCGCGGCGCCCCCGCCATTGGCGCTTCGGCTGCCTTTGGCATGGCACTGGCCGCCCGCCAGAGTAATGCAGAGACTGTTGCCGCCCTGCTGACCGACTTGCAAACAGCGGCACAGGTACTCAAAGATGCCCGCCCCACTGCCGTCAATCTCGCCTGGGCGGTAGATCAGATGATGAAGATGGCGGCAAACGGGCATTATACTCACCCGGACGGTGTGCGCGACGCATTACTGAATGAAGCACAGCGGATTGCTGATGCAGACGTGGCGATTAACCAGCGGATGGGCGCGAACGGCGCGGTCTTGATTCAGGATGGCGACACGGTTCTGCACCACTGCAATACCGGGGCGCTGGCGACGGTGGATTACGGGACGGCATTGGGCGTGATCCGGGCAGCCTGGGAAAGCGGCAAGCGATTTCATGTGCTGCTGGACGAAACCCGCCCGCGCCTGCAAGGGTCGCGTCTGAGCGCGTGGGAACTGGAGCAGTTGGGAATCAGCTACGACATCCTGCCGGATACCGCCGCCGGGTACTACATGCAAAAAGGCGAAATCAAGCTGGTACTGGTCGGCGCGGATCGCATCACGGCGAACGGGGATGTCGCCAACAAGATCGGCACGTATCAGATTGCGGTGCTTGCGAAGGAAAATGGGATTCCGTTCTACAGTGTCGCGCCTACGTCTACAGTTGACCTTTCACTGGCGACTGGCGCGGAAATTCCGATTGAGGAGCGCAACAAGGACGAAGTGCTGACCCCCTACGGCAACCCGATTGTGCCGCCACACTTCCACGCCCGCAACCCAGCCTTTGATGTCACGCCAAACCGCTATTTAGCGGGGATCGTGACGGAAAACGGCATCGCCCGCCCGCCTTTCAGCGACAGTCTGCGGCGTGCTGTGGCCGGCGCGCAGGTGTGATTCGTAAATACAAATCAGCGATTCTCATAGCCCTAGGTGCCATAGTTCTGCTCTGGGTTATCGGGCAGTTCAGCCCGCCGCCCATACCGCCCGATCTGCCGGAAGACTACCAGGCTTTAAGGGCGGTCTGGCTCGGCGTGACCTGGGCGATGGATTCCCACGCAGACGATGACATTCAGGCCCTCGCAGCGAATCTACAAGCTCATCATGTCCGATATGTGTTTGCTTACATAAGCTACCTGAAACCGGACGATACCTTTAATCCAACATTTGCACAGGCCGCTGCTTTCGCCAACCGATTTCGTGCTGCTGCGCCGGGAATAATGCTCCTGGGCTGGCTTGGCATCCCGACCCAAATCACAACACCCGACGGCCACTACCTGGAAAACCGGCTGGAATCAGAAGAAACCAGGGAAACTATCGCGGCGTTCAGCGGGCGAATAGTTAAAGAATGGGGATTTGACGGGATTCATCTGGATGCCGAACCCGTCCGCACCGATGACCCGGCATTCATAGAGACCTTGCAAGGCATTCGCGAGGAAATTCCCGCACAGAGCATGTTGTCCATCGCAATCCCCGCTTTGCAGGTCACGCACACTGTGACAACTCTTCCCTATCCTCGTTCGCCCTACCATTGGACGCCAGAATACTTCAGGCTGGCAGCGAGTTACAGTGACCAGATTGTCATCATGGCGTATGATTCCGGGTTATTTCTTCCTGCGGATTATCGCAACTGGATGGTTCATCAGGTTGAGATGGCGGCAGCGGCATTGGATGGTAGCGAATCTCATCTGCTGATTGGTGTACCGGTATCTGAGGAATGGACACCTTCACACCAAACACATACCGAGTACCTGGCAAATGCGCTCTACGGAATACAGACAACACTTGCAAGAAGTACAGTTGCCCGCCGCAACATAGCAGGAATCGCTATGTATCCTTATTGGGAAATAGATGAAGGCGAGTGGCAACTACTCGACCAATTTCCATGAAGCAGTGATTTATCCCCAGAATGTCTCCGGCAGCGACAGGTCGCGTGCCGGATGCTCCCCGGTGAACTTAAGTTCGCCGCCTTCGGTCTGCATGAGCAGGACATAGGTGGGGTAATCAGGGCTGTCGCGGAACTGCCACTCGGCCACACTCCACAGCCGTAACTGGCCGTTGAGATTGATAACTGACAGCACGAACGGCAGGCGTTCGTACAACGCCCGCACCATCTCCTCACCCTGCCCAAAGTCAGCACGGCGGGCCAACATCCCCAGGGCACTTTGCAGCCGCTTGGCGAACACTGTCCCGCGGAACGACCAGATCTGACGCGGCGAATCCGGGGTTTCCAGCAAGGGCGCAATGCTGTGCGGCTCATCGGCGCGAACTTCATCCAGAAGCAGACAGGCCGGGTCGTGCTCCAGAGCGTGGCTGATCTGCTCGCCAAATGTCACGCCAGGCACATTGCCCACCGGCCAGCGTGCTACGAGATTCGTCACGCCTTCCGGCAGACGCAGTTCTCCCGCTCGCTGGACGGTAACAAGTCCCTTCTCCGGCAGCAGATTCACCAGAGTGTTTAACAGGGTTGTCTTGCCGGATACCGGCTCACCGACAACCATTACGCCATGTGGCGAAGCACACACCGCCCGCAAGAGTTCTGCCGCCGAGGATGTCATGAATTCACTCTTCACGAGGTCATCGGGACTCGGAACAACCGGGGGATGCACGCGAATATCGGCAGTCAACTGAGTCGTAACCGGCGGCGCGACCAGGTTCAGGCAGACCGGACGCTGACCAGCAGTAAGGCCAACTTCCATAATCGGTTGGTCGGGACGCAGTTCGGCGCCAGCATCCAGGAGCATCCGATGAATAATACGTTCGTACTGTGCCTGATCCTGAAACAGCGGGCCAACCGGCGTGAATTCGCCATGTCCGTAGCGCACCGCAGCTTTATCCGCACCATCCAATGCAATCGTGGTGACACGCTCATCCAGGAAATAGGCATCCAGCGGGCCGTAGCTGAACAGGTTGCTATAAGCACTGCTGATAACCTGAGCGCGTTCCTCGTTCGAGAGCGTCACTGACTCTGTCGAAAACACGTACTCAGCGCTTTCGAGAATCAGCTTGACACGCTTTGGGGCGGTATCGGCTTCCAGTAAGGCGGGGGAATCCGTATCGTACTCATCCAGGAAAGCGGCCTCCACCCGTTCGACCAGCGCCGCTAATGAGACCATCCGGCGACCTAAGCGCCCCGCGACGATCTGCGGTTCGCGCCCTTTATCGGCATCCGGGCGCAGTCCGCGATAATCCGGGTCAAGTTCAGGCAGGTTGTTATCGTCGGTATGGTCGGGCATGTTTTTTTGCTCCTCAAAAGTTACAGGGTTTCCAGGTCAACTGGGCGCAAATCGGGATTATCGCATGGCTTACGACCCACTTTCGCCATATCCACCCATTGCCCATCAAGCTGTACACGCACAATATCCATCGTGAAATCTGTGCCGGTAGCAGACTCGTTCCGCAAAAATGTTGACCCGACACCATATACATCCACTGGGACAGCGTGAAGTTCGTATTCCTGAATCCGTTCCAGACTAAACCCGCCACTAACGACAATCTTCACCTTGCGGCAGTAGGCTTGCGCAGCTTCACGGAGATACTCCGGCACATCCCACTCCTGCCAGGCACTATCAAGCGCGGCACGCACAACCCGTACCAGAATGGGATTGACGCCCATCGGGTCACGCTCAGTCAAGGACACATCACGAGTATTAGAGCTGGTATCCAGACGCACTCCGTACAGTGTCCACCGTACCTGGTTGTCCACATCGCCAGTCTCTAATGCAGCGCGGTAGCGAGGCCAGTAGACACGCAACACATCCAGCGAGGCCTGCACAGTGTCATTATTAAAATCCACAAGGGCAATACGCGGAACAGAGGGTGGCAGATATTTGGCAAAAGCGATCATCGCCTCCGCGGTGTCCGCCAGAAAACAGGCAATAAGGGCGTGTGGCACTGTACCACCGCCACCACCACCCCACCATGCCCCTTGCGCGTCGGTACTCGCTAACGGCACCAGATTATCCCCGGTATCCTGGTTGTGGCGCTGTACCGCCAGCCAGTAGGCGTAACCATCAACCGGCTGCACTTCCGGCATGTCAAAACGAGCAGGGAAAAACAACACCTGTTTTCCATGCGCCGCGCCTAACACCTGGTACACATTGGTTGCCATCCGGCTGGCACGGGTAAGTATGCCCAGCAGCGCCGTTTCCAGCAGTCCGAAATCCCGATACCGTCCGCGAATTTTCAGAACGGGTTGTATCTCCTCCGGGTTGCCGGCATAGGATGTAAACACGCCATCCTCTACGGCATCCACTTCGAGGTCGCGCCAGGTTTCAATAAAACGATCCCCCTCGTAGTAGCCAGTAGCATAGCGCAGCATCGCCAGAGCGGCATCCACCCCGGCCACTAATGCACGCGGGGCGCGACGGTTGAAGATCTGTGCCTCGACCACGAGATCGCCCAGCGCAATCTGATGTGGATTCACTGGTATAGGACGGGGACTGTTCCCGGCAAACGTGTATCCAACGGCCCGCAGCTCAGCCAGAATCCGCACAGCATTCTCGAAATACTTATCGCTGTAATAGCCGCGCCGCAGCCCGTCCATATCTAAGCGGAAGGTCGCCTGGGTTAACCGTTGGCGGTCAAACACCGTCATAATAACATCCTCAATTCAATTGATAAACAGATTCCTACGATCAATTCTACAATGGCCTGAAAGGGTATGGTATACTGGCAAATTGATCCGATAATACACACAAATTCAGGAACTCTGTACATGGATATAATGATAACAGGCTCCATCGCCTATGACTATTTGATGCGTTTTCCCGGACGCTTCAGCGAACATCTCCTCAAGGATCAGCTCCACCAGGTGAGTTTAAGCTTCCTGGTAGATGATATGACCAAGCATTGGGGCGGTGTGGCGGCCAATATTGCGGTGAATATGGCGCTGATGGGGCTGCGTCCCCGGCTCATGGGGACGGTTGGGCGCGACTTCGGCGACTACCGTACCTGGCTGGAACAGGTCGGGGTTGATACCAGCAGTGTCCGCCAGATTGAAGATGTATTCACGGCTTCTTTCTTCGCCAACACCGACCTGGATAACAACCAGATTGCTTCGTTTTACAGCGGCGCGATGGGTTACGCAAAGGACTACTCACTGGCGGAGGCCAGCAGCAATCAATGGCCTGATCTCGTCGTAATCTCGCCCAACGACCCCAAGGCCATGACCAATCTCGTCAATGAATGCCGGGAACATGGCATTCGTTTCGTGTATGACCCCAGCCAGCAGGTCGCCCGCCTGAGTGGTGAGGAACTCAAGGCGGATATGCAAGGGGCATATGTGATGGTCGTCAACGCCTACGAAGCCGAAGTTATCTGCCAGAAAACCGGCCAGACCCTGGATGACCTGCGTAACGCCATCGAAATCCTGGTCATTACCCAGGGAGAGCGCGGCTCGCACATTTATCTGGATGGCGACCTGATAACCGTACCCCCCTTCCCGCCAGAACAGATCAAAGACCCCACCGGAGTGGGAGATGCCTACCGCGCAGGATTGCTACGCGGGATCATCGCCGGGTGGCCGCTGGAATTGGCCGGACAAGTCGGGGCGTTGTGCGCCACCTATGCGTTAGAACAGGTTGGTACACAAAATCACAGCTATACACTGGATGAGTTTGTAACTCGCTTCCGCACCCGCTTCAATGATAATGGACGGCTGGACGACCTGCTGCAACCGGCCTCACCCACGCGGCAGTAAACAATCGTAGAGCAACCGCCGGTTAGAAGTTGCGAACTTACTGGCGACAAGCCTCATTTCGTGTGTTAAAATTCGCCCGTTTTTCAATCAGCTAAACAAGCCAGGAGCTACAATGACCGTCGAACACGATGTCAAAAACCTCGACCTCGCTACCGGAGGGCGCTACCGTATCGAGTGGGCCGAGCAGGAAATGCCGGTACTGCGTGCTATCCGGGAGCGCTTTGAAAAAGAGAAGCCGCTCAAGGGCATTCGCATTTCCGCTTGCTTGCATGTTACTACGGAAACTGCAAACCTGATGCACACCCTCCAGATGGGTGGCGCAGATGTGATTTTATGCGCTTCCAACCCGCTTTCAACCCAGGATGATGTGGCGGCATCGCTGGTTTCCCACTATGAGATTCCAGTCTATGCCATCAAGGGTGAAAACAACGAAACCTACTACGAGCACATCAAGGCTGCGCTCGACCACAAGCCGCACATCACGATGGATGATGGCGCTGATCTGGTCGGGACGATCCACAAGTCACGGCGCGAACTGCTTGATGAGATTATCGGTGGCACTGAAGAGACCACTACCGGCGTGATCCGCCTGCGGGCGATGGCGAAGGACGGTGCGCTGGCCTTCCCGGTGATCGCCGTCAACGACAGCGACACCAAACACCTCTTCGATAACCGTTATGGTACCGGGCAGAGCACACTGGACGGCATTATTCGCGCAACCAATATTCTACTGGCCGGACGCACTGTGGTCGTGGCCGGTTACGGCTGGTGCAGCCGGGGTATCGCCAGCCGCGCCGCCGGGATGGGTGCCAATGTGGTCGTGACGGAAGTCAACCCGCTGCGGGCGCTGGAAGCAGTCATGGATGGCTACCGTGTAATGCCGATGATTGAAGCTGCGCCGATTGGTGATATCTTCGTCACAGCTACGGGCGACGTCAACGTGGTTGATAAACATCACTTCGCAGCGATGAAACACGGTGCGATTGTCTGCAATTCGGGCCACTTTAATGTCGAGATCAACCTGCCTGCGCTGGCAAAAATGAGCAGCAGCGAGCCAAAACTGGTGCGTCCGTTCGTTGAGGAATACAGAGTCAATGGTCGTTCCATCTATATTCTGGGCGAAGGCCGCCTGATTAACCTGGCTGCCGCCGAAGGTCATCCCGCCAGCGTGATGGATATGAGCTTTGCGAATCAGGCACTCGGCGCAGAATTCATGCTCAATAACGCAAAGAGCCTGGAGCCGCAGGTTTACACCATCCCGGCAGATGTGGATATGGAAATCGCCCGTCTTAAATTAGAGGCAATGGGCGTGCAGATTGACAAGCTGACAGCAGAGCAAGAACACTACCTGAGCCAGTGGGAAGAAGGCACGTAGCCACCGGTTTTAGAAGAGACTGTGTCTATCCAGGCGTTGTACTCAGAGCAAGGGGCTTCGTCGCCCCTTGCTATCCGATAAATCAGACTGTTTTTGTGGATAGAGACTATTCTGATGATGCGGCAGATAGCAAAAAGTCGTTTGCTGCTGCGGCCAACATACAAGAAACACCCAAACGGAAAAGTCGGGCCGGTCAGCAAACTTCGCTGACAGCCTGAGAGCAACCCGTTTTGAATATTGAAGGAGCGAGAATCATGCAGTACCGACTTAAATACAGTCTCACCGGGCTGCTAGTGCTGGCGATGGCGTTAATTCTCACCACCGCCCCGACACTGGCACAGAGCAACGCGCTCGTGCGCTTTGTCCACGCGATTCCAGGCGCATCCGCCGTTGACATCTACACGGACGGCCAACTCACCGTAAGCGGCCTGGGCTACGGGCAGGCAACCGGCCATATTCGAGTGGCAGCAGGCACTCACCAGATTTCAGTCAACCAGGCCGGGGCCGCTAACAGCATCTGGCAGCAGGCGATTAATCCCGCTGCTGATTCAGCCCTGACACTGGTGGCGGCCAGCACCAGCCCTCTCACTTTCCAGGTCTACACCGACAACCTCGACCCACTGCCGCTTGGCAAAGCGCGGTTGACCGCAGTTCACGCTGTCAACGGTGTCGAATCTGCCGACCTGGTACTGGGCGATGGCCGTCCGGTAATCCCCGGCCTGCAATTCGGCCAACCGGTTGGCACGCTGGATATTCCGGCCATGGTCTACGACATGGTTGTTGTCCCGCCGGGCGGAAGCACAGCCGAAGCACTGCTCACACCGGCACCGCTGGCACTCAGCAGTGGAACATCTTATACCCTGCTGGCGTATGGAAACAGCGATAACCCAGCCAGTATGCTGCTGACAGCCACTACAGAAACAGATGTCGAGAGCGGCTATTTACGCCTGGGACATGCGATCCCCGGCACGTCGGCGGTAGACATCTATTTGAACGATGTTCTGGTTACGCCCGCCCTGAACTTCGGCGGCACAACCGATTTCATCCCGGTTCCGGCGGGCAGCTATGATGTGACTGTGACGCCAGCAGGCGCAACCGACGAACTTGCCAACGCAAGCCTGACAATCAGCGCTAATGTGTACCAGACGGCTATCATGCTGGCCGACGGCAGCACACCATCGCTGACAGTTTTCACCGATGATCTCAGTGGCTTAAATGAGCAAACCGCTGTTGCCAGCCTCATCAACACGACAACTGGCGACTCTGCCGGGGCAATCGGCCTGGGCGATGGTTCGGTACTGGCGAGTGGTATCACAACAGGAACATCTAACCTGGCAACAGTAGCGCCGGTTAATGCGCCGTTGCAAGCGTCCGCCACTATCGGCAATACGATGATTACCGGCACACTGGCAAACCGCGTGTATGGCGGTGTCTACTATACAGCACTGGCTGTTGGCATTGAACTGCCGCAGATTATCCTGTTCGCCCCGGTGAGCGTCGCGCAGGGCATCGCCAGCGCTCCACAGGCTGCACAGGTTGCGGCTGCGCCTACTGCCGCCGTGGTTGAACAAGCGCCAGCGCCCACCGAGGTCGCGCAGGTTGTGCCGACTGCCCTGCCGGTCACTGCACCCACCGGCGAGACTGATCTGCCCACCGGGCGAGTATACAACCTTGACGCGGATCGCAACCTGCAACTGCGCCAGTATCCTACCGTAGACGCACTTTCGTTGGGGACTGTACCGCCGAATACAGTAGTCATTGTGAATGGGCGTGAAGGCGGTTATGAGGATATTCCCAACAGCGCCTTCCCGCTGCCAGCAAACTACTCTTTCACGGACCCGGCCAGTTTGTTGGCTGATGAAAATGCCGATATTGACCCGGCTGCAACCTGGCTGAACGTTACGTACAATACACCGGATGGCGGCGCGATTACCGCCTGGGTGAATGCGCTCTACCTGGACGTGCGTGACAAGCGCGGCGACCGGGTACGGTTGGCTGACCTCGAAACCGTACCGGGCAACCTGCCGGGTGCATCGGTCAGCACCGAAGTAACCCCGCCCCCCATCCCTGAGGACCGGGTCACAGCAACGGTGTTCAACCTTGACCCGACGGTGAATCTCAACCTGCGCCGCACACCAACGGTAGATGGCGAAGTCCTCACCCGCCAACCCAATGGTACGGTGACGGAGTTCCTGGGCATCAACGCGGCCCAAGACTGGTATTTCGTGCGTTACACCCCGGCAGAAGGCGGCTCAATCACCGGCTGGGCTAGCGCCCTGTACCTGCAACTGCGCTACAAAGGCAACCTGGTTGACCTGGAAGAACTGCAATCGCGGGAACTGCTTGTGGTACTGGATGATGACACACGCGGCGCAATCGAAGGGGGCGCATCACAGGCGCCAATCCCCACCGTTGACCCGGTGAAAGATCAGGTGGTCGCACAGATCATCACACCCGGCGGCGATAATCTCCACCTGCGTCGCAATGCTGACAACGTTTCCGAGTCTATCGCTCTAATCCCCAATGGCACACTGCTCATCGTGAGTGCGCGCTCTGGCAACGGGGAGTGGCTGCAAGTCACATTCGAGGGATTGGAAGGCTGGATCAGCAGCAACTTTGTCCGGCTGAGTTTCAATGGCAGACCGTTCGATTTAGTGGAAGTGCCGGTTGTGACCGGCGCGGTTGACCAGGGCGTGAACGCCACCCCGGTACCCAACCAACCGCTCCCCAGCGATGAAGACGATGAGTTGATTAACGAACGCCTGCCAGTGGTTATCAATGACCCGCTCGTGCAGTTGACTGGCTCACCAGGCGGCAGCGCTGACGGACTGCCTATTGCGGTGAAAGATCAACCGGCTTTCCGCCTGTTCACCGATGGCACGTTCGCCTATATCGAACTGTTGAATGGGGTACGCGGCTGGGTTCCGGCAGGGTCTATCCGTCCCAGCTAGCGGCTGCGTAACACTGCACGCAAGGGGCATGAACCCTTTGCGCCATAGATCATGGAGGGAACGGGCTGCGGCTCGCTCCCTCTGTTATTTTCTCAGGACTATCGCATTACTGACAGTGCCCCACCCTTTCGCTACAATAGGGGCATGTTGTTCGCTGGCAAAAGGAAGGGAAACGATGATGCGTCGCGGCCAATGGGGACTGATATTTATTGGGTTTGTGATCCTGACACTCTTAGCGGCGTGCGGGGGTGCCAGCAGTGATGCCCCGGCGCTGCCGACCACTGCCCCATTGCTCCAAACCGCAGCTACTGAAGTGCCAACGGACTCACCGCCCACCACTGTTCCCACACCACAGCCTACCCCTCCGCAGCCGGTGCAGATTCGTTTTGTCCATGCAGCAGCAAATTCGCCAACGCTCACCATTCTTTATGACCAGTCCGCCATCGCCACCAATCTCAGTTTTGGTGGTTACAGTGAACCTGTCAGCATACCTGGCGGCGTGGTGACACTGCGCGTCATCCCCAGCGGGGGTAGTTCAAACACGGAGCCATTGCTCACGATCAATACCACTCTGCCAGAATATGAGAATGCGATGGTGATCCTCACCCAGGACAGCAGTGGAATAACATTCTTCACTTTGCAAGAGGTGGTCGTGCCAGTGGATACTGACGAAAGCAGTATTCGGATTGTTCAGGCGGCAAGCAGTTCTCCGGTGACGATAGTATCTGGCGAAACTACCCTTGCAGCAGCAGTCAACATGGAGGAAGCCTCGGCACCGCAAAGTGTTCCAGCGGGCGACACCGTGCTGACATTCACCAACGAAGAAGCCACGCTGCTCGATTATCCGCTTATGCTGCGGGAACAACAGGCCTATACACTGGTACTGATACAGCAGGGTAGCTCGTTCTCCGTAATCCCAGTTATAGCCCCTGCGCCAGGGCGTACCAACGCACGGGTCATCAACGCTTCCCCCGCCTATGACGCGATTGACGTTTATCTGGACGGGGCACTGCTGGCAGGAAACACGGGCAGCTATCGCGCCAGCGCGCGCACCGTGATTACATCCGGCCAGCACCAGGCAGCCGTGTATCCTGGCGGGGTTGACACATCAACCGGCGTCCCTTTGATTAGCGAAACGCTGTTCCTGGAGCGTGGAGACGTGTCATTGTTCCTGCTCGGTAGTGGCGGTGAACCGCGCTTATTGGTGGCGATGGATAACCTTGCTCCCACACCGCCTGATAGCGCGAACCTCGCATTTGTGAATACACTGGAAAACGTGCCTTCACTGGTCTCCGAAACCATCCCCCTGGCATCCCCCGTTGACTATGGGCAACCGCCTGTCACCACGCAGCTTTCCGCCGGAAGTTTTGATTTTTCCTGGACAGGCATTAACTCTGATGGCATCGGCGTGAGCGCCGAACTCATCCAGGGCGCCACGCTGGAGGCGGGAAGAAGCTATCTTTATCTTATTACCGGGCGCAGCGATAATCAGGCCATAATCCTGAGCGAGGCTGTCGGTGTAGATACGCAGCTACCATCAGGTGACGAAGGTGACATTCTGACCGCTCCAGCACGACTACGTTTTATCAATGTGGCAGATACACCCGTTGATTTCCTCATCAATGAATTGGCAGTCGTCTCCGACCTGGGGAGCAGACAGGGCAGTGCGCTAGTTACGACTAGCCAACGCGCTCCAGTTATTGTCGCCCAGGAAAACGGCGGCGGGCTGAATCTGGCAGAAGAGGGTTGGGAACTAGCGAGCGACCAGGCCTACACAATCATCCTCTACGGGCCAGACCGGGATAACCTGTCTCTTTTGTTCGTGCCGGACGATGGTTTGATTCTAGACAACCAATCCCCCCGCCTGCGCCTGATAAACCTTAGCGGCGAATCACGGTCTCGTTTGGGGATAGGCTATTCCGCGGCTGGAACTATGGTGGATACAGGTACGCCCTCCCCCGGCATCCCGGACTCAATCCGACGTTTGAGCATTGATGCGGTGAATGGCACGTCTTCAGCCTCAATCCTGATGTCCAGCGGCACTTTTGATCTTTCCGTGCTTGACCTGAATCAAGGAAGACTGCTCACGACAGTTTCCAGCGTGCAGTTAGGACCCGGCCAACATTATGACTTGATCGCTTATCAGTACCCGGATTCGGCGCTGGGGTATGCCTTCATGGTTGTATATCCCGCTTCGGACTAGCGCCAACAGGCGCATTCGTTATAATGCAGCCTGACATTCATCCAATTGTGGGGCGGAATTGTGCGGATACTCATCACCGGAGCCAGTGGATTCGCAGGACGGCATCTGATTGAACACATCCTGAATACGGTACCCGACGCCGTAATTCACGGTACGGTTTTTGGCCCGAACACCGGAGCGCTGCCCGAATCCGGGAAGTGGTACGACCTCGATTTACGAGATGTCAGTGCAGTATGCGACCTGATTGCCCAGATACGCCCCGAACAGATATACCATCTGGCGGCGCAGGCCTCGCCCCGGCGCTCATTTGAGGCCCCCTGGGAAACCTTAGAAAACAATATTCGGGCACAGCTGAACCTGATTCTGGGATGTCTGGCCGCTGACCTTGAGCCGCGCATGGTCATCATCAGTTCGGCGGAAATTTACCGCCCTGTAGACCCGCCAGATCGCCCGATCCCGGAAGACACACCCTTTCTGCCGACCAGTCCCTATGGGGTGAGTAAGATTACCCAGGATATGCTGGCAAAACAGTATTTTCTCAGTCATCAACTGCCAATTATGCTGGCGCGGCCTTTTAACCACTGCGGCCCCGGCCAGAGCCTGGGATTTGTCGCCCCGGATTTTGCCATCCAGATCGCACGCATTGAAGCTGGGCAGCAGCAGCCGGTCATTCAGGTGGGCAATCTTTCTGCCCGGCGTGATTTCACCGATGTGCGCGATGTCGTGCGGGCTTACCGCCTGATCATGGCGCACGGCAAACCTGGTGAGGCCTATAATGTCGCGTCCGGCCAGGCATACAGTATCCAGGAACTGTTGGATACGCTGATCGGTTACAGCACGACCCCTGTAGAAGTGCGGGTTGACCCTGCCCGCTTCCTGCCTGTGGACGTACCGATCAAGCGTGGCGACGCCAGCAAACTTGGCGCGGCTGCCGGATGGATGCCCGAAATCCCACTTCACAAGTCACTGCTGGACATCTTGAACGACTGCCGTCAGCGGGTGCGGGCAGGTGGCACATCGTAACATAGTCGTGGGCTGAACAGCGGATAATCATCTAATACCGGACAAACGACCAGGGTATCATTAGAGATACCGGTAATGAGAAGCGGAGTCAATAAATTCATGAAAAAGCGTGCCTTTATTACTGGCATTACCGGCCAGGACGGTTCATATCTGGCCGAGTTTTTGCTCAAACAAGGGTATGATGTATATGGCATGGTACGACGCACCAGCACCCTCAACTTTGAGCGTATCCGGCATATTCAGGATCAGATTACGCTGATCCCCGGCGACATGCTCGACCAGACCAGTGTGACGAACGCGCTGCGTGACATTCGCCCACAGGAAGTCTACAACCTGGCAGCACAAAGTTTCGTGCAGACATCGTGGGTACAGCCGGTCTTTACCGGAGATGTCACTGCCCTGGGTGTCACCCGCCTTCTGGACGCAATTCGCACCGTTGACCCGGAAATCCGGTTCTACCAGGCTTCCAGCAGCGAGATGTTCGGCAAGGTGCAAGAAGTCCCCCAGCGTGAAACGACGCCGTTCTACCCACGCAGCCCTTACGGAGTGGCGAAAGTCTACGGTCACTGGATTACGGTCAACTACCGTGAGAGTTATAACCTGCACGCCACCAGCGGCATACTGTTCAACCACGAAAGCCCGCGACGCGGTTATGAATTTGTTACACGCAAGGTGACCTATACCGCCGCCAAAATTAAACTGGGGCTTGCAAACGAACTGCGTATTGGCAACCTGGACTCTCAGCGTGACTGGGGCTTTGCCGGGGACTACGTGGAAGCTATGTGGCTGATGCTCCAGCAGGACAAACCCGAAGACTATGTAATTGCTACCGGCACAACTCACTCGGTTGAAAAATTACTGACAGTTGCTTTCAGTGCACTCGACCTGGACTGGAAAAAGTACACAGTGCAGGATGAACGCTTCATGCGCCCGGCAGAGGTGGATCTGCTGGTGGGCGACCCGGCAAAAGCCGGAATGCAGCTTGGCTGGGAACCCAGAGTCTCATTCGAACAACTGATCCAGATGATGGTCGAAGCGGATATGCAATTACTCAAGGCGCAACATAACCTGTGATGCTCGTAGATACCCATTGCCATATAGACTTCAATGCCTACGATGAGGATCGGGCGGAGGTGATTGCCCGCGCCGCTGAAGCGGGGGTGAGGCGCATCATCAACCCGGCGATTAACATTGAAAACACACGCGCTATCATCGCTCTCGCCCAGCAGTATGCAGAAGTATATGCCACTGCCGGTGTGCATCCCAACAGCACGGCGGATTTTACGCCAGCGATGATGAGTGAAGTGGAAACGCTGGCGAAATCTCCTAAAGTGGTCGCTATCGGCGAAATCGGGCTGGATTACTATTGGGATAAAAGCCCCAAACCCATCCAGGCTGAAGCCTTCCGAGCACAATTGGCGCTGGCGGCACAGCTGGAACTGCCGGTCATCATCCATAACCGTGAGGCCAGCGAGGATGTGGTCGCCATTCTGGAATCGTGGAGCCAAGATTTACCCGACTCACTCAAAGAACGTCCCGGCGTGCTGCATTCGTTCTCTGCCCCTCAGGAGGTTGCAGACCGGGCACTGGACGCAGGGTTTTATATCGGCTTTACCGGCCCGATTACCTTTAAAAAGGCGGATGATCTGCGCCGTATCGCGGCGACCATTCCTCTAGACCGAATTCTGGTGGAAACGGATGGCCCGTTCCTGACTCCTACGCCACACCGAGGCAAACGCAACGAACCAGCCTACATCCCGCATATTGTCGAGCGATTGGCAGCACTCAAACAAGTGAGTGTCGAAACAATGGGGCAGGTAACAACCGCCAATGCGGAACGACTGTTCCGATTGGACACGCGATAAGGGGCATAAAGCCCCTTGTTTTCTCGCATCCGACCTGCCGGTCAGAATTAGGTGGTAATGGCCTATTCACCAGCGTCAGCAGGAAAAGTGCGGTTTGCCAGGTCCGTCAGCCGGGTACGTAAGGCTTCCAGGCGCTGGTCAACGAGTTCCTGAGACAGTCTGCCAGCGGCTACCTGCTCGTTAAGTCGTTCGGCTGCTGCATTGACGGCGTTCTCAATGAAGATGTTCACATCCACGCCATGTTCACCCAGGATAGTCGCCACCGATTTACCAGACTGGAGTTCTGTGACAACCGATTGAAAATCCATTCCTGCGGCATCTGCGACCTGGCGAACCGCTGCCGTACCAAGTATCTGCTGGGCGGTCTGCCGCACAATCGGGCGTTCGAGTTCGCCATTCACTGCGTCGGTCATTGTCGCTTCAAGGCGTTCCAATAGCGCATCGGCCTGTGCCTGAGTGAGCTTGCCTTCTGCTAGTGCCGCGTTAATCTGCCCGGTGGCGGATGTGACTGCTGCCGCAATCACATTGTCTACACTACCGCCGTTATCGGTAATGATGGTTGCGAGGGTCACACCATTACGTGCCTGCCGCAATATATTCACCTGATTCAAGCCTGTCTCTTCGGCCACAGCCTGTATCAGGTCACGCCCGGCGACTGCCGTCGCCCGTGTCCGATTCGCCAGGTTTGGGCGGTTCGGATTATTGACAGGGCGCAGTTCGCCGTTAAGAGCACGATTGACCAGGTTATCCAGGTTGCTCAGCAGCGTGTCAGCACGTTCCTGGATGATACGCCCGTTGGCGACTGCCGTGTTGATGCGTTCCGTCAGCACACTAACGAGTTCCGCTTTGACCGCCTCGACATCACCCCCATTGGCTGTGATGATGTCCGCTGCGGTTGAGCCTTCCCGCACCTGGGCGACGATCTCTGCCGGTTCGAGACCTGTTTCAGTAGCAACGATTTCAACTATTTGTCGCAGCACACCTGGTTGGTCAGTTGTAGCTGTATCCTGCGCACTGGCGGCGGTCACGCCCAGTGCCAGCAGGCCGATGAGTACGAGACTTGTGAGATATCGCTTTGCGTTCATAGGTTCACACTCCTGATAATGGCTCAATGGTTACTTGTCCCAATCATGCCCTCGATTTGTAATCTATCTATGATGAGGCTGCGCGAATTTGTAAATTGTTGGTAAAATCGCCGGATTGGGGAGGAATGTTGTGTCATGGTAGACCTTTCAATCATCATTGTCAGCTGGAATGTGGCTGAGGTGCTGGCGGCATGTTTAGACAGCATTCTGGCAAACCAGGCGGCGAACCTGTCCAGCGAGATCATCGTAGTAGATTCGGGCAGTAGCGACCACACGACCGCCCTACTGCATGAGCATTACCCTCAGATCAAGCTGCTGGCGCAAAGCGAAAATCTGGGATTCACCCGTTGCAATAACATCGGACTGCGCGCTGCTGCCGGGCGTTATCTGCTGCTGCTCAACCCGGACACGGAAATCATGGGTGACGCACTGGCACAGATGGTCGCCCACCTGGATGCCAACCCGGATGTCGGTATTGTCGGGCCGCACACCCTCAACACTGATGGCACAACACAATCTACCCGGCGGCGCTTCCCCACCCTGGCAACGGCTCTCTTCGAAAGCACCTGGTTGCGGCCCTTCGCGCCGAGATCTCTGCTGGATCGCTACTATGTGGCCGACGTGCCCGACGACACGGTGACAGACGTGGACTGGGTGCAGGGATCGGCGCTGCTGGCACGACGTGAAGTCTACGCGCAGCTTGGCGGGCTGGATGAGGGCTATGTGATGTATTCTGAGGAGATGGATTGGTGCAAACGCGCAAAAGATGCTGGTTGGCGGGTGGTCTACCTGGGTACGGCACATATTAAGCATCATGGCGGCAGGAGCACCGATCAGGTAACCGCACGGCGGCACATCTATTTTCAGCAGAGCAAGCTTCGTTATTTCCGCAAGTATCATGGTTGGTTAGCGGCACAGACGCTGCGTGGTGTGCTGCTGCTGCTCTATTTATGGCAACTTATCCTGGAGGGACTTAAGGGTTTGATCGGTCATAAACGGGCACTACGCCGGGAGCGTGTCTCAGCTTACTGGCAGGTGCTGCGCTCAGGATTAAAGGTCAGTTGATGCGAATCGGGATTATCAGCGGGGAATATCCCCCTATGCAAGGCGGTGTGGGGGCATACGCCCGGATCCTGGCAGGTGAACTGGCAGACCTGGGGCAGCAGGTATATGTGTTCAGCGGCACCGCCGCTAAGAACGCGGACAGCCGCATTCACCTGACAAACACGCTGATGGCGTGGGGTCCACGCTGCTTGAGAACCATGAACCAGTGGGCGACGAAACACCAGTTGGATGTGGTAAATCTCCAGTACCAGACAGCGGCGTATGGCATGTCACCCTGGATTCACTTCCTGCCGGATATTCTATGTGCCTGCCCGGTGGTCACCACATTTCACGATCTGCGTTACCCGTATCTCTTCCCGAAAGCCGGGCCGCTGCGCGACTGGATTGTACGCCGCCTGGCGAAAGCCTCACGGGGAGTTCTCGTTACCAATCACGAAGACTGGGAACGTCTGGATGGTCTTCCATCTCGTGAGTTAATCCCCATCGGCAGCAATATCCTGGACGCGCTACCAGAAGACTTTGACCCGGCGATATGGCGGGAGAAAGCGGGCGCACAGGAAGATGACTTGCTGCTGGCATACTTCGGCCTCATCAACAGCAGTAAAGGACTGGATACACTGTTGATGGCATTGGCGGAACTACGGGAGGGTGGTGTCCCGGTGCGACTGGTACTCATCGGTGATGTGGGCAGCAGTGACCCGACAAATCTTGCTTATGCTGAGCATTTAGACCGGCAAATCACGGTTATGGGTTTGGCCCCCTATATCCACCGCACGGGATTCATTGATGAAGTGTCTGTTGGCGCGTTCCTGACTGCCAGTGACGTTACGGTGTTGCCGTTCCTGGATGGCGCGTCCTACCGGCGTGGCAGCCTGATGGCGGCGATACGCTATGGCTGCGCAATTGTCACCACCACACCGCAAACGGCTATCCCGGCGTTTCTGGATGGCAACAACATGCTGTTTGTGCCGCCGGGGAACAGCGTGGCGCTGGCGCAAACGCTGCGACGGTTACTTGAATACCCGGATATCCGTAGCAGATTGCAGAAACAGGCCGCGCTACTGGCCGGGGAGTTCACCTGGGAGCATATCGCCCGCAGCACAGTCAACTACTTTCAATGGGTAATCGAGGCAATGGCATGACCAGCACTGTTGAACGCCGCATTCTTTACGCCATCCTCGCGCTTTACGCGATACTGGGGGTGACTTATAGCATAGTCTCGCCGATTTTCGAAGTATCCGATGAGCTGTGGCATTATCCAATGGTCAAGTACCTGGCGGATAATGGCCTGCAACTTCCCCCACAAGACCCGGCCAACCCCGGACTCTGGCGGCAAGAAGGCAGCCAGCCACCGCTATACTACCTCATGAGCGCGGTACTCACCGCCGGGATTGATACCTCCAACCTGGAAACTGTGCGACGGCAAAACCCGCATTCAGACATTGGAGTCATCCGGCCTGATGGCAACGCGAATATGATGGTGCATCGTCAGGAGATGGAGGCTTTCCCCTGGTACGGGACAGCGATGGCAGTGCATGTCGTTCGCCTGTTTTCGGTGGCGCTTGGTGTGGGAACAGTGTGGGTTACGTACCAGATCGGGCGCGAGGTTTTCCCCGATTGGCCCTCTGTTGCGCTAGGAGCAGCCGGACTGACCGCATTTTTGCCGATGTTCCTGTTTATCAGCGGCTCGGTGAATAATGACAACCTCTCAAATTTGCTTGGTAACCTGCTCACCTTGCTGATTGTACGGCTGCTGAAAGGGAAGACTGCGCCGAGCTGGCGTAGTTATACCCTGCTTGGCACGGTCACTGGAATGGGGTTGCTGGCAAAACTGAATATCGGTTTTCTGATTCCACTGGTGGGGTTGGCACTGCTGGTTGTCAGTGTGCGTTTGCGCGACTGGCGTCCTCTGGTCGCCGGTGGGCTGATTTCCGGGGCGCTGACTGTTGCTATTGCCGGGTGGTGGTATTGGCATAACTGGCAGATATATGGCGACCCTACTGGGTTGGATATGTTCCTGCAAATGGTGGGGCGGCGGGCAATCCCGGCAAATGCCGCGCAGCTTTGGAGCGAGCGGCATAGTTTTACCCAGGCGTATTGGGGTTTCTTTGGCGGCGTGAACGTTGCCATGCCGGATACTGTATACCTGATTTTCAACATTATTGGTGGGTTGGGACTGCTTGGCGGCCTGGCTTTTATCATCAACGTGCTGGTGCGACGGCGCTGGTCGCTGGAACGCTGGTTGCCGATTCTCGTAACGATTCTGTGGCCGCTGGTAACGTTCGTTTCATATCTGCGCTGGACGGCGGAAACTCCGGCCTCTCAGGGGCGGCTGGTATTTGGGGCGGTGTCTTCTATCTCACTGTGGATGGCGGTGGGGTTGATATGGAGGTGGCCGAAAAAGGTACAACCGTATGTGTTGAGTTTGGCTGTTGGCTTTTTTATGCTGGTTGCCAGCTTATCGCCCTTCCGGGTAATTGCCCCGGCTTATGCTCTGCCGGAAACACTGCCCGCTGGTGAACCCACTGCCCTGTTTGCGGAAGTAGATGGCGGCATAGTGGGTTTATTTGATGCGCGGGTGGTGACTGGCACTGCTCAGCCGGAAGCATATGTGCTGGTTGAGTTGGACTGGCAGATTGTTCAGCCGCTGAATCGTGATTGGAGCCTGTTTATACATCTTGTGACACCTGATAATGTGATCGTCGGGCAGCGGGACATTTATCCTGGTGGCGGTAAACTGGCTACAAGTGATCTACCGCGAGATTACGCCTGGCGAAATCCGGTGGCAGTCTGGGTTCCTCCGGCAGCCTATGCGCCTATGATGCTCACGGTAGAGGTTGGCTGGTATCATCTTCCTACAGGTGAACGATTGACTCTGTCTGATGGTAGTGAGCGATTGGCAGTGGGTACAGTTGAATTGCAGGCACGCAAGAGTAATCTGGGCATTCCGAATCCGGTCAGTATAAACTTTGATAATCAGCTTGAATTGGTTGGTTATGCGCTCTCTGATTTGAGTCCACAGGTTGGGGATACGGTGGACCTGACGCTGTACTGGCGTGGCCTGGAGAAGATGGATCGGGATTACATCGTTTTCGCCCATATCATTGATCCCTCTACCCTGACAATCTACGCCGGATCGGATGCGATGCCGGTTCAGTGGAATGCGCCGACTTCAACCTGGACGCCTGGTGAAATTATTACAGATAACCATGTGTTAACTGTGCGCGAGGAGGCGATACCAGGAATCTATGAACTGGAAATTGGTTTGTATACTCAGGAGCCGGATGGCGCGTTTCCTCGCCTGCGTATCGTGACGCCGGACGGTGGTATGGCAAATGACTTTACATATTTGAGCAGGGTGCGTGTGCTCATGGCAGATTAACAAGGTTGTTTATGACTATACGAAAACGCTTAACCTCCTCCGATTCTGGGGCGCTGCTCATCCTGCTCGCACTGTGGATGCTGTTCTTCTGGCGGCTGTTTACGCCGATACAGGGAGATCAGGCGTCGCTCAAACAAGGTGATTTCTCAGGGCAGTTCGTGGCCTTCGCCGGCTACCAGTACCAGCGGTTTGCATCGGGCGAAGTTCCGCTGTGGAATCCCTACAACAACGGCGGCCTGCCCTTTATCGCCGATACTCAGGCGGCAGTGTTCTACCCGCCCCGGCTGGCGACTATCGCTCTAGCCAACTTGAGCGGCGGCTGGAACTACCATGCTCTTGAACTCGAAATGACGCTGCATGTGCTGGCGTATTCGATCATGCTGTACGCCCTGCTGCGGCGGCTGACGCTGGGACGCACCGGGAGCATACATGCCGGGTTGGTCGCGGCGGTTGTCGGGGGCTACGGCGGATTTCTTGCCGGGTATCCACAGTTGCAACTGGCACTATTAGAGGCTTCTATCTGGCTTCCGCTGGCGGTTGTCGGGCTGGTTGAGGCAAGCCGGGAGAGTCGTTTCCGGTGGCGCTGGCTGATCCTCACCGGGTTCGCGCTCGGCCTGTCATGGATGGCCGGGCACCCCCAGACAAGCTGGTTTATGACATACCTGCTGGTGGCTTTTTTCGCCTACCGCGTTTATAGGATGCGCTACAGTTGGCGCGTCCTGGTCGGTGGAACTGCCTTGTTCGGCATCCTCGCCGGAGGTATGGCTGCGGTGCAGTTACTCCCCGGTATCGAGTACCTGGGACGCACCGCCCGTGTGGATTTCACCTATGATGCGAAAGGCAACGGCTTCCCGTTTCAGGACTTGGTTCAGTTCATCTTCCCCGGCATTGTCAGCCTGTTCTCGCCGCTGTACATGGGCATCATCGGCCTGGCGCTGGCGGTGATCGCACTGTGGCGACGACTGCCAGGGACGCTGTTCTGGGGAATTACCGCCCTGCTGGCACTTGGACTTAGCTTCGGAGCGAACAGCGCCATGTTCCCCGCGCTCTATAATCTTCTGCCAGGAATGCGCTTCTTCAGAGGACAGGAACGGGCGGCGTTTCTCGTCGCCAACAGCCTCGCCATATTAGCCGGACTCAGCGCAGCGCACCTGGCTGACTGGGACTGGCTCAAGGACTTTAAAGCAACACGGCGGATTCAAACCGGACTGGTCATCCTGCTGGCACTGTGCGGCATCGTAGCGGCATTGGTGTTTGTCGGCTGGTTAGGGGATAGTGAAACCTATGGCGACTCTATCAGCGCGGTGGCATTCAGCACGATAGTAACGGCACTGGCGCTCTTCGCCCTGCCCTACCTGCTGGCACAACCACAGAGCCGGGTGCGATGGGCACTGCTCGTGGGGTTGCTGGTTTTCGAGTTGTTCACAGTCACGATGGATGCGCCAAGCAACTATGATCCGCTTCCACCCGGTGAGCAGCTTTCTGTGACTCCCCCGCCGGCTGTTGCCCAGGTTCTGGCGGATACCGATATTCCCTTCCGAGTAGACGGTTTCCGCGCCCTGCATGATAACTATGGGAGCCTGTACGGGGCAATGGATATGCGCGGCATCAGCCCACTATTCCTCAATGGGCCATACACCATCATCAATCCGGGACTCATTAACCCGACTGCCTGGGAACTATTCGCCGTGCGCTACGTATATACCGACTGGATGGAAATGCCTGTGCCAAGTGAGATTGTCGGGGACGGCACAGACCGCTACGGGACTTTCAACATCCACAAGTTGACCGACGCGCGCCCCTTCGCGTACCTCGTATATGATGTCGCCACTGTCGCCAACGATGAGGCCGCCTATGCGCTACTCGGACAGCCGGGGTTCTTGCCGCGCCGGACGGTCATTCTCAACCAGAGCATTGATCTCCCCTTGAATAGTGACAACTTCGGCCTGGGCGAGGCTGTCGTGACGGCTTTCGCGCCGGAACAATTCACGATCCAGGTCAGGACTCCCGGAAATGCTGTCCTCTCGGTTGCCAATCCCGACTACCCAGGCTGGGAAGCGACTCTGGACGGCCAGCCAACGCCTATACTGCGGGCATACGGCGCCTTGGCGGCGGTTGGCGTCCCAGAGGGCGAACATACCGTGATGTTCGTGTATAATCCGTTCAGCTACCGGATTGGCGCAGTCATCAGCCTTATCACCTGGGGCGGATTGGCGATTTTCGTCCTATTCGTTGGGGTGAATACGAGGAGACACGATGCAAGCAGCAAATGATCTGCAAAACTGGATTGCACGGCTGGACCGGCGTGCCTATGCCATCCTCGTCGGATTGAGTCTGGGTGTGATTAGCGGGTTGATCGGATTGCTCATCGCGGTGGCCGACCCGATTATCGCCTTTGGAGTAGTACTGGGACTGCTGGCCGGGTTATATGTCCTATCAAATGTGACGGCGGCGCTGTATGGTGTCATCGCCGTGACTGCCCTGCTGCCATTTGGCACATTCCCGGTGAAAATTGGCATTACACCAACGCTTCTTGATCTCGCACTAGGGGCATTCCTGGTCGTCTACCTGTTGCAATGGATGACCGGGAGGCGACAGCGTATTCAACTCACGCCGGTACACGTCCTAGTCGGCCTGTATGCCATGTGGCTGCTGCTCAGTTTTGCGCTGGGACTGCGTTATGCCATGCCAACTTCCGCCACTTTGCGCCAGTTCGCAGAAACCCTGCTTAGTATCAGCCTGACATTTGTGCTGGTTGACCTGCTGCGTGACCCGGCAGCGCTGCGGCGGTTGGTATTGGTGGTGATGGTCGCCGTCGGGATTCAGGCGCTGGTTGCTATCGGACTGTACCTGCTGCCCGATGCAGCGGCTGAACGCACCCTTATCAGGCTGGCACGCATCGGCTATCCCAACGGCGGTGTAATCCGTTACGTGGAAGACAACCCGGACCTGGCCGAGCGGGCCATCGGCACATGGGTTGACCCGAATGCACTCGGTGGCATCCTGACCGTTTCGGCAGCCATGATTGCGCCCCAGGTCTTCGCCAGCAGGCCGGTGCTGCGCTGGCGCTGGCTGGCGCTCGGTGTACTCGGGCTGGTCTTGGCAGCCCTGATTCTGACGTTTTCCCGTGCATCCATGTTGGCCTTCGCTGTAGGAGCACTGTTTATCGCGTTCATCCGCTACCGGCGCTTCATCCCTGTCATCGCGGTTGGCGCACTGCTGCTACTCCTGCTGCCACAAACCCAATCGTATATCGTCCGCTTCGGCGAGGCCTTCGCCGGGGCTGATCTCGCGACTCAGATGCGTCTGGGGGAGTACAGCGACTCGCTGCGACTCATCCAGCGCTATCCTGTTTTCGGGGTCGGCTTCACCGGGACGCCGGAAATTGACATTTACACCGACGTTGCCAATATGTACCTGATTATGGCGAATCAGATCGGGCTGGCAGGTGTGGCAATTTACCTGACGATGATCGCCGGCGTATTCGCCTATGGCTTGCACGCATGGCGTTATGCTAAGCGTAACCCGCTGCTCGACTCGATTCACCTGGGCTATCACGCGGCGCTGCTCACGGGGCTGACCAACGCTGTCGCTGACCTGTATTTCTTCCGGCTGGATTTCCAGGCATCAATCACGCTTTTCTGGCTACTGATGGCCCTTGCGTTGAGCAGTTCCCGGCTGGCACTGGCACAAGGGGAGAATCAACCGTTGATAAAACAGCCTGAGTAGGCTACCATTCAGGCCGACAATTATCCCTCCGCTACTCTGGCTGGAGGCTTTCCGCTCCTCACCCTGCACATGCAGGTCATGGGGGGCAATCCCGGGGAAAGGAGAATCAAATACCCGATGAGAAAATCATACGAATTAACGTTTGTCGTACGCAACGACCCCAATGACGATGCGATAAACGCCGTCATCAACCAGGTACAGGCCTGGGTCGAAGCGGACAACCTCGGTCAGGTGACTAAAATCAACCGCTGGGGACGGCGGCGGCTGGCCTATGAAATCAACCGGCAGCGTGATGGCTACTATGTGGTCATGAATGCTGATATGGACACCCAGAACCACGCCGAACTCAACCGCAACATGAAGCTCTCGTCCGATATTCTTCGCTATCTGCTGATCGTTCCGGAAGTCAAAAAAGAAGAGTCACCCAAAGAGCAGGCAGTAAAAGAAGAAGCGCCTAAAGAAGAAACACCCGAGGAAGAAGCACCCGAGGAACAGGCGTAAAACCAGAAGGGTTTTAAGGAGCGACGGACATGGGACGCGGGCTGAATAAGGTCATGATTATTGGCCGGCTGGGGCGTGATCCGGAAATGCGCTACACGCCAAGTGGGCGTCCGGTCACAAGTTTCAGTGTAGCAACCAGCCGTACCTGGACTTCGGCAGAAGGGGAGCGCCGCGAAGAAACCGAATGGTTTAACGTGGTTGCCTGGGGCAATCTGGCCGAAATCTGCAAAACGCACCTGAGCAAAAGCCAGCAGGTTTATGTTGAAGGCCGGTTGCAGACACGCGGCTGGGAAGATGAAACTGGCAAGAAGCACTTTCGTACCGAATTGGTTGCCAATGAAATGATTCTACTCGGTGATCGCCGTCGTGACCAAAACCAACTGGATGAACTGGACTACGGCAGCGAAGAAGACGATAGCGATTACGCATTCTAGAAACTGACAGGAGTACACCCACAATGAGTGATGAAGAACGTCGCCGCAGAAGCAACGACGATGATGATCTGGATATAGATGACGAACAGGACGATGATATTTCACCTGCTCCTCGTCGCGCCCGAGGGGGGCCACGCCAGCAAGGTGGTGGACGCCGCCCCGGTGGGCGCCGTAAAAGCACCCGGTATTGCCCGGACGGCAAATGCTTTGACTACAAAGATGTGGATACACTACGGCGCTATATCACGGAAACCGGCAAAATTAAGCCGCGCCGCCAAACCGGGAACTGCGCCCGCTGCCAGCGGGAATTAGCGCGCGAAATTAAACGCGCCCGGCATCTCGCCCTACTGCCGTTTGTCATTGCAACCGACTAAAAGTGCATCTGGCGGTGAAAGTCATATTCTGAGCATTTATGGGGCATGGTGGGCAACTATGCCCCATTTACTATGGTAGGAGTTCATTACATTATGTCAAAACGGAGCCAGACCACCGGGGTTCCTAAGAGTACGCCGAAGAAACCCCAATCAGCCGGTAACGAAGTGTCAAATAAGGGCAGTGTCACGCCGGAGTACCGGTCAAAAGCAGAACGTGAAGCCGAAATCCAACGCCGCATTCTCATTGGGGCTGGTATCATCCTGGTAGCGGTAGTCGTCATTATCGTCGCCGCTTTTGTATCCGAGCAGTTTATCGTGCCGAACCAGGCAGTCGCCAGCGTTAATGGCGAAAATATCTCCGTGTCGGAGTTCCAGAAGCGCGTCCGGCTGGAGCGTTACCTGCTGTACACACAGTTAAGCAACGTTTACAGCACACTGCAAAGTTTCGGCATGTCGGATGAGCAGATTAACCAGCAGTTGGCGCAGGAACCGTACAATACGATGATGAACGAGTACAATGTTCCTGACCAGCTCGGCAACCGAGTCATCAATACGATGGTAGACGACACACTGGTTCGCCAACTGGCCGCCGAGCGCGGAATCACTGTATCCGACGCGCAGATTGACGCGCAGATTGACAAGTTCATGGGCTTTGACCCGGAGGCGATCCTGGCCGCCGGACAAGAACCTACCGCAACAACCGAACCGACGGTAACGCCCACGCCCTTTGTATCACCAACTCCTTCACCGACGCCAACCAACACACCCACGCCGGAGTTTACGGCCACACCGGAATTGACGGCCACGCCAACGGTGACACCATTCCCGACGATCCCGCCGACGGCCACACTCTCCGCCACCGAGCAGTACGTTCAATACCAGGACAACCTGGTTGGTGTACTACGCGATATACGAACCAATGCCAATGTCAGCGAGGCCGATCTTCGCACCTACTTTGAAATCAGTACCCTGAGACAAGCACTGGAAGACGATGTCACCAGCGATCTGATATTAATGACACCTCATGTTGACGCACGACATATTCTCGTCGGAACTGAAGAAGAGGCACTAGATATCGTGGCGGCGCTCCAGAACGGCGAGAGTTTCGCTGATCTGGCAAAAGCCGTTTCACTGGATACGGGTTCGGGTTCACGCGGAGGCGAATTGGGCTGGGCGCCAATCTTCAACTATGTGAAACCCTTTGCTGATGCCGTTACCACCGCTGAAATTGGCGTAATCGTTGGGCCGGTGCAAAGTGACTTTGGCTTCCATATTATCCAGGTACGCGCGCGGGAAGATCGTGAAGTTACACAGTCGCAGCTTGATACTGCGAAGAACAATGCGTTCGATCAATGGTTGACGGACCAGCGTGCTGCCCAGCAAGACAATATTGAAATCTTTGACATCTGGACGCAGTATATTCCCTGATAGTGGAGATTTCGGTATCAGGGTGGAACAATAGAGATTTCCCGTAAATCCAAGGCAGGAAACAGAACCATAACGGGCGACCTTCATCAGCGAGGGTCGCCTGTTTTCATTCGTCCATTGTCGCGTTCCAGGGGGTGGGATATAATGCCGGGTATGAATGAGCAGAAGTTATCCCGGTTGGAAGCACGCTTAGAACGCCTGGTTGAAGGTGCATTTGCACATATCTTTGGCAAAAAGATTCGTGCACAGGATATTGCCCTTGAACTGGCACGCAGCTTGGAAGCTAACAGCCGCCCAAGCAAAAACAGCCGCCCGGAAGCGCCGGATTACTACACCATCTTCCTGCACCCAGAAGCACACCGCACGCTTTTGCAGCAGCAGCCCACCCTGCCGGATGTACTGAGTGAATATGTGGTCGAATTGGCCGAACAAGCCGGCTGTAAACTCGCCAATACCCCAATTGTGGATATCCAGGCAGATACAACTGTTGCCAGCCCACAGTTTGTCATCAAGGCCGAACACAGCGGCGCACGCCGCAGTACCACTGCATTGATGGAACGAGTCGCGCTGCCCGGCAATCACGCTGTTCCCAATAACCCTCAATTGGTCATCAACGGTCAACGCATTGTTCAGCTTCAACACGAGCTGATTAACGTGGGTCGCAGCCGAGATAACCACGTCATTCTGGACGATTCAACGGTATCGCGCCATCATCTGCAACTGCGACTGCGCCAAGGGCGCTATATCCTGTTCGATACCCAGAGTCAGGGCGGCACTTTTGTGAACAACGTCTCCGTTAAACAGCATGTCCTGCAAAACAGTGACGTCATCCAGGTAGGAAACACACAGCTAGTCTATACCGAAGACTCAGCCCCTGGCGAAACCACTGGCATTTTCCCAGCGATACCCGATATACCGGATTTAACAGACTGACGCCGCAATGAATCAAGCACTGATCCTTTTCGCTCTGCGCCTTGTTTCCGGGTTGCTGCTGTTCTCCATTCTGGTGGGGCTATTTATCATCGTCTGGAAAGAGTACCGCAGCACCGCCGGACAGTCGGAAGTCCACCGCCGGGTATATGGCACACTCAAAGTGCTGCGCGAACTGGATGGAATGTATCGCGTAACCGGGGAGACTTACCCCCTGCTGCCATTGACCAGCCTGGGGCGCTCACCTACCAACTCAATCCCAATTCCAGACACATTTGCCAGCAGCGAGCACGCCCTGGTGACACTAAGAGACGGCCAGTGGTGGCTGGAAGACCGCCAGAGCCGCAACGGGACAACTCTCAACGACCTGCCAGTAACGCAACCAGTGGTCATTACACAGGGGGACGTAATCGGCATTGGAACGGTTCGTTTTCATGTTGAATTGGAGTCGTGATACATGGATTTAGGATTACGCGGTGCGCGTGTACTTGTGACCGGTGCCAGCGGTGGCCTGGGTGCGGCAACCGCCCGCCGCTTCAGCCTGGAAGGGGCACAAGTGGTTATCAACAGCCGGGATATAGCCAAACTCTCCGCTGCTGCCACTGCGATTCAATCTGAAAGTGACACGCCGGTCTACACTTTTGCCGGGGATATCACTGACGCACAGACTGTTCGGGAACTCATAACATATACGGCGGAGACTCTGGGCGGGCTGGATGTTCTGGTCACAAATGCGGGTGGGCCACCGTCCGGCACTTTCGACGATTTGGGCCTTGCCACATGGGAGACCGCCACCCAGCTCACACTCATCAGCACAATCAGCTTAATTCAGGCCGCCCTGCCCTACCTGCGCCAGTCCACACAGCCGGCAATATTGGCGATTAATTCCATCGCCGCCAAACGACCGGTTGAGAATCTTACGCTCTCGAATGCGCTGCGCCCTGCGGTGGCGGGTCTAACGAATACGCTCGCGCTCGAACTGGGCGCGGAACACATCCGCGTCAACAGCATTTTGCCCGGCATTACCGATACTGAGCGGGTACAATACCTTATGCAGACGCGGGCTGCAAAAAACGGCACGACACCCGCAGCAGAATATGAGAAAGCCGCGCAAAGCATCCCGATGCAGCGCATTGGAACGCCCGAATCCTTCGCCAACGCGGCTGTATTCCTGTGTTCACCCGCCGCCGGGTATATCACCGGGGTGGCGCTGGAAGTGGATGGCGGCGCGGGTTTAGCGACACTATAGTTCAATCATAAGGAGTCATTAATGTCCGAAAAGGTCAGCATCGCAGTGATTGGCGGTTCTGGTTTATATAAAATGCCGGGGCTGACGGATAAAGTTCCCCATGTTATCCCTACCCCCTTCGGCAAACCCAGCGGGGAAATCGTTGTCGGCACCCTCAATGGGAAACGAGTCGCCTTTCTGCCGCGTCATGGTGCCGGACATATTTATTCCCCGTCGCAAGTGCCTTATCTAGCTAATATCTACGCGCTGAAAATGCTCGGCGTACAGTTCATCATCGCGGTGAGCGCCTGCGGTTCACTGCGTGAGGACTACCA
This sequence comes from Anaerolineaceae bacterium, assembly GCA_020634135.1. Taxonomy (GTDB): domain Bacteria; phylum Chloroflexota; class Anaerolineae; order Aggregatilineales; family Phototrophicaceae; genus JACKCG01. The sequence goes on along the minus strand of JACKCG010000001.1, from coordinate 431,263 downwards.
ACCCGGCCACCTGGTTATCCCCGACCAGATTTTTGATTACACCACCGGCAACCGTCCGCGCACATTTTTTGAACCGGGATTGGTGGCACATCCTGGCGTGGCCGACCCCTATTGCAACGAACTGCGGGGAAAATTGGCTGAAGCCGTCAAAGAAGTGGGCGGCATAGTTCACACCGACGGCACCTTCCTGGTAGAAGAAGGGCCTCGTTTTGCGACACGGGCAGAAAGCAGCATCTTCCGCCAATGGGGATGCAGCATTATCGGAATGACCGCCGCGCCGGAAGCATTCCTCGCGCGCGAGGCTGAAATCGCCTATGCAACGCTTGCGCATATCACCGATTATGACGTGTGGCACACGAGCGAAGGGCCGGTAACAGTGGAAATGGTGATCGCCCAGGCACAACGCAACCTCGAACTTATCCAGAAGGCCGTCGCGGCGGCAGTGACGCGGATTGATGAGGCAGAGCGATGCTCGTGTCACAATGCACTGGCGAATGCACTCACCACCGATCCGGGTGCTGTCCCGCAAAACCTGAAAGAGAAACTCAAGCCGATTGTTGGCAGATATTACCCACATGCTTAAGCGTATACGATGACCGTTATACCCCCTCCTCCCTCTCTTGTCTATCGCTACCGGAACGCCGGAGCGAGTTATATTCTGCTGGGATTGGGAGGGGTGTTTCTGGCTGTAAATTTCCTAGCTCTCAACATGCAACGTGGTGCGGAAGGGCTGGCGAACTGGGAACACTTTACTATCTGGGTAGTGTGCGCAGTAGTGAGCGCGATTATTCTACGCTACCGGCTACCCAAGCATGACACGCTGCTGTTCGCTCTGACGATGTTCCTGAGCGGATGGGGCATCCTGGCGATTGACCGGCTCTCTCCGCTGTTCGCGGATCGCCAGACAGCCTGGCTGTCACTGGCTACCGCTGCGATGGTCGCCGTTGGTATCTTCCCTCATACACTGCGTTGGCTCCGCACCTACCGCTACCTGCTGCTGGTCGGGGGGTTAGCTTTGCTGGTCAGCACGATTGTCCTGGGGCGCAACCCGTCCGGGCAGATTGGCGCGCCGCAGTTGTGGCTGGGCATCGGCACAATCTTCTTCCAGCCATCCGAGGCGCTCAAAATCATCCTGGTGGCATTTTTGGCGAGCTATCTGGCCGAACAATACCCGGCCATGCGCGCCGAAGGACTCAACACCGGACATCACCGACTGCAATTGTCACCCCGTATTGCCGGGCCGATTCTGCTGATGTGGGGGCTATCGGTAGTGATCCTGGTTTGGCAGCGTGACCTGGGAACTGCCATGCTCTTCTTTTTCGTGTTCCTGGCACTACTCTATGTCGCCAGCGGCAACTGGCGTATTTTGCTCAGCGGTCTGTTACTCATCATCTTCGCTGGGGTCATCGCCTATTACCAGTTTGATGTGGTGCGGTTGCGGGTAGATATCTGGCTCAACCCCTGGCCGGAAGCTGATGGGCGCGCCTATCAGGTTGTGCAAAGCCTGATGGCCTTCGCTGCCGGTGGAATCGGCGGTCAGGGTATAGATCAGGGCTACCCAACCTATATCCCGGTCGTGCATTCCGACTTCGTGTTCGCGGCGGCAGCGGAAGAATGGGGGCTAGTCGGTGTGCTGGTCGTCACAGCCTGTCTTGTCACGCTGTTTGTGCGCGGAATGCGGGCAGCCATGAATCAGCAGGGACGGCCTTTTCGCGTGCTGCTGGCAACCGGGTTGAGTCTGCTCATCGCTGCACAAAGCCTGCTCATTATGGCGGGCGGGCTAAAGCTCATCCCGCTCACCGGGGTCACACTGCCCTTTATGAGCTACGGCGGGAGTTCTCTGCTAACCAGTTTTGTCATCGCGGGCTTACTGCTGCGGCTCTCAGCGGTGGATGATTAACCATGCGCTTCTCTCGTGAACTCAATCACATGATTGGGATGGTACTGGTTGCCTTCGCCATTATCGCATTAGCGGCAACTTATTGGGCAATAGCCGGCCCGGAAACACTCCTTTCACGTGACGACAATCCCCGGCTGGTTGAAGACGCCATACGCCTTCGACGCGGGGCGATCCTTGACCGGCGTGGCAATCTGCTGGCCGAATCAATCCCGGACGAACAGGGAATCATTACCCGTGTGTATCGTGCATCCGAGTTGTCAAGTGCCACCGGCTATTTCAGTTTCCGCTATGGAGTCAGCGGCGCGGAAGCCGCCTATGACGATATTCTGAGCGGCAAGACACATTCACCGGACATCGGGACACTGCTGCTGCACCAGCCAACTGTAGGAGATGACATCCAACTGACATTTGACCTGGACGTGCAACGGGCGATTGTCGAAGCGATGGGCGACCAGCAGGGCGCAGTAGTCGTGATGGCCGTACCCAGCGGCGACGTGCTGGCACTGGTAAGCCTGCCGACATATGATCCCAATACTCTGGACGCAAACTGGGATGAACTCATACAGGATGCAGGCAAGCCGTTCTTTAACCGGGTACTACAGGGCAACTACCAGCCAGGCGGGCTGCTGCAAACACCACTGCTGGCGGCGGCGCTGGCGAATAACCAACCGCTTGACGTCCCACTCGGTAATGCAACCGCCTCGGTGGAAATCGAAGATATTGTCCTGCATTGTCTTGGACTTCCAGCACCACAAGCGATGACGCTGGCGGAAGCCTACAGCCACACCTGCCCTGCGCCATTTGCCACGCTGGTGAACACCCTGGGGCAAGACACGATTCAGGCCGTATTTGACAACTTTGAGCTGGCACAGCCACCCACCCTACCAGGTTTTGTGCCAGAACCAGAAGATGGTGCTGCCACACCTGCCTCCTCGACGCGACAAGCACAAACGGCTTTTCTGGAAACCGCATTAGGACAAGGCGATCTGACAGTAAACCCTCTGCAAATGGCGCTCATTGCCGCCGCTGTCATCAACGAGGGCAATGCCCCGCAACCCAACACATTGTTGGCTGTGCGTATACCCGGCACAGAACTATGGACGAGACAGCGAACGACACGGCCTTCACTCCCCTTCACAACCAGCACCACTGCCACACGACTACAGGCTATAATGCTGGAAGCCGTCCAGAACGGCGCAGCGCAGCCCGCCAACCGACCAGACATGACTATCGGCGGGCATGTCGCGCTGGCGTATTCCGGGGATGGCACTCAGGCCTGGTTTATCGGGTTCACGCCGCCTGACAGCGGGAACGGGATTGCGGTGGCGGTAGTCATTGAACACAGTGATGACACCGATTTAGCGGCCAGCATCGGCGGGACAGCCCTGGCGAGTGCCTTAACCGCGATGGGGAACGGTGGGGATTAGCCCCCTGCCCACAGGCGCGGCTTGAGGCCGAGCCTCTTCATCCACTTAGCGTATGTGCTGCCAAAGTGCACGTAGGCCGGACTCAGGCGTTCAACATACTCTGCTGATTGTAGCGCCTCGCGGAAGCTAACGGCATCATAGAATGGCACCAGGCGGGTCGTGGCCTGCCCATACTCCACCGAAGTATGCGCATCGGAGCCAACCGTGCCGGTCAAATCATTCTGCCGGGCAAATGCAGCGGCACGCGCGTTATCTTCGGGGCGGACACACCGGGCGTTAAAGACCTCAATGGCATCCACCAGTCCCATGATGCGACGCAGGTCGTTTTCTTCCCAGGCACCCTTGCGGTAGCGGTCGAATGGATGCGAGACACTTATTACCGCTCCCTGGTCACGCAGCCGCTTGATGGTTTCTTCAGGGGTCAGTCCGGCGGGAACACTCTCGGTAACGAAATAGCCCAGGATTTCGCCCTGGTTCGTCATAATCTCCTCACCAACAATCACAAGTTCCGGCGCGATTTTTTGCAGCGCCAATGCCCCTTCAGCCGTATTGTGATCGGTGATGGCAATCCGATCCACACCGCGCTTCTGGCACAGGCGGATAATCGTCTCAAACGACGTGAGACAGTCCTTTGACCACAGCGTATGGCTGTGCAGATCAACATTCCAGCGTTCAACCGTCATACAGTACTGCTTTCTGCGACATAAGCGCGTTGCTGGGCGCGTTCGGTTTCCATTTCGGCCAGCGTTTCCTCAACTGAGGACGTAAACAGGCGTTTGCGGAAGATGAGCGCGACCATCATACCAAAAAACACACGGAACCACTTGTGGAAAAAACCTTCCATCAGCGCGGCAGTCGCGGCAACCGGTAAAATCGCTGGGTTAGTCGGACCGACAATCGCGATGAGCATCTCGGTTGTCCCCACTTCGGTGATCCCCGCACCGTTGGGAATGCCGGAAAGCGCCCCAATCGCGGCAGCAATCCCCACGATAAACGTCGCCTGGAGAAACAGTGCCCAGGTAATTTCCAGGCCGAAGCCACTTAACATTATCGTAAAACCGAAGGCATCGGCCAGATGAGCCGCCGCCCCCATCGCGCTCGTCGGCAGCACATGGCGCAGCTTCAAAACTTCAGTGCTGCTCTCATAAAAATCCAACAGTGGACGATATGCCCGGCTCAGCAGTGGCAAACGACCAATAATACCGAGCAAAAAATAGGCCAGCGGGCGCACCTGTATCGCCACGAGACCAACCGCCAGCAGCACGCTGGAAAGCGCCAGCAAAATACCGTAGCCGCCGAGGTCAATCGCCTGTCCAGCCAGGAGCGCCGTCACAAAAGCAACTACCACGACGGCCACCCCATCCACCACTCGTTCAGCAATTACCACCGGGGCACTGCGGGAGACTGGGATGCTGGTCTTGACCTTGAGGATAACGGCTTTCAGGACTTCAGCGATTTTGCCAGGGCTGACGGCCATCGTATAACCGGAGAGATATAATACCAGGCTGTCAAACAGGCTGATCTTTTCACGAGCGCCAATCACGCCCAGGTAATACTGCCATTCCCAGAAACGAAAAACCCAGGCGAGGAACTTCAACAAAATCACCGGAATGAGCAGTTCCCAGGGATAAACTGCCAGGTGCGATAACAGATCATCGGTGTTGATGAACAGCAACAGCACCACATAGATCACGAAGGCAAGCGCGATGCCAGTTAGAATACGATTCCGGTATTTACGCATGAACACTCCACAATATTCGTACTGTAAACCTGAACAGCATAGAAATAGGGCCTAATATCGGCCTAAACCTATCTCCCACGCCCTACTATACCAGGATAACATAGCAAAACCGCCGGATGGAATAGCTTAAATCCACCTTAAATCACCCTTTTTCCGGTAGAATGAAGATACAGAATTACCGAAACAAAGGGAAATGGAAACGCATGGCCCATATCTTGTTGATTGATGATGAGAAGAAACTGACCGACCCTCTACGCTCATCATTTGAAAGAAGCGGGTATCAAGTCACTGTTGCCAATGACGGCCATTCCGGTCTGAGCATGGCACTGGTGGAAAAACCCGATGTGATTATCCTCGATGTGATGATGCCGGGATTAGATGGCTGGCAGGTGTGCGCCGCCATTCGCCAGCACAGTGTTATCCCGATTATTATGCTGACTGCCCTGGATGACAGTATGGATCGTATCAAGGGGTTGGAATTGGGCGCAGACGATTACCTGGTGAAACCATTCGGGTTCAATGAACTGGAGGCCCACGTCCGGGCGATGCTCCGCCGTGTTCAGTTAGACCAGGGCAACCCAACGCCCAAGCGCATCACTGCCGGGAAAATCGTGCTGGATTTAGAGGCGCATACCGTCACCTGCGATAACGAGGCGCTGATTTTGCGCCAGAAAGAATATGAGATACTCACCCTGCTCATGACAAACATGGGCAAGGTCGTCACCCGAGAGCAGCTTTTTGACGAAATCTGGGGAACTGACTGGCTGGGCGACACCCGCACGCTGGATGTCCACATGAGTTGGCTGCGTGCCAAGCTGGAAGACGACCCAACAAACCCGGCTTATCTTCAGACTGTGCGCGGCGTTGGCTATCGTTTTGTTAGCCCGGAGACTCGCTAAAATCATGCTCGAAAACCTGACGATCCGCCAGCGAATCCTGGTTACCTTCATCGCTATTGTCTTGACTGGCAGTGTACTGCAACTGATTGTTGCTGGGTGGCAACTGCAACTCGCCACATTGGAATTCTACCAGCATCACCTGGAAACCGACGCGCTCTTGATTGCATCCAGCCTGGCCGAACCCCTCGAATACTATTTAGAAGGCGAAGATAACGGCAAAATCCAACAGGTACTGACCGCCCACCAGACCGATGTTGGGCATGATTACCTGGTCACCGACCGTACTTACCGGCTCATCACTTATACGCCTGGAATTGGTTATCCAATTCAAGATCAGGCGACCCGGATGCCGGAGTTGATTCAAGCTGAACAAGGGCGAATTGGGTCGGATATTCGCCCAAACACGCGCGGCATAACCACACTATTTGTCGCCATCCCCATCCTATATGAACAGCGCCCGCTCGGTTTCCTCGTCATCAGTGAACCGATGCAGCCCGCCTATGATGACGTCTCGCAGCGTTGGTTAGGGTTGGCCGGGACAGCGCTCCCTGTGATTGGTCTGGTAATCGCTGCCAGCCTATGGATTTCGGGGACAATCTCGCGCCCGGTGCAAAATCTGCACAATTCCGCACTCAAAATAGCCGGAGGTGCGCTGGATACACACATCGAAATCAATTCACATGATGAAGTCGGCCAGTTGGCGCAGACGCTGAATTATATGGCTGGACAGATTGACAGCCTGCTCAAAGCCCAGCGCAGTTTTGTCAGTTATGCTGCCCACGAACTACGCACCCCATTGACAACGCTGAAACTCCGTACCGAAATGCTGGGAGATGAGCGCATTCCACAGGGCGAGCGCGATACCTATATCGGGGAAATCCGGCAAGAAGTAGACCACATGGCGGAACTGGTGTCCTCACTGCTGATTCTGGCGCGAATTGATGAAGGCCGGCACCAACCAACAGGCAAGATCACCGATACCGTTTCTGCCCTGCATGATATTGCCCGGCACTGGCGGATTGAGGCCGCCAAGTCGGGTCTGCATTTCGAGGTTCACATTGAACCTGATTTGCCGGAACTCCCCTTGAGCGCCAACGATCTGCGTCTGATCCTGGACAATCTGTTGGGAAATGCAGTGAAATATACACCGAAAGGCACCGTCAGGTTTGAGGCCAAAGCCACAGCAAATCAGGTAATCCTTCAGGTAAATGATACGGGAATTGGCTTTACGCCGGAACAGGCAACCCATCTCTTTGAGCGGTTTTACCGGACACAAACCGGCCATACCCACTTCCCCGGCAATGGCTTAGGGTTATCCATCGTGCAGACTATCCTGGCACAGTACGGGGGCAGTGTGGATGCTCATAGTGAGGGGGAAAACAAGGGGTCAAGATTTGAAGTCACACTGCCATTGGCAGCTACCAGCAACACCGTATTCTGATCGCAAACAGGGAGATATAAGCGCTCCCTGTTCACCTGTACATGCTTGCCTGATCCCCGCCTTGCTTGTCTATGATCGGATCGCCTCGCGTTTTGCGTGTGGCGCTGACGAATGGGTTTTACTATTGTCTCTTCCCATACGGATGCCCAGCAGGATCAGCACCAGCGCTACCCCAACCCCAACCAACGCCTGAAAACCCAGGTGCGTTCCTTCAGTTCCGGCGAACAGGCCATGCGCTGATACCAGACCAAAAGCGATATAGCTCACATAGTGCAGCCGCTTCCAGTTCTTATGTCCCAGGCGTTTTTTGAGAGGAAAGCTCAGGCTGATAAGGATAATCAGCCAAAACGCGAGTGTACCCAGCCCGACAACTTCAGGACGATAGGGTCCGGTGAATGGGATGAAAATATCGCCCAGGGTATAGGTGAAGTAGCTGTCAAACATCAGCAGCAAACCATGTGCCAGCCCTAACAATAATGCCATCCAGGAAATGGTGCTGTGCATCGTCAGCGAAACCGGGCCGGGTGACCAGTCCTTGACGAACTGACTGCTGATGAACAGTCCCCACACGGTTGAGGCCGTCAGCAGCACATAGGCTACAATGCCTGATGAGCGTACCAGGTGCCAGGAAAGCTTGCTGTCGGCATCAAGCGCAAGCCCGAATGCGCCATTTTGCGCCATCACCCACCCGGATACAATCACAATGACCAGGCTGAAAATGACGACGATAATATCCATCCACTTTGTTGACTTGTCCATTCGGAGTAACCCCAGGTTATATAATCAAGGTGTTTCGTTACGGGAGAAAAGAGGGGGCTAATGCCCCCTCATCGGAAATCGTGTTATTACCGCTTAGTCGTCGTGATCGCCTTCTCCGTGATCGTCATCATGGTCATCATGGTCATCATCATGCTCGCCATAGTAGCTGGAAGACTGCTGCGATTGAACCTGCTGGGACTGCTGTGGCACGACCACGATCTGCGCCGGTTGCGCGTTACGCAGCGGGATATTGTAGATTGCCAGAGTGTCGCACGCTCCACTCAAATCCGACCCACCCAGCGACATCCAGGCTGAACCGGAATCTGTGCCAATGACGATCCAGGAGTTTTCCGGGTTACGACCACCTACCGGGAAAACCTCATTCCGGTAGCCATAGCCTGTCACGCTGTAGCCCGTGCCGGGACCTGTACGCAGATTAATCGAACTCACGTTCACAGTCGCGCTGCAATCTGCCGTATTGCTGACCATTTCATTTGTCGCTGCCTGGGCATCCGGTACTTGCAGAACTGTGAAATTGTTTTCAAGGGCGGAGGCAACGCCGACTCCGGCAACTACGGCATCAGCCAGGCCATTGCCCAGAATAGTCACGTAGTAATCCCCCCCATCCACGACATAGTTAATGCTGTCAACCTGCCCGCCGAAGGATTCAGCCATCACCACGCCGCTGGCATCCACTAGCTGACTGGTCGCAGATGCGCCGGGGAAAGTCGCACTCACCAGGCCGGTTGTGCCTTGTGGGACATTCACAGTCATCGTACCGCCGGGATTGGCCGGCGTCAGATTGAGCGCCGCTTCCTGGTTCAGGGTCAACGTATTTCCATCCACCAGAGTCGTTGCCACAAGCTGCGTCAATTCAGGCAGCGCTGTCACACTCACCTGCGCCTGTGCCACACCTGGTAACCGTTCCACGGTCAGGGTATGAGAACCACTGTTGGGGGCGATATTCAATTCCAGAGCGTGCAACCGCTGGTCAGCCGCATGGAACACGGTGCTACCGACGCCGTCGGTCAAGGTGATGGACGCTGAGGCGAAATTCAACGCGATGCTCCCCGTCGTATCGGGCGGGAGGGTGATTACCACATTGATCGCGGGTGAGCTGTCATCCAGTGTAATGATACTGTTGTCTTGCGCGGCGACCGGCAATGCGATTGCCAGCCCTAAGAGAATGAGGATGAGAACCGAAAACTTCATGATACTGTCCTTTCATTGATATAGGGTCCAAAATTCGAGGTAGCCTGTACTTCGCCATCGTGCCGGACAATCAGGCCGGCGGTGTTCCACTGATTATTCAGCCAACTCAGGCCGTCCATGCTGCCTTTCAAAATCACCGCTTTGGCGTAGGCCTCCGCTGTGGGTGCATGAGGGTGAATGATCGTCGCTGCCAGGATGTCGGTCTCAGCAGGCAGCCCGGTTAGTGGGTCGAGGATGTGGTGGAAACTGCGCCCGTCCACCGTCCTCCAGCGCCGGTAATCCACACCGCTGGTCGCGATTGAACCGCTGTGCAATGAAAGCGACGCAAGCGCCTCCCCATTCAGCGGGTCCTCAATCTCAATGTCCCAGCCCGGCAGGCCACGCGGCGCGCCCCGCACCGCCATATCCCCGCCAAAGTTCACCAGGCACGCGCCATGCTGTGCCAGTTCATCGGCAATCCGTGCGGCTGTCCAACCCTTGCCAGTGCCACCCAGGTCAATCGCGCTTCCTTGCGGTACGCAGACCTCGTGAGTTCGTACATTGATCCCAATCTGCCGCCAGTCAGCAGCGGGAAGAGGCGATTGAGCTAAAGGCAGTCCGACTTGTTCAAAGCTGCGGTCATAGCCATTGGCGATCATTGCGGGCAGCACTAACGGGTTATACAGGCCATCAGTTAAACGAGCGGCATGTTTGGCGGCGTGAATGGCGGAGAACAATAGATCGCTTACTGTAACCCACTGCCCTGCCTGGGCATTCAGGCGCATCAGCTCGCTTTCCGGGCGAAAACGGGAGAGCCTGTCTTCTATCGCCTCGACCTGCGTTGCTAACCGGGCTAAGGGATCGGCATTCCCCATTTCGCTTTCAAATTGCACGGTGACATGGCAACCCATCGCCTTGAAGTGGACATAATATAAGTCCATCATCGTGAAGACCGGGTGCGCTGGGGGGCGGATTGGAAGACAGTAACCGGCTGTGTCACGATCTGTGGCGGGGGTGCGGCTAATTCTACTGGGTTAGGCGGCAGGATATTCCTCGACGCAGGCGCACTGAACGACTGTGACGAGGCAGATTGTGATTGGCTTTGAGCTTGCCCGGCAGTGCGCAAAATTATGATGCTTGGGGCGGCCTGCTGAATAATGGCCCCGGTCTCACCGGGCGCACCGGTCAGGGTGGTTGTCGGTGCTATTGCAATTTCATCGGGCGACAGAGCAGCTTCCTGTTGGAAGCGGTTGGCGTCCAGCATGGCGAGATTCTGCGCGCCGACCAGGGTCGCAATCGTGCTGCTGGTCGCAAGAGCGGTTCTGACGATCAGTTTACGCGCACGGTCTGGTTTTGCTGCCATTGTGGTTATCTCCACTTCATCATCGAACACATTCATTACGATAGGACAAATGCGCCTCGCTTGCTTAAACACCGACTCAAATAAGCCTTAAATCTGGCTTAAATGGGTAAATAAGCGTAAAAGTCAGGCAATCGCCCGGCAAACGTGGGCGACAGAAGCGGTGGAATGTGGCACACTGAAGGAAATCTAGGCAGGATTCGCGCTTTATAGTAGGATTAAACCTCGATTTCTCATGATGAACTAACAGCCAGTCATGCCACCCTATGGTATAAATAGGCGCTCTGGAGACTGGAAGCAGGAGAGGGAGTTACCACCTTATGCAGGAAAACCCGGAATCACACGAATATTATGATGAGGGGGTCGCACCCCCACCGCGTCTTTTGCTGTGGATTGTGGTGGGTGTCTTCATTTTAGGGATTGTAGGCGCAATCACCGGAGTCGTGATTTTTCGCAGTGTGCTCACACCCGGCCAGCAGGAGCGTGTTCTGGGGATTGCCCCATTCATGGAGCTGTTCATGCCACCGCGTCCGGCAGCCGGGGATACCCTACCTACACCGAACCCTGACGAAGGTGCTGATGGCATATCCCCAGCTGATTTACTGGCTGGGCCAGCCCTGAATATTGAGCGGACAGCCGAGGCCACTGCCGAGCCAATAGACATACTACCCCCTACTCCGACGCCGCTCCCAACGGTTGAAATCACCGTGATGCCCGCCACCCCACTTCCGACTGAGGCAGCGCAAGAACCCACGCCGGAGGCCGTTACAATCGCCGAGCGAGTCTACCCGGTTTCAGCCCGGTTATACGGCTTCCGTCACACTAAACAGACCTGGAATAACTGTGGCCCGGCCAATATCACGATGGCGTTGAGTTACTTTGGCTGGCAGGAAGGCCAGGAGGTCGCAGCCTCTTATCTAAAACCAGATAAGGAAGATAAAAATGTCAATCCCTGGGAGATGGTCTCCTTCGTAAATGAGCGTACCGGCGTTCGGGCAATTTCGCGCATCGGCGGCACGACCGACCTGATTAAGCAGTTCCTCGCCAACGACTTCCCAGTGGTGATCGAAACCGGTTATATGCCGGAAGGTTACGACTGGCTTGGACATTACCAGACGATTGTAGGATATGACGACGCGCTCCAGGTATTTTACCTCTACGACAGTTTCCTGGGGACAGGCGAAAACGGCGAGGGATTGGCCGAATCCTACACAACACTTGACGAAAACTGGCAGGACTTCAATCGCACTTTCATCGTCATCTACCAACAAGCCGATGAAAACAAAGTGCGCGATATTCTGGGCGATTGGGCTGATCCCCAGGGCGCAGCAGAACATGCCCTGGAAACTGCCCGCGCAGAGGCTCAACGCAACCCGGCGGACGGCTTCGCCTGGTACAATATCGGCTCGTCGTATGTGCGGCTGGGGCAGTACACCGAAGCCGCCGCTGCTTACGATCAGGCTCGGCGGGTCGGCGTTCCCTGGCGCATCACACTCTACACATTCGGCCCTTTCGAGGCGTATTACGAACTGGGGCGCTACGATGAGGTGATGGCGCTCGTCAACGCCAACCTGAACAACGGCGGGGAATACGTGGAAGAAACCTATTACTGGAAAGGCCGCGTCCTGGCCGCACAGGGAGAAACCGCCCAGGCCGCCAGCGCCTTTCGCCAGGCTTTGCAGCATAATCCCGGCTACAGCGACGCCCAGACCGCACTGGATGCGCTGAATCTATAGGACACCCGATGACCGACCAGACCCCACGCACCCGCCAGATCGCCCGATCCACCCTCACCGTTATGCTGGCCTTCGGCACCGCGAAAGCGATCAGCCTCGCGCAGACCTTCATCATCGCCAATCGAGTCGGCGTTGGCTCGGAATGGGATACATTTGTCACGGCTAACCGTGTACCGGAACTGATCTTCACACTGATCTCGGGCGGGGCGCTCGCACACGCCTTCATTCCGGTCTTCGCCGGTTTCCTGGCACAGGGAGACACCGAAAAAGCGTGGCGTACCGCTACACACGTTATCAACACGATTTTCACCGCCACGCTCATCGCAAGCGCCGTTGTGTTCGTGTTCGCCAATCCCATCGCAGCGAGCGTCGCCCCCGGTTTCACGCCAGCGGGAATCGAGCAGACCGCTCAACTCATGCGAATTCTGCTGGTTGGAACGCTGATCTTCTCAGTAAGCGGTATTTCGATGGGTATCCTTAACAGCCATAACCACTTTTTGCTGCCGGCCCTTGCCCCAATCATGTTCGACCTCGGCATTCTCTTCGGCGTGATCTTCCTGCTTAAGCCGCTAGGCGTACAGGGTATCGCGCTGGGGGCGGTGCTAGGCGCCGGGCTTCACTTTGGGATACAAGTGCCGGGGCTGATTCACTTCAAGGCACGGTGGTGGCCGGAACTCGGCCTGCGCGACCCGGTCATGTGGCGCGTCATCAGGCTGATGCTCCCGCGTGTCGCCGGACTGGGCGTGTTTAGCCTGAACTTCCTGGTGATGAACAATATCGCGTCGCGTCTGGGCGTCGGCGCAGTCAGCGCCCTTGACTGGGGCTGGCGGCTGATGCAGATTCCCGAAACACTGATCGGCACGGCGATGGGGACGGTGATTTTCCCTACACTGGCCGCCCTAAGCGAATTGGGCGACGAAACCGGCAAACGCGCCGCGATGTCCGGGGCGCTGCGGTTTATCTTTGTCGCTACAATTCCGGCGGCGGTTGGCCTGATCGTTATTGGACAGCCACTTATCAGCCTGCTGGAGCGCGGCGCATTCGATGCATCGGCCTCCGCGCTGGTCTACAGCACGCTGCGTTTCTTCGCGCTCGGGCTGGTCGTTCACTCTGCACTGGAAATTGTCGCCCGCAGCTTCTACGCCGATAAAGATACGCTGACTCCCCTGTTCGCGGCATTGGGGGGTGCGGCTATCAATCTGGCCCTCTCGCTCATGTTGAGTGATGTCGGGCAAGTCGAAATGATGCGTGTCGCCAATACAACCGCAAGTGTGTTTCCCCTATTGAGCCTGCAAACGTATGCCGGCAATGTGGGCGGGCTGGCGCTGGCAAACTCATGCGGTGTAGCCTTTGAAGTCCTTGTTCTATTATGGCTGCTGCGGCGGCGCTGGCACGGCACGGAAGAAGCGACCATAGGCCGGACGGTACTCAAGGCGACTGCCGCCAGCCTGGTGATGGCGTTGGCGATTGTCCTGATAGATGCGGTATGGCATACTCTGGGACTGGCAAACCGGGGGCTGATCTTCACAATTGCACAACTTGGTATAGAGGTTGGTGGCGGGGCGCTGGTATTTGTCGCAGTGGCCTACCTGATGAAAATGGAAGAATTACAGACCCTGCTCAACCTTATACTGCGGCGGCGATTAGCACAAGGACTGGCATGACCATCGAAATCAAAATGCTCACACTCGGCCCGGTAGCCACTCACTGCTACCTCGTAGCCGATACAGACACCAAAGAGGCGCTGGTGATTGACCCGGTGGACAGCGCCCCGCTCATCCACAAAACCGCGCAGGATGCTGGCTGGCAGATCAAGCTGATTCTGGCGACACATGCCCACTTCGACCATATTCTCGCCAGCAAGGAACTCAAAGAACGCACCGACGCACCTTTCTGGCTGCACCCGGACGGCATCCCGCTGTTGGAAAGCCTTCCGCAGCAAGGGCTGATGTTCTTTGGCCGTGAGTTCCCGGAAGCCGCCGCGCCCGACAGGTTGTTAACCACTGAACAGGAAGCCATCGAACTGGGTGCAATTAAGCTCGAAACCCTGTATACGCCCGGCCATGCCCCCGGCCACATCAGTTTCTATATGCCCGCAGGGGGCATCGTCTTCAGCGGGGACTGCCTGTTCGCCGGGAGCATCGGGCGCACCGACCTGCCCGGCGGCGATTATGATGTGCTGATGCGCTCCATCTTTGAAAAACTGCTCCCATTGGGGGATAATGTACGGGTGCTGCCCGGCCACATGGATGTTACAACCATCGGGCGGGAACGGGCAAGCAATGAATTTATTCGTTCCTACACCTATACGGCTGAGTAAAAGATGACCAGTTTCTTTAACCAATATTCAGTTTTCTGGATCAGCGCGCTGGTACTGCTGGCGGCATTCATCATCCTGCGATGGCGGCGCGTGGCGTGGCGTGCCACCCTGGGCGCAGTTATCGCCCTGGCAGCCGTAATGGTGGTTGGCTACACTGTCTTGCGTCCCGGCACGAGCGATGTGAACAGTTACACTGAGGCTGCCGCCACGCTCGCCAATGGACGTCCAACATTCCTGGAATTCTTCAGCAATTACTGTGTTGGCTGTCTGGCATCGCGCCCCGCTGTAGATGACATCGTTGCGGACATCCAGGGGGATTTTAATATCCTGCGGGTGGATATTCACAGTGAATTTGGCCGTATCCTGCGGGAAAACCTCGATTTTTCTTTTACGCCGGAGTTTGTGGTATTCAATGCCAACGGCGAAGAAGTGTGGCGCGGTCATGTCCCCCCTTCGCAGGATCAACTTGCTCTGGCAATGGGTTGAGAATCCTTCATGCATATCCTGATGGTTTTCCTGGATGGCATCGGACTGGGCGAAGATAACCCGGCGGTGAACCCGTTTGCCGTCGCCACCATGCCCACACTCACCGCCCTGACGAATGGGCAGCGTTGGCTGAAGGGCATCGGAGAGCAGCACAGCCCACATGCTGTGTTTATTCCCACCGACCCGCGCCTCGGCGTGCCGGGAAGGCCCCAAAGCGCCACGGGACAGGCCGCTATTCTGACCGGAGTGAATGTACCACAGCTTATCGGCGAACATTACGGCCCTAAGCCGAATCCGCCCATTCGGGAACTACTGGCGAAAGATAATTTTTTCAAGCAGATGGTTTCACAAGGCAAAACCGCCGCGCTGCTTGAAGCCTATCCCCCACGCTGGCATGAGGTGGTGAACAGCGGCAAACGACTGCGAGCCAGCTACCAGGAAGCCGCTTACCAAGCCGGTGTGCCGATTTTCGATGAAAAGGCCATTTACCAGCAGGATGCGCTGGCCGGAGACTGGACAGGACAGGGGTGGCGTGACGAACTCGGCTATACCGATACCCCGGTGTATAGCCCCCAGGAAGCCGGGCGCAAAATGGTGGAACTCTCACGCCGATACACGTTCGCCTTCTTCCCGCACTGGTTCACCGATATCATCGGTCACCGAGGGCCGCTGGAAGATGGTGTACGCCTGCTCGAACTGTTTGACGGGGTAATGACTGGCGCTATGGAGACCTGGAACGACGACGAGGGGCTGATTATTATCACGAGCGATCATGGCAACATGGAAGATGTCAGCAGTCGTACCCACACTGAAAACGATGTTCCCACCCTGATTATCGGCGCGGCCAAGACGGCTTTTGCCGAAGGACTGCATGACCTGACGGGCTTCGTGCCGCGCATGGCGGAACTGCTACTCACCTAATCTGTTCTGGCCGATTGGACAATACAGACTCTTTCCTATCGCCCCTATAATGGTGACAACTCAACTAAATGACGGCTTATCAATCATCAGAGGGGAATTCTATGACCATTGACGCGGAAATTATGCGCCATACCATGCGACTCTGGGCAACCGGAGTTACGGTTGTCACCGCAGCCGATGGTGAGCGGCGGCACGGACTGACCGTGAGTTCGTTTACGTCAGTATCCGTTGAGCCAGCACTGATTCTGGTTTGTCTGCATAAAGGCGTTGAGGCACTGGACATCATTGATGCGAGTGGTGCCTTCGCCGTGTCGCTGTTAGGCGAAGACCAGGCAAATCTTTCCAGCCAGTTTGCCGGAATTGGCGATGTGCCGGAAGACGCAGATCGTTTTCACGACGTTGCTATCACAACCGCAGAAACCGGCGCACCGATTCTAGCGGATGCTATTGCCTGGATGGACTGCAAAGTCCATGCTGTCCATGATGGCGGGACCAATATGATCGTGGTCGGCGAAGTGGTTGCCACTGGTCGCAAGGCGGATGCAGAAGCGCTGCCGTTGATCTACTTCAATCGCGGCTACCGGAGATTAAAGCTGTAAGCAGTATCCCGCCTTGACGCGGCGCACGCCCTCATCTACAATTTTTAGCTCAGACTACGTGAGGAACAACCCGCATGTTTGAAAATCTGAGCGAACGATTACAGGCTACATTTGACCGCCTGGGGCGGGCTGGCAAGTTGACGGAAAATGACGTTGACACAGCCATGCGTGAGGTGCGTCTGGCGTTGCTTGAAGCCGATGTCGCTTTGCCGGTTGTCAAAAATTTCGTCAAACGGGTGAAAGAACGAGCGATTGGTGCGGAAGTCACCAAGAGCCTGAAACCCGGTCAGCAGGTCGTCAAAATTGTTCACGAGGAACTGATCGAAACCCTGGGCGACCCGGGGCGGTTGAGCTTTTCCGGCAGTACCAAACCGCATGTGATTATGCTCGTCGGGCTGCAAGGGTCCGGTAAAACCACCACTGCCGCCAAGCTGGCCGTCCACCTGCGAAAAGAAGGCCGCCAACCATTCCTGATCGCAGCGGATACCTACCGGCCAGCGGCGGTTGACCAGCTGGTGACACTCGCCAAGCAGATCAACGTGCCATACCATGAGGAAGGCACGCGGTCTCGCCCGGCGGATATTTGCGCCAACGGGCTGAAAGCGGCCAAAGACGGGGGCGCGGCAGTCGCTATTCTGGATACGGCGGGGCGGTTGCAAATTGACGACACGCTGATGAGCGAGCTAGAGGAAATCAAGCGCCGCACGAACCCAGCAGAAATTCTGCTGGTAGCGGACTCGATGACCGGCCAGGAAGCAGTGCACATCGCCGAAGGGTTTAACCAGCGCGTCGGTATCACCGGGTTAATCCTCACCAAGATTGATGGTGATGCACGCGGCGGCGCGGCGATTTCGATGCGCGAAGTCACCGGTGTGCCGATCAAGTTCCTTGGAACGGCGGAAAAACTGGACGGATTTGAGGTATTTCACCCCGATCGTCTGGCCTCCCGCATTCTGGGAATGGGCGATGTTCTCACGCTGATTGAAAAGGCTGAAGCCGCATATGACGAGCAGGAAGCCCTCAAGTTGCAAAAGAAACTGATGGAAAATCAGTTTACACTGCAAGACTTCCTGGAACAGCTTCAGAAAATCCGTAAGATGGGGTCATTTACCCAGATGCTGGGCATGATCCCCGGTATGAATCGCTTTAAGAATGACATTGATGAAGAGGATGTTGAAAAACGCCTCAAGCGGGTGGAGGCGATCATTAACTCAATGACCGCAACCGAACGTAATAACCCGAAAATCCTCAACGCCAGCCGCCGCCAGCGTATCGCCAGGGGCAGCGGAGTTGAGGTGCGCGATGTCAACGACGTGCTTAAGCAGTTCCGTGACATGCAAAAACTGATGGGCCAGCTCCGCAAAGGGCGGATGCCCCGCATACCCGGTATGATGCGCTAGGGAACGCAATATCCCCTACCGTTACTGGCAGCAGTCACGTTTATTCGCCAGTGGCTCTCCGTCAATAAATGACGCTTGAGAGCGCGAAATTTAGGAGATTTACAATCATGGTTCGTATTCGTTTGCGTCGAGTGGGCTTGAAGAAACAGCCCAGCTATCGTATCGTAGTCGCTGACCAGCGGACTGCCCGCGATGGCCGTTTCATTGAAATCATCGGCCACCACAATCCGCGCACCCGCCCTTCCACCGACGTTGTGAAAGAAGACCGGGCGCTGTACTGGCTCAGTGTCGGCGCACAGCCCAGTGATGGTGTGCTGCGCCTGCTGAAACGTACTGGCACCTGGGAACGTTATGAGCGACTGATGAAGGGCGAGGCCATGGAAACCCTGGTTGCTGAAGCCGAAGCCGCCATCGCCGCTGCTGAACCGGTCAGCCCCAAGACACGCTACCCATCACCGGGCCCCGGCCAGTCCCGTAAGAAAGCCCGTGAAGCGGCAGCGTTGGCCGCAAAAGAAGAATAGGCCATGTCTGCGTTAGAAGATCTGGTTGAGTATATCGCCAAGAGCCTGGTAGATGATCCGTCTCAGGTGCACGTGAAGCGGCGCCACCAGGGCGGCACGGTCATTCTTGAACTGCACGTCGCGCCGGAAGACGCCGGGCGGGTTATCGGGAAAAGCGGGCGCGTCGCAAACGCGATCCGTTCCTTACTCCGGGCCACGCCGAGCAACCGCGATGACCGCGTTGTATTGAAGATCATATAACCCCATGCCAGAACCAGCTTCTCAGCAAAACCGGGGGGAAGACTCCCCCCGGTATCTGTTAATCGGTGAGGTGCTGCGCCCGCATGGGATTCGCGGCGAACTCCGTATGCGGGTACTCACCGACTTCCCAGAACGTATCCCCCAACTGGAAACTGTATTCATCGGCACTGGGCCGGATGACGCGGGCATTGGCCGTTATCAGATTACCCATGCCCGCCCCCATCAGGGCTACATGCTCCTAACAGTGGATGGAATCAATGACCGTGACCAGGCCGAGAGGCTGCGGGGACTTTTTGTTATGGTCTCAATAGAAGATGCCATTCCCCTGGAAGAAGGTGAATACTACCTGTATCAGCTCCACGGCCTCAAAGTACGCACCGAAGACGGACAGACGCTCGGAATCATCAGTGAAGTACTGGAAACCGGTGCGAACGATGTTTATGTCATCCACAGCCCACAATACGGTGAAATCCTCATCCCGGTTATCCCGGAAACCGTCCTCAAGGTTGATATTGCAGGCGGATATGTTCTTGTTCACTTGTTGGATGGTTTGCTCCCCGGCGCGTGACTTTCCGCTTGACAAGCAGAATAAACGCTTGCTATGCTGTTTGAGTACCATTCAGCCCGTGCACAGCGCCGAGGCAGTTTGAGCAACATAAAATACTGGCTGGGTTTCAGCCTCATACCCGAAATCGGCCCCAAGCGTTTAGCCGCATTACTGAATTATTTTGACAGCTTGCCGGATGCCTGGCACGCCAGTGAATCGCAGCTTGTGCAGGCTGGGCTGGAAAAGCAAGCCATCTCCAATCTACAGTCGGGACGTACCCGGTTGGATTTGGATATGGAATTGGAGCGCATTCACAAAGCGGGGGCGCGGTTACTCACGCTGGCCGATGATGACTACCCGGCGCTGCTGAAAGAACAATCTGATGCGCCGATGGTGTTGTATGTGCGTGGGACGCTTTCCCCTGCCGACGATCAGGCGCTTAGCATTGTCGGGACGCGCAAGGCCACACCCTATGGCCGGGACGCCGCACACTATCTAGCCAAACAACTTGCCGCCCACAATATCACAGTCATTAGTGGGCTGGCGCACGGCATAGATAGCGCCGCTCACAGGGGCGCACTGGATGGTGGCGGACGCACGTTGGCCGTGATGGGCAGCGGAATTGACCGGGTTTACCCTCGCGACCATGAACGCTTTGCCCAGGAAATTGCCAGCCAGGGAGCGCTCATCAGCGAGTTTCCGCTGGGCACTCCGCCAGAAGCTCGCAACTTCCCCCGGCGTAACCGGGTGATTAGTGGCATGGCGCTGGGTGTGCTGGTTGTTGAAGCGCCGGAAACCAGTGGGGCACTGATTACCGCTTCCATTGCTGCTGACCAGGGGCGCGATGTGTTCGCAGTACCGGGCAATATCTTTAACCCAATGAGCGGTGGCAATAACCGGCTGATCCAGGAAGGCGCGAAGTTGGTCATGCATGTAAATGACATCCTGGACGAACTCAGAATTGTCCATGATGCGGTTCAGACGCGCACAATCACCCGGCGGCTTGTGCCGTCCAACCCGGTTGAAGCCCAGATTGCTCAGTATTTGGGGGCCGACCCATTACATATTGATGATATTGTGCGGTTGTCCGGCCTGCCAGTTGCAGAAGTCAGCAGTACGTTGACTATCCTGGAACTCAAGGGGCTTGTGCGCAATATCGGCGCGATGCAGTACTGTCTGGCAGAATCGCACTGACGAAGCGATCACCAAAAACGAGTTGTGTAATCATCGGACTGGATTCACCCGCAAAATCATATCGCGTCAGGCATTCGAAATGTAATTCTGATGAAAGGGTCGCAACGTAGTGTGAGCTGAGTAGCACTATATCTGTACCAATACAAGGAGTCACCCTTTATGAATCACTACTATGCACTGATTATGGCCGGCGGTGGCGGTACGCGGCTGTGGCCGATGAGCCGTCAGGACACCCCCAAGCAACTTCTCCCGCTGGTTGAAGACGTTTCTATGTTTCGCACGACTGTAGACCGGTTGCTCCCACTCTTCCCAGCCGATCACATTTATGTTGCTACCGGGCGAAAATACGTAGAGGCCATGCGCCGGGATGCGCCGGAAATCCCATTGGCGAACTTTGTTACCGAACCATATGGGCGGAACAGCGGCCCGGCTGCCGGGCTAGGCGCTGCGATTATCCAGAAGCGTGACCCGGATGCCATTATTGCGATTATGACTTCCGATCACCACATTGCCAAGCAGGATGTTTTCCGCGAGGTATTGAAGGCCGCTCATGACCTCGCACAGCAAGGGTATATTGCCACGCTGGGAATCTCCCCCTCCTACCCTGCCACAGGTTTCGGCTACATTCGACAAGGGGAAACACTCGCAAATATTAACGGCTTTGACTGCTATCACTCACGCGGCTTCACCGAAAAACCCGATCCGGTGACAGCAACGGCTTTCGTCGCTTCGGGCGAATTCTCCTGGAATTCGGGAATGTTCATCTGGCAAGTATCACGCGCCATGAACGAATTCGAGCGACAACAACCGGAGATGTTTGCGCAGCTAACCGAACTGGTCAGCACGCTGGATACACCAGAGTACGAAACGAAGTTGAATGAAATCTGGGCGAAGATCAAAGATATTTCCCTGGACTATGCCGTGATGGAAGATGCCGACAAGATCGCGGTCATACCGATTGACATTGGCTGGAATGATGTCGGTAGTTGGGTTGCGCTCTTTGATGTCCTCAAGCTGGACAAGTTTGGCAACTGTTTCAAAGGCAGCCAGCCTGAAAAAGTGATTCTGGACACAAAAAACACGCTGGTTTATAGTGACAAGCTCACAGTTACAATCGGCGTAGAAGACATTATTGTAGTTGAGACACCCGACGCTCTGTTGATATGTAATAAAAATCGAGCAGAAAACGTAAAAGAAGTCGTCAATTACCTGTTGACCACTAAGAACTATAAGTATCTCTAGATGGATATAAGATGGCGAATCGTTATGGATTTCTCCACGACCCAATTGGGAGAAAACTTAACGAAGCCCTCATCCTCAGGCGAATCTTCTTCCTTATGATTTGACATGAAGGGTGAAGATGAGGGTCAAACAGCGCATCGAGAATCCTTAGAGAACGTGCTCTCGGATATACAGCTTGACGGCTGATGATGAAGGGACGGGAATGAGTAACCAATATCAGGCATATTGTGTCAAATGCAAAACCAAGCGAGACATCATCAGTCCGCAAGCAGTCTATACCCAGACTGGCACACCCGGTACACGCGGCAGCTGCCCGGAATGCGGAACGACGCTTTTCCGTATGGGCGCAACCGAAGCACATGAGGGACTGCCAAAACCTGAGGTCACGCCCCAACGCAAAAAGAAACCGGCAAAAAGCAAAGCGAAAGCAAAGCCCGCCCGTAAACAGGCCGAGAAGAAAGCGTCTTCCCGCCGGGGCGGCGGCAAACTGGTGATCGTCGAATCGCCGGCCAAAGCGCGCAGTGTCGGCAATTTCCTGGGGCGCGGCTATACTGTACGCGCGTCGAAAGGCCATGTGCGGGACTTGCTGGTAACACAGCTTTCGGTAGATGTGGACAATAATTTCGAGCCGAAGTATCGTGTCCCCAATGACAAACGCGATGTCACTAAAGAACTCAAAAGCCTGGCAGACCGCGCCAGCGAAATTTACCTGGCAACTGACCCGGATCGTGAAGGCGAGGCCATTGCCTGGCACTTGATCGCGGCGACGGATATGGACGAGAGCCGGGTCAAACGGGTCGTTTTCCATGAAATCACCGAACCGGCGGTAGCGGAGGCCTTCGGCCACCCGCGCAGCATTGACATGAATCTCGTCAATGCTCAGCAAGCACGCCGTATCCTTGATCGTTTGGTGGGCTACAACATCACCGAACTCCTGTGGCAGAAGGTACGCAACCAGCTTTCCGCCGGGCGGGTGCAGAGTATTGCCGTGCGCCTGATCGTTGACCGGGAACGCGAAATCCAAGCCTTTACGCCGGAAGAATACTGGACACTGGACGCCAGTCTCAAGAAGCACGCGGCCAATAACAAGGATAATAACCGGCCATTTATCGCCCGCCTGGTCAAAATTGGCGACACGGATGTGGCCTTTGGCGCGGAGAGCGAACTCCATCCACACCTGGAAATCCTGAAAAAGAGCCGCTATACAGTCTCCAATGTCAAACACGGCACCCGTCAGCGCAAGCCGTCCGCGCCGTTCACGACCAGCACGCTCCAGCAGGAAGCATCGCGCCGCCTGGGATTCAGCGCCAGCCGCACGATGACGCTCGCCCAACAGCTCTACGAAGGAATTGACACGGGGAACGGCGGCCCGGTCGGGTTAATTACCTACATGCGTACCGACAGCACGCAGGTTGCGAAGCAGGCACAGGCCGAAGCCCGCGAGTTTATTCACCAGCGGTTTGGTGAAAAGTACCACCCGGCACGCCCCCCGCGTTACGCAACCCGTACCAAAGGGGCACAGGAAGCGCACGAAGCGATACGCCCCACCAGCGTTCTGCGTGAACCACAAAAACTCGCCGGACATCTGAACGCACAACAGATGAAACTCTACACGCTGATCTGGCAGCGTTTTGTCGCCAGCCAGATGGCGAACGCCGTATACAATACCCTGAGGGTAGACATTGCTGCTGGACCGGGTGCGAACGAGATGCCATATACCTTCCGCGTATCCGGCAGCACGATCAAATTCCCCGGATTTCTGGCGCTATATGAGGACAGCCGAGACGAAGATGCCACTGTAGACGAAGACGAAGGCCGTATCCTGCCAGAACTGGCGTCGGGAGAAATGCTGGATTTGCTCAAACTGCTACCGGAACAACACTTCACTCAGCCACCGCCGCGCTACACAGAGGCCAGCCTGGTGCGCACCCTGGAAGAATATGGCATTGGACGCCCCAGCACCTATGCACCAACGGTAGCAACTATTCAAGACCGTGAGTACATTGAGAAGCAGGATAAGCGTCTGTTTCCCACGGAAACTGGCAAAATCGTGAATGACCTGCTGGTACAGTATTTCCCGGATGTCCTTGATTACCAGTTCACCGCCCGGATGGAAGATGAGTTGGATACGGTAGCTGAGGGCAATCTGGAGTGGCGTCCAATGCTGCAAGAATTCTATACGCCTTTCGAGCAGCGGTTGGCAAATGCCCGGGAAAATATGCCGCAGATCCAGCAAGAAGAGGCAATTGGGCGTGACTGTCCAGAATCCGGCCACCCGCTGGTTATCCGCTATGGACGCTTCGGCAAGTTTATCGGCTGCTCTAACTATCCTGAATGCCGCTATACGGAACCCTGGCTGGAACGCATGGGAATCGCCTGCCCCACCTGCGGGAAGACTCACGGCGGCGAGCTGGTGATCCGCAAGACACGCAAAGGGCGCACCTTCTACGGCTGCACCCGTTACCCGGAATGCGACTATACCAGTTGGAAGCGCCCGCTACCTCAGCCCTGCCCAAACTGCGGTGGGCTGCTGGTAGAAAACAACAAACATATGGCGCAGTGTACAAACTGTGGACACACGTACCGTATCAACGAACTGCCGGAGTTGAACTCCGAACCGGTATAGACAGCGGGGGACGCTTGAATTGCGCTGCGGACAAGGGGCATGATGCCCCTTGTTTAACCCGTGCTATGCTTATTACGGGCGTTTTCATTTGCAGAATCATAGCGAACGTTTTTGGGCATGATGAAAAAAACGTAGTATATTAGTCACAATGCGTGACTTCATGTGTTGCGAACGCATGATTCTTTGTACAATAAACATGTTATTTCTTGCTATCAACGGGAAAGGCAGTGGCATTCATGATAGGCAAAATCCGCGATACCATCATCGGCCTATGGCCGGTGCTAAAAGGGAATATCCCGAAATCAGGCACGATTGTTGTTGGTGTTATTGCCTTTCTTATCGGTCTGTTGTGGGCTTATGCGCTCCAACCTACCGTTTTTTACGATGCTGATCCCAGCACGTTGCAGCAAAGCTGGCAGGATGAATGGGTGCGCCTGATCGCAGACCGTTATGCTGCGGTGGCGAACAACAGTGTCCCCAGCGTGGAATTCGAAGAGCAGATCGTGCGGCTGCTGCGTGCGGTAGATAACCCTCTGGGAGTAGTCCGGGGCATCAACCGGTTGGAGTTGGAGCCACTGGCTACGCGGGCGCAGGAAAACGCTGCACAAGCACCCGCACCAGGGATCATCTCGGATTTACTCCCCTTCATCATCGGGCCGATCGTCTTCGCGGCAGTCTTTGTGATCGGGTCGCTCTTGTGGGGCTTCTACATCAGCACCTTAATTGTTGACCCAATACGCAAACGCTTACGTCCAAAATCGGCGGAAGACCAGAAAGTGCGGGCTGAACTCGACGCAATCCACGCGGCGCGTGATATGCAAAAGAAACTCAAGGACGAAGCAATCGCGGCCCCGGTTGTCAGCGACTTTGGCCCACCAGTTGCTCGTCACGTGTCAATCTACTTCCCTGGTCGTGCCTATGATGACTCCTTCAGTATTGAAGATGAAGCCAAAGATGATGAGTTTTTGGGTGAATGCGGCGCGGTGATTTCCGAAACAATCGGCGCGGGCGGATCTGAAAAAGTCACGGCCATTGAAGTCTGGCTTTTCGACAAAGAGGATTTCGTCCGCACACTGACGGGCGTGTTTGTCTCCGAATATGCGAGCAGCGACCCGGCGCTACGATCCAAGTTAGAGCCTAAAGGACAACTCGTTATCGCCAAACCGGGCGCGACAATTACTCTGGAAACCAACGCCCTGCGGATGCAAGCCCGCGTCGTGGATGTGGGTTATGGTTCGGGTGAACTGCCACCTAACAGCTTCTTTGAGAAGATCACAATTGAATTGCAGGCCTGGCGGAAAGATGGCAAAAGCGCAGTAGCTACAGCCCCCGCCCAGCCAGCCATGCCCGCCGCCGCGCCAGTAGCAGCGCCACCAACCTACCCGCCGCTCAATCCGCCGTCGGCAGCGCCAGCATACTCACCACCACCTACAATGCAACCAAGCGGACAGCCCAAACCCTTGACTCCGCCACCGCTTCAATACCCCCCTCCAGCGGCAGCCCCACGAAACGATGATGATCCGTTTGGCGGTACGGGCGACTTCACACCAATCAGTGGTTAGGCTCGGTCAAAAACAGAAGTACCCCATCAACCGGGGTACTTTTTTGTTCGTCAAATCCATGCCAGCCCAGATTATTTGATTTGCTTGATCTTGAAGACAACCTCACCGCCCGGCGTTTTGACAGTGACTTTGCTGCCTTTTTTCTTGCCCAGCAGCGCCGCACCAATCGGGCTTTCGTGGGAGATTTTGCCTTCGCGAGGGTTCGCCTCTGCCGCGCCAACAATGTAGTAAGTCTCCGGCTCGTCTATGCCTTCTTCTACAATCGTGACCGCCGAGCCAACTCGCACTTCATCTGAGCCGCCATTGTGAGAGATGATGACCGCCGAACGAAGGATATTTTCCAGGTATTGGATACGACCTTCCAGAAATGACTGTTGCTCTCTGGCGTCATGATAGTTGGCATTTTCTTTCAAATCGCCGTCCGCAACCGCCTCTTTGAGCTTTTGTGCCAGTTCAGGCCGCCGGACATTAATCAGCGTGTCCAGCTCGCGGCGTAATTCTTCGGCACCTTCCGGTGTTAGATAGGTTTGCTCAGGTTGGGACATAAACTCTACACTCCATTAAAACTGAAGGGCAATCATACATGAAAGTGAAGGGGACTCACAGGCTGGATATGGTTCGACGCATGTTTGCCAGATTGTTGACATTCTGGCGGTGCAACTGCTCCACAACGCCGTTCAGCAGAATCCGGCTCTTTCCACACTTTTCCACATTGAGCGCAGTCAGAGCTTTGTCAGGCGAAGCTCCGCCCAGGGCTTTATCCACTTTTTGCTGCAGAACCAGCAGGTAGTCAATATCTTCCTGAAGTTTGTCGTCAATCTCACCGCGCAAGATCACTTCACCGTGTCCGGGTACGATATGCTCGAAATTCCACCCCTGCAGGCTCCTGAGCGACGCCAGGAAATCATCATAACTGCCATCCACGAAATATGGCAGTGGCATGACGGTATCGCCACCGAAAAGGATGCGCTCTTCCTTTAGCAGACACACAATCGAGTCCGGGCTGTGACCAGGCGTGTGCCATAGTTGCAGTGTCTTACCACCCAGGTACAAATTCAGAATTCCACTCTCAAATACCGTATCCGGCAGCACAATCTCAACATCCTGAAGTTCCGGCGATGTCGCTTTGGCTTGCTGCAAGCTCTCGCGCCCCCGTGTATCCAGCAGATGGCGGCAACTCGCGTGCGCCACCACAGACGCTCCGGGAAAGAAGCAAGTGCCGGTGGTATGATCGGCGTGGAAGTGGGTGTTGACAACATAGCGTACCCTGGTATGCAACCGGGATTCAACAAAGTGCTTGATCCGCAGGGTTTCTTCTGGGAACGGCAGAGTGTCTATCAAAACCGCGCCATCTTTGGTCGTGACCAAACCAGCCGTCACCTGTACATACAGGTCGCTTATGAAAACGTAAACATCATCGGAGACGCGTTCTCTCTGCATGGGTAATTATGGTTTATTCCGTCACAGCCGATTTGAGGAAACTCAATCGCCAGTATAATCAGTGCTGGGAGGGAAATCAAGTCACGTACCCGCCAGCGTAAAATCATACGCGGCATTCCATAACCAGCCGCCTGCCCCCAGCGGTATATATTACAATCGGGTTATGGCCTGCAAAAAACGAGTAACGAGAATGCGGCTCGGATTGTTTTCATGGATAATGCCGTTAAAATTAAACTGGACTCGATTACATTTCACGGTTCAAAAAGGTATCGCACAGCGCAACTGGCTTTCATTCTCGACCTTATATCAAAAAAGGAGCATTCTTATGGAAAAACAGCGCAGTCGCAGAACCCTAACGCTATGTTTACTGATCGGCATTATGGGGCTGCTGTTAATTGCGCCGCTCGTACAGGCGCAGACACAGCCTGTGTTTCGCATTGGTGTACTGGATGATGAGCGCGGGCCGATCAGCAGCGGCGCCCGCCTGGCGGTAAGAGAGATCAATGCCGCAGGTGGGGTACGTGGCGCGGACGGCACGTTTTTCCAGTTGGAGATCATTATCCAACCAACCGACGGTGGTGCAAACCTAGCCCAAGCAGTGAACAACCTCAATCAGGCCAGCGTGGTGGCTGTGCTGGGGCCAAAAACCAACGATGAGGTCTTAAACGGACTCAGCGCCCTGCAATCACTCAATGTGCCAATTCTGACCCCGGCGACTGGTGATACGCTTATCACTGCCGATTCAACTGGGCGGCTGTTCCGCACTCGCGCAGCAGAAGTCTTTTCCGGGCGAGCCTTAGCCAACTACCTGGTAAATGAATTGGGGCTGCGCCGCATCGCTACAGCTCAGCTTGAGCTGGATATTGCGGCGACCGCCGGGGTGATCGGCTTCTCAACCGCAGCCCAGGCACTAGGCGTGTTGCCACAGCCCTCGCTGCAACTCGCACCAGGCGGCCAGATGATCCAACTGGTGAACAACATGATTCAGGCGAACCCGGAAATTGTTGTGACTTACGGCGGGCCGGCACTGGCAGCTGAGTTTTATAACAACCTGCGGAGCGCAGGATGGACAGGGTTATTCGCTTACAATCAGGCCGATTCGGCGGCATTCTATGAAGCGGTACCGTTCGAACAACTCCGTGACATCATCTACGCAACCAACTGGCCGTTTACGCTGCCGGATACAGCCAGCAGCAACTTCATGACTAGCTATGTGCGTGCCTTTGGGCGCGTTCCCAGCCCGGTAGATGCTGCCAGTTATGATGGTGTTTACCTGCTGGCACAGGCTATCCAGCGTCCTGGCGTGTTGAGCGCAAACCTGCGGCAGCTCAATGACGTCAGCGGGGTACAGGGAGTGCTGCGCCCATCACAGCTTAGCCAGGGAGAAACAAGCAATAACGTGACAGTCGTGAAGATTGGGGCTTTCGGCGCGCCGGAAGTCGCCGCGCGTTATGCTGGCAGTCAGAAAATTGAAGTGGTTGGTGTCGCAACCGGCCCAACTTCACCGCTGGCAACAATCCCCCCAACTGCGACTGCAACACCGGATGGCGTCGTCCTGACTATCAAAAGTGCGCGGCAGAATATTCGCAGCGGCCCCAGCACCAACTATGATGTGATCGGCCAACTGAACAGCGGCGACCAGGCACGGGTGATCGGCGCAACGATTGACTTCTCGTGGGTAGTGATAGAGTTCAGGGGACAGCAGGGCTGGCTGGCGACGTATCTGCTGGATGTCTTTGGGGACTTGAACACCGTCCCAATCGTTACACCGCCACCGACTCCAACACCTTCCCCCACCCCAACGGCACAGCCACAGGCTGATATTGTGATTGATGCTGCCGTTGCCTCGCCGAATCCGATTATTCTGAACCAACCTTTCAGCGTAGCCGTGACGGTGCGGAATGCGGGCGGGCTGAGCGCAGGCCAATTCGCCATTGCCGCGACATTCCCACCCAATGACGTCTACTCTGCGGCGGTTGTCCCCGGTCTGGCGGCGGGGCAAAGTACGGTGGTCAACCTGAACGGGACATTCGCCAATACCGGCTTCTACTCAGTAGTAATCGTAGCCGACCTAAACAATGACGTAAATGAAGGGTCTACCGGAGAAAATAACAACCTGTTCACCTTCAGCTACTTCATCAACAAACCACTGATGCGGCAGGGACAGCAAATTCTGAATCCGGGGGATACCATTGACCTGGAAGGAAACGCGGTACAGGGTGATGCCAACTGGCGCGGTGATGCATCTGCATTGGATGCGCTGTTTACCGCCAAACTCGGCGTTATCCCGAACGTCACACTGGATACCGTGCATTGGGATCTGATAACGTCCAGCATCATTAATCAGGCAAGCATCCCACGCGCTTCACTCAATCCTGGCACAATTGTCGGCATCATCACCGCTGATGGCAATCGGGGCGTGATACGGGTGGACAGTCTGCCGGGGAATCAGATCGCCCTGACATATCTGGTCTATCAGAATTAGGACAACAAACGCACTGTGGGAGGGCGCAATGGCCCTCCCACAGAAATATTCCTCACAGATATTCATGTTAATTCAGAACAATATCCACCCAGGTCGTGCGGTTCGGGTACACATAAATGAGCTTTCGGAAGCGTACCCGGCCATTCTCGGTCAGGCTCACCTCATAGTAATTGGCCGGCAAATCGCCCAAAACAAAGTTTTCGCCGAAGACTGGGTCCGGGTTGACGGATGAATCAGCGTAGGTTGTCGGGTAGCGTGTTAACTCGCTTGATTTCACCTGGAGCGGAGCGCTGTAGAGAACCGTTCCCGCCGCATCGGTCACGCGCCCAGCCAGCGTACCGTATCCCCGGTAGGGGTAAATCCACAGTTCCGGATTGCGAGTCGCGCTGAAACTGCCAGGGTCACCCGCCCGTACCTCAAAATGCAAGTGCGGCCCAAAGGCTACACCTGTCCCACCCACCACGCCAATACGATCTCCCTGACTGACCTGCTGGCCTGTCTGTACCTCTACCCGATCCATGTGACCATACAGGGTGAATACGGGCTGCCCATCCGGAGATGAGAAATTGTGCTGGATGACGACGAGATTGCCGTAGTAGCTGTTCTGTGGCCCATACATCACGCCGGAGTCACTCCCGGCGTAGATCACCGTACCATCCGCTGCCGCTAGTATCGGCGTACCGGTAGGGTTGACCATATCTACACCGTGATGTACCTGTAATCCGCCGCTGTTGCTGCCATAAGCATACGTTCGCGCCACCCAATTCGCACCGCCATCAGCAATCGGACGCCGCAGCATGTAATGGTCGGCAATCTGTACTGAGGGGTCAGGCGGGGGCGGCGTCCAGGTCGGGACAGGCGTATTGTTCGGGTCATCCGCCGGATTGGTAGGTGTGGCGGAGGCAATCGGCGTGCTGGTAGGCACTGGTGTTGGCGAGAGCGTGTTGGTGGGAGTTAACGTGTCTGTCGCCGTCAATGTCGCCGTCGGGGATGGTGTAATCGTCGGAGTCCGGCTGGGAGTGAAGGTTGCCGTTGGCGGCAGGGTCGGTGTCCGGCTGGGAAGTGGATTGGCAGTTGGCACAGCAGTCGCCACCTGGGCAGCACTTACAGCGCCCTGAGATGGCGGTATCGTCGCGGCGAAGGGAGTCGCTGCCGGGGACGCCGGCTGACAGGCGGCCATTATCAACATCACCAGAAAGTACTTGATTCGTGTCATGGGCATCACTCAAATGTCGTGTATTTTAGCTACGATTCGTCCGGCCCGTCCAGGAAGGCTGGCGGGTTCACGGGCGGGCGCGGCTCTGGCGGCAGCGCGGTATCCTGAACAGCTAACTCGCGCAATGCATCTTCATCCAGTTCCTTGCCGTTAAAGTGGGTGAACAATAATGGGTTTTCAGCCGGGTCCACCGCGTAACGCCAGCGGCGACGGCCAGTCTCTCGCAGCACTGATCGGCAAACATCACACCGTACGGTACGACGCGGGCGCGGAATCCCAAACAGGCGATCCGGGCGACTTTCCACAGTCAGGTGGCCTCGTTCGCATGTTGGGCAAGTCGTCAGCACAAAACCGTTCCGATAGCGTTCTGTTGCCAGCACACCACGCCAGTAGAAGAACACATAGACCAATACCAACAGCAATGCCGCACCACCAACCAATGCTTCCTCGGGTAGTTCGCTCCCAGGCGGAGTTTCCCGCGTTTCGGGCACAAGCGAGGGTACAGGCTGTGCCGTACCACCCATCCCGGCAGGCACTGACGTCTCAGTGGGCATCAGGGTGGGTGTCATCGTGCTGCTGGCCGCTGGCGGTGGCGTTTCGGTAGGTATGGCCGTATCAGTCACGGTGGCAGTCGCGGTATTGGTGGCGGTTAGTGTCGGCACATCAGTCGGCACGGGTGTTGCGGTCAAGGTCGCCGTCGCGGTACTGGTGGGCATATCCGTAGGGATTGCAGTGGGTGTTTCAGTAGGTGCTGGTGGCAGTGTGGCACTGGTCGTCAACGCCAGCAGTGCCGCGTCAGGCCGGGGGACTGTGCTAGTCGCTGTATGGGTAGTGGTAGTGGTTAGCGTAAAGGTAACCGTTGGGGTCTCGGTGGGCGTATCTGTCGCTGTGAGCGTTAAGGTGCTCGTAGCCGTCGCTGTATAGGTAGTGGTTGGCGTAAAGGTGACCGTTGGGGTCTCGGTGGGCGTAGCCGTCGCTGTGAGCGTTAAGGTGCTCGTAGCCGTCGCTGTAGCCGTCTGAGTTGGCGTAACAGTCGGGGTTAGTGTGGCCGTAGCGGTAGCCGTTTCCGTATACGTTGCTGTGGGCGTGCTGGATGGGGTAAAAGTCATCGTCGGCGTCAACGAATCTTCACTGAGAACCGGCAGATCTTCAAGGTCATCCGCCCACTGCACGAGGTTGCGCGCGAGCCAGCCAAATCCTTCGCCAAAGCGGATCATGATCCATGTGCCAGATTCATTCCGGCCAACCGGCTCAACCAAATCGCCGTTCAACAACTGCCCCAACCGCAGATAGCCGCGCCCCGGTCCCGCACGCACAAAGCCACTGCCAGCGACCACATCCACCCAATTGCCAAAAGGCGTCTCGGTAGGCAACAATACCACATTGGGCGTTACCGGGGTGGGTGGCGTAGGCGTCAGATTCGCCTCGCTCATCACCGGTAATGCCTCGATATCCTGTACCCAGAAGGCAAGGTTACGACTAATCCAGCCAAAACCACCCCGGTATGCCACCATTACCCAGTCGGCGGTGGCATTACGACTTACCGGGAAAATCACCTCGCCCTGTTCGAATTTTCCAACGGGAAGATACTCTCTGCCTGGGCCGCCACGCACGAAAATATCCGGGGCCAGCACGATGCTGTTCTCCGGTGTAGCGGTTGGCACAGGGGTACTCTCTGTCTGAGCGACGGTGATTGCAACCACAACCCCCAGCGCCGTCAGAATGAGCAAAATGACTGGCAGCCGGTGTTTCACGCCTTCACCTTCAGGTTAAAATCAGCGCATAATGGTAACATGCCGTTACAAATCTACCAATAGGCAAACCTGCCTACCGGACGCCCCCTATGAACCATCCGACATAGTCTCCCCAATGGTGAAGTTCATCGGGGTTTCCAGCCGGAACCCGTCGGCATACAACTGCACCGCCCACTGTCCGGTATTCAAGGGGGCATCGGTTGGGTCAATATAAAACCACAGACAAATCTGATCCGCCGTCCGAGGTACGTTATAATTCTGGGTGACGACCACTGTCCCCTCATACGACCATTCCGCTGCCATTGGTGTATTTGCCTGGATGTTATAGGCGATGATCGTCGCATAAATCCGCTGCACACCCTCAGGGAAAACTACAATCGGGTTTTCGACACAACCGTCGGCATCACGGACACGCATCGAGACACCAGTACGCACAAAGTAGCGCTGTCCGGGTGTCAGTTCTGCCCCTCCCTGGGCCAACCCACTCACGGCTTGCACCGCCGGAACGGGGGTCTCCCCTGCCCGCACAGTTGCCAGCAGGCGCGTATTGGCACGATCCACTGCTGCGATCTGAGTGCTGGCTGCTTCCGCTGTCGCCCTGATGCGCCCCTCATTTGCATTGATCGTACCAGAAACCTGAGTGGCGTCCTGAACATAGTCCGCAATTTCGACCTGTAATTCGGCCTGCGGGTTGCTGGTACTGAATACCTGGCAAGCGCTCAACAGCAACGCCAATCCCCAAATAACTTGTCGCATCCACCAATCACTTTCTCCAGTACACCGAGTTTAACGAAATGCCGGGCTGCCGTCTATGTGTATATTGGCTCACCAGGGCAATCGCATATCGCTTCGTTGCCGTATAATAAAGATTGGGTTTATTGCACCGAAAGGATTGTCATGAAGCGGCTCGGGCGTATTGGCTTTATTTTCCTGGCGATTTATCTGGTATTTATCGGCGGCAGCGCCTATTACACCCTATTTTTCCCGGTGCGTGTACTCCATCATGTTCTTCTGACGGCGCTGCTCGCCTTATGGCTGTTCGGGCGGTTGCGGCGGGGACAGTCACTTCCGGTTACACCCTTAAATCTGCCGCTTCTGGCCGCCGCTGGCGTATGGTTAGCCAGCGCCCTGGCTAGCGACGACCCGCGTATGGCGTTGGAAAACCTTTGGTTTCAACTGCTGCATGTCTTATTTTTCTTTATTCTGGTGGATATGATCCAGCGCGGACGGCAGCGTCTGCTGCTGGAAACCCAGTTCATGCTGGGCGCCGCAGTGGTATTCCTGAGCGGATTGGAACTGGTGTCGTGGTACTTCGGCCTGGGTATCATCCCTGGCACACAGGCGGGCTGGGTTGGGGTCACGGGGTTGCCACTGGTCTTACCACGCCTGTCACTGGCGATGAACATCAGCACCCTGCTGGCGGGGTATCTCGTGCCGCTGGTTATTCTGACTACTGGGTGGGCGCTGACCGTTCGGCGCCGTGACTTCCGGGTCGTGCTGGGCATATTGGCGGGTCTTCTGGCGCTTATCCTGCTGATGACTGGCTCAAGGGGTGGCATACTCGGCATTCTAGCGGGCGCGGGCGCGTTTACCACCCTGCGATTGTCACAGTCAGAACGGTTGTCCGAACGTATCTCCGGGCGGGTGATAATCGGGGCGGCGTTGTTCGCCGGGGCTGTGTTGGCTGCCGGATTCATGTTGTGGTCAGTGCGCGAATCCGGGACACGCGATTTTGGGGATGCCGGGCGGCTGGATATGTGGACGAGTGCCATCGAAATGACCCGCGACCACCCAATAACTGGTGTGGGAGCCACACTATTCGGACGGGCTTTCCGTGACTACC
Source organism: Anaerolineaceae bacterium (assembly GCA_020634135.1). GTDB lineage: Bacteria > Chloroflexota > Anaerolineae > Aggregatilineales > Phototrophicaceae > JACKCG01. The sequence goes on along the minus strand of JACKCG010000001.1, from coordinate 396,413 downwards.
GCGACTCGGCGCTGGTGCAGGACAAACTGGTTTCCGCCCACAACGCTTATCTCAACACAGCCGCCGAAACTGGTCTACCGGGAATCCTGGTCAGTCTGTGGCTGGGAGGCGCATTTGTCTTAGCGTGGTGGCATAAACGACAGACTGCCAGAGGAGGTCGTCAGATTCGCCTGGAAACGACCTTTGCGGGGCTGGTGGGTATGGGAATTCACAGTCTGGTGGATGTCTTCACGATTACGCCAATTGTGCTGCTCATGCTGCTGCTGGCGGCATATAGTATTACCCGCCCCGGCAGCCGGCTGGATCAACCGCCGCAGACCCCGCGCTGGGCAGCGGCACTCGCCCTACTTGCTGTTCTTGGCTATGGTGCGTGGTTCATCCAGATTGACCGGGCACAGAGCGCTTATCAAGAGAGCATGAAGGGCACGGAAACCGCCCTGGAACACGCCCGTGAAGCTGCTTATCTTGACCCCGCGCTGAATCTATACACACTACAGATCGCTTACCTGATGGGGCAGGATGTTCTGGCGATGCCTCATTCGGATATTGAAGGCGCTGTGCGCGCGTATCAAATCGCATTGGAGCGTGAACCAACATGGGATACGGGCTGGATCAACCTGGCAGCGTTGACACTGCGGCAAGGTGATGATATCCATGCACTGGAGTATCTGGATACCGCTCGGAAGATCAACCAGCGTAACACCGCCAACCTGTATTGGGCACAGCTGGCCGAAACACTGCAAGCCGCGCCAGATGATGAAATCATGGTGGCCTACCAGAACGCCATGTTACGGGGAGTAAACCGATCTCTCCCGCTGGCCGACTTCTGGCGAGCAACACCGCTGCGCCGAGCGGCGTTGGAGAGATTTCTTGCGGAGGACCTGCCGATTGATCTCCAGTATCGCATTCTGAGTACGTTTGATGCCGAGCGTGCCGCCGCGTTAGTCCCGGACACCCCTCAGACAGCAGCGGAATGGTGGGTTGCCGGGGAGTACGCCCTGACAGCCCAGAATGACCCGGATAGTGCCATCCAATGCTTTTCCCAGGCAATTGCGCTGCGTCCAACGTATGGGGACTATTACGTCTCACGGGCACGGGCGGAACTACACGCTAACCCGGAGGCAGCCCGCCATGATCTGGACATTGCGGCACTACTTACAACTATTGACGAGTATCCGTATGCCGTGCGAGCGGAACTGGCGACCACGCCCGAAGAAGCATTGACATACCGGGTGAGTGCCCTGCCACCACGTCAGGTGCGACAGGAGTTTCCCGCCGCGCTGTATGGACGCGGCGCTCAACTGGACGTATTCCCGGAAATGCGTACCATTGGGCCGGGTCGCGCTGCCATGCAGCCCTGGTACACGGTTGCGGAAGGCCGACTGCTGAACGGACAGATTGATGGAGCAATCGCTGCTTACCGTGCCATCCTGGATTATGCGCCGGACGAACAAGAAGCCCGTGACAGGCTCTCCGCACTGTCGGCGACTCCATCGGAAGCGCAGTAGCGAGGGAAGCTGGCAAAATACCCGCCAATCGAGCCTGTAAAATTGGAGCAAACAAGATCCGTTGATAGAAATCGGTGCTTGCTCTATCTTTTGAATTCTGCTACTATACAGGATAGTTGTCCCCGTAGCTCAGTGGATAGAGTGCAGCCCTCCGGAGGCTGAAGCACAGGTTCGAGTCCTGTCGGGGACGCTAGTATCAGCCACTAACCAGCCCGCGTGCTGGTTTTTATTTACCTCTTGTATGCCATTCAGATTTTCACAAAACCTTTCGAAAATTGCGGAAATATTAAGGCACATTGCCGCAAAACATCAAATAAAATAGATGTATACCGCTCATGCACTTGTGTATCTGGCAATTTGCCTATCTCAAAGACAATGAAATGTCCCTGATATTTCAATCCTCCCCCTTGAAGCAACTTGAACGGTTAAGCTGTGCATATACCCAACTTAAAGCAGGAGAAGCACGTCAAAAAGCGCGATTAATGACTGCCCTTGCCCTGGCATTGCTGGCCGTCACCATCGTTGTGGCACCTATCTGGGTTGTTTCCGCGCCAGACTTTGTGTTTGCCCCGTACATGTTGCTGGGTATGCTAGCCGGACTTGTCCTGACCTACGGATTAAGTCGTTCACGTCTTCATTGCGCCGCCCCGGCAGTCTTGGTGCTGCTCCTGCTCCTGCTCGTGGAGGGCGTGATCCTGACAGCACCTGGAACACTGCGCGACCGAATGTTAGTGCTGCCATTTCTGATTTTGCCCGTCATGATTTCCAGCATGTTCATGCAGTATCGTTTTACTCTGACCGTAGTAACCATTGGACTGGGTGTCATTAGCTCCTTTTTCTTTTCACCGGAAGTCCCATTTAGATTTACCTTCGCCTACCTGGTGTTTTTCTTGGCGATTACTGCGCTAGGCGGGGTAGGCGCAATCATGAGTCGGCGTTATCAACAACTATCGGCTGAAAGCGAGGAACGCTATCAATCGGTGATTGCCGCCCTTTCAGAAGGCATTATTATGCAAATGCAGGATGGCACCATACAGGCCTGTAACGCTGCGGCGGAACGCATCCTGGGATTGACAGCAGAACAGTTGGTAGGGCGTACCTCAATTGATCCTGGTTGGTATGCGATTCATGAAGATGGTTCGCCCTTCCCCGGCGACACCCACCCGGCGATGGTGACCCTCCGCACCGGGCAACCGGTATCCGACGTGATTATGGGGATATACCAACCTAACCGCGATCTCCAGTGGATTTCGGTCAATTCGCAGCCCTTAACACATCCGGGCACAACCAAACCATATGCCGTTGTCACGTCATTTACCGATATCACCGGACGCAAACAGCATGATCGAGCACTGGCCGAAGCCCAACACCGCTACTTTGCCCTTTTCAGACAGGCTCATGACGCCGTTTTTATCCTGAACCTGGAGGGCCAACACCTGGAGGCTAACTGGCGGGCCGCAGATTTACTCGGCTACACTATTGAAGAAATCCAAAATCTGACATTTAAAGACTTGTCGGCTGAACATAAAGACAGCCAGGATATGCTTAGGCGTCTGTTGGATGGCGAGCATATCCCTGTCTATGAACGCATTTTTCGTAAGAAAGACGGCATATTAATCTCGGTAGAAATCAGCGTTGAATTGGTGCATGACCTGGATGGCAATCCCTTGCACATCCAAAGCGTCGTGCGCGACGTTACCGAGCGCAAAAAGGGTGAAATGCTCAAGCAAGCCTTCCTGGACGACATGGAGGCACTACAACGGATTCACTTGGAACTCAGCGAGATTGAAGACGTTCAAACGCTTTACCAAAAGATGATTGAGATGACCCAGCAGCGACTGGGAATTGATCGTGTCGGATTGTTCATGTTGAATCGTGAAGGCACCCGCATAGAAGGTATCTACGGCGTGGCTACGGACGGCATCATCTGTGATAAGCGTTACTATCAGGAGGATATTACGCCCGACCATTGGACGCTGGATCTCGTGACCAAACCGCAACGAGTGAATTTTTGGGACAACGTAGACATTATTGATAATGGGGTTGTGGTAGGGACAGGTTGGCGGATTGCCGCTGCACTCTGGGACGGCCAGGAGGTACTTGGGTATCTGGTCATAGACAATTTTGTAACTCACCGCCCCGTCCGGGCCTATAAGACAGAATTGATCTCACTCCTAGGTAGTACGTTTGGACATCTGATTGGTCGCAAACAGGCCGAAGAAACGCTGCGGCACCAGAGTAACTTCCTGCAAACCATCATCGAATCAGTGACATGTCCATTTTATGTCATTAATGTAGCTGATTACACCATCGAAATGGCGAATTCCGCTGCCCACAAGCTGGGGATTATCGAGAAAGCAAAGACAACCTGCTATGCCCTGACACACAAGCGCGGCACACCATGCACAGGGGAGCATATCTGCCCCCTGCATACTGTACTGGCAACCAAAGCACCAGCTACCGTTGAGCACGTCCACTATGACCAGGACGGCAATCCGCTACAAATAGAAATACGTGGCTATCCGATTTTTGACGATGATGGCAATGTCGTCCAGATGATTGAATACTCTTTAGACATCACTGCCCGTAAACAGGCCGAAGAGGCGCAGCGCCAGAGCGAGAAACGGCTGCGCTCACTCGTTGATGCCATCCCTGACATGGTATTCCGCATCAGCGGCGATGGCACATATCTCGATTTTCATGTACCGAGTACAGATGACCTGATCGCCCTGCCCGACCAGCTAATTGGGCGAACAATAATGGATGTCCTGCCGCCCGAACCCGCTGAAATCCACACGCACTTTATCAACCAGGCACTTCGAACCGGTGAAGAACAAACCTATGAATATACCCTGCCCATAGGCGGGCAATCTGTTGATTTTGAAGCCCGCATGGTGGGAACCGGGCAAGACGAAGTTGTGGCAATAGTCCGTAATATCACCGAACGCAAACAAGCAAGCAGGCGTGAGTTTGAGCTTGCGCTTGAAAGGGAGCGTGTCAGCCTGCTGCGGCAATTCATCGAGAAGGCTTCGCACGAGTTCCGCACCCCACTTTCGATCATTACGTCTGCGGCATTTCTGATCTCCCGGGTAGATGACCCGGAGAATCGCCACCATAAAGCCAATTCTATCCATGACCAAGTGATACGCATAACCCGTCTTGTGGATATGCTACTACTCATGGTGCGGCTCGAAAGCAGCACTGCGCCCATATTTTCATCTGTAGATATCGGAATGCTTATTGATGCCGTTTGCCAGAACATGGTCGAACGACACGGAGAAAGACCGACTCTCGTCCGCGAAAGCACCCGGAAATTAACGCCAATTAAAGGCAGCTTTGAGGATTTGCTAGAAGCACTCACACAGATTCTCGACAATGCGTATCGCTATACTCCGGCAGATGGAACCATCACTGTCGCAACCGGTGTGGAAGATGACCACATCTGGTTAGAGATTCGTGACACAGGCATAGGCATTGATGAAGCCAGCCTACCTCACATTTTTGACACCTTCTGGCGCTTGGATGAAGCGCATACCATGCCGGGGTTCGGACTGGGGCTACCCATCGCACAAAAAGTCATTCAGATGCATGGCGGCACAATAGGCGTTGAGAGCAATACCTCCAAAGGGACGTGCTTCAGAATCGTTTTGCCAGCGGCAACCCAACCAACTGACTCTACCCCAGTATGACGGGCGCCTGAATAGTCCATCAGACTCAGTGCAAGAAAAGACAGGTGTAACACAAGCAGTACAACGCTGAATTCAAACGGGATACGCTGGCGATTATTTCCGGTTCATCATCCGAATTCCGTGCCCGTGCATTCCGCAGTCGAAGCCGGATAGAGATGAAACATCGCCCTAATCGCGCTTCGCCCTCTCATTCGGCGAGCTGCATCTGTGCGCTAATTCGTTCTTTATGTTGACCAATCTCAAACACATTTAGAAAGTTGTCGGACGTACCCATAAAATCCCCCATTTTGGGGCGCTCCGCTTTCTGCTACAGTTTTCCACACATCGGCAACACTGACAATACTAAGACAAAAGGCGCGTATTATGCCACAATAGGGTTGTGATAAATGCTGTTGATTCAGCCGGAGGAACAGGAATCATGCCCTCATTTACCTATACAGCGCCGATCACCTCAGCCTTTCCATCCATCGTAGGTGGGGTGCTGATCGGAACTACCGAAAAGACCACCCCATCAGCCAGGCTTGATGCACTCTATCTGCAAGAGCAGCAGCAAGTCAAACAACGAATTGGCGATACCCCACTGAGTGAACTTGCCTCCGTGAGTGCCTGGCGCAGCGCCTTCCGAACCTTCAATGTAGAGCCAACAAAATACCGCGCCGCCTCCGAAGCGTTACTGCGCCGCCTGACGAAGAAGGGCACTATTCCGCCCGTGAATGTACTGGTAGACATCGGCAACCTGGTCAGCATCCGTTATGGGCTGCCTGTCGCATTATTTGATGTGCGTAATCTGGCGGGTGACAGCTTATCGGTGCAGTTTGCGAGTGGGCAAGAGGCGTTCTGGCCGCTGGGCGCAGAGGTCTGCGAGAATCCCGAACCAGGTGAGGTGATCTTTGCCGACTCTGCTCGAAATGTCTATGCTCGGCGCTGGTGCTGGCGGCAGTCCAGAGATAGTGCAGCAAGTGAAAATACCACACAGGTGATCGTCACGATTGAAGCTCATCATGAGGGCGCAGAAACAATGATTGCGACAGCTATAAACGATTTAGAGCAGCTTCTCACAGAATATGCTGCGTTTCGTGGCGATACAGGTATTGTATCCGCTAAACAACCTGGCTTCTCGTGTTAGCGATTCTATTCAGCGCGCTGCATGTTTCGATTATTCAGCCCTGAAACACTACCCGTCCGCTAGAGTGCCTTTTATTTGCCCAGCGCCTTGTGATAAGATCGTTTCATGATGAACGGGTTGAACACACTCTGGAAGACACTATTCCCCCACTGGCGGTGGTATCTGCGAGGTGGCCTGGTCAGCATTATCCTGGTGGCACTGGCACCTGCCCCACCCCGCGCTGTGCTGGAAGCCCAGCAGACCGTGGAAACGACCAAATCCCAGGTTTGTGTCCACACCCGGCTGATTGACGAAGTATTTGAGTGGAAGATACAGCGCTCCCTGCAAATGGTTCGCGAGATGGGTGCGGATACGATTGTTGAGTTTTTCCCCTGGGCGTATGCCGAACCAGGGGATGGCATCTATAGCTGGGACTCGTTTGATCGCATTGTGCGTCACGCCCGTAACCAGGGACTGCATATCATCGCCCGCATGGGACTGGTGCCGTTCTGGGCACGAGACGACATAGCAGAACAAAGCACGACGCTTAACTATCTACCAGAGGACTCATTCAGCGACTTCGCGGACTTTGTGGCCGTGTTCGCCGCCCGCTACGCCGGGGTGATTGACCATATTATCATCTGGAATGAGCCGAACCTGTCTTTTGAGTGGGGCTACCGCCCGGTAGACCCGGAAGGCTACGTGCGATTACTACAGGCCATCTATGCACCCGCTCATGCTGCCAACCCGAATGTCGTTATCCTGGCCGCCCCACTGGCGCCCACTCTAGAGCCGCCCGGAAGCCCGCATGGCTTGAACGACCTGCTCTACCTGCAAGCCCTATACGATGCAGGGGCAGCCGCATTCTTTGATGCGCTGGCCGTCCATACTTACGGTTTTACCGAACCGCCTGAAGCTGAACCAGGTGACACGGTGCTCAACTTCCGGAGGGCAGAACTGCTGCACAGTGTCATGGTGGCATACGGGGATACCGCGAAACCGGTATACATCACCGAAAGCGGCTGGAATGACAACCCTCGCTGGACAAAAGCCGTGCGCCCCTCAGAACGTGCCGCATATACCGTCAACAGCTATCGCTGGGCGGAGGAAAACTGGCCGTGGGCAGATAAACTCTGCACCTGGGTGCTGCGCTACCCAGCCAACACCGGCACCTACCCAGATAACTTCACATTGATTACGCCTGATTTTGAACCCAAGCCGGTCTATAACGCCCTCCAGGAATATGCACGCGGATGGGAAGGGAGCGACGCACTGTGGCTGCCAGCCCCTGGCGAGTGACGGTAATCGCACTGGCCGCCGCTCTGACTGCCTGGGTATGGATACTGGCGGGGGCATTATTTGCCCTGCGTTGGAACGCAATTGAGCGCCCCGGCCCCCCAATCAAAGAGGTGTTCCCTTATGGTGAACTGAGGATCGGCATAGACGCCAGCTACCCCCCCTTCGCCGTTGCCACCTCCGATGGGCTATTCGGGCTGGATGTGGATTTGGGGGCAGCCCTGGCGGAGCGTATCGGGATTCCGGTGCGCTTTGTCAATATGGGGTTCGACGGTCTGTATGACTCGCTGCGAGCAGACCAGGTAGACATCGTGATTTCGGCGCTGCGGGTTGATCCAGCGCGATTGGGGGATGTGCATTATACGACATCCTATTTCAATGCCGGCCTGGTGCTAGTGAGTGATAATGCTTTAATAGAAACCATGCCAGATATGTCGGGATACGCGCTGGCCTATGAATTCGGCTCGGACGCTGATATTCAGGCAAAACGCTGGCTACGGCGGATTCAGCCTTTCGCCACCCGCCCCTACGAAACCCCCGGTATTGCGCTGGATGCCGCTCGCGTGGGGGAAGCCGACGCCGCGCTGACCGATATCGTGAGCGCACGGTTATACCTGCGCCAGCATCCTGACTGGGGCGCACACTACACACCCATCACCGATGAATGGTATGCCATTGCCAGCCGCATTGATAAATGGATATTGTGGGAAACCGTCGAACGCGCTTTGCAAATGTTGATTCAGGACGGCACATTAGAGACAATCATTGACCGATGGTTGTAGATTCTTCGTCCAGTAATTCACCTACCAGGGCGAGGTAGGCGAGCGACGCGCTGCTATCCGGCGCGTAATCCACCACCGCTTTCCCACTGTGCGAAGCGTCTGTCACCTGCACATCGTACGGAATCACCGTCTGGAAAACCTGCTCCGGTAGTAACGCCCGCAGTTCGGCCAGGACATGCGGTGACTGGGCGCTAGCAGCATCATAGAAAGTCGCAAGAACACCACGCAACCGCAGCCCTGGGTGTCCCATTTTGCTGCGAATCCGGCTCGCCGCATCCTGCACGGCCCGGATTCCCGAAATTGCCAGGAGACTGCATTGTGACGGTATCAACACCGAATCGGCGGCCAGGAGGGCACTGATCGTCAGCACATTCAACCCCGGTGGGGTGTCTATCAGGATTATATCAAAGGTGAGACGGCTTTCCCGCAGCACTTTACGCAGCCGATGGAGCGAAATCTCCTGTTCCACAATCTGGATGGCCGCTGCATCCAGGTCTACACTCCCTGGCACAAGTGCCAGGTTCGCACCCAACCGCCGCACGACTCGCGTTAAGGTTATTTCAGGATACATCAAAAGTGAATAACTGCTGCGTTCAACAGTGCGCGGATCAAGGCCCAATAAAGCGGTCAAGCTGGCCTGTGGGTCAAGGTCAATCAATAAAACACGCTGCTGCCGCTGTGCCAGGACAGCACCCAGATTCAAAGCCGTCGTGGTTTTGCCCACGCCGCCCTTCTGGTTTGCGATTGCAATAATTTGTGTCACGGACCGCCCCAGCCTACTTTGAGTTGTATGAGGTAATTATAAAGCGTAATAGCATATGTAACCACTATCAACCCGAATGATAACCGGTGTAATCAGTGAAACATCTCGTCTGGAATGTGTACCGGCAAGGCGCTATACTCTGCAATATGCATATCGGGATTGATGGACGACTCACGTACTACCGCACCGGGGGGATCAGCACGTATATCCGCCGGTTGATTGAGGCGCTGGAAATACTGGATACGGATAACCGTTACACCGTGTTTCACAGTCGCAAGGCTCAGGATTCCCTGGTGACACGCTTCCAACAGGCGAAGCTGTGGACACCCTGCCACCATCGTCTGGAACGCACCGGTCTTACGGTGGAACTGGCACGCTTCAATCTGGATATTCTGCACAGCCCGGACTTTATCCCGCCCTGGCATGGGGCGAAACGGCATGTGATTACAGTGCATGACCTGAACTTTCTGCACTACCCGGACTTGCTCACCGCCGAAAGTCGGCGCTACTACAATGACCAGATTGTGGCAGCAGTGCGGCAGGCCGACCATATCCTGGCAGACAGTGAGGCTACCAAAGCTGACATTGTCGAGATGCTGGGCGTACCAGCCGCAAAAATCACGGTGCATATGCTGGGTGTGGAAGAGAGATTCCGGCCACTGCCAGACGAGTCCCTGCAAACGTTCTACCGGGAGTACGACCTGCCTGCTCAATATATCCTGTTTGTTGGTACGTTTGAGCCGCGCAAAAACATCGGAGGGCTGCTGGCAGCCTATCGGGCGCTGCGAAACGAACTCCCTGATGCGCCACCGATTGTGCTGGCCGGGCGACGTGGCTGGATGTTTGATGAGACGATGGCTCGCATCCGACAGATGGGACTCGACGCGCATATTCACTGGCGGGAGAACATACCAGACGACGCGCTGCCTGCATTATACAATGGGGCACAGGTATTGGTGACGCCTTCGTTTTACGAAGGATTCGGCCTCCCAGCACTGGAAGCCATGGCCTGTGGCACTGTGCCTATTGTCAGTAATCGCTCGTCGCTGCCCGAAGTCGTGGGAGATATCGGGCTGCAAATCAACCCCGATGATCCGACGACACTCACGCAGGCACTTTACCATGCGCTCACCGACTCTGGTTGGCTGCGCAGGATGCAAGTGGCCGCCCTGGAACGCGCCAGACTGTTCACCTGGAGCCACACCGCCGCCATAACTTTATCCGTTTACCGCTCCTTGATTTGAGGCTGTATGCACATTCTAATGCTCACGCCCAGCCTGCCCTACCCGCCTCAACAGGGCGGGGCCATCCGCAATTATGGCATCATCAAAGGGCTGCACGCCGCCGGGCATACCATCACCTTACTGAGTTTTCATGATAATGCTGACCTGGACGCCAGCACCACACCGTTAGCAGAACTTTGTAGCCATATCGAAACCATCCCTCCCCCCCGACGCACGCTGACGAACCGGCTGCGCGACCTGATTTTTTCCAGCCAGCCAGACCTGGCCCGGCGGCTGCGCAGCCCTGAACTGGTCGAACGGCTGCGCCACCTGCTGGCAAATACGCGGTTTGACCTCGTGCAGTTCGAGGGGCTGGAAATGGCGGCCTACCTGCCCCTGGTACGGCAGCTTCAACCAGATACACGATTGATCTACGATGCGCATAACGCTGAATACGCCCTGCAGCGAGCGATTTTCCAGGTAGACCGGGGCACTTTTTACCGCTGGCTGGCAGCCGGTTACTCATTGGTTCAGTCCCGAAGAATTATGCACTTTGAGTCAGACATCTGCGAGCGCGCCAATTATGTCATCGCAGTTTCTGATGAAGATGCGGCAGCGCTACGCATATTCTGTTCTGATGATGGTGTTGGCATCGTCCCGAACGGCGTCCACATTGAGGATTATGTCGCACCAGATGAACGGCTCGATCTGGGCGAACATGCCCTGGTTTTCACCGGCAAAATGGATTACCGCCCGAATGTGGACGCGATGAACTGGTTCGCGGAGGATATCCTCCCACTGATACTGGAGCAAATCCCGGATACACGTTTATATATTGTTGGGCAAAAGCCTCACGCTCGTCTGGAAAAACTGCGCGACAAGCATTATATCGAAATCACCGGATGGGTGCGGGATATACAGCCCTTTCTTTATGCGACGACAGTGTATATTGCCCCATTGCGAATGGGAAGCGGAACCCGTCTGAAAATTCTGGAGGCGATGGCCGCCGGGCAAGCGATTGTCGCTACATCTATCGCTGCCAGCGGGCTAAACGCGCCCCAGGATGCCATTCTCATTGCAGATAATGAAGCCAGTATGGCTGACTCCATCGTGGCACTGCTCCGCGACGCCGAACAGCGGGAGCAGCTCGGTGCGGCGGCACATGCATATGTCGAGCAGCATTATGATTGGTCGGTTGTCATTCCGCGCTTATTAGCTATCTACAAAGGATTAGGTCTTGGATAGAGAGGCGCTTGTTCTGCGAAACCGGCACATGGCAAGTGCCTTTCACGCATTGCCGGTCAAACACCAGGTGCGCCGCCTGTTGCTTGGGATGAGCGCCCAGGTGCCGGTCAACATCCCGCGCCCAGTCCACTACCCTGACCGCCTGCTGCTCATCCGTCCTGACCACCTGGGTGATGTCCTGTTGACAACCCCGGCTATCCATGCCTTGCGGGAGGCTCTGCCTGATACTGAACTACACGCATTAGTCGGCCCCTGGTCGGCAGATGCAATAGCCGGTTACCCTGAAGTAGGCCAAGTCCTCACTCTGGCGTTCCCCGGTTTCAGCCGCGACCCTAAGGATAACTGGCGCTCGCCTTACGCTCTGGCGCTGAGTTCCGCCCGCCACTTGCGGCGCATTGGCTACCGGGGCGCGATCATCTTCCGTCCTGACCACTGGTGGGGCGCGATGCTGGCGCGTTTCGCCGGAATTCCTGAGCGTATTGGCTATGATCTGCCGGATGTCGCCCCTTTCCTCACACATGCTATTTCCTTTGAACGGCAGCACGCTGTCACCCAGAATATGCGTCTCGTTGAGCACTTGACCGGGCAGCGAGCAAGCCTGCAACCCGAACTGTATTTCCCGGTGGATTCACTTGACGAGGCATATGTAGAGGGCTATCTGGAGGAGTGGGGAATCCCATCTGGTCAACCGGTACTGTGTATTCACCCTGGTTCGGGAACATGGGTCAAGCGCTGGCATGAAGAACGCTGGGCAAAAGTGGCAGATACACTCAGTGAACAATTGGATGCGCCCGTTGTGTTTACTGGTGGCGACCACGAAATGCCGTTAGTGCAGCAGATTACCAACCTGATGCGCCATCCAGCGTGCATTATGGTGGGGGATACACGGGTTGGGCAGCTTGCGGCGCTATTCAAGCGGGCACGGGTTATCTTGGGACCGGACAGTGGCCCTCTTCACCTGGCCGCCGCCGTCGGCGCACCAACTGTCACCCTGTTTGGCCCGGCAGATCCGTTTGAATTCAAACCCTGGGGGCCAGAAGCAAGACACATCGTGTTGGCAAGTGACATCGGCTGCCGCCCCTGTCGCGTGCTGGATTGGGGCGACGACGACCCGGAGAATCATCCTTGTGTGCGTGAAATCACTCTCGCCAGCGTCCTCAACGCGGCGCGCCAGGCCGCCAACGCCCACTATTAATCGGGGATAACGACTTCATCCAGTCCCGGTTCAGGATCAGGGTACGCCAGGTTCATGTTTTCGAGCGTCTCAACAATCGTTTTCGAAATAATAAAATTCCGGTACCATTTTTTATTGGAAGGAACGATGTGCCAGGGTGCATAGTCTGTGTTACAGCGGGTCAAAACCGCTTCATAGGCGTCCATGTATTCATCCCACTGTTCGCGTACCGGAAGATCCCCGGTTGAGAACTTCCAGTGTTTATCAGGGCGAGCCAACCGCTCTTCAAACCGTTCCTTCTGCTCATCTTTGCTGATGTGCAGGAAAAACTTCAGAATACGTGTGCCACTATCCACCAGCAGGCGCTCAAAATGGTTGATATGATCGTAGCGTTCTTTCCATATCTCCGCCGGGACGAGATTGTTCACCCGCACAACCAGCACATCCTCGTAATGGCTGCGGTTGAAAATGCCGATATATCCTTTTGGTGGGGTATGCTGGTGAACCCGCCACAGAAAATCATGTGACAGTTCCTCGGCGGTCGGCGCTTTGAAGCTGGTCACACGCACACCCTGGGGATTCACAGAGTCAAATACGTGCTTTATTGTACCGTCCTTGCCACCTGCGTCCATCGCCTGGAGGACAATCAATAAAGAGTACTTACCTTGCGCGTACAGCATTTCCTGGAGTTCGGCCAACCGCGCCTCCAACCGCGCTTCGGTTTCTCTGGCATCTTTTTTATTTAAGTCACCGTGATACTCCGGGTCAAAGTTATGTAACTTGACCGGGCTACCAGGTTTTGGCGCAAACGACTGCTGGGCCATACTTTCCTCCTGAACTTAGGGCGTATCGAATTCGGTTTCGCGTTGCGGACGAACCGTGCGTGTTGTCTCATTGCGATATGTCACCATACCCGGCCCGGCGCCCTTGATCTTCTTCACATAGCGGCACTCAGTTACATCTACCAGCACTTTACCTTCATCGCGGCTCGTACTGTAATAAGCGGCAATGGCGGCGGCCTGTTCGACCACCAACTCCGGTATCGGGCGGCCATCAAACTTGACGATCACATGTGACCCCGGCACGTCATGGGCATGTAACCACACATCCAGTCCGCCTCCCTTGCCAAATGTAACCTGTTCATTCTGGCGACTGTTGCGCCCGACCCAGATGACGAAACCATCTTTCGTGACACATTTCAATGGCGCACTCTGCCCGCTCCCGGCGATTCTTTTAGCCGCTTTGCCACGCCAATAGCCTTTGCTCTGAAGAGCCTGGCGCACTTCATCAATATCCGGCCAATTAGCCGCCATCGTCAGGTCAGCAGTAAGCTGCGCCAAAAACGCCAACTCGTTTCTGGTTTCCTCCACCAGACGCGGTACGTCCGCCAGCGCCCGTTTCGCCTTGTCATAGCGGGTGAAATAGGCTTGCGCGTTTTCCAGCGGCGTTTGCGCCGGATTGAGGCTGATGACCAGTTCGGGTTTATCAGGGTCGTACTGCGCCTTAAGCTGCGTTTGCCCTGATTGAATGGCATACTGGTAAGCCAGGATAAGTTCACCACTTTGCTTAAGCACCTCGCGCTCAGCGTCATCGGTTAGTGAACGCTCCAGCGAAGCGAGTTTTGCCCTCAGTTTTCCCTGTGCATCATCAAGCATGGCCTGCACAGGGACTTTCGCGGCGTTGTAGGCATCCTCACCTACCGGCGTGCTGTAAAACGCTTCCAGTGCCTCACTGACTGTATCCACCTGCCGCCAGCCAGCTATGCTCTCCAGCGGGTAGACCGTAAATGCCGCCACACCTTCATCGCCCTCCGCAATACCGGGCTGCCAGTTGCGCCGCGCCAGCGGTACGATAATAGCCTGCATCCCGGCCAGCAGGCGTTCCGGCTCGGCATCAATCGCTTTCTGGTTCTCATCCAGCCCCGCCCGGAAAAGAAATTCCTTTGCCAGCAGCGGACTCACACCGAGCAACCGGCTCGCCAATACCTGGCGCGTTTTACGCTTCGGGTCTTCTATCTGATCAAACAGGCCGATCATATCTTCCGAGGTGAGTTTGAACGGATCCAGTTTGCCCGTTTGTGGTGGCGGCAGGACATACTTGTGCGCAGGCAAACTCAACCGGTAGCGGTTCTCTTCCGGCCCGACGCGGCGCATACAGTCCACAATAACCCCTTCACGTACCAGCAGAATATTGCTGCGACGCTCCATCGGCTCGACAATCAAGGCGATTTCGCCTTCCGGTCCTTCAATGTCAAATTGCAGAATGCGCTCCCAGGGTGGCTGGCTGACATGGGTAATGCCCCCACCCTCAGCGTAGCGGCGCAGCAGTAACCCCACCTGAGTCGGCTTCGTCAGGCCACGTCGCAGTTTATCGCTCACAAGGTGGAGACGCGGCGAAAGAGGATCGGCGCTCAGGTACAGGTAGCGCCGCCTGTGGTTGGCGTAGATTTCGAGACCGATGCCGGTTTCGTCTACGTCCAGCACGTCCTGGATACGCCCACCCACCAGCGTATCCAGGAATTCATCAACCAACGCCGAGACGGTGAAGACATCCAGGTACATAGTTAGTGCGCTTCAGGGGAAAGGAGAAAGGCGATAATGTCGCCCTGCTCCGGGGCGGGTATGCGGGTAGAAAAATCAAGTGGCATGGCCGGCGTGAAACCTTCGACCACATACGCCAACGGGAAATTAATCGACTCGTAGATATAGGCTTCGGGCGTCAGTGGTGGGCGACGGGTCTCAACGCGCTCACCTATGCCCGTAAACGCTGGCGCAATATTGTTTACCGCGCCTTCGCGGTGGCAGGCTGTGCAGCCATACTGCACCACCAGCATCGCACCACGCTCCGTGGAAGCATCGGTTAAGAGCGGACTTACACGTTCGAGATAGCTCCCGGCAGTCAGTGTAGCCTCTGGAAGATGCTCAGTATCGGTGGGCATGTAGTTAAAGAATTCCACGACCGCCAGCACACCAAATATCAATAAAAAACCGGACACAAGATAAACCGGCCAACCGAATATTGACCGGGATGCTTTGCTGCTCACGACAGTCCTTTCACAGCTTTAAATCAGCCTGTCAATCATCATCGCCAGGAAAAGCATTGCCAGGTACATAGTGGAATACTTGTACATCCGCCGTGACGCTGGGCCAGTAGCCTGTCGGATTAAGAGGATTGACTGGCGAATCATACCAGCCCCCAACAGAATGGCGGCCACCGTATAGAACCAACCGAGCGTGCCAAATAACCCCGGCAGCAATGAGATGAGAAACAACTGCGCCGAATAAAATAGTATCTGGCGACGGGTGACTTCTTCACCACGCGCCACCGGCATCATGGGCACATTCGCAGCAGCATAATCTTTGTTGACCAGCAGCGCCAGCGCCCAACTGTGTGGCGGGGTCCAATAAAACACGATGGCGAACAGAATAAACGACTCGAATGAGAGCGAACCATATACCGCCGCCCACCCCACCAGTACCGGCACAGCACCCGCACCACCACCGATCAGGATATTTACAACCGTATTGCGTTTAAGAATGATAGTGTACAGGATGACATAGTACAGGCCGCCAATCAACGCCAAACCGGCTGCCAGCCAGTTCACCCAGACACCCAGTATCAGCACCGACCAGGCCACCAAAGCCAGACCGAAAAGGAGAGCATTCACGGGTTTGACCCGCCCGGATGGAATCGGACGACGACTGGTACGCGCCATTTTCGCATCCATGTCCCGGTCAAGGTACTGGTTAATAGCGCTCGAACCGGCAGCCGCTAACGCGCCACCGATCATCGTAGGGATTAAGATAGCGGCGGATGGCGCACCATTGGCGGCAATCACCATTGCCGTCACTGTTGTGAAGAGGAGCAGCAGGACAATACGTAACTTCGCCAGTTCTAGATACGTCTTAAGTGTAGTTGTGAAACTTAGTTGAGGAGCGTGGATAGCAGATTCCATTAGATCGTTTCGTTCGCCATTTGACTTTTTCGTTCGGATTGAGTGTTCAGCCATTCAAAAATACTCAGGATAACCAGCGTCGCCCACGTGATTGACGCCAGACCAACATGCAGTGCCCCCCATAATGGCGCAGCGGTATTCCACACATACAGAGCGCCTACAGCTGCCTGGAGCAAATATGCAATCAGTGCGACCAGTGTCAACTGCCGCACCGTGCTATCTTGCCGGTCACGGCGCACAAACCAGATCAGCAGCGCCAGCGAAACCCCCAGTGACAACACCGCAACCCGGTGAATCATATGGATAATCGCCAGCTGCCCCTGCCCGCTCGGCCAGAGCTGCCCATTACACAGCGGCCAATCAATACAGGCCAACGTCGCACCACTACCGCGTACCAGTGCCCCTGTGATGATAATCACTAGGGACAGTACCGCCGTCATATAAATCAGCCCGGTGGTCTGGTCAGGTTCGTATTGGGGTCGAGGGCGATGCGCCGCGAAAACGCCTGATGCCAGCAGCCCACCTAACAGCAGCATGGCGGTGCCCAGATGCAGTGTGACAATCGTCGGCGGCAGGTCAAGTTTTACAGTAAACGCACCCAGAATGCTCTGCACCAGGTACAGAACGGCAGCCATAATCGTCATGTTCAGAACCAGGCGGTTCTCAGTGCGGTAACGCCGCATCGCCAAGTAGAGCATCACCAGGCCCAGGACGCCGATCAGCAAGGCAAACAGCCTGTGCAGCCACTCAATCCAGGCGGTGATGTTATCGAGCGGTGGAAAGATCGTGCCATTACAAAACGGCCAATCGTTACCACAGCCCAGGCCGGAATCCGTTACACGCACTATCGCACCAAAGACAATCAAACCCACGGTTAGCGCAGCCGTGAAATAAGCCAGCCTGGTAAACAATTTACTTGTCGAAGTCATCGTTCGTATGCGCCAGATCAGGCGTCTCCGCCACTTGTAATCACAGAACTACCATCAGACTCTCGCGCCCGGCGCACTTGCCGGTCAAGCAGCCACATCACAATCGTAATCGTCACGGCGATACCCACCACATTGAAAAGAATAAAACCTATTGCCAGAAAGAACTGCTCCGCCTGCCAATCGGTCATCACCATTACCGACGCTTCCGGGTTATCGGTAGTACGAATCAAACCGGGCAGCGGGATAGTATTCGGGGCTGATGCGTTCCGGGCGGTTAAGGCACCACCAGCGATCAAGATCACCAACAGAACCAGAATAATACCTAATCTTTTCACGTAGAACCTCCAAAAATATACGGAGCATGTCATCAAAATCGCGCAGGATTGTACTATTTCGCACAACCGATAGCAAGACAGCTTGCCTGGCAGCTACATCTCATCACTGCTCACATCTGCCGGGGCGATTTCCGGCGCTTCTTGAATATCGTCATTCACCGCGTCGTTTTCCTCGGTGCCCAAATGTGCTGGTATGTGAGCATGGGATTCATTACCTTCCCCGACATGGTAACGAGTCTCGCTCACCGTGTCGTTCCCTTCATTGAGCGCCATTTTCAACGGCAGTGTAAAGAAGAATGTTGTCCCGTTACCTGGTTCACTTTCCAGCCAGATGCGCCCCCGGTGTTTCTGGACAATCGCCTGCGCAATCGCCAGCCCCAGCCCGCTCCCCTCAATCTTTTTACGCACACCGGCACGTGATCGGAAGAATCGCTCAAAGACCCGCGCCTGGTCTTCAACGGCCACACCCATACCGGTATCATGTACCTTAACCAATACCGAGTCCTGCTCATTCGTAACGTCAATCTCTACTATCCCGCCATCCCGGTTATATTTGACCGCGTTGCTCACGAGATTATCAAGGACCTGGCTCAGACGGCGCGAATCAGCCAGAATTGGCTCCAGATCATCGGCAAAATGAGACTGAACGGTGATTTGCCGGGTACGAGCCACATCGCTGTGATAATCCACCGTCTCCTGGATTAAGCGCGGCAGCTCACACGGCGCAAGGTCAAGCTGCATATTTGCGTCAATCCAGGAAATATCCAGCAAGCGCGATACGAGATGCTCCATACGATCCAACCCGGACAAAGCCCGCCCGAGGAACTGCTGCTGCTTCTCGTTCAATTCCCCCAACTGCTCCACCAGGTCAATACAACTCCGTACTGAACCAATGGGAGTCTTCAAATCATGGGCGACAATATTCAACCATTCAGCCATCGAGTCAGAAGATAACATCACCAAATACTCTCAACTCTCTTTCGGGGAAAACAGCGCTGGCAAGGTATCCAGCGCATGGGCCAACCGCGTGCCATGCCAGGTCAACAGCGAGCCATCTACCAGTATAATCCGATTATGTCGCGCCGCCGGTATGTCCAACTGGGCGAACAGGCTCACATGCTCTCCGGTAAATTCAAATGGCTCGCTGGGCAGCAGCACCATATCAGGCTGTGCGGCTTCTATCTCTTCCCAGGATACACGTGGGTAGCGAGTGTCGCGCCCCTGTACACGCGGGTCATCAGCAGCGTATGGTTCAGCCTGCCCCAGATCAGCTTCCAGCGGAAAGTGGCGTTCCCGATCCGCGAACACATTGGACGCGCCGCATACTCGCAGCACGTCGTGAGGATAAGTCGCAGCATTGAACGTCATGAGCGGTTCAAGCCAAATAGGAACAAACACCCGGCACGGCCTGTCAACAGCCTGCGCTTCGCTAATCCGCAGCACCCAGTCCATGGTCTGCTCAATCAACCGGACTCGCGGCACCATCGCTGGCTCATCAAAGATATGCATGATATTCCACAGCAGGTTAATGGCCTCGCTTACGGTACGCGGGAAAGTCACCCACACGGGAATCCCGGCAGCTTGCAGCGCCAGAACATCCTCCCGACGGTTTTCCTCGCGGTTAGCAATCACCAGGTCAGGTTTCAGGCTGATGATGCGGCTTACATCCGGGTTTTTCGTACCCCCGATACGGGGCAACCGGGTAGTCTCAGCCGCCGGGCGCACACAGTAGTCGGTAATCGCTGCCAATCGCCCACCCAACCCCAGATCAAACAGCGACTCGGTCACACTCGGCACCAACGAAACCACCGTTTGCGGCGGCGCACTTACAGGCGCATCCATATCAAAAGTATAGGTCTTGTCGTCCATGACGCCCTAGAAATGTACCAACTGATCGCGTTCCGGGCCAACACTGACTGTCCGAACCGGCACACCGCACAAATCGGCTACCCGCTGAATATAGTTCCGTACTGCTTGCGGCAGATCGTCGCCACGCCGCGCCCTACCGATATCTTCCGACCAGCCCGGCAAAGTCTCATAGACAGGTTCGGCGCGTTCGAGTTCCATGACTGTGTCGGGCGGAAAGTCCACCTGACGGCCATCAATCATATAGGCGCTGGCGACTTTCAACTCGTCAAAGCCGCTCAAAACATCCAGCTTGGTCAACACAATTTCGGTAAAGCCGTTCACCTGAGCAGCATAACGCAGCGCCACTGTATCCAACCAACCACAGCGGCGCGGACGCCCCGTAGTCGTGCCATACTCATCCCAGAAATGCTCACCTGTGCCTCGCAGCCGATCACCCAATTCGCCGTGCAGTTCTGTCACCATCGGCCCGCTGCCCACTCGCGTACTGAAACTCTTGGCAACACCCACAATCCGGTCAACCCGCCTCGGCCCGAAGCCCAATCCAGTGAGCGCTCCACCGGATGTAGGTGAAGAGCTGGTCACAAAAGGATAATCACCATGATCTACATCGAGCAGCGTGCCTTGCGCTCCTTCGCACAAGACTCGCGCTCCAGTGTTCATACGCTGGTTGAGATAGACCGAAACGTCCCGCAGGTAAGGTCGCAGTCGTATCGCAGCCGCCAGATAGTCCTCTGCCGCTTTCTGCGGGTCGAGTGTCTCCGCGCCGTACTGCTTCACCAGAATATCGTTCGTGCGCCTAACCATCTCGTAGAGGGCATCTGCAAATGCTTCTTCCTGCGCCATCAGCCCGGTACGAATCCCCTGTCGCCCGGTTTTATCCAGGTAGGCCGGGCCAATACCACGCAAGGTAGTCCCAATCGCACCCGCACCCCGCGCCTTCTCCGAAGCCGCATCCAGCGCGATGTGCGCTGGGGTGATGATATGCGCCCGTGTGCTGATAATCAGCCGGTCAGGGGATATATCCACACCCATCGTTTGCAGGCCATCCATCTCCTTGACAAGGTTTACCGGGTTAATGACCATGCCGTTACCCAGTACGCATGTCACCTGCTCATGCAGAATCCCGGATGGAATCATGTGCAGCTTAAACAGGTTGTCACCCACATACACGGTATGCCCGGCGTTGTCTCCGCCCGCAAAACGTGCGACGACATCCGACTGCGCTGCAAGCCAATCAGCAACCCGGCCCTTTCCTTCGTCCCCCCACTGCGCTCCTACTAGAATGGTCGCAGGCACAATTCCCTTCCTTTTCTGCAAAATACAATCACATCATACCACGCTGCCCAATGCAATCAGCGTTTTCAAAAGTGATTGGCTATTATCGGTGATAATCACTGCCCAGGACAATACTGACCTGCCGCTGACCCCAGATTTCCACTTCGCCATCCGGTCCCAGCACCAGCGCCGAACCGCCGCCAATACTAACTGCAATCGATTCGGGATGGCTGATTAAGGCAGATCGCGCAGGAGGGTAATCGCTCACGCTGGCCGCGCCCGGTATGACCGTAGCTGCCTGAAGCCATGACAGACCGGCAAGCGATTCACCCTCGGCGGTGACGAGCCACGCCCCGGCAGCGGCGGCAGCCCACCCCTCCAGCAAGATGAGCGCACCATTGGCAAACGCTGCCATAATCCCATCAGAGGCCGCCCCCAATAGCGCCGAACGAACCGCCAACGCATCGTCCACCCCGATCACGACAATAATCCCGGCTTCTGAGAGTCTTTCTCGAATCGTATCGTCCGCCTCAGATAATACATCCACCAGATAGCCCGATGGTGCGCCCAGGTCTTCCAGGTCGTCTAGAACCTGCTCACAGCGCTCAGGTGACCCCATGCAAACCAGCGCCAGCCCTCCATCAGCGGAAGCCCGCCCTAAGGCGGCGGCCCGAATGGCATCACTACCAACTGCCCCGGAGAATACCAGCCAGCCCCGGCCATCACACCAGCGCAGCACATTATTGAATGCCATAGCTTACCCAGGTACTAAGTACTCAGCCACCGCTGAAGCCAGCAAAGCCACGCTTAAGGGCAGCGCATTTTCATCAAAATCAAAACGGGGATGATGATGTCCGTAATAGACTTCCCGTCCCGGCACGGCTGCGCCAACGAAGAAGTACATCCCCGGAATGTCGTCCATGAACAAACCGACATCCTCCGAACCCATCGTGCGCTCATCCAGCAGCAGACCATCATCTCCCACAAAATGCCGGAACACACCGCGTAGCCGTTGGCTGACTTCTGGATGATTCGCAACCGGCAGCACATGATGATTAATGTTGAGTTCTGCCACGCAATCCATCGCCTCGCATAGGGATTTACTGATGGCGTGCATCCGATTCTCGACCAGATCGCGCACCTCCAAACGGAAAGCGCGAATTGTGCCATTCATCTGCACAGTCTGAGGGATTATGTTAGAGGCTGTCCCCGCCTGGAGCTGTGTGACCGAAATCACTGCGCTGTCGAGCGGGTTCATATTACGACTGAGAATACTCTGGAAAGCGGTAATCAACTGGGCGGCACACACCACCGGATCAGCAGCGCTATGTGGGGAGGCCGCATGACCACCTCTGCCGGTAATCGTCAGGGTAAAAGTAGATGAGCCGGCCATGACCGGGCCATCAGCCACCCCTAGCTGGCCGAGCGGCATCCCATTCCAAAGATGCAGCCCAACGCTGACATCCGGGCGCGGGTTCTCCAGCACTCCATCAGCGATCATCGCTTTCGCACCACCGACAACTTCCTCCGCCGGTTGGAATACGAATTTGACACGTCCCGCCAATTGAGCGCGGCGCTGGGAGAGCAGTTTCGCCACACCCAGCGCAATGGTCGTGTGTCCATCATGGCCGCAAGCGTGCATTTTGCCCGGTACGGCGGAAACATACTCGAAGTCATTCTCTTCCAGAATTGGCAGCGCATCCATATCGGCACGCACCAATACGGTGGGTCCGTCCTTAGCCCCATCCAGAATACCGACCACCCCGGTCTTGCCCACACCACTCTGGACTTCCAGACCAAGCCGATTTAACTCTTCGGCCACGATACCGGAAGTCCGAAACTCCTCAAACGCGAGTTCCGGATGCATGTGTAAATCACGGCGGCGGGCGATCAACTCAGCTCGCAGCGCTTCTGCTTCAGCCCGAAAATCTATACCTGTCATCCATACCTACCGATCAAATGTAATCACGCGGAACGATTCCATGTAACGTGGGTGTTCTTCCGGCGACTCAGCGTCAAGACGCGAGCGCAGGCGTTCTTCCAGGCTCTCCATATCCTTGATCTGGCTGCGGTGTTCGCGCAGCGCATTGATCTTCGTCTCCAGATAGGCTGAAATATCCACTTTGGTCGTGGGCTGCTGTGCCCCGGAAATATAAACTTGCCGGACCTTGTGCGGCTCCAACCCCTCATCGCGAGCCAGTTCAAAAAAATTAAGCCTGTCACGCGCCGCCGGGAATACTGCTTCTATCACGGCTGTGCCAATTGCCCTGTGGTCAGGGTGATTGATAGACGATGTGCCATACCAGAATGCCGTCGGGTCGCATGTGACCACTACATCCGGGCGCTTCAGCCGGATCATGCGGGCAATATCCCGGCGCAGGTCAAGCGTCGGCTGTAATTCACCATCCAGATAGCGCAGAAAAACCACATCCCGCACACCCAATACGGCAGCCGCACTGCGTTCTTCCTGCTCACGGATTTCTATCAGCCGCTGGTGAGTCATGTCTGGGTCATCACTGCCCTTATCGCCACTGGTTGCCAACACGAAGGTGATATCCGCGCCCTCATCTGCCCAACGAGCAAACGTGCCCCCGGCGAAAAACTCAGGATCATCCGGGTGGGCAAAAACCCCCATCACCCGGCGAACACCATTTGCATCACGTGATTCTGCCATGCATTATTCCTTCGTTGTTTTGCCGGACTGCGCCCCACAGTCACAATCTCCGTTTTCATGCTTGCCGCATGGCTCTTTAGCCTTCTTTTGCAGCGCGTTCCACTCATCAAGCGGGATAATATCGTCGCGATAGACTAACTGGCGACCTTCCTCAGTGAACACCGTCACCGCATCTTGCAATGGGTGGACATCTATAACCTTCGCCTCGCCAAAGGGTGTGCCAATTCGCTTATTCTTCTTCGGCAGATGCTTGCGGGCTTCAGCATACTGCTCGTATTCATAGACAAGGCAGCAGCGTAACCGTCCGCACATTCCGGTAATCTCCGACGGATTAAGGGAAATCCCCTGGGCTTTCGCCATTTTAATCGAAATCGGGCTGAAATCGGTTAGGAAGGTACTGCAACAGCGTAATTCGCCACAGGCACCATACCCCCCCAACAACTTGGCGATGTCGCGGGGGCCAATCTGCCGCATCTCGATCTGTGCAGGGAAGGCTTTGCCCAACTCATGCCATAATCTACCAGTGTTTACCTTATCCTCCGCACTGAAGAGAAAAGTCAGGCGGCTGCCATCATAGTTATACTGTGCAGCGACAAACTTCACCTCGGCAAATCCCCCAATTTGTGCTGCCAATACCTGGCACTTTTGCAGCGCCTCATCCTGCTGGGCTTCCCACTGATGCTGAAGCACCAGGTCACGCGGCGTGGCTGGACGCAAGATAGCGCGGTATTCTCCCAGGTCTTTCTCAGCGGCAGCAAATCCCATCACCTGCCCCATCTGCCGACCTCGGGCCGTTTCGACAATCACGAAGTCGCCCGGTTTCAAGTCGGGATGTTGGCTATAATCAAAATGATACAATTTGCCGATTTTCTGAAATCGCACCCCGGCAATTGTGGGTGTTTGGTCGCTAATGGTGTCCATAGTTGTTTTTCGTAACACTCCTGCTCAACAATAAAACTGATATGCATCTACCATAATAAGCAGAGAATCGTGATCTGGCAAAATATTGACACAGTCGAACACAGATGCTAGTCTCTTGAAACCACTGCCATTACAATTATTTCACCTGTCTATCAATCAGACAAATTATCTCATAGTGATGCCTTGAAGTGGTAAGGGAAATAATGGGCACATTAGTTATGAAATTCGGTGGGTCGTGTATCGGCACGACAGCCGCTCTCAATCAGACGCTCAATATTGTACTCCATGAATCTCACCAGTGGGGGCAATTGGTGCTGGTAGTTTCAGCGCTGGATGGCGTAACCGACATCTTGATCGAAGCAGCGGACATGGCACGGTTGGGTGACCAACGAGGCTACCGACGGATTGTGGCTACTCTACGTACCCGTCATGTCGCCCTGATTGGCACACTCCCCCTGGAAATAAATGAAAAAGCGGCACTTGAAGGGGAGATTGACCGACTGCTGCTCGAGATGCTGAATCTGTATCAGGGTATTGCGGAAGCGCCTACCGAAAAAGCGGCACTAACCCAGTATGACGCGACAATCGGTATGGGTGAACGGCTCTCGGCGCGCATCGTAGCGGCTTTGATACGCCAGAATGGTATCCCCAGTGTTGCTCTTGATGGCACCGGCCTGATAATCACTGATGACACGGTTGGCGGCGCTTCCCCGGCACTAACCGAAACCCAGCATCGCGTGACCAGCCAACTGGTGCCGATTCTGGAACGTCAGATCATCCCGGTTGTGACCGGATTCATTGGCGTGGATAGCTCAGGCCGGACAACCACACTTGGACGTGGCGGGAGCGATTATACTGCTTCAATCCTGGGGAGCTGCTTACATGCCCAGGAAGTATGGATATGGGCCGGTGTGGATGGCCTGATGTCAGCAGACCCCCATATCATTCCGAGCGCTCAGGTCATCCCGCGCCTATCGTATGAAGAAGTGGCTGAACTGGCGTATTTCGGCGCACGCATCCTGCACATTCGCATGATTGATTTACTGCGCAATTCACAAATTCCCGTCCGTGTCAAAAACTTCAGATCTCCACGCCGGGCAGGGACGTTAATCCACCAGCACAGCCCACACACGAGCCAGATTGTCAAAGCGGTGACGTCTATTTCTGGTTTCAGCCTGACAGTACCATTGTCGAGCTATATCCCGACACTGGAAGAAATAGTCGAACAAGTCATATCAGCTGTGCCATCAGGATACGCTGATGTTGCCACATCGTCGCGATCATCTACACATTACGCCGTCTACTTTTTGACCCCAACGGCTGCCGGGCCAAACGCCCTGCATCAGATCCGAGCCGCTTTAAGCAGCGCCCTGCAAGCGAATCCACGCACCCAGCAATGGGAACTCCAGCCAGTACAGATCATCACCGTAATTGGGGCACATTTGAATGAAGTACCGGGCGTAACTGCTGGTATCCTGCAAACAATGAGTGGCATCCAGATACTGGCACTTATGCAGGGGCCAACCGGTTGCAGCCTGTCGGTAGTGGTGGCAGTGGAACAGGCAGTGGACGCGCTTAACCGCATTCACCAATTGATTCTCAGTAGTGGTTGAGGTAGCGTTCCAGTTCCCAGGGTGTCACCTGTCGGTTATAAGCGTCGAATTCCTGGCGCTTGGCCGCAAGATAACGATCACTGATAAAGGGTCCCAGCGCCGTCAGAATGACCTCATCCTGTGCCAGTGCATCCAATGCTTCCCCTAACGATGTCGGCAGCACCTCTAAACGACGGCGGCGGCTGGGGTCTTGTTGGAACAGGGTTTCTTCTAGCGCGGCAGGTAACTGCATCCGCTGGCGAATACCATCTAATCCGGCTGCAAGCATGACGGTGCTCGCCAGGTACGGGTTGCTGCTGGGGTCAGGGCAGCGCAGTTCGAGGCGGGTATGGGTCTCGCGACCACGCGCAATGTGTGGCACACGGATGAGGGCGCCGCGATTAATATGTGCCCAGGTCACATAAACAGGCGCCTCAAAGCTCGTCCCCAGCCGCTTGTAGGAATTTACCAACGGTGCCAACACAGCGGCCATTCCCCGTGCATGGTAGAGCTGCCCAGCCAAAAAATGGCGAGCAACCTCCGAAAGGCCGTATTCATCGCCGGGCTGGGCGAAAACATTATCGTCAGTCTGCAAGGCGTGCAGACTCTGGTGAGTGTGCATTCCTGAACCGGGCAAATCTTCCACAGGGCGCGGCATAAACGTGCAGTAGAGTCCCTGGCGCTGCGCAATGGTCTTAAGCGCTACCCGCGAGGTCAGCACCTTATCCGCCGAAGCCAAGGCACTGTCAAAGCGCAGGTCTATCTCGTGCTGGCCGGACCCGATTTCGTGATGTGTAGATTCAACCTGTATATTCAGGTCGGAGAGTGTTGCCAGCATCCTGCGGCGAATCGCCTGGGACTGCCCAGTTGACATATCAAAATAACCGGCATTGTCCTGTGGTAGCAGTGGTTTATCCCCGCCCTCGCTTGTCTGAAACAGGAAAAATTCCAGTTCCATGCCAGTCTTGTAATGGAACCCCATCCCAGCGGCCTGCTCAATCATGCGGGTCAACACAGTACGCGGATCGCCAATGAATGGTTCGCCCTGGACCGTATGTACTGTGCAGATTAGCCGGGCAGTACGCTCCTCAGGCGGGTCCCAGGGCAGCACGGCAAATGTCTCAATGTCCGGTATCAGGGTCATGTCACTTTCGGCCACACGCGCAAAACCTTCGATAGAAGAACCGTCAACGTGTGCGCCATGATCCAGTACAGTCTGAATCTCGCTGCTCGGCAGTGTAACGCTCTTGACCAAC
The DNA here is from genome assembly GCA_020634135.1 of Anaerolineaceae bacterium. Classification (GTDB taxonomy): domain Bacteria; phylum Chloroflexota; class Anaerolineae; order Aggregatilineales; family Phototrophicaceae; genus JACKCG01. Next base: position 368,822 of record JACKCG010000001.1, on the reverse strand, counting down.
CCGGTAATGTCGGTGAACCACAGATCAATAAACTGAATCTGCTGATCGCTGATGGCGGATAGTATATCTTCGCGTGTCGTCATCGCTTGTCCTTACTCTCACTTACAGCCAACCGAGATGCCCTAGCAGTGCATCTAACCCTAACATATAGCTGCGCCAACCAAATCCCATAACCTGCCCCACACATACCGGTGCTATTAGCGATTCATGGCGGAATGCTTCCCGCGCATGAATATTGGAGAGGTGTACTTCAATCACAGGAATAACAATGGCGGAAATGGCGTCGCGCAGTGCAATTGATGTATGCGTGTATGCGCCAGGATTCAACACAACTCCCCCGGCCCAGGTGCGGGCATCATGAAGGGTATCTATCAGTTCGCCCTCGTGGTTGGACTGCTTCGCGCGGAGTACAACTCCGTGTGCTGTAGCATGGGCTGTTGCTAGCTCGTTTATCTGATCCAACGTATTTGAACCATAGATTTCCGGCTCGCGCATCCCCAGTAGATTAAGATTTGGGCCGTGCAGTAACAATACTGCCTTACTCATAAGAGTTCCTCCAGGGTGGAGATGATATACTCAGGCGCGATATGCTCAACGATTTCCGCTTTGCCTACCTCGCTTAGCAGCACGAAGCGCGAACGCCCACTTTGCCATTTCTTGTCTGTTGCCATTGCAGCATACAGCGCTTGCGGGTCAAGATTGTCCAATCGGTGCGGCAGATGAATGTTTTTTAGAATGCGCTCCACCTGTTCCGGCACACTTGCGCCACACAGATTCAGCCGATACGAAAGGCGCGCAGCCGCTAACAGCCCGACACCCACCGCCTCGCCATGCGGCCAACGATAGCCGGAAACTTGCTCAATAGCGTGGGCAAAGGTATGCCCCAGGTTCAGGTGGGCACGAATGTTCTGTTCGAACGGGTCTTGCTGCACCACATCTACTTTGACCTGTACCGCCCGGCGTACAAGTTCGGCTGCTGCTCGTGTGTCGTTCTGACTACACGAAGCCATTTCCAGCAGAGCAGCGTCGGCCAGGAGACCATGCTTGATAACTTCGGCCAGCCCACAGCGCCACTCGCGTTGTGGCAGTGTTGTCAGGGCGGAGGGGTCAACCAACACGATGTCCGGTTGCTTGAACGCTCCAACCAGATTCTTGCCCTGAGGTAAATCCACACCGACCTTGCCACCCACACTGGAGTCGACCATTGCCAGTAGACTTGTCGGCACCTGTACCAGCCGCACGCCACGCATATACGTGGCCGCCGCGAACCCGGCTGTATCGCCCACGACTCCGCCACCCAGTGCAATGACTGTGCCGCTGCGATCCAGCCCGACAGAGACGAATTCTCTGTAAAGCTGCGCGACAATTTCCAGTGTCTTATACTGTTCGCCGTCCGGCACTATGACCAGCGCCGCGCCCAAACGTGCCGCCAACTTTTCGCCATACAGCGGGGCGAGGGTGGTATTGGTGACGACCACCACGCTACCATGTAGTTCCCAGGATTCGACCCGGCTCAATAAACCCGGTTCGATCACAATATCATAGCCGCCATCGGGGGCAGTTACATGAACTGTTGCCATAGGGCGACAATCTCCTCGGCTACGGTTACCGGCGTCTTGTCGGTAGTATCGATCTGATGGGGGATGGCCGCATAAGCAACCAGACGACGTTCCAAAAGTGCCTGCCAATCCTTCCTCAGCAGCGGGCGGTCATCAGCGGTGTTTCCGATTCGCCTCTCAATCGCCTCTGCTGAAGCGCCCAGACACACAACTAACCCGGAAGCCAGCATCACACGGCGGTTGCCCTCATCCACCAGCATCCCACCACCAGTAGCGATAACAAACCCTCGGTGTGCGCCCAGGAACCGGCACAGACGACCTTCCAGCGCCCGGAAGGTCGCCTCACCATCCTGCGCGAAGATGCTGGGAATTGAGCGCCCGGTACGGCGCACGATTTCAGCATCGGTATCTATGAACTCACGATTGAGCTGCGCCGCTACCAACTGCCCGACGGTGGTTTTACCTGTACCCATGAATCCTGTAATCACAATGTTGCGATCATTACTCATAGCCAAAACGCCATTCCAGATTGTCCATGGGCAGATCGCTCAACCGCATCTGGCGCAAACTTTCAAAACGTGGCCGCATTTCGTCCAGACTATCCCCGCCAAGTTTTTCGAGCAGCGCGTCGGCCAGCACAATAGCCAGCATCGCCTCCCCTACCGGGATAGCGCGGGGCAACGCACAGAAATCGCTGCGTTCGTAGGTTGTTGCCTCCACCTGCCCTGTCGCCAGATTTACCGAGTCAATTCCCTGGAGAACAGTGGCAATCGGTTTCATCGCAACTCGCGCGACAACAGGGCCACCGGTGGAGATGCCACCCTCAATGCCGCCAGCCCGGTTGGTGTGCCGTCCCAGATGTTCGCCATCGCCTTCAAGGATGATTTCATCCTGCACCTGGGTACCGGGCTTGGTCGCGTTCTCGAAAGCCGGGCCGATTTCCGCGCCCTTCATGGCGTGGATGCTCACCATCGCCGCCACAATCCGCGCATCGAGCCGCCTGTCCCAATGTACATGTGAGCCTAATCCCGGCGGCACATCCAGCGCGACGATTTCCATAATCCCACCCAGCGTGTCTTTATCAATCTTGACCTGCCGGATAGCCTCGCGCATCGCAACCGCTGACTCGCTGTCCGGACAGCGCACATCATTTTCTTCGGCAGCGCGGAAACGCTCCTCATAGGACATTTCCACCGGGATTTCCGCCGCCACGTCGCCAATCTGCACGACATAGCCGCCAACGGTAACACCAAATTCCACCAGCAGTCGTTTGCAGATTGCGCCCACTGCGACACGCATCGTCGTCTCGCGGGCGCTGGCACGCTCAAGCGCCAGTCGCAACTCCCGGTAACCGTATTTGACTGCACCCGTCAGATCGGCATGACCAGGGCGCGGCGTCGTCATCGGCGTAATGTCACGCTCTTTCCAGTTTTTGAAATCCCGGTTTTCGACCAATAAGGCAATCGGCGCGCCAGTCGTTTTGCCGTTCATCACTCCGGCAGTAATGCGTACCGTATCGCGTTCAATACTCATCCGCCCACCAGAGCCGTAACCCTGCTGGCGCCGGAATAATTCATTGTTGATGTCATCAGGAGTCAGCGGCACGCCCGCCGGGAATCCTTCCAGGATGGCAGTTAGAAGTGGGCCATGCGACTCCCCAGCGGTTAAAAATCGTATCATCTCACCTCTCTTGAAGTGCATCCCTGGCCGCCGCGAACATCACGTCTACGGGTGCAGCGCGACCAGTCCATAACTCGAAGGATTTCGCCCCCTGCCGGACAAGCATACCCAATCCGCCTATCGCCCGTCCACCGTTTGCCTCTGCTTCTTGCAGCAGGGCGGTCTTTTCCGGGCGATACACCATATCATAAACCGTCGCGCCTTTGGGAAACGAGATACCAGTAAGCCAGGGAGATTCCTCGACATGCGGCCACATACCTACGGATGTACAGTTGACAATCAGCCCTGCGCCCCATTCCGCCGCCTCATCCAGCGTCATGACTTCGGCGCTGTTAATACCAGCGGACAAAGCCAGATTCGCCAGCATCTCCTGTGCCCGATTGCGCGTCCGGTTGACAACCACGACCTGCGCCCCGGCCTGTGCCAACCCATAGACCGCTGCCCTAGCCGCGCCACCTGCCCCCAGGACGATTACCCGTGTGCCGGCCAGCGCCACCCCATGCGCTTCCAGGTCGCCAACAAAGCCCGGAACATCGGTATTGGTGCCGCTGTCATCACGAAAATCAATGGTATTCACCGCCCCAACCGCCCGCGCTCGCTCATCAGGATGCACGTAGGGCATTACGGCCTGCTTGTGCGGGATGGTCACATTCACCCCCACATAACCGCCCTCCCCTTTGAGCGTCTTGAGACCCTGGCGCACGATGTCCGGCGGGATCGGCACGGCGTCATAGTGCCAGTCGTTCATGCCGAGCGCTGCGAAAGCTGCGTTGTGCATGGCAGGGCTGATACTGTGCGCCACAGGCCAGCCAATAATGCCGACTTTATTCGTCATTGGCGGATTCGCCCCGTGATAAAGCGCTATTCATGTTGTCAGCATTCTTTCTCTTTATGCTTATCTGTGTAGGAAACCGCATCAACACAACTACCATTATTATCGTGCCCAGGCAGTAGCCGATTCCGCATAACCCCAGGCCAGTATCGCAATCCCGACAATACGCACTGCTATTCACATATAACAATATGATGATGAGAGATACGATTGCGCCAAGAACAAACCAGAGCAGTGAAACCGCGCTGAAAATTGCCAGGTTACGCACCATCCCGCCAAATAACGGCCACATAGCGTTTTACATCTCACTCACCCGCACGTCCGCACCCAGGCTGACCAATGTTTCCGCGAAGCCGGGGAACGAGTCGCCTGCACAGCGAGCGTCCAGGACGGTTGTCCGACCTTCCGCCACCAACCCGGCGACAACCATGCTCATGGCAATCCGGTGGTCGTCATGGCCGTCTACCGTCGCGCCCATCAAATCCTGTGGCCCGGTGATCCTAAAACCGTCTTTCGTTTCAGTGATTTCCGCACCCAGTTTCCGCAGTTCGGCGGTCATCACCGCTAAACGATCCGTCTCCTTGACGCGCAGTTCTTCGGCCTCACGGACAGTGGTGGTGCCATCGGCAGTCAGCACCGCAACCATCAGAATCGGAAACTCATCAATCATCCGCACCACCAGATCACCACCCACTTCCGTTCCTTTCAATACGCTGTGCCGCACCCGTATTGTACCCACCGGCTCGCCCGCTTCCAGTCCGGTTTCGGTTACAGTGATGTCCGCGCCCATCCCCAGCAGCACATCCAACAGCCCGGTACGAGTGTCGTTGAGGTTGACGCCGGTCAGGGTGATGTCACTCCCTGGCACCAGCAGCGCCGCCACGATCAGGAACGCCGCCGAGGACATATCGCCCGGCACAGTCATATCCACCGGCTGTAACGCATTCCCCGGATTCAGCACCGCTACATTCCCATTCAGCGATAAATCCGCACCCATCGCCGCCAACATCCTTTCGGTGTGGTCGCGCGCGGGGCCGGGCTGGGTGACCGTCGTCGCACCTTTGGCGAACAACCCCGCCAACAGGACGGCACTTTTGACCTGGGCACTGGCTACCGGCATATCATACTGGATTCCGCGCAATTGCGCCGGGCGAATTAACAGCGGGGCGTGATTATCTACCGAGTGTATATCCGCGCCCATCATCCCCAGCGGGGCAAGAATACGTTTCATCGGGCGGCGACGCAGTTGTTCACTGCCATCCAGCACGCTGCTAAAGGGCTGTCCAGCCATAATCCCGGCCAGCAACCGTATACCCGTCCCGGCGTTCACCAGATCAAGCGCTCCCGCCGCCGGGGAGAGTGTGCCACCGTGTATCGTCAGATCGTGTGTGCCGTGTCGCTCAACCTGCACGCCCAACGCCTGTATCGCCCTCAGTGAGGCTTCAGTATCGCCCGCCGCCAGCCAACCGCGCACCCGACTTTCGCCCTGCGCCAGCGCCCCAAACAACACCGCCCGGTGCGAGAGTGACTTATCACCAGGTACCTTCGTCGTCCCACACAGTGCCGCACTGGGGTTTATCACAAACTTATCTTTAGGCGTCTCCACCATTATTTCGTCCCATTCTCATATTTGGCATACCAGTCTAGTCGCACTTCCCGCGCCGGTCGCAGGAACTCGGTTACTTCTTTATCATCGCGGGAAATCAACTTCGCTTCCAGCATCGCTAATTGCACCCTGAACAACGCCAGCAGCGTCGCCACCGCCTGTGTGTTCGTGCTCAGAATATCTCCCATCATCTCTACATCACTGCCAGCCAACCGGGACATATCACGAAAGCCGCCTGCCGCCAGCTCCCACACTGTGGCGTCGTTCTCCCCTTCTTTCGCCACTGTTGCCACCAGAGCCGAACTCAGCAAATACGGCAGGTGACTGATAGCCGCCACCAAGCGATCATGGCGTATCGCATCCATTTCAAAAGGGACAGCTTGCAGCGTTTCAATGAGTTCCAGCGCACGCAGTCGCGCAGCAGGTGTTGTGCGTCGGGTAGGGCAGAGCACGAATGGCCTGCCCCGGTAAAGAGCCGGGTCACTGGCTGTTACCCCACTACGCTCTTTGCCAGTCATCGGATGACCACCAATCGCCTGAATCCCGATTGGCAACTGCGCCATCGCCTCACAAATATCCTCTTTGGTGCTGCCAATGTCAATCAGCAGCGTATTCGAGCGCAGATACGAACCGATCCGCCGCTCAATCATCCCCAGAATCACCCTTACCGGGGCAGCCATGATGACCACATCGGCATCCTTCACCCCTTCCTTCAGGTCGTCGGTCGCCGTATCCACAATAAAGTGTTCCACCGCGTAACGGCGCGTTTCCTCGTCCGGGTCCACCCCTGTAATCGTACCCGCCACCCCACGCAACGCCAGCGCCAGCGAACCACCCATTAATCCCAGGCCAACAATCGTGAGGTGACGGCAGCTAAAGCCACCAGGACTCATACTTCCTCTTTCAGATACACATCCATCCGGTACATGAACATATCAAAACCCATCTTGCGGAAAAATCCATGTGCCCCCGTGTTGAAGCTCCAGGTATCCAGCGAGACTCGCTCAATATCCTCGGCCCGCGCCAGATCAAATACAGCCTCAATTAATGCCCGACCATATCCACTGCCCTGGCGATCCGGCTTAACGGCAATCTGATCAATGTGAACGGCGCTTCGGGCATAAACATACGCCGTTTCGGGCTGGCGCAGCACACGAGCATACACATAACCAACTGCTTCGCTTGCCTCCTCAACGATAAACAGCCGACCATTCGGGTCAGTCAGAATCCGCTCACGGCAGTCCACCACAAACGGTGATGGGTCATCCGCTGGCTTGAACAGATGCGGCACTGCCTCGGCGTGCAACCGCTGCACATCGCAGATCAGCCCGGCAACAATTTCAGCATCTTCTATTACCGCTTGTCGAACCTTCACAAATACCTCCTCATGCCGTGCGATCTACAGCTTCTGCCACGCGCCGCACCTGCTGCATCAGAGACTTGAAGCGATCCGGCTTCAGGCTCTGGCGACCATCGGACAAGGCTTCATCGGGTTTGGGATGCACCTCGATAATCAGGCCATCCGCACCTGCCGCCACCGCGCTGCGGGATACTGACTCGACGTACTCCCACAATCCAACCGCATGGCTGGGATCGGCCAGTACTGGCAAATGAGTCAGCGCCTTCAGAACCGGGATTGCATTCAGATCGAAGGTGTTACGGGTGGCTTTCTCAAAAGTACGAATGCCTCGTTCGCACAGCATCACCCGTTTGTTGCCATGCGCCAGGATATACTCGGCGGACATCAGCAAATCTTCCACTGTACTGCTCATACCGCGTTTCAGCAGTATTGTATGCTGGCTTTCCCCAACCGCATTCAGCAGCGCGAAGTTCTGCATGTTCCGTGCTCCAATTTGCAGTACATCAGCATACTGGCACACAAGCGGCACCAGGGCCGGATCCATCACCTCGGTGACAACTGGCAATCCGGTACGCTCACGTGCCTCCGCCATCCATTGCAGCCCCTTCTCCCCATGACCCTGAAAGCTGTAAGGCGAAGTTCGTGGCTTGAAAGCGCCTCCCCGCAGCGCAGTCGCACCGGCTTCCTTTACAGCGCAGGCGGTTTCGATGATTTGCTCACGACTCTCCACGGAGCATGGCCCGGCAATCACCAGCACCTTATTGCCGCCCATCTGCGCCCCATTCAGCGGCACCAGACTGTCAGAGGGGTGAAATTGGCGACTGGCGAGTTTGTATGGTACAGAAATCCGCACGACTTTATCCACACCATCCATTGTGGCGTAATTTTCCTCGCGCAGCGGGGTGGGACTCTCGCCCACTACGCCAATAATCGTGCGTTCCTCGCCTTCGGAAAGATGTGCCTCATAACCATCGCTCTTGATACGAGCAATTACATCGGAAATCTCTTTAGCCGTCGCCTTGACCTTCATCACGACAATCATATTACGCTCTCCCTTATTGGTGGCTGTTATTAGGTGTTCCCTGTGTATACAAGTCGGGGCGCAGCCGCACCGCGTCATGTAAGAAGACATGCTGGATTTCGTCCAGTGTTTTCGTCGTATTCCAGTGAATTAGTATGCGAATACAGTGTGCCAGGCCGCCTGGCACATCCATCTCCTGGCAACCCAGCAGCGCCGTCCGCCCCCAGCCCAGTTCCCGCGCCGCCTTTGCCGGGTAAACAGCCGTCAAGTCAGGCGTTGTCGTAAATACTACGCTGGCGACAAAGTCCTCCTTAATATCGTTGGCATCAATCATCGCTCGCAACAGTTCTTTGGTCGCCGCCAGGATCGCGTCAGCAGTGTTGCTATTTACTGTTGTCGCCCCTCGCACACCCCGAAACATCATGCTCATAAGGCCCTCTTTTTCCCTCAAGAAACAAAAAAGGCGCGGAGCGTTCGCTCTGCGCCTCTGGGTTATCCCCGACTTACTCTGGTCTACAGGATTATCTCTGTCAAACCGGCACGCAACGCTCCACCGTTTCCTATGTGGCTCTCAAAATAGTAATAATAGGTGGCGAAACGTGTGCGAATTACGGCAGACACCAGTATTAAATCCCGTTTTTCTCCAGAATAGTGCCAAGCGTAACAGAAGCGAACAAGCTTGTCAAATACTTCGCAGAATGTTAATCAACAACCAGTTAATTTGTACAACGGTATGTGTGTAATTCCGCCATGTGGGTTTATTCCAATGCGGCACGCAGTTGTGCCGCCAGTATCCCAACGGCCTCCGCATCGTCTTTCCCCGCTTTCACCAAGGCACTGCCTACAATAAACCCATCTACCAGATCATTCATACTCCGTGCCTGTTCCGGCGTGCTGATGCCAAAACCTAGCACCAACGGTTTATCGCTGTGCTCCCGCACCCGGCCAATAAAATTCCTCAAATCAGCAGGGAGTTCCGTCCGCGCACCGGTGACGCCTGTCAGGGAAACCACATAGATAAACCCGGTTGCCGACTGATTCACCAGGGCAATCCGACGTTCGTCACTGGTCGGCGCCAGGAAAAACACCATCGCCAGCCCTTCACGGGAGCAGGTATCACTGAACAACGCAGCCTCTTCCGGCGGCAGGTCGGGGATAATCAGGCCTGTCGCGCCCGCCGCTTTCGCATCCACCACAAATGCGTCCACACCATAAGCCAGAAGGGGATTCAAGTAGCTCATGAGTAACATGGGCTGTTCAACACCGCGCCCGCGCAGTGCGCGCACCGCATCCAGGCACTTCCGCAGCGTGATGCCATTTTCAAGCGCGATCTGAGTTGCCGCCTGAATAGTTGGGCCATCAGCCAGCGGGTCACTGAACGGCACACCTATCTCGAAGCCATCCACACCTGCTTCGGCCATCGCCGTAATTGCGTCCAAAGATTCAGCGTAGGTTGGATAGCCCACCGGGAAATACGGCAGAAAGGCCGCCCGGTTCTGTGCTTTCGTATGGGCAAACAGCGCCGCAATCGCCTCAACCCCTGTTACTGTCCCTGTGTGCTTCATTTTGTGCTCCTACAACCGCATCCCATTATTCAACCCGCAAGATTTCCGCAGAAACAAACCTACCCTCTTCAAACGCCAACCGCACGCCCTCGCACCACGAACAGTAGCGCCCCCATGTGGCATGGTCAGCATCCGGCAGACAGCCCACCGCACCGGCCTCCAGAATACCACCATGCGACACGACGAGAGCCGCGCCACCCGCGTTTAACGCCGCCACCACCGAACGGAGAAACTCAGCCTGTTTGCGGGCATAGGCCGCCGCCACACCATCCCGTTTGAGTGCTGCGCTCCACGCCATAAACCCTTCATCCCAGGTGACTTCGGCCTCTACACCTTCATCCATCATACCCAGACCCTCTAACTGCTCGTCTACCGCGAATCCCATGGCAATCGCGGTTTCATAGGCGCGGGGGATGGTGCTGGTGATGACCCTTTCAAACGGACCCATTTTCTCACCTACCCGCCGTGCCAGCGAGACTCCCGCCTGTGTAAGATGCTGACCCGGTTTAACGCGCATCGTGTGCCGCCGCATTTCCAGGTAACGCATAGCCCCCTACCCTTTCTCCAGTACCCGTGCCCAGGCATCCAGCCCGGCTTCGACAATCTCTACTGCCACATTGACCCGGTGCGCCCAGCGGTCAGCATCGGCATCATATGCCGCGATCATCGCCCGCTGCCGTTCGGTATCAGCCGCCCGTTCCTGGTGCTGGTCGGGAAGTTCCCAATCCAGACCATCTACCAGCACGCTTTCTACAGGGAAGCCAGCCCTATACAGCAGCACTGACCATTCGGTATCTGCTCCCAATGCCCGGTCTCGCGCCGCGTGCGCTACAAGGTAATCCAGCGCCGCCCGGCTGAGTCCCTTCGACCCGGCACCAAAGTCCATTTCCTGCCCCAGCAACAGCGAAAACACACGATTGATGATGCGCTCAGTCTGGAACATGGCCTGGGGATGAGTCGCCCAGGCCCGCGCGGTGCGACCAATTACCAGGTACTGGCACTGTTGGATGCGGGCTACCGTCCGTCGCAATTCGTCCGGACGTGTTTCAATCCAGCGCAGCAGGCGATCCAGATCAGCGTACTGAACATAGTCGGCGTCGGTTTCGGCTGCCACTCTGAGCGCCATGTAACGCCCTTGCGGCCACTCATCATTCACGAAGGCAACCACGCCCGGAAGGGTTTTCACCTGTTCGACATCGTCTGGCTTCGCTACGGGCGGCATTGAGATAATGATGTGGTCGTAGAGCGCCATCAATTGAGGATACAGCCGCCGCAGCCGCCCGACTTCGCCGCGCGGGTGGAAAGTCGCCGCCAACGCCATCATCATAAGCCGACTCCATAGTCCGCGAAATACGCACGGTACAACCGGTCTAAGCCAAAGGCGAATACGACACTATCAAGTTCAACACGGCTAAACGCCCCCAGGCACTGACCTTCATGCAGATTCACCTGTTCTAGAGGCCGATCAAGGGCGCCAACAAAGGTGTGGACTTCTACCATGATCGAGCTACCATCCAAGGTGAAGGTCAGATCAAAAGTGCGCCAGAAGGTCATTTCCGGACTGAATTCGATCTCCTCAATTAGTTCCCGCCGCATCGCCTCCGCCGGGGATTCACCCGGCTCAACTCTGCCACCCAAAGTAGACCAGGTATTGGGGAACGGGATTTCCGGTTTATCGTCGCGCAGGTGTGCCACCAGTTTACCATCCGGCGTCACAAGTAAGGCGCTCACCGTACGTATTGATTCGACCATCACCCTACCCCGTCAGCAGCGCTCCGAGAATCTCACGCCAGTAGACAAACGCATACAGATGCCCACCACCAGGAAAGAAATGAGTCTCAGCATTTGGGATATGTTCTGCCAGATATTTACCCATCTGGATCGGGACAACGGTATCGTCCTCCCAGTACCACAGATGTACTTTGGGGCGAATGTCCTCCAGCCGGAATCCCCAGGGTGAAACCAGGATTTTGGTCTCGCGGGCGAAACCTCTTGCGCCCTGCCGTGCCGCCTCTGGCAACCAACCGGCCACCTGTGCCCGAATAGCGGGATCGCCCAACAGTTCAACATCAGCAGCCGAGCGACGACCAGTGGAGATTCCCACTACCTTATCCGGGTCGGCCAGGGTCAACGCGATTTGCCGACTGGTCAGATAGCGCACCAACCATTCCGGCACTCTGGCGATCAATTTAAAGGTCGAACGGGCTGCGTCGTTCATCCCATCAAAGGCGCCTTCCCGGTTAGCCGGAGCCGCGCCGCTGACGATTGCGGCTGATTTCACCCGGTCTCCCAGTTTATAAGCTGTCACCGCCGCGCACGGCCCACCTGCCGAAACGCCAAAAACGGAAAATTCCTTAATTCCCAGCGAGTCCGCCAACTGCGCAATGTCATCGGGGAAGTCCAGCAGCCTGCGCCTGGGCTGGAAATCCGATAGCCCGTAACCAGGGCGATCCGATGCAATGATCCGAACGCCAACCGATTCCGCTATGCTTTCATCAGGATGGCGCATCAGACGCGAGCCAGGATTACCATGCATGAAAAAGACGGGATAGCCGGATAAATCCCCATGCTCGGTATAAGCCAGAGTCCGCCCATCGTTTAGGGTGATTGTTTTGGTTTCTATAGGCATCTTAAGATTGTCCTGATCGTTATGTACGCTTGCCCAACTCTTTAATCACAGTGTCTAAGTCCTTATCGCCACGCCCGGAGAGGTTTACCAGGATGACAGCATCTTTTGGCATACCAGGGGCACGCTTGACAACTTCAGCAATCGCATGGGCGCTTTCCAGTGCCGGGATTATCCCCTCTAGCTGGCTCAACATCTGGAAGGCTTCCAGCGCCTCATCATCGGTTGCCAGGGTGTAGAAAGCGCGTTCCTGCTGTCGCAGAAAGGCGTGTTCCGGCCCGATGGAAGCATAATCCAGCCCAGCGGAGACGCTGTGCGTGTTCATGATCTGGCCGTCGGCATCCTGCAATACGTATGAGCGGGTGCCGTGCAGCACGCCTGGACGCCCCAGATTCGGATCAGCAAAACGGGCGGCATGTTCGCCGCTGGCGACACCGTGTCCACCTGCCTCGACACCGATCAAATCCACCTGTTCATCTTGGCGGAAGGCATGGAACAGACCAATCGCGTTACTGCCACCACCTACACAGGCGACGCACACATCCGGCAGGCGTCCCGCCATCTCAACAATCTGCTCCCGTGCCTCTATGCCGATGACACTCTGAAAATCGCGTACCATCATCGGGTAAGGATGGGGTCCCAGCGCCGAACCGAGCAGGTAAAACGTGGTGTTGACGTTCGTCACCCAATCCCTTATGGCCTCGTTAATCGCGTCTTTGAGTGTCTTGCTCCCGCTTTCCACCGGGATTACTTCCGCGCCGAGGAGCCTCATGCGGAAAACATTCGGCTGCTGGCGGGCGATGTCCACACTGCCCATATACACGTGACAGTCCAGCCCCAGCAGCGCCGAAGCGGTGGCGCTGGCGACGCCGTGCTGCCCTGCACCGGTTTCGGCGACCACGCGCCGTTTGCCCATGCGTTTCGCCAACAGTGCCTGTCCCAGAGCATTGTTGATCTTGTGTGCCCCGGTATGCGCCAGGTCTTCCCGCTTAAGGTAGATTTGTGCACCGCCCAGGTGTTCCGAGAGGCGTTTTGCATAGCTCACCGGGGTAGGCCGTCCGGTATAGGTCTTCTGCAGATTAGCGAATTCCGCCTGGAAATCGGGATCAGCCATCGCTTCCCGGTAGGCAGCGGTGAGTTCGTCCAGTGCCGGGATGAGCGTCTCGGGCACGAAGCGCCCACCGAACTCGCCAAAATAGCCGCGCTCATCGGGGACAATGGTAGTATTGGTGCGCATGTACTGATCCGTCATAATCAGAGATTCCAATCTAAGTCATCATATACCGACAATTTGACTACGCCGCTCCATAAAGACTGTATCGCGCCAGACGCCGTTCATCTGGCCGATTCTCTCGCGGCGGCCTACTTCGCGGAAGCCGCAGGCTTTGTGCAGGGCGATGCTGGCAACATTTTCCGGGAAAATGCTCGTCTGCAATGTCCAGATACCGGCATGTTCCGATTCCGCTACCAGCTTCGCCAGGAGGATTTTGCCGATTCCCTGCCCCCGCGCAACAGCCGCGATATAAATGCTCTCTTCCGCCACACCCGCATACACAGGCCGGGCAGAAACGGGCGAAAGCGCTGCCCAACCGAGCACCTGCTCACCCCGGCGAACCACCAGGCGACAGTCCGGGCGGTGTTTTGCGTCCCAAACTGCCCATTCTGGCACAACCGTCTCAAATGTCGCGTGACCGCCGGCAATTCCATCCCGGTAAATCGCGCTGACCTCCGGCCAGTCTGCGGGGGTCATGGTGTCTACTACCAGCGGCAGCGTATCCATCATCAACCTTGCCCTACGGTAGTAGACCGCACAGCTTCAATGAACGCCTGCATCCGTTCGTGGTCTTTCACGCCTGGCTGCCCAGTGGCTTCGACCCCGCTGGCGACATCCACACCCCAGGGCATAATAGCGGCGATCCGCGCCCCCACATTCTCCGGCGTGAGTCCTCCTGCCAGCATCAGACGCGGCACGGCCTCCTTAACAGCCAAAGCCACCTCAACACTCGCCTCTTCACCCGTGCCACCGTACAGACCGGGATGATAGGCATCGAGCAGCAGAGACGGGATACGTTCATCTGCCGGGAATACCGGGCGATAGTAATTCACATCTTCCAACGCCAGCGCCTTGTTGGGTGGGCGGATTGCCTTAAATGACAGGCCGCGCAGTTCGGTCATCATCGCGCCGGACTCGTCCCCGCTGAGCTGAGCAAAATCCAGCCCCACATGATTCATCACCCACGAAATATCGCTGCCGGTTGCATTGACGAAAACTCCTACCAGCACCGGGCAGGACTCGGCCAGGACGCGCCGCAGTTCATCACAGAGTATCTGAGCTTCCTGCGGCTCAATGTAACGCGGACTCTGGCGGTAGAAGTTAAACCCTAAAAGTTGAGCGCCATAGCCAGCGGCGGTCAGCGCATCATCAAAAGTCGTCACACCACAAATTTTGATCCTGGTCATGATGCCCCCTCATATCGCTGCGAACTCAATTCGCGCACTGTTTCGGGGATATTACCAGCTTTTACCAACGATTCGCCAACCAGAACTGCCCGCGCTCCATAACGTCCCATGCGCTGAACATCGGCTGCGCCACGAATGGCGCTTTCCGCCACCAGCAGCACATCACGCGGGACAATCTGCGCGAGCCGAGCGGTGGTCTCAAGGTCTTCGTAGAACGTTTTCAGGTCGCGGTTATTCACGCCGATCAAGTGAGGGACGATTTTGAGAGCGCGTTCGAGTTCGGACTCATTGTGTACCTCGACCAGCGCTGCCATACCCAGCCCCAGCACCAATGCGTGCAGATCAGCCAACCGCGAGTCATCCAGCGCCGCCGTAATTAACAGGATGGCGTCTGCGCCTGCCGCCCGCCCTTCGTAAACCTGGTAAGCATCAATCACAAACTCTTTGCGCAGTACCGGGATATCTACTGCCGCCCGCACCGCCCGCAGGTAATCCAGATGCCCCTGAAAGAAACGTTCATCCGTCAACACGGAAATCGCCGCCGCACCGTTGGTCGCGTAGGCCATCGCCAGCGCCACCGGATCAAAGTTCTCAATCAGCACGCCCTTGCTGGGGGACGCTTTTTTCACCTCTGCGATAAGCGACACCGTATCGCGCCGCAGCGCCGCGAGAAAATCGCGGGGGGGAGCGGCGTCGCCCGCCTCGCGCTGGACGGCTTTCAATGGCAGTCGTTTCCGTGCCACTATGATTTCTTCGACTTTATGTGCCAGAATTTTATCCAGCACAGTATCAGTTTTGACGTAAGAGTTCATATTCTTGCCATGTTCTCTGGCTGGATTATTTACGCAAGTCCCTGACTGTAACTAATCAACGCATCCAGTTTCGAAAGTGCCTTACCGCTGTCAATGGTCTTAGCGGCCATTTCGATACCGGCCTGCATATCGTTCACCGCGCCGCCCGCCAACAGCGCCGCGCCGCCATTCAACAGCACGACATCACGTTTGGCGTCCTGGATGTCGCCGCTCAAAACGCCCCGCAGAATAGCCGCATTGGTCGGGGCATCATCACCCATCAATTCATGGATGTTCGCGCCCCGGAAACCATAGTCCAGAGGGTCAAGTTCAAAGGTGCGAACTGCCCCATCGGAGTAGTGACTGATCGTGTTCACGCCGGTGGTTGTCAATTCATCCAACCCACCATAGCCACTGACAACCAGCGCGGATTTAGCTCCCAGCGCACCCAGCACATGCGCCAGCATGTCCGTGAGATCGGGCGCGAAAACACCCATCAACTGGCGACGCGCGCCAGCCGGATTAGTCAGCGGCCCCAGGATGTTGAAGATCGTCCGCACGCCCATCTCGCGGCGCACCCCGATAGCGTACTTCATGGCCGGATGCAGTTTGGCGGCGAACAGGAAACCGATGCCGACTTTATCTACACACTGCCCCACCTGCTCCGGGGTCAAATCGAGATTCACCCCCAATTCACCCAATACGTCGGCACTGCCACACTTACTACTGGCTGCCCGGTTGCCGTGCTTCGCCACCGGAATACCCGCCCCAGCCGCGACAAAGGCCACTGTCGTGCTGATGTTGAACGTGCCGGATTTATCACCACCCGTACCGCAGGTATCGAGCAGATCGCCGTCAGTGTGTGTCGGGACATGATGGGCGTTCGCCCGCATCGCCCGCGCACTGCCGGTGATCTCATCCTGAGTCTCACCCTTCATCCGAAGTGCCATCAAATAGGCCGCGATCTGCGCTTGAGTTGTCTCGCCCATCATGATTTCATTCATCACCGCTTCGGCTTCTTCGGCCTGTAAATGTCCGAAACGGCTGAGTACATCTATCGCACGTTGAATCTTCATAAAACCCTCTCGTTTCCTACCTCACTGCCACCGGAACTTTCATCGTCAGGAAGTTTTCGAGTATCCGCAGCCCGAACTTCGTTAAAATACTTTCTGGGTGGAACTGTACCCCCACCACCGGATATTCTTTATGGCGCAGTCCCATAATTTCGCCCTGATCGGTGAAAGCGGTGATCGTCAGGCAGTCGGGCAGCGAACTCTCCTCAACGATCAAACTGTGATAGCGCGTCGCCTCAAAGGGACTCGGCACCCCTTTGAAGAGGGCGTCGTCCTTGTGGTAAACCATGCTGGTCTTACCGTGCATCAGCCGCCCGGCGCGCGTGACAACCCCACCATAGGCCTGCCCGATACACTGATGACCAAGGCATACCCCGAAAATCGGAGTCGTCGGACCAAACTCGCGAATCACATCCAGCGACACGCCACCATCATCCGGCGTCCCCGGCCCTGGCGAAATCACAATATGGCTGGGGTTCATGGCACGGATTTCATCCAGGGAAACCTGGTCATTACGAACGACCTGTATATCCGCGCCTAGCTCTCCCATCTCCTGAACCAGGTTGTAGGTGAAGCTGTCATAGTTGTCAATTACGAGGATCATCGGTCTTCTCCTATTTCCGGAAACGCCTTGGTTTCCACCCCTTCCAGGTGCATCAAATCATTGGTCGTCACAAGTTTCCACTGGTCGTCGTCGCCACGCACAATGGTCGTTACCGATGAATTACTCAGCGCCAGTGAGTCATCACAGCAATCAAGAATCAGCTCATTCAACAGGATGTGCAGTGTCGTGGTGTGAGAGATGATGCCCACCGTTTCCCCCTTATCCTGGGCGAGGACATCTGAAAAAGCCGCCAACACCCGTTGTTTCACATCAACACGGGATTCCCCAGACGGGATACAGAAATCGTCCTGGTTTGCCAGCAACTGCTCGAATTCATCGGGATACCAGGCTTCCATCTCGCTCATGGTCAGTCCCTGCCAGATGCCGATATTGCGCTCGCGCAGGCGCGGCTCCAGGATAGGAGCATAATTCAGGCGCGGCTCCAGAATAGCCGCCGTCTCGATGGCCCGCCGCAGATCGCTGGTATACAGTGCCCGCAGACCAATGTGGCGCACGAAATTTGCCAACCGCTGAGCCTGTAAGCGGCCATGTTCATTCAGAGGGGCCGCAACCCACCCCTGAAACCGCCCTAAACGATTCCACTCCGTCTCACCCGGACGCATAAAGACCACTCTTTTAACAGCCATTTTCGCTCTCCTGGTCTAAAAACCCTGCTCGGCATATTCCACCGCGACGGCCACCCCCCGCGCCTTGTTAATGGTTTCCTCAAATTCGCGGGCAGGATCACTATCGGCAACTATACCCGCCCCGACCTGAATATGCACGGTATCGCCCTGCATCAAGAGCGCCCGAATGGTAATACAGGTATCCATTGAGCCATCAAAGCTGAAATAGCCCACCGCCCCGCCATAGGTGGCCCGACGTGTGCCTTCCAGTTCTTCAATGATTTCCATCGCACGCACTTTGGGCGCACCACTGAGAGTCCCCGCCGGGAAGGTCGCGCGGAGCAAATCGAAGGCGTCCATGCCCTTACGCAATTTACCTTCAACCTGACTGACGATGTGCATCACATGGGAGTAGCGTTCAACGTACATCATGTTCGGGACTTTTACCGTGCCATAATCACAGACGCGCCCCAGGTCGTTGCGCCCCAGGTCAACCAGCATGACATGCTCGGCGCGCTCTTTCGGGTCGGCCATGAGTTCGTCGGCCAGCCGGTTGTCTTCCGTCTCGTCCCCACCACGCCGACGTGTCCCGGCAATCGGGCGCACGGTAGCGACGCCGTCCTCCAGGCGCACCATCATCTCCGGCGATGCGCCAATCAGGCTAAACGACTCACCAAAATTGAGGAAAAACATATACGGGGACGGGTTCATCACGCGCAAAGCACGGTAAATCGCCAGCGGAGGCGCGGAGGTCTTGCGGGTAAAGCGCTGGGAAAGGACGATCTGGAAGGCGTCCCCAGCGGCGATGTATTCCTTGCCCGCCCGGACGATGTCCTCATACCGCTCCTGGGTCATGTTCGAGCGCAGTTCTTCGTTGAGCGGTTCGCCAGCCGCCGGAATTTCCGGGAGGGGGGCGCGGAGGGCGGTGACAATCTGTTCAATACGCTCCACGGCGTCATCGTAGGCCGCGTCGGGGTCGCCGGTATTATGGGCGTTCGCCAGGATAATCAGTTGGTGTTTGGCGTGGTCGAAGATGACCAGGGTATCCGGCAGGAGGAAGGCGGCGTCCGGCACGTCCAGGTCAGAGGTGGCGGTTTCCGGCAGGCGTTCAAAGTAGCGCACCACATCATAGCCGATATACCCCACCGCCCCACCAACGAAACGGGGCAGCCCTTCGATCTGGACAGGTTTTACGCGGGCAAATTCCTGTTTGATGGCGTGCAGGGGGTCCTGCCCGGCGGCTAACGGGCGCGAAGTGGTTTCGCCGTGCAGGGTACGGGTGACAACGTTGTTCTTGACGGTTATCACGCCTTTGGGATTCACGCCCAGGAAGGAGTAACGCCCGACCTGTTCACCACCTTCAACGCTTTCCAGCAGGAAGGAGGGGGTATCTGCCTGGGCGAGTTTGAGGTAGACGGAAACGGGAGTTTCCAGGTCGGCCAGGAGGGTGCGGTAAACCGGGACAAGATCGCCCTTCTCGAACAGGCGCAGGACAGTTTCGCGGGCGGGTTGAACGTATTCGCGGGTCTGGGTTGTGGAGAAAACCATGAAAGCACCTCGATTATCCAGGAACCTATCCGTAAAACCCTTCTTGTGCTTTACCTCACCCCTTCCGAACCTTCGGTTCTCCCTCCCCTCTCCGTCAACGGAGAGGGAAAAAAGAGCATGGTAAGCAGGGACAGGGTTGGTAAAACGAATTTACGGATAGATACTCAATACAAAAGCCCTCTCATCACATCAAGGACGAGAGGGCTTCCCGTGGTGCCACCTTGTTTCGCAGTGTCCTTCAAAGGAGACCGCGCGCTCTGGGGTACAGACGTATGTGCATACCGCCAATACCCTGCGCTGTGATAACGGAGCGCCGCCGACAAAGGCTACTCATCCATTCGCCTCTGCAACTCCCTGGCCCATTCGATACCGGCGTATGTACCGCCTTCACAGCCCCTGGCGGCTCTCTGGACACCGTTTCAGTATGTACTCTTCCAGATCAACGTTTTTGTTGGATATTCGGATTATGCCAACATAGTAACGGTGATTCGGATGGCTGTCAAGCATTTGGTCAGGTGAAGTGTACCAAACTGGAGAGACTATCCGCTTGTATTCTTTTTGACCCCCTCTGTATCTCCCCCGCCAGCGGGGGCGACCTGTTGGACTCTCCCTAGTCCCCTGCCAGCACAATGAGCGTGCATTTTAATGGTTCGGCAATACGTCAGGCCATGCGTGTCGGGTTTTTGTTGCAAAGTGAGGTGAATTTGCGGCAATTTGCCTCAAGAAATGCGGTTAGGGGCGGGTCAGTACGGGAAGAAATGGGGTGTTTTTGCCGCATTCCGGTTTTTTGCGGCAATTGCCGCGATTGCTGCAAGGTGGCGAGGAGTACTGAGTCTTGAGTGCTGAGGCTTGAGAAAAAGCAATGAAAAGTAGAAAGTGCCGAGTGGAAAGTAAAAGCAGTGCTGAGGCTTGAGGCAAAAGCAGGAAAAAGTGGAAAGTGCCGAGTGGAAAGTAAAAGCAGTGCTGAGGCTTGAGAAAAAGCAGTGAAAAGTGGAAAGTGCCGGGTGGAAAGTAAAAGCAGTGCTGAGGCTTGAGGCAAAAGCAGTGAAAAGTGGAAAGTGCCGAGTGAGGATGTCGTTAGCAGCCATCGGTGGGCAGTCGTCTGTGGGTAGAATGATTGTCAGTTCCACAATAGCATAAAATAGGTCTGAGATGGTGAATTTTTGTTAGAACTTTTGTTCACTTTAGCTGATGACTGTTAGCCTCTGGCTGCTGGATTAGGTGCTGGAGGGTGGAAGGTGGCTGGAAAACGTTTTGGGTAAGCCACCTGGAAGGTGGTTAGTGTGTTTTCAACGCGGGCACGCTGTAGCACGCCCTTACAAATCCCCTTTGTAGGGTGACTCTGTAAGGGCGATGCTGCATTTCAAGTCCGGCACGTCAGAAACCGACCAGGCAATCAATCTACCCATTTGATTATGCTGAACACCACGCGAAATTGCACACAGTTTTCAACGCGGGCGCGCTGTAGCACGCCCTTACAAATCCCCCTGTGAGCATGACTCTGTAAGGGCATCCCATCCGGCAGTCCAGAACCGACCAGGCAATCAATCTATCCATTTGATTACAGCGTCGCCGTGCTGAACACCACGCGAAATTGCACACAGTAGATCACCACCGCCTGATATTCGGTGAGGTCAATCCCGGCGGGGATGTCATAATTCTGGTTGCCAACGTTGCCCTTCAGCAGCCCCAGGTCAATGTAATCCGTACCTACCGCAGCGGCGTCGCGCGGGTCGGGGTTCTTTGTCAGGATAACGTGTAAGTCCGGGCCATTGGTCACGCGGAAATCCTCAAAACGCAGCACGCGGCTCTCATCGGGCAGTTGGTAGACTGTGGCCGTGCCTTCGCCGCCGTGAAGCGCGTCAATCGTGATGAAGGAAGCCCTGGCAACCGTCACCGGGTCAGTCATCACCGGCATGGCCTGTTCGTCCTCCGCTACCGGAGTATCCGGGCTGAGGGCAGCGGTCACGAGTTCGAGCGCCATATTCGGGTCGGTCTGCGCCATTTCCAGGAAAGCGGCCTGTTCTTCGGCAGGCATCCGGGTGAAATCGTCCTGAAGGTCCGCCGCGAGACCTGGGAAGGCTTCATCAACCACGTCATTCACCAGCAATGGTCGCCACAACGGGAATGTGAATATGGCTACAACGCCCAGTGCGCCCAGCAGGATAACAAGCAGTCTCAAGCGAATGTTCATGGGTATTTATCCACTTTCTAACAGGCCGTTGGTCACTGCGGCGGCCTACCCGGCACAATATAACAAGTTGATGATATTCACGTAAGAAGATCATTTATCAGAGCATACTGGCCTTATCGCCAGCTAGACAGCCGCCGCGAGATGGTTATAATTTCGAAGGTAAGTATAGTGCATAATCCATTTCGTTTCACCATGAGAAGGGAGTTATACCGAATGGGAAACCGTCCCGGAATGAAAGTTGGCGAAAAAGAACATCACATCCAGGGAGATATGCTGGAAATCGGCACGGCAGCACCGGATTTCGCCCTGATTGCCAATAATTTTGCAGTCCGCACCCTGAAAGATTATGAAGGCAAGGTCAAAGTCCTGAGCGTCATCCCGTCTATTGACACCGGGGTTTGCTCGGCACAAACACGGCGCTTCAACGAGGAAGCGGCGACCCTGGGCGACCAGGTAGCGGTGCTGACAGTCAGCGCCGATATGCCCTACGCGCTGCGGCGCTACTGCGGTAACGAAGGCATCACCAACACGGAGACGCTCTCTACCTACCGCGATATGGCGTTTGCCGATGCGTATGGTGTCCATGATACCGAGTGGCGGATGTGCCAGCGTTCGGTCTTCGTGCTTGACCGGGATAATGTGGTACGGTACGCCGAGTATGTCCCTGTAATGGGGCAGGAAGTGAACTTCGCAGCGGCACTGACGGCGGCAAAGCAGCTCATCTAGGGTGAGAAACCGTATGTTTTCAACACGGGCGCACGGTGGTGCGCCCCTACGAATCCCATCCATTTTGGTGAATTACGTTCAAGCTACTGGCTCAGGGAATACCCCGCCGAATTGTATTCAGGGGGTGCAGGTTGCTGCGCCCCCTTTTTTTGTCTCTTTACGAAAGGAAAAATATGATGGATGTACGGATACAACGACTGGCAAATGTCCTGGTGAATTACTCCACGACGGTACAACCGGGTGAATGGGTCGGCATTCTGGGTGATGTCGCAGCGCTCCCTGCCCTACGAGCTGTGTTCGATGCGGTACTGCGTGCCGGGGGCAATCCCAGCGTGATGCTCAGCGACGACTACATGATGCGCTCCTTCCTGCGGGATGCCAACGACGACCAGGTTGCCTGGCTCGACCCCAGTCAGACACTCTACTATGACCAGGCAGATGTGTATATTCGAGTCAGCGCACCATCCAACACACGGGCGCTCACCAGTATCCCCGGCGCGAGAATGCAGCAGGTGCAGGCGGCGCGGCGCTCGTGGCTGGATACCCGCCTGACACGGGCAGCGGAAGGTCACTTCAAATGGGTGGGGACGCTCTTCCCCACCGAGGCGGGCGCACAGGAAGCCAATATGAGCCTGGAAGACTACGAAGCATTTGTGTATGGCGCGACCTTCTGCGACCAGGAAGACCCGATTGCGGAATGGCAGAAGCTTTCCGCCATGCAACAGAAAAAAGTAGACTGGCTAGTGGGCAAGAAGCACGTCAAGTGCCAGGGGCCGAATGTTGACCTGGAGCTTTCAATTGACGGACGTTCATTCGTCAATAGCGACGGACATAAAAACATGCCCAGCGGCGAAATTTTCACTGGCCCGGTGGAAGACTCGGTCAACGGCTGGATTCGTTACTCGTATCCGTCCATTGTGGGCGGGCGCGCCGTCAAGGGGATTGAACTGCGCTTTGATAACGGGCGCGTTGTCGAAGCCCACGCCGAGGAAAATGACGAACTGCTCCAGGCGCAGCTTGATACCGACGCGGGTTCGCGTTACCTGGGCGAATTCGCTATCGGCACGAACTTCGGCATCAACCGCTTCACGGGCAGTATCCTGTTTGATGAGAAGATTGGCGGAACGATCCACACCGCGATTGGAACAGGCTACCCGGAAACCGGCAGCAAGAACCGCAGCGCCGTTCACTGGGACATGATCTGCGACATGCGCCAGGACAGCACGATTCATGTGGATGGTGAATTATTCTATAAGAATGGCGAATTTGTGATTTAAGCGCCAGCGATCACACCGAGATAACAAGGGCGCGGTATACCGCGCCCTTACGCATAGCAGCATATCATGACGAAGGGTAAGACATTACACCGGCCTCAGGAATTCCCCGGCCAGTTGGCGGTCAATCCAGCGGGAGATAACCGGGTAACGGTAATCGCGCCCGTTGTAGGTTTCCACCGCCGCAATCGTGCCGAGCAGCAGAGCAACCAGCGGCATGAGGAAAACGACCAGCAGCAGGACAATCCCCACCAGCCCCCAGAGGGGCACCAGCACCAGGCCTGCCAGCACGACAATTGCCAACAGCGCGATGACCATGCCAACGCCCCAGGCGACACCGCCGACGACCAGCAAAGCAAACGCGCCTACCGTCCCCAACAGTTGCAGCGCGAAGGCTTGCAGCGCATGGAAGGCGACGTAATCCGATTGCTTGCGGTACATCAGGTAGATAATGAGCGGGATAAAGACGCTGACCGGGATAATAAACCCAACCGTGAACAGTCCTCCAAGCATCGTCACCCACACGCTGGCGTGCGCGACTCCCGCCCACAGCCGCTCCTCATTCGTGACGTTGAGCGTGCTATAACTGCGCGGCTTGCTTTTGCGCTTAGCTGGTCTTTCGTAACGCGCCTCAACCTCTTCGACCACATCTGCGCCCTGGTCGCCCGCGCCGGAAAGACGCGACAGCCGTTCACTATCCTGGTATTCTGGTTCGCCGGTCATGACACAACCCCCAATTGGTATTTCTCACAAGTTTATACGGCACTCTGAAGCAAGTCGCCGCACGTTTATTGGGCACACAGCGGTGTGCCCCTACGAAACTGATGTTTGTCTGTTTTTAAGGCAGGCCTCACCACTACAATCCAGCCTGGCATCAAGCACAATCTATTGTCTAATACGAGGCTGCCCCGCAAAAGTTGCGCTGGTCAGGGGCAGACTTTGTGGTTATACTCTGCCCCTATGTTGAACGAACATTTCACGCTCACCAAGCGACATCTCGGCCTGCTGCTGTTCATCGGCGGCGTGATGGGTTTTTGGGGCATTCTCGCTATTGACCTGCTCGATGCCGGACGAGAAGGCGGCATCGGCCCGGCACAGCAGATCGCGCTCGGTTTGATGGCGACTGCCGCGCTTATCGGCCTGACGCTGATTCCGCTTGGCAACCACCCGGCATAATACCATGCGAACAACTGTTGCACCAGCACCGCTATTCCAGCGAGCCAACCGGCTGTTACTGGCCGCCGCGCTCCTCATCCTCCTGGGCTACTTCATCATTTACGGCGTGTATGCCGTCAATCTGATGCTGTTCCCGTTCGATTACGACCAGGGAGAAGGGTTCGAGCTGGTGGATACGGTCATGTTCAGCCGGGGAGAATGGCCGTACCAGGATACCGAAATCTACCCGTTTTATTCCAGCAACTACCCGCCCCTCTTTCATGTGATGGCCGCGCCGTTCGTGTGGGTCTTCGGCCCGGCATACTGGTACGGGCGGCTGCTCGGTTTCCTGGGGACACTCGTCACGGCGGGGGCAATTGCCCTGGCCGTCCACCGCGAGGGTCAGCACCGCTGGATTGCGGTGCTTTCCGGCCTGGCGTTCCTGGCCTCCAACACCGTATATCACATCGGCCCGCTGTTCCGCCAGCACATGACGATGGTGATGTTCGAGACGCTGGCCGTCGTCGTGCTGGCCGGGGTGAATGAAATATCCGATACACGCCAACGCCGCCGGGTGCTTGCGCTCGGCCTGGGGTTGATTCTGGCAGCAGGGTATACCAAGCAACTTGCCTATACAACCGCCATCGCCGCCCTGCTCTTCCTTTTCATCCGCCAGCCGCGCCGGGCAGTGGTGTGGGGACTCGGCTTTGGCCTGGTTGGGGTCGCGGTTTTCCTGGCGATTGACCAGGCGACAAGCGGTCAGTGGTGGCTGCAAACCATCACGGCCAACATTAACGAATTCCGCCCTGACCAGACCGTTGGCCTGTTCCGGTTATGGTTCGGGCTGCACGGATTCTTACTGATTCCGGCAGCGCTGATGGTCGTCTACGAACTGTATTTCGCCCGACTATCGGTCTACAGTCTGTGGTTCGTGATGGCGACGGCCAACAGCATCCTTTCCGGCAAATGGGGCGCGGGAGACAGCTACTTCGCCACCGCTATCGCCGCTATGTGCATCCTCAGCGGCATTTTCGCCAGCCGAACCCTGAACGCAAGCTGGCACTTCCCACAGAACTACCTGAGCCGCTGGATGGTGAACCCGCTGCGCCGGTTCGCGCCGCAGATGGCTGCCGCCGGACTGGTCATCATCCCGCTGATTTACCTCGGTTACGGGCGGGCGGTGCTGCATATACCTACCGAAGGCGCGGTATTCAGCGACATTGCGGGGGCGCTGAATATTCAGGGGAATGCGTATGGTGGAAGATTCTACGACTCCGCCGGGCGGATTGCCGGGGGATATGCAGACATCGGACACCTGACCACCGCCGAGGACATCGCGGCAGGCTGGTCCATTGTTGAGCGGGTGCGGGCAACCGATAAACCAGTCCTGAGCGAGGAAGCGGCGTTTAACCTGTTGGCGGGCAAGGATGTCATCACCAACCCGACGCAGTTATTGAACCTGGCGAACAACGGCCTATATGACGGCGCGGCACTCATCCACATGATTGAAAACCAGGAATTCGGGCTGGTGATTTTCCGGGGACAGTTATACCCCGTCCCGGTACTGATCGCCGTCACGACTTACTATGAACAGACCGATACGGTACGGATGAACGGCTTTAACTATATGATCCTAGAGCCAAGGGCACAATAGCAACCGGTCAAGTTAGGAAATCAGCGCGGTGATCCGATTTCACGGGCACGGTATACCGTGCCCCTACATATCCCTCATTTTAGGGTGATGATGTAGGGACGATTAATCTCCGTTTTTAGTTGCGAAACAGCATTAACACGCCTCTATGTTTTTCTCATTATAGGATAACTCTTCGGATTCATCTGAATCATTAAACTGCGTCACTGCGGTCAACAATCACCACATCAACCCCGGTCTGCTCCTTAATCACGCCCGCGACTTCTTCCAGCAGGCTTTGCATGGCCGGGTTATCCTCCTGCGGGCTGCCCAACACGATCATCGTCGCCCCAACTTCCTGGGCAGCCTCAACCAGCGCATGGCGGAAAATACCCCGTTTAACCAGAGTCTCCGACTTTACCCCGGCTTTTTCGGCACGCTCCTTCGCCATCAACAGCAGAAACTCGCCCATGTGCTCGATCTCGGTTGCCACGTCCACGACAATCGCCGCTGTCGCCTGACTCAGAAACTGCACATCAGCCACATACAGAAACACCAGGTTCGCATCCTGAGTCTGTGCCAGTCGTATCGCGTGTTCCTGTGTATGGATGCTGGCCTCGCCGCCGCGTGTCGCACATAGAATTGTCGCCATGATCTTCCCCCTATCCACCTGTGAGCGCAAAGCGCAGGAACAGCCAGCCCGTACCGGCGGCCAATGTGAGCAGCGTCACTGGCACGCCAATCCTGAGGTATCGCGCAAAGGAAATGGGATACCCGGCGCGTTCAGCGATCCCGGAGGTCATTAAGTTCGTCTCACCGCTGATGATAAATCCATTGCCCCCCATCGCCGCGCCCATCGAAAGCGCGTAGTAGAGCACCTGGCTCTCAGCAGCGCCGGGGATACCGGCACTCACAAAGCGCACCACCGGCAGCAAGGCCGCCGCCAGCGGGATATTGGCAATCACAAATGACAGCAGCCCAGCGCCGAATACCAGAACCACAATCCCTAACGGCAGATTCGCGCCAATCAGGTTGCCCATTATTTCAGCAAACACGCCCAACAACCCGACTTCCTGCACCGCGCCGACCAGCATAAACAATGCCATGAAAAATACCAGGGTTGTCCAGTCCACAACGCGCAGCATCTTTTCAATATCCGGCTCAACCAGGAGCAGCAGAAGAGTCGCGCCGAGCAAGGCGGTGACTGAGGGGACCATGTGCAGGCTTTCGCCAACGATAAAAAAGAACAACATGCCGCCGAAGACTACACCCGACCATTTAAGCGTGCGGGCATCTTTGATCCGTGCGTTTTCCTTGAGTTTGTTATAGAGCGCCTCGGAAATCCCGCCGCTGGTTTTTTTGAGTTCGCCACGAAAGAAATAGAGGACGACGACAATCATCACTGCCATCGCACCCAGCACACCGAGAGTCTGGTTAATCAGGAAGTCATTGAAGCCTATGCCAGCGTAAGCCCCTATCAGAATATTGGTCGGTGTGCCGATCAAGGTACTGATGCCACTGATATTGGACGCGAGAATCTCCGGTATCAGGAGCGCCAGCGGGTCAATCCCCAGCGCCAGCGCAATCTGCAAGCTGATCGGCGCCATGAGCAACATCGTCGTGACGTTATCCAGCAGCGCGGACGCCACCGATGTAATGACGATCAGCACAATGATGAGGAGCGAGATACGCCCCCGGCTAACCCGGTAAGCCTGAAACGCCAACCATTGGAAAATCCCCGTGCCTTCGAGGATGCCGACGACAATCATCATGCCCATCACCAGGAAGATCACTTCCCAATTGATGTATGCCAGAGCGCGTTCCATGTTGAGGACATAGAATGACTCGTTGAACGCCCCCAGAATGAAGGTTGCAGCGAATACAATGGATATTCCGGCCAGGGCGGCGAGCGCATTTTGCAGTCGCTCCGAAGCGATCAGCAGCAGGGTAAAAACAAAGGCCGCCGCCGCAACCCAGAATCCCAGCGTGATTTGATTTTCTAAGACGATGGTATTGAAAGCAAACGAGCCATCCATCCGCAACCGTTCGACTTCTGATTCAGCGAGCCGGTAGGAAAATGACTCGTAGTGATGCCGTTCAACTTCAATATGAACCGACTCCAGCACGGTTCCCGGCAGGTCAACAACCCAGGAGCCATCTTCGCTGCTGGTCGTGCTCACAGCGGGTTCGGCGGCATCATTCAGGAATACCAGGACTTCGGCATCTGAGATAGCCTGCCCCCGGCTATCCGTCAGAAAGCCGGAGAGTTCCGGGCGGGATTCGGATTGCCCACCCTGGAGAGCCGTTACGGGTGTATCCGGGCGCAGCATCCACAATGCCAACCCGACCAGCAGAGCCGAAAATAAGGTGCGGCGAATCATTTTGTGGCCTCAACAATCTCCTTACCCATTTCAATGATGGGGATTATACCGCATCCAGGGTAGTTTTCAGGCCGACTCGCCGGCAGAACGGAAACAAAGAGGAGCGCGTCATGTGCGCTCCTGCTGTGTTCTGGTGAATCAGGGGGTAGCGGTAGGTTCGGGTGGCGGGGCAGGCCACTCACGCTGCACATAGCGGGTTGCCGTCTGGCACAAGCGGTTATCTGCTGTCACGCCCACCACATAGTACGAGAATTTCGTCCCCAGCCCTTGCGTCGGGCCAATCGCACTCCGGCTGACATCCGCCGTGAGCGAGTAAGCCACATTCAATGCCTCAAAGGCCGCCACCGGGTTGCCCGCCTCATCAAAGACGCGCACCTGATAACGAGCGATCTGGTCGGCAGAGGCTGGCTTATCCCAGTAGAATGCCACCGATCCATCCGGGAAGGCGTCCGGCGAAGTCGCGCGGAATCCGCTGCAATCCAGACCGGATACGGGCGTGCCAACAAGCGGTGACTGCCATCCGCTGACATAGCTGCTGGTGGCATACGGCGCAGGCGTAATGGTAACAACAATATAGCCGGTGGTCTGCGTGTTCGTGCCGGTGACGCAGGGGATATATAAGTCCTGCCCGGCGTAAATCCGGCGCACATCTGCGATCCCATTCGCGGCGGCGATAGCGTTCATGCTGACACCATAGCGCAGCGAAATACGAAACAGATTCTCCCCGTAAACGACGTGATGGGTTCCACCGCACTGCGCGTCAACGGCCTGGGGAACGACGGCCATAATACTGAACGCAATCAACAGAAGCGGCACAAAAATGCGAATGACAGTTATGGGGCGCATAGTCTCCAACCTCAATAAACACAGTTGTCTTATGTACATCATAAAGCAAGTGCGGATTCCCTAACGTTAGATAAAACTAACGAGGTATCCGCACCGTTAGAAAATACCTACAAATGTGCCTTCAGGTTAGACGATTATAACCAGACTGTCGGTTTCACATCTATCCAAGGAAGGATAAACAAGAGGTCTTATGCGCCCTGCCCTATCCAAAACAAGCTCACGCTGCGTATCCGGAGTCAGTCCAGTTCTCCAAACGGGTTGCGCGGGCGCGAAAATGTACGGCTCGGACGGTTGGTGTGGTTGCCTACCAACCCCATGGGCCGCCGCTCCGATAAGAAATCATTGCCGGTACGGAGCTGGTGCAGCAGGCTTTCAATGGACTGCCGCAAAAATTCCACCGTGACTTCAGTGCGCTGTTCATGAGCAGCCAGCATCCGGGCATGGAGCGCCGCCTCGCGCACGAAAGCACCCGGCTGGTCAATCAGGTCGCCAATCACCGAGATATGCTCTTCGCGCCATTGGTCGGCCATGTAATGGCGCAGCATCCGTTCAGCATGGTCATCGTTCTGGATAGTCGGAATCACAAAGATACGATCCAAGCGCCCCGGACGTTTAGAGATGCGCTCATCAATCACTTCCGGGTAGTTCGTGGTCGCCAGCATCAACGCCCCTTCCGGGTTATTGGGGGATTCTACGCCGTCCAGCACATTGAGTACCCGCGCTTTATCATCGCCTTGAAGATACGCATCCAGTTCTTCCACAATCAACAGCACCGGGTAACGCGCCGCTGCTACCGCCTGTAAAGCCCGCTGGATTTTTTCAAAGGATGCGCCATCCCGGTCAGAGCCGGAGACATACACAACGATACGCCGCTCATGAATTGCCATCTTCGCCATTGCCGCGCAAAGCATGGTCTTGCCTGTACCGGGAACACCGGCCAACAGCAGTTTGCGGAACGGCGCGAGTTTCAGTTGCTGGTAGATATTCACCCCACTGGCAAAGAACGCTTCCATATCTTCCAGCAGGTCATCTTTCAAACCATCGGGCAGAATCACGTCATCCCAATCCACCGTTGGGTCGAAGAAAGCATCTGTGCCCCCGATGATATAGACATCACGGCGGCGGCGGATACGAGGACGCACGGCACGACCACACGCCTGCTCAAAAGCGGCCCATGTCTCTAACTTCCCCTTTGGCACCAGGGCTACAGCGGTTAAATCCTGGGCATCATTGCCGAAGTAGGAACTCACATAGACAACCTCGAACGAAGTACCACCTTCGCTGGCAAACTTGAAGGCATACGCGCCGGAAGTGGAAGTCAGCACCGTTTTCTTGCCGCGTGTCCCATAATCACTGATGGTAATCACGCTCGGGCACTCTAATGCTTCAACCCCCTCATAGCGCGACTTCCCGCGCAAACGCCGCCCTACTTTGATCTGCTTTTGGGCGAGTTTGTTGCTGCATTCGGTGGATGCCCACAATGTAATGGCCTCTTTACCGGGCTGCCGTTCATCCCAAATCTGCCGTGCCCATTCTACCAGGCTTTCATAGTGCATACCGTTCTGCCCCTTAGTTTTCACAGCACCTCTTCTGTTTAGACTATACCGGGTCAAGCGTCGCTGCTCAGGCGGGTTAAATCGTTGCTAAGTTGAGGTCAGGTTATCACATTATAAGGTTTCTGATAGAGAATCGGAAGGGTACCCGAATTGTTTAGGGGTATAATCTGTGTATTGTCCCCCACTATTCAAGGTCATGATTGATATGACGACTGTCTATGCAACGCACTCCCGATATGTTGAACATCACCTGCCCGGCCACCCGGAACATGCCGGACGCATTCAGGCAGTCTGGCGGCAGATGGACGACTCCGGTCTGGCAGCGCGAATGCAACGCTTAGACCCGCAGCCGATAGATGAAGCGCACATCCGCACCGTTCATACCCGTGAGTATCTGGCGGCCCTGGCCTGGCTGGACGACCTGGAGCAGATTACCCACCTGGATGCCGACACATATGCCGGGCCAAAAGCCTACGAAATCGCCCGGCTCTCGGCTGGCGGCGTGGTCAGCGCCGTAGATGCCGTCCTCGGCGGCAAGGCAGATAACGGTTTAGCCGCAGTGCGTCCCCCCGGACATCATGCAATGCCCAGCTACGCGATGGGATTCTGCCTGCTTGGTAATGTTCCCATCGCTGCCCGTTTTGCTCAGAATACCCACCATGTTGAGCGAATCATGATCGTGGACTTTGACGTGCATCATGGGAATGGTACAGAGGCAATGTTCTATGATGACGACTCCGTGCTGTTCATCTCTGCGCACCAATCCCCATTCTACCCCGGAACGGGCCGGATTCATGATACAGGTCGGGATAAGGGAACCGGGTACACCATCAACATCCCCTTCCCCGGCGGGCATGGTGACGCCAGTTATGCCGCCGTTTTTGACCAAGTTGTATGGCCCGCCGCAGAACGATTCAAACCGGAGTTGATTCTTGTTTCCGCCGGATTTGACGCCCATTGGACCGACCCCCTGGCATCCATGCGCCTGAGTCTGTCTGGGTATGCCCATCTTACACGAGAACTCATCCGAATAGCCCACCAATTTTGCGGGGGTAAGATCATTTTTGTGATGGAAGGGGGTTATAACCTGGACGCATTGGGGAACGGGATGCGCAATATCGCTCATGCGCTGCTCGGCGATGACACGGTGAGCGATCCGCTTGGCCCAGCGCGTGGCAGCCGCCCCGAACCGGACGCGCAGCCCTTGATTGACCAGATTCGTGAGATTCACAGATTGTGATAACTGCCGTACACGAGAAGTCCACTAAAACGTACCCGAACGCCTGAAAAGCCAGGGAGACACGAAAGTCGGTATTTCAGTCAGCAACGAACAGTTCGATAGCTTTCAAGGGCAGACCGACGAAAGAAGCAGCCTTACTGCCCCAGAACTACCAGGTAACAGATCGGATGGTCTGAAGCGCGGGATTTCTGTGCCTTGCGCGGTGTGCGGTTACCCACTGAGGCTGAATGGGAATTCGCGGCACGGGGACCGGGCGCATTGAACCCATCTACGACTACAGGATTTCGCTGCGCCCGCGCTTATCAATAGATCATATCGAGCGCCGGGCAGTCAACGGCTCTCCCGTCTTCTGGATTCAAAGCGACGCACGAGGGCCAGGATGACCCAGATTATCAGCGTCGCGGAAATCGCCAGGAACCAGGCTCCCACACCAACCGCCATACCCACCGCTGCCGTCGCCCAGATGCTGGCAGCAGTGGTGAGATGCCGGATACCGCCTTCGCGCTGCAAAATCGTCCCCGCTCCCAAGAAGCCAACTCCGGCAACAATCTGCGCCGCTATGCGTGCCGGGTCTCCGCCAGGGAAGGCATGATACGATAGTGTCGTAAACAGGCACGCGCCAACTCCAACCAGCATGTGGGTTCGCATCCCGGCAGGCGCGCCCCGCCCTTCCCGATCAACTCCGATAACCATACCCAGGAAGGCAGCCAAGAGGAGTTCGACGGCGATTTCAGCCTGCAAGAACAATGACATAGCTTATTTGCTCTTCTCAATCCCCTCACGCAGCGTTTCGATCTGTACAACATGCGCTCGTAACGCAGATTGCTGCGCCGCGTAGCGTTTCGCCAGGACTTCCAGCCGGCTGAAAACGGGCGTCAAAACCTGGTTGCCGTACTGCGTCAGGCGGTTGCGTTCTTTCTGAGTCAGATCATCGAGCGCGGTATGGTAGGTTTTTTCCAGTTGGTCAATCCGCTGGTTCAGGTCACGTTTGGTGTCGCGGGCTACGCGACGGTAATAACGCGCCGCTGCCACGCCACCGATCACAGCCAGCGGCGCACCAACCACAAACGCCGGGAATGCCAGTGGCGCGGCGGCCACACCACCAGCCACGCCCAGCAAAGGGCCATGTGTGGCGACAGCGATGATCGCTACAATCAGCCCAGCGGCAGCCGTGACTGACCAGTTCTTAAACCCGTTCATGTTGGTTTCAAACAGTGCCTGCATGTCCATCAGGACACTGCCGGTAGAATATGATTTCAGCTCGACTTCCGCAATACGGATAGCGTCCTGCAAACTCTCACGCTGCTCGGCATATACCCCGGCATCGAGTCCGGCGAGTTCCTGCTCCATGAGGTCGCGCAGCCGGTTCAACCGATCAATCACGCCGCGCCAGTACAGGCGGCTCTGATCAATCACTGCGTTGATGTAATCACCGGTGGCCTCATTAATATCACGCAATGCCCGCCCGATCACCACATCCTGGAACTCAACCTGCAACACCTCGCGCTTGGGCTGCCGGGTGATGTTACGAATTGACAGGTGTGTATCAATGAAGTTCATCCCCCGCTGGCGAAGGCCCTCAAAAATACCATCAATCTCCGCCCGCGCCCCTTTTAGCTGCGTCTCCAGCCCGACGGACTGCTGCTCCAGTTCCTGCTGGACTTCCCGCACCTTCGTGGTATCCGCCGTGACAAGATCGGCTTTACCCTGAACACTTTTCTGGTACTGCTGCACCAGGCGCTCCCCCAGAACCAACTGTGCCAGGAGCTTCTGCTTGGCAGGCGGCGCTTCACTATAAACGCCGCGCAGGTGTGCCTTCACAGCCTCAATGCCACCAGGGTCGCCCATTGATGCCCCTCCGCTTTGGGCAGCAACCAGTGCTTCCTTAGCAGAGACCATAAAAAGCAGTGGACGAATGTCCAACAGTTCTTCAACCTGGCGCTCAATGAAACGTCGCACTTCGGTCTGTTCTTTGGGCTGGAGAAGATCCATCTGGTTCATCACCAGGATGATTTTCTTGCCGTAGTTCTTCGCCAGCTCCAGGTAGAGCCGTTCGGTTTCAGCAAAGGCTCGCTTGGCTGAAATCACAAAAATTACCAGATCACTACGATGCAAAAAGGACTTCGCGGTGGTTTCATGCTTTTGAAAGACCGACCCCGTACCTGGCGTATCCACCAGGGCAACGCCAGCGGCGCCAGTATTCGGGTGCGCCCATTGGCGGATTCCGTCGGGGCGAACCTCCGGTTTGCGGTTGACAGCCTCGGCATACCGGATCAGCTCGATCAACTCAGTGGTGGGCGTCACGCCGACTGGCAGCAGGTTATCACCCAAAAGCGCATTAATAAACGAGGATTTACCCGCATTGAACTCTCCAATGACGACCACAAGGAAAAACATATCGCGCAAATCCTGGGCAATATCCAACAGGCGCTGGCGGTCACTCTGAGCAGAATCGCCCATATCCCCCAGGGTCGTCGCTATGTCGGATAACAGACGAATTTCGGATTCACGCAGTGCGGCCAATGGCCCGTCTAATGTACTCAATGTTGCCTCTCAATTCTTCCTCAGAGTCCGGCGCAAGCCAGAGGCTGTGACCTTTTTATCCCTAGATCAATTTCTTGCCGCCCAGCGCCGTCAGCGCCGACTCAATACTCACCATTTCGCGCTCGGCGTTCTGTAGGATAGCAAGCTGTTCGCTCTGTAGCTGTGTTTGCGCATCAATCAGGCGGGTAAGAGGTTGCACAGTATCACCCCGCAGCCGCATCCCATAGTCTATTTGTTTATCCGCTGCTTTACCCAGGGTTTCGATATACTGGTTTTGCTGCTTCAGCATCCGGTTTGTATAGGCCGATTCCATCAACCGCCCGCGCAGCGGCATGAAGGCCAACCCCATCAGCGCCATAATCAGCAGTCCCGCCACCAGGAGCAGCGGCACCTCAGGGCGATCCGGGCTAAGCAGATCACCACCGCCCGCCAGCAGGAACACGCCAAAAATCACCAACAGAATTTCATATACCGATAGATAGAGCAGTGTATTGCGCAGTGTCTGTTCCAGACGATCCGTCTCAACGACCCTCGCCTCTTTTTCGATCTCTTCCAGGTCGCGCCGGACCGTTTGCAGTACGGCCCGATCATACTGAGTCGGGGCTTGCACTGTGCCAATTACTTTCGCTTGAATCACTTCGGGTAGTGCGCCAATTTCCCGCCTTGCATACTTCACGAGGTCGTCAATATCCTGGATATCCTTGCCTTCCAAACGTGGCCCCAATTTATCCACCACTGCCGGAAGTTCATTGATCGGCTCTTCGGTTTTGTGCTGGTTAAATACCGTGTGGACATACGCCTGGTCGCGTCCGCGCCGCAGCAACCGCGCCAGCCCGATCAGCTCGAAGAAGCCGCGTATTGCCCAGCCCAACGCCCGTCCGAAACGAAAAATCTCACCAATTGCTTCGCTGCCGCGCATGGCCGCTTCGCCAAATTTCCCGCTGATTTCCACATTGACTTCGCGCACAACTTTTTCCAGATCGCGCCGCTGGGCAGCAAGCTGCTGGTCAAGATTCCCAGAAATACTCTGATAATGGTCAAGCGCTTCCTGGTTGGCACGAACTGCGCTCAGTCCAACCTGCACCACATTCTGTGTGATCTGGAGCGGCGTCTGCAACTTCTGTCGCAGCCGGGCGACATCGTTGAGCTGATCATCCACATATTCTTCAATCCGGCTGAGGCCGCTTTGTTTCCAGGCGATTTTATCCAGTTCATCGCCTCGTCGAGCCGCCTGGCCTTGCCGGGCGGAAACCAGCCATACATCCGGGCGAAAACCGAGACGTGTCTGGCTTTGATCCAGCACATACTCTTTGACCGATTCAGCTTCTTCCGCGCTAAGCAGATCAACCTGGTTAATCATGATGATGACTTTTTTGCCGTATTCCTTGAGTGTTTGCAGGTACTCCAGGTTACGGGCGGTCATCGCCTGAGTCGCCAGCATCACCATCAGAACCACATCAGCCCGATGCAGGAATTTGCGGGTGGTATCTTCATGTTTCTGGAAAACAGATTCCAACCCTGGAGTATCCACGAAGCTGACTTTTTTAAGCAGCGGAGAGGGATGGAACACGGTGTCTACTTCGCTGCCG
The DNA here is from genome assembly GCA_020634135.1 of Anaerolineaceae bacterium. Lineage (GTDB taxonomy): Bacteria > Chloroflexota > Anaerolineae > Aggregatilineales > Phototrophicaceae > JACKCG01. The sequence goes on along the minus strand of JACKCG010000001.1, from coordinate 332,336 downwards.
GAACTCATGCGTTGGGCGTCTTCGCCCCAGCGGAGAATGCTGATCCGGTCAGTCGTGGGTACCGGCCCAACCGGCAGTAACGCTTCGTGTCCTAACAGGGCATTGATGATACTCGATTTACCGGAACTGAACGGCCCGACAAAGACCATGAGATAAGGATGATCGGCATGGAACAGCGCATCCCGCACCTGTCCCAGGCGAGCCGAATCCAGTGTGTCCACTTTGGGCAGCACGTCCAGTAGTTTGGTAATCAACTCATATTCCCGACGGCGGATGACCTCGTATTCCGTCGCCAACTTCGTGCCAAGATTTTCAACCGCCACTGTTGACCTACCTATCTGGATAGAATTGTTCCAGCTACCACCTGACACTGTTGTAATACAGGTGTTTTGCTGCTCGCATCTCTGCTATACTATCTTCTTAGAGCATACCGTGCCTTGATAGCAGCGACAAGATCATATCACAACCTGAAGCAAGAGAAAATCGGGGGTTATGTCTTTTATGCCTATTGACTATGAACGTGCCCTTCACCAGAAAGAACTGGATATTCAGCTTATCCACTCCCTGGACAGGGTACGTGACGCATTACAAGATGATGGCGATCCGCAGACTATGTTCGACTCAATCGCCAGCCTGCTGAAAGAGTCTTTTGAGGCCGAAGCCTGCGCGATTATGTTGGTGGCGGAAACCAGCGATGACATGGAATGTCTCACACTGGAAGGATTTTCCAGGGATGCAGGTATCGAGCTTTGCCGGCAGGCCATGACCGCCGCAAAACCGGAACTTCTAGCGCCCGCTCCCCACCCTTATACCGTTGGTGTGCAGATCATCCTGGACGATTACCCGATGGGCGGGATCGTAATCGGGCGTTCGGTTGCTCCATTCGATGAGTATGAGATGGAACGGTTGAACGTGGCTGAAAGCCAGATCGATTCTGCCGTCATTCAGGCGCGTACTATCTGGAAGCTGACACAGCGCAATCGAGAGTTGGAAGCAATTTACGAGATTGACCGCCTGCGAGATCGAACTTCACTGGAAGGTGAACTCATCGCAGGTTTTACGTCCATCCTGCTCCGGCACTTTGAGGCCGATGTATGCATCGTTATCCTCTCCAACATTGACAGCGGCGAATATGTCGTGCGCGGGTTAGTGGATAAACACCAACTGTCACCAGAGGCACTGACATCTATCCAGGAAAGTGCCCGCCAGATCAATATTCCACAGGTAATCCCAAGCCCACCAGGCGTAGACCATCTTGTGATGCTGGCGGCGCCATTTGTGGTAGCTGGGGCACGGCTAGGGGCGATTGCCATCGGACGGACTACCCCCTTCACGGTAGCCGATCACCGGCTGCTGCACGCCATGATAAGCCAGATGGACTCCGCTGTTATCTACAGCCGTATCTTCCAGCAGCTTGACCGGCGCAAGAAGGAACTCGAAGTCATCTACAGGATTGACCGCATCCGTGACCGGGAAAAAGACCTGGATGAGATGCTGCTGGAGGTCCTTAAAGAGTTATGCGATGTTGTTTCCAGCGAAATGGGTTACATCATGCTGTACAACGAGCGCTTTGAGGATAAGCTGGAACTCCGCTCGTTTACGGAAGGTGTCCTGATTTCCGAAGCGAAATATGCCGCAATTATCCATCAGGCTTCCCGCGAGGCGCTGGCTGTCGGGGAGATTGTCTATTTCAACCGCCCCGGCGAGCCAATCCATTCCCTTGTTGCCATTCCTCTTATCCTCAATGAACGCATTATCGGCGTGTTTGGCGTGGTGAACAGCACTCACACGCAGGGGTTTTCGGTGGAAGACCGCCAGCTCCTGGTCGCCATCACCAGCCAGGTAGATACCGCTATCTTCGAGCGGCTGGAACAGCGACGTATGCGCGAGGTGCTGAAGCGCTCAGTTGACCCGAAGGTGCTGGAGCGTATGCTCGAAAAAGCCGACTCCAGCTTGCTTTCCGGTGAACGAGTCAATATCAGCGCGGTGTTCGCTGACCTGCGCGGCTCAACCGAGTGGACGGAACGGACACAGCCGGAAGAGTTGGTTAAAGTGCTGAACGCCTTCCTGGGGCAGATGACCGAGATCATCTTCAAGTACCAGGGAACACTGGATAAATTTGTCGGTGACCAGGTGATCGGGTTGTTTGGCGCCCCAATGCACATGGACGATCACGCCTTACGTGCAGCAGCAGCCGCGCTGGAAATGCAGGCCGCTCAGCGAAAACTACGTGCAGAACTGAGCCAGGAAGGCCGCGAGCTACCACCGATGGGAGTTGGTATCAGCACCGGGGAAGCTATCGCCGGGGAGTTTGGCCCACCAATTCGGACAGACTTCACCGCCCTGGGACGTATCATGAACCTCGGTTCGCGCTTGTGTGGCGCGGCGGAAGGTGACCAGGTACTCATCAGCGAGGCGACTTATAATCTGATTGCGCCAGTTTCCGACACACGAAACCTGGGTATTCTCCAACTCAAAGGAATTAACCGACCATCGGATGTCTATGAGCTACGGTCAGTGAAGTTCACGCTCTGATTGCGACGAGGCAGTAATAAACAAAAACCATGCTGAATACATCCATACATTATCGGGACGCGATGCTGTTCTGCGATGATGTGGCACTGAAGGACATCATTGCAATCACCGGGACACCGGTCTACATCTACAGTTTCAAACGGGTTTTGGAAAACTATGAGCGGATTCGAGCGGCCTTTGCCCCGCTGAACGCGCATCTCCACTACAGCGCCAAGGCCAATGCTAACCTCAGCCTCCTCAAGACCCTGGTGAATGCCGGGGCAGGTATTGACGCGGTGAGCGCCGGAGAAATCCACCGGGCATTACAGGCTGGGGCAAAACCTGACTCCATCGTCTTCGCCGGGGTCGGGAAAACCCCCAACGAGATTGGTTATGCTCTGGAACAGGGAATCGGTTGGATAAACGTGGAGAATGTGGGTGAATTACGCCTCATTAACGATATTGCTGCTGCACTTCACCGCACGCCCGTTCAGGTCGCGCTGCGCTTCAACCCCGATATTACAGCCAACACCCACCCTTACATCGCCACCGGACACGGCGGAGCGAAATTCGGCCTGACCGCAGAAACCATCCGTAACATCCTGGCGGAACAGGGCAAATACCCTCACGTCCACATCGCAGGCATCCACCTGCACATCGGCAGCCAACTGCATGATACCGACGCGACCCGCCAGGCGGTGGAGGCTGCGTTGGACCTGATCGCCCCCTACCCTGCAATTCGCACCGTCAATATCGGCGGCGGGCTTCCGGTTGCCTATCGCCCCGGCGAATCGCTGCCAACATTCGACGCTTTCGCAAAAACCCTGACCCCGCTGCTCAAGGACTACACAGTGATGCTCGAACCAGGGAGATCCATTATCGCTGACGCCGGGGTATTGGTGGTCTCCATCATTTACGTCAAAAAGCAGGCCGGGCAGACCTTCCTGATTACCGATGGCAGCATGGCGGAACTTATCCGCCCAGCGCTGTATCAGGCGCATCATGAAATCGTGCCGGTGATGCCTCATTCATCTTCGGGAGACTCTCACAAGAACCCTGACCCTGTGAACGTCGTCGGTCCCGTATGTGAAACAACCGATGTATTGGGTAAAGAGGTGGCACTGCCAGAGATGATCCCCGGTGAACTGCTGGCGATCCTGACCGCCGGAGCCTATGGCATGGTGATGGCAAGCAATTACAACGCCCGTCCACGTCCACCGGAAGCCGCCGTCCTGCCGGATGGCCGGAGCTGGCGCATCATCCGCCGCCGTGAAACCTGGGACGACCTGCTGGTGCATGAGGAAGTGCTGTGACAGTCAGCGCGGGCAAAACCTAATCCAGCCAGGCCGGGTTATCAAAGCCGCCGTATTCCTGAATCGCGCCGTAGATGTGCTGGACAAGTTGGGTGTTATTGACTCCCAGTCCACATAATCCATTTTCCAACCTGTTACGGCGCGTTTCGCTACCCTTCTTAATCTGTGTCTTTCGTAAAGCCGTTTGAGGAAGCTGAAGCAAGTTTAACCAATACTGTTCGATTCGGTAAATTTCAGCGGAATCGGTAGCGTGGCAGTGGACGGTGACGGTCAGATCGGTTTCTGCAACTTCCATTTCGTCGCACAGAAATTTTATAAAAAAGATCATCATATTGGGGTCAGAGTTCACTAAATAGAGCCGTCCCCGCTTTTTTGCCCCCTCAGCCCAATAAAGCATACACCCTGCCATATGCAATGGCCGGCCTTCACGTGCCTTTGTTCGGCCTTCTTCCTGGTACAGTTCTCGCATCTTCATGAACTTGTTACGGTTAGCCTGACTTCCGGCGTTCTGTGCACCATAACGATGTTGACCAACTTTGAGCTGCTCAATCTGATCTTCTGTAAGCTCAATATCTCGCACCCATACACTTATTGAGCTTTTGGATACACACAAAGTCCGGGCGATTTCCCGCACCGACATACCATTTTGGCGTAACTGCCTGGCACGTTCCCGCAACTCGCGTTTCATTTTGAACCCCTGTCCTTTACCATATGTAGATGGACAGTATTTGTAACACATTTCCACAGGAATCAAAAAGCCCTGTTAGGGGCTTTGTTACTGTGGCGATGGTTGGAATTGAACCAACGACCTAGCGGTTATGAGTCGCTCGCTCTAACCATCTGAGCTACATCGCCGCTTTCAGTAGCGGGGGCAGGACTCGAACCTGCGACCTCCGGGTTATGAGCCCGACGAGCTACCACTGCTCTACCCCGCAATATGACAAGCATTGTAGTGGGTGAGGCGATGTCCGTCAATACTCAATATATATCCAGCACACCGAAGTATTCAATACACCCGCAGCAGCAGCCCTTTCAGGTACGAACCTTCTGGAAAGGTGAGGGCCGCCGGGTGATCGTCGCCAGGGCCAAGATGCCGGAGAATCTGCGCCTGCCGCCCGGTATCAGCCAATGCGCCAAATACAATTTTCTGAAACAGGTCGGCGCTGATCGCCCCGGAACACGAGAATGTTATCAGGTAGCCGCCCGACTTGATGAGCTTGAAGGCATTCAAGTTCAGGTCTTTGTAGCCCCGCGCCGCCCGTTCGACCTGCTGCTTGTTGTGGGCGAACTTGGGTGGATCACACACTACAATGTCGAACTGCTCACGGCGATCAAGCGCATCGTGCAGGTAATCAAAGGCATCGGCCTGGATAAACTCCCAGCTTTCGCCATGCTGCTGCTCCCTGAAGGAATTCAGCTGGATGCTTTTTTCCGCCAGTTCGAGCGCATCCAGCGACGAGTCCACATTGACCGCGTGAACACCTCCCGCCGCCAGCCCTGTCAGACCAAAGCCGCCGGTATAGCTGAACAGGTTGAGCAGGCGGCACTCGCCAGAAATATCCTGATTAATCAGATCAAAAAGAATGCGCCGGTTCTCGCGCTGATCGAGGTAGAACCCGGTCTTGTGGCCGTTCATTACATCCACGTAAAAGTGGCTGGTCTCCTCAATCGGAATGAGCGCGGGTGGGGACTCCCCCTCTAGCCTGCCAACTGCTGCTTTAAGGCCTTCCTTGCCGCGCACGTCCACATCGCTGCGTTCGTAAATCCCTGCCGGTTTCAGCAGTTCAGCCAAAAGAGCAGCAATCATTGGCTTGCGTACCTCGATTCCCAGGGTGAGGGACTGCACCACCAGCCACTTATCATAACGATCCACAATTAACCCCGGCAGATAGTCGCTTTCGGCATTCACCAAGCGGTAAGCAGCAGCAGCGCCATCACGCTCAATGTGCGTATTCAGGATTGCCCGCCCCGCAACAGCCCGCGCCAGTATCCGCCGCCACCAACCCTCGTCAATGGGTTCATCCTGCCAGGTCAGAATCCGCACCTGAATCTGCGACTTCGGATTCCAGTAGCCCCGCGCCAGGAAACGGTTATCATACGAAACCACCGTCACAATGTCACCAGGCGCAGGATTTCCCTGTAATTTCTCAATTGCACCCGAGAATATCCAGGGGTGCTGTTGGGCTATTGGCTTTTCACGGCCTTTCTTAATGACAATAGTTGCCGTCACGTTGTTGCCTGCTTTCTAGCGATCTGAGATCAATCGCAGTAATTCGTCTTCGCTAATCATGGGGATACCCAACTGCCGCGCCTTATCGGCTTTACTGCCTGGCGACTGCCCCAGCAAAACATAGCTGGTCTTTTTGCTCACGCTTCCGGTCACTTTACCGCCATGTGCCTCAATCAATGCGCCCGCCTCCTCACGGCTCAGTGTGGGCAGTGTCCCGGTCAGGACAAACGTCAGTCCGACCAGCGAATCGCCAGTCATGGTCTTCGCTGCGGCCTCCATGCGTACACCCGCCGTCCGCATCTTCTCCAAGATTCGCTGGTGGAAGTCATCAGCAAACCAGTCCACAATGTTGCCCACCAACACCGGCCCCAACCCTTCAATCGTCAGGAGTTTTTCCGCTGCCCCTATCAACTGCTTCAGCGCGGCAGCCAGATCATCCAGAACAGCGGCGCCGGGGGGCTGGTTTTCCAGTAATGGGCTGATAGCACGCGCAAGGCGATCTCTGAAATCTTCTACCCCTAGATAACGTGGCGCAAGCTCTACCAGGGGATGCCGAACCCGATTTAACCCGCGCTCTAATTCATCTCGCTCCCCGGGGGAAATCTGCCCGGCGGCCTCGATAAGCGGTTTGGCCGCTGCGATACAGGCGTTCTCGGCCTCACGGACAGCACGCGCCGTCACAGTGAGCGCCTCGACACTGCTGAAATGATCGGCTAGCAGCCCAGCGACAGTGCCGCCTACACCGTCTATTCCCAGCGACGCAAGGAACTGCGCCAGCGGGCGGTTTTTAGCCGCTTCAATTGATGCAAGCAGATTCTCGACCTTCTTTTCGGCAAATCCCTCTAATTCCAGCAGCGGTTCAGCCTTCAGGTAAAAAATGTCGCTCTCGTCGGTGATAATCCCCTGTTCCATCAGGATCATCACGGTCTGCGGCCCCATGCCCTCAATATCCATCGCGCCACGCGAAACAAAAAACTCAATACTGCGGAACACTCGCGCCGGGCACAGCGGATTCGGGCAGTAGTAATCCACCGCGCCCTCTGGCTGAACGATGGCATCCCCGGAATACGGGCAGGTTTCCGGCGGCAGTATCGGCTGCTCGGAGCCATCCCGCGCCCCCGTTACCGGGCCAACTACATAAGGAATCACGTCACCGGAACGTTTGATAATCACCATATCGCCCACGCGCACGTCCAGCTTCGCCACCTGGTCGAAATTATGGAGACTCGCGCTGGTGACGGTCACGCCACCCACGAACACCGGCTCCAACTGCGCAGTCGGCGTGACTTTGCCAGTGCGCCCGATATTGATCGCGACTCCGGTCAACCGGGTGGTCATCTCCTGTGAGGGAAACTTATAGGCAGTCGCGCCGCGTGGATCTTTACCCACAATGCCCAGTTCCGCCACTAAACGCTGATCGTTGACCTTAATTACTACACCATCAATCTCGAACGGCAAATCATCTCTGTGGGATTCCCATGTGGGTAATTGTGGGATAATGTCGGATAAAGTGGGATAATATCCCGCGCCAGGGGGTGTTTTGAAACCCAAATCCCGCAAATATCCCAATATATCCCACTGTTTATCCCACATCACACCAACCGACTCGACAATCTGGTAGATATACGCCGTCAGCGGGCGGCCCGCTGTGATGCGTGAGTCTTTCTGTTTGAGGGTACCAGATGCCGTATTGCGGGCATTCACATAGCGCGGCAGGCCTTCGGCTTCCTGCTTGCGGTTGAGCGCCTGGAAATCATCCTTGTGGAAGAGGACTTCGCCGCGCACAACCAGACGTTCCGGGACGGGTGGCCCGTCCGCGCCAACCGGGATTCGCAGCGGCACAGAGCGAATCGTGCGGACATTGGGGGTCACATCGTCCCCCACCTCCCCGTTACCCCGTGTTGCCGCCCGCACCAACACACCTTTCTCGTAGGTGATGACAATGGTCAGGCCATCCAGCTTGGGTTCCAGTGTGTAAGTGAGCTGGGTATCCGGCGGCAGAAGTTTCAGATTACGTTCTTCCCACGCCCATAAGTCTTCCTCATTAAAGGCATTCGCGAGACTCAGAATTGGCGCAGGATGTGGTACTTTCGGGAAATCCTCAGAGAGGTCGCTGCCAGCGCGCTGTGTGGGAGAGTCAGGCGTTATAAGTTCCGGGTGTTCGGCTTCCAGGGCCACCAATTCATGATACAGGCGGTCATATTCGGCATCGGTAATCACCGGCGCATTGAGCACGTTATAACGGTAAATATGCTCGCTGAGTTGGTCACGCAGGACAGCCGCTCGCCGGGCAAGGTCATCAGTCATCGCTTGTTATCCCCCATCAAGAACCTGGCACAACTTCCAGAAACGCCGCCGCCGCCCAACCAGACTGGGCAGCATCTATCGGATTCTGCACTTTCCACCATGTCAGGCCATCAGCCTGCAACGGGCCATCAGCAATGACAAAGGATTGACCGGGGGGCGCTACAAACAGAATTACCGTATCAATAGTCCCTGGCATCGAGCGAATATTCAAACCAGCGCCCTCCGCCGTTACCAGCACATTCTTGCCAATCCCGATACTTTCGAGAGTAGGCGTGATCGCCACCGGAGCGAGGGTTGGCCCCTGCAACGCCAGCGGCGCGGCGGGGGAACTATTGTATTGCGCAGGGATCGTGGCCGAAGCCAGCACACTGAAGTTATCGCCGGACTCATCCAGAGGCAGCGCCGCTGTCAGGATGATGACTCGTGGGGGTTTTTCCAGCGCCGGCGTGCCACCCAAAATCACAATCACCCCGATTATCACCACAACCACAGCCGCGACTGCCATCAGCATAAGCGCTACTGACCACAAGGGAATCGCCAGCGGGTTTTCTGACCGGGAATGCCCTGGATAAGGAGTAGTGCGCGGGTGGCCGCGCTTCGGTTTGTCCGGCGACTCGTAAGAAGGCCTTCCGGGCTGCAAAACGCGAGTACGATCCGCCGGCTGCTGCTGCCTTGTGGCCTGGGTATCCGGCATTTCCGGCAGGCTGGGCGGTGGTACCGGGCGTGTATCCGGCTCATGATCGGGTAAACGCCCCGGGTTTGGGTCTGGCATGATAATTATCTCCCCCGGCTTTGAATCCACTCAGTAAAACGCTCCACCGGCCAGGTATTGATGACGGTATCCGGTTCAACCCAACCACGCCGCGCTGTGATAATGCCATAAAGGAGCAAATCCATCTGCTCGGCACTGTGGGCATCCGTGTTGATTGCCAGCGGTATGCCGCCAATTTCCATCGCCCGGCGGGCATACTGAGCTTCGAGGTCAAGGCGACGCGGATTGCTGTTGATCTCCAGGGCAACCCCATATCGGAAGGCCGCTTCGAGTACGGCATCCATATCGAGATCTGCGGGTTCGCGGTCAGGGATAAGCTGGCCGCGTGGGTGGCCGATCATATCCACATGCGGATTACGGATCGCATTCAGCAGCCGGTCAGTAATGATCGCCCGTTCCTGCCGCAGCCCAAAATGCAACGATGCGATCACAAAATCCAACTGCGCCAGCACTTCGTCTGGATAATCGAGCGTGCCATCGGTGCGAATGTCCATCTCAACCCCATGAAACACTCGAAAATCAGGCCCCATTTCAGCATCTGCCTGCCGCACTTCTTCGCGCTGCTGGAGGATGCGTTCCACTGACAGCCCGTTGGCGATAGCGGAATATTGGGAGTGATCCGTGATAACAATGTAACGTCGCCCCCGTGCTCTGGCGGCCTCGGCCATCTGCCGGATAGTGAGTTTACCATCGCTCCAGGTCGTGTGCATGTGCAGGTCGGCCTGGATGTCATTGAGCGTGATGAGTTCCGGCAGGCGATTCTCGCGGGCCGCCTCAATTTCGCCCAGGTCTTCCCGCAGCTCCGGTGGAATCAACGGCAAACCGACCATCGCATAGACTTCCTCTTCGCTGGCGCACAGGATTTTCGGCTCATCCGGTAGGGCGACACCCAATTCATCCAGCGGTGTGAACGCATGTTCATTCAGGCTCATGTGCTTCAACAACGCAAGTTCGCGGATGCGGATGTTGTGCGCCTGGCTACCGGTGAAGTAATTGAGCGCCGTTCCCCACCGCGCTTGTTCCAGCACACGCAGATCAACCTGCAAACCACTGTGTAATTCAACGGAACTCTTGGTCGGGCCGTGCCCCAATACGCGAGCGACACTCTCCATGCTCACGAAAGCGTCCATGATTGGCCCGGCATCGTCCATACTATCCACAGCCGCCAGAATGTCCACATCGCCAATCGTCGGCCTGCCGCGCCGGATGCTCCCGGCAATGGTTGCCTGTCTGACCTGGGGCAGTTGCAAAAGGTGCTCCAGGATGACCTGTGCCAGCGGCAGCGCAACTCCTAACGGAGTCCGCCCGGTCTGCCGCCCTAATGACTCAATGCCTTCAATGATTTTCTGCTCGCTTTTCGCGCCCATTCCTGCAAGGTCACGGAGTTTGCCTGCTCTGGCAGCTTCTTCTAAAGCCTGCACCGAAGTAATATTCAACTGCTCCCAGAACAGCTTGGCCTTCTTGGGACCAACGCCGTTAATCCGCATCACATCCACCAACCCCGGCGGGATTTCCTGCGCCAGCTTGTCGAAAAATTCAAGTTTGCCAGTATCCAGCATTTCTTCAATCTTGTCAGCCAGTGTTTTGCCAATGTTCGGCAGGTCGGTCAAGCCCCCTTCATTAGCAATCACGCGCAGATCACGCGGGAGTTCGCGGATCGTCTCCCCCGCCCGGCGGTAAGAAAGCACGCGGTGAATGATATCACCGCGTATCTGAAGCATATCGGCGATTTGTTCAAAAATGTCGGCAATTTCGCGATTGGTCAGGGACACGTCATGCTATCCTTAGAACGTTTGTCTTATGGTGAATATTATACCCTATCTATGGGCCGTGAAAAAGGCGGGAAGCGATGCGATGCACCGGCATAAGCTCATGATGCTTGTCTGTTGAATGCTCTACTATCCTGAAAAACAACAGAAGACAGAATACATTACGGACATTATTTCTTTACATACCGTGAATTGTTTTCTCTTCCGAAGTGGTATAATCTTCGTGTCAACCGATGTTGGTGGCTAGGGATTCGCTGCAATTCAGGTCTGAACCGAGCGCCACATAAAACCGCCTCTATGTTGGGTGGAAAGCATCTCCAGACGAAAAAGCCAGGGAGGGACAGGTTGAGTTATTCAACTTGTCCCGCTTCTTTTTAAGGAGATGTTCTATGCGGTTGACACCTCATCTTCGCGCTGTATTGCAGGCGCTCCTCGTCGCGTTCCTATGGTCTACTTCGTGGGTACTCATCAAGATTGGCTTGCAGCGGGAAATCCCCCCACTCACCTTCGCCGGGCTGCGTTATACCCTGGCATTTCTGTGCCTGCTGCCGTTTTTCCTGCGCCGTTCGGATTATCGGACACTGCTGAAAGCACAAACGCGCAGGAGTTGGATGTGGCTCCTCTTGTTAGGGCTGCTGTTTTACACGGCGACTCAGGGGGCACAGTTTGTCGGGCTGGCATTGCTCCCCGCCGCAACGGTGAATCTGCTGCTGGCCTGTACGGCAGTGGTGGTAGCCCTGTTTGGCATTCGGATGCTGGCGGAGCGCCCTACTGCTCTGCAATGGGGCGGCATGGGGCTGTACCTGGTGGGGGTAGCAGTGTACTTCTACCCGGCGGTGCTGGCCGGGGATCAAATTATCGGAATCCTGGTGGTGAGCGGCGGCGTGCTGGCAAATGCCGGATCAGCGCTCCTGGGGCGGGCGATTAACCGAGAAGGGGTACTCCCCCCACTGATTATCACAACGGTGAGTATGGGGATCGGCGCGGTTGTGCTGCTGGCAGTGGGGATTGCGACACAGGGGATGCCCATACTCTCAATCACTGAATGGTTGATTATCGCGTGGTTAGCGCTGGTGAATACCGCCTTCGCTTTCACCCTATGGAACCACACATTACGTACCCTGACCGCATTGGAATCAAGCCTGATTAATAACACGATGCTCATCCAGATTCCGCTGCTGGCCTGGGTTTTCCTGGGTGAGGCGCTGGATATCAAAGCGATTCTGGCGCTGGTAATCGCCGGGGCAGGCATTCTGATTGTTCAACTACGGCGGCTACCCTTCAGGCGGTAGTTATATTCCGCTGTAACGCCAATGGCCGCCAACCATCGTAGCCAGAATTTGCAGGTCGGGCAGCTCGTCATGCGGGATAATCGTCAGGTCACGATCCAGCACGACCAGGTCTGCCAGGAAGCCTGGCGCGAGCTTGCCCAGATTGTGCTCCATGCCCGCCGCATAGGCCGCTCCAGTGGTAAAACCCCGCAGCGCTTCATCTACCGTGAGCCGCGCTTCGGGGTACCAGCCATCCGGCCCAGGCGAACCATCCGGGCGGCGGCGGGTGACAGCAGCATAGATGCCTTTCAGCGGTTCAAATGGCTCAACCGGCGAGTCCGACCCGAAGGCCACAACAGCGCCATAATTCAACTGCAAGCGTGGGTTATACGCCCACTCGGAGCGCTCACCCCAGTACATATCGGCCATCTCATAGTCGGATGTGGCATGAATCGGCTGCATGGAGGCGATGATGCCCAGTTTTGCCAACCGAGGCGCATCATCCGGGTGAATGATCTGCACATGCTCAATACGGTGGCGGCGCTGGCGCGGTGTTTCCCCCCGCCCTGCCTCTTCGCGGCGTGTCATCGCGTATACATCGAGCACATCATGAACGGCGCGATCACCAATGGCGTGAATCGTTGAAGGCAACCCGGCGGCGCTGGCACGGCTGACAAGTTCGGCCATTTCTTCCTTGTCAATCGTCGGGATGCCGAAATTCTCCGGTTCATTGGCGTAGGGCTTAATCATGTAGGCTGTCTTTGGCCCCAGCGCTCCGTCCGCGAAAATCTTCAGTCCGCCGATGCGCAGCCACTCATCACCAAATCCTGTACGCAGGCCTGTTTCTAACGCCGCATCTAACCAGGCTTTATTGAGGTTTTTGACTACACGAAGTCCAAGTTCTTCCCGTTCGCGCAGGATTTGCAGCGCCCGCAGGCAGGACGGTTCGTCAAAATCGTGGATACCCGTCAAACCAGAAGCCAGCGCCAGGTCTTGCGCGACTTTCATCTGATCGGCCAATTGTTCGGGAGACGGCGACGGCACAACATTTGACACCAGGTCCTGGGCATTTTCCAACAGAATGCCGGTTGGCAGCCCCGATTCATCGCGCACGATTTCGCCACCAACCGGGTCCACGGTATCGGCGGTAATTCCTGCTGCCCGCAGCGCGGCGCTGTTCACCCATAGGGCATGGCCGCTCTTCGCCCGCAACATAACCGGGTGCGCCATTGTGGCCGAATCGAGATCACCCGCTGTCGGGAAGATTTTCTCCGGCCAGTAAGCCTGTGACCACCCGTAGCCGGTAATCCACTGCCCTGCGGGAGTCTGCGCGGCACGTTCCCGAACCCGTTCCAGGGCGACCAGTTTACTCGGCACTTCAAAGGCATTCACCATTTGCAGAGCGCGCGCTGTCCCTTCCCAGTGAATATGGGCATCGGTCAAGCCAGGGATCACCGTCTTGCCACCCAGATTGACCCGCTGCGTCCCCACACCGGCCAGCGCCAGTATCTCATCGTCCGTCCCGGCGGCAACAATCCGTCCGAAGCTGATCGCCAGGGCAGAAACACGCGGCTGACCAGCATCCAGCGTCATGATATTCCCGTTATACAATACGCGCTCGATGATGTTCACGGTAATGACCCCGTTCTCTGTTTACACAAACAAGGGGCATCACCTAAGCCCCTTGCCATTAACGCATCATACGTATTCGCTTATCCCGCCGCTGCCAGCGCCGCCTGCACCTCATCGGCGGTAGGTGCACTCGCCAACCCGCTGCGTGTCACCGAAATCGCGCCCAACTGTGCCGCGACCTGTACCGCCCGGCTGTAATCGTAATCAAGCGATGGCAGACTCGCGAGCAGCCCGGCAGCAAATACATCTCCCGCACCCGTCGGATGTACAACTTCGACCTGAGGCGTACTGTAATCAACCGGCTGGCCCTCAAAATAGTAGGTGCCGCCGTGTTCCGCCCGTGTCACAAAGAGGTGGCGCACCGCCCCGGCGAACTCCTGCTCCAATGAAGGCGCTTCGGCAATGTCCTCTTCACTAAAAACGACAATGTCTATATCTTGCAGCACATCGGGGTCAAACCAGCGTTTGAAACGCACCCGGCCATCGTTTTCCCAACGGCGCAGCCAGCCCTGCAATGTCAACAGCACGGTGCTATCTCTGAACTGGTGGGCGATCTGCGGGTCAACTTCGTCAGTCAGCGGCGCGAGGTGCACGAGTGGCGTCCCTAACCAGGCCGTCGGAACATCCGCCGCTGTAATTTTAGCGGCTACACCTCGAATAAACTGGATACGCCCGGCTGGGGTATAGACATTTTCAAATGTGCTGGTGGAGTCGCCCGGCAGCAGAGTCAGATGGTCGGTATAAGGCCGGAGTTCAGCCAGGAGTGGCTCCCCTGGCGCGGCGCTGGTGAGTATCCCACCGCGCAGGCCAAAAGCATTGACCACTCTGGCCGCATACGATACTGTGCCACCCAACAGCCGCCCTGATGGAGTCAGGTCAGCCGTCAGGTGACCGATCAGCAAATAGTCCAGTGGTGATGTCATTGACGTGATGGTTAATTCTTCGGTACGATGGTTACTTTGCGCGAATCACCCTCGCCCACACTTTTCGTCTGCACATCGTCACGACTGCGCAATGTCAGATGAATAATGCGGCGTTCATAAGGCGGCATCGGCTCTAATGTCACCACCCGATTACTCTGAACGGCCTGGTTTGCCATCCGGTTTGCGAGGTCGCGCAGCATCTGCGAGCGGCGCGATTTATAGCCGGAGACATCCACAACGATGTTCGCCCGGTGCTGTAATTCCCGGCTGGCAATCAAGCGGGTGATATACTGGAGTGACGCCAGGGTTTCGCCCCGGCGACCTATCAGGGCATTGAGATTCGGCCCGGATACATCCAGAAGCCAGGGATTATCTTCCCCGGAGTCATCGTCCAACGGCTGATACACCGTGACGACGGCTTCCGGCAGTCCCATCTTCCCCAGAAGTTCCATCAAAATGGATCTGCCGGCGCGGGCGTCATCCACCATCTGGCTCTCATCCACCACGGCAACCATTTCCGTGAGCAGTGGGGTATCTTCAGCATCCTTATCATCAGCATGACGATCAACCGCTTTGGCTGCCGGTTTATCAACTGGCTTTGATGCTGGCTTCGCCGCCGGTTTAGGAGGCGGGGGCGCAGCAGGCGGCGCCGGCGGCTTAAACAGCTTCAGGCGAACCCGTGCCGGACGTGCGCCCAAACCAAACATCCCCCGGCTGGGT
The DNA here is from genome assembly GCA_020634135.1 of Anaerolineaceae bacterium. Lineage (GTDB taxonomy): Bacteria > Chloroflexota > Anaerolineae > Aggregatilineales > Phototrophicaceae > JACKCG01. The sequence goes on along the minus strand of JACKCG010000001.1, from coordinate 316,885 downwards.
TCTTCCAGAACTTCAACAATCACGTCCCCAGGGCCAACACCCAGTTGGGCTAATCCCTTAGCAACCGCTTCATCCACGCTGTCGCCGGTTATCTCAATGGTGTGTTCCGCGCTCATCCAGAATCCTTATTTCAATAAACTAATAACTATGGAAAGTTCCATTCACAGTGTTAACCGCAGCAGCATAACAATCATGACTGTCCGGTCTATTCTGGTCTTTCCACGCATTCGCGCAAAAGATTGCGAACAAGGGGCATAAGCCCCTTGCATGATAACACCGCCCCAGAGGCAGGCGCTACTACTTGGCCTTGCCTGACTTCGGTTTCGCTTTCGGGGGGGCGGACTTGCTCTCGATCACAGCCGGGGCCGGCCCACCGCCACCGCCCAGACTCAACACCCGCTTCCAATCCATTTTACCCATCATGCTATACTGCACAATCGTAATCACATTCGATACGACAAAATAGATGGACAGCCCTACCGAAAAGGACAGGGAGAAAAAGCCCATCATGAGCGGCATAATGGTGGTCATGGATTGTGTCATAGCCTGAGCCTGGTCGGGCTTGCCATCCTTGTTATTACCAGAAGGGGTGGAAGGCACCATGAGCTTGGACTGAAGCCAGGAAGTCGCCAGTACCAATACCGGCAGCCCCATCGCATAGACCGGGTTAATGGTCGGCGGCTGTGTCAGGTCAATCCCCAGGAACACGTTATTCAGCGGCACCAGATGATCAAGACCAGTCACCAGAAAGCGCCCGGAAAGATCAATCAACTGGAGTGGTGTCGCGGCCAGGGCATGGTTAATCGCCTGGTACAGACCAATCCAGATTGGGAACTGGATCAAGAGCGGAAGACATCCGCCCAGCGGGTTGACCCCGTGTTCCTTGTAGAGCTTCATCTGCTCCTGTGCCAGCTTTTCCTTGTCGTTCTTATACTTTTCCTGGAGCTTCTTCATCTCCGGTTGGACATTCTGCATGGCAACCGACGAGCGCTGCTGCTGGGCAGTCAACGGGTACATTGCCAGGCGAACCAGAATAGTGAACACCACAATTGCCAGCACAGCATTGTTCGCCAGCAGCGAATACAGCAGCGTAATGACCGTGACAAACGGGTTAAGGATTAAATCCCACATTCGTTCTATACTCCTCGTATCTTAAACGCTACTGCAAGGCATGAACCCAGCGACGTTCACCCTGCTCTACCGTAAAGGCGACCAGCATCTCTGCCGGTGACATTGTGCTGACCACAACCATCGGTTGTGTGATCCCCAGGGTTTCATTGGCATCGATCAGCAGCAGATCGGAAAAGACGGGTGATGTGAGTTCGCGGGAAAAGTTAGTGAAGCCGTTATCAGCGCTTAACCAGTAGACTTTCTGGTCGCTGGACGCAACGATCACGGTATTATCCACCACCAGCGGCGACGGGCGGATCGCCTTTTCCGAGACTTTGGCCCGCCAACGTTCATTTATTCCGTCGTTGATATACACAGCGTAGACGTTGCCCCCCAGATCAGCAGCATACAGCGTATCGTCAACAATGGTCGGCGAACCCCACACCCAGTCAACCGTCTGGTATTCGTACAGCTTTTCACCGCTCAACGAGATAACGAATATCTTGCGAGCGAAACTGCCTACATACAGACGACCATCGTGGTAAACCGGTGTCGCCAGCGCCGCACCCTCCAGGTCGAACCTCCAAACAGAATCACCGGTTGCCGCGTCCACCGCATAGAGGTTATGGTCAAGCGATGTGAAATACAACACGCCATCCAGCAGCAGCGGCGCAGACCAGACTCCATGTTCCGTTGGGAAAGTCCAGCGCACCGAAAAATCGGTTCGATCCAGCGCCACGAGGTCGTGATTGCTTAACCCGACATATATCTGGTTCTCGTCGGCGACGAGATTAGCAACCATGTGGCCGGTATAACCTTCAATCGCCACACCTTCGGGGTTTTCGATGCGGGCGGTTGGAACATCCACGCGGAAGAATTTCTGATTGTAGGAGCCGATAATCAGTGTTTCTTCGTCTTCCACAATGGGGTTGGAGAAAAAGAGGGTCTGGGCATCACTCCCAGTCACTTTCCAGATTCGGGGGTTGCCCTGGTCGTCCAGGCGAATTTCTCCATCTGCGTTGAGCAGCTTGACGGCGCTGCCATCAGAAGGATTCACCAATATCGTCTGGTTATTGAACGACAGCAGGATATTCTGATCGTTGCCGACCAGCGTTACCGCGGCCCAACTTGTCCCCAGGGGTGCCGGGCCACATGCGGCAACCAGCAGAATCAAAACCAACGCCATACTTACCAGGCGTAGTTGCACAAAAGCTTTTGCGATCTTCAATCGAATCACCTCGTCAACGAGAGCAGTATGTCCGCACTTCTGACACATGCCCCAGAAACCAGCTAACTTACCGACCCGTGTTCGTGTTCGTGTTTGTGTTTATGGTGATCGTCCAGGTCGGGAACCGGGTCATACCCACCTTCATGAAAGGGATGGCAGCGTGAAATCCGTTTGACACCCAGCCAACCCCCTCGGAAAAATCCATACCGTTCAATCGCCTCGTAAGTATAACGGGAACAAGACGGCTCGTAGATACAGCTCGGCGGCAGCGCAGGCGAGATAAACCGTTGATAAAACCGGATGAGTAGTAATGCCACTCGTTTCATGCCGCCTCGCTTTCGTTTAATCCAGCCTGCACAGCCAACTCATTCAGAATACGTTGGACGACCCCCAAAGGTTGCCCAACCAGCCCATCTCGGGCGATAAACACCACATCATACCCGGCACGAAGGCGAGGATGGAGCAGGCGCACGGCTTCCCGCAACAAACGCCGCACCCGGTTTCGGGTTACGGCGTTGCCCAAACGTTTAACAGTAATGAAGCCGTACCGATTATACGACAACCCATTGGGAGCATAACTGACCACCAGCAGCCGGTGGCGGTATGTCCGCCCGTCCCGGCGCAGGTGCGCAAAATCAGCAGGGTGGCGAAGCCGAAAACGCCGCTGCATCCACGACCTTAGGCGTTCCAGTTCACTTTCTTAACATGATTTGGCGTGACGGTCAGCACATGCCGGCCACGTGTCCGCCGTGCCTTCAGCACTTTTCGTCCGCCCCGCGTTTGCATCCGCTGGCGAAATCCATGAACACGCTTACGGCGGCGAATTTTGGGCTGCCAGGTTCGCTTTGTAGCCATCTTTGTTTACCCTCAAGTCTCAACAGAACAATACCGGGGTTTAGTATAGCCTACCGGAAAACGGTGGTCAACCCAACGCTTGCCAAGTACTCAGTTTGTCCGGTATAATGAACAGTCAGTTCATAACTATCAACTCATAAATTGGTTGAGCAAGGATGGAATTATTCCTTGTTTATCTGCCAACACTTTTCGTTATAATTCCCCTGCCATGCCAACTGGAGGCTACTATTGGTGCCAGCTCAACACTGGGCGCGCAACTTTATCATCACAGAAGATGATCTTGAATTTTTGACCGGCCTGCTGCTGGAACGAGAAACCCCCCTCAGCAGCGATGACCTCGCCCGCGCCCTCATCGAGAACCGAATACAACAAGAAATCGCCGAACTGGAAGCGCGTTACAAAGACGTTCAACCTTACACCCCCGCCGGGCATTTTCCGACAGGGACAAAGGTGATTTTCCCGGCAGTGAATTTTGAAGTAGCGAAAGTCGTGAGCACACGCCCTGGGAAAAATGCCAGCAACTATGGCGATTTCACAGCGATCACTGTCCAATTTGAAAATGACAAGCTAAACAAACAACCCCTCAGGGAATTCGCCAGCGACCTGAAGACCCCTCACGCCCTCTCTGAAGAATCGCAAGGTGCAGAAAGCAGCTTCCTGCCGACTGAATCGCCCAGCGCAGATGAGATACTGGCGGCCAACGGCAAAGAAATCATCGCGGCGCTGGATCGCAAGCTCAATGCGGCAGATGATCTGGTTCTATTAACCGGGAAATGGTTCCCACGGGCACTCCTGGTTGATGTTAATATCGGCCATATTAACCTGGCCGAAGCCGTGCTTGACCTGGCCGAAGGCGTCCCGTTGTCAACTGAAACGATTCTGGAAGAAATCGGAGGACTCGAAAACGCTCCGCAGGAACTCCAGGTGTTTTCAATGAACTATGCCCTGAACAATGACAGCCGATTTGATGAAGTCGGGCCAAGCGGGGAAATCCTGTGGAGTTTAGCGCGGTTAGAGCCAAAAGAAGTACTGCACATCCCGCCTATGCTGGCCTACAGCGCGATTGATTACGACCCGGAACTCCTGGATGCCAATCTGCGGGCACTCGAACAGGAAATCTGCGATGAGCTTTCAGATATTCCCGATATGCCGCTGGATGACCCGCTGGACGAAGTAACTGTCACACTCATCTACCCGCACCGCCGTATGGGGACATTCCCATTGAATGCCAAGACGCGGCCAATCTTCCCCACCGCTCGCAGCACCCCGCGTGTTTGGGTCACGGTGGTGGACGATGAAGACGGCGAGGAATTCCCCTGCTGGGTTGTCAGGAACTCGCGCTATGTACACGGCCTTGCCCCCTATTACCGCAAACACCGCCTGCCAATTGGCGCGTATGTCAACGTGTTCCGGGAAGACGAACCCGGCAAAGTGGCAGTTTCATATAATGGTCATCGCCCGCGCACTGAATGGATCCGGTTGATTACGTCGCAGAACAACCAGATTGCCTTTGAGAATCATCGGCGTGCAATCGGCGCCGAGTATGATGACCTGATGATTCTGGGCGCAGATGAACTGGCGATGGTGGACGGCTTTTTCCAGACAGCACAGCAGCAAAAGAAGGCACTATCCTCTATTCTGAAGACTATCATCCCGGCTCTGGGGCGTTTGACGCCACAGGGAACAGCTCACGCCAAGACGATTTACAGCGCCGTCAACATCATCCGCCGCTGCCCGCCTGGCCCGATTTTCGCCACGCTGATCGCTAATCCCGATTTCCAGACGGTGGGCGACCATTACTGGAAATTAACAAGCGATTAGGAGCAGTCCGATGTCAGGCGAAAGACCCAGCACACTCGTAAAGCCTACCCTGGATACCAAGTTTCATATTGACTATTCCTGGTGGGACCGCTCACCAGACGACCTGCACATTTACCTGCTCAGCCACTTGCTGCCGGAGCAGCGGGATGAACTGAGCCAGGCAGATAATGACGGCAGCCAGGCGGTGGATTATATTGACCCGGCAACTGGCGAGGTTTTTCAGCTTGACCAATTGAAGCTGGCTATCCAGATTGCGGCGGAAGACCCAAACTTCATCAATGCCCAGACTTCCCTGGTGGACAGTGTGTTCCGCGTTTTTCTGGCGAACGGTAATCTGCCGTTGAATGCCAGAGAACTAGCCGAACGCACCGACCGTCCCGCCGCAACCATCCTGCGGACTTTCAGCACGATGCGCATATACAAAGGCATTCGCCCGTTTGAGCAAGAATAACCTGTGGATTACCGGGCAGATCCTATAAGACCAGCAGCATTCAGGGGTGAACAGCCCCTTTGCTATTTCAGTTCAAAAGGACAAGAAGGAGAAAACAGCGGCATGGGGCGAGTAATTAACCCAGACAGCACAGGCAAACAACGCAACCAGCTCATGCGGACATCTGCAGAACTGCTGCGTCGTTTGAGCCAACAAACCACCGTAGACGATGACACAAAAAACATGGCCGCTCTGTTGGTCTACTGCCTGCGCGAAATTGATGCCGGCATTGACCAGTCGGCTCTGGCCTGGGAGAAACGGGATTATTGGGTCAAGGCCGAGGAACTCCGGCAGCGCTGGTACTGGGCCGGTGATATGGCCGACCAGTTACAGGGGTTAGTGCTGGGGGGCCATTGGGAGAACCTGCCACCGATGATGCTCAAACTGCTCCCACGTTTTGCCGATGTCAAGATCACCAAACTGACTCGGAAAGAATCGCTGTGGGAAGGCTGCTACACCCGGCTGATGGAAGAAAAACCACAGGACAACTAAGGTCCTTTACCGGGCTTTGCAGGAGACGGCACAGGTATCGCCTGGTGAGAGCACACTACATTTTTGCGGCGGCGCGTTGGGAGACAACCCCATCCGCCGCTTTTTTTACTAACTCGTCAGCACTTTTGAGCGCGTCTTGCAGAATCTCCTCGGCCACAACTGCGCTGGCATGGGTATCATCCTCCGAGCGCAGGCTGGTCGCGATTCGGACGATCTGCGCCTTCACGCCGCTGTCCACTTCCAGGTTATATGCCCGGCGCAAAATACCGGGAGTGCGCTCGTGGCGCATCCAGGCCAACGGCCAGGTGACGGCCATACGAGTCGCGGCCTGGTCATCCAGAAGCGCGGTTTCCAGGGCATCAATCAGCAAATCCACCGCGCTGGTTCTGGCAACATCAATTTTGAGATAGTTTGTGGCGTGGAAAAAACCCTTCAAGACCTGTTCCCGTGTGACGCCATTTGTCCGTCCGATCACGCCGGATAGCTCCTCCAGCCAGGCTTCTCCGGCCAGTTCCAGAAGACTGAGTGTCGCCGCATACTTGACATCCGGCTCCGGGTCGTTAATCGCGTTACGCACTACCGGAATCGCCTGAGGCATACTATTCGCGCCTAAGGCCTCCAGCGCCTTGATGCGTACTTCGGGGTCTTTCGCTTCCATGACAACCTGCAACACTGGCACAGCGGCTGCGTCCTGGCATTCACGGAGTCCCCAGGCAGCCGCTGATCGCACGCTGTCTTCCTCATCCTTGAGCACAGTTACCATTAATTGATAAGCGTTGAGTTCGCGCAGATCACACAGGGCATAGATCGCCCCCTCGCGTACCCGCGAGTCGCCGTCCTTGAGCGCCTGTTTTATCAACGGCTCGGCAGAAAACCAGGAGAAGCCATACAGGTGACGCGCTGCCGTCGCACGGGTACGCGGATTATCGTCACCAAGCGCCTCCTGCATCACCAGACGCGCCTCACGATCTCCGCGCCGGCTTAACAGCCTGGCCGCGTTATAGCGTACAAAAAACTCCTCATTACGCAGCATTTCCGCCGCCGCATCCAACGAAATTGCGTCGGGTGGAAGCACGTTGAGCATTGTCGCCACATGGCGGATCGAGAGGCGACGTTTACCATGTTTGACTTTGTTCAGCGCCAGACTGGGTTCACGTCCAGTCATGATTGTCGGTTGTGTCATCGTGTACCCCCTCCCCTAGCGCAGCGTGGTGACCACAACATCATGCACAAGTGTCTTTTTCGTCTTCAGGTCGGTAACAGTCATCCGAAGCTGCCGCCGTTCATCAATCGAAAAGGCTGCTACCAACCGATCTTCCCCCGGCGTTCCGCGCGGGTCGAGCCTCGCCAGCATTTTCAGTGCCCCTTCTTCATTCAGCGGGATAATTTGCTGGCCGGCTGTGTTGGCATCTGCCACAAAAAACGCCTGCCCATTCTCATATTGAACTTCGATCATTGCTACCGAGTCACTGTCAATTTCGCCAATCACAAATTCCACGTCCTGCTGGCCTTCATGGGCGGCACCCAGGATGACTTCAACCGGCTCTTTGGTTGGATAGCCTGTCCCCATCGGGATAAACTCATCAAAGGCGTGGCTGCCTGTTTCCCCATCCAGGAAGCGAATACCATAGCTGTGTACGAGGTAATCATCGAGGCCGAAGCCCGCCGCAACCTGTAATGCCCCCTCAGCGACCGAGGTAAAGGGCTTATCGGCGTAGACGGCCTGCTCAGTGAAGTACTGGCCCAGCGTGCGCTGTACCGACGGCATCAGGGAGGTTCCGCCGACCATCAGTACGTAATGAATGTCTTCCTTAAAAATCCCGCGCCGGTGCGCAACATGCATCACTTTATCCACCACCCGGCGCAGCGCGGTGTAAAAGCCATTGGATTCCAGCAGGGCTTCCAGTTCGTCACGGGTAACTACCACTTCGTGCGTTTTGCCGTCGGCTTCAAATGTAATCGGCGTGCTGTCCTGGGTAGAAAGCAGAATCTTCGCCTGTTCGCACTGCGTCAACACACTGGCATAGTCGTTCCCCAGGTCTTTTGGTCCCAGCCCGGTACGCTGGAGCACGTCGGCCAAGAGCCACTGGTCAATGTCGCTGCCGCCGATAATGCGACCAGCCTTGGCGACAACCTTAGCCGCATGTTGGGTCGAACCGCCTTTAAGCAGCCGGTTAAGGATGCCGCCGGTCTTCTCCCGGTTCTCAGGAAGCTGCACCAGCGATAAATCGAGCGTCCCGCCACCAAAATCGAATACCAGCACCACCGCGCCCGGCTTCGTGATGGTATAGCCCAGAGCAGCGGCGGTTGATTCATCCACAACGCGGATTTTATCCGGTGAAATCTCGTCAATCACACCGTTGAGCCAGCCCAGGTAGCCCTCAAATGCGGCAACCGGCGCCGTTACTACCAGTTGGTCAAGGTCAGCCTCACCAGACGACAGCGTGCTGATAAGGTGTCTGATGAAGCTCCGTCCAGCCTGGCGATCAGCCCACTCCACACCGTCAATCTGGCGGGGGGCGGGCGCGGGATAGCTGACAATACCACGTTTAAAGTTCCGAAACAGGCGGTTATCGCGCTCGTGATCGAGTTTGTTATCACGTACCTGCTGCCCGGCAACAATTTCCCCTGTCGCGCCATCCTTCACATAGACCAGTGAAGGAATCAATGCGGGTAAACCGCTGACAAGCTGGGTACTCAAGCCGGGAATCGTGATAATTTCTGCTGCGCTGGTCTTGTCATCCCAACGCGCAATTACTGTGTTGGTCGTGCCAAAGTCAACCGAAAATGTGTGCCCCATAATCCCCCTGCCGCGCTGTTCCCAATGCAAACCTAACGCATTGTAGCATCAGGCAAGATGACGCACAATTTAGAAGCCTGTATCCTTTTTGCACTTATTCATCGTGATTGATTTCACCTGGATGATAATCCTGTAACGTTGAGCCGCCGATAAACTCCCGCAGCAGCGATGTGTCAGGGATCATTTCGGTGTGTTTGTCTGAAAGGGGACGCACCCAGCGCAAGAAAGAGAGCAGCCGGTTGGCTTCAATATGTGGTGGCGTGGCGGGTTCAACTTGCAGCAGCAGTGGTTCAGCCAGCGGGCGCAGCGCGGCAAGTTCGTAAACCAGCGCCGAATTGAACATAACATCGGCGTTTTCCTGGTAAGGGAAAATGTTCCGCTTTTCCCCGCGCCGTACACTCGACCAGCGGTTAAGCGTATCAGTGGCACTGTAGCCCCGGCTGCGGGCATCGCGCACGATGCGGCGGAGCAAGCGCACATCTGTCGTCGGGATACGGTTATGCGTATCCGTGTTCAACTGGGTCAGTGCCGAAACATAGATACGGTAAATCGAGTCGGGCGGGATGTCGGGGACAAGACCGGGGTTCAAACCGTGAATGCCCTCCACGATAATGATCTGGTTATCGGTAAGCCGCGCCATACGCCCCGGCTGGCTGCGCCCTAACACAAAGTCAAACTTCGGTAATTGAATCTTCTCGCCATTCATCAACTGGAGCAACTGCTGGTTGAAGCGCGCTAAGTTGATCGTCTCCAATGCTTCAAAATCGTATTCACCGTTTTCGTCCCTGGGCGTGAGTTCACGATCAACAAAATAGTTGTCCATCTCCAGCGTGAACGGACGTAGACCGTGTGCCAGAAGCTGAATCGCCAGACGCTTAGAAAATGTCGTTTTTCCAGATGAAGACGGCCCGGCAATCAGCACCAGCCGCGCACCACCCGTGTCATGTTTCTGGCAGATTTCCCTGGCAATAGTGGCGACATGCTGTTCGTGCAGGGCTTCAGCTACCAGGATCAATTCATGCACGCGATTTTCGCGCACAATCTGGTTCAAGCGTCCGATGTCTTCGACATCCATTCGCTGCAACCAGGCATCGGCCTGGTTAAACACGGTGCTTAACTTCGTGTAAGCCGTCACCGGCAGCAGCTCAGTTGAGCTTTCTTTACGCGGATATTGAAGAATGAAACCCCCATTGGCGCTGAGAAGCCGGAAATGCTTCAGATACCCGGTGGAGGATAGCATGTAGCCGTAATAGTAATCCTGGCGGCTGCGCAGACTATAGATTGTCAGGCTATTGCGTGTCCGCTGCTCCAGCAGGCGTACCTTGTCTGCCTCATGACGAGAGGCGAATAAGGTAGTAGCCTCTTCCAATGACACGCTCCGTTTCGTGATCGGGTCATCAGAGGCAACAATCTTACGCATGTGCTGGTCCAGGCGCATGAGTTCATCTTCCGTGAAGGAAGCGCGGTTGAGGAGGATACAGTAGAACCCACCTTCCGGAATCGCATAGCGCACACTGACCTGAGTACCCGGCCACAGTTCATCCACAGCCGTCGTCATCAGCATCACCAGTGAGCGCCGATAAATGCGCCCACCGTCGCTGGTATCCAGTAAAATCGGCTCTAAGGTGCAGTCACGCACGATAGGGTACGCCAGTTCCCGCAGCTTACCATCCACAATCCCCCCCATGATTTCGCTGCTATACAGACCGGGCTGCTGCTGTCGCGCCGCCTTCAGGAAGGTTTCGACTGATGTGTTGACCGGTCCTTCCAGTACCAGGCCGCCGGTGAACGTCACCCGGATCATCTGGCGGGGTTCGGAGCGTGTAATCTGTGATTGGGAGAGATGTGTAGCCATAATTGAATATCCTTCAAATCATGCAGGGGCACATAACCACTGCAACCATCACACTGTTTTAAGGCAGATGTCTGGAGCCGCATTCTGAATATCAGCAGCCGGGGACATAGCACCCGACGAGGTTAAAGCGCATCTTACTGTATCACCTTTTTTCATAGAATTTAATACTCTGCTTGCCATACCGCGCACCACACTTGCCAGATTTATCCTAGCCAGAAACCGGAAAACCGCTATTATCATGGTATCGCGTTCCTGTCATGTTTATTGCTTAAGGATTGCCACATGCTGCCATACGAAAAATACTTACAGGAAGTCCTGATTGATGAACCGACCCTCCAGGCACGAGTCGCGGCGCTGGGCGCGGAAATTTCGCGGGATTATGCCGATTGTGGCGATCTCCTGCTATTGTGTATTCTCAAGGGTGGGATTATGTTTCTGGCCGACCTCACACGGCACATCAATGTCCCGCATGAAATTGACTTCCTGGCCGTCTCCAGCTATGGCCGGGGCGTGCGCTCATCCAGCGGCAACGTGCGTATTGACATGGACCTGAGCGAAAACATCACGGGGCGGCACATCCTGATTATTGAGGATATTATTGACAGCGGACATACCCTCCGTTTTGTGATGGATGTTTTGCAAACCCGCCAACCTGCCAGTATCAAATTATGTACGCTGCTGGACAAAGCCTCTATGCGGTCGGTTGAAATACCGGTGGATTACCGGGGTTTCGAGATCGAAAACAAGTTCGTGTTTGGCTATGGGTTGGACCTCGATGAAAAATACCGCAATCTACCCTTCATCGGCGTGGTAAAAACGGACATGATCGTGCATGACTGACCCGCAGCAGATGCATCCCCACACGCCCCATCGCCCCCTGCTCTGGCCGGAGATTGTCTTCGATCTTCAGGACACTCTGGCAGACGACCCGCGCCCGGTTTACATTGTCGGCGGCGCGGTGCGGGATGCCCTGCTGCATCGCCCACTCAAAGACATTGATCTGGTAACGCCTGAGTCCGCCATCCAGATGGCGCGACGCATCGCCAACCAATTCAATGGCGCTTTTTATAAGCTCGATAGCGAGCGCGATGTCGGGCGGGCGTTGCTCGAAACCCCCGCCGGCCAGATCATAATAGATGTCGCCCGGATGCGGGATACCGCGCTGCTGGATGACTTGCTGGATCGCGACTTTACGATTAACGCGATGGTGGCCGACCTGCGCGGAGACCTGTCACAGCTTATTGACCCCCTGAACGGTGAAGCAGATCTCCGCAAAAAGTTTATCCGACAGTGTCAGGCGAACTCGGTGGCAAATGACCCGATTCGCGTGCTGCGGGCGGTACGGCTGGCCGTGCAATTGAGCCTGCACATCGAAAATGGCACACAACAGGCCATACGCCAGGTCGCGCCACACCTGAATCAGAGTTCGCCAGAACGGCGGCGCGATGAATTCTTCAAAATCCTGGCACTGCACAAACCAGCGGCAGGTCTTCGAGTCGCTGAATCATTGGGGCTATTGCCGGGCGTCCTGCCAGAAGCGGCAGGCACGGCAGATGATTGGAAACATACGCTCGCAGTGGTCGAAACTCTGGATAAGATACTAGGAGCAATCAGCTACAGCCGCAGCGACAACACTGCCGCGTCCTTCGGACTGGGAATACTTGTCATGCAGCTTGATCGTTTCCGCGGGAAACTGGTGAATCACCTTGAGGCATCATGGCCGAACGAACGCCCCCACCGCGCCCTATTGATGTTGGCGACGCTCCTGCTGCCCGCGCCAGAAAGCGCCGAAGCCGCTGCCGACAACCTGCGCCTTAGCAACCAGGAACAGACACGGTTAGCACTGCTCACTCGCCATCACGACGATCCCCACACGATGGGACCCCTGACAGCCAGAAGTATTCATCGTTACTGGCGGACGTTAGGAGCAGCAGGCGTAGATGTATGTTTGCTGGCGCTGGCAGGCTACCTGGGGAGCGCCGGAGTACAACTTGAACAGGATGCATGGTTATCACAAGTGGAACGCGCCCAGCAGCTTCTGAGCGCGTATTTTGAACAGTACGACACGCTGATCGAACCCCCACCACTCCTCAACGGCAGCGCGTTAATGGATGCGCTGGGCGTAGGGCCAGGGCCCCTGGTAGGTGAACTGGTAACCCTGATTCGAGAAGCACAGGCCGCCGGAGAAATTCACACGGCAGATGCCGCGATTGCGCTCGCGCAGAACTATCTGAAAAACCGCCTATAACAGATTCAGATCAGCCAACCGTTCGCCTGCATCCTCTTCCGGGACATCAAACTGCAAGGCAAACGCTACCGGGTTGCGATTATTAGCTGGCATCGCATTGACCATCTCCAGCGGCATTACGATCATCCGCGCAAATGAATAGAGCCGGGTTTCCTGAGCGCCGCCCAGCAGCGCATCCAGATCACGGGCTTCCCCCCACGGGCTGCGGGCCAATTCACGAGCCAGCAAACGAGAAAGAGACATCCGCGCTCCCAGTGGCCCCTGGCTGGTCAGAAAGGATTGGGTCAGATTCTGCATATTGACCACATTCTGCCACATATCGGGTTTTGGATTTTGCAGCATAACCTCAATCGGTACAGGTGGTTCAATGATGCCAAACTCCGCGATCAGTTCCGAGGCAATACCTTCAAGCTGCTGGTGTTCCATCCGATCAGACTCCTTATCTGTACGAGTTGAGATAGTACGAAAAAACCACAGTAAGGTGTTACCATACCGGCGTTGGTCAAAGGCCTCCAGCCGGTTGAGCGGGAGTTCCTCCAGTTCTGTCGGATCAATTTGAACAATAATGGTTGTGTCCGGGTGTGTCCAGGCGGGGTTTTCATCCAGGAGTGCCAGCGTCTTTTGCCACAACCCTTTGTACTGCGGCGGCGCAATATACACAAAGTCAAACGCCCCGGCAGATTTCGAGCGCAGAAACTCGAACACATCCCCCCGGCGAATTACACCTTTGTCCTGCAACCGTGTTGCTTCCAGGTTCGCCTGGATCGTCTGGATAGCCGGTTTTGCCAGTTCGACAAATACCGCTTTACTGCCCCCCCTGCTCAAAGCCTCAATGCCAATACTACCTGTCCCGGCGAAGAGGTCAAGCCAGGTCGAATCCTGAACATCCCGCCCAATAATGTTGAACAATGCCTCTTTCACGCGATCCATAACCGGGCGTGTGGAATCCCCCGGCACAAGTTTGAGTCGGCGGCCCTTGGCACTCCCAGAAATCACCCGGATTGGCATGATTAGTTTCCTGAATTCTCAACTGATTCACGGACAGCCCGCAGATTCGACAGGGGCGACGTAATCATCGAGACGCATCCTGTGGACAAAATAAAGCGGCGACTATTGGTAGCAGCCAGAGCCGCACGCACCTGTTCCCGCACGACCATCGGCGTCCCATTGTGGACATGCTCCCACCGGGAAAGTCCGCCACAAACCGCACCACTGTACATGCTCTTGCCCTGTGCGAGGTCCGGCTCGGTCTCCTGGTCGTGCCAGTTGATAGACTGTACGGGGAGGTCACTTACCAGCTTGAACATCGGCGTGTTGCCATGCAGATGCAGCATGTTAAACCACCATTTACCCGGCAGTGCTTCCAGGATTTTACGATCATACGCCAGGCCAAAGCGTGTGTATTCGTCTTCGGAGAGCTTGTCGTAACTCGCGTGCTGGATAGCGTAAAAGATGCCAGCCAGCCGAAGTGGCTTCATCGCTTCAATAAACCGGAGAATACTCTCGGTGAGGGTGTTCAACCCGGTATGCACCCGATCTGGATGGGTACGCAGGTGACGGATAAGGACATCCTCCCCGGCAATATTCTTTGCCTGTGCCAGCGGACTGAAAATCGTCTGGATCACCGGCACATCTGCATCCAGGCCGCTGTTAATCAGGCGCAGACACTCAATCTGCCGCCCTAACGCACCACGCAGTGGGTCTAAGGGGCGGAGTTCCGTCCAATCGAGCGAACGGTTGACTGCCCGCTTGATATAGCGCCGCGTCCCTTCGGTATTCCCTTCCCAGACATCCTGCACTCCGTAATCGGAGACGGAAAAGCTGCTGGAAGGCGTGACTTTCACAAAGTCCCAATCATAGAGGTTCTGAAATTCGATGGTAGATTGCGCCAGATCAGCAGCACGCTGGTCGTCGCCCGGCCAGTGTCGCCACAAGGCAACCGGAGCGCGATCAGTCGCTTCACCAGCAATCGTTTTGGTCAATCGTTCTTGTTTGTTCATTGTCTCAGGTAAACAGCATATAGGATTGCGAAAATTGGCGGAGAACTACCGGGAATCCGACCAGGGAGAGTCGCGGACTCTCCCTGACGAAGAACTCAAATCATGAGCTGGGGTCAGTGATTAATGGGACTCCAGCGCGGCCTTGCTTTCGGTCACACGCTGTGTAAGCATCCGCACCAACATCATATAGCGATCATCTTCCGGTGTGCTGGGATCATTCTGGGTCGCCAGTTTGTCCCCATAGACTTCCCGCCTCGTCGCCGTCTGCTTTTCGGAAATCGCCTTCACCAATTGCAGCGCCGTTTCGAACGATTTGACCGCGGCTTCGTACTGTCCAGCGGCACGTTGCGCCAGACCAATCCCGTACAGGGCATCCACATTGTCACGATCCGCACTCAAAATACGTTCAAATTCAACAATCGCGGTATCCGGTTGGCCTTGACGGTAGAGATTCCATGCTTGACTGATAGGACTCATAATCAACATACTCCTTCAACGACAAAAAAGATTCATTTCACAACATAGGGAAATCAACGGATACCCTGATGCGATTGAAGCGTGAACATACAGTACCCGTACAATAACCCAGGCGAGGTTCAAAAGTGATTCAGAGCCTGTATTGTACAAACCCCCCGGCATAAACACAAGCAGTTTACCGATTCGCCACAATCGGGCTGGGCAGCACCAACACCGGGCCAACTGTTTGCCCGACGTTATCGAAGAAGATCAGACGCGATTCCGGGTCACAATCCGGGTCACAGGAAAATACTTCAATAGCCGCGCCATAACTGCGGGATTCGCCCGTCTCAGGAATTACCAGATGATAGGTATCGGTAACATAACGGTTTGCCAGCCACAGGCGAGTGGGATAATCGCCCGGATGATGCAGTGTAGTTTCTACCCAATGCGTGCCATCTTGCAGGTCGAGAAGATACACTTTTACCTGATAGTTCGCTAACAGTGGGCGCTGCGCCTGCCAGTAGATTGTGACATCCACCGCCCCACCCTGGTGCGCCTGGGCGGGTATAATCTCGTAGGCCAGCGCGCTGAATCCAGCATTTGTCCGGCTGTTGATGAATACGCTGTCGCCCAAACGATAACCTGGCCGACTATATAAGGGGGATGGCCTCTGCGCAAACAACAGCGTGATAAGGCAGAAAGCCACCAATACCACCCCTGTCAGCCGGGCTTCCGGCCTGGGGAGCAGCTCGGAGTCCTGGTAATTTGGCTTCTGGCGTCGCCAGCGCCCCCACGTCAGAACCAGCAGAATACCCGCCGCCAACGCTGACACAGTCCACGCCCTGCTTCGAATCGGGGTTGTCCCCAAAGAGATATACAATTCGGCACTGCGAGCCACCGGGACATTCACCCGGATCAGCCCGGTATCCGAATCACGTAAGAGTGTGACCGTCCGGTTGTCCACTTCAGCCTGCCATCCGGGGAAATAAGCCGTCAGGATCGTGAGTGAGGCCACCGTGCTGGTGCGAATTTGCAGCCGTTCACTATGCGTACCATGCCCAAGCAGCCCGACCTGCACCGCCGGTAGAATCTGCCCTGGCGCAACCTTATTGACCGACCCTGAGCGGAAGCCATCTATAAGATAATTGCTCAGAGAGAGGGTATCCGGGATAGTGGCCGGAACAGGCGCATCGGGCGGCAGCACCGCCACGCCATAGCCCTGCTGCTCGTATTGAATCTGGTCAATCGGGGCCGTACCGCCAAACGTTTCCGGCCATTCCGGGGGAGTCCATACCGGTAATGAGGCCATCCACGCGGCGATCAGCAGAACCGGAAGCAAAACGCGCTGTTGAGCCGGGGGAAGCCGTTCCCCCCACCAGAACAGTGCCCCGCTGCTGGCAGCCAGACACAGCGACACTGGTCCCAGCACCCAGGTTTCCCCCGGCATAAGCACGAGTGCCACAGCCAGCAAGACTAGCCCCATTGCCAGGAAAAGCGTCTCAAAGCGGGCAAAACGGCGGAAGTACATCACACCGATCCCCGCACCCACCATCACCGCCAATCCAACCAATCCAACTGTAAACTGGGGCACAGGACGTAGTTCAAGACGGTCCAGCTGGTAGGCCGGCGTGAGCACATCTGGCACCGTCAGGCGGTACTGGGCGGAAAGAGCCGGGGAACGCCAGTGAATTGCATCCTGTTCAAGCAAGGCCGGTATCCAGAAAAATCCCGCCAGCAAGACTCCGAGCGCCCAGGCGGAAAAGAGCGCAGCAAAACGGGCTTTTCTTTGCTGAACCCGGCGCTGCCAAACGGCCAGAGCCATTGCCAATAGTAGCCCGACTCCGCCGAGACGGACATCCGTTACAAACAGCAACGCCGTAAAACCGGCGGTGAGCGCCAGGTCAAAGGGGCGATTGAGCCGCAGCAGGCGGTCAGTGCCCCACAGCAGTGCCGGGAGCCACGCCAGCGCCAACGCCATGTCTAAATTCCCCTGGATAACCGGCACAGTCAACCCAACATAGGGCTGATACACGTAAACGACGCTTGCCAGTATCCCTACTGCCGCCGTCGTCCGGCGTGAAACAAACAGGTAGACCATCCCACCGGCAACACACGCGGCCAGGATATGCAACAGCCGCACCGCGCTCACCGGGTCGCCGGTAAACAGCACATCCAGCAGTGCCGCTCCATACGAGCCGCCTGGTGGGTAGAAATTGGGAATAGGCGCACCGTATCCACCGAAGACATTGGGCGACCAGCGCGGATACAAGCGCCCTTCCGCCATCGCGCTGGCATAATCTGCTGAGCGATACACAAAGTTGCGGGAAGCGTTGGTTGCCGGCAGCCCACCGCGAAAGATGAACGGCCAGACGGCAACCAGGCAGAACCCCACCACCAGCAGCAGTCCCCAATCCACGCCACGCCGCGCCTGTCGCATCCAGTATGGCAGGTCATCGGTGGGAATTTCAGGTAAATGGACAATCGCTTTATCAGGCATGTTTGCGTATTCTGAGGAACAGGCGGTCTATGACCCTGCCTGCTCGATCAATTTGGTGGTTCTTAAAAGAGTAGACTGGCTCGCAACATCATCATACGTTATTGTACAGGGTTTGCCCGGCTTTGGCTTGCTTTGGTTCGTACCCGGTGCTATCCTGAATTCGCCTGTCAACAACTGTGAAGATACCCATGCCGCCTGTCATTATTCGCCCGGCTGCCTCGCGCGACCTCCTGGAGATCGGGGCACTGTGGCATGAAAAGGTTATCCTGCTGCAACAACTGGACGCACGATTCGCGCCTCAGTCAGACTCACAATCCCGGTTTATACAGGCCGCAACGAGCTGGTTGGATGCGCCTGACACTATGATTTTTGTGGCGATACGGGATGAGCAGGTAGGCGGATTCACCGTTGCTCACATCCAACCCGGCTGGTCGGGGCTGCTGCCTGAACAACAGGGAGTTGTCACCCAGCTTGTGGTGGATGCACACGGGCAACCTGGCGGCATTGGGCGGCTGCTGCTTGAGACTGTGCGCGAATGGCTCATCGGGCAGGGTATCCGGCAGATGATCGTCCATGTCCCGCACCGTTTTGCCATTGAACAGGCTTTCTGGCGGGCATCTGGCGCAACTGATTGGATGGATATATTGTGGCTGACATTCTGATTCGCCCGGCAGAACGTGCCGACGCGCCGATTATCGCGCAACTCTGGGCGGAACTGGTGGACTATCACACGGCACTCGACACCAACCTCCCCCTGCCCGCTCCCGACGGCGGCCAGCGTTACGCGGATCGCATTACCCAGCGCATGAACGACCCTTTTACACGTGTGCTGGTGGCCGAGGCCGATGAGCACATTGTCGGGTATGTGATGGGCGTCATCATGGACTTGCTGCCCGACATCTTTGAGCAGGAGCCGGTTGGCTTCATCGCCGATATTGCCGTTACTGCAGCTTACCGTCGCCAGGGAATCGGGCGGCGGTTGGTAGATGAACTGATCGTCTGGTTCCGTGAACACACGGTAGATGCCTACGATTGGCATGTCGCCGCTCAGAATGCGTCCGGCCAGCGCTTCTGGGAAGCCGTCGGAGGACGTCCCGTGATGATTCGTATGCGTGCAATGATTGAGGAAAATCAAAAATGACCGTTTTACTTTACCAGACCGATAGTTATTTGCGAGAATTCACCGCTACCATTACCGGCGTGGATGCCGAGCAGCACGGCGTTTTCTTAGACCGGACGGCCTTCTACCCTGGTGGTGGTGGGCAACCCAATGATGCCGGTGAGCTAATCGTAAATGGCAGGACCTACGCTGTCACCAAAGCCGGACGCGGCAATATCCATGTCCTGGCCGGGGACGAACTCCCGCCAGTGGGTGCAGAAGTAAAAGGCATTCTGGACTGGGAGCGGCGCTACATGCTGATGCGAACGCACACCGCCATGCATATCCTGTGCGGTGTCGTCTGGCGTGATTACGGCGCGAGCGTCACTGGCGGCAACATGGAGCCGCTCAGCGGGCGCATGGATTTCGAGTTCGAGCGGATGCAGAAAGAACTTGTCACTGAGATTGAAGACCGCATCAATGTTGAGGTTGCAGCGGCGCGTGACCTGCGAGTCGCCATCCTGCCACGAGATGAGGCTTTCCAGATTCCTGATCTGATCCGCACCAAAATCAACCTGCTGCCGGAAGGTATCCCGGAAGTCCGCACCGTCGAGATTATCGGACTGGATTTACAGGCGGATGGCGGCACACATGTTGCCAACACCCGTGAAGTCGGGCGTATCCGCATTACCGATTACAAGAGCAAAGGCGGCATCAACAAGCGCATTTACGTTGAGCTGGAAGCCACGCCAGGAGCATAAACCATGATGCGTGTTCTCCATGCCGTTAAACCGCATGAGCAGTTCGTCGCCAGCGGCATCTACCAGCACCAGGAAGACGGCAAGGCGGTGGGGACAACCGAACAATGGAGCGTCCACGAACTGCCGGACGGTGCATACCTGATCCGTGTGGATTATGACGCTCGCGAGGAACGCGGACTCACGGTTCTGGTTGAAGCGCTGACCCTTCCGGGGCGAGTTCACGAGTTCGAGCGCTTCGACACGCATCAGATTTCGCCCGGCGGCAGATACTTTCATAAAAGCAGAATGACCGTTACCATCAACGAGGGCGGCACATTGATCGGAACAGCGATAAACGGCGGCGAGATGGAATACCGCGAGATGGTCTTCGCACCAGGGACGCTGGTCTATCCTCCGGGACAGGTATTCGCCGGGGCGTTGGTGAAACAACTCGTTGCGAAGGAAACGCCTGTCCCGGTCTTTTTGTTGCTGACCGGCACGCCGGGAAGCGACGAGATCATAGGGTATGCCCGCAGCATTCATGCCGCAGCGCCGGGCAGCACCACGCTGGGTGGCAAAGAAATCGCGTTAAAATGCCACACACTGGCGGGAAGTAACCCAACCTTAAGCGGGGTGTTTTGCCTTAATGAACAGGACATCCTCATGCGCTTCGCCCAACCGGGCGAAGGTGGGCATGAACGAGTGATTGTGCTGACTCAATACGCACACAGGTAATGGAATGATTAAAAGGATTCAATTCTTTCTCGGCCCTACCGGGTCCCGCATACTGGTCGTATGGCTGGCACTCACCGGGTTTATCAGCCTGATACTGAATGCCGTCGTCAATGATTATGACTGGGTACGCCCGGTACAATCTCTGCTGGTAGTCGCCTTTATCGGTGGCACGGTGGCGATTTTCGCCTGGCGGATGGAACCGGAAGCGCGCGGACGCTGGCTGGGCATTCTCGCTCCGGCATTGGGCGCGATATTCCTGGGACTGTTCATTGTGCCGCAGTGGGCGCTGCCCCTGGTAGGCGGGGCGCTTGGTTGGGTCGTCACCGGGCTGTTCCTCTCACGCAACCGAATGCCACAGGAATACCGCGATGCAGTACGCCATCTGCGGAAAAACCGCTACGAAGAAGCCGTCAAAATCATGGACAAGGTGATTAAAATCCAGCCGGATAATCCCAATCACTACCGCTTCCGGGCGGAGATTCTGCGGGTATGGGGCAAATTAGACCGGGCACGACGCGATTACCAGAAGATGACCCAGATTGCCCCGGATTCAGCGCTGGCATTCAACGGACTGGCTGAAGTCTGCCTGCAAGCTCGCAACTACCCGGCGGCGTTGGAAGCCGCCCAGCAAGCAAAGCAGCTCGCGCCCGATGACTGGGTAACGTACTACAACCTGGGTATGATCGAAGACCGCCTGGGCGACTCGGCAGAGGTTGTGACATACCTGGAACATGCCCTCAGCCTGAAAATCAAAGATGAGCGTCACCGCGCGTTGATTCACTTTTTCCTCGTGCGGGCTTACACTCGCCTGGGGGACACCGCCGCCGCCCACAGACAGCTTGACCTGCTCAAACGTCACCAGGACGGACTGGATGAATGGGAAAAACTCCTGAAAAGTGACCAGGCTGATACGCTGCGTGCTGCCCTGGGCGCAGATATTGAGGCCGCTCAAGGGGTCGCCAACAGCCAGATCACCCTGGCGGCACTGGCCGCGAGCGAGGCAAACTCGTGAAACGCTTACAGATCGCACTGTACGGCTCGTTGGTCATCGCAGTATTAGGCATGGTCGTATTCATCGGCGGTCTGGTGACAGAGGTGTTTGCCGGGTGGAACTCCCAGCGCGACACTTTTATTTCCCCCATTATTCAACTTTCGCTGGGTGGGCTATGCCTGGCAACCGTCATGTTCGCCATCTGGTTTGCACTGGCGGGGTGGCTGCTGGCACGTCAGTCACGCTACCAGGGGTCGGGCTACGGTGACGCCTATCGCCTGATCGAGGCCTTCCGCTTTCGTGAGGCGATTCCCCTCCTCGAACGTTCCATACATGAAGGTAAAGAGACGGCGGAAGTCCTGATGCTGCTCACCAGTGCCTACGCTTACGCCGGGCAGCTTGGCAAAGCTCAGGCCACGGCTGACAGGGCTGTGAGTCTGTTCCCTGATGACCCCGGCTCATACATCACATTGGCAAACGGCTACCGCTTGCAGGCGACTTACGATGAAGCGGCGCGGGCGCTAAAAAAGGCGGCGGACCTGGCACCGGAACAGCCCGTCGTCTGGGCGGAACTCGGTTTTATACAGCGATTCGCGGGGGAAAACACGGCAGCGATGGATTCATTCCAGAAAGCCGCGCAATATCCGATGCCTGCCATGTATGGTGTGCGCGTCTACTATCATCTGCTGCACCATTACCAATCGGGCGGCCAGATGCAAGAGGCTGTTCGGGCAACTGCGAAGATGATGAGCGCAAGAGATGGATTGGCGGTCTGGAAGTCCGGGCTGGCAGCACTGGAAGGTACGGCCTACGGGCAGGCACTTCACTATGAAATCACTGCTATTGAACAGGCATTGGCCGAAGCCGATGCCGGTAACCTGGGGTAAGGAAGCGCATGGGACGCCTGAGTGCCTACTTCTTCAGCCGATTTCGCACCTGGGAGCGCCCGGCACAGATCGCTATCCTCATGGCGCTGGCGCTGTTGGCACTGGCGATCATTGTGTTGTTCCTCGTCCCGCAGGATGCCCGCTCCCTGTTACTCGCCGGTATCCTCGGTCTGCTCATCGCCATCCAGGTGATTTTTATGTGGGCTAACCGCAGCATGGTGACACCCTATACCCAGGCGCAGCGCCAGTACCTGGCCGGAAATATGGAAAGGGCGCGCAGTATCCTGGAAGCAGTGGATGACATGGGCAAGCCTGACGCGCAGACCCTGACACTGCTTGGCAACACCTATCGCCAACTGGGTCTCCTTGACAAAAGCGCACAAGTCTTAACAAAAGCCGTACAGATACGACCTTTGGACTACTTCCCGCACTACGGATTTGGCCGTACACTAATGATGATGGGCAAGTATGCGGAAGCCATCGCAGCGATTCAGAAAGCACTGGCAGCCGGTGCCCCCCCGGTCGTACACGTTGATCTGGCGGAGGCTTATTTTCGATCAGGGGGAAGAGAAGATGCCACCGCCCATCTCGATGTGCTGGAAGTAACCGGGCTGGAGCCGCACCGTGTTTTACTTACCATGTATATGCGTTACCGGCTGGGACAAGGTGACAAACCAGGGCCGGATGTCATTCGTGACGGGTTGCCCTACTGGCAGGAGAACGCCGCCCGTTTTCACAACACCCCCTATGGTCAGGCATTAGCCGCCGATGTTGTCGAGATACAAGCATTCCTTGAGGAGTAGTCCACATGCTAGGCCGTGATGGGAATATTTCAATTGTACGAGCCGGCCTGATCGCCGGGATAATCGGGATTCTGGTCATCGTCGGCGGTGTCATTTCTTTCTTCCTGGACCGTTCACAGCACCAGCAGCCCTTGCGGATTGACCCCTATCCCAATTCAGTCGAATGGGGATCGCGGGTATGGTCGTCTATTTCTACCAGTGATCTGTTTCAGATTCCGGGCGTCTCTGCCGAAGACGTCGAAAGTTATTACCAGCAGAAAATGGATGATTTTTACGGCATGGACGCTGATCTGGCGTTCCGACTCTGTAAACGCGACCCCGTAGCTGGCAATTATCCCGCCTATGATCGCGGTGAAGAGGGGGTAGCGCCGTATCAGATTCGCTGCTTGTTTGATGACTCTGGATTCTTCATTACCCGCTTCACACTCATCGTGATCCAGCCTGGCGTTGGTGAAAATTCCGGCATGACACTGGTTGAGCACCAGTACACCTGGCAGAAGTAAACCGGGGCAGGTATCCATGCAGCCCGCAGCACCATCCGCCCGCAGCCGCACTTTCTGGCCGATCATCATAATGGCGGCTGCGTTTGTGTTATTGGTCGTCATTGGCGGCCCGGCAGTCGGCATCCTTGCCGCCATCGCGTTTCCGCCAGGGCCGCCTCTACCGCCGAATACCACTGAACTCACACACCAGAACCTGGATTACGGGGTAGACCAGTGGACGCTGCTCACCCATCAGGCCGCCTGTGATGTCGCACAGTTCTACCAGGAACAGGGCGGTATCTGCGAGTTTCCCGCCGGCAACTGCGCGGCATCCGGCATCGGTCAGATCGCCCGATGCAGTGGTGTTTCCCCGCACTCAATCTTTGCAATTCGTTGGGAAGTCACCATCACAACCAATGATTTAGAGAATCACGCCGCCCAACTCCAGCTTAAACGTGAAATGCTGTGGTCAGGGATGCCACTGGTTACACAACCAGAATCGTAATTTCCCCTACCCGAATCCTGAATTTTCCGTCATAATTGCCCTATTCGTTTCCATATCAGGTTAGTTGACATAGCGCATGGAGGTGCTTTCGTGGTGAGGACGCGGGATGTGTTCACACTGCGGCTGATTGCCTACCGGGTACGAATAACCTGCGTGTAGTCGGGATATTGTGTATTCGGCAGCAGATAACAGACGAGGGAAAAACTCATGTTTAAGGCAATCAACGCCAAAGTAGATATTCAGAAACTCGAACGCGACCAGCTCAACTTCTGGCGCGAAAACCGCATCTTCCAGCGCTCCATGCAGGAACGTGAAGGTGGCCCGGTCTATGTGACCTATGAAGGCCCACCGACTGTCAATGGCCGCCCCGGCGTACACCACGTGCTGGCACGGGCGTTCAAGGACATCTTCCCGCGTTATAAGACCATGCGCGGTTACTATGCCCTCCGCAAAGGTGGCTGGGATACGCATGGCCTGCCTGTGGAAATCGCTATCGAAAAAGAACTTGGTTTCACCCACAAGCACCAGATCGAAGAATACGGTATCGCGGCCTTCAACGAAAAGTGCCGCGCCAGCGTCATGCGTAATATCGGTGACTGGGAACGCTTCACCGAGCGCATGGCCTATTGGACAGACCTGGATAACGCTTATGTCACCTTTACCAACGACTATGTGGAAAGCATTTGGTGGGTGCTGCGCCAGCTGTGGGAAAAAGACCTTCTCTACAAAGGGCTGAAAGTCGTCCCCTACTGCGGACGCTGTGGCACGCCATTGAGCAGCCATGAAGTTTCTCTGGGGTATCAGGATGTCGAAGACCCCAGCATTTTCGTGCGCTTCCCCCTGCGTGACCAGCCTGGTGTGTACTTCCTGGTGTGGACAACAACCCCCTGGACACTCCCGGCGAACGTAGCGGTGGCCGTGGGCGAGAGCATTGATTATGTCCAGGTCGAAGGTCCAGCGCAGGATGGCGACGGCATGGAAAACCTGATTCTTGCCGCCGAACTGCTTGAAAAAGTGCTGATCCACCCGGAAAACTACCGGATTGTCAAGCGATTCAAAGGCAAAGACCTGCTCGGCCAGCACTATAACCCGCTCTATACCTTCCTGCCGGTGGAGCAAGACTATGCCTACGTCGTGGCGGGCGATTTCGTCAGCACAGAAGATGGCACGGGACTTGTGCATATCGCCCCGGCTTTCGGCGTGGATGACATGGCAGTAGGGCAAAAACACGGCCTGCCAGTGCTGCAAACTGTCGCCGCCGACGGCACATTCGTTGACGCTGTAACCGACTATCGCGGGGTATGGGTCAAAGATGCTGACCCGGAGATCACCCGCGACCTGCAGCAGCGTGGTCTGCTGTATAAATCCCAGCTTTACCAGCACAATTATCCGTTCTGCTGGCGCTGCGATACGCCCCTGCTCTATTTCGCCCGTGACTCATGGTTTATCCGCACAACCGCCTACCGCGATAAGATGATTTCGGAGAACCAGGGGGTCAATTGGGTGCCGGGGCATATCCGTAACGGACGTTTCGGCAACTGGCTGGATGAACTCAAAGACTGGGCGCTGGGACGTGAACGCTACTGGGGAACGCCGCTGCCCATCTGGGTAGACGACCAGAATGGCGACATGCTCTGTGTGGGCAGCGTGGCTGAACTCAGCCAGCTTACCGGACGCGACCTCACAGACCTGGACTTACACCGCCCCTACGTGGACGACATCACCTTCCCCAACCCGAATGGGACGGGCGGGACAATGCGCCGTGTGCCGGAAGTCATTGATGTGTGGTTCGACAGCGGCGCGATGCCGGTGGCGCAGTGGGGCTACCCACACTACAATCACGAAATGTTTGAGGGTCAGTTCCCGGCGGACTACATCTGCGAGGCAGTTGATCAGACTCGTGGTTGGTTCTACACCTTACACTCGATCAGTACGATGGTCTTTGAACAGACATCTTTCAAGAACGTGATTTGCCTGGGGCATATCCTGGATGCCGACGGGCAGAAGATGTCCAAGAGCAAGGGCAACGTTATTGACCCCTGGGACATCCTGAATGTGCAGGGGGCTGACCCCTTCCGTTGGTATCTTTACACATCCGGCCCCCCAGGTGAACCGCGCCGATTCTCGGCTGATCTGGTGACCGAAGTTATCAATAAATTCTGGAGTACACTCTGGAATACAGCCAGTTTCTTTGTGACCTACGCCAACATTGATAACTGGAATCCCAACGAGGCACAGCCTGCCATTGAGAAACGCGACCCGCTCGACCAGTGGGTTCTGGCGGAACTACATGCGCTGGTCAAAAGCGTGACGGAATCATTTGATGCCTATGATGTGCCCGGCGCGACTCGTCCGGTACAGGCCTTTGTCGAGACCCTGAGCAACTGGTACGTCCGCCTGAGCCGGCGGCGCTTCTGGAAAGGCGAAAATGACGACGAAAAACGCGGCGCATACGCTACCCTGTACGAATGTCTGGTGACGGTGGCGAAACTCATCGCCCCAACGGCACCCTTCGTCAGTGAGGCACTTTATCGTTCGCTGGTGGCTGATCTGGATGCGGACGCCGCGCCCAGCGTTCACCTCGCCTTATGGCCGGAATACAACCCGGCGTTAATCAACCAGACGGCTATCGAGCAGATGCGTGTCGTACAGCGGTTGGTCAGCCTGGGACGTGCCGCCCGCGAAAGTGTGACGATCCGCACCCGCCAACCACTGGCCTGTGCCTACTTCGCCACGCGGGAAGCCGCCGAAGCCGACGCGGTGCGCCAGCTGAGTGACCTGGTGAAAGCCGAACTCAACGTGAAGGCCGTTGAAGTGCTGGCAGGCACAGGCGACGTGGTAAGCTATGCGCTTAATCCGCTGCCGAGTCTGCTGGGCAAGAAGTTCGGCAAGAACTTCCCGTTGGTACAAAAGGTACTGCGAGAAGGCGCTGCAACAGACATTACCCAGTGGGCAAAAGCCTTGCTGGCTGGCGAAAACGTCACACTGGAACTGAATGGCGAAACGTTTGAAGTCACGCCGGAAGAAGTCGAAGTGCAGAAGAAGCCTGCTGAGGGCTTCGCGGTGGCCGAAGAGAGTAATTACCTGGTCGCACTCGATATCAAACTCACGGACGACCTGGTGAATGAGGGCCTCGCCCGTGAAGTAGTGCGCCGTATCCAGACCATGCGCCGCGATGCTGACTACAATATTGAGGATAAAATCGAGATGGTCTATACGGCCAGCGAACGACTGGCAGCAGCGGTACAGCAGTTCGCGGATTACATCGCGGCGGAAACTCTGAGCCAATCGGTGCAGCCGGGTAAACCGGAAAACGGCTACTTCCATCAGGAGTTTGAGTTCGATGGCGAACAACTCGTGGTTGGGGTTAAGCAAATCGGCTGATCGCTGAGCAGTTTACCGTAACACACACAGGGTAGATGAAGCAGCAGCCTCACCTACCCTGTTGCGTTTATTGTACGAATCCACCTGTTCGAGAAGGCTGCCGCTATGAGTGAAAACAACCCGGTCACCCTGCAAACAATCTTGCAGTTAGCCCTGCCTTTAGGGACAACCCTGGTCTCCGGCGAGCTGGAAATCACCATCACCTGGGCCGTGACAGTTCGCGCCCGACCACCGGCTTTTTCTGAAATCTATGGGGGTGAATTGGCGCTGGTTTCTATCGAACTTCTGCAAACCTATGACAGCCGTATCACACTGATTGATGTGATCAAAGGGCTATCTGAAATCGGCGTGCGGGCGATGGCCTGCCCGGATACACTCTCAGATGACGTTGTTCATGCGGCCAACGAGTACCAGGTCAGCCTGCTGGCGCTGCCCGATGGCAGCAACCTCACCCATATTGAACGGGCGGTCAACGCCACCATCGCCAACTATGCTGCTCAGGTCAGCCAGCGTGTGCTGGAAATCCAGCGGCAGCTAACCCGCCTCGTAATGGAAAACCGCGACATCGCCAGCCTGCTCCAGGTATTGGCGCGTGCTACGGCCCGCCCCGTGCTGCTGCACGATACTACGGGCACGCTCATTGCCCAGCGCGACCCCGACCAGGTCCAGCGCCGTGACCGTCGCGCCTCAATCGCATTTGGGGCGTTCCAGAACTGGCTTGAACGGCTACCATCCGATGAAAGCGGAGATATTACCCCCAGCCCACTTGGGTACACGGCCATTCTGCGGGTCGAAAAACGCCCCGCCGGATACCTCACCGTATTCGGGCAGTCAACGGGCCTGGACGAGTTTACCCGTATGGTGCTCATACATGGGGCGGACGCCTGCGCCGTCGAGATGGCAAAAAGCCGTGCGGTCAGGATCGCTGTTGAGCAGGCACGCGGCGATTGGATTCAGATGTGGCTGAGCGGAGTCTCCAATGACCACGACCTGATGACCACACGCGCCCACCAGTCCGGTTTCGCAGTCGAAGAATCGTATGTCACCGTCGTCTTCCACGCGACCACCGCCACCGGCGCAGTCTTCACCCTGGAAAACCAGGTTTCACTTGTGCGCGATACCCAGGTTCGCACGCACGTCAACGGCGCTGTCGGCCATTATGTGGATGTCATCGTCGCCCTCTACCCGTTTGACGCGAGCGGAACGATTGAACGCTTGCAGGGAGTCATCAGCGCGGTGCGTGACCAACTGGCGTCACGCCTTCCGGGGGATACCGTTTCGGCAGGCATCAGCAGCCCGGTGTCCGGGATGGCCGCTCTGCGTGGTGCATACCGCGAAGCCCGCGATGCAATTCACATTGCAGAGGAACTCGGCACACCTGCTGGCATCACATATTACGGGGATTTGCAGTTGTTCCGCCTGCTGCTGGCGCTCAAAGATACTGCCGGCCCCCACTTACGCGATTTCCACAATGAGACTCTAGGACAGTTGCTCGAATATGATGCCCGCAAAGACAGCGACTTTATCCTGACCCTAAAGAGCTACTTCGAAGCAAACGGCAACCTGGCAAAAGCAGCAGCCGACCTGGCAATCCACCGCAATACCCTGGTATACCGTCTGGAGCGCATTACTGAACTCACTGGCATCAACCTGGATGACGCTGATACCCGGTTGGTGCTGCACCTGGCGCTGAAGATTCAACAAGTCATTGGGAAGGTTTCCGGCTAAAGTGATGTCCGGCAGCGTCCAACCTGACATCTGGCACTTGCCGGTCATTCCCCCTTCCCTGTTCACTGAAGGTAACCCAAATACGATAGGGCTTTCGCTTAAGCCCTCCGCTCCCTGATTGCCCTCGACTGCCGTCCTTGAGCGAAAGTTCTGACGAGAAAGAGGTACGTGATGAGCATTCACGACGTTCCGACACTCGTTTGCGATGGCTGCGGCGCGGTGATTGACATGGATTACTACATCCGCATTCATCCAACCAGTCAAAAAGTCATCCAGAAAAACCCGGAGCACTCACCGGAGCGAGATTTCTGCTGCGACGCCTGCGAGGCGTGGTGGCACGCCCAGTTCCCGGTGGAAGGTCCCTGGGGGCCGGCCTGGGCCGAACGCGATTGGTGGTGTGATGAGGTTGGGCCATGTGCCGAACGCGCCCGTGTCCGCACCGCGCACACCGAACTACCACTCAAAGAGAATCGCTCGTACTACGACAACCCAGAACCGCTGTAGGCGGCCCATCAGTCCGGAATCAGGCTAAGCCAGAGAATCCCGGTCAGCATCGTCAGGATGGTGATCGGGATACCAGCACGCAGATAGGCGCGGAAACTCAGGCTCACGCCGTGTGTACGGGCCAGTTCGGCGACGATCAAAGTGGCGGCTGAACCCAGCAATGTGAGGTTGCCAGCCAGAGTTGAAGCCATCGCCAGGGTAAGCCAACCCTGGTGAGCATTAGGAAAGGCGGCGATTTCGGGGCGCAGCAGCAGCACTGCTGGCACATTCGAGACCAGGTTACTGAGTACGCCAATCGTTATGCTAAGAGTCGCTACGCCCCCATGCAGCAGAGTTGCGGTGGCCTCAAACAGCATGTCACTCAGGCCTATGATTTCAATCGCACCAGTCACAACAAACAGCCCGCCAAACATCGCCAGCAGTTCCCAATCGAGCGCCAGGAGCTTATTCGGGCGGAGTCGCGAGACCAGCAGCAGCCCGGCGGCAACACACGCCGACGAGACAATAGGCGCACCCAGCAGAAACGCAAGTGTCAGACCGCTGACAATCAGCATGGTACGCCGGAACAGCGGATAATACGGTTCAACGCGGCTCGTCTCCACTTCAGGTAGAAGACCGCGAAACTCGCCCGGATAAGCCAGCAAAATGACTCCCCAGCAGATCCCCAGCCCGATCAGTGCGACTGGCGCAAGATACGCCAGAAAAGTGATATAGGAAATACCACTGGACTGCCCGATGATAAGATTCTGCGGATTGCCTGTAATGGTGGCAGTTGAACCGACATTCGCGGCAGTTGCCAGCCCGATCAGGTATGGAATCGGATCACGCTTCATGCGCTGTGTGAGTTCCACCACCAGGGGCGTAAACATCAGGCAAATCGTGTCATTCAGAAAAACCGCCGAAAGCACACCGGACGACAGGATTACCAGCGCCAGCAACGTTTTCGGGGTACGCGCCAACCGCATTGCTCGATCTCCAACCAACCGGAAGAAGCGCGCCATCCGTAAATTGGCGTTGATAACCATCATGGCCGCCAGTAGTAGAATCGTGCCGATGTCAATAGCGGCAAAAGCCCGCTTCTCGTCAATCGCCCCCACTGCAATTAAGGCCGCCGCACCGGCAAGCGCAATAGTCGCGCGGTTCATCCGCAGGCCCGGCACCTGCCCGATAGCGATACCCACATACGTAATCAGTACGATGATCCCGACGGCGATTTGCATGGTGGTCATCTTGTCTATTGTACCTTTGCAGACAGAGGAGATCGAAACAGCGCGGAATCATACTGCCGCCCATCACGCCGCACAAGTGGCGATGACAGGCGGCAGTAGTCGCTATCAGGTGAAAACCCGTGTTAGTGCACAGGGGGAGCAATCTTGATAAAGTGTGCTTCCGGCCTATCCATCAACCGATAAAGGTGCTGGGCTGCATCGGCTTGATTATTAGCTTCCAGCGTGT
The DNA here is from genome assembly GCA_020634135.1 of Anaerolineaceae bacterium. Taxonomy (GTDB): domain Bacteria; phylum Chloroflexota; class Anaerolineae; order Aggregatilineales; family Phototrophicaceae; genus JACKCG01. The sequence continues at coordinate 285,717 of JACKCG010000001.1, read as the reverse complement.
GGATATAAATCCGCAGCAGATCATTCACATCACTTGCGCCCGCCTCGTCCAGTGGCATGATTTCAACCATGCGACTGGGGGCGAGCCGGCGTTGGATTGCATCCTGAGTCAGCTTCATTTCCGGCTGGATACGCTGGTAAACCACACCCCCCGACATTCCGGCGCACATCCAGGGGCCGGGATCCCCCATAATCAATACACGCCCGGAAGTCATATATTCGCAGGCATAACCTTTCAGATTTGCCCGGGCAACCAACCCTCCTAATTCATCCCGAAGCGGCTCGCGGACTTCGCCGCCAAAGATGACATCTGCCCCGCTCAGACGGATACAAGCGCGGGTATCGGCATCCCCCTGCACGATGAACACCCCACCCTGCGCGCCATAGGCAAAACTTTTACCCACTGAGCCATCCACCCACTCGCCGTCGTGAGTCAGACCCTTCAAAATCGTTACCGCGCCGCCCCTGGCGCACTTGCCTACACCATCCTGCGCCCCACCCTCGACCAGTACATTCAGCGGCGAGTCGTTAAACGCCGCCAATCCGTTACCGGGAACTGCCGAGTTGCTGAATACCAGATGTACAGCATCAATCAGATCGGAATTCGGGAATTCCCGCCGCGCCAGCGCCCCCGCCAGGTGCGTCCCCAATGCCCGATCCATAGACATCACTTGTTCGTCATCATACGTGAGTTCATAATCACCCTGCGCCACGCTCGCCGCGATAACCGAGGTGAGCTGCTTGCTGAGTGTGTTGCGCGGGCGGGTGAGGCGGCGGCCAACGCCTGGCTGCAAATGCGGCCTGGCATTCTTTGCGGCAGGGAGTGTCAGTGCAGACAGGTCAATGTGATCCTGCAAAGCGATCTGTTCCAGAAGGTCAGCACGTCCCACCAGGTCTTGGGTGCGCTCCACGCCCAACGCTGCCGTTAAATCACGAATTTCCGCGCCCAGGCCATCAAAGACAGCGCAAATCCCACTCACCGCTGCTTCAAAGTCACGCGGTTCAAAGTGCTTGATACCCTTCGAAGCCGCTTCTTCTTTGGTGGTCATGTGCGTCGTGATCCCTACATGACAGGTACCCTCATGACACTTGCGACAGATGGTACATCCTACTGCGACCATCGCCAGAGTCCCGAAGCCTACGCGGTTCGCGCCCAGGCACAGCATCTTAATCACATCGCGCCCGCTTTTCATGCCGCCATCGCACCACAGTTCCACTTTGTGACGCAGGCCGCTATCTGACAGGGCATGATGCGCCAACCACAGACCAATTTCTGCCGGCAGCCCCACATGCCGCAGCGCATGAGCGCGGGCCGCGCCCGTCCCGCCGTCGTAGCCTGTCAGGTTGATGATGTCGGCACCCGCTTTGGCGATGCCCACCGCAATGATCCCCACCCCGGGTACAACCGGAATCTTCACGGAGACTTTCGCGTATGGATTGGCCGTCTTGAGTTCATCAATAAGCTGTGCCAGGTCTTCAATCGAGTAGAGGTCGTGGTTGTTATTCGGAGAAATCAGGTCAATACCCGGCGTCGTGCGACGAGCCTCGGCCACCTGCGGCGTGACTTTGTGGCCGGGGAGCTGCCCACCCTCCCCCGGCTTTGCCCCCTGCCCGATCTTGATTTCCAGCAAGTTGCACGAATTCAGGAAGGCGATATTCACCCCAAACCGGGCTGAAGCAACCTGGTTGCCACGATTATTCGGGTAGCGCCCCATCATTTCCGGCAGTTCACCACCCTCGCCATTGACGCACACAATGTTCAGCCGGGCAGCAGCCTCTCCATAGGCCTTGTAAGCGAGTTCGCCCTGCGACCCGAATGACATCGCGCCAATCACAACCGGGAGCGCATGACCTGCTATGGTTGTGTCAACTGCCGCCGGGTCAACCGCGCCCTGAGCCGGTTTTACACCCAGGATATGACGCAGCGCCACCGGCATCTCCTGTTCGATTTCCACCAAAGTTGCCGTGTACTCCTCATAGGTCAGCGTTCCGGCAGCCAGCGCCTCAATTTTCTTCCACACTTTGGGATACAGCCGCGATGGATTGCCGGGGCGTGACGCCTGTTCCCCACGGAACTCGGCGGCCCGTGCAGCCGCTTCCTGCTCCAGGTCAGCCCAGGTCAGCCCCCGCCCCGTTGAACCGAAATAATTGGCCGTACTGAAATATGCCGCGACCTCACTCGCCAGCCCAACGGAGCTAAACGAATGCCCATAGCCACGCAGTTCGTGGCAGCCAATCGTCGAGATAATTTTCTCCAGACCGGCCCGCATCACACGCAGCATCTTTTCAAAGGTGACGCTCACATCCTCCTGGGAAGCCCCGTTTTTGCCTTCACGTGGCGCAATCCCCAGGCCAACTGCATACATTGCATACGGCAGCACGGCGTTCGCCCCCAATGCCACACTCAGCGCCAGATCATGCATATCACGCAGCCCGCCAGACCGCAACACAATGCCCGTCTGCCGCCGCAGATTCATGCCATCAGCCCGGTATTCCCGCAGCGCCAGGTCAACCGCCGCAGTGATAAGCAGCGGGTCAAGCCACATCGACTCGCCACTGTAGACACCTGTATCGTCCAGGATCAAACAGGCCGCGCCATTCAGTACGGCGTCCACCGCCTCACCCTGAAGCCGTTCTAACGCTGCCGGCAGACTCTCCCCTACCGCAGCACAGGCCGGCAAGATCACACAATTGGCGCCAAAGTAGTCCGCCACTGCTTCCAGTGTCCAGATACCACGCCCCCGCAGCGCCTCAATTGTCTCTTCAGGAAGAATCAGATCAGGATGCCCGCCAATCAGCAATGGCGACGCCAGGTCAATAAATCGTCCCTCATCCTCATACCGCCCGACTGCCGGGCGATTCCCTAACAGCGTGCGTGTCGAAAACTGGGCCTGTTCACGTTCGCGGTCAATTGCCGGGTTGGTGACCACTGCTACTGTCTCTTTGAAATAGTCCGCCAGGTTCACCCGTGTCTGACTGAGCGCAGCCAGCGGGCCATCCCACCCCAATGAGCCAATCTGCTCTTTTGCGGTTTCCGCCATCGTCTGCACTATACTGATGTGATAACGTTCCCAGCCCAAAGCGGCCATCGTACTGGTATTCAGTATGGCGGGACGATCCTGCCAGGGGAGCGACTCAGGGAATGGATAGACAACCGGCACCGCGACAGGCGCAGCAGCTACAGCCACCTGAGCAAGCTCCGATAGCGACGCCCGGCCACCGCCATTTTGCGGCACGCGGGGATATTGGGAATGGGAAACAGGCTGGTGAAAAGCAGGTTTAGGAGAGAAATCGTCCCGATCCTGCGCATGGTACCAGCCGCGCTCCTCAAACCGCTGCCACACGTGGTACTGAATCGCCGGGTAATCCAGCACCTCTACAGCGCGCCCCGGCGTAATCTTCAAGGCGATCTTCTCCCCCGGCCCCAATGGTTTCGGGTTGCCAGACATCATCGTAAGCGGGTAAACACCGCGTTCAGAACTGGCAAAGTATTCCTTTTCCGTCTCGCCAAACCACAGTGGACGCAGCCCGAGCGCATCCACCGAGAATACACACTGGTCACCAAAACGCGCCACGAGCGCCGCCGGACCCTGTGCAAACGGGCCAAAACTGCGCCGCATCTGCGCATACATCTGCTGGATAGAATCCACATGCTGCACCAGGTCATGATCGTGCGGCGGGAACACCAATTCCATCGCTTCGATCAAGTCCAGCCCGAAGTTATGCACCAATGTATGCAGTGCCCGGTCTACATCCTGAGAGTCCGAGTTGCCCGGGTCAAGCTCAATACCGAGCATGGCCGATTCCATGCGAAATCTCGAAATTGTGTTGAACTCACCGTTGTGCCCTATCAGACAGAAGGGTTGCACACGCTCGAAAATCGGGTTGGTGTTGGTGCTGTAACGAGCATGGCCGAGAGTGACCGTGGAAGCAAAGGTCGGGTCGCGCAGTTCTGGATAGTAACGCCGAAGTATTTCCGCAGTGCCTTGCACCTTGTAGACCGCGCTGTGAGTTGAAAATGATGGGAAATGCACACCAAAGTCAGATTCCAGGCGAACCTGCATGTTAAACAGATACGATTCCAGATTCTCTGCCATGACCGCGCCGCGAATACCAGCAATCTGCCAGAAATCCGGCTCATTGCGGGCGGCGTGCGGCCCTAATTCGTAGCTGCGCACATCCGCCTGCCTGGCGATCAGAACTTCCAGACCGGCTTCGCTCAGCACCTGCACAATACGACTCTTGATCTCGACTGCCTGAGGACGCTGCTCCGCCGGAATCATCAGGTGCGCTACCCAGAAGTCCGGGTTTGTCGCCAGCGCCGATGGTAAGCGTGAGGCCGCCAGTTTCTTCATCCATAACTGGCGCGGAATATCCGTTAGAATCCCTACGCCATCGCCCTCACCATCAATAAAACCGCTGCGATGCCCCATGCGCGATAGCGCCTCAATCGTGCGCTTGACGTTGCCATGTGTCGGCTGTCCTCCTTTGCGAACTGCACAAATCAGGGCACAGGCATCACGTTCATTGCGATCTATCGGGTGGAGAAATGCAGTAATGTCTTGAGGCAAGCTGGAGTCTTCCATATTCTCCCCCTGTTTATGCCGGTAGCCTATCGGGCAGATAGTACAAATACGTGTGAAAAATCGATTCCATATAAGTGGAATTTATCAGACACGCATAAAACATTCTGCACGAAAATCGGGGGGTTCGCTTATGCATCCTTCACAGGCTGTGTGCTTAAAGGAGGAAACAGCGGAATGATCGCGGGTTAATCTACTCTGATTTGGGCAATATAGGGCAAAATGCTGCCTGCATCTTTGTGCAGTATATATAAGTGGGACGCAAAACCGGAGACGGCAGTCATTTTTACCGTCAATTCAACCTAAAAACTGATGTGTTTTTTATGCAGGCTACACAAAAATTGACTTAACGACTGCCTAACAGCTTGCGTATCGTCAGCGCCAGGTGCAATGCCAAACGGGTTTCAGGCCGGTTGATGTCAATTTCAGCGATTTCGTTAATACGGTTCATCCGGTAAAGCAGCGTGTTCCGATGCACAATCAACATCTCGGCAGTCTGGCTTAAATTCCCATGACAGGTAAAAAAGGCATCCAGCGTTTTTACGAGGTCAGCGTGCTGCCGCAGGTCGTAATCCTCCAGCGAACCCAGGGTTTTTGTGCAAAATGCCATCAGCTTCTCGCGCTCGGAAAGACCTTGCAAAAGCTGGTACACACCCAGGTCACCAATATACAGCGGGGTATCGGTCTGCAAACGAATCGCCAGATTCAATGCTTTTTGGGCATCTTCATAGCTCGAACGCCAATGACCAATTTCCCGCGCTGGCTGCCCCACCCCAATCGCCACTTTGGTTCCGGGGTGTCGCCGGTGGACTTCCTGCGTCAGCAATTTTGCCAGGCTCAGGCTGGTATCCACCGGGTCTTTCGCATCAGTCGCATGGAAAACCAGGATTTGTTTCTCTTTTTCACGCTGCCAGACCAGCACATCATGCCCCCCGGCCACGTTGTTGACCAGGGTCTCCAACCGTCGGAGCGAGGGTGTCTCGTCCCCCTGCCAGGAAAGCACGACCGCCACGTGAATGCGCGTCATATCATGCTCGAAGCGCTCTCCCTGACGAATGGCTTCCTGATAGTTGACATCCCCTAACAACAAGCGGTCAAGAAACGTGCCGCGCAGCCGTTTTTCGGTTTCACTGATGGCCTTTGCCTTCGCCATCTCCAGCGCGCAGGCAGCAGCGCCGTACTCCGCTGCCAGCAGGTCAATATCATCCAACTCAACATCTGTACCCACAATCGAAAGATAGCCTCGCCCGATATTGTTGGTCACAATCGGACAGACCAGCCGCGCCAACCCCGGAGACGGCAGCGACTGAAGCAGCGCCGGGTTCTCAATCTCGCTCACCCGGTGGCGGTCTTGCAGTTCAATCGGCAGGCTATAAAAGTCCCGCAGAAATGTCTCAACATCTTCCCAGGATTCAATAAATTGCGGCTGGACGGTCATGTCCATAATCCGCAGCGTCTTATCCTGAACAATCACCGCTTTGTTCGTCAACCGGGAAATCGCCGCAACCAGTTCCGAAATACCCTCATTCTGAGAAGAAATCTGCGTTAGCTGGCGATAGATCTGCGCAGCGCGACGCTCTAACTGACCCTTCCGGTCTACTAACAGGCTCACCACCGCTTTTTCCACCAGGCGGATATGGCTGCCCGGTGGCAGAATCAGGAGCGGCATCCCGAAGGCATTGGCTTCGGCTAATGCGGTTGGGCTGGCGTTCTGGCTCAAGACAACAGCGGACGCCTGTTTTTCCGATGCCCACCGGATAATATCAATATCCGGTGTGGCACGCTGCACACCGCGTTCCGGCTCTGCGACGAGTATCATCTCGCCACGCTGCAACGTTTTCGGGGTGGCTTTCTGCTCCGGGTAGATCACCGTGACCCACGAAACAGAATGATTGAGCGAGCCAGTACCAGCCGCTAAACGGGTACCAAGCGGCAATGCCTGTTTGCGAACATCTTCAACTGTAATTGCGCTGTTTACATCTATCATCCCAATTAAACCGCTTCTTCCTATGCCATCATAAGGCGGCGTACCGCTGCTCAGGCAAATCTGTCAGAAATCCAGCCTACACTTTGATCCAGCCTACGTCTCGCCGGTCAACAACCCGGCGAGGATGACCCCAGCAAACACCAACAACGATTCTCCAACAAAAGACCGGTTAAAATTGGCATATAGATTCAGAACCACAAAAAACAGCAGCAATGCACCACCTAGCCACGTTACCGGGCTGACCCGGTAGCGACGGGAGTACTGGTAGATACCAGAACCCAACAAGACAACCGACCCAGCCATCGGCACAAACCACCCCGGCAGCGTAACTGAACTGTTATCTGCAAGAAGCTGTACCAAGGCGAAAATCAAGACCAGAAAGAACCAGGTCATACGTTCGATCTGCGCCTCACGTGTGCTCTTACCCGGTGTACGAGGCGCACTCGACTGCCGATACTGGGTATTTCTGCGGCGCTTTGCCATAGATTGTTTCTCCGTTGCCATTCCCAGGGCGGTGATTTACTATTAGCATACATCCATTAAGGCATTTAGGCTAATTATACAAGTGCCGCTTGTCAACCGGAAGATTCAGTGGAGTCTTATGCGTAAAAATACACTAACCTATCCAGATCAACGCTTCCTGTGGGTATGGTGTGTTTTCATCCTTGTTCCCATTCTGGCGGCGTCGTGCAGTCCTAACCGGCAGGATAATGGCCCCCGGCTCGTCCAGGATTCAACTCTGGCACCGACAACGCCCGCGCCAACGCGCTTTCTCAGCCCTACGCCGTCACCACTCTTCATCCCGGTTGTCACTTCGGCGGAAGTCGGCGTCACGCTGCTGGCAAGTGTGCAGCCTGGATTTGCTCTCATTACGCCCACATTACCACCGAGCAAAACCCCAACCCAAACACCCACTTCCACAGCGACCAACACAGCCACCCCGCCCCCCACGCCAACGGCGGTGATCTTCGTACCGTCTCTGGTCTTCCCGACTTCTGGATTCCAGCTAACCACGCCATTGCCCGGTTTGCCGGGTAACATCGCCGGGACGCCACTGAACTGTGGCTCGCCCTGGTTCTTCAGCCAGCCGATCCCAACTACCTGTCCGCTGAATCCACCATTGATTACCAACGGTGCAATTCATCAATTCCAGAACGGCCTGATGGTCTGGGTACAGCAACAAGACGCGATCTATGTACTGTATGACAGCGATAACCTGCCACGCTGGCAGGTCTTGAATGATCGTTTTGAAGACGGTATGCCAGAAACCGACCCGGCCTTCAGCAATCCACCGCCTTATACCTGGCAGCCACGTCGCGGATTCGGCCTGTTGTGGCGCAGCGATTTCACCATGCAGCAGCGCCTGGGGTGGGCGGTCAGCGAGTATGAAACACCCTACACGATTCAAGTGCAAACCGGCGCGGATGGTTCAATCTACATGAACGATACCCGGGGCGGAATTATCGCCCTGCTGCCGGGCGGCAACGAGTGGCGGCGTTACGAGAGTCACGGCGGATTTTAGCGATAGGTTATTATGCAGCAGTTCATTCAACAAGCCAAAACACGCTACAAGCAATCCAATAAACGCGGAAGAATCGGGCTGGTGCTGTTAATGCTGGCGTTGGCCGCCTTTTTCTGCGCGGGTTTCAGCACCGTCCTGTACCTGGTATTCCCCCCACCCCACCTGGACATTCTCATCCTCGGCCTGGATGACCGGAGCGGTGCGAGTTTCGCCGGGCGCACCGATGCTATCCTGCTCCTGGGTGTAGACCCGGCGCGGTTGGAAGTCAACGTACTCTCCTTACCGCGCGACCTGTTCTTAGACGTGCCAGGTTACGGGATGCAGCGCATCAATACAATCAATGTGTTGGGAGAACAGGAAGAAACCGGCGGTGGCCCGGCGCTGCTGGCGGCAAGTATTGCCCAGAATTTCGGTATTGAAATTGATCGTTATTTGCGACTGGATTTTAATGGGTTTGTCGCGCTGATAGACGCGGTGGGGGGGATTATGATAGACGTAGAGCGCGTGATCGTGGATGACAACTACCCCGCACCCGATGGGGGAACGATCCAGGTGCGTTTCGAATCCGGCTACCAGCACATGGACGGCGAGCGAGCACTCATCTACGCACGCACCCGCCACGCTGACGATGACTATCACCGTGCCAGCCGGCAGCAGCAGGTACTCGCGGCGCTCAGCGAAAAACTGCGTAACCCGCGTTACTGGCCGGAAGCCCTGCGGATTCTCAGCAGCGCGATGGACACCAACCTCACAATTGGTGACATCCTGGCGATTGCCCCGCCAGCAGCACTCAACGCCGGGCGTTTTGACCAACTGGTCATCAACCGGGACTACATCCTGGGAACGGCATCCGGTTACGCCGTACCGAATTATGAGACGATTGCGCCCTGGTTAGAGGGGCGCTTTGAGTAACCCTGTGTTTTCAAAATGGGGCGGTGCGTCCCTACGAGTCCTCGCTATTTCGTTGGATTTCTTTCGGGATTCCATTTTGACCGTCAGGGCAGCAGCGCGACGTTCGACACCCGTTCGGAATCGCCCGTCCGTTTGCGGGCGCTGATCGGTTTGACCGGCGGGCATTCCCAGGCGAGTGCTTCGGTCTCCGCCCGCGCATCCTTGAATTTTGGCAGGATGCCACAGGCGAAACAGCGATCCCGACAGTCCACCCGCGTTTCACCCTTAATACTCATCAGGTAATCGTCACGCAGGAACTTCTTGTGTACCGCCGCGTCAATATGATCCCAAGGGAATATCTCGTCAATATCGCGCTCCCGTTCGGTATAAAAGAATGGGGACAGCCCGGCCTCCTCAAAGGCGACCAGCCAACGATCATGAAAATGCTGGTCACTCCAGGCGTCGAACTTGCAGCCCATCTCCCATGCCCGCTGGATAACCCGCCCGATACGCCGGTCTCCCCGGCTCAGGAATCCCTCAAATTCACTTGATTCGATGTCATTCCATCGTAAATGTAAGCCCTGCCCGCGCAGCTGGTCTTTGAGCAGCCGCAGCTTCTCATCAACCAGGGCGGTTGCTTCCTGCGGCACCCACTGGAAAGGCGTATGCGGCTTGGGAATAAATGTACTGACTCCCACGTTCACGTTGGCCTTTTTCCCCATAATCTTGCGCCCTTCATACAGCACGGCTTTACACAGGTTGACTATCGCCTGCACATCGTCCAATGTTTCCTCCGGGTGACCGATCATGAAATAGAGCTTGATCGTCCGCCAGCCACGTGAATATACTGCCCGTGCGGCCTCCAGTACCTGGTCATCCGGCACGGCCTTATTGATGATCTCGCGCATCCGTTCCGTCGCTGCTTCGGGCGCAAAGGTGAATCCGCTGCGCCGCGTATCGCCCAGTTTATCGAGCAGGTCAGCGCTGGTGCTTTCGATACGCAGGCTGGGGAGACTTAGCGTCATACCCGATTCGCCATAGACTTCGTGAACCGCATCACACAGTTCATTCACCCAGCGATAATCTGACGAGGACAGACTCAACAAGCTGATCTCTTCAAAGCCAGTGTTGGCGACCACATCCCCGATTGCGTCAACAATCTCCTCCACCGGGCGCTCACGCACCGGGCGCGTAATCATCCCAGCATGGCAGAAGCGGCAGCCGCGCGTGCAGCCGCGCATAATCTCAATCGGAGCGCGGTTGTGTACCGTGTCAATATTCGGAACCAGAAAGCGCGTGAACGGTTTCGGCAGCACCGGCACAATCCGTTTCAACACCCGCGCTGGAGCTTCCGGCGCGTTCGATTGCACGCTGGCTATCGTACCATCTGGGTGATAAGCCACCTCGTAGAAACGCGGCACATAGACACCCTGAATCCCCGCCAGCGCCTCCAACTGCGCCGCACGAGTACCGCCGCGCAGCATCTGGAGCGTGCGGGCAATTTCCACGATGATTTCCTCACCTTCGCCAATCACGAAGGCATCAATGAAGTCGCTCATCGGCTCCGGGTTGTAGCAGGCATGACCACCGGCGATGACCACCGGGTACGCTTCATCGCGTTCGGCACTGCGTACCGGCATCCCAGCCAGGTCAAGGAGGTTCAGCACGTTGGTATACAGCTGCTCATAGGGCAAACTGATGCCAAGGAGGTCAAACTCACGGATAGATCGCTTGTTTTCCAGCGAAAACAGAGGGATGGCGTCGCGTCGCATCAGGTCTTCCATGTCAATCCAGGGGCTAAAAACACGCTCCGCCAGCATGTCCGCCTGCCGGTTGATTTGCTCGTACAGGATCATGATTCCCAGATTCGACATACCCAGGTCATACGTATCGGGGAAGGCCAACGCAACTTTGAAGTCGGTGGAATTCCAATCTTTCGTCACACTGTTAAATTCACCGCCCACATAGCGTCCCGGTTTGGTCACTTGCAGCAGTAAACGACTCAACTGGCGCTCAATCTGATTGGGGCGCATACGTTTTCCCTCATAAGTCTGAATTTTTCTCATGGTCATTTACATTATAACGGACGGGGAAAAGATTGGGTAGCACATATTCCACTGCGCATTATCATACATGAGGGTTCGCCGGGCATAGAAGCGCAGAAACTGGTACAATCTTGCGGGAAGGTCGTCCAATTTCCACCAACTGGAAAAGGTACAATTGCATCAATCCTCGGTTGTGGACTGAAGTACAGACGCCCGGCGCATTGTGGGAGAAAAATCCTGATGGAATGGTTTGAACGTCTCGCAAACAACGCACACATCCAGCTCGTGATTGTCACCAACAACCGTGGCAACCTCCTGCGAACCTCTTACCCGCTGAAGAGCAGCAGCGAGAAACTGGCCTCCATGTTCCAGGCCTTCTTTGTACTGGCACAAAACCTCGCAACACAGTTTGAACACCACCCGGCGCAGTTTGTCATGCTTTCAACGAAAGAACATCACGTCTTTATTTATACACTTGACTATCCAGCCTACTACGTCACTATCGTCGTCAGCCGTACCGCGCCGCTGCTGCTGCTCATGACCGAGTTGGAGCGTGTGTTAGCGGAGCTACATCCGGCAGATCTGGATGCCCTGGAGACACATGACGATCTGTCTGCCGCTGAGCTTATCCAGGCGGTGCAGGAATGGTTGTGGGAGAAACCAACCGGAGATTAGTGGTCAATGGATTACTGCTCAGACTGTCGAGACAGCAGGCTTCAACACGCTTGCCCACAATACTTTCTAGATTTAAATGTTATCTCATCCACTAATTCTTTGTGCGTAGTTTTTACTTTTTTCACCCCTTCTTCCTATTTCATTTTTTCTTGATTCACTGTTATAATTAAATTAAATTAGTGTTTAGTTATCTTACCCTTTCAGGAGCATCACTGTGGCACAGCATCAAACTCCAACACAGCAGGATAGCAAAAAACAAGACGGCCCAACCTGCCCCTACTGCCAACGGCGCTTTGTCACTCTGGATGAGCTGACGCTGCATATCGTTGTCAGGCATACACATAGCACAGCCCCAGGCCCGGCACACACTGGCGGCTCGCGGTAATTCAATAAACAAACCACATTTGACAACCCGCGTTCGTGATGCTAAAGAACCAGGTGATAGCGGTGGTTGCGCTCTTCTCGTATTACAGTCTCTATTGCAATGACCCCAACTCGCTCAATACAATATGACGCTGAAACCGCTGCCATTGCACCCGCCTCTCGCAGACTCTTGCCCCTCCCAATACCCGCCGTAAGCGCGCCGCAGTAAGCATTTCCGGCGCCAGTCTGGTCAACGACCTTATTTACAGGCACGGAAGCAATAAACTGGCGTTCCCCGGTTTCCCTACTGGCGATCAACGATCCCGCCGCGCCCATCCGCAATGCGACCATCGGCGCTCCATCCGCGAACATGGCAGTAACCAGCTCTTCCGGTGGCAAATCACCATAGACCAGGCAAGCTTCCAGTAAGTTCGGGGATACGAGGTCAATCCCCCCACCCTGCAATGTTTCCCGCATCACCTCACGGTTCTCCGGGAGCATCACCTGTTGCAGCGGCTCCCACAAGATGAACCCACCGAGCTTTTCGCGCCAGGTACGGATACCTTCAAAGCCTTGCAGCACATAGTGGGCCTGGCTGCCTGCATAGGCAGCGGGATAGTGTTCGGGCTGTGCACCTAAGATAAATGGCGCCGTCACCTTAACCTGGTAGGTTTCCGAACGATTCCCTTCGGCATCAAAATACTGCCAGGCACGGATCTGCGGGAGATCAAGCCGGTGCAGCCCACGCAGATCAAACGCTTGGCGCAGCACCCCTAAAGCCGTTTCCGGCAGGTCACGCCCGGCAACGGCCACCAGGCCTGGGCGCTCGCCCCATACCGCCGCACCCAACAGCCCGTGAATCACCCCACCCCCCAGATAATCCCGGTAAACCCGATCACCTGGCAACACAATATCATCAATGAATACCGCCCCGATGCCTACCAGGAAAGGGGCGGGATCTCCGTCGCCTGCCTCGGTCATGACAAATGAGCCAGCGCGGACGCGATTTTCCCGGCGACGCGGGCATTATTCACTAACAGGATGATGTTCGCCCGCTTGGACTGTCCTTCAGTAATTTCGGCCACGCGCCGCAGCACAAACGGAGTCACATCCTTACCGGCCACACCCTGCTCATCGGCCTCACGGGTAGCCTGCTTGATGGCGGCCTCGGCAGTCGCCTCCGGCAGTTCATCCGCTTTCGGCACCGGCACAGTGAAGAGCAAACCTTGCTTCAAATCGAGCATGTAAGCCGCTGCAATCACCTGGGCCGCCTCTTGTGGTGTTTCAACGCGGGCATCCAGCGGCAGTCCACTGCTATGGGTATAGAAGGCTGGCAGCGTGTCCGTCCCTACCCCGATTACCGGCACACCCTGTGTTTCCAGAACTTCCAGTGTCAGCGGCAGGTCAAGAATAGACTTTGCGCCAGAGCAAACCACCGCAACGGGTGTGCGCCCCAATTCAATCAGGTCGGCAGAGACATCGTGCGGATGTCCCCGGTGAACGCCGCCAATGCCACCGGTAGCGAATACCTTGATTCCGGCCATCTGGGCGACAATCATCGTCCCGGCCACCGTCGTTGCGGCATTCTGCTTCAGACCTACTGCCAGCGGAAAATCACGACGGCTGCACTTACGCACTGTCCCCGCAGGGAGCTGCCCCAGGTAGTCAATTTCATCACGGGAAAGCCCCACACGAATCACACCATCAAGGATGGCAATCGTCGCCGGGACAGCACCGGACTCACGCACTGCCGCTTCCATCGCCAACGCTGTTTCAACATTGGTGGGATACGGCAGACCGTGTGTAATTAGCGTGGATTCGAGCGCCACCACCGGGCGTCCGGCCTCAAGCGCTGTCTGCACTTCGGGTAACATTTGGAGTTGCATAATGAGTTTTTCTCGACTGATTGGTTTCGGATTTCCGGTCATTCTAGCAGGTTTGATGGAAAAATAAACCGGCCTGCGCAGGGCAGACCGGCTTATGAGATAGATGGAAGGGGCAGGCATATCACCCGCCCCCGTTGCGTATACTACTTATGGGAGTATCTGCATCGCGTCCACACTGAAGCCGCGCAGATGATCCCGGTTCTCAAAGATGAGCGTATGGTTGCCATCACCAAATCCGTAGAACACCACCGGCGTGAAGTAAGTACGCCGCGTATACTGGCTGAACTCATTGCACTCTGGCCCTTCATTCGTCGCCAGGCACACCTGAACATTCGTACTGTTACGGGTATCCGCTGTCTGGTAGAGCACCAGCGCATTACCCTGGAGATAGACCTGCATTACCGTACCAGCATTCCGGGCAGTGTGCTCCGTCTGGTTCCACGGGCCTCGCCAGGGGCCATAACGGAAGGCACTGTTCGCCGTCCAGTTGTGGCCGAGCGCAAAGTCCACCGACATAGTATCGCTATCGTCGTAAAGCTGCCCAGGCATCAATGGTGTCGCTGCACCGCCCTCACTGACATCTCCAAAGATGACCACCGCATCAATCTTGAGGTAGTTATAGATCGCCTGGACGGCAGTCCGAGGATCATCAACCAACCGCACTTCTGCCGTATACTGACCGGAGGGCAGCCCGTAGATGTCGAAACCATACTGGTAGCCAGCTCGCGGATTCGGGCGGTTGCCATTCAGCGCCGTCCAGTAGGTCGCGTAGGTATTAGTCGAGAACAGCTGACAAGTATCAGCCCCTGTTCCATCGAAGACGCCGTCAGCAACGAAGGCGGACGTTAAGGCATAACACACGCGCATATCCACACCGCGCGTATCCACCTGCGTGATGATTGCGAAGCCCGTCCCATCGAATTCGAAGGTCATGTTGTCATCCAGGACATTGGAGTGGACATAAGTACCGCCATAAGCGCGGGAGTACTTGTATGTTGTCCATGACCCGGTCGTATCCAGCACACCGCCCGCGCTTGCCAGGAAGTCGTTATAAACGCCTGGTGCCAGCAGTGAACCGTGAATGACCTGGAAACCATCCACGACGAAGCCGCTCGGTGTCAGTGTGCGGAAAGTCAGCGTATGCACACCGGCATTCCCCAGCGCTGGTAGATTCGTGCTATTCAGCACCAGTTGGGCTGCATTTGTCAGGCTGTCAAACACCGCGCAGTTATCATTGTTGAGCGCGTCCAGCGTGTCATACGTGCCACCGTCGGCACACACCAGCAGTTGGTTGCTGTAGGCCCGCGAGTAGCGGTAATCCGTGTAGAGGATAACCGTCGCGCCGTCCGCAGGCACATCCAACCGCAGTGCCACAGCCGGGCCACTGTAAACACGGCTCAAGCGTCCCCGTGTATCCATGATGGTCATATAGCTCTCGCCACTGTAACTGCGTGCCGCCCGGCCCGTGATACTACCCCAACGATCTGCGGGAAGAGGTTGCAGATACGCATCGCCACCACCATCTACCGCATCTTCATTGTAAAGTCCAGCATCAGTGAGTGTTGGCGGCAGTGTATCGAACACCTGCACGTAGTCCACCCGCAGTTTAGCGGGATAACGGACATTGCGCAGGGTATTCGGCACAGTCGTCAGCGCTGTAAAGCCATCGTCCACGTTCTGTACCCGTACCGAGTATGTTCCGCTTGTCAAACCACCTATGATATAGCTTGCATTGTAGCTGGTACGCGCACTCTCGTTCTGGTACAAGTGACAGGTTGCACCATTGGCGGCTGTGATTTGTAGCGGATCGTTGAAGCTGCCTGACCGGTAGCAGATTTGCACCTCACCACCGTACCGATCAACCTGTGTGCCGATCTCGAAGCCCGTGCCGGTAAACCGGAAGATCATACTACCATCGCCCGCCGCCGGATTGCCACCCGTGAGGGTTGTGCCGGCCAGGGTTTCAACGGTGTGACTATCGGTGTAATAGCGGAATGAGATCGTCGTCCAATCGCTGCCACTGTAGTTTAGCCCCGGATAGGTATCTTCATAGAACCCGGCGGGCATCGGCGCGGTGGTATCCACCAGTTTAACCGCGTCCAGATTGAAGATGCCGGCATCCAGCGTCGTCAGTGTCACGATATGCGGTGTTGTGTCGAATAGCGGGATTGCCACTGGCTGTTGGTAACCGGTTCCCGCTCCGTTATCAATGGTGAAGCACTGCCGTGCCTGGTCTGAGACCCGGATCGCGCACGCCTGCACAGCGGCATATCCCCGGCGCGTATCCCGGTAGAGTGTCACATTGTTGGCGTTATCTGTCTGGAACACCACGCCCGCACCTACCACGCTGCGCGTCTGGTCATAGTTGTTGCCTGATTGGTAACGCGCATAGCGGCCTTCAAGCGAGCGCCAGGTTGAACCGTAGTAGTTAAACTGACCGTCTGCTACCCGGTTGTTGTAGCTAGTTTCGTAGATAACACCAACTGTATCCAGCGCGTTAGCCGGCAACGTGTCATTGTAAATCTGAACGGCATCAACCTGCATGGTGATGGGCAGATAACGAGCATTATGTACCGTCGGGAGGCCATCATCATCCAGCATCTGTACAACTGCCGTATGAACCCCACTGTTCAGTCCCAACACCGTCCGCGCCGCCTGGTAAACCGTGCCACGACTTTCATTATCGAATGTCTGGCACTCACCCGCCAGCGCGGTGGCCTCGTTCACCGCACCATCTGCCCAGCAGATTTTCACCGCGTCAGCATACACATTCAGCGTGAAGAACACCGAGAAGCCCGTGCCGTCAAACTGGAACAGTGTAGTGGCATCCACCGTTGTTGTGGTCTGCGCTGTGCCACCGGAGAAGCGGCTATAGGCAGTTTCACTAAACGAACCATCAAAGTTAAACGTGTTGCTCACTGCTGCGAAGGTATCTTCATAGTAGCCTGCCGTCAGCGGGTCGTTGGCATCCACCGGGCGGATAAAGTCCACCGGCATCGTCTTGCCATCGGCATTCTCAATGCTCACCCAGTATGTTCCCGCGCCGCCGGAGACACTAATCGTATCCACCGCCTGATAAGCGTTCGCTGTATTGTTCGCAACCTGTATGGGTGTACACGCCGCACCGTACGCTGCCACGCATACATTAACCATACCCTGTCGTGTACTGGTCTGGCGCACATACTGCACCGCGCCACCGTTGAAGCTGTCCAGTTCGAAGAAGACCACTGAGCCTTGCATCGTCCCCGTGTGCTGGCTGCCACCGGAAGTATACCGGTTGTCCAACTGCGTCAAACTACCAAACGGGAAGTAGAGGATACGGGCATCAGTATTCTCGATGTTGCCGGTCGTATTGTTGTCAATATCCCGGTCAGCCGCCGGCTGTTCCAGAATATCAACCCGATCTACCAGGAGCGGCTTGGTACTGTCATTGTTGGTCAGCCGGACGGTATAAGTCCCATTCGCCAATCCAACATGCGTCAGCGCAATCGCCTTCTTAGCCGTGCTTATCGGCAGCGGGTCAGGCCCGGCTTCATTAACGATGGCACAACCGCCGATCGTCGCGCCGGAGTCCACACACAGGGTATAGTTACCGCTGGTCAGCGTGCTTTCCGCCAGGATGATACTGAAGCCGATACCATCGAAGGTGAATTCGAGGGAGTCGCCCGTATCACCAATGCCAGTGCTATTCACATAGCGATCCGTCGCCGCGTACTCCAGGGTATTCGGCATCCATGTCCCGCTGAACTTGCCGCTCAACAGGGCGTGGCTGTCCTGGTAAATCCCTTCGCCCAGGTTCGCGGTACTGTCGTACACACCCACTGCATCCAGATACAGGTAGTAGGGATACAGTCGGTTAGTGATCGTTACCGCGTAGTTACCCTGTCCAGCCAGGAAGATGTCACTGTTTCCAAGGGTCGTGCTGGCGCCATTGGCATAAGGATTGATCGTCATACAGTTTCGATCACTATCCGAAACCGGATTTGCTGTCAGCAGGGTCGCGCACACCTCAACCGAAGTTGTCCGGCTGTTGGTATGGAACAGTGTGATCGTGTCCGCGCCAGTGATATTGAACCGCACCTGCGCCCCAGTATTGCGACTGTAGTGGATAGACTGATTCATGTATGCCCGCGCCCGCGTGCCGCTCAACACGATCCAGTCTGTGCTGTTTGGCCCAAACGAGAGATACGGCAGCCCGGCAGCATCAACCGCCGCGTCGTCGTACAACCCGGGTGACATGACTGAGTCGTAATCACCGTAGATCAGTACGCCGTCCACCGCGAATTTGTCGGTCGTGGGGTCGCTCTCCACAATGGTGAAGGCGTAATCACCAATTGGAAGGTCGGCCAGATTAAGCGCACCATTATACTGTGTCCTCAGATCATAGGCCGTCAAGGTTTTGGTGACATTCAGTGCCGCGCCGCCATTGGTCGTACCGACCACCGTCACATCCATCTGGCCTCTGTAACGATCCAGCGGGGTGAACAGGGTAAAACCGGTGCAGTCCACGCAGCTAAACGTCACGCTCGCACCCGCCGCCGTTGATTCCATAGACGCATTATCCATGTAGCGACGTGCCAGCGGCATATTACGCCAGGCATTGTTAGCATCGTCCAGAGGCGTGTAAACCAGACCGGGGTCGGTATCAGGATACAGCCCCGGCAAAAGCGGCGCGCTGTTCGCCAGTTCAATCGCGTCCAGATACAAACGGCCATTGGTCAGCGTCGTGATCGAAACCACGTGCGGGCCGCTGCTTGAAAGTGGAATGTTGAAGATTTGCTGGTAAGCCGTACCACCATCATTGCGAACTGTTGCACAGGTGTACTGATTCATATCCACTATGAACGAACCATCGTGGGGTGCGGTGCAGACCAGCAGGGGCGCATTTGCCCGCGATATATTGCGGATCAATCGCACCGTGTCAGCATTATTGGTGCGGAAGACAATCCCCGCGCCCACTACCCGCTGGATCAGGTCGTAATCCTCACCAGAATACAGCCGCGCTGCCCGTCCGGCTACCGAACGCCAGCCATCGCCAAAGTACAGGAAGAGATTATCTGTAGCCTGGTTGTTGTAACTGGTTTCGTAGCGGATACCTGGCGTATCCAGTACATTGAGCGTATTCCAGGTGTTGAACACCTGCACAGCATCAATCTGCATGGTGATTGGCAGGTAACGGCTGCTGTGTGCCACCGGGATACCATCATCACCTAACATCTGAACGACAGCCGTGTGGTAGCCCGGCGTCAGCCCCAGGACGGAGCGTGCCGCCTGATACACCGTCGCCCGGCTTTCATTGTCGAAGGTACGGCAGGTGCCGGTTGTGAGAACGGTGTTCACGTTCGTCGTCAGGCCGTCCACCCAGCAGATGTCTACTGCGTCGGACTTGTTAAACAGCGTGAAGTTCACCGCAAATCCCGTGCCGTTAAACTGGAACAGGATACCTTCATCCACGGTCTGGGTCTGCAACACACTGCCGCCGGATGTGTAACGGTTAGCTACCGTCGTGAACGAACCGGCATCCAGGTTCAGGGCATTGTCAAACGTGTGGATACCTGGGACATCCTGCTCATAGAAACCGCGCTGGAACGGCAGCGTGCTACCCACTATCTGAACTTTGTCCAGGTTGAAAATCTGATTCGTCAGGCTGAAGATTTCAACCGTGTGAGAAGCCACACCCGTCCAGGCCTCACGGAATAGCGATTCGCTGATGACCAGAGGATTCGTCGAGATTGTGTCTACGCCCGGAGTCAGTGTGCCATTCACTTCCACACGACTGTATGCCCCGGTGCGCAGGTTGGCAACAATACAGTTACCCTGACCACCGCCAGTAATGCCCAGACCACGATCCACACAAATCATCATGTCCTGGCTATCTGAACGTCCCGCATAGCGTGTCCAGTTGATCGTATCGGCATCAGCCGGGATCTGGAAGGTGATAAACGGCCCGGCATACGGAATGCCACGATTCACAGATGTCAGGCTGGAATTGGATGCTCTGCGATTATAGGTATCCAGCTTCCAGGTATCATCAATGCCATTGCCTGTTACCAGCATCCCGAAAACATCGTCTTCGGTTGTGCCCAGCGGAAGAACACCCAGCGGTTCAACATTAAGTA
Source organism: Anaerolineaceae bacterium (assembly GCA_020634135.1). Taxonomy (GTDB): domain Bacteria; phylum Chloroflexota; class Anaerolineae; order Aggregatilineales; family Phototrophicaceae; genus JACKCG01. Next base: position 265,647 of record JACKCG010000001.1, on the reverse strand, counting down.
CGGTGATACTGTCAATCACCAACCGCCCGTTGACCGGCACATTATTGATGTGAATACGCGCCGTGTGTTCCAGCGCCGGATCAAGCCCGACAATCGGACGGAACACGCTATAGATCGGGCGAGTCGGCGGTGGATAGCCTATGCTGTTATCAAACCGCTGGCAAACCTCGCCCGCGCCGCCCGACGGCGTGACACAAATGTCGTAGCTTGTGCCGCTGTAAGTGCGGGTCGCTGCATCGTAGAAACGCTCCAACACCGTACCAACAGCGATACCGCTGCCTTTGAAGTTGAACTGAATATCCGGCACACTAGCACTTGTCGCCTGCATGGCAACCTGCCCAGACGCAAACCGATCCGTGAACTGTGTCCAACCGCCAAAGAACAACTGCGATAACTGGCTTTCGCTCACTTCGTGGAAGCCGGCTTCCAGTGCGTTGTCACCGATCAGAATACCCACCGCGTCCACATTCAGGTAGCGGTTCAGCTCACGGTTGATGAACGAGATGGTGTGGGCTTCGTCCGCCCGCAGCCGGGTACAGGATACAACGTAAGGCAGAGTTGTCCGGTTATAGATATGGTTCGCATGGCCGTAGACGGCTGTGCCTGTCACCGCTGTGGTGCGGCAGGTGATACCATTACTGGTGACAACCTGCTTGCCATCCCAGTTGAAACTCTGGCCGTCAACTTGCAGTTCCCAATAACCGCCGCCGCGATGCCCCTGCATGTAGGCCGCGAAGCCGGTACCGACAAAGTTGAAGTCGGCCTGTTCATCCAGCCCGCGCGTCTGGTGCAGCGTATTGTTGATGTTACCTTCGCTGTAGAGCGGAGCCCAGCCATCGCTGTAGTCAAACGCGAAGCTGGTATCGTCATGCACGCCGCTGTCCGGCAGCATGGGGATCACTTCAATCGTGACTTCGTTCTCCACTGCGGGCGCTGGCTCACCATCGTCATCCGTCGTCGTGTAGCGGAATGTCACAATCCCGGTTTGATCGGCAGTCGCATACAGCGTAACCACGCCATTCGTGCCGTTGGCCGCCGCCACTGCTGCGCTGATCGCACCTTCATTACCCACAATGATTCCCACGTCACCCGTCGCGCTGCCCGCCACATAGCTGTAGGTATACGGGTAGTCCGCGCCGTTGCTGTTGGTACCATCATTGTCCTCAGAGAAGAAGAAGTTGTCATCAAAGCGGACATACGGACGCATCCTGAAGGTGATCGTCGTATCCACCGTCTGGTCTTCCTCAACCCGGATTTTGTGCGTAATTGGCGCAGCCTGTGCCGGGTCATCAGTCGGGGTCACATTAATCGTGATCGTCCCGGTGCCAGGTGTACCACCGACCTGGTCACGCACTTCATAATCGAACGTGATCGCGCCCGGTGCGTAGCCCACATTGTAGAAGTTCTTCGGTGGGCAGTAGAGGAATGTGTTCGCCGTTGGGCCGGTCAACAGATAGGGCTGGCCGCCGCAGGCGTTATTCGGGTCGGCATCGAAGAATGCCGGACTGTTAGTGATTGTATAGGTATAGGGTGGGAAGCCACCTTCGGCAAAGAAGGCAATCGGTGCCGAAGCGGTATCTTCAGTCAGATCAGCGCTGACATCGCCACCTTTGACCGAGATGAACTCATACGCGCCAATATCAACCTGCGGCGTCGCATCGCCGTTACCATCTTCAAGCCGCGCGCCGCCCAGCACGTCATGCGCTGTCGCCAGTGTTATGCCCGCCGCTGTCACCAGCGCGTCGTCACCACCATCAATCCCGATACTCGTGCCTTTCAGCCGGTAAGGATTGTCAGGGGCAATTGTTGCGCCGACAAACTGCGAATTCGGGTCCGTGAACGGCAGCGGGTCAATATTCAGGATATTGTTGTAGCCGAGCCACGACAAACTACAGTCACCGCCGGTATCACCAGAGTTATACACCCAGTTATTGCGGACACCGTTATCTGAACCGCCATCAATCGAACCGCAGGTCGAGTTACCGGCCACATCCTGCACCGGCCCCAACAAGGCGTTGTTGTTGTAGAAGAGGTTGTTATGAATATCCCACAACCCGTCACCGTTTGTGCCTGGATTGCCCGGATTACCACGCGCAATAACCGCGCTGTATTGCAGGTTGTTCATCAGACTCTGGCCGACCACCGTATTATTGATGAACCGGAAACGGCGGTTCGGGTCGAGGTGAATCATCGGCCCGGCATTCAGGTTGTTCATGAACAGGTTGCTGAAGAAGGACACCTCATAGGCATCGTTGGCGTTCAGAATGTGAATCACTGATTTGGCGTCATTTTCCTCAAAGCGGTTGGTATAAACATCCACCTGGCTGTTGAATATGCGGATCACCGGATCAGAAACCAGTGTACCGCCGCCTGAAGAATGGTTGCTGAAGAATTCGTTGTCCTGTACCAGAATCGGCGTTGTGCCACCGGAGTTCGTGATCTTGAGCGCCGCCCCACGGATCACATCGTTTTCGCTGAAAACGTTGCCGTCCACCGTGATGTTCTGGCTCGAATCGATCAAGACGGGAGCACTGGCGCCTTCGATTTCCTGGAAACCAGTGAAGGTGTTGCCTGAAATCAGGCCGTTTGTCGAGTTCACCACCTGGACAGCCAATGGATTAACTACCAGGAAACCACCGAAATATTCCGTTGGCGAATTATTGAACACGAAACCTTCCACCGTGAAGGGATTCGTCCGCCCATCAAGCTGGATACCGCCACCGCTCTGGTAGCCATTATTCACCCACATCAGGCTGTCGGCTTCGTCGGTCAGCATCGCCGCATCATACGATTGCAGCGTGACACCGCTGGCGATGACGTTATCAATCAACAGCGGGGTAACGTACTCGCCCGGTAGCAGGATAACGCACTCATTCGCCCCGGCCTGTGCCAGCGCATACGCCGGGTTCACATAAGGATTCGCGAGCGTGCCGTCCTGGGTACTGTCAGGATTTGCCAGGCTGACATAGCTGCGTGTGGCGCAGGTGGAAGCCGGGGTCGTCGGGTCGGCAAAGGTCGCCCAGTTGAAGTCAATCGCCGGATTACCCAGCACTGTCAGGCCAGCGCCATAGCGCATATCAAACCCATTCGCGCCGCTGCCAAAAGGCAGGTCAATTGCATGGGTTTGCAGGTAATCCTGTAGTTCGTTGGCCGCAGCCGCATTGGCGGCATCAAAGGCACTCAGATTGGGGTTCGTACTGGAAACCAGCAGCGCTGCCATACCAGCGACATGCGCCGCCGCCGCTGAGGTCCCCTCAAAACCATCGCCATCATTGGCGATACACCCACCATTTACTACCGGCAGGTTGGTCGTGCTGACTTCAGAAGTCCCTACCAGATCAGGCTTGACGCTGCTGCGTGGGAACGAGCCGTTAGAAGTGCTTGGCGCCGTCCCGCCGCTGCCGAAAATCGGCCCCAGCGAACTGGAAGCAACCGGTGGGAACGCACCATCTGTCGAATCGTTAGCAGCGCACACCGCGCCCACCGTCACCGCATCCGCCGCATCTGCTGGGCGCCCCAGGCTGGCCGTCGTGTTGACGTTGCTGGTCGAGCCACCGGAAGGCGTACCAACGCTGCCAGTGCCAGTGGCCTGCACCTGCACGTATCCGGCGCTACCTGTACTAATGGTCAGCGTCAAGTTACAGGTACCGCCATTGCACGCCCCCAGTGCGGGCACAGTAAACTGATAGCTCGGTGGGCCGCCTGCCGGGCGAGCCGTGTTGGGAAGACTAATTGTCCCGCCATCACTCAGAACCATTGACAGATCGTTCGTTCCCGATACAACCCAGTCATTCCAGCTTACATTGACACGATCACCGGCTGTCACACCATTAATGGCAATCGTCGTCGGGCCGCTGTTGAACTGGAAGCTGGTATAGCGCCCGTGATTGTTCCCGGCGCTCACTACGACTAACCGCCCGGCGTTACGAGCGTTGGTGATCGCCGTATACACCGCATCATTCACGCCGCCGCCCGTGCCATCGCCTGGCCCGGCATTCGCGCCCAGATCAACCGTAATCAGAATGATCTTGTTGCCGCCTGACACCGCCGAGGAAATCCGGGACGCCAGTAACGAGGCGGTATCGGCCTGATACATGGTCACACTCGCGCCGGGGGCGATGTCACACAGGACTTCAACGACGTTGACGCCGTGATCGCTGCTGCCAAGCCCGCCGACTGCGGAGGTACTTGAAAGACAGGAACGTTCGGCAGCCGGAATGGCCGTGATACCCACGAAGCCGGTATCAATAACCGCGATCTTCACACCTGCGCCGGTATAACCGGCTCCATGCCAGGCGCTGGCACCGACAACGTTATAGCCTTCGGTCACCGTACTGCCCGCCGGGGCATTGATCGTACCGCCTGCTGGAGCAGTGCTGCTGCTTGTCGAAGAAGCGATACTCACCGGCAGGATAACGTCAATCTCGATCGTATTCACGAGCGCGATGAACCCACCCAGCGGGATATACGCCTCGATACTTTGTTCATTTACGAATTCAACCACGCCGCCTACCGCTTCCACGATAGGGGCAATCGTCTGCCCGTTGTAGCCTTCTGCCGCCCACACCACCACGCTTACGCGCCCGGCATCGTCGGTCTTGAGGAAGTAGGCTGCCGTGACTGCCTGCGTGCCTTCGGTATCACCATTCAGGTAAAGCTCGGTCAGGCTGCCCAGCGCCCCACCCAACTTCCGGCGGTTTTCCTCGCTCAGGAGTTGGACAACGAGAGCTTCTTCTGTCGCTTCCGGCAACAGCGCTTCTTCCGTTGCCTCTGGCAGCAGCGCTTCTTCTGTCGCTTCCGGCAACAGCGCTTCTTCCGTCGCCTCTGGCAGCAGCGCTTCTTCCGTCATTTCTGGCTCAGGGGTCGTGACCGGAGCATCCAGCCGCTGGACGGTGATATCATCCAGCGCCACCGTGCCCGTATTGGCCGTGCCCGTCACAAACGCCACCGTACCGGCGGCCATCGGAGTCTCATCGGTGTAGCTCACTTGCAGCGCGCCGTCCACCATCACGGTGACAGTGTTCCCCAGTGCCTGAATACTCACCATCCGCCAGACTGCCGGGGGCGCGACTTCGCCTTCAGCCAGGGGAACAACTTCCACCACTGGCCCGGAAGCCACCAACACACCGCCGCGACTCAGCGTCACCTGCCCGGTGCCATCCAGCGTCACAGTATAGTTTTCAGCCGCCGCTTTTACCAATATGTTGACCGTATCGCCGGACTCAACTCGCAGCCGGGCGGATACCGCCATATGTTCCCAATTCAGGTCGAGCACCGCTGCCGTCTCGCCAGGGGTAGCCGCCGCCAGGAACAGATTGGCCTCTTCGGTCATGACGACCCAACCCGGTGTCAGCAACCAGCCCAGTGTATCGCCATCCTGGAAATCATCCATAAACAGCGAAACAACCGGCGCAGCTGTCGGTTGAGGCATAGGTTCATCGGTTGGAACTGCTGTCGGCTCTTGCGTAACCGGGGCTGGCTCCTCAGTGAGTTCCGGTATAACCGGTTCTTCGGTCACCTCTGCCGGCGGTTCTGCTGTCGGTTCCTCAGTCACTTCTACCGGAGGAACTTCAGTCGGGACCGCCGTCGGAGCCACAGTCGGAGCCACAGTTGGCACGACTGTAGGGATTGCCGTCGGAGCCTCCGTTGGAGCGGGAGGTACAGTTGGCTCCTCGGTTGCTTCCTGGGCAGAAACCCGGTTCGCAAACTGCGCTCCGGGCAGTGCCAGGTTCAGCACGAACATGAGCATCGTAAGGCTCAATACTGTCAGTAATACTCGCCGTCTTGAACTCATCAATAATCCTCCGTGATAACAACCGGAACACGGCTGGCTGTTTGTTCTCTCATGACTTCACCAGATTCACCACCAGCCTGGCTTCATCTTAACTACCGTACAATGTCGAGGAACGTTACGGCCTGAAACTGTGAAATTTGCGTTTATTGGTAGTACTCTTGTCCTGATGAACTCTCCCCGGCAAAATGCAATGCGTAACGATGGATGCTCGCAAACTCGTCTTGCAGCCCCATCGCCACCAGCAGGTCATCCGGGCGCAGATTACCCTGGTCGCCGGTTGCCAGATGCACCAGCAGCTCACCGTCAGGGTTGACTGTTAATTCGTAAATCATTGGGCGAATGTTGACGGTGGTTTCGCTCCCCTTCTTCTCTTTAGTCAAAGCGACTTCATCCGCGCCCATTATCGCCTTGATTTTCTCGTCCAGAATGGCCCGATCAATACCATCCTCAAAGTGGATACGATATTCCGCGCTGCGGACAAGCGCCTGGAGTGTCGGGCTGCGTACCGGCACATCCTGTATCGCGTAGATCTTCAACCCGGCGGGACTGGTTGCCTCCAACCGCTCCGCCAGGTTATCGAGTGGAATCAGTTCGCGCAGCGACACATCCAGGATTTCGCACGCACTGGTCATACCCAGTGGCAGCGCTGTCGCCAGTTGGATGCGAGGTCGCGGGTTGAACCCCTGTGAGTAGAGAATCGGGACATTCGCCCGTCGCAGCACCCGTTCCCACAACTTGGCGACATCCAGGTTGCCGGTATAGCGCAGCGCGTCAAACTTCCCAAACGTAATTTGTAACCGTTGCTTGATGGGTGTGTTGTCTTCTGTCATGTTTTACATTATACAGGAAGCTGGCTGATCTTTGCTGGGAGGTTTTGCTGGGGTACAATACGATTATGCGAACAATTATGCACACTGGACTCGGGCATGAGCGCCGCTGAACAACCACAACAGCACGCATCCACCGCCCGCCACCGCCGGGAAACCCGTCTGGGCATATACCTGCCACTGGGATTATTCATTCTGGCCCTGGCCGGAGTTATTCTCCTGGTTATAGCTGCCTACGCCGCACCGGATAAACGCTGGGGAATCTCGCTCATCGCGGACATGCTGCTCACTGTGCTTATCCTCTGCCCATCGGTGTTATGCCTGGGCGTTATCGCGACGGGTTTTGCCGTCGCCGCCTTCAAGATTGGCGTGCTGCATGGCGCTCTGGCAAAACCGCTGCGCCGCGCTCAAAACGCAACGAAAACGGCCTCCAAGCGGCTAGAGAGTACGACTAACACCATAAATGAGCGCACCATCGGTGTCAGCGCACGTATGGTCTTTTTAAGCAGACTTCTGAACACATTCGACCCACCAGCAGACGAAGCTGAGGATGAGAGTCATGGCTGAACAACTTCCAACCACTACACAAGACACTGACTGGAAACCGCGCACCTACGTTCTTGGGGCAGCCATCGGTACGCTGTTCGGGTTTCTGGCAGCTTACCTTTATGCCCGCGCCGCCGAAGATGACGCTGGTGGACGTGGCAACAAACCGGCGCGGATTGGCACCGGAGAAATGCTCGGCCTCGTGCTTTCCGGCCTGGGGTTAATCCGCCAGATTTCCGAAATGGGCAAACCGCCGAAGAAGAAATAGTCGCCGGCTGCAAGAAATCTGATTAACATCTGGTGAAAACTGACTGCAAAAATAGAGAAAGGTGTACGCGATGTGTGGCCGATTCACCCTGACCGCCGACCTGGATACCCTTCAGTTAGCTTTTAACCTGGCGACAGTACCGCCCGACCTGCCGCCGCGCTATAACATCGCGCCCTCACAGCCCGTCGCCATCATCACCAACGAAACTCCCACGGCTTTATCGTTTCATACCTGGGGGCTGCTGCCGTCGTGGGCCAAAGACCCGGCGCTCGCCAATAAACTCATCAATGCCCGGAGCGAAACCGCCCATGAAAAACCCTCCTTCCGCAGCGCCTTCAAGCGCCGCCGCTGCCTGATTCCGGCGGATGGCTTCTTCGAGTGGAAGCGCGAGGGAAACGAGAAAACGCCGATGTTCATCCACCTCAAAGGTCGCTCCGTTTTTGCGCTGGCCGGGCTGTGGGAAGTCTGGAACAGCCCGCAGGGGGATGAAGTGCGTTCCTGCACCATTCTCACCACGGAAGCCAATGATTTCATGAAGCCTATCCATGATCGGATGCCCGTTATCCTTGATCCCGCCGACTATGAGGAGTGGCTCGTCGCGGGGGATGCGCCAGCGCTGGCGCTGCACGCCCTCATGCGCCCCTACGACTCGGATCAGATGGCCGCGTATGCCGTTTCAAAGCTGGTCAACCGCCCCGGAAACGATACGCCCCAGGTGATCGAGCCGATTCACTGAATTTGTGGAGACGCTGGCCTCTGGCATTCTAGCTGGTTAGCACTTTAGCACTCAAGCAACCGGCTATTTTTGATTGAGTGACTTCCAGACCCGGCCAAGATGACCATTTGTTTCCGCTACCGGGCGTGCTATCCTTATTGACCCATAAAGCCTTACAATTGAACCTCTTCTAGTGATCCGTTATAATCTCTTGTGACCCTTTAAAGGGATTATTTGTATTTGTCAGGAGCAGCACGACCATGTTAAAGACACATCACTGTGGCGAAATACGGGTAGAGCATGACGGCCAGGCCGTGACATTGGCGGGATGGGTTAATCGCCGCCGTGACCAGGGTGGACTGATTTTTATTGACCTAAGAGACAGATGGGGGATTGTGCAGATCGTTGTTGATCTGGAAACCGCCCCCGACGCCCACCATATCGCCAGTGATGCCCGCAGTGAATATGTTTTGCAGGTACACGGTAATGTGCGGATCCGCCCCGAAGGGACAGCCAACCCGGAACTCGAAACCGGCGATGTCGAGGTCGTCGTTTCAGAAATGAAACTGCTGAATGCCTCCAAAACGCCGCCCTTCTACATCAATCGTGATGAAAGCATCGAAGAAGTCCGCCGGATGCAGTACCGCTACCTTGACCTGCGCCGCCCGGCGATGCAGAAAAACATGGTCACGCGGCATCGGGTCGTTAAGTTCATACGCGACTACCTGGATAACCTCGGTTTCCTGGAAATTGAAACGCCGATTCTGTTCAAGACCACGCCTGAAGGCGCGCGCGACTTCCTTGTCCCCAGCCGCCTGCAAAAAGGCAAGTTCTACGCCCTGCCCCAGAGTCCGCAGCAGCTCAAGCAGCTCCTCATGGTGGCCGGGTATGAGCGGTACTTCCAGATTGCTCGCTGCTTCCGTGACGAAGACCTGCGCGGTGAACGGCAGCCGGAATTTACTCAGCTTGACCTCGAAATGAGTTTTGTCGAGCGTGAGGATATCATCCAACTCAATGAGGGGCTGGCAACCGCCCTGGTAGAAAACATCGCCACCGACAAGAAGCTCCTTTGGAAGCCCTTCCCCCGCCTGACCTACGCTGAGGCGATGGAGAAATATGGCTCAGACAAGCCCGACCTGCGTTATGACTTGCAGGCGCATGATGTCACCGATATCGCAGGGAAAAGCGGATTCGCCGTCTTCGTCAGCAATACCCAGGCTGGCAAGCCCGTCAAGGTCATCCGTATGCCCGGCATGGGCGAGATCAGCGGCACCGCATTGCGTAAAGTTGCCGCCGACCTGGAAACACTGGCGCGGGAAGCAGGCGGTAAGGGGCTGGCCTATATGGCGCTGCCCCTGGAAGAAACTGGTGAAGTCAAAGGGCCTATTGGTAAATTCTTCACGGTGGAACAAAAAGTTGAGCTGTTTGAGCGCGTTGACGCGCAGCCCGGCGACCTGCTTCTGTTCATTTCTGATGAGCGTGAAATCGTCTATGCCATCACTGACAAGCTGCGCCGCCACCTGGCCGCTGAACACAACCTGGCCGACCCGAATGTACTGGCGTTCATCTGGGTGATTGACTTCCCGCTGTTCCTGTGGGATGACGAACTGAAGCGCTGGGACCCATCCCAGCATATGTTCACCGCCCCTATGCCGGAAGACCTGGGGCTGCTCGATACCGACCCCGGCAAAGCACGCGGCACACAGTACGACATGGTCTGCAACGGCTACGAGGTCGCGGGCGGCAGTATCCGAATCCATGAACGGGAATTGCAGGAGAAAATCTTCCCGCTCATCGGCCAGACAATGGAACACGCTAAAGAACAGTTCGGCCACATGCTGGAAGCCTTCGAGTACGGCACGCCACCCCATGGCGGTATCGCCTGGGGTGTGGATCGCCTGTCAATGCTATTCGCCGGAGCACCCAATATCCGTGAGGTGATCGCCTTCCCCAAAACGCAAACCGGGGCGGACATCATGGCGCACGCGCCCTCGGTGGCGGAGCCGGGACAGTTGGAAGAACTCGGCATCACCGTCGTTGAGCCGGAAGAGGACGAGGACGAATAGCCAACGATGGCCGTCAGCGGAATTGCCGGGGTGCCAATTGATTGCAGTGGGCGCTTCACCGGGGTTGAGCGAATGCCCGCTGCTCTGCGTGCTGCCGGATTAGCTGCACGCCTGAATCTGCCTGATTGGGGTGATTTGCCGGCGGCCATTGACAACGCTGACCGCGATCTTCAGACCGGCATTATCGGATATGAGGCAGTTTGCACAGCCTCACAGGTGATTCGGGATGGAATCGCAGACCTCATACGACAAAAGCGGCAGCCACTCATCATCGGTGGCTGCTGCACGTTGCTGATCGGCACCTTTGCCGCGCTGCGTGCTGAAATCGGCCATACCGGATTGGCGTTCGTAGATGGGCATCTGGATTTTTACGATGGGCAGTCCTCCCCAACCGGTGAAGCTGCCGATATGGAATTGGCGATTTTAAGCGGAATCGGCCCGGCGACACTGACCGGACTGGGCGGCACACCGCCGCCGCTCGTAAGGCCAGAACATGTCGTATTGCTCGGCTACCGTGACGGCGAACAGGCTGCGCGTGACGGAGCGCCCCACCCGGCCACCTACGCACCAGGGATGATCTTATACGACGCCCAGGCCGTCCAGCAACACGACCCCGCCACGTTAGGCCAGCAGACCGCCGCCCGTTTGGAAGCCGAACCTGGACGCTTCTGGCTGCATCTTGACCTCGATGTACTGGATGATACCGTGCTGCCCGCTGTAGACTACCTCATGCCCGGCGGGTTGGATTGGGAAACCTTGATCCAACTGGCGCGCCCCCTGGCGCACTCCCCCACCCTCGTCGGCGCGGATGTGACGATCTACAACCCGGCGCTCGACCCCGACGGGCGCTATGCCCGGCGCATCGTGGATGCTCTCGCCGCGATTTTTAGTTGAATTAGTGAACAAATGTTTGAACAAAGATGCACCACCTGCTGCCATTATTGTGGTATGGTGACAGTATCTTCAGTATTCATTTATACGGATGACGGGATTCGTAGGAACACCATCCATGACATCCAGGCCGGTAAATAGCGTGATAACCTCCACCAATGCAGCACTTCCAGGGTCAAAACGCTTTTTTGCAGCAACATTTTACATCGCTCACGGGGAGATTACTGCACTGGCTGCACTTGCGGCGTACACACTGTATTGCAGCAATCAGTGACCGAAGAACACACTTCTCCGGACCCAAAAGCCATACATCAACCATCAAATGGTGATTAGAGTCGAACTTCAGAAGGCTGCCATGATCCATTCGGACAGATTCAACAAGGTTTGTGCGCCGTTAAAACCTCAGTCTTTACACGCTTTCGCCTCTCTGGTATAAAGAATCCAACCTGCTGTGCATGTGATGACGCACGAGTTTTGAGCCAACACCCTCATTACGGGCGTCCTCGTCCAGCGTGCATGTGATAGGCCTCGGCCAAGACAGAATCGCTGGTCAGACGACCCACCTGCGAAAGCAGGTTCAAAACATCGCGGCACACGGCATGGCAGGAGTCCTTATCAAAAAAACAGCGCCCGTTTTCAGGACGCTGTTTTGATTTCCAGAAGTTACCCCTACTGCGAATAATTCGCGCCGAACACTTCCACCATCAAGGGGCCAATCCGGGCGCGGTCTGGCACAAGGACAGACGCCCCGGCGCTGGTGGTATAGCCAATCGTATAACTCTGATCAATCACACCAGTACGGATGTTTTCAGCCGGAATATCCTTCAAATACAGCGCCAACGGGATTAGCTGTTCAATCGAAAGCCCGGTACTGACATTCTGGCTCAACTGACTCCATAAAGTCGGCGCCTGCACAATTAACTGAGGGAGCATCTGCAAATTGAGGATACGATCACGAATGGCGAACACGACCTGCTGTTGGCGCTGGGCGCGCTGGAAGTCGCTTGAGCCGTGCCGGGTACGGGCAAACTTGAGCGCCGTTGCCCCATCCAGATGATGCTGGCCGGCCTGCAGGTAGAATGGATCATAACCATAGTTCATGTCGGGATAAATCGGGTCGCTGATATTATAGTTAATCTCAACATCAATCCCGCCGATTGCATCCACCAACCCGATAAACGCCTTGAAGTCCACCACTACGTAGTCATGAATCCGCATCCCCAGATTGTACTGAACGGTCTGCATCATCAACTGCGGGCCGTAGCCCGGACGCTGGAGTTCCCCCAGCACCATCGGGGAGTTGACACGCTGGAGTTCAGCATAGCCGGGGACTTCGACATACAGATCGCGGGGGATGCTCAGGACACCCAGGCTGTTTGTCAGTGGGTCAATGCTGATGAGCATCATCGTATCGGTACGGTAGGCCAGCCCGGTTTCTCCAGGACGGCGATCCATCCCCACCATCAGCACCGTAAAGCGCGAGTTGCCATCCCAGGGCGTTAGCTCAATCGTGCGCCCATCATCCAACGTAACCAGCGTGCCAGTGCCGGAGATCGGTGTCCCCCCGTTACTGACATTGCGTGCATCTACGGGAGTCGGCAGTTCAATCACGGCAGTCGGCAGAAATTCCTGCTCCGCTGAAGACGCCTGCAGGAACACAAACAATGTCATGCTGGAAATCATCGCTACCGCCAGCAATGCCCCGGCAATCACCACCCAGGCCCACTCCCCTCCCCGCCGTGACTGCACCCGGCGACGGCGCATTCGTTCTCGTGCCGCCGATTCCCGTGCCGCGTTGGGTGGTGGTGGTGGCGTAAAACCGTCGTTATAATACGTTGGGGATGGGATCACCACCGGGGTATTACGGGGCGCAGTCGGCGCGGCGGCTTCACTATTCACCGGACGCTGGTTGACCAAGGTTTCGCGATCATCTGCCACCGATTCATCGAACGTGTTTTCGCTCATGGTTGGACTTATCTCAGTTCAATACACTATCAACAGTATAGGCAGGGTGACGATATGCGTCAATGCCGTTTAATCTACGATTCCCCCACTATTGGTCGTTACAACATGGCAACGGACGAGGCTATCCTAAACGCTGTCTCTGCTGGTGAGTCGCCACCTACGCTCCGACTGTACGGCTGGGAGCCGCTTTGCCTTTCCCTGGGCTACGGGCAGCGAAGTCGGGAAGCCGACTTAGACCAGCTTGCCGCTAACGGATGGGACATCGTGCGCCGCCCCACCGGTGGCAAGGCAATCCTGCATGGTGATGAACTCACCTACAGTCTGGCGCTCCCCACCGATCACCCCCTGGCCGCCGGGGATGTCGTCACCAGTTACCTGACCATCAGCCGGGCATTGGCCGCCGGACTGGAACTGCTCGGCGTACATCCCCAGGCCGACCCGATGAGCGCAACAGCCACAACCGCAGGGCCGGTCTGTTTTGAAGTGCCATCCCACTATGAAATCACTGTCGGCGGGCGCAAACTCATCGGCAGCGCCCAGGTGCGGCGCAAAGGTGGAATTCTCCAGCATGGCACACTGCCTCTGCATGGTGACCTGGGGCGCATCTGTACCGGCCTAGCCTACCCGGATGAAACTGCCCGAGAAGCAGGCCGGGAACAGATTCGGGCGCGGGCGACCACACTGGAAGCAGCCCTTGGGCAGCGCGTTTCGTGGCAGGCTACCGCTGATGCGATGGTGCGAGGATTTAGTCAGACTTTCCAGCTTGAATTTATTGTTGGGACGCTGACTCCCAGTGAACAAGCCGATACCGAGCGCCTGCAAGCGGTTTATGGCAGCACGGAACATACCCTGCGCCGCTGAAAACTTGACAAATGTTCTAAATTCGTTTACGCTTCATTTGGAGTCAGTGTGTTATTATTATCCAGGTGGGGCTATGTCTGATTTACGGCAAATTCCGCTGTTCCAACCGGACACGCCGGAAGACATCAACAAATTCACCGAACTGCGCTACACGATTGATCTGTTCCAGCGCTATCTGCTCAAAGAGGGCAAATCCGACCACACTATAAAGGCATTTACGTCGGACTTAAGCCTGCTGGCAGAACGCACCGGACAGGCCACGCCCATCGGCAGGTATACAACCTCGCTGCTTAATGATTTCCTGGACTGGTTAGAACATGGACGCGGTGTAGCGTGCAGTCGCAAGTCGTATGCACGGCGAGTGACGACACTCAAGGTGTATTTCAAGTGGTTGCATGAACTGGAAGCTATCCAGATTGACCCGGCAAAAGCAGTCCTACAGCGCTCCGGCCCGGCTCCGCTTTCGCCCATCCTCACCGACGACGAAATAACTGAGGCGCTGCTGGCAGCCCGCGACATGAAACGCGGTGAAGAGCGCGACACACGCCCGGAGATGCTGCTGCGTCTGCTGGTGGAAACGGGTATCAAAAAGAGTGAAGCCATGCGTCTGACACCTAAAGATGTCAACCGGGGAGACGCCGATACGCCGCTGCTCACGATCAAAGGTAAAAGTGGACGTAACGTGTTCAAGGAGCGCCAGATTCCCGTCAGCAATCAGTGGGTGTGGCTGCTGGATCGCTACCTGGGGCAGTACACGCCGCAGGAGACCATCTTTAACTGTACCGCCCGCAACCTGGAATACATCCTGGAAGATATTGGCGACCGGGCAGAAATCCCGATGAAACTGTCATTTGAGATGCTGCGCTGGACATGCGCAGTGCGTGACTTCCGCCAGGGGATGGATGAAGAAAGCATCCGGGAGAAACTCGGACTCAGCCCGATTAGCTGGGTTGAAACCAGCGCCAAAATCCACCAGTTAGCCGATATTTACGCCCCGAACGAAGTGGGAGTATAGAACAGAAAGGCAGCACCCGGCATACAGCGGCGTGCTGCCCCTCCCGTAATTTCAATCAGTTCTTTGCATTACCCCAACAGAAGACCACCCTCAACCTCACGGTCTACAAGTGAGCCGCGCAGTTCGGTGATCTGGTCACGCAGCACGGCGGCTTTCTCAAATTCGAGCGCCTGGGCAGCAGCTTTCATTTCCTTTTCGAGTTCTTTAATCATACGGTGCAGTTCATCTTTGGGCAGCCCCATCAGGTTCGTGGCCCCAGCACCTACTTCGGCGGCCTGTTCCTCATCCATCATTGAGCGCACCCGATCAGTCAGGTCGCGCACTTCTTTCACGATACTGGCTGGAACAATCCCCTTTTCCTTGTTATAAGCGTCCTGAATCTCGCGGCGACGCTCGGTTTCCTCAATCGCGTGTTTCATCGAGTCGGTCATTTTGTTCGCGTAAAGGATAACCTGCCCCTCGACATGCCGTGCCGCCCGCCCAATGATCTGGATAAGTGCGTGCTCGGAGCGCAGGAAGCCCTCTTTATCGGCGTCCAGGATTGCGACCAGCGAGACTTCCGGCAAGTCAATCCCTTCACGCAGGAGGTTGATCCCTACCAGAACATCATACACGCCCAAGCGCAGGTCGCGCAGGATTTCGACTCGCTCAATCGTTTCAATCTCAGCGTGAAGGTAATGAGCGCGAATCCCAAGTTCATTGATGTATCCGGCCAGTTCTTCAGACATACGCTGCGTGAGCGTTGTGATAAGCGCACGCTGCCCTTTCTTTACCCGCAGCGCCACCTCTTGCAGTAAGTCATCTACCTGCCCTTCAATCGGGCGGACGCTGATCTGCGGATCCAGCACGCCCGTTGGCCGAATGATCTGCTGAACAGTCGCCTGGCTGATCTCACGCTCAAATGGCCCGGGCGTGGCAGTGGTATAGATCGTCTGCCCCATCCGCTGCTGGAACTCCTCAAAATTGAGCGGGCGGTTATCCATCGCGCTCGGCAGACGGAAGCCGTAATCCACCAGGTTGAGCTTACGCGACTGGTCGCCCTTAAACATGCCACGAATCTGCGGGATCGTCATGTGACTCTCGTCAATTACCAGCAGGTAATCATCCGGGAAGTAATCCACAAGAGTCCAGGGAGGGCTGCCCGCCGGGCGCTGGTCAAGGTGACGCGAGAAGTTCTCAATGCCGGAGGTATACCCGACTTCACGGATCATTTCGAGATCGTAACGGGTGCGCTGCTCAATGCGCTGAGCTTCCAGCAGCTTGCCTTCCTTCTTAAAGAAGACAATCCGTTCTTCCAATTCTCTTTCAATGTCAATAAGCGCCTGACGTGTCTTCTCTTCGTCAGCCACGAACTGCTTGGCCGGGAAGACTTTTACTTCAGGATGATCGGCCAGGATTTCCCCGGTCAGCGGGTCAAATTCGGAAATGCGTTCGATCTCGTCCCCAAACAGATAAACCCGGTAGGCGGTTTCAGCATAAGCCGGAGCAATTTCCAACGTATCTCCCCGCGCCCGGAAAGTGCCACGTTTCAAGTCCATATCATTACGCGTGTACTGGATTTGCACTAGCTTCCGCAGAATCGTATTGCGGCGGATGGCATTCCCTACCCGCAGTTCTACGATCGAACGCCCCCAGGCCTGCGGGCTGCCAATACCATAGATACAAGACACCGACGCAACGATCAGCACATCCCGCCGCGAGAACAACGCCGCCGTCGCGGAAAGCCGCAGCCGGTCTATCTGCTCGTTGATGTCGGTCTCTTTTTCTATATGTAAGTCCAGACGCGGAACGTAAGCTTCTGGCTGGTAGTAGTCATAATAGCTGACAAAGTATTCCACCGCGTTCTTGGGGAAGAACTCTTTGAACTCGGCATAGAGCTGCGCCGCAAGTGTCTTATTGTGCGCCAGCACCAGCGTGGGACGCTGCACCTGCTCAATCACTTTGGAGACGGCAAACGTTTTCCCGGTACCTGTCGCGCCCAGGAGGGTCTGGTGCTTCAGGTTCTTGTTGACGCCCTCGACCAACTGCGCGATGGCAGCAGGCTGGTCGCCAGTCGGCTCAAACGGTGCATATACCTGGAACGGGGGCATAGCCATCCTTTCGGCTCACAGAACGTCCGTTCGGAAGCTGTGATTGTAGCACAAAAAGACGACAGAATCAGGGGGAAGTTTTCGACAATCCGCCCTGTCACAGGCCAGAAACCGTTGCTACCAGATAGCAGTAAACCCGTTGGCTTTCCTCGTCAGCGGCGATCTTTGCAACCCGAATATCCGGCAATATCTCTTGAAGATGGCGGATATTGGCTTCGGCTTCCTGGGGATTCATACTCTCGATCTTGATTGCCATGTTCCAGCGCTGCTTCATGCGCCAGGCCGCCATTTCCGCCTGCAATTTGTCACGCATCTGTTGTAGTTCCGCCGTTTTCAGCCGTTCCAGTTCCCGCGCAACCTGTTTCTTCATCCTGGCTTGCCGATGATCCAATCGCCGGTGGCGGGAAGGAAGATTCCACAGCCAATCGCGTTTGTTTATCAGGATGGCGATTAAGAATGCCCCGATGACTTCAGAACTCAGGTTCAAAAAGACTGGCTGCTGCGCCGAGTCACTGAACTCTATTGGCAAAGTGGTCAGCAAAATAAGGATAAAGACTACCGGGAAAGTCCAGCGAAGACTCGTGATCCAACTTCCCAGCACCACATAGGTAATCACAGCGCCCAGTAATTCCGTGCTCAGGTTGAGGAAAAAACTACCATTTACATCATCTAGCTGCTGTGAAAAGTAGTAAGCTACCCCTGCCAGCCCGAAGAAAAACACCAACCGGATACCGCTGGAACGGGCCGCGGAAACAGCCGTCGCCAGCGCCAGCGCCACCACTACACCAACAATGAGCAGCAAGGTGTGCGTATTTTGCAGAGTATTGATTGTGTCAATGACCTGATTCAATGACATGGCAGATAACCTCAACATGGGGGTGGTGAAATGCAAAATCAAAGAGTGAGGATTATACCCGTCAAGAGTCCGCAATATCAAACGTACCAGCACACTGACTGTGAGAGTTGTCTGGGCAAATGGCTAATACGGACGGTCCATGCGCAAAGATGGCAAGAGATAGCAGCGGGATATAAATCGAGACCGAACATCTTCGCCCGGAAACTTCTTGGCACAGCCGCTGTCAATTAGCTGGGGATTTTTTCGACTTCATCCGGGACATAGGTGAAATCAGGGAGCGAAGTATCCTCTTTCAGGAATACAATAGCGTCCTCAATCGTGGCGAATTCCCGATGACGTACCCCGGCCCAGTGATGGCCGATAGAGGAGAAAAATCGCTCCATTTTGCCGGGATGCACGAAAACTGACCACCCGACCCGCTGCTGGCGCAGGCTCTTGAGCATCCCCTGAATATCCGCCAGCCCAATCGTATAGCGGTCAAGCTGCCGGGCATCAGTGAGGGTGTGGATGAGCGCGCCATCTTCGCCCAAAACAGCAATCGCCTCGTCGCGCATCTGGAGCGACTCTTCGAGGTAACTGCGCAGGTCTTCCGAAGTAAAAACACCGTGATAACGGGTGAGGATAATGCGATTCGGCACAAGCCAGGAAACAGTATACGGCATATTCATCCCCTCCATACAGAACCCACGTACATTATTCCATAAAACGATGCCTTGACACCCTTGAGAAGTGCGATAAAAGGTGCCTACAGGTTCCAACATGCCTACTGATTCGCAGGCAGCCACTCATTCACAATCCAGTCCACCGTATATTGAAATGCCTTCTCTTCAGAAACCAGGGGGGTGTAGCCAAAATCCCGACTGGCACGCTCATGGCTGAACCAAAAATCCTGGCAGGTAGCTGCCACAACGTAGCGCGTCAGTTGGGGACTCGCCCGATTATCATCGCCGGGGAACAACCGGTACGCCAGTTCGGCGGCATTCGCCATTCCCTGTGCCAACCAAAGTGGCACGGCACGCACTTTCACTGGCAAGTTGGCTGCTTCCAAGAACGGCAGGAAGAACTCGAAGAAATTAGAAGGAGGATGGTCGGTAATAAAATACACCTGTCCACCCAGTGGCGGTCCCACCTGCTGAAGCCCCTGCGCCGCCAGCCAGTGGGCATGAGCCGCATTCTTAACATAAACGTGATTGAACTTCGCACGACCATCACCCAGACGAGTGTACACACCCTTGAGAGCATTCCTGAGAATTGGCGGGAAGCGATGGCGATCATGCGGGCCATAGATACCAGCGGTTCTTAACACTATCGTCTGAAGTCCCTGGGGATCAGATGCCTGGATAACGGCCTGTTCCGCCAGCATTTTGGTTGTACCATAGTAGTCTAGATGGCGCGGCGGATATGGCAGCGACTCATCCCCGTTGATGATGGGCGTGCCGTCAAAGACAACATCAATCGAACTGGTGTAAACGAGGCGACTGACCCCTTGGAGGCGACAGGCAGCGATCACGTTCTGCGTCCCGGTGACATTCACATCATACATGCCAGGGACTTCACCCAACCCTTGGCTGACCATAGATGCCGTATGGTAGACGGTATCCACACCGGCACATGCCCCTGCCACATTTTGCGGATTACGCACGTCGCCGGTTATTGTTTCGATCCGCGAGTCAGTATACGGGATCATATCGAATACCCGGACAGTCTCGCCTTTTTCCAGCAGATAGTCTACCAGGGAGCGCCCCAGCAGCCCGGCACCAATTACAAGCTGTGTCATGGATTCAAGAACGCTTTCAAATAGCCGGTGTCACAACCATATAATCATGAGTGAAGCAAGAATCATTATCGCTTAAGTCAAAGTATTCATGGCCGCGATCAGACAGGAAATGGCGACTGATTAGCCCCTGAATCCAGAAGGGAAACCCAATAGTCTCTTGTTCAACCAGAGATTTTATGAGCGCATTGGTTTCCGGGACGGTACGTTCTATCTCGTGCTTTGTCTCCGTCATAGATTCACCCTACATTCGCTTATCTATCGCGTCCTTAAAGGGGTCTTGTCCCGGTTTGATGAGAACGCGGCGGCTGCGACCACCCGTTTCCTGTTCGCCTACCACTCCCAGTTCGTGCATCAGGTCAATAATCCGGGCAGCACGCGGATACCCCAGCCCCAGGCGTCGCTGAATCAGCGAGGCTGAGGCCTCCCCCGCCTCAATCACCAGGGCAATCGCGTCCTCTAACATCGGGTCGGTCTCCGCCAGGAATTCGCGCCGAGTCAGGCCACGTTCCCAGGGACTGATGCGCCGTCGTGCCATTTTGCCATCAGCAATCTGCTTGTCGTACCAGTCTTTCCAGTAGTTTACCAACTCCCGCACTTCGTCGTCCGAGACAAAACAACCCTGGAGACGACGCGGCCCGGCAGCGTCGGCGGCCTGGTAGAGCATGTCCCCCCGCCCCAAGAGCGTTTCCGCGCCCACCGAATCGAGAATCACCCGCGAGTCGACGCCGGATGCCACCGCAAACGATATACGTGAAGGGAAATTTGCCTTGATTAGACCAGTAATCACATCCACGCTGGGGCGTTGTGTCGCAACAACCAGATGCATTCCCACCGCACGCGCCATTTGTGCCAGGCGGGTAATCGTCTTTTCCGTCTCTTCCGGGCGGGAGAGCATCAAGTCGCCCACTTCATCCACCAGGATCACGATATACGGCAGGTATTCTTCCTGCTGGCGACGGCTGAGACGTGAATTAAAAATGTCAATGTTGCGGGCAGCGTTTTCTTCCAGAAGTTTGTAGCGCCGATCCATTTCACGGGTACACCAGCGCAGCACCCCGATAATTCGCTCCTGATCGGTTTCGACCTCACCCAAGAGGTGCGGCAGATTGTTGAACCGGCTTAACTCTACCATTTTCGGGTCGAGCATCACCAGTTTAACCTTGTCAGGGGTATTGTTCAGAATGAGCGCCGCTGTAATCGCTGCGATGCATACGGACTTGCCTGATCCAGTCGTGCCGGCAATCAGGAGATGCGGCATCTGCGCCAGGTCAACACCCAGTGGCTGCCCGGCCACATCTCGCCCCAACGGAATGTACAGTGGGGATTTCGCCTTCTGTAGTCTGTCCTGGAAAGCCTTACTCTCGTAAACTGAGCGCAATGCCACTACACTGGGATTGCGATTCGGCACTTCAATACCCACGTAGCTATGGCCCGGAACAGGTGACTCCAGGCGCAATCGCTTGGCCGAAAGCGTCAATGAGAGGTCACTTGCCAGGGAGGCGATCCTGCTCACACGAGTCCGGTTGAGGACAGTTTCCCCCTCCCCGGTAGTCGTCTCTTTGAAGGGCTGCACAGCATACTGCGTCACAGTCGGCCCTACCTTGACATCTACCACGTCCACGTCAATGTCAAACTCCAGCAGCGTGTTTTCGATCAGCACCACATTATTGTTGATCTCCTGCTCATCCGGCACATTGAGTTCAATGTCCTGAAGCAGTTCCAGCGGTGGCAAGTTTGAGTCGCGCTTGCCGACTTTCTTCACCTCACGCATATCATCTACAGTGTAATATCGCTTAACGCGGCCATCAGGCCGTTCCACCAACTGAACACCCTTCTGCTTCTTACCCTTGAGTGTCCCGATTGCGTTAAAACCACCCAGGATTTCCCGCGACAGTGGCAGGGGATGTTCGCTGGTCTTACCGATTTCAGCCGTCCCCGCGCTTACATCACGCGCCACTCCCCCGGGGCGCTGCGAGGGAGGCAAATGGGCTGGGTCAGGCCGGATGCGGACAAAGGTGCCTGTCGTGCGTTTCCGGGTTTCCACAGGAGGGGAAACGACTACCGGTAC
The DNA here is from genome assembly GCA_020634135.1 of Anaerolineaceae bacterium. GTDB lineage: Bacteria > Chloroflexota > Anaerolineae > Aggregatilineales > Phototrophicaceae > JACKCG01. The sequence continues at coordinate 243,908 of JACKCG010000001.1, read as the reverse complement.
AGCCTTCGGGGCTGCCTTTTGGCGCTGCTGCCATTTCGGATTGGTCGCTTCAATTACCCGGTCAGCATACCGACGCAGTCTTTGGATCGCTGCGTGCAGCCATCCCTGGATGGTGACCTTACGGATGCCGATCACCACGGCAACGCTAATCAACAGCAGCAGTCCATAAAAGACTATCGCCGTAATCGAACCGAACAGCCCACTAATCAGGCTGCTCAACGCCCAACCAATATAACCGCCGCCTTGCCCAGCCCGCGCTACCGCCCGAAGCTCCGCATCCCCCGTTCCCAGGTGGAACAACGCCAGCAGTGAGAAGAATGCTACTTCCAGCGCCAGGATACGTGACGTGGGAAATTTGATTACCAACCCCAGCTTGGGGAGCAGAATAATCGCGCCTAATGCCAGAATTCCGGCTGAGACCACCACGCTACCATAACCAAAGAGACTCGTGAGGGCATTCGACCAGGCATTGGAAATCGTCGCGTCGGACGACACATTCAGCAGCGACAGGAAGGATACAATGCCAAATACAATCAACACGATGGCAGCGATTTCGTCTCCCCAGGGAGGCACACTATCCAGCAGTGAATCCCAGAACTCAGCACTCACTAACGAACGGTCAGTTTGCGGATTCTGCTCTTCGTGTTTTGTGTTCTTCTCGGCAGCCTTACTGCGCGGTTTGTTTTTGGTCGTCTTAGAACTTGCCACGTCCCAGCCATACCTCAACAACTATCACAATTCAAACCCATTATAGTCGTCAACCTGTGTTTGTGCCTACCAAAATATAACACACAAGGCCAACGAAGACCGCTGGCCTGTGAAAAACAACTCCAATTAATTATGGCTATACGCCCTTCTCGCAGCGCCTTGTTCCTACTGCTCTCGCCGCAAGCTCAACCCTAAACGGCGTCCCCGGCTATCAATACTCAGTACCCGCGCCTCCACCATCTGGCCTTCGCTCACAACGTTCCGGGGATGCAGGAAATGTCCTTCTGCCAACTCAGAAACGTGAATGAGACCTTCTAACCCCTCTTCAATGCAGGCAAACGCGCCAAAGTCCACCACATTCGTAATCACCCCAGTTATCAACTGCCCGACAGTGTAGCGTTCAGCCACTGTCTCCCAGGGGTCAGGGTGCATCCGTTTGAGACTGAGGGCGATACGACCAGCCGCCTGGTCAATATCCATTACATAAACCTGAACCGTCTGGTTCCGTTCGAGCAAATCCGCCGGGTGACCCACTCGCCCCCAACTAAGTTCACTGATATGGATTAGCCCTTCTAAACCACCCAAATCCACAAAAGCGCCAAAATCACACAGGTTGGTGACAGTACCGGTCAGCTTGTCGCCGGATTTAAGTTGGTGGAGCAGATCAGCACGTTGGCCGGCCATCACCCGTGCGGCACGTTCCGATAAAATCAATCGATTTTGATCAACATATAATTCAATAATTCGCAAACTCAATGTTTTGCCGACATAATCTTTAAGCGCATCGCGTCGGGCAAAGCCGTTCTCATTCACAGCGAAATTATCTAACTGGCTGGCCGGGACAAACCCACGTAAGCTCCGCCACTCAACCAGCAGCCCTCCCCGATTAAAGCCAATGACTGGAAGTTCCAGCACCTCATCATGGTCGTGAATCCGTGTGATTTCCAACCAATCCGCATGATTCATGACCGTTGATGGATCACCTGAATCGGGATGATTGAACTCACCATCTACCTTTGAGTGGGTTGAACCATTCTCAAATTCAGGTGGAGCTGGTTCCGCAAATTCCCCCTCCTGGAGCAACGCTGCCCAATACCCCTCGTCTGGTGGCGGCGGCGTATACTCATGCCGCTGTGTTGCAGTAGACATACTTTTCCCCTTGTAATAACATTAAAAATCGTTCATCGTCGGCCCAACAAAAGCAGCCAGTCAGACTTATGGTTAACGGTGCAGCCAAGTGTTTACGTCACCTTACGACATCCATCCAACTGCCTGTTGGTTCAGACACACTATCATCGGCGGCTTAGCCCTTCCCAATTAAGCCAGATTATAAGTATCCCTAAAACCCTTGTCAAACACTATCGTTCACATCCGATGTGTCGTCAGTATTCGTCTGTGCCTGTTCCATTTCCCACAACGTTTCTGCTACCATATCAATCGCCACTCGCTGCTTACGATACAGATCAGGCTCACTCAGCGCCAGTTTGACAGCCACATCGCGCACCTTATTTCGCTCGATAAACCGCTGGTAGAGAATATTGTATATCGTCCATTCCGGGCTGAGCATCTTACGTTCACCCTCTGGCCGCTGTTTCTCAATTGCCTCAAGCAACACCGTTCGCAGCGCTTTCGCGGGATTATTGTCATTTTCTGCCAGTGACTGATTAACAATACTCAATTCCAACAAACGGCTCTGCGTCAGGCCTGGCCCACCCCAGTAGTGACGCAGCGCGGCTCTCACCTGTTCCGACAATTGTTCCAGGTCGACCAGCATCTGGTCACGACCAACAGCAGGGAGCGATGCGCCATGTCCCGGCTTATATTCCACTTCCGCCGCTCGTGTGCGTGTGATCGTAATCTGTGGCAGCAGACCTTCCAGCGCGGCATAAATTTCAGTATAAAGTCCCAGGTCATCGAGCGTTTGCCCTGCCCGCTTGACAAGAGCCTGAAACCCGCGCATTTCATCCGGTGTCAGATTGATGACGGGGGAACGTGCCTGGATGCCCAGGAAACCCACCTGGTATAAGGGAGAATCGCCTCGCGTACGCTTGCTGAAAAGCGGCACAATCCAGTACGAATGCCAATGTTCAATCTCAAATTCATCCGACGTATTATCCACAAGAGCAAGCAGGGTTGCGCTCTGCTCTTCCAACCACTTACTGCTGGGTTTCGTCGGCCCAATGGCCGTTACCAACTCGGCCCGACCCTCATTCAATACGGCCACAAAAGCGGTATTAACTTGCAGATAATCGCAGCTTGCTGCCAGAATCGCATCTATCAATTGCAACAGATCGGTGCGGGTCAATAGCCGCTCGGTAAGGGTTTGCAGTTTCTCAATCTGGTCGTCATCTTCATTACCATAAATCAGGTGCTTTTCCAGCCAGGGCAGGATCAGCGAGACGAACCATTGCCACAGCAATACCACTGCTACTACTGCAAACGGCATAAAACTGCCGCCCGGCAACCCCAGGATACGAGTCGCCGGCTGGGTGAAGATAATAGTCCCTAGTGCCAGCAGTCCAGTCGCTGGGCCGCGCATCATGAATCGCAGCAATTCGGTTTTTACTACACGGTCAGGGATGCGCGTACCGAAGAAAGAGAGCGGATAAGCGAGAAACAACAGCAGGAGAATAACAACCACGTTGGAGGCATTCACCAACACCAACATGCCGACAGACGAATTCTCGCTCAAGCCCAGCATCACCGAATACGGAAAGATACCGAGCGCGGGCGTCAGCATTGCAACCTGCAAATAACCCATGCGCCGCCGGGTACCTCGCGTTAAGCACCGCCCTCGCGCTCGCTGGACATTTACCAGAGACACAAGGCTGGCGGCCAAAAAATAGGCCAGGTACACCCAAAAGAACCAGCCAGATACCAGTGTGGCTGATCGCGCCGTAAGCACCACCGGGCGAATTAGAATATCAGTGAAGGCCGCAGCCAGCAAAAACGCCGTACTCAATAAATAAAGCAGCAGGACGACCCTACGACGGCGACCACGCGAGGGCAGCCCGGTGGTAGCCAGCAACGCATCAGAAAGATGAAAAACAGCCGCAGGCACAAAGGCAATACCAATCCACTGTGCCCGCAGAATCGCGACATAACTGACGGCACCCGGCCCCAGTGAAATCAACACATCACATATATACACAGCAGTCACTGACGCCAGCATGATACCGGATGTGCGGGCGACACGATCTTTGCGATTCCGCGCCAGATTATAGAGCAGCATTGACGCCGCGATAACAACAATCGCAGCCGTCAAAGTCTCGTTAGCAAGCGCCAGAAACGTAGAGAAAAACTCAACCAAACGATGCCTCACTTACCGTATAGTCTGAGTAAAAAACAAGGCGATATCCTGATTCGGGAAATACTGGTCATTGAACCCGCAGAAAACAAAACCGGCTTGCTGACAGAAGAGAATCGCCGGGTAATTTTTGGTTTGTGTTTCCAACGTAATCCGGTTTAGACCATGTTCCAGTGCCCACTGCCGGGCCACATTCAAAAGCCTTCCACCAATGCCCCGCCGCCGGTATGACCGCCCGACCACCAGGTTCTGCAGCAGCGCGGTCTTATACACTGGATCACTCTGCATAGTCAGGTAGCCAAACAACGTATCCCTGCCCTTTTCGGCGGCAACCAGAAAACATTGTTTGTTTTGAAGGGAATAACGCAGGCGGGGTTCGTCGGCAGGATGGCCGGCCAGCATCGTGCGCGGCAAATGCTGCTTACTGAAGTGAATCTGCCGCTCGTGCCCTTCTTCGGCAACACTCATCTGCCAGACATAATCAGTTTCGTATTGGTGGTCAAGCGCCAGACACGCCGGGATATCCTGCCCTAGTGCGTCCCGGATAACCAGACTGAAGGGGGTAGACATGGGGAACAACTCTCAGGTGAGATAAGCATCTCCAAAAGTGCCGCTGATGGTCACTTCCACTAAGGGAAGCGATTCATCAACATCACGCGCCGCAAACACACGAGGGGCAACCGTCTCATAGCGATTCGAGTCAGCCTGAACCCCGAACAGCCGCCCTCCCTCAACAGTAATCTGCGTCCGGTAACCCACCGGGGTTATCAAGTGGATGTTGCCAAGTGCAGAACGCAGAATCAGCGGTGACAGGGACTCCTGCGGACAGATGAACCGAATATCACCCAGACCAGTCGCTACGACGGCTTCCTGCAAGATCAGGCTTGAGGCATCCACATTCACACGCCCCAGATGCGTACTGACCAGTATCTGCCAGGGCAAATCTACCGCCAGCCCCATCTGCCAATCGGCAAACGACAACCAGGGGGTCGCAGCCCGGTGCAAGAGTAAATGGGTGTGAGTACCATTCACTTTCAGGCCGGGACGGGAAAACGCGGCATACTGGCCCGCAATCAGTCGCCCTTCGCGCTGAAGCGCCTGAACCTGTACATCTATCTCGCCAGCACTGATCTCCAGGGCAGCCGATTCAACGCTGCCCCGCGTGATACCGAAGGTTCGGCCTTCATCACCAGGGGTCAGGTCGCCCCGCAGCAAAATCCACGCACCTGCCACGACCAGCAAGAGCGGCCATAATGCCACCACATTAAAATCCCCTACCAGGAGAAAATTATGCAGCAGCAACGCCACACCTGCTAACGTTATGCCCAAAGGCCATAACAGAGGACCGCGTGATTTTGCCCGCAAGAGACTACTCCTCGTACAAGTAGTCGCGCAGAATAACATGCGCAGACGACTGGCGCAAGCGATTTAATGCCTGGGCTTCAAGCTGGCGCACCCGTTCACGAGTGACACCAATGGTCTGCCCAACCTCTTCCAAGGTGTACACCCGCCCGTCTTCCAGACCGTAGCGCAACTTCAAAATCTGGGCCTCACGGGGTGGCAGGCGCTGCAAGGCAGTTTCCAACTGTTCATGCAGCAAGTGGGTCGCCACTTCCTCCGCAGGAGCGGGACTGTTAACATCCTCCACGAAATCGCCAAACGTTGAATCACCCTCTTCATCAATCGGTGTCTCCAGGCTAACTGGATGGCGGGCGATTTCGAGTAAGTTCTCGATTTTGTCGGGCGTAGTTTCCATGCCTTCGGCCAATTCATCAATGGATGGTTCACGCCCCAAGTCTTGCAGCAGCTGCAATTGCACTCGCCGCATCCGGTTAAGCTGGTCGCCCATATGCACCGGCACACGAATCGTCCGCCCCTGGTCGGCCACTGCCCGGCTAACTGCCTGGCGAATCCACCAGGTTGCATAGGTACTGAATTTATGACCGCGCTGGTACTCGAACTTGTTGGTGGCCCGAATCAAACCGATGTTCCCTTCCTGAATCAGATCCAGGAATGGCACGCCCCGGCCAATGTACTTCTTCGCCACGCTAATCACCAACCGCGCATTCGCCCTGATGAGATGTTCCTGGGCAAGTTCCCCGTCAATCACGATGTCCTTTAAATCATAAACATCATCTGCTGGGAGTGACTCACCATAGGCTTCAAGCTGTTCCTTCGCCAGCTCTGCCGCTTCCATCCGCTTCGCCAGGGAAACTTCCTCGTCCGCCGTCAGAAGCGGTACGCGCCCGGCCTCTTTCAAATACAGCCCGACCACATCATCTGTATCAAGCGCCTGTTGGTATCCCGCATCCTCAATCAGGTCATCATCATCCAGATCAAATGCCGAAAACTCATCCTCTTCATCCTGGACACGTGGCATTTCCAGGGTGATGGTCTCGTCATCATTGTCGCCCGAACTCATACTATCCTGCCCACCGGGAACCACCATCACCCCGGCATCAAACAAACTGTCCATGATGTCGTCTAATAGGGCAACATCACGTTCAGCCTCTGGCAGAACGGCGAGAATATCATCATAGGTTACAACGCCCTTGTCATGGGCTTTTTTTATGAGTTGAGCACGAAGCTCGTCTTTGTCCTGTATCATCAGCATAACGCACTTACGGACTCTAAACCCTGCCTCTAACGACTCACAACAAGGTTAGAGTATAATCCCTCACTCTATCTGATACAATTATGATACGAAATGAGCGGTTGACGATAACTTGAGGTCGCCAAGCAGAACTACCCAGTAGAATACGCTACCGGCTGACACCGAAATTACACAATAACGCAATTTTAAAATGTTGTCAAGTTAATGGCGGAGTCCGCAACTGCGTGATGAGAAAATCGAGCGCACCACGATCAACCAGGTAAATGTCATTGTAGTTATCCACTAAAGCGTAATACGCAGAGCGGCTCGCATTGACCGCGCCAACGGCCAGCGCGTGGCCTTCCCCATTCGTCAGCAGGACTTCCACTGCGAATACGGCATACTCACCAAACCCATATTCGCTCAAATCCGCTGATTCAGCTAACGGAATTGTCCGCTGATAGGTGAGCAGCACGATGCTGCGGGCAATATTGGTAGCAGCGTCCGTATCCAGCACCCCAGCACTATCTGGGGCCGTCCACTCACCATTCGCATCACGGCTAAGTGTAAACGCTTTTTCAAGGCCCGGAAAAGACAATCGGATCGCGTAGATGTCCAGCACAGCCAGGCCGGGATAGACCCGTGACCGGGCAGCATCGGCAGCATTTTCAGCGGCCTGCTGCCCAAACTGAGCCTCCTGAAGCGCGATCACAGCAGCCAGAAGGATAAAAAGCGCGAACAGGATCAGGAATGTTTTCCGGTTCATGCGCGTACCCGCCTTAGCCAGACCACAAACCCGGCCACCAACACCAGTCCCGGCATCAGAATAACGGTCACAAAAGCGACAATATCTAATGTTTGCGTATCCAGAAAAACCAATGGCAGCCCCACCGAGTAAGCCTGAACCCCAAACTGGATCTGTTCACCCAGCCCGGTCAACCATGACAGACCATCGGTGAACAAAATGCTGTTTCCACCAGTCAAAATAAGACCATTGGTCACAAAATCCGAGTCGCCAACCAGCAAAATCCTGCCATTTGAGGTTTGGTCCCAAGCCCAGGCCACGGTCGTCAGCGGGCCGGGGAGGTCTTCATCGTCCGGCGAGTAGGTATTGGTTTCACCTAACAAACGTAAATTCGTCTCGCCATAGCTCTGCTCGGACGATAAAATTACGCGGCCATTTGCCACATTGCCTGGCGGGGTATCATTGACCTGTAACACACGCGCGATGCTGAAGAGCGTGGCGGTATTATTCGCAGGGTCCAACCGCGCCCCGATGTCAGTAGCGCCGAAGACCACCGCGCTGATCACATCAAGAGGTGTGCGTTCACTGGCAGTGGCATCTACTACTGCCGCATCCACCGCCCGGATACCATAGTTGTCCCAGATATATTGGTTGAACAGGCTGTTCTGACTCAGAAACGGGTTTTCATTAAACAATACGTCAGCCATAATGAACACCCCACCGCCACGCTGCAAATAGGCATCCAGTACAGCGACTTCCTCCGCCGAAAACTGTGTGATAGGCCGCGCCAGAATTATGGCTGACGCATCTCCAGGAACGGCCTGACCGGTGGCAGCCAGTTCCATCAGGCTGAGTGAGCCTGTAATCAGCCCACTTTCCTGAATCCCGTTGTGAATGCCGGAAAGCCCCTGCTGAGATGTATCGAGTGCATCCAATTCACCGTGACTGGTTTCAAAGTAAACTTTGAGTGTGCCAGAAATCAGGAGGCGGGCGATCGCCTGCGTCATGTCACGTTCCTGGTTGTCGCTGCTCGGCACTCGCGCCAGTGTGGTAAAGTCAACCTCGCCAGTTTCGGTAAGAAACGAAATGTACACTGCCCCGTCATAGCTCACCTGATACAACTGTGCCATCGCAGGTTGTTCATCCGGGTCAATGTACACCCGCTCAATAAGACCATTCGTCGCCACTGTATACAACCGGAAGAACTCGTCATCCACAGAACGCAACTGCAAAGCGCTCGGTGAATAAAACCCCGTAATCCGTATCGGACGGGTCACGCGCTGCAACAGGGATTCCGTCGTCGGACTCAGTGTAAAACGGCTTGCCTGCGTCATATCGAGCGTAATCACTGATCGCTGCAGCAGCGTGTAGATCAGCACCGCAATCCCGATCATCAGGAGCGAGGAAAATACCGATAATGTGCCGGCCCGCGCCTGACGCCCTGTCACGAAGTTCGCAAAATCACGAGGGGCGAAGAGTGCCCACAAAAGGATACCCCCGGCACCCACGGACAGGATCGCAACTATCAACGGGGTGAAGCCCCCCTGCCAGATAAAGCCGATAATACCCATTACCAGGCCAATGCCACCGAGATAACTCGCCCACTGGCCGATTGCCTGACGTGTCAGAGTGATTGCATCGTTTTTTCGCATCAGCGCCACCTATGGGATTCCACAACACGAATGGTGATAAACAGCATCACCGCGATGATGCCAACAAAATAGGCTGCATCCTCTGCCCGCAATAAACCGACGGCAAACGAAGTTGAAAAGTGACCCTGGAGCGATAGCTGCCGCAGCACGTACGCAAGATCGAGATTCGCGACAATCTGCCCCGCCAGGTCGCCCAGCCACAGAAACATGAGCGCTGTCATGCCCAGGAAAGCAGCGACAATCTGGTTTTCTGTCAGCCCTGAAAACAGCATCCCCACTGCCAGCGACGCGCCGCCGTATAACCAGATTCCCAGGTAAGCGCTAATGGCATGGCCGATGTCAGGCTGGGCGATTGCTAGCAGGATAAACTGGTAGATGAAAGTCAAAACCAGCAGAAGGGAGTAGTAGAACCAGGCGCCCAGAAATTTACCGAAGACAATCGAACTGTCCGGAACCGGGGCGGTGAGCAGCAGTTCGAGAGTCCCTTCCCGTTTTTCTTCGGCCAACAACCGCATGGTGAGCAGCGGCGCAAAGAACACCAGCGCAAACGATAGGAAACCGGGGATTAACGCTGCCTCCGCCGGTTTTACGCGCATACTGTAGGTCAGATCAGTGTTGAACAATAGCCCCGTAATCAGTAGCAGCGCAAAGGCAATCAAATAGGCGACAGGAGAAGCGAAGTACTGCCCGACCTCACGCCTGAATACAGTTAGAATGCCGCCCATCATCAATTCCTTTTAATAATATCCAGGAAAATGTCTTCTAAAGTCATTGCTACCGGGCGGAGTTCCAGCAGGGAAACGCCTGCCGCCATCACCCGCTCCGCTACCGCAGCCCGCAGGTCTTTACCTGGCTTCACCCGCAGTGAAAAGCCGTTCCCTTGCGGCTCAATGGCTTGAATATCACGCAGCGGGTTCAAAATCTCGCGGATTTTGGCTTCATTCGCCCCGCGCACTTCAACATAGAGATGTGCCCCGGACTGCAACTGCTGGCGCAGTGTGGCGGGTGCGCCCTGGGCAACTACACGACCCTGCTGGATAATCACTACCCGGTCACATACCTGCTCGGCTTCTGAAAGAATGTGTGTGCTGAATAGAACGGTATGATTTTCCCCAAGCTGGCGGATCGTATCACGCACTTCAATCACCTGCTGAGGATCAATACCAATCGTCGGCTCATCCAGAATAATTACGGGGGGATCATGAACGAGGGCCTGCGCCAACCCTAAACGCTGTGTCAGTCCCTTAGAAAGATGCCGCACCAGCATTTTGCGTCGATCTGTTAGCTGCACCCGTTCAAGAGCGGCATCCACATGCTGGCGCACATTTCTGACGCCGCGCAGCCGCGCCCAGAAACTGATATAACCATATACCGTCATATCCGGGTAGACAGGTACATGCTCTGGCAGGTAGCCCACACTCTGGCGTACCGCCAGCGAATCAGCCAACACATCAAACCCGGCGACACGAGCCGTACCATCGCTCGGGGGCATGAATCCGGTGAGCATCCGCATTGTGGTGGTCTTCCCGGCACCGTTTGGGCCGAGCAACCCAACGATCTCGCCCGGTTGTGCGGTAAACGAAACATGGTCAACTGCCAGATGTGTTCCAAAATGTTTAGTGAGATTCTCAACTTCAATCATGATGTTCCGCCTTGTGTTTATCCCTTGCATCCTACCGCCGCACGTGAGAGGCGTCAAGCAAATGTAAACGGTTATGGACAAAGAAAGATTAGGGCTGAATTAACCCACCAAGTACAGTCTCAAAACTGCTATAATCACCAAAATTCAAAACTGCGAGGGCTTATGCGAATTCGTGTTGAAGGCGGACAGGAATTGAATGGCGTTTACTCTACATCTGGCAACCCCAACGCGGCACTGGCACTGCTAGCGGTTAGCCTGATGACCGATGAACCGGTGACGCTGAGGAATATGCCACGCACGACCACAATTGACAGTATGCTGGAGGTCGCCGGGCGGCTGGGCGCAGCTTTTGAATGGGCAGACCAGACCCAAGTGACAATCCAGACTGCTCAGATTAACAAGCGCGACCTGAATCAGGCGGATACTAACGGCCTGGTGAGCGCCCTGCTCTACCTTGCACCGGTACTTGTACGGCGGCAGTATGTTCGCATTGAGATAGACTTTCCCTTAAGTCGCATTCGTACTCACTTGGAAGCATTCCGTGACCTGGGGTTGGACATCAAGCTTGACAATGGCGCATTGATCTGCCAACCAGCAACCTGGGACAAAAAAGAGATCATTCTCTCGCAAGCCAGCGTCACAGCGACGGCAATTGTGATGATGCTGGCAAGTCGCTTGGGTAAAGAAACGACGATCTACAACGCCGCCTGTGAACCGCATGTCCGGGAACTCGCCTTGATGCTTGTCTCAATGGGTGTGGGCATAAGCGGGATCGGTTCAAATCGGCTATGTGTAAAGGGCGTGACGGAACTTAAGGGTGTCGAGGTAACGATCGGCCCCGACCATATTGAAGCGGCCAGTATCGCGGCCATTGCGGCGCTTTCCGGCGGGCGGATCGAGATTGAAAACATCCACGCGCCAGATATGCGAATGATCGAAAAAGTTTACAAACAGCTTGGCCTCCGGTTGGATGTAGAACCGACACGTCTATTCGTCACCCGGCACGAGTCGTTCACACCTTCAAATCAGATTGAAGATGCTGACCTGACTGTCGAGACTTCTCCCTGGCCGGCTTTCCCATCCGATCTGGTGGCAATAGCAACACTGATCGCAACCCGATCACGGGGATCGGTACTGATCCATGAGAAACTCTTTAATAACCGCCTGTTGTTTGTGGATAAACTTAAGGCGATGGGTGCGCAGATTGTTCTGTGCGACCCGCATCGCGCCATTGTCATTGGGCCAACTTCGCTACACGGGGTGTACCTCGACTCCCCTGATGTGCGTGCCGGGCTGGGAATGTTAGGGGCGGCGCTGGTAGCGCAAGGCGAAACGGTGATAGACAATGCGCAGGCAATTGAGCGCACGTTTGGCAACGTGTTTTCAAAATTGCAGAAACTGGGTGCAAGGATTATCGCCGAATGAGCGCCCCTACTGGTATAGCTCCTACAGTGAACGTCACCTCAGTTCAGTCCCTGCGAATAACCCATCTGATCGGTGGCGAAGGTGAACCGGTGGCACTGCTGCATGGTTGGGGCGCGAACAGTACGCTGGTATGGCCGCTGGCAGAGAAACTGGCGGGGCGTGGTTTCCGGGTCTATGTGCCGGATTTGCCGGGTTTTGGGAACAGTGAAGCACCGCCTGTTGTCTGGTCTGTGTTTGACTATGCGAATTTTATTCTAAGCTATTTGGATGACCAGGGACTCGACAAAGTGTATCTTTTCGGACATTCTTTCGGCGGGCGTCTGGGTCTCATCCTGGGAGCGGAACACCCGGAGCGCATCCACAAAATTGCGCTGGCCGACAGCGCCGGAGTTCTCCCCAAATCCTCAACTAGCGGGCAGTTAAGGCTAAAAGCCTATAAAGCACTTCGCAGCAGCCTGCAAACTGGTGGTCTGAGTTTCCTGTCGGATCGGCTGCGCGACTGGTATAACCGGCGCTATGGTTCGGCAGATTTTCAGGCGGTCAGTGGAGTGATGCGCGAAACATTTGTCAAGGTTGTCAATCAGGACCTACTGCCCTACGCGGCACGAGTTCAGCCCCCAACGCTGCTCCTGTGGGGCGACCAGGATGCAGATACCCCCCTGAGACATGGCAAGCTATTAGAGCAGACGATCCCGGACGCCGGGTTGGTCGTCTTCACGGGCGCCGGCCATTACAGCTACCTGGAAAAACTGGCCGATACCGTGCGAATCCTCGATCACTTCTTCCGGCATTAGTGCCAGCAAGGAATTTACAGTCAATTTACAGTTTTACACCGGACATACCTTGACCCAACCACGCTTTTTACATATCCTATTTATAGTCACAGTGTCTATAAACTGCCGGGCTGTAAAGGATGGTCGCAATGCACAACCAGTATCCGCCGGGGCCACGGCCTCTCTTCCCAATGTTAAACCTGAAAAACCTACAACAACAGCGTCTCGATTTTCTGGTTCACAACCGGGAACAATACGGCGACATTGTGCATTTTCGCCTGGGACCGCGCCACCTTTACCAACTTAACCACCCGGATTATATCCAGCAGGTACTGGTCAAGCATTCAGACCTGTTCCACAAATCAGCCATGCTGAAGAAAAACACAAAGCAGGCCATCGGTAATGGCTTGCTAACGAACGATGGCGAATCGCATAAACGCCAGCGCCGGTTGGTGCAGCCCGCGTTTCATCACAATCGAATCGCAACCTATGCCGGAGTGATGGTGGATTTCACTGATGACATGCTGTCGGGCTGGTCAACGGGGCAGCAGCGCGATATCTCGCACGACATGATGGAACTCACGATGCGGATTGTCGCCAAAACGTTGTTTGATACCGATGTCTCCAATAAATCCGATGCCTTGGGAGAAGCCGTTACGATTGGAATCGAAACAGCCGGTCAGCGCATCACCCAACTGATTCATCTGCCGGATTGGATGCCCACACCAGCCAACCGCAAGCGCCGCCGTGCCGCCCAATTGCTTGAAGACACGATCATGGGCATCATCAATGAGCGGCGGCAGTCTGGCAACGATACCGGCGACCTGCTTTCCATGCTGTTGCTAGCAGTAGATGAAGAAGATGGCGGCGGCATGTCCAACAAACAGGTACGTGACGAAGCCATGACCCTGTTTATCGCTGGTCATGAAACTACTGCCAATGCGCTGGCGTGGACGTGTTATCTCCTGGCACAGCACCCCGCTATTGAAGCTAAACTCATCACCGAACTTGATACCATCCTGGGCGGTAGACTCCCTCAATTAACCGACTTGCCCAACCTGCCGTATACAGAAATGGTCATCAAGGAATCCATGCGTCTGTATCCGCCGGCATGGATCATCACAAGGGAAGCGATTCAGGATGTAGAAATCGGCGGGTATCCTATCCGAGCAGGTGATGTGGTGCTGATGAGCGCATACGTCATGCATCACCACCCGGATTACTGGGATGAACCGGAAGTTTTCAGGCCGGAACGTTTCATCCCTGAGGTGGAGAAGAACATCTCACGCCACGTTTATTTCCCCTTCGGTGGTGGCCCACGAATCTGCATCGGCAACCAGTTTGCCACGATGGAAGCCAGCCTGGTACTGGCGACAATGATGCAGCGCTACCATCTATCGCTGCTGCCAGGACAAACCATCACTCCCGAACCACTGATAACTCTGCGTCCGAAACATGGTATCCAGATGGAAATTCACATGCGCGACCCACAAAGAATTCCAGCCGCTGCCCTGCCGGTTGCTACCGTCTAGATGTGTAGGCGCAGCAAACAACCTACCTTGAGTCTTTTATGCAGAGGCCGCAAAGCCCCGTGTCCTTCGCATCCATGATTCATACGTTTTTCACAATTTATTGATGACTGAAAGTGGATATTCTGGCTTAAAATAGCATCAGGCTAATTACCCAGAATATTATTCAGTGTTTCGGGTGACGGGCGATTTAAGGGGAGATTACATGAGCAGCAAAACATTGGCCGGGCCATTGGGCGGTGAAACCTATCAGGAAATAGAAGATACTGACGGAAACGTCGTGATATTAACCTATAATGACTTATGGATGATGCTTGTCTGCCAGACCACGTTAGATGGCGATTGGGTACGCACCCGCCAGGCAGCAATGATGGTGGCAGATGCCGCTCGCAAACGTATGGTTATTGACCGGTTGTGGCAACTGGAACAGGTTAAGGGCGGTCTGCCACCCATTCCAGCCGAGATTCGCACGATGCACCTAGAACGCGCTCATCACTGGTTTAAGAAGCGTCCGGTGCTATCCGACAAGAACTGGTAATTCATGCCATAGGTTTTTCTTGCAGATACCCTCTTGTGCGATTTAACCAAATTGACACAATCCACCCTGATACTATTCCACTAAATTGCCCTTCAGCGGGCATTTCTTATTGTTGCTTTCGTACAAAACATCGGCGCAAACTTCAGCACATTTACACCTCACATTGGTTTTCCTGCATCAGTACACTCGCATTATCTGATTGACGAGTTTGTCTTGGAGGGAAGACCATGAGCAAGCGTAATCGTTTTTGGCGGCGGATCGTGGTACTGGCTATTGCTTCGCTGGTACTGGCGGTACTGGCACCAACTATCTCGGCTCAGGATACCGTCACGACGGAAGAATTGGGCAAATTACAGGTTTCAATTGACACGACCTGGGTCATTATCGCCAGTATGCTGGTGTTCTTTATGCAGACCGGGTTCGCCATGCTGGAAGCCGGGTTCATCCGCCACACAGGCGTGGTAAATGCCCTGCTGGAGAACTTCATGGATGCGGGGCTAACCGCATTGGTCTTCTGGGCGGTAGGGTATGGCCTGGCATTTGGCGCCAGCGCCAATGGCCTGTTCGGTACAGACAACTTTTTCCTCAGCAAAGCCATCACCATTGAAAATGGGACGATCCAGTACGCGATGATAGATGGCCTGAATCTGAGTATGCTCACCTTCTTCTTCTTCCAGTTTGCCTTCGCCGCGACTGCCAGCACGATTGCAACGGGCGGCATGGCCGAACGTACAGACTTCATCGGCGACATCATCTACAGTGCCGTTGTCGGCGGTATCATATACCCGATTGTCGTACACTGGGTCTGGGGCGGCGGTTGGCTGGCGCAGAACGGGTTCCACGATTTTGCGGGCAGCACAGTTGTACACACTGTCGGCGGCGTAACTGCCCTGCTGGGCGCGATTATGCTTGGCCCCCGTGTCGGGCGTGTCTTCGGCAGCCCGCCCCGTCCGCACAATCTGGGACTGGCAGCACTCGGTACGATGATCCTGTGGTTTGGTTGGTATGGCTTTAATCCGGGTTCGACTCTGGGCATGGGCAATGATGGCCTCGTCGGGCTGGTCACACTAAATACCACTCTGGCTGCCGCTGCCGGAACGATGTCCGCGATGTTCCTCTTATTCGCCCGCACCGGCAAATGGGACCTGGGTTACACGCTCAATGGTTCTCTGGCCGGACTGGTTGCGATTACGGCGGGCTGCGCTTTCGTCACACCCTGGGCATCCATCGTCATCGGGCTTGCCGCCGGGGTACTGGTGGTACTCACTATGGACTTACTGGAAAAACTGAAGGTTGATGACCCGGTGGGTGCATTCGCCGTACACGGTGCCTGCGGTATCTTTGGCACGCTGGCTATTGGGCTGTTCGGCCAGGCGGAACTGACCCTAACCGGGCAGGCTGGACTGCTGATGGGCGGCGGGCTTGATCTGCTGATCGTGCAGTTGATTGGTTCGGCTGCAACGGTAGCTTTCGTAGGAATATCGGTTGTAGTCATGTTCACGGCGCTCAAGGCTGTCAAGCGGTTGCGGGTACACCCTGAGGCCGACGTCGTGGGTATTGACATCTTTGAACACGGCACAACCGTGTGGCCGGACGTCCTTCCCGTCGGTGACGATGCGCCTGCAACTGAAAGCGGCAGAAAGCTCTCCACCGCCCCGGCAGCTGGGGACTAGCACAATCAGAGAGTGCTGCACTTTGAGGTTCTGAGACAGTAACAAAACGGGGAGCATTCTTGCTCCCTCGTTTTTATTCGAGCAGTTTTCGCGCCAGAACACGAGTTTCCGGGTGTAAGCCGACCAGCCAATCACCCAGCAATGCTGCCGCCCGATGTACCCCGGCGGTAGGACGCGGGTGGCCGAGTGAACTCAGCTTCAACGTGAATTCCCCCGCCTCCGGGCGACTCGCGACCAGGAAAGCAACACGCTGCTCAATCGTCGGCTCTTTGATATAGGCTTCCAGCAGCAGCGCGGATCTGCCCTGATACGCATTCAAAAAACGAATGATTGTCTCACCTTCGATATGGTCGAGCTGCTTGTATTGCGCCATCATTGCGTTGAAATCTAGCGGGGTCTGAAAGACTATGTGTGGCATAGAAAGTTCCTCTATCACCGGGAACAGCGAAACAGGGCGCATGTTACGCTGGTGAGCAAAGTAATGACACGTTTCCCCCAGCTTCAGCGCCTTCGCCTCATAACGGGTCGTGATACCCCGCTCCGGCATCATCGTAACCCAGGGGGTCGCCAGCGTGTTGTTCAGGCCCGGTGTACCGGCAAGGAGTTCGCTGCTCATAGCGGCATACTCGTAAATATCGGTTGCCAGATACAACATACCACCCGGCACCAGGCGACTCACCAGCGTGTCCAGCGTGTCCCGCTGCATCAGGCGGCGGTGACCGTGTTTTTGCTTGAACCAGGGATCAGGAAAATTTATATGAATCTGACTGATCGTTTCCGGTTCGAACAGGTGCCGCAGCGCCATTTCTGCCGTCGCATGAATCATGCGGACATTGGTCAGCCGCAACCGTTCGACTGCGCCCTCAGCAGCCTGTAGGCAGCGGCTGGCTACTTCCAGACCGATCACATTGGAATCCGGGTGGCGCTGCGCTAAATGAACAAGATACTGCCCATGACCAAAACCGATTTCCAGAATAAGTGGGCGGGCAGCGCCGAAGAGCGCCGCCCAATCCACCGGCCAGGGCAATTGTTGGCCGCTGAGTTTCTGCATATACCTTACGCAGCAGCGCTCCCCTGGGGACGCCGAACCAACCGGAATACCGGGTTCTGGCCGTGCTGCAAGTGGTCAATGAAGTTCACCAGCAAAAAACCAAAGGCCATTAAGACAAAGGCAGTCACGAACTCAGGTGAGGCGAATTCCGGCAGTTGGTTCGATTCCTGCAAGCAGCGCAACTCCCCATGCCGGTCTATATCATCAAGCAGGCATGTTTTCCACGGCCAGATACGCCACAACGACCCGACCATGAAGCCCACCAGCGCCGCGACTGTCGTCTGGTAATAATGCTTGAGCAGGTAGCTCAGGACACGTGAGAACGCCATCAGCCCTACGGCTGAACCAAGCGCGACCATAATCACAGGCAGGAGGTTGCGCTCACTCACGGCGGTCAATACATAGTCGTACTGTCCCAGGATGAGCAGGATAAACGCACCAGAGATACCCGGCAGAATCATCGCGCAGATAGCGACCATTCCGGAAAGGAACAGGTTCAACGGCTCGTGCGGCGCATCCGCCGGAACGGCATTCACGATAACCAATGCGGCGGCAATCCCAGCCAGTAGTGCAAGTGCTGGAACAACCGACCACTTGACCTTAAACCCGACGGTGACAATCGAGGCAAGTACCAGTCCGAAGAAGAAGGCAAACAAGTAGATACGTCCGGTCTCATCCTCTAGTGTGCGGCTGAGAAAACCGGAAAGCACGACAATCGCTGTGAGTATACCCAGCCCCAGAGCCATCAAAAATTGCAGCGGTACATGTTCCAGGAAATCTTTGACCTTAAGGCGGAGCGCAAGCCGAATTGCGGTGATATCGAATGACCTGATACCGTCAATCAAGTCCTCATACACACCGAGGATAAACGCCATTGTCCCGCCAGAAACACCCGGCACAATATCCGATGCGCCCATTGCGATACCGGTGAAGAACAGGCGTAGATACTGTCGGGGGGTGCGCGGTTTCGATAGATTGTTTGGGGGGTTCATATACGAAACGTCTCCAGAACAGATATAGAATTTGTCAGCACATTATTTAAACAAACGCCTTACACGTGGCTATCATGAGTGATGGTACAGAGGCTGTCAATACTGCATTGCCAAACAAAAAAGGAGCTTACGCCCCTCTTGTGAACTTGTTCAACTGGTGCCGTATTCAGGCTTGCGTTTAGCTTTCGATGCCCTGTCCCTGTGATTGTGCGGGCCGCCCGAGCAACCGCCGCACCGATCTCATGATGGCCTCACGGTTTTCTTGGTCCTTGAGTACATGGTAGGCGCTAGGCGCAACCGAAATCACAATGATCAGAATAATGATGGGCAGCAGATACTTGTCCACATTCTCCGGACCAATGACTGCCGCAAGGAAGTACCCAGCCAGAGTCACGCCAATCGCCCATAAAAAGCCGCCAATGAGATTGAAAGCAACAAAGCGGCGGTATTTCATATCACCAATACCAGCCACGATGGGCGCGAAGGTACGAACCACCGGCATAAATCGTGCCAGGACAATCGCTTTGCCACCGTGCTTTTCGTAAAATTCCTGCGCCTTGTAGACGTTCTTCTTGCTGAAGAGCATAGAGTCTTCGCGTTGGAACAAACGCTGACCAACCCGCTTGCCAAAGGTATACCCCACACTGTCACCTACTACGGCTGCCACGAAAAACCCAATCAACAACACTTCCAGCGTGAAAAAGGGCCTATCGGACGGTACACCAAGCTGCCGCAGAACTTCTTGACTCGTGGGGGAAGCCAGGAATCCAGCAGTGAATAGCAAACTGTCTCCGGGCAGGAAGAAGCCAATCAACAAGCCGGACTCGGCAAAGATGATGGCAAAGATAATCAGATACCCAATGCTTGGCCCGTATTGGACGATGAATTCAATCATATAAACTCACATTCAACCCATAGACTAACGAACTATGCGACCATAGCTCATTCAAGCAAAACTGCCTTGCTGGTAGCTATCAACCTTTAATACTATAGATTACTTCTCAGAGAGCAAGTCTCAAGTTCTGTGAAAAAGCGATAAGCGGCAGAGGTTCATGTTTTTGGGGTTCATGTGGGAAACAGCAGGCAGCGCTTATGCAGCTACTGCCTGCCCAGAGAATAACCATTATTCCTTGCTATAAGGGACACCATCGGCCTTCGGCGGGTTCGCCTTGCCAATCAGGCCCGCCAGCACCACAATCGTAATGACATAAGGGACCATCTGGAGAAATTGCGGGGGTACGGCAACTCCCAAAAACTGGAAGCGCTGCCCCAGTGCGTCAGAGAAGCCGAATAACAGCCCCCCCCCAAATGCACCAATCGGCGTCCATTTACCGAAGATCATCGCCGCTAATGCGATAAAGCCACGCCCTGCCGTCATCTGATCGTCAAAACTACCGGTGGTTTCCAGGGAGAACCAGGCCCCAGCTAAACCTGCGATCAGCCCCGCGATGATGACGTTAATCCAGCGATTGCGTATCACATTAATGCCGAGGGTATCCGCCGCATGAGGATTCTCGCCCACAGCGCGGGTACGCAACCCCCAACGGGTATAATACAGGATAACGTGTGTCACAATCAGCAGGATAAACATGCCGTAAAATATCGGCTTCCCATTAAAGAATATTTCACCCACCAGCGGGATTTTCGACAACCCTGGAATAGCGACTGGCGATAGTGTGCCGCGTGCAGCATCCGCTGAAACCAGCACCTCACGGCGGATAAAGCTGGTCAAGCCAATCGCCATAATGTTAATCACCGTGCCGCTGACGATCTGGTCAGTACGGAAGGTGATTGAGAGCCAGGCATGGAGCGTCGCCATCACCCCCCCTGCCAGCACTGCGACCACCACTCCGATGAGCTGGGCATTCTGCACATTCATAGTGGGGGTAGCTTGCAATACCAGTACATAGGAGACAAACCCAAAGGCAGCCCCAGTGAGCATCATTCCTTCAATGGCAATATTTACCACCCCGGCGCGCTCACACCAAATACCAGCCAACGCTCCGATTACAATCGGAGTCGCCAGTCGCAGACTCTCCTGCGTCATCACAACAATGTTGGTTCGTGTGCCCGCCGCCGCGATAATCAACACCGTTGGTATAATCAGGATGCCACTCAAGAGAAGCAACCATGAGCGCCATCGTTTAAACGCCGCAACAGGCGCCAGCCCGACAACACCGCTCAATACATACAGAACACCCACAACCATCGAATAACTCAGTGTAGCAACCAAAATGCCCTGGTTGCCCTGTGGGTCAAATGATAGGAAGGTGGTGGTTGTCCCATCAATCGTGGCAGGTGCGGCCAGCAAAACCCAACCACCTACCAGGATGAAAAACACTGAGAATAGGTCGGTACGGGTGATGGTCAAGTAGTTACGCCAGTCATAAGGGCGCACAAGCGGCAGATGCGGGCGCGGCAGGAATACCTGACTCATCAGTCCGATGGACGCCAGCAACCCAATCCAGAAGCCAATCCCGATGAACCCGCCGACAGCATCCACCGTTGACAGGCTGTTTTCAAACAGGAATATACCATAGTAGAACAGGCCCAATAACCCAGCAACGAGTGCCCCATTCCGGCTGATACGACGGGCGCGGACGTCGAATACGCCCCAAAGCGCGACCAGGCCGCCCAACCCGCCAGCAATTACCAGAAGGGGCGGTGCAGAGGTCTGGATTGGCACCAAAGACTCAGATGCGGAGAGCAACCCGAAACCGGTTACGCTGTCACCGGCATTCACGAACCAGGGAGCAATCAGCAAGACCACCAGTAAGATGAGCGCACTCGCCAACCCCACGAAATCCGCAGCGGAAAATGTATTTGTTTCAGTTGCAACGCGCTGCATGATCTAACCTCCCCAGCCTTTCGAGAACAAGGCCGCTTCTTTATCTTCTGTGCTGGCCTCCGGAACACGCCATAGAAAGCGGATAATCGCGTCCGCAGCAATAAACATGATAATCAGTGCCTGAATAATCAACACCAGGTCAATCGAAATATTGGCTCGGACTTGCATCAGGTTGGCACCACTGAGGAGCGCCCCCCACAGCAGCCCGGCCCAGATCATGTTGCGCGGGTTGGTACGCGCCAGGAGCGCGACCGCAATAGCATCGAAACCGAGGTTAGCGAAGAAATCCGGTTGCATGGTGAACTTCACACCGGAAACCTCAATCGCACCAGCCAACCCGGCCAGTGCCCCGCTCAATGCCATCGCCAGAATTATATTAAAACGCACACTCATCCCGGCATAACGTGCTGCGTCGGGGTTCGCCCCTACCGTCCGCAACTCAAAACCAGTCGTCGTCCGGTTCAGGAACCAGTCAGAAAGCCAGACCGCAATCACCATCAGCACCAGGCCGATATGCAGGTTGCCGAGTACTGATGTCCACCCCAGGAAGACACCCAGCACAAACACGAGAATCCCATTCATCAGTGGGCGAATTCCCAACCGAAAATCCTGGCCGATAGCGTCACGCCGCTGCCACAGACCATACAGGACTACCGCAGCAGCCGCTAAGAAATACCAGACCCAGGGAATGGTATCAAAGGTTGGCAGACGCGCCGAGTCCAGAAGAAATGGTGTCCGATCCGAACTCGCCACAGGGTCGCGCAAAATATAGGGGTCTTTCCACTTAATCAGCCAATCTACCAGCCGGATAGCGACAAAGTTCAGCATGATTGTATTAATCACCTCATGCGCTCCGGTATAGGCCTTCAACAGCCCTGGTATCGCCCCCCACATCAGCCCACCGATGATGCCGATGGTGATGACCATCGGGATAAGGATAACCGCCGGGACACCCGCGAAAATCGGTGAAAAACCCATCCAGGCCGTCAGCACCGCCGCAATATACAACTGCCCGGTCGCGCCGATGTTAAACAATCCGCCCTTAAAACCCAATGCCACCGCTAACCCCGCAATCACAAACGGGATAGTTCGTACCAACCAGGTTTCCAGTGTGCCGGGGAAATATAGGAAGACCCGCCCACCCAATTGGAAGTAGAAAGCGTTCGGCTTATCGTCCGCCGGGTCATCCGGGGTGTTGCTGTCCGAATACATGATACCGGCAGTGCCAGCTTCCTGCTTAAATAAGATGTTATTGTTTGGCCGCCGGATCACCAGTACACTCTGGAGCAGCGGCTCAAGCTGGGTGTCCAAAGCCACACTCACGTCATCGCCAGTCAGCAACTCATCATCAAACAAGAGTTTGGTGAGGCGCAACTGGTTAGAAAGCTCGGTCATATCCGTGATCCCGGCGTTCAGGATCTGCTGCGCTAACAGCGCCTCTTCCCGGATTGTGCCCGTGCCGATTACAGAGATTTCTGCGATACGTTGTGCATCCTCGCTCGTCGCTGTTTGCCCCATCGTCTGGAGGAGTACGGCATTTTCCGCCAAACGAGAGAGCCTCACAATTCCCTCGGAATCCACAAGCTGCATACCCATCAGCAGGTCGGCATCAGTTAAGTCCACCGCTGCCGGGGCCACGGTTTCAACAGCCGCCCGCGCTTCTGCCGAAAGTGTTTGCTGATCCCGCGTCAACTCCAGCAGGCCATTGAGCGCATCGCGTTCCAGCGCATCAAACTCAACCAGCAGCGGTTGGACTGTCAGCAGACGGTCATCACCAACAGCCGCAATATCCGGAATTCGCTCACCGAGGGCATCCAGCGTATCGTCATCCAGATCAGGGTACTGTGCCAGCAGCGCCCCATACGCCAACGTGCGATCAATGCCCCGCGCCACAATATTCGTGACAGAACGTGCGGTAGTATTAGCGGCACGCGGCGTTAACGACTGAACCTGTGTAAAACGGGATACCAGCTGCAGATCGCTCGGCACGAGGACATCGTTAAAGGTAATCCCTACCGAACCTTCCAGCAACGCACTGTAAGCGGTAGCTGAAATATTCAGGCCACGACCAATATCGCCACGCGCACTGGTCATAATGATAAATGGCACGCCAATCAGCAGGGCGGTTATCACTGCAAAGAGCGGCACCAGAGCGGGGGAAATCCGCCGCCACCCATTAGCGAATGGGGCCAGTGCCGCCGGGCCCTGTATCCTTCGTTCAGCCATTCCCTTCCCCCTTGTCGCGCTTGATACCTGCCATGAGCAGCCCTATCGCTTCCCGCGTAGCTTCATGGATAGGCACTATATCAATGATTTTTCCCCGGTACATGACAGCAATCCGATCTGATAATGAGAAAATCTCATCCAATTCTGTCGAAACCAACAAAACGCCCGTCCCCGCATCGCGCATACGGATAATCTGTTTGTGAATGAACTCAATTGAACCGACATCCAACCCGCGTGTCGGTTGAGCGGCAATCACTAATTTACTGTCGCGTGAA
The DNA here is from genome assembly GCA_020634135.1 of Anaerolineaceae bacterium. Taxonomy (GTDB): domain Bacteria; phylum Chloroflexota; class Anaerolineae; order Aggregatilineales; family Phototrophicaceae; genus JACKCG01. The sequence continues at coordinate 219,931 of JACKCG010000001.1, read as the reverse complement.
AACTCACGAGCGACGATACCCTTCTGCTGGTTCCCCCCCGAAAGCGTGCTCATGTTAACCTGTATGCTCGGGGTCCGCACATCGTATTCCGCTACTAACCGCTGCGCGGTTTCCTCTTTGACTTTTTCATCTACCAGAATGCCGTTCGCAAACGGTGCCTGGTAGTAAGTCTGCAATACAAGGTTATCCTTAAGCGGAAACCCGGCCACCATGCCATTCTTGCGGCGGTCTTCAGGCACATGTGCCACCCCGGTGCGCGTGACCGTGCGCGGAACGGCGTGGGTCACATCCTCCCCGGCGATCACGACCCGCCCATGCTCCACTTTCCGCAGGCCGGTGAGCGCCTCAACCAGTTCGGTCTGGCCGTTGCCCTGCACCCCGGCCAACCCCAGAATTTCTCCGGCACGGACATCCAGTGAAAGGTGATTCACCGCTACGAGGTTACGATCGTCATTCACCACGAGGTCTTCAATCATAACAACCGGGTCACCCGGATGCGCATCACTCTTCTCAACCTGTAAAATCACTTCACGCCCAACCATCATAGAAGCCAGCGACTCTTCGGTAGATTGCGTCGGGTCGGCATGACCAACCACCCGTCCCAAGCGCAGCACGGTTATCGCATCACAGATTTCCAGCACTTCTTTGAGTTTGTGGGAAATAAAGATGATACTCACGCCGCGCTCGATCAGTGTGCGCATAATCGCGAATAAGCCCTCGATTTCCTGCGGAGTCAATACGGCAGAAGGTTCATCCAAAATCAGAATGTCGGCCCTGCGGTAGAGCGCCTTAATGATTTCCACACGTTGCTGAATGCCAACCGGCAAGTCCTGTACCAGGGCATCCGGGTTTACTTCCAGGCCGTATTGCTGAGAAATCTCGACAATCTGGCGGCGGGCCGTTCGCCGGTCAAGAAAAAAACCACCGCGTGTGGATTCGTTGCCCAGCATGATATTTTCGGTCACAGTCAGCACCGGCACGAGCTGAAAATGCTGGTGAACCATACCAATCCCCAGGCCAATCGCGTCGTTCGGGTCCTTGATATGTACAACCTGCCCGTTCACCAGGATTTCACCTTCATCAGGCGCATACAGACCATAAATCAAGTTCATCAGGGTGCTTTTGCCAGCACCATTTTCCCCTAAAAGCCCTAAAACCTGCCCCTTCGCCAGTTTCAAATCAATGTGATCGTTAGCAAGTACACCGGGAAACCGCTTAGTCAACCCGCGAACTTCTAAAACAATCGTTGGTAAATCGGTCATAAGAACCTCATTGTTTTTCTTGTGAATAAAACCTCATTAAACCGTAATAGAGAACCGGGTAAAGAAGAATGCCCTAACGTCTCAGCGAGCACCTGACTCAGCCTCAATCGCCGGGCGACCTCACTGGATCACCTGCTATCTGGCGGATTCTCGCGCTTCATCCAACGGCATCCTACCTGAACAATCCAGCTGGTTGTCAGAGTATACCGACAAACCCGTATCTTGAAAACAAAACCGACGCAATTACTCACGTCGGCATCTGGACAAATATCATCAATGTTCGATTTCAGGGCAATTAAAGCATTTCCCGCTGGGCTTCAGCGGCTTTGGCAGCATCATCAATCATGCCCAGACGGGTAAAAATAACAATTGCCAGTTGGAGTTTTTTCGCCGCCATAATGCGCCGACCACGCCGGGCAAGGCTGATAGCATGTTCAAACATAGTACGTGCGACCTCGCCCTCAGCGTTAATCTCGCGGAAGGCCTCATTCGCCTGCTGGAAATAAGTATCCAGGGAAGCAATCCCATCGTCTTCAACCGCCGCCAGGCAAAGCGCGGTTGTCACCTGACCCATCGCACGATTAGCATAGCCAATATCAAAAGGCTTCTGTGTGCGTTCGGCAATTGCGTAGGCTGCTCTGGCCTCACTTAAAGCACTATCCAGACGATTCTGAGCAATATAGACCGCAGTCAGCGAACGGTGAATTTCACAGATCAGGGTATCCCTATTCGGATTCTCCACCGGGAGTTCGCAGACAATACTATATGCCAGGGTCAGGTCTTCATGCGCGTTATCGAGGTCCCCCAGACTCAGAAACATCTGCCCGCGATTACAGAGTGCCGTCGCCTCATTATCACGGTCATCAAGTTCTTTGTGCGCCTCATACGCCCGCTCGAAATACTGCCGGGCACGGTTAAAATCCCCTTTGTAGCGATATGTCTCGCCGAGATTGAGGTCACATATTGCGATGCGTCGCAGGTTGCCAACCTGGGTGAACAGCGCTCGCGCACGCTCAAAATACTGGATGCTACTTGCCAGGTTGCCTTGATACGCATACATGATTCCCAAAAAGGTCTCCGCGCGCGCCTGGTTCGCCACCATGCCATCCACCGTTGCTTCTCCACGCAGCGCCGTCATCTCTGCAATGGCTTCGTCCAACGGCTTGTTGCCATCAGTCCAGGCATTATGAACTTCAAGGCAGCGGGTATTAAATTCAGGGCTGGGTTCCGCGTCAAGACTGCGAAGGGGAGTAGACATATAAATTCCAACTCAATGCATTCACTATTTTGAGAACCGATTGTACCGAACATACAGCAAAACAGTTAGTATCAATTTTGGGGTTGTTTCGCCCCCTAATCAGGAGTGTTCCATCCCTATTCCCCGATGCTTTTGGATATCAATAAGATCGTATTCAACTGACAAAACAGGCAATTGAGTAGACGCCAATGATCTTTTAGAGTAAAATTAATAAAGATAATTAAAATAATTTTTGCAGAATGGCTGGGTAAACCTCATGTCAGACGACGAACTTTACAACGACTACACACCACCAGACGACGCCCCATCCGAATATTCATCTCATTTCCCCAGCGACGATGACCCATCTAAGCCGGATATTATCAAAGTATCTGCCCGGTCACGTTCAACCGCCGTCGCCGGGGCAATTGCCGGGGTTATCCGCGAATACCGTTATGCCGAGGTGCAGGCTATCGGCGCAGGCGCGGTAAACCAGGCAGTGAAGGCGTTGGCTATCGCACGTGGTTATCTGACCCGTGATGAAATTGATATTGTTTTTACACCCTTCTTTACTGAAGTAACCATTGATGGACAAGAACGCACCGCAGTCCGATTTACGGTTGAGCCACGTTGATGAATGACGGGCGGATTGATGAGCACCAACCAACACATTGATTTGCATTTACATACAACAGCATCTGATGGCCGGCTCACGCCGGCAGAATTGGTGCTGGCCGCACGTCAGCTTAAATTGACCCTTATTGCGATTACCGATCATGATACGACGGCGGGTATTCCAGAAGCACAAGCAATCGCAAAGGGAAATCCGGTTATTATCCCCGGTATTGAACTCAGTACCGCAGATAACGGCCACGATGTACATCTGCTCGGCTATTTCATTGACCTTGATTATGCCGGTCTACAGGACTCCCTGCGCGATTTCCGCGACGCACGAGATAACCGTGCCCGCAGAATTGTGAATCGGCTGGATGAACTCAACCTGCCAATCACCTGGGAGCAGGTCGCAAAGGTTGCTAATGGTGGGGCAATCGGGCGGCCTCACATCGCACAGGCAATGGTACAGGCTGGACATGTCAGGAACGTCAGCGAAGCATTCGAGAAATACCTCTATACAGGCGGCCCGGCCTATATCGCCCGTAAACGACTGACCCCGGAACAGGGGGTCGCGTTAATTCACGACGCGGGGGGTGTGGCGATCCTGGCACATCCGGGACTGGTCACGGATTACGAATCTCTTGTAATTCGTTTAGTTCCGGCTGGACTGGATGGGGTAGAGATTATGCACCCCAAAAATACAGCAGAAATCCGGGCACGCCTATGGGAACTAGCCGAAGACTATCATTTGATCCCAACTGGCGGTTCAGACTTCCACAATGAGGAGCGCGGGCCGATAGCGTCGGAGGTTCCGCCAGCAGGCTGTGTGGAGAGGCTACAGGCACAGGCCCAGCGTTATCGCCGGCAGTCCGGATAAAGATTACTGCGCAACTGCCACCGCCGATGCGTAGTCATGGGTGTGCGTCAGGCTGACATCCCACTCGGTCAGCCCCATTTCCTGCGCCAATACTGCCGCTGCTCCATGCAGATGCAGCACCGGGCGGCCTCGTGCATCACGCAGAATCTCGATTTCGCGCCAGCTAACGTCTCCAATCCCGGTACCAAAGACTTTGGAGACGGCTTCTTTGGCAGCCAGACGCGCTGCCAGTCGGTTGGGACTGTCTTCACAGTCGGCGCGTTCAGCGGACGTAAAAAAGCGATTGAGGAAGCGTTCACCTAAACGGGCGATGCCTTCCTCAATCCGCCGGTTTTCAATCAGGTCAATCCCACATCGCAGCATCAAGCAGTGCCCTACCCTACCGGCTCTGCATCGTCATCCGGTGCATCAGTGGATACGTCCGCTGCCTCGGTCGAAGACGGTTCATCGGCGGGATGAACATCCTCAACCCTGACTGCCGCCACTTCTACCGAACTGGAAATCTGACGCACTGTTTCACGTTCAATCTCCACAGAGCCACTTCCGGTTGGCACCGCCGCCGCCAGGATACTCTGGATAGCACCCAACTGAGCATCGCTTAAACGCAGATTGCCCTGGGGATCCACCATCGTGGGCGCGAAAAGCTGCTTGAACTCAGCAATGGTATCGCCCGCAGCCAGTGCTTTCTCCTTTTCGGCGATAAACTGCCCCCACTGGCTCACCTCTGAGGTAAACACCTCCTCGCTGGCGACCACCAACTGCGGGAGAATCTCAATCAGGTCAACTTCACCCACCTTGTCGTCATCCGGCGCCAGAAGACGTGCCCGCTGCAGCCCGAGCTTAGAATCGCGGTAAATCGTTATCTGTTGATCCCAGCCGTACAGCTGGCGGAACGAGGCAAGAAGTGCAGCAATTGCCGGAAGAATTGCCGCGATTAACGATAGCCCTAACAGTGCTCCCCCGGCGCTGAGGGTCGCAATCAACGAAGAAAGCGTCATAATGAATGCGCCCGCAGTGAAAGTGAAATCCGAATTGAGTTCATTTTCTCGAATCCGGCTCTGGTAAAAATCCACCTGCGATTCGACCCGCTTCTCCATATAAATACGGAACAGCAAGTTGAAATCCTCTTTCGAATGCTCTCGGTCACGGAACGCACTCAGGTCAATGGGGCCATAGAGATCGGCATCAGGCTTCGGTTTGTTAAACATTTTCCTGCTCCTTGATCTGCATTGCGACCGCCATTTCGCGCAGTCGCTGTACCCGCTCCGATGTGTCATAAGGTGGAAGATGCGCCAGATAACGGAAGTAACAGGCGCGTGTCTCCTCGGTCAGACGCCGGACTTTTGACCAGCGCTTGCGCGGTTCGCCGCGATTACTCAAAGTTGTATAGAAAGCAGTAACGGCACCGATTATCGCCGTCAAGTAACTCAGCGCAGTAGCAAGAGGGTCACCGGCAGTCTGGGCCACCAGAGTAGATGCGTCAGCCTGACCATAAAGGTACAACGCCAGAGTGCCGAATAAGGTCGTCAGAAAAGCCCCCGTAATAAACACCCATTGGAACATATAAAACTGGTTCTGATAGTAGCGCGCCTTTTGCCCTAACATAAAGAACGTCGGCAGTAAATGCTGATTGAGGTCCTTGAGGTCCTGCAAGATAATGGGGTGCGCGCTCAGGTCACCATATTCCTCGGAGTCTAACGAAACAAACCCGGCATCATGAATTTGACGCTGGTATTCCGTATCGTCTGGCAACACCCATTCCTGTGGAATACCGCCAAAGAACTTAGGGAATCGCCGGATGAAGAACAGATCCCGAAAACGTGAAAACGGTCGTCTTCGCGTAGGATTCTGCACAGTCTTGGACTCCGGTACCGGGTCACTTGCTACCTGGTCAGACATGGGCATCACTCCTGAAGGTTAGGTCAACAAGATGAACATACTATGAAGTGTATTGCATTGATGAAAAATGTCAAACTGCCCAACCGTCTGCCTGGCCTTCACATCAGCGGTCTTTTCCGCACGCGCTGTGCTCGTTTTACGCCTGATTTCGGGTCTGTGTACCCAATCTGGCATTCAGATTGCCGGTTTATCTGTTCACCTTTGGCAGCCACACACCACTGACACATAATTTATCTATCTCTAATGACCGCATAATGACTCGTTTGAATGTTCAATATTTCGCCGCATTTGTAGGCTTGGAAACATTATGTAACTACCTGCGCCGGCGGCACCGTGTACATCACCTACGCTGTTGGCTCGCTTGCTGATGCCTTCAATTCACTATCGCAGTCCATCAATGCCTGGAACGACTAAAAACGCCGGGTGTTGATGAAGTCATAACAATGAGTGCCGGGGGCAGGTTGATCGCCATCCTCGGCACTCACTCATAGCATCTGGTTTTACAACCAGCGATTTCTCCAGAACAATCACATACGCCACATCTTTATTGCGTTCATGGCATGATCTATTGTTGGTGTGTGAACGTCCACCAGTCCGATTTTGCACCTTCCTGACTAGAGACATCCATCGCCCATACCCGCCAGCGTCCTGGCTGCGCACCCACAAAGCTGAATGTATAGCTCGTCTGGCTGGAAGTCACGCTCGTGGTGATGAGTGGCTCGCAGGCCAGCGGCACAGTACCAGGCAAACAGCTTTCAATCTCAATAAGATATACCGTCGCGTTTTCCACCGGAGTCCAGACCAGTGTCGTTGTGCGCGGAAAGACGTTATACACCGTTCCATTAGCGGGCAACAACGGTATCGGCGCGGGCAATAATGACGGCAATTCAACAGGTGGCCCGATAAAAGCGGGAATCAGTGTTCGCACTCCGTCAGCCTCCTCGACCACCCAACCTTCCATACCGCTGGAGGTGCGGACACGCCACCACACGAACCCCTCACCAGAGCGCGGCCCTTCGATCAACGTGACCAGCGCCCCATTCGACAACTGCGCCACACGTGAGAAAGTCGTACCTGGCCCACTTCGAACATTCAGTGAATCGCCTTCTGTCGTCTGTACCAATGCCTGGTCATTCACCAGGAGTTCCCCACTGTCGGCCTCCCCTGTCGGCACGGCCCGCCCCCAGGGCGTGAAGGGTGTGTTCCCAAAGGCCTGATTATCACTCACCCACACAATGCGTGCCCGCGCCCCCAGCACACTGTTCCAGACCGGAACCGCCACATAGGGCGAACCAGCGAGGCGCGTCTCCACAGAGTATAGGGTAGTGCCGCTGCCGGCATCGAATCCCCCTGCCGTATATAGAAAACCGTTCAGCAGCCCGGCTACACTCGTCACATTACTTGCGGGCGCACTCGCATCCACTACCCCGCTGAGATTGCCGCTGCGCTCAAAAATCTGCCAGGTCGTTCTATCGGCCAGCGTGTTATAACCCAACACCACAATCCGCTCGCCACCCTGGATGAAGCGCGGCCAGTAGACATTATCGGTTGGCGATGCATAGACCGGGTAGCGACTATTCGTTGCCGGGTCATACACCTGGAGCGTATTGGATATTGGGAATCCAGTTTCAGCCGATTCGGAATTAGGGAAACGCGGATCGGATAGCGTCATGATAACTTCGCCTGTCAACGGGAGCGTATCCGTATTCAGCATCACGTATGCGTCATTCGCTGCGACCATGCCAGTGGCAGGAGTCCATGTAAAGCTGCTGTATAGAGGTGCACCTTCTGTCCCTGAGGGGATCATCGTGAATTTTACCTGCCCATCCCGATTGGACTGCACCGTTGGAACAAGAAACCCAAATCCGGTATCAATACCCGCCGCCACCGAAGCTGGGGCATCTGCCCGCAATGAAGACAACACATAGGTTGTCAGATCAATATACAGGACTTCCCAATTCAGACCCGACGAGGCGTACCCCATTGCGAACGTGCTGCTGTTGGCGCTGAAGTTAAACACCGTGCTGCTAAAACCCAGACTGTGGTTGGCATCCGAAGGCAAACCGTAATTATAGATAACCGTATTGAGTGTCAGATCATATAGATACAACATGACTGACGGGCTGCCCGCCGCGGGATAGACCGTTCCTACATAGGCCACATACCGGCCATCCGGTGAGACCGCCGCATTATAGGAAAACTCGCTTCCGGAAGTCGCGGGGAGAATGAACTGCCTGAGCATCAGGCCATTCTCATTGACCAATGTCATGCGCCCGACTTCGCCCTCGTAAAGCCAGGCCTGCCAGGGTGACCCGGCAGCCCAGATCGGAGACACCCTTAGTAAGATTGTGAGTACAAATACAAACCAGATTTTACGGGGCATCATACGCATCCTTTGGTGTGAATAACTATTTTCTGTTACGCTCGAACACCATCACGGCGTCAATATAATAGGTTTGCGGGGAGAAATCCAAAGGCTGCACGCGACCCGGCGTGTAACCAGCCTGAACCAGGCGTTTTGCATCTCGCGCCAGAGTCGCCGGGTCGCTGCTTACATAGACCAGGCGTGGGATTTTCAATCCCACCAGACTATCAAAAGCGAGCGCAGAAATCCCAGCGGGCGGCGGGTCTACAATAGCGGAATCATAGGACTCGGTCAGTGAATCCAGCACGTCTTCGACGTCGCCTTCAATAATATCCACATTGTCCAGGTCAGCCAGATTTTCTTCGGCATCCGTCGCCGCTGGCGGGTACTGTTCCACCAGCGTCACCAGGCGGGCACGTTGGGCAACAAAGGCAGCATACAGCCCGACCCCGCCGTATAAATCCAGCACGACATCTTCAGGACGAGGGTTCAACAGCTCAAGAACAGTATTTACCAGGTTCCCGGCCTGCATCACGTTCGGACGGAAATATGAACCCGCCGTCGCCCGGAAGGTACGCCCCTTGACACTGTAACGGGAATGCGTATCGCCAAAGAGATTAGCCGGTTCATTGGCATCCAGGAGCAGGTTGGCGCTGGCAGGCATGTCAGCCAATAGTTCCGGCGCTTCGTCATCCTCCATCTTGAGGATAATCATGCGTCCGCCGTCCATTCCCATCTGCAGCGTAATTTCCTGCAACCCGGAAAAGGCTTCCAGTTCAAGTGATTCTTTTAACGAGAGCAGATCAGGATGCAGCACATCACAGGTCTCAATACGGACAAGCTGCCCCTGCTCTGTCCCTGGGAGCGCCAACTCTCCATTATCCACAGCGATGAAGCGCATGTGATAGTTGTAATGCCATTGTTCCGGGCTGGGAATCACCCGGCACACATCGGCATTTTCCAGACCACCGATACGCGCCAACTGGTCGGCCAACACATCCTGTTTAAGCAGCAGTTGGGCGGCATAGTCTATATGCTGCCACTGGCAGCCACCGCAGCGCCCTGGTCCAAAATGGGGACACTGCGGAAACACCCGGTCTGCAGAAGCCTCTAACAGCGTAACCCCGGCAGCGAACGCCACGCGCCCTCGGTCTTCCGTGATGCGTGCCATTACCCGTTCACCGGGGATGGTATAAGGGATAAACACAACCTGCTTGCCCCGCTTGCCAAGTGCCCGCCCGCCATGGGCCATTCCAGTCAGTTCAATTTCAAAAGAATCGTCTGTCACAATTTATACTCACTCTAAGGGGTACAGGCTCCAACCCCTGGTTCGCCTCACAATATCCGTTTTATCAACGTGTAGTTTGCCACCTGGACGCCAGGGCGTGTAATGCTTCCGGTGTGGCGATCTGTTTGAGCGTTGTGGCGGCGTAATCACAGATGCGCTGTTCTGAGCGAGAGGGGTAATGCGTGTCGTTCAGTTTCTCGATCAGTGCCGGAACGGCAGGCGAACCCACCTGGGCCAGCGCATCAGCCGCTGCTTCTCGCACATTATGATTCTGGTCTTGCAGCGCTTCAATCAAGCCGGAAACAACATCTGCCACGCCAATCTTGCCTAAGGCAGTTGCGGCGGCACAGCGTACCGGCCAATCCGTATCCAGCAAGCCATTCATCACCAGCACCGGGATAGCCGCCGGGTCGCCGATTTGGCCCAAAGCCCACACTACGGCGCGGCGGACCGGCCAGTCCATGGACAACAAACGACTGAACAACTCAGACAACAGGTCTCCGTAACAGCCTGACGAAACCTGGATACCGCTACGAATACAGTCAAGCGCCAACCAGGGATCATACGACAGGACCTCGCAAACAACACGTTCAGCATCCTCAACAATACCACACAGCGCAATAATCGTCTGATCCCATTTTCCGGCCACACGTCCCAGGTAGAAGTCGGGACGTGCCAGCACCGGTTTCGCGCCGTTTTCCCGCAGATAGGCCGCTGCAAAATACTCTTGAATAAGGCGATGGTAAAAACGCACCTGACGACCACGAATTTCGACCAGATGAGCATGATGAGCGATCCATAAAACATCCATCATGATCGTATCCGCTTTTTGCCACCAGGATTTCCCAGAAAGCTGGCGCAGTGCCCATCTCTGAGAGACATCCACTGGCCTTCCCTGGCGAATCATCGTATACGCCAGGCGAGCAAGCATCACTTCCAGATCGGCAAATGGTATCCAGCCTGGCATTTGCTGTAAGACCGGTTGCTCCCAAATCACCTGGGCAAGTGAACGCAATAACAGCCCGGTATTACGTGGCAGGAATCCACGATCCCGAAAGATTGCAATCAGTGCAGAAAGCAGATAGGGCGTCTCGGCTAACCGTGCGAGGTCACGCTCATCCTGTCCCTCTACCATCAACTGTTCGAGGAAAGACCGGGCGTCGTTGCCCAAGTAATTTTGGGCAAAGGCGCGAATCTGGGCCGATGTCATCGGTTCTGCAACTACGGCAGGCAGGTTCAGTTCCAGTTCACCCGTATAATCACCGGTACGACAGGTGATAATCGCCCGAATATCCGGTTGACTCCCAAGCCATTCGCGTATTTTAGCGACCTTGCTTTGTCCGGCAGTTCCCATTTCGTTGAGACCATCCAGGAACAACAGGATGTCACCCTGCTCCAGAGCCTCAGCGAGGTTGCCGCCCGGCCACCACTGGTAAGCAAAATCCAGAAAAGAAGGTTCGGTATCCCAAACCGGCAGATAAAGCAGGCACGGGAGCGGCGTAGCTTCAGGATTGTGCAGACGCTTGCGGGCAGTTTCGAGTGCCAGCAGGCGGAGCGCCGTCGTTTTGCCACTTCCGGCCTCTCCCAACAGGACAAAACGGGGATATTCCTGCAGGGCGTCGTAAATCGAGCGCAGTTTGATACGGCCATGCTGCACATATTCACGGGCATCCCAAAACGACACACTTCCACGATCAGCGATTGCAGAAAAGCTGGTCGGCCAGCTCAACGCAGGGGAAAGCGGTTGCGGACGCACCGGCACGCCATCCAGTTCACAGTTTACCGGCGTTCCCATCACCGTGATAAAACTGCGCCGGGCTTCAAGTTCAGCGATCATGCTAATCAGGTAACAATTTTCCCAGGATGGCGTTTCGCCCTTATATTCATCCGGGATGATCCCCAACAGGTCGCCAAAAGCCAACGTATAATCAGTCTGCATCCGCCACCGCGTAAAATCAATCACGGGAATGGCCTGGCGGGAGAAATCACTGGTCCCATTTTGCCGGGCCACTACCGCCAGCACTGCGCGCCCGGATTGTTTTGCCGCGTCCAGTTCGGCCTGGCAATACGGGGTGTCCAGGTAGTCTGGCGACAGCACGACCAGGATAGCATCACTGTTCTTCATGGTCTTCAAAATCGCATCGTCCCAAGCTGCATTTGTTGGAATGTCAAGCCGGTCCATCCACAGTGCAACACCATTATTCTTCAGATCAGCCGCCACCTGGAGAGCAAATTCTGTGTCATAGGTATGATAGCTAAGATAAAGATACCGGACCACGATACTCCCCTGACCCGTAAAGTAAAATCGTTCCCATTAATCTTACTGCAAATCCAGCGGAAACTAAAATGCAGAATGGGGCTTATGTGCGGCTATCCGCACGGCTGTTATCTGGTTCGTCACCGCACAATCAGCTATACTGGCAAACGAGAGTTACATCATCATCGGAAGAGGATCTACGTGCAGCGATTGTTACCCGCAGCAGCATCCAGCTACCAGAAGAATGCAGCGGATTATCAGGGAGAAGGGTGGCGGCTCACCCGTGTCAGCGGCGGCGCGAACGGGATTGTCTTCCGAGCACAGTCGGAGGCACCCGGACAACGGGATCTTGCTGTGAAAATCACCTTACCCGACGGGCGTCATCGGTCTGAGCGGGAATACGCAGCAACACTGGCGCTGCGCTTGGCCGGATACGATGTCTGCCCACATCCGATATATCATCGAGAGAGTTTCCCCGGACTACCCGGCCCAGTTGTCATATCACAGTGGCTGGAAGGGGGACGACTGGAAACCTCACCGCCGCCCGAAGATATGCAAACCTGGATTGCCATCTTGAGTGCATTGGGAGAGGTCCACAGCCTGACGCCGGAACGCTCACACGTACATTTACGTCCGGCATTCTTTGCCAGCCGTGAGCCGGGCAACTTAATGGCAAGAATCCAGGAGCGACTGAACAAACTACCAGGGGGTATCATTGGCGGGCTGCGCCGCGAGCAAATAGAGCGCCTGTTACAGGCTGCTTGCCAACGCCTGCCACAGTTCTGGAATGCCCCGGTGGATGAACGACTGGTGCTGGACGACGTGAATCCGAAGAATATGATCCTCAACAAAGGGATAATTCGTTTCGTTGACTGGGAATATAGCGGATGGGCAGATCCAGCATTTGACATCGCCGGGCTATGCACTCAGCCCGCTTATTTTGACTTACCGGAATCCCACCGGGACTGGATAAAAACCGAACACAGCTTGATTCTGGACGATAAGACCCTGCCCCAACGAACCACAATCTATGAACAACTGATGCTTGTCTTCTGGGTGATCCGAATGAGTCAATCTCTGGCAGTATTGGATGAACGCTTCGAGAGCGTCAATCGTTTCGACTCAGCCTATCACGAATCGTTCCAGATGCGCTATTGGGAACGCGCCGCACCCCTGTTCGGGATATAAACCCTGTAGCACATGCTCATTTTCCGCTAAACTGGGTGCAGTAGAATCGGCCCTGATTTCATAATAGTCAGACATGGTCAAGCGTCATGAGTGAACATCCTCACAAAAAACAACCCCGGCGGCACTGGCTGCTACGACTGGCTGCTACCGCCGTAATCGGCATTTTGCTGGTGGCAGTCCTCAGCACCGGGCAGGATGCCGGGACAATTCTCAGCATTTTTTCCACACGCTTTTTAGGCATTTTCATAGAGGCTGTTCCCTTCTTGTTGCTCGGCACGCTGGCCTCCGGCATGATCGAGGCCTTCATCACACCAGAGGACATCACCCGGTTCCTGCCACGCAACCCGTTTTGGGCGACGATCTCCGGTGCGTTCATGGGGTTCGCCTTCCCGGTATGTGAGTGTGGCGTCGTCCCGGTGGTGCGGCGGCTGTTTAATAAGGGGCTGCCAATGTGGGTGGGCATCACTTTCTTACTGGCTGCGCCGGTTATGAACCCGGTGGTACTGGTCAGTACCCTATCGGCATTCGGCTTCGGGCAGATTTTGATCGGGCGCTTTGTGGTGACGGCTGTCGTCGCCATCGCCGTCGGCCTCGTGTTCGCATTGGGCGCGAAGCCCCAGGAAGTACTGCGGCCTCATGCCACGCTGCCCGTAACAGGCGGTTCGGGCCAGATTTTGCTGAAAGTACCACCGACGCCTCGTAAGCCGCTGCTCATTGGTTTGCGAGACGCGCTTCAGATGGCCGGAGATGAATTCTTCGACATGGGACGCTACCTGATTATCGGCTCCCTACTGGCAGCGGCCATGCAAACCCTGGTTTCGCAGGAAACGCTGCTGGCGCTTGGTAGAGGCCCGGTGGTTTCGGTATTGGTGCTGCAAACCCTGGCCTTCGTCCTGAGCGTGTGCTCCACTGTAGATGCGTTCCTGGCGCTGGCCTTCGCCGGGACTTTCACCACCGGCTCAGTGCTGGCTTTCCTGACTTTTGGGCCAATGGTGGATATTAAGAGTACACTGATGTTCCTGGGCGTGTTCAGGCGGCGCACAGTCGCCTACCTGATTATTCTCCCCCTGCTGATGACGATGCTCATCAGCATCTGGCTCAACCTGAATGTGGTTTTTTAAGGTAAACGTATGCAAGCTGTCGAACACGATCATACACACCACGACCACGACAAAGAACATGCCCAAGCCTGGGCAAAGGCGCTGCTGCTGCTGGGGCTGGGACTGTACTTCGTCTATAACATCATCACTGGCAACCTGGCAAACTACGTCAACGCGCGATTTGGCTGGCTATCGTATGTCGCGGCAGGGCTGTTTTTGCTGCTGGGGGCGATCAGTGTCGGGGTGCTGCTGAGGGGGCCGGACGACCATGACCATCATCACGATCATGACCACGCCCCGCTCACATGGGGTGTACTGGCGATTATCTCCGTTCCGCTGGTACTTGGCACGCTTATCCCATCACGCCCACTGGGCGCGGCAGCGGTGGAGGGCAATATCAGCCTGAACAGCAGCGTCTCTACCAGTTCAATTACCACATTTACCGGCGACCCGCTCACCTGGAACGTACTGGACTGGCTGCGAGCTTTTAACCAGAGCGATGACCTCGGCAGCTTTAATGGTAGAGAAGCCGATGTTGTCGGGTTCGTCTACCGGGAAATCACCTTTCCCGATGACCAATTCATGGTGGCACGCTTCACGATCAGCTGCTGTGTGGCCGATTCGTCCGCCATTGGCCTGCCGGTGGTATTCGCGGACGCCACAGACTTTCCGGCGGATACCTGGGTGCAGGTGCATGGCACATTTCAGATTGGCGAGTTTCGCGGGGACACCGTGCCGCTCCTGTATGCCGACACTATTGAAGTCATTGACCAACCAGAACATCCGTATTTATATCCGTGAGGCGAAATCATGATGCATGTAGAAGTCTCAGCAGTGATTACTGCCCGTCCTGAAGCGATTTACACCGTACTTTCAGATTATCGCGCCGCGCATCCTGCCATTCTGCCCAAACTTTATTTCGCTGATCTGGTCATTGAGCAGGGCGGCCAGGGCGCGGGTACGGTGTTTCGTGTGCGGATGGATGTGATGGGCACCAGTACGCATTTCCACATGGTTGTCAGCGAGCCTCAACCGGGCAAGATTCTAATGGAGGCCGATGAAGAGGCCGGGGTTATGACAACGTTTACGCTCGAACCGGTTGCCGGTGATGACCAGACACGGGTTACTATTGCCTCGGATTTCCGACCCAGCCCAGGGATTAAAGGACTGGCAGAACGGCTGATAAATCCGCCGATCACACGCCGCATCTACCGCCAGGAACTGCAACTTCTGGCAGACTATCTTCAGCAAAATAAGCCAGAATCATAGATAGCCTGCGACCCCGGCGGGCAGAGCGATAACTTGCAGGTACACCGGGTTTTCTTTAATAGTGGCACTGATGGAGAATCCAACCTATGCGCCCGATTACCGAAGCGCTCATTACTGATCTCATCACCCAGGCGGAACAATCTGAACGAGGTAGGATGCCATACCGGTTTCACGATCATCATGAGCCGGTACAGCGAATGCTCAACGCCCTGATGCCCGGCACGTATGTCACCCCTCATAAGCACCAGAATCCGGATAAAGTCGAGCTTATCAGTATTCTGCGTGGGCAAGCTGCCTGCATCCACTTCACACAGGATGGAGATATTGAAGCGATTTTCGTACTTGAGACGAACGGCCCGGTGCGCGGTGTAGATATTCGCCCTGGTGTGTATCACACATTTGTAGCGCTCACACCATGCGCGGTGTTAGAGATCATCCAGGGGCCATATGAGGCTGCCACCCACAAGCAGTTCGCATCCTGGGCGCCGCTGGAAGGCACGCCAGAAGCTCTTTCTTACCTCGGTAAATTGGAGTCTCGTATCAAGGCGGCAATCAAAACGGGGGCGGTGAAGCAGGGGTAACAATTCCACCGGTAGTTACCCGACAGATGCTATTTTATCCAGCGCCGTATAGTCGTTTTGATAGCGTGCCGTACTTCGTCGGGAATTGCATAGAGGATAATCTTGTAACCCACATAGCGTGAAACAGCCCACGCGACCTGCAATTTCTCGGCTAAGCCCTGCCCTTCGGTAAACGCAAAATGCAGTAAACGCGCCAGGAAGCTTACATAAACCAGTGAGCGAGGGAGTACGAATCGACGATTAAAGACACGCTGCATCTGCTGATGAAAGCCTTTGGGTGTTACATGACGCCGGAACAGGGTTTGCGGCACATGAACGAAGGTGCCATATTTAGAAACTTTCAGCAAAAAATGAATGTCATTAATTGCTGTCTGCGGAATCGGGAACGCGTGTTGCACTATCTCCCGCCGGTAGACGCCATATATTACCGAGTAAGGCGCTGGATTCTTCGCCAACAAAGCTCTGACCCGCCCACCAAACTTGGGATGATCGCCCCGGAAAGTATATTTCACCTCCGCCACAACGCCTGTGTGGGTATTAGTAAAAAGCTGATCTGAGTAACACAGTACCGCCGTAGACTCGGACTCCAACTTCTTCACGCAGGCTTCGATATACCCCGGCTCCCAATAATCGTCATGTGCAATCCAGGCAAAATACTTCCCGGTTGCCAGTTCAAATACACGCTCGAAATTGATCAATGCGCCCTGGTTTGTTTCATTCCTGTAAAGGCGAATGCGTGAGTCCCGCTGTGCGTACTCCTGGCAAATAGACCAGGTATCATCAGTTGAGGCATTATCAGAGACAATCAGCTCGAAATCCTGGTAGTCCTGCGCCAGCACACACTCGATAATCTTGCGCGTTTCCGCACCCGCGTTATAAATGGGCAAGCCAATACTGACAAGCGGTTCATCAAGTACCATGATTTTACTCTTATTTGGCATTACAGAAACGACATTACACGCTCGACTCAGAGGAACGCACCCCCGGACGCACCATGCGGATGAGCGCACGACGCAGGAGATACAAATCAGACCGGCGGATCACACTGACATCTATCCACGTCAGGCCAGTCACCCGCAGGAAGTAGCCCATGATAACCAGTGTTGACACCGTATAGGAGACGCTGGACGCCAGCGCCGCCCCTGGAATCCCCAGCTGCGGGATTAACCACAGGTCCAGAACCAGCGTAAACACCAGGGAAATAATTCCAGCATAGGTACCGATCTCCGGGCGGTTGATGCTGGCAAGATACACCCCTAATAGTTTGCCCAGGCTGAGCATCCATACCCCCGGCATCAGGATAATCAACGGCAGCACTGCCGGTTGGAATGCTGGGCCATGCACCAGGATAATGAAAGGATAGGCAACCACCGCCAGTCCAGCTGTGGTGAGCGTTACAAAGACCATCGCCACCCGTGTCGTCTGTGCCGTTATCTGAGGCGCATCCTTGCTGTTGGCTGAAGCGTGATAGAGCAGCGCGGTACGAATGGCTGTGGGAAATTCCCAGATGCGTTCCGCATAAAGGGTTGCAATCGTATAGTAGCCAATATAGTCCGTTGGCAGGAAGACACCAATCAAAAATACGTCCAGCCGATAATTAAGCAGTTGAGATACCAGCCCCAGATGGCTGCGAGCGCCATATCCCAATGAGAAACGCATCAGCTTGAGATCCACACCAATCCGGAAACCGGCAGCCCGCCATGCCAGGTAGGCGATGACCAGCATGGTGATAACCTGAGCGGTAACCCAGGCCGCAACAGCCCCCGCCACCATACCCGGTTGAAGGATGAATGCGGCCATCAGCAATACGAGATTCAGCAAGTACGGCATTACCATCAGGACGTTATAACGGGTGATCTGCCCTGCTCCACGAATGATCTCACGTAAAAATGTGGTAAGCATGGTAACTGGCAGCATTAGCAGAATGCCCGCGACCAGCAGCCCATCAATCCCATTCTCCTGCAAATAACCCTGAACCGACGGCACCTGAAAGAGCAACAATACAGAGATGAACGCCAGTGTTCCCAATCCGACGGCCATCAGCAGTGCGTTACCAAGTAATTTGGGCAGACTCTCCGGGTTGCGTGCGCCCAAAACAATGCTGGCTACCGAGGCGCTAAACGAAAAAATGGTCGAAGTTGTATTGACAATCAACACAAAGACATTGTAAGTGCCTTGTAGAGATGCCCCTAAAGTGCGTGAAATAGATGCGCTGATGAGCATCGCCGCGCCCAACATGACAACCCGGCCAATCAGTGATAAGGTGCTATCTTTAAAGAGTGCGGACATAGGCCATCCAGACGAGGCAATTCCCTACGGCCAGTACATGGGCAAAGGTGAACGCGCGCGCTTTTCGCGGAACCAGTCTATCATTTTTACCCAACCGCTGCGGTATCACCATGTAATACAGCAGGCTTGCCGAGCAGATTATGATACAGTTCAACCAACTTATTTTCCTCAACCGCCCAGTTGAGTTCTTCACGTGCGCGGAGTGCATTGGCTTTATAGCGGGCATAGTTAACAGGATCGAGAACCTGGGAAATAGCAGCCGCAATCTGGGCGGGGTCAGAAGGGTCGCAGATCACACCCAGATCATAACGATTCATGGTAGCCGCCAATGCCGTAGTTCGGCCACATACCAGCGGCAAACCCGCGGCGACTGTTTCAAGAAATTTGTTGGGAATCGTAGTATCTTGATGAAGATTATCACTACCAAACAGGACAACACCAACATCCGCCTGCGCCAATGTGTTTGCCACACTCATAGGTGGCACCGGGGGAATAATAAAAAAACGATCCTGCACATTGAGGTGTGCCGCGAGTTCCACCAGATGCTCATTTAACGGGCCGTTTCCCATCAATACGATCACGATGTCATCCGGAAGATAAGTCAGGGACTTAACCATTTCATCCAGATGTCGCCCAGGCAGCAGATAACCACTATGTACAATGGTCGTGCGTCCACCCGTATCATAAGTAACCGCTGCTGGCTCCCGGCGGCGCAAATCAACCCCATTCAAGATGGGCACAACATTTCGCAGTGACATTGCAGACTGCATGATCTGTGCCGACTCATAACTGGCGGTAATTACAGCAGCAGCCCGAGGCGCTAACATTTTCTCTATCGGGCGCATCCACTGGATAACCCGTCTGAGACGATATTTAGAATCGACGGCCCAACGATCAAAGAAAAGCTCATGCGAATCATACACCACCGGACGCCGCCAGATTCCGGCCAGCGCCGCCAGCACCAGACCAACAAAATCGTGGGCATGAACAACCCTGGCACGGGTCCTGCGCACATGAATAATGAGCGCCGGTATCGCCAGCAGCAGGCGAACGAGTTTCCCCATCGTTTTCAACGTTTCGCCACGCCGCCAGCCCGGACTAACTCGAATCACGGTGTAGCCATCCACCGTTTCCACTGCCGGCTTGCCAGTATCAGCCAGCACGATACAGACAATCGCTACCCGCCAGCCCTGGTTCGTCAGCGTTGTCGCTTCGCGGTTTACCCGGCTGTCATTCGTAATATCATTGTGGACGATCATGCAAATATCAAAGGACAAGGTTGACACATCTCCAACACGTTACCGGCAACGTTGGCTATTCTATAATGCCCGACATTGATAAAGCAACGTGCAACAATCTTAGGGACTTACGTAGTTGGGGGAGATTTCTCACGTAGAGCAGTGGGCATAAGCCCAATGAATGCCTGCTCGGTCAACTGCATAGCTTCTAAATCTGCCCAGCTAGACCGTCTGCCGCCGCACCAGGTCGGCAAACAGGCCATCCTGCTGGCGCATCAACTCGTCATACGTGCCTTCCTGTACGATGCGACCTTTATCCAGCACGATGATACGATCAGCGCCGACAATCGTACTGAGGCGATGAGCGATGACAACCCGCGTCGCATCGAGGCGTTCAAGATTGCTGCTGACAGTTTGCTGGGTCGCGTTGTCCAGGGCGCTGGTGGCTTCGTCGAACAGCAGAATACGCGGCTTCATGGCAATAGCGCGGGCGATGAGCAGGCGCTGGCGCTGCCCGCCGGAAAGTGTGCTGCTTCCAGCGCTAATAACAGTATGCATCCCCATCGGCATCTGCCGGATGTCTTCAGCTAATCCGGCCATCTCTGCCGCATCCCAGGCGTCTTCCTGTGTGAGGCGTGACTGCCCAGCGATATTCGTAAAAATATCTCCGGTAATCAATTGGCTGTTTTGCAGCACCACGCCCAACTGCCGCCGCACCGAGCGAATATCAAGCCCAGCCAGGTTCTGTCCATCATAGAACACCGCGCCGGACTCGGGAGTCTCGAAGCCCAGGAGCATCCTGAACAGTGTGGATTTGCCTGACCCCGACGGCCCAACCAGCGCTACAAACTCGCCCGGCCTGATATGCAAAGATACATCATTTAAGATGAGTGGCGTTTTTTCAATGTAGCGGAATGATACTCGACTGACTTCGATTTCACCCAGGAGATCGCCGGGATCGGCTTTCACGGCGTCTACTTCTGGCTGCGCCCGCAAAATCGGCTGCGCCCGCCGATAGACCGGCACGACCCGCAGCACGGCAACAAAAGCCGAACTCAGGTCGAGGCCCGCCAGCAGGAACTGAGTAAAGGCTGCTACAAATGCCAGAAAGCTCCCGGTAGAAAGCCCACTTTCGCCACCACCCATCATCACCGTGAAAATCACCATCGAAGTAACCACTGGATAGACGGTGTTAAACACGGTCAGATTATTGCCAATGCTGCGGGTTTTGTACGTCAGTCGCCGCTGCTCGCTGAAGTCGCGCGCCCAGAACGAGAAGAAGCGACTTTCCACACCGGCCACACGCAATTTAGTGATACCGGTAATCGCTTGCAATACGAACCCGTAGATGCGCCCCTGCAAATCGGTGATACGCTGCTGGTGGCGTGTCTGCCGCCAGCCTGCCCAGGTCGTCACACCCACCGCGACAACAACCAGCCCGGACGCCACCAATGCGAGGCGTCCGTCAATGAAGAACAATAAAAAGAAGCTGAAGACCGAAAAAACACCGGAAAGCAGCGATAAAACTACCGTCCGCGAAAGCGCCTGCCGGATGATACTGATACCCATCGCCCGATTGGTCAGATCGCCTGCGGTATACTGGCGGAAAAACGGCGCGGGCAGATTGAGCAGACGATCCCACACCGCCGCCTGAACCGAGGACTCCAACTTCCCCTCTAACCGCAGCACAGCCACATCTCGTGTGATTTGGAACATCGCCTGCGCCACCGCTGCCGCCGCAAGAATCAACACCAGTTGCAGCAGTTGGGATTCTTGCGCATTAGGAATCAGGGTGTTGAAGATGACACCCACCGCCAGCGGCACCAGCAAACTCAACACACCCCCAGCAATGCCCATCATGAAGATGGTCGTCAGTTCGTCGCGCAGGCCCTGCAGGCCAAACCGCAGCACATCTCGCGCAGAGAGACTTTTGTCGGGCAATGAGCGATAAAACGTGTGGGCAAAAGGTGAAAGCGCCGCTGCAACTTCCTCCGTCACCGGAATCTGCACATTTCCAGCCGGGTTCTGCAATTCATAATGGGTGGGTGATACCGGCAGCAGCGCGACCGGGTGCTTTTCTTCCCCCAGGTAGGCCAGCAGCGGTCCGTTATCCCGCCTCCACCAGTCCCCGCGCAGCGCCACTTCGCGTACTTGCACCCGCGAAGCCATCGCTATGCCATCCAGGGTCTGCGCTTCACGCTGCCCATCTACCGGGTCCGGGCGGGCCTTCACGGTGATACGGAGCGCCTTGCCCACCAGCCGTGCCGCCAGTACCAGCGGATCTTCCAGGTCATGGTCGCGGGCAAATGCCACTGTAGCTAGCGGCTGCAAAACCGATGCAATGCGTGAGAAGGCGGTTTCAACATACGAACGATCAAATACAGCCCGCCGTCGCAGCCGTTCCTGCTCGAAACGCTGTTCCTGTGCCACGCTCCAATTCGTCAAGTCAAGAACCATCCGGTGGAAGTTTTCCAGGTATACCCAGGGAAAACCATTTTGCAGAAATGAACGCGTGTCGAGAGTGTACAATGTGTCCTTACCGACTGCTTGCAGCCAGGTATCCTCAGTAACCGGTAGAAAGTCGTCCTCACCCATAAGCGGGAGTTCTTCCCAACCCAGAAACCGGGCGATACCCTGGCGACAGGCCACCCACAACACCCCACGACCAGGGCGGGCCACGCCACCAGCTTCAACCTGGATTTCCACCCCGGATTCGAGCGGCTCAAACTGGCGCGGCGCAGGGATATTGCGTGACATCCCCTCGGAAAGCCCGCGAATCCAGCCATTCACAAGCTGGCTGATTTGATCGAGATATTCCGAAGTGGCGGCAATTTCCTCTAAGCGAGCGCGTTCTAACTGGATAAGCTGTGTATCGGCTAATCCGACCATCAGCATCCCGATGCCCCGGTTATAGGCCTGCAAATCCATACCGAACAGGGCTGCCCCGGCCTCAGCACGGAACAGATGGCGGCGTGTTCCAACTGGCTCATCATCTTCCAGGCGGACGGCAAACAGGTCAACCGCACCGGAATACACCAGCCAGACAGTATGCGGGTCATTCAGCAGGATTGGCTTGTTACTTCCAGCCCTGACGAACTGCCCCAACTGGTAGCCCAGCTTGAGCAGGAACATCTCCCATGTATTTTCGGTTTCGGGTTTCCGTATATCAGTCATAATGTCGGCTTCTTGTGTATTTTCGCCTGCACCGAGTCTTCTGGTTGGTCAGTACCTATCAACCGGGCATATACCCCCCCAGTCTGTCCAATCAACTCCTCATGCGTGCCACGCTGCACAACCTTGCCCTTGTCGAGCACGATAATCTCGTCGGCATCACGGATGGTACTCAGGCGATGCGCCACAATCACACAGGTACAGCCACGCCGCCGCAGGTTATCATCAATCTCCTTCTCAGTAACGGCATCCAGCGCACTAGTCGCCTCGTCGAGAACCAGAATCGTCGGGTTCACTGCCAGTGCCCGTGCGATCTCAAGCCGCTGGCGCTGCCCACCGCTGAAGTTGCGTCCACCTTCCTCAACGATGTAATCGTATCCACCGGGGCGTTCGAGAATGTCATCCTGAATTGCCGCATCCTTCGCCGCCTGAATCAGGCTGCTTTCCGGGATCGTCGGGTCCCACATTGTCAAGTTATCACGGACAGTCCCCTCGAACATGAAAATGTCCTGGTCAACCATCGCCAACGAGTTATTCACCAGATAACGTGGCATGTCCGAACGCGGCTGGCCGTCAAAGCTTATCTCACCTGACCAGGGACGGTACAGCCCGACCAGCAGCCGGGCAATCGTGGATTTGCCGCTGCCCGACCCCCCTACCAGAGCAATCCGCGCCCCCGATTTGAGGGACAACGAAAAGTCTTCGATCAGCGGCGCGCCCAACGGGTTATAGCCGAACGTCACGCCCTGCATGATGATATTTCCAGACAGCTTGGCGTTGACATCCGGCGCTGACTCGGAGACTAACATTTCAACCTGGGGATCAGTGTCATGGCGCAGCACATCGTCCAGACGGGTCAGATCACCTTCGACCTCGCGGAAGCGCCCGCTCAGATACACCATATCGTTCACCGGAGTCAGAAAGCTCGCCATCAGACTCTGGAAAGCCACCAGCAATCCGATAGTGAGTTCGCCGCGCATCACCTGTAAACCACCAATCGCCAGGATGGCTACTGTATTTACCGCCGAAAGAAACGGCGGCACGGCGGTCAATAGCTGCGCCGTCAGGCCCAATTCCTGCTGCGCATTCATCGCTTTGGCGTAATAACCGGCCCAGCGGGTGAAAAAGTCCGATTCAGCCCCGGTTGCCTTAAGTGTCTCAATAGTTTGCAGACCATTCATGGCGGTGGCAATCATCTTGCCACGTTCCTGCAGGAGGCGCTGGTTGGTATCCCCCCAGCGGCGTGAGGCATAACGTAGTGCTAAATAGTTCAGTGCGGCAATACCGACGCCGATGAGTGTAAGAGGAATGCTGTAAGAGAACATCAACATCGCGTAGAACACGATCAGGATGATATTCAGCATGGTCGTCGCAAGTTCTTCGGAAAGAACCTGCGCGACCCGATCATTAATCTCGACTCGTGACCCGATTTCGCCGCCATAACGTTGAGCGAAAAACTCAACCGGCAACCGTAACACGTGCCAGAAAAACTTACTGGACGAACTCAATGCCAGCTTGGTTTCCAACCGCAGAAGATAACGCTGCTGCAACCAGGTCAGAATCGCTCGCAGGAGCGCCGTCACGCCCATCGCCAGCAGCAGCAGTTGCAGCCAGTTTGTCCGCCCCGCGAGTAGAATATCATCCACAAAGATCCGCGTGAAACCGGGGATCACCAGCCCTGGCAGTACCAGCGCGAGACTGGCGATAATCACATAAACCAGGCCAATTTGTGACCGGGACAACCGCTCCCATAGTGACTGGGCAAAACCATGCCGCGCCCCAGCCTTAATGAACGTCTCGCCCAAGGCGAATGTCAGGACAACCCCGGTAAATGCTTCATCAAATTCGGTATAGCTGACAGTGCGTGGTCCACGAGCCGGATCATTCAGATAGACTTTATTTTTCCCGAATCCCTCTACAACCACAAAATGATTGAAATTCCAGTGGACTATTAGAGGGAGCGGTCTGCTGAACAGACCTTCCGGCTCATCGCGGAAGCCCTTGGCGTCCAGTCCATAACGCCGTGCCGCCCGCAGCACGTTTCCGGCTGTCGCGCCATCTCGTGAGACGCCGCACGCCAACCGCAGTTCTTCCAAAGCTACGACTCGGCCATAATAACCCAACACAATCCCCAGAGAAGCCGCGCCACATTCGACAGCTTCCATTTGCAGCATGGTCGGCGTATATACACGGCGGGCGCGCCGGGGACGAGAAGGTATTTTTTGAGGGGGTATTTTCTGTTCAGGTCTTGTCATCGCGCCTAACCTAATTGACGCAAGATCAGGTTAACGGGAGACTGCTCGTCGGTGGTAATGGCTGTTTCACAGGGTGTCCCCGGCAGCATCTCAACCTCTGGAGGTACTGCCACCGACCACTGATAACTACCATCGGCATTGGTCGCCAGCGTGACATCAACCTCAAGAACCGAGTTGTATTCCAGCAGGATGCTGTCCACCAGGTCAGAGCTATTGATAACCTGATCCATTTCCTCAGCATAGGCCGGACGGGATGCAATGTGGGAGACCGTACCGAGTATAAACTGTCCTGATGAGCGCGAGATGCCAAACGGCACAATCTGGGCGGTATCCCCAACTACAATGCCGTGCTCGCTGGTGGCGGGCACAAAAATGACGGCATACAAGACTGCATTCTCGTCTTTCGCCAGCACGCAGTATGCCGCGTCAACCTGCACGGGGATTTCGCCGGTCACGCCGACGACTACTATCGCCCCCAGAAGCAGCAGTAAGGCGGCCAACACCAACCACCCTCTGGGGCCGGTGATTTGCATTAACTGATCTAATTCTTCAGGAGATGACAGTTTTTCGAGCGCCGCTTTGCGAAATAGTTTTTCTTGCATGTCCAGCCTTCTAATAACAGAGTTTTTTAATTCTAACCATTTTAGTCGAAATGCGCATTTCCCTTGTCAAGTAACGTTGTGACTTCTTAGTAATCGTATGGACATCCGATTTTACACAGAGCAATACGCTTAGACCCATCGTTACTACGGGAGAAACCTTACTTTTAAGTGACTTTCAGAAAATTTCGTGATCTTATGGATAGCGGGTAGATGCCACCAGATGTGATAAGCGGCATGTTCAGGCTTGTGCAGTCTGCCAGTCTGAGGGATTGAGCACGCGAGAATAGGCATACAACAAAAACTGGCTTGCGTACAGCGCCTGTTCCAGCGTGTAGATCACACCGACTCCCTCATCATCCTGGTACTGCTGGTGA
Source organism: Anaerolineaceae bacterium (assembly GCA_020634135.1). Lineage (GTDB taxonomy): Bacteria > Chloroflexota > Anaerolineae > Aggregatilineales > Phototrophicaceae > JACKCG01. The sequence goes on along the minus strand of JACKCG010000001.1, from coordinate 194,064 downwards.
GTCTGCAAATCCTGAAGTGAATGAAAAACATTAATCTTTGAGCGTAAAATGTTGAATTCCTGGTAGGTCCGTTCCGGTGTCTCTTCCGGGTACGATGGCAACCAGACACACCAGCCTTCGCCGCCGGAGGGAACATCAAATTCCAGCTTGAAGTCTTCGCGCATTTTGACCCGCAACGTCAGCTCCTCGCCGCTGCGTGGGCATGTCCCCTGCATATCCACCCAGACATTCGGGCCATACACCAGGAGCGCCGACGGCGCATCAACAAAACTACTCGCGAAAGCTCGCCCCCAACCAAAGGCTTTGACCTGGTGCGAGGTGTGCAGCACAGAATAAGGCGGGCATTGCAGAATTGCTCGCAGGTCGTCATCGTACCACAGCAGTTTGCGCGTATTCAGGCTGGCAACCATTTGCTGGATGACGATCTGTGGCTGTTTGATGCCACTGTATTGGCGGATGCTGACCGGGGCAATGAAGCGGGTCATACTTTCCCAGATATAAGCATACAAACGACGCTCATCAGCGCTGAGTTCATCCACGAGAGCGGTGTATTGGGTAATAACAGAATTGATCCAGGCAGCCTGGCCGCCAGGCAATCGCTGTTCATCTATAGGTTCAGGCCAAAGAATGGGTTTGGTTGTCATTGTTGGTCTGGAATCCGTAAATCAACACCTTCAGCTTCATCATTATCATCGGCTGAATCCGAGTGATCGGCCACTTGTTGCGGCAGGTCCGACAGTAGATTTCCAGGGCGGGTCATAATCGCCCTGTCAAGTGTATCGTCGGCCACTACTTCATCAAAATCGCTGGGCTGAGCATCATCACTGGGGCGCTCCGCATCCATTTTGCCCTTTTGCAGCGGATCGGGATAAACCACGCCCTCTGGCTCCAGGCGTTCACCCGGAGATACCGTCGCGAGCGCTTCACCGGAGTGAGATGCTTCTGATGTATCGGGCAAAGGAGGGAGCGGTTTCGTGCCCGGTTTGCGGTCCTTTAGCACCAGCGTTTCATCATCATCGTTAGCATCGGCCAGTGCAGCTTCTTTTTCAGGCGGTTTGGTTGGGAGTTTCTGCTCAACTGAAATGACAATCACACTAACGTTATCTTCACCGCCACGCTCATTCGCTAAATCAATCAAGCGCTGACCGGCAATATCAGGGTTATCGTGTGCCAACACAAGCTGGGCGATTTCCTCCGGTTTCACATGGCGTGTCAAGCCATCTGAGCATAGCACCAGGCGATCACCGATATGCAGGTCTTTGACATAAATATCCACCTCAACATCTTCACCCTGCCCTAGTGCCCGGTATAACACGTTACGCATTGGGTGTTCCTCGGCCTGCTCAAGGGTGATATGCCCGGCAGCCAGCAGCGCCTGCACAAAACTGTGGTCAGCGGTGATTTGGGTAATATCGCCATCCAAACGATCCACAAGGTATGCACGACTGTCACCAACATGCGCCACAATCGCGTGAGTTTTGCGGATAAATGCCAGCGTGACCGTTGTTCCCATCCCGCGCATGTCTGGTGAAGCGGTGGCCCGCCGCATAATTTCAAGATTAGCCGTCTGAATAGCCTGGCGTAGTCTTTCTTTAACAACACCATCATCCATCTCTAACAGCGCCTCCGGGGTGCTGTAATCCCGCATCGCCATGCCATCCTCAATCGCTTCGACTGCGATTCGACTGGCCTCCTCGCCCGCTGCTGCACCACCCATGCCATCCGCTACCACCGCCAGCACATACTTGTCCCGCGACCATAGATGGATATTATCTTCGTTGTTTTGTCTCACCTGCCCGGTATTAGTCTGGGCGCTGCTGCGAAGGCGAATATCGTATCCTGGTTGGTGCATAACGGCTGTTCTCCTGACGATAGCAATTCCACTTTATTATAGTGCAAATTTCTATAACGACGCATCTTTCCGGGAATCACATCCCATCTTACGATCACTTTCTAACTCAATTAATGCATATTCCCCGGCGAGACAGCAGGCTCTGACGGTCAGGTTCGCAAGTAGGAAGCCCCGTTTACATCCACGATTGCGCCAGTCAGAAAGAGTGATTGTGCCGATGCCAGGAACAACACGGTATGTGCCACTTCGTCCGGGGTCGCTACCCGCCCCATCGGACTCTGCCCGCGAATAGCTTCTCCCGCCGGACTATTAAGATAGTCTGCTGCCATATCGGTTTCAACCCAACCGGGTGCGACCGCTGTGACGCTGATGAGATGCGGCGCAAGCGCCTTCGCCAATGACTGACTCATAGCATTCATCCCGGCCTTGCTCGCACCATAAGCAGGCGCATCCGGTTCACCCCGGAATGCCCCGCGTGACGACACATTGACGATATGTCCCCCACCCTGACGGATCATCTGCTGCGCTGCCCAGTAAGCCGTATTTGCCGCGCCAACCAGATTGGTGTCGAGTATCTCCCGCCATGCGGTTCGCCATACTTCAAAATCAACATCGTCTATTTTGTGTTCCTCATAAATACCGGCATTGTTGACCAGGATGTCCAACCGCCCCAACTGCTCAACGCTGGTCTTCACCATGCGACGCACGGCATCGGCATCGGCAATATCTGCCTGCACGATGTGATGACCCTCGCCCTTCATCAAACGCAGCGTGTCTTCCGCCCCGGCCTGGCTGCGATGGTAATGCACCATCACCTTTGCCCCATGAGCGGCGAACTGAATAGCACATGCCCGACCGATGCCACGTGACCCACCGGTAATCAGAACGGTTTTTCCACCAAAATCCATGATCGCTACTCTCCGATTATAATAAGCCGCATTTCATTAGTGGGCAAAAAGCCAAGTGACTCATAAATGGGACGCCCCTGGGCGCTGGCATGTAGACTTACCGTTGTCATGCCCTGTCTGGCACACCAACCATTGATAGTCTGCACCAGCATCCGTGCCAGCCCACGACGACGGTAATCCGGTTCAGTATAGACATTCAGAATGTACCCCCGGTAAGGCTGCTGGTCAAACAGGTTCGGCGGCCAATCCTGCAACCACAGCCCAGCACCAGCGACAACCGCCCCGGATGGCGTTATCGCAAACCAGCCCTGGTATCGCCCATTCGCCAATCGCACCCGCAGCCACTCTGCGCCGATCTCATCCATAGTTTCCATACTATCCGAGTTGGTATGGCCCATATCCTCGAACATCCGGCGGCGGTGCGCTACAATAGTGAGAACATCGGCTAAGGTGGCCTGACGAATGGTGAACGTTTCATCCAGCATGATGATCTTCCTTAACTATTCTGGCAAACATTCACCAGCGTAGCCGCCAAGAATTGCAAATGCAAGCAGTCCAGCAGGCCAACACCGGCAGAACAAGCAAGGTAAAAAACCATGACTGATTTACGCCCTTCGCCCCGTTACAAACCTGTATCCCTGTTTGTCACCTGTATTGTGGACATGATATATCCTGAAACTGGCGTCTCTGTCGTAGAGATTCTGGAGCATCTCGGCATTGAGGTGAGGTTTCCAATGGCACAGACCTGCTGCGGCCAGCCCGCCTTTAACGCGGGATTCCGCGAGGACGCCAGGTCCGTTGCCCGGCAGTTTCTCAGCGCGTTCGCAGAAGCCGAAGTCATCGTGGCACCGTCCGGGAGCTGCGTTGCAATGGTGCGTCACTACTATCCCGAACTCTTCCAGGATGACCCTGAATGGCATGAGCAGGCCATACATGCGGCCAGCATCATCTGGGAGTTCACCGAATATCTTGTGGATGGCCTCGGTATTACCGACCTGAACGCAGCGCTACCGCCAACAAGAGTCGCATTTCACGACGCCTGTCACGGACTGCGGATGCTGGGGATCAAGGAGCAATCGCGCCAACTGGTCAGCAACATAACTGGCGTGACCACTGTTGAGATGGAAGGTGCAGACCAATGCTGCGGCTTTGGCGGGCTGTTCGCCGTCAAAATGCCGGAGATCAGCGGCGCGATGCTTGCGGACAAAGTCACACAAGTAGACAAGACGGATGCTGACGTGATCCTGACCGGGGATGCAAGCTGCCTGACACAGATTAACGGCGGCCTGAGCAGGAACGCTAAATCCAAGCGTATTACACATGTCGCGGACTTCCTGGCCGGGGCGCTGCGTAACCAGGATCAGAAGTAGCGCGGCGAATTCTCCAAAAAACGCGCTACAATGGTACATATACCGAAACAATCTCTGCCTTTGCCTTATGCGATAGAGGAGTCTTTTATGGGAACACTATTTAAGAACGGAACAATTGTCACAGCCAGCGAAATGTTTGAGGGAGATGTACTGGTCGAAGGTGAAATTATCACCTTAATCGGCAAGAACATCAGCAGCCGAGGGCATGAAGTTATCAACTGCCGGGGTAAATACCTGATGCCAGGCGGGATTGATGTGCATACTCACCTTGATCTGCCCTTTGGCGGCACCTACAGCAACGATGACTTTGACATCGGCCACAAAGCGGCGGCGTTTGGTGGCACGACAATGCACATTGACTTTGTGATTCAGCCCAAGGGTGGCAGCCTCCATGATGGACTGGCGACCTGGCGCGAAAAAGCCAAACCTGCCCAGATTGACTATGCTTTTCATATGGCCGTCACCGATCTGCGTGATGACGTGATGAACGAAATCCCGTCCCTCGTCAACGAAGGTATCACCAGTCTCAAGCTGTTCATGGCCTATAAGAACGTCTTCCAGGTAGACGATGCAACGCTCTATAAGGCTATGCAAGTCGCGGCAGCTAATGGGATGATCGTCATGGTTCATGCCGAAAACGGCGATGTCGAAGAACAACTGCGGCTCAACCTGCTCGCTGAGGGCAAAACTGATCCAATCTGGCACTATTCGTCCCGACCACCGGAAATCGAAGGTGAAGCCACCAACCGCGCTGTCGTCATGGCTGGCATGACCGGTTGCCCTTTGTATGTGGTTCACATGACGTGTGAACAATCGGTAGACGCACTACGACGCGGACGGGCAGCAGGTTATCCTGTCATGGGCGAAACCTGTGTCCAGTATTTTCATATTACGCGGGACAAGCACCTGGGCGCACCTGGTTTTGAGGGTGCGAAGTTCGTCTGCTCACCCCCGGTTCGCAATTCCGAACACCATGAGGTCTTGTGGCGCGCTGTGAAAGATGGCACCCTCCAGGTCGTCAGCACCGATCACTGTGACTTCTGGTATGAAGGCGGCAAAGGCCCCTGGCAGGAGTGGGCCAAGAAACACAACGGCGGTGATTGGGTAGCATACGAGCAGCAGAACCCCAGCTACCGCCGCCCCGGAAAAGAACTGGGATTAGGCAACTTCTCTAAGATTCCTAACGGCCTACCGGGTATCGAAGACAGATTGATTGTCATGTGGCATCTGGGCGTCAACAGTGGCAAGATTTCTCCAACTCGTTTCGTAGAACTCAATGCGACCAATCCTGCCAAGATTTTCGGCATGTACCCGCGCAAAGGTACAATTGCCGTTGGCGCAGACGCCGACATTCTGGTATGGGATCCCAAGAAACGCCACACCATCAGCGTCGAAACCCACCACATGCGCTGCGACTATAATATGTACGAAGGCATGAAGGTTAAGGGCGTGCCGGTACAGGTCTACCAGCGTGGCAAGAAGTTGGTGGATGGCGAAGAATGGTTAGGCAAGAATGGCGACGGTCAGTATATCGCCCGCAAACCCAATGCACCCGTACTGTAGACCGGTACCCAGCCTCTACCTGAATGTGGCGTGTCAGTCGTGCATTTTGTAGTAAAATGGAGAGGGTTTGAGGCCCTCTCCTGCACTGAGCCGATAGATTAATGTTGGAATGACGAATCCAACGATCAGGGAGAGCCTGAAAAATGCGCCTGATTTCTTGAATAATAGACATAATGATGTGATGCTGTGATACGTTCTTTTTAGTTTGTCCGTTCGCTATGAGATGCACTAAGCGTAAAAGGCTCATGACACTTACCCGGTTGAAACAACACATAACGGATTTTGGAAGCCCCACACAATCACATATTATTCCTCTGATAATCCTTATTGGTTTAACACTCGGAGCTACGCTCGTCCACCTGGATACATATCCGGCTTCCTGGCTAGATGAGGGGTTTACCCTGAACGCGGCGGTTACCCTTGTCGAAACCGGCCAGTATGGAACACTTAGCTACCAGGGTGTCAAACTCTTTGACGCATCCATCTCTTCTGGCTCGCCATTGGTTCTGCCAATAGCACTGAGCGTCAGCCTTTTGGGGAACGGGTTGGTGCAAGCGCGGTTGATCGTTGTCTTATGCACCATCGTCACCGTCGTCTGTCTGTATTTTCTTTCAGAAAGACTGTACGGCGGCCAGATAGCCTTATGGATAACCACTTTTGTTCTGGCATTCCCTACCTTGTCCGATGTTGGCCTGCTGCTGCTAGGTCGCCAAATACTGGGTGAAGTGCCTGCTTTCATGTTCGGGCTGATCGCTATCCTGTTATGGCTGCGTGACTGGAGCAGCGAAACAGTCGTCTTTGCCCTTGCTTCCGGCCTTTTCGCTGGGCTGGGCTTTTTAACCAAATTCCAGGTTATCATCCCGTTTTTACCCGCAGTCATCTTCATCGCTATCCTGCGTGCTATACAGCGCAAAGGCCATTTACTACGTTTACTACTGCCAGTCATTGGCGCAGTTGGTGTTTACTTGGCCTGGATCGTGTTCACACAGGCCTTATCGCCTGCGGATGTCCGGTGGGAAAACAGTGTTATCAGTGTTAGCGGTATCCAAATCCACTTTTTCACCAATCTTAGAGGTTCTACACTATCACGCGGCATGTACATTATCCTGGCAATTCCCCTGATCGGGTTAGGGGACTGGTTCCGGAGAGCTTACAAAGTTGTCGGCACTGTTGCGCCTGATGAAAGGGATAAACATTGGCTGGAAGCTACACTGGCGGTATATGTAGGCTTCTCAGTCATATGGGTTTATATTTTCTCAATTGGCTGGCCACGCTATATCTTTGGTGCGCTGATGATTAGCCTGCTGCTGGTCGGACGAACCCTGTACGGATTGTTGTTTGCGGCTGTTTGTAAATGGTCAATACCTGAGAAAGTGGCAAAACGTGTCTATATCATTTCGCTGGGGGCGCTGCTCATATTTGGATTTTTCACCAATGTGCTTCCAACACTTACTTATGACGAGCCTGCCTATGATGAAATGATGATTGCCTATATTGACCAGCGCGTTGATCGCTCAGCCGTCGTTGAAACCTGGGAATGGCAAATCACGGGTCGGGGGTTACATCGTAACTACCATATGCCCCATCAACTCGTCATGTGGAAAACTCTGCGCCAACGATCAGAGAACCAGTCTTATGCTTTCAACTATGACCTGTTACAAGCATCACCAGACTATCTGCTCATCGGGCCATTTGCTTCCTGGGTTGGCATCTACGATACGCCGGAGCGTGAAGCAAATTTCGAGATGGAAATCCAGTTTGGCACGTATGCTCTTATGCGGCGGGTCAACTGAGATTAAATGTTTTTTCCAGAGAAGGCGTTAAAACCATGACAATAACCAGACGCCAATTCCTACTGACTTTCGCGGGTGCAACTGCAATTGCAGCCGGAGTAGGCATACCGTTCGTGTTGAACTACGTTGAGCAAATTCGCCTTTTGCCCCTGCCGGATATCCCTCCTGGCCCGATGGATGATGTTGTACGCGAGACGATGCGAGCTGTCATTACGACGATTTTTGTGAATTTCCCGGTTGACGCAGATCGTTACGAGCAATACCTGGTTTACCATGCCGAAAAAATCAACGGCTATGGAAAGGTATATCAGGATTTCGTGACCGAACTTAATCGGGATAGCGCCTATACTTATAGCAAGACCTTTGTTGACTGCAATGAACGCGAACGCCGTTTTGTGTTGGCACCCTGGCTGCGGATGCCCATCACCCGTGATGAACGTTTGATGGATGGCTTTGGGCATGGTATTTTCTCGTTGCAGGTATCCCAACACATCTTTCGTGAACTCCTGACAATGTTCATGAATACCGATGCATGGATTGCTGTCGGCTACGAAGCATGGCCGGGTATGCCACGCGGGTTAGACAACTACACGCAGCCGCTATCTTCACTCTAGTTGCGCGGCCTTCGGGCTGCCCCGTTTTGAAGCGAGGCGATAATGACTGAAAGTACCGTTGCCATCATTGGGTCCGGGATAGCCGGGACAACCATCGCTTACCTGCTGGCACAGCAAGGGATTGATGTTCATGTCTTCGAGAAAGGCCCCGATTATGCTTACCCCCAAAGTGAGCAATTTGTCGAAGAAATCCTGAACCAGTACGATAATCCGGCGCATGATCTGGATCGCAAATATCGCCAGATTGTGCAGGATGGCGACATCCCATTTCTGGTTGACAATGAACGCTTCTTCCGGGTCGGGGGCATGGCAACACGCTGGGGCGCTATCACCCTGCGTATGCACCCGATTGATCTGGCAATCCGCACACACTATGGTCGGGGTGAAGACTGGCCGATTACCTATGATGAACTTGAACCGTACTATTGCCGCGCCGAAACCCTGCTGGGGGTTTCGGGCAATACCGATGACAACCCATTTACGCCGCCACGTTCACAGCCGCTACCGCTACCACCGTTTGAACTCAGCTATACGGAGCGTGTCCTGGGAGAAAAACTGCGTGATCACAATATCCTATTACACACCACGCCGCAGGCACGCACCCGAACACTCTATGAAACCCGCCCCGGTTGTCAAAACTACGGTGTATGCCGGGCGTGTCCGTTAGGCGCACGCTACTCTCCTGGCTATCACATGCAGCTCGCCCAGCAAACGGGCTTTTGCACGCTGCAAACGAATGTGTCTGTGCGTCGCATAAATGTGGATCAGGCTGGGGTTGCACAGTCAGTCCTGGTGCATAATAACCAAACAGGTGAAGAATGGGAACACAGCGCCCAGGTGTTTGTCCTGGCCCCCGGCACAATTGAAACTGTGCGCCTGCTCATGCTCTCCGCCAATGATCAATTCCGAGACGGGCTGGGAAACAGTGGCGGTCAATTGGGCAAGCGGTTGGGCTTCCACCAGATTCGTTACGCGCTACTCCGCTACCCGGAGCCGGTCTTCCCAGGCCGCGCTGGGCCACACACGGCGGAAAGCCACCAGTTTATTGACCATGAAGATCGTGGCAGCTATGGTGGTGTCAAGATTGAATTCATTGAGTCCGAGCCGCGTTCGGGCATCGCTGACCCGACTTTCACAGAAATGGACAACCTGCAAGAAGCGGCTGATTTTTTCCTGCATACACGCTGGATGTGGTTCCATGCGGAGTCAGATATGACTGATGAGAAATATGTCACCCTATCCGATACCCGCGATCCGTTCGGCGACCGGATTCCACATATTCACCATCAATCCAGCACATTTGATGCGGAAACATACGCTTTTTCGCAGCGGCTGTTCCAGAGGCTAAATGAAGCCACCGGAACCGTTTCATCGTTTCTCCAGCCGTATGAGGGGTGGACTTCCTGGTCACACCACCTGGGAACATGCCGGATGGGGACATCACCTGATAACAGCGTAGTAGACCCATACTGCCAGGTACATGGTATCCGCAATCTCTTCACGGCTGGCTCAAGCAGCTTTGTGGAAACTTCCCCGGTCAACCCAACTTTGACAATTGTGGCGCTCGCCATCCGCACCGCCGACTACATTATGGATCAGCGCCTAAAGTAACACCAACATAAAACTACTGAACAGGGGGCTGCCCGCCCCTTGTTCAGAAAACAAACGAAGTCATGAACAGGATACTGAATCAAACACGAAACAAGGGACGCGCTGCCGTCCCCAGCCTGTCTGCCTAGGTATTTTCGGGAATATTCTTAATCTGAAACGACAGGGGGAGTGGTACTGGGCTGGGTGTCTTCCTCAGTAGACAGGGGTTCGCTAAGTATATCTACCGCTGCGGTCGGTATAGTTTCATCTTCTGCCGAGGCAACGGTCTGGACTTCAACCATGTCCCTCGCGTTACCACCGCGCTCAAGGAGCGCCAGTGCTTCCGGCGTACCGATGCGTTCCAGCGCTGCCCGTGCTGTCAGCCGAACACGCTCATTAGCATCATGGAGCACCATGCCCAAGGGGTCTGCTGCCCAATCCGCCTTGAGCTGCCCCAGCACAGCGGCGGCATTACGCCGGATCCGCCAATCAGCGCTGGTGAGCGCTCCCAGCAGCGAGACTTCTATTGGCGCACTTTCGAGCTTGACCAACGCTTCCGCCGCCGCCAATCGCACCGCTGGAGAATGCGACTGGTTACGGAAGACGATTACCAGGGTTTCGGCGGCTATTTTCTCCCGTAGTTCACCTAATGCACGCGCCGCCTGGATGATGCGAGTCGGGCTATTGCTGTTAAGTTGGCCGACCAAACTCACAATACGATTATGGCGTTCGTCTGCCGAACCGTTTTCCTCTTCGTCAATGTCTTTTTGAAAGAGGAAATCCAGTGTTGCCATCAATGCCATGCGCACAGTCGGGTCACCCTCCGCGACCAGCGCGACTTGCAGCGCCGGGATTGCGTTGGTAGCACCCAACGTGCGAAGCGCAGCCACTGCGCGACGGCGGATGTCCGCATCCGGGTCACGAACCGCTTTGATGAGTCCCTGCACATCTTCCTGGGACTGCATCTTCCAGATCATATAATTGGCGTTTAAATTATCCATCCGAGAAAATGCTCTAGGGTATCGCCTTCTATTTACTTTATTCATTTTAGCACACGTATTCCTAACACACGCATAAACGATTAGTCCTATACATCAACAAAATAGGCCAAATCTGATTTGTATATCCACTTCCTCGTTTCCCCTGTTATTTTGATTTACAATTGGCGGCTACAAAATAATGAACAGGAGATTGCCTCATGGTCACAACCGCTGAAATTGTTGATAAGAACAAAACTTTCACATTAGCAAGCTGGACGGCCCAGAATGCCTGGAAACCAATCGCGATGGCTCGCGCTGAAGGGGTTTACTTCTGGGACTCCGATGGCAAACGGTATATTGACTGGTCATCACAGTTGATGAATGTCAATGTCGGGCATGGGCATCCGCACGTCATCAAGGCTATTCAGGAGCAGGCCGCCAAAGTAACGTACGCCTACCCCGGTATTGCCACTGAACCTCGTGGTATTTTAGGGGAACTGCTGGCGGAAGTCACACCAGGTAAGTTGAAGAAATCATTCTTCACCAATGGTGGCACGGACGCCGTAGAAAACGCGATGAAGATGGCCCGCCTTTATACCGGCAAGCAGAAAATTCTCACCCGCTACCGTTCGTATCATGGCGCAACCTTTGGCTCTATGACGGCGGGTGGCGACCCGCGCCGCCTGGGCAACGAACCCGGTGTCCCCTGGATTGTGCGCCTGCCCGACCCATATGCATACCAAAGCCCGATTTACATCGGACGGACTCAGGAAGAAGGCGACTTGATTGTAGCCGACATGATTGAGGAGATCGTGCAGTTTGAAGGGCCTGGGGAATGCGCTGCCATTTTGTGGGAAGGGTACAGTGGTTCAAGCGGGATTATCCAGCCCAGCCACACCTTTTTCCGCCGGTTGCGCGAAATCTGCGATAAATATAATATGCTGCTGATCGTTGACGAGGTCATGAGCGGTTTCGGGCGTACCGGTGAGTGGTTCGGTATTGACCACTACCCGGATGTGGAACCGGACATCATGACGCTGGCGAAGGGCTTAACCAGTGGCTACATTCCCCTGGGAGCTGCCGTCGTGAGCGAGAAAGTTGCTGCCTATTTTGACGACCATCCCCTGCTGGGCGGACTAACATACAGCGCCCATGCACTGGCTTGTGCAGCGGGCATCGCCAATATCGAAGTGTATCGTAACGAGCATCTGATCGAAAATGCCCGTGAGATGGGAAAGGTGCTGCGCCGGGGCTTGATGGACCTGGCTGAGAAACATCCATGTGTTGGGGATATTCGTGGGGCTGGGCTGCACCAGGCAATTGAGATTGTCAAGAATCGTGATACCCACAAACCGATGAGCAACTTTAACCAACCGCTTTCGGAAGCGATGGGCACAGTAGCAGCTTCATTGAAAGCCGACGGGATGAACACGTTTGTCCGCTGGAATGTGATTTATAACTGCCCGCCGCTGGTGATTACTGAATCCCAGATTCAAGAAGGGCTGGACATCGTAGACGCCGCCTTGACGAAGATTGACAAGTATTACGAAGGATAGTCGCACCTGACAGTGTGGCCGCAGCAGTAACCGGAGGGCAGGCTTTGCGCTTGCCCCCGTCTCTAATTATTGCGCCTTTTCTCCTGCCTGACATACGGTAATATGTAATGCCACATTGCTTATTCATAGGATTGAGAGTGTATTGTGATGGTTAAACGGTTAATGTATCTTCTATTGCTTTTCCTTGTGATATCGCTGCCCGTTCATGCTCAGGACGATACACCATCGTTCGAACCGGGCCGCTGCCCGTTTATCCTGCCCACCGGCCTTACAATTGACTGCGGCACAGTGAGAGTCCCGGCTGACCATCGGAATCCTGATAATGGTGAATTGGTCTCCTTGCAAGTGGCGATTATCCACAGCCGCAGTGAAAACCCGCAACCTGATCCGGTTGTGCTGCTGGTAGGTGGCCCCGGTGGGTCGGCACTGGAATACCCGGATAATACGTTCCGCCCAAACTATTACGCATTTTTAGAGAACCGCGATTTCATCCTCTTTGACCAGCGCGGTGTCGGACGTTCCGAACCGTCACTCGATTGCCCGAACTTCCTGTTCGCCCTCTACGAAATTGCCGGAGAACAACGCCCGGTGGAGGACTACAAACAGGCAGAATCCCAGGCACTCCTGACATGCCGCCGCCAACTGGTGGAAAACGGGGCGAACCTTGATCTCTACAACACAACCAACAATGCGGCTGACCTGGAGGCGATTCGGCAGGCATTGGGTTATGAACAGTGGAACTTATTTGGGGTATCGTATGGTTCTAAGTTGGCGCTGACCGTTATGCGCGATTATCCCAATGGCATTCGAAGTGTGATTCTCGATTCAGCTTATCCCTTGCAGGTGAATTTATATCTGGATTTCGCCTCACTGCTAGGCAATGCTTATCGCCAGCTCTTCGATACGTGTGTAGCACAACAGGGCTGCCAGACCGTCTATCCTGACCTCGAAACGGCGTTTTATGAACTTGTGGATCAGTTCAACCGTGAACCCGCCCGAACGATCATCCCAATGCAGCAAGGGGCTGAATTCACGGTCTATATCACCGGAGACATGCTGGTAGAGGGCTTGTTTAACCTGATGTACCGTAAGGAAGTCCTGCCGAATATTCCGCAGATCATCCACGCCTTGCTAAACCGCGACGCGCAGGCACTGTCGCTAATTGCTCAGGACTACCTGGATCGTCCATTGGGTTTGAGCGAAGCGTTCTATTATTCCGTGCAATGTGCGGAGGAAATGCAGTCCGCCTCACTGGACGAGGCGCTGGCAACCGGCGCGACTTTACCACAGAGTCTGGCGGGCACGTTCAACCGCTTCACAGAGGACATCTTTACACTGTGCGCTGAATGGGGCGTACAGCCTGCCCCTGATCGTGAGAATCAGGCGGTGGTGAGTAATATCCCGGCACTGGTGCTGGCAGGCGAGTTCGACCCGATCACACCGCCAGTTTGGGGACAGATGGTGTCTGACGATCTCGCCAACAGTCACCTGTATGTGTTCCCTGGCCTGGGACATGGCGCGGTGCGTTCGGATACCTGTCCCCTGCAAATTGCACTGAGCTTTCTGGATGACCCAACAGGAGAACCAGACTCATCCTGCATCGCCACAATGCCACCAATGACATTCGTCGTGCCGGAAACGTCGTTTACCCTCATCCCCCTGTCAAGTGAGGCGTATAAACTCACCAGCGTGATTCCTGATACCTGGAGCGAAATCAGGCCAGGCATCTACGCGCTTTCGACAGCCAGTTCCACTGTGCTGTTCCAGCAGTCCATACCGGGCGGAGCGACAGCAGTACGGGAACTTTTGCAGCAGCAGATGCGGCTTCCCGGCTTCCCAGCGGGTGACGGTGAACGGGCCGCCAACGGGTTAACATGGACATTCTACACGCTTAACACCGATACCATGACGGCATCACTGGCAATCACTGAGCAAGATGGGACAGGCTACCTCGTGATGTTACTCAGCCCGAATGCGGTGACTGAAACATACTATAATGGCGTATTTCTGCCGGTGGTTGATGCGCTGCGACCAGCGGAGTAAACAGGATGGCATTCCAGCTTGACCACATAATTATCGCCGTGCATGACCTGGATACAGCGATGATGGACTTCCGTGCCCTGGGGTTCACCGTGCTGTATGGTGGCAGGCACGCCAGCGGCACGACACATAATGCCCTGATCTGCTTCCAGGATGGGAGCTACCTGGAACTACTGGCACTGACCGGCGATTCGCGCAGCGACCCGCATACGGCGGATTTTAGTGGACTGGCACAAGGGGCAGAAGGTATAGCGGGGTACGCGCTGCTGGCCGAAAAACTGGAAATCCTGATCCCCGATCTGAGAGGGCGTGGCGCGGCAGTAGAAGACGTTGTGCCGGGTCGTCGCCTCCGGGCAGATGGCGCGGAAATGCGCTGGTTGACGGCAACAGTAGCGGGTGAGATGTCTCCCTTCCTGATTGAAGACCAGACGCCACGCACGGTGCGTGTGCCGAATACGCCCGAGGCAACTCAACATGCCAACGGCGTTGCTGGCATCGTTGAGCTAGAAGTGCTGATCGCTCACCTGGACGAAATGACAATTGCGTCTTATACCAAATTGCTAGGGATATCACCTTGGCGCAGGTCAGCGGCATCTGCCACATTTGTATTGCAGGGGGTAAAGCTGCGCCTCACTCCCGCCGTGACGCCAGCAGCACAAGTGTATCTGGCAAAAAGCAAGACATCACTTTACCGGCTGGTACTGCTCGGGAGCGCCCCCCAACAGCTCGACCCGACTCTGACTCACGGCGCTCTGATGCAGATTGTGACGGAATTCCCATAAGAGTGGTCAATTTGCTTCACTTTGGCTAAACTTGGATCATGAACAACACACAGTCCTCCCCATTTAAACCGGTTTCCGAGATGATGGTAGATAACCTGGAGACGCTCAAGGTCCTGGCCGATCCGCTGCGCCTTCAAATCGTTAAGCTGCTTGCGTTTACCCCATGCACGGTGAAGCAGATCGCTGCGCAACTGAAACTGCCGCCAACGAAGCTGTACTATCACATCAAACAGCTTGAGGAACAGGCGCTGATTCAGGTAGTAGATACCCGCGTGATTTCCGGAATCATCGAAAAGCAGTACCGGGCGGCGGCGATGAGCTTTCGGGTCAGTCGGGATTTACTTTCGCCCGACTCGCCAGGCGGGCAAGAAAATCTCAACATGGTGCTAATGGGTATTTTTGAAGAGACACGCGACGACATCCAGAAAAGTATTCAGGCCGGGATGATTGACCTGACCACTCCTGAAGAACCAGACTCCCCCACCCCACATTCTCTTATGCTCTGGCGTGGTGGCATGAACCTGACTGAAGCGGAAGCCACTGAATTTCACCGGCGGCTCAAGGCGCTGCTGGATGAATTTGACAATGGCGATGAATTTGACAAGAGCAAACCGTCTTTCGGATTTCTGCTCGCCTTCTATCCCAGTGTTTCCCGCCACACACCACATGAGGAGACATAGGAATTCTTCATGCCAGGATTCCCCCAGACTATGGGGGAATCTTGCTGTTTTTCTGCTGTAGAATGGTCAAAGAACACTTACTCCGTTAGTTCCACTGATTGGTACATCCGCGCGATATTTCTTTAGAATAATCCTTTTCAAGTATGGAGTCTGGTGTGCTGCACAGCGCGCCAGATATATCAAGTGTCGGGTCGGATATTCCGATTTCACCCCAGAGGGTAGAACCATGATGCGTCCAAACCCCTATATGCTGTTGATAGCTGCCTTGAATTTCACCGCCGCTGATTTGGCTGACAACCAGCGTGGCCGTCTAAGCCCTAACCAGCGAGAGACTCTGTCACGCCAGGCCTTATCATCTGTGCGTAGTTGGGGATTGGGGATGACAGTCCTGGGTATCGCCGGGTTTATTTTCCAGGCAAAGGCCATCATCTGGTTTGCTGGTGTAATCATGGCGGCAATAGCGGCGCTGGCATGGCTATCATTCCAGGCGGATCTAGCGGGCGGCGTGCGTGCAGCTAATGGCCGGGTGATATTAAAAGAACGACTGCCCCTACCTTTCTGGTCTCCCTACTACCTGGTCATCGGCAGGGATCGCTTCCCAGTTTCACGGGAGATTGGTCATGGTTTTACACGGGGACATAGCTATCGGGTGTACTACACCAGTAAATCACGCACGATTGTTTCCGGTGAAGTGCTGCGCTGAATATGCTCACAGGCACTCGTGCATATCACGAGCATGGCAGACATACCGGCCATACTCCGAACACAACTTGTCGCAGATTCCGTATCAATGAACTCTGGTATCTCTTGGCTAAAGGTCGTCCAATTTGCCGTCATTAAGGGCAATTTCAAAGGCGCGACCAACCAGCAGCACATGTTCAATCCATAGGGCCAGATCATCTTCAGTAATATGCTGCATCAAAATATCGCGCAGTTGCTGGGGAGTGGTATACAGAATCTCGGTAGATAAACAGGCCATTGCCTGAGCTACCGAATCCCGTGATTCAGGAGGGTCCTCGTTCATCAGTTGGTTAAACCATTGTTCGACAATGGGGTGAACCTGTTCACACGACGACCCGTGTCCAAGCTGTTCATTGGCTAGCTGCTCAAACTCGTCCAGCCATTTTGGATCATTCGCGCCCGTATGCTCGGACATTCGTCTGCTCCTGCCATAGTTAGGAAATGGTTTGTTTATAGTTTACTACAGATTTACCTGAGCACAATAAAGGTTGCGCGAATTTATATTTTACGGCAGGTTCCCAGCCGAATCGGCACAGCAAGATTGCTGTAAAACGCTCTTTACACTTTTTTTTCGTCGCCCAATATAATTAGATCAACTCCAAACATTGTGTTGAGATAAGACGGATCCATGAATAAACATTAGCCTGCAACTAGCCCCAATTGCGATTGATACGGTTGCATTTTTGAGCGAGGCCGTAGAGCAGCACTCGAAACTGGCATCGGCCAAAGGCACTGTCGCTGGAAACAGTGAATCAAGGTGTAGTCCGCCCGGACGCGGTGCGATTACGGCAGGTTCTGGATAACCTTATCTCTATCGCCATCAAGTATTCTCCTCCGCGAAGCACGATTCGGGTGAGGGCGACCTTAGAAGGGGATACGTGGCGTTTTGAAATACGGGATCGGGGGTCGGGTATCAACCCATCCGATTGCGGACGAATATTCCAGGATTTTGCTCACCTCTCCGCCCAACCGACTGGCGATGAAAAAGCACCGGTTTAGGCGCGGCGTATTGTCCAGTCGCACGAAGGAGAGATTCGCGTTGAATACGAACCTGGGAAGGGTTCAACTTTCTGGTTCACCGTGCCCAGGGTTTAGCCTAACGTACCGTCACCGACCAACTTGTAACACTTACGATGACGCCCCCGCCCCGCGCATAGAGAACGGGCAGGACAGCCGAGTTGGTCCCGGCGAAAGGAATAGCCTGGCCGATCTGTTCACCATTATAGAACACCGTGATACTGCCGTTAGCCGGATCCCGTTCCAGGCGAATACGTCCCCCAGGAATGCTGACCGAACGCTGGCTGATTGTCGTGGTTTCAGCCCCGATTCGGTGGCCGATGTTGATGATTCCCGGCTGAACCAATTGGATATTCACCCCAGCGGTCTGGCTCGGGTTAGCCGCGTCTTGCAAAAGCGCCCCAAAGTAGACCTGGTTGGCTTCCAGCAGTGCCGGAAGATGGCTCGTCAACGTGAGTTCAACTTCCATCCGGCGAATCCGACTGGCGGCGTTGTTGCCGAAGTACGTTTCGAGCAGGTCAGCAGGCAGCGTAATCACCACCTCATCTCCCTCGCTTCCGGGACTCGACCCCAGACGCCAATAGGAAGTATCAATCGCCTGCACCAATGAAAACTCATCATTGCTCCAGGGGAACACCGGCAACCGGTTGAAAAGCGCCAACAAGTCCTGTGCCCCTTGCAGCCCTTCCGGCGGCAGAGTCGCAGTCGGCGTACTGGTCGGCGTGGCAGTATTGGTTGGTGTCGCCGTGATGGTCGGTGTATCGGTCAGCGTTGGCGTAGCAGTATTAGTAGGCGTGTCCGTATCAGTGGGTGTATCACTGGGCTGCGGCGAACCATCCACACTCACGAGTGTAGGGCGAATAGTTGGTGTCGCAAATTCAATGGGCTGGGACGGCAGGGTAGGCGTCACCCGCGCCGGGTCAGTTGTAGCGGTGGGAGTCGGTGTTTGCGCATCCGTTGCGCTCAGGGCGAGCAGCGCCACCATTGTCCCTGAAGGATCATAAGTAGGAGTATCGGTAATGGTCACAGCAATGGTCGGCACACCTGCACCTTGATTACCTAACAGACCACCTAATATCACCAGCACAACCAAGACGAACAGCGCAGCACCACCCGCCACAATAACCCGCCGTGACAGGCGTGGCAGTCGCACTGCCGCGCCACCTTCCGGCTGCGGGTCGGCATAGCGCGAGCCGCGATATTCACTGGCTGCGATGTCATCCCCATCCGCTATACGAGGCGTGGGTTCATCAGTCGGCGGCGCTGGGAACTCCGGCGAATCTTCTGTTACCTGGTTCCAGTGGCGATACAGAGGATAGGCTGGATGACGGTCAATAAACATAGCGCGGAATAGTTGATTAAAGCGGTTCAGCCGTTCACTGCGACGCACAGAATAATCCGTATAGACTTCCACGAATGAGAGATAGGTATCGCGCCACCCACGCAAGGTCGCAGCGTAAGCCTCACCCAGCATCCGGGTAGTTACTTCTACCATACGGTGGTGCGCCGACACGATGATCTCCGGCGGCTCATTCGGACGTTGATCAATCGCCTGGTGCATCATGCGTGAAAGATTATGCAGTTCCGCCGACGCTGCGCTCAGTTCCATCAGCCAACTGCGATAGCTGGTCAGCGTGACTGCCGCGGCCTGCTCTACTTCACCAACATTCTTGATGGCATTATCCAGCTTGATTCCAGCGGAACGAAACTCGCCATCAGACCAGTCTCGCACACTGGCCTCTAACTCGCGCAGGCTATGGATACCTGCTGCGAGGGTTCGCGCCTGGGGGTTATCTTCCAGCTTGCGCCGCGTGCTATCGAGCGTCGCCAGGGCGAAACCGCCATTGACCTGATTCAAGAGGGACGCCGCCGCATTCAGATCCCGTCGGCGCTCGGCAAATTCCGCCAGGGCGCGAGTCAGCGGATGACGTTCTCCATGCTCACCCAGTGTCTTGACTGCCGCCTCCAGCCAGAACCCAGCATCCTCTAGTTCGCCTCCATGAGCATCCAGCGCACCCAGGAAAATATAGTTGGCGAACAGAATTCGCAGCCCGGCAGTGCTGCTCCGGTTATAAAGCTCAACCAGACCTTTGCCCATCGCTTTGAGATACGTTTCTTTGCTCGGCATCTGTGCGGTAAAGGCTTCACGAATGGCATTTTCTTCGGCAGTATACAGTGTTTCGACGGTACTTAGCGCCGTTTTCACCCCTTTGCGGTTGGCCGCTCCGCTGCGTTCGAGCCAGTTGCGAGTGAGTTCAGCGAGGCGAGCCAGACGAGAGGCTGCCAGCTTCTCGGCATCGGTTTTGGCAATATCTACGGCCTGATTTCCCAACCGCTCGGCATCCGGCAGACGACCTTTGTCGAAGGCCTCCCAGCCATCCGCCAGCAACCGCCCTAACCCACCATACAGGGTATGTCGTTCAATATAGTGCGCACTGCTGATAACGGCACGAAGCTGGTTGAGCCATCCGGCCAATGTCGGGCTGACTGTGCCTATCGCGTCTGCCGCATCGTTGAGCGCCGTAATGGTCCCCAACCGATTGCCCAGAATCGTGCTTTCAGCGTAGTTCCCCCAGGCTTCGGCGGCTGCATCCAGCCCACGTACCATGCCGAGCAGCATTTCGTCAAACAAACGTCCGGCAAAGGGGGCAAGGTCTTCACGAGAATCATGCAGCCAATTGGCGAGGTCAGAGCCATCTGCTGCCGGAACATAGGTCTGGTAACTGCCCAGGAGTTCATAAAGCCCGTCCAACAGCCGCCCCACAGCGTCCCAGGCAGGATTGGATGGGTCAATCGTCCGACTCGCATCCAGCGCCGCTAGAGCATCACGGGGGCTGGCAGTAGCCTGCCGGCCAATCACGTGCATATTGTCGGCCAGAATCATGGTCGCGTTCAAGGCGCGATCCAGCGCGGCCAGTGGCAGCCGGTCTTGCGCGATCCCACCCCCTGACAGACCATCCAGCAACACCCCCAGCGCCGTAATTTCATCCACTACCGTGCGAAATCCGTCGCGCAGTTCAACCAGATTAGCCGGACTCATACCGGCCAACCTGTTGAGAACCTGGTGAATTGCCGTCAATAACGCGCGCGGTTCAGTGGTGTTGCCCCCTTCAGATGCCAGGTGCGCCAGCGTCGTCTCAACCCGATAGAGATTAGGGCGCAGCAGCAGCACATCCGGCACATAGGCCGAGATTCGTTCCGCCAACAGAAGCTGAACCGGATACGCAGACTCTTCCTCTACGCGGGTAAGCAGTACATCGGCAGCACGTACCGGAAAATCATCGAAAATCAGTGTGACCGCTTCCAGGATAGCCGAGGGTATAGACGCAAGCCCAGCAGTTTGCATCGTCTCCGCCCAGTCGTGCAGCATATTCACCATCGCAGCCTGCTCCCCCCTGGCGCGGGGGCGAAGATTACTGAGCAAACGGGCGGCTCGCTCCCAGTTCCCGCTTTCCAGGTAGATGCGAACAGCATCAAGGTCTGCGGCAACTTCCAGGTCGCGCAACCGGGCCAGAATCTCGCGGTAGGTCTGCCGGGACTGTGGGAATCCGGGGTCCATCGTCAGGGCGGGTTCGAGTGTTTCCAACATGACCTGAAGTTCATCTTTGCTGCGGCTATGGCGCAGGCGCTCGGTCATACGGCCCAGGATACTGTTACGCTCACGTTCCAGCGGCCCGCGATATTCATCCAGGTCTTTCCGCAGCCGATTGATGGAAGGATAGCGCAGCCGGGTGTTGGGATGTGCGGCCTTGCTCATAATCTGGTGCAGACGCGGCGAGACCCGCTCGGCATCATGCCCCAGGTTTATCAGGAAATCTTCACCAGCGTCACGCGGTAGATCAGCCCGTCCACCACCACTGATAATGTAATAGAGCAACTGCCCAGCCTGGAAAACATCACTCTGCCGGCTGATGCCTTGAGGCGTGGTTTCATCACCTTCGAGGAAGACAGCATTCCCCCAGTCAATCACTTTGAGCCGGTAACTATCACGATCCCAAAAAAGATGTTTGGCATCCACATCGTTATAGACAACATCGCGGTCATGCGCTGCTTGGAGCAATTCGAGCAGTCCATCCAGGATGACCAGCATTTCCAATTCGGGCAGTCGCTCCCCTTTCGCGGCCAGATCGCGCACCAGCTCATCTACCAACACCCCCTGACCGCGTTCCATCACAATATACTGGTGAGCGACGCCACCGACCACAAACTGCCCGCCACCTAACAGTGCCGTGATAATTGGGTGGCCTTCGAGACGCTGCAAAGCCTTACGCTCGTTGAGGATACTGACTTCCTGACCGGCGCGAATCGGCGGGGCATCATTGGGGGCGGGTCGCTTGACGACCACGGGACGATCATTATCGTAGGTATCTACCGCGCGGAGCGTCTCACCAGAGCGACCACGCGGGTAAATATAATCATAGCGGTAGCGGTTATCAAACAGGCTGTCGGCCATGTGGGTCTCCTGGCAGGGCGATATGCTTCTAATTGTACTAGCCGGAGACAACGCCGCAAGGTTTGATCGGACAGAGACGGCGCTATGCAACTTTTGGGTAGAATTTTGCGTATACCCAATTGGGTAAAAAAGATGCCATCGGGGGTTAAGGTGGTTTCACCCAGAAGCTGGATTCACATGCGAAATATCTGACAATCTGTCCCATTACCATGCCAAACCGGCAAGTTATGCTGGTAAATGAGGCGGACATGTTATAATCTGGTTGAAATATTCCTCTAACAGTCTACAAACGAGCATCATAGTTCGTAAAAAGGAGAGTCATTGATGGGTGGTGTAAGTGGAATTTTGGGCACATTAGCGGTAGTCGGCGGTGTGCTTTTCCTTGCCGGTATAGCTATCGCAGTTACATCGGTTTCTCAGGGACGAAATGCACGCAACGGTGCTTTGCTGGCTGTGGTCGGGTTGGTCGTTGGCCTGCTGTTCGGGGTCATCAGTCAGGGCATTCTGATAATTGAGCCAACGCAGGTCGGTGTGATCGTCAACACATTTTCCGGTCAGTTTGAATCGCCGCGCCGTGCGGGCACATCGGTGGTCGTTCCGGTTCTCCAGATTTACTATATATACCCGATCAATCAGCAGCAGTACACCATGTCTGGTTCTGAAAGCGAAGGCGCCATTCGCGGGAATGATGCCGTGCAAGGCCGGACGATTGATGGGCAGGAAGTCTCTCTGGATATTACCGTACTCTATAATGTCAACCCGGAAAAAGTGAATGATCTTCACCAACGCTGGCAGACCGGCTACCAGGACAACTTTGTGCGCCCAACGGTGCGCGGTCTGGTACGTGATGTCGTTTCCGGTTTCCGTGCCGAAGACATCTACGGTGACAAGCGTACGGAGATGGAAAATGAGATGCAAACCCGGATTGGTGAACGCTTTGATGCCGAAGGCCTGCAGTTAACCGACCTGCTGGTACGGGACATCACTTTCTCGGATTTGTTCCGCCAGGCGATTGAGCAGAAGCAGATTGCCGACCAGGAAGCACAGCAGGCACAACTTCGTGTTGTCCAGCGTGTAAACGAAGCCGATCAGCTTCGCGCCCAGGCAGATGGTGAACGGGATGCCGCAATCGCCCGCGCTCAAGGTGATGCTCAGGCTATTGTCCTGAGGGCACAGGCCGAGGCCGAAGCCTTGCGACTGGTAAGCGAACAGATTGCCGCCAACCCCAGCCTGATTCAGTATCTGTATGTGCAGAATCTGAGTGATAATGTGAACATCGCGCTGGTACCGGCCAACAGCCCGTTCCTGTTCGATTTCAGCAGTCTGGCTGAGGCGAACTCAGATTTCGTCCCGCCCGCCGTACCCACGCCAGAACCAACTCCAGACGCTACCAATAGCTCTGGCGGCTAATCACAGTGCCACAGTAAACGAAAAGGACACGACTCCCCGTGTCCTTTTTATTTTTATATAGACCAGCTCTTGTCGTGGATTAGCCTGTCAATGGCACCATATGAATAATCGTTACGCCGTCACCACCCTCTTTTGGCATGGCCGGTGTGACTTTCGAGATCAGCGGGTGCGTGCCGACACGCTCCTGCACCGCTTTGCGCAGCGCCCCTGTCCCCTTACCATGAATAATACGCGCGAAAGGCAGCCCGGAGAGATAAGCCGCGTCAATATAGGTTTCCAGACGTTTTAGCGCTTCATCCACCCGACTGCCCCGAAGGTCAAGCTCTAATCCGGGAGACTGACCTTTCGGCGCGACTGGCTCCGGCGACTTTTCATACTGGCGCTGGTGCCCACGCTTTTTGAGACGCTGTGGATTGGCACTTCGTTGCGCCAACTCATCCAGTTTGGCGCGAACTTTGAGTGTACCAACCTGAACAACCGCCTCACCCCGGTCAAGCTCGGTGATCTTACCTTCCGCGTTAAGTTTCGCAAGGTAGACATTATCCCCCAGGTGCGGCGTCCACCCACTTTCATGAACACGCTCGGCCTCGTTTTCCACCGGCTCCTGCGCGTCAACGGAGAGCGTGTTAGCACTATCCTGGAGCTGCTTCAGTTTTTCCAGAGGCAGCGACGCACTTCGCATTTCGCTGCGCAGCCGCTTAATCTCTTTCTGGAACTCCTTGATCTCGGACTCTGCCTGCCGCCGAGCAGAGGCCACAATGTCACGCCGCTCGTCTTCGATCTTGTCCAGCCGCGCCTGCAATTCGATGCTCTGTTCTTCGACTTCTTCGCGCAGCGCCGCGATAATCGCGTGATTGTTGCGAATTTCGGCCCGTGTCCGCTGGATTTCGTCCAGCAGGTCGTCGGCGACCAGTTCCTCGGTGGCGACCATGCCACGCGCATTCTCAATGATATCCGCCGGAAGCCCTAACCGGGAAGCAATCGCTAACGCATTTGAACGCCCTGGCAAGCCGATAATCAGACGATAAGTCGGGCGCAGCGTTTCCAGGTCAAATTCCACACTGGCGTTCCGTACGCCGGTGGTTTCCACGCCATAGATTTTCAGTTCGGGGTGATGCGTGGTGACAATAGTTGTGACCCGGCGCTCAACTAAGTGATTCAGAACCGCCCGCGCCAGAGCAGCGCCCTCCGCCGGGTCGGTGCCAGCTCCCAGTTCATCCAACAGGATTAGGGACTGTTCATCGCATTCACGTAAAATCTGGACGGTATTGGTCATGTGAGAGGAGAAAGTGCTGAGGGACTGCTCAATGCTCTGTTCGTCGCCAATGTCGGCGTATATCCCAGTAAAAACGCTTAATTTCGCGTCCTCCGCCGGGACTTGCAGTCCGCACTGTGCCATCAGGCATAACAGACCAACTGTTTTGAGCGATACGGTTTTGCCACCCGTATTCGGACCCGTGACAACCAGCACCCATGTCGCGTCATCCAGTTCCACGTCAATTGGCACGACATTCCCGGTGAGCAGCGGATGGCGCGCCCCTTGGAGATAAATCGTGCTGCCCGGATGTTGCTGGTTTTTAGGATGCTTCTTGAAGGGCACCATCTCCGGCATAACCGCGCTGAGTTCTTCGGCGTAACGGGCTTTGGCGAAGATCAGGTCAAGATTCGCCAGAACTTCCACTGTCCGCACGATGTATTCGGATTCGTGACCAACCTCTTCAGTGAGCGCAGCCAGAATGCGACGAATCTCATTATCTTCTTCCAATTGCAGTTCGCGCCAGGCATTATTGAGTTCTACCGTCGCCAGCGGTTCGATAAAAAGAGTGGCGCCGCTGGACGATGAATCATGCACAATGCCGGGAATACGCCCTTTAAACTCCGCTTTGATCGGGATTACGTAACGTCCGTTACGCATCGTCACAATGGCTTCCTGTAAGAACGGGCCGTTCGTACTGGAAGCCACTAGCCTGTTTAGCTTGGTATGCAGGCGGTCAAAGGCCACCTTCAGATCACGCCGTATAATAGCTAACTTCGGGCTGGCGCTGTCAAGTATCTCGCCCTTGTCATTGATAACACGTCCAATTTCATCTTGCAGATGGGTGCATTCTTCAGCTTCATTCACCAGGTCAGCTAAGAGCGGGTACTGCCCTCTCATACGTCCCAGTGTACGTCGCAGACTGGTCGCCCGGCGCAGCGTATAACGGATGTCGAGCAGGGTTTGGGCTTCGACCACGATGCCGCGTGTGGCCTGGATCGCAGCATCGCGGACATCGCGGACCCCACCCAATGAAACCGTGACCTTATTCTCGAATACCAGGCGGGCTTCAGCAGTTTCCTGCTGCCATCCCTGCGCTTCATCCAGGTGAATTGTTGGTTGGAGATGCCGCGCCAGTTCTGCCCCGGCGGAAAAGGTCGTAAAGCGTGCAAGCTGTTCCAGGATTTTATGCAGTTCCAGGGTCTGCGTCGTTTTCTCGTTAATCATCTCAATCTAGCCATCTCTATGAATACACCAGCCTGACGACACGTCGCAGATTTACATGGTGCGGGTAGATCATTGTAAATTTGATGTGGTGAGTATAGTGGACGGGGAAAGGCAAGTCAATTGCGAGGTTTCAAGGGGTCACAAAGGGCAACAACTATGAGGTAGATGAGGTGCTGATGCCCCTTGTGACACACTATAATGCTGGTCAATGCCGGTCACGGGTCTGCATAAAGAGCGCCTTTTTCTCACCAGGCAGTGTGAAATCAAAGCCGCACGAGATAAAAAACCGGTCAGAGGATGTTATAGCCATTACTTCAAAGACATTTTTCTCTTTGGCACGCTCAATGCACGCCTCAACCAGACGTTTGCCAATGCCCATGCCCTGCACACGATCAGATACGGCCAGACTGCGAATCTCACCTAGCTTTTTTGAGTAGATTTCCAGCGCAGCACAGCCAACAATCTCACCATCAAGTTCCGCGACAAAGAAGTTGGTCAGCCATTCTTCCAACTCATCATACGTCCGGTGCAGAAGCTTACCCTCTTCCACAAAAGGCGTGATAAATGCTTCCAGCACCGGGATGTCAGCTTCGACTGCCGTGCGAATGATTACCTGGATACGGGTTTCCGTCGCCATACGAAAAAGTTACCTATCTGAGTGTCGAACTCATAATTGTAAATGAGCCAGTTATTCAATTCAGTATACGCCTGAAGCAGTGTATTGGAATCCTCAAGACTCCCCGTGACCCAGGGCATATAGTCCACTTGCAGCACCAATGTATAAGGGGGCATCGCGGCCCAGAGCGTGTCTACTGCCTCGTCTTTCCATTCAGGTGGATACCAGTCCGCCACCAGCGGGAATTGGAAAATGAAGCGCGTAGCCGGATTCAACTCGCTCAGGTAATACACTTCGGGCCGAAATCCCCAGATAAACAGCGAGTCTCCGGGGACAACACGCTCGCGCAGAAGATTTGCCACCGCCAGTGATTCATCGGCCACAAACTCCCCCCCCTGGAAATGGTGAAAATACGCCATCTGCGTCTCGTGCCCACTGAGATACGGCCAGGCGCGCGGCCAGACACCAGCCGCCAGGATCACCAGAAATCCCGCTGCAACTGACAGCGAGATCGCACGAGGGAAAACCCTCACCTTGCCGAGCAGCTTTTCCACCGTGTCCGCCGCCAGCAGTGCCAACGGTGGAAGCATCGGCAGCCAGTGATAGTCGTAGCCTTTGGCCTGCACCAGCATAATGAGCAGGCCAGCCAACAACCACAACAGCACCAGACGCCAGCCAGTACGATTGGGTTCGCTTGCAGGGCGTTTAACAAAAACCCACGCGGCGACTAACAGCCACAATACACCCCACTGCTGCCAGCGATACCCCACCGCCGTCACCATCAATTCGCGGAAATCGTCAGCATTAAACGTCAGCGCAGTATACTGGGAGGTTACACGAGCACTTTCGAGCAAAGCATCCAGCGCACCCTGCACTGCCAGCAGTGCCGCACCTCCCAGGATAACAAGCAGCCCGCCGAAGATAAAGCCTGCAATTGAGGCATTGGCACCCGACCAGAACTCGGTGATCCAGCGGCTTAATCCCCTGGCACTAAATATGTAAAGAGGTGCTGACGGGTTGAGATCATGATCGGTATCTCCCGGCGTGATGAGCAGATACCCCGCCGCCAATGCCACTCCGAACAACGCAAACGGATATTTGAACCAGACGGCATAGGCACTCAACATACCCGCCAATGATGCCCAGGCAAACGCCCGCCGATTGCTAAGGGCATCCCGCGCTTTGAAGGCAGCAACAACGGCCAGCGTCATCGGCAGCGCAGCGATGCCATCATTTTGTGTCAACGTCCAGAATGTTTCGGTGAAGTAGAACACCGGGAAAATGAGCGCCGCCCACAGTCCGACCCGGCGGCTAACGATACGCCGCCCCAGCCAGTAGAGTGCCAGCATCATGACCGGAACCAGCAGCAGATCAAGCGCCCGCAGCGCTATCGCCGTGCGACCAAAAACCGCCATCACCAGAGCATAGATGTAAAAGACAGCAGGCGGCTTAGGATTCCATAGTTGCGTGTAGGGAACCCGACCGTTAAGGATACCGCGCCCAATTGTGGCAAATTCCCCCTGGTCACGCCCTAGCGGGTATGTCAGGATAGGTAGTGCCAACAGAAGAATAATGACGATGAGCGCCAGCAGCAGCGCCCGGTCACGGCGGAAGAATCGAGCGAACTTCTTCACCACGATATGGCTTTACAGCCCCCCGACAATCCGGGCGATGAGCACGGCGATACCAAGTGAGAGCAGCAGCAGCACCCAGGCGATGAGGCGTCCGCTGGACTGTGCTTCATTAATCGGCTTATCCTCAACAGTGACATTGCCGAGCAAATCCACATAGAAGTCGAGATTCCTTCCCCGGCGGGTCAGACGCGCCATGTAGTCATGCCCGGTCACACGCACCCAGCCGAATTCGTCATCTTCCCAGTTAGCACCCAACCGCGCCTGGATAGCCGCTTCCAGCAGATTTCGAGCCTCGTCGGGGGTAATCGGTTCCAATTCATCGCTGCTCATGGCGTGTTTCCCGGTATCAATTCTCTTACTGTCCTAACGCATCCCACACTTCCAGCTTGGCCTGTACACGGCGGATCACTTCGTCGGTGAACTCGCTGGTCGTGGCTTGCCCGCCCAGGTCAGAGGTACGGATGCCATCATAAACCGTTTCCATAGCCGATTCGTAAATAGCGCGGCTGGCAGAAGTTGCTTCCGGTGTGCGAACATAGCGCATTGTCGCGGCCCCGGCCAGGATCATCGCCATCGGATTAGCGACATTTTTACCTTGCAGGCTGGGCGCGGTACCATGCGGCGCTTCGGTAAGCGCGATTTTAACCTGGAAATCATCATCGAAGCTGAAGATCACCGATTCCGCACCGGCAATCGTGCCGAACATCTTCAGGACAAGATCACTCAGGTTGTCGCCATCGCGGTTCAAGGCCGGAATCACCAGGGCTTCGCCGCTGGTTTCCAACAGCAGCGCGTAAGTGGCATCAATCAGCTGTGGATTGTAAGATACTTCCGGGTAACGTTGGGCGACTACATCCAATTCTTCTTTGAACATACCTTCGTAAGTCGGGCTGACTGTATACTTAGGGCCGCCGAAAACCTGGGCATTGTTGCGTTTGGCATAGCGGAAGGTGAATTCAGCCACCGCCCGACATATCCGGCGCGACAAACGGCGCGTACTGTAGGCGACTTCATCCAGCCCCTCACCCTCACGCCACTCCTTGGCATTATACTCACCATCCACAGCCATACGCACAACGGCAATCGGCGCGTGAATGCCGGCCATCGGACGCACCGAAGGAATACGCCGCCCGGTACGCAGAATCACCTGCCCGTCAATCAGTTCGCGCAGCAGCGCATTTGGGCTACCCACATCGTCCGGGTCGCCAGGGGTAATTGTAGCAGCTTTAATGCCAAGTCCGGTTTCCTTAATGCGTGCCGCCGCATCGTAGACAACCTGATTTTTGGTCTCACGGCGATTTTCCAGGGAAAGGTCAAACGGTTCAAACTTGATCGGGCAGCGCGTGACCGCTGGATCAATCACACGTAGTGCTTCATCCAGCAATTCCTGGCCGGTCTGGTCACCCTGGAGAACAACAACGGTACGTTCACTCACTATTAGCTTCCTTTGCTTCTGGCGTCATTTTCTGATCTCATTGTAGAGCAAAAGTGCTTCTCATAGAATGCTCGATTATTTCAGGTGAACGCAGATAGAACGGAAATTGTATAGTAGAAACACTATTGGGAAGTAGGGGAGGGCCAATGTGCCCTCCCCTGGGCGACCACGCCGGGTCGCCCCTACATTCAATGATCTTGCACTAGGTACCGAAACCACAGGATAAGAAAGGAGCAAGTGATGAATTACTTTCGCCGTTTCTCCCTGGCAGTAATGTGGTTGATGCTGTGTGGCTGGCCTGCACATGCGCAAGATGAGCCGGTCATTCTCACGTTGGGTGTGGAAAGCTGGATGCTGGACACTTTCACCGGGACTCTACTGGACGGATTTGAGGCGGAGCATCCTGGTGTACAGGTGGTCGTTGTGCCACTGGCTGAACACAACCTAACTCCCCCCAAAATGGTTGAAACAGTAGATGAATTTGTCCAGCAGGCGCGAGACTTTGCCGCGCAAGCAGATGTACTCCTTGTGGATAGCACTATGTTGAGCGCAGAGTTTCTGCGCACCGGGGCGCTCCTCAACATAACCCCGCTGCTGGCCGCCGATGCCACAGCCAACCTGGACGATTTTTACCCGGCTCTACTCGATTCGTTCCGCTGGGACAATGCGGTATGGGGGCTGCCTGTGGGTGGATCATTGGGGCTACTCCTCTATGATGCCTATGCCTTTGATACCGCTGGGCTGGCGTATCCAAATACACGCTGGACTCTGGCAGATTTTGTGACAGCGGGGAACATGCTGGCAGCAGCGGCACAAAACGGGCAGATTGAGTCAGGGTTGTTGTGGCTCGATCCGCCTACCCTGTTCCGGGCACTCCTGGGGCGAGAGATCGCGCTGACGAAAACAGCCCCACCCCTGCCTGTACTCGATGACCCGGAACTCCCCGGACTGCTGGATACCTGGCTGCCCTTTTACCGGGCAGAGCAAGCTGCGCGTGATGCCGGGGAAAACTTCCTGGCCGGGCCGCTGCTCATCGGGGATATGTTCCTGGCGAATAATTCCCTGGGTGATCGAAATTACACAGCCTCGCTGCTCCCTGGCGAGAGCGCGGCAGTACTGAATGTGCAGGGTTTTGCCGTGAGCGCGGGCACAACCTACCCGGAATTGGCCTATAGACTGGCGCAACACTTCACACACCAGCCGGAGGCTGCGCTTTATTTGCACGGAGATGCCCCGGCGCGGCGCAGCGTGGAGGCGCTCATGGCTGCGGGACGCCCGGCGGAGACACAAGCCCTGATCGCCGCCGGGTTGGCGAATGCCATTCCTCTATCCGATGAATTTTACTTCACGTATACCCGTCGCGCCCTGGAGCAAATGGCGCAGGACAATCTGGATGCTCGTACTGCGCTCCAGATTGTGCAGCAGGATGTGTATAGAATCCTGGCGGCGGTGACTGCGGCAGCAGAAAATAGTCCGGCGATTGTGGTTGCCCCTCCGCCAGCACCACCTGCCAGCGATGGCGATGAGGCTGTTTTACGGTTTAATCTGGAAGAGATGGAATCTCCGCTGCCCAACCGGACCCTCTGGGACGCGGCGGCGGCGGCGTTTGTGGCGCAGGACTCGCAGGTCGGGCAGGTGGTGGTCGATACACGCTGGCTGTCTTTTGCCGATTACGCTGCCCAGTATGACTGTTTCTATTTGAACGACAATGCCGTCTCATCCGCCGATCTGTCGCTGGTCTTGGATATTGAGCCGCTGCTGGCCGCCGATCCATATTTTGTGGAAGCGGACATGGTGGCCGGTACGATGTCCCAAGTGCGGTCACAGGGTGGAACATGGGCGCTGCCGGTGACGCTCTACCCGCTGGTGATCTGGTACAACCGGGAGATTCTTGGGCAGGCCGGTGTGCCGGAGCCGATTTCCGGCTGGGACATCACCACTCTCGAAAATACACTGCGGCAACTTGCCCAGCATGGGGATGGTGCGCCTTTCCGAACCGAGACCTGGGGCGAAACCACCCTATTGATGTTGATAGCGGCCTATGGTGGCCGGCTGTTTGACAATACTACAGAACCCACCTCATTTTACCTGGATGACCCGATCGCAATCGCCGCAACACAGCAGGCACTTGACCTGGGGAGAGCCGGATTATTCCATTACCAGGCGCTCGGTACGAACTATGGCGGGTTTTTCAATATCAATGACCGTGTGCCTATCTACAGCGGCTACCTGACGACTTTTGGCTACAGAATGCAGCAACGGGCAGCCGGTGATCCATATCGCGCCGTGACATTTCCACGTGGGTCACGCTATACGCCCATGTCAT
This sequence comes from Anaerolineaceae bacterium, assembly GCA_020634135.1. GTDB lineage: Bacteria > Chloroflexota > Anaerolineae > Aggregatilineales > Phototrophicaceae > JACKCG01. The sequence goes on along the minus strand of JACKCG010000001.1, from coordinate 162,222 downwards.
ACCAGCTTGGCACAGCCTATGTGAGCGCTGCAACGTCCTATCCTGAAGCGTGTTACCGCTGGCTGCGCTATGTCACCAGTCAGCCAGAACTGTGGAGTGGGATGCCGGCGCAGCGTTCCCTGTTGGACGAGGCGGCGCTGATGTTCAGTGCGGGGGAAGACCTGCTGGCACTCTACCGGGTATTTGATGCCGCTTTGCAGCGCCCGGATGTCCTCATATTTGGCTCGATTTTCAGCGGTTCGTATGGAGATAATCTGTACAGTCAGGAATCGGCGCACTTTATTACTGGCATGGGCAACTTGTGGATGCGCCGCGCCTTCGATAGTTACGTTTTGGCGGACGCTGATCTGACTGAAGCCATGACCACTGCCCAGCAATATATAGCGGAATATACAGAGTGTATCGTCGCCATCACACCACCCGCCCACCCGTTGGAACAACTGGACAATGCTGCCCGGCAGGCATATTTTGACCGCTTCACAAACTGTGCGCTCGTGATTGACCCCAGCCTGGAGTCATTATATCAGCAGTAAACGTAGAGCAAGCGCATGATTCCGGGGCTGAGTTTTGATCATTTTTGCGCTATCATTGCAGTAGTATGTCGAACGACCTCAGTGGAGGAATCTGTAATGAAGAAATGGTTTTTGGTTGTTGGGCTGGTCATACTGCTGATTTCAGGCATATCTCCCACCCTGGCACAATCGAACGTTGAATATTTTTTCGTAGCTTGCGAAAACCAGGCTGTGATGAACCTGTCAGGCGAGATGGGTGCAGGCTATGATGTGTACTATCAGGTGTTTTCGGCCTCGTCTGGCACTGGTAATGCCCTGACCGCGCTGCGCCAGGTTTCGGTAAATGGCACATATGCGTTTAGCGAACGTGTCCCCTATAACAGCGGTGCGACAGTAGCATTTGCGGCTATTGCGAGTGCAAAAATCATCATCGCCCGCGAAGGCAATCCGAGCAGTACCATCTACGAGACCACAGTAGATGATCTGCAGGACGGGTGTGCCGATCCGCTGAATGCGTTAGGAACGAGCCTGGATTCAGGCAGCGAGACGGCCAACCAGGTGGACACCGGGCCGGGCATCCAATCGCCATTTGGCGGCATCATCAATCCGAACATCAATGCCACCCCGGAACCTCTGGTTGTCATTGGGGCGCGGCAGATTGCCCAACCGGGACGCTCACAAACACCGGGGATGATTTTCGCGCAGTGTAATGCCTTCCCGCGCGCCAATCCGGGCGTGCTGTATGATAATGACAATGTTGTTGTGTTCTGGTCGTGGTTTGCCAAAACACGGGCGCAGGTTGAAGACCACATCGCCCACGCTCAATACTCGGTTACGCTTAATACGGCGCCCTTCACGAACGTGGTTGCCAGCCCGATTGAACTGCGTAATGGAGATTACTGGGTATTCTTCAGTGCTCAGGTCGGCCACCTCTCACCCGGCAAGTATGGCGTAGAATACAAACTCACCTGGGATACCGCCATCAGCGATGGCTACGCCGACTATGGGCCGGAAACAGATAATCTTTCAGAAAACGGTGACTGCACCTTCTTCATCACGCCCAACCCGGATAATATCCGCATCACCGACTATAACGGCAGCTACAGCCTGCCCACCGGGGAGTAAATACCGGAGGTACGGTATCTACAAGGGGAGGGTCTTGTGATCCTCCCCTTTATGTGGCTTGTGTGTTGACTGCTGGCATAATACTTAGCACATTTGTACAATAGACACGTGGCAAAAATACCGCCGATAATCATAATTTATTGTATGAGAACCCTTCAGGGAGACAACTAACCCCCATGTCCGACCATGACCATACCCTGGAAACCGACGACGATGTCACCTATTGTGCCGTACATCCAACCCGAGAAACCGCTCTACGCTGCAATAAATGTGGTCGCCTGATGTGTTCAGATTGCGCGGTACTAACGCCCGTCGGGTATCGCTGCCGTGAGTGCGTGCGTCAGCATGAGGACAAGTTTTACACGTCAAACCAGCTTGATTATGTGATCGTAGCGGCTGTTTGCGCGGTATTGAGCGGCGTCGCCGGGTACATTATCAGTGCCATCGGGTTATTCATCATTCTGATGATCTTTATTGGCCTGCCCGTAGGGGGGGCGATTGGTGAAGCTGCGCTCCGGGCGATTCGACGTCGGCGCGGGCGGCAGTCGGCGTATGTAGGCGCAGGGGCGGCGGCGATTGGCGGGTTTTTAGGCGGCCTGATTCACAATTATTCGTTATTATCAGGCTATGTAAATCAAGTGACTGGCAATAGCGGCGCTCAGGTCGTGCCATTGGATATGGCTTTCAATTTGACGATTCAGGACATCAGTCTGCTGGTCTTTGTCGGTGTGGTAGCGTTCGCCGTCTACGGGCGCTTTAAGATGCGGATTTGAGGAGCAATATGCTGGAAGAGCTGCGGGTACAGAATTTCGCCATTATTGACTGGCTGGAACTGACTTTTGCGCCGGGTTTTAACGTCATCACGGGGGAAACAGGCGCAGGCAAGTCCATCATTATTGATGCTGTCGAACTGCTCCTGGGAGGAAAGACCGATGCCGGGATGATCCGTGCCGGAGCGGAAAAAGCCACCGTTGAAGGAGTATTCGGCTTAAACCCGCAGATTGCTGCACTGGTGCAGCCTATTCTTGAACGTGAAGACCTGCTGCAAGATGCTGGCGCAGACTATGTAACCCTGGGGCGTGAAATCCGCAGCAACGGACGCTCAACAGCACGGGTAAACGGCATCACGACTAATGTGGACATTCTGAAGGAAATTGGCGCCACACTGGTAGATGTTCACGGCCAGTCGGAGCATCTTTCCTTATTGAATCCCCGTTCGCATATTGATTTGCTTGACCGCTATGCTGATCTGACCGAGATGAGATTGGCAGTTGGCTCGGTGGTGGACCGCATTCATACCATTCGCCGAGACATCAAGCACCTTCTGGAAGATGAGGCCGCACTCAAGCGACGGGCGGAGCAATTGCGCCATGAGGCTGAGGAGATCGAAGTTGCGGCCCTCAAACCCGGCGAGGACGAGGAACTGCGTACCGAGCGCACCCGCATGGCAAATAGTGAACAACTGGCAACCCTGACAGCGGAGGCGGTGGCGCTGCTGCATGGCGATGACGATGCCGATGGTCAGATGGCGGCTGTTGACCAATTAATGCAAGTGGCAGTCCTGGTACAAAAGCTCCTGAATATTGACCCTGACCTGAAAGATGATTACGAATTAGCCGAAAGTTTAGGCGAACAGGCAGAAGAACTGTCACTAAGCCTCCGGCGTTACGCCGACACAGTGGAGTACAACGCCGACCGGCTCGATGAGGTCGAGGAACGGCTGGAAACGATTAACAAGCTGCGGCGGCGTTATGGTGCGACGATTGAGGCCGTCATCGAGTATGCCGAAAAAGCGCGGGAAGAACTCAACGGCATCGAACATAGCGAAGAACGCCTGATAGAACTGCGCAAAGAGGAAGAGAAACTGCTGCGCCACGTTGGCGAATTGGGCGGAAAGATCAGCCGGGTACGCAAGATGTTCGGCCAGAAGTTGGGTGAACGAATCGTTAGGGAACTGGCCGATCTGCGGATGGAGAGAGCGCAGTTCGAGGTCGCCGTAACACAACAGGAACAGGAGGATGGTTGCTATGTTGGCAACCAGCGCCTTGCATTCGATATGACCGGAATTGATAACGTCGAATTCCTGATGACTGCAAACCCCGGCGAGCCACTTCGTCCACTGGCCCGGGTGGCTTCCGGTGGCGAGACAGCGCGCATCATGCTGGCATTAAAACGGGTACTCACCCAGGCCGACCAGACACCTACTTTGATTTTTGACGAAATTGACCAGGGTATTGGCGGGCGCGTGGGCAGCGTCGTGGGTGAAAAGTTATGGTCGCTATCAGTCAACCATCAGGTGTTGGTCGTCACACACCTGGCGCAACTTGCCAGCTATGGAGACCGCCATTACCGCGTGAGCAAGGTCATCGAAGGAGATCGCACCATGACCGAGGTCATCCCGCTGGAGAGTGTGGCGCGCATCACCGAACTGGCTGAAATGCTGGGGACACAGGGCGAAAGTGGCGTCCACAGCGCCCAGGACATTCTCTCCCAGGCACAGCAGTACAAAGGGTCCCATACCCCATTATAGGAACTTCAGAGGGGCGCAGCATATCGCACCCCTGAACCAGCGTTTTCGATAACCGTCTATTGGTAGCGTTGACGAATTGTAGGAATCAGATAATCCTCAAAGGCGTGGTGCAGGTCATAACCTGGAGACCAGCCCCAATCTGCTTTAGCCGCAGTATCATCCACCTCCGCCGGCCAGGTATCCACAATGCCCTGCCGTTGTAAATGGGGCGCAAAGGTGATCTTCGCCCCAGAAAATGCCGAAGCGGTAAGGTCGCGAAGTTCGGCGGCAGTGGGACTGAAACTCGTCACGTTGTATACCAACTGGGAAAGTCTCTCGACAGGCGCATCGGCCAGGTCAAGCAGTGCCTGGACCGCATCCGGCATCGCCATAAAAGGAATGCGCGTATCCTCACGCACAAAGCAGGCATACGGTTTGCCGGACGCCGCCGCGTGCAACATCTCCGGCGCAAAGTCACTGGTGCCGCCGGTGGGCACAGTGATTGCGCTGATAAGACCAGGAAAACGAACACAGCGGAAGTCCACCATATAGGCTTCCCGCGTGGTCGCTAACTGGTGATAGTGGCGGCTATAGTAGCGCCCCAGGTGTTCGCAGTACAACTTGTTCATGCCGTACATGGTGATCGGCGTATTGTATTCGCCTTCTTTCACCGGCCTGGCAGCCGCTTTGGTATTCAGATCAGGTAACCCGTATACTGCAATCGAACTGGGATAGATGAACTTGACCGGCTTCTCACGCAGACGGGATTGTTCCAGGGCAATCCGTAGTAAGTTGATGGTTCCCTGTACATTGACGCGATGTGCCTGTTCCGGGTTAAATTCCGCGTGAGTAGAAAGCAGCGCCGCCAGGTGGAAGATAGTATCTATCTCGTACTCATTGGTGAGTGTCTCCAGCATCTGCATATCCAGGATGTCACCCACCTTGACTTCATATACTTTGGAGCGCATGGGCTTATCCAGCACACGAATATCCAGCACAACAATTTCATCGGAATCCGCCTGCTCGGAGAGCGCGTTAATCAGACCGTGTCCGACTTCGCCATTAGCTCCAGTAATCAACGTAATCTTCTTCCGCATTGCACAATGTCCTTTAGCTGAGTTGTGTTGCACAAACCTTTCGCTATTGTCGCATAGTTCGGCGGAAACAGCGTAGAACGATAGACACTTTAACCAACGCCGGGTGTCAGTACACTACCATTTATGCGATTTCGGCTCTGAACTTGCGCAGAACTTCAATATGTTCCTGTGGAGAAGTCAATCCCGCTCCCATCGTATTGAGTCCCAGATGCGTCGCCCCCAGGCCGCGCCAGAATGCGATAAAATCAGCGCGGTCTTCGGGGGTCTGCTCCGGTTGCCAACTTAACCTCACATCAATGCCGAAATCCTGCGGGCGACGGCCTGCGGCTTGCAGGTGAGTATATAAGGTATCCACCAGTGAACGTGCTCTAGCTTTAGGCATTGAATTTGCCATCCAGCCATCCCCCAGATGCGCCATACGCTTCATGACAACGTCTGCGCCACCCCCAAACCAGATCGGAATCGGGCGTTGTATCGGGAGCGGGTTCAGCCCTGCATCCGGGATATGGTGATACGCACCCTGAAATGTGACCAACGGCTTCGTCCACAGTTCGCGCATGACATGAATCTGTTCTTCCGAACGTTTGCCTCGGTTAGTGAAATCCTCACCCAACGCAGCATATTCAACCTGATTCCAGCCGATACCGATACCTAACCGCAACCGTCCACCAGAAAGCACATCCACCTGCGCCGCTTGTTTGGCGACCAGCACCGTTTGCCGCTGCGGGAGAATCAGAATTCCTGTGGCAAAGTGCAGATGGGTCGTCAGACCTGCCAGGTAAGCGAACAGGCTGAATACCTCATGGAATGACTCACGGTGCGTATATGGGCCGTGCCACCCACCAGGACGTTCCGGGTTCGCACCCAATACATGGTCATAGGCGAGGAGATAGCTGTAGCCCAGCGCTTCCGCAGCCTGCGCGTAATCTCGAATGGCCGCCGGATCGCTGCCGAACTCTGTTTGTGGAAACACCACCCCGTATTGCACGACATTTCCTTTCTACATACAAAGTGCCAAGCATCAAGTGCTGCACGAAAGTGTAACGCAGATTTGCATTGGGGTGCGAGGCAGACGTTCGCGCAATGGTCTTGTTTTTGATGGATTACACCTGTAGAGAGAGAGCTTTGACACTGGCAGGCCATAGCACCCTAAGGTACAACTTAAATGTGGTCTATTTTCCACCACCATTATTTTGGTGTGTTTAGAAATGATTTCAGGAGGCACGATGACTGATAAACAGAAACTGATTGACGCGCTCAATGAAGACCTGGCCGGCGAACTACAGGCAATCATCCAGTATTTGACCTATTCGGCCAAAGTGACCGGCCCCTGGCGTCCGCAGCTTGTAACCTTCATGCAAACCGAAATACAGGATGAACTGCTGCACGCCCAGTTCCTGGCTGACAAAATCTGTGCGCTGGGTGGAAACCCGGTGACAACACCGCGCCCGGTGCCGAATGCGGATACTGCCCGTGACATGCTGAAAGCAATCCTTGAGGCCGAACGGGAAGCCGGAAAAGCCTATACCGAACGCGCAAAAGAGGCCGAAGCCTATGGCGATAAAGGGCTAATGGTGCAGTTAGAGGATATGGTGCGCGATGAAACCGGCCATGCCGAAGAAACGGCCAAGCTGCTCAAGAACTGGGAGTAATCATTATACGACCAGGAACTTGACCGGATAAGATTTCACCTTGTACCAGATTGGATGAGCCAGCCTGATCTCGGATAATGTGCCGGCAGGCTGGTTTTCGCGCAGTGCAGTAAGCCCACCTCATGAAGCATGGCGCATTCCTCTTTAGCTGTGGATACATCTCAGCCTGTGATTTGCCCAAAGGCAAAATAAACACTATATTTCGAGATATTACGGGCATTCCTGGAGACTTCTCTCCGGGGATTGATCTCGAGAGGGAGAAGTGGCATGAAGGCATTTGAACTGGCGCAGCTTGCCCAACAGCAGAGGGAATCAGGTGGTAGTTACTATGAGTTTCTCAACGAAGGCACATTGAGTATGGGGCGTTATATGCTGCCCACCGGGGGCAAAGACCCTCAGCAGCCACATAATGAAGATGAGGTCTACTATATTCTGCGCGGGCAAGCGATGATTCGTGTCGGGGACGAAGATCGTCCGGTGCAGACCGGATCCATTGTTTACGTGGCGGCACACGTAACTCACTTTTTCCACTCCATCACCCAGGACCTGGACATTCTTGTATTTTTCGCGCCGGGCGAGGGAACAAGTCAAGCATGAAAGCATTAGTGACGGGCGCAACCGGGTTTGTCGGATCACATATTGTACGAGCGCTGGTTGCAGCAGGGCACACCGCCCGCGTGCTGCATCGGATGACATCCAAACTGGATGCCCTGGCCGGTGTGACAACCGAATCTGCACTCGGTGACATCCTCGACCCCGATTCACTGCGGGCTGCCTGCTCCGGTTGTGACTGGGTCTTCCATGTCGCGGCTGTAGCCGATTACTGGCGTGCTGACCATACACGCATGTTCACAGCCAACGTGGATGGCACACGTCATGTCCTGGAAGCCGCTCGCGAGTCCGGTGTCAAGCGGGTAGTATTCACCAGCAGCGCCGCCGCTATCGGTTTCCGAGAAGATGGCCTGCCCGCCAATGAAGCCTTCCGCTTCAACCTGTCGCCAGCGCAATTCCCCTATGGTTACAGCAAGGTGCTGGCGGAGGAAGTCGTACAGGAAGCGGTTGCCACAGGGCAGGATGTTGTCATTACAAACCCGGTAGTTGTGATGGGGCCAGGCGATCTCAACATGATCTCCGGCAGCTATATCGTGCAGGTCAAACGGTTTGGTCGGTTCGTACCGGTGACTTCCGGGGGAATCGCGGTGGTGGATGTGCGCGATGTAGCGGCTCTGCACCTGGCCGCTGCCGAACGAGGACGTACTGGCGAACGCTATATTCTGGGAACAGCCAATTATACCCATCGTGAATGGTACAGCATGATTGCAGACGTGGTTGGCACACGCCCGCCATTCCTCCCCCTGCCCGACTTCGTGCTTCCTATCGCGGCGGCAGGGATTCACCTGGCACGCAAAGTCGGAATCGAAACCCCGGTAGATGCCGACCAAACACGGCTTGGTGGGCGAAACATCTATTTCGCCTACGAAAAAGCGTTATCGGAACTGGGTAAACCACAGGTTGATATGCACCAGAGTTTGCGGGATACCTATGCCTGGTATCGGGCACATGGTTATCTATAATCCCCTATAATTCGGTATCGTAGCGCAGAATTAGAATCGTGCGACCCACCTGAATCTGCTGCCCAACAAACCAGCGCACTGGCTGGCTATCCGGCAGGCGTTTCCCCTTGAGATAAGTCCCATTGCGACTGGTTAAGTCAGTAATAATCAGGCTGTTGCGTGTGCCCTGTTCCAGCATGAAGTGCGAACGGGATGCCTGCCCATCGTTAATCTGCACAGCGCAATCCGCACCGCGCCCGATGATGATGTGCTGGAAACCGTCGGGTAGATATTCGATACGAGGTTGGTTTTCCGGCTCAATAATCTGTAGGCAAAAGCGCCCGGCTAAGGTAATCGGCTCAAGGCCAATGGTGATTCCATCAAGCCCGTTCGTTGGAGGTGCAGGCTTGAGCAGCGGCACGACATTCAGCGGCGCTGCCGATTCCCCGTTATTCAGCACCATTTCGGCTTCAGCGTGTCTGTCTTGTTCCTGATCCGTCGCGCCTGTCCGCTGAAGTTCATACAGGGCCTGGTACACGTCTCTGGCGGCTTCAACCTCTTTGGCGCGGTAGGCATCCAGCATAAAAATAGCGGCCTCGGCAGCTTCGATTGCATCATCCAGTGAAATAAAGTCATGATGCGCCCAACGGTTTCGAACGGTGAACAGCACATCCAGGTATTTGCGTCCGGTTTTGCCTAACTTGCCCTGGAAAAGTGGCTTCCAGCGGCGATGCATCAGCCGTAGCCAGGATAATGGTTCAAGTTGTTCAACCAGAATGTCTTCACTCTTGAACAGCCCACCGTTTAGGCTGTATTTATCATTCTTAAGGGCACTGCGAATATGCCACATATAATTGGATTTGCTGTAGGTCTGCTTGTAAGCACCTAGAATCGGACGGGCAAGACCATCTTTAACAAGGCACAACAGGGTATCAATGTAGGTGCGAATTTGTTGCTCGTCGGTCATCAATTGATCCTTTCAAAGGTCAAACAGGCAGTCACCCAACCTGCACTGCTGCCCCGCCACAAAATGAGTGTCGCGGCCCCAAATGTGTTGGAATCGCGCTCTCCACCATGCCCTCCGTATCTCACGACAACTGCAATCCGATATACTCATTATAAGGTATGAGGTGGGCTTCCGCTTTTCCCAGAAAGTATGAATCCTGAATCATAAATCCCCCGTTGCTGGGGGATTATGGGGAAACACATGGTGGAATAACTCCAATTGCTACCGGAAAAAGGAATGCTCTGCCTTAGCCCTCCCCTTCGCCAACCGGCTCTTTACCGGTGGTGATGCTCATCCATTCTGGGCGATCCCCGCGCAGATGGCCGTAGATAGGGCGTTCGTTCCGCAGAATATCCACAAAGGCGAACAGATCGCGGACACTGAGAAACATAAACCCTTTTTTCTGTTCGATCTCATATAACGGGGCGGGGACAGGGCTATCATCATCCAGGAAGTAAACGTCCATCGCGTATTCACCGCCGGTACACCGGATGAGGGCGCGGACACGAATAGTCTGGCCGTGAAAATCCTGCTCTTCAAGCTGCCGCCAGATGACCATATATTCTTTAATTTCAAAAACCTTTGCCAGTTCAGTCATAAAGATAACATCTCCGGTGGATGGACAAGTTAGCTTTACTCTATCCGCAAAGTGTTGAGGTGGCAAGACGGAGCTTGGCAGTGCGGTTATTCGCCCCGGCCATTAATATGCAAGCGCCAATAATGGGGATGTGCGGAATCGGTAAAACGCCCCATATCCGTATCGGGCAACCAGGGTTCACCGTCGGGCAGAATAGTGCGTTCATCAAAAACTACCCGATAGAGGGTCGCGCCCAGCAAATTCGCACCGCGGAGGTTCACACCAGAAAGCCGTGTCTGCCACAGGTTACTGCCCTGCAGGTTAGCGCCGCCCAAATCGGCACGATGCAGATTGGAAACCGCCAGGTATGTCTCAGCCATGTTCGCGCCACACAGGTTAGCTTCCTGAAGGTTAACCTCGCGCAGGTTGGCTTCACGCAGATCAGCTTCGCGTAGATCAGCGGCCTGCAAGTTGGTTTCCCCCAGGTAGGCTTTAACGAGGATTGCGCCCCGCAGAATCGCGCCTTCCATATTTGCACGCGCCAATTCCGCCCCATGGAGATTAGCCGCCCGAAGGTTGATCCCTTTGAGTGTGCCATCACGAAACCAGCCTTTGGCGCGCAGTTTCTTGGCCGCCTCAACCGCCACATGGTTATTGTCACTGCCCAGTTGAGTAATGAGCCTGTTCTTAAGGTTGCCGAATAAGCCGTCAAACATAACCCTCAGCCTATCAGTTACGGGCGAGCAGGTATTCCGTCGTGCGGAAGCCCACCCAGGTAATCAGCACCGGGAGAACAACCGGCAGCACAAAGTCAATGATATAGTGCAGCGGCCAGGGCGTCGGCACCAACCGCGCCATATTGATCGCTAAGAAGTAGAAAATGCCGATCAGGACAGTGGTAATCACAGCAGAAGAGCGTGTGGGCAGCGTCGCGCCTGCCATCATCCCAATTGCGCCAATCATGAAGGGTTCCAGGATCAGACGAATGAGAGAGATAACGACACTGAGGATCATCGCCACCCGAGAGACAATCGGATACTCGACCAGCGGGTAAATGGTTGCATAATGTGAGATGATAAGCGGCAGCCCCATAACGGATATTGCCATAATCAGGATAGTGAGGTTTTCCACCTGCCGCCAGAGCGCCGCCGCGACTTTGCTGGCGAGAATTTGTGTCAGCGGGGTCGGAATCGTCCGTAACAGCGTAACGGTATCGTTCTGGGTTTCGATGACAATTGAAGTGGCCGCATTCGAGCCAACCGCTAACAGCAGGTAAGCGTAGCCATACAATGCCACCGGGAATAACAGAATCGAGGCGGTGATAGCAGGTAATGTAAGGTCAATCAAGACCGGAAATGGTAGAGTTAACGCAATTATGACAGCCTCTACCAGGATGACCTTGAGTAGAAAAGCAGGCTCCGGGAGCAGAGTCTTCCAATAACGCCCCAGGTGCCGCCGCACAATCGGATTAGACCGACGCGCCCATTCTGGCAAGCGACGGTCTACATCTTCATTATAGTCTTCCAGTATCTCGCCCAACTTCATGTGGGGTGTGGTTGTTTTTTCAGCAATCATATCCGAGGGGTGTTCCTGCATGGATGTTTACCGGTACTGTTTATACAAGTGTGTTTACACGAAGGTTCAATGATTGTTTCAGTATACCGTAGAATGGACGAATGTCTATGCAGCAACACACGAAAAATGTCTCGTTTTAGATAATGTGCCCCTGTAAGAACGCAAAACAATATTAGGCAAAGGATGTGGAAAACCATGAAGCAAATACCACGACCTTACGCGGGTGAACACGACCTTGTCAGATTGAAACAGTTACTGGTGGAAGGCAAACAATTATCGCCCTTCTCCGGCTACGCTCACCCCGGTGACCTGGACTGGTGGGTCTACTACGATACTTCCGGTCAGCCCTTAAGGGAGCGTATCTGGTTATGGGAAGACGGCGAACGCCTGCTTGGTTGGGTCTTTACCTGGCCGGGCTACGAGTCTTTTGACCTGTTCATTCACCCCGCCGTGCGCGGGCAATTTGAGGAAACTGTTCTGGACTGGATGGAGAATTATCTGCCATCGGCTTTCCAGCATAAACATGGCAAGCCACTGGCGGAGTTGACGACCTATCCCTACGCCGATGACGCGCATTTGATCTCACTGCTCAAGGAGCGTGGGTATACCGCGTCGCCCAGTATGGTGCTGTTCCGGCAATCACTGGCGCAGATTCCGACCCCGCTTCTACCGCCTGGTTTTCGCTTTCTGGAACGGATGGACATTGCTGATGTCGAAAAGCGCGTAATGGTTCATGTCAGCGCCTTTACCCGCTTAAACGCAGATGGCTCAATCGCTTCCAAGTCGAAGATGACCCCCGATTACTACCGGCGCTTCATGGATGCCCCCGGCTATGACCCGGAACTCGATGTGGTCATCATCGCGCCGGACGGCTCATTTGCCTCGTTTGTCATGGCCTGGATGGATGCAACTCTCAAAATGGCGGAGTTCGAGCCAGTCGGCACACACCAGGACTACCAGCGGCGCGGCCTGGGCAAAGCGGCGCTGCTGGAAGCAATGCGGCGGCTGAGGGCGCGGGGCACAGAGGTGGCGACGGTCATGACGTGGGCAAAAGATGCGGGCAACATCGCCTTTTATCAGTCGGCGGGCTTTGAGGTGTGCAACACCAGCCTGGCATTCAGCAAGACATTAATCGAAGAGGGGTTGTAAAGTCTTCAAAAGTCTATTATTATATATTGAGGGTTCACAAGGGTTCACAGGAGTCTGGAATGCAAATTGAGGCACAGATCGAATTGAAAGAAGGGTTCATTGTCCGCCCGGCGACAATGGATGACGCAGAAATCGTGACGAATTTGCTGAATGCCTGCTCCCAGGTAATGTCCGGTGTGAACGACCATGATGTGGATGAAACCCGCACTGAATGGGGGTCACCAGACTGGAAACTTGAAGACTCGACAAGGGTCGTTTTCGCGCCGAACGGCGATCTTGCTGGATATGTCGAGGTCTGGGATAACATGCCACTTCCGGTGAACATCTGGGTATGGGGACGAACCCACCCGGACTATGAGGGTGAAGGGGTTGCCAGTTACCTGATGGCCTGGGCAGAAGACCGTGCCCGTCAGGCAGTAAACCGTGTGCCACCCGATATAAGAGTTGCAATCGGCGCGGGGACACCGAGCACGTATGCCCCGGCCCACCGATTACTGGCAGGCTGCGGCATGGAGATGAAGCGCAGTTTTTATACGATGGAAATCGAATTTGAGGGCGAAGTTGTTCAAACGCGCTGGCCGGCAGGTATCACGGTCCGCAGTTATGACGGCACGGACGGCGATTTCAGGGCGATTCTGGCTGCTGTGAACGAGTCCTTCACCGACCACTGGGGTTTTGTTGAACAGCCGCTAGATCAGACGGTCAGCCGCTGGCAGCATTTCATCAGTAGCGACCCGGACTTCGACCCGGCACTGTGGTTTATTGCGATGGAGGGTGACAATATTGCCGGTATGTCACTGTGTTACTCCAAAACGACCCGCGACCCTCAGATGGGCTGGGTAGGAACTTTAGGTGTCCGGCGTCCCTGGCGGCGCAAAGGCGTGGCATTGGCGCTTCTGCACCACTCATTCGCTGCATTCCAGGGGATCGGCAAGCAGCGGGCTGGGTTAGGTGTGGATGCCAGCAGCCTGACCGGGGCAACCCGCCTCTATGAAAAGGCCGGAATGCATGTCGCCCGCCAGTTTGATCGCTACGAGAAAGTCTTACGTCCTGGCCGCGACATCAGCACACAATCGGTGGACTCATAGCTACAATCCAGCGTCCAGATCGATTCCGTCATCCGGGCAAATCCTGCGGGGCGAGCAACGTTTGCCCGCCATTATCCGTATAGTTCAATAACCGCACCATGACCGACAGGAGTCTGCTCTATGTGGCCTTTAACAACTTACGACTTTGACTTGCAACGGCTCAAACGACAGGAATGTGAAAAGGAAGCCAACCACGCGCGATTGGCCCAGGAACTCCCGCGTCAACACGCGATTTACGATAGTGCGTTAGTCTGGATGGGGCAAGGGCTGATTAACGTCGGGGAACGGCTTCAGCAGCCTTCCCAACAGGGGCGCGACGAGGCAACCCGACCTCGTTTGCAACGCCAACCATAATCTCTGCACTGAAAGACCAGCGGGTATGGCTTATATGAGTTGTGCCCGCTTTTGATTCCCAATCATCAAAAACTGTATAGTCTGTTCGGCTTTCCCGCTGATTTTGAATATACTGAATATTGTGTAGTGCTGCTTACCGGGTATGCACCACACGGTGATTCTTGCAGAACATAACAGGCAAAGGAAAAACCAAATGGACGTTACCATTAAACATCAACCGGCTTTTTCATTGGGCGTGCTCACTTTATCTTCGGGCGAAGAGATCAAGGTTGAACCCGGCGCGATGGTCAGTTACAGCGCTGGCGTGACGGTTGAAACCAAAGCCGAAGGAGGATTCTTCGGCGGACTTAAGCGCGTCGTTGGTGGGGAGAGCTTCTTCCAGAACACCTATACTGCCCCGGCACAGGGCGGCGAAATGACTGTTGCCCCTTCCCTGCCAGGCGATATGCGTGTCCTGGAAATCAGCGGAGAAGAATTCTTACTGCGCAGCGGCGGCTATGTCGCCAGCGAAATGAATGTACTGTTCGACTCCAAGTGGGGCGGCGCGAAAGGCTTCTTTGGCGGCGGCGGGCTGATCCTGCTCAAGGTCAGTGGGCGCGGCAAGATCGTCATTGCGTCTTACGGTGCTATTGAAGAGCGCGTGCTTTCCGCCGGGCAGACCTACACGGTGGACACCGGACACATTGTCGGTTTTGATGTATCAGTTGGCTTCCAGGTGCGGAAGGCTGGAAGCTGGAAATCCACGTTGCTCGGCGGTGAGGGGCTGGTATGCGAACTCACCGGGCCGGGACGAGTGCTGATGCAAAGCCGCTCCGAAGAAGCTTTCCTGGGCTGGTTGCTACCCAAGATTCCGTCAAAGTCATCGTAATCAATATATTGGTCTTGCCCTACTTCACGTGCAAGGTCTACTCCCTACCCCCCAATAATTGGGGGTATTTTTTTTCTAAACGAGCGTACTATTTGACCAGATATGCATTTTTGGTCATACGGTCACAATGCGAAAGGATTGGCGAGCGATTTTGACTGGTGACAACGACAACCCGAATATGGAGCGCGAAAATCGCATCCTGGATGCGGCATCCAGCCTGGTGCTGCACTATGGTTACGACAAGACAACGGTCAGCGACATCGCCCATGAGGCGCGAGTCTCAAAAGGAGCGATCTACCTGCACTGGAAAAGCAAAGATGAACTCTTTCAGGCACTCATCTGGCGCGAAGTCTGGAGCTATGCTGAAACCTGGATTTCACAGCTGGAGGCTGCACCCGATGGCGGCTCTTTGTTCAGCATGTACAAGTATTCGCTGGCCGGGCTGCACGCGCATCCGTTTATGAAGGCGTTGTTCACCCGTGACCGCCGTATTCTGGGCGATTTCCTGACCCGGCAGGAGGCCGAGTTGATCCGCCAGAAGTTCATCATGGGCAAGGACTTCCTGCGCTTGATGCAGCAGGCAGGAGCACTCCGAGAAGACGCCGACCCGGATGTGGTGGCATACCTGATGAGCAGTATCGCGTATGGTCTGGTCAAAGTGGATGAAATCGTCTCCCCGGATGAAGCGCCGGATTTCCTGCGGGTCATTGAGGAAACAGCTGACATGCTTGACCGCGCCTACGGGACGCCAGATGAAGCCAGCCAGGCCGCAGGAAAACAGATTATCCGGCAGGTGACCGAAGCAGCCAAAATGCAGTTCACGCCGTCTCAACAATCAAACCATGAAAAGAAAAAGGAGTAACCACTATGGCGGCAAATCCCGTCATTCAGACGGACAATCTCACAAAAGTGTACAAAACAGGCAAAGAAGCGGTTGTCGCACTAAAAGACCTGAATCTGAGTGTGCAGCCTGGCGAAATTTTCGGTTTCCTGGGGCCAAACGGTGCCGGTAAAACGACAACGATCCGCCTGCTGCTCGATCTGATTCGTCCGACCCGGGGACGCGCAAATATCTTCGGCCAGGACGCCAACCTGAATAGTGTTGCGTTGCATCAACGAATCGGCTTCCTGCCGGGTGAACTCAGCTTGTGGAAGCATCTGACTGGGAAACAGGTCGTCAACTACGTCGCCAGTGTGCGTGGGGATGATGGCCGAATGGTCAAACATGCCAACGAACTGGCCGAACAGCTTGACCTGGATTTCTCCAAGAAAGTGCGGGCATATTCATCGGGCAACCGGCGCAAACTAGGGTTGGTCGTATCCATGATGCACAAACCTGACCTGCTGATTCTGGACGAGCCAACCGGCGGCCTTGACCCTCTGCTCCAACAAACCTTCAATCAGATGATGCGTGACGCCCGCGCTGCCGGACGCACCGTGTTTCTTTCGTCCCATGTGCTGGGCGAAGTGCAAGCCATCTGTGACCGGGTAGGAATCCTGCGAAATGGCGAACTCAAGGCGGTTGAACGAGTGGACGATCTCACACACACCAACTTCCAGTGGATCACATTACGTTTCCGTGATGCCATCGCACCGGAGGTCGTTGCCCAGGTACCGGGTGTGACCGAAGTCACCGCCGAAAACCATAGCCTGAAAGTCCGGCTGAGTGGCGATTTTGACCCCCTGCTGCGGGCGGTGGAAGGTCATTATATTGTCGGTGTGCAGACCAAAGAGCCGACTCTGGAAGAAATCTTCCTGGCCTTCTACGGGAACAACGGAGCGCAGAAATCATGAGCGGCGTCGTTTTCTGGAATACGCTCAAGAGCCACTGGCGCGGGGCGCTTTACTGGGGCATCGGCATGGGGCTGCTGGCCTACTATATCCTGGTGATTATCCCGGATGTGGACGCGCTCAACCAGTATGCTGAAATGGCGGCCACACTACCCCCGGTACTGATGCAAATGCTCGGTGTGTCCGACTCGGCGACACTGCTGGCGCCAGAAGGTTTCATCGGCTTCGGCTTCTTCGGCTACGCGCTGCTGATACTGGCGGCTTACGCAGTAATTGCCGGACTGAATGTGACGGCCAACGAGGAAGACGAAGGAATTCTGGATATTGTGCTGAGCCTGCCGCTGGCGCGGTGGCGGTTGGTGGTCGAGAAATTCGCCGCCCACCTGGTACTCACGCTGGGGATTGTTCTAATGGCAATACTGGGGATGTGGCTGGGCGTGCAGCAGTCGGTACTTGATCTGAACATGGCACGCTTGGTCGAAGCAACGCTTAACATGCTGCCAGGCATCCTATTCATGATTGCGCTGACGGTGTTTATCAGCGTACTGGTGAGGCGTAAAGCTGCGGCGATTGGAATCGTCGCCGGAATTATCGCGGCCAGCTACTTCCTGGATTTCATCGGCAAGGCTGTCACCAATGACATCGTACAGGTGGTGCAGAAACTATCCTTCTACACATATTATGACAGTGCCGGGGTCATCACTCACGGACTGAATGTGGGCAACATTGCCCTGCTGCTGGCACTGACCGTGATTCTGCTGGCCGGGGCGCTGTGGTTCTTCAATCGTCGGGATGTGGGGTTATAGGGAGAAACCGCAATGAAAGGTTCGGTCTTTAAGGAAATTCTGCGTCAGACCTGGCCGCAGATGTTGTACTGGGGCGTGGGTTTGGGGCTTATGGGGCTGTTTATCATCGTGATTGTGCCGGATGCCGCTGGTTTACAGGCGATGACCGACTTCTTCGCCCGGATGCCACCATTCCTACTACAAGCGGTAGGTGTGGGGGATGACATCTCGTTCCTGGCGACACCCGAAGGATTTGTAACTATCGGATTCTTCGGCAAAACGCTCACCATGCTGGCCCTCTACCCGGTATTGGTCGGGCTGCGCGTGACCTTGTTCGAAGAGGACAACGGCACGATGGATATGCTGCTGAGCCTGCCTGTGCCGCGCTGGCAGATGGTTGTGGAGAAGTTCCTGGCCTATACCGTTACTATGCTGGTAATCGTAATCCTGATTTTCGGAGGGCTGTGGCTTGGAACACAGCTTGTGGACTACGAACTTAATGTCGGGCGACTGGCCGTCACCAGCCTGAACATCCTGCCGAGCATGTTGCTGATCCTGGCTTTCACTATCCTTATGGGGGCGTTGATTCGCGGGAAAAAGCTGGCAATTGGTATCACAGCGGCGTTTGTGCTGGGCAGCTTCATGCTGGATACCATCGGCGATATGGCAACCGGCACTTTCGCGGAAAACATCCGCTGGATTTCGTTCTTCAACTACTATGACAGCACCAGCGTCATGAAGAATGGCATTGTATGGGGCAATGTTGCCCTGCTGATGGCGATTACTGTTGTCCTGCTGGGCACATCGCTGTATTTCTTCCAGCGGCGGGACGTCGGCATCTGAACGCCCGGTTCGGCCCATAACCACGAAGAATGTCACCCCTGACAGGTGGCATTCTTTTTGTTTGCTGGGTCTAAAATAAAAAAGGACGGTTCAGTACTGCAAGAGAGTTTATTATGCCAGAGACAAACCTAACAATGGTCAACCGGGCGTCGTTCGGTTCGGTATTTGCCGAAACACTGCGGCAGAACTGGAAGCAGGTTCTTTATTGGGGCTTGGGCTGTGGCGCGATGGGATTTTTCACCATCAGCCTGCTCCCCTATTCCGGCTTTCTGGAAGCCTACCAGAAAATCATCGAGATGCTGCCACCAGAGTTTTACCAGGCGTTCCTGGGGGAAGACACGGCATTCGCTGCTACACCGGAAGGGTATCTCTCCGGTGAGTTCTTTAGCTGGATCGTGCTGATGTACGCCCTGTATGCCGTGATCGCCGGGCTGAATGTAACCGTCAACGAGGAAGAATCCGGCACACTGGACATCCTGCTATCTTTGCCCCTGCCCCGCTGGCGCGTGATTGTCGAAAAAACGGCAGCGTTTGCCATCATCATTACCGGGATGATTCTGCTATCGTTTGTCGGACTGTGGGCGGGCGAGCTTCTCACGGATGCGCTGGTGATTGATACCGGGCGGATTGCCGAAAGCGTCCTGAATATGCTCCCATCGGCGCTGCTTGTGCTGGGTTTCACCGTATTCGCGGCAAGCATATTTCGGGCGCGGTCTACCGTTACCCGGTTGGGTGGTGCCATCATTGTGGGCAGTTTCTTCGTTGAACTACTGGGGGGCATGGCAAACCAGACCTCGCTGGCCCGCACCTTAACCGTCCTATCCTTCTATCACTATTATGACCCTGCCGGCGTGATTCAATACGGTTTTAACTGGGAAAACATCGGCATTCTGCTGGCGGCGACTGTGGTCCTGCTGGCCGGGGCAGTATGGCGCTTCCAGCAGCGTGACCTGGGTGTATGAATAGTCAGTGACTGGACCGTCTGCTATATACGCCCTACCCTGTTCTTAAGGCTATTCGCTTCGCATGAGGGGAATCATAAACACGAAACACGCCACGAGAAACACGATACTGCCAATAATACCAAGCGTGCTTTTCGCTTCGATATTTGCTGCCAGATACAAGCCGGCACACAGCACAAAAAGCACCCAACCCCAGAGTTGCAGCCGTGTATTTTCGCTCGAATTACGTTTAGACATGCTATCATCCTTCTCCGGTTATCATCACCAACTAGCTTCTGCAACCAACCGGCTTAAAAAAGCTGCCAGACTGTTCCCCTTATCTGGCGTATAATCCCCACTGTTCCGCCAAAGCACTTCTCCATCCCTGTTGAGCAAAAACACCTGAATCGCGTCAACATCGGGAATATCCAGTGCTGTCAGAAGTGCATCCCGGTCTGAAAGGAACAGGGTAATCGTTACATCGCGCAGGTGGGCATCAGTAATGAGCGCATTCATCCCCATCCGGACGACAACACGCACCGCCGGAGCAAGATCGGGCAGCACCGCTGTGTTGTAATACATCAGGCCAGGATGCTGTTCGGTCAATACCTGGACAGGCTCCAACCATGTCCCGGCTAAAACCTGCTGGTCATCGTCAAAGGGTACAATGACCAGGGTATAATCCCCGTCAAAATCATCCGGCAGTGTGACTTCCGTGCCGGAAAGGGACAATCCGGACACCAGCGGGAAACGAATACAGCCATCCCTCTCTGCTGCTGTCAGGCAGGCCTGTTCCTTTACAGTCGAAACATCCGGGGCAAACAGCCCGGCGGCTACGATCAAAATGACACCCCCTAAGATCAGCATAAGCAAAAGGCCGACCCAGAATCGTTTTATCGTCATCAATACCCTTGTCTATCTACTCAACCAACCGCCCGGTATCCAGGAAGCGGCGCAATAGTTCCGCCCGTGCCGAGATAATACCTGCCGCGCGCTCGCGGATAGCCGGGTTGTCGCGGTTTCCGGCAATCCAGCGGATGGACGCCAGATGCCGCGCCGCCAGAAATACCTCTAAAGGCTTCAGGAAAGTCTCTGGCAACGGCCTGATGCTCGTATATCCCTTCAAATACGCCGCCCGCAGTTCAGCATAACGCGGTTCATCTTTGAACTGCCATAGCGCCGGCGTCAGATCGTAGAGGTAATAGCCCCAGCCGCATTCGTCAAAGTCCAGGGCGTACACCCGTCCATCCCGAAACAGCATGTTTTTCACTAAAAAGTCCGCGTGAATCAGGCCGAATGTTTCCGGCGTTTCGCCCAGCTCGACCATTATTCGGCGCACTTCTTCGGCCACCGCCACGAAGACTTGGTTCTGAGACTCAGTGAAGAGGGCTGCGCCCGCCCCTGGATTGTAAACCGAGTTCGAACCAAACAGCCCATCCCAATCCAGGCGTGGGCGGGCGAACTCCGGCGGCGGGGAATATGTTTGCGCGAAATGATGCAACCGCGCCAGGAACACGCCTGCCGCCTCAGTTTCCAGCAGCGAAATCGTATTCGGGCGCCGCGTCTCCCCCGCCATCCAGTGGAACAGCACGCAATGGAGCGGTATGTCACTGTCTGGCAGTGTCGCTTGTACGACCCATGTACCGTCCTGAGCCGGTACGGGCTGCGGCACGCCAAGAGGAGTATTTTGCCAGAGGGCAGTAAGCCACGTCAATTCCGCCTGAATCCATGCCAGCGGTTTGTGACCGGGGCGGTGAATCCGCAGCACATACCGCTCATCACCTGTCGTCACTTGGAAAACCGCGTTGTTCTCCAGGTTCAGAGGTATCAGACTGGCAGAGGCCAGTCCATAAGCCATCAATGCGCGCTTAGCCCCATCTTCGAGCCGCGCCAAGCGCGACGCATCATCCAGGGTGCGATATTCGTCCACTGGGAGTCCTTCTCTCAATTGTGCCTTGCCATTGTACCCCAGGTGCTGCGCTTGGGAATGGCGGGCATGGATTTTTGCTTTCGTCACACCATAGCCGGTACAATCCACTATATCTGCCGTGACAGGAGGCTGGTTCACATGACCGGAGAACCCCACATCCCGACGATTGACGAATTGATCGAACTCCCTTTGCCGCTGGATGCCCAGATTGCGCCTGGCGGTGAATACGTAGCCTATACCGTACGCACGCCGGACTGGAAGGAAAACGCTTATATCATGCAGCTCTGGCTGGCGGAGACAGCGGCAAGCAGTGAGCCGCGCCAACTCACCTTTGCGCCACAGTCAAGCAGTTCGCCACGCTGGTCGCCGGATGGGAAGTGGCTGGCGTTTCTCGCCAAGCGGGGGGATGACAAGGCGACGCAGATTTACCGCCTGTCGCCTTTTGGGGGCGAGGCTGAACGATTGACCGAACTGGAAACCGATGTCCAGACCCTCCTTTGGTCACCAGATGGCAAAAGCATCGCCTTCACCGCCACCCCGCCGGAAAGCGCTGCCGACAAAAAGCGGGTTGAGCAGTATGGGGATTATGCCGTTGAAGATGGGGATTACCATCACGCCCACCTCTGGCTGTTGGAACTGGATAGCAAGAAGGTGCGCCGCCTGACCGGGGGGGATGATATTCACGTCACACGTTTTGACTGGCATCCTGAGAGCCGCCAACTCGTATTTGAAGCCTGGCCCACGCCTGATTTTCGTGATTTCACTCTGTCACGTCTGTACTGCCTGGATATCGCCACGCTGCGCGTTACCCCTGTCTCGCCTGAGGGGTGCGCATCGCCATATTGGTCACCGGATGGTAAACACATTGCATTTACGCGCCGGGGAGCAAAGCCCTACTATGATAACCAGGAAATCTGGGTGCTGCCGGTCAATGGTGGCGACATGTATTCGCTGGCAGCGTCATTTGATGAAGACCCCTGGCTGCTGGCCTGGAGAAAAGAGGGCATATTCTTCGTAGCCGGACAGCGCACTCAGACACATCTCTTTCTGCTCGACCCTGAACACGACACAGTACGTCAGGTCACGCCTGAAAAGACCGGGTGGCAGTGCGAATCGTATACTTTTGCACATGACTATTCCCTTGCCGCTGGCGTGGCAGCCGACGCCGATCACATTGCTGAAGTGGTATTGATTGCCACCGGTGATGGCACAGCCAGACGAGTGACCGACTTCAACAGCAGAGTAGCGGATTGGCAGCTTGGCAATTACGAGGTAATTGAGTGGCAGAGCGGGGATGGCACCACGATTGAGGGCGTGCTGACTAAACCCGCCAATTTCGACCCGGAAAAGCAATATCCGTTACTGGTGGTGATTCATGGTGGGCCAACTGGCACATCATCACCAACCCGCCTGGATTTCGCTGAACGCTACTATTACCCAACCCATCCCTGGGCGGCCAAAGGCGCGCTTATTTTACAACCGAACTATCGGGGAAGCGCCGGTTATGGCCGTGACTTCCGTGCGCTCAATGTGCGTAACCTGGGGACGGGTGATTATGAAGATGTGATTTCTGGCGTGGATGCCTTGATCGCGCAGGGTATTGTCAACCCAGAAAGG
Organism: Anaerolineaceae bacterium; assembly: GCA_020634135.1. Lineage (GTDB taxonomy): Bacteria > Chloroflexota > Anaerolineae > Aggregatilineales > Phototrophicaceae > JACKCG01. Next base: position 139,250 of record JACKCG010000001.1, on the reverse strand, counting down.
GTCGGCGCGATGGGCTGGAGCCAGGGTGGGTATATTTCAGCCTTCATCACGACCTATAGTGACCGCTTTAAGGCAGTCTCTGTGGGGGCGGGCATCTCAAATTGGGTGACATACTACGTCAACACCGATATTCACCCCTTCACCCGCGAATACCTGGAAGCCACTCCCTGGGACGACCCTGACATTTACACCCGTACTTCACCCATGAGTTATATCAAAAACGCAAAAACCCCCACCCTTATCCAACATGGCGAGAATGACAGGCGCGTGCCCCTTCCTAATGCCTACGAACTGTATCAGGGTCTGCAGGATATGGGTGTGGAAACGAAACTGGTTGTCTATAAAGGAATGCCGCATGGGATCATCAAACCCCGCCTGGCTCGCCAGGTCATGCACGAAAATTATACCTGGTTCAACCAGTGGATATGGGATGAAGCGGCAGAAACACCCTCGGCGAAGGTGTGTTATATCACCCCCTGTTCCGCCCAAAAACGCGATGACAAAGACGATCTGCCGGCACTAGAACGTTATGTTTCCGAGCGTATTCAGGATGTTTTCCACTGGTCTCGGCGAGATGATGCCGATTTTCGCATCCTTTCCGGCGAGTTCGGCCTGTTGGGAGCGGATACCCAGATTCCCTGGTACGATCACCTCCTTAAACCAGAGGAGGTCTCTGGCCTGGCTGGGCGGGTTGCTGAGCAGATCGAGACGCAAGGTCTAAAGGAAATCGTCTTCTACACCGGCCCGCTGGATAAAGATGCCAATCTGTATTTTTACCTGGCCTGCCTGCAGGTAGCCGCTGGGATTACCGGAAATGTGCGTATTGAACACCGTGAAATAAATGATTTTGAGGCGTAATGGACAAAACTCCCGAAACACTGGTCACGACTTATCTGGAAATGACCGCCCCGGCACAGTTCCGCCCGGCGTTTTCCAACGCACCAGAAGTGCATGTGTATCGGGCAAAAATGCCGGATGTCACCCTCTACCGCGCCCTATATCATGGCGTGGGGGAAGCCTGGCGCTGGCGGGATAGGCTGCTGCTGAGCGACTCTGAACTAGCGGCGGCGCTGGCCGAACCAGGGCGTGAAGTGCATGTATTGTATGTGGATAGCGCACCCGCCGGATACGTGGAACTGGTGCTGGCCGATAAGGCAGTGGAAATTGCCTATTTCGGCCTGTTCCCAGCCTACCTGGGGCGCGGCCTGGGAAAACACCTGTTAAGCTGCGGCATTGAACGCGCCTGGGCAATGGGCGGGGAACGGATATGGTTGCATACCTGCAACCTGGATGCCCCGCACGCGCTGGCAAACTATCTCAAACGAGGTTTTCAGGTCTGTCGCGTCGAAAAGAAACCTATGCCGGAGCGCTATACCTGAAAGAAACCCGTGAAGAATCTTCTGGCAGGCAGTGGGGCTATGCTATACAGTATCCCCCTAAACAGAGAACTTGTCGGGGCACAGTATATTAATCTTACCACCGCCCCAATCTTTTAAAGCACATTATTACGCCCTCATTCTCGGTCAACAGCATATCATCTACCCGCAGCATTTCGGAACAAAGATTCGAACAAAGATTCACCATCCCGGGTCGCTTTTATGGTATGGTGGAACTGAAACATCTGCTTTTTCCACTGTCCACTCGATATTCTCAATGGCGATCCCTCATGCCTCAGCACGCAAGACTCAGTATTGCTTTTAACTCGGCACTTCCGGATTATTACTGCCTTTGCGGCAGAATCCGCTGCTTTGCTGCAAAAATCGTCACCAAACATGAACAACTCACGGGAGGATTGCGGCACTCGCGGCAAATGCAGCAGACATGGAAAATTGCAGAAAAGCACCCATTAACGGGTACGGAACAAACACAGATGGGGGTTTTCCGTCAGATAGTAGCACAGCAGTCCTACAAACGACGGCTTCCCGTAGGGAAATCATGGTGGAGTTTTGCAGGCGGTTCATGCATACTGGAATTGTGTAACTTTTCGAGACACTGCGAGACATAAACCCTATGACCATTTCACTGAAATCACGATTCCTGATTCTATTCATCCTCGTGCTGGCTACCGGAATCCCAGCCCTGGCAGAGGATGCCTGCCCCGACAATACGACCTGCCCGCCGGGCGTGAGTGCCGACGTGATTGCTGCCTATCCTTACCCAAACGTCATCCCTTTGGAAATTGAAGAAAGCGTACTGTATGACCGGGCGTACCGTTCGGTAGAAGGGGAAATGCAGATTTTTGACGCACCGAACGGCAACCTGATCGAGACAACTGGAGACGGCTTCAGCTATGTCACCATCTACAATACCGGGGTGGCTGAAGGCTGGGCGCAGATCGCCCCCGACAAGTGGGTACGTACTGACAACCTGACCGAAGTACTGCCTTCACGTTTTGCGGGAGTGCTGCTGCCCGACGAGCCACTGCCCTATACGATGGCCTGGACAATGCGTCATTTACGCCCATCCGAGACTCCCGGCGGCGAACAATCGGACAATAACCCATTCCTCTACCGCTATACCCGCGTGAATCTGTACGATTCAGTCGAGGTGGACGGACTCCTTTGGTATCAGATTGGCGAAAACCAGTGGGTACACCAGTTCGATGTCGCTAAAATTGAACCGATTGAACGCCCAGCGGATGTAGATACCGAGAAGTGGGTCGGGGTTGATCTTTATGAACAGGTGGCGATTGCCTATGAGGGCGATAAACCGGTGTTCGCAACACTGGTTTCTTCCGGTCTGAAGGACTGGGGAACTAACGAAGGGTTGTTCCACATTTATCTGCGTTACGAGCGCACACCAATGAGCGGCGCATACCAGCAACCGGACTTCTACTATTTGCAGGACGTTCCCTGGACGATGTACTTTGACGATGACATCGCCCTGCATGGCACGTATTGGCATGACGGCTTTGGCTATCGTCACAGTCACGGTTGCGTGAACCTCTCGATCACCGACTCGCACTGGCTGTACGAGTGGAGTGCCACCGAATGGGACTTCACTGTGTCAAATGACACCGGCGCGGCGGTGTATGTGTACAGTAGCGGCACATACGACGAGTAAGTTTCAGAATCGCCTCACTAACACGAGCGGAAAGAACAAATATCAGGACAGTGGGTACAAACCCGCTGTCTTTTTTTGTGCCGAACCTGCCAGACATTACCCGAGTGCTGTGAATTTGGAATCAATGGTTCTGTGATGGTATATTACAGTTCAGATTCACTCGCTTACTCTTCTACCACCAGGGAGACATTCGGAATGGCACAGCAAGGTCAACCACCGGATAGCAGAACCTCTACTCCACCCGACCCGGCGCTGGTTTCGGCCTGGCAGCGTTTACTCGACTATGATCGTATTTCCACAGGGCAAAAAAGCGCTTACCAGACAACGCGATCCTGGATAATTATCCTGGGGCTTTTCACCACTGCCGCCGCCGTGTTTAACACGTATGTGCCATTTCTGGAAAGCGCCCTGCGGATCGCTTTGATTATCATGCCGATAGCCACCGTGCTGCTGATGAACTATGCATCGCAGTTCGCGGGCAGTACTGTCTGGTTACAACACCGTGCCAGCGCCGAGATTATCCGCTCCCAGATTTACCGTTACCGGATGGGGGTTGGAGATTATCAGGGTAAGTCATCGCGGGAGCGCCAGTACATTCTGCTCAACAGCATCCAGGACATCAACCGGCAGGTGAGCAACCAGGAATCGCCACCCCATACCCAGATTCCAGTAGAAAAAGTCATCGCCGCTGTCACGCAAAAGACTAATGCGCCCGATACCGATGACGGTTTCAGCCTGATGTCGGTAGATGACTATATCCAATGGCGCGTTCGTCCCCAACTGGATTGGTACACACAGAAAATTCAGAATGATTACCGCAACATGCGCCGGGAACGAATATGGTCGTTAGTGGTCAGTGGGGCAGGGTCTATTCTGGCGGCGATGGGCGAAATGTTTGCCGCGCTCGTGGCGGTCACAACAGCGATGGGCGTAGCGCTCAACCGACGGGCGGAATTACGGATGTTTGGCGCGACCTATAGCATTTATCAGTGGGCAGCCAACGCCCTGCAAGATGAGATAGATGAGTGGAATATCCTGCCGGAGTCGGAAAGAACAGAAGATGCCATTTCTACCTTCGTACTGCGGGTTGAAGGCATTTTCAGCGAAGAACGGGAAATGTGGCGCGACCAGGCCACACAGATTCAGATGTCGAGCGAACAGGCGATTTTCTCCAGCCAGAACGCGCCAGGAGGCACATCACAGGCTATACGGGTACGCAAATACGATGGCGGCGTGGGATAACCAGACTTCACACCAACATATCCAGCTTGGTTTGGGCGTGCATTGCCGCCCCAATCAGGCAGACGTCATCACCAAGCCGCGCCGGGCGGATAAGGTCAGCGGGCAGAAACAGGGGGTCTATCACATTTTCAGCCAGGATGCGTCGTACAGGGTCAAATATCAGATTGCCCAGCAGTGCTACGCTGCCACCAATCACGATAACGCGGGGGTTGAACAGATGCACAAGGCTGAGTAACCCCCACCCTAACCATTCTCCCGCTTCCGTAATGACCGCCAACGCCAGGGCATCCCCCTGAGCCGCCGCTTCGCCCACCATCCGACCGTCCATGACGGTCAGCCCCCGTAAGGATGATGGGGTATCATCTGTTGCCAACCGTGCCTGCGCCAGCCGCCCAATACCCGTACCAGAAGCCAGCGCTTCCAGGCTGTAGAAACGCCCATCAGCGTGCCGGAATTTCATATGACCGGGTTCAATTGCCAACCCCCGCCAGCCGGTGAATAGCTGCCCGTTAATCACTGCGCCACCGCCAATACCCGTACTCACCGTGAGGTAGAGCGCCGGGTCTGCGCCCTGAGCTGCGCCTCGGTGGTATTCGGCCAGTGCACCCAGGTTGGCATCATTTTCCATGTAAACCGGCACCCCGTTGAAGGCTTGCGCAATTCGCTCTGCAAGAGGAACGTTGTCCCAATCAGGCAGAGTAGCGGCATTCAAGATCAGACCGGTGTACGCTTGCGGGCCAGGGGCACAGATGCCGATGGCGTCAATCCCCCCATTCTGCTCTGGAACTACTTCCCGTGCCAGAGTGATAATTCGTTCAATTACCGAGTCTAAACCCTCTTCACGCCGAGTAGCACAATCCACCCGCGCCAGCATATTAAGCTGCATATCGAACCAGGCTGCTCGTGTTTGTGTTCCACCAAAATCAATCGAAAGAATACCCATCTCAGCCAAATCCCCTTGTTGCCCTTATGGTTGTTATGCATACTAACTGCACATTATAAGGGATCTTGAAAATGGAAATCTCAGTTATTGTTCTTCTGACCCTGCTTAATGGTGTGCTGGCAATGTCCGAATTGGCGATTGTGTCGGCACGTCCGGCACGCTTGCAGCCTTACAGGGAAAAAGGCGATAAACGGGTGCAGATTGTATTGGACTTGATGGAGTCGCCCAACCAGTTTCTGTCCACAATCCAGCTTGGTATTACATTGATTGGCATTCTGGCCGGGGCAGTTGGCGGTGCGACATTCGCCCATACAATCGCCGGTTGGCTGAACCGGATTCCACTGCTGGCACCGACCAGCGAGGCACTCGGTTTTGCGATTGTTGTGCTGATGACCACTTATCTTTCAGTAGTGATTGGAGAACTCGTTCCCAAACGATTGGCGCTTCACAACCCAGAGCGCGCCGCTTTGCTGGTTGCACCCTGGATGCGCTGGCTGTCCCGATTGGGTACACCGGTGGTCAATCTGCTCAGCATTTCGACGGATGCCATTCTGGCATTGCTGCGCCTACGGGCTGCCAGCGAGCCAACCGTAACCGAGGCCGAGGTCAAGGCGTTAATAGAAGAGGGCATCAAAGTTGGGGTATTTGAGGCACACGAACAGGGTATGGTAACGGGGGTTTTTGATCTCGACGAACAGCGTATCAAGTCGGTAATGACACCATATACCGAGATTGTCTGGCTGAACCTGGATGATCCATTGGCGGATAACCTGCGAATCGTCGCCACCAGCGATCATGCCCTCTTCCCGGCTGCTCATGGCTCGTTGGATCATGTCATCGGGTTCTTGCGTGCCAGAGACCTGCTGAATGCAGCACTAACCGGAGCACCAATAAACCTGAAGAATCATCTACATTTTCCGCTGTTTGTATCGGAAACGAAACCCGCCTCATCTGTGCTGGAGCTGTTCAAGCAGACCCGGCAACATATCGCGCTGGTTGTCGGAGAGTTTGGTGAAATCGCGGGCCTGGTAACCATCAACGATATCCTTGAAGAGATCGTAGGTGACATGGAGGTGCCGCAGGTTGTTCAGCGGGCAGATGGTTCGTGGCTGCTGGATGGTCTGCTGCCAATAGAAGAGTTTAAGGAACTGTTCGACCTGGCAGAACTACCCGGCGAAGACAGTTACTACACGGTTGGCGGTTTCATGGCTTTTTTCCTGGGACGAATCCCGACTGCCGCTGACCGTTTTAAATGGAATGACCTATACTTGGAAGTAATAGATATGGATGGCAGGCGGGTGGATAAGGTGCTGGCAACAGTAGCTCACACCGCGCCGCCGGAACAGTAGATTCTTTTCAAGGAGGATAAGCACCAATGCGTGACGAATTTGTTTTCAGTAAATCCGAACTGGTCGCACAGATACGCGCAGCCTGGGATAACCTGCAAGGCGACCTCCATAACCTGTCACCGGAACAGCTCACCGGCCCTACTGACGCGGCGGGATGGACAGCAAAAGATCATGTAATGCACCTGGCCGTGTGGGAAGACGGTATCTGCGCCCTGCTCAACCGGCAGGATCGGCGGGAACGTATGGGGTTGGATAAGGACACCTGGCATAGCGAGGATTTCGACCGGATTAACGCTGACTTGCGTGAACAGCATCAGGCCATGACATGGGATGCTGTCAACGGACATTTTCAGACCGTTCATAACAGTCTTATGGAATCGCTCAATACGCTTACGGAAGAAGACCTGCTGCGCCCCTACGAATATTACCAACCGGGCGCGGGGATCACTAAGCCGGTCTGGCACTGGGTTGCCGGTAACACATATGCGCACTATGATGAACACCGCCCCTGGATCGCGGCGATTGTTGGGTGAGAAGACTCATGACCGAAACAATTCTGCTCGTAGATGACGATCCGCATATTATTGACCTGGCGCAGATGTACCTGGAACAGGATGGCTACCATGTAACCAGCACCTCCGACGGACTGATCGCCCTACAACGTATCCTGGAGGAGATGCCGCGCCTCGTGGTGCTTGATCTGATGCTGCCCGGTCTGGATGGGTGGGAAGTCTGCCGTCGTGTACGAGCGCAGTCCGATGTGCCGATCATCATGCTGACGGCCCGCAATGACGACATAGACAAAATTGTGGGGCTGGAATTGGGAGCGGATGATTACCTGACAAAGCCGTTTAACCCCCGCGAACTCACGGCCAGGGTCAAAGCCATCCTGCGCCGAACTGAACGCCGTCCGCAAGCCTCAACCGATACACCGCTGGTTCTGGGCAACCTGGCGGTGGACGCGGCGCGCCGGGTCGTCCTAGTGGATAGCCGGCAGATTGACCTCCGTATGAAAGAATTCGATCTACTCCTTACCCTGCTGGAAAACCGGGGGATGGTGTTCAGCCGCGAAAAGTTGCTCGACGTCGTCTGGGGTTATGATTTTGCTGGGGAAACGCGCACTGTAGATGTCCACATCGCCCACATACGCCACAAATTGGACGGCATGACCCCGGTAATTGAAACTGTGTGGGGCGTGGGCTATAAACTGGAAATGGAATGAAATGTCACTACGCAGCCGGCTCATCCTCTCCTATCTAATCGTATTGATGGTCACGCTGGGTGTCATTACGGTGGCACTCCTCCTGTTGCAAGCTGCTCAACCCGTCGCGCCCGGCCCAACGTATGAACGACTGGCAACCATTGGGCGCGAGTTCCTGGCTGAATTTAATGCCGGCGAAACCCGCCTGGGTCAGCTACAGGGATTGGCAACCGCACGGGCACGAATGATGACCTTTGCCGAAGAAAATGATGTCCGCATCATCATCGCAACCCATGTCAGCGATAACCAGGGGACAGTTTTCCTGGACACGGCGGCGGATTTCCAGCGCGGTGACATCCTCAATATCCGGGTGGATTCCCCGTCGTACCAACTCCCGCTGTTCTTACAGCGCCTACTGAACACCCAGGTACAGACCTCTTTAGGCGGATTCGCGGACAACGATGGTGTCCGATGGCTTTTCATTGGCCTGGAAGTCGTGCGCCAGAACGACACTGGTAGCGCTATCCTCATTGCTGACCGTGCCCCAGAGCAAACCCTACAACGAGTCCTGGCGGAATTTCGGGATAATCTCGCCATGCCTCTGCTTCAGGCGGCATTGGTCGGGCTGGTCGCGGCGCTCATTCTGGCGGCGCTTATCAGCGGCAACCTGCTACGTGCCTTACATGACTTGAGGACAGCAGCGTCAGCCGTCATGCACAGTGACTATGCCCACCGTGTACCCGTACGTGGTGCCCCGGAAGTTCGCGCTGTGGCCGAAGCCTTTAACGCCATGAGCGCCCAGACCCAGGCAAATCAACAGGCACAACAGGACTTCGTCGCCAACGTCTCCCACGATCTGAAAACGCCGCTGACCTCCATCCAGGGCTATTCCCAGGCAATTGTGGACGGTACAGCCAAAGACCCGGCTCATGCGGCGGGAATTATCCATGAAGAAGCAGGACGGCTTAACCGGCTTGTCATGGAGCTTACCGACCTCGCCCGCTTGCAGGCCGGGCGGCTTTCAATGCAGAGTGTACCCCTGGATATGGGGCACTTAACTGCGGCTATAGGACAGCGCCTCGCGATAGTGGCGGAAAAGAAGAACATCGCTCTGCATATTGATTCGCCCTCCATGCCACAGGTGGTCGGGGACGGGGATCGGTTAGCCCAGGTTATCACTAATCTGGTGAGCAATGCGCTGAAATACACCGCAGCGGGCGGGCAGGTATGGATCCGAACGCAGATCAACAACGGGGGAATTGAAGTCGTGGTGCAGGATACTGGCATCGGCATCCCCCCAGAGGACTTACCGCGTATTTTCGAGCGGTTCTATCAGGTGGATAAAGCACGCGGCCCACGACGCGGCACCGGACTGGGTCTGCCGATTGCCTATGAGATTGTCAAGGCGCACCAGGGGCGCATTACAGTCACCAGCGGCGGCACAGGGCAAGGGACAGCCTTCACTATCTGGCTGCCCTCCCCTCACCTGAACACGGTTGCGCGGTGAAAGATCACTCCATAACCCGACCTCCGTTCACCCGCAGTGTTTGCCCGGTAATCCAGCGCCCCTGATGCGAGGCCAGGAACACGATAGCATCCGCGATGTCTTCGGGATAACCGACACGGCCTAGCGGTGTGTTCTGCTTCACGTCCACTTCCAGCGCTGGCGTAATCCATCCGGTTTGAATCGCGCCGGGAGAAAGGATGTTCACGGTAATCCCGAACTGGCCGAGTTCGCCTGCCGCCGCCCGGCTGTAGGATTCGAGCGCCAGTTTACTCGCCCCATACGACGTTTCACTTGGGAAGCCATGTGCGCCGTCGGTACTGATATTGATAATCCGTCCCCAATCCGCGCCACGCCCGACATGCCGCCGGGCAAATTCGGCCATAAGAAGCGCCACTGCCCGCGTATTGATGGCGAAATGCCGATCTATCGAACCAGGGCTGATTACCGGCACACCGCCACTAATCCATTCCACCGAGGTCGTATTCACCAGGTCACCCTGCGTAGGGACAAAAGTATCGGCAGTTGAATGGGCGGCGTTGTTCACCAGGATATTTACCGGGCCAAACAGCGCGTTCACCCGGTCAAACAGCGCCGGGATTACCATCGGCTCGCTCAGATTGGCTTCCCAGGCCTCGGCCTGACCGCCAGCCGCGCGGATTGCGCCCAAGACTTCCCTGGCGTCCCCCGCCCGTGTCTGCCGGTAGAGTGCTTCTCCCGGCTGACCGTCACCAGTAACCGCTCCTTCTGCGGGCAGGCGGTAGTAGGTGATAAATACCCGCACCCCCTGGGCCGCCAGCGCCTTCGCCACCGCCGAGCCAATGCCAAGCGGGTTATTCGCCCCCGTGACGATAGCTGTTTTGCCGTCCAACTGTGGGTTAATCATGTGCAGAGTCCTCTTCAAATGGGGTTTTGGTCGTTTGCAAGGCGGGCGAGACATGTCTTGCCCCTACGAATCGTGATTGATTTGTTGACTCTCTAATGTGGACGCAGCGCCATGCGCTCCTACTCCTGGGATATGAATTCAGGCTTCGACTGGTGAATGAAATGACACGGAAAATTCGCCCGATTCGATGTGCCAGATCTGCGTTGCGAAACGGTCTACAAAGTAACGGTCATGCACTACGGCCAGCACACTGCCCTGGTATGAACGCAGTGCCTGTTCAAAGCGTTCCCGCGCCGGGACATCGAGGTGATTGATTGGCTCGTCCAGGATGAGCAGGTTCGCCCCCTGCGCCACCGGAATCGCGAGCATCAGGCAGGCACGTTCACCATAACTGAGCTGCTCGACAGGCCGGAACACTTCGTCACCCCTGAACAGGAAAAAGTGCAGGAACGTTCGCGCCTCGGTGTGAGACATGGGGGCGGCGGCCAGCAACGTATCCAGTGGCGTACTCTGCGGGTCGAGGATTTCCTGTTCCTGCGCCAGGTAGCCGACCTGCACGCTGTTGGCGATACGGGCTGTGCCACATAGTGGAGGCAGTTCCCCGATGATGGTTCTGAGCAGTGTACTTTTGCCCTGACCATTGGGGCCAAGCACCGCGATGCGTTCACCGGCCATAACACTCACGGTCACATCTCGCAACAGGGGCCTATCCGCTTCATAACCGATTGCCAGGTCATCCAGAATGATGATTTCCCGATCAGATGGAAGCGCGGAAACATCCTCCAAGAGTCCCATACGTAACGGCCAGGCCGGGATAGGCTTTTCGACCCGTTCTTCTGATTCGAGGTAGCGTTCCAGGCGTTTTTTCTTGGCCTGGGCACGGGCAGCGACTTTCTTAGCGTAACGGCGCTGGGTACTGTCTTTGGTCGCGTTTTCTTTGCGGACGGCCCGCGCCATTGTCTGACGGAAATCCGACTCCAGACGGGCGATTTCCGCCTGCTGGTCACGCCAGGCCGCCCACTGCTTGTCGAGTTCGGATTGCACCGTTTTCACATACTGACTGTAAGTGCCTTCGTAGAGCCGGGCCGTATGCTGACGATCATCCAGGGCAACCAGGCGGGTGATGGTTTCATCCAAGAAGGTGCGGTCATGGGAAACGATGAGCGCCCCACCCTGGAAGCCCTGTAACCAACCTTCCAGCCACTCCAAGCCGGTGACGTCGAGGTGGTTCGTCGGCTCGTCCAGTACCAGTAAGTCCGGCTCGCTGAGGAGCAGGGCCGCCAGTCCCAGGCGGGTTTTCTGCCCACCGGACAACACCCCGACCTGCAAGTCGAGGTCGAGTTCCGCCAGCCCCAGCCCGGCCAATATTGGCTCGTATGTACCTGTTGCCAGGCCGATGCTCATGCGCTCGAACTGTTCCAGCGCGTCGCCATAAGCTTCCAGAAGCCCTGACAAATCCTCTTCGTTCGCCCCGGCTATCGCGCCAGCCAGGCGTTCGACTCTTGCCTCGGCCTGGGCTAAGTCGCCTGCTCCGGGGAACAGCACGTCCCGTACTGACAGGAAGTCGGTATCGGGCAAGCCCTGGGGAAGATACCCGACTCGTAACGCGGGCGGGTTGAACTGCACGCTACCACTATCCGGCTGAATCTGCCCGGTGATGATACCGATGAGCGTACTTTTACCACATCCATTGGGGCCGATCAGCCCAACTCGTTCCCCGGCATTCACCGTAAACGAGATATTTTTCAGTACCGGTTCGTCCGCACCACGATACCGTTTCGAGATATTAGAGACTACCAGCATAAAGGGTTCTCCTCTCATGTTCGCCGCCCCACACTATGAAGAATCAAAAACGCCACACAGCAGGTAAACCTGGTGCAGCGTCCGGGGGCAAACGAACGAGAATTGCGAATCAAATGGCAGCGCAAGCACAATCAGACTTACCTGAAATCAGGTCTAGCTGTTTGTGATACCGCCTGCCATAGGGAACCCTTCTACTCTGGTGTGATGAGTCCGGGGAAAATCACTTAGCGTCACTTCGCCGGGACATGGTTATTATAGAGAAACACTGCGGGGCGTGTCAAGCGGGGTGTTGAGGGCTGGCAGTGCAATCATACCAAATTTGTTCTATGGAAGATGTCTTTTCTGACCCCTCCCCAGCCCTCCCCGCAAACGGGGAGGAAGCTAGACCTGCATTGCGAACAGATCCCCTGGGCGATGATCGCAGGGAAGGCCGGAGGAGGCCAAAAATCGGGGGAAACTGCCAGTCTGTGCTGGTGTTTTGTTGCATTCTTGGGCAAATTTGCGGCAAATTGCGGTCTGAAATGACGTTCCGTCCATGCCCGCACGGGGAAAACAGGGTGTTTTTTGCCGCATTACGGATTTTTGCCGCCATTGCAGCGATTGCAGCAAGGTGGGCTATCAGTCGCCAGTGTTCGGTGGTCAGGATAAGCAGGGAAAAGTTGAAAGTGCCAAGTGGAAAGCAGTGCTTAGCCATGAGGAAGCCCTGAATAGACCTCACCCCCCGGCCTCCTCGCTGTCAACGTGGGCAGAAGGGGTGGGTAAGAATCAATCATAAAGGCAGCATAGCACAAAACGGGGCGCAAGTGGTGACTATTTGTTATAACATTTGTTCAGAAATCAGTTGGATGGTGAGCGTACCAGAACATGAGGGCGCACGGCGATGCGCCGCTACAGCTAACCTACGGCATCTAGAAATTTTCGCGGGCGAGGCGATGCCTCGCCCCTACGAATCCCACCTTTTCACCGCCGTGCGCCCATACAACCAGACGATTACAGCCCTTCCGCCTTGGCCGCGTCCCAGAAGGCGTCGAGTTCGGCGAGGCTGTGGTCGGTCATTGGCCTGCCACTCTGGGCGACCTGCTGCTCAATAAAACGGAAGCGGCGGTAAAATTTCATGTTGGCATCGCGCAGCGCCATCTCCGGCTCAACCTTCAGCCAACGCGCCCAGTTGACCAGGACGAACAGTAAATCGCCCATCTCCTCAGTACGGTGCGCATCGTCCACTGCCGCCTGGACTTCGTCCATCTCCTCGCGCACCTTGGCGATCACGTCCTCCACCCGCTCCCAATCGAAATTCACCTTCGCGGCCCGCGCCTGGTACTGGTGCGCCAGCAGCAGCGCCGGGAGACCTTTGGGGATGCTATCCAGCAGCGACTCATCGGCCTTGCCGTTATCGGCCTTCTCCTGCCGCTTGAGCGCCTCCCAGTTGGTGACGACCTGTTCCGCGCCATTCACGTTGACATCGCCCCATACGTGGGGGTGGCGACGAATCATCTTCTGGTTGATGTGGCGCAGCACATCGGCCATGTAGAACTCGCCGTCCTCGGTGGCGATCTGCGTATGCAGGACGATCTGCAGGAGCAAATCACCCAATTCCTCGGCCAGCGCCGCCGTATCCTCACGGTCAATCGCATCCAGCACCTCATAGGCTTCTTCCAGCAAATACTGGCGCAGCGAGCCATGCGTCTGCTTGCGATCCCAGGGGCAGCCCTCCGGGGCGCGGAGGTGGGCGATAATCTCCTGGAACTGCTCGAAACTCGCCATCTCACCCAGCGCGGGGAGATAGAGCGCGGTCATGTGGCGGATATGCTCGCTGTGGTCAATCGCGTGCAGCGGCAGATGCTCGGCTACGGCGTCGGGCGTCCCGGCGGCGTGAAGCAGCGTCACCGGGAAGTCGTCGGGATACTGGTTCATCAGGGTGAGTTTGACGTTGGAGGCGACATCCCGGCTGTAGACCTGCCCCAGCAGCGCCGGATAATCGGGATTGAGCGGCGGGTGATGCATGGCAGCTACCGTTATGCCGTCCAGCACTTGCAGACCGTCCAGCGCGTCTATTCCGAGCAGCGCCAAAGCCGGTTCGATAAAGCTAACGCCACTGATGATCTCTACCGGGATTCCGGCGGCTTTCGCCTTTTCGAGCAACTGCTTCGCAGCGGACTCCCCTACCAGCGGGTCACCGGGGACGGCATACACCACGTCGCCAGCACGCGCCGCCGCCAGCACGCGCTCGACAATCGCCGTATAGACCGCCGCGAAATCGTCCATCGTGTCATAAACCGAGTCGAAACTGTGATAAACGACGCCCTGGGGAAGATGCGGCACGCAGGGGTGCTGATTCGTGCGCAGATACACCGTTTTCGCGGTTTCCAGCGCCCGCCATGCTTTGCGTGTCAGGTCGTTTACATCCCCCGGCCCCAGGCCAAGAATCGTCAGAGTCATCGGAAAATCAATCCTTCACTTTTTCAGACATGGTCGCCCGTGACCGCACCCGCACCGCGATCACCTCGCCGCGCACACATTCTTTTGCCCCGGCATAAACCGAACAGGTGACAACCGCTTTGCGTTCGTGCAGTTCCTTAATCCGCGCCCGCAGCACGAGTTCACCGTCAATCGGCGTGGGCTGGAGATACGTCACGTTCAGATTGCCGGTCACATAGGTGACTTCCGGGTCTGTGCCCGGCCCGCGGCCTTCGGCGTGGTAGGTGGCGGCGATGGCCGTCCCCATCGTGTGGCAGTCTATCAAACTGGCGAGTAACCCGCCATAGGTAAAACCGGGAAAGCCGGTGTGGTAGGGCTGAGGTGTGAATCGCGCCACGCCTTCTTCACCATCCCAATAGGTCTGGATGTGCAGGCCGTGCTCGTTGAGCCGCCCGCAGCCGTAGCAGATTGCTACATCTTCGGGGTAGAAGTTCTGGATTGGCTGGTCGGTCATGACTCTCTACTTTCCTTCTCTAAGTAAGTTCACGTATTCTACCGGCTTCAAGGCCGTTGATTTAAAACAATTGGTGTTACCTGGAATGGTGGCTCAAGGTTCAGGATGCTCACAGCATAGGTTGTTGGAATGGTGATAACTGCCAGGCGTGAACCATCCGGGCTGAATACAGCGGTCATGAAAGGTTCTCCATCTGCATGATAGACATACTCAATGCTCCACGTCTCAGTGTTCACTATGCGGAGAACACCCGTCCGGGACGATGTGACAAAGCGGTCAGCAGTGCATCCAATGACATATTGGCTCAGAGAAATTAAAGCTGGATTGAGCGACATCGGATAACGATTGAACCACTTATTCCGGCGAACCAGGTGGACTTCCGGTTGCTCCCGAATTTCCCAGATTTGCAGTGAATTGGCGAACCCCACGACGATACTACGCGAATCGTCGGCAAACGCCATACACACAACGGCCCCATCGTGGATGGCGGCTAAAGGTGTGTAATCCGCCGTGTTTACCAACGTGACCGGCCCGTAAATGCTGCCAAAGGCTGCATATCGTCCATCTGGGCTGAACACCATCTCCCTGATCTGGCCTCTGCCTTCGTAACTTTGCGTAGGAATTTCTGACCAGGAACGTGTGTCCCAGACGTGAAAGGTATAATCAAGAGCATATATACCTTGAGGGTATCCGCCACCTATCATGAGTTGTTGCCCGTTGGGATGAAATGCCAGCGCTTGTACCGCGTAACCATTCGCCGCAAACGTGGTAATGGGTTCCCCTGATCGCGCATCCCAAACATGGACAGCCCCTCCAAGCCACGTAGGCCCAGCTCCGATTCCAGCGACCAGATACTGCCCGGATGGATCGAACTGGACAACATCAACGCTTTTTTCCAACCCAGCCTGCCATATCAGTTGTGGGGACTCCAGCGCAACATTAAAAACCCGAACCGCTTCTGTAAAGGCTACGGCCAGCAGGCTGCCATCCGGCGACCAGGCAAGTGCGGTGGCGTGCTGATCCATTTGGGCAACGCCGGGCATCGGGTTAAGCAACATCAGTAACAGTATGTGAATAATCAAGATGCGCTTCATTCAGTCCTCCAGGATGATGGTGAAGGATGTCAGAATTTCACCTGTTTTCACATCCCAGACAACCGCTGCCTGACCTGGATTGGCAAAGGCAAGCACCTGTCCCTCGTTCGTGACGGAGAGTTGGTCTATATCCCAAAGTTGGTTATCCCAGACTTCCAGCAGCGCACCGTCGGAAACCTGCCAGATGCGAACTCTTCCATCCGTACCCCCTGTGATAAGCCGCGTCCCATCCGACGTAAAGGCAGCGGCGTTCATGCGGTCATATAACAAAGACAAAGGTCGTTGTCCACCATCGGTCACATTCCAGAGTCGAACGACCCCCATTTTATCAACCGATACCAGCAAAGCAGGATCGGTGGGGCTGAAGGCAAACTGCCGAACGGCGGGATACATCCCCCCTAGCGACATCTTCTCATCCTCATCAGACATTACATTACGCACCGTAATGATAGAAATCGGCAACCCGGTACGCATCTGGCTGAAGTGGGTGGCGGTTACAAACCGAGATCCGTCTGGACTAAACGTCAGCCCATAGCTGCCATACGGAGGTTCACTGGAAATCCGTTCTTCCCGCAGCTCCTCGTAATTCCATAGCCGAATGGTAAGAGATGTTTCGTCGAAAAATACAATTTCCAATATGTGTGTGCCTGGTAAAAAGCCAAGATGGTTGACAATTCCACCTTTCTCATCACTCCATATACGGACTGTTCCGCCGGTTTGCGTATCCCAGAGGTTCACGAATCCGGTCATATCCGTTGACGCCAGGACAGTGTTATCCTCTGCGAAGGCCAACGCACGTACCTTGTTTTGACCAGTGATGAGGATTGGTTCAGGCAGATCAGCACGATAAATGCGGATCGAATCCGCTGTGCCAATTGCCAGCATCTGACCATCATGTGACCAAGCAAAAACAGTAATCAGGGAGCTTGTTTCCGTAGCGAGTGGAGAAGTCGTATCCTGCGCCTGAAGCTTGAGGTTTCCCAAGCACCCTAACAACCCAATAAAGGCCAGTGCAGCCACATATATACGAATATTGTAGAGTCCCATGATAGTATCCCTATCGGTCATCCCCGCAATATATAAATGGCTGCCCCGCCAAATGCCGTATTTTACCTCAATATTAAGATTGCAAACGGTTTCACGACTTCCAGGTTTTGCGCAGGACGCGCAGCCAGTTCTGGTGCGTGATTTTGCGCAGTTCGCCGTCGTTGTACCCGGCTTTGCGCAGCGCGGCGACCAGGTTGGGCAACCCGGCAACATCTTTCAGATCCTCTGATACCCGCGTGCCATCGAAATCCGAACCAAAGCCCACGCGGTCAATGCCAACCCGTTCCACAAGGTAATCAATGTGCCGCACCATTGTTTCGAGGGGGACATCCGTGCCGATCATCCCATCCGCCCGCAAGAATGACACGCCGAAGTTCAGCCCGACCATGCCATCCGACTCTTTGATGGCGTCAAGCTGCTTGTCGGTCAGGTTGCGGGTCAGCGGGCACAGGGCGTGAACGTTGGAGTGAGTCGCCACGAGCGGCGCTTCGGAGTATTTTGCCACATCCCAGAAGCCGGCCTCATTGAGGTGCGAAAGGTCGAGCATTATACCTAACTGGTTGCAGGCTTTCACCAGAGCGCGGCCTGCATCGGTCAGACCGCCGCCAATATCGGGCGAATGCGGGAAGACAAACGGCACGCCTTCGGCAAAGATGGTCGGCCTGCTCCAGACAATGCCCAGCGAACGCAGCCCGGCCTGATAGAGCACGTCCAACGCGACTAAGTCACGGTCAATCGGCTCGGCACCTTCGAAGTGCAGCACGGCGGCCAGGGTGTCGTTTTGCAGACAGGCCTCAAATTCATCTACCGTCCGCACCACCTTCACCTGCCCTTCTGACATAGCCTCCAGGCGGAACAACCCGGCAGTCATGGTGAGAGCGGTTTTGAGGGCGTAATTGTATTTGAGCGGCGCATCCAGGGGCACACTGTAACCCGTCGGGGTAGCATAATCAGCAAAGCTGCGCGGCTTCGCTTTCTTGCCCTTTTTCTTCTGCCTGGCAGGAACATATACTGCGAACATTCCTCCCGCAAATCCACCTTGCCGTGCGCGGGGCAGGTCAATATGCCCCTCTTTTGTACCGGTGAAAAACGTCTCGATTGCCTCTTCGCTGCGCCCCGGCAACGTGAATCGCAGCAGCATATCATTATGTCCGTCAATGACGGGGAAAAGCGCAACATCACTCATGAGTCTATCCTATCCAATGCGGTTTTGAGAGCGGACGGGTATCCGCCCGCAGGGTTTTATGGGCTAATTCTGCCACAAAACCGGCCTTACAGCGAAAAAATGGTGGTTATATCCATCGCATTTACAGCTTCACTATAAGCCATGCTAGAATCGGTACAATCATTTACCGGGCTGCATCTGCTCCAACATATGATACGCCGGTCAATGCCCACGCCCAATAGCGTGCTTGTTTGTTCCAGCCAGTATCGTTTTCAAGTGCGTTGGCGGGTACGCCCCTTTACCCACACCCAATTTATGTCATCTCTGATTTTCCGGCATTATCGTTTAGCCGCCTTACAACAGTATCTATCCTCCGGCAGCTCAGTAGACCGCAACATGAGCTGGCTGTACCTGGAGATTCTATTCGGCGGACTGGTCAGCGCGGCGCTGTCATTTAACGCCACGTTTGTGATTCGTCTGGGGGCGACGAAGGAAACAGTTGCACTGCTGACCGCCCTGCCAGCCTTGATTACCGCCCTATCGAGCATTCCGCTCGCGCGCTTCATGCATAACCGCCGCCACTACAAGCGCTGGTTGCTCGGCGTGCTGCTGGCGTTCCGCCTTGGATACCTGGTCGTCGCGTTTATCCCGCTGCTGCTGCCCAATGACACACTGAGCGCCGCCAGTTTCATAGTAGGCTGGATTATCCTGCTCACGCTGCCCCTGACCATGTTCGATATTGAGTGGCGTTCGCTTATGGGCGAACTCATCCCGGAAAGCCGCCGCTCGTTTTTCTTCTCGCGCCGTTCGATCATCTTCTCGCTGACAATGGCGGTGGCAACGGCGGCAATCGGTTGGCTGCTCAACCAGACACAGGGCCAGTTCCCGGCCAACTACCAGGCCATGTACCTGTTTGCGATCACATCCGGGCTGGTCAGCCACTACCTTCTGACACGCCTCACTCTGCCGGATCGCCCGCCGAAACCTG
Organism: Anaerolineaceae bacterium; assembly: GCA_020634135.1. Taxonomy (GTDB): domain Bacteria; phylum Chloroflexota; class Anaerolineae; order Aggregatilineales; family Phototrophicaceae; genus JACKCG01. The sequence goes on along the minus strand of JACKCG010000001.1, from coordinate 120,033 downwards.
AGAGGCTGTCCGGGCGCAGCCCTGCTGCCTGGGCGGGCGTGACCCTGACGCAGCCGATGAAGCGGCTGCTCGTGAACGGCGGGATTTACACCTTTGGTATTCAATTCTATGTTGGGGTTTCCAGTGTGCATTGGGTCAATAACCTGCACGCGCCCGATGACTGGATCGGCCTGAATATTGCCGCCGGTTCGGTGGGGGGCATTATCGGATTCCTGGTATGGGAGCGATTGCTACGCAAGCATGATTACGGATGGGTCCAGCGACGCGCTACTTTACTCACCTGGATTTACCCGGCGGCACTGGCCTACGCCCCCAGCATACCGCTAATTGTGGTGGCGAATTTCGCTGTAAACCTCATGCACCCGGGTGTCGAACTGGCGAACGCCAACCTGCTGCTGCGTCTGCCGCGTTCCGAAGACCGCTCGGCCTACATCGGCATTTATACCATGATTGTGAGCCTGGCTTCACTGACCGCGCCTCTGCTGGGCGTCTGGGCAGCGAATACCTTTTCATTTGGAATCCCCGGCGCGATTTTTCTATCCGCTATCCTGCGGGTGATCGGCGGGGCGCTGTTCAATATCAACCGCATAGACGAAACACCAGGCGACTCGTACCCGCTCGCAGCAGAGGCGGGATAAGATTGGCAGAACAAATGCCCCGGCGGGATACCGGGGCGTTCGAGTAAACAGGGTTCTCAGGTCAGGAAATCACGCCGGACTCATGGAAGTTTGTTGAACCTTGCTTCCTCATCAGGAAGCTGAATCACCATAGCGGCAGGGTCGCTTTCCATGTCAAATATCACCAGTGTGCCTTCTGCGCCGTTGTTGACAACCAGAAAGGCGTTCTCGCCCGCTGCCGGGAACGAAACAACCTGAAATTCCCACGCGCTCTGCAACAGCCACAACGTGCTATCATCACGGAGAGTCACGCTCCATCCCCCGTCGTACTCCCCAAGCAGCGGGGCGGCGGTTTCGGCGTCAAGGGTGGTTTCCGGTATCATGGTCCGCGCCATGCCAATCTGTACCCGGGTCGCGTTATACAGGCTATGCACTACCTCAACAACCTGCGGCTCCAAGCCGTAGAGCAGTTCACCAAAGCCATAGGCCAGGGCTTCATTAGAGAGCGCCCCAATGGTGGAATTGGCGAACAGAATCAGTCCGACATTCACATCGGGGAAGACAATCATTTGCGTGAAATACCCCGTCCAGCCACCATCATGATACCGTATCGGGATACCCTGGTAGGACAGTGTCACCCAGCCCATGCCATAAGCCATGTTCTCTAAAGGAAGCGGCAGCGCATCAGCCGGTATTGTCACGCCGGGAATCCAGGTTTCTGCCAGCGACTCGGCACTGACAATGCGCTGGCCGTCCGGGGTGACGCCGCCGTTCATCTGAGTAATCAGATACCGCCCCATGTCCTCGACTGTTGACCACACGCCACCAGCAGGGGCAACTACAGCGATGGGCGGGTTGATTGTCCGTGCCGGGGTGAGCGTTTCATCAATCAGGGGAATACTGTGTGGTTGAGCAAAGTTATCACCCAATTGACCAGTATCATCGGTGATAATTGAACTCGCCATGCCAATCGGGTCAAATACCCGCTCCTGCATGAGCGCGGTATAAGCCCCAAGCGAGGGGACTTCCCCGGCAGCAGCGACAGCGGCGTACCCCGCCAGCGCGTAGACTTCGTTGTTATAGGCGTAGTGCTGGCGATATGTACCCGCCTGGCGCTGGGCCGCAACTGCGCCCAACAGATCGCTCACCGACCACTCGCCCCAGTTGAAACCCTGGAGGGCATCCGATTCGAGGCTGGTCGCCATGCTCATCAGGTCGCGCACCGTCATTGTCGCGGTGAGTGCCGGGTCTACCGTCGCAAAATCGGGGAGAATGTCCGTCACCAGGGTATCCCAACTCAACAACCCTTCATCAACCAACTGCGCCACGATCAGCGATGTCATGGACTTGGTGGTTGAGCCAATGCGGAAACGTGTTTCGGGGGTGAAGGGCGCACCGCTTTCGAGGTCACGCACGCCAAAGCCCTGTGCGTAGACAATCTCACCATCAGCAACCACAGCGGCGGCCATACCGGGGATGTGAAAGTAGGCCATCTCGGACTCAATCAATGATGTAAACGACGCGAGCAGTTCATCGGTTACCCGGGGCATATCCTGAGCGACGGTGAGGGTTGGGACACCGGCCAGCGAGACGGCCAGCAAGACAAGGGACAGCAACAGCAGACGACCCAATAAACGGTTCTTCACAAGTACCTCTCTTTTACGGAAATAGACTTTGCTTTCACCGGGGAATACGCACGACAGCAGAGGCGGGTTGCGGATTCTAGCCCGCGATGCGCATCGTCATAAAGGTACTATCGTCCGGGACAAACCCCATACGCTGGTAAAAGGCAAACGCAGCCGTATTATGACGCTCGACTTCCAGATACAGCACCTGGATTGCCTCGGTACGGCACTGCTGGCGCAGAAATTCCACCGCCTGTCTGCCGATACCTTGACCACGATGGGCAGTGTCAATGTAGAACTCGTCAATCAGCATCTCTCGCCCACCCGATTCCAAGGCGAAACCATACGTCACCACCATATACCCCACTACTTCACTATTGACCTCAATGAACCAGGCATGTCCATAGCGTGGTTCAGCCAGCAAGAGCATTAACGCCGGGCGAATACAGGCTTCGTCATACTCGTGCCGGTCAACTGCATAGAAGGCGTGGATAAGCGGCAAAAAAGACTCGACTTCGGCAGATGTACCCAGACGAAAAGATGCTTGCATGGCGGCTACTCCTATTGGATGATGATATTTGTCAGGATATATTATCTCCGATAATGGGGATGAGTCGTCCTGCTGTTCGTTGTCAGAAAAACGAAACAGGCGGGGAAGCACCAAAATAGCACGCTTCCCCGCCCGATATTATGAATGTCTGATTCAGGCTGAACGGTGTTTAGCCTTTTTTGCCGTTCATCTCCGGTACGCGCACAAATCCCTGGTCAGCCAGGTACGCCAGAATCCGGCGGGCGTTGTCTTCCGGCGTCGCGTTGGTCGTCTTCAGCACCAATTCCGGGTTCTGCGGCGCTTCATACGGGTCGTCAATCCCGGTAAAGCCCTTGATCTCCCCTGCCCGCGCCTTAGCATACATGCCTTTGGTATCCCGCGCTTCGCATACTTCAATCGGCGTGTCTACAAAGGCTTCGACAAAGTTGTCACCGCCAACCATGTTGCGGATGTCGTTGCGGGTCGCCCGGTAGGGACTGATGGCCGCACAGATGGCGATACCACCGTGCCGCACGATCTCCGCCGCCACAAACCCAATGCGCCGGATATTCGTGTCGCGGTCTTCCTTGCTGAATCCCAGTCCTTTAGACAGATGCGTCCGCACAATGTCGCCGTCCAGCACTGTCACCTGCCGCCCATGTTCCAGCAGCATCACCGTGAGCACATCGGCTGTGGTGGATTTACCTGCGCCGCTCAAGCCAGTGAACCAGATACACACACCCTGATGGTGACGCGGCGGGTAGGTGTCGCCCAGGATTTCCGCAACCTCTGGCCGGGTGAACCACTCCGGCAGCAGATTGCCCTTATTCAGGTAGTCTTCGCGCACCTGTGTGCCGGAAATCTGCGCTGTTTTCGCGTCCGCCGGAATCTTAGTGGATTCTTCGTAGCGGTCTTCATCGCTCAGGTAGATGAGTTCGGGGAACGGCACGACTTCAATGCCAACTTCATCTTTATGCTGTAACACCAATTCCTGGGCATCAAACGGGCCATAGAACGGCTTGCCGGTTGAATCCTTGCCCGGCCCAGCATGGTCACGCCCGACAATCAGATGATTAGCGCCATAGTTGCGGCGGATAATCGCGTGCCACACGGCTTCACGCGGGCCGCCCATGCGCATCGCCAGCGGCAGCAGCGACAGCAGAATACGGTTCGGCTCATAGTGATTCTCGGCCAGCGCCTTGTAGGTTCGCACCCGCGTAAAGTGATCCACGTCGCCCGGACGAGTCATACCGACTACCGGATGTAGTAAGAGCACACCATCCACCGCCGCAATCGCCCGTTTCGTGAGTTCCTCGTGGACGCGGTGCATCGGGTTGCGGGTCTGGAAGGCCACCACGTTCTTGAAACCAAATTCAGCCAAACATTCCCGTGTTTCCGCCGGGGTTAGGCGAATGTTCTTAAAATCGTAGTGTTCCGGGAGTTGGATCATCCGCAGCGGGCCGGAAATATTCAGTTTGCCCCAGCGGTGCATCTCAGCCACAATCGGATGGCGGGTATCCAGCGTGCCGAAGGCCTTCAGGGAGACTACTTCCCGATCCCACTCGTAGATTTCTTCAACGGTCATGACCGCCAGCAAGTCATTTTTCCGGTCGCGCAGTGCGATGTCTTTACCGATTATCACCGGCGCATCCGCATCTACCGGCAGTGTAATCGGCATCGGGAACAGTGTGCCATCGGCTAACCGCATCTCGTCGAGCACGCGCTCGTAATCGGCCCGACCCATAAAGCGATCCAGGGGCGAAAACGCCCCAATCGCCAGCAGTTCAAGGTCGCAAAGCGCCCGCTCCGTTAACTGAATGGAAGGCAGAGTCCCCGCATAGGTCTTGAGGTCATTTAATTCATCCGGTGTAACCAGCAGATTCACCAGCTTGCCACCATACGGGGTGATTAGCGTGGAAGCTGTTTGATCAGACACATTTTCCTCCAAATATCCGAGAAATTCATGGCCTACAGCCCACGAGATGGCCTATTAGCTGCCCATGAAAATCCTTTTTCTTATTTGCAGTGGGTCATTGTCATGGGTTTAACCGCTAATTGCAAGACTGGGTACCCGCTGTGCCGTAGACAACGTCGCCAGAAGGCACTATAGTACAGGCATATCACCGTTCTGGAGTCCGACTATGCAGCGGCTGAACCCCTGGAATCCACTCGATCATTTCCGGCTGTTGGGATGGGTATTCCTCCGCCCACGAGTCATCAACACCTATCAGGAGACATTTGGCAAACAGTCGTTGCAGCGCACCGGCTCATGGCTGGTCAGCACGCTTACCTGGTTTCCGGTAATGATTCCCGTTTTAGGGTACGGACTGGCAACGATTCCGGTAGGTGCGTCACGCAGCGGGTTGTATCTGGCGGGGTTTTACGGCGTGCTGTGGCTGCTCACCGGGCTGTTGGGCGCGCGCACCAGTGAACCTGTCGGATTCGCCGCCGGAATCACGCTATTTTTCTTCATGCTGGGAATTTCCTTCGCCGTGACCGCCGGTGCGTTACCCGGCATCCTCACCTCAACTGCGCTGATTATCTCCGGGCTGATCGTCCGCAGCGTGGCGGTACTCGTGGCCGGGCATCTGGCGGCGCATGTGTGCGGTGGGGTCGTACTGGGAGTCGCCGCAGGAACAGCCGCAGTAGCGTTCGGCGGCGTGCTGGCGGGGTTCATCATCGCTGTTGCGGTCCCGGCGGCCTTGCTAATCACCTATACACTATCGTTCCTGGTGGCACAACATTTACGCCGGACGATTACCGAAGGACAGGCCACGATTCCAGGTAAAATTCTGTTGGCGCTCGTCCCATTGGGTGGACTCATCGCGCTTTGGGTGTTCTTCTTTGGCGGCTGGCAGACTATACTGTCCTAAAAGAGGAGGGAATATCAGCCCTCCCCTGCCATAAACAACGGGTATAATGCTCAGTTTCCGCCCCGGAACTGTATCCAGTAGTTGGGCGGGCCGCCTTCCGCCAGCCAGCCAGTCACGTCGGTGGTGAGAATGCGCACCTGCCACCAGTTGTAGCTGTCCGTACACACCGGCCCGCCGATAACTTCAAAGCCGATTCCATCAAGCAAGCGCACAATTGTTGCTGCGCTCAGGGTTGGTCCAGTACGCAGGTGCTTGGGAGACATATCCTTATAATTAACGTACCCCTGTGTCCCCAAATGCATCGGCAGCGGCGGCGCACACACTTCCGGCTCGACTTCCGGCCCTAGCCAGGTTGCGCCACCCGGCTGTCCTTCCGCAACCCAACCGGTATAGCTCACACCCACCACCGGAACCTGAATCTGCCACCAGTTATAGCCATTGGCACACACCGGCCCAGCCAGAATATCCACCAATGCACCCTGCGGCGCGACAGTCAGTACCAGACCAGATAGCCCGGCTTCCGCCCGTACACGCAGTCCGGCTAACAGGCGAGACTTTTCGCCAGGGGTAAACACTTCGGATGTCCCGCAGACTACCGCCGCGCCACCCCCTGCCGGGGTTATCCAGTAGGCACCCGGCCTGCCCTCAGCGACCCAACCATCATCGCCCGGCCCGCGCACCTGCCACCAGTTATAGTTCTGGTCACAGACCGGCCCACCCGTAATCGTGACCGTGACGGCCTCAGCATAGTAATTGACATAAGGGCTGGACGCATCCGGGCCGTAGCGGACATAGGTTCCCGCCCGCACATAAGCCGTCATACCCGTCGTCAGACTAAGCGGGGCAGCACATCCAGGAGTTGGCGAAGGTACCGGGGTAAACACAAATATCGGCGCGGGTGTGGGGGTTTCCTGGGCAAACGTGCTGGCTGCCAGCCCGATAAACCCGATCAGTCCGATTATGAGCAGGAATGGAGAGAAGAAACGCAGACGGCGCATAAGCTGTATCCCGATTAATTGCCTATCATTGACTCCATTTTACCGGGGTATTGGCAAACACGCACCCCACAGGTACAGTAAACTGCTAGACATCCTTGTGTCCTGCTGGTAAGGTACGAACTCCTATTGATTACGGTGACATTAAGCAGTCACTACATGCAAAGGTTTGACACATGACGGCACTCCGAACGCTCTTTCACCGCCTGCTCATCGCAATCTGGCTGCGCCCCGGCACTGTCCGGCGCGTACCGATTGGCGGGCAGCGTGGCCTGTACTTCGAGCTGCGTGGCCCGTTAGCCAAGCGAGTCAGTGTTTTTTACCGCACCTATGAAAAAGCCGTGAGCGCGTGGCTGGATGCGCACGTAAAATCCGGCATGACGATTTATGTCGTTGGGGCGCATGTCGGCGTGCATGTCCTGACTATCGCCAGAAGACTGCATGGAACCGGGCGGATCATCGCCTTTGAAGGCTGGCCGGAGAATTTCACCTATTTTCAGCGCAATGTCGCCCTCAATACTCAGTTGAATGTGATGATTGAAGCGGTAGCCGCCTGCGTCGCTGCTGAAAGTGGCACAATCGAAATGGCAGAAGGAGCGGCGGACGGCAAACACCATATCATCCGGGAAGGCGATACCGCCCGTATTATCAAAGTTCCGTCCGTTTCGCTGGATGATTATTACCAGCAGCACAGCAGCCCACCTGCGCTGATTCTGGTGGATGTGGAAGGCTATGAAGCGGATGTACTGCGCGGCGCAGCTGGCTTAATCGCGGAACATAAGCCGATGCTGGTGCTGGAGCATCATGACAAAGCTGATGCGCTGCGGGCGACATTGAAGAAACTGGGTTATACCGTGACGGAAAGCCCCAAACACCTGTATGCCATGCCTGTGTTACAACAAGGACACTGACCATCCGGTTTGAGTGCCATCTCATAAGGCTTTATTCGGCATTTGGGTTATAATGCTCGTAGATTCTGAATTCCGCACTATCCCAGGAGAATTATTTTTATGGAATATCCCATTTCACACGCCCTGGTTTTACCTGATGATAATTTCGCCAACTGGTATAGTGCCGCTGAACCCTATACTAAGACCTTCGAGCGGGTCGCTGTGATACGTTCGCCACGTGGTAATGATCTTAATCGCTTTCGCAACGTGACAGCGGTGCAGGCGCCGAGGGTATGGGTAGATAATGACCCGTTGGGGCACATCCGCCGCATTTACCCGTTGGTGGTGCGGGTGGATGTTATCCCCGCCAACACCCCATCTGAACTGGCACAGGCACTGCAAGCGCGCATCGCGGCAGTGGATCGTTTTGGTGAAAAACAAAATCAGGATAACCACATCCATGATCGTTTTGTGCTGTCATGGCCGTCAGATGGTTTCCCAGCGCGCATTACACGGCGCTTTGATGACCGCACTGGCGGCGCGCCCGCTAATGAAGGTGTTGATATTGTCTCCGGGGCAGGAACTGCCATCCGGGCGGCAGCTTCCGGCGTCGTTGCGACGATCATACGCGAGCCAACTGCAATCGGTTACGGCCAGTATGTACAGATTGCGACCCGTTTTAACAATGAAAATTATCTCGTCACCTATGCTCATCTGCAAAATATCACTGTTCGGTTAGGGCAGTCGGTCAGCGCCGGGGACAGCATCGGGGAAGGCGCGACAGAGAGTATTAAACTCGTTGTCCAGAAGCCGGGCGGCGGCAAGAGCGGCTATACGTTGCCGGATGTTCTCGATCCTACCCTGATGATCTACTGGCAGGAACTCAAACTGCGCGCCACCGCTAACGGATTGCGAATCCGGGAACGCGCGGGTAAGGAATACCGGGTTATCGGCCAACTGTATATTCAAGACCGTTTCGAGACGCTCGAACCGCATGGCTATGCGCTGCAAAAAGTCGGTGTTGAAGGTCAGTGGGTCAAAGTGCGTTCGCCGCAGAATGTCGAGGGTTTTTCTGCGGCAGAATATCTCGTTGCTGGCGAGTATTCCGGTATTCAAGCCGCCAATGTAACCGGTGTGAACCTGGATTTACAGCATAACCTGGGTAAACCTGACCCGATTCGGCTAAAAGGCACGGGCTGGGTACGGTTTGCCTATAATGTTTCGATGGGACGCGGCGCGACTGACCTCAACGCCGCCTATGACCTTCATGCCCCCTATATTGAGCGGTATGCCAAAGCGGGTCTTAAGGTGCTGCTGGTACTGACCCACCAGACCTATGGCGAAGGCGCAGGGTACGTGTGGCCGAATATGGACTCCAACCGTTGGAATGAATTGGCTGGGCGTTTCAGCGATTTCGCCGGAAAGATTGCAGCGCGGTTCAAAGGAAGTGACCTGGTAACAGCGTACCAGATATGGAATGAGCAGGATACACCCCCGCAGGTCGCCAATGCCGCTGTGCCGATTCCGCCTTCTGACTACGCGAACCTGCTCACCCGCACCATCCGGGCCATCGGCAGCGCCGACCCGCAGGCGCGTATTATCACCGGCGGTCATGTTGGTGGGCCGGGGAATGGCGCGAACTATGCCAGAGCGACAGTGGCTGCCATGCCACCCGATGCCCGCCCGGATGGCATTGCCTGTCACTCGTATGGACGTGGCCCGGTAGACTCGAAGTACAGCCCCTTTGGCAGCATTGATGAGGACATCATCGCCTATGGCAAGGTACTTCCGAATGCGCCAGTGTGGATTACTGAGTGGGGGGTGCTGGACCGCCCCAACGATCCGGCAGATGAAGTAACTGCCTATGCAACCGGCTTCATTGACCGTGTGAAGCGACTCTACCTGGGTAAAGTCGCCTGTGCGATCTGGTATGCCTGGGCGGACTCAATGCATAACGGGTATGGCCTGGTCGGTACAAATGACCAGCCCAAGCAGCCCCTGTATGATCGATTCTTAAAAGCCTGACCAGGTTACAGATACCTAGCGTTCTTCTTTTAACTCCGTAACTTCGGAAATCAAGCCCCTAAAGAGCGCCCACAGCGCTCTTTTATGTATACCCACCGACATTATCGAAAACACTTATGGGTTTCAATAATTTAGTGTGATGCTGTTTTGTGATATTTATCACTAACCGCTTTCTCATGTATTCGTTATAGTAAAAACAATTCAGATTATCCATCCACCTGTCCTTTCGTAGTTCCCTGGCAGAAGTCGCCGTTTCATGGTCTTCAGGGAAAGGGGTAACAAGTTGAAGCATCGTTTTACAGGTATCGCTTTATTCAGTCTGGGTGCGCTCCTGGTATCGGCAGGGATCGGTATGCTGTTATTCCCTGTTACCGGCGTCGTTTCCGGCAGCCCGTCCCAGGATATTCCACCGTTTACGGATTATGCCTGCCTCGACTGCCATACTGACGAAGGGCGACTCAAGGAACTGGCGGTAAAGCCGGAAGAGCCGGAAGAGGCACTCTCATCGGGGCCTGGCTGAGGCGGCTCCGTGACTCCAATGGAGCCATGGGAGCGCGTCTGGATTGACGCCGAAGCGTTTGGAGAAGACATACACTCGTACATCAACTGTACGGAGTGTCACGGTGGCGAAGCGGTGGATGATTTTGAAGCTGCCCACGCCGAACAGATTACACCTGTTGTGAACAGTCCTGAAGTTTGCGGTCGCTGTCACGTTGACAACGGTCAACCTGCCTGGGACAGCCTGCACAATCAGCTCACAGGCTATGACACTGCGTTGTACGCCCGCAGCGCGCCGGAACATTACGGCACGCTGGAAGAAATGGAAGCAAATCACTGCAATTCGTGCCATGCGACCTGTGGAGACTGCCATGTAAGCCAGCCAACTTCTGTTGGGGGCGGCCTGGTTAAAGGCCACGACTTTTATACCACACCTTCTATGAGCCAGAACTGCACCGCCTGTCATGGCAGCCGAGTCAAAGATGAATACTACGGCGCCCATGAAGACATATCCAGCGATGTTCACTTCCGCGCCCGGATGGCCTGTACCGCGTGCCATGTAGCCGACGAAATGCACGGCATTGACATGGACAACCTTGCCAACCGCTATGATGGCACCCAGGACCCATCCTGCGAATCCTGTCACGAAGACATCCAACTGGGTAAGGACTCCGAGATTCGTGAACACGAAATTCATCAGCCAGAGGATATGTCCTGCCAGGTATGCCACAGCACGACGTATATCAATTGTATCAACTGCCATGTTGAGCAGACAGAAAACGGCACGCCGTTCTTCACCGTCGAAGAGAATTTCCTGGGCTTTTACATCGGCCTGAACCCCGAAGTAACCGAAGAACGCCCGTATCGCCTCGTACCGCTGCGGCATGTCCCGATTGACCGGGAGTCCTTCAGCTTCTACGGCGAAAACCTGCTGCCTAACTATGATGCCCGGCCAACGTGGGTCTATGCGACGCCGCACAATATCCAGCGGAATACGCCACAGACAGAAACCTGCAAGAGCTGTCACGATAACAATGACATCTTCCTGACGATAGACAAGGTAGCGGAAGACGAGTTGATCGCTAACGAGAACGTCATCGTGGAAGAGGCGCCGGAGTGGTAAAGATCAGGGGACGCACGCCATACGCGCAAAGCGTCCCCCTGCACCCAATTGGGTATAAACGCCTGTTAATCCACAGGCGAGTAAAACAACCATATCGTTTGAGTAACTACGGAGAACTGAACTATGCGTAAATCAACCCTTCTCTCCCTGCTGCTGGTCTTCGCTCTGCTGCTGCCGGGCTTTGTCCTTGCACAAGATACCACTACGGAAGAAGTTGATGTCCTCGCCGACATCATTATGCCGCGCCTGGAAGAATACAACGCCGCCATGGAAGAAGCGGGCTACGGCACGCTGAAGCTGGATGACTTCATGGTAATGCTGGCGGAAGATCCAGAAGTTGTCGTTCTGGATGTCCGCGAGGTGGCCGAAGTTGAAGAAACCGGCATCATCGAAAACGCACTGCACATCCCGCTGCGTACCCTGGGCGAGAACCTGGGTCTGCTGCCCGACCTGGATGCCACCATTGTCGTCGTTTGCAAGAGCGGCTTCCGCGCTACCCTGGGCATGACGGCCCTCAAGGTGCTGGGCTATGACAACGCCAAGGTGCTGGTCGGTGGCATGGGCGCTTATCTGGCCGAAGAATACCCGGTCGTCGAAATGGCAGAAGAAGTAGAAGCAGGCGAAGTCCCCGCTGATATTGATCCCCTGCTGCTCGAATACGTCGCGGCGAACCTCGCTAACCTGCCCGAGGGCTGGGGCGTGGTGACACCGGCGAACCTGTTTGAAGAAATGTTTGAGACTATGCCCGACCTGCTGCTGGACGTTCGCAGCGCTGAAGAATGGGCAGATCCGGGCTACATTGAAGGCGCAACGCACATCTGGGTTAATGAAATCATGCCCAATGTCGCCGAACTGCCGGAAGACCTGGAAGCCAATATCGTGGTTTACTGCGCCAGTGGCTACCGGGGCGGCATCGCTATGACCATGCTGCAACTGATGGGCTACACCAATGTCCGCAACCTGGCGGGCGGCATCAATGGCTGGATCGCCGCTGAACTGCCGGTTCTCAAAGACGCCTAAGCACATCACCGAGATTGAACGAGCGATGGTGGCGACCTGAAATCGTCGTCGTGAAGGGAGCGCAGACTGGCGCTCCCCTGCTTTTTACCTGACACTCCTGGCCTCTATCTACCTCTCGACACAGCACTTGTACCCCTATACCGCCACCGCTTCCAGAGCCAGGTCGTGCAGCGCAATGACCGCCCGTTCAAGATCGGCTTCCTCCACCACAAACGAGATACTGCACTCGGATGACCCCTGGGCGATTGCAATCACATTGATCTCGTTCGCGCCCATCACCCCAAAGACACGTCCAGCGACACCGGGGATACCGCGCATCCCCGCCCCGACGGTGGTGATAATCACGATGTCATTTTGGATCTCAATCCGGTCAACATCGCGCCGAGCGATTTCTGCGCCGAGTTCCCCTTCAATCTTCGCTTTGACTTCCTGCGCGGTAATATCGGTGACGAGGAAACAGAAACTCTGCTCCGACGAGGACTGTGAAATCATCAGGATATTCGCGCCCGCGCCCGCCGCTGCGAGGAAGGTACGCCCGGCAATGCCCGGCACGCCGATCATGCCCTTGCCACTCACCGTGAGCAGGCTGACATTCCGCACGCTCGTAACAGCCTTCACGACAGTCGCGCTGGGTGTACCGTTCTCTTCAATCAGGGTACCGGGATAAGAGGGATTAAAGGTGTTACGTACCCGCATCGGGATACCCCGATCAAGAATCGGCTGGACTGTCTTAGGGTGCAGTACCTTTGCTCCATAAAACGCCAACTCCCCCACTTCCTGGTAGGATACATGCGGCAGCACGCGCGCGCGTTTATCCAGGCGCGGGTCGGCGGTCATCACGCCATCCACGTCCGTCCAGATAATCAGTTCATCGCTGTTCGTATAGGCCGCGAAGATCGCCCCGCTGAAGTCACTGCCACCCCGCCCCAGAGTCGTAATCGCCCCATCCAACGATTTACCGAGAAAACCGGTAATCACCGGGACAATGCCTTCATCCAGCAGCGGCAGGAGTTTCTGCTCAATTGCCGCCTGGGTTTCATCCCACAGTGGTGTGGCCTTCTGGTGCAGGCCATCGGTAATCAGGAATTCACCGGCTTCGTATGGGACAGCATTCACGCCCGCCTGCGCCAGCACCGCCGCGACCATGCGCACACTCATCCGTTCCCCAAACGACACAATTGAATCGACGATACGTGGCGTTGCTTCCCCCAGCACGTTAATTGCATTACAGATCTCGACATATTCATCGAGCAACAGGCTAATCTGCGCGGCGGTCTTCTCGCGCAGGCGACTGGGGGACATCAGCCTATTGAGGGTATCCTCGTGAAGGTCGCGCAGGCGCCGGGCGGTAGATAGATAGTCCCATTTATTCCCGGCGGCGGCCATCTTGACGGAGTTCAGCAGGGCATCGGTCACGCCGGACATGGCCGACAGAACCACCACCACACGTTCCCCGGCGGCAACCGCCTCGCCCACAATATTGACCACATTAGAGACAGCTTCCGGGCTGCCGACTGATGTACCGCCGAATTTCATGGTGACCGTTCTCATGTTCTCGCTCCTGAAATAAGCACAAAAAAAGAGCGCGTGGGGGTTCCACACGCTCTTTGCATCGTTCGGTTATGACCTCAGCGCAAGCAGCAGTTCCCCCGCATCATTCGATGGGAAGTAGTCATACCCATAGTCATGGTCATGGTATAACGATTGCGCCGCATGGCTGTTCACACTCCTAAAGCACTGCGGGGAAGAATAGCCTGTTTAAGTCATTCTGTCAAGCAGATGTTTGCGGGAAGATTCATGCTGAAGTCCAAACAAAAAAGGAGCGCGAAGCTCCTCGGCAAAACATGAGCGGGTAACGGGACTCGAACCCGTCCTAGGACCTTGGAAGGGTCATGTGCTACCACTACACCATACCCGCATCTTCACTTAGAAAACAGGGCAACCATACAGCCACCCCACTGCCCCACAGTATAGCACGAAGCGTGCCAGACGTAAACACCCGACCATAACGAAAAGTCCGCCTGTCTACAGGGTCTTGCAGACAGGCGGATTCGTTGCCGGAAAACGGCTGAAGTGATTAACGCTTGTTCAGCGGAACAAACGAGCGTTCGGTCGCGCCGGTGTAAATCTGGCGCGGGCGATTGATACGGGTCTTGGGATCATCGCGCATTTCCTTCCACTGCGCGATCCAGCCCGGCAGACGCCCCAGGGCAAACAGCACGGTGAACATATCGGTGGGGATGCCCATTGCCCGGTAGATAATGCCGCTGTAGAAGTCCACGTTCGGATACAGCTTACGTTCAACGAAATACTCGTCCTTGAGCGTGATTTCTTCCAGGTTCTTAGCAATCGCCAACAGCGGGTCCTTCACGCCCAATGCACCCAGCACTTCGTCAGCAGACTGCTTGAGAATGCGGGCGCGCGGGTCAAAGTTCTTGTAGACGCGGTGACCGAAACCGAACAGGCGGAAACCGGAGTCCTTGTCCTTTGCCATATTGATGTATTTCTGGTAGTCACCACCGTCGGCCTGAATCATCTCCAGCATCTGGATTACCTGCTGGTTCGCGCCGCCATGCAGGGGACCCCAGAGCGCACAGATACCAGCGCCAATCGAGGCGAAGAGGTCAGCCTGGCTGCTACCCACCATACGAACCGTCGAGGTACTGCAATTCTGTTCGTGGTCAGCGTGCAGGATCAGCAGCAGGTTCAGCGCCCGTTCCAACACGTCCGGCACCTGATACGGTTCTGCCGGGACAGCAAACATCATGTGCATGAAGTCGGCGGTGTAGCTCAGGTCATTACGTGGATAGACGTAGGGCTGGCCGATGGACTTCTTGTAGGCGAACGCGGCCAGGGTCTTAATCTTGGCGAGCAGGCGAACAATATTGAGGTCAATATTCTCAGGGTCATTCGCGCCAGGATAATAGGCAGAGAGGGAGATCACCATCGAAGCCAGGATAGCCATGGGGTGAGCAGACGGCGGGAAGCCCTCAAAGAACTTCTTCATATCCTCATGGATCATGGTGTGATATGTCAGGTCATGCTGGAAGCTTTCCAACTGCTCGCGGTTCGGCAGATCACCGTAAATCAGCAGGTAGCATACTTCAACAAACGAGGCATTTTCCGCGACTTGCTCAATCGGGTACCCCCGGTAACGCAGGATGCCTTTTTCACCATTGATGAAGGTAATGGCGCTGGAACAGGAACCTGTGTTGCCATACCCAGGATCATACGAAATGGCCTTCGTCTGCGAACGCAGTGCAGCAAAATCAATGCCGACTTCGCCTTCACTGCCAGCGAAAGTGGGGAACTCGTATTCCTGACCGTTCAATATAAGTTTCGCGTTATCCATAATATCAATCTTCTCCGTAGAAAACTTAGAATGCCTGAACCACGTTAGTGGCTAAAAAGATACAACCAAGGTTAGGATTTGCGCAGTCTGAGATGCATTTTCCTGTAGAACAATGGGCTAAATCCCACTGGCCGCCCAGGCAACTGCGCAAGTTCTAAGATGTATCATTCCAATCCTATTTACTTTACCGGGAGTACTGCGTCTGATGACACTGGCAAATGGGTATATTTTACACGACTTATGTCACAATCCCCATTCCATAACATCTTTTAATGCAATTCGCAGCGTGTGAGCGAGGCTATAAAGCGTTTTCCAACCGCGCCTGTTGGTTGAGCGCCCGCCACGCATAATTATACAACCAGCCATTTCGATTGCCAGTATGGTTGGCTATCACACGATGAGTCCATTCCTCTTCAGCGGCGGCAGCCTGGGAAAAGCACTGCGCGGCGAATGCATCCCGTTCTGCACGTGTCCCACCCTGGAGCATAAGCGCCCCAGACACAAACCCGGCTTCAAGTGCGTCGCGTTCAGCCTGGTAGAGGCGTGACATTGCCGGATAATCTCGCAGCGTCGCCCGATGTAACACTTCGTGCCGCCAGAAAAGAGTCTGCGCATCATAAGTGCCATCTGGCTCCGGGCCGGTATCCGGCAAACTGGCATCCATCCATACTGGTTTGAAGATACTGGTACACGGAGCAGCAGTGCCGGTCAGGAAGTGCAGGGCGTTATCCGGGCGCAAACAGGATACCATTGAGCCGGTTGTCTGGCTGCCACGCACCGGGCCAAAACCGGCGTGCATACACACCTGTGCTCCGGTCACCCCCTGGAGCGGGTATTCGCGGTTGTCACCGTGATCGCGCAGGGCGGCAATCACATCCGATACGGTGATCCGCCCGGACTGCGCCTGAAGTAAATCCGTCGTGCGGCACTGGCGATCATTGCAGGCGCTCAATCGGGTGTAGATGAAATCCGAATAGCACCGGCCAAAGTGGAAGTCATCGCGCCCCTTGCACCAACCCTGATCAACGGCGTAGGTCACCAGATCTGCCGAGGCCATATCCCATTCGTTCCCAATCGTGATCCCATTCGAGATCGTGCGCACGCCCTTCACCTGGATGGCGGCCCACTGCTTTCCGGCGGTTTCCAGCACCCAGGCATCGTGGGGGTCAGCAAGGATAAAGCTGTTATGATAGTAGAACTTTTTGTGAAAGCCGCAGTTACCGCCCTGGCCGTAGGTTTCCAGGAGCGTAGTGATAACCGCCAGCGCCTCAGCAGCGGTGGATGCCCGCTCAAGCGCCAACCGCAGGAAGTCCATACCGATGAGGCCGCCCTGTTTCTCATAAGGCACTTTGGTGAACACTGCCTCATTGCCGATGACGACGCCGTGTTCATTCGCCCCCATCTCCGCACCCCAAATCCAGAAGGGTTTTGCCAGCAGAACGGCATTCGTTCTTTCGACCTGGGGAATCGAGACATAGGTACATGATATGGCGCTCCCAGGTGGATGCTGCGAAGATGGAATCATCTGCAAAAAATGGGCCTCGTTCGGCTCCCGATCAGAGTTCTTGCCGAAAATAGGCACACCATCTCTGGTCGCCGATCCGGTTGCAATTATCGTGTCACACATGATTGCGCTCCATCCGCGTGTTTATAAAAATTGTAACGCAGAAAAAGCGCAGAAACATATAGGGTGCTGAGACCAAAAGGACACGGGGATAATCCTCGTGCCCTTTGATAATAGTCTATCCTGTCAGTTATGCTCGCGGCTTACCCACCACTATCCACGTAGCGCCCGGCCAGGCGAATGAGTTCGATAAACTCGGCTACATCCTCGTTACCGGGCATTTCGTCGGCCAGCGGCGCAGCCAGATTCAGGACATCCACATAGTTACCGTCCTGCGCCCAGTAGCTCTCACGAAGCAGTTCGCTGAATTCAGCGGCGGCGGCCAGGAGGCGGAAGTCCGGCGAGGCTTCATTCATATCTGGCAGCAGGTCGGCTACCGTGATGTCCTGGCTGCGCTCCACGATTTCACCGGTATCGGCATCCTTATAGCGGATATAGGCAGTTGCCACGACACCTTCCGGCGTGCCGTCTTCCAGCGCCAGTTCATACAGGGCGGTGATGCTGTGTCCCGCACCGACTTCACCGGCATCCACCGTATCATTGCGGAAATCCTGGTCGGCAATCGCCCGGTTTTCATAGCCGATCAGGCGGTAGCGGTCAGTGACTTCCGGGTTAAAGTCCACCTGTACTTTGGCATCGTAGGCGATTACCTGAAGCGTTCCGGTCAGATTATAGATGAAGACGCGGCGGGCTTCCCGCAGGGTATCCACGTAGTAGTAATTGCCGTTGCCATCGTTGGCAAGCTGCTCCATCAGTACATCGTTGTAATTGCCCATGCCGAAGCCAATTGTGCTGAGGGTGATCCCGTCCTGTACACCATCACGCACCGTCTTAAGGATCGCATCCGGGCCAGTGCTGCCCACATTCGCTACGCCATCACTGAGAACAATGACGCGGGTCAGCGTACCTTCCCGTCTGTTGGCCTGCGCCATCTGGTAGCCCAGCCGCAGCCCATCTTCAACGTTGGTACTGCCTTCCGGTTGCAGCGCGTTGACTGCCGCCAGGATCGTGTCTTTTTCGCTGGCCGGGGTCGGCTCCAGCACGGCGCGGCTCTGGTTGGAATAGACCACGATACCCACACGGTCATCTTCACGCAGTTCTCCCACCAGGATTTCGAGTGAGTCTTTCACGGTTTCCAACCGGTCTTCCCTATCCATGCTCCCGGAGACATCAATTACAAAGATCAGGAGGGCCGGCGTGCGGTCTTCCGGCGCAATATAGCGCCCTTGAATACCGACTCGCAGCAGGTAATGACCGTCAAAACCAAATGGCGAGGGGGCGGCATCCAGTTGAATAGCGAAGGCATCAGCACCCTCCGGCGAGGGGTAGTCCATCTTAAAGTAGTTGATGAATTCTTCCGGGCGAATGGCATCCGCCGGGGGCAACTGGCTGTGGTTGACCAGATAGCTGCGTGTCAGCGTATAGGATGCGGTGTCTACGTCCATCGCAAAGGTGCTCAAGTGGTCATCGGCGGTATCCAGGAAGGGATTCACGCCGTAATCCTCGAAAAACATATCCTGCGGAGTCTGCGTCTGCGGCAAGGGCGTGGCACCCGCAGCCGGCGCGGTTGCCGTTCCTAACGCAGTCGCTGTCGGCAGGGCAACCACCGCATTCGGCACGGGCGGTTGTCCCGCGCCACCTGGCGCAGTCTGCCCAACAACCCCATCGGCAGCAGACTCTCGCGGCGCGGCAAAAACTGACTGGGTTGCAGAAACCTGGCCCTGGATTTCTTCATTAGTCGGGGAGGAAGACGGTTGGCCGGACTGGTTGAAGACGGCGCACCCCGCCGTGAGCAGCAGCAGTCCTACAATAATCCCGAACAGAGTACGCTTGTACATGATAGCTCTCCCATCAAACAAATCATTGGTTTGATGAGAGGACGCTCAAACAAGCGGTTTTGTTCCCACCCGGCTCTTTCTCACGAGCAGTCCCGCCCTTTGAGGCGATCTACGCCAGGGATATTCGGTGCGTAGTACAGCGCCAATGCTTCACCGGCTGGAATATCGGTGTAGGGGGTATATTCCGGTAGACGCACATAAAAATAGCGATGAATCAGGTCTATTGCCGGTTGGTCATCTGGCAGTACGAAAAAAGCAACATCGTGCGCGCAGCGGACGTACTCGGCCAGATACGCAGGGGTGAATTCCGCCGACGACAGCGTGTGAATTACCAAGTCCGGGCGTAATAACAACATAAGTTCGTTGACTTCCAGTTGGTTGACTGCTACGGGGCTGATAAGATAGACTGCCGTTCCAGGCGAAAAGTCCACTGTTCGCAGCGCCGCATCGTAGCCATCCGGGTCATCACGCGCTAAGCGAAATTCTCGTTCAAACCCGGGGAGATGTTCGCCAAAATAGTAGCCAACCTGGATGACCGCCAGCACCAGGACGACCAGCCATGTGACCCGATTGACGGTTTGCTCCGGCCATTTAAGCAGCAATAGCGGCAGTACGTAGCGCACGCCAACGGCCACTGCCAATGCCAGGGCGGGGAAAACCAGCACAAAACGCGGCGAGCTGGCGCTGTTGACCAGCAAACTGTTCCCCAGCGAAGCCGCTAAAATCCACAGGATCAGCAGCAGCGGGCCGGGTTCACGCAACCGGGACAGCGCATAGCCCATACCCAGGACGAAAAACACGAACACTACCGGCAAAATCAGCGCGGTTTGCCCGGCATAAAACAACGTGGGATCGGGGAAGTAACTATACACGGCAAAAGCGGGGACGATGTGATACTCAAAATGCTCACTCAGCAGTTCGCCCCGCTGCTGCAAGAGGTCCTGCCAGTATCCACCCGACAAACCCGATTGGTTGGCAACCATGCGGGCAAACAACGGGCGATCCATACCAATCAGCGTGTAATAGATCGGCGCGGCTACAATGACCAGCAGCAGTCCGACCAGCAGAATCCGGCGCAGCGGCAGACGCGGGCGCCATAGCACAATCAAGCCAGCTAACCAGATTATCGCCAGCGGAGAAAAGAACAGGCGCGGCCCTTCATGAAAATAATGTGTCAGCCCCAGTAACACGCCACCCGCACAATAATCCCGCCTATGATTATGTTTGATGCCGCGTGCAAGAAAAGCCAATCCCAATGTGCCAAACAACGGCCCGCCGATTTCGCTGATGGCGATGCGGCTGAAGTGCATGTGCGGCGGGAAAACAGCGAGCAGCAGTGCCGCGATCAATGCGGTTTTACGGTCAAACAGAGTTTTCGCCAACCAGTAGAGCGCCAACACCCCGGCCACCCCTAAGATTGCACTGGTCGCTCGCAGCCCCATAAAATTGTGGCCGAACACATTAATGCCGTGCAAAATCAGGTAGGGATACACATACGGGAAGGCGGCAATACTGCTAAGAGGCGAAAGCAGCGCGGTATCGGGGTTAGACTCGATTAACCGGGTGGCGTAAATGAAAGAGCCTTCATCAATCAGGACGCGGGCTGAATCCTGCAAGTGCCAGAAGCGCACCCCCAATGCCAGCAACGTAATCCCAATCACCGGCAAAGTCAGCCGCCAGTTGATGATGGGCCGCCGCCAGACCAATCGCCCACCGCCCGCCCCCATAACCAGCAGCAGCAGGCTGGCACACAGCAGGCCAAACTGAATGTTGATGTCCACCGACTGCAATACCGGGATATCCAATAAACTGCCGTTGATTTCCGCCAGGATCATCAGCAGCACCAGCCCGGCGGCGAACAACCCCCAGTGATGTTTTGTGATATGAGCAGCAGGTTGGAAAACAGCCGGGTGTGGAATAGATGGGAGGATATGGGTCGGGCGTATCAACCAGACAGCCGCAATGAGTGCAATCAAACCAACCAACAGCACCCACCCGCCCTGACCAATCTCAGAGGCTTTGGCCCCAGGACGGAGAAGATATGCGCCCAGGATGGTGAGCGCAACAGAACCTGTCGTTCCACCTGCTACGATCAGCAACCGATAACGGTTTATCCACTTTTGTACAGTTTGTGTGCCGATTGTTGATTTGCGAGTCAGGTAAGGCATACTCAGATAGCCGAGCGATGCTGCCCCCAGGCTCAACAGTGTCAGATTGCCAACCGGATAAGGCAGCGCCATCAGCACCATAAAGCAAAGCAGAAGCAAGCCGCTGAGAAACATCCACCAGAGTAGTTGTTTTAGAAATTTGTGCCGCATGTCTGCCCATCAGGTCTACCGGGTACGCATGATATGCCGCTAAAGTAACATAGGGGACATGTTCGCGCTACAGACTCGGATATATCCGTCCGAGATGTCAACGATAAATGACATTTGCTCACGCGCATTGCTTGCCAAGATGAGGTACAATCGGGTTATGGATTTGACGCCATAAGAGAGGAATCGTATGCCTGATATTGTCAGCGAACTACTGGCCCAACCGATTGACCGCCTGAATTTGACGGATTTCTGCATGGTCACAACTGATACCAGCGTGCGCGAGACTGTCGAGCGGATGCAGGTCATGCATCAGAACATTGCCCTGGTCATCGGCAAAGGCACGCATCTGGTCGGAATACTGACAGACCGCGATGTGCTGCAACGGGTGGTGAATTCCCCGGAATACTGGGAACAGCCCGTGACGGCAGTGATGACGCCGGAGCCACAAAGCCTGCTGCCCCAGGCCACCGCTGCCGAAGCGCTGCGCCTGATGGAAGGGGGCGACTACCGGAATGTGCCGGTGGTCAATGAGAAGGGTGTGGTACGCGGTTGTGTTACCTATTATGCCATCCTGAAATTCCTGGCCGACCACTTCTCACGGACGGTGTATAACCTGCCATCCGACCCAACGAACTTCGCGCAGAACCGTGAAGGCGGGTAGTCCATATATTGAGAAGAGTGGGCCACAGCGATGAGTGATTTGCTATCAGAAGTCGGCAAGTTTATTGTCGAATTGGTTGTTCGGGTTTTCCTGTTCATTCTGGTGGAAATCCTCTGGATGCTGGTCGAGGAGTTTATCGGCTATTTTTTCGGCAAGACACGCTGGTTCAGTGTGCTGTATCTGGCAATAGCGACTCTGGTTGGCCTGCAAATCATTTACATGGGGGAAGTTGCGGAGAATCCATCGGTTGGCCTGTATGGCACGGTAGCGATAGTGGTGGTGCTGCTGCTCTCTCCACTTATCCATACCCGCCTCGTGGCGCTCTTCAAGGCGCTGCGCGGCCAGCAGCCTGAAATTCAAACAGACAAACCGCTTTAAGAGCAACTCCACAATAAAACCTGTTTTGGAATAACTTACTCTAAACGATTGATGAGGAAGGCAGAGTTTATGACCGACAATACCCCCCAATTTGAAGAGATTGATAGTGTCATTATCCGCTTCGCCGGGGATTCTGGTGACGGGATGCAGCTCACCGGCACGCAGTTCACTGATGCGTCGGCGGCTTACGGCAATGACATCAGCACGTTCCCCGACTTCCCCGCCGAGATTCGCGCACCGGCTGGGACGTTGGCGGGCGTGTCGGGCTTTCAGGTCAACCTCTCCAGCCAGGATATTCGCACACCGGGCGACGCGCCGCAGGTACTGGTCGCCATGAATCCGGCGGCGTTAGCAGCCAACCTGGGCGACCTGGAACAGGGTGGCATTATCATTGTGAATACCGACAACTTCACCAAAAATAACCTCAAAAAAGCCCACTATGAAAACAACCCGCTGGAAGATGACTCGCTGCGCGGGTTTGTCGTGCATCAGGTGCCGCTGACCACTCTCAACCGCAAGGCGCTGGAAAACATCCCCGGACTCTCGTCTAAAGAAGTGGATCGCTGCCAGAACTTCTTCGCACTGGGCGTTACCTTCTGGATTTATGATCGCCCGCTGGAAACCACCCGCGCCTGGATTCAGCAGAAGTTCGGCAAAAACCCGGCAATCGCGGAGGCCAATTTACGCGCCCTGGAGGCCGGGTATTACTTCGGCGAAACCACCGAGGCCTTCCAAACCCGTTTCCGTATCCGCCGCGCCCGCCTCAAACCAGGGACGTACCGCAAAATCACCGGGAATGAAGCGGCAGCGCTGGGACTGGTGACGGCGGCGCAAAAAGCCGGCAAACCGCTGTTCTTTGGCGGCTACCCGATCACCCCGGCCAGCGACATTCTGCATCACCTTGCCGGAATGAAACACTTTGACGTGCGCACGTTCCAGGCAGAAGATGAAATCGCAGCCATGGGTTCGGTCATTGGCGCCGCGTTCGGCGGGACACTGGCCGTCACCGCAACCAGCGGCCCGGGTATCGCCCTCAAGAGCGAGGCGATGAACCTGGGTCTGGTACTCGAACTGCCGATGATTATCGTTAATGTGCAGCGCGGCGGCCCCAGCACGGGGATGCCTACTAAAGTCGAACAGAGTGACCTGCTGCAAGTGATGTTCGGGCGCAATGGCGAATCCCCGCTGCCCGTTATCGCCCCACTGTCTCCGGGTGACTGTTTTGACATGGCAATCGAGGCTGCCCGGTTCGCCGTGCGAGCTATGACGCCTGTCGTACTGCTCATGGATGGCTACCTTGCCAACAGTGCAGAACCCTGGAGCATCCCCGACCCGGATACCATAGCGGAGATTGAGATCACGCACCCGCAGGTCGTTGAAGGTGAAACATTCCTGCCCTATCGCCGCGATGTAGTCACACTGGGCCGCCCCTGGGCAATACCCGGCACACCCGGCCTGGAACACCGCCTCGGCGGGCTTTCCAAAGCGCCGGAAACCGGCAATGTCTCATACTCACCGGACCACCATTGGGCGATGATTAATGACCGCAAGGAAAAGGTCGAGCGGCTGCAAGACATCATCCCAGAGCAGCAAGTCTATGGGCCAAAATCCGGCCCGATGCTGGTGGTTACCTGGGGCAGCACCTATGGCGCGGCGCGTTCGGCGGTGGAAAAAGCGGAGGCTGCCGGGCTGAAGGTCGCACACACTCACCTGCGCTATCTGAACCCCTTCCCGGCGAACCTTGAAAATCTACTCAGCCGTTACAAGACGATCCTGATGCCGGAACTGAATATGGGGCAGCTGGCGCTGCTGCTGCGTGGGACGTTTGGGATCAGCAATGTCGTGTCGTTCCCGAAGGTACAGGGACGCCCCTTCACCATTGGCGAAATCTACCGCAAGATTCACGATCTGACGGCACGGGCGAATTAATTCTCCTTATTTACCCTGGGACGAGGGGCGCAGCCCGCCCCTTGTCCCGTCGGTCACGAAATACCGTCCACAGGCGTACCAGGGCCACCGCCGCGAACACCCACCATACAACCTGTAACGGGAACAAGTAGCGTGGCAGGGCTTCCAGTACCAGGTGAATCAATGTGGTATAGAACAAAAATACGACCAGCGGCAGCGTGACTGCCCAATGCCGCCGCGTGAGCCACAACCCAACCACCCCACCCACCATCCCGCCGAAGTGGAATATGTACATGACGAGTTTCGGCCAGAAGGCTTCAGCCCCGGTCAAACGCAGCAGAGCGCTGACCGTGCGATCAGTCGCCCACCAATCTGCCATCAGTGATTTGAGGCTTTCACCAGAGAAAAAGGTCGTGCCATGTGGCTGCAAATAAGCCCCCGCTAACCGGGAAAAGCGACGCCCAATATAGCCGAGCACGTCACCCCCGATAACCTCCCCGGCGGCCTGAAGATAGTCCTCCTGGGTCGGTGGCGGCTGTGTTTCCGGGTCGGTCACGCCCAGACTCTGGTCTACGGCCTCTGGCCCCTGCCAGCCTTCTTCTGTCGCGCCAATGTACAGAAAAGCGATCATGCCTTCCGCGCCGATCACCCACCGGTTATATGCGACCAGGTTATAGGCCGTCCACGAAAGCACTACCACCAGATAGGCTGCCATCAAGACCACTGCCTGTTTTAGCCCGGTACGCCAACCGAGAGTCAGAACCAGGTGCAGCGCCAGTCCCAACGGAAAGAGCAGCAGTACGGCACGGGTAAGGGTCGCCAGGCCCAGCAGCGCCCCAGCTAACGCGATGCCCCGCGCCCGCCCCCGGAAAGCCGCCACATAGACCCACAACCCGGCAACCGCCAGGAAGGTGTACAGTGTCTCGGTCAAAATCTGGGCGCTTTCAAGCACGAAGGCCGGGTGTACCGCCAGGACAGCCGCCGCCACCAACCCGGCTCGCTCGTCACCGGCTACAGCCCCAGCCAGCCTATACGCAAAGAAACAGGTCACTGCCCCCATGACCGCCTGAATGATTCGCACGGCGATAATCGCACCATCGGGTGGCAGTACGGCCTGTGCCATGCCGATCAGCATCAGGTAGAGCGGCGCAGTGGGGAGCTTGGAGACATCCACCGGAATCACACCACGCTGCTGCCCGGTAATGAGGGTATAACCATTTTCAAGATACCAGCCGCTGTCTCCGCTCTCGGTGTCATAGACGGCTAACGGAGGCTGCCCCAGCCCATAAGCCAACCGCAACCCCAGCCCGACGGCCAGAACCACCAACAACCAGCGATGACGGGTAAAGTAAATCGTCAAAGTACCTGTTCCTCATCATTAACAGAAAGTATTTTGCCGCCGCGATCCGTGATTGTGACAGGTATCACAATAGATCGGTGATTTCTGTTCACTACGGCTGCCGCCGGATTATACTACGATAATGATGTGGAGATATGTTTATTCGTTGGGATTCGCGGTAACCAGTCTGAACGAGAAGATAATTTTCCACAGCATCCGCATTACTGCCACGTTTTACTCTGCCTGACAGCCACATGATTTCCCCACCTATTTTCTCGTCTCACTGAAAGTTTCATGCTGGATGCTGGTACCCAAACCGCTGTATACGCAGTCTGGCGGTTTTCCGGGTCACCATCACCTGCTCTTTCGTTCGGGTTGTTGGAGGAGGTTTATCATGTTTAAACGCATAGCTTGCGTCGTATTGTGGTTGTCTGTTCTGATTGGTCTGGCGGCGTGCCAGCCCGCTAATGTAGAGGTTGTAACGAATGCAGACATCGTCGGCACCTGGATGGCCGGGCATTACTGTGTTCGTTTTGAGAGTGACGGCACGTATCAGGCAGCCGGTTCAATGGCCGGGTTAGATATTGCCAATCCGCCGGATTCGGGGACGTATCAGGTCGAAAATGGTTACGTCACGCTGGTCAGCGGGTTGGATTCCCGCGATTGCAGCAGCGGAGACGTTGGAATCTATCATGTAACGATTGCCGGAGCCGGCAGACTGGAATTCAGCTTACAGGAAGACTTTTGCAGAATGCGCCGCTCCCCCGTGACCTACACGCAGCTGTATGAGCCGATGGAATCGTAATGAAGCAACCGCACGACGCTGCGAGGGGTGGGATTATGGTGTTCTCGCCTCTCGCAGGCCCTCTGAAACAGGCAGACAGCCCTTGTCTTAGTAGTTTCTCCCACCCTTGGAGTGGCCTACCCTATTCGCAAACTGGTACAATGCAGCCTGCACGATTATCGCCTGCGGTAATTAGAACTGGCGGTATAATTGCCATAGTAACCCATCAACCACTAATAAGGGGGATACCATGACCGGCAGGCCGCTTGCGCCCCATTCCGACCCAGCACGAATAAGCAAGACTCATTATGTGACCCGCTACACGCTGCTGGCAGCGGTTCTCATCGCCCTGTTCTTCCTGGCCGGATGCCGCCCCCAGGAAACCGCCGTCCAATCCGCGCCTGTTGTGCTGGCGACAGCTACGCCACGTTCTACGCCGCTACCGGAAGTCGCAACCGCTATTCCTGCCGGGGTGGAAGGCAACCCGATCCAGATGGTAATTTACTCGGCAGCCCCCAGGGCAGCGGCCAATTTCGCCTCCCGTTTTGAGACTGCCCTGGTCGAAGCCTCTGGAGTCGCAGTCGAGGTACTTATCGTAGACCGCTACGCAGAAGGTCTGGCGGCACTGTGTGACTCGGCGGGCGGCAAGGTTTCAGTTGCCTGGGTAGATGGCCTGACCTATATGGCTGCGATTGCCCAGGGCTGCGGAGAACCGGTACTCCTGGTCGAAAGAGGACGCGGGCGCAACGCCCACACCGGAGAAACCGGCGTCCTGATCGCAAACAGCGATCGCAGTTTCAGCAGCGTCGCCCAGGTCGAGGGTGATACCGTTTGCCGACTGGGATACGAGGACTTCTGGACATGGATGGTGCCATCTCTCGTGATGCAAGCGCGGGGAGTCAACCCCACCACTGACCTGGAAGCTATCAATGATTATGCCGATCTGGAGGCACTTATCCAGGCGGTGGCCGATGGCGATTGTGACGCCGCCGGAATCCCTGTCGCGGCGCTGGACGGCGATGAACCGCCGGAAGGCGTAAGCATCCTGGAAACCACTGTTGAGTTTCCGTATCCGGTGCTGATGTTCCCCCCACAACTTCCATTAGGGGCGCGAGTGCAGCTCACGGAGGGACTGCTGGCAATGGCGGATGACACCAACTCGGCCAGAATCCTGCAAGGGCTGCTGGAGCAAGACGCCCTGCTACCTGTCACCGCCGAAGACTTTGCCGACTTTACAGCCTTCCTGGAACGCACTGGCCTCGATTTCGCGCAGTTGGGTGGTTAGGAACGCATGACTGAACTCGCCGTCATTATTGTCACCTGGAATGTGCGGGACCTCGCGCTGGAAGCGCTACGCAGCCTTATCGCTGACCTGGAGGCAGGCGGCCCGAAAGCTGAAATTTATGTAGTGGACAGCGCATCCAGCGATGGCACTGCCAACGCGATTGCCCAGGCCTTCCCCACTGTGAACGTGATCGCCAGCCCGGAAAACCTGGGGTTTGTACGGGCGAATAACCTCGCGCTGCGGCGCATTGGGTTTGGCGGGGCGACCAGCACCACCCTGCCCCAGGCTGTCTACCTGCTTAATCCAGACACCATCACACAGCCAGGCGCGACCCGTGCCCTGTACGACACCCTGCTCACGAACCCTCGGCTCGGTTTAGTCGGGGCGCAATTAGCCTATGCTGACGGGAGCTTCCAGCATGGGGCGTTTGCCTTCCCAGGACTGCGACAGTTATGGGTTGAGTTTTTCCCCACTCCAGGACGGCTGATCGAAGGGCGCTTCAACGGACGGTACCCGCGCCACCGCTATTTATCCAGCCAACCTTTTCCGGTAGACTTCACATTGGGTGCAACTATGATGCTGCGCCGCGAGGTAATCGAGCAGGTCGGCCCGCTGGATGAGGGGTTCTTCATGTACTGCGAGGAAATTGACTGGGCGTGGCGCATCAAACAGGCCGGGTGGGAGGTCGCCTGTGTCCCAGCGGCACATGTCATCCACCTGGCCGGACAGAGCACCGGGCAGGCACGCCCGCAGAGTCTCATTCACCTGTGGACAAGCCGGTTGCGGCTGGCGCAGAAACACTACCCGGCATGGAAACGTCCCCTCGCCCGCCTGCTGATTGCCACCGGCATGTGGTGGAAAGCACACACCGCTCCCCCCGACCTGTCGAATCGAGATGAGATTGTCGGCGCATATCAGAAAATCAGGCGCATGGCGTTAGGACGGGACTCATGACTCTGGCTGGCGTCATACTCACCCGAAACGAATCAGCCCACATCGAAGCGTGTATCGCCAGTTTAGCGTTTGCGGATTTCGTCCTGGTATTTGACTCATTCAGCACCGACAACACGGTGGCACTCGCGCAGAATGCCGGGGCGGAAGTCATCCAGCACACATTTAGAGATTATGCCAGCCAGCGCAATGCGGCACTAAATGCCGTCGCCGGGCGCGCAGACTGGGTATTGTTCGTGGATGCCGATGAACGGGTTACGCCAGAGTTAGCAGCCGAAGTGCAGGCAGAAATACAAAAGCCGGATTATGCTGGGTGGCGCATTCCTCGCCATAACTACATTTTTGGAAAACTTACGCTGGGGGCAGGCTGGTATCCCGACTACCAGACCCGGCTGCTTCGGGTAGGCGCGGCACGCTACGACCCGGAACGCCAGGTACATGAACTCGTACTCCTGGACGGGCCAGAAGGCACGCTGACCCAGCCATTTATTCACTATAACTATCAGGATGCGGCACAGTTCGCTGCCAAGCAACGGCGCTACACGGCCTATGATGCGAGCATTTTGTACGAAGGAGGTATTTATCCCAAACCGCAGAACTATTTCCTGCAACCCTGGCGGCAGTTCTGGTGGCGGTTCGTCACCCTTAAAGGCTACCGGGACGGGTTACACGGGTTACGCCTGAGTCTGCTGATGGGATGGTATGAGTTCCGCAAGTACTGGCTGCTGTGGAGGTTGTACCGCGAGTCACAATCCTAATCGAGCGCGCCAACCAGTTCTTCCTGCATGGCCTGGATCAAACGGCGGAGATGGGTATCGGTCTGAATCTCATCTGCAATTTTGTTGCAGCTATGCAGGACTGTACTATGGGCACGCCCCCCGAACACTTCGCCAATCTGCGGCAGCGAAGCATAGGTTACTTCCCGCGCAAGGTACATGGCAATTTGCCGTGCCTGGGTGATTTTCTGCGTGCGGCGCGGGCCGGTCAGGTCATCAACCATCAAATTCATGTGGCGGGCAGTGACATCCAGCACCCGGCGCAGCGTGATATGGCGGCGGGGGCGATGATAGCTTTCAAGCAGGTTTTCTGCTATGTCTTCCGTCACCGGTTGTGGCGAAAAACGTGTGGTAGCGACGATCTGGTTGAAGATGCCTTCGAGTTCGCGGATGTTGGCCCGCGCCCGGTCAGCGATCATCTGGCACACTGAATCCGGCAGGTCAATCTCACGCTCTTCCGCCCACATGCGCAAGATAGCAACCCGTGTCTCGAATTCGGGCGGCTGCAAGTCCATCACTAATCCACCCTCGAAACGCGAACGCAGCCGGTCTTCCAGGGTGTTCAGCAGTCCCGGCGGGCGATCTGAAGCGAGAACGATCTGCTTGTTAAAGGTATACAGCGCATTAAATGTGTGAAAGAATTCTTCCTGGGTGCTTTCCTTGCCGCCGATAAACTGAATATCATCCACGAGCAGCACATCTACCGAGCGATACTTTTCACGAAACATCGCGGTAGCCCGGTGGCGGATAGCATCTACAAGGTCGTTAGTAAACACTTCTGACGGAATATAGATTGCTCGCCGCCCTCTGGCGTGGCAGGCATGGGCGATAGATTGCATCAGATGGGTTTTACCCAGTCCAACCCCGCCGTAGATGACAAGCGGGTTATAGATATTGGCCGGCTGTTCGGCGACGGCCAGTGCGGCTTCCAGTGTCATGCGGTTGGCCGAGTTGACGATGAACCGATCAAACGTCATGCGCGGATTGAGTTCGCTCTCCGGCAGATCGGGGCGCTGCGGGCGGGAAACCTGCTGGTAAAGCGGCGCAGAGGGAGTTTCTTCCGGCTGCTGCTGCATAAGTTGGAAGAGGGGCAATTCAGCTTCCATCTCCAACGGACGTTCCTGCTTGTGGACTTCAAAGCAGAGTTCCGCTGTATCGCCCCAGATGTCGCTCAGTACGCGCCAAATGGTACGGTATAGCCGGTGCTGCAACATATCGCTGGCGTAAGTATTCGGCACACCAACCCGAAAAACCCCATCCGCATAGCCCAGGAAAACCGCATCGCGCAGCCAGGTCGTGAAGCTGGCGCGATCCAGTTGGATTTCCAGTTGGCTAAAGGCGATATTCCACGCCTGCTGCGGACTTAAGGGTTTCATCACTTTTACCAGAGTCTAAAAACCGGCAATTTAGAACACAAAACTGCCAGACAGGGAAAACCTGTTGTTTATCGTGAACTATAGCGTTACGTTATATATATATGTTCTTACCACCGTGAGGGTTTTGCGTATGACCCGAAATGCATGTAGAAAATGCGGAAGTGCTGTCGGTGGTTGGTTGTGTACCATATAGTATAGTGCATGTGGGGCATTTTCTCAACCGAATCCGGGCTTTAAATGTTAAAAATTGGGAGATTTTAAGGTTGGGATAAAATCTACCAAAAAACCGTTCATCACTTGGGAAAAATAAAAAGGCGATTTGTCATCAGGAGACACCACGCCACATCGCAGAACCAAACAATGTCAGGCGAACGACTGATTTTTATTGACCGCTGTTCCGTACCATTATCGAATTGTTAAACCAGTTATAACCGTTGAACCAGTAGATTTAACATTTGGGATAAAATCTACCCAGGCAGGTAGATTGTGGTTTTTTATCAGAAACATCAGGGAGATTGATCGTCCAGACTGCAAAGATGGTTGTTTTGTTAATCCATCTCAAATAACCGGATGAGCTTAAGGGCGACATGTAAGTTGATTTGCACGGCTGGATCAGAGAGCTTCACCGGGCATAGTTCCTGGACACGCATCAGCCGGTAATTCAAGGTGCTGCGATGAATGTGCAAGGCGCGGGCAGTCTGGACACTGTTGCCCCCAACGTCCAGATAAGTCTCCAGCGTGTTGAATAAGTCCATTTGCTGCTGCTCAATTAAGCGCCGCACCCAGGGAACAAAAGGGTTGGTCGCCAGGCTGCCCGGACCGGAACGATACAGGGTATGCAGATAGCCAAGATCCGCAAAATACAGCACCGACGCCGAGTTGTGCAGCCGCCGGGCGATATATAGCACTTCCCGGCATTCCTGGTAAGCCAGGCTAACGGCGCTTGCCCCCCGGTGTGAACTGCTGACACCAATCGTGACCGCGTCCACGGCGTCGCATTCACGTTGAATCTGCTCGGCCAGCACTCCCAGAGGGATACTGCTTTGTGCCAGGATGACCGCCTGCCCGGCGAACTGCCCAACGACAACCAGCCATTCCTGGGTCGCAACCAGGCGGTTCACACGCCGCAAAATCTGCAAAACACGCTGTGAGCTGTTATCCCGAAGCTCGATTTGCAGCAGGGTGTATGGTTTGCTCAAGTCCACCCCATAGCGCAGAGCATGATCGGCTAAAACCGCCTCATTCGTAGTTTCCCCCTGAATCAATTGTGACAGCAAACTCCCCTTAAGCGACGCTTCCGCGCTCTGTAATGACTCCTGGTAGAGCATCATCAGGGCCGCAATCGTCGCGCCACTGGCAATCGCCACCCGGTCAAGGTCGGTCAACGGGCGGCCATGCGCGATAATGAACACATACCCGTAAATATCGCCATGCACCACGATCGGCGCGATAATCCGTTCCAGTTCCAGGCCGACATCAGCCATACGCGGGATGAATACCGGGCGCAATGTCTGCCGGATCTGCGTCAGGAATCCACGTTCTTCCAGCGCCTCAATCAGGCGGGGATCTGTATACCCGGCATTGAGAGTAAAGCGGCGGGCTTCATCTATCTCGGCTATGTTCGCACTGGCAAGAATCTCAAAATGCGTGTTTTCAATGCTGATAGACTGCCCCAACAGCCCCGCCAGACGCGATGCCAACTGCTTGAGATCGCCTCCATCAAGCACAAGCTGTGTCAAAATCTGGTGAATGGTGAGCGCCCCGGTGACCATCGTCATGTGCTCTTCAGCGATACGCTCATTCGCAACTTTGGCAATATCAATGAAGGCTGCCTTGTATGAGATTTCAATCAAGGGGAGATCACACTGTTCAGCCGACTCGCGCAAAACATCCGGGATACTGCTGATATAGCGACCAACAGTAATGACGAGACCCGCTGCGCCCTTATCCGCCATCGCCTGGATATAGTGACGCTGGGCATCATCCTCTACCGGCATATTCTGGATTGTCGTCAACACCAGTTCACCGCCACGCAGCCATTGAGGGGCATCTGGCACTGCGGCAATATGCACCCACGAAATCGCCTTTTCCAGCCCACGTGCTCCGGCTACAACACGGGCTTCAGCCTGTTGGAACTGATCGAATTGCAGCGCCTCGTTTACGGTAAGCATTTTCCCTCTTGTCTGCGAAAACTGTATCAAGGCGGGCTGTGCGCCTGCCTGCAAACCCGCAGTATGATAATAAAACACTTTGCCCGGTCAATTTCGCCCTGGTGTGTATTCATCCAGCCAGGCAATAATCGTCTGTGCCAGGCGTTCGCCTTCGTCCCGGAATAACTGCGTACCATGCGCCCGCCCGGCATACAGCCGCAGCCCGACTTCACCAACAGCGTTGACGGCAAATTCCTTGACACTGTCGGCACTATAAGTATCGCCGTGCGAAGCCACAAGCAGCGCTGAACGCTCCGCCAACCCTTCCGTAAGAGCGGAAAGCGGCTGCACCCCCCGGTAGTCCAGCCCCGGTGAGAGCGCAATCACCGTCACACAACCCGTGTCATGCGCACAGGCCAACAGGGCGAGGTTTGAACCGATGCTGGCACCCACTACCGAAACACCATCCCCGTCCACGCCAGGACGCGCCCGCAACCAGTCAAGCCAGGTTTGCACGTCCGTCTCAGCCACCGGCCAATCGCTGCTCCCACCTGTTTCGCCATGCCCTCTTATATCTACTGCCAGCACATGATACCCGGCTTCTACCAACGGGGGAATTAACGGTTCCCAGGCGCCCCGCTCACTCCCCAGCATATGCAGCAGCAGCACTGCCGGTCCAGGCCCGGCCTCAGTGGGGATCGCATAGAAATCACCAATCAGTTCCAGCCCATCAGCGGCCACCACCTGCACCCGTTCCGGTGAGACTTCCGTCTGCGCTTCCGCCAGTGGCAAAGACATGAGCATTCCCACCAGCACACCCAGTATCAAAGATACACGGTTAACCATAATTCAATCTCCTTTCAAACAGTCCTGCAAACCCGCGTCTGCTACGATTGTGCTACACTAACCACAGGTGTTCTGATGTCAATCCGTTCTGGGAGGTATACCCTTGCGTAAACTATTCCTCATCTTACTGTCATTCCTGGTGATCGGCCTGCTGCCAGCAGCAGCCCAGGAGGAGAATCCTTTAGGCAGTGTCCTCACCGGCAGCGTGACCGCCAACGAGTCGACTGTTCGTTACACTTTCTCGGGTGAAGAAGGCGAACTGGTATATGCTGCCCTCTCTACGCCCATTGAAGACCTGTGGTTGGGGATCCGTCTGCTGGCATCCAGCGGTACAGTTCTCAGTGAGAGCGTGGACTATACACTTGGCTCACTGCTGATTCCTTATGCACTCCCCGGAACCGGCACCTATACTGTTGAAGTTATCCGCCACGACGATTCGCCGGCACAGGAAGGGGATTTCACCCTGTTCGCTGATCGTTCTGTTGGCGCAGCGCTGGCACTGGATGAATCGCTTTCTGGCGAACTCACCACCGCCGGTCAGGCAGCGTTCTACACTTTTGATGCCGCGCCGGGCACGATTTACCAGTACTACGCAAACGGCAACAACCTGCTGGTCAGCCTGATCGCACCGGATGGCACTTACCTTACCGACTACAATGTGGAAGATACACTCATCAACGGGTTCATGTATTTAACCGAAGGTGGCCGCTATACGCTGTTCATCCAGAGTGCAAACACCAACGGGTCTGATTTTTCGCTGCGTGTTCACCTGGCTGATCCACAGTTACTTATCCCTGGCGAATCAGTTGCCGGGGTGATGGTCGAATCCGCCCCGCCCCTGTTCACTTTTCAGAGTGAAGCCGGGCAGCAGTGGGCGATAAGCGCCCTCGTGCCGGACGCGGCTTATGCTGCGACGATTCAATTATACCGGGCGGGCGACCCTTATTACAGTATCGGCGGCGACACAGGCAGTGGCCCGAATGGCACCCCCAGACTCGACCCCTTTATCGCCCCGGAAAGTGACACGTACTATGTTCTGCTGAATTTTGACGACTACAGCCCGGCGGATGCGACCCGCGACTATGACATCCTGCTGGACGCAAGCACAGTAGAAACCCTACAACCGGGCGCGAAATTCAGCGGCTCAGCCAGCACTGATTCCGGCAGCCAGGTCTACGTCTACAACGGCGTTTCAGGTGAACAGCTCCGCATCACACTGGCGCAAACCGGAGGCGAAGGCTGGCCGAATTTCATCGTAAGTGGCGTAAATGGCGACCTGCTCTATTACGAAGGCTACAGCACCTCCAATGCAAGTTTCATCATTGACCTGCCAGAAGACGGCTTATACTTCTTCATGGTTCGCAATGCAAACGGCGAACCCTCAGAAATCCAGTATACGCTGTCGCTCGACCAGGTGAATAACTGACCATCAGAATCACAGCGGCGCATCTCTTATCCCGGATGCGCCGCTGGTCACTGCAATATTATTGACAGAACATTCTGCGCCTAACTCTCGATCACCTTGTCATCAATCAACTGCTGCTGCACCTTCTGGCCGCGCGGGTTAAACGCGAAGTGCTGTCCATACAACTGAAATTCCATATCCTGCATCGCCCGGCCAGCACGGTTCTTTTCCACCGTAAAGACCACCCAATCACGGAACTGGCGGGCGGTATAGGGGTTAAAGGCCACATGGTCTTTCGATAGGATATGGTACTTGTTGTTCATGATAATGGCGATGTCCGACTCGTAATCCAGAGCGCTGCTACCCCGTAAATGGAAGAGGTGGATACGCTTGCTCTTCAGCCCTTCACGGTCAGCCGCCACAATCGCCCACACCGGCACATCTAACGACAGCGCGATGTCCTTCAGGCCTTCAACGATGATCGTCACCTTATCGTTTTCATCGCGGGGATTATGCGGGTAGACAGCAATCTTTTGCAGATAATCAATGAACAGCGTTACATTGCCGCCGGTGGCATCACTCAAGCGCATGGTCATTTCTTTGATGGCCTTGAGCGTTGTCACTGCGGGGCTGGCTTTCACCAGAATCATCCGATCCGCGTATTGCGACATACGGGCCAGGGCGGGCGCGGTCTTGGGGTTATCCTTCAGGATGCCCTGGAGTGACCCGGCAGAATTATCCCGCCCCATAAAGCCCTTGGCACGTTCCGCCACAATAATTTGATAGAGATCGCGCAACTTCACACCACGACTCAGATCAATTTCAGGCGGATTGATGCTTTCCAGGCAAAGAAGCCGATGCATCAGGTGCGTTTCGGTATGCTCATACGAAAGGTAAAAAGCATATTGGTCCGGGCGCATCGCAACATTCCGGGCAATCTGCAAGGTCGCAATGGTCTTGCCAATACCCTGCGCCCCACCAAGCAGAACCAACTCGGTTTTCCGCAGACCTCCACCGATAAACCCATCCAGCGGGTCGAACCCGGTGGACATCGGCACGTAGTCAACGAGATCGCCCTGCACTACGCGCTCGTTGGCTTCATTAAGCACCTGGGTTAATGTGCGCGGCAAATGCGCCCCACCACCGCGTTTGCCACGTCCCCCACTATCACCACCACGCCCACCAGATTTAGCAGGACGCTGCGCCCCCTGTCCAGAGGGTGGCGTCATGTCCGGCATATCCATGTCATCATCGTCAGGCACCGGTTGTTCGGGACCGGGAGGTAAATCACCGGTAAATCTTCGAGTCGCCATAAGCCTATATCTTCTCCAATTTATTATCACCATCATACTCAGAAGCCAAGAACCGCGCAATTCTTGTCTGCACCACGCTTTTAGCTCTAACCTAAAATATACGAAACCTTAATGCTTTTGTTTGTTTTTGAATTTTCTCACGCATCCGCATATTTTGAATTTATTCACAATCATCCTAAAACCGTGCTAAAATAGGAAAGTTATTTTGCCGCCGTGTTCGTAATGTGACGGACGCGGCGGTTGGTGTGCTGATTGTATCGTTCCGTTAGCTTAGGCAGAGGGTGTATCGTGATACAAGAACTCATGAATCGCGCCGATCAGCGTGGCGGGTATCTTACTCTTGATGATGTCCTTGAGGTGCTAGACGAGGAAGGTGACGACATAACTGCCATCGAAGCCTTACTTTATGAGCTGGACGAGTTGGGAGTGGTAATTCGCAATGATACTGATCCGTCCATAGGCCATATTGCTGATGAAAATGACCTTGAGTTTGAACCGGAGGAGATGCCGAATGATCCTGGTGTGGGCGACATAAATGCCGTTTCTGCGGATGACCCGGTGGGGTTGTACTTCCGGCAGATGGCTCTTGAACCCCTACTCACCGCTCATGAAGAGATTGAACTTGCCAAGCGCATTGAATCCGGAAAAGAAGCCTACCGCTGTCTGCGCCGCCCGGAGCTGCGCGAGCTTTATGGCCCAGCCTGGGTGATGCGTCTGGAACGAATTGTTCTGGATGGACAAGCAGCCCGTGAGCATCTGGGCCGCGCGAATACCCGGCTCGTCGTCAGTATCGCAAAACGCTATATGAGCCAGGGACTTCCCTTCCCCGATCTCATCCAAGAAGGCAATGTCGGGCTGATGCGGGCGGTTGATAAATACGATTATAAACGTGGCAACCGCTTTAGCACCTATGCAACCTGGTGGATTCGCCAGGCGATCACCCGCGCCCTCGCCCAAAAGACCCGCACGATCCGCATCCCCCTCCACATGACCGAACGTATCCGCCAGATGTACCGAATTGCACAGAATCTCGAACAAAACCTGGGCCGCCGCCCATCACCGGAAGAAATCGCCTCGGAAATGGATTTGCCCGCTGACAGCATTCGCGGGATGATGGATGCCAGCCAACATGCAATTGCGCTGGAACGCCCAGTTGGCGATGATGGAGATAGCGTGTTTGGTGATTTTATTGAAGACCAGGATTCGCCCAGCCCGGTGGATGCGGCCACCCAACATTTACTACAAGAAACCATTGAAGAAGTCTTAAGTGAACTGACGCCCCGCCAGAGCCACATTTTGCGATTGCGCTTTGGCCTGGGCGGTGGCGAACCCCATACACTGGAGGAAATCGCCAACAAGTTTGGGTTAAGTCGGGAACGGATTCGCCAGCTTGAAAAAGAGGCGCTCCGCAGCCTGCGCAGCCCCCGGTTGGCGCACAACCTGCGCGATTATCTCACCTAACCGGCACAACCCACAATCTAATAATGATTAACAACCAGGCTAACCACCTGGTTTTTGTTTTCATAATGGTCACTGGCCGGGTAGAACATGCCGCCGCAAGCCCGATACACTCATGGCGCGAGGGCGACGTAACGCCTGGTGTTTGACTGCCTGCTTTTCCGCCTGCCGCAGCATAAACCAAGTCAGCCCGCCGTAGAGCGCCAATGTCATCAACACCATCAGGAGAATGGCTCCAGCCTGTACACCCGGTGTGCCATAACTCACCAATGTCATAGCAGATGTCGCGCCATTATCCACAAGGCCAACCACAACTAACGGCAGCACACCGAATAGTTCACCATTGACGCCTGCGACAAAAAAGTAAATCTGAAACTGTGCTACCAGCAGCCCCAGGGCAAGTGAGGTCCCCACCAGAAACCCCGTGCGTATGGCAAAGGCACGAATCAGCGCCATGACCGGCTGGCGGCTCTGAGCGGAAGCCGCTACGCCGCAGGCCGCTGTGAATCCCAGGTTCGCCAGAGTGAAGACCATTACGACCAGAACAAGCAGCAGAAAATAAGACAACCCTGGCGGCGTAATCCGGTTAACCCCACCATAGGCAGAAGCATAATAGGCATACAATGACCGGGTGGTTGCCGCGCCCACCCACCCGATAATACACGCCCGCAGCAAACCCAACAGGAGGTATTGCCGGCCCATGCGTCGCACTGTCGCCCACCACTTCCCCAGGACAACCGTGCGTGCATCTATCCCCGTCAAAATGAGCACTTCCCACGTCTGTTTGAGTTTTTCACGGGCGATACTGTTGGCGGACAGGGAGAGGGTCTGAAACATGAGGACAAAATGCAGTGTCATCACAACCGCTGCCGCGAATGCTGTTAGCGGCCCAAACGCATCGCTAATCGGGGTTGGATCGCGGTACAAAAGTGCCCCGGCAATTTCACCACCAAACAGGACCAGAGAAATGACCAGTGTCAGATTCATCACGCCCCGCCCCAACCAGCGTCGAAGTCGCCCAGGTTGGGCCGCGTTCCGCTCCTGGAAACGACACTCGGCGTACATGATTGCGCTGTGGGTAAACGTCGGTAGTCTAAGCGCCATGAGAAACCTTCTTCATGAATGGTATCTCTATCCTACCGCTAAAACGGCGGCATGAAAGCCCCCGAAAGCGAGGGGTAAGTGTGTCTGCCTGGATTTGCGCGGGTTGTCATTATTGAACAGATGAACTATTTATCATATCAGGCAGTATTGATAATGAAGGTGGTGGGCAAAATGAGCGATAATGAGTGTAGTGCTATTCACTTGCCCAAGTGAATTAAAGTAGCTATGATTTCCATTAAGGCTGTGTTTAAAGAATTTTAATTTTTCCGGGAGGAACGATGCACAAATTTCTATTTGCTGTGCTGGCGCTGCTGCTGTTGGTTGCGCCGGCATTCGCTCAAGACGCCAATATAGTCAACGTTGTGTTGCAGCAAGAACTGGACAGTCTGAACCCGTACTATACCAATATGTGGTTCGCCAGCACCGTGCAAGACCTGCTTTATGCCCCGGCCTGGTGGATTGACGATAATGGGAGTCCGGTTCCGGCACTCGTTACCGAAATTCCTAGCGTGGAAAATGGTGGACTGAGTCCCGATGGCACCGTTGTCACGCTAAAATTACGGCAGGATGCAGTGTGGTCGGATGGTGAACCAATCACTTCTGCTGACTTTGTCTTCACTTATGACATGATTATGGACGATGCCAACACCCCCAACTCGCGCTTCCCCTGGGATGAAAAAGTTGCCAGCGTTGAAGCGCCGGATGATTACACGGTGGTGGTCACTTACAATGCGCCGTATGCTGCCTGGCTGGCAACGCTGTTCAGCGTGACTTCAGTGCCGCTGCCGGAGCATGTGCTGCGTCCGGTGTTCGAAGCCGAAGGCACTCTGGATAATGCCGAGTGGAACCGTGCGCCCAATGTCACCAGCGGGCCGTTTGTATTCGAAACCTGGGAAGCCGGAAGCCACATCAGCCTCGCGGCAAATGCCAACTACTTCCTGGGTACGCCGAAAGTGGATGGCTTCTTCATCCGCTTTGTCCCCGATGACGCCACCGTAGTCGCTTCGCTTGTAAGCGGCGACTCCGATGTGGGTACGTTCATCGCCCTGGGCGATACTCCTGCGCTGGAAGATGCCGGGGTCAAGATTGAACTGGTAAACTCGGGTTATAACGAAGGCTGGTACTTCAACATGGACCAGGCACTCGGCAACCCGGCACTCCAGGATGTGAATGTGCGGCGGGCACTGGTGATGGCCTTTGACCGTGACCGCATCAACACTGACCTGAACCTGGGCATTACGTATACCGGATCGAGCTTCTGGGAAAACACGCCGTATCAGAACCCGGACGTGAAGCCGATACCGTTTGACCTGCAAGGCGCTGCTGCCATGCTGGATGCCGCCGGTTGGATGGATAGCAACGGCGATGGCACGCGCGACAAGGATGGCGTGGAACTCGTGCTGCGGTATGTCACCAACACCCGCCAGATTCGCCAGGATGTTCAGGCGGTTGTCCAGCAGGATATGGCCTCAATCGGAATCGGTATTGAGATCGAAAACTATCCTTCGGACATTTTCTTCGCCAGCTATGCAGATGGCGGCCCCTGCTCAACCGGCGAGTATGACATCTGTGAATACTCCTCAACGCCGAACTTCCCCGACCCGGATACGAGCCGGTTCACCTGCGCAGAGATACCGAGCGACGAAAAGCCGGAAGGTATCAACGACAACCATTACTGCAACCCGGCGCTGGATGAGATGTTCGCAGCACAAGGGCGCGAAACCGACTTTGACAAGCGTGTGGCAATCTTCCACCAGATTGACCAGTTCATGGCCGATGAAATCATCTGGGTTCCGGTGTGGTACGACCCTGACCTGTGGGCAATCAATGGCAGCATCACCAACACCCTCGTCAGTGGCGCCGATCCGCTATGGAACGCCGTAAACTGGGAAAAAGCCAGCAGTTAATTCGGCAACGATTGACCAATGGTGTGGGGCAGGCCAGTATTCCTGCCCCACATTTGTATCACATGCTGGTTGGTCGCAAGTCCATATAACTGCAATTGTGCGCGAACAGGTATTGAGAGGCGCATTGATGACGAACTATATCATTCGGAGACTGCTCCAGGCTATTCCATTGGTGCTGCTGGTAAGCGTCGTGATCTTTCTCCTGCTGCAATCTACCGGCGACCCGCTGGCAACGCTGGGCGGACGCCAACCGACCAAGGCCG
The DNA here is from genome assembly GCA_020634135.1 of Anaerolineaceae bacterium. Taxonomy (GTDB): domain Bacteria; phylum Chloroflexota; class Anaerolineae; order Aggregatilineales; family Phototrophicaceae; genus JACKCG01. Next base: position 78,802 of record JACKCG010000001.1, on the reverse strand, counting down.
CTGACCGTGAACGACTGCGGCGGGTGATGGGACTTGACCAGCCTATCATGACCCAGTATCTCTTCTGGCTGATCGGCAACGATTGGACACTGGTAGATCGTGATGGTGATGGCGAGCCAGAGACACCGGGGCGGCGGATGGGGGTGCTGCGCGGCGATTTTGGCGAGTCAATTGTCACGCGGCGTCCAGCTTTAGAGATTATTTTTCAGCGTCTGCCAAATACCCTGCTCCTGATGGTCTCATCCGAAATCGTGATTATTTCCTTTGCGTTGCTGGTGGGCATTATTTCCGCTGTGAAGCAGTATTCCTTATTGGATAATGTCATCACAGGGCTGTCTTTTACGTTTTTCTCAATGCCGATTTTCCTGATGGGCTTTGGCCTGCTGTATATATTCGCGGTCAAATTCAGAGAATGGGGGCTGCCTTACTTCCCCACTGTCAGCACTCCGTCCACCGCCAAGAATATTGGTGAGCTGATCTGGAATATGGTGCTCCCTGTCGCCACAATTTCGCTTATCAGCATTGCGGCCTATAGTCGTTTTATCCGATCCAACATGCTGGAAGTCATTAATTCGGACTATATCCGCACTGCACGGGCAAAAGGCATATCCGAACGAGCTATCCTGTACCGCCACGCCTTTAAGAACGCCGCGCTGCCGCTGGCGACTCTCATCGGCCTGGATATTCCTTTTTTCCTGGCAGGGGCAATTGTGACGGAATCGATTTTTGCCTGGCCGGGGATGGGACGGTTATTTATTGACCATCTGAACCGGACTGACTACGCCGTGATTATGGGGCTGATGCTGATTATCACTGTGGCCGTTGTCGTGTTCCAACTGCTCACCGATCTGGTTTATACGTGGCTCGATCCGCGTATCCGTTACAGTTGAGGGGGAGCCATGACAACGGTTGATGCAGCTTCAACCCCGGTGACGCTATCATCTGAGGAAGTAGAAGCCGTCCGTTCTCCCCTGTTGACTGTTTTGCGGCGTTTAATACGCCACCGCGCAGCAGTATTCGGGTTCATCCTGTTGGGACTGGTGATCGGCTATATTGTCGTCGGCTCATTCGTGTTTAGTGAAGCGGATGCTAACTTCAACGATACCAGCATCCGGTTGCAACCGCCGTCAGTGGAACACCTTTTCGGCACGGATCGTATCGGGCGCGACATCATGGCACGAACCATCTACGGCGGACAGATTTCATTGCTCATTGGTGTATTAGCGATGCTCGTAGAAGTCATGCTAGGTACAGCCATCGGCGCGGTGGCCGGGTTTTATGGTGGCCTGATTGATGCAATCCTCATGCGCCTTACCGAAGCGATGCTCAGTATCCCGTCACTGCTGCTGCTGTTGGTACTCTCTAAGTTCTTCGGCAATAAAATCCCAACCGTTGAGATGTTCGGGCGCAGTTTCAGTGGTAGTGTGATCGTGATTATCATCATTATCGGTCTCACGAGCTGGATGGGACTGGCGCGTATTGTGCGTTCCAATGTGCTGTCGCTCAAGGAAACCGAGTTTGTGCTGGCAGCGCGGGCGTTGGGCGTACCGAACCGCCTCATCATCTGGTCGCATATCCTGCCGAATACAATGGCCTCAGTTATCGTCGCGGCCACCCTGGGAGTCGCCGGAGCGATCCTTGCCGAGGCTTATGTGAGTTTCCTGGGGTTGGGCGTACAAGCACCCACTGCAAGCTGGGGGAACATGCTCACCGAGGCGCAGGAGTTTCAGATTATCAAAGACGCCCCCTGGTACTGGTTCTTCCCTGGTGTATTTATCCTGCTCACGGTGTTGAGTATCAACTTCGTAGGCGACGGCCTGCGTGACGCTCTCGACCCTTATTCAGATAAGAAAGTGTAACTATGAGCGCAGATGACCACCGTCTTCGTGCTGGCGATGCCCCGGTCACAGCGGCAATTGTGACGGTGAGTGACAGCCGAACCCCGGAAACTGACGAGAATCGTGTCTATTTGGAAGCTCGATTATCCGAACTCGGCCACAAGATCGCGGCGTATCGCCTGATTAAGGATGAACCCGACCAAGTGGCGGACGTGATTGAAGAACTGGCCGCGTTGCCGGGTGTGCAGATCATCTTCTTCAACGGCGGCACGGGGATCAGCCCGCGTGATACGACCTATGATGTCATCAGCCGCTACCTGGAAAAAACTCTGCCCGGCTTCGGAGAACTGTTCCGCATGATTAGCTACCAGCAAATCGGCGCGGCGGCCATGCTCAGCCGGGCGACGGCGGGCGTTTACCGGAATGTCCTGCTGGTATCCATGCCGGGCAGCACCAACGCTGTGAAAACCGCAATGGAGCAGCTCATCCTCCCGGAAATCAGCCATCTTGCCTGGGAAGTGGTGCGAAAACACTGACTTCTATCAATTCACGAAAAACACCTTGCAATAAAATTGATAAATCATTACAATACTTATTCAGGGCAACCGCTCAATAGCTTCATGCAACAAAGGCTTCTGAAACGTGTAGATAGCCTCTAGATGCAGCAGAGCTATCACACAAACAGAACAAGTCAGGAGTAGTTTTACCATGTCAGAACGTACTACAGGTGTTGTTAAGTGGTTCAACAGCGAAAAAGGCTTCGGTTTTATTTCGCGTGAAGGCGGCGACGATCTCTTTGTTCATTATTCGGAAATCCGCAGCGACGGCTACCGCACACTGAATGAAGGTGATAAGGTTGAATTCGAAATCACACAGGGCAAGAAGGGTCTTCAGGCCAGCGGCGTAACCGTTATCAAGTAATCATTCTACCCTACCAGAAATACCAGGCCGCTCCGTTTTACAGGGGCGGCTTTTGATTCGTATGGTTCGGACTGCACGTACAGGGAAAAGTGAGAAGCTCAATGGGATGGGGGTGGAGACAGCGGTGCAGGAGCAGATAGGGTATCAAACGGGGGTTCCCCCTCCTGCCGTGCCCCAAATTGAGTGAGATCAGCATCTGGAGTCCACTTGCTGCCATCAGGCAGGCGCGTGCGCTCATCAAACTCAACGTTATATAACACCGCGCCCTCCAGGTTAGCCGCGAACAAGTCCGCACCTTCCAGCGTCACATCGAACATCGTAATCCCTTGAAGATTGGCTTTCCACAGATTCGCACCGGTCAGGTTACCGCGCTCCATCCGCGCATCCTGGAAATTCGCGCCGTGCAGGTCTGCCCCTTTGAGGTTGACATCCCAGATATTGACGCTTTTGAGATTGGCATTCCATAGGTCGGCGTTCTTCAATGACCCATCACCCAGCCAGCCATTCGCCCCCAATTCCCCCACCGCTTGCAACGCTAACCCATTATCGCGGCTGCGCATCTGGCGAATGAGGCGTTCTTTTTCGCGACGTTTACCCAGGATGATCTGCAACAACCAGAACGCCAGAAACGCCCCAAACATTTCGGTACTCAGGTTTTGCAGCCAATTCACTGACCACTGTGAAAACGATTCGTTCTGGAAAATCACGTTCAAAACACCCGACGCGATACTGCCACCAATCGCGATCCCCAATAAAATGAGCATCACTGACCGGTCGCTTAAACTCCCCAGCTTGCCTCTGAAGTGATCCATAGCCAATGCCCTCAATCCTTGCGACTCACTACCGGCACCCGTGAGTCATAGAATTTATCGATTCAACTTCAATGTAACAATATCACAACCACCCCAACAGCGCACCCCAAAACTCCGAATACAAATTTGAATCTACAAACCGGGATTAACACGTCGCGGGTTGGGCAACATGTACAGTAAACATTGTCTATGGCATCCGGTTGACGGATAGGGACAAGTTGTTGTACAGTGTGAAGGTCGCAATAATGAAGCAGGATGAAATGTCGTGATTATGAATCTGTTCAGCAAGAAAGTAAAGAAGCAGAACCACACCTGAGTTTGTGGGCGCTTTTGCTTTCCTGAACAGAAACAGGAACGAGACCGCAAGAACCCGCCCACAGGCGGGTTTTTTTGTTGGCACTCCGACCAGAATGAGGACACCATGTTACACTGGATCATTCCAACCGACAGCAAGAAGAAGTGCAAGAAGCCCAAACCGGAACCGAGTTCTGGATCGTTCGTCTTGCATCCTGATTGCTAAGTGCAAGCCGCCGTCTGGAACACCGGACGGCGGTTTTTATTTTGTCCATCGAATGCCAATTATGAGAGGAACTGACAGTGAGTAACCATACGATTGAATGCCTGGAATGCGCCGCCACGATCACTCTACCCGGCAACGTGATGCAGAATGAGATTATCGCCTGCCCGGAGTGTGGCGTAGAACTGGAAGTTATCAGCTTGCAGCCACTTGAACTCGATTATGCGCCGGAAGTTGAAGAGGATTGGGGTGAATAATCATGCGGCTGGCCTTGCTGATAACGCACATCCGCGCCGAAGAAAAGCTCCTCATCAGCGCTTTTCAGAATGCCGGGATCGAACCGGACATCATTCTGGATCGTGACCTGAATATAGACCTGACCAGCGGCCCAGCCAGCTCGCTCCATCCGGCACGCCCTGGCGCGATTACGACCTGGTGCTCGAACGCTGTGTCAGCACATCACGCGGGATGTACATGCTGGCGATCCTGGAACGCTGGGGGTACGGACTCTCAACAGCTACGCGACGGCTGTGGTTTGCGCCGATAAACTCCTGACAACCCTGGCGCTTGCTGCCGCTCGTGTCCCCCAACCGGACACCCGCGTCGCATTTGATACCGAGAGCGCGATGCAAGCAATCAATGACGTGGGCTTATCCCGCCGTGATGAAACCTGTTACCGGGTCATGGGGGCGGCTGCTGGCGCGGGTCAATGACTCTGATAGCGCCGAGGCGATCCTCGAACACCGCCACACGCTGGGGAGGCTACACCTATCACACCCATTACGTGCAGGCATATATCGAGAAACCGGGACGTGACATCCGGGCATTTGTGGTGGGGGATCAGACCATCTGCGCGATTTACCGTACATCCCCCACTGGATCACCAACACGGCACGCGGCGGCAGTGCCAACGAACTGCCCAGTCACAGCGGAACTCGACACACTGTGCCAGCGGGCGGCGGCGGCGGTAGGCGGTGGCATCCTGGCGATTGACCTGCTCGAAACCGCTGACGGGAATTTGGTGGTCAATGAGGTCAACCACACGATGGAGTTCCGTAACAGCAGCGCACCAACCGGCGTGGACATCGCCGCGCAGGTTGCCCGCTACGTCCTGGAAACAGCGGTGGTGCGTGTATGATCGCCGCAGGAATTGTGGGAGGCAGCGGCTATACCGGCGGGGAACTCCTGCGCCTGCTGCATTTTCACCCTGAAGTGACGGTCACACAAATTACCAGCCGGGGAGAAGCCGGGCGTTACGTGCATACCATTCATCCGAATTTGCGCGATGTCTCCCGTTGCAGTTCATCCACCCGGACGCGCTGGAATCCTGCGATGTGTTGTTTTTGTGCCTTCCGCATGGCACGGCCGCGAAGGAAATTGAACGGTACGCTGCTCTAGCCCCACGCATCATTGACCTTTCGGCAGACTTCCGGCTGGATGATCCCGAGACCTATGCCCACTGGTATGGGGGCGCACCCTGCCCCCGACTGGTTGAATCGTTTCGTTTACGGCTTGCCGGAAGTCAACCGGAAAAGACTGCAGAGCGCACAGTATGTGAGCGGCGTCGGCTGTAATGCGACTGTCACCAATCTGGGGTTGGGGCCGCTGGTGCGCGCCGGGCTGGCAGATCGCGTGTTTGCCGAAATCAAAGTCGGCTCGTCGGAAGCGGGCAACACCCCGCGCATGTCGTCGCACCACCCGGTACGCAGCGGCGCGGTGCGTACTTACGCCGCCACCGGCCACCGGCACCAGGCCGAAATCGAGATGGTGCTGGGAACACAGGCGCCGGTTCACTTCAGCCTGACAGCGATTGAGATGGTGCGCGGTGCGCACCTGCTGGCGCATGTCACACTACGCGAAGCACAGACGGAAAAAGACATCTGGCGGCTATACCGGGCGGCCTATCAAGACGAACCGTTCGTGCGTCTGGTCAATGGGCGCAGCGGGCTACACCGCCTGCCGGAACCGCGTATCGTGGCCGGGACGAACTACTGTGACATCGGCTTCGAAATGGATACCGGCGGACAGCACCTTGTCGTGGTCGCTGCAATTGACAACCTGGGCAAAGGCGCGGCGGGCAGCGCCGTGCAAAGTATGAACCTGATGCTGGGCTTTGATGAACGCGCCGGGCTGGAATTCCCGGTTTCTATCCGTAGGGAGCATGAATGATGCAAGACATATTGGTGGTGAAAATTGGCGGCGGCGCAAACGTGGATACTGCCGAAATCCTGCGTGATCTGGCCGGAATCGCACGGGAACAGGCTGTGGTTGTCGTACACGGTGTCAGTGAACGCATGGCACGGCTTTCCGCCGAACGTGGCATGGCTGTGCAGATGCTGCAATCACCCGACGGTCATAGTTCGCGGTATACACCAGTGCCGGTGCGCGACCTGTTTGTCGAAGCAGCGTCACAGGTCAACGATGAGATTGTACGGGGATTGATCCGGTTAGGTATCGCGGCGCAAGGGTTGACACAGTCTGTGGTAATCCAGGGCGAACGTAAAACGGCGATCCGCGCTGTCATGGCCAGGCCGGGTACGGATCGTGCGCGACGATTATACCGGACACATCACGGGCGCGGATGGCAGCGCACTAATGGGCGTGCTTGCGGCGCGGGGAAGTGGCTGTCGTACCCCCTTTTGCTACCAGCAGCGACGGCCTGCTCAACGTAGATGGTGACAGAGCAGCAGCGGCAGTTGCGGCGGCAATACACGCGCAAAAACCTGGTCATCCTGAGCAATGTGCGCGGCCTGTATCGCCATTTCCCTGATGAGGCGAGCTTCGTCGGCCAGGTACAGGCCGGGCAGATTGACGACGCGATGCACTGGGCGCAGGGTCGTATGAAACGCAAAGTACTCGGCGCAAAGACCGCCCTTGAAAGCGGTGTGCGCCGGGTGGTAATCGGGGATGGCCGGGTGGTTGACCCCGTCTCACGGGCATTGACCGGGAAGGCACGGTATTCACATCATGATCGAAGCCACGCGCACATTGACGGAAATTGAAGCGCAGCACACCAGCGGCGCGTATCCCAAGCGACCGCTTCTGACTGGTACGGGGAGAAGGTTGTACCGTCTGGGACGACGCGGGTCACGCCTACCTGGACGCGACGAGCGGGCAGGGTGTGGCGCTGCTGGGGCATAGTCACCCGGCCATCATCGAAGCGGTCACGGCGCAAGCAGCCCAATTGATTACCTGCCCGGAGATTTTTTACAACGACCAACGCGCCAGGCTATATGAAACGCTGGAAACCGTGCTGCCGGATGAGATCAACCGCTTTTTCCTCTGCAACAGCGGCGCGGAGGCGATAGAAGGTGCGTTGAAGGTGGCGCGACTACTGACCGGGCGGACGGGCATCGTAGCCGCCAAACGCGGCTTTCATGGGCGCACCCTGGGCGCACTCTCACTGACATGGAACAAAGATTACCGTGAACCGTTCGCGCCCTGGCAGCCGGCTGTGACGCATGTCACCTTCAATGATCTGGGCGCAGCGCGGGCAGCTATAAACGAGGGATACGGCGGCGGTGGTCGTTGAGGCCGTACAGGGTGAAGGCGGCGTCTATCCAGCCGACGTGGACTACCTGCGCGGGCTGCGCGAACTGTGCGATACACACGGCGCACTGCTCATCGTGGACGAGATTCAGACTGGCTTCGGGCGTACCGGGCGATGGTTTGCCTTTTGAACACAGCGGCATCGTGCCGGATGTGGTGGCTTTGGCGAAGGGCATCGCGGGCGGTGTGCCGATGGGTGCGGTGGCCTGGCGCGGCCGTCTGGGGACAATTTCCGGCGGCAGTCATGGCAGCACCTTCGGCGGGAATCCTCTGGCGTGCGCGGCGGCTGTTGCGGCGATAACGACCCTGCGCGACGAAAATCTGGTCGAGCGGGCGGCGGTAACCGGCGCGTGGTTCCAGGCTGAACTGGCGGCGCTCTCGTTGGGACAGGTGCGCGAGGTGCGCGGCCTGGGGTTGATGATCGCGCTTGAACTGCGCGGGCGGGTGACGCCTGTGTTGAAGACACTCCAGGAGGAATATGGGATTTTAGCCTTGCCTGCCGGGCTGAATGTACTGCGCCTGCTGCCGCCGCTGGTCATCAGCCGGGAACAGTTGACGACCATCCGGGATGCGCTGGCGGAGGTGCTGTCATGATTGCGACTCGAATCGAACCTGCAACGATTGAGGCGCTGCTGCATGACCTGGTGGCGGTTCCCAGCCCATCGCATGAGGAGGCGGGGGCGGTGCGCCACCTGGTGGCGTGGATGGCGGAACACGATTATGACGAAGCTTTTGTGGACGCCGCTGGCAACGCGGTAGGCATACGCGGCAGCGGCTCACGGGACATCGTGCTGCTCGGCCATATTGACACCTTTGGTGGCGTGCTGCCGGTATGTGTCGAGACCGCCGCCTGTATGGGCGTGGCTCGGTGGATGCCAAAGGATCGCTTTGCACCTTTGCGGCGGCGGTGGCCCAGGCCGATTTGCCGCCGGACACCCGCTTCATCGTGATCGGCGCGGTGGAAGAAGAAGCCCGCTCCAGCAAAGGGGCACGGTATGCCGCCGGGCAGTACCAGCCGGCGATGTGCATCATCGGCGAGCCATCGGCGTGGGATCGCCTCACGCTGGGCTACAAAGGACGTTTGCTGCTGCGTTGGCGCTGGGACGGCGCATTGGCCCACAGCGCATCCCAGGTTGCCAGCCCGCCGGAACATGCTATCGCCTTCTGGGAGCGCGTTACACGTTACGCTGCCGAAGTCAATCTAGGGCGAGAGTCCCTGTTCAGCCGGTTAGATGTGACTTTACAGCAGATCAACAGCGGGCAGGACGGGCCTTTGGCTGGGCGGAGGCACTCATCGGTTTTCGCCTGCCGCCAGATATTGATCCATTTAAATTGGCTGATGCGTTCATGTCACAAGCTGGGGATGCCATCGTTGAATCCTACGGACATGAACAGGCTTACCTCGCCCCGAAAGACAGCGAATTGGCGCGTGTCATGCGCCGGGCCATCCGTGAACAGGGGGGCAAACCGGCCTTTGTCCACAAAACCGGCACATCCGATATGAATGTTGTCGCCCCGGCCTGGAACTGCCCGATACTGGCATACGGCCCTGGCGACTCGTCACTCGATCACACACCAAACGAACATATCCATCTCGATGAATATCTGCGTGCCGTCGCTGTTCTGACCAGCGCACTCAGCAGTCTGTAGAGGAACGAATCACATGCCACTCGATAATTACCACATTATTGAAAGCACCCTGCGCGAAGGTGAACAGTTCAGCACCGCCACGTTTACGACTGCCCAGAAGATCGAAATCGCCGCACAGTTGGATGATTTTGGCGTGGAGATGCTGGAAATGACCTCGCCGTGCGCCTCACCGCGCAGCCAATCGGATATTCGGGCGCTCCTCGGAGAGGGTTTCAAACGCGCATCCTGACACACATCCGCTGTGACATTAACGACGCCCGTATCGCCCTGGATACTGGTGTACATGGCGTGGATGTAGTCATCGGCACATCACCACAGTTGATGCAGCACAGTCATGGGATGTCTATCCGTCAGATCATTGACCGCGCCGCCGAAGTGCTGGCCTTTATCCGTGAACAAGCGCCGGATGTGATTTTGCGCTTCAGTACCGAGGATAGTTTTCGCAGCCGGGAAAGCGACCTGCTCCGGGTCTATCTGGCGGTAGCCGACCTGGGTTGGTGGATAGGTTAGGGATTGCCGACACAGTCGGGGTCGCCACGCCAACACAGGTCTACCGCCTGACCGACGACCTGGTACGGTTGGCGGGGATTGATGTCGAGTTTCATGGGCATAACGACAGTGGCTGCGCCATCGCCAATGCCTATGCTGCGCTGGAAGCCGGAGCAACTCATATTGACACGACTATTCTCGGTATTGGCGAACGCAATGGGATCACACCACTGGGCGGCCTGATCGCCCGCCTGTACACTCTGAATCCGGCTTACGTGGCGAAGTACCGGCTCGAACTGATGGCGACGCTCGACCAACTCATCGCCAGATACTGTGGACTGGATATTCCCTTCAATAACTATATTACCGGCAGCAGCGCCTTTATCCACAAAGCGGGGGATTCACGCTAAAGCGGTGCTGGCCGATCCGCAAACCTACGAGGTGATTAACCCGGCGGACTTCGGTCTGAACCGTGAAATCGCCATCGGCCACCATCTGACGGGGTGGAACGCGGTACGCAGCCGGGCAGAAGCGCTGGGCTTGCAGATTGACAACGCCACCCTGCGTGACATCACACAACATATCAAGACTCAGGCGGACGATGTCGCCTGAGCGCCGCCGAAATTGATGGACTGCTGCGCCAGGCCGGGGAGCGGAATTATGACCGGCAATACCTTTGTAGAAAAAGTGCTGGCCCGGGCAGCCGGGCTGGACTCGGTACGGGCGGGTGATGTCATAGATGTGCGCCCGGATATGATCTTCAGTCACGACAACACAGCGGCCATCCGCCGTATTTTCGAGACAGCCGGGGCAGCTCGCATCATCCGGCCTGAACGTGTGGTCTTCACGCTTGACCACGCTGTGCCAGCGCCAACGACACGCCACGCGCAGAACCACGCGGAGATCCGCGAATGGGCGGGTTTGCAGGGTGTCACCAACTTTTTTGAGGTCGGACGCGGCATCTGCCACCAGGTTATCAGCGAAGAAGCCCTGGTGTTGCCCGGCGAGACGATCTTCGGCTCGGATAGCCACAGCACGCACTTCGGCTGGCTGGGCGCATTCGGTATGGGTGTGGGGCGTACCGAGATGGCAGCGCTGTGGGCAACAGGCGAACTGTGGATTCAAGTGCCAGAGCCGTGCGCCTGACAGTTACAGGAGCGCTGCGCGGGGGTGTCACCGCCAAAGACCTGGCGCTACATATTATCGGGCGTTGGGGCGCGGACGGAGCGGCTTATCGTTCGCTTGAGTTCGCCGGGGATACGATTGGCACATTGTCATTGGACGAGCGGGCTGTGATCCCTAACATGATGGCGGAATTCGGGGCGATGAACGCCTATCTGCCACCGGATGACGCAGTTTTGCCTACCTGAAAGCAGACGCCGCCGGGATTACACCCCGACTCTTTCCTGACTCAGATGCCGCGTACAGTGAAACGTGGGCGATTCAGGCGGAGGATGTACATCCGGTGGTCGCCCTACCCCATAGTCCGGATCAGGTCGTCAGCCTGCCAGAAACGGCAGGCGCACCAATCCAGCAGGCGTTCCTGGGGACATGCACTAACGGGCGCTACAGTGACCTGGAAGCGGCGGCGCGAGTTGTCGCTGGCACCATGTCAAAATCCGGTTCATCGTCATCCCGGCCAGTTCACAGGTGCTGCAAAGAGGCAATCGAGTCGGGCGTGCTGGCAACATTGATCGAAGCCGGGGCGACGATTGGCACGCCGGGCTGCGGCCCGTGTATGGGCAATCACATGGGCATTCCCGCACCCGATGAGGCGACCATCAGCAGCGGCAAACCGTAATTTCGCGGGCGCATGGGCACACCGGATGCCCCTGTTTATCTGGCGAACCCGTATGTCGTCGCCGCCAGCGCCCTGACTGGCTGTATCACTGATCCTGGGGAGTTTTTATCATGATGACGACTCACCGCGCCTGGGTATATGGCGACCATGTGAACACCGATGTGATTTTCCCGGGCAAGTACACCTACACGCTCAAGACGCCCGAAGAAATCGCCAGCAAAGCACTGGAAGACTTAGACCCGACTTTCCCATCCAGGTACAGACCGGGGATGTCATCGTCGCAGGACGTAACTGGGGCTGTGGCAGCAGCCGGGAGCAGGCGGTCACGGCACTGAAGTATGCCGGAATCAGTATCATTATCGCCGCGAGCTTCAACGGCCTGTACTACCGTAATTGTATCAACCAGGGGTCTGGCCGGTAGTATGTCCGGGGTTGGCAGAATACGTCCAGACAGGTGACACTATCGAGGTTGATCGGGAAAACGGCATCATGATTGCAAAAATAAGACCTTCCGAATACCACCACTTCCGGACAGTGTACGGACGATCCTGGCCGCCGGGGGACTCGTCCCCATGCTACAAAAAGCGCTTCCAGAGGGATAATATGGGACCACGATAATCACATTCATTCCTGGGGACGGTATCGGTGCGGAAGTGATTCCAGCGGCACAGCGGTACTGGAGGCACTCGATCTGCCCCTGGAAATCCGCCACGCCCAGGCCGGATTTGCCACCTTTGAGCAAGAGGTAACGCCCTGCCGGATGAAACCCTGCTGCTTTGCGAGCAGAGCGGTGCCGTGCTGTTCGGCGCTACGCAGTCACCAATGGAAAAGGTGGCCGGTTACAACAGCCCGATTTTGCAGTTACGGCGTCACTTTGACCTGTACGCCAATCTGCGTCCGGCACGGCGGGGAGATTGACCTGTTGATTGTGCGTGAAAATACTGAAGGGCTGTACAGCCGCCGTGAGCGTCGTTCTGAGGATGGACGCACCGCTATCGCCGAACGAGATCATCACCGAGGCGGCCTCGCGGCGCATCGTCCACACTGCGTGTGAGAAGGCAATGGAGCGCCGCCGTAAGCTGACAATTGTGCACAAGGCCAACGTGCTCAAAGAGACGTGCGGCCTGTTCCGTGAGACGGCCTTTGACGTGACCCGACAATTCCCTGATTTGACAGTTGACGAAATGCTGGTTGACTCGTGCGCGATGCGACTGGCAATGTCGCCGGAAGGATTTGACGTACTGGTGACAACAAATATGTTCGGTGATATTCTGAGCGACCTGGCCGCCGGACTAACAGGCGGACTGGGACTCGCGCCATCAGCCAATGTAGGTGTAGGCATCCCGGTGTTTGAGCCAGTGCATGGCAGCGCGCCGGATATTGCCGGAAAAGGTACTGCCGATCCCCGCGCCGCAATTCTCAGTCTGGGGCTGCTGCTCCGTCACCTGGGATTTGTGGAGCAGGCTACACATATAGCTGACGTTGTGTATCAGACCGAGCACTTGGGCAGCACAGAACAAACCACGTGGGCAATCGTTCAGGCACTTGGATGACGCGAATACGATGTGCCGTGTGAGGGAAGCGATCTCGATTGGGCGCTTCCCTTTTCTATTTGTGGGCAGATCGCCCGCCGTGTAGAATTGACTATCCGGTAGCCAAAGGTATATTTAGCAACAGTATGATACGTGATTATGTACCGGCTTTCGCCAGTGATGGCCGAAGCATGGCAATTGAAGCGATAACAGTGAGGAAAAAATGAAGGCTTTACTCGAGAAATTACAGATTAACGATGTGAACCCCGGAACCTGCACCGGGCCAGATGGCTGGATAGACAGCGGCGGCGACGTACTGGTGTCCCATAATGCGACTACGGGAGAACCGCTGGCGAAAGTCATCCAAACCACACCCGCGTCCTACATCTCAGTCGTTGATGTGGCGGCAGAAGCGTTTAAGACCTGGCGCAGCGTCCCTGCCCCCAAGCGCGGCGAGGTGGTGCGTGACCTGGGCAACGCCCTGCGTGCTTATAAAGAGCCTTTGGGCGAACTGGTCACGCTGGAAATGGGCAAGATCAAAGTAGAGGGTATGGGCGAAGTCCAGGAGATGATTGATATTTGCGACTTCGCGGTGGGGCTGTCCCGGCAGCTTTATGGCCTGGCGATGCACTCTGAACGCCCCGGCCACCGGATGTATGAACAGTGGCATCCCCTGGGCGCAATTGGCATCATTACGAGTTTTAATTTCCCGGTGGCGGTATGGTCATGGAACGCGGCGATTGCCGCTGTCGCTGGGGATACGATGGTGTGGAAACCGTCGGAACTGACGCCGCTGACAGCCATCGCGACCCAGCATATCGCTAACGAGGTTGCTGCCGATCATGGGTTGCATGGTATCTTTAACCTTGTCATTGGCGGGGGTGAGCTGGGGCAACTGATGAGCAGCGACCACCGCCTGCCGATGGTGAGCTTTACCGGATCGATTCGCACCGGGCGCAAAGTGGCTGAATCCGTCGCACGCCGTCTGGGGCGGACGATTCTGGAACTGGGCGGCAATAACGCGATTATCGTCACGGAAGATGCGAACCTGGATATGGCCGTGCGTGCGATTCTGTTCGGCGCGGTGGGAACAGCCGGGCAACGTTGCACAACCACCCGGCGCATTATCGCCCATCAGAGTATTGTGGACGAATTGACGGCGCGACTGGTCAAAGCCTACAAACAGGTTGCGATTGGTGACCCGCTGGATGCTGGAACGCTGATGGGACCACTGATTAACAAACGGGCGGTAGACAACATGGCCGCCGCGATTGAGACGGCGCAGGCCAATGATGGTACGGTGGTTTACGGCGGCGGGCTGCTGCCCGGACTCGGCGCACATTTTGTCGAACCGACGATTATCCGTATGCCACAGCAGATTCCGCTGGTGTGTGAAGAAACTTTCGCACCTATTCTGTATATCATGTCATATGAAACTGTTGAAGAAGCCATCGAAATTCATAATGGCGTGCCGCAGGGGTTGTCCAGCGCGATTTTCACCACCAATCTGTTGACCGCTGAAGAATTTCTGTCGGTGAAGGGGTCAGATTGTGGAATTGCAAATGTGAATATCGGGACGAGTGGCGCGGAGATCGGCGGCGCGTTTGGTGGCGAGAAAGAAACGGGCGGTGGCCGCGAGTCCGGTTCGGATGCCTGGAAAGCTTACATGCGGCGACAGACGAATACCATTAACTGGTCAACCCAGATGCCGCTGGCACAGGGAATCCAGTTCGGGGACTGACCGCGATTTCCTGCTCTGTTATCGGGCAGTCAGGGAAAAATCCTGCTGCCCGAAAAAGGGCTAATCCGCTATCATGACATCGAAGACACGGGCAAAATAGCCGGTCAGGGTTTCCACCAGGCTGTCACGTTCCTCAATCCCGGCCAGCACACGAGCAAGCTGTTTCTTGAAGTCTAGCTGCATCTGGCGGTAAATCTGAATGCGCTGCGCCTGCGGAGACCCTGCGCCGTGCATGGATTCTGTCAGGTAGCCCACCGCGTTGCGCCCTAACGTCAAATTCTCGATCAGGCGCATAATCCGCATCCGGTGTTCGGTGGGGACATCTGCCCGTCCCCTGAGGTATTTGTCCAGCAACGCGCCGATTTCCTCGTGACGAAAATCCTGTTCTGAGGGCATGGTGGCGACTAACCCACCGGCCATATCCTGCGCCAACCGCCCGATTTCGTAGGGCATCCGCGTCACATGATGCTTGCACACATTCGCCAGCATATCGTCGCTGAGGTACACACCCGACTTCATGGGAAACGACTGGAAGGAAGCCGCGATACCGGTCGCATAGATGGTTTCATTCAGGTGCGTCATTTCCACCAGTTTATCGCGGATATGCGAGGCTTTTTCGACGCCGTTGTAGTCTGCTGCTGCCGCCGCCGCCCCGATCAGGACATCCCCTACCCCGCTTTTGCAGACATAACTGCGGCGGTGATAACAGGTGAAACGCTCGACCAGCATGGCCGCAAATTCATACTCCCCATCCATGAAGATATATTCGTTAGGGATGAACACGTTATCGAAAACCACCATCGCTTCCTGCCCGCCGTACTGCGCGTTCCCCACGTCTATCGTGCCGGCCTCCATGCTGCGGGTATCGCACGATTGGCGGCCATAGATATAGGTAATCCCGTCCGCATCTACGGGTACCGCTCCCACGATGGCGAAATCCTGGTCATTTTCCCCTAAGCGCAGGGTGGGCATGACGATCATCCAATGCGAATTGATGCAGCCGGTCTGGTGGGCCTTTGCCCCGGTGATATACACCCCTTCGTCCGTGCGGCGGGTGACGTGAACATAAACATCCGGGTCGTTCTGCTGGTGTGGAGCGAGGCCACGATCCCCTTTGACATCGGTCATCGCACCCCCGACGACATAATTCCGCTCCTGGCACAGTGTCACGAAGCGGACGAAGCGCGTATGGTAGCTAGTGCCATGCGCCTCATCAATTTCATAGGTAACGGAATGAATCGAATTGAAGGCATCCATGCCCACGCAGCGCTGAAAGCAGGTGCCGGTCAACTGTCCCAGGCGACGCTGCATTTTGTTCTGCAAAACCAGATCAGTGGGACTGCCAGCGATATGCAGAAAGCGGTTGACCCGTGTCCCGGTATAGGCTGAAAGCGCCGTCGCCAGGTCGGGATTCTCGATAGCGAGATTGAACGTCTCCGCCATCGCATTAATTGAGGGGCGAATCATCGGGTGATCCACCGGCTCGTCTATCAATTCACCAAATAAATAGACCTTGAGACCACGTCCGCGCAGGCTGTTGATATAGTCTTCACCGGTCACGATTTTGGAATGTGCTTCGGAATCGGAAACAGGACTGGTACTTTGCGCGAAATCAGTCATTTTAGTTCCTCTAAATGATTAATCTTTGCCCGGGTCGGGTGTTGGCCGCGTTTGCTCACGGGATACGGTTTCCGTTGACCCGTTATGGCGACTCATCGCCAACTCTATGCCCATTGTCAACCAGGTTTCCACCGCATCCGCTGCGTGGTCGGTCACTTCGGCGGTCAAAATTGCATCGTCTCCCCGGAAAACCTGCAGGACGTAGTCTTTAGGTGCCATTTTACCGGGAGGACGGCCAATGCCAAAACGCAACCGATTGAAACTCTGTGTACCAAGGTGCTGAATGATACTTTTCAGCCCGCGCTGCCCGCCAGCGCTCCCCTCTTTGCGCAGCCGCAGCGTCCCCAGGGGAATATCCAGGTCGTCAGATACAATAAGAATCCGTTCGATTTCCACCTTGTAAAAGTCAGCCAGCGCCCGCACTGCTTCGCCACTGAGATTCATGAAGGTTTGCGGCTTGGCAAGGATGACTTTTCTGCCCTGGATAATGCCAGTCGCCACGACTGCCTTGCGTTCCTTCTTGCCAAACGCCAGCCCATAGCGCCGCGCCAGTTCGTCCAGCACACCGAAGCCGACATTGTGCCGTGTGTTCTCGTATTCCCGGCCCGGATTCCCCAGACCAACGATCAGATACCAGTCTGCCATACACCCATTTCCACTCACCAACTATTCGCCAAGCATAACATTCCGGGGAACGATTCTGTAGGGAGAATCTGGCGGATACTTCAGGTACAATGTGGTCACAGACACGGTAAAGTTAAATTCAGCCAACAGGCAAGACGATCTCATGGGCATTCTCTACCTCGTTCCAACACCAATCGGCAACCTGGAAGACATCACACTGCGGGCACTGCGTATCCTGCGGGAAGTCAGCCTGATTGCCGCCGAAGATACCCGCACGACCCGCGTGCTGCTCCAGCACTATGACATCACGACCCCGCTGACCAGCTATCACGAACATAACAAACTGACGAAACTCGATGCGCTTTTCACGGCACTGGAAACGGGAGACGTGGCTCTGGTATCCGACGCCGGAACTCCTGGTATTTCCGACCCCGGTTACGAACTGGTGCGTGCAGCGCTGGCACAAGGAGTGAAGATCGTCCCACTGCCTGGAGCGAACGCTGTCACCACCGCGCTGGTTGCTTCCGGCCTGCCAACGGATAGCTTTATCTACCTGGGATTTCTACCACGCAAAGTGAATACATTGACCGCCCTGCTCGACTCGCTGGTTGAAGAAACGCGCACGCTGGTCGCCTACGAGAGTCCTAACCGCCTAGCGGACTCGCTGGCGCTGGTACTGGAACGACTCGGAGACCGTCCCGTATGTGTAGCGCGGGAAGTAAGCAAATTTTATGAAGAATTCCAGCGCGGGGCGTGCAGCGCTGTGCTGACATACTATCAAGAGAATCCACCACGAGGGGAAATCACGCTCATAATCGCTGGGGCGACGGAAACACCAGGCACAACATGGGATGCTGAACGAGTAAACGCCGCACTAAATGCCCGGCTGGCTGACGGCGATTCCTTGAGCCGCGCCGCAAAAGCCGTTGCCGCCGAGTCGGGCTGGTCACGGCGGGATGTGTACGCCCTGGGGGTGCGTGACTAATTCACCGCCCCTGAGTTAACAATCCTCTATTTTCGATGTGGGCACACGCGGTGCGCCCTTCAGCTTCCAGCCTGTTTCAGGATTCAATCACATCGCGCAAGCGGCCTTGTGCCGCATCCAGGCGCCGCTGCGCTTCTTCTGCGGAAGCTCCCGTCGCGTGAATCGCAATCGCCAGTTTAGCTTTGCCGCCAGCCTGCTGCAGCAGTTCATCAGCGCGGGTTTCATCTACACCCGTCACCTGCATGACGATGCCTCGGGCGCGGCGCACCAGTTTGCTGTTGGTCATCTGCATGTCCACCATCAGGTTACCGTAGACCTTGCCGAGCCGCACCATTGTCGCGGTACTCAGCATATTCAGCACCATCTTTTGCGCCGTGCCGGATTTCATACGGGTGCTGCCAGTGATAACTTCTGGCCCAACAGGGACGCCAATACCTATCTGCGCCACGTCCAGAAGCGGCGCGGGCACATTACATGCCACGCCCGCCGTGAACGCGCCGATTTCATTAGCATAGCGCACCGCCGCCAGCACATAGGGGGTATGTCCGCTGGCCGCGATCCCCACTACAGCATCCTGAGGAGTAAGGTTAACCTGCTTTAAGTCAGCAATGGCGAGCGCTTCATCATCTTCCGCCCCTTCAACAGATCGTGTCACTGCCGGGGCACCACCGGCTATAATACCCTGCACCATTTCGGGGGACGTGCTGTAGGTTGGCACGCACTCCACCGCGTCAAGGATACCCAGGCGTCCCGATGTCCCCGCGCCGATGTAAATCAGCCGTCCACCAGCCGCCAACCGCCCCGCAATCGCATCCACCGCCTGGGCGATCTGCGGCAGCACCAGTTCAACCTTGAGGGCAACGGTTTTGTCTTCGTCGTTGATAACCTGTAATACTTCAAGGGTATCGAGCCTGTCTATCTCATACGTGCGTGGGTTACGTTGTTCGGTAAGCATGAATGGTTATTTTCCTTCGATCATGAGTTTCGCCAGCAACGCCGCGCCGACCACCGGCGAGTAACGTGCTGTCGGGAAAGCCGTAAGATTCAGTTCTTCACATAGAAGTTGACTTAAAGGGTTAGGTTCGGAGAGCAGACCGCCAGCAAAGGCAATTGGCAGCGTCATATCGCCTAACCGCATCCGAACCGCCGTACTCAGATGTACCAGCGCTGCCGCCGCGCTGTCGAGAATGCCGGCTGCAATTGAATCTGACCCGGCAAGTTCCAGCACGTGCCGCGCCAACCCCGCAACAGTGGGCACAACCGCCGGGGTATCCCGATACAGCCAGGGAATCACATCCATCGCTGACCGGAGGTTAAGCACGTTAAGCAGTCGATTGGAAAGCAGCGTCGGCCCGGCCTGTCCGTCCGCCGCCTGGGTGACTGCGGTGAGCGCCCGCGCTCCAATCCAGTAGCCGCTGCCCTCATCACCGATGAGATAGCCCCAGCCGCCGGCCTGTGCCGTCTGCCCGGCGGCGTTTACACCAAATGCTACACTACCTGTCCCCGCCAGAACAAGAATGCCTTCTCTTGCACCGTGTGCGCCGACCAGAGCGATCTCAAAATCTGAACTGGGAAATACCACCGCATCCGGGAGCGCGCCTTCCACAACTTCCACCAGCCAGTCCGCCGAGTGCGATGCCGCTGCCCCAGCGACGCCAATACCCACCCCTCGCACAGCCGCTTCCAGTGGGAGTTCGGCACAAGTCTGAGCGATCAAGGCACGAATCCGGCGCGATGCTTCACCGTGCCCCAGACTGCTAGGGTTGGCGCTGCCTTGGTAACGAGACTGGGCGACGGTCGTCAGACTCTCGTCCACGACAACCGCCCGCAAATTGCTACCGCCGCCATCAATACCGAGGTAAAGCCGCTGTTTCACTCAAAGTCCTTCTATCCCCGCAGGAGTCGGGCGATCAAACCGCTGTACCGTTCAGCGACCTTGTTATTCTGCACAGCGATGGCAACTGCACGATGCGTCCCCACCAGTACCACCACCTCCCGCGCCCGTGTGATGGCGGTATACACGAGGTTGCGCTGGAGCATCATATAATGCTGCGTCATGAGCGGCAGCACCACCACCGGGTACTCCCCGCCCTGACTGCGGTGCGTGCTGATGCAGTAGGCGTGTGTCAGGTCGTCGGTTTCCGACCAATCATAGTCAATATAACGACCATCTATAATGACTTCCAGCGAACTAGACTCAAAGTCTATCGCATTGATACGCCCGATGTCACCATTGAACACATCTTTGTCATAGTTATTGCGCACCTGCATCACTTTGTCCCCGGCACGGAAGAGACGGCCACCGAGCTTCTTTTCCGCCTGCCGCGCTGAGCCATTGAGCGCCTTCTGCAAGCGTTCGTTGAGGGCATTGACACCAATCGGCCCCCGGTACATGGGCGCGATCACCTGTACCTGATCGAGGGGGTCATAGCCGAATTTATTGGGGATGCGGTTCTGCACGATGTCTACTACCAGGTCAGCCGCCCGCTGCGGGTCTTCCTCGCCAAAAAAGAAGAAGTCGCTGCTGGTGTTCTGCAGATATGGCATTTCGCCCTGGTTGACGCGGTGGGCGTTTTCGACAATCACACTGTCCTCGCTCTGCCGAAAGATGGTTTTCAGCCGGGTAACATGCGCCACACCACTGTCAATCACATCGCGCAACACATTGCCCGCTCCAACACTTGGGAGCTGGTCTACATCGCCTACAAGCAGCACATGCGATTCCGGGCGAATCGCTTTGAGCAGGCTGTTAAACAGCACAAGATCGAGCATAGATGTCTCGTCAACGATGACCATATCGGCATCCAGGGGACTATCTTCGTCGTGCTCAAAGCCCCCGCCGGGCATCCAACCGAGCATTCGGTGAATTGTGCTGGCCGCCCAGCCGGTGGCCTCACTCAGGCGCTTCGCTGCCCGTCCGGTGGGGGATGCCAGGAGGAAACGCCGTTTTTCGGCTGCCAGCGCGTTGATAACCATTTGCAGCGTCGTCGTTTTACCCGTCCCTGGCCCGCCGGTCAGCACCGAGACCTTGCTGGTGAGCGCAGCTTGCACCGCACCCTGCTGCTGTCTGGTGAGGTCAACATTGTTCTTTTTCGCCAGAGTTGCCAGAAATTTAGGCCAGTTGGTCTCGCGCCAGACTGCCGTCAGACTCGATGGGCTGTTCACGAGCGCCCGAAGCCGCTCTGATGCGCCCCGTTCGGCATGATAATAAAGTGGCAGGTAAATGGCCTCAATCACCTCACCATCGGGACTAACGAGGCGATCACTGTACAAATCACCCTGGAAAACCTGCATATCCAGCAAGGCCGAGAGCCGCGCCGCAATTTCGTCGCTGGTTTCGACTTGCAGCAGTTCACACGTAGTCGCAAAAAGGGTCTGGCGTGGGGCGTAAGTATGGCCGTCGGTTGCCAGCTTGTTGAGCGCATAGTGCAATCCGGCGCGCAGCCGGATTCGGGCGTCTTTTTCCACACCCATGCTCTGCGCGATGGTATCCGCCCGCAGGAAACCGATACCGAACACATCATCGGCCAGCTGGTACGGGTCTTCTTTGACGATGCGCACGGTATCGGTGCCATAGGTGTCGTGGATACGCACGGCCATGCGGCTGCTGATGCCGTAGCCCTGTAAAAAGATCATCGTCTGGCGGACAACCTGATTATTTTTCCAGGCTTCAACCAACTGGTTGAGCAGTGTCGTCTTGACTTCCGGTACTTCCTGGATGCGATGCGGTTCGTTATCCAGGATATTGAGGGTTTCCAGCCCGAAGTGGTTGACAATCTTTTCCGCCGTGCGCGGGCCAATCCCCCGGACAATGCCGCTTGACAGGTAATTGATGATGCCGGTGAGCGTGGAGGGCGGGACAGGCTTGACGACCTCGGCGCGAAACTGCAAACCATAACGGGAGTCATTTACCCACTGCCCCATAAACTCCACTGATTCGCCGGTGCCGAGTTCCGGCATCGAGCCGACGACTGTTACTGTACCATCACGCGCCGCTGCATCCAGGCGAAGCTGGTCGGGCAGCAACTTGAGAACAGTGTAGCCATTCTCTTCGTTATAGAAGGTGATGCGCTCAATAGCGCCGGTAAGTGTATCCATGTGCTTAAAGATAGCACAAAATGATCTGTTCTGCGGCGGTGAAATTATGCAGGATTTCCCAACAACTTTACCACTTTTTGACAACGCGCTCTGCAATTTCGGTGTAGCATTGACTGTATCCTATTCGCTTCTTGCTCAAGGGGGATCGTATGCACGCGTATCGGCCAAGTGGTGCGATGCCGGGCAGCAGTTTCTGGTTGCTGCTGGTTCTGGCTGTGGTTTCCGGGATTGTAGTTGGCGGAATTTTATGGGCTGTTGATCATTACCTCAGTTTCTATCTTGTATTCGCATTCCCTTTGTTGGCTGGCGCGATTGCCGGGGGCGTTCTGGTGCAGGCAATCAAATCCACCAGGATGCAGAACCCGATGATGGCTGCACTGATAGGGGTTATTGCCGGGGTTGTGATGTATGGGACGTATCACGGCGCATTCTATTACATCTCTTTCCGCAACGATTTTATCCGCTCGCTATACAGCGAGGATTACCCTGGCAAATCCCCTACCGACACCCAACTGGATGAGTATATGAACACAGGTCTGATGCGCCTGGTGCAGGATACCGGATTGATAGGGTATTTGAAGTATACGGCCAGTCTTGGTTTTACAATCACCCGCACGTCGGGCAGCAGCACAAGTACTGGAATCGAGATCAAAGACACAGGTGCATACATTTACTGGGCAGTCGAAGTCCTGCTGGCATCTCTTACAGCAGGGGCGCTTGCCAGGAATGCCGCAAAAGACCCATTTGATGAGAATGCGAACGCCTGGTTCGAGACTCGCCAACAGGTGGTCGCTGTCGCGCCAAAAAAATCCCGCAAGGCGCTGCTGCGCGCCTTGAAGGAAGGTAACTTTCGTTCAGCAGGCGGGATGCTGACACAGCAGCAGATCAAGTATCCACGCATAGAAATCTGGACACGGCGCAGCCCGGACGCGACCGCCCAGGAGGTCATGTTGCTGGTCAAACTGGTACAGCGCAATAAACGTGCCAACAACATAAAAAGTGGCATGGTTTCCGTCTCTGAACTGGATACCATGTTGAAAGCAGTGGACGTGGCGGCGATTCCCAATCCTGTCGTATCCGAGGTCTGATGTACTTCTCCGGCGGGGGACGGATTTTTTCGTGTTCTTAAATATTCATCAAAGCTAACAGCAACAAGCGGACGGTATATCTATCGTCCGTTTGTTTTGAATGGTAATGCGACCAGATGTACATGATTCAATCCCAAACGCGGGCAGACATGTGGCAGTTTTATCTGCTATCATTGCCCCACAGCCTGCCTGTTCAAAAATCCACCTCAGCCTTGGCTATATTGGACTTATGTGGACATACATGGAGGCAGGGCAGACGACTACGCTTGAGAAAATGATCCGATTGTCGAGGGAGACGATTGTATGGCAACTAACGGGTTAAATCAGAACGGTCAGCAGACCGGAACTGAAGCAGTGAAGCGCGGCCTGGCGCAGATGCTCAAGGGCGGCGTGATTATGGATGTGGTGACACCAGAACACGCAAAGATCGCGGAAGACGCCGGGGCGTGTGCGGTGATGGCATTAGAGCGCGTTCCGGCTGATATTCGCGCAACCGGGGGTGTAGCCCGGATGAGCGACCCGGATATGATTGATGGCATTATGAAGGCCGTATCGATTCCTGTCATGGCGAAAGCGCGTATCGGGCATTTTGTCGAGGCGCAGATTTTGCAGGCGATGGGTGTGGACTACATTGACGAGAGCGAAGTCCTCACCCCTGCCGATGAGGAACATCATATCAACAAGCACAAGTTCACAGTGCCATTCGTATGCGGCTGTCGTAACCTGGGCGAGGCGTTGCGCCGTATCGCTGAAGGCGCGGCGATGATCCGCACCAAAGGCGAAGCGGGCACGGGCGATGTGGTTGAGGCGGTGCGCCATGCACGAGCGGTCAACGGCGAAATCCGCCGGATCGGTGCGATGGACGAAGATGAACTCTTCACGTATGCCAAGAACATTCAAGCCCCTTACGCTCTCGTGAAAGAAACAGCGGAACTGGGGCGGTTGCCAGTGGTGAACTTCGCAGCGGGCGGCGTGGCGACACCAGCGGACGCGGCATTGATGATGCAGTTGGGCGTGGATGGTGTGTTCGTGGGCAGCGGTATCTTCAAGAGTGGCGACCCGGCCAAACGCGCCAAAGCCATCGTGGAAGCCGTGACGCACTATGATAACCCGGATATTCTGGTCAAGGTCAGCCGCAACCTGGGTGAAGCGATGGTCGGCATTAACGTCAGCGGGATGCCGGAAGGGGACAAAATCGCGGGGCGAGGTTGGTAACTCACAGAATCACCATATTTCCAGTAAGCGAGTCAATGGGTGCCAATCGCGCACCCATTTTTGCTTCAGCAATTCTGACAGCCTGCCCGTCAGCTTTGCGTATTCGTTAATGGGGTAGTTGACTGGGCATCTGGTCTTTCCGCTGATTCTTCTACTGTAATCAGTGCATCATTGCGAGATGCTGGAATCGCGGATAATCACCTATTTTGCCTTACCCGCCTCTCCAGGCTAGAGAACAACGTTCAATGTTCCGGTTGGTTTGAATAAATCGGGTTACAATGATCTGGTGGCTCAATCTTGCCCCTCAACAACGGAGTCCCGATTCATGCCTGACCCCTTTACCCAGATTGGCGGCACAACCTACCACACGTATACCCTGCTGCTGGCGTTGTCTATTGTCGTGAGCGCCGGAGCTGGCGTACTGCGACTGCGGGGTAGGTACCCAGCGGGCAAAGTGGCTGACGCATACCTGGCGGCGCTGCTTTTGGGCGTCGCCGGGGCGCGGGCGGAACACAACCTGCTGCACTGGGATTATTTCGGGGAAAACCTGGGCGACATTACGAACCTGTATACCGGTGGGCTGAACTGGCATGGCGCGATACTTGGCGGGCTGCTCGGCCTGTACCTGGTGTCCCGTTGGCGCGGGCTGAACTTCCACCAACTGTGCGATTCGCTCGTGCTGGCTCTACCATTGATCGCATTGGGTGCGTGGTGGGGCTGCGGCGCATCGCACTGCGCCTATGGCCGCGAGGTGACAACGCTGGCGGATTATCCGGCGTGGGTCGCTGCCGAGAGCGCTGATGTATACGGAATTGTTCTGCCACGTTATAATACACAGGTGTTCGGCATCATACTGGCACTGGCTGGATTGGCCTTCGCCGGGCTGCTGGCCTGGCGGGACTGGATGCCGTCACGGCGATTCTGGCTGGTGCTGGCACTGCTGGCCGCCGGACAGTTCATTGTTGGTTTCTTCCGGGATGACCCGATGTATACAATTGCCGGGCTGCGGGCTGACCAGTGGCTTGATGCACTGGTGTTCGTCTGGGCAGGTATCGGGGCATTGCAGGCAAAAGTCAGACGCACCGGATAAACGAAGCGGACTTTGCGCCCTAGACCTGACATATATGCGCGACACCTTGAATAGCTTTGAGGAACACCCACCATGCTGGAATATGATCTGATTGTTCGCAATGGCATGATTTACGATGGGGATGGCGGAGCGCCGTTCAAAGGTGATGTCGCGGTCAATGACGATACGATCATGGCGGTGGGCGACCTGGGCGAGGCACATGGCAAAATCGAAGTGAATGCCGAAGGACAGGCAGTCGCCCCCGGTTTCATCAATATGCTCAGCTGGTCAGTGGAATCGCTGATAGAAGATGGTCTGTCCCAGAGCGAGATTCGCCAGGGCGTGACGCTGGAAGTCATGGGCGAAGGCTCATCTATGGGGCCGCTCAACGAACAGATGAAGCGGGATGGCCCCGGCACATTCCTCCAGCAGGGGGATATTCAGTACGATGTCGAGTGGGCGACACTCGGCGAGTACCTGGAGTATCTGGCAAGACGCGGTGTATCGTGTAATGTTGCCTCGTTCGTCGGCACGTCCACCCTGCGGATTCACGTCATGGGGTATGATGACCGCCCTGCCGACTGGGAAAAAGATGTTATACCCATGCGTGATCTCGTCCGGCAGGCGATGGAAGAAGGCGCGGTTGGCCTTTCTTCAGCCCTGATCTACCCGCCCGCCTCGTATGCTGACACGAACGAACTCATCTACCTGGCGGAGATTGTCTCGGCTTATGATGGGCTATACATCTCCCATATCCGTAATGAGGGCAGCGCGATATTAGAGGCACTGAACGAATTCCATGACATCGTCGCACGAGCAGACGTGCGGGGCGAGATTTACCACCTCAAACTGGCCGGGCAATCGAATTGGGATAAGCTGGATAAGGTGATTGACTTCATCGAATCCTGCCGAAAGGACGACGGGTTACAAATCACCGCCGATATGTACCCGTACCCCTATTCCGGCACAGGATTAGCTTCCTGTCTGCCACCCTGGGTACACGATGGCGGCCATACAGCGATGATTGACCGGCTGAAAGACCCGGCGACCCGCGAACGTATCAGGCGGGAGATGAACCAGCCCAGCCTTGAGTGGGAGAATATGTACCTCGAAAACGGGCCGGAGCGGATTCTGCTGGCAGGTTTTAAGCAGGACACGATGAAACCCCTTACCGGCAGGTACCTGGCCGAGATCGCTATGGAACGTGGCACACTTCCAGAAGATACGCTCATGGATTTAATTATCGAGGATGATAGCCGCATTTTTACGGTGTACTTCAGCATGTCGGAAGATAATGTGAAACGCATCATGGCGCTGCCCTGGGTGAGTTTCTGTTCTGACGCCGAGTCGCAAGCGCCGGAAGGGGTATTCCTTAAGTCGAACCCGCACCCCCGCGCTTACGGAGCCTTCGCCCGCATCCTGGGCAAATACGCTCGTGACGAGGGGGTGATGCCGCTGGAAGATGCTATCCACAGACTGACCGCTCTCCCGGCGGCCAATCTCAAAATTGACCGGCGCGGGTCACTCAAGGCCGGTTATTTCGCCGACATGGTGGTGTTCGACCCGGCGCAGGTGCATGACCATGCGACACCGGAGCGTCCGCACCAGTACGCCACCGGCATGACGCATGTCTTTGTCAACGGCGTGCAGGTGCTAAAAGACGGGGAGCACACTGGCGCGAAACCAGGGCGCGTCGTGCGCGGGCCGGGCTACGGCAAAAAACCATTCCGTCATGAGTATCCGGAAAAACTGCATCCACTGCTGGAGATTGGCGACAACTATAACCGGAATTACACCGAATTTGAGATAGGCCGCGCTTATATCCCGGACTTAATCCGCATGGCGACTGATGCGCGACTACACTTATGGGAGGAAGACCGCCCCGAATATTATGCCCCGGTCCATGCCTGGCGGCGGTTAGGACAGCTCCGGACGGTAGAAGCCGCCCAACCACTAACGCAGATATTCAGCTATTACCGGTTGGATGCAGTGACGGAACTGCCTGAAGTCTACAAGATGATTGGCACACCGGCGATCCCCGCCCTGAAAAGCTACCTGGAACAGTCCTGGCACGATGCAATGTCACAGATGCAGGCGGTGGCCTGCCTGCGAACCATCGCCACATCCGCCGACGCGCTGATGTATGCCGTCTGCGAAGGCATCCTGATCGAGAAGCTCAAAGTGTATGAGACGAACAACCCGGTGGTAAACTCATCCCTGGTGCTGGCGCTCATCACGCTGGAAAGCGAAAACGCGGCCCCGGTGATAATCGAAGCCTATCAGTCCGGGCGTGTAGTTGAAGAAATGACCGGCTCGTTCCAGGATATCCAGAAACGCCTGGGACTCCGGCGGTTGACGGATGACGAACGCCGGAGCATGATGGGCGAAGATGATACGCCGGGGGGCGGCGCAAAAAAGAAGCCCAAACACAAACCCGGCCTCAAACCGAAGAAATCAAAGAAGAAAAAACGGCGGTAATTCCAGCCGTATTGTGAGATACTCACTATAATGGGCCAGGCAAGGTCAGGGTTACCAGACCTCATCACAAGGAGAAGTTCATGCGCCTGAAAGTCGGACTCGCGCAAATATACCCGAAGCTGGGTGATGTCCCGGCCAACCTGAAGAAGCACTGCGATTACATTGAGCAGGCCAGAAAACAGGGCGCCGATCTGGTGATCTTCCCGGAACTCTCGCTAACCGGCTACCAGGTGCAGGACCTGGTGCCCGAACTCGCCATCCGCGCCAGCCGGGATGATGCGACCTTCCGGACACTGTTGGACGCCAGCCAGGACATAGACATCATGTTCGGGTTCGTCTCGGAAGATAAGCGCGAGCGCTTCTATACCGCCAGCGCGTACCTCTCTGGCGGGGAGTGCCTGCATGTTCACAACAAGCTCTACCTGCCGACCTATGCGATGTTCGACGAAGGCCGTTACTTCGACCAGGGCGAGAATGCCCGCGCCTTCGATACCCGCTTTGGGCGGGTGGGAATGCTCATCTGTGAGGACTTCTGGCACATGTCACCCCCTTATCTGCTGTGGCTGGATGGGGCGGACATCCTGCTCTTCCACAGTGCCAGCCCCAGCCGGGGACTCGATAGCGGTGACAGGCTGGCCGGGACACGCTGGGTCGAACTGGTCAACCAGGCCTATGGCAGCATGTTCACTGACTACGTGATCCACTGTAACCGGGTAGGTTATGAAGACGGCAAGAGCTTCTGGGGAGGGTCGTCTATCGTCGGGCCAGATGGGGAGTTTCTGGCGCAGGGGCCGTACTTTGAGGAAGCCCTCGTCATCCACGAAATTGACCTCAACCAACTGCACCGCACACGCAGTCGCCTGCCCTTACTCCGCGACGAGCGCCCAGATATGGTTTTACGAGAATTAGGGCGTATCCAGCGCCGGGATAGTGAATAGTGGAATACATTGACCTGAAGACCGCGCTGGCACTGAGCAGCGCCGGGAAACGTTTTATTGCCCAGATGACACTCTACAACAGCGGTAATTTTGACCGGCTGCTGACTTTCATCACCGATAGCTACGCGCCGGAGCTGCTCGAAACGCAACCCGCGCCTGACCGGCTGGCGACTATGCAACAGGCTCAGGATGAGGCCGGACGGCTGCGAATTTTCCACCATATTTCGGTGGATGATTACCGGGTCGTCCTGCTGCTTCAGAATCAATCCGGCGACCTGTTCTACAACCGCCTGAAGGTATCCGAGGATTACCCGCACCTGATTACCCAGTATATTCACCGCCCGCACGGGGCAGGCTAAAGGGGAACCGACCCATGCCCAACATTTTGCACCGCCTGGAGATCAATACCGGACTTGCACAGAAGATGATGACCGGGTTCATTGCTGACCAGATCGCCAAAGCCGGGATGACACGCGCCGTGATTGGCCTATCCGGGGGGATTGACTCGGCGCTTTCGGCGTATCTCGCTGCTGAAGCGCTGGGGGGGGAAAACGTGCTGGCGGTGCGGATGCCCTACCGTACATCGTCGCAGAACAGCCTGACCGACGCCGAAACCGTCATCGAAGACCTGGGGCTGCCGTCGCTCACTGTGCCGATTACCGACATGGCCGAACCGCTGTTCGAGCAGTTCAACGGTATGAGCAATGTCCGGCGCGGCAACATCATGGCGCGACTGCGGATGACGATTTTGTATGACCAGTCGGCGGCGTTTGGCGGGTTAGTGCTGGGGACGAGCAACAAGACGGAATTTCTGCTGGGTTATTCGACCATTTACGGGGACAGCGGCGTAGCACTGCAACCCATCGCTGACCTGTACAAGGCGCAGGTGCGGCAGGTGGCGGCGGCGGTGGGCGTGCCGGAAGCGGTCATCCATAAAGCGCCCTCGGCTGACCTGTGGGAAGGCCAGACCGACGAAGGCGAACTCGGCTTCAGCTATGATGATGTGGATCAGGTGCTGTTCCTGCTGGTGGACGAGCGTTACACGGTGGACGAGGTGGTGGACGAAGGCTTCAGCCGGGCATTTGTGGAGGATGTGTGGCGGCGGGTGAAGGCCAATCACTACAAACGGACGATGCCGAATATCGCCAAATTGAGCCAGCGCAGTATCGGCCATGACTTCCTCTATCTGCGCGACTGGACGGGGCGGTGAAGCAGGTGCAGGGCAGAATCTGCGCCAACCTGCTTAAAATAAGGGCACTGTAAAAATGGAAATGCAGCAATTTTCCAGTGTGCTGCGATTGCAGTGATCGCCGCAATCCTCCCGTGAGTGGTTGATGACTCTTGGTGATTTTTGCGGCAAGACTGCCGATTTTGCTGCAAAACGTCCGGGGTTGTGCATTGTTGTTCGTTGTTGGGGAGCTGAGCCTGCGGAAATCGGGAAGGCGGATGCCAAGAATGTCGTCCTACGAACCCATTGTAACCCAAAGAGCAGAATACCTCGAATGCAATCCATCGTCATCACCATACCACAAAAACGGGGACAGATGGTGAATCTTTGTTCAAACATTTGTTCAGAAATGGCGGGGGACAACACTACCGGCAACGGCAGCGCGGGGCAACAAAAAAGGGAGCGCTGGTGTGCGCTCCCCCTGAAGAATCAGACTCTGTGCTTACATCATGTCCTGCATGAGCTTCGCCAGCGCCTCGCGTGAAGGCCGCAGTTTGCTCGTTTCCACGTGCGTGAGCGGCGTCTGTCCCAGGCCGACGGTATCCGCCAATGTGGGGCGTGGCTCTTCGTAGTATAGCAGCCCGGTCAGGAACAACTGCTCGCGGTAGGCCCGTTCGAGCGTAGTGATAGCCTGCGCCCGGCTGCGCGGGTCGTAGTCTTCGTCCACCTTCTTCAGCCGCAGGTGCGAGCCATCGTGCATTTCTACGGTGATGGCTTCACCCTCCTCATATTCCGCTGTGATCTCTTCCCGTTCTGCTACGAAGTCGGGCGTGAAGAATTCAATATCGTGCAGCGGAACTTCGTGCTCCTTGCCGTAGGGATAGCTCTTGGTGGAGTCAGGTGAATTATTGAAGGTCACGCACGGGCTGATGATGTCCAGCACCGCCGTCCCGTTGTGGCTAAGGGCAGCTTTGAGCAGCGCCTGTACCTGTTTTGAGTCACCGGAGAAGCTGCGGGCGACGAACGTGCAGCCGCTAATCACGGCTTCCAGCGCCAGGTCAATCGGCGGCAGTTCGTTGGTGCCGTAGTACTTGAGCGTCTGGCCTTCGTCAGCGGTGGCGGAAAACTGGCCTTTGGTCAGGCCGTACACACCGTTGTTTTCGATAATATAGACCATTGGCACATTGCGGCGGATCAGGTGCTTGAACTGGCCGAAGCCGATGCTGCCGCTATCGCCGTCACCGCTGACCGCAATCGCCGTCAGGCTGCGGTTGGCCGTTGTCGCTCCGGTGACTACTGAGGGCATTCTCCCATGAATCGAATTGAAGGCGTGAGAGTGCCCCAGGAAGTACGCCGGGGTCTTGCTGGAGCAGCCAATGCCGCTCATCTTGATGACGTTTTCCTGCTTCAACCCCAGGTCAAAGGCGATGCTGATGATCTGGTTGGAAATTGAATTGTGACCACAGCCGGGGCATAAGGTGGTCTCGCCGGCCTTGTAGTCTTCTCTTGAGAGTCCGAGGATGTTTTCCTTCGCCATGTTAGTTCCCCTGTTCCCGCTGCAAAATCTGTTCGTGGACCCACTTCGGTGTCATCGGCAGGCCGTCGCCCAGCGCCAATGAGCGGACATGCGTCGTATCTTCCGGCATGTCCATGTGGAGTAACTGCGCCATCTGGCCGTCGAAGTTGTTTTCGACCACATAGACCCGCTCGTGTTTCTGGATGAACTCCTGCACCTCGCTGGTGAGCGGCAGCGCCCGGATGCGCAGATAGTTTGTGTGGATGCCGTCTGCTGCCAGCCGGTCTTGCGCCTCGCGGACAGCCGGGTCATTCGAACCGAACGTGATAACGCCTATTGTCTTCGCCGGGTCGTACTCGATTTCCGGTTTTGGCACGAGCGTGCGAGCC
The DNA here is from genome assembly GCA_020634135.1 of Anaerolineaceae bacterium. Taxonomy (GTDB): domain Bacteria; phylum Chloroflexota; class Anaerolineae; order Aggregatilineales; family Phototrophicaceae; genus JACKCG01. The sequence continues at coordinate 46,764 of JACKCG010000001.1, read as the reverse complement.
GTCTCAAATTTACGGCGCAACCGCCCCATGTTTTGCAGCCAGTCGTCACTGCGTTCACTGTAGACAGCGCGGTCATTATGCCCGGTACCGCGTGTGAAATATGCGGCGCGGGGATGATCGGTCCCCGGTACGGTGCGGTAGCCGATGCCATCCTTGTCATAGTCACGGAAGCGATACCACTCGCCCTTGTCAGCAATGAAGGCTTCCAGAGACTCTTTATCCAGCAGTTTCCCGCGCTGGATCGGTGTATCAGGATACTCGAAGGGGTCGGACATCCAGTTGTTCATCCCAATATCCAGGTCACTGAGGACAAAGACCGGGGTTTGCAGTTGGTCAGCCAGATCGAAAGCCTGCCAACCGAATGTGAAGCACTCCGCCGGGTCTCGTGGGAGCAGAATCACCTGGCGTGTATCGCCGTGCCCCAGGAAGTACGTAAACAGGATGTCGCCCTGGCTGGTACGAGTCGGCAACCCGGTGCTGGGGCCCATACGGGTCACATCCCAGATGACAATCGGGATTTCTGCAAAGTATGCCAGACCGGTGAACTCGGCCATCAGGCTGATGCCCGGGCCGCTGGTTGCGGTCATCGCCCGCGCACCGGCCCAGCCCGCGCCGACGATCATCCCAATCGCAGCGATTTCATCCTCGGCCTGGATAACGGCAACCGTGCTTTCGCCGGTTTCCGGGTCTTTACGCAGGTGCTGGTAATCCAGAATCGAATCCACCAGGCTGGTGGACGGCGTAATCGGATACCAGGCGGTGACGGTCATGCCGCCGAAGATCGCGCCCAGCCCTGCCGCCTCGTTGCCGGTAATCAGAATTTTGCCCTGGGTTTTGTCCATTGGCTCGAATACGAACGGATCGCGCTTAACCAGGTTTTCCGACGCCCACTGGTAGGCAGCTTCGATCACCTGGTAATTCATCTGCACCGGCTTCTGCTTGCCCTTGAAGTTATCCATCAGACCCTGGTGCAGGACATCCAACGGCAGGCCGAACAGCCAGGCCACCGCGCCAACATACACCATATTACCCACCTGCTCACGCCGTTCGCTGGGGATGTCGAACTGCTTGAGCGTTTCTTTCACCGGGATTTCATAATAAACCACATCTTCCCGGCTTTGCGTCCATTTCCACTCCCCTGGCAGGATACACACGCCACCAGCGGGCAGGTTGGCGATGTCCTCGGCAGCGGTCATTTCGTTCATTGCCACCGCAATCTGAGTGATTTCGCGCCGCGCAATGTACCCGTCCTTGCTGGCGCGGATGGTGTACCACGTTGGCAAGCCTTTAATGTTGGATGGGAAGAGGTTCTTGCCGTTGACCGGAATCCCCATTTTGAACAAGGCCCGCACAATCAGATTGTTGGAGGTCTGGCTGCCGGAGCCGTTTTTGGTGGCAACCATGAGGGCGACGTCGTTGACGATACGCTCACTGGTGCCGGATTGCACTTCTGTTTGCAGATCTGCTACACCCATACAAAATCCTTTTCAGATTCCTTCTTCTTCCATGACCTCACCCTCTCCAGGACTACGGCGCAGAGGGGTGAGATTAGTAGAACGAACACTCGGATAAAAAATAAAAACGAAATAAGCGTCAAAAAAACGCTTATTCAGCCACATGCGATGGTGATTCAGGTAGAGTCGCGCCATCCATGCCCTGCATCCGCGGCTGGTGGCGGATCAACTGGGTATGCTCGATAAAGGCGATCTTCGCGCGGTCAAAATCCCCGGCGGCAATGCCATCCAGGATACGTTCATGGTAATCCCATACTTCCTGCAAATAGGCGTACTCAGCATAACGGTGCAGCTCGACTGCTTCATACGCATCCCAGTACGCTTCCAGCAGACCAATCACAAACGGGTTTTGCAGATGCCTGAAAACGGCCAAGTGAAAAGCGCGGTGTTCCTGATAGGGAATCTGGATCCACTTACTGTTGAGCTTGGTACGTGCCGCCATGATATAATCACGCATTTCGTCCATATCCTGCGCGGTGAGCAGGGCGCAGGCCTCATGCCAGTAGGCGACTTCCAGATGGGTGCGCAGGTTGCTGAACAGCTCGAAGGTATGCAGGTCGTTGGCGAGGGCGAAAAACAAACTCAGGCGGACTGCCGGGGCGAAGCTGTAATCTTTAATGTGGGTACCGATCTTGGAACGGACTTCGACCAACCCTAACGCCCGCGCCACTTCCAACTGTTCACGGATTTTGCTGGCGCTTACGCCCAGGTGGCTTGCATCCTGAAGCTCGTTGATCGTCGGGAGGCGATCTCCGGGCTGGAGGCCACGCTGAACGATATAATTAAGCAGGTCGGAAGGGAGTTCTATATCGGCCATTTATCGTATTCATCTGATGAATCATTTAAAACCTACTATACATCTTTTCCGGCATTTTGTCCATAGCTTTGAGCGGCATTTTGGTTAAATTTAACAAGGAAAAATCCCAAAATACGCCGCTATGCAACTTATGTCCGCTACTTACGTATTGGTAAGCAGCGAGACCGGCAGTATCCCGCCCATGTTGGATTCCGGCAGATGAGGAGACACCCGTGATGAGTAACGCCCCACTCAAACGCAAACGCAAGAATGACGAATGGTACGACTGGGCGGATGGCGAACTGCCCCCACCCCAGGCCGGATGGCTGGTGCAACTGCTCGGCTTTAGCTGGTGGGTTATCAAAGCACCGTTCAGTTGGGCGTGGCGGCAGAGCCTGGCGGCGCTGCGCTGGTCGTGGCGACAGACGGTAGCCGCACTACGCTGGTCGTGGCGGACTGCCGGGCGGGTAACTCGCTGGAGTCTGCGGGTGACGTGGGCAGCGACGGTCTGGACGGCGACTGCGCCATTCCGAGGGCTGCGGTGGTTGTTTGGGGGCAAGGAACCGGCTCCACAAAACCGCTACGAGGAAATTCGCCAGCGCATCCGGCGGCACTACCGGCGGCGCAACCGCTTCATCACTCATTTGCTCCTGTTTATCCTGGGGAATGCGATGATGTGGATCAATGCTGCTTCCCTCTATTATGGGTATTTGAACAGCGCTATTCTCAGACAAACCATCGGTATTTCTATCGGCTGGGCGATCGCACTGCTGTACCACTATCTCCGTGTACGGATGGCAGACGCCGAAGATCAGGCACTGGAAACGGCACTGGAACGTGAACGTGCCTGGGAGCAGGGACAACACTTCGCAGATGAAGAAACTCCCTTTAGCTACGGCTCGCGTCTGGCTGAAGAAGACACATGGGAAGAGTGGGAAACGCCACCCGCCCCAATGGTAAAACGCAAGAACCGATGACCCGTTCATCACCGGGCAAACTGGTCAAAGCTGGGGTATATGAGCGCGAACGTCAAATTCACGCTGGCCTAAACGTTTATTGCGAAAATTACGGATTTATCCTTTATAATGAGTATACTAAGATCGCAAATAATGAGTAATACGCATGGATCGCAGCATATCGACGGAATTGCTTCATCGGTTGGAAAGAATTGCACAGCAGCGCCATTGCAGCCTAGAGGAACTGCTTACGGTCTACGCAGACCATGCCGAAGACATCCGTTTTCCGGGCGATCCATACCGTTTTTTTGAACTGACTGATGCGTTTGTGTGTGTCACTGACCAAAATGGTGTTCTGCTGTATGTGAATCCGACTTTCTGCCAGGTGCTGGGCTACGAGGAAGCCCATTTGATCGGCCAACCTTATCTCTCTTTTGTCCACCCGGACGATATGACTGCTACCAAAGCCGCTGAAAAACAATTGAAAGCTGAAAGGACCATCGTCCAATTTGAAAACCGTTTTCGCTGCCAGAATGGGCGCTATCGCTCGCTAGTCTGGGTTTCTACCCGCAACGAACAACACACTTATGCGATTGCGCTGGATGTCACCAACACTAAGCTTATGGAGCAGCAACTAGAGCAGGCCTCAAAGGAGAACGAGCGAATCGTGCGTTCGATCTTTGATGGTTACCTTCTGGGAGATGTGACAGGCACAATTCTGGAAGTAAATCAAGCCTACTGCAATATGGTGGGTTACACCCGTGAGGAACTGCTCCAAAAAACAGTGTTCGAGTTAGATGCCGGGATACCACCACCACAGATCAACAAAAATACAGATCAAATCATCAGAGACGATATTCTGATGGTGATCGAAACCCAGCACCGGCACAAAAACGGGAATCTGGTGGATGTTGAAATCAACAGCGTCCAATTTCAGAATCGTCAGATTGCCTGTTTTATCCGCGACATCAGCCAGCGCAAACGACTCGAACGCCAGATCCGCCATAATGAACAATTGTATCGTGGTCTGATCGAAAGCCAGATTGACTTCGTATGCCGTTATACGCCCGATACGCTCCTCACCTATGCCAATGACGCTTACTGCCGGTTTATGGGGGTTCCACAGGACACAGTCATCGGCATGAGCTTCCTGACACTGACAAAGAACGCCGACACCAAACCTATTTTCGACCGCATTCGCGAAGTTCTGCGAGACCCCTCCCCCGATGTGCGTGTTTTCTCTGCAGAAGGCAGCACCGGTAAGAAGCGGTGGATTCAATGGATTGATTACGGAATTACCGACGAAGCCGGAGCAGTGGTCGAAATCCAGGCGGTAGGCCGCGATATTACCCAGTTGATCGAAACCCAGGAAAGGCTGGCAGAGCGCGAGGATACCTTATCCACCATTTTCAAGAATATCCCGGTTATGCTGGTACAGTTGGATCAAGAAAGACGGTATCAGTACGTGAACCAGCATTGGGTAGACGTTCTGGGATGGACGCTTGAGGAGATACAGACGCACCCGAATATCATGGCTGAATTCTACCCCGACCCCGAATACCGGGCAGAGGTAATGTCAGTTATTACGGCGGCTGAAGGCGATTGGCACGACTTCAAAACCCGGACACGCGACGGCACATTCGTGGACACTTCGTGGGCAAATATCTGGCTTTCAAACGAGCGGCGGTTAGGGATCGGGCAGGTGATAACTCACCGTATCGAGCTGGAAAATCAACGCATCTACGCCCACCAACTTGAAATGGAGCTGGTAAAAGAACGGGAACTGCGCGAACTTAAAGATCACTTTGTCTCACTGGTATCTCACGAATTTCGCACCCCACTTTCCGCAATGACCACAACCGTCTCACTCGTCGTTGACTATTTTGATCGCCTGTCTCGGGAACAGGTATTGGAAAAGTTAACTCAGATACGCCAGCAGATCCGCCGTATGGTGGATATGATGGAAGATGCGTTACGCTTTAGCAGAAGCGACGCCGGTATGACTGAATTCAGCCCTGTGGAGGTTAAAGTTTCCACATTATGTCAGAAGGTGATAGACACCCTCCAGCTTGTAGACGACTACCAGCATACTATCATCCTGGAGGCGGATAGCGGCAGCGTACAGGCGGACCCCCGTCTGCTTGACCATGTGCTGACAAATCTCCTGGCGAACGCCATCAAATATTCACCAGCGGGTACGGCAATAAACATCGAGGTGACGCGACAGGCCGATTTCTGGCAGTTCGCTGTTCAGGATGAAGGCATCGGCGTGCCAGAGGATGATCTCTCAAGACTCTTTGAGCCTTTCTACCGAGCCACCAACGTTCGTAATCTCCCAGGCACCGGCCTGGGGCTATCCATCGTGCGTGATTATGTCATCCTCCATGGTGGAGACATCAAGGTAGAGAGTACAATTGGAGTTGGGACAACATTTATTTTCACCCTTCCCGCCTGAATATTGCGAATCTTTTATGTGCGCTGTGTTGGTTAGAATTTGACTGTGTCCACTTGCTGGACATGCTATTTGATGATATTCTGGTTGATATTCGGTATGGATATTGTAAGGGATAGCCGAAATGATGGAATCAATGCGGGATTTTGCGCCTTATTTTCGTAATGGATTGTTGTATCTGCCACCGCGCACAGTGGACATGCTCGTTATGGCCGGGTTGGACGCAACCATCGGGCAGGCGGCGCTTCACGGTCTGGCTCTGGATGACCATAAAGTGGAAATCGGCCAGATCAACCAGGCATTAGAACTTCTCTTGAGCGAAATGGAAGAAGATACCCAGGCTTTCCAGACATTAAGCTCAAACGACACCCAGTTCATGCTCACCGGGAAGTCCGGTAGCTAGGGCGTCGCCCTGGCTGTAATCCCGCATCGTGTTCTCCTACTGGCGACGGATACGGCGGATGAAGTCCACACTTTGAAGCTTGCGTTCCAGTAAATACGTGAGGTAGCCCAACATCAGACGTTCAGTTTCATCATGCAGTTCTGGCGTGATTGAGAGTGACTGAACATGCGAATAGGCACTGCGCTGCATGTGGCGCAGTAGTTTCAAGGTGAGCAACGTGACCGGCATCAGCCCGGCATTGACCTGGGCGTAGGCCGGTGACACCACCCCACCCAATGGATAACTGAAAAACTGGTCTTCGGCCTGAATCGGCTCCTGGCTGACCACGCAGGTGTTGAGTTCAGGCCTGAAGCCGACCATATCAAGCAGACGCATTTCATAGTAACGGACTACAAGGCGCGGGTCGTCATCAAGGCACAGACGATTGAGCGTGTCATCCAGAAGTTGAAACAAGCCGGGAAAGTCATCATCATCCGCCCCGGTAAAACGATCCAGCAGTTCCACCGCGTAGTTGGCATAGGCACCCCGTCCCAGGTCTTCCCGCAGCGCTAAATAGGGCATCTGCATCTCCGCCTGGGAGACGATATCGAGGTCACGCCCCCGCTGGACAAGCATATCCACCCGCGTAAAAAGTTCAACATGCCCGCTTTTGTGGCTGGTCGGTTTACGTGCGCCTTTCGCAAGCAGCGTGAGCTTGCCGTGCTCCGGCGTCATCACTGTGAGCAGGCGGTCTGCCTCACCAAAATCACGGCGTTTAAGGATGATCGCCTGGGTGCGAAATGAGCGTTCCGGGCGCGGCATGAACTTATGGTCTCAGGCTCTTGGGGCCAAAGCCGTGCTGAAGCAATCCGTCCAGGCGGCTGTCAATCACCACATCCAAATCCATATTGGCGGTAATCACTCGTAATTCCGGCGCGAACTCAAAGAGCATCTGACGGCACAACCCGCAGGGAGAGCCGCCATTCTGTGTCACGACAGCAATCGCAGTAAATTCCTGCTGACCTTCACTTACCGCCTTGACGAGAGCAGTACGCTCGCCACAAATCGTGGCCGGGAATGCCGCATTTTCCACGTTGCAGCCAGTATAGATAACGCCGTTGCTGCCGAGCAGCGCCGCGCCTACCGGGTAATGCGAGTAAGGAACATAAGCCCGTTCACTGGCGTCCCGTGCGGCTTGAAGGAGATTGTGAATCATTTCTTGAGAGAGAGATGTTGTGGACATAAGTAATAATCACCCGAACAATTTTTGATAAATTACCCAGAGCGCAAGCAGTGGGCCTAAGCCCACTGCCTGAACCCGGAATTAACCAGTTTACGATGCCGTCAGTTCGTACCGGCGGCGGTTTGTGGCTGCGTGGCGGGGTTGTCCCCGGTAGTCACTGCAGGGCTTTCCTCGCTTGGCGGCGGCTTACGCACCACATATACCTTGCGGATCCGCCGACCTTCCAGCGCATCAACACGCATGACGACATTCCCGCTTTCAATTGTCTCGCCTACATTGGGCACACGACCAAGCTGCGAGAAAATATACCCGCCCAGCGTATCGCTATCCTCAGTCGGCAGTTCAATATCCAGCAGGTCATTAAAGTCGTCCAGGTCAATGCTGGCATCCATCACGTATTCGTCCGGCCCCTGCTGGATATAATCAGCCTCTTCGTCCAGGTCGTATTCATCCTGAATATCCCCGACGATTTCTTCGATCAAATCCTCAATCGTGACGAGACCCGCCGTACCGCCGTATTCATCTACCACCACCGCCAGGTGAATCTTGCCGGTTTGCAGCTCTTTCAGCAGCAAGTCAGCGCGCTTAGTTTCCGGCACAAAGAAGGCTTTTCGCAGCATCTCACGAATCGGCTTATCGGTGATACCTTCCGCCCAGCAGGTGAGCAGGTCTTTGGCGTAAAGCAGGCCAACGATATTATCAATGGTTTCCTCAAATACCGGCACCCGTGAATGGCCGCTTTCGAGGAAGGTTGTGAGCGCTTCGCTCAGGGGCGTATGGATTTCCAGGGCGGCGATGTCAATACGCGGCACCATAACCTCACGGGCGATGGTCTCGTCCAGTTGCAGTACCGAGTAGATCATCTCTTTTTCTTCGTTTTCGATGGTGCCTTCTTTTTCGCCGGCATCCAGCAGAGTCATAATCTCTTCTTCGGTAAAGACGTTGACCATCGTGCCGCTGCCAAACGACATCCACTTGCTCAAAGCGATAATGAGTACGGTAACGGGCTGCATGATGAAGATCAGCAGGCGCAAGATCAACATACTCGGCGCAGCCAGCCTATCCGAACGGGCACTACCAATGGCATCCGGGACAAAGTAACCCAGAATGAGCGTAATTAAGGCGGTCGGGAACAACACCAGAATATAGATGAGCATGGGAGAAAGTGTTGTGGCGGGCTGCGCAACCAGCGCCTGGCCCAACCCAGTAACACTCACGGCTGCAATCGTAAACTGAATAAACACCAGACTCAGCTGATAGGTGATGTGCAGTCGCGGGGATGCACCTGCTCCGGCCTCAACCTGGCTACGGAGTAAGCTGTCTCGGCTGTTGGTCAGGGCAGCGTAGGCCAGTGCGATGACCCCGTGCAAGCCGATCAACAGCATAATCAGCCCTAAACTAGATAAACTACCTTCGTCCAAGTTGTCCTTTCCTTCACCCAGCCGCTGCTATCCTATTGTACAAAAAATACCGGACGATAAGACGACCCAAAGCAGTCTTACCCCCGGTATAATGGGCGTATATGCCTGTGACACACTTGCGCGTGATCGGGAATATCCTCTGACACGGTTTATTAGGTAGCGGCAATCCGTTTAATTGATGGTGCTAGTCTACCATAGTTCTTCAGCACTCTGCAAGGCGTTTCGGGTAGGATACGCTATAAGAGGTGATTATCATCCGGTTAACCCAGGATTCTCAATAAGGGGATATACACATTGCGCATTCTCTGGCTCTCTCACTGGTTTCCATATCCATCCGATAATGGGGCAAAGCTGCGAATTTTCCATCTTATGCAGCAGCTTGGCAAACGACATGAAGTCGGCCTTATCAGTTTTGCCGACCCGCTGCCTGGCGACCCGCACATTCAGGCGTTAGCGCCATTCTGCCAGGTCATCAGCACGCATCACGGCCCGATGTTCCATAAAAGCGGACTGGCCGAGTTACCGGGTTACTTCGCCCCTATGCCGCGCCATCTCGTCAACAGCTATGATCCGGCGGTGGCAGCGGCAATTGCGGAGTGTGTCGCCAGCGGGTGGCCGGAGCTGATTATCGCGCACGAAGCCGGGCCAGTGGGCGGAATGAGCCATTATGCCCTGCCCTATCCCCAGTTCCCCCGCGTGATAGAAGATCTGGAATTGGTGGCCTATCAGACTGCGCGGGACAGCGCCCAGGGCACAAAAAGCCGGGTGGGCTGGCAGATGCGCTGGTGGAAAACAGCACAATATGTACGGCGGCTTCTGGCCGAGTTCGACGCCTGCACAGTACCTTCTGTAGAGGAGCAAACCTGTATCGCTGAGATCGCCCCCGAACACAGAGCAACGCTGCCGGTCATCCCCAATGGCGCGGATATGGCCGGATTAGAAGGGGATTACGGCCAACCGGAAGCTGACACGCTGATCTTCTCCGGCGCGTTGAGCTTTAACTTTAACTACGCTGCGATGGCGTATTTCCTGGGGGAAGTATGGCCGATCATCCGCCAGCAGCGCCCGAACGTGACACTGCGCATCACCGGCAAGACCGACACGGCGACTCAGGCGAGCCTGCCACCGCACCAGGGCGTTATCTTCACCGGCTATGTAGACGACATCCGCCCAGTGATTGCCCGCAGCATGGTGAGCATCGCGCCGCTGTTACAAGGGGGCGGCACCCGGCTGAAGATTCTTGAGGCAATGGCGCTGGGCGTGCCGGTGGTGGCAACCAGCAAGGGCGCGGAAGGGCTGGCGGCGGAATCCGGGCGCGACATCCTGATTGCCGATACCCCCCCGGCATTGGCCGAAGCCGTGCTGCGCCTGCTCCAGGATGCGACGCTGCGCGAAAGCCTGCGCCAGAATGCCCTGGAACTAATCCGCACGCAGTATGACTGGCGGGCGATTGGCGGAAAATTCACCGACATGCTGGAAGCGACACAGGCCGCGCATAAGCGGCGGTGAGGGAGTAACCGCTCCGGGATGGACGGTATCTGTCGGGCAACAGGGCGGGCCTTTTACTCGCAAACATTCATAGAGACGCCCATCACACCACACCGTTCATGCTGGTATAGAACGGGTCATCCGGGCCAATCGTCCCGCGCAATACAGGCTGGCGCGTGAAGGCCGCTTTATACAGACTCGTCATAAATTCCATCGTTCGCCGTAATTCCGCCCCGCTCGTCAGCGGGCGCTCGCCCCGTTCCAGCGAGTCCAGTACGGCGGTAAGCTGGGCCGTCTGGTGCGCCTCGACATCCGTTCCGAGCGCCGACCACGCCGCCAATTCATCGGTATACGCCGCCCCTTCCGGTATCGAGAAGCGCCAATGGTCGTTGCGGTAGTGATACAGGTGTTCCAGTTCTATTGTCGCCCGCTGGAAATCGAGCCGGATGTAGGAGGTCTGCCGGGGCGAAACGGCACTGTTGACAATGCTGCCCATTGCGCCGCTTGCGAAGCGTACCAGCGCCAGCGAGACATCTTCGACTTCAATATCATGGTCGAGCGTCCCCAGCATAGCCTGTACTTCGACCCAATCCCCCATCAGCCACAGCAAGAAGTCCATCGCATGGATGCCATGTCCCATTGATGTGCCGCCGATTTCCGTTCGCCATTTTCCGCGCCAGGGCACGCTATAATAAGCCATGTCACGATACCAGAGTGTGTGACACACCCCGACCAGCGGCCTGCCTAACACACCGGAAGCCATCAACCGCCGGACATGCGCTCCACCAGAGCCATACCGCCATTGAAACACGCTGGTACAGGTACGCCCGGTGTGCCGTTCGACGGCCTGAATATCATCAAGCTCCCGCAAAGATGCTGCAATCGGCTTTTCGCACAGGACATCCGCGCCCGCTTCCAGCGCTTCGATGCACAGCGCCCGGTGGGTAGCCGGGGGCGTGCCAATAATCACCAGGTCGGGCCGCTGCTCTGCAAGCATCGCCCGGTTATCTGTATACAGGTTCGTGACCTGATGCTGTTTGCCGAAATCTTTAAGTGTCGCAGGATTGGTATCCACCGCCGCCACCAGTTCAACCCGTCCCGCTTCGTGGGCCAGAGCCTGCATGTGATTACCGACAATCAGGCCAGTACCAATCAATGCAGCCCGCAGTTTTGCCATTATATCTGCCCCTTGCTGGTGGGCGATTTCTACCCACTTGTGCGCCTTTTAAAGCCGCGCTACAGTAGACGATTGAATGCTCATCATATCATTGAAAAGCAGACCCAACATGACCAATATTCAGCAGCTAATTGACCAGATCACCAGCCAAGATACAAAGACCCGCGACGCAGCCCGCAGTGCGCTAGTCGCCCTGGGAAGTGACGCGGTTGAACCCCTGATCGCCGCGCTCGACACCCCCAGTGATTGGCAGCGCAAAGGTGTAATCACCCTCTTCCAGCAAATCAAGGATAAACGAGTCATTCCACCGCTGTTGAACTGCCTTAAGGATAAGGATGCCCTCGTGCGCGGTTTTGCGGCACTGGCACTGGCCGAACAACAGGAACAGAGCGCCCTGCCCCTTATCCAGCAGTTAGTCGTCGAAGAAAGTGAACCCTTCCCCCGCAGTTACTTGCTGAATGCCGTTGACAAACTCGGCGAGCGCGGGTGGGTGATCGCATATACGGCCCGCATACTGACCGAGGATACCTTTACCAACACAGATCGTCAGGCCACAGTGCAGCTGGTCGTCCGCCTGAATGACCCGGCCACTGCTGACTTACTGTTGGACGTATTCAAGAAGCGCGAACCTGGCGTCTCGGATCATGCCCTGCAAGGCCTGCGAGCCTTCAACGACGAGCGGCCCGTAGACATCCTGATTGCCCAGTTGCAGGACGAAAATCCTCACAGACGGGCAGCGGCAATCGTTGAGTTAGGCAGGTTTGGCGACAAACGCGCCATTGAACCCATTAAAGCCCTGCTGGGCGATAAGGCCATCGCCTGGCAAGGTGACCATCCGGGTGAACCATCCACAACTGTTGGACAGGCTGCCCGCGATACACTCAAGAAACTTGGCACGGAATCAGAACCTCCATCAGAACCCAAAAAACGGGGCTGGAAACTCTGGTAGAGATCGCCTATCCGTCTTTTTCTGTTTTTTTCAAGGCGGCAAGCTGGTCATACTCCGGGCGCTGCTTGTAGAAATCATCAAGTGGGAAGCACCCAGAAACCATACCTTTGCGTGGGGCGGTGGTGCAATCGCTGAAGGTACGGCAGATTTGTTTTCGTCTCAGCGGTTGGCCGGCCAGCACGTCGGCAGGCATTTCGGGATAGGTCAACACCATGCGCCCCAGCCCGATGAAATCCGCTATCCCGGCCCGTATTACCGCCTGCCCGACATTCGGCAGCCACTCCTGCAAGTAGGAATAGCCTGACCCGACAAACAGGAGTTCGGGGCGGTGCTGTTTTAACTGCGCCGTGACACGGATCTGCCGGGCCACGCCCAGGAGCGGGTCTTCCGGCGGCTGGTAGCCATCGGAAGGCGGGAACAGCGCCGGGCGCTGGATATGCGGCACATAGTACGGGCTGCCTGCCGTGATATTGACAAGATGAATATCGAGTTCGAGCAGAAGGTCAAGGAAGCGTTTAGGTTCGGTCAGATCAATGCCCAGGCCACCGCCGTCTCCGCCGAAGGCATAGGGGTAACGCCCACTATCCGGCGTTTCCGGCTCGCCAGTACCATCCGGGCCGGGCCGGAAGGGGATCCAGTCGAAAGCACTGAGACGCACGCCGATGTCCAGTCCCGGCGCAGCACTCCGAATACCGGCCACGATGTTCCGCAGAAAACGAGTGCGGTTTTCGAAACTCCCACCATACTTGCCGTCCCGATCTATCGCGGTCAGGAATTCATGCCCCAGGTAGCCGTGACAGTGCTTGATATCCACAAAGTCGAACCCGGCCTGCTGCGCCAGCACTGCCGCCACGATGAAGTCCTCCACGAGACGATCTATTTCGTCATCGCTCAGGATTGCGCGTTCGGCGTTTACGTGAAATTTCCGATCCAGCAGCGGGTGGCGGTAGAGTGTGCGTGGTTCGAGTCCCCCACTGGGGCGGGCAAAACGCCCGGAATGTGTGAGCTGCAAGCCGATGAACGGTACATCCCCGGCATAAGTCGCTGCCTGGCGATGCGCTCGCAGCAGACTATCCCGCAGCCCGGCGATGCTGCTCACTGTCGTCTCGTTGAGGAGAAGTTGATTGGGGTTAGCACGGCCATCGTGACGCACAGCCACCGCCTCGCCTCCCCAGATCAGCGCCGCCCCACTCAGTCCAAAGCGCTCCCATCTCCGCCGTGTAAGCTCAGTGGGATGGCCGTCTGGGGTGCCGTCCCAGCCTTCCATCGGCAGGATGCAGAAGCGATTGTTCAGCCGGATGTCTTTATAGGAATAGGGTTGCGCCAGTGGGGCATCATCGCCAACGGCCAGGTCATCATCAAATGGGAAATCCGCGCCAATGGCGACGGTATAATTGCGGAAGTCCTGCGGCGTGCGGAGTTGGGCGACACGTCGGTACGTTAGGGGCATTCTTCAATTCCTTACCCTGGTATAGCCGAATAGGTAGTGAGTACACCCAACCGTTCTGCGATGTCCCGCAGCACGGCAACATCGCCAGCCGGGCGGCGCTTCCCGGCAGGGTGCGGCCTGTCGCTGGCGATCCAACCACGCAGATTGAGAAACTGGGCAGCAGAGTGTTTGTAGGCCGGAACCGGGGCGCGGAAGGCAAAGAATCCCAGGTATTGCAGCAGGTCATTGAGTTCGTAAAAGCCCGTGTCCCCGGCCAGCCAAAGGGCATCACGCCGGGCAAACAGGTCGGGCGCGAAGGTGCTCAGGCCAAGCAGATAGTCGCTGCCGTACATCACCATATCAATTGCCAGATCGTTGCCGGTGAACACTTTGAAATCGGGGCGGGTTGCATCACGCAGCGCCAGTCGTTCCCATTCAAGCTGGCGGCTGAGCGACGAATGTTTCGCGCCGCTGCACTGGGGGATATTCATCAACGCCGCATAGGTTTCCAGATCATAAATCGCACCGAAAGGGGCGAACATCGTCCCCAGTTCAAAGGCGATGAACTGATCAGTATTTTCTGCGATGCGGCTGTATGATCGCACAATGCCTTCATTATCCTGCTGGGTCAACCCGAAAGACTGGAAAATGATGGGAATGCCGCCAGCCTCCTGGATAGCCTCGACCTGCCAGCAGTAAGCATCGGCGTCCCACTTGTCGCCCGGACTATCGGCCACGAACGCCCCTGCTACAAATACCCCCTCACCCAGCGTTTCCGCAGTCAAACGCAAGACCTGAGCGCGTTCTGCTTCGCTAATCAGGTTGGCGTAACCGGTATCCATGTTGACGGCGGGCATGATGCCGGCCTCTGCTGTACGCCGGATGTGACCGCGCAGCCCATTCCAGTCAATGGCACCTGAAGCGGTGAACGGCAGCAGGATAGCCGAAATTCCCGTGATTTTGCGCCGGGGGCGCAGCATGGTCAGTGGGTTAAGTGTCATGGCTATCTGCCCCTTCCTGATAATCAGCAAAAACTATAATGCGGTTGGGGTGATTGTACAAGCAGACTCTATCCCTTGATCGCCCCGGCGGTGAGACCGCGCGTAATAAACCGCTGCAAGAGCAGGCTGACAACGATCACCGGAATTGCCGCCACCAGCGTCAGCGCCGAGATAGACCACCACTGGATGCCGCGTGTGCTGTTCTGCCCCGCGATCAGTACCGGCAAGGTGATGGCGTTGAAGTTGGTGAGCATCAGCGAGAAAAGGAACTCGTTCCACGAGAAGATAAACGAGAAGACCGCGATGGAAACCAGGCCTGGCGTGCTCAGCGGGAGGACGATCTTCAGGAACGTCTGCCAGCGGGACGCGCCATCTACCCGCGCGCTCTCTTCCATATCCACCGGCAGCGTATCGAAGAAGTCACGCATAATCCACACCGCGAACGGGATGTTAATCATCGTATACACCAGGATCAGGCCGATATGCGTATCAATCAGGCGCAGGGTTGAATAGATAACCAGGAACGGCACGACGAACAGCGCCGGCGGCAGAAACCGCTGCGAGATAATCCAGTACGCGATATTGTCGTTGCGCCAACCGAGGATGCGCCAGTAATACTGGAAACGCGACAGACCATAACCAGCCATCGCCCCTACGATCACCGACAGCACCGTGCTGCCCAGCGCCGCGATCAGGCTGTTGTTGAAATGCCGGATCGTGGTATCCCCCTGGACACCGCTGAACAACTCCTGCCAGTGCTGGCCGGTGGGCTGGAAATCCACAAACGGGACATAGCGCGGGCCGCGCGCCACATGCAGCGGCTGCTTTAAGGACGTGGTAAACAGCCAGTAAAATGGAAAGACTACGATGAACGACCAGAATAGAATTACTGCGTACAGACCTAGTGAGTGCCACCACTTTCGACGTTTCATCATTCAGTACCTCAAGCACGATTCTGTGGGACAAGACGACGGGAAAGTGCCAAAATCGCTGTCGTAAAGGCAATCACCAGTACCAGCAGCACATACGAAATCGCCGCCGCATAGCCGAAGTTACCGAATTGCAGCGCCGTATCTTTGATGTACATGGTCAATGATTCAGTGGCAGAACCCGGCCCGCCACCAGTCATAATGACGATCACATCAATAATCTTGAAAATCTCCAATCCCCGGATCATGATGACCGTGACTGAAATCGGCAGCAGGATCGGGAATGTTATCTTCCAGAATATTTGCCAGCCATTCGCGCCGTCAACCCGCGCCGCCTCGTAGAGTTCTTCCGGCATTCCTTGCAGCGCTGCCAGGATGATGAGCGTGACAAATGGAATCCACTGCCAGCTATCCACGATGACCAGTGTCCAGGGCGCAACACCGGGGTCGGTCATCCAGGGGACGCGAATAGTGGTAGCCAACCCCAAAAACTGGGAAACATGCTTGAACAGATCCGCCATCGGACCTAACGACTGGTCGAAAATCATGCGCCCGGTATAAGCTGCTGCTACGGGCGTGGTCATCATCGGCAGCAGGAATAACACGCGGAAAAACCGCCTGAAGCGGAATTCCTGATTCAGCACCACTGCCAGCCCAAAACCAATGACATATTGGATTGTAATGCCGGCGACGACATAAAAAAGCGTATTTCGGGCTGTGGTATGCAGGCGGGAATCTTCTAATATCCGCTGGTAATTACGGAGCGTGACTTCAAACCCCAACCCCAGGAAACCATTGTAATCCGGGTTTTCAACCTGGGCAGCGGAGATTGCCGCTGAGCCGCCGCGCTGCACATCAGTAAAGCTGATCCCTAATGACCAGATGAGGGGGAAGATTGAGAATAACAGAATGATAACCACCGCTGGCGAAAGAAAAACGCGCTTCATGATGGTATCTTCGCGGCTGCCTCCTGGCGGCGGAGCGATACTCTTTTGCGGTTGTGCTTTTGACTGAACCAAAACTCACCTCTCAAAAGGTCTGAAACAAATATACGAAGTAAGTATCTTTTCTGCGTGATTTTATCTCGGAGGCAGGTGGCGTGCCAGCAGAATACTTACAAAAGAAGCTGAGGGCGGGTTGTGACGCCCGCCCCCAGAAACAACCGTCGTTCAGAAAGGATTAGCCTTCGTAACCAACGGCGTTGCGATACTGGTTGAGCTGCGCTTCACGCCCCAGCCGGTCAGAAATCTCGTTCCAGGCGGCAGCGACATTATCGAGCGCTTCCTGTGCCGAGACTTCATTCGCCAGCGCGCGGCTTACTTCAAAGTCCAGCGCCTGCAGGTATTCCGCCGAACCGCTGATACGCAGGTCAAGCACGGCATTCGGATCATTGATCGTATCCAGCACGGCCTGGAGGTAATCCTCAGCGCCTGCCTGGTCGAAGCCCGAATCCACCCACATCTGCACATCCTCAAACTGGCTGAAACGTGACGGGTTCACACCGCTGTTGGGGGTGACGGCCAATGTCTTCACCATTTCAGGGGAGGCCATGAAGGCGGCGAAATCGAGCGCGGCTTCCTTCACATCGCTGTCCTTGGGGACGCCGATAATCCAGCCACCGAAGGCGATGAACGGAGCGCGGTTGACTTCCTCAACCCATGCGCCGGTCTCGTAGTTCCAGTAACGATCAGCGGCGGGCAGCGGCGCAAAGCCGGTGTTGCCGATAATCACGGAGGCATTCGGGTTATAGGAGATCGGGCCAACATCGCCCCAGTCAATGTTCATTGCACAGCAGCCAGCCGGGAAGGTGTTCCGGGTATCGGCCACGTCCCACTGAATCTGTTCCGGTGAACCCAGGTCACGCGACATGATGTAGTCTTCCAGAGCGGCCACCCAGCCGGGGTTATTCACCTGCGGAGTGAAGCTTTCGTCGCAGCTGAAGAAGAAGCAGGGGTTGCCGGGGATCTTGCCATAACCGGCAGCGTGCGACAGGAATACCCAGTAGCTCTGGGCATCACGGCGCTGGGCTTCCGCCACGCCATAGACTGCACCCATTTCACCCATCGTATCTACTTCACGGTTGTTGAAGAAGGTTGCGATGTCATAGTACTGTGACCAGGTCTGGGGTTCATCCAGCGCATAGCCATATTCAGCCTCGAAATCAGCAGCATACGGTGAATCCGGGCTGATGAGGTCTTTGCGATAGTACAGCATGTGCGCATCGCCATCATAGGGGAGCGCGTAAACGGTATCGCCCCACGCAGTGATGCGGTCAGCATACAGTGAAATGATGTCATCCGGCTGGATGGAATCCAGCAGTTCCTGTGAAATGGGTTCCAGGTAGCCGGGGGCCATGAAGTCGCCTGCCCAGTCCGCCGGGAAAACCAGCATGTCGAAATCATTCGAGCCGGTCTCAAACGATGCCAGAATTTTCTCGTAGAGTTCGCCAAAAGCGAATTCCTGCACCTGCACCGAAGCGCCAGTCATGGCCTCCCATTCCGGGGCGAAATCCTTGATAGGACCACTGATGGACGGGCCGGTCTGGGTCGCAACTACGATAGTCAACCCAGCATATTCACCCTGCGCTCCCACAATACTGAAGGACATGAGGGCGAGCAGGACAACAGTCAAAAATAGAAATGACTTACGCATAGAAATCCTCCTACGGGATATTTTGAAAATGGTCTTGAGCTATTTCTTTGTGCCGGATAACGGAATGCTTCAATAATGACCTCCTTTTCCTGTATCAACACGATAGGGTTAAACACCTCGGCAGTGATGCCGGAGTGGTGTTCACAAGTGTCAAGCGCGGGCGTTATTTGTCCCGCAGGATTTCCGGACGATAAGTTCGGTTTCCAGATTATGGGTTACGTATGGCAGGCTGGCATCATCGAGCCGCTGCACCAGCACTTCTACTGCGGTTTTACCGAGTTGGAAAGTCTGCTGAGCAACCACAGTAACCGGAACAGCAAACTCGTCGGCCCATGGCAAATCATCAAATCCAACCAGGGCAATATCCTGTGGCACACGAAACTGACGTTCGCGGAGCGCACGCAACGCACCAATCGTCAGCAGGTTTGTCGCAGTGAAGAGCGCCTCTGGCGGATTGGCGGCGGCCAACAGTTCGCGGGTATGGGTGTAACCATCTTCAATATGGTGTCCTGAGTTCTTCACCAGGGATGATTCAACGGTGATTCCATACTTGCCAAGGGCAGCCACATATCCCGCGTAACGTTCAAACCCCGTTTTGAGGTTGGGATGCACAATCGCAATGCGGCGATACCCGTGATCGAGCAGATGATTGACGAGGCGATAGGCACCATCTTCATTGTTTGAGCGTACGACATCGGCTTCAAACCCATCAATGATACGATCGAGGATAACGATGGGGATGTTGTACTCGCGCAGAGTCTCGAATATACGGGCATCGTCATCGCAGGTTGGGACGACGATCAGTCCGGCCACCGATTCCGCCCGCATGACTTCGCTGTAATTCCTAAGCCGATCCGAATCTTCACCAGTGCTACACAACAGCACATTCATGCTGTTGGTATATGCGGCTTCTTCAACGCCTTTGATGACTGAAACGAAGTGGGGGTTCTGGATGTCGGAGACGATCAGGCCGATGACATCATGTGACTCTTTGCGCAGTCGCCGGGCGATGCGATTGGGCGTATAGTGGAGCGCGCGCACCGCATCGAGGACACGGACGCGCAGATTTTCGTCAACTGTATCGTTGCCGTTCAGCACACGGGAGACAGTTGCCCGTGAAACCCGTGCATACTTAGCAACGTCGCCAATCGTAATTTTCGCCATAGTTTCTGTTCAAACCATCAAAAATAATGTGTTCATGTTTTTGAGAAAACGATTTCTCACAAAATACCGTGAATAACAGCTTTTGTCAAGCAAACCGGAATCGCCACGCAACAGCTCAATTATCCCTGGAACAAATGCTTATTCCCGCACGCGCATCAGGCTCACTTCAAAGCGGGCACGGTCACTGCGATGCACCGCATGGTAGTATTCCAGAGCCGTTCCGTCTTCCAGGTAGCTGACGCTGTCTATCAGAATCAAGGGCGAACCCGGTGAAATCGCCAGCAGTCTTGCCTCTTCGTCGGTAGCCAGTACTGCCTCAATCCTGCGCGTGCCGGATACAATCTGCAGATCACAGGTCTGGCGCAGGTAAGCGTACAACGATTGTTGTGTGAAATCCGCTCGCAGTAAAGCCGCGCATAATTCGTAGGGCATATACGTCGTCACGAGTTGAAGCGGTACGCCGTTCACAAAGCGCAGCCGCCGGATAGCAATGACATCCGTACCCACCGGGAGGTTGAGGTTACGCGCAACCTTCGCATTAGCCTGCACGAGTTCCTGCTGCAAGACCTTGGAGACCGGGGTATAGCCCTGCGCGACCATATCTTCATAGAACCCGGTCAGCCGTCCGATCAGACCTTCATTAATCTTCGGCTCGGCAACAAAAGTGCCCTTCCCCATCACCCGGACAATCAGGCCATCACGCAGCAGTTGGTCCAGCGCGTGGCGGATAACGGTACGGCTGACGCCAAACAAGTCACATAGTTTTGGCTCGCCGGGAAGCTGCTGCCCCGGTTGCAAAGCGGTAGTGATGATCTGTTCCAGCGCCTGGTAAACCTGGGTATGATAAGGTACCGGTTTGGCGGTATCTATTCTATGTTCATAGAAAATCGCTTCCCGAATATCAACCACCTGTTGTTGCCTCGCATGACTTGTAATTACAGGTTAAGGCCATTATACTATAGGCGTTGTATCGCTGTCAAACAGACTTTCTATCAGGGTTATAACAATCGGTCTGAAAGGTTACAGCAGCCCTATTGTTAGATTACTCTTTTCAACTGTTTTCCTGGAAAAGCACGTTATCTTGCCCGAAAATATCCTTTTTACTGAGTGAAGAAAAGAAGGGAAAATGGCAAAATTCATTATTGCACACGACCTGGGAACAACTGGCAACAAAGCAACACTCTATGACCAAGAAGGCCGGCTAGTCGGCGCTGCGTTCTACGCCTACGAGACGGCGTATGCCCATACCGGCTGGGCAGAACAGAATCCGGAAGACTGGTGGCGGGCGGTTTGCGAGTCAACGCACCAACTTCTACAAGAAACACACACCGGCAAGAGCGAAATCGCCTGCGTCACATTCAGCGGACAAATGATGGGCGCGGTAGCCCTTGACCGGGATGCACGCCCGCTGCGGAATGCCATCATCTGGGCTGACCAGCGTTCGCTTGCGCAGGAAGCCTGGGTGGGCGAACGTGTGTCTTTTGAGGATGTGTATCAGATTTCCGGGCATCGTCTGAGCGCGTCATATTCACTGGCAAAAATCCTATGGATACGCGACAATCAGCCGGATATTTATGCGGCTGCATACAAATTCGTCCACGCCAAAGACTCAATAGTCGCCCGTCTGACCGGGGAGTTCGTGACCGACCCTTCAGACGCTTCCAGCATGAACCTATACGACCTTGAAAGCGGCCAGTGGTCAGCGAAAATACTGGATGCGGTCAATCTGCCGGAGGATAAACTGCCAGCACTGCGCCAATCGGTGGATGTCGTGGGTGCGGTACGTCCAGAAGTGGCTGATGAAGTGGGTGTGGCGGCGGGGACCCCGGTGGTGATCGGTGGCGGGGACGGAGCGTGCGCGGCAGCCGGGGCAGGTGTGATCCGCGAAGGGTCAGCCTATAACTATGTCGGATCATCGTCCTGGATTGCCCTTTCAACCCCCAAGCCAATTTACGATCCGGACTACCGCACTTTTACTTTCGGCCACGTCATCCCCAACATGGTCATGCCTACCGGCACAATGCAGGCGGCGGGTGCATCATACCAATGGACACGCGACCAACTCGCCGTGTTCGAGAAAGAGGCGGCGAAAACGTTAGGCATCAGCGCCTACGAACTCATCAACCTGGAGATTGAGAAGATTGCTCCCGGCACAGACGGTCTTTTCTACCTGCCCTATTTGATGGGGGAACGCAGCCCGCGCTGGAATCCTCATGCGCGTGGTGCGTTCATAGGCCTGACGATTCGCCACAGTCGCGCCCACATGTACCGGGCAGTGCTGGAAGGTGTCACCATGAACCTGCGCGTTATCCTGGATGCTTTCCGTAACCAGGGTACGCAGATTGAATCCATGCGCGTGATCGGCGGTGGTGCGCGGGGGCATGTGTGGAATCAGATCATGGCCGACCTTTATGGGATGCCAATTCACCGGTTGGCGATCCTGGAAGAGGCGACCTCAATGGGCGCGGCGCTGGTGGGTGGCGTAGGCGTGGGGTTGTATCCCGACTTCTCGATGATTGAGACGATGAACACAATTGCCTCAACGGTACAGCCGAACCCGGTAACGCAGGCAGTGTATGAAAGGATGTACCCGATTTTCAACAACCTGTACAATGCCCTCGCGCCGGTTTATGACGAGATTGCCGCTCTTTAAACAGCGGGAGCATTCGCGGTTATGCAAACGAAATGGATAAACAGACAATGCTGGAATTATGGATTGAAGGTACCCCAGAGCAAGTTATCAAAGTAGCCAATGAGGGGCTGGTCGGCGCGATTGCCACCAATCCCGCTATCATGGAACAATGGACAGCAGGCGGGAAATCGCTGGAATATCTGGTGACGCAGGTATGTGAAGCGGTGGAAGTGCCGGTTTTCGTGCAGCTTCACGGCCCAACGATTGACGATTACCTGCGGGAAATGGACTCGTTGCGAGCAATTTCGGCACAGATTCAGCCGAAACTGGTAGCAACCCACGCCGGTATCGCTGCCGGGAAACGTATCGCTACCCAGGGAGGCAAACCGCTCATCACAACAATCGCAAGCGTTAATCAGGCGTTTCTGGCGGCCAGCGCAGATGCCGCTTACGTCGCGCCGTACATCGGGCGAATTGTGGATGCCGGTGTGGATGCTTACCAGTTGGTGGCAGACATCACCACGATGTACCAGCGGCATCATATCTCCACGCAGATCGCAGCCGCCAGTATTCGCAGCCCGGAACAGGCTGAGAAAGTGCTGCTGGCCGGTGCGCCAATCCTGGTGATGCAGTATGAGATTATGCTGCGCCTGCTGGATTCAGACCTGACGGAGAACTGGATTGGCCGTTTTGAGCAGAATTGGGAGCAGATTCCGCATTCGTTGGGAAATAAAGGGTAAATCAGATGAATAAAATAGGCATCTATTACGCATACTGGACACAGGAATGGGACGTAGATTTCCACCCATTTATTGACAAGGTGGCCGGGCTGGGTTTTGATGTGCTGGAGGTGAACGCCGGCACGGTAGGCAACATGACAGCGGACGAGCGGCGCGAACTCAAAGCCCATGCTGACCATAAAGGCATCGCCCTCAGTTACTGCATCGGCCTGCCCCACCAGTATGATATCGCTTCTGAAGACGAGGCCACCCGCAAGCGCGGCATCGCCTATTTACAGCAGATGGCAGCGGCAATTGGCGAGATGGGCGGCGGCAGGATGGGCGGGATAATCTATAGTTCCTGGCCCAGCACCCTACCCAAGCATGTGACCGATAAACGCCCCTACCTGGAACGCAGTGTTGCCAGCATGAAAGTGGCGGTCAAGGCCGCCGAAGATAACAACGTATTCTTCAACATGGAAGTCGTCAATCGCTTCGAACAGTATCTCCTGAATACCTGTGGTGAAGCGGTAGCTTACTGCCAGATGGTCGGCAGCCCGAACGCAAAAGTCATGCTTGACACCTTCCACATGAATATTGAGGAGGATTTCGCCTCTGAAGCGATACTTCAAGCAGGCGAACACCTGGGGCATTTCCATATTGGTGAGAATAACCGGATGCCCCCCGGTTACGGTCATATCCCCTGGACGGAAATTGCCGCCGCGCTGCGGCAGATCAACTATCAGGGCTATGTCGTGATGGAGCCGTTCCTCAAGCCAGGCGGACAGGTCGGCGCGGACATCAAAGTGTACCGCGACCTGAGCACAGGCATTGACATGGACGACGCTGCCTACAAAGCGCTGCTCTTCATGCGTGGCCTGATGAAGTAACGCCAGAGAAAGTCGAAATGTCATGAAGATGAAGTCAGTTACGGCAACAGATTTGGAATTTTCGGCGGTGGGATTTGGCTGTTGGGCCGCCGGGGGCAGCGCGATCTGGACTGGCACCGACGACGCCAATTCGATTCAGGCGATTCGGCGGGCCATTGAACTGGGCATCACGTTTTTTGATGTCGCGCCGGTCTACGGCTTCGGGCACGCGGAGACGATCCTGGGCCAGGCCTTGCGGGGACAGCGCCAGAACGTCGTCATCGCCACCAAGTGCGGCTTAAGCTGGGACGCCGGGGGCACGATCACTAATGACCTGAAGCCAGCCACTATTGAGCGCGAAATTGACGATAGTCTGCGCCGCCTCAACACTGACTATGTGGACATCTACCAGATTCACTGGCCTGACCCGGCCACCCCAATTGCAATGACAATGGAGACACTCAACAAGCTAAAATCCGCCGGTAAAATCCGCCATATTGGGGTATCGAATTTCTCGGTGGCGCTGATGGACGAAACACGCCAATATGGGGAAATTGTGTCACACCAGGGACTGTACAACCTGCTGGAGCGCAATCCTATCCAGTATCACAACATCCCGCTGGAATACCGGACGGAAGATGAAATACTTCCTTACTGCCGCCGACACGGGCTGGCGTTCTTCCCATATAGCCCCTTGTTTCAAGGGCTGCTAACCGACCAATTCAGAGTACAGAACCAGTTCGATGCACATGATGTGCGTTCGGCCAATCCCAAACTTAATGGGAAACTGTTTGAAACGTACTATCAGATTCGCGCTGAACTGCTGGCGTTCGCGGCAAAGATCGGGAAACCGTTGAGCCAGGTCGCCATCAACTGGCTGATCCACCAGGAAGCGGTCACATCGGTGATCTGCGGGGCACAAACCGTTGCCCATGTTGAGGAAAATGCCGCAAGCGCGTCCTGGGACTTCACGCCCGAGATGGCCGCTGCGATTGAGCGTATTCTGCAACCGTATCATGACCCGGTATATACGGCGTGACGTACAGAGGCAAAAGCAGCTGGCATTCTTAATTTGATTCTGGCATAGTCTAAGCGCGTTTATTGAGACGGCCAACCGCACACAAGGATTTGCACGATGTTTGGAGATAACCTGACAGGCTTCCAGCACCTCGGATTACCCGTAACCGACCTCCAGAAGTCGAAGGCATTTTATACCGGGATAGGCTTTGCTGAGGTTATGGTGCGGGAACTACCCCAGGGCGATGACGTGATTCGGGTTGCCATGCTGGAACTCAACGGGTTTGTGCTGGAACTCTACCAGCTTACGGGCGACGATCTGGACGAAATTCGCAGCCGCCAGCACGGTCACATTGACCACTTCGCATTGGATGTGCGGGATATTGACGCGGCACTGGCGGCAGTACGGGCTGCCGGTCTTCAGCCACTTGAAGAGTCACCCGTTTTCCTGCCGTTCTGGGAAAAAGGTGTATATTACTTCAACATCCTGGGGCCGGATGGCGAGAAAATCGAGTTCAACCAGGTTGTGAAATAGGTGAATCTTCCTGTGGGGGAGGGTCAAGGACTCTCCCCCACAGACCATACCGTTTTCAGGATCAGCACTACCCTACTTTGACATCACCGCACAGATGCACCTGGATACCCATCGCGTTGAACATGGCAGCTTTGGTCGCCAATGCCTTATCCGCATCGCTGGCTGAAGGAGCATAGGCTACGTTCAGGTGATTCGCCTTATGGCGGGCCATCATCTGGTCGCGGGAAACACCGTGTAGGACCGCGTGCATGATCGGCCACTGCGGCGTTGTCGCCTCCCAGCGGCGCTGAGTTTCAGGTTCGGGCAGTTCGACTACCGTCGCCCGCCCTATATCGGCGTGCAGCACCCCGTTCCACACATACACCCGACTCCACACAATTTCACCCGGCTTGCTGACACCTTTGAGCGTGCCGCCGCCTTTAGGGAAGTACATCGGTGGTTGGCGTTCGCTGCGCGCCCCGGCGTACCCACCGATAAAGTGCGAGGCCGGCGCTGCGCCGCTGATAAGGAAAACCCACACAAAATCATCCACCCCACCGCCGCTGTAATATTCACCCCAACGGACATCATGCAGTGTCGTGGCCGGATCATAGCCGAGCGCACCCCACACGCGGTTTGTTACCAGGGCATCTACCGCCGCGCCTTCGTCCACTTCGTTGAAGTGGGGCAGCGCCGCCCCTGGATAAAGTTCCATGCGGGATTCGGCATCGTACACCGGGGGACGCTCGACATTGTTGAGCAGCCCTTCCACCAGGTCGGAAGCCGGGGTCATGTCCTTCAGTCCCTGCTGATATTGGATGCCGATGGCGTCACAGCCGAAGTTGTGGGCGATGCGGACAGCGGCAATGTACATCTTCATCTGCTCATGAACCTGGGCATCAGTTAATTCCGCAGCCGGGTCGTCACCTGTGGCGAATGTCAGGCCGCGTTCATCCAGCCAGCGGCGGGCGGCCTGGGCCTCCTCGTCACTCACATCGCGCATTGCGGCTACCAGCGCCGACTGACTGAGCCGTTCCTTGTAGATACCCATCGGGTTGAGCAGTTCATCGTCAATGATTGCGTTGTACATACCCATGCAGCCCTCGTCGAACACGCCGAGGATGGCCTTATCAGCCTGTAATTGACGTGCCAGCCGTTGACCAGTTTCCACCGCTGCGCCGGGCAGTGCGGCCAGCACAAGATTCCGCACATGCGACGTATCATGTTTCACCCATCCCTCACGCAGCCACTGGCGCAGCCCATCGCGGAAATAGGCATCGGTGAAGTCCTCGCTCCATAAGGTGCTGTAGGCAACCCCGGCTTTCGTGAGCGAGCCATTGAGATTGAGCATCCCGACCAGCCCCGGCCACTGCCCACTCCAATTGGCGAGCGTGAGAATTGGGCCACGATGCGAGCGCAGCCCAGCCAAAACATGGTGACTGTATTGCCAGACGGCCTCGGCCACGACCAGCGGCGCGTCATTCGGGATGGCCTTGAAGACATCCATGCCCATACGCTGGCTGGAGATGAATCCATGCCCACGTGCAGGGTCATAGGGGTGTGCCCGACGAACCGTATAGCCTTCGCTGGCAAAGGCGTCGGCAATCCGAGCCTCCATATCAGCCTGCGCTGCCCAACACGTCTGGTTAGCACTCTCGCGCAGGTCGCCGCTGGCAACCAGCCAGATTTCGTTCGTTAGTTTGTTATCTGCCATAAGTAGCTCCCTGTATTTCAAAAAGACCCCACTAATTTAGCGTCTATTCTCTCTATTCTACCGTGAGATGCGGCCTATCGGCGCTATCCAGTTGAATCAGAACCGCCCTGGAGATGTATCAGGGCGGCCTGCTAGTTGTGGATAGCCTTCAGGCTAAAAAACCATCTTAGTCACCCAGCGTTTTCACATGCACATCGTCCACGTTTGCCATCCTGCTGTTTTCATCGGTGTGGCATGAAAGACAAGTCAAGGCATCATCAGCGGGGGCGACCATATGAGTGATCGGCCAGTACATAACGGTTTCAACGTAACCGTATTCCCCACTATAAGGCAGTTCCGCATCTTCCATACCGGTCGCAAATGCCAGGTTGAGATCCCATACCTTCCAGAAGGCCGTCGTGTCATCCGGGCCATAAGGGTAGAGGTGGGGCACGATCAAGGTGTTATTCACCGTATCATAGGGTTGAAGTCCAACAAAACGCTTCACCGGGAAGAGACGTCCGTGATCGCTGTCAATAACCGGCGCATTGATATACACGGTGTCAGTCGGGTCAATGACTTCTCCTATCGTCATGAAGTCAAATTCGCCGGTCAGCCACAGATATTCGGGGACTACGTTAGATTCCCACACAAACGATCCCTTGCGCGAGTCATAGACAATATCGCCTGCTTCATCAACGGTGACGATAATGCTGCCATCCTCATTCCGTTGACCGGCAGTTGACCAATCCCAGAACATCTTGGTCGGCTGGGCGCGGGCGAATTCGGGAATGTGGCACGTCTGGCAAGCGATGAATTCCGTGTGTTCGTTCAGACGATCACCGCCATCATCCTGCCCGTCAATTTTAGCAGCGGCATCGTGGGGAGCCAGCCCGTGACAGGACTCACAGGTCGCTGAGTTGCCATCGTCATGGCCGGGATAGTCAATGCCATTTTCATCATATACGGCAAAGCCATAGCGACTACCGTCTATCTGATGACCTTCGCTCTGATGACAGGTTGAGCAGGTGAAGTCTGCGCCATCGGGGGACATGTGAACGTCCAGCGCGTATTCCGGATTCGCCAATGACGAATCGAGGTCACCATGTTTGACAGCATCATCGCCACCACCGTAAAAGTGACATGCGCCACAGGTTTCCCGGCTGGTCGCGCCCACATTCTGGGCGATCATCGCCAGGTCGGGCGGTTCCCAGGTGGTGCCGTTGACGACGGTGGGTTCATAAACCGGATGGCCTGCACCAGTGGGGAGCTTCTTGTAAGTCCCTGTGGTGTCGTGGCAGACAATACAATCAACGTTCGTTTCGGACGTGAAGTCAAAGGTTTCATCGCGCCAGCCGTAGCCGGTATGGCAGCTCGTGCAGCGCGGTTCGTTCGATTCGATTGCCACACAGTAGTTATTAATGATGTTCTGTTTGCCGAGCATTTCACCGGTTTCCGGGTCTTCACTCAGCCATGTCCAGTGTTCCGTCGCCATAACCTGCTGTGCCGCCTCGTTATGGCAGGTCAGACAGGCGGCGGTGACATCGGGGCCGGTTGCAAATGTCCCCTGTAAAATCTCGAACTGGGAGTGGTCAGCCGTCGTATGCAGTACGAGTTCGGCTGAGGCATCATCCTGAGCAAGGACGCCGACAATGGCGAGCAGCGATACACCAAAGACAATTAAGAGTGCAGAAATGTATTTCATAGAATCGGCCTTTCATGTAAAGGGTTTTGGTACATTCGTTTCAACGCTCTGTCAGATGAACGAATCATAAGTAATGATAGCGCCCGCTGCGGTTTTGCATAAATGATCTTTGTCAGTGATGCTTGTCATTTAACTCTATTTAGGAGACACAAATTCTCAGTAATTCTTATGATATATAACGCACTTATGAATACTCATCACAAGATGGAATACATGAGGGTGGAGCATACGCCCAAAGGCATCCTACTCAGCACATTCTCATGCAGCGGCGGCTTGACAGGCATTCTGGTGAGGGGAATAATCGGCATTGCTCAAATACTTCAGAGGATGATTCACGCGCAATGTTATTGCTGACGAATACACCGGGGGACGCGCCCCTGGCCGACAGACTGCGTGGTGACCTGCAAGCCGCAGGCCACCCATTGACCGAAACTGTTCAGAAAGGGGCGACGCTCATCGCCATCCTTTCGCCCGAAGCGGTGACGGACACCCAGGTCATGGCGACCATTACCCAGGCACTTGACGCCGGACTGCATATTATCCCGGTACTGGCTTCCGCCATGCCGCTGCCCTCTCTGATTGACCACCTGGAACCACTTAATTTCACCAACCAGTACCCGCTGGCGGCTTTGCAGAATCGGATCGGGCAACTTTCCCGCCCGGATACCCGTCCACCGGTGCGGGTACGCACCCCAGCCGTTCGCGCCGCTAACCGCCGCTTTGGCTACGTGCTGGTTGCGCTGGCGGTTCTGTGGTTCCTCATCGGGGTTATTCTGGTGGGGGGATTCGGGATTCATGCGCCCCAGGAAGAATTCAACACAATCAGTACCTTTGAATTTGCAACGGTGCAAATCTACCTGAGCAACAGCCAACCGCGCACCACTGAGGATGCGCTGAATTTTGTCAGCACCGTGCAGGCAGCGCCCACTGCGCAGCGCCCGCTGCTCATCGCCACCGCGACGGCGCTGGTCACAACTCCCACCCCAGACGAGTAGCTTTTCCTACTCCGTGTCCCTACGGGAATCTTCAGGGGTTCTCAGGGACACGCTGCGCGATAAATCACCGATACGGTGTGCCATGCCACACTACAGGGAGCGTGCCGGGCAGCGGGTGACCGCCGTCGCGCCCCTTTCCGTGGTCGGGGTGACTTCGATCCCGCACCCAGGGTGTGTAACCCGGTTGGTTCCAGTCCACTTTGCGGGCATAGGCGCGGCCAATCTCCTCCATCAGCGCCACGGCTTCCGGCGTGAACGAATCGAGGCCGAGTGTGGCCGGGTTGGGACGCCCGGCCAGCGCTACTCCCAGTACCTCGCGTACACTGGCTGTATCCAGGAAGGGATTATAGCGGCGGAAGTCCATGCGCCGCCGGTAGAGCGCCTGGGTCACAAAAACCTGTTGCAGTGCCGAGTCGTCCAATCCGGTAATGATGAGATATTCAATCCAGTCCTTGAGCCAGAAACGCCCCCCTGCCCCGGACGGCCTCGTATTGGCGATGTACCCGGTACCAAGTGAAAAGTGCATCACCTCGTTATCCACAAAGCCCTCCGCCGCGCCAATATACTCCATCGCTTCCACCGATGCCGCCAGGCAGGGATTGACATACAGCCCGACACCGCCATCCACCAGGTTGCCCAATACAGGCGGAAAATAGATCGGCGCGGCACTGCTGGCAAGCACCGCCCCGGAGAGCGGCCAATCAGCAAATTCCTTCCGGCCAGGACCTTTGCTCACCACGTAATAGGTATTGTTGGCGCGAATATCGCGGGTTGTGAGAAAAAAGATCGGACGTTTGTTTTCCGGTGTGTCATTGTCGTGCAAATTGCCAATCGTGATGCCCTCTACCAACGGGCCGAGCGTATCCAGAAACGGCCTGAGTTCGTAAAGATGGCGCAGGCCATTCAGCACATACCTGATCCAGAATTGAATACCCTGCGGCTGGCGGCGAAACACGCCGGGCAGCGCATCGCGGTAAACCTGCTCCAACAGGTCATGAGCCGTCATCCCAGTTGCGATACCAGCAGCGATAATCGCACCCGTGCTGGTACCCGCGACCATATCGAATAGCTGGTGTACCGGCTTACCTGTCATGGTCTCCAGCTCGGCCAGCATCGCAACAGCAATAACACCGCGCATCCCGCCGCCATCAACCGAAAGAATTACCTTTTTGTTGCCAGGGTTAAATTCCAGGGGTGCCATAGGAGTCTCCTGTGGTGATTGCAGGGCACATTTATCAGGTGGGATTATTATATGCCAGGTCGAATTGAATCTGCTATTTGTCCCGCGCAGGGTCACATGCCACCCATAAAAAAACAACCCGTCGTTATGAGACAGGTTGTTTTCGGGATCAAACTGGAATTATCGTGAGCAGGCTACCCGGCAGCCGGAGCCGTGTAGGTGATGCTTTCGATGACAGCCTTCAGAGTCGCCTCATAGTTACCCATCTCGCCCTTGGCTGTGCCACCAACGATCACAACATAAGCATCGTCTGCAACTTTAACAACATACACAATAGCATCGGTTTTATCGTCGGAACCGGAGATTTGCGCCGCGTCCATAGTGCCGACCTTCAATTCACTGACATCACCAAAAGTCGGGGCGTCTTCCCCCTCCATGAACGACCTGAACACGTTAAGCACGTCAGTGGGCGTCGCATTCTCGGCCAGGCCAGCGATGTCGGCAGTAGGTGCGACCAGGAAATTAACGATCATCGCCCCGGCAATTGGCTCGGTGGCATCCAAGGCGGCCTGGCTGCTAGCGAGCGTCACTTGCCCAAAGGCGTTGTTGGTGATCCAGCCTTCCGGGAATTTGAAACCAATGGCACTGTCCTCTGCGCTAAAAGTCTGGGACAAAGTAACGGCACTTCCACCGCCGCTATTGGTATCGCCACCACAGGCGACCAGAACAAGCGACAGTAATACAACGACCAAGAGCAAAAAACTTCTACGCATCTTCATTCTCTGAATTCCTCCAACATTGTGGTGAGAGTAAAACCCGACTGAACGGGTGTTCATAGCGGATTACCGGGGCCGGCCACTTTCGCCGGGCTGGGCAATCCACATATCAACCATATAGTAACTGCGCGAACGCGGGCTGTGCGTTGAATAACCATACGGCACGCGAAACTGAGGGATACCATTAACCGATCCCACCGAAACCAGCAGTGTGCCATCCGGCGCCGCAACTTCCGTCACCGGTTCACAGGTTGCCCCGGCGACGTTCCTCGGCTGGGCGCAGAGTTGGAAGCGGGCAACCGTTGCCCCGTTCGCATCCTGGCCGTCATAGTAAGTAACCAGGTGTTCAACAGGAACATACTGCCGCCCGCCAGGGCCAGTCGCCGCGCTGCCAGTCGGACGGCGCGCCGCCGGACTCCCGGCAGTCTGCACCACGGCCCGGCACCATTCGGCATTACAGAAGGTCTCATAATTCACGTTATTAATATCCGGCAACAGCGCAAAGTCAACATCAGCCAGGGAGGTTGTGCGGTAGTCTACAAAGACAGTGAATGCATCCCCCTCGACCAGGGTCATGCGGGAAAACTCGGTAAAACTGCGTGCCACCGGAGTCAGTGCCGTACTGAGCGGAATCACACCGACCTGCTCCGTGCCGTAGCGGTTCAAAAAGGCGACCGTATAGCCGGTGCTGACCTGGATTTGCCCCGGTTGGGGAGCAGCTACCGCCCCACCCTGCCCTTCGGTCTCGACAGACGCAGGGACATTCTGAGGCAGTCGCAGCAGATTCGCCTCAGCAAACTGGCTCGCCTGGATTTCCGCCTGCTGACAAAAATCAGCAGCGTTCACATCCACATTCAGCGTAAAAACGCCGCCCCGTTCAAGCAGATTCACCAGGGTTTGCACACCACGACTGCACCGCATGAGCACATCAGCACCTGCCCAACCCGGTGGACGCACCCCAGGTGCATTTACCATGTCCGCCAGAAGTTCCAAGTCGTGACGAACATCGCGAGCAATTGCCTCAGCCGTGCTGGGAACAGCCCCGAACCATCCATCAGGACGCTGGTTCATGCCCGCGACCCTTCCCGCCAGGAGTTCCAGGTCAAGCCGGATGAGCAGCGCCAACTGAGGATCGTTAATATCCAGACTGCCACTCCACCCCAGCGGGCGCTCTGTTCCACCGACAATATCGCCTAAAAGTTCCAGGTCGGTACGCGCATTTATCAAGAGCAGTACCTCGCTGCCAAATGGAGAGTCCGGAGCTGCTTCAAGCTCTGGAGTGGCTTCAATCGCCGCCTCGGTAACAGACGGCGAAGGTGTTTCCTGCGCCAGCAGCGGTAACGCCACCAGCACCAACCAGATGAGACTTACCCCATAGATGATTCGACGCACGGGATGATTCCTTCATTAATTTTCAGTCAAAATTCCGGTGTTTTTGATTCTACCGCCAAACCCAACAAGCTATCTGAGAGAGCAACCCTTTTTTCAGTAAGAAGCGGGAGTCGCTTCAGGTTTCCCACAAGTATATAGTATCTTCCGGCAAAATGTGTCTGGCGCCAACGACAAGTGTCTATTATTCTTCTTCATCCTCTTCACCATACTGGTGGCGAGGCAACCAGTGCCGTCGTGATTTTTCCTGCTTCGAATCGTTCTGGTCATCTTTTTTCCGCCGCCGGAAAAATAACGGCATTTCCGACCCTAATGGTTTAGGGAGGCTGTCATCTTGCTCGTCCGGCGTTTCCACCTCAGCCGGCGCTGGCGGTATCCGGTTCGTTGCCGAAAGCTGCTCGGTATCACCATTTGAGCCACCTACTGCTCTGGCAGACGGTAGATCATCAGGTGGAAGCGGCGGCCACTCATCGGACGAGAACGGAGCAGTACCGGGTGACTTGTTTGACATGCCGGGAAAATCGGGTGGCCTGGGCGGTTCTGATGGCGGCACTACCGGCTTTATTGGGCGGCTATCGCTCAACAGCTCATCCACCGGTGGCCTGGGCGGTTCTGGCGAAGACCCAGCCGGGCGCGGTGATGTCTGCTCTACCGTGATCGGCCTCATTCGCAGACTGTCTGTAAACAAGTCGGGCGCAGGAGGCATCAACGGATACTGGCGCATTTGCCCGTTTATCAACGCATCGAGCAGTCTCGTGCCGTTCTCATGCAAATGTTTGCGGGCTTCCGGCGAAATATCATCGCCTTCAAGATTCGCAAGCACCATATCAATTAACCCGATCAATTCCGCCCGCGAAAGCAGTGCGGCAGTCTGGCGAACGGCAATATAGGGCATGATATATCCGGCCATTGTCTGGATAACCGGCGTGATCGAACCGCGCAGATAGATAATTACCGGCCAGAGGGAATCGGTATAATGCCCAGAAATATGGGGGATCTGATGCGGGAACACCGTCCCCACCAGGGTTGTGTAAAGCTCGCCATACGTATTGACCCATTCTTGCAGCAGGCGTGTCGTATCCTCGGTGATATGCTGGAAACTAGAGGTCATTTCGCCCGTAATCACCAGGATATTGTAATTAGCCAACCGGCGTGCCAGTTTACCCAGCGCATTATCTTCAGTTTTTAGTGTAGGCCAGTCTTCAATGACAACCGGCGCATGGTCTTTTGCCAGCCGGATGAGAACCTGTTCTAATCTTTGTTCATACATGATGGTCTGTTGACTATCTCACTAACCCTTTAGGGTATTGTACACGAATTCAAAATCCAGTGTAACCTTGCACCTAAGCACGGCAGTTTTACACTACAATCAGTGCACAGAGATTCATTTTACACCCGAATTCACTTCACGGCGCGAACGGATTGGGGTGAACATTCTTCTATCATCATCGTTAGATATAGCGTGCAGTGTTATTGAAAGGATATTCCCACATGCCACGTCCTACTGGAATGCGTGCCTTTACTCTGGTGTGGTTCGGCCAGCTGGTTTCGCTGCTTGGCACGGGTATGACTCAGTTTGCAATCACAATCTGGGCATGGGAGTTGACCGGGCAGGCCACTGCTCTGGCGCTGGTCGGATTTTTCGCGTTCGGCCCAATCGTCCTCTTCAGCCCCATCGCAGGGGCACTCGTAGATCGCTGGGATCGGAAATTAATGATGATGCTCAGTGACCTGGCAGCCGGGCTAGCAACAATCGCCATTCTCATTCTGTATACATCAGGCAACCTGCAAATCTGGCATCTCTACATCGCCGGGGCGTTCACCGGGATTTTCCAGTCCTTCCAATTCCCGGCCTATTCAGCCGCAATCTCCACAATGATCCCCAAAGCACAATATGCGCGGGCCAATGCCCTTTTAGGGCTGGCCGATTCACTCTCGACCATCTTCGCGCCGATCATCGCCGGCATTCTGCTCGGCGTGATCCACCTGACCGGGATTCTGCTGATTGACATCGTGACGTTCGTGTTCGCGGTTGGGACGCTCCTGCTGGTCACGATTCCGCAGCCACAAACCACACCAGCAGGGATAGAGGGAAAAGGGAGCCTGTGGCAAGAGTCGATCTATGGATTCCGGTACATTTTCCGGCGGCCCAGTCTGCTGGGACTGCAATTGGTATTCTTCTTCGGAAATTTGCTGTCGTCCCTGGCGTTTATCCTGCTCGCGCCAATGATCCTGGCACGCAGCGGAAATGACGAGCTTATGCTGGGGAGCATCCAGTCCGTCATGGGGATTGGCGGCGTCGTGGGTGGCCTATCCCTGGCGGCATGGGGCGGCCCTAAGCGGCGGGTAAACGGCCTGCTCGGTGGCTGGATACTGAGCAGCCTGCTCGGTATGACAACTCTTGGCCTGGGACAAGGTATCCTTATCTGGGGGATTGGGGGGTTCTTCGCGGCATTCTTCATCCCGGTGATTAACGGGTCAAATCAGGCCATCTGGCAGGCGAAGGTTGCGCCGGATGTCCAGGGGCGCGTCTTTTCGGTACGCCGCTTGATCGCGCAAGTCACCGCACCTGCCGCTATGCTCATCGCCGGGCCTCTGGCCGACCAGGTATTCGAACCGGGGATGCAGGCTGGTGGAGTACTCACCCGTGTTTTTGGTGACATCGTCGGCACGGGGCCAGGGGCAGGAATGGCCGTGCTGTTTGTGCTGGCCGGACTGGGAACGGCGCTGGTTGGGGTTGTTGGCTACTTCATCCCAGTTATACGAAATGCCGAACTGATTCTACCCGACCACGACTTACACTTACAACCTGAACTGGAATAATGTTACTCAATCCTGGCATGTTCGCTGGTATCGCGTGAGCGCACCGTACTCATTGAACCGGTGGTGCGACGCGGGTCAGTCGCCGCAGGAATTGCCTGGCTACGATTGCGGAAAAAGAAGACATAGACGATTGTCCCCAGAATACCCATACCCACGACCACAATCAGCGACCCCGCGCTGGCTAACGCCCAGCGCAGCACTTCATCCGACAATGTAGCTGAGGAAGATGATGCTGCCGGAACGGATGTCGCCGCCACTGGGATTCGCCCACCATATTCCACAACGGTTGGTAAGCCATCTTCAGCCACCGTTGTTGTAATCATGTCGGGTGTCGTTGCCGTGAAATCAGCGCTGGTGATGGCAGCCGTATATTGCCCAGCGACTAATCCCTGAAAACAGATCACGCCTTGCGTGGCAGTAGGCGATGTATCCATCAACGCGCTGGCAACTGTCACGCCTTCCACATCCAGCAGGCTCACGCTGATACCCCATGTCAGCAGCGGTTCACCCGCATCCAGCACACCGCTACCATTACGGTCCTCAAACGCCCGAACACACAGTTGCCCGCCACCTTGCGCGGCGACAACCTGGACAAATACCAGCAACAACAACAACCCTGTAAAACGCCGCATCATGCACCCCCTTTACGGGCAGTTCTAGCGCCGCCGCAGCAGCAAAGTCAACCCCAGACCACCGATCAGCACTATCCCGGCCAACCCGAAGATAATCAAGCCACTGTAATCCATTAGCTGGTCGGTAATCGAACGTGTGTCGGTATTCTGCGCGACTTCCTGGCTCACGATACCACCCTCGTCCGGTGGGGGTGGCAGCAGCGGCTGCACACCTTCCGCCGCACCAAATGCGATATATATCGTCGCGCCTGGCAGCAGCTGGACACGAAACTGGTCGGGAGTTGTCAGTCCGAAGCCGGCGGGCGCACCAGCCACCGCATTGTAGTCACCAGCAGCCAACCCGGTGAAGCAATGCGGCTCGGATACACCGTCAGTATCGTAGCTATCAATCGCCTGCCCGCCACCGCTGAGGGCAACGGTACTACCAGCCAGCAATTCTTCATCCATATCTTGCAGACGGTTCTGGTTTTTGTCGTTAAAAACCAGCACGCACACTGTCCCGGTTTGGGCCGCCGGGTCTACCTGTCCGGCAGCAGCTGCCACAACTGGCGCAGGGGCCGGGGTCTGCGAAGGCTCGTTCACGGAAACAGGTGGGGCACTAGGCGCCTGCGCTTCCCCACCGGACGCTTCCGCCGTAGGCTGCACTTCAACAATTGGGGGGGCGGCTGTAGCTTCGCCAGGTGCGGCAGTTGGCGCTTCTGTTGTGGGCTGCGGCGCGCCTTCTGTCGGCTGGCTCTGTGCGGCGTTTTGTGGCGGAACAACGATCAGTTCCTGACCAATGGAGATAAAACGCGGGTCAGCGATATTGTTGAGTTCGAGAATCCGAGTCCGGGTCACACCATAAGCATAGGCGATACTGTCAATCGTATCGCCCGGCTGGACACGGTGGACGATTGAGCCATCATCCTGAGTCGCCTGTGGCACTACAAACGCTACGACAGGCGGCGCAGTAGGCGCAACCGTCGCGCCAGGAACAGAGGATACCCCACCGGCGCCACCGACACTGAGAGAGGTTTCATCCCAGTACGTATTGTTCAGATCTGCCGCCCATTTCTGGGTGGAATACAGGAAAATTGTCGCTGTTGTCCCGGTAGTCGTGGCGCTCGCCGTAACCTGCAACCACTGGTCGTGGGGTGCAGCCAGGGGCGACCAGACAATTTCCGGGGCGAACGGGTCAGTGCCACCATTAGGGTCAATTCCGACTTTGACGAAGGCTTCCGACGCCGGGCTGGAGCCACAGGTTTCCGAGGTAAAATTCCCCTTGCTGTCTTTAGGCAGAGTGCAGGTATGAATCCACACCCACGCTGATGCCTGTACTGCTGTCTTATCCGGCACTGTCACCTGCTGATAAACAGCGTTGGTGCTAGTGTGATACCCGGCACTGATGTTGAGCGCCATAACACCCTGATGCGGGTTAGGATCGGGGCCACGATGCGGGAAGGCGAAGGTTTTGTCCGCCCGGTTCTGCCAATCATACTCACGCGGTCCGTCGGCCAGCCAGATACTCCAGCCTACAGGCAGGTTCAGGTCGCCGCGCCCCTGCCCGACATAAATCCCGAACCCATCTTCTTCCATACCGGGGTTGCGGAGCAGGTTGGCGTTCTGCGCCAGTGTATCCCCGGCAGTCGCCACCAGGGCAATCAGCCCGAACAGAACAACCCAAACCGCACGAAAAACCTGTTGTTGTCTCAACATACCATTCCTCACAGCCGCCGCCGGACGGCATCACCAGCGCGGCATTATTTCGCTTGCAAGTCCAGACGATACGCTGGTGCGCGTGCGTCTGTTTGTGATTTTATCCCGCATGTCATGAGATGAAGGCTGATGACAGCGAGGCGATGGGATTATAACATGGGGGTGAATCGTGTCAACGGTGGCGGAAACCCCGTTACCGCCCCGGTGGGCAACCGTCAGATTAAAACCAGATCGGATTTGACCAGGCGCGTCCCCCGTTGGTGTGACGCACGATCACCCGACAGTACGGGCCAGAAAACTTACTCAAGTCAAATTCCGCTTCCCGAATGCCATTGCCAAAAGCATGTTGCGCCTGCCACCCTGCACCCACTATGAAAATACGCTCCGCCGGGGAGCAGCGCACCGTGAGTTTTCTGCCCGGTTCAAGCTGGATGTCAAAAATCTCCGGGCCGGTACTGGAATAATAATGTCCCGCCTTGAGTGCCGCCAGCAGTGCGTCGGGTTCGAGAGCCTCGCTTTTGACGTGAACCCAGCCCAACCCAACGTCATTGCGATTGGAACGGGCGTGAGTATCATCGGTAGCACAGGCAGAATAGCGATAGCCGCGCTCGGTGAGAACATCCATGATATACCAGCTATCCGGCGCATCGTTGTGGTCATGCGAGGTGCCGTTGTAAATCTCTATCGCGTGAACATCCGCCCCTAATGAGAGAATGTCCGCTTCGGTCAGGTGATACCAGGCGGGATGGGCGACAGCTACATACGCCCCGGCGGCCAGCGCCCGCGCCGTGATCTCTGGCCCGGTTTCCCCCGGCGGCGGTGGCGGAAAATCCAAGGGCAGCCCCACCGCCAGGATATGCCATAACTGTCCCAGTTCCGTCTGCCCGGTGTGCAATTCCGCTCCTAGAAGAGTCGTGAAGGTTTCGGTGCGGAAGGCGCGGGTATCTGCCAGTGGGAAGTTGTACTGCTGCATGAAATGGTCAGTCAGGGCGATGAAGTCATAACCCAGCTCAGCATACAGACGGCAGATGGCATCTGGTGCCAGCTGCCCATCGGAGAGCGTGGAATGCGTGTGGAGATTGCCTTTGTAGAAGAGTCCGGGCTTGTCAAAGGGTAAGGTGTGCATGGTTGGTATTCGCCTTTGGCTGCATGGAAATGGTTTACGGTTGATGTGTCACCTGTTTACCCAGTGTGCTGCCCAGTTGGAGCAGTTCATCCCGAAATTCCGGGGTACGGGCTTCAGCATAGACGCGCAGCACCGGTTCTGTACCACTAGGGCGGATGAGCAGCCAGCTACGATCCGTCAGGTAAAACTTCACGCCATCCAGCGTATCCACCTGGGTAATTGCCTCGCCGCCAACCCTCGCCGGGGCCGCATCTACCAGGAGTTTTACCATCTGTGTCTTGGGGAGTTGGTGTTCTAACCGGGTGTCAATCCGGCCATAGTGTGCCGGGCCATAGGTCGCCTGGAAATCTTCCACGATCTCGTGCAGCGGCGCGTCTTTTTCGGCCATGACCTCCAGCAGCAGCAGCCCCATGAGGATGCCGTCACCCTCCGGGATATGGCCGCGAATGCTGATACCACCGCTTTCTTCGCCGCCCATCAGTACATCATTGGTGAGCATCAGGTCGGCGATGTGGTTGAAGCCAACCGGCGTCTCGTGTACCTTGAGGTCATAGGCTGCCGCCAGTGAGTCAATCATGAAGGTGGTCGAAACGGTCTTGACGACATCGCCCCGCTGCCCCCGAGTCTCAATGAGGTGACGCAGCACCAGCGCGAAAATCTGGTGCGGGTCTACAAACGTGCCACGTGCATCAATCGCGCCAATGCGGTCAGCGTCGCCATCCGTCGCCAGACCTACATCTGACTGTGTGCGCTGGACAGCGGCCACCAATTCATTCAGGTAACGGGCAATAGGTTCGGGATGAATCCCGCCGAAACCCGGATTCAGGGTGCCGCGAATCTCACTGACCTGGCAACGCGAACGCGCCAGAATACTCATAAACGCCCCACGCCCAGAGCCCCACATGGCATCCGCCACGATTTTCAGTTCACCCTGCGAGATTTTATCCAGGTCAATCAGGGTACCGAGGTGCTGGTAATAACTCCATGATGGATCAAACCGGCGGATTAAATCCTGGTCGAGCGCTTTCTGGTAGTCCATGATGTTCGGGCCACGGGCCTCGCGCTCCATCCGCATCAGTTCTTCTTCTACCAGGGCGCATTCCTCGGCAGTGGCGCTGCCCCCATACGGGGCTTTAAGTTTGAAGCCGTTATAACGCGGCGGGTTATGGCTGGCGGTAATCACTATACCTGCCTGCGCCTTCTTTTCCTTGACATTATAAGAAATCGCCGGAGTCGGCGCGTCGGTACGTGTCAGCCAGGCGATGATGTTGTTTCCAGCCAGCACCCGTGCCGCTTCAGCGGCGAAGCGATCCGAAAGAAAACGGGTATCATAACCTACCACAACTTCCGGAGTACCAGTCCCGGTGTACTGCTGATTGATGGAGTCGGCCACCGCCTGAGCAACCAGCCGCAAATTTGCAAATGTGAATGTATCCGCGATGACGGCTCGCCAGCCGTCCGTGCCAAAACGAATCATAATATTGCCGATGTCCCCTATTCATGTAATGGGTGGAGATGTGAGATGATTGTACCTGACCCGGCACCAAAATAGCATTGTGACCATGCAGGAAAGCAACCGTTGAAACTCGTGGCTATCAGGCTGGATATAGTCACAGTCCCACATTGTCATGGCCTTTTTGGAGCGCAAAGCCACCCTAACGGCGCACAACTACCTGCAACTGCCCCGGCCCATGCACACCCAGCACCAATTCCATTTCAATATCGCCCGTGCGTGACGGCCCAGAAATAAAGCACACATTGGCGCTATCACGGATCGCTTTCAGGTTTTGAGCGCGTTCCTGCGCTACCCAGTCTTCCAGGCGCGGCACCAGTTGGTCAAGTGTCATTACTACAAGGTGTACCGGCGGCAGCATAGTCGGGATACGCCCCTTCCCCGTGCCAGTCGTCACAATGAGCGTGCCGGTTGTCGCAGCGGCAGCATCCACTCCGGTCAGTCCAACCTGCGCATCCCGAATTGCCTCAATCGTCTCGGCACGGAACTCATCCTGCACATCCGGTTGGGTAATGGTGATTCCAGCAGCTTCAATGGCATCGCGCAGTTTCTTTACCGGAATCCGGGTGAAATGCCAGGCCAGAATGTGGGTGGCGTGATGGGTTTGAAGCAGCTCAACGGTCTTTTCACGGGCATCGTCGTCGCTATCTGCCGGGAAAACCTGCCCTTGAAGGCGCTCCATTTCCAGCGTGAAACGCGCCAGCAGTCCATCCGGCGAAAGGTCGTCCTGATCTGTTACCGGGAGGTAGGCTTTCGGGCGCGGCGGCGCATCCGGGAAGGGCTGGCTGACGGCACGGAGTTTACTGAGAATTTTTTCGCGGGAAGAAGTCATATTTTCGTTACCTTCACTATTCAAACACTGCCAGTCTGGATGTTGGCGCATGGTGGTTTGCGATTCAAATACACAGATCACCCTAATGAGAATAATAGCATTTTGATTCGCGCTTGTTCTCTTCGCCGGATGCAAATAGCGATTCTACCAGCCGATTACCCTGGCTCAGGCAGGATGTGATTGATCCTGGCTGCATCCAGCACATTGTCCATAGATTGCCATGTGATCAACACGCGCTTCGAAATTATAGTCCCTACGGAGTTGATCTCTCAATGGAATAAACAATGCGTCTTCAATTGTAATCGTCGTCCCACAAGTTAAACAGATTAAGTGATGATGGTGGGGATGGCTCATCAGTGCATAGACAATCCCAATCTGTCCCATATC
Source organism: Anaerolineaceae bacterium (assembly GCA_020634135.1). Taxonomy (GTDB): domain Bacteria; phylum Chloroflexota; class Anaerolineae; order Aggregatilineales; family Phototrophicaceae; genus JACKCG01. The sequence continues at coordinate 4,714 of JACKCG010000001.1, read as the reverse complement.
GGTCTGCGAAACCAATCCCAGGTCTTTCAACCATTGTAACACCCGATATATGGTTGTATCGCTCACAGGATGACCGGGGCTTTGTGCCTGGATGTGGCGTTGGATATCACTAATAGCCAGGTGTTCATGGGTGTACCCCAATGCGTCAATCACGAGACGACGCGGTAGTGTTATTCGCTCCCCTTTTGCTCGAATCTGCTCAATGATGGTAGTCGTATTCATTGCCTTACCTTTATTATATGGTTGCCAATTTCGCATAAGCCTAGTATAATCCGAAATTAGACATGCAAGAGATTACATATGTAAAATATTACAATAAGGACAATATCATGTTACCTACATTTCTCGCGATGCATATTCCCGATGGTTTTCTCAGTGTTCCGGTTTCTCTGTTTGGATGGATATTGTTCGTCGTCTTGTTGGGCATTGCTCTCCAGCAAACTCAAAAACAGCTTGGTGAACGCCAGATCCCTTTAATGGGCATTCTGGCAGCGTTTGTTTTCGCTGCGCAGATGCTCAACTTTCCGGTTGTCGGTGGGACATCCGGGCATCTTCTGGGTGCGACACTGGTGGCCGTTTTCCTTGGCCCCTGGGCAATGGTATTGGTTATGACGAGTGTCATCGGGGTGCAGGCTGTTGTTTTTCAGGATGGCGGTTTGCTTGCGCTGGGGGCCAATATTCTCAATATGGGCATCGTCAGCGGGCTGGTGGGATATTCCGTCTATACTTGGATTAAAAAACTCATGGGGCAGACTCCGACAGCGGAATTGTTTGGCGCAGGGGTTGGTGCGTGGCTGGGGGTCGTTGTGGCGTCTATAGCCACTACGTTGGAATTAGCTGTGTCGGGAACATCCCCACTGAATATAGCCCTTCCGGCAATGGTTGGCATTCATGTTCTGATTGGTCTGGGTGAAGCGCTTATCACAGTAGCGGCGGTGGCATTTGTCAGGCAGACTCGCCCGGATCTGCTCGGCCAGTCAGCGGCCAATGCGAGTCGAGGATCACGATGGATTGCGGCTGGCCTGGTGATTGCGCTGGCGCTGGCGGCTGCTTCTCCACTGGCGAACCCCAACCCGGATGGTCTTGAACGGGTTGCCGAAGATCAGGGTTTTTTGGATAAGGCGGAAGAACCCACGTACACCCTTCTTCCAGATTACACCGTTCCCTTCATCCAGAGTGAGGTCTTCACGACGATTGCAGCAGGAGTTATCGGGGTGGTCATGGTGAGCGCGATTGGATACGGTGTTGCCCGGTTCTCCGGCAAGAAGCAGATAGATCAAGTGCGTACGCCAGAACACACTGCTTCCAGCTAGTACAGGTATAATCGGGCCAATGAAACAACGCCTGCACAATATCATCAGCCAAAGAGGAGTTCTTTTCAGCGCATTGATGCAAAGGTCGGGATGAGAAAAACCATGAAGTGGGTATGGTCATTACTCAAACCACTGCCATTTAGGACGCATCAATAGGTACAGGATGACCACACCTGTCAGACCAAGCAGCGCCGTAACAACCGGAATACCGATACTCAGATTCATGATAAATGTACCGGCTGCTGACAGGATAAACAGGTAAAGTCCAACCGTTTTCCAGAACCATACCAATGCAACGCTGATGACATTCACAAGTGGCAGAATGACGTACAGGAGCGGAATAATTTCCGGCGTATCGCGGTCAAAGGCAGCGTTAAGCCCGTGATCAATCCAATCCTGACGCAAATCCCAATTCCCATACAGCGCATAGAGGTTGAACAGCACCATGAGAATCAGCCAGATGGTGAGCGCTGTGCCGCGCTTCCGTGTCTCACCGGGAGATGTCATTTGAACACCCTTCCTTGATTTGGCAGCTACTCAATTATACCTTTCCGCTCCAATACGAAAATACGCGGGTACAGACCGCCCAGCGCCACTCGAATCACCTCAACAATATGCCAGGTAGGAGACTCTTCCAGCAGCGTTTCCATCAAACGAACTTCGTGCGTAATCAACACGAAACGCGCCCCTGGTTTAGCGACGCGCCCAACTTCAGCCAGCAGCGCCGGGTAGAGTTCGATGTTACCCTCATGTGACCCGATCATGTGGCCGAACGGCAGGTCAGCACATATCGCATCCACGCTCTTTGCGGTCAGTGGCAGCTTACGGGCATCACCCAGATTAAGTTTAATCTGCTCGCCAAATCCGGCGGCGGCAGCATTCTGTTCGGCGCAGGTCAAAGCCGTCGCATCGTGGTCGTAGCCGGAAACACTGACCGCTGGAGCGCAGGCCAACCGCTCAATGAGCAGTGTCCCCGAACCACAGCCGATATTCAGGAAAGCATCTTCCGGCTTGGGCCGGGTGAGCCGCACCATGACCTGCGCCACCGCCGCATTGAGCGCCCCTTCCCGGTTGCAGACCCGCCAGGAACGAGTCGCCAGCGGGCGTGGTGAGAGACGCACCAGGGTCTCCCAGTGATCTTTGTCTTCGGGCGGATGGCGCAGCCGAATGAGCAAATCACCTTCCTCTGTGGAGGGTGTCAGGCCAGTATGTTCTGCCAGGGCATCGCGCAAGCGCCCTAACACCGACGACTCAGACCCGGCGGCGCTCAGATAGAATGTCTGGTAAGCATCGGCAGGCGAAAGATCACGCACAGCGGCAATTTGCGCCAGCAGAGCACGAAAATGCTGGTCGCCCAGCAGGGCTTTTGGGCGCGGGATAGCGAATACTTGCGAGAGATAGACGGCCTGTACTGTTTGCAACCGGGTAAGGTGGTACAGGTTGCCGACATACTGAAAACGGATCCGGCCCGGCGTGGACGAGCCATCTATCTGTTCCACGCGCTCCTCAAACAGGCCGTCCAGCTCATCCCAGGCAAAGCGTTCCAATCCCTCGGCCACATCCACCTCGCAGACAAATGGTGCCGGCCCAGCAGTGCGGCGGGATGGCGCAGCCTTCGGGCGAGCAGGCCCTTTGGTACGAGCGGGGATACGGCGTTTACGAGGTGCTTTCATCGCAGATATGCCTTTTTAGGATTAATGAGAAAATATGTCAGCCCGATGAAGATCAACCCGTACATCACATTATCGAGCGAGTTCGCGTCCAGACCGAGCATGATGTTGAACAAGAAACCCAGGTACAGCCCGTAGTACGCCCATTTATACCAGCGCCACAGGCCGATAACACATACGACGCCAACAATTCCCCAGATCACCGGCAGGAAATTCCCGGCTATGGCGTTAGAGTAGATCGAAATCGCGTTGGCGAACCCGACAAAGATCAACCAACCGCCCAGAACATTGCCGCGCTCCCGGTCATACGGCTGGGGCGTCGGGTCAAAATACTTTTTTTCATCGGGCATCGTTTGTTCCTGATACTTGGCCTGTAAATCGCTTCGATTATACCGGAAACACCAGTGCAGACCATCCTATCCCGCAAACTGGAACAAATGGGGTAAAATCGGGACGATTCACCCATTATCCATCACAAGGTAGCTTACATTCTGGCATTGGAGAAAGGCAGACCGATGTTACCGCCACAATTTCACGACGTCCTGGACGCCCATCGCCGTATTCGACCCTACTTACGCCCAACCCCGCTGCACAGCTATCCGGCAGTGAACACACTGATCGGGACAGACGTTTTTATCAAGCACGAGAATTACCAGCCAGTCGGTGCGTTCAAAGTGCGCGGCGGCATCAACCTCATTTCCCAACTCACGCCGGAAGAGCGCCAGCGCGGTGTGAGCGCGGCTTCTACCGGGAATCACGGGCAATCCGTCGCCTATGCGGCCCGGTTATTTGGAGTCGAAGCCCGGATTGTTGTGCCGGAAGGCGCAAACCCTGGCAAGGTCGCTGCGATGCAGGGTATGGGGGCAGAGGTGATCTTTTATGGGGAGAAATTCGATGATGCCCGTGAACGCGCTGCGGCGCTCTCGGAAGAACACGGTTGGCGCTATATCCACGCCGGGGATGAACCGCTGCTGATCGCCGGAGTCGGCACAATTGCGCTGGAAATGCTGCAAGACCAACCCGACCTGGATGTCATCATCGTGCCAGTAGGCGGGGGAAGCGGTGCGGCGGGCGCATGTATCAGCGCCCATGCCATTAACCCACAGATCCAGGTAATCGGCGTGCAGGCTGCTGCCTCGCCAGCGGCCTATGAATCCTGGAAGCACAAAACCATCAAGAGCGCCCCAAACGAGACGTTTGCAGAAGGACTGGCAACCGGCGTCGGTTTCAACCTGCCCCAGGCCATCCTGCGTGACCAGTTGGATGATTTCGTATTGGTGCGCGATGTCGAAATCCGCGAGGCGATGGTGTGGATGGTTGAACACGCCCACACGCTGGCGGAAGGCGCAGGGGCATCCCCGTTGGCGGCAGCGTATAACCTGCGGGACAAGCTGGAAGGCAAGAAAGTCGGGTTGGTGTGTACCGGCGGCAACACCTCGCTGGAACACCTGCGCGAGGCGCTGGAGATGGCCGCCCGGCGGCGGGAAGGCTAATTTCCCGCCCCGGTTTCGACGATTTCGGAGAGCGCGCCCGACCAGACGAAGCCGATTTCACCCGCTGCTGTCTCGACCCGGTACCAGAGGCGGTTGCCATTGACTGACTGCCCCCGGCGCACCTCCGCCAGGATGGTGACAGCCTCCCCTACCGGAATAACTGCGATAATCCGACCGGTATTGGTGGCTACATCGCGCAGGTTGGCATAGTAGCGGGTGGTGGCCGTGTGCGTCACAG